>NZ_QTUV01000001.1:0-324570 GCF_003435815.1 Dorea sp. AM10-31
CTTTGTTGTCTTCCGTGTGACATCTACGCTTCTCAGGTGTGTCTCACGCGACAACTATATTAGAATAACACCGAAGGTCGGAATTGTCAACAATGTTTTTATATTTTCTGCAATTTAGATATTTAATACAATTAACCTGTTATTTTTTATGTTTTTGTGTCATTTTATACAATTTAGTAAAGACCAGTAAAACAATTCAAGTCGAACGTTCGTGAGACTTGGCGCGTGATTCTGGTCAGCAAAGCTGACATATTCCTATCAGAATCACTGCGCATCCTCGCGGAGCGTTTATCTCAGTCGGAGATTGGACTCCCACTGCGACGAATTTGCATTTACTCACCACCTAAAAGAGGTGGGAATCTTCTCGACTGAGATAAATTTGAATAACTTTATTGCTGCAAGAACATAATAAAAAGAAACTGTCGCTTCGCAATTTTCCAATCGCAAAACAACAGTTTTCTACTTTTACTTATATTTAGATACTTATAATTCTATCTTTTTCATTTCCTCCAAGAAATCACGGATATAAGATACTGCGAGATCTAATGCCTGCTGTCCCAGTTCAGCTGATGATTCTTTCGGATCAAAAGGTCCAAACCAACCGCTTGGAGCAATTTCCTTCGTATCTCTAACAAGACGTACAATACCGCCCTTGAAATTTACTGCCTGGATATATGCAGCCTTCATATTTTCAGTTGGATCCTGTGCATTGATCGGTTGACTCAGTTCAAGATCAACAGACTCCGGACAAATTGCCATCATTGCAGATGTTTCCAGTACGTCACCGTGGCCGCCTTCAAACTTCTTATCTAACTGTGCAACCAGACTCCACCAGTCAACGCTGGCACATACACCGCCCTTATGATATACCTCTAAAGCCGCACGGTCGATAGAAGGTGTGTTTCCGCCATGACCATTTAAAACTACAAAACGTTTTGCTCCGTGCTGCATAAGAGAATCCATAATGCCATGAAGTACGAGGTAAAGTCCTTCATATCCAATATTGATGCTTCCTTCAAAACTTAAATGATATGGACATACACCATACGGAACTGTTGGAGCTATAATGACATTTTCGATGTCCTCCACATGATCCGCCAGATATGTCGGAACCATGAAGTCTGTTCCGAGTGCACTCTGTGTACCGTGTTGCTCCGTGCTTCCTACCGGGATTACAACAATCGGATCTTTCTTGAAGGCTTCTTTTGCCTGTGCTGTAGTTAATTTTGCAAGATACATTTTCATTTCCTCCTTTATACTACACCGCAAAATGACGCTCAATTGCTTCTTGCGGTGGTGTTTTTGTGAATTTGCTTACAACAACCATTACAATTGATGAAATGATTGTTGTCGGGAACAATGCATGGAATCCAAACGCAAATGCTTTTATAGTTGGATTCAACGTGAAGAGTAACAGTGATATTACACCTACTACTACCGCTGCAATCGCTCCTTGTGCAGTTGCTTTCTTCCAGTAAATACCAAATAGAATCGGCACTACAAAAATTGCCATTTCCGAGAACGCAAACAGGTTAATTTCGAAAATACTGCCTGGCTGGAATACGCCGAAACAAATTACGATAATATCGATCAGAATAGTTACTACTTTCGAAAGCTTCATTACACTCTCATCTGTTGCTTTTTTATTGATGAGTTTCTGATAAATGTCACGCGTAACCGCACCGGTTTTCGTTACTAATATACCATCAATAGTAGACATACCGGCAGCTACAATTCCAGCAATGAAAATAGAAGCTAAAAACGGATTCAGACCTCTCTGCAAAATCATCGGAACAATCTGATCTGCTTTCTCGATATTCTGGATCGTAGCAATTCCATTTACACCGGTCCACTCAATCAAAGTTGCAGAGAAGAACATACCGGCTGTACCGAGAAGTATTGCTTTAAACATTGTCTTATGATCCTTCATTGCAAAGAATTTTGTAAATAGATGTGGCTGTCCCATTGTAAAGAAAGACCACAATACAATATTGGATACATAATATGCCCAAGGCATATAGCCATTGGCACCCGGAAATGCAAGATAAGCTTCATTCATACTCTGAAGTGTATGATTGATATTGCCAAAGCCTCCTCCCATTACATACAATAGAAACAATAAAAGTTACAATTGCTGTTGCGATCATCAAGGAACCCTGGATTACGTCCGTCATCATAGCGTCCTGCATACCAACCAATAAATGCCATAATTCCAAGATAAAGTACCAGCACCGTATAGAAAGGGCCTGGTGAAGGCTGAATTGCTGCTCCGTTCATAATTACTTCTCCTCCTCATCATAGGTGTGATATTCTTTTCGCTTCATACACATGCGATAATACTTGATGATCAATGCAAATGTAATCGCAGTGTGAATAAACCATCCATACAGGAACAACGGACCCCCGCCAAATGAAGGGATGTATGTTTCACTGTAAAAGAATGGAAATGGAATCATAATGATCACGAACATAAATAAAAAAATAATCAGCCAGGTTCGTTCGAAGTGCTCTTCAAACTGTTTTTCATAGCCTTGTCCTCCTCTTTCCTTTTTGGTACTTATAAATTTTCTTTTAGTTAAGTATATACTTTACTTTCTATTTTTCATTATACATGTTATAATAGATTTGTAAAGTCATCACTTATATTTTGTAAAATATCACGAAACATTTTACTGTAAAAGCGAAAGGAAACTATATGGACATTTTAGAACATATTCAGGAATTATATCCGACACTTACAAAAAAACAAAAAACAATCGCAGATTACCTGATTGCCAACCCAGAAGAAATAAGCTACATCACTCTGGCTCAGCTCAGTCAGCAGACACGATCCTCCGAATTGACACTTCTTCGTTTTTGCCAGAAACTGGGCTGTTCCACATTTGTTGGCTTGAAAGAACAATTCCGTGATTATACACAGAAGATGATTCGAATCGCATCCTCTTCCACTTATTTCGTTCCAGAATTAGAAGCTGGCAAAGCACCCGAGCGCGAACGAATGCTCTTAGAAATCTGTAGCCAGGAAGTGAGTGCCTTTTCCGAGTTTATCTCTGATTTGCCTATGGATACCATTCTGGCAGCTTCTGATAAGATTCGACGCAGTAATCGTATTTTTATCTTTGCACATGATATATCGAAAGTGCCTGGAGAATTTTTAAAATTGCGACTCTTAATCTTGTATTACAACGTCATTCTGATTGACCTGTCCGATTTGGAGCAAACACAGAAAACATTACGAAAACTTACAGAGGGAGATCTTGTAATTTTATTCTCTTTCCCGCGCTACTATTTTCCGATAGGAAATATTGCAAAAAAAGCTTCCGAATCCGGTGTCCCGATTTTAACGATCACCGACAGCGATGCTTCCCCGGCTGCATGCCACAGTGATTTGCTCCTTATTTGCCCTACTTCCACAGAAATGTTTTATAATTCAATGACAATTCCAATTGCCATGCTGAATATCCTGGCATCCTGTCTCGTCATTGACAGCATTTCTCCGTCCGAACGACAGAATTTTATAAATACATTATCTTCCTAGTAAAAACAGGAGATACGGATTTTCCTATCCATATCTCCTGTTTTTTGTTTACGCTATTAATTTCTATTATTTTTCATAAGTTCCTTTTTGAAGGATTTCCTTGTTTTTCATGAGAATACGACCACCTGCTATAAAAGTATCCAGCTCCATATTCTGATCAAACAGGAGAACATCTCCATCTGCTCCTTCTTTTATCCATCCCTTTTTCGGAAGCAGATCCAGCCCCTCAGCCACATGGCTTGTCATATAAGGTAATGCATCCTCAAGCTTCATTCCAAGCTCTTTCACCATATATTTTAATTCTTTATAAAGTGCATCTACACTGGACACTCCAATTTCTAAAAGGGTTCCATCTTCCGCATAGTGAGACCAGCTTCCATGTCCATCCGAACTCATCGTAATATGTTCAGTAGGAATTCCTCTTTTCCTTGCTTCCAGAACATAACTTCCCGGAGAAGAATGCATGCCACAAGTCAAATCTACATATCCGCCTCTTCTTAAAAATTCATATCCATCCTCCAACAGATGTTCATTTCGATTTACATGTGTTGGTCTGAAAATGCGAGTAGGAATAGACGTTTTCTCCAACGCACGGAATACCGGTTGTAATCCAGCCTCATCGTCTCCCATATGCAACACAACAATCCCCGGTTTCCCGCTGAGCATACCGGCAACTCTTACTTTGCTTGCGATCTGGATCAGTTCCTCTTCTGTCACATTCGGTGCACGATGATCGGAAATAGCAAGCTTCACACCGAGTATCTCGTCGATGAATACAATGTCTCGATCAACTTCTCCGGTAATTGTCGGATTCGGATAGCCATAAGCTCCCGTAAGCATATATGCACTTACGCCTTCCTCGCAAAGAGCCTTGGTTTTTGCATAAAGATTCTCCACACTTCTTGTAATTCCATCTGTTCCCAGAAGCCCTATGACTGTAGTTATACCATTTTCCACTAACTCAGAGAGCTGTAATTCCGGTGTTCTCGTATGAAAGCTTCCTTCTCCGCCTCCACCGGTAATATGTACATGCTGATCAATAAACCCTGGCGTCAGCATCTTTCCTTCGGCATCTAACACTTCACATTCAACTGGAAGCGAACCAATTTCATCCTGAATCTTTTCAATTTTTCCTCCGCAGATCAAAACATCCTTTTTCCCCAGGTATTCTGGTGCGTATACCTCTGCATTTTTTACTAATAACATAACCAATTCCTCTTTCGCAATTATTCTGCTTTTTTCAACTTAGAAACTCCGGTCTCTATTGCTGTTTTTGCAACTTCTCTTGCCACATTATCAGCAACTCTTTCATCAAAAGCACCCGGTATAATATAATCTTCTGTCAGTTCTTCCGGCTTGATAATGTCTGCAATTGCTTTCACTGCGGCTATCTTCATCTCTTCCGTAATATCGGTTGCTCTTGCATCAAGCGCACCTCTGAAAATTCCAGGGAATACAAGCACATTGTTGATCTGATTCGGGAAATCGGATCTTCCGGTTGCAACAACTTTGGCTCCGCCTTTCTTGGCTTCATCCGGCATAATCTCCGGTGTTGGATTCGCCATTGCAAATACAACCGCATCTTTTGCCATTGTACTTACCATCTCTGCTGTAACTATGTTCGGAGCAGATACACCAACAAATACATCTCTACCCTGCATTGCAGTTTTTAAATCTCCATGAATCTGTTCTTTATTTGTCTTTTCTGCCATCTCTTTCTGTGCAGGATTCATCCATTCTTCACCGACTGCAAGGATTCCGTTCCTATCAACAAGGACAATATCACCGACTCCCAGCTCTAATAATAATTTACAGATAGAAATTCCTGCAGATCCGGCACCATTGATGACTACTTTTGCTTCTGAAAATTCTTTTCCGACATATTTCAAAGCATTCGTAAGACCTGCGGATACAACGATCGCTGTTCCGTGCTGATCGTCATGGAATACCGGAATATCCAGTTCTTCTTTTAATCTTCTCTCGATTTCAAAGCATCTCGGTGCGGAAATATCTTCCAGATTGATTCCACCGAATGTAGGAGCAAGACGTTTAACAGTCTCCACGATCTCATCTGTGTCTTTCGTATCCAGACAGATTGGAAATGCATCAATTCCTGCAAATTCTTTGAACAAAATGGATTTTCCTTCCATAACCGGCATTGCCGCTTCCGGGCCGATATCTCCCAGTCCCAGAACTGCCGTCCCATCAGATACAACTGCTACGAGATTTCCTTTTGCTGTATATCTGTACACTTCTGATTTATCATCTCTGATCTTCCGGCAAGGTTCTGCAACACCCGGAGTATACGCCGTACTAAGATCATCTCTTGTCTTTACCGCTACTTTTGATGTGACACTGATTTTTCCTTTGTGTTCTTCGTGCATTTTTAATGCCATCTCATTGTAATTCATATTTGTGCTATCTCCTTTATCGATCCGTTTTCTATCCACAAGCATACCACTTCATAGACTAAAAAGAAAGGGAAAAGAAGGACGGCTACTGCAATTTGTACAATAACCGTCCTTGTCTTATCTGTAATTCTCTTATATATAATGTTAAAGTTAAAAAATACCATACGAATTGTTCCGTACTTCGTACTCCCACAATTCTATTATTATTTCATTACAATATTAATGATCTTCTTCGGTACATAGATCTCTTTGATGATATTTCCGGTCAGTTTGTCTGCAATTGCTTCTTTTCCTGCTGTAATCGCTTCTTCTTTGCTGCTTTCTGCTGCAATAGAGATAACTGCTCTTGTCTTACCATTGATCTGTACAGGTACCTGGATTTCATCATCTTTCATGGCTTCTTCATCGTATGTTGGCCATCCGGCTTTGAATACACTGCCTTCATGACCTAACTGCTCCCAAACTTCTTCTGCGATATGAGGTGCAAATGGTGAAAGCAGTACTGCCATTGTAGATAATGTCTCTGTATCGATTCCGCCTGCTTTTTTCGCAATCTCGATCAGTTTGTTATTATGCTCCATAAATCCGGAAATCGCTGTATTCAGGCTGAAGCTTTCCAGACGGGTTGTGATATCTTTTGCAAGCTTATGACGTTCTTTGATCATCTCTTTGGTAGCTTCGATGTTTGCATCTTTGCTGTCCATAACCAGATTCCAGAATCTCTTCAGGAAACGGTTTACTCCGTCAATACCGCGGTCATCCCACTCAGCATCTAACTCCGGTGGTCCTACAAAAAGTTCATACATTCTCAGGGAATCGCATCCGTAATCTCTTACAAGATCGTCAGGAGATACAACATTTCCCTTGGATTTACTCATCTTGATACCGTTCTTACCTGTGATCATTCCCTGGTTGAACAATTTGTGGAATGGCTCATCAAAGTCAATCACTCCAATATCACAAAGGAATTTGGTATAGAAACGGGAGTATAAAAGATGCAGTACCGCATGTTCTACACCACCGATATACATATCTACCGGAAGCATTGCGTCTGCTTTCTCTCTGGATACTAATTCCTTATCGTTATGGTTATCTACATATCTCAAGAAATACCATGAAGATCCGGCCCACTGTGGCATTGTATTTGTCTCTCTCTTCGCATCAGCGCCACACTGCGGGCATTTACAATTTACCCACTCATCAATTGCAGCAAGCGGAGATTCTCCTGTTCCTGTCGGCTCGTAGGACTCTACATCCGGCAGACGTAACGGCAGTTCTTCTTCCGGTACCGGAACATTGCCACATTTTGGACAGTGTACGATCGGGATTGGTTCTCCCCAGTATCTTTGACGTGAGAATACCCAGTCACGCAGTTTGTAATTAACAGTAGCTCGACCAATTCCACGTTCTTCGATAATGTGTGGTGCTTCTTTTTTCAGTACAGAAGATTCCATACCATTCCACTCACCGGAATTAATCATTGTTCCGGAAGCTTCTGTGTATGCTTCTGTCATATTTTCAATTTCTTTTCCGTCTTTTGCGATAACCTGGATGATCGGGATGCCGAATTTTGTTGCAAATTCAAAGTCACGGTCATCGTGAGCCGGTACACACATGATTGCTCCTGTACCATAATCTGCAAGTACATAATCAGATAACCAGATTGGTGTCTTCTCGCCATTTAACGGGTTGATCGCATAACTTCCTGTAAATACACCTGTCTTTTCCTTATCCTGCATACGGTCTACATTAGACTTCATGGATGCATCGTAAATATACTTCTCAACTTCTTCTCTTGTCTCATCTGTAGCCAGGCTCTTTGCAAGTTCATGCTCCGGAGCCAGTACCATAAAGGTTGCTCCATATAATGTATCTGGTCTGGTTGTATATACTGTGATCTTTTCTTCTCTTCCTTCTACCGGGAAGTCAACTTCTGCACCATAAGATTTACCGATCCAGTCTGTCTGCATCTTCTTAACTTTCTCAGGCCAGTCTAATTTGTCCAGATCATTTAAAAGTCGGTCTGCATATGCTGTGATTTTTAACATCCACTGCCGCAGATTCTTCTTGGTAACTTCTGCTCCGCAGCGTTCACATTTACCATTTACAACTTCTTCGTTTGCAAGACCTGTCTTGCAGGACGGGCACCAGTTGATTGGGAACTCTTTCTCATATGCAAGGCCCTCTTTGAACATCTTCACGAAAATCCATTGTGTCCACTTATAGAAATTCGGATCTGTTGTATTTACTTCACGATCCCAGTCATATAAAGCTGCGATCTCGTTGATCTGTCTCTTGATATTTTTAATATTTGCTTCTGTGGAAATAGACGGATGTACACCCATCTTAATTGCATAGTTCTCAGCCGGAAGTCCGAATGCATCCCATCCCATCGGATGAATGATGTAATAGCCCTGCTGCAATTTATAACGGCTCCATACATCAGAGATTACATAACCTCTCCAGTGTCCTACATGAAGTCCATTTCCTGATGGATATGGGAACATATCCAGACAATAATATTTCTCTCTTTTGCTTCCGTCATCGTTCGTTGTCACATTGACCGGGTTCTTTTCCCAGTTTTCGCGCCATTTTTTCTCGATTGCCTTATGATTATAAGGGATCTTTGACATCTTTCCATTCCTCCTGTTTTCTAAATAACTTTTTATGTTTGATTTCCACCTTCAGAGCCTGCCGGAGGCTTTTTGTATAATAGAAACTGAAATTCTTATTATATAAAAATATAAGCCTCCTCATCTCTAAGAGACGAAAAGGCTTGATTTCCGTGGTACCACTCTTCTTCACCCGGATATACCGGATGCACTCATTCACTTCTGTAACGGGAAGACCCGCTATTATCTACTCCTGTTCAATAATAGAACTCCGAGGCGAGTTGGGAGATTACGCTTGCTGTCTCACACCAACCGACAGCTCTCTGAAAAACGATGATCTCTTAATATTCCTCTTCAACGTTTCTGCGTTATTCCCATCTATTATATGAAGAATGTTAAAATAAGTCAACCCCTATCTTAAGATTGCACCACTCCAAAACGATATTTTTTATTCTACATCTTTCAGCGCATCCAGATCTTCTTCTCCGGTACGGACTTTAATGACTTTCTGTACGTTGTAAACAAAGATCTTGCCATCTCCGACACGTCCTGTATACAATGTTTTCTTTACGGTTTCTACTACTTTTTCAACCGGAATACTTCCTATTATTACTTCAACTTTTACCTTCGGAAGCACTGTTACATCCATTTCTACACCACGATATTTTTCTCCGGCGCCTTTCTGGATACCACATTCCATAACCTGTGTTACAGTCATTCCGGTTACACCAAGTGTATTTAATGCATTTTTCAGTTTTTCATAACGGGAAAGTTTTGCAATAATTACAACTTTATGAATACCTGTCTCTGCATCTACAGGCGTAGTTACCTTCACTGCCGCTGCACGCTGTACTTCTGATGCCGCATCATAATCGTTCTCACCAAGTTCTGTATTTTCATTTACATTCATACCTCCGCCTGTAACATCCATTAAACTGAATCCTGCATAAGCAGAAGAAAGTCCATGTTCCGTTGCATCCAGACCGATAATTTCCTCTTCTTCCGAAACCTGAAGTCCCAATGTTCTATCGATCACTTTAAACACGATCGTCATTGTAACTGCTGTCATTATCTCTTTTGTCATAATCGTCCTCCTTCTCTCATTACCTGTCTGAAAAATCATGAAATAAAGAAAGGCATGGATTTCTGTCGTCGACATCCAAAAATCTACACCTTTGTGTTCTTTATCCCTGTAATGATTATCAGAAAGCAAAGGCGCTTCGAGAATAATCTCGAAGCGCCTTTGCTTTCATGCGGTTTAGTTTAGTGTACGTTTTTTCAGTTGTCAAGTCGTATGTACAATTTTCAGAATTTTATATAAAAATCTAAAAAATAGTTGTTCCTTTTCGTCATTTCGTGTATAATAAGCTCAAGTACTCATACTGATATTATTCAGTAAATCTGATACATAAAGGAGAGTTTGCCATGGTAAATTTATTAACAGGCCCAAAAGGCAGCGGAAAAACACAAACAATGATTGAGCAGGCTAATGCGCAGGCTAAGAGATGCAACGGAAATGTTGTTTTTATCAAAAAAACACATCGCGACACAGCAAGTGTAGCATTTGATATCCGTACAATCTGTATGGATGATTTTCCAACAATTACTAACACAGATGAATATATCGGATTCTTATATGGTATGTACAGTTCTAACCATGATATCGAGTGTATCTTTATCGATGGTATTTTAAAACATGCTGACATTTCTCTGGAAAATATTCCAGAATTTATCGAACGACTGAAAAAACTCTCTAGCGAATGCAACATTGACTTTTATGTAAGCATCAGTGCTGCCAAAGACGATTTATCCGCAGTTAATACTGACGGTTGCACATTTTTAAATTAATGATCTGATCAGGACAACAGCAGGCGGCTTTTTGTATTCAGAAGCTGCCTGTTTTTATATGATAGGAAATTGCATTCCCCATCATGTAAAAAACCTCCGACAGGATGCACATTATAACGCTTATTTAAAAGAATGAAAAAGAGGAACAAACAATGGACAAGAACGAAAGACAAAGACTGAGGCGCCGCCGACGGAAGCTTAGAAGAATCTATCTTCACGTCAGACGCGCTGTTGTAATTCTGATTCTGCTTCTGATCTGCTTTGGAATCTTTTCCGGAATCAAAGCAATTGTACATGCAATTACCGGCTCCAGTCCGAAGACGGAACAGACAGCTCAAAAAAAGAAAAAGAAGGCACCTTCAATTGACACTTCCGGTGTAACCGTGAATGAATTTACGATCAAAGGAAAGAGTAATCCTTCCACAACTTCCCTGACTATAAGTTCCATGGGAGATTGTACACTTGGCACAGATGAACATTTTGATTCTTCGACCAGCCTGCCGACTTACTATAATCAATACGGCGCTGATTATTTCTTCAAAAATGTAAAATCCATTCTGGAAAAGGATGATCTTTCTATTGTGAATTTTGAAGGAACACTGACTACAGAGACAACGAGAGAAAATAAAAGTTACGCCTTCAAGGCGCCACCGGAATATGCACAGATTCTGTCAAACAATTCGGTAGAAGCTGCCAATACAGCGAACAATCACAGCTCTGATTACGGCGAACAGAGTTATACCGATACAATCAAAAACCTGACCGATGCCGGTATCGCTCCATTCGGATACGATACCGTTGATATCATTAAAATCGGCAAGATCAAAGTCGGACTTATCGGTATTTATGAACTGAATGATCATCTGGATCGCGAAGAACAGGTAAAACAGAATATCCAGGCTTTAAAAGAACACGGCGCAAATCTGATCATTGCAAATTTCCACTGGGGAACGGAAAAAGAAACCAGTCCGGACACGAACCAGCAGACACTTGCACACCTGGCAGTAGATCAGGGTGCTGACCTCGTTATCGGACATCACCCACATGTTTTGCAGGGTATTGAATACTACAAAGGCAAATCCATTGTCTACAGTCTTGGAAACTTTTGTTTTGGCGGAAACTCCAACCCAGCTGATAAGAATACGATGATCTATCAGCAGACATTCTCTTTCAAAAAGGGAAAAGTTCAGAAAAATGCGAAAGAAAATATCATTCCTTGCTCAATCTCTTCCACATCAGTACGCAACGATTATTGTCCGACACCACTAGAAGGAGATCAGAATCAGGCACTTCTGGATCTGATTAAAAACTATAACGAAGCGATTGCAAACGGAGAATTTAAAACACCTGCAAGCGACAGTTCCGATTCTACTTCCGGAACGACAGATACCACATCTGACACTTCATCAGATGCCGGCTCAGACAGTTCCACGGATAGTTCGCCGGACAGCGCATCGGATTCTTCCGGCAGCGGCACAACAGACTCGACAGGTACAACGGATTCCTCTACTGATACTGTAGATGGATTGTAGAATCCTAAATTTTTATAAGAACACTTACCGATGTCCCAAGTATTGAAGACTGTCTTCATTTGGACTGTAATGGCACAAAAGAACCGGCACACACGCGCCGGTTCTTTTTCTACCACTTTTTGTGTTAATCTCTAAGTCAGTTTTAATCTTCTTTTATTTATCATCTGCCTGAGCATCTGTCTGGGAAGGCTCTTCTGTTTTCACAGTCTTCTCTGCTTTTTTTGTGCTCTGTACTGCCTGCTTCTCTGTGACAGTTACAGTGTAAGATGTATTTCTTCCTGAGAAATCTGTTGCAATCATCTTAATATTCACTGTACCTACGCCAACAGCTGTTACATTTCCATCTGCATCTACAGTTGCAACATTGGTATTGTTAGATTTGAAACGTACAGTTGGAAGTGTTCCACTTGCAGGGAAGATATGAATATCACTATTCTTATAAGTATCTCCTACCTGAAGTTTTACATCCATATTTGTATACTCAAAGCTGCTGCATGTTCTTGCCTGTTCCGGTGTCAGCATCTGGATCGCATTGTGCTCCAGATCTCTGGTCCACTGCCACCAACCTCCATCATACAGACTTACTTTCCAGCCTTTTTCATATGCCATCAGAAGAGGCATTGTTGCTCTCCATCCTGTTCCACAGAAGAAGCACACCTCATTTGTCGGATATACATAGCTATCTGCCATAAAACCTTTGAATCTCTCATAAGAAATCAAAGTTCCGTCCGCATTCATATATTCTTCCATTGTGTTCGCATCATTCCCTGCACGTCCGAATACTGCTCCGGCAATCTCACCTTTTTCCTGAAGCATCGGATAGTTTCCATCCGATAATCCCTTGAACTCATCCAGGCTTCGGATACTTACAAGACGGAAATTCTTATCATTTGCAAGTTTATCTTTCAGTTCTTCTTTGGAAACAATATATTCCGGATGTGCCGGAACTGTTGTTCCGAAATCATAATTTGCATCTGTTACAGGTGTATTAACTTTTGTCTCTACTTCATATCCTGCATTTTTCCAGTTTGTAAGCGAACCATTTAACACTTTTACATTTTCAACTCCACAATACAGGAAACAGAATGCTACACGCTCTGTTGCCGGATGTGCACCATATAAGATTACCATGGTATCTTTTGTAATATTATATTTTTTCAATAATGCAGCCAATTCTGCAGGCTCATGCAGATTTCCAAGATTCTCATCTGTATAGTCAATTGTATTATTTGCATATGCCGCATAAGTACTTGACTCTACCTGACGCACAGAGCAGTGATAAGCTCCTGGAATATGTCCTTCATTATATGGCGCAGCCTCTGTAGATGTATCAAGAATCACATAATTCTTGGATTCTTCCTGTTTTCCATCCATAACGCTCTTAATGTATGCAGGTGATACAAATACATCTGTTTTCTTTGCACTTGGAACTTCTTCCGGTTTTGTCTCTGCTTTCTTTACTGTTACAGTTGTTTTTGCTGTCAGATATTTACCCTTGCTGCTTTTCTGAGTCAGCTTTGCTGTAATTACTGCTTTACCAGCACTTTTTGCTGTTACCGTTCCTGTGGAAGATACAGTTGCAACTTTTGTATTACTGCTACTGAATTTTACAGGTGCATATACTCCCGACGGACTTACTGTTGCCTTAACAATTGCTTTCTTTCCATTTGTAAGACTGAGAGCTGCCGGAATGGATACCTTACTTGGTTTCAGATCCTTTACTTTCAGTTTTACAGAAGCTTTTACTTTCTTGTTTACTTTGGATGTTGCTGTGATCGTTACACTTCCGGTTTTCTTTCCTTTTACTGTACCTTTGCTGGATACAGAAGCAATTTTCGTATTACTTGACTTGTATGTAACGCTTTTGCTTGCATTCTTCGGGCTGACACGTTTTACAGAAATCTTTGTTGTCCCCTTCACATCAATAACTTTGCTGGAAACCGACGATGTTACGGTCAGTTTTTTCGGTTTCACAGTTGCTGCCTGTGCATCCACAGATGCAACTCCTGTGGATGTTACCGTTACTGCCACAGCAGCCATAACGGCAAGTGTTTTCTGGATTCTTCCTCTCATAATCCTTCCTCCTTTTTTCGTACAAGTGGTATTCTTTCATTATAGTGGTTTGTTGATTTTTTAACCAATCGGTATTATTGATAATCAACTCTATATATTCGTGTTTTCTATAATTGTTTTTCCATATAATTCTTCAATCCAAATCCATTCTCTGATTTTACTTCGAAATCGTCTTGTAAAAATACCCCCTTACTGGTTCGTCCAGCAAAGGGGGTACATATCATTTTCAACGGCTCTTCCTTCTTTGTTATTTTATTAAACTATTTTTACTGCAAAATCTGCCACTGGCAGCCTCCACTAAATGTTATAGATTTAAAAGAAACTCTCGTACAGCATCACCATACATGGCATTGTGATAATACAGAATATCACTGACATCACATTGATGACACTTGCGTATTTGACATCCTGGTCGTAAATCTGTGCAAGCTGCGTTACCATTGCTGCAACTGGTGCGGCTGTTGCGAGAAATACGATCATAAGAATATATTCTGCATCCGGGTGTATTTCCATACTGCCAAGGACTCCAAATGCGACCGCACCGATCACCGGATAAAAGATTAACCGGATAAAACAGATCAGATACGGTCGCTTCTGACGGAACACCCACTTTAAATCAACATTTCCAATCACCATTCCGATTACCAGCATACTTGCCGAACTGATCATATCTCCGAAACTGCTTACACATGTTCCGATCACTTGTGGAAGCCGAATCCTGGATATGAACATAAGCATTCCAAGAAACATAGCAATCATATTCGGATTCAGGAATATCTCTTTATAATTCTTTTCGTCTTTTTTGCTGATGATTCCGACTGCATGCGTCCAGAGTAGTACAGTCTGTACCAGATTATAAGCGGTTGTATAAAATACCCACTCTTTTCCAAGAACATTCCCTACCAACGGAATGAGCAGATAACCTGAATTTGAATAAATGACAGATGCCTTCTCAATCCGGTTAAAATGCAGTGGTTTTTCCATTAGCTTCGTCCCACCAATCATAACAATATGAACACAAATTGCTGCCACAACAGCAATCAATAATCCTTGTAATTTATCATCGGTTAACTCAATCTGAAACGCATCAATAATTACGCAGGGAGAACAGATGTAAACTACCATATTGGAAATGATCTTGCTGTCTGTCTCCTTGAATAATCCAATCTTGACAATGATATATCCAACAATCATTGTCAGAAACATGGATAAAATTTGTTCTGCCAGTAAGATACTTAGTTCCATTCTGTTCTCCCTTTTTATCTATTTGTTTATATTCTCTGTATCCTTATCCTGTGTATTGCTTTCTTTGTCAGTCTCCGTTTTAAGAGACATTACTGTATTCGCCTTATCGCCTTCTTTGTACTCCAGTGAAATCGTCTGTCCGACTTCGCATTTTACGATATCGATAAAATCTACAACCGATGTATCAAAAATGTCATCGGATCCTTCCAACATAACATAGTAATGTGATGTTCCATCTATGACTGCCTGTGCAATCTTCGTGATCTTACCGGTAATCTTCTTCACATCCCGTGTGTCTTTTTCTGCTTTTTTGAGACCATTCTCACCAAGCAGATTCCGGTAATTCTCTTCACACTGACTGACACTATCACCAATCGCTACAATCTGGTATTTATGGACATTTACCATAGCATACTTTTTCACCAGGCCGGCATCATCCTTTAATGCAATAAAGTAAGTCGGTTCCTTGGAAATGTTAAGCAGCAGCGGAAAGGTTGCCTCGTACTTTAAGTTCTGCACCTGACCTTCCGCTGAAGACATCGCTGACGCTTCGGTTGCGCCTTCTACTGTGTAATACTTTGTCTCCATCGTCCGCTGATTTGCCAGCACGAACCCAACATTGGACTGGTCACCATTAACAGAAGTTACACCTGTATACATCCAGACATCATCATCCAGTGCAAGATAATTATATCCATCCGTTGTCTCCAGACAGTCCTTCTGACTCAGCACACTGTTCAAAAATCCATGTTTCAATGTGCCATAATAGTCAAAAAGCTGTACAAGAATATCTGCCGAATACGCACGGTCTACCCATGACGGTACATCCTTGATGTCATATGTCTTCGTTTCACCAGTTACTGCGTTACAGAGTACGACTTTTCCGACTGTTTCACCACCGAACAGACCGATGTTATATTTCTTCACCGGTGCAATCCAGTATGGTACTCCGGCTTCATCAATCTCAAAACTTAACTCTCCGTATATATAAGTCGGATGTGCAAATCTTAAGTGACGGTAAATATTACGGTTCAGATGTTCACTGGTCGTATACTTGATTCCTTCTTTTAATTTCACAAGTTCTGTTGTCTGTGTAGCCATATTGATCCGGATATATGCCGGAATTCCTTCTCTGCGGTTTGTAAACCACTTAATCAGATTCGCATATTTCAGTGGCGTTACACGGACCGGATTATTCTTGTAATTGATCTGGCTGTAAATGTCATCTGCCTCAAACTGAGATACCATATCTACCATACTTCCCATCTTACGATCTCCGAGAAGTGCTGCAGTATCTTTATCCAGAAGCGGAATTCTGTCATAAGACAATTCTTTTACATCTTTACTGAACTCTCCAGTCTTCACTTTCATCAATTTCTGATATTTTTTCGCATTGATAATCGGGGATGACAGTACAGAACCTGCCAGATACACAATTCCAAACACAACCAACAGTCCGATCATGGAACGTAAAATCTTATTCGTCCCAAGTTCCACACGTGTTACACGCTTTCTGACCGCATAGTAAATGATTAGGACAACAAACAGTGTCATCACGAAAAACCATGTCTGCGCCGAATGGATATTGACTGCCGGAATTGACACATAATAATAAATCGCCGCAATCGCCAGCAAAATAACAACAATCGCAAATTTACTTCTCTTTTTCATAACACCCTCCCATTCTAAAATTTCTTTCTCCAAGATATTGATGTAAAGAGCATCAGGAATGGAAAGATTTCCAGACGTCCAATCAACATATCAATACAAAATACCAGTTTTGAAAATGGAGAAAACTGTGCAAAGTTTCCTGCCGGACCAGATACACCAAGTCCCGGGCCGATATTATTCAAAGTTCCCATTACAGATCCGAGGTTTGTGGCAAAATCAAAATCATCTATAGAAACCAATAATACGGATAACCCGGCAATTCCCGCATATGCAACCAGATATACGAATACATTCTGTACAATGTCCGGATTCATCTTCTTGCCATTTATACGGATCAGGTTGACAGATTTCGGATGGACCATCTGTTTCAGTTCTTTCTTAATACTCTTAACAACAATCAAGAATCTTGAAACTTTGATACCACCGCCTGTGGATGAAGCACACGCACCAATGATCATTAGTATGATGATGATCGTCTGTGACATCGTCGGCCATTTCATATAATCGGCCGTCGAGAATCCGGTTGTCGTAATAATGGATGCGACCTGAAATGCCGCATACCGGAATGCCTTTAACGGATTGCCATATATCGATGTAATATTCCATGTGATCAAGGCAATCGCTGTTGCTATGATCGCCAGATACGTCCGCAGTTCTTCATTTTTCCATACCGGTTTGAACTGTCTTAACAACAACAGATAAAACAGGTTAAAATTGATACCGAACAGGATCATAAATACCGTGATCACACCGTCAATATATGCACTGTCAAGCTGTCCGATACTATTAGCATAGTTCGAAAATCCTCCGGTTCCTGCAGTACTGAATGCATGGATAATACTGTCAAATGGGGACATACCACCAAAAAGCAGCAATACAATTTCTACTGCTGTCAGTGCAAAATACATTCCATATAAAATTCTCGCTGTTGCCATCGCTTTCGGCACAAGCTTATCTTTCTCTGGTCCCGGTACTTCCGCACGCATCAAATACATCATATTCTTCTTATCAAGAGAAGTCAGAACCAGTACAAATACAAGCACGCCCATACCACCGATCCAGTGTGTGAAGCATCTCCAGAAATGCATACAGTGTGACAGCGATTCAATATCATTTAAAATTGTAGAACCTGTTGTCGTAAATCCGGATACTGTCTCAAAAAACGCATCCAGATAGTTCGGGATATATCCTCCCAGCGTAAACGGAATTGCTCCAAACATCGACCATAAAATCCATGCACTGGCAACGATGATCATACCTTCTTTTGCATAAATCTTCGTTTTATTCGGCTTTCTGATTCCGAATATAATATAAATCAATGCCAATATTGTTGCCGGAAATAAAAAGCAGGCTCCGCTTTTTTCTCCATATAAAAGTCCGACAAAAGCAGGAAGGAGCAAAAGCACACCTTCTACTCCCATCATTTTTGCCAGAATATATAAAATCATTCTTCTATTCATATTTCCACCGGCTCCTATAAAAGTATCTCATTCAGATTGCGGATCACATGATTCTTCGTAACGACAATAACGCTGTCACCAACTTTCATCGTTGTATCACCATTCGGGATGATAACCTGGCGATGTCTGCCGATACATGCAATCAGTGTATTTTTCTTTGTTCTTAGCTCTTTCAGTGGGACGGATGTATATTCACATTCCTTTCGAATGATAAATTCCTGCGCTTCTACTTTTCCGTTCACAAGACGATACATCGTCTCTACATTGGCATTACTGTAAGAATTCTTACGAGCACGAACATATCGCATGATTGCATCCGCCGTTGCACTCTTCGCCGAAATAATACTGTCAATGCCGAGTCCTTCCACCATCTGTGCCCTGGAATCTTCATTTACTTTTGCAATAATCTTATTCACGCCCTGCGTCTTTGCGAATAGAGATAAAATAATATTCTCTTCATCAAGACCAGTCAGTGAAACCATCGCATCTGCTTCGGCAATTCCTTCTTCCAGCAGCAGATCATGATCTGTTGCATCACCATGAATGATCGTTGCCTTTGGAAGTAATTCACAGAGATTCTCACATTTTTTTTCTTTGATCTCAATGATCTTCACCTGCATTCCTGCCTGCAGAAGCTGATTTGCAAGATAGAAGCATAAATGCCCTCCTCCGCAGATCAGAACATTCTTCACACGAGTACGCTTTCTTCCTAATGATTTAAAAAATGATTTCAGATCCTGATGTGCGGCCGCGATATGTAACTTGTCTCCTTCTCTTAAGACAAAATCACCATCCGGAATGTAAACCTCTCCTTTGCGCTTTACTGCACATACCAGTACTTTGATCTGGAATTTCCGGTACAGCTCTGAAAGTGCGATATCCACCAGTGGACTGTTCTCACGTACCGGATATTCAACAAGTTCTACTTTTCCCTTCATAAAAGTCTCAACTTTACTCGTCTCCGGGAACAAAAGCACACGGGCAATCTCATTCGCCGCAGTCAGCTCCGGATTAACCGCCATACTCAGATGCAGGTCTTCCTTCAGAAGATCCATCTGTCTGTAGTAAATTGGGTTGCGTACTCTGGCTATCGTATGTTTTGCTCCCAGCCTTTTTGCCAGAAGACAACTCAGCATATTCATCTCGTCCGTTGATGCGCATGCAATTACCAGATCTGCATGTGGTACGTCCGCCTGTTTCTGAACCTCTGCATCTGCACCGTTACCGGTAATGCAGAAAATATCAAGCTGGTTCAACGCGGCTTTTAACTTGCCTTCGTTCTGGTCAATCAGCACAATATCGTAATCTTCTTCCGATAATTGGACTGCCAGCTTATGGCCAACCTTGCCATCACCAATGATTACTATTTTCATTTTTCTTTCCTCACATATATTCCTTTGACAAAATTTCTTTCCTAATATAAATAGCAACCACGATTATAGCACTTTTAATATAAGAAAAAAAGCCCTTCCCAGAGCTTTTTTTCTTATTTCATAATCAAATTTTTATCAAAGATTTATTCTTCTGCTGCTCTCTTTGCAATCTCTGCTTCCTGAATGTCTGAAGGAGCCTGCTCATAACGTGCAAATTCATAAGAATAATTGCCACGTCCACCGGTCATGGAACGAAGTGTTGTGCAGTATCCAAACATACCTGTCATCGGAACATCAGCGATAATCTCCTGATATCCGCCGCTTAATGGATTCATACCAAGCACACGACCTCTTCTCTTATTCAGATCACCCATAATATCTCCGGTATAATCATCCGGAACTGTAACTTTCACAGAAGCGATTGGCTCTAAAAGAACCGGCCCGGCTTCCATGAAGCCTTTCTTAAATGCCTGGATCGTTGCTGTCTTGAATGCCATCTCAGAAGAATCTACCGGATGGTAAGATCCATCATACAGAACTGCTTTCACACCTACAACCGGATATCCTGCCAGAGGCCCTTTAAGTACAGATTCCTGAAGACCTTTTTCAACTGCCGGGAAGTAGTTCTTCGGAACAGCTCCGCCCACAACTTCTTCTTCGAATACATAAGGTGTCTCCTGATCTCCGGATGGTTCGAATCTCATCTTGACATGTCCATACTGTCCATGTCCGCCGGACTGTTTCTTATACTTCGTATCTACGTCTGATTTCTTCTTAATTGTCTCACGGAATGCCACTTTCGGTGTCTCCAGTGTGATCTCACATTTGTATCTTGCAGCAAGTTTGCTTGCCGTCACTTCCAGATGCTGGTCACCCATACCATAGATCAGTGTCTGACGGTTCTCACTGTCGTTAACACTCTTAAGTGTCACATCTTCTGCCATCATCTTCTGCAGCGCCTGGGATACTTTATCCTCATCGCCTTTGTTCTTAACAACATATTTCATATATGTATATGGTTTGGAATATTCTGTTTTTCCAAACATCAGCGGCGTTGTCTTTGCTGAAAGTGTATCACCGGTCTTTGTATTGGCAAGTTTGGCGATCGCACCGATATCACCCGCAAATAATTCGCTGACTTCTACCGGTTTGTTGCCTGACATTGTATAAATCTTGCCAAGTTTGGCTTCTGCTTCGGACTCTGCATTGTAGAGCACATCGTCCCCCTTTAATACACCGGAGCATACTTTTACGAAAGAATATTTTCCGATAAACGGATCTACCATAGTTTTGAAGACATATGCGGATTTTGCTTTTGCAAAATCATAATCTGCTTCATAGATCTCGTTCGTCTTACGGTTAATGCCGGCGCATTTTCTGCTATCCGGGCTTGGGAAGAATCTTACAATATCTGAAAGGAGGTTTGCAACTCCCTGTGCCTGGATATTCGATCCCATAGCAACCGGAACGATATCTCCGTCCATAACTTCTGTTCTCATTGCAGAACGAATCTCCTCTACAGAAAACTCTTCTCCTGCAAAATAACGCTCCATAAACTCATCACTTGTCTCCGCAACTGCTTCTAACAGTTTCTCACGGTAGATCTCCAGGTTTGGTTTACAGTAATCCGGGATCTCGCACTCTTCTCTCTCTCCGATACCAGTATAACGTCTTCCTGCGTTCTTAATAATATTAACGTAACCAACTAACTTCTCATTCTCACGGATTGGCTGGAAATGCGGTGCAATCACTTTACCATACTTATCTGTCAGATCCTGTACTACCTGACGGAAACTTGCATCATCCACGTCCATCTCTGTAACATATACCATACGAGGCAGATTATATTTGTCACATAATTCCCATGCTTTCTCTGTTCCAACCTCAACACCTGCTTTTCCAGAAACAACGATAACTGCTGCATCTGCTGCACTGACTGCTTCTTCTACTTCTCCGACAAAGTCAAAATATCCCGGTGTATCGAGAACATTGATCTTCGCTTTCTCCCATTCGATCGGTACCAGTGATGTGCTGATTGAGAACTGTCTCTTCTGTTCCTCTTTATCAAAATCACTGATCATATTACCGTCTGCAACTTTTCCCATACGAGTAGTTGCCCCTGATACATAGGCCATGGCTTCCACAAGACTTGTCTTACCGCTTCCTCCATGTCCTAATAGAACAACATTTCTAATCTCATCCGTCCTGTATACTTTCATATTAAGCTGCCTCCTTACTATAGTAAATTATCATGGGTATATTGTACTAAATTTTCTGACTAATTACAACTCTTTTATACATTTTTTACAATTTTCTTTCTTTACTTTTTCGCTTTAAAGCATCATAGCATTGACAAACACAAAAAAAGAAAATATAATAAATTTCAGAAGTTTCAAAGCCTGTTTTTTCAATCCAATAACAGGCTTTATCTATGGAAGGAGTTACTATGGACAAACAGAAAATCGGATTCATCGGTCTTGGTCTGATCGGTGGTTCTATTGCGAAAGCGATACGCCAGTATTTCCCGGATTACGAGATCGTTGCATTCGACAAAAATAAAGAAGCGCTGGCACTCGCTACACAGGAATCTGTGATCGACGTTGCAGCGACTACGATTGATGATAATTTCTATCACTGTTCTTACATATTTTTATGTGCACCGGTTTCTTTTAACAGTGCATATCTGAAGCAGCTTACCTGCTATATGCATGAGGACTGTATTCTTACAGATGTTGGAAGTGTGAAAACAAACATCCACGAAGAGGCAGAAACTCTGGGGCTTGGTAAATATTTTATCGGAGGACATCCTATGGCAGGTTCCGAGAAGAGCGGTTACAGCAATTCCAAAGCAATGCTCATTGAAAATGCTTACTATGTGCTGACACCATCTGTAGAAGTTTCCGATGAAAAGATAGCGCGCTATGAATCATTTGTCACTGCACTGAAGGCACTGCCGGTAATTCTGGACTATAAAAAACACGACTACGTAACCGGTACGATCAGTCATCTGCCGCACATTATTGCAGCAAGTCTTGTCAACTTTGTAAAAGATACCGATACGAAAGACGAGCTGATGAAGCATCTTGCCGCCGGAGGATTCAAAGATATCACAAGAATCGCCTCTTCCTCTCCGACAATGTGGCAGAATATCTGCACACAGAACAAGGAGAATATCAGCCAGATCCTTGGCTCCTATATTGAAACACTTACAAAAGCAAAAGAACTGGTAGACGCCGGAGACGAACAAGGTGTTTACAATCTTTTTGATTCTTCCCGTACTTACCGGAACTCGATCAGTGAAACATCGGCAGGTCCGATCAAGAAAAATTTTGCCGTTTACTGTGACATCATTGATGAAGCAGGTGGAATCGCAGCAATTGCAACTATCCTTGCTTCCAATAATCTCAGTATTAAAAATATCGGCATTGTACACAACAGAGAATTTGAAGAGGGGGTTCTGCGTATAGAGTTCTACGATGCGGCTTCACAGGAAAAAGCCGGCGCACTCTTGCAGAAATTCAGGTATATTGTTTATGAGCGTTAAAGAAATCTATCCAGTAAAAGGTTTAAGAGGCGAAGTTACGATTCCGGGCGACAAATCGATCTCCCATCGTTCCATCATGTTAGGAGCAATCTCTCTTGGCACAACAGAGATCACACATTTTCTGAAGGGAGCCGACTGTCTGTCAACCATCGACTGTTTCCGGAAGATGGGCATTGAAATAGAAGAAACACCACAGAGTATCCTTGTCCACGGCAAAGGACTTCACGGTCTGTCTGCACCTGCCGACATTCTGAACGTCGGAAACAGCGGTACAACAACCCGGTTGATGTCCGGTATTCTTGCCGGACAAAATTTTGCTTCTGTTATGTCCGGTGATGATTCTTTAAATTCCAGACCAATGGGAAGAATTATGACTCCGTTAAATCTGATGGGGGCAAATGTTACGAGTATAGGCGGAAATAACTGTGCTCCGCTTCGCATCACACCGGGGAAGATTCACGCAATCTCCTATACATCACCGGTTGCCTCTGCGCAGGTAAAATCCGCAGTTCTTCTTGCCGGGCTTTACGGTGACGGTACTACTTCGGTGACAGAACCGGCGCTTTCCCGAAACCATACAGAACTGATGTTACAAAGTTTCGGCGCTGAAGTCGCTTCTACTATGCACCCGGACGGAAGTGCAACTGCCAACGTAGAACCATGTGAACAGCTTTACGGACAGAAGATCTGTGTGCCGGGTGACATTTCTTCCGCTGCATATTTTATCGCTGCAGGGCTTCTCGTTCCAGACAGTGAACTGCTTGTAAAGAATGTCGGCACGAATCTTACCCGCGCCGGATTTTTAGAAGTCTGCAAAGGCATGGGCGCTGATATCACACTGTTAAACCAGACTTACGAGGGCGGCGAAGGCCGTGCTGATGTGCTTGTCCGCACCAGCCATTTGAAAGGCACTACTATTGAAGGAAATCTGATTCCGACGCTGATCGATGAGATTCCGATTCTTGCAGTTATGGCATCACAGGCGGAAGGCCCAACCATCATCAAAGATGCTGCTGAATTGAAAGTAAAAGAAACGAACCGTATCGATACTGTTACAGAAGGTCTCCGTGCGATGGGCGCCACTATTACTCCGACGGAAGACGGCATGATCATTCAGGGTTCCAGCCCGCAAAGCGGTGGACAGCTATTAAAAGGCGCTAAGATTAACAGTTATCTTGATCACCGGATTGCCATGTCATTTGCAGTTGCTGGGTTAATCGCAGACGGTACAACACAGATTCTGGACAGCCAGTGCGTGGATGTGTCTTATCCTGACTTCTTCCAGTCGCTGGAAAACTGTATGGAATAAAAAAGAATATGCCACCGGCAGCTTCTTATCCATTATATCTTGCAGCAAAATGCTATAAAAGCACTATAAGCACAGCCATCATGACTGTGCTTTTTTTGATGCATATACATTGTTACAAAAGCGTCCGATCTCGCTTATGATTTGAATATTTATACAACCCTTTGTATGAATTTCATTGAATTTCACTTCAAAACAGACTATACTTATTTTTAATTATTACTATTTTTAACGAACTTGAGGTGAGATCATGCATAAAGAATTTTTAATGGGAAATGCAGCGATTGCACTTGGTGCTGTTGCTTCCGGTGTCAATGTTGTTGCCGGATATCCCGGAACTCCATCCACGGAAGTTCTTGAAACAATTGCCAAACACCGTCCGGATGATGTCTATGTCGAATGGTCGGTTAATGAAAAAGCAGCAATGGAGCTAGCCGCAGGCGCCTCCTACAGTGGCGCAAGAACACTCGTCACAATGAAACAGGTTGGTTTAAACGTTGCTTCCGATCCTCTGATGAGTCTGGAATACATCGGAGTTAAGGGCGGTATGGTAATTCTTGTCGCCGACGATCCAGGACCGATTTCCTCGCAGACAGAGCAGGATACCAGACATTTCGCAGCATTTTCCAAGCTACCTTGTTTTGATCCGTCTTCTGCACAGGAAGCATATGAGATGATTCAGGAAGCGTATGAATACTCTGAAAAATATAACACTCCTGTATTTTTGCGCCCGACTACCCGCGTCTGTCACGGCTATGCTTCTGTATCTGTCAAAGATCCGGAAGAATATACTGTACATACGCCGGAAGGCTTTGTCAAAGACTCAAAGCGTTGGGTTATTTTCCCACGGCTTTCTTACCAGAACCATCAGAAAATAGAAGCCAGAAATGTTGAATTAGCAGATATATTTTCTTCCTATGAGAAAAATAAAATCTATCCTGCCTGTGACACTTTTGCAGACAGCAGGAAAGGAATCGTATCCGGCGGTATCAGTTTTACTTATGCGATGGAAACACTGATTGAAACCGGTATGGTCCGCCATTTGAAGATTTCGACTCCGCATCCTTTTCCGGAAAAGCTGGCAGCCCAGTTCTTAGACGGACTCGACGAAGTACTCTGTCTGGAAGAATTAGATCCTGTCATTGAGCGGGAGCTTACTTATATTTGTGGAAAATATCACCTTCCGGTAAAAATTCTCGGAAAACTGACACACAATACTGCCAACGCCGGAGAAAATACAAGAGACAGCGTAGATACCTATATCCGCACATTTCTTGATCTTCCGGTAAAGGAACAGCAAAAACTTACAGATGTCCCTCCACTTCCGGTACGTCCGCCGGTTCTGTGTGCAGGATGTCCGCACCGTGCTTCTTTCTACGCAGTAAAAAAAGCAATGCAGGGTCGCAAGACTATTTTCTGTGGTGATATTGGCTGTTATACACTCGGCAATGCCAGGCCACTTGATATGGTAGATACCTGCCTCTGCATGGGTGCAGGTCTGAATATCGCACAGGGTGTGGAAAAAATTGAACCGGATACTGCCTGCTTTGCATTTGTCGGAGATTCTACGTTTTTCGCTTCTGCGATCACCGGAGTTGTCAATGCGGTCTATAATCAGGCGAATATGACACTTGTTGTTCTGGATAATTCAACCACTGCCATGACCGGACACCAGCCGCATCCCGGTACCGGCCGCACTGTTATGGGCGAAATCGTCCAGAAAATCAATATCGAACAGGTTCTTCGCGGTATCGGCGTGCAGGATGTAGAAACAGTAAATCCACTGGATCACGAGGCGGCTGTCTCCTGCGTAAAAGAGCTCGCAGATAAGCCGGGTGTAAAAGCGATCATTTTCAAATCGCCATGCATTGCTGTCACAAAACCGGGCACCCCGATGCATGTAGATATTTCCTCCTGCATCCATTGCAAGAAATGCATCCGGGAATTGGGATGTCCTGCAATCATTACAGAAGACGGAAATGTTTCCATTGATTCATCTATGTGCACCGGCTGTGGACTTTGCAGTCAAATCTGTCCGGTTCATGCGATCAAAGGAGGTAAACAGCATGATTAAAAATATTGTACTCTGCGGTGTTGGCGGACAGGGTACCGTCCTTGCATCCAAACTTCTTGCTGCCGCAGCTATGGAACAGAATATTCCGGTTATGAGTGCCGAAACGATCGGTATGGCGCAGCGTGGCGGAAGTGTATTCAGCCATGTGCGTATCGGTGAAGGGCTCTATTCCCCGATGATCGCCGCCGGAACTGCCGATCTGATCATTGGATTTGAACCGGGCGAAACGGTCCGTATGCTTCCATACTTAAAAGAAGGTGGTCATGTTGTTGTAAGCACTCGCGCGATCAAGCCGGTAACTGCAACACTTTCAGAAAGCAATTATGATTCCGAACCAATGCTTGAATATTTAAAACAAAACGTTCCGAATCTTACACTGATCGATGCTGACAAAGCCTGTGCGGAAATCGGTTCATCCAAAGTCCTGAACATGATTCTCCTTGGAACTGCACTTCGTACCGGTGTACTTGACTTCAACTTAGAAGACATCGAACATGTAATGCTCCGGACACTTCCGGAAAAATTCCACGCCATGAACCTTCAGGCATTAAATTATACAAAATAACCGGATATGAAACATTTCATTTACATAACAGAAAGGACAGACCTATGAAAATTACAGAAACACAAATTGCACAGGTAAACGGACAGATTCAGGCTCTTATCAAAGCTGAGAGTTTCTATGGAAAGAAACTGGACGAAGCCGGTGTTTCAAACATTTCCAGTGTGGAAGATTTCCAGAAGCTTCCATTTTCCGAGAAAAGTGACTTAAGAAATGCCTATCCACTCGGACTTATGACTGCACCGGAGGAGAAGATCGTCCGCATCCACTCTTCTTCCGGAACAACCGGACTTCCGGTCATCATCCCGTATACAGCCAAAGACGTAGACGACTGGGCGATTATGTTCAAACGTTGCTACGAAATGACTGGCATGACAAATATGGATCGCATCCAGATTACCCCGGGATACGGACTGTGGACTGCCGGAATCGGTTTTCAGGCAGGCGCTGAGAAATTAGGTTCTATGGTCATTCCTATGGGACCTGGTAATACCGACAAACAATTACAGATGATGATGGACATGAAAACGACAGTCCTTGGTTCTACTTCTTCTTATGCATTGCTTCTCGCAGAAGAGATTAAACGTCGCGGTATCAAAGATAAGATTCATCTGAAGAAAGGTATCATCGGTTCTGAAAGATGGGGCGAAAAGATGCGGAAACGTATCTCCGAAGAACTCGGCATCGAGCTGTATGATATTTACGGACTGACAGAAATCTACGGTCCGGGAATCGGTATCAGCTGCTCACATGACTGCGGTATGCATTACTGGGATGATTATATTTACATTGAAATCATTGATCCTGTAACAGGTGAAGTTCTTCCGGACGGCGAACTCGGTGAGATTGTAATCACTACTCTTGTAAAAGAGGGCGCACCGCTGATCCGTTATCGTACACATGATCTTTCCCGCATTATTCCGGGTGAATGCCCTTGTGGAAGCAAATTTCCGCGTCTGGATACGATCATGGGACGTACTGACGACATGATGAAGATCAAAGGTGTAAATGTATTCCCAAGCCAGATTGAAGAGATTCTGAAAGAATTCAAGGAAGTATCCAGCGAATATCAGATCCGCATCTCTCATCTGGACGGCAAAGACACGATGCGTATCTACGTCGAGACAAACGGAACCGTTGATTTCCTTGATCTTGCAGACCGCATTGCTACACGTGTAAAGAGCAAGATCGGATTTACTCCGCTTGTAAAAGTTGTGGAAATCGGTCTTCTTCCGAGAAGTGAGAAGAAAACGAAACGTGTAATTGACGAACGTTATGAATAAATAATATTTTATAGCACGAAAAGCCTGCTCTTTAACAGGCTATGAAAGCTCAAAAGAAGAGCAGAATTATTACAAAGTGAGGATTCACATAAGTAATGATTCTGCTCTTTTGCTTGGTTCATCATATATAAAAAAGCGGGTGATGGGAATCGAACCCACGTATCCAGCTTGGAAGGCTGGTGTTCTACCATTGAACTACACCCGCATTCATTTTTGTTGCTCTCTGCAACGAAAATTATGATATCATAGATTCTTATAAATTGCAACTATTTTTTCAATTTTTCAAATTATTTTTTCAATTAAGTTTTCAGCTTTCAACCAGATTTTTACACTCCGTTTTTTTATCAAAGCTACACTTCCTGTAATTACACTGGTTATTTTCCGTCTTGCTTTTCAGATTCAGCACATAGCCTTCCCCATTTTTCACCTGGAAATCATAATACTGCCCCCGCGGTCTTGCATATTTCTCCATCACGTTCATGATCGTTCCACCATGTACGACAAATGCAATCTGTGAAGCATGCTCCTTTTCCGCGATTTTCAATGCGGTCTCGATTCCACGGATGCAGCGGTCGCGCACTTCTTTCCTGCTCTCTCCGCCCGGAAATGGCAATGTACCGCCACTGTCAATCCAGGCCTGATATCTGACATCACCGGACAATTCTTTATATGTGTGGCCTTCAAATGCACCGAAATCGCTCTCTCTTAATTCTTCTATGCATTGATACTGCTGCCCCGGATAAATCGTTTCTGCGGTCTGCATACAGCGTTTCATGGGACTGGTAAACACCATCTCCACCTGCGGGTACTGGTATTTCTTCAAGTTTTCTCTTCCAGCCTCGCACAAAGGCTCATCTGTCCTTCCGATATAGCGCTCTTCCAGATTTCCTTTTGTCTTTCCATGTCGTATCAGATAGATTTTCATCCTTTGATCACCGTTCCTATTCCACAGATTACCCTGTGCACTTCTTTTGCTTCTGCCGCAATCTGCGTGCATACTCTACCATGCGTCTCTCTATATTCTCTGTAAAATGCATCTGTCGGAACGATTCCATATCCAATTTCATCTGTGATCAACACTATCTCTGAATTTTCACACTTTAACTTTTCCACTATTTTTAAAAGTTCCGGAAGCTTTTTCCCCTCACGCATCCGGTTTTCAATATAACTGTGGAAATGATCCATTCCCTGACATGCAAAGATTGTCTCTTCTGCGCATGATATTCCATCTACAAACTCTATACCAGGGTACATCTGTTTTGCATAATTTCGTTTTCCATGATAGGCTCCGCCTGTTATTAATATCATTTTTCTCTCCTGTTATTCTCCCACCAAAACCTGCCACTAACAACCTTCTCCAAACGCTATTGCAACCCATAGGACTTCGCGTGCTTTTGCCGCTGGCATCATCTACACACTCGTCACAATTACCGCTGCCATTGCAATTCCAAGTTCACAGATCTGCAGAAAATACCCTGCCAGATCTCCGGTAACTCCGCCAAATTTTGCACATGCCATATGATGATAATACAAAAAAAGAAGTCCTGCAACAATCACGCAGCAAAGCCCTGCTCCTCTTCCTGCCCATAACAATGCTACAATTTCCAGCACCAGATAGATGATCAATACACGAAAGGTTCTTCTCTTATCTGCACGCTCAGCAAATACTGCAACCAGACCGTTTTTCCTTGCCTGAGGAAACCGAAGTACGGATATGCCACTTAGTGTCCGGGATAGTATGAATCCCATCCCGATCAGCCGCATGCTCTCCTCTGTCACGCCGGAATATATGCCAAGACTCAAGATGAAATAAACGCAGCCGGACAGGATTGCAAATGCTCCTGCATGGGGATCTTTAAGGATTTCCAGACGCTTCTCTTCCGATTGCCAGGAGCTTAATGCATCCTGCGTATCCAGAAATCCATCCATGTGGATGCCACCACTGATCAAAACCGGTAACACCGTCAGTACTGCCGGAAAGAACAGGCTGCCAAATGAGATTTCTCTTTCTTTTAACAGATCTGCAAACAACACGACCAGATAGGACATGCCGCCTGTCACAGCTCCCACCCAAGGGAAAAAACACATAGCATAGGACATATTTTCTTCCGTCCACTCGCTTTGTGGCATTGGTATTTTACTGTACATTGCAAATGCAATTTTAAAACTGTTCCATAATTTCTTCATCTATTTTATCTCCACCGGAATCCCATATACGACTTCCGTTACTTTCTCTGCAAGTCCGGCAAGGCTCTGGTTTACTTCCCCCAGTACTCGCTGGTAAATCTTCGTCTCTTCGCTGTATTCCATCTGATCTCCCTGAACTTCATTTGTAACGATGACAAGTAAATCCGTCTTTTCTATCACATGCCGGATTCCTTCCAGTATCTGTCTTTTTACTTTTTCAGGTTTATTCATGTTTCCTGCTTCGTCATACAGCTCATTTGCCGTCAGATTCGACATGCACTCTAACAGAATCCCCGTATTTACCGGAATGTCTGCTTTCGCAAGATCCCGGTAACATTCAAATGTCCGGAATCCTTTTCCCGCGCGCAGTCTCCTGTGTCTTATAACTTTTGTTTCCCCTTCTTTTCCATATGGAATCATCGTCGCAATATAGAATGGCGCAGACGGATTCGTATTTTCGCTATTTTCATCATACAGATTTTTCTCGCGTTGTTCAAGCAGCCAGTTCTCTGCATAGGCTGATTTTCCACTTCCGCTTCCTCCGGTAATTACATGCAACATGGCGTTCCTCCTATATTTGCTTCTGTTTTTTCCGGAGAATCCTTTGCCGGATTTTCTTTCGTATAATCCTTGTAGTCCTCAATCTGATTCTCTGCAAATGTGCTCATTTCCTGATACACGGATAATCCAAGTTCCAGAACCGGTAAATATGCGACTGCTCCGGTTCCTTCTCCTAAACACATACCGAGATTCATGCCGTGGACATCACTGGCTTTTTCCGCTGTCAGCTCTCGCAATACCATCCCGGCCCCCGGTTCTTTTGATACGTGTGAAATCAACAGATAGTCTTTTACAGCCGGGCACAGGTGCACAGCAAGAAGCGCCGCCACATCCGAAATAAATCCATCCAGCATGACAGGAATATGCTCAATTGCACCACCAAGGCAGATGCCTGCCATTCCTGCAATGTCCAGCCCTCCCACTTTTGCAAGTACATCCACCGGGTCATCTGCCCGCGGATGATGTTTTTCAATTCCCGTACAGATTGCCTGTATCTTCTTTTGCAGACCGCTGTCGTCAAGCCCGGCGCCACGACCTGTCAGTTCTTCCGGTTCTTTTCCAAGAAGCACAGATGCCACAGCACTGCTTGTCGTTGTATTGCCAATCCCCATCTCACCGATACAGAGGATCTGATAGCCTTCCTTTTTCTTATCCCGGGCAATCTGTATTCCGGTCAGGATGGCACGCACTGCTTCTCCTCTCGTCATTGCCGGTTCTTTTACGAAATTTGCTGTTCCATAGCGGATCTTAACATCTGGGACTTTTGTATCTGTAACCATGCCAATGTCAACCGGAAAGAGATCCACACCAGCCTGTCTGCACATGATCGCAGCGCTTGTATTGCCGGTCAGAAAATTTTCAGCAACAATGGCGGTCACTTCCTGTCCCGTCTGTGTGACACCTTCTTCAACTACACCATTATCCGCACACATCACAAGTAATGCTTTTTTGTCCAGATGTACATTCGGATCACCGGTCATCCCTGCAATCTGGATGATGTCTTTTTCCAGTTTTCCAAGGCTGTGCAACGGCTTTGCGATTGAATTCCAGCGCTTCAGTGCGGTTTCTGCCACACATGGATCCGCCGGATGGATTGCTGTGAGCATTTTCTGCAATTCTTTCTCAAGATTATTTCCCTTTTCTGCTTTCATTTTTCTTTCTCCAATGCCTCTGTCACACACGAAAATGGAGGTCCTGTCGTAAGACATCCCTCCATTTTCTTTTATTCCTCTTCTAAAAATCCTATCGCGATCAGAACTTCTCTTGCTTTCTCTTTGCTCTCTTTCGGTACATAGATCTCTTCCCCGCTCATGGAGTTGGTTCCGTAAATATTCAGAAGACCGGCATTTCCAAGTTCTTTTCTGAGTGCCGGAATCTGCTGATTCTCCAGCGCACCAACTGCCATCTCTGCCTGGATATGATCATACGCTGTATAGATCTTTACTAAATCATTTTCCATAATCAACGACTCCTTAACTGTCAGTTGCGTGGTAAGCTTCATCTGCGCTGTATACGTCGAATCCACTGCCTTTCAGAATATCGATCACGCGTCCCGGATCGTCACTCTTTAATACTGCTGCCGCATCCACACCATTTGCGAACGCATACATATATTCGATGTTGACTTCTCCTTCCACGATCTGGTGCATCGCTTTTGCAAGTGATCCTGTCTCGTGCGGTACACGAAGCGCCACAACATCTGTAAGCATTGCTGTGATTCCTGCTTCTTTTAAAGCTGCACGTCCTTTGTGCGGATCCGATGTGATCATACGAAGCATACCATAATCGGATGTATCTGCAAGACTCAGTGCAACGATATTGACATCATTTTCTGCAAGGACACGTAGCACTTCGTCCATACGTCCTTCGCGGTTTTCCAGAAATACTGATAACTGCTGGATTGTATTACTGATTCCCATATTGTCCCCTCCTTTTACATCTCTCTGTTGTCAATGACACGTTTTGCTTTTCCTTCACTTCTCTGGATGGTCTTTGGCTCAACCAGTTTAACTCTGACTGCAACGCCCAGTGCCTGTTTTAAGACTGCACCGACTTTTGCTTTTAGTTCGTCCAATTTACGAATCTCATCAGAGAAGTATTTCTCATCTACTTCTACCATAACTGTAAGAACGTCCAGATTATTCTCGCGGTCTACGATCAGAATATAGTGTGGAGCTACACCGCCACCAATGGACAGAAGCGCGGTCTCAACCTGTGTCGGGAATACGTTAACACCACGGATAACTTTCATGTCATCGGTACGTCCTTTGAACTTCTGGATTCTAGGAAGTGTTCTTCCACATGCACAAGTGCTGTGATCAATGCTTGTAAGGTCTTTTGTACGGTAACGGAGTAATGGCATACCTTCTTTTGCAAGTGTTGTAAATACAAGTTCTCCTGTCTCTCCGTCTGCACATGCAGAATTATCTGCCGGATTCAGTACTTCCGGATAGAAGTAATCTTCATAAACATGCATACCATTATGATGGATACATTCTAACGCAACACCTGGTCCTGTGATTTCACATAATCCATAAATATCAAAACAGTTGACATTCAGCAGTTCTTCGATCTTGTGACGCATCTCTTCTGTCCAAGGCTCAGCTCCGTTGATTCCGACCTTTAATTGTAAACGATCCACAACTCCTGCTTCTCTTGCTGCTTCTGCAAGATATAATGCATAAGACGGTGTACATGCAAATGCAGTTGCTCCGAAATCCTCCATACACATGAGCTGTCTCTTTGTATTACCTGCTGACATCGGGATCGCCATAGCGCCTAATTTTCTTGCTCCGAAATCCAGTCCCATACCTCCGGTAAAAAGTCCGTATCCATAACAGATATGAAGTCTGTCTTCTGCGGTAAGTCCAGCCATCGTAAGACCTCTTGCCACACATTCACCCCAGACGTCTACGTCTTTCTGTGTATAAGATGCAAGTGTAAGCTTTCCGGTTGTTCCGGACGTTCCCTGCACTCTGACGATCTTATCCTGCGGAACTGCAAGCAGACCGAACGGATAATTATTTCTCAGATCTTCTTTTGTTGTAAATGGAAGCTTATTAATGTCCTCGATTCCTTTGATATCTCCCGGCAAAACTCCCATCTCATCCATCTTCTTACGATAAAATGAAACATGCTCATATACGTTTTCAACCTGTTTTATCAGTCTTTCACTCTGAAGTGCTGTCATCTCATCTCTGCTCATGCACTCGATTTTCGGATCTCTGATCTGTTCTTTCCAGTTTTCTAATGATACTGCTGCCATGTCGTGTTAACTCTCCTCCTTCGTACTTGTAAAATACCTTTGTATTATAAATCGGCTTCTTCTACAATCTTAACCTCTGCTTCTTTTAATACTTTCTCTGCTTTCGCAAAATCATCTGTATTAAACACCATAACCGGTTCTTTGCCATCCCGGATAATAAACGAATAAATATAATTGATGTTCAGCTCACCTTTTGCAAGAATTGCAAGCATCTGATTTAAGTTGCCTTTCTTGTCTTCCAGTGCGACTCCCATGACTTCATGGATACGCACAACATACCCAAGTTTTGTCAGATATTCTTTTGCTTCATCCGGCTTATCTACAACCATTCGCAAAATTCCAAATTCCGGTGTGTCAAATGTTGCCACTGCACGGATATTCACTCCTGCTTCTGTCAGTCTGGAAGTTACATCCATAAGACTTCCCGGTTTATTCTCTACAAATACTGATACCTGTCTGATCATAAGACACCTCCTATAACTGATAGCCTACGTCAAAGGCTTTTTTGTTAATCTCAATTGTTTTCGGCGGTACCGTCTTCTCTATCACATCATACCAGAGCTCTTTGGAAAAATCCATGTGCTGTGCTGCAATTCCGAGTACAATTAAGTTAAATACTCTTGGATTGCCAAGTTTCTTAGATTCCTCTGTAGCATCCACTGCATAGACACGGTAATCTTTTTTCAGATTCTCCAGAATATTCTCCGGATATTCAGCTGCTCCGATCACAACCGGCATCGGATCGATTCGCCAATCATTGACGATCAGTGCACCATCTTTTTTGAGGAAATGTGCATAGCGCAGTGCTTCCAGACGCTCAAATGCGATGATCACATCTGCCTGTCCTTCTTCCACGATCGGCTCTGCTACTTTATCTCCGTAACGGACGAATGTTACAACGCTTCCTCCACGCTGTGCCATTCCGTGTACCTCGGATAATTTAACATCATAACCTCCTGCAATTGCCAGTCCGCCAAGGATTCTGCTGGTGAGAAGGGTTCCCTGTCCGCCGACTCCGACGATCATAATATTCTTTACTGCCATTATTTCTCACCTTCCTTTACTAATTCTATTGCTCCGAATTTACATAAGCTATCACACAGTCCGCATCCGGTACACATTGTATCATCAATATGAACCGTTCCGTCCTCATTCTTTGTCATTGCAGGACATCCCGGTTTCATACACATTCCACACTTCTTACATTTGTCTGCATGTGCCACGTATAATGGTTTTTTCTTCTTGCTGAGCAGTACGCAAGGTGTCTTTGTAATGATAACGGAAACTTCATCTTTCGCAACTTCTTCTTTGACAACCTGTTCCAATTTTTCAATGTCAAATGCATTGACTTCAATTACATTCTTCACACCGATTGCACGACAAAGTGCCGGAATATCGATTGCATAAGTCGGATCTCCCTGCAGTGTCTTGCCGGTTGCAGCGTGATCTTGATGTCCGGTCATACCGGTTGTAGAGTTATCAAGAATCATAACCGTTCCTGTTGCTTTATTGTACATCATATTCATCAGGGAATTGACTCCTGTATGAAGGAATGTAGAATCACCAATAACAGCTACCCAATTTTTGATATATTCTTTACCTTTTGCTTTCTCCATACCATGTAAGCTGGAAATACTTGCACCCATACAGATTGTTGTATCTACTACACTTAACGGTGCAACGGCTCCTAATGTATAACATCCGATATCTCCTGCCGCATGCATTTTTAATTTATTCAGTACATAGTACACACTTCTGTGTGGACATCCCGGACATAAGATTGGCGGTCTTCCCGGTGCCTGCGCCGGCTGTTTCAGATCCAGCTTCTCTCCGAGAATTGCTTCACGGATCATATTGGCACTGTATTCGCCCTGAACAGTGAAGATCTCTTTACCTGTTGCTTTGATTCCCCAGGATTTTACCTGTTCTTCGATCACCGGATCAAGCTCTTCTACGATATATAACTTCTCTACTTTGGAAGCGAAATCTTCAATCAGTTTTCTCGGAAGCGGATTCACCATTCCCAGTTTCAGAACAGATGCATCCGGCATTGCTTCTCTTACATACTGATACGGGATACCACTTGTGATCACACCGATCTTCGTATCGTTCATCTCTACCTGGTTGATTGGAAGTGTATTTGCAACTTCAGCGAGTTCCAGATTGCGTTTTTCAATCTCGACATGGCGAAGCTTCGCATTGCCCGGCATCATAACCGTCTTGCGGATGTCTTTTACATACGGTTTGTCCGGCACTTCTACCGGATCACATAACTCTACCAGTCCCTGTGAATGTGCGAGTCTTGTTGTTGTACGGAATACAAATGGTCTGTCATATTTCTCACTTAAATCAAAAGCCATTTTCATAAATTCTTTTGCTTCTGAACTGTCAGAAGGCTCCAGTACCGGAAGCTGTGCTGCACGCGCTACCATTCTTGTATCCTGCTCATTCTGGGAACTGTAAAGTCCCGGATCGTCTGCGACAACAATAACCAGTCCGCCGTTAACTCCCATATAGGAAACAGTATAAGCCGGATCTGCCGCCACGTTAAATCCAACGTGCTTCATACAGGACATTGCACGGACACCTGCAACGGAAGCTCCGATTGCAACCTCCGTTGCAACTTTCTCATTCGGTGACCACTCACAGTACAGAGAATCCTTATATTTTACCAGATTCTCACTGATCTCTGTACTCGGTGTTCCCGGATATGCTGCGGAAACTTTCACTCCCGCTTCATATGCTCCCCTGGCAATCGCTTCATTGCCGAGCATAATTACTTTTTTATTTTCTGCCATTTTACAGTCCATCCTTTCGTAAATCTGTTACTCGTTTTGCTTTTCCTTCGAATCGTTTCAGAGAATGTGGCGCAACCAGTTTGATCTGTGTCGCAAGTCCAAGCTGTGCTTTTAATCCCTTTTTGATTCTCTGCTCCAGTTCGCTTAACTTGCTGTAGCTGTCAAGCAGTCTGTCATCTACTAATTCTACAGTAATCGTCATAACATCCAGACGGTTCTTTCTCTCTACTACGATCTCATAATGTGGTCCGATCTCCGGAATCTGTAACATCACTTCTTCAATCTGTGTCGGGAATACATTGACACCACGGATAACAAGCATATCATCTGCGCGACCGGATAAATTCTCCATGCGCACTGTAGTTCTTCCACATTTACATGGTTCGTAAAATAATCTGGTCAGGTCACCGGTTCTGTAACGGACAAGCGGAAGCGCTTCTTTTCCGAGACAAGTTACAACCAGTTCTCCTTTTTCTCCCGGTGGGAGTACTTCTTCTGTCTTCGGATCAATGATCTCAGGGATAAACCAGTCTTCATTAATATGCATACCGCAGAGCTGTTCACACTCACCTGCAACACCTGGTCCACATAATTCACTCATACCATAATTCTGTGTGCAGAGGAAATTCTCCCCCCATACTTTGTGCATCTCATCACGCATAGGTTCTGTCATACCCTCACCGCCGAACAGACCGATATGGACATGCAGATCCTTCTCCGGATCCAGTCCTCTTGCACGAATCTCTTCTCCAAGATGCAATGCATAAGATGGTGTTGCGATCAGAAGTGTTGTTCCAACATCCTGCATAAACATAATCTGCTTCTTTGTATTACCGGATGACATCGGGATGACTGCTGCTCCGATCTTCTCCAATCCGCCCTGCAGTCCGAGCGCTCCGGTAAATGTTCCATATCCAAATGCATTCTGTGCGATATCGTCTGGTGTCGCACCGCCCATACAGGCGATTCGTGCCACGTTATTTAGCCATGTATCCAGATCCTTTCTTGTATATCCTACAACGGTCGGTTTACCGGTTGTTCCGGAACTTGCATGGAAACGTACCAGTTCTTTCTTATCTACTGCAAACAGTCCTGTTGGATAATGATCTCTGAAATCTGCTTTATATGTAAATGGCAGCTTCTTCAGATCATCCAGCGTCTGAATATCTTCCGGTTTCACACCTGCTGCATCCATCTTCTCACGGTATGGTTCTACTTTTTCATAAATATAATGTACGGTCTCTTTTAACCGCTCCAGCTGGATCTTCTCAATCTCAGCTCTTGGCAGGGTTTCTTCCTTTGCCCAAATCATGTTACATCCTCCTTCATGCTACCGGGATTCTTCTCCCCAATATTACGAAAACAGGCGCAAAACCTTTACGCCTGCCACTTGTTATAGTATAGCACATTACTTTCGTAGTTTAAAGCATTAATTGAACAAAAGGCACTTTACAGACACCTTTTTATGCATGCTGCTTGCATGTATATTCATCAACTTCGATTTTGAAAACTCCAACTGCATCTGCAAGCTTCGGATTCTCACTGAAGTCTTTGAACTCTTTACCGGTCTGATGTTTCATGATCGCTGCCAGAGCCTTGCATTTTTCTTCCTGATCTTCTACGACAGATGCCTTGCCACTGCCGATAATACTTGCATAATAGTAGCTGTACTGGCATGCAACTTTTCCTTCAACGAGTTCATCCTTGCAGTCCATCTCAAATCCAACATATGGATTTTCTTTTATTAAGTCCAGTTTCTTGCCTTCTTTTGCTCCATGCACATACATTGTCAATTTATCTGTTTCTATTACAAGCCCAAAGTTTACAGGCACTACATATACGCCCTTTCCATCCTGGATTCCAATTCTTGCTACTTTACATACATGCAGGATTTCCATCTGTTTTTCTCTGTCTGTGACTTCTCTGTCTGTTCTTCTCATCTTGTGAACTCCCTTCTTCCTGTATATTATTATGCCATACGAATTGCTCCATACTTCACACTTCCACAATTCTACTCGTATATCATGATTTAAAAATAAACACTGGCATCGGCGGATTATTTTTTCTATTATAATACTCATTTGCGATCACTGTATATTCTCTTGACGGCAGTGTACGCAGCAGATTCAGAATTGCATCTTTTTCTTCAAAACCGGTATCGCCGCCACTGTATATGCAGAGACTCATCATCCCTCCATGCTTCAAAAGTTTCAATCCTTGCAGGATTGCCTGCATACTGGTTTCAGCATGGGTTGCAACCTTATGATCTCCCCCCGGCAGATATCCAAAATTAAAGCAGATCACATCCACAGTCTCTTCTCCTGCATATTCTGCCATATGCTCATGTCCGCACAGACAAAGCTCTGCCCGGTCTGCAAGTTCTTCTTTTGTAAGACGCTCTTTTGTAAGATGGAGCGCTTCTTCCTGCACATCAAATGCAAGAACATGTCCATTTTCACCTGCAAGTCTGCATAAGAAGGCGGTATCTCCACCTTTTCCCATTGTTGCATCGATATACAGGCCTTCTTTTACTGCCTGCGATTCTATGATCGCCTGACACCACTGTGTAATCTGTGACTGTCTCATATCTTTTACTCCGTTCTGCGATTGTTATATAAAAACATTGCTACTGCCATCAGACAGATGACTGCATAGCCGATCCAGCTTAACAGATCCGGAATCTGTTCGAAGAAGAAAAATCCAAGTCCTGCCGAGAAGATAATCTGTGAATAATCATAAACAGAGATCTCTCTCGCCGGAGCATAGCAATATGCTGCTGTAATAGAGAACTGGCCTCCTGCCGCCGACAATCCTGCAAACAGCAGAATCCCGATCTGTGCAAGACTCATCGGATGATAGTCAAAAAGCAGCCATGGCAACGTCACTACACAGGAAAAGGTAGAGAAGAAAAATACAATAAACGGTCCTTTTTCTCCCCGCTCTCCAAGTTTTCTTACCATCGTATATGCCGCTCCTGCACCGATTCCTCCACACAGTCCGATCAGGGAAGGGAGCAGATCCATATTGCTGAATGTCGGTTTGATCACAAATAAACTTCCCACAAACGCACCGATTACAAATAATCCCTGTGGCACCGTAATCTTTTCTTTTAACAGAAAGTAGCTGAAGATTACTGCAAAAAATGGAGACATCTTATTTAACATCGATGCATCTGCCAGCACTAGATGATCTACTGCATAGAAATTACAGAGGATTCCAATCGTTCCACAGATGGATCTTCCAAGCATATAGCCTAAATTTTCTTTTTTACAGTGAAATGGTACTCCATTCTTCATTAATATAATGCCGGCAAAAATGGCCGCCACAAAATTTCTAAAGAAACTTTTTTGTATCGGTGGTAGATCTCCTGCCATTCGTACAAAGAAACTCATCAATGCAAAACAAAAAGCTGACATGATAATACATATAATTCCTTTGTACCGTTTCTTACTTTCCATGTCTTACTGACTCCTTTATCTTTTTTACTTTCTTTTCATTATATTTCTGTAATGATGATTTAAAATATCCGTTTAAAAATCAAACAATGATAACTGGTTGGATTCCGGCAGTTCTCCAAACAATCCAAGATCATTCATCGTATCAATAACCGTCTTACTTGCTTTTGTACGCTGTCTGAAATCATCCCTGGACAGATATGGACCATCTTTTGCGGCAACTTCTACTGCCTCTGCAGCCTTATCTCCCATTCCATCAATCGTAGAGAACGGCGGCATCAGTTTTCCGTCAATGATCTGGAACTTTGTCGCTTTCGCTTTATAAATATCGATTGGCATAAATTCAAATCCTCTCGCATACATTTCCTGCACGATGTGCATATCCTTCATCTCATCCTGCTCTTTATTCGTAAGCGAGGAAGATCTTCTTGTATAGTCATTGATATAATATTGCAGCTTTTCCTTACCCTGACACATTTTTTCATAAGAAAATGCATTAGCACGGATTCCAAAATAAGCGCCATAATATGCCAGCGGATAATTAACTTTACAATAAGCAATTCTGTATGCCATCATGACATATGCAGCCGCATGGGCTTTCGGAAACATATATTTGATCTTCTCGCAGGAACCGATATACCAGTCCGGTACATCATGGTCGATCATATCTTTCTTAAAGTCTGGCCACTCCTTACATTTTCCCTTTGCTACTGTTCCCTTTCGCACACGTTCCATAATCGTAAAGGATTCCTCACTGTCCAGTCCTTTATTGATCAGATACGTCATAATATCATCTCGCGTACAGATTGCTGTGGAAATCGTTGCCTTGCCACTCTTGATAAGATCCTGCGCATTATTCAGCCATACATCCGTTCCGTGAGACAGACCGGAGATACGGATCAGATCCGATAACGTCTTTGGTTTCGTATCGACAACCATCTGGATAACGAAATCCGTTCCAAACTCCGGAATACCAAGGCAGCCAACCGGACAGCCTCCGATATCATCCGGTGCGATTCCAAGCGCCGATGTATCGTGGAAGAGTGACATTACGTCCGGATCATCCAGCGGAATATCCGTCGCTACAAATTTGTGATCTGTTTCATTGTATTCATTGTCCATCGCCGGTGAGCTGATATATTCCTCCAGCGTCTTGATCATTGTCGGATCATCATGTCCGAGAATGTCCAGCTTCAATAAGTTGTGATCGATGGAATGGTAATCAAAATGTGTTGTGATAATATCTGTTGTCATATCATTTGCCGGATGCTGCACTGGAGTGAACGAGTTAATATCCTCACCCAGTGGAAGTACGATAATACCACCCGGATGCTGTCCGGTACTTCTGCGGATACCGGTACATCCACCTACAATACGATTGATCTCACAGGTTCTCTTTCCCTGTCCGCGCTCTTCATAATAATTCTTCACATAACCGAACGCTGTCTTATCTGCCAGCGTACCGATCGTTCCGGCACGGTAAGTCTGACCTGCTCCGAAAATAACTTCTGTATATTTATGCGCATTACTCTGATAATCACCGGAGAAGTTCAGGTCAATATCCGGCTCTTTATTTCCTTTGAATCCAAGGAAAGTCTCAAATGGAATGTCAAAACCATCTTTGATCAACGGTGTGCCACATTCCGGGCAGTTCTTATCCGGCATATCCCATCCACAGCCTCCGGCATACGCACGCACTTCATCCGAATCAAAATCACTGTAATGACAATTCGGGCAGTAATAATGGGGGCTTAGCGGATTAACTTCCGTGATTCCCGCCATCGTAGCAACGAAAGAAGATCCTACGGATCCACGGGAACCTACCAGATAGCCGTCCTCATTTGATTTCCATACCAGCTTCTGTGCGATAATATACATAACAGCGAATCCGTTGGAAATAATAGAGTTCAGCTCTCTCTCCAGACGTTCCGTAACAACCGGTGGAAGTTCCTCTCCATACATGGAGTGCGCTTTATTATAACAGATCTCACGCAACGTCTTATCCGAATCCGGGATAACCGGCGGACACTTATCCGGACGCACCGGGGAAATCCGTTCGATCATATCGGCAATCCGGTTCGGATTCTCTATTACGATTTCTCTTGCTTTCGCAGAACCGAGGTATTCAAATTCTTCTAACATCTCATCCGTTGTGTGCAGATACAGCGGCGGCTGGTTATCCGCATCCGGGAATCCCTTACCCGCCATAATGATCCGGCGGTACACTTCATCTTCCGGATTCAGAAAATGCACATCACAGGTTGCCACAACCGGCTTATTGAACTTTTCACCTAACGCAATAATCTTCCGGTTGATCTCACGCAAATCTTCCTCACTGTTTACCTTCGTAATCTTCGGGCTGTCGATCATGAATTCGTTGTTTCCAAGCGGCTGTACTTCCAGATAATCATAGAAGTTGACAATTCTGGAAATCCGCTGTTCAGACTTATCATTTAAGATTGCCTGATACAGCTCTCCCGCTTCGCAGGCGCTTCCTACAATCAAGCCTTCTCTGTATTTTGACAACTCACTCTTCGGAATACGCGGGCGTCTCGCATAAAAGTCCAGATGTGACTCCGACACCAGTTTGTAAAGATTCACACGACCGGTCTGGTTCTTTGCAAGAATAATTACATGATAGGACGGTAATTTCCTGATCGCATCCTTATTCTGCGCTCCAAACTGGTTTAATTTCGTCAACGTCTTAATATTTCTGGCGCGCAGCATTTCCACAAATTTTACGAAAATCTCTGCCGTCGCTCCCGCATCATCAACAGCGCGGTGATGATTTTCCAGAGAAATGTGCAGTGCATTCGCCACAACATTCAACTTAAACTTCGATAAAGTCGGCAGTAAGATTCTCGCCATCGCTACCGTGTCTACCGATGTAAAATCCGGTGTGATGTCCTGATATCTGCAATTCTGTTCAATAAAGCTTACATCAAAGCTTGCATTGTGTGCCACCAGTACCGCATCTCCGACAAATTCGAGAAACTGAGGCAGGATCGTCTCGATATCCGGCGCTTCCATAACCATGTCATCGGTAATGCCCGTCAGGTTCGTAATTTCAAACGGAATCGGCACTTTCGGATTGACAAATGTACTGAATTTGTCAGTAATCACTCCATTTTCCACCTTTACAGCACCAATCTCGATAATCTTGTCCTTGATTGAGCTGAATCCGGTCGTCTCAAGGTCGAATACTACATATGTGTCATTCAGGCTCTGCCCTTTTTCATTCACTGCAACATCCTGCAGATCATCAACCAGATAACCTTCCACTCCGTAAATCACCTTAAATGGATCGTCTTTATCCAATCCTTCAATAAAATGATTGGCAATTGGGAATGCCTGTACCACGCCGTGGTCTGTGATTGCGATCGCCTTGTGTCCCCATTCATGGGCACGCTTCAGAATATCAACTACCTCAGAGACACCGTCCATATCGCTCATCTTTGTATGGCAGTGAAGCTCCACACGTTTCTCCGGCGCAGTATCCATTCTGGATTCTGTGAAATCACTGATCTTGCGGATTCCGGTTACCGAACCGATTGTCAGTTCTCCGTCAAATTTATCGATCGTTGTTACACCCTTGATTTTCAGAAAAGCGCCTTTCTTGATATCACCTAATACATCTGGGAGCTGCTCATTTCTTACAAACATCTTAACCATGATCGTATCGGTAAAATCTGTCACTGCGAACATGACAATTGTCTTCTCATTACGGATCTCACGGGTATCAAATTCAATGACTTTGCCACGGAAGGTAATCTCACCCATCTCACCTACAACTGTGGATAACTCGATCGGATCATCATCAAAATCACGTCCATAGAGCAGATTCGGATCGTCCGGATTCCGCTTAAATGGAGAAAACCGCTCTTTTTTACCAAAGTTTCCGGAAAATTTCTTACCCTTTCCACCAGTCATTGGTTTTGATGCAGACTTTTGCACCGCTGCTGCTTTCTTTTCCTCTTTTTTCGTTTCTTTTTTCTTATCTTCGTCTGAAGCTTCCGCTTCCTGAGTGGCATTTTCTTCTCTCACTGCCGCTGTGTGTTCCAGAATTGCTTCTACTTCCTGCTGAATCTTCTGGTCATTATATTTTAATTTGCTGTCTTTTGCTTTCTTATATGTAACGTGTACTTCAATCGGACAGCAAAAACGCTCTGCAAATATCCGCTCCAGATAATGTACGAGATGCTCTTTCTTGCCCTTTGCAACAATTGTATCTGTAAGCTGGAGTCTCAGTACATTTTCCGTATCAAAAGACCACGTAGCGCTCTGCATCATGCTGCGCTCTACGACACTCTCCGTCCCCAGTTCTTCCAGAATACTGTCCAGATACTCGTTAAGCAGATTCTCCGGCGTATACTGTGCCGATAAATGATACTGCTCTTTTACCTCTATCTGGAGTCTGTTTTTTCCGAATAACTGCTCCTTTACCATAGATTCCACACGGTAGATCATCTTCTTCTGAAGCAAATGTGCACTTTCTATATGAATACGGACAAAGTCACGATTAGAATTCGTCGTGACTTTGCTAACTTCTACGTCCTGTAATAACAGACGCATATCATCTTTCACCTTTAATGTTGGAAATACTTCAAAAAATTTTTTATTCATTCCAGTGTAAAAGCTCCCATCTTAATGTTTCTAACAACTCATCTTCTTTTACTTTCTTCACAATCTCGCCCTTCTTGATCAGAAGTCCTTCTCCGATTCCTCCGGCGATTCCTATATCTGCTTCTTTTGCTTCTCCCGGTCCGTTTACGACACAGCCCATCACCGCAACTTTGATATCAAGCGGAATATCAGCTACCATCTGCTCTACCTGATTTGCAAGACCTATGAGATCGATCTTCGTTCTTCCGCAGGTCGGACAGGACACAACTTCGATTCCACCTTTACGAAGTCCGAGTGTCTTTAAAATTAATTTTGCAGACTTGATCTCTTCTGTCGGATCTCCGGTCAGTGATACACGGATCGTATCTCCGATTCCCTGATGCAGAATCAGACCGAGCCCAATGGATGACTTAATATTTCCGGCAAGTAAAGTACCGGACTCTGTAATACCTACATGTAATGGATATTTACACTGGTCAGCGATCAGCTCATGCGCTTTCACACACATCAGTACATCGGAAGATTTGATGCTGACAACCAGATTGTCATAGCCCATCTCTTCAATCATATGTACTTTATCCATGGCACTCTCAACCAGGCCTTCAGCTGTAACGCCACCGTATTTCTCTACCAGATTCTTCTCCAGAGAACCGCTGTTTACCCCGACACGGATTGGGATGCCATGTTCTTTTGCCTTATCTACCACTGCCTGCACGCGGGATGCATCCCCGATATTTCCCGGATTGATACGGATCTTATCTGCGCCATTCTCAATCGCAGCAATCGCCAACCGGTAATCAAAATGAATGTCCGCCACCAATGGAATATGAATCTGCTTCTTGATTTTTCCAAGTGCTTCCGCCGCTTCTATCGTCGGCACAGCGCAACGAATAATCTCACATCCTGCTTTCTCCAGCGCATGGATCTGTGCAACCGTTGCATCTACATCTTCTGTCTTCGTATTCGTCATAGACTGAATTGCAATCGGATTTCCTCCACCAATCTTCACATTTCCAATCTGTACTACTTTCGTACGTTCTCTTGTCATAATTTCTCTCCTTAACCGCAATTATTCTGTTTCTTTTCTCTCTAAATGTCGGAAAAACCCTCTATCACCCGTTTCTTTGAACAGGAAAAATAGAGGGATCTTAATTATTCCTTATCTAATACCATCTGATCGCCATATTCGCTCTCCGTAAGTGTCAGACATTCCCGGTCAACACTGTACGTGTAAGTCGATGCCAGCGATTCAAGAGCTGTCTCCAGATCATTTTCGCTATATGCACCCTTAGACTTATCAGCTACGCTTTTTAACTTCGCGTCATCATAGGAAAATGTAATCGTCTTCGCATCCTTATCAATCGAATAAGCTAAAGGCACTTCTACTTTGTCCTGCTCCTGGAAATCTAACAGCGTCACATCTGCCGAACCGCTGCCATGGATACTCAGATCCATTCTTCCATTCTCATCCTTCCAGTTTCCTTCTACCGGATTGGAAGTGAACATCTTCGTCAGCAGGAAGATTGCAATCAGGATGATCAGCGCAGTTGAAACCAGTACGACTGCCCTCCAGATTCTGCTTCTTTGTTCTTCATCATTCTTTGCTATAAACATCTATCTTCGTCCTTCCGTATAATACTAATATGCTTTATACAAATTATAAGTTTTTTCCAATCGGGTGTCAATGGCAAGCGCCTTGTGTCTTTTCCAAAATAATGTTCCCTCTATTGAATTTTCTTAGTCATAATGGAGATTTTTTATTTTGGGGAATTAGCATCCGGTGAAATTTCTTGTCTGTCCCTGTATAAATAACTTTATTCCTCCATCTCCACTACGAGATAAAAGCCTCTCTCTGTCTTCTCGATTTCCTTGATAACCCCTTTTCGGGACATAATACGCTCTCTTGTACGGTAAATGCCGGACATTGCAACTGACGGCTCTACCAGATAAGTATACTGACCGGTCACGGCGCTTCTTTCGCTGATCACAACCTCCTGACCTTCTTCAACCAGTCCTTCTCTTTCCATCTTAAATCTTTCCTGACGCATAATATCGCTTCCTTTCCATATAATAAATTTATGATGCCAGCTGATTTGTTCCTTTCATGTCTCATTTGTGTTGCGTTTCGGAACTTTTATTCTGCTTATTGTTGAGTCTCGGCACATTCTATGTTCTTTATCGAAACAATTGTTAAAATACATATATATTATCCAATATCCAGAAAGGCGGTAACGTATTATGGCATCATTCGCTGAAAAATTAAAAGCTTTACGCGGGCAAAATCATATGACACAGGCTCAGCTTGCCGCCGCTTTAAATGTTGCACGTTCTACTGTTGCCGGATATGAAACAAAAAGCCGAGAACCTTCCCATGACAAACTGAATGTTATGGCAGATTTGTTCCATGTCAGTGTAGATTATCTGCTTGATGATTCCCCTGTTGAAATTACCACTTTTGATGAGCCGCACACTTCGCAGACCGAAGCGCTCCTGCTTACAAGATACCGTAAGCTGTCACTCCAATCGAAAAAGGAGTTGTTACATTACTTGGAACTCTTAGAGTCCTGGGAAACAACTTCCCACTTAAAAATACAATAATACGTATACCAAAACCGAGATTTTAGTATACGTATTTTTTATTTTCCTATTAACATTCTTCTGCTATCTTCAGAATCAGATCTCTTGTATCGTCCCATCCAAGACACGGATCTGTAATTGATTTTCCGTAAGTCATATGATCACAGATGTCCTGTCTTCCTTCTTCCAGATAGCTCTCAATCATAACACCCTTTATCATATCTTTGAGAGCCGGATTGTATCTTCTGCTGTGCAGAATTTCGCTTGTAATACGGATCTGCTCTTTGAATTTCTTATTCGAATTTGAATGGTTGGCATCTACAATAATTGCCGGATTCTCCAGATCTTTTTTCTGGTACAAGTCATATAAGCGGATGCAGTCTTCGTAATGATAGTTCGGAATACAGGTTCCGTATTTATCTACACCACCACGCAGAATCGCATGTGCATAAGGATTACCGCTTGTAGACACATCCATTCCGCGATAAATATAACGATGTCCTTTCTGTGCTGCAACAATGGAATTTAGCATAACCTCGAGATTTCCGCTGGTCGGATTCTTCATTCCTACCGGGATGTCCATTCCACTTGCTGTTAATCTATGCTGCTGATTTTCCACAGATCTTGCACCGATCGCCTCATAAGATAAAATATCATCCAGATAACTTCTGTTCTCCGGGTAGAGCATCTCATCTGCCGCTGTAAGCCCTGTCTCTTCCATTGCTCTTAAATGCATCTTACGAATGGAAAGGATTCCGGCGTACAGATCCGGTGCTTTCTCCGGATCTGGCTGATGCAGCATTCCTTTGTATCCTTCCCCGGTTGTCCTCGGTTTATTTGTATAAATACGCGGGATCAGGATCAGACGATCTTCGACCTCTTCATTAACTCTCGCAAGACGGTTTACATATTCGCATACCGCATCTTCATTATCCGCGGAGCACGGTCCGACAATTACAAGGAATTTATCGGATTTACCGGCAAATACATCCTTGATCATCTCATCTCTTTTTTCTTTAATGTTTTTTAATTTATCCGACAATGGATATTCTTTTTTTAATTCCGCCGGTGACGGAAGTTCTTTATTAATTCTGACTGCCATTTTTTATCATCTCTTCTATCTGTTCCGGTTCCGGCATGGAACGGATAGCTCCTTTTTTTAATGTAATAAGCGCTGCGCCGGCATTCGCGTACTGAAGGATTTCCTCCAGATTTTCTTCTGTGAGATTATCGATTCCATATTTTAACACACCATTGATCGCACATCCGCAGAATGTATCCCCCGCTCCGGTTGTCTCTATCGCTTTCACCGGATAACCCGCTTTTTCTACACGCATATCTTTGTAATATGCACGGCTTCCGTCTTTTCCCATTGTCAGGAAAATGAGTGGAATGTGATATTTATCCTGTAAATACTGAATTCCCTCATCATAGTCTTCTTTTCCGGATACAAACTGGATCTCATTATCAGATATTTTTAACACATCACACTGTGTAAATCCATATTCCATCATCTCTTTTGCTTCATCCAGAGATTTCCATAACGGTGGTCGTAAATTCGGATCAAATGTGATCAGACATCCTGCTTCTTTTGCAGTCTCAAGCGCTTTCTTTGTCGCTGTGCGAACCGGCTCATCTGTCATGGACAATGTACCGAAATGAAATACTTTTGATCCGCGAATCAATTCTTCATCAACTTCTTTTTCTTCCAGCATCATATCTGCACCTGGTTTACGATAAAAAGAGAATTCCCTGTCTCCGTCCGGAAATGTATGAACAAAGGCAAGTGTTGTCTTAATCTCTTCATCCAAGATCAGACCTTTTGTCTCAATCCCGATCGCATCGATCGTATCTTTTAAAAGTCTTCCAAACTGGTCATTTCCAACTTTTCCAATAAAAGCAGTCTTTCTGCCAAGCTTGTTCAGCATTGCAAGAACATTGCATGGCGCTCCGCCCGGACATGCTTCAAACAGACCGTTTCCCTGTTCACTCTCTCCGTTTTTCGTAAAATCGATCAGCATCTCGCCCATCGCTGTTACGTCATAAATCTTATCCATAATAGTCTCTCCCGTTTTTCTTCTTTTCTCTATCCAAGCAAATGTACGCCGCCAAGCAGGACATAAGAAACAAACCACATAATGACAGTTGCCATACAGATTCCAAGCATGATTGCCGGAAACGCTTTTTTAAATTTTATTCCCAGAAGCGCTGCGATCAGAGATCCTGTCCACGCTCCGGTTCCCGGAAGTGGAATACCAACAAACAGTACAAGTCCCCAGAACTCATATTTCTCGATCTGGTCTTTTTTGCTCATTGCTCTTGTTTCCAGCTTTTCCACCAGTGGTTTCAGCTTCTTCGTTCCTTTCATCCATGCAAAGATCGGTGTGATCAGAAGCAGAATAAAAGGCACCGGCACGATATTTCCAATAATTGAAAGCGGAATTGCTTCTGCTACCGGCACACCGAGAATTGGTCCTGCAACAAGTAATGCACCACGAAGTTCTACGATCGGAATCATGGAAATGATAAAGACGATTGCTTCTTTTCCCATGCTTCCTCTAAGGGCATGTATCAGGCCCTGCACTAAAGTTTCTGTCATATTCTTCTCCTATTTATTCATATATCTCTTAAGAAATGAAAACATTGTTTCCATCTCTTCTTTTGTTCCTATTGTAATCCGCATGTACTGCTCGATCCGTCTGCTTCCCCAGAAACGCACATAAATATTCTCTTTTTTCATTGCTTCAAAAAGTTCTTTTGCATCGTATTCGGGATGTTTTGCAAAGATAAAGTTCGCCTTGGAATCAAGGAACTCAAATCCAAGTTTTGCCAGCTCTTCTTTTGCCCATTCTCTTGTCTCGATAATTTTATGCACCGTTTCTTCAAAATGTGCACGGTCTTTTACAGCTTCGACACCGCAGACCAATGATGTCTGGTTCATCGTATAAGAGTTAAATGAATACTTTACATCATTCAGGCATTTGATCAGATGCGGATTACTGATCGCATATCCGATCCGCATGCCTGCCATGGATCTTGCTTTTGAAAAGGTCTGCACAACGATCAGATTATCGTACTTGTCAATCAATGAAAGTGCTGACTCTCCTGCAAAATCAACATATGCCTCATCTACAATTACAATCACATCCGGATTGTGTCGGATAATATCTTCCACTTTATCAAGTTCCTGATAAAGCCCGGTCGGCGCATTCGGATTCGGAAAGATCACACCTCCATTTTCTCCGTAATAATCTTCCGGAACAATCTCAAAATTCTTATCCAGCTCCTTGCACGTATATGGGATGCGGTACAGGTTCGCCCATACTTCATAAAATGAATACGTGATATCCGGGAAAAAGATTGGCTTATCCGAATTAAAAAATGTCAGGAAACACATGGATAACACATCATCCGATCCCACTCCTACAAATACCTGTTCCTCTCCGACATTATAAAAATCTGCCAGTTCTTTCACAAGAATATCTGCTGTCGGATCCGGGTATTTGCGGAGAAGATCCGTATTCATAGACTCCAGCGCTTCTGTCACACCTTTTGCCGGCGGATACGGATTCTCGTTTGTATTTAATTTAATTACTTTTCCGGTCGGCTGTTCTCCCGGAACATACGGTTCTACTTTCCTTATATTCTCTTCAAATGAATACATAGACTCTCCTTTATCTGTACATCATTAACAACTGCCTAGATACATTTCATCTCTTTTGCAAGCTCTTTGAACTTCGGAAGAGAATTTACAATTGTTTCATAAGATACACAGTATGCAAGTCTTACATATCCAGGGCATGCGAAAGAGCTTCCCGGAACGAGGAGCAGATTGTATTTCTTCGCAATGCTGCAAAATTCCTTCTCATCTGCAATTGGGGATTTTACAAACAGATAAAATGCTCCCTGTGGTTTGATACACTCAAATCCGCACTCCAGAAGTCCATTGTATAAAGTCTCTCTGTTTCTGTCATAGAAAGACAGATCTGTCTTCTCGTTAATGCATTTTGCAACGACTTTCTGCTGCAATGTCGGTGCATTTACAAATCCGAGAATACGGTTTGCTACATTAGCTGCTGACAATACCGTTTCACTGTCTGTTACTTCGTCTGGAATCACAAGATATCCAATGCGTTCTCCAGGAAGTGATAACGACTTACTGTAAGAATATCCTACGATCGTATTGTCATAATACTTCGTCAGATATGGCACTTCCACTCCATCGTATGCAAGTTCACGATATGGTTCGTCAGAAATCAGATAAATCTCTGTTCCGAATTCTTTCTGTTTTGCTTCCATGATCGCTGCCATTTTTTTAATTGTATCTTCTGAATATACAACACCTGTCGGGTTGTTCGGTGTGTTCACAATGACTGCTTTTGTTTTTGCTGTGATCTTCTGCTCGAACTCATCAAGCTTCGGCTGGAACGTCTCTTTATCTGGTGAAATTTCAACCAGTACTCCGTCAAAGTTGTTCGTATAAGAACGGTATTCTCCGAAATATGGTGCAAATGCAATTACTTCATCTCTCGGATTTAATAGTGTCTTCAAAATAACATTTAAGCCACCTGCTGCCCCTACTGTCATGATGATATTCTTTCCTTCAAAAGAAGTTCCGAATCTCTCATTCAGCGAATTTGCAATTGTCTCTCTTACATCTGCATAACCGCTGTTGCTGTTTGTGTAGCCATGCAGTACGATCGGATCACTCTCACTTACAAGCTCGATAATCGCTTTTTTTACTGCTTCCGGAGCCGGCACATTCGGATTGCCAAGGCTGAAATCAAAAACGTTCTCTGCCCCGTATATCTCTGCCAGTCTGTTACCTTCTTCGAACATCGCACGAATGGCAGAACTGTTTGCTACCATTCCTTTCATCTTCTCTGCAATCATGTTACACACTCCTTTTTATTATTTATTTTCTTGTCACAGTGCCTTTTTCCACCATGAACACCGGACGGTAGGACATCTTTGCCTTTCTTAAGCCTTCTGCCCCGGTATCTTCTTCTCTGTTTACATATTTGTAATCCATGCACTCATGTGATACAAACTGCTGGTTGATCATAGGATATGCCCCTTGTACTTCTGCATATGCTTTCTCAATATGCACACCAAAAGTATCTGAACAGATTGGTTCTCCTACCGTAAAGGCTGCTACTTCTCCATCAATACGGAGTACACCGCCTTTCAGACCCAGTTCTTCAAACAATCTGAGTGAATTCAGTGTCACACAGATCTCTGCATTCTTCTCCAGATCTTCCTCACAACCGTTTTCATTTCTCCATTTTAATGCCATCTGGAAACAGTCTTCCACATTATCCTTTGTCATCGGTTCGTAGCTCCAGCGGTCTTCATACATAATTTTAAATTTATTAATATGGTTCCGCTTGCCATGTAATTTTTTACCGGATAAGGTTGCCAGCTTCTCAGTCTCATAAACATAATCCGCCTGGTCACGGTCATACTCGATCTGGTATCTGTCCGGGAACCATTCCTGCAAACGTTCAAAATTATCCGGTGTCACATTATACATGGAAAATGTACGTCCCCGGTCTTCGCAGTATCTTTCCAGAACCGGGATCACATTCTTCACATCCTCATCTTTTCCTGCCGGAAAAGCAAAGGCAATGTGATTCTCGTCCTCACTTTTGAATACAAGTGTATTCTCTATGACTGCCCATTTTACCGGATACTGTCTTGACCAGAGATACAGATTTACAAAAGTTCTCTCGCAGCTCCGGCTGGTATGATGCCTGAAATAGTGATCAATGATCTCTTTGTCTTCCAGTGCTGCCTTTTTAAACTGATATTCTTCCATAATCTTCCTTCTATATTTTGTTCATTTATCTCGTTATAAACAATTCGTATAATTTTTACTCTTCGTTCATATTCGCAAGCTTTGCTGCCTGGTCTGCTGCTGTAAGGCTGTCGATGATCTCGTCCAGATCTCCATTCAGAATAGAGTCCAGTTTATGCAGTGTCAGCTTGATACGGTGATCTGTTACTCGTCCCTGCGGGAAGTTGTAAGTACGGATCTTTTCAGAACGGTCTCCTGTACCGATCTGGCTTCTTCTTGCTTCTGCTTCAGATGCCTGTTTCTTCTCCATCTCCAGATCGTATAATTTGGAACGTAACAAACGGAAAGCTTTTTCCTTATTCTGTAACTGGGATTTCTCTGTCTGGCTGTAAATCACGATTCCTGTCGGGTAGTGAGTCAGACGTACCGCAGAGTCTGTTGTATTGACACACTGTCCACCGTTACCGGATGCACGCATAACATCAATACGGATATCTTTGTCATCAATCACTACGTCTACATCTTCTGCCTCCGGCATGATCGCTACCGTGATCGTGGATGTATGGATACGCCCGCCGCTCTCTGTCTCCGGCACACGCTGTACACGATGTACACCGCTTTCGTATTTCAAACGGGAATATGCGCCCTGTCCTGTGATCATAAATACACACTCTTTGAATCCACCGATTCCATTCTCATTTAATGAAATCATCTCAACTTTCCAACGGCGTCCTTCTGCATAATGCAGATACATACGGTAAATCTCAGCAGCAAATAAAGCAGCTTCATCTCCCCCTGCTCCTGCACGGATTTCGACTATAACGTTCTTGTCATCGTTCGGATCCTTAGGCAGAAGAAGGATCTTCAGCTCATGCTCTAATTCTTCCACTCTCTTCTTGGACTCACTTAGTTCCTCTTTTGCAAGTTCTTTCAGTTCTTCATCAGACTCTTCATCTAACATCTCAAGACTATCTGCAATTGCCTGCTTGCAGGCTTTATATTCCTTATAAGCCTCAACGATCGGAGTCAAATCATTCTGCTCTTTCATCAGTTTACGGAAACGGTTCTGATCATTTGCAACATCTGGCTCCTGAAGCTCGCTTAATATTTCTTCAAATCGAATGAGCAAATCTTCTAATTTGTCAAACATATTTTCTCCTCCTGTTTCTTCTCTTCACACCTGTTTCAAGGCTACCCTTTATTGTACATTGCACTGACAACACGGTCAAGTCCTGCCAGATCCTTTTTCACATCAATTTTGTCGTATCCCGCCTGCGCAAGAAGCGCGGATACCTCTTCTGCCTGATCGTGCCCGATCTCAAATAAGATCCATCCGCCCGGTTTCAGGTATTTTCCTGCCTGAGCAATAATCTTCCGGTAAAAATACAGTCCGTCTTCTTTCCCATCAAGCGCAATATACGGATCATGTAATTTTACCTCATCGGCAAGCTCTTCGATTACGGCACTCCGGATATACGGTGGATTGGAAACGATGATATCGTATGCTCCTTCCACATTTTCAAACAAATCACTCTTCCTGAATACAGCATCCGCCTTAAGTCTCTCTCCATTCTGTCGCGCTACTTCCAGTGCGCCTTCGGATATATCCACACCAGTTCCTTCGATCTGTCCGCACAGCTTCATAAGACTTAGTAAAATGCAGCCAGAGCCGGTACACACATCCAAAACCTGTACTTTCTTATTCGGCTCTTTTTTTAATTTTTCTTTTATATGACAATATGCTTCTTCTACCAAATTCTCGGTATCCTGTCGAGGAACAAGTACCTGATCATTTACAAGGAATTCATATCCCATAAAGTATTGTCTCCCGGTAATATGCTGCAACGGAATGTGCTCTGCGCGCTTTGCAAGTGCGACTTCGTATTCTTCTGCCTGTTCTTCCGGCACATCTGCTTTGGGGTTACCATAATATGCCGTCTTCGTAACTCCGGTAATATATTCCAACAGATACCACGCATCCAGATCTGCTTCTTCAATCTGTGCTTCGCGCAGTCTCTCTTTGCCACTTCGAAAAAGCTCTTCCAGATTAAAAATTTTTCCGTTCATAATCTCTCCAATCAAACACTGCTTCTACTGCCTGGATCGCGACTTCGATCATACTGTCATCCGGTTCTTTCGTTGTCAGCTTCTGGATCGCAAGTCCCGGTTTGCTCACAAGATTGATAAGTGCACCGTCACTGTCTCCCGCCAGATGCAGGATCTCATAAGAAATTCCGGCAATTACGGGCAGAAGCAGGAGTCTTACAACAACACGCATCCCCATGGAATCCACATGGATCAGAAGCAGTAAAATAATACTGATTGCAAGAACCAGGAACAGGAAGCTGGTTCCGCAACGTTTGTGCTGTCTGGAACTCTTGCGGACATTTTCAACATTCAGTTCCATTCCATGTTCAATACAGTTGATACATTTATGCTCTGCACCATGATACATGAACGTGCGCTGTATATCTTCCATTCTGGAAATCAGTGCCAGATATAAAATAAATATCAGAATCCGTACCACTCCCTCCAGCAGTGTCCGGATTTCGTATGACGGAATAACATTTTTGAACAATGAAGACAGAAAATACGGAACCATCATAAAGATCACAACAGCAAATACAAGAGAAAACGCAAGCATACCGCGCATTGCCCATGCATCCTGTTTTTCTTTTTTCTCCTGTTCTTTTGCTGTCAGCTCCTTTTTCTGTTCTTCTTCATCTTCCTCAAAAAATTCTGCCGAATACATTAATGTCCGGATTCCAAGAACCATAGAATCTGCAAATTTAAAAATCCCCCGGATAAATGGAATCTTAGAAAGTATCCCACATTTACCGGAAATCCCTTCATAATGTTCCGTCTTCACATGGATTTCTCCGTCCGGCTTTCTCACTGCCACGGCATATTCATCTCCGTTGCGCATCATAATACCTTCGATGACTGCCTGGCCTCCGATTTCTGATGACTTCATAAAGCCTCCTTTAAAACTTTTATAACGAAAAAAGGGTTGAGATTACAAAACCTCAACCCAAAACCTGCGAACTTATTTGTTCATTCCGTATTTCTTATTGAACTTATCAACACGGCCACGAGCCTGAGTTGCTTTCTGCTGTCCTGTATAGAACGGATGACACTTAGAACAGATCTCTACGTGGATGTCCTCGCTAGTTGATCCTGTTACGAATGTGTTACCACAGTTGCAAGTTACGGTTGCCTGATAATATGCTGGATGTATTCCTTCTTTCATGATTTTCACCTCTTCTTTTTATTTTTTACTTTCACGCGATTTTCGCGATTATGATTCGTTTTCTAAACAGCTTTGTTATTGTATCACAAAAAACACAGCTTGTCTAGACTAATTTTGTCTTTTTCATCAACTGGATAAATTCTCCATTATCCTTTGTTCTGGAGAACATGTTGAGGATATTATCCACAGCGTCTTCGGCGCGCATACCATTGAGTGCACGGCGCATCGTATCGACTGCTTCTTGCTCTGCCGGTGTAAGTAAGAGATCTTCTCTTCGTGTACCAGATTTTGGAATATCTACAGCCGGGAACATTCTCTTTTCAGACAGCTTGCGGTCAAGAACAAGTTCCATGTTACCGGTTCCTTTAAATTCCTCATAAATGACGTCATCCATCTTGCTTCCGGTATCTACAAGCGCGGTTGCCAGGATTGTAAGGCTTCCTCCGCCACGCATATTTCTCGCTGCTCCGAAGAAGCGCTTCGGCATATGCAGTGCAGCCGGATCGATACCACCGGAAAGTGTTCTTCCTGACGGCGGTACAGTTAAGTTATATGCTCTTGTCAGTCTTGTGATACTGTCAAGCAGAATCATAACGTCCTTTTTATGTTCTACCAGTCTCTTGGCACGCTCGATCACCATCTCTGACACACGCTTATGGTGCTCCGGTAACTCATCGAAAGTAGAGTAAATAACTTCTACATTGTCGCCTTCAATCGTTTCTTTAATATCTGTAACTTCCTCCGGACGCTCATCTATCAAAAGGATCAGAAGGTGTACTTCCGGATTGTTCTTTCTGACAGAAAGTGCAATCTGCTTAAGCAGAGTTGTCTTACCTGCTTTCGGAGGTGATACGATCATACCGCGCTGTCCTTTACCGATTGGGGAAAGCAGATCCACAATACGCATCGCTGTGCTTGTCTGTCCGCTCTCCAGACGCATTCTCTCATCCGGGAAAATCGGTGTCATATCTTCAAAGTTCTTCCGGTGGATCGCTTTCATCGGATCCATATCATTGATCTTTGACAGGTAAAGAAGTGCACTGAACTTCTCCTGCTGTGTCTTGATTCTTGTATGCCCCTCCAGAATATCTCCTGTCTTCAGATTAAACTTACGGATCTGTGACGGAGATACATATACATCATGATCACCCGGCAGATAATTATCACTTCGGATAAATCCATATCCATCCGGCATAACTTCCAGAATTCCATTTGCGACAACACCGCTGTCCAGTTTGTCAATATCATGCAGTTCTCTGTCGCCAGTGTTTGCCGACATCTCTTTTACATTCTCCTGGGATGCCTTTTTTTCTTTTTCATCTTCCTTCAGCATTAATTCAATCAACTCTGCTTTTTTCATTGTTGAAATGCCTTTCAGGCCACGCGCTTTCGCAAGCTCTTTAAGCGTAGCTAATGGAAGAGATTCATATTTTTCTCTCATCATATGCTTTATTCATCCTTTCACATCTGTTGTGGGAATCTTTGTCTGAGTTGACTTTCCTGAAATATTCATTCATTATACTACACTTTTTTTAATTTTTAAAGGGGTTACCAAATTATTTTTCACTGCTATTTTCTTGATTTGCCCCATTAAGGATGATATGATAATGAATAGTGAATAAGGCAGGTAACAAGATGACAATACACTGGAACGAAAAAAGATATTATTCTCTGGATTATTATCTGAAAGAGAACTACGGGGAAAAATTATATAAGCTCTCTTTAAATGGCGGTATGACCTGTCCGAACCGGGACGGCACACTGGACACGAGAGGCTGTATTTTCTGTAGCCGGGGCGGTTCCGGTGATTTTGCTGCTGACTCCGCAGTTTCTGTTACAGAGCAGATTGAGCAGGCAAAAGCACTTGTAGCATCCAAACAGACAGGTTCTTCATATATTGCTTATTTTCAGGCATTTACGAACACTTATGCACCTGTATCCAGACTACGTGAACTCTTCACGGAAGCGATCCATCATCCAGATATCCGGATTCTTTCCATTGCAACAAGACCTGACTGTTTAAGCGAAGAAATTCTGGATCTTCTCGGTGAACTGAACCAGATCAAACCAGTCTGGATTGAACTCGGGCTTCAGACGATCCACCCGAAGACCGCAGCTTTTATCCGCAGAGGCTATGATCTTCCGGTTTTCGAACATGCCGTTCAGCATTTGCGCGCCCGCAATATTTCTGTAATCGTACATACGATCCTTGCTCTTCCGGGCGAGACGCCGGAGATGATGCTGGATACGATCCACTATCTGAACCGTTTTGATATCCAGGGTATCAAATTACAGCTTCTTCACATTCTGAAAGGAACGGATCTTGCCGATATCTATGAAGCTCATCCTTTTTATGTTCCTTCCATGGAAGAATATTTTGCACTTCTCGGCATGTGTATCTGCCACTTAAGACCTGATATTGTGATCCACCGGCTTACCGGTGACGGTCCGAAACCTTTGCTCGTCGCACCTTGCTGGAGCGCGAACAAAAGATATGTCCTGAACCAGATGCAATCTTATTTCAAGGCACACGACATCTGGCAGGGAAAGGAGTATTCATAATGGCTGAATCATTTAAACTGTATAAACTGATCATTTTATATATGTTAAATAAAGTGGATTTTCCGCTTACAAATTCACAGATTTCCGAATTTATCCTAGATCAGGGATACACAACTTACTTCAAGTTACAGCAGGCTCTCTCTGAACTTCTCTCTTCCGGTTTTATCCGCGAAGAAGCAACACACAGCCGTACTTTCTATCATCTGACCGAAGACGGCGAATCTACAATCCGGTATTTTGAAAATGATATATCGCCTGCAATCCAGAGCGACATCGATACATTTTTACAGAAAAAACACTACGAATTGAAGAACGAAGTAGCTGTAAAAGCCGACTATTACCAGCTCAGCACGGGGGAGTATTCTGTCCGCTGCCAGGTTTTTGAAAAAGGTCTTCCTCTGATCGACTTAACCATAACTGCCCCTACAGAAGCAGAAGCAGAGACAATCTCCAACAACTGGGCAAAGAAAAACCAGGAAGTGTATGCTATGGTTATGGCGCATCTACTTTAAGAATTCACTCATCACATAGTTGCTGATATCGATTCCACGCCGGGTTAAATATACCCGGCTGTTTTTTTCTTCCAGAAGCCCTTCTTCCTTTAGTGTACGGATCGTATCTCCGTACACTTCATCCAGTTCTTTTCCATAACATTCTGAAAATTCTTTTCTTCCTACGCCCTTCATCATCCGGAGTCCTAAAAACATCGTCTCTTCCATCTGTTCCTGCACAGACAGTATTTCTTTTTCGTCCGCTTTCATATGCATACGGTCTGGTTCATAAGTAAAGCGACAGTTATTAATAAGTGACGCTGCTCCCGTACCAATCCCCAGATACTCTGTCCGATACCAGTAACCAATGTTATGTCTGCATGCTTTTCCCGGCTTCGCATAGTTGGAAATCTCATAATGTTCATATCCGTATTCTTTCAGAATTTCCTCTGTCCGCCAATACATCCGACGTTCGGTATCTTCATCCGGAAGCCGCTCTTCTGCCGGTATCCGTCTGCCTCTTTCCAGTTCGTCTTCCTGATTTCCATATCTCTCATAAAACGGTGTCCCCTCTTCAATGATCAGACTGTATGCCGAAATGTGTTCCGGTGAAAGTTCTGCGACCGTACGAAGCGTCCGCTCCCAGTCTGAAAGATTCTGTCCCGGAATTGCTGACATCAGATCAATGTTAATATTTGTAAATCCAACCTCTTTTGCCAGCCTGTAAGTATGCAAAAATTCCTCATATGTATGGATCCTGCCAAGCATCCGGAGTTCTCTGTCATCTGCCGACTGCAAACCAATACTCAGGCGGTTGATCCCGCATTTCTGATATGCACGGAGTTTCTTTTCATCTACTGTTCCGGGATTCAGTTCGGTTGTAATCTCTGCGTCTTCTGCGATTGTAAATGTTCTGTTAATTGCTGCAAATATGCTCTCCGTCTGTTCTGCTTCCAGCGTGGACGGTGTCCCACCGCCAAGGAAAATGCTGACAACACGATAAGCCTTCGCCAGATCTGTATAGGAACAGATTTCCCGGCAAAGGCTCTCTACATATATTTCCTGTTCAGCTCTGGTAGCAGGACCTGACAAGAAATCACAATATTTACATTTTCTTACACAAAAAGGAATATGAATATATAATTCTAATGCTTTCATTTATTTATCATCCAGCTTCAGTACGCTCATAAATGCCTTCTGTGGAATCTCGACATTGCCCACCTGGCGCATACGCTTCTTTCCTTCTTTTTGTTTCTCCAACAACTTTCTCTTACGGCTGATATCACCACCGTAACATTTTGCAAGAACATCTTTACGCATTGCTCTTACAGTCTCTCTTGCAATAACCTTGCTTCCGATCGCTGCCTGGATCGGAATCTCAAAAAGCTGTCTTGGAATCTCTTCTTTTAATTTTTCACACATCTTACGTCCACGTTCATACGCAGTATCTGCATGCACAATAAAGGACAGCGCATCCACTTCTTCCTTGTTGATCAGAATATCCAGCTTCACAAGATCCGATCTTACATAGCCGTCCAGCTCATAATCAAAGGACGCATATCCTCTGGAGCGGGATTTGAGTGCATCGAAGAAATCATAAATGATCTCATTGAGTGGCAGATGATAGCGCAGCACGGCACGCGTCTCTTCAATGTATTCCATGCCTTCATATACGCCTCGTCTCTCCTGACAAAGATCCATGATCGCTCCGATAAATTCAGATGTCACCATGATCTCTGCTTTTACCATCGGCTCTTCCATATATTCGATTTCAGACGGATCCGGCAGATTGGACGGATTGGTAAGTTCGATCACATCGCCGTTCGTCTTGTATACTTTGTAAATAACACCCGGTGCTGTTGTTACAAGATCTAAATTGTATTCTCTCTCCAGACGTTCCTGAATGATCTCCAGATGCAAAAGTCCGAGGAAACCACAGCGGAAACCAAATCCCAGTGCAATAGATGTCTCCGGCTCAAACTGCAGAGACGCATCATTTAACTGTAATTTTTCCAGCGCATCCCGAAGATCCGGATACTTTGCTCCATCTGCAGGATACAATCCGCAGTACACCATCGGGTTGACTTTTTTATAACCCGGAAGCGGCTCGGCACAAGGATTCTGTGCATTCGTCACTGTATCTCCGACACGGGTATCTCTTACATTCTTAAGGCTTGCTGTAATATAACCAACCATTCCGGCACTTAATTCTTCACACGGAATAAACTGTCCTGCACCAAAATATCCGACTTCCACAACTTCTGCTTTTGCTCCGGTTGCCATCATCAGGATCGGTGTGCCCTTTTTTACAGTTCCTTCTTTGATTCTGCAAAATACGATGACTCCCTTATAGGAATCATACAGCGAATCAAAGATCAATGCCTGAAGCGGTGCTTTCGGATCTCCAACCGGCGCCGGTATCTTCTCAACAATCTGCTCCAACACCTGTTCTACATTAAGTCCTGTCTTTGCGGAAATCTGCGGTGCATCTTCCGCTTCAATTCCGATCACATCTTCAATTTCTTCAATCACACGCTGTGGATCTGCACTTGGAAGGTCGATCTTATTAATAACCGGCATAACATCCAGATCGTGATCCAGTGCCAGATATACGTTGGCAAGAGTCTGTGCCTCCACACCCTGTGCTGCATCCACGACAAGAATCGCTCCGTCGCATGCTGCAAGGCTCCGGGATACTTCATAGTTAAAATCGACATGTCCCGGTGTGTCGATCAGGTTAAAGATATATTCTTCTCCGTCTTTCGCTTTATATACAATGCGGACAGTCTGCGCTTTGATCGTAATTCCACGCTCCCGTTCCAGCTCCATATTGTCCAGCACCTGTGACTGCATCTCACGGCTGGTCAAAAGACCTGTCATCTCAATGATACGGTCTGCCAGTGTTGATTTACCGTGATCGATATGGGCTATAATACAAAAATTTCTGATTTTACTCTGATCCATTGACAATTCTATCGTTCCCCTTAGTTTGAATTTTCTCTGTTATTACCTATCTGAATATATCATACAGAACTGTATTTTACAATGAAAAGTTCCACACTCATCACATCGCTTAAGCGTCCTGTTTTCACCAGTTGTTCCGTATCTGCGGCATCTTCCATAATGCTGCGCAGCTCTTCTAAGCCGAAGCTCCTGCACCTGCTCATATATTTTCCTGCTACAAATGGATGAATGCCCACCGTCTTTGCAATCTGTGACTTATCCATTCCTTTTATGCATAATGCTTTTACTTCCATCAGCTGCTTAAACTGTCTGGAAAGCAGGTATAAAATCCGCATCGGAGGCTCTTTTAATGCAAGAAGATCGTAATACAGATCCATCGCTTTTTTCTGATGTTTTGCAGCAACTGCTTCTACCATTTCAAAAATCTTATTGGAAATCTGCGCGGTGCAGATTTCATCAATGGCAGCCGGTGTAATCTCCTTTTCATCCAATGTATACGCAAACAACTTTTCCAGTTCTTTTTCCAGATTCTCCATATCTGTTCCGGTCTTTTCTACAAGATACTGCGCTGTGGAAGTCTTGATAAGCTTTCCTTCCCGCTTTACCTGTGCTCCGATCCAGTACAGAAGTGTCTTCTCGTCCTGTCTTCCAAGTTCCACGACACGGCCTTTATCCTTGACAGCCTTATAAAGCCTGTTCCGCTTATCCACTTCATTTTCCACGAAAATAAAGCATGCGGTATCCGGCATCGTTTTGATGTAATCGGCAAGCTCCGGCGCCGCATTTTTGAAAAAGCCTGAATTTTCCACAACGATCAGACGCCGTTCTGCAAAAAATGGCATTGTCTCTGCAAGATCAATAAGCTCTCCCGGATTGATTCCTTTTCCTTCGTAATAAGCATAATTAACGGTATCTCCATCCGGCAGGATTGCCTTTGTCATCCGGTCTTTGTACTGCTTTTTTAAATAGGCTTCCTCTCCATAGAGCAAGTATACCGGTTTCCACTGTCCGTTCTTAATGTCTTCGTTTAAACTTTTCATACACGTACCATTTCCCGGCTGATCTCACTTAAGTTGTGTGCTCCGCACATGGTCATCGTATCGGCAAGCTCTGTGGTCAGTTTCTCTGTATAGGTTGCAACGCCTTCGGCGCCGCCGCCGTAGACAGCTGTCACATATGGGCGTCCGATCAACACGGCATCTGCTCCAAGCGCCAGTGCTTTAAAAATATCCACGCCACTTCTTAAGCCCCCGTCAACAAAGATCTTCATATCTTTTCCAACTGCCTGCACAATCTCTTCCAGTACTTCCGCTGTCGCCGGACACTGATCCAACACACGTCCGCCATGATTCGATACAACAATCGCAGAAGCTCCGGCTTCTTTTGCCTTCAAAGCTCCTTTTACTGTCATGATCCCTTTAAGGATAAATGGTACACCTGCAGCTTTTACAATCTCTGCCAGTTCTTCTGTCGTCTTGCTTCCTGCAGGCGGAGTCAGATTTTTCAGGAACGGAAGTCCTGCCGCATCTATATCCATCGCCACTGCAAAAGAACCGGATGCTTTGATCAGTTCCAGTTTTTCCTGTAATGTATTGACATCCCATGGTTTAACCGTTGGAATCCCTTTCCCGTCTTTTGCACGGATTGCTTCCGTAGCACCCTGCATAACCGCAGCATTCACACCGTCTCCGGTAAATGCCGCGATTCCTGCATCCGCACATGCCGGTACAAGAATGTTATTGTATTCCAGATCATCGTATTTATCGCCATAATGCAATTTCATTGCCCCGATCGGTGCTGCAAAGATTGGTGCTTTATAGGTCCGTCCGAATATTTCAAAAGAAGTATCTACTTTTCCATTTTCACAAATCGTATCCATATTCACACAGATATCCTGCCACTTCTCATAATTGCGGATTGCAACCGTTCCGGTTCCTTTGGCTCCCGGTCCCGGCATCTGGCTTGTGCATGCCTTCCCATTACAGACCGGACATGCTTTGCAATATGGTCCCATGCAGGTTCTCGCATTTTCCAATATTTCCTGATAATTCATTGTATCTTCCTTCTTTCTGTCTTTTATGTCAGTTTTCCTCTAATCTTTTGATTATACATCGTTATGTTTAATAATAACAAGCTCCAAGTGTCTGCGTCAACCACGCTTTTCTTCCATTCACACGGATTGTCACTGCTCCGCTGCTGGCTGTGCCGTACATCCGGCTCCCATATTTTTCAAGTCTCTTAAGCGTCTCTTTGTGCGGATGTCCATAGCGGTTATTTCTTCCGGAAGAAACAAGCGTATATTTCGGATATACCGATTCAAGAAACGTCTCTTTCGTTGAATTTTTCGAGCCGTGATGCGCCGCTTTCAGAAAATCCCACTGTACATTCTGATAGTGCTCCTTTAATTCTTGTGTCAGCGTTTCTTCTCCGGTGCCTTCCACATCTCCCGTAAAGAGAAAACGTCTCTTCTGATATTCCATCGCCAGTATCATGGACGCTTCATTGCCAGGCTCCATTTTCTGACCGGTGTCTGGTCCAAGACAAACAATCCGGAAGATCTCTTTTCCACTTTTTTCCAGTAGTTGTTTTTCTTTCTCTATAATACAAATCTTTGCACCGCATCCCTGCCCGGTTTCTGCCAGGCGGAAAAGCTTCTCATCCCACACAGACTGCGGTGGGAAAATAAGTCTCACAATCCTGACACCCATTTTTCTGCGTTTTAACATTTCTTCAATCGCTCCAATATGATCTTCATCTCCATGTGTCACAAAAACAGCATCCAGCTTGTGGATTCCCTGTGATTTTAAATAGGGTTCAATTATGTATTTTCCAGCATTTTTCACATCACTACTGCCACCATCAATCAGATATGCTCTCCTGTCCGGTGTCCGTATAAAAATGCAATCTCCCTGCCCTACATCCAGCATGGTCACCTGTACTCCGGAAAATAAATTCTGGGGAATTGTAAGAACTGCTGTCGCGGTTACGATACCGATTCCCAATACTGCTGCCCACCTGCTTTTTCTGTCACTTTTTCTCTCTGCCCTGCCTGCCTTTTTTCTGCCGACTCTTATTACATTTCCCCTCAATTTTTTCTGTCTGTCAGGATTTTTCCTACAACCTTTTACCACAGTTTTCCCTATTTTATCTTCTTTCATATCATCTGTTTTCTTTCTTTTTTTTATCCACAGTAACACACCCCCTACAATCAGATAATACAACATACACTGCCACAGATCAGGCTTCCCGGTTGTCACTCTTGCCCCTGGAAACATAAGCGCAAGATCACAGCTTTTTTCGTAGATTGCCAGAATCCATCCGCAGCCTTTTAGCAACAGCACTGATTCCTGCCAGAAAACAAGCCATAGAAAACTAGCCAATACTGCCATCATCAACAAAATCGTCAAAAGTGGAATAACAAGCAGATTTAACGCAAGACTTAACAGAGATATTTCAAAATAAGCCATCAGAAGAATCGGGAGCAGAAGTATCTGCGTACTAAGTCCCGCCCATACATTCTGAAATGGCAATTCCACAAAAACAGGAAGGATAAGAAGCATTGCCAGCACCGCTCCAAAAGACATCCAGAAACCTGCGTCCTTAAGATAAAGCGGCTGTCCGATAAGCACACATGCTGCTGCCACCGCAAGTGCTGTCGAGCTGTCGTATTTTCTTCCCGTCGCATCGGCTCCCACGCGGAATAAAAACATGATAAATGCACGCATGACCGACACGCTTTTGCCTACGAGAAGCACGTACAGTGAAAGTGCCAGAATCCCGCCTGCGCAACCAAGTGGATAGGAACCGCTCTTTTTTCGCAGGAATTGATAGAATCCTGTTCCGAGAAATGACAGATGCAATCCTGAGATTGCAAGGATATGGGCGATCCCATTGACCTGATACAGCTCTTTGATTTCCGGATCCATGGCACTTCTGTCACCGAGAAGCATTGCCGTCAGCACACCACCTTTTTCTTTGCCAAGCTGGCGGATCAGCATTTCTTTCCAGTGTTCCCGCAAGCGCCAGATTCGTTCCCTCCACTGTTCCCGCTTGCCCCGGTTCTTCAGAACTTTGTCTATCCATACGGATGCATGGATCTTCTGTCTCCTGTAATAGGCTCTCTGATCGAAATTTCCCGGATTTCTCGCCCTGTCAAAATAGCGCAGTTTTCCTGTCACCTTCACTTTATTTCCACAGAAGATCTCATTTTCTGTTTGTTTTTTACTGTTTGTTTTTCTGTATAAAATAATTTTGGATTCTCTGAGCGAACGCCCATGAATATGTATCGATACATTTGTAAGATAATAAGTCTGCCGGTTTTCTGTAAATTCTTTTTTCCAGACGGTTCCGGATACCAAAACTTCTTCTCTGTCCTCTACACAGGTTTCCAGATCCGAAGGAGAGAAAAAGTCTTCTGCCTTCTCTCCTCCAAACCATACGATTCCCGCGATCAGAAATATCCACAGCAGACACACGGAACATAATGGTCTATTTCTCACTGTTCTTCCTCCACGATTGCCGGATCTGCCGAAAATGGTTTATTTAAGTTTATGCTTCCCTGATATTGTACATTTGCCTTTCCTCCGATCAGTATCTGTACTTTTCCTGCCGCTCCATTTGCTGTAATGGAATTGACAATTGCATAAATGCTGAGCCTTGGATCGATCTTATATTTTGTATTCTGACATTCTTCATCAAGATTTACATAACAGATACCATCCTTCGTGGACACACTTAAGATTTCCGTATCCTGTGAGATTACCGGATACTCCGAAGCATCCTCCGGACCTTTCACCAATTGTTCCACGATCACTTTCTCCAAAGCTGTGTTGCTGTCATACCGTACTTTCACAGACTCTTCTTTCAGTTTGTCTCCTTTGGCATTGGCATAGTATAAAAGCAGATCCGCACTTTGATAAGAGTGAAGAGACGAACCGGTATTCTGTACAAAATCTGCCGCACATAAATATCCTTCCGGCTTGCCATGTTCGTCCTTTACCGGTTTGTTTTCCTGATAAAAACGCACATATCCCACACCGTCAATCTGTGTCAGTGTCTGTACAACCGCTGCCTCCAGCAGTAATCTGGAAGTTGTATTCATTTTCCCAAATGCATCATTCAGATGCAGATCCAGCTTCCCAGCTGTCACACTCCAGCTTTTTACCGCTGTATGGTTCTGGAAAGCGCTCTTATACTCAATCGTATCCGGTTCTTTTTTTAATGATTTCAGAGCATACCGTATCCGGGAGTTCCTGGAATCACCCGTAATCTTATATGCTTCTTTTACCAGATCTGTTCCTTCCGCATTGATATAATAAAGTGCCGTCTCGCCCTCTTTTGGTTCTCTGTGACGTCCGCATCCGGTAACTCCGTTAATCAACATTAAAAGTGCAAGACACACAGATAAAATCCGGCGTATTTTTATTTTCATAATTTCATCCCTTCTTTTTACACACAGTTATCCCCGCTCCGGTGCAACATATACAAGCGGAATACGAATCGTAAAGGTGGTTCCTTCGCCCGGCTGGCTGAAGACTTTAATCGCTCCACGATGCATAACAACCGCATTCCTTGCAATGGACAGCCCAAGTCCGGTTCCTCCGATCTCTCTGGAATGGGATTTGTCCACTCGGTAAAATCTTTCAAAAATATGTTCTGTCTCTTCCTGTGCGATACCGATGCCGGAGTCCGCCACTTCGATGTTGCAGAACTTGTGATCCGCATTCAGTGTCACGTGAACCCATCCGCCTTCCCTGTTATATTTGATCGCATTTTCCACCAGATTCGTAATCGCAAGTGACAATTTAACTTCATCAATTTCTGCCGTAACCGGGCGGAAGCTCTGGTACACAACCTCCACATTCTGTTTTGTAGCAATCGGGCGCAGACGTTTCAATATCTTCTCCACAAGTTCATTCATGCTGACAGACTGGATATTCATATTACTTGCTGTCTTGTCCATCTTCACAAGCGACAGCAGGTCATTGATGATCTTATTCTCTCTCTCAATCTCTTCTGATAGATCACCCATGAATTCCCGGTACAGTTCTGTCGGTACATTCTCCTGAATCAACAGAGAATCTGCCAGCACTTTCATAGATGTCAGCGGGGTCTTTAATTCATGTGACACATTTGATACAAATTCCTGCCTGGAATCATCCTGCGCTTTCAGACGTCCCAACATCTTGTTAAATGCTTCTGATAAAATCTTCGTTTCTGTATATGCATTTTCATGCAGATAATCAGCATGGTATCCTTCCGTAACCGCCTCAATCCGCCTTGTGATCCTCTGGAACGGACGCACCATTAAGAATCCAAGACCGATTGCAAGCACAAGCGCAATGATCACTGCAACAACTGCAACAACATTTGCTTTGCCGCCAAGCACACCCTTACTTTCCGCAATGGAATCCGTGGACACACTTACAAGCATTACACCAATGACTTTCTCTTTCGCTGCATCCATGATCGGCGAAGTTACCTCTATATAACGATTTTTTGAATCGTAATAAGTCGTTCCTTTTCCGCTCATACATCCGGTAACATCACCGGATACGATCCTTTTGCCCTCGTCCATATCATACGTGTCTTTCAGAATATAATATGCCTGATCGATAAGCAGCACTCTTCCATTGTAAATATTGGATAATTGTGTAATCTCTGCGTTCATAGCTTCCGTTGTGACTACTTTTGGATAACCGCCCTGACTGAGCTGGTTACATAGAATGGTGCATTGATTCTGTATCTCGGCAGTCCGCACCTCGACCGCTCTCTTCTCATAACTGGTCAGAACCACCGCCTCCATGATCACTGCCGGTATGATTGCAAATAATACCAGCAGACTGATAATCAGGAAGCGGAGACTCTTCCATGTTTCTGTTTTTACGTATCTTCCAAATCTAACCTTTAAAATAATATCCCACTCCCCATTTTGTATATACATATTTCGGATCACTCGGATTCGTCTCGATCTTCTCACGCAGTCTCCGGATATGTACATCTACCGTTCTTGCATCTCCCGGATATTCATATCCCCATACAATATTTAACAGATTCTCTCTGCTGTATACTTTGTTCGGATTCATAGCAAGAAGCTCCAGTAGGTCAAATTCCTTTGCTGTCAGATTCGTCTCCTGCTCTCCGATCACAACTCTCCTGCTCTCACAGTCGATCTTCATCTCACCTTTTACAATGATCTTATCGTCTTCGCGCTCCGTCTTCTTCCTTCCTGTACGTCTTAAAATAGCTTTGATCCTTGCTTTCACTTCCAGAATATTAAATGGCTTGGTTATGTAATCATCGGCACCGTATTCCAGTCCGAGGATCTTATCCATATCGTCTCCCTTTGCCGTCAGCATAATGATCGGAACATCCGAATATTCACGAATCTGTCTGCATACTTCAAATCCGTCATACTTCGGAAGCATCACATCCAGAAGCAGGATATCATATATATTCTCTTTTGCAAGTTTCAGTGCTTCCTCACCATCGTAAGCACAGTCTACTTTCATGCCCTCCTGTTCCAGACTGAAACGAATCCCTTTTACTATTAATTTTTCATCATCTACAACCAGAACTCTCTTATCTTCCATTCCCGCTCTCTCCTGTTACTGTCAGCTTCCGCTTATTTCTGTCTCTTTTTATTGTTATATCTCGATCTGGTCTTCCAACTTTCCATAAATTCCGTCTTTGATCCCTTCGACTTCCTTCAACTGTTCTTTTGATCCAAATCTTCCTTTTATCTCCCGGTACTTTATGATTGCCTGCGCTCTCGCCTCGCCGATCCCGGTCAAAGTCATCAGCTCTTCTTTTCCCGCCGTGTTAATATTGACTTTACCGGAAGTTCCCTGTGCGTCTGTACTGCCGGAACTGCTGCCACCCTCTGCTACTCCTTCCGTTTTTTCTGAAGCACCGTTATTATTAGTTGCTTCCTTCTTTGACGGAATATAAATCTGCTGTCCATCCTGCATCTTCTCTGCCTGGTTCACAGAAACGGATGCCGCCTTTCCTGTCAGACCTCCTGCGAGCCGGATCGCATCGCAGATCCTGCTGTCTGCATCCAGCCGGTACACGCCGGGATGCTTTACCTGACCGCATACATATACGCAGATCTCACCCGAAGATACTTTTTCATCCTCGTCATCTGCCCCTGACTGCTCCCTCTGTCCGGCAGTTTCACTCTTAGCATCTTCTGACAATTCTATTTCTTCCAGCGCACTTTCATTTCCTGTGTCCTGCTGTCTGCCAATACCGGAACAGCCAGTCAGGCAGGTAAATATTATGAACCACACAAGTAAAAATCTTCTGTTATTTTTAAAAATCTTCCTATGCATATTTTGCCTCCACAATGGTCGGAACTGTGAATCCCCTCATATGCCTAGATATACTTATATTACTATTTCCACTGAAAAATTGCAACTCCTATAAGTGCAATTCCCATGCCGATGGCTTTGCGCCACACAAATGGTTCTTTCTCCACTCCGAACAGTCCCATAAGCTCGATCACATAAGCTACGATCAGCTGTGCGATTACAATAAGAAGCGCTGCCTTCGCCGGACCGAGCTGTGCCATACTCTTAATCACCGTCCACGTGATCCCGGCACCGATCACGCCTCCGAGGAGCAAATATTTCGGCTCGACTTTCATAAGTGCACCTACCGGATTTCTTCCCGTTACCAGCCATGCAATGAGACAGATGATAAATGCACTGAACTGCACCCATCCGTTACTCACCCACATTCCCGCGGTTTTCGTCACCTGTGTATTAAAAACGCCTTGCACACTCATCAATGTTCCCGATAAAACAGCAATCAAAAAACCAGTCATTATCCATACCTCCTGCTTATGCAGATACTATGTCCAACAACTGGCCTTTTATACCTTTTTTTATATTTCTGGCTTGATTTTTCCAGATCTGATTTACAGAATCTTCTCAAGAACTGCAATCATCTCATCCACATGCTCTTTTTCAATGATAAGCGGTGGAACGAAACGCAGGACATCTGCGCCTGCACCAATCACAAGCAGTCCTTCTTTCAATGCTGCATTTGTCACTTCACCAAGCGGTTTTGTAATCTGGATTCCCTGCATAAGTCCGGTTCCTTTCACCGCTTTTATGCAGTCACATTTCTCCTTTAACGCTTCTAACTTTTCTGTCAGATATGTGCCCATTTCTTTTACATGTGCGGTCAGATTTTCTTTTTCAAAGATTTCAACCGTCTTGCTCACTGCTGTGCATGCCAGTGGATTACCTCCATAAGTGGTTCCGTGATCTCCCGGCTCCAGTGAATACTCTGCAACTTCCTCTGTCATGGCAAATGCACCAACTGGGATACCACTTCCGATCGCTTTTGCCATTGTCATAATATCCGGTTTGATGCCGTATCCCTGCCAGCAGAACATTTCTCCGGTTCTGCCCATACCACACTGTACTTCGTCACAGATCATAAGGATTCCTTCTTTATCGCATAGCTCGCGGATTCCTTTCATAAATTCCTCTGTTGCAAGATTGATACCGCCCTCGCCCTGCAGCGGTTCTAAAATAATCGCGCAAGTCTTGTCTGTCACCAGTGCTTTCACACTGTCCAGATTGTTGTATTCTGCAAAAGACACCCCCGGTACAAGCGGACCAAACGGTTTTCTGTATGCGTCATGTCCAGTTACGGATACTGCTCCGAAACTTCTTCCATGGAAAGACTCTTTCATGGCAATAAATTCATAACGTCCGGTTCCTTTTTTATATGCATATTTTCTCGCTGCTTTCAGTGCACCTTCCACAGATTCCCCACCACTGTTCGTAAAGAAAATACGATCCATCTTCGTAATCCGTTTCAGTGCTTCTGCCGCTTTTCCACACACGGTATTATAATACAGATTGGACGTGTGGCACAGCTTGTCGATCTGAGCTTTCAATGCCGTATTCAGCTCTTCATTTGCATAGCCAAGAGAAGAAACCGCATAGCCGGCTGCAAAATCCAGATATTTCTTTCCTTCTGTGTCATACAGATACACGCCTTCGCCGTGTTCTAAAACAACAGGAAACTGATTGTAGGTGTGCAGTAACGCCTCGTTTGTTTCTTTCATATATTTATTCATCGCTTATTCTCCGTGATAATATCTCTCGTCAACATCATTCTTGATCGCAGTTCCGATACCTTTATTTGTAAAGATCTCCAGAAGCAGACAGTGCGGAATCCTTCCGTCCAGAATATGCACTCTGGATACACCATTTTCAATGGCGTCAATACAATTATGAAGCTTCGGTAACATTCCGCCTCCGATAAATCCATCCTCCATCAGTTTCTTTCCTTCTGATACATTCAGTTCAGAAATCAGAGTTGATGGATCTTTTGGATCTTTGTAAACACCCTCGATATCTGTCAGGAACGCAAGTTTCTCTGCATTGATTGCTTTTGCGATCGCGCATGCCGCGTCATCCGCATTAATATTGTAAGTATTAAAATCATCATCCAGACCAATTGGTGCAATGATCGGAAGAAAATCTTTCTCCAACAGATCGAAAATAATATCTGCATTGACTTCTTTTACATCACCGACAAATCCGATATCTTCTCCGTCTGCGTATTTCTTGTCTACTTTCAGCAGCCCGCCGTCTTTTCCACTGATACCGATTGCTCTGACGCCAAGACTTTCTACAAGCTGGACGAGACTTTTATTTACCTTTCCAAGCACCATTTCAGCCAGTTCCATTGTATCGGCATCTGTCACACGAAGTCCGTTGATAAAATGAGGTTCCATGCCAACTTTTCCAACCCATTTGCTGATCTCTTTTCCACCGCCGTGTACGATGATCGGTTTGAAACCAACCAATTTCAAAAGTGTAACATCCTGAATGACTCTTGCCTTCAGTTCCTCATCTACCATGGCGCTTCCGCCATATTTTACAACAATTATCTTACGGTTAAAACGCTGGATATATGGAAGTGCCTCTATCAGTACCTCTGCTTTATCCAGATATTTCTGCATTGATTTTTCCATCTGTGTCTCCTTCCCTGGCTGTAATTTTTGCTTTTTATCGAATCATCTGTCTCGCTTTAAATTCATAATTATTGTCGTATTAGCTACGGTAATCTGCATTGATCTCAATGTATCCGTGTGTTAGGTCACATCCCCATGCGGTTGCTGTTTTCTCACCCATCTTCACATCAGCGATTGCTGTTACTTCTTTCTCAGACAGGATCTTAGTAGCTTCTGCTTCGCTGTAATCTACGGCAGTACCATTTTCAATGATCTGGATCTTTCCTGCTGCACTTTCGAAGAATAAATCTACTTTCTCCGGATCAAACTGTGCTCCGGAATATCCCATTGCGCAGAGGATTCTTCCCCAGTTCGCATCATGTCCCGCGATTGCAGTCTTTGTAAGATTGGAGCAAACGATGGATTTGGCAAGTGTCTTTGCCTGCTCTACGCTCTCGCAGCCAACTGCTTTTACTTCAAATAATGCTGTTGCGCCTTCGCCGTCTCCTGCAATCTTTTTAGCCAGATATTCGTTGATCGTATGTAAGGCTTCTGCGAAATTTTTATAATCTTCTGTTCCGTATGTGATCTCCGGATTTTCAGCCAGTCCATTTGCGAGAAGGACAACGGAATCATTGGTAGATGTATCTCCGTCTACAGAAATCATGTTATACGTATCTCCGACATCTTCGCTTAACGCTTTCTGCAACGCGTCTTTTGTAATGACTGCATCTGTAGTAATAAATGCAAGCATTGTGCACATATTCGGGTGGATCATTCCGGAACCTTTTGCCATACCACCGATTGTAACAGTCTTGCCACCAACTTCAATCTCGACTGCAAGTTCTTTCTCATACGTATCGGTTGTCATAATCGCTTTGGCTGCTTCTGTACCATTTTCCTGAGAGTCATTTTTCTTCTCAGCCAGTACTTTGATTCCTGCTGTCAGCTTATCGATCGGGATCTGTTTTCCAATTACACCTGTAGATCCGATCATGACACCGTCTGCTGCCACACCAAGTGCTGCTGCCGCTGCATCTGCAGTGTCTTTGCAGTATCCAAATCCTTCTGCACCGGTACATGCATTGGCAATTCCTGAGTTTACGATAACTGCCTGTGCTTTTGCACCGCTCTTTACAACCTGCTGATCCCATTTTACCGGAGCTGCCTTTACAACATTGGTTGTAAAAGTTCCTGCTGCCACGCATGGCACCTGGCTGTATACCAATGCCATATCTGTTCTGTCTTTATATTTAATTCCTGCTGCTGTACTTGCTGCTTCAAATCCTTTTGCTGCGGTTACGCCGCCTTTTACCTGTTTCATCTTTCTTCCACCTTTCTTTTTTGTTCTCGTCTGCCGGTTCTTCCATCTATAATTCCCACAGATTATTATTCGCCATATCTGTATGAAACTGCTTACTGTATGAAGGCTGTAATATTTGCCTCATTCAGTGTAAAATCATAATAATTCAAATCTTCTCTTTTTGTCCAGCCGATTTCTTTCCAGAATGCATTACCGATATCATTCTGTGTAAATGCGATCAGGGATACTTTGTTGATTCCTTCTTTTTTCAGTGCCTCCATCGTAAATACAACCATGGCTTTTCCGATGCCCTTCATTCTGTGGTTCACATCTACACATACATGGTACAGACAGCCTCGTCTTCCATCGTGCCCACAGAGAATTGCTCCAACGATTTTCCCATCCTCTTCTGCAACTACACTTGTGGTTGGATTTCTCTTCAAAAACCGTTCCACACCTTCTCTGGAATCATCCACACTGCGGATACCAAAGCCCTTAATGCTCATCCAGAGTGCGTGCACCTGGTCAAAATCTTCTATTTTCATTACTCTTATATTCATCTATATTCTCTACTCCTCTGTCTGTATTTTCCGTTGGGGACAAACCGGCAAAACAATTCGTTTGAACCTGTCCTTATGGAAACATTGGAACCAGTTCTAATCCCTCCGTCTCCGGAAGTCCGAACATCAGATTCATGTTCTGTACTGCCTGTCCGGCTGCACCTTTTACCAGATTGTCGATCGCGCCCATCATAATGATACGGTTTGTTCTCGAATCGATCTTAAAGTTGATATCAACGTAATTGCTTCCTTCTACCCATTTTGTCTCCGGGCACACATCTTTTGGAAGCACACGGACAAATTTCTCATCTTTATAATATTTATCATAAATTGCTTTAACCTCTTCATATGTCACTTCTTTTTTCAGTGTTGCATACTCTGTGGCAAGGATTCCGCGGTTCATCGGCACAAGATGCGGTGTGAAATTGATCAGCACTTCTTCTCCGGATGCATAGCCTAACTGCTCTTCAATCTCCGGTGTATGTCTGTGGCTTGCCACACCGTATGCTTTCATGTTCTCATTGACTTCACAGAAGAGATTCGGAACCTTCGCCCCTCTTCCTGCTCCGGACGTACCGGATTTGGCGTCTACGATCAAAGTATTCATATCAATGATTCCTTCTTTTGCCAGCGGATACGCTGTCAGGATCGAACATGTTGTATAACATCCCGGATTCGCTACCAGTCTTGCGCCCTTCACATCTTCACGGTTGATCTCACACAGTCCGTATACTGCTTCCTTAATAAACTGTGGACTCTTATGTGCGATTCCATACCATTTTTCATAAGTAGCTACATCCTTGATCCGGTAATCTGCACTCAAGTCAATGATCTTTGTCTGGGCCAAAATCTCCTCTGACATCATCGAAGCACAGAAACCCTGCGGCGTTGCCGTAAAGATTACATCTGCCTGCTTTGCAAGTTCTTCCATATTATCATCCAGACATTTTGCGTCTACGATCTCAAACATGTTGCGATACACATCTGCATATTTCTGATCTATATAACTTCTGGAGCCATACCATACAATCTGCGCATCCTTATGTGCAGATAAAATTCTCACAAGTTCGCCTCCGGCATATCCGGTTGCTCCGATAATTCCCACCTTAATCATATACGTCATCCTCCTGATGTATTTTTATACTTACTAGTTGAACATTCGTGTTTTTTATAGTAAACCCATTTTCGGGAGTTGTCCAGTTTGGGACGGGGCTTTTTTAGAAAATCCCCGTCCCAAACTGAAATCCCCCTGTCCCTTTTTCATTAGTATGTGAATAATTATACAGCTAACATGTATAATATGCAAGTATTTTCTATTTTTTCCTTGCATATTTATAACATATAGTGTATAGTTAACTTTGCAATCGCAAATAATTAAGCATTTTATAAAAATACATTTCAGGAGGATATACATATGAAAGAAAAAGTAGTACTTGCCTATTCAGGTGGACTTGACACAACAGCAGTTATTCCGTGGTTAAAAGAGACTTTCGGTTATGAAGTTATCTGTTGCTGCGTAGACTGTGGACAGGGAGAAGAGCTGGACGGACTGGAAGAGAGAGCTAAAATGTCAGGCGCTTCCAAATTATATATTGAAGATATCGTAGATGATTTTGCTGACAACTACATCGTTCCTTGTGTTCAGGCAAATGCTGTTTACGAAGACAAATATCTGATTGGTACTGCTATGGCTCGTCCGGCAATTTCTAAAAAGCTGGTTGAGATTGCACGTAAAGAAGGTGCTGTTGCTATCTGCCACGGTGCTACCGGTAAAGGAAATGACCAGATCCGTTTTGAGTTAAGTATCCGTGCTCTGGCTCCGGACATCAAGATCATCGCTCCATGGAGAATGACAGACATCTGGACAATGCAGTCCCGTGAAGACGAGCTTGCTTATTGTAAAGCACACGGAATCGACCTTCCATTCGACGCCAGCCACAGCTACAGTCGTGACCGTAACTTATGGCACATCAGCCACGAAGGACTGGAACTGGAAGATCCTGCATGCGAGCCAAACTATGACGACATGCTTGTATTAGGTGTTACACCTGAGAAAGCTCCAGACAAAGGCGAATATGTTACAATGACATTTGAAAAAGGTGTTCCGAAGACAATCAACGGAGAGGCTATGAAAGTTTCTGACATCATCCGCAAACTGAATGAACTCGGTGGAAAACATGGTATCGGAATCATTGATATCGTTGAGAACCGTGTCGTTGGTATGAAATCCCGTGGTGTATATGAGACTCCTGGTGGAACAATCCTTTACGAAGCACACCAGCAGTTAGAAGAGCTGATCTTAGACCGTGCTACATACGAAGTAAAAGAGCAGATGGCTAAGAAATTATCCCAGGTTGTATACGAAGGAAAATGGTTTACACCACTGCGTGAAGCAATCCAGGCATTTATTGAGAGCACACAGGAATATGTAACTGGTGAAGTGAAGTTCAAACTTTACAAAGGAAATATCATCAAAGCCGGAACAACTTCTCCATACTCTCTGTATAATGAATCTCTTGCAAGCTTCACTACCGGAGATCTGTATGATCACCATGACGCTGACGGATTCATCAACCTGTTCGGACTGCCGTTAAAAGTTCGTGCTATGAAAATGCAGGAAGTAAATGAAAACCAGAAATAAACGTATAATATGAAGATTTAAACTGCTCCGGCAGTTATGGTATGCACCCTGTCAAGTAGACAGCTCAAATATCTAAAATAAGTGTTCAGTGAAAGACCATACTTCATATGAAGTATGGTCTTTTTATACACCAAGCAGGATACGCTCTGCTAATCCCATTCTGATTGCGTGACATTAAAACATAAAGTACCGTTTTCACTGTTCTACTATAAATAACAATCAAAAACGGTACTTTATAACATTCTTTTAAAATCTATGAAATTGTCCTATCGCTTTCCACGTCCAAGCTGTGCCAGCATAATCCCGATCACTACGTAGAAATCGGCAAGATTCGCAGTCAGGCTTCTAAGCAACTTATGCTTTCCGTCGTAGCCAATATAATCCACAACTGCACCTTTCATGATCCGGTCATATGTATTGCTGATGGCACCTGCTGTTACAAGCGTAAGTCCTGCTTTGCAAAGCTTTCTCCCCTTACAGAAAAATACCTTCACATCTGCCAGAAATATAACTCCTGTTCCGATCAAAGACACTTTCAAAGGCAGTCCCGAATGTTTTTCAAAACTACTGAAGATCAGCCCTTTGTTGTAAAACTTCCTAAGAAGCACTCCGGGAATCTTCGTCTTCTCTTCCCGTTCTTCATCATAATTTTCTTCTATATACTGCTTCACCGCCTGATCGATTCCAAGAAGTCCGGCAAATATACCACCGGCTGCAAACTTTCCCATTATAAAACTCCTTTGATATGCTGAATCTCCTCTGCAATCTTCTTCATCTCTTCGTCACGTTTTTCAATGGATTCACATACTGCAACATAATCAAGGTCGGAAATCTCCCCCTGTACAAATTTGTCATAAACCATACGTCCCATATCCATAAGATCTCTGTCGTTTGCACGACGCAGAGTGCGCATATCACTTTTCAGTTTCTGTATTTCAATCGTGTCCTCTGTCTTCTTTCCAATATCATTTGCAACATCGGATATCTTTCTTCCTAAATCTTCAAAAAAATCTACCATAAGTCATTCTCCTTCGTTTTCTATAGTCTTCGTAAAGTATCCAATGAATGATAGACATCCATCTTTCCATATCCCCACTGCCGGTTCGGTCGCTCCATCTCCGGAAGATTCTCCGCTCCCAGAATGATAATGTTGCGGATCTGGCTGGAATTCACGCCTTTCGCTCCCGGCTGTTCCAGTATCCATTCGGTAAGCAGCGCCGCCGCACCTGCTGCCACTGCAGTTCCGGCACTAGAGCCACTTCTTGTAACCCACCGGTCTTCCCCTGATGCACCTGTAATACGCACCCCCGGAGCTGTAAAATCCGGCTTTATGAGATTACTTCTAGTATAACCTCTTCCCGAATTAATATCAACCGCATTATCCACACTGTTATAATACGCCACTGTCATTGCATTTTCTGTGCTTCCCGGCTCTGTCAGCGTGACATCCGGATTCGCTTCCAGAAAATACACTTCTCCTTCTAAAAACTCCTGCACCGGAAGCCACAAATGCACTTCACCTCCTGCATCTGTCGCGGATTCGATCTCTATTTTCCAGATTCCTGCAACCGGATTTTTAAATTGCATAAATAGAAGCTGAGAATCGTTATTTTCCAGCAACAGCCTGTATTCCACCATAACTTCTGTCCGTTCAAAGGTAAATACAAAATTATAGCGGTAGCCCTGCCGGAACGCCACCTGCCTCGTCCGCTCACCGGACGGGGAAATGAGCACAATCGTAACAACCATCGGAAGCTTCGTCCAGAGTTCTGCGACAAATCCATTGATCCCACTCCCAACCCGAATCTCTGCTGTGACTGGCTGTGACATTTTTTCTGAAATTGTATAAGAAAAATGATGGCGCATGGCAGCTTCATTTCCACCACCAATCACAACACTCCTGTTTAATTGAAGTGCATACTGATCCAGAATCCGCGATAATAGTGTCGTTCCATTATGACCGCCAAAATTCGTTCCAAGCGCAATGCACAGTACGAGCGGAAGACCTTCATTTTCAGCAAGGTCATTCAGATATTTAAGCCCCGCCATAATATCATTTTCCTGATAACAGACGGCATCCTCCCGGATCAAGTAAAAATCCCGGAGATAATTCTTCGCTTCTTTTAATTTTACAATTCCTAAGATTGCTTCTGGCGCCGCCCCAAGAAACTGTGTATTTACATCGGCATTTCCGGCAGCAATGCTTGCAAGATAAGTTCCATGTCCATTCGTATCAGTGGTTGGAACAATCGACAGTGGATCTTCCGAACGCAATGCTTCATTTAATGTTTCTTCTCTATATTCACTTCCGTAATCAAATGCCTTCGGCGCATTGCCCGTCTGAATGGTCTGATCCCAGAGTCCGGCAATTCTGGTGCTTCCATCAATATTTTGAAACACCGGATTCCGATAGTCGATTCCAGTATCCAGAAATCCGATCATAACTCCCTCTCCCATCAGCCGGAGTGTTGGATAATTCTGCACCTGCAGGATTCCTGCACTGTTTAATGCATCATTATTTGTTCCTGTACTGTCCAGAAGTGTATAACAGTTCGGAATGGAATTATACCAGTATTCTTCTATGTTAAGTGGGGACAGCAAGCTTTTATCTACCGAAACACTCTCATAGCCAAAATCCATCTGCTGCCTGCAGTATGAATTCTCCGGTATATTATCTGCCATTTTCCCCCGGTCTCCCGGAAGTATAAAATCCCAGTAATCCTGGGATAGGATCTTCTCTCGGCATGTCATTTTATTCATAAAAAACTGCCTCATATACTTTTTTCTAAGTATATGAGACAGTTTTCTTTTTCTATGCCTGTCATTTTTATGACACCATATAGTCTGAAACGTTATGCCTCTTTCTTATTCCATGATACACCCGGAATCTTATTCAACATACGCTCAATGATCTCTACCGAATCCTCAATTCCATAACTTGCACTGTTAAAGCAGATATCGTAATTCTCTGCGTCTCCCCATTTTACACCACTGTAAAACTGGAAATATTTCCTGTGCTTTTTGTCCATCTTCTTAAGTTCATGAACAGCCTGTTTCAGACTTAAATTGTTGATCTCCATGTATCTCTTTACGCGCTGTTCAAATGGCGCCGTAATAAAAATACTGATATGTGGGATATGGTTATTTGCAAGAATTACATCCGCACAGCGTCCCATAACAACAAAGTCTTCTTCTTTTGCCATCTTGCAGAGAAGATCGCTCTGGTTAAAGAAAATTGCATCGTCCTTATTCAGTCCATGATAGCGATTAAAATCATGTAATTTCTGTTTCAATCCTTTGGCTTCACCGAAATTTTTCTGATATTTGTCTTCAATCAGTCCGTCCTGATCCTTATCGCCACTGACTTTCGCATCATTTGTCACATCCAGACGTTTTAATACTTCCTGCAGGATCTCTACATCATAATAATTAATGTGTAGTGCATCTGCCAATGCGAAACCAATATCATTTCCGGCGCTTCCCTGTGTTCTTCCGATACAGATCACAAGATGATCGCCCTTCTTAAACTTTTTCTTCGTGCGCGCTGTATTCAGTTTTGCACGTTTTTTATTCAGGATATCTACTTTTCCAAAGCCGTCCGGAAGTTCTGCGACTGCTTTCAAGATCGCATCATACTCCGTCATAACTTCTGCTTTTACTTCTTCGTCTTTGATCGTCCTTGCCATGTTGCTGATCAGTGCCAGCTCACTTCGAAGCAGATGTCCCTGTGGACGCAGCGTCATTAATCTGGTCAGATTCTCCACACAGGTCTGTCGGTCATCCGTAAAGGTTCGTCCAAGTGCAGATCCCACACTTTCATATACTTTTACGTCCAGATCATAGATACGTTCTGCAATCTCATAGCATTTCTTCTGATTCTCTTCCATAATCTGCACCTCCTATATAAAGAATACCAGCATGTCGATAATGAATACCGGAACTAAGAACAACAGTGACCATATAATATATCCAAAGAACGATGGCATACGCACACCGTTTTCATCAGAAATGGACTTCACCATGAAGTTCGGTGCATTTCCAATGTAAGTATTTGCTCCCATAAATACTGCACCGCAGGAAATTGCAGTCAACATTTTCACAGAAATCGTACCTACGGATGTTACCATACCTTTTGTAAATCCAAGCGTACCCGCTGTTGTCAGGAATACCAGATAAGTCGGTGTATTATCCAGGAAGCTTGACAGTGCTCCGGTTGCCCAGAACATCTGGAACGGTTTGGTAATTCCAAGGTTCGGTCCGTAAGATTTCAGAAGCATCAGTGCAGGCTGCATAGTAATGAAGATTCCTACAAACAGAACTGCAACTTCCTGGATTGCTCCCCATGTAAAATGGTTCTTCGTACGGATCGACTCGTCTGTCGTCTTAAAGGACAGATAAGCTGCCAGTAAGATAATGACAATCTCTATGATTGCCGGATAAGTTAATGTTACTTCACGGAAAATGTGAAGTCCGCGTACATTTCCGGATGCATCCTGGAACATCGGCATATTCGGAAGTGTTCCGCTTAAGATGACGGCTGCAACGATCATCACAAGGAAAATAACATTGTGCAGTCCGGAAATCCGAAAATCTGTTCCCGGTTTACTGATATCCGGTTTCAGACCTCTTGCAATATCTTTCCGGTATGCACGTCTGTCCATAAAATAAAATATACTCAATATAATTACCATATTAAATAACAGTATCGGTAATAAATGTAAGCTCCAGAAAAATGGTACGCCTCGCATAAAGCCCATCAGAAGCGGTGGATCACCGATTGGTGTTAAGCACCCTCCCATATTCGATACCAGAAAGATAAAGAATACCATAAGCTGGCGTTTGTTTCTTCTCCATGCGTTCATTTTCAGTACCGGTCTTACAAGCAGCATACTGGCTCCTGTCGTACCGATACAGCTGGAAAGAAGTGTTCCGAATGCAAGTACCGCGACATTAAGTCTCGGTGATCCTGCGAAATCTCCCTCCAGTGTAATATTTCCTGCTACACAGAATAATCCAAACAGCAGAATAATAAATGTAAGGTAATCATTGAGTACACATTCTAATACGGTCTCTACAGAATCCCCTACTCCATACTTCACTGCATATGGAATCACAAATAACAGTGACCACATAGCTACAACCAATGGCTGGTTCTTCTCCCACCAGGTAGCTTTCACAAGCGGCATAACCGCAATGCACAGAAGCAGTCCTGCAAATGGGATGCAAAGCCATGCTGGGATGATTGTTTCCATTTTTCATTTCCTCCTTTGTCTCATCCTTTTGTTGTTTTTTTCGTCGAAAATACTTCGGCTTTCTTTATGATAACCGGGGTACATCCTGTCCTCTTAATGTAATGACAGGTCCTCCGTTACCTTCAATATATGCTTTGGTGATGACAACGCGCCCGATACTGTCATCTTTTGGAATCTCATACATGATATCCAGCATAAATTCTTCGATGATCGCACGGAGTGCTCTGGCACCGGTATCCTTTTTCATTGCTTTTTCCGCAATTGCCTCCAGTGCACCTTCATCAAATTCCAGATCCACCTCATCGAGAGCAAGTAGCTTCTGATACTGTTTCAATATCGCATTCTTTGGCTCTTTTAAGATCTTGATATACATATCTTTATCTAATCCTTTTAAGGTAAATACGATTGGCAGACGTCCTAAAAACTCCGGAATCATACCAAAGCTTCTTAAATCTTCTGTTGTTACTTTCGACAGAAGATCTTTATCCCCATTAAAACGGTCTTTCAGATCTGCTCCGAAACCGATGGAAGACTGTTTTGTCAGACGTTCTTTGATAATATTCTCCAAATCCGGGAAAGCTCCTCCACAGATAAAGAGAATGTTCTTTGTATTGATCGTAGTCAGTGGCACCATAGCATTCTTGCTGTTTGCACCAACCGGAACTTCCACGTCACTGCCCTCTAACAGTTTTAACATTCCCTGCTGCACAGACTCACCGCTGACATCTCTCTGGCTGGAATTTTTCTTCTTGGCGATCTTATCGATCTCATCAATGAAAATAATTCCCTGCTCTGCCTTTTCCACATCATTATCCGCTGCTGCAAGCAGTTTTGAAACGACACTCTCAATATCATCACCTATGTATCCTGCTTCCGTCAGGGAAGTTGCATCTGTAATTGCAAGCGGCACATCCAGAATCCGTGCCAGTGTCTTTACAAGATATGTCTTACCGGAACCTGTAGGTCCGATCATCAACATGTTGGATTTCTCGATCTCGATATCATCCATCGTATCGGTTGCCACACGTTTGTAATGATTGTAAACTGCTACAGACATTGCTTTTTTGGCGTACTCCTGTCCGACTACATACTCGTCCAGCTTGGCTTTGATCTTATGTGGTGCTGGAAGATTATTGATATCTACAAGCGGAGTACGCTCTTCGCCTTCTTTTTTCTTCTTCACTTTCTGCTGTTTCGGAATCATATTTTCCAGATCTGCCATGTTCATAACCTGAACACCCGGCATGTTCATAAGCTGACTGTAGTCGATCTGTCCGCTGTTCATTGCATCAAAACTCTTCTGCATGCAGTCGTTGCACACACAGATATGATTCGGCAGTTCGATCATCTTTCCTGCTACACTTTCCGGACGTCTGCAGATAAAGCAGATTTTCTCATAATCATCGTCGGAATCTTCCTTTGTAGATTCCACACCGGAAGTTTCCACTTTTTCTACTTCTTCTTTCTGTTCTTCAAATTCATTATTATTATTCTGATCTGGCATTGTCTCTTCCTTTCTATATCTATATTTGTATCTGTTGTTTCAACCTATCGTGTATGGTTATTCCCCTGCCTGCCGACCGTCCAGCATTTCAAGAAACATCTCTTCTGAGATGATCGGAATTCCCAGTTCATTTGCCTTTTTATTCTTCGACGATGTAGATGTAATATCATTATTAATAAGATAATTCGTCTTGGAAGTCACCGATCCGGTTACTTTTCCTCCGAGACTTTCGATTAATTCTTTCACTTCTTTACGATTTGCAAAATGTGTAACACTGCCTGTAATGACAAAATTAACGCCTCCAAAGATCTGCTCTTTTGCTTCTCCTTCTTCTGCGTGAATTTTCAGTTCTCCAAGCAGATTCTTAAGCTGTCCTACATGTGCCGGATTCTGGAAATATGCCGTAAATGTTCCTGCGATCACAGCTCCGATACCTGAAATCTCACTTAACTGTTCCGCATCTGCATGCAGCATGGCATCCAAATCATTTTTAAATTCTTTGCAGATAACTTTCGCATTGGACAGTCCTACATTGGCAATTCCAAGACCATATAACACCTGCGGAAGTGTTGTCTCTCTCGCTTTTTCCACACTTGCCTTAAGATTATTAAAAGATTTCTCGCCGAAACCTTCCATTTCTTTGATTTCTTCTTCGTAACGATCCAGATGAAACAAATCCGCAAATTCCTTTACATATCCTCTGTCTATGAATTTCTCCAGCGTGGATTCTGATAATCCCTCAATATTCAACGCATCCCTGCTTACAAATAAAGAGAACGATTTAATATGCTTTGCCTGACACTCCGGATTCGTACAATAAAGTGCTTTTGCATTGCTCACCTGGCGGATCTCTGTCTTACCGCCACAGACCGGACAGACTTCCGGAATATCACGCACGCCACTTCTCGTCAAATTCTCTGCGATCTGTGGAATGATCATATTCGCTTTGTAAACTTCAATCTCATCGCCAATCCCCAGTTCCAGCTCTTCCATAATACTGATATTGTGCACACTGGCACGGCTGACTGTTGTGCCCTCCAGTTCTACCGGTTCAAAGATTGCCACCGGATTGATAAGTCCTGTTCTCGACGGACTCCACTCAATCTCCAGAAGCTTCGTGCGCACCTGCTCATCTGCCCATTTAAATGCATAGGAATCGCGTGGGAACTTCGCTGTTCTTCCCAGCGATCTTCCGTATGCAATATCGTCATAAACAAGTACCAGTCCATCCGATGGGAAATCATTGTCCACGATTTTCCGGGAAAATTCTGCCACAGCATCTTCTACTTGATCTCTTGTCACCATGACGTGTTCCACAACTTCAAAGCCCTGTTCTCTCAGCCAATCCATCTGTTTCTCTCTGGAATTATGGAAATCCACACCATCTGCCTGTACTAATGTAAATGCATAAAACCGGACGTTTCTCTTCGCTGTAATCTCGTTATTCAACTGTCTTACAGAACCACTGCACAAATTACGTGGATTTTTGTAACGTGCATCGATATCTGCGATCTCTTCATTTATTTTTTCAAAATCCTTATATCCTATAATTGCTTCTCCACGGAGAAGCAGTTCGCCCTGATAGCTGATCTTAAGCGGAATATTTTTGAATACGCGGGCATTGTTCGTGATAACTTCTCCGACTTCCCCATTGCCTCTTGTTACGGCTTTAAAAAGCGTACCGTCTCTGTATGTCAGAACGATCGTCAGCCCGTCCATCTTCCAGGACATCATTGCTTTCTGGTCACCGACAAAACGTTTCAGATCTTCAACTTCTTTTGTCTTATCAAGCGAAAGCATCGGACTTTCATGCCGCTCTTTTGGCAGTTCACTCAATACTTCATAACCGACATTCACGGTCGGGCTGTCGGATAAAGTAATCCCCAATTCCGCTTCCAGCTTTGTCAGCTCATCATACAACCTGTCGTATTCCAGATTGCTCATAATCTCCTGCGCATCCTGATAATAAGCTTTAGCTGCGCGGTTCAGAAGCGTTACCAGCTCCTGCATTCGTTCCTGTTTCTGTCTGCTCATATAGTTCTTTTAACTCCTGATCTGTTAATTTTCGAGTAGCTCCTGTCTTTAGATCTTTCAGTTCTATATTCATGATTCTGGTACGTACCAGCTTCTTCACTTCATATCCAAGTGCACTGCACATCCTGCGGATCTGTCTGTTCAGCCCCTGTGTGAGAACAATGGAAAATGTATATTTCCCAATCTTTGTTACTTTACAAGGTCTTGTTACTGCATCCAGCTTCTTCTCTTTGTCTGTAATGTGCACGCCTTCCGACATTTCCCGGATAAAAGCATCTGTAAGCGGTCTGTCCACTGTTACTTTGTATTCTTTCTCATGTGCATATCTTGCACGCATCATACGGTTGATGAGATCTCCGTCATTCGTCATAATAAGAAGACCTTCCGAATCTTTGTCCAGTCTTCCTGCGTAAGTAATCCGTTGTGGATAATCCAGAAAACGGATAATATTATTCTTCGTCCGTCTGTCCTCTGTGCAGATAATTCCAACCGGTTTGTTCACTGCAAGTACGATTCTTTCATTGCCCGTATGAACCGTCTTCTTACCGACTTTTACAATCTGATTTTCGGACACATGCATGCCTGGTACTGCACGTTTTCCGTCTACAGTAACGCGTCCGCTTTCAATGAGCCGGTCTGCCTCTCTTCTTGAGCAGATTCCCGCTGCACTGAGGTATTTATTCAGTCTGATCATATTCCCATACCCCGTTCATTTTTTGCATACCACTTCTAATCTAAACACTTATTATACCACATTTGTATTCAAAAAAAAAGAGAGCATTTCTTATGCTTTTTGATGAATTATTTCCATTTTCTTGTTATAATAAAAGTTCAGAAAGGAGATTTCTATGATTACTTTATCTCTCAAGGCGAAAGTCTCTATGTCACACCTGCTTCTCAAAGAAACATTCGACAAATTTTCCTTTATCGAAGCGGATATTACAACATTTAACAGATTTACAATAGATGGATTTTTACAGAAAGACTTTTTTGATGAACAACCGGCTGAGACACATGCCCGTTGGAAAGATGTGCGCGAACACTGCTTCCGTATCATCCGCGGTCAGCGTACCCCTTTGAATTTCAAGATTGTCCTTTCTCTGGCTCCATCCCATTTTGATGCCTTTTTAAAGAAAGAGCAACTTACCGGATTCACTGCCGGGGATATCCAGGGGCTGTATCTGAATTTCCATTATGACGGTACAGATCTTCACTGCATTACAGGGACTTCACTTCGCACTTTCACTCTGGACAAGTCTCTGGAACACGCGTGGGATCAGTATGTCCGCTCTTTTTTGCTGGAAAGTGATCTCGATACGTCAGTCTCTGTGTAAACTTCACAATATGCGAATATAGGACAGAATTGTGCAGACTATTATAATAAAAAATTTTCACAGCATCAAAGTACCGGGAAAGCAGAACATCATCTTACATTCCTGCTTCCCCGGCACTTTAATCTTATTTTCTTTTATTTATCTTTATTGGCTTTTCTTCCAAAATCTGACCATTCATTATTTTGTCAGCAACATCATAATCTCATTGCTTCTCTTGACAAATGCTGTCATTTCTTCTGGATTCAGCGGTTTGTGTGCAAGCATTGCCAAGTCATAAAGCTGTTTGCAGATCACACTTGTATTCTCGCTGTCTGCATGGTCTACAACATACTGTACAAGTGGATGATTTGCATTCAGGATTAAAGTACTCTCTCCACCAAGATCCATGCCCATGTCATTCATACCGTACATCTTCATCATTTCCTGCATACGACGGCTCTGCTCGGATAAAGTGATCATGGAAGCTACATTCTCGTCTTTTAATTTGGCAATCTTCACATCCAGTTTATCGTTTCCAAGTTCCTTGCGGAAGATCTCGATCAGGCTGTCAGAAGTTTTCTTAAATGTTTCCTGATCTTCTTCGGCAACTTCTTCTTTTGCAGTATCTGTTACATCTGCATCAATTCTCTGGAAGCGGATCGTAGGATTTCTCTGCTCCAACTGTGTGATGAACGGAGAATCAATGTTATGTCCGAGAATTACGGCATCCTGTCCCTGATTCTTAAACATGTTGATGTACTGACTCTGCTGGATCTCATCCGTTACATAGTAGATGGTTGTCTTGATCTCTTCGACTTTGTTATCGTCACCATTTTCTTCTTTCTTATCGTTCGGCTCTACGACTTCTCCGCCATTCTCTTCGATACAGTCTTTCAGCGTCAGATATTTGTGATCCAGGTTCTTGAACAGGATTGCATCTTTCATCTTGTCACAGAACTTCTCATCTTTTAAGCAGCCGAATTTGATAAATGGGCTGATGCTGTCCCAGTATTTCTCATACTCGTCTCTCTTTGTCTTACACATTCCGGCAAGTTTATCTGCAACTTTCTTGGAAATGTACTCAGAAATCTTATTTACAAATCCATCATTCTGCAGAGCGCTTCTGGATACGTTAAGTGGCAGATCCGGACAGTCGATAACTCCTTTTAATACCATCAGGAATTCTGGAATTACTTCTTTAATATTATCAGCGATAAATACTTGATTGTTATACAACTTGATCGTTCCTTCTACGGATTCATACTCTGTATTGATTCTCGGGAAATACAGAATACCTTTCAAGTTAAATGGATAATCCATATTCAAATGGATCCAGAACAGTGGCTCTTTGTAATCCAGAAATACTTTGCGGTAAAATTCCTGATAATCTTCATCGGAACACTCATTTGGATGTTTTGTCCACAGTGGATGTATATCGCTTAAAGAAACCGGACGCTTCTCAATCTTGACTTTCTCTTTTGCCGGCTCTGTCTCTACCATTTCTTTCTCGCCGTTCTCATTTTCTTTTTCTTCCATCTTGGCTTCTTCGTGAATGTGCTCTACGACAACATCATCCTCTTTAAGATCTGCCTCATCGATAGTCTCATATTCCGGTTCTGCTCCTTCTTTTGAAAGGAAAATCTCTACCGGCATGAATGAACAATATTTCTCGAGTACTTCTCTGACACGATATTCATTTGCAAACTCCAGGCTGTCCTCGTTCAGATACAGTGTCATTGTGGAACCGATTTCTGTCTTCGTTCCCTCTTCCATCTCATACTCTGTGCCGCCTTCGCTTACCCAATGTACCGGTTTTGCGCCTTCTTTATAAGATAAAGTATCAATATGCACTGCGTCTGCTACCATAAATGCAGAATAGAATCCAAGACCGAAATGTCCGATCATATCGTCTTCTGTTGTCTTGTCCTTATACTTCTCAAGAAACTGTGTTGCTCCGGAAAATGCAATCTGTGTAATATACTCTTCCACTTCATCAGCTGTCATTCCAACACCGTTATCTGTAAATTTCAAAGTCTTCTCTTCCGGGTTTACTTCTACAGTAATCTTTGGTTTATATCCATCCGGAAGCTGATACTCTCCCATCATATCCAGTTTTTTTAATTTTGTGATCGCATCGCACCCATTGGATACCATCTCACGAACGAAAATATCATGATCGGAATATACCCATTTTTTAATAATCGGGAAAATATTTTCACTGCTGATCGATAAACTACCTTTTTTTGCTGCCATTTTAATCACTCCTATTTCTATTTTTTATCATGCGGATTCCCCGCCATTCTTCTCTAAAGGATATAATAAGCCTCTCATTTTCAAAAGTCAACAGAAAATTAGCACTCTTTTAAACAGAGTGCTAATAATTCTTTGAACTTTATAAAGTTTTTATAAATTATGCTGCTTTTATCTTTATTCCACACTTTTCAGTGATTCTACCATATCAATCTTGCGGAGTTTAAAATACATCACACCATTTATAATGATTGAAAACAGTACCGTAAACAGGAAACTGTACAGATAACTCGGCGGATTGATATTGCGTCCGAACATTGCCGCATCCACTTCTACTGTCTGGATGATAAACAGATGCAGAATCCTTCCGATCCCAATTCCTACACCCGCTCCTATAAGCGTCAGGATCAGATTCTCACGATACACATAAGCTCCTACTTCCTGATCATAAAATCCAAGTACTTTCAGTGTTGCAAGCTCTCTCTGTCTCTCAGCAATATTAATGTTATTCAGATTATAAAGTACGACAAATGCAAGCATACCTGCTGAAATAATCAGTACTACAATAACAAGATTCAGGCTTTTCAGCATATCATCAAGCTGTTCTCTGATCTCATGCATATAACTGACATTCAACACTTCTTTCCTTGCCAGTATCTTCTTTCCTGCATCTTCCTTCTGTTTCTGGGAATATCCATCACGTATCGTAAATAAGAAACAGTTATACTCCAGCTTCTCGCCATAGATCTTCTCATAGCAGGCAGGTGTCAGATAGAGATAATGCCCCATGTAATTCTCACAGATTTTTAGGATCTTTACTTTTTTATCTCCATTTTCCTCGTCCTTAATCCGGATCGTATCGCCTGCCTTCGCATTTAAAAGCTTCGCCGTCTTCTCACTGATAATTGCTCCATCGTCTGTCAGTTTATAAGGCGTATGGCTTCTTCTGTCTCTGAAATGCACGTAGTCTCTGACATCTTCCGGCTCACCAAACACGCACTCATATGTCGCCCGCTTTTTCTTTCCTTTTGCAAGTGTTACGGATTGCATCTTCGCTTTCATATGACGAATCACATCCGAGTCTTTTGTAAGGAAATCATCCAGATTATCGATTTCTTTTTCCGTCAGATTCTCTTTTAAATAGACACTTCCATCGTAATACTGAATCTCGCTGTACTGTAAGTCGGCAATCTCGAAGATGGAATCCCGGAGTCCAAATCCGACGAGCATCAATGCCATACAGCCGCCAATTCCAAATATTGTCATGAAAAAACGTTTCTTATACCGCATCAGATTACGGACGGTAGACTTCCAAGTAAAACTTAAATGTTTCCATAGAAATCCAATTCGTTCCAGGAAGACTCTTCTTCCAATCTTCGGTGCCGGCGGGCGCATCAGCACAGCCGGTGTTCCTCCCAGCTCCCGGTAGCAGGCTTCTATCGTTGCAAGCAATGTGCATGCTACTGCCACACCTGAAGCAAACGCTGCATAGCCCCAGTGATACGGAATCAGGATCTCCGGTATATGTAAATACATAATTCCGTATGCATATATGATAATAAACGGGAAGATCTTTTCACCGATCAAAAATCCCATAACGCTTCCAATCGCCGAAGCAAGCAATGCATAGCCGATATATTTTGACGCAATTGCTGCTTTTCCATATCCAAGCGCTTTCATCGTTCCGATCTGTGTTCTCTGTTCTTCTACCATTCGCGTCATATTGGTCAGACTAATAAGCGCTGCTACGAGGAAAAAAATCACCGGGAAGACTTTTCCGATTGCTCGCATCCGATCCGCATTCTCACCATAGCCTGTATACTCCGGCAAGTCATTCCGGTCTGCGATATACCATTTTGCTTTTGGGATATCCGCAACCTTCTTTTTCGCATCGGATACTTTTTTCTCTGCTTTTTTGATCTTCTCCTGTGCTTCTTTTTTACCTTTTTTGTAGCTGGCTTTCGCTTTTTCTAATTTCTTTTCACTCTCAGTAAACTCCTGCTCTCCTTTTGTAAGCTTCTTTTCCTGTTCCAAAATTTCCCTGTAAGCATTCTTTATCTGCTTTCGTCCGGACTTAAGCTTCGATTTTGCTTTTGCAAGTTTTCTCTCACTTGCAGTAAGTTTTGCTTCGGACGCCTCAAGTTCCTTTTTTCCGGCTTCCAGCTTGGCTTTTGCCTCGGCAAGCTGTGATGTCGCCGCTTCTATCCCCGCCATCTGGGCTGACATCTGCTCATACTGCGCTTCATTTGCGCGATATTCACTCCAGCCTTTTTTTAATTTCTGTCTGCCGGCTCTTAACTGTGCTTTCCCTGCGCGGTATTCTTTTTCTCCCTGATCCAGTTCTTTTTCTTTTGCTTTCAGTGTTTTCCTGGCATTGACAAGTTTCTGTCTGCCATCCGCTAATTCTTTCTTTCCAGCCGAAAGTTTCTTTTCTCCGTCTTTGATCTTCTTTTCCGCTTTTTTTAATTTTTCACCGGACGTCTTTTTGCCTTTTTCTAACTTCTTCTCTGCTTTTGCAATCTTATCATTTGCTTCATCAACTAATTCCTGCCTTCGGATTCTGCCGCGTTTTTTTCCCAATGTTTCGATTTGATCCGTTGCTTTTTCCACTTTTTTCTCATATGCATCCGTATATGCAGTCAGTGTTTTTGTACCCTTTACCTGCATACACGCCTCTGTATAAGTATCTAGCGCAAAGGTATCCTCGCTTACTACGAGAAATCCATCTATCGTTCCTTTGCCGATCGTTGTACTGCCACGGTTAAAAGAAATATAGCACGGGCTGTTACCAATTCCAACTACCGTATACGTATCTGTCGTTAATGTATCCGAAAGCGGATCATCCGTCCCGGACTTTACAACAATACGGTCGCCGATCTTGTAATCCATCTCTTCATCCGCCAGACATTCTCCTGCCTTCTCTGGCATACGCCCTTTAGATACAGTCACTTTGTTCATATTCTTTGGAAGCGTCATCATATGCAGTACAAACTGGTCATCTTTTGTATCGCTCAGTACATCTGCACTGTATGCGCCCTCTGCCTTTTCTATCGTATCTGCCTCGTTAAATACCTGTATGTCTTCCCCGGTAATTCCAAGTGTACTGACTGCTTTCACATCCATCAGATCTGCGCCGTCAAAATAAGCATCCCCGGTCACACGCATGGACGGTTCCGATGCACGGATACCGGAGAAAAAAGCAACTCCCAATGCTACGATAAACAGCATAGAAAGGAATCTTCCCGGGCTTTTCTTTAATTCCATTAGAAAATCTTTGTGCGTTACTTTCATACTCTTCTACCACTCTATCGTATCTACTGATACCGGATTCTTATTTTCCACAATCTCTGCAACTTTTCCGTTCTTGATCTTGATCACACGGTCTGCCATCGGTGCAATCGCCTGATTGTGCGTGATCAGGATCACTGTCATGCCTTTTTTCCGGCAGGTATCCTGTAATAATTTTAAAATAGATTTACCTGTATTGTAGTCCAGCGCTCCCGTCGGTTCATCACAAAGCAGCAGTTTCGGATTCTTTGCAAGTGCTCTTGCAATGGATACACGCTGCTGTTCTCCACCGGATAACTGCGCCGGGAAATTGTCTGTCCGTTCTCCTAGTCCGACTTCTTCCAGCACTTCTCTGGCATCCATCGGATTTTTACAGATCTGAAGCGCCAGCTCTACATTCTCCAGTGCTGTCAGATTCGGAATCAGATTATAAAACTGAAATACAAAACCGATATCATCTCTCCGGTATGCCGTCAGTTTCTTTGCCTTATAAGTGGCAATATTCTCACCATCCACCCAGACATTGCCGGAAGTCGCTGTATCCATGCCTCCAAGGATATTAAGCACGGTTGTCTTACCCGCTCCACTGGGACCTACAACTACTGCAAATTCTCCTTTTTCAATTGTAAAATCCATCCCTGCTGCCGCAAGGATTTCCACTTCTCCCATGTGGTAACTTTTCTTTACATCTTCTAATGTAACAAATGCAGACATCATACACCTCCGCGGTAATTTATACATTAATTATAACTGATTCCAGACAGAGCGTCCAGAATTAGCAATCAATATACAATAATAAAATCCCCGGATAACAGATTTTGCTATCTGGGGATTTTATTGTATCTTCCTTTATTCTTTTCCGTTAAAACAATATGTACAAATCTTGCACGGATCAATTCCAATTGAATCAAGAAGATCGTCCAGTCTGTGATAGCGCAGGGATGTAAAATTCTGCAGCTTGCGGATATCTTCAATCATCTGTACATAACGCTCTGTTGTCGGATCTGCATATTCATCCAGGATCTCCTGTGGGCAGTCATCTCCTTCTCTTTCACGGATCACACGTCTTGTGATCAGTTCCATCTCTGATTTTGATCTGGAGAAGTTCAGATATTTACATCCATATAACAATGGTGGACATGCCGGACGGACATGCACTTCCTTCGCTCCGCTTCTATAAAGAAACTCTGTTGTTTCTCGAAGCTGTGTTCCTCTTACAATGGAATCATCGATCAGAAGCAACTTCTTTCCTTCAATTAACGCATGGACCGGAATCAGTTTCATTCTCGCGATCAGATTTCTCTGACTCTGATTCGTCGGCATGAAAGAACGCGGCCATGTCGGTGTATATTTGATAAATGGTCTTGCATATGGGATACCGGATTCATTGGCATATCCGATCGCATGTGCAATTCCGGAATCCGGAACTCCTGCAACAATATCCGGATGTACCGAATCCCCATCACGTTTTGCAAGCATACTTCCACATTTATAACGCATCTCTTCTACATTCACACCTTCGTATGCAGATGTCGGATATCCATAATATACCCAGAGGAAAGAACAGATCTTCATATCTTTTCCCGGCGCTTTCAATGTCTCCACACCACTTGCGGTAACAAAAACAATTTCTCCCGGACCTAATTCTTTATAATCCTTATATCCAAGGTTAATATAGGCATGACTTTCGAACGAAACACAATACGCATCGTCTTTTGCTCCAACTACCAGAGGTGTTCTTCCATAGCGGTCTCTCGCTGCATAAATTCCTTTCTCTGTCATCAGAAGCAGCGTCATCGAACCATCTACACGTTCCTGCACATACTGGATACCTTCCAGAATTGTCTCTTTCTCACAGATTAGCGCCGCAACCAGTTCCGTCGCATTCACCTGTCCATTTGTCATCTCATGGAAATGGGAATGTGCACTCTCATACAACTCATTTAAAAGCTCTTCATAATTGTTAATCTTTCCAACTGTTGTAATCGCAAAGCTTCCTAATTTTGACTGGATCAGTAATGGCTGCGGTTCAAAATCCGAAATACAGCCAATTCCAAGTGTTCCTTTCATCTCTCCGACATCTCTGTCAAATTTTGTACGGAACGGTGAATTTTCAATATTATGAATAGAACGGTAAAATCCGTCTTCTCCAAAAGTAGCCATTCCACCTCTTCTTGTTCCCAGATGAGAATGATAGTCTACTCCATAAAATAACTCCAGCACACAATCCTGCTTTGATGCAACTCCAAAAAATCCTCCCATAGCCTTCTCCTTTTGCCTGTAATGATCTCTTTTTTGTTAATTTTTTGTCTTTTTACCACGAATTACTCCGTTATCATACAATTTTAGCACAAAAGGAAATATGCTGTAAAGATTTTGTCTATAACATTTCCTGCAGTTTCTTGTTAATTGCTACTGGATCCGCTTTTCCTCTCATCGTTTTCATCGTCTGTCCGACCAATGCTCCAAGCGCTTTTTTCTTGCCTCCCTGATAATCAGCTACTGCCTGCGGATTGTCTGCAATCACTTTCTTTAACACTTCTTCCAATGCTCCATCATCATTTACAGTTTTCAGCCCGTGCTCCTCTACATAAGCTTTCGGATCTATGTCCTCTGCAAAAATTTTCTCAAATACTTCTTTTGCAACTGAACTGTTGATCGTTCCTGCTTCTGTCAGTTCTACTAAAGCCGCAAGATTCTCTGGTGCAAAATCAATGTCTTCCGGTTCCATTCCATTTTCTTTCAGAAGACGCATCGTCTCTACCATCAGCCAGTTGGAAACTTTCTTCGGTTTTCCACAGATAGCTGCTGCCTCTTCAAAGATATCTGCCATATGTTTAGAGTTTGTCAGAATCTCCGCATCATACTGCGGAATATCATATTCTTTTTTATATCGCTCCAGCTTTTCAGAACGAAGTTCCGGCTGCCGGTCTTTTACTTTCTGAATCCATTCATCACTGATAATGATCGGCACAAGATCCGGTTCCGGGAAATAGCGATAATCCTGTGCATCCTCTTTTGAACGCATAGCATGCGATGATTCTTTGTTGTCATCCCATCTTCTTGTTTCCTGCACAACCTGTTTCCCTTCTTCGATCAGTTCAATCTGGCGCTCTCTTTCCCCTTCAATAGCTCTTGCGATAGCTTTAAAAGAGTTCAGGTTCTTCATCTCTGTTCTTGTGCCAAATTCTGCTGCACCAACTTCCCGCACCGATAAGTTGACGTCCGCTCTCATGGATCCTTCCTGTAATTTACAGTCAGATGCGCCAAGATACTGTACGATGGTACGCAGTTTTTCCAGATAAGCAATCACTTCATCCGCTGAGCGCATATCCGGTTCCGATACGATTTCCACAAGTGGTACGCCACTTCGGTTGTAATCAACCAGTGACGTGTCATCCCATTCATCGTGGATCAGTTTTCCGGCATCTTCCTCCATATGCATTTCATGGATACGGACTTTTTTCTTCTGTCCTGCCACTTCGATCTCTACATATCCATTTCTTGCAATTGGAAGATACAGCTGGGAAATCTGATAGTTCTGTGGGTTGTCCGGGTAAAAATAATTTTTGCGGTCAAATTTGCATACCTGGGTAATATCACAGTTTGTTGCAAGTCCGATTGCCATTGCATATTCAACAACCTGCTTATTCAGAACCGGAAGAGATCCCGGCATACCGGTGCAGACCGGACAGGTATGTGTATTTGGTGCTCCTCCGAACTGTGTACTGCAGGAGCAGAAGATTTTTGTTTTCGTTGCAAGTTCTACGTGAACCTCCAGTCCAATGACTGTTTCATATTGTTTTGCCATCTCTATCTGTCTCCTTTCGCAAGTTCCGGTGCCTCATATGATTTTGTCTGTTCAAATGTATAGGCTGCACGGATGATTTTCTTCTCCTGGAAGCAGTCTCCGATGATCTGCATACCAACCGGAAGACCTTTTGAATCTTTTCCGACCGGAATCGTAATTCCCGGAAGTCCTGCCAGATTGACTGCGATCGTGTAAATATCTCCCAGATACATTTTCAAAGGATCACTTAGGCTCTCTCCAAGTTTCGGTGCTGTTGTCGGTGCTGCCGGTGCAATGATCGCATCATAAGATGCAAATGCTTTGTCAAATGCTTTTTTGATCAGCGCCTTTGTCCGGAGTGCTTTCAAATAATAAGCATCATAATATCCGGAACTTAATACAAATGATCCAAGCATAATTCTGCGTTTTACTTCCGGTCCGAAGCCTTCGGATCTTGTCTTTTTATACATATTGTGAAGTCCTTCATATTCCGAAGTACGGTATCCGTATTTCACACCATCAAACCGGGATAAGTTCGAGCTTGCTTCTGCAGATGCAATGACGTAATAAGCCGGAATTGCATACTGTACAAGGCTTAAGTCAAATTCTTCCACAACCGCACCTTTTTCTTCCAGCACTTTGACCGCTTTTAAAATCTGTTCTTTGACTTCCGGATCCAGACCTTCTGTGAAATAATCTCTCGGCACGCCAATCTTCATTCCTTTTACCTCAGCAACCAGTCCTTCTGTGAAATCATACGATTCTCTTGCAATAGAAGTACTATCTTTGCTGTCATGAGAGGCAATGGTCTCCAGAATTGTCGCACAGTCTGTGACATCTTTTGCGATCGGTCCGATCTGATCCAGCGAAGAGCCATATGCGATCAGTCCATAACGGGATACCGTTCCATAGGTTGGCTTGATTCCAACAACTCCACAGAAAGAACTTGGCTGACGGATGGAACCTCCTGTATCAGATCCAAGTGCATATGCACATTCTCCTGCCGCAACTGCCGCACAGGAACCTCCTGATGAACCGCCCGGAACATGTTCCAGATTCCATGGATTCTTTGTTTCTCCATAATAAGAAGTCTCTGTCGTACTTCCCATGGCAAATTCATCCATATTTGTCTTTCCAAGGATCACAGCTCCTGCTTTTTCCAGATTTACAACTGCTTCCGCTGTAAAGGTTGGTTTGAAACCTTCCAGAATCTTAGAGCTGCAGGTCGTCTCCACACCCTTCGTACATAAATTATCTTTGATCGCCACCGGAACACCGGCTAATGGTCCGGTAAGTGTACCGTCATTAATCATTTTCTGTACTTCTTCTGCACGTTTTCTTGCACCTTCTTTATCAATCCGCACAAAACTATGTACATTCTCTTCTACGCGTTCTATCTGTGCAATGGCTGCTTCTACTGCATCTGCCACTGTTATTTCTTTTGCTTTTATTTTCTTTCCGATCTCAACGGCTGTCATACTTGTGATATCCATGCCTTCGTTCTCCTCTCTTTTTTCTTTTCAGAAAACTATCCGATTGTCTTTGGTACTTTAAAGCTCTGGTCTTTTGCAAGTGGTGCATTGGCAAGCGTATCTGCGCTTCCGTCACCATTTGTCACAACATCCTCACGGAATACGTTATGCACCGGAAATACATGGGACATCGGTTCTACTCCGTCTGTATCCAGCTCATTTAATGTATCAATGTAATCCAGCATTTTTTCCATATCTTTTTTTGCTTCTTCCTTCTCTGCATCGCTTAATTCCAGCTTTGCCAGTATTCCGACATATTCGATTGTCTCATCTGTGATCTGATTTGCCATAATTTTGTCCCCTTTTCATCTTTCTATTTTCTATTTCTTTATGGTTCCAGTCTGCTTAAATCTCTTGGAAATAGCGTAGTCTCGCGTACATTGTCTTCCCCGATGAGCTGCATCGTCAGTCGTTCCAGTCCGATTCCAATTCCACCATGTGGCGGCATTCCATGTCTGAAGGTTGCAAGATACTGATCCATTCCATCTGTCTCCATACCTCTTGCTTCTATCTTTTCTATCAGTTTCTGATAATCATGGATTCTCTGACCGCCTGTTGTAATCTCAAGTCCTTTAAACAACAGGTCAAAACTTAATGTATATTTCGAATCTTCCGGATCATCCATTGCATAGAATGGACGCTTTTTGGATGGATAATGAGTTACAAACACAAAATCACTGCCCCACTCTTCTTTTGCATATTTTCCGATCAGCTGCTCCTCCTCCGGCTCTAAATCGAACGGATTACGCATCTTATGTCCATATTTTTCCGATACGATTTCTTTAATATCGTGGAAACGGACTGCCGGGATTCTGGATACATCCGGAAGTTCTACTCCAAGGATTTTCAGTTCTTTCGCATATTCTTTCTGCAAAAGTTTCATTGCATACTGTAAATACCCGGTTTCCATTGCCATGATATCTTCGAATCCATCAATATATCCCATCTCAAAATCAAGACTGGTATATTCATTTAAATGTCTTTTTGTGTTGTGTTTTTCTGCACGAAATACCGGTGCTGTCTCGAATACACGGTCAAATACACCTACCATCATCTGTTTGTAAAACTGCGGGCTCTGTGCCAGCACTGCAGGTCTGTGGAAATATTCCAATTTGAAAATATTCGCTCCTCCTTCAGCTCCTTTTGCTCCAATCTTCGGTGTATGGATCTCTGTAAATTCCTGGCTGTAAAGAAAATCGCGGAATGCTCTTGTAAGTCCTTCCTGAATTCGGAATTTTGCACGCTCTCTGATATTTCTAAGGGCAATGGAGCGGTAATTTAATTTTGCTTCCAGTGAAGTATTCAATTTCCATTTGGAAATTGCAAGCGGCATCATCTCTGCCTCCGGCTCACTTAAAATTTCCACTTTCTGCATTGTAATCTCGATTCCGTTTGGTGCTTTCTCATTCTGCTTTAAAACACCTGTCACTTCCAGTGTTGCTGCCTCTTTGATCATTTTTATATCAAATTCTGCAGTTTCTTTCTCATATACACACTGCAGAAGTCCTTCTCTTTTACGAAGGATCACAAAGGCTACGGTTCCCATATCACGAATGACATGAACAGCTCCATTGATTTTTACAACCTCTCCTTCTGCGCATCCGGTAAGTAACTCTGTAATTTCTTTTGTCTCTTTTTTCTTTACTCCTGTCATAAATTCCATCATTCAGACCTCCCTTGGTATCCTTTTTGGTAAAATAGTGTGCGTCCTCGCAGAGCCATTTTATTTATCACTAAAAATCTTTTTGATAAATAAAAAAAGAGATTCTTTCGAACCTCCGGTACTAAAAAACGTCCCAGAATACATACTTGTATTCCGGGACGGATATAAACTTGTTATCCGCGGTACCACCCGCATTAAGCTCGCCTTTGAACTTATCTCTTGCACGTAACGTGTGCCTTACGTATCTGCCTAATAATCTACATCCGGTAATCTCCTGCCGACGTTCAACAGATCTGCTCCAGAGTGTTCCCTATTGTTCTGCTTCCTTCAGATGCACTCTCAGTCGGCGGTGCTTCCTTCCTGTTAATTCCACAAGAACAGAGTCTCCTTCATCGCTTTGTTGTTTAAAAACTATGTTTATGGTAGCACAGGATTTTTTAAATTGCAAGTACCAAATCAAAAAATTTCAAAATCGTTCCTGACAAAGCGCCTCCATCTTCTCATGTATGACTCCCATATCACGTTCGTCTGTCATCGTTACAATCAAATCTCCTGCCTGAAGTTTTGTCTTTCCTTTCGGAATAATCTCATCTGTACCTCGCTGTATTGCTACAAGCAAACAGTTATCCGGCCATTTCACATCCCTGATCAGTTCTTCTTCAATCGAAGATCCCTGTTTCACAACAAAGTTCGCAAGTACCTTTTCGCCGGTCTCATCCGTCACAGACTCTCCACGCTTTTGCAGGAGACGCTCCAGCAGACTTTCATAAATCGGTTTTGACTTCATCAGTATTGCTACAACATAAGCCACAATGGATACAACCGATAACGACAGCATCTGACTTAAGGAACCGGTCATTTCAAAAATAAGAATAATCCCTGTCAGAGGCGCCCGCACAATTGCGGCAAAATATCCTGCCATTGCCAGAAGTACAAAATTATTGATATACATTGGATTCAGTCCGAAATACTGCACACTGATCGTTGCAAAAGCGCCTCCGATATAGCCTCCGATGACAAGTAACGGGAAGAAAATGCCTCCCGGTGCTCCTGATCCAAAACTTACTGCTGAGAAGATGAATCTTCCGATCAGGAGAAACAAAACGCTCTTAAGCATCACATCACTGTTTGTAAGATATTCAATCAGAGCGTGTCCGCTTCCCAGAAGATCCGGAGCGGTAAATCCAAGAATACCGGCACATACGAACGGAATCATGACTTTCACTTCCGGTCGTAAAAGCGTTGCTTTATTATAGATTTCCTGTGATTTCAAAGTAAACCAGTTATAAAATGCACCCAGCACGCCAAGTATCACTCCAAGTGCCACGATCATTCCATAGGAATGAATTGGCAGTGCATGCAAGATATCAAACTGGAACACGGAACTTACTCCCAGCACATTTGAACATAAGAAATCTGCCGTCAGCGACGCAGACATTACGGATACGAGTACCGATACGGAAAAGTTCTTATGGACTTCTTCCAGTGAAAACATGACTCCTGCAAGAGGTGCATGAAACGCTGCTGAAAGTCCTGCACTGGCTCCACAGGTCAATAAAAACTTCTCTTCGGTCTTTCCTCTGTCAAGCCCTCTGGATACCCCTTTTCCTACCATGGCGCCAAGCTGGATCGATGGGCCTTCTCTTCCAAGTGCCAGTCCTCCAAGCAGGCATAAGAAGCCGCCGAGGAACTTTGCCGGCATCACACGCCACCAGGTCTGATCTAATTTTCCTACCATCTCGCCCTCAAGCTGAGGGATTCCGCTTCCGGATATCATCGGCTCAAACTGTACCAGTTTTGCCACGATCCAGGCAAGCAAAAGGAGCACCGCAAACCATCCTGCCATCCGCACCGGATTGCCTGACGCATATGCGAGGATCTGCTTTAACCATTTTCCCGCATATTCCAGACAGATCCGGTACAAAAGTACAATCAGTCCTGCGATTGCTCCAACTAATATTCCTTCACCTATTAAAATAATCTGAAACCGCTCTGCACGCTTAATCGTGTCCGGTGTATTGTGTCTCACAAGACATACCTCCCATAACTTTCTCATAGCTATATGATACCCGTAGATTATTCCGTGCTGCGCACTCTCACAATCTTCCCAATTATGAACAAGCTCATGTGGCTTAAGACCTTAGGACTCTGGTATCATATACATTATAAATAGAAGGTCGTCTTTTTTCCAGTAAAATTTAATTATCTGAATCTGAAACTGTAATCATATTTGTAATAACGTCTTTGCTGACTTTGTATACGATTTTTGAATTTTCCGGCATCACATACCGGTTTTCTCCGTCTTTGTCTGTTTTTCCAATGTAAACACTGTACGTTTTCTTCTTTCCGGATGAAGAATCTTTGTATGTAGCGGTTGCTGTTGTCCGTTTGTCAATTTCCAAACCATATTTGCCAAGTGTCTTATCTGTCACATGGTAATCTGCACAGTCAGTCAGCGTAATCGTTCCGAATCCTCCGGCAAGCTGTGCCAGATCATCTTCATCATCGTATGTCTTTGTCGTTTCATTTTTCGTAACTGCAACTTTTTTCAGATTGCCGCTGCTGATGGACGGCACAGTATCCAGACTCACAAAGGAAGATAGCTGAAACTGTAAGTTTTCTACCAGTGTACTTCCAATCGTATACACTGTATCTTCTTCTTCGATTTTCGCATAGTAATCTTCTCCAACATTATTACCGATATCGAGCGTTCCTTTTTCTCCGGAAGCTGTCTCATAAGATACTTTATATGCCGGATCCGCAAGTCCATAATCCTCCAACGCATCTGGAGCATCCAGTTTCTGCTCTGCTGTCAGACTTTCCACAGTACCTGTAATCTGCTCAACAGCACTCTGGGTTAATTTGATGGTCTTATCTTTTTCATACACCCAGGTATCATTTTTCTTGACAAAAGTCATATTTTTATTTCCTTTTTTATAACTGATCTTTGTCAGGTCATCTGCATCTATGATCTGCACGGTCTGTGCTTTTTTCTTTGCCGCCTTCTGCGTCTTCATCTGATTGTTCCATGCCTTGATTCCGCCATATGCGCCGCAAAGGACAACCAGAATTCCTACAAGCAGTAACATTCTCTTTTTCTGTTTCATACATGCCCTCTTTTCTTTGAAATCCTTTTTACGCTTTTCTTCTCTTCATCCACTGTATGAATCCATATACGAGGATCAGCACAGGAATTCCAAATATGATGAACAGGCTGATAATTCCGGCATGGTGTACCGTATTATATGTAACCTGCAGACTCTTTGCCTTGATTGAAACATTCTCTACATCGTCATAGTTTGCTGTGACTGTATTCATAAACAGATCCAGATTTTCCAGTGTGGACATATTATCTGTAACATCCGGATTGATCAGGCTGTCGGAAGACACTACAGTCAGTCTTCCGGTATCTGCTATATCTGAACTGTCTGTTTCTCCGTCTGAATCATCGGAACCATTTTTTGATTTTTCTGCTACAACTCCGAGTGTATATGTTCCCTGCTTCTGATCATTGTCACTTATTGCATAACCCGAAGATGATGTTTTCATAAATTCTGTTGTTGTCACAGTATCATCTTCCGGATCAGAGACTTTCAATCCATGCGCATTGACAAGCAGAACCATGTCTGAACTTAAGCCATTTGCCAGATCCCCTGTTGCTGTAAGTTCCGGGAAGATATAATAATAATTTCCCTGATAGCTTCTCTGCGTATCTGCGATGTATCCACTCACTTCCTGAATACCATATTTCTTCAGGAAACTCTTAAGATTCGGCTGTGCTTTATCCGCATCACCGAGAACAACGTAGATTTTCCCACCATTGTCCATGTAATTGTTCAGAAGTTTTACTTCATCTTTTGTCAGATCTTTCGTCGGCGCATAGATAAATAACAAATCGCAGTCATCCGGTATTTTATTCTTCATAACAAGATTCAGTTCTTCCTGCTTAATGTTACTCTTTCCAAGAAGGTCTGTAACCGATGTAGAAAATGTTCCTTCTCCATGTCCGGTCGTGTAGTAAATCTTTTTCTGCGTATCGCTTGTCACATAATTGACTGCACTGGTAAGCTGTCCTTCTCCGTCAAACTCAGACTCCGTACTGCTGCCGGTTGTATAATAGGAATACTCATCCGTCACAATGATATCACTGAACGAAACCGTCGTTGTCTTTTTCGTTTTCTTATCCGATACAAGAATCATATTCTCTTCCACATTATTTTTTGTCAGTTCTCCCGGATGCAGTACCGGATCTACCCATTTCACAGTAATCTTATCTGAAAGCGCTGCATATTTTTTCAGAAACGCTTTGATTCTGTCATCGGTAGATTTTTTCTGTGCATAGACTGTAAATGTAATGTCTGAATCTAGTTTGTTCAGGATCTTTTTACTCGTTTTTGAAATCTGATAGATTTTCTTATCACTGACATCAATGCTTTTTACATTTTCAGGCAATTGTCCCGCAATCAGATTTACGACGACAACAATTGCTACAACCAGTGCAATCATTCCGACACTGTAACTTCCGTTTCTGGAAGATACATTTTTAAATGTATTTTTTATTTTCTCTAACATATTGCCCTCCTAACTCCAACGTCTTTTCTGTATCATCTGCATCGTAAGGAAAATGAAAACAGCTGTAAGCGAAAAATACATAATGATTCCACTTACATCTACCAGATGATTGGAAACAATGTCATCAAGAGTTCCTGCCAGATAAAATTTACTGAAAAATGTATTTAATGCGCTTTCAAAAATGCTTGACTTTACTGCGTAAGTAATCCCACATCCAGCAAGTACGATCACTTCCAGACCTCCGACGATCACAATATTTTTTGTCATATGCCAGATAGCAAGAACAATCAGTGTTAAAAGAACGCCGATTCCAATCACATTTGTGACTGCAGAAGTCGGAAGAAGATCCATAATTCCGTTCCACAGATATTGAAGAAGCAGGATTCCAACCGAACCAATCGCTGCAATAATCTGGCTTTCTGTCAGTGCCGAAACAAACATTCCGACAGATATGTACGTGCAGCCCAGCAGGAAAAATACGAGAATCGCCATATCATCTGCCAGTATATATGCCGTTCCCTGTGTCTTAATGATCAGTGGGAAAATCAGATATACTGCACATGGAATTGCCAGGATTGTTACCATTGCAAGATATTTTCCTATAACGACCTGAAACAGGCTGACCGGAGCTGTTAATAGCATCTGGTCTGTACGGCTTTTGCGTTCTTCGGCAAAACTTCTCATCGTGAGCACCGGAATTGCAATAACAAATACGATCAGAACTCCGGACAGCACATAAGAGAAATATGGATATCCATAATTCAGGTTATATGCCATAAAATAAACTCCTGTAAATGCGATCAGAAATGCAATAAATACATAGCCGATCATCGAATGAAAGTATGATTTCAACTCTCTTTTATAAATTGCACTCATTACTTCTGTTCCTCCTTACCGGCTAATTTTTTCTCTGCCTCTTTCTGTTTTTTACCACCCTGCGTCAGCTCAAGGAAGATATCCTCCAGAGATGATTTGTTCAGCCTTAGTGTAAGGAGCGGAATCCTTGCATCTGCAAATGTATAGAAAAGTTTCTCCCGCAGATCTGTACCGTCTTTGCTCTCTATATAAGCCAGTGTTGTATGCTCATCCGTTTCTTCATATTTTACAGAGCTGATCTCCGGAACAGATTTTAAAACCACTTCCATCTGCTCCTTGGAAGCTTTTGTCTCCAGCGCAACATGTCCGGTGCCGCTCATCAGATTTTCCAGATTCTCCGGTGTATCACTTGCCACCAGGTGTCCGCCTGCAATGATCATAATATGATCGCACACTTCACGGATTTCCGCCAGAATGTGGGAACTTAAAATTACCGTATGTTTCTTTGCCAACGTACGGATCAGTTCACGGATCTCAATAATCTGTTTCGGATCAAGACCAACGGTAGGCTCATCCAGAATGATGATCTCCGGGAATCCTAAAATTGCCTGTGCCAGACCAACTCTCTGTTTATATCCTTTGGATAAATTGTGAATGAGCCGTTCTTTTACCGGATCTAATTTCGTAAGTCTCATTACGCGCAGAATCTGTGATTCTCTTTCCGCCTTCGGAATTTTCTTAAGTTCCGCTGCGAACGTCAGATATTCAAGAACTGTCATTTCCATATAAAGCGGTGGCTGCTCCGGCAGATATCCGATACAGCTTTTTGCTTCTTCCGGCTCTTTTAAAATGTCATGCCCGTTGATCAGCACCTCTCCTTTTGTAGCGCCAAGATATCCCGTCATAATATTCATAGTCGTAGATTTTCCGGCTCCGTTCGGTCCCAGGAAGCCATATATCTGCCCTTCCTGTACCGTGAAGCTTAAGTTATCTACAGCCAGATGCTTTCCATAGCATTTGGTCAGATTTTTCACTTCGATCAAAATACATATCCTCCTTATACTGTTCAATATTTGTAACAGTATAAGAAGAAAGCTTGAAGAAAATGTGGAAAAGATATGTTTATTTTGTGAAAACGTTAAAGGGGGACGGGGCTTTTCTAGAAAAGCCCCGTCCCCCGTAACAGAAAAGTTTCTTCATTCACTTTAATCTCCGCTCGGCATATACGGTCTCAATACACCTGCCACATTACTAATCGGCATAGTCTGTAACCATACACGTCCCGGTCCGGTAATAATTGTATTAAATATGCCCTCGCCTCCAAACAGCATATTCTTAACGCCCGGCACACTTCGAATGTCCATCTGGCAGCTTGCTGTCATTGCAGCCAGATGGCCGGTATCTACAACAATCTGCTGTCCCGGTGCAAGTTCATACTCCACGACATGTCCGTCAAATTCTGCAAATACGGTTCCCTGTCCGCTGATCCTCTGCATGATAAAGCCTTCACCACCGAAAAAGCCGGTTCCCAGTTTTTTGTTGAAGAATACCGACATTTCAATACCGACTTCGCCTGCCAAAAATGCACTTTTCTGTAAAATCATTTCCTGTCCCGGTGCGATTTCAAATGCACGAATCGATCCCGGGAAGCAGGATGCAAATGCGATCATTCCTTCTCCTCCCTGTGCGGTATAAACATTCTGAAATGCCTTCTCGCCGGAAAACATTCTTCCTATCATACTCCCAATACCGCCATTCGACGTTGTCTCCATAAGCATATTCGGAGACATCCAGGACATTCCGCCGCCTTCCGTGATCATCTTCTCGCCAGGTTCTAACTGACAGATAACTGCCGGCAAGGTATCGCCTACAATCTGGTATTTCATATGTTGCCCTCCTTTTATGTAAAATTATTTCATTAGAAACCTTTTAATTTCTATTTATTCTTTTCTTTCTTTTTCCCACCTGCACAGTAAAGCACGAATCCAAGAAGCAGAACAGCTACTGCCATCCAGATTACAAGTGTTGTTGTACCAAGCGGGCTGAATTTATCATAATATCCTTTCAGATAAATAATGATGATAAGAAGTGGAATCACGTAGCCTACATAGCCTTTTAATCCCTTCGGGAAGCCGATTCCTTCTCCGGTATTCGCTTCTTCCAGGAATTTCTCCCAGCCCCATCCATTCTCTCTCGTACAGAAGAGAAGATAGCCAAGACTTCCAAGTGGCAGGAAGTTATTGGAAACAATAAAATCTTCCAGATCCATAATTGTACTTCCTTCGCCTAGCGGCTGGATACCAGAAAGAATATTGAAGCCAAGAACACATGGCATACTCAGTATAATAATCAAAATTGCACTGACAATTACGCTTTTCTTTCTGGACCAGTGGAACAGATCCATATCAAAAGAAATAATATTTTCAAATACTGCTACCAGCGTTGTAAATGCTGCAAACGTCAAAAACAGGAAGAATAACGCTCCCCATACCTGTCCACCCAGCATCTGCGAAAAAATATTCGGAATGGTAATAAATATCAGACTCGGACCTGCACCCGGTTCAATGCCAAATGCAAAACATGCAGGGATAATAATGAATCCTGCCATCAGTGCAACGAATGTATCCAGTCCTGTAATGCTGAGTGCTTCTCCTGCAAGGCTCCGGTTACGTTCCAGATAACTTCCGAAAATCATCATAGCACCAATACCAATTGATAATGTAAAGAACGCCTGACTCATCGCCCCGAAAATAACATTTCCAATTCCAATTTCTGCCATTTTCCGGAAATCCGGAATCAGATAAAAACGGATTCCGGCTCCGGCTCCTTTTAAGAAAACAGAATGTACTGCAAGAATGATCATCAGTACCATCAATACCGACATCATAACTTTTGATACTTTTTCAATTCCATTCTGAATACCAAACCAGCAGATTGCAAATCCGATCACACAGATCAGTATCGTCCAGAATGCCATATTGGGCGCATCAGCAAGCATCTTTGTGAATTTTGCACCGACTTCCTCTGCACTGTTTCCGACAAAATCACCACGTATGCTGCGGAAGCAGTAATACATCATCCATCCGCCTACACTCGTATAAAACATCATCAACAGATAGCTTCCCAGAATGCCGATCCATTTGGAAATATGCCATCTTGTTCCTTCCGGCTCCAGTTTTTCAAATGCTGCGGCGACACTGAAATGACTGCCGCGGCCGATGGCGAACTCGCAGATCATAACCGGCACTCCCATGATCAACAGGAATACCAGATAAATCAGAATAAATGCTGCTCCTCCCATCTGTCCACACAAGTATGGAAACTTCCATACATTGCCAATACCGATCGCACATCCTGCAGATACAAGAATGAATCCCAGACGCGATCCGAATTTTTCTCGTTTCATATTTTGCCCTCTCTTTTCCTTTATATGTTAAGGTGCCAGGATCAAAAGCCTAAAACTACGAAGTACGGAACAATTCGTATAGCATCTTTTAACCTCAACATCATGTTAAATGGCTTATATTAATATTTTCTCAGCGAATCCTGCGAATCATCTGTTGTATTCTCAATCTTCTGGATCTTGACATAATAACCGGCATTACCGTTCGTATTTACAAACACACGGTCACCAACTTTATGTCCCTGAATCGCTTTTCCAAGTGGTGATTCAATACTGATCAGTCCCTGCAGCGAATTGCCACGCACACTTGTCACAAGCCGGTAAGTCTCTGTCTCATCATCCTCTTCAAAATATACTTCTACTGTATTATTAATGCCAACTTCATCCGCTTTCGACTCATCAGAAACAATCTGCGCATGTTTGAGCATACGTTCCAGATAACGGATACGACTTTCATTCCGGTTCTTGTCCTGCTTTGCTGCCTTGTATTCAAAATTCTCACTCAGATCGCCCTGTGCTCTTGCCTCTTTTACCGCTTCCAGTTCTTTCTTACGCACAACCAGTTTGCGGTATTCAATCTCTTCTTTGATCTTGGATACATCACTTTCTGTCAAACGCTCACCCACGTTTTCAACCTTCTTTCTACTATCTGCTTCTTTATTTCTTTAGATCAGACCATAATGCTGCATTGCTTTGTATACACCATCATTTTCAACGGTATCTGTCACATACTCTGTATATGGATCTAACACCGGATCGTGCTTCTTCATTGCAATGGAATGTTTTGCATATTCAAACATAGACTGATCGTTGCTGCTGTCGCCGAACACATACACCTCGTCCTTCGTAAGTCCCAGATGCTGTCTCATAAATTCAATCGCTGTTGCTTTGGAATATCCTTTCTGCACCAGTTCATACATCCCATTTAATCGATCAATGATATCTATGCCATCTTCAATCGATGCAAAAAATTCCTGATATCTGCAGTTCGGATCTTTCTTATTAATATGGATCAATAATTTATCGTATTCAAAATTCTTCTTCTCCATGCTTGTCTCTCTGCCAAGCCCCATGGACGCCATATATCTCCGTGTACTTTCCACGGGTTCACACTGACTTACCCGTTCTGAGAAATACATGTCATCCGTTCCTTCCAGAAATCCTTCAATGTGATACTTTTTCATCAGATCTATATAACGATTTCCTTCTTCAATAGATATATGGCTCTCAAAAAGCACCTCATTCCTATAAATCAGATAGGTTCCGCATCCACATAAAAATCCATCTACATCAAGCTTTTTAATAATCGGCGGAACGCTGCATATCGTCCGCCCTGTATTAATCAGTACTTTATGCCCATTCTCTTTGACTTTCCGGATTCCCTCCAGTGCACTCTCCGGAACTTTCTTCGTAACACCACTTAAGAGCGTATCATCTATATCGAAAAATAATGCTCCCATTTTTCCGCTTCCTCCTGCCTGTTCTTCCCTTATTTTTACTCAGTAATGACTGTATTCACAATCTTTCCCATTATACCCATCTTACAGAGATTTTGCAAATTTATCTCTGCAGTTATTTTCCGAAATAATGATCCACCCCATCTGCAATCCCGGATGCAATCTTCTTCTGATAGTCTGCCTGAGACATCTTCTGATCTTCCGCCGGATTCGTCATATATCCAATCTCAACAATCGTCACAGGCACTTTTGCCCAGTTCACACCGCTCATGGAATCTGTCTCCCATACTCGTTCTCTCTTTGCTCCGGTTGTTTTCACTGCACCGTCCAGAATTGCCTCTGACAATGCCTTGCTCTGCTTATACAGGCTGCCATTATATTGATTAGATGCCGTCTGACAGATCGTCATCATTCCATTCGCACTGCTGTTCTCTGCTCCGTTTGCATGAACACGGATAAATGCATCTGCATTCGCATTGTTCGCCACCTCTGCACGCTCCGCATTGGAAATATTTACATCATTCGTTGTGCGCACCATCTTCACATTATACCCACGCACTTCCAGTATATTTTTTAGTTTCTTTGAAACTTCTAAAGTTAACTGATACTCTGGTTTTCCTGTGGAAACACCACTTGTTCCCGATGCAACTTTAGCTTTTGTCTGAGATGCTCCCGGTCCCACCGGCTCCTGTTCATTGTTGCCACGCGCCTGATGCCCTGCATCGATCACTACAAGTTTACCATTCATCTGGCGCTTTTTTTCCTGCTTTTTCTTTGCACGTTCCTTCTTCGCCTGTTCCTCTTTTGCTTTCTTTGCAGCTTCTGCGGCTTTTGCTTCTTTGTCACTGTAATCTTTTTTCTTATCTTTTGTATTGATCACCAGTGGTTCTGGCGCTTTTTTTGGTTTCGCTTTTTCTTCTTTTATCGCGCATCCTGCCAGCGCAATTACGAGAAGCACTGCCAGTACAGATATTATCCATTTTCTCATTTTCATAAGCTGACTCCTCACTTTCCGGGAGATCCTGTCCCGCTTATATATAAGCTCACATGGGTTCAGATCTTTTAACTCTGATATCATTATAATTTACTGTTGTTTCATTTACAAGTTCTTCTCCGTGTAATCTTCTGGACAACAGATTTTTGTTCTGTTATACTCTTGTGGATTGTAAACGTATAGAATACGAGCAATCCGCAGGAACATATACACATATAATATAAGCATTATAAACATTCACAAAAATGAACGATATACATACTTCCGTAATTTAACCAGAAAGGACATTACTATGCAGGTAACTAAAACTTCACCTACTATCTTCGGACAGTTTATCCGCTATGCCAGTCTGAATGTGCTTGGCATGTTCGGAATTTCACTCTATATACTGGCTGACACTTTCTTTATCGCAAATGGTGTCGGCGCTGATGGTCTGACTGCTTTGAACCTTGCAGTTCCTGCCTATAATTTTCTCCACGGCTGCGCACTCATGCTCGGTCTTGGCGGAGCAACACGCTATACGGTAAGCAAAAGTCAGGGAAAGACAGCCCATGCAAATAAATTTTTTACACATACAATTCTTCTTGCCACTTTATTTTCCACATTTTTCTTCTGTGTGGGACTTGTTTTTGCTGCTCCCCTGGCAAGAATCCTTGGAGCCAATGCAGAAGTCTTTGATATGACGTATACCTACCTGCGTATCATTCTTCTCTTTGCTCCGGCATTTATATTTAATGAAGTATTTCTGGCATTCGTCCGCAATGACGGTGCTCCACATCTCGCCATGTATGCAATGGTCGGTGGCAGCCTTGCCAACATCCTGTTTGATTATATTTTTATTTTTCTGCTTCATATGGGAATCTTCGGAGCGGTACTTGCAACCGGATGTTCTCCACTCTTCGGTATGCTCATCCAGTCCATTTACCGTATCCGCAGGAAAAATCAATTTCATTTTGTCCGTACCGGACTGTCCGCTTCACTTACAGGTTCGACACTTGCACTTGGTTTTTCTTCCCTCGTAACCGAAGTTTCATCCGGTGTTGTTATGATCGTATTTAATATGTTAATGCTGCGCCTTGAAGGAAATACGGCTGTTGCAGCCTATGGTGTGATTGCGAATCTCATTCTCGTTGTCATCGCCATTTTCACTGGTATCGGACAGGGAACCCAGCCACTTATCAGTCATGCCTATGGACGCGGCGAACGGCAGCATGCATTACAATACAGACGCTACGGACTCTTTCTGATGGCGGCACTTTCTGTTACTATTTATGCAGGAATTTTATTTGGCGCAGATGGTATCACCACTGCATTTAACAGTGAACAGAACCCGCTTCTGCAGCAGATCGCCGTAAAAGGACTTCGCATTTATTTTGCCGGCATCCTGTTTGCCGGATTCAATATCGTGCTTTCCTTTTACTTTACATCCATTGAAAAAGCAGTCCCGGCGCAGGTCATTTCCCTGGCTCGCGGACTGCTCATTATCGTTCCGTTATCTATATTACTTGCAAATATTCTCGGTATGACCGGTGTCTGGATGTCATTTCCGATCTCCGAACTGCTTGTATCTTTCCTCGGTCTCTTCTTCCTAGTGAAGCAGAAGCTGGGAGGCAAACACAGCCAGAACGCCTGATACTACACTCAGCACGGCATATACAAGTGCTGTCACTGTGTGTCCGCTCTGAAACAGATCCGTTGTTTCAAAAGCAAACGTAGAAAATGTCGTAAATCCTCCGCAGATTCCAACTTTCAGAAATAACACAAGCTGAGGATTCACTGACGGATGCTTTCCTGCACAAGTTGCAATGCAGCCGATCAGGAAAGCTCCTGCCACATTAATCAAAAACGTCTTATATGGAAATCCGCTCTCACTTTGAACCGGAAGCAGACCGATCAGATAACGGCAGACTGCTCCGATAAATCCACCTAAACCTACAAATAAACAATTTATCAATTTACTTATCTTCCTAACTTTATTTATACTCTATTCTTCTGCAGCTTTCTTTGCAAACCACGGCACCGGTCTTTCACTCATCAAACGCTCCATCAGGTTGAGATTCGGATCGGAATGTTCCAGTTCTCTTGAAAAGCGGTATACCGTATCAACAAGATCTTCAAAATACAACTCTTTTTCATTCTTTATCCACTGCGCCATCAGAATTTCCTGCATAAGCAGTACACTTACAACCGCCATCTGCGCCTTGGAATATGCATGTCCATCATAAACCGCACCACACAGATAAGTACTTAAGAAATACACAAGAAGCTGTTCTTTCTGTATCTCAAATTCCGGCATCTTCTCTGCCATCCATCCTTCAAACGCATTCCTAAGCTCATAGTAGTGAGCCTCACCTTTTCCATACAGCCACTGTTCTGCTTCCAAAAGATGTGGTTCCCAGTTATCTCGAAGTCTCTCTAACCGGTACTGATCCCGGAAAGTTTCTGTCATAAATTCATAGAACCTATGCTTCTCTTCTTCTGTATAAAGCTTAGCGATCTGTCCTTTTATATAATCCATTGCTTTTTCTGTCCGGTATTTTTCCAGTACCATTTCTCCGTCAAATATTTCCTGCTTCTGAATCCGGATCTGCAGGTCATGGGCGATTGCAAGCACAAGTCCGGTGCGCAGATTTAATGACAGTTCACGGTTCTGCAGGATCCGTATCATCATTGTTCTTGCATCTGCCAGAAGGGAATATAAAAATGGATCAAATGCATCATCCCAGCACTCTTCTTTCTCATCTTCATGAATCAGAAACTGCACCGGTTCTTTTCTTTGTAGCAGGATTTTTGCCACTTCCGGGCATGACACAGAGAGCGTCATTTCCCTGACACCCTCAAATTCTTCAATATGCCTTGGATAACGCTTACACGTCTTACACAATGCCTTTTCACCAAGTGCTGTGTACATATTGCAGAGATTATCCTCATTCAGGAAATAACACCTTTTCTCCTCATCCTGCCGGAAAGCGCCTTCTTTCCAGTCCACACCGGCACGAATCTCCTTTCGGTATTCTCCTGTTACTTTTTTATATTGCCTGAGCGCCGACTTATCCGCTACGATCTGCCATCCTGCGCAGCATGTATCTTCACAGGCTCCGGCAACGCAGTGAAACTGCCGGTAATAATCCGGTATTGTATATAACATAATAAATTAGCCCATCTTCTTAATTCTTTCAATGGCTGCCACTGTATTTTCATAAGAGCCAAATGCTGTCAGACGGAAATATCCTTCTCCGCTTGGTCCGAATCCTGATCCCGGAGTTCCTACAACACCGGCATCCTTTAACAGATGATCAAAGAAATCCCAGGATGTCATTCCCTTTGGAACTTCCAGCCAGATATACGGTGCATTTACGCCACCGGATACGTTATATCCGGCATCTCTGAGGCCTTCTTTAATCGTTTTTGCATTCTTCATGTAGTAGGCAATCTGCTCTTTTAACTGTGCTTTACCAGCCTCAGAATATACAGCTTCTCCGGCCCTCTGTACGATATACGGTGCTCCGTTGTACTTCGTTCCATGTCTTCTTGCCCAAAGAGAATGCAACATTACATCTCCGGATTTCAGATCTTTTGGAATCACCGTTGCGCCAAGTCTGACACCTGTAAATCCTGCATTCTTTGAGAAACTTCTAAGCTCGATCGCGCAGGTTCTTGCACCTTCGCACTCATAAATGCTGTGCGGTACATCATCCTCAGAAATATATGCTTCATAAGCCGCATCATAGATAATGACTGCTCCGACTTTATTGGCATAATCTACCCATTCCTGTAACTGTGCTTTTGTAATGGTAGATCCTGTCGGGTTATTCGGGAAACACAGATAAATAATATCCGGTGTTTCTTTCGGCAGTTCCGGTGCAAAATTCGTCTCTTTTGTACATGGCATGTAAATGACATCGCTCCATGTCTCTGTCTTCGCATCGTAAGTTCCTGTACGTCCTGCCATAACGTTTGTATCTACATAAACCGGATATACCGGATCACATACGGCGATCTTATTGTCTTTGGCAAAGATTTCCTGAATGTTACCAGAGTCACATTTTGCTCCGTCAGAAATGAAGATCTCGTCTGCTTTGATATCACATCCTTTATCCTGATAATCGTTCTTTGCCATTGCACTTCTCAAAAATTCATATCCCAGATCCGGTGCATACCCGTGGAATGTCTCCGCATGTGCCATCTCGTCTACTGCACTGTGCAGGCTGTCAATGATTGCCGGTGCCAGTGGCTGTGTAACATCACCGATTCCAAGACGGATAATGCTCTTGTCCGGATTCTCTTCCTGATAAGCACGTACTTTCTTTCCAATTGTGGAAAATAAATAGCTTCCCGGCAGTTTTAAATAATCTTCATTTACTTTAAACATCTTTCTTCCTCCTGTTTATGACTTTACTGATTGTTTTATTGTTTCTGGAATTCAATGTGTGACGCATTATACATCAATATCTGTAAGATCGATCTCTCCGTCAAATACAACCTTTGCAGGTCCGGTCATATAGACTTTATCTGCTTCTTTATCCCATTCAATGAGCAGATCGCCTCCCAGTAGTTTTACGGTTACCCGATTCTCTGTCAACCCGTTTAAAATGCTGGCTACTGCAACAGCGCAAGCACCTGTTCCACAGGCAAGTGTTTCACCGGAACCACGCTCCCACACACGCATCTCTACCGTTTTACGGTCCAGTACATGTGCAAATTCTGTATTGATACGCTCCGGGAACCGTTTATGATTTTCAAAAGACGGACCTATTTTCACAAGATCCAATCCTTTTACATCGTCTACATAAACCACTGTATGCGGATTGCCCATGGAAACTCCTGTCATATAATATGTCTTTCCCTCTACTTCAAGCGGGGCATCAATGATTCTTGTATCTTCCGGATTCTCCGGCACAATCGGAATCTGGGATGGCGCAAGGCGCGGACTTCCCATATCAACTTTCACAAGGTTTACTTTGCCATCTTCCACAGTCAGATCCAGATATTTGATCCCACCAAGTGTCTCCACGGAAATGCTCGTCTTATCGGTAAGACCGTAATCATATACATATTTAGCAACACAGCGGATGCCATTTCCGCACATTTCACCTCTGGAACCATCTGCATTATACATCTGCATTTCAAAATCTGCCACCTTGGACGGACAGATCATAATCAACCCGTCCGAACCGATTCCAAAATGTCTGTCACTGACAAACTTCGATACTTCCGCCGGATTCTTAATTGTTTCTCTCAAGCAGTTTACATAGACATAATCATTGCCCAACCCCTGCATTTTTGTAAATTCCATCTTCTATATCTCCTCTACTCTGACATAATGCTCAATACCATCTCTGCTGTCTCTACCATGTTTGTTCCACTGTCCATACTGCTTTTCTGCAAATATCTATGTGCCTCTTCTTCCGTCATATTGTTACGTGCCATCAGCAGTTCTTTTGCCTTTCTAACTGTCTCTTGCTGCTTCGGATCACGGTTTTTTAACTGCTTCTTGCGTTTCCGTCTGCGCCTGTCAATATCGGTCAGCATCATCTCGATCGTATTCATCAGATCATACACTTTAATCGGCATCGACAATCCCATCACGCCCCGCACCAGTCCGTCACTCCATTTATCCTGCGACGCGACAAGCAGCATATCAAAATTTTCCGGAAGATATTCTCTGAGATCCGTATACATCATATCTTTTAATTTGTAACCACACACGACAATTCCTTCATCCACAGTATCCGCATAATGCATTGCCTGTGCCCCCGTTGTCGCCACTCCGGTAACATTTACTCCATTTCGCACCAGCAGATTCCGGATATTAATTGCATTTTCCTTCTTTGGAAATACTACAATAATACCTATCATGCTGACACCTCCTTTAGTCGTCTCATTTTTATTCTTACTAAGGGTGCCTAAATGACATGCAGGTACTTTGCGATTTCCCAGTCTGTCACCTGATTACGATAATTCATGTACTCTTCCGTCTTCACTTTGATATATTTTTCCGTCAGATCATCGCCAAGCACATTTTTAATATAAGTGTCCTCTTCAAATGCCTGTGCTGCTTCCAGAAGCGTTCTCGGCAGAAGTTCTGCACCAGCTGCCGCCCGCTCTTCTTCCGTCATCTCAAAAATATTGCAGTCAATGCTTTTTGGCGGCATGATCTTGTTGCGGATTCCGTCCAGTCCAGCGGCAAGGCATACTGCAAATGCCAGATATGGATTGGCTGACGGATCAGGACTGCGAAGCTCGATTCTCTCCTCACCCTCCGGCGCCGTCGGGATCCGGATCAATGGCGTTCTGTTCTTGGCTGACCATGCAATATATACCGGTGCTTCAAATCCCGGCACAAGACGCTTATATGAATTCACGATCGGATTCGTAATAAAGGTCAGCGCTTTGATATGTTTCATAATTCCACCGATGAAATAATAAGCTTCTTTACTCAGCCCTTTCTCATCTGAACTGTCTGAAAATACATTCACACCATCCCGGCTTAATGACATGTTCGTATGCATGCCGGAACCATTCTCTCCGTACTTCGGTTTTGGCATAAAGGATGCATGCAGACCGTGTCTCTTGGCAATCGTCTTGACAACCAGTTTGAATGTCATGATATTGTCTGCCGCAGACAACGCCTCGTCATATTGGAAATCAATCTCATGCTGTGCCGGCGACATCTCGTGGTGAGATGCCTCGATGACAAATCCCATATCCTCCATTGTCAATACCATGTCACGTCTCGCATTTTCGCCGAAATCTAATGGTCCAAGGTCAAAATATGTGGCTCGCTCATGGGAAATCGTTGTCGGTACACTGTCATCATCCATATGGAATAAGAAAAATTCACATTCCGGCCCGACGTTAAACTGATATCCCATCTCTTTTGCCTCTTCGATCACTTTCTTCAGTACATATCTCGGATCGCTCTCAAATGGTGTTCCGTCTGCTTTATGCACCTCGCAGATCAGTCTTGCAACTTTACCCTGCTGTGGCCTCCACGGAAAAATCTCAAATGTATTCAGATCCGGATAAAGATACATATCCGAATCTTCCACCCTTGCAAAGCCTTCAATGGAAGAGCCGTCAAACATGCACTGGTTATTCAGCGCTTTCTCCAACTGGCTGGTAGTGATCGCTACATTTTTCAATGTTCCGAAAATATCGGTAAACTGCAGCCGGATGAATCCCACATCCTCTTCTTCTACCATCTGTAAAATATCTTCACGCGTATAATTATTCATTATATGCACCTCCTGCATTTACTGCTGTATGTAAAAATGGGCGTTCTCATGCCTTAGATGAAAACGCCATTGCTTTACCTCGTTAAAAATTATAGAAAAAAAAGCCCTCTTTGTCAACGAAAAATGTCGTTGTTGATACTTTTGATTGAAAAACCGAACGCACTCTGTTACAATATTTCTAATAAGGTTTTCAGAAAATGGCTATGAATAAAAATTAATGCAGATAATAGAAGGAGGCTCAGATACTATGGGACTTGCAATACCAATCGAAACAAGCGCAAGACACATCCATATGTGCCAGGAAGATTTTGAACACTTATTTGGGAAAGGGAAAACGATCACCCACCGGGTAGATCTGAGCCAGCCTGGTCAGTATGCCTGTGAAGAACGCGTTACGATCAAAGGTCCGAAAGGAACATTTGAAAATGTTGCTCTGCTTGGACCTTTCCGTAATGAGACACAGGTGGAGATTTCCATGACTGATTCACGAAAGCTCGGCATTCCGGGCATCATCCGTCAATCCGGCGATACGAAGGGCACACCCGGCTGCACGCTGCTCGGTCCTGCCGGTGAGATTGAACTCGATCACGGTGTGATTGTTGCAAAGCGCCATATCCACATGACTCCAGTGCAGGCAGTCCAGTTAAATGTCAAAGACAAAGATGAAGTGTTCGTCATTATGGAGAGTTTTGAACGCTCTCTGATCTTTGCTGATGTTGTTGTCCGTGTACACCCGGACTTTGCACTCGCCATGCACGTCGATACAGACGAAGCAAATGCATTTGCCGGACATGAACACCCAACCGGTGTCATCTTAAAATTATTTGGCGGACGTACATACAATCTTCAGAAATGGGCAGACGAATTACAAAGCGGAATCAACCGGCTGTAGCCGGTGATTCCGCTCTTTTTATTATTCCATCACTGCATTCTAAATATTTCTAATTTTCAAATCGTCGTGTTTACAACTTTGCAGTCAGTGTCTTTGCACTGACTCCTTTTAACATTCCAAGTTTTCCGGAAAGAGAGCTTGTCACATCTCCCGGCGCGTCCAGCACCACACTGATGATCGACACTTCTCTCTGCCGGTACGGAATGCCCATTCTTCCGACAATATAATTTCTAAATTCGTGAAGCAGTTCATTCACCGTTACTGCTGCCTCTTCATCTTTTATAATAATGCTGATTACAGATACACGACTATCCATCCGTCTCTTCCTCTCTTCACTATAATGCAATGTCCAGTTCGATTGGGCAATGATCCGATCCCATAACGTCGGTCAGGATCTTCGCATCTTCAATCTTATCCTTCAGGCAGTCCGATACACAAAAATAGTCAATTCTCCATCCTGCATTCTTTGCCCTTGCGCTGAAACGGTAAGACCACCAAGAATAAATTCCTTCCACATCCGGATACAGATAACGGAATGTATCTGTAAATCCTGCTGCAAGAAGGTCTGTGAATTTTCCACGTTCTTCATCTGTAAATCCGGCATTCTTACGGTTCGTCTTCGGATTCTTCAAGTCGATCTCTTTGTGTGCAACATTCAGATCCCCACAGAAAACCACTGGTTTCTTCTCTTCCAGCCCTTTCAGATAAGCGAGAAAATCATCTTCCCATGTCATTCTGTAATCCAGTCTTGCCAGTTCGCTCTGTGAATTCGGCGTATACACTGTCACAAAATAAAAATCCTCATACTCCAGTGTGATTACACGGCCTTCCTGATCGTGTTCTTCAATTGCCATGCCATAAGTAACAGCAAGGGGCCTTTCTTTTGTAAATACCGCCGTTCCGGAATAACCTTTCTTCACGGCATAATTCCAGTACTGTTCGTATCCATCCAGCTCCAGATCTAATTGTCCTTCCTGCATCTTCGTTTCCTGAATACAGAAAATATCTGCATCCGCTTCTTTGAAGAAATCAAGAAATCCTTTCTTTACGCAGGCACGAATTCCATTTACATTCCATGATATACATTTCATCTGTTCGTTTTCCTTCTAATAATACACTTTTCTTAAAAACAGACCTCTGGCTGGCGCGAGAAATCCGGCAAGGCTTCTGTCTTCTGCCGCAATCACAACCGGAAGCATCGATGCCTCACGCTTGCCGGTACCGATTTCCAGCAAAGTACCTGTCAAGATACGTGCCATATGATATAAGAATCCAGTTCCATAGAAAGTGATACGCACCTTCTCACCGGAACTTACAATCTTGATATTGGTGATCTTGCGGATCGGATCTTTGCAATCCTTATCATCCGTAAAACTTGTAAAGTTCTTCGGTCCCAGCAGATATGGCACGGCCTCACGCATCGCTTCTATATCTAATTTTTCCGGATAATGATAGCAGTATCTTCTGGAAAATACATCCGGTTTTTCTCTGCAGTCAATATAATATTCATATTTCTTGCCTTTGGCACTTTTTCTGGCATGAAATCCATTTCGCACCAGTTCCACCTTCACGATACGGATATCCTCCGGGAGATAACGGTTCAACGAATCCTTCATCTCCTGTGGATCATACAATTTGGAAAGCTTCACACTTGCCACCTGACCTCTTGCATGTACTCCGGCGTCTGTTCTCCCCGAACCGTCTACACGCACGCGGTATCCGACTAATTTGCCAATGCTCCATTCCAGTACAAACTGGATCGTATTGTCTGTCGTCGCCTGCCGCTGCCATCCCTGATACCTGCTTCCATCATAGGAAATCGTTAATTTATATGTTCTCATAGTCTAATCACCCTGTCTATTTGTACTCATCTCACTATATTATATCCTGTACAGAATATTGTAAAACTTTATTGTTCCTGTCCATCCAGAATCTTCTTCAATTCATCCATAAATGTATTCACATCCTTAAACTCCCTATATACAGATGCGAATCTTACATATGCAACTTCGTCCAAATCTTTCAGCGCATCCATAACGATCTCACCGATCGTACTGCTTGCAATCTCTTTCTCTTCCAGACTGAACACCTGTGTCTCCACAGCTTCCACTGTCTTCTGGATCCTTGCCGCCGATACCGGACGTTTATAACAAGCTCTTAAAATTCCTCTTTCAATCTTGCCTCGGTCATACTGTTCTCTGTTATCATCCTTTTTAATAATGATCAGCGGAATCGTCTCTATCTTTTCATAAGTCGTGAAACGTTTCCCGCATGCATCACAGGATCTGCGTCTGCGGATAGAATTGCCTTCTTCCGCCGGTCTTGAATCTATAACTCTTGTATCTGAATTACCACAATATGGACATTTCATCACACTAAATTCCTTTCATACATTCTATCTTTTAGTATATCGGTTGCTCTTAGAGAAGTCAAACATCAAAAGAAACATTTTACTTTTCTTCATGCATTTCAATCAGAATAATATCCGGTCCAATCCGTTTAATACAGGCAAATGGAATGATGTATTCTCCATCCTCACAGAAAAAATTACAGATCCCCCGCCCTTTTGGTATAATGATTGCTTCAATTTTTCCTTTTTTCTCATCTATGACCAGATCTTCTACATATCCAAGTTTGCAACAGTCACACGCATTGATCACTTCTTTTTCCTGAAATTCACTGAAACGCACACTGACACTTCCACTCGTATTATTCTTATATTTATTATATGCAGCACGCTGCTTATTCGTACAGGTGCACATCTGGTGGAGCGTTTTTATATATAAGGAAAGTTCTTTCCCGATAAACAAAAACAGGAGTACAGTTCTTCACCATACCCCAGTTTATCTTCGCATTTTATTACTCCACAATATCAATCACAGATACCGGACAGTCATCTCTTGCTTCTTTTGCTGCTTCTTCATATTCCGATGCAACTTCTCCACATGCTTCCGCAAGTCCATCTTCATCAAACGAGAATACTTCCGGGCACGTTGTCACACATGCACCGCAGGAAATGCAGCCATCCATCACTCTTGCCTTCATCGGTTACCTCCTTCATTTTTCCGGTAGTATAACCAGATTGCAGACATTTTAAACGAATTTCTTAAGAAATCTTAGTTCCTGTCTTTCCTTTTAAAGCTTCGCCAAGCTTATCAAAAGAAGTAATGAGTGCGCTTCTTCCTTCTCCTTTTTCAATGAAAGAAACAGAAGCACTTAACTTCGGAAGCATATTATACTCTCCGAAATGTCCCTCTTCCATATATTTCTTCGCATTTTCTACGGAAATCTCGCCCAGTGCTTCTTCATTGTCACGTCCGAGATTAATTTTCACCTGATCTACACTCGTCAGAATGATCAGCTCGTCTGCCTGTGTATCCTCTGCCATCTTTCCGGCAGTCAGATCCTTCTCAATGACAGCGCTTGCACCTTTCAAATGGTTATCCTGTTCCAGAACCGGAATACCACCACCACCGCACGCAATAACAATCTGATCTGCATCCAGAAGAGCCTTGATCGCATCAATCTCTACAATGCGTACCGGATTCGGTGCAGACACGATGCGGCGGAACCCTTTGCCTGGTTCCTCTACTACATAATTACCCTTCTTACGCTCCTCATTTGCTTCTTCCACATTCATATAACGTCCAAGGATCTTGGTCGGTGTATAGAATGCTTCATCATATGGATCCACAACTACCTGTGTCAGGATCGTGCTGACTGTTCTGTAAATGCCTCTGTTTAAAAGTTCCTCGCGAATCGCATTCTGAAGGTCATATCCGATATAGCCCTGGCTCATGGCAGAACATACAGACATTGGCGCCGCTGTATAGTTCTCGTGTACTTTTCCAAATTCGTTCATCGCTGTATGGATCATACCTACCTGCGGTGCGTTGCTGTGTGTAATGGCAACCTGATATCCGTCCTCGATCAGATCCGCGATTACTTTTGATGTTTTCTTAACTGCTTCCTGCTGCTCCGGCAAGGTCGTACCAAGGGCACGATGTCCCAGCGCAACGACTACTCTTTTCTTCATGCTCTATACCTCTTATTTTCTGTAAATTTCCTCTCAAGATTATAAAAAGAATTATAGCCTCTTTCTGAAAAAAATGCAACTCCTGCTCGTCTTTTGTGGTAAACTGAAATTATTAAAAGGGATTTCCCGGTACGTGTTGAAAACGTATACGAAAGGAGTTTACATTTATGAAAGTTATCGTAACAGCCCCAAGAGGGAAAATGGGCAAATTGATCACACAGGTTGCAGCCTCCCGTGATGACATGGAACTGGTTGCCGGTATCGGTCCAAAAGGGCGCGATTACATCGGAACAGATCTCGGAACTGTCGCAATGGTCGGAAAAGAACTGCACGTTCCGGTTGTAGATGATCTCGAATCCGTTATTGACAAATGCGATGTGATCATCGATTTTTCTACTAAAGAGATGGCTATGGAAGTTCTGGATCTTGCCATCAGACATAAAAAAGGTCTGGTCTGCGGTTCTACCGGTTTCTCCGACGAAGAGATGAAACGTTTTGAAGATGCTGCTTCTTCTATTCCAATGCTCTATGCAGCCAACACTTCCAAACTCGTCAATGTCATGAATAAAGTTCTGGAATTTATCACAAAGACAGTTGGGGAAGAACTGGACATTGAGATTCTTGAGATGCATGATCAGTGGAAGAAAGATGCACCGAGCGGTACTTCCAAAGAAATGGGTGAGACCATGGCACATGCACTTGGCAAAGAATTATCCGATATCGCTGTATACGGCAGGGAAGGAGTTTCTCCGCGAGAACCTGGAACAATCGGTTATCATTCTCTGCGCGCCGGCAATATTCCAAGTAGCCACACTGTATTCTTTGGTGGCATGGGAGAACGTCTGGAAATCACTCACCACTGCTACAACTGGGAATGTTTCGCAAGAGGCGCCTGCGACTGCGCAGCGTATCTTGCTAATAAAGGTCCTGGATATTATACCATTAAGGATGTCCTGCATCTGAGCTAGTCCGGCTCGGGTCAGTCTGGCGGTTTATCTGTAATAACGACTGCCATAGGTCATCCGTAACTACTTTGACAATTTAATTAACAAGATGTCAGGATTTTCCCCTAACATCTTAACATTAATCAGAAAGGATTTTATTTATGATATTAGTAAACACAGATTATATAACCGGAAAGAAATTTGAAATGATCGGACTTGTAAAAGGAAATATGATCCAGTCTGTACATTTTGGAAAAGACCTTGTAAACAGCTTTAAGACACTTGTAGGCGGTGAACTTACTTCTTATACAGAAATGATGAATGAAGCCCGTGCCATCGCCACAAAGCGCATGAGCGAAGAAGCCGAAAAATGCGGTGCCGACGCCGTCATTAATATCCGCTATGCATCCAGTACTGTCGTACAGGGTGCTGCTGAAATCATGGCTTACGGAACTGCAGTAAAATTCGTAGAAGAGTAGTTGCAAAAAGCGCCTGCCATCCTGTTATATTGATATATCCACAAATGGTCTGAATGTTCGGTGCCAGTGAAATATATTGCAAATGGCAGGCGTTTTTTAACTATTAATGCTTTTTCACTATCTACCAATATTGTTTCTATTTTTTAATACTTTTTTCTGCTATTTTTACAGCACCATTTTCTCTTCGATCCGGATTTTCTCCAGATGCTTGATCCTGTCCACGAGATGTGTTTCCGTCAGATACTTATACACGCTCTTCGGGACAAGATGCGCCCATTCTTCATCCATGGCAATACAGCTTCGCACCCATGAAGCACTGACTCCGCGGTCTTTTTCTTCTCTTCGCCAGAGAACTTCTACATCCAGCTTCAAGCTTCGCAGGATCTTATATTTTTCTTCATCCCACGCATCACTGAGTCCCATAAAATACGTCGCATCTTCCGGCATATAATTTGCAATATATTCCGGAAAATTAATCGGAAACGGCAGAATATCATATTCCTGCTCAGGGACTTTAAATTCCTGCATGGCACCTTTTATCATCTCATAACGTTCAAAATACGTCAGCGGATTTGCCGCTTTTGTGGATCGGTTCTGATCATTTACCGAATCGCCGGTCATTCTCCCGTCCGGATTCGTAAGCCCGATATACAGTTTCCGGCACCGCATCTTTGCCGCCAGAATATATTCCATATGCTTTAAATGCAATACCTGGAATCTTCCATTTACAACACCTGTCTCTATCATACTTTCCCCTCATCTTTCGCAGTTATTTATGTTACAAGACCATCTTTTTCAAAAATATTCTTTCAATTCTTCCACAGCCTCTTCTGGCATATACGGAAGATCATGTCTGGAATCCGATGCCGACGCAAGAAGATATGCATTTCCCTTCACAACACGCAGTTTCTTTGCCACTATATTCTGATTAAATGAAAAATACTGGATCTGCGGATAATGCATGTATGTGGTTTCTCGACCAAATACACCGCTTGATACGGCCAGACTCTTCTTATCACAGGCAAATGCATCCGTAACATAGCCGCCCGCAAGCATCACCAATACAACCAGCCATCCACAGACACACGCCAGATTAATCCACAGAAAATGGGATCCTATGATTTCTTTCGCAAACCGATCTGCCACAAATAATGCAACTGCCCAGATCACTGCCGGGATTGCCTTAAGAAAGATAACCGACTTCTTCTGTCTCTGCAGCGGAAGTTTCATTGCTTCTGCAAATTCCGGCAGAAGTTTCTGCATTTTTTCAATCACGTCTGCATGACTCTGATACAAAAGGAAAAAGGCGTCCTTTTCTTCATCGTCATCTCCCATTCCGACATTGATAAGTTCCACCCGGTATCTCTTAAAAATCCTTGCAATCCATGTCTGTCTCACCGTTACACCATGAATCCGCTTTACCGGAATTACATAGCTTACTTTCTTTAAAAGTCCGTAAGAAATATAGATCTTATCACTTTTTCGTGTAACCTGATACTGATAATACTTAATAAAATCCTTCACCGTATCCCAGACTGCTGTTGCGCCGATAAAAAATGCTACCGCCCAACCTGATATTATTTCCAGAATATTTTGTCCTGAAATTCCTTCCTGTATGCCAGAAAGCAATTTTGATACGGAGCCTCCGATTCCTCCAACTGCAAGCAAAACAGCAAATAAATTAATCGCAAACACTCCATGCCAGATCATATCATTTACATTTGCTGTCACCGTTGTCTCTGTGATGTTTTTACCGTTTTCCTCATCTGTTATCCCGGCAGTTTCTTTGTACGCGCCACTTTCTGTCTGATGATTCGCATCCTGCGCATAAACTTCTGCCCCGGAACGGTTACCTTCCGACTCCATAATCGCAAAAACCGTCTGACGGAACCACTCTGCTTTTTCTTTTTTCAGCACTAGTTTTACGTCTGTATCATCTGCCGTTGAGAAACTGTCTGTATCCAGTTTCACAGTGCATGTGCCAAGCATCATTTCCAGAATATTCTGTGAGAGATTGACATTGGAAATATGCTTGATGCCGATCGTCTGCACCTTGCGGTTCCATGTATTTTTCTCAATCACGATTGCCTGCCCCTGGATAGAAATATAAGTTTTCGCCCAACGGCGGAGCTGCCAGAATAAAGCAATCAGGAACAATACAAGAAACAGACTGGCTCCCGCAAACTCATCTGCCAGATATTCTTTCAGATTATCCATATGCTTTACAATTTCTTTCAGGTCATCCAGTGCCGATCCTGCAAGTACAATCACGATTCCTATAAATATAGTTCCAAATCGTTCAATCACAATGGAGATATGGTTTCTAAATTTCGTTTCTGTCGTTTCCATGTTTTTCCTCCGCTGCGATCTGATTGATCCGCTTCTGTAAATTCTCTGCGATCTGTTCCGCTTTTTCATCTTCCAGAAGATTGATCTCTACATCTCCACCTGCTGTTGTCACAACTACATTTGCCACGCCGAAAGCTCTGGCAACCGGGCCTCTCTCCACCTGCAGTTTATGTAACCGTTCCATCGGAACAATATTGCGCTCTATGAAAAGATACCCTTCGACCGTATCTATACATTCTTCATCTATGTGATAACCATATCTCCGGTATCGGAAATACGGGCTGATCACACAGTTCAGAATGATCAGAACAACGAGCACCAAGGATATTATCTCGCCAATCCGGATATCTTTTGGACTGAGCCAGAATGCATTTACGCAGATGATCGCTGCCAGCAGAATAACACTTAAGATCACGGTCGACACATACATGCACCCCAGCGCACGTTTACTGAGCCGTTCGTATTTCATCTTCTCTTCTCTCATTGATTTTCTCCTTGTAACTAGTCGTTTCTATTCTAGCACAAATAAACCATCATTACAAAAAAAGAAGATACTGTTCTGCACTGATATACAGCACACCACGGTATCTTCTCCTTTATAATCTTCTTTTTTAATGAATGGAAACATTTAGTCCATACTCTTCCATAATACCTTTCAACTTCTGCATGTATTCTTCACTCGGCGGAGTCGCCTCAGCCACCGGTTTATCACTGATGCGAAGATATTTCATTACTCCAAGATTATGGTACGGCAATAATTGAATCATTGTAACTGCATCTCCTAATTCTTTACAAAATTCTGCATTGCATGCAGGCCTCTCGATACATGCAGCAAATCAATTTTATCTTCAATTTCCCGGGCAAATGCAATCTCATCATCCAATGACGGTGAACCTTCTACCATATCACTTGCATTGATTCGATATTCAATTGCCATTGTATTTCCTATTTTTTTCGAATTGCTGCTAAAAGTTCTTTTGTAAATCTTGATGCATTTTCTATCCGCACTATATTCATCTGTTCTTTTGTTAAATCTGTAGGATCCAGCTCTACCGCAACATTCTTTCCTTTATCACGCTTTTCAAAAGATCCTGCATAAAAATTAATTGCAAACAACTCTATCCCGATTTTTGCCTGATACATATGTGCAAGATCTGTCAGTGACATCATCTCATTAACCACCGTTTCTTCAGACATTCGCAGTAAATGTGTAACTAAAGGCGGAATATTTCTATTTACACATCCGCACCCAATATTAATACAGGCAACTCCCCCTTTTACAATATCTCTTACCCATTCCATTAATTCGCGATTTACATGTCCGTCTCCCGTCGCAAAACTAGGCCAGACCGGAGTAAAAGATACTCTGTTTTTTAACTTCATTGGTCCGATCTGAATCGGTTGCAATACATGTTCATACATTGTGTGATTCATTTTTTTGCTCCTTTCGTATAAAGTCTGTTTTTAGTATAGAAAGTGCGCAAAAAACCAACAATATTCATATCTGACAAATTCTTAACACATTTTTGCAAAATATTACAGCTCTACTATTTAAATACAAAACCCGGAAAATTCTTGAATGAAATAAAATAAGAGACAGGAAATATTATGCACCTTTGAGGAATCACCCACTACATATTTCCTGCCTCTTTTTTTTATTATTCTAAAGCATCTCTAAAATAGCTTCTTTTGACTGTGCGCCTACGGTTCTGGCTGCCACTTCTCCATTCTTGAATACAAACAGCATCGGAATGGAAAATACTTTGTACTGTCTTGCAATCTCTGGGTTCTCATCCACATCAATCTTGCACACTTTGATATCTGTTTTTTCCTCTGCAATCTCTTCTATGATCGGTCCCACCATCTGGCACGGTCCACACCAGGTTGCCCAGAAATCAACCAGTACCGGTTCTTTTGCCTGTAATACTTCCTGTTCAAAAGTATCATTTGTCACATGAATCACTGCCATATCTATCGTCCTTTCTTTTATTCTTCTTAAAGTTAGTTTTTCTGTTTTTCAGTTATTATTATACTATATTTTGAAAATATTTTTGTAACATTTGTTACATATTTTTAACTTTTAATGGCTCTTTCCTTTTCCTCCGCATCATCTTTATGCTTTGCTGATCCGATCAATCGCATCCAGTTCTTCTTTTGTAAATGATATATTTTGCAATGCTGCAATATTATCCAGGATCTGTTCCGGTCTGGATGCTCCGATCAATACGGAACATACGTCTCCATCTTTTAAAATCCACGCAAGCGCCATTTGCGCCAGTGACTGTCCACGAAGCTTTGCGATTTCATTCAACGCTGTTGTTTTCTTTACCAGTTCCGCTGTAATATCGGATTTGTGTAAAAATCGCGGATCTCTCGCTGCGCGGCTGTCTTCTGGAATTCCATGCAAGTATTTATCTGTCAGACACCCCTGCGCCAGTGGACTGAACGCAATAATTCCAACACCGTTTTCCCTGCAACAGTCTTTTACACCATCCTCTTCAATCGTCCGGTCATAAATTGAATAGCGGCGCTGATTTACGATAAACGGACAATGTCTTTCACGCAGCAACTCTACCGCCCGTTTTGTATATTCTTCGTTATAATTTGATACGCCTGCATACAGTGCTTTTCCACTGCGCACAATATCGGTAAGAGCATCCATCGTCTCTTCCAGTGGTGTATTCGGATCCATTCTGTGATGATAAAATACATCTACATAATCCAATCCTAACCGCTTCAGACTCTGATCGAGACTTGCCATCAGATATTTTCTGCTGCCGCCGTCCCCATAAGGACCATCCCACATATCATATCCTGCTTTCGTTGCAATGACCAGCTCGTCCCGGTATGGCATAAAATCGTCTTTTAAAATCCTTCCAAGACTCTTCTCGGCACTTCCATACACCGGGCCATAATTATTTGCCACATCAAACTGTGTAATTCCATTGTCAAATGCGGTTCTGCACATTGCTTTCATATTATCATAGTTATCTTTTGAGCCGAAATTATGCCACAATCCGAGTGACACAGCCGGGAACTTAAGTCCGCTTCTCCCAACACGGTTATATGTCATCTTCTCATAGCGGTCTGCTGCCGCTGTATAAATATCTGCTATATCTGCCATTCTTCTGTCCTTCCTTTCAACTGTCTGATTTGCATATTGTTTTCTCTGATTGTGTAACACTGTTCCTTTTTACTCAATCCAGAATACTCTTCCTTCTTTTCTGTCGGCTGCCTGCGGCAGTTCTCCATCCGCATATCCGACAGCACAGTGGGCAATTCCTTCCCATTCGCCTTCGATTCCTAATTTCTTCAATAACTGCTTGTATTCCGGCATCTCAAATTCTTCTTTTGCACGGTGGATCCAGATGCTTCCAAGTCCCAGTGTATGTGCGGCAAGCATCATATTTCCCATAACAAGGCTTCCATCATAAACACAAGTGGATCTCTCCTTATTTGCTAACACTAGCAAAATCGCCGGTGCACCGTAAAATGGATCAAAGCCTTCATCCCAGCCACCAATCTTGCGGTTGATCTCTGATAACTCATCGCGAAGTTCTTTATTTGTCACAGCGATTGTAATAGTTGCCTGCTGTCCCCTGCCATTTGCTGCATACAGACCTGCTTCAATGATCTGCTCCAGATCCTGCTTTGCCGGCATGTCCGGTTTGAATTTGCGGATACTGCGGCGTTCTTCCATTGCTTTTATTATTTCATTCATATTCATGACCTCCAATCAATCTTTCAAACTACTGTCTATTATATATGCTTTTATTTGATTTGGAATACTTAATGGAAGCAAAGTTTTTTATTACCTAAAAAATAACGGCACTGTATAATGATTCATCACTACACAATGCCGTTATCCTGTTCCGTTAAAGTGGACCTGGCGGGAGTTGAACCCGCGTCCGAAAGCCCATCCATCAGAGCATCTCCCATCACAGTCATTATTCTGACATTCCCTCCGCGAATCACCTAATGACAGGTTATCCGTTTTAGTAGCTTCATAAGTTCTTCCATCTCCGCAAAGCTTTGGAAACGAAGTGCTCCGCCTGTTTGAAGCCGGTTACCGGAACAGCGGATGATTCCGGGCCGACTGCCGCCTAATTAGGCTGCGTACGCTAAATTTTCGTCTGCGTTTATATTTAGTTGGAACTTTTAACGTAGTGTCCCGCTACGGATGGCTTCTCCAACTTCCAGACCCCCGTCGAAACCAGTACAAGCCCTTATGTGTAGACTACTGGTGTGCAGACGTCTTTCGTCTGGATATCATTATAGGGAGATGCCGCTGAAAAGTCAAGGGTTGCTCATTAAACTTGTAGTTTAAAATATCATCACTTCCTGCAATCCCCAGCAGTCACCGATTCCTTCAACTTCTACATATGCTTCTCGAGGTACTCCCGCACCATCCGAAACTCATCTTCATAAATACAGTTCGGCAGGCTTCCGTCCTGCACACCCTTCAGACATTCTTCATAGTCCATCCATTTTACCGATTCAACTTCTGACTCCTGTAATTTAAGATCCGCGATATCTACCGGCTTTGTATAGACATAGACACTGCTGAATTCTTTATCACGGAACATGTGGCCGTAAAACTCCGCTTCAAATGCCGCATTGTGAACACCGACATAATGAAGATCTTCTGCCGCGACAGCAAGTCCCAGTTCTTCTCCCATTTCGCGGATTGCGGATTCCAGAAGTTCTGCGCCTGCCTCCACATGTCCTGCGGAAGATATATCGTAACAACCCGGATTGGAATCCTTGCAAGCACTTCGCTTTTGAAGCAAAACATCATAATCTCTGCCATGTTCTGTCTCTTTTTCACGGACAATCCACATATGGACCGTTGCATGCGGACTTCCTTCTCTATGCACCACACCGCGCTCTTTTGTTATGCCGGTTTTATTTCCATTTTCATCCAGTACATCGAAAAGCTCCATAGGCTTTCCATTCAATGCTGCTGCAACCAGCTTGTCTCCGCCATCATAGGTCAATTTCAAAGAGAAAAATTCTTTCTGTTCATCCAACAGACGGAAGAAGATCTTATCTCCCTCCCAGATATTCAGATGCCATACTTCTTCGATATCCACCCATTCCAGTTCGCCTTCATCGCATGGAATCGGTTCTCCTTCAAATCCATCTGCAGTAAATAAAGACATATATTCTGTCACACCGCCACCGGATACAAAGGTCACGATTCCGCGGTACTGATAAGATGTCAGCGTATAGCCGGTCTCTTCTTTTACTTCGCGAAGAAGACACTCTTCCGGACTTTCATCCACTTCAAAATGTCCTCCGACTCCGATCCATTTATCTTTATTTACATCATTTTTCTTCACCGTTCTGTGAAGCATCAGATATTTTCCGTCTTTTTCTATATAACATAGTGTACTTAATCCTGTCATTTTCGTCCTCTCCTCTTGAGTGTCCGTTTTATCTTATGATATGATACCAATGTTCCATTATTATGATAATGAATTTTCAGGAGAAATGCAATGAATCGAACGATTGAATATAAAATAACAGAAGAGCAAAACGGACTCCGCGTGGAGCAGTTTTTACGCCGCAAAGGTTATTCCGGTCAGAATCTTGCCGAGATCAAGCGTATGCCCAAAAGCGTTCTCGTAAACGGAGAACATTATTATATGCGCCAGACTTTAAAAACCGGTGATGATCTTGTTATCAAAATCTGTGAAACTGCCTGTTCGGAAAAGATCCCTCCGGTTTATCATCCACTTGATATTGTCTATGAAGATGAAGATATCGTTGTTATAAATAAAGCCGCCGGTATGCCGATCCATCCGTCCTTGAATCATTACACCGAATCGATGGCAAATGCGCTTGCATGGTACTATCAGGAACAGGGAAAACCTTTTATTTTCCGTTGCTGCAACCGCTTAGACCGGGATACTTCCGGGCTGACAGTTGTTGCCAAGCATCTGGTGAGCGGAAGCATTTTATCCACTATGGTAAAGGAGCGGCGTATCCACCGGGAATACCTCGCTATCTGCAAAGGTTCTGTCACACCGTCCGAAGGCACGATCAATGCGCCTCTTGGTCGCAAACCCGGAACGATCATTGAACGGACGGTAGATTTTGAAAATGGAGAAAAAGCGATCACGCACTACCATGTCATGGATGAAAAAAACGGGCACAGCCTTGTCTCCCTCCGTCTGGAGACAGGCCGCACCCATCAGATCCGGATCCACATGCGCTACCTTGGTTTTCCACTCATTGGCGATTATCTGTATAATCCCGACATGGAACATATTACAAGACAGGCTCTTCATTCTCACAAATTGTCTTTTACACATCCGATCACCGGTGAGACAATGGAATTTACCGCACCGCTTCCTGACGATATGGCACAGGTACTTCAGTAAACTCCTGTGCCATTTATAACTTTATATCTTCTCAATCTTGTCTCGGAGTTTTAACATCCGGGCGTCCAGTTTTGCAATATCCTCTGCATATTTCTTTAATTCTGCTGCCACTTCATCGCTGCCGTCCAGCTGCTTCTTATAAAACAACTGATAATCCAACACAGACCAGTAATCCATCGCAACTGTCCGAAACTGCACTTCTACTTTCTGCTTCTGAGAACCTTTTGCAAAATAAATCGGGATTTCCAACGTAATATGCAGACTCTTATAACCATTCTTTTTCGGTACCTTGATGTAGTCCTTCTCCTTAAGAACTTCTACATCTCCCTGCGCTTTTAATATATTTGCGACTTCATATACTTCATCTTCAAACGGGCAGACCACGCGAACGCCTACAAGGTCATTCAATTTCTCCGCTGCCGTCTGGAAATCTGTCTTATAGCCTTTTCGTACCAGTTTTGCGTAAATACTTTCTGCACTCTTCTTCCGGCTGCTGATCTGATTCACAACCGTTCTTCCTTTTTGTTTGGATAATTCTGTATTAATCATCTGTAGTTTCGCTATAAGAATGTCTATCGCACACTGGCATTTAATTTGATATTCTGTTTCAGCCAGACATTCCGCAATATCATCTATCTTCTGTTGTTCTTTTTCAGACAGGCATTGCAATCTTTTTTCCTGCCTGTCTTTTTTTACACTTTTTTTCTTCTTTTTTGTCATGATTTTACTCCTTTATAAAGCAAAATAGTACCTTATTTTTCCGATTCTATCTATCGATATATTCGTAAATCCAGGAAAATTTTATGTAAAATCAGCACTGCATTGCCTTTCTGATTTCTATTGTCAATAGCTTTGCAGCCACCGGCTTCGCCACATATCCGTTCATTCCCGCATCCTTACACATCTGTTCGCTGTCTGAGGCACTTTGTGCAGTCATTGCCAGAATTGGGACATTTTTTGCATGGTCAGTTTCCAGCTTCCTGATTCTTCTCGCTGCTTCCATACCGTCCATCACCGGCATCATCAGATCCATTAAGATCACATCATAGTTACAGTTTTTACTCACCATATCAACTGCTTCCTGTCCGTTCCATGCTTTTTCTACCGTTGCCCCGGCATCTTCCAGATAGAACTGTGCAACTTCCATATTGATATCATTATCTTCTACCAGTAAAACATGCACTCCTTTAAGTGATTTATCCGTTTTTTCTTTTTCTGATATGTCTGTCTCATATTCGGCAGTATCCAGTTCAAATGGAATCTGTACAATAAATACAGAGCCTTCACCAAGCACACTTTTTACTTTAATACTTCCATGCATCTTATCAATCAGTCCCCGCACGATCGACATTCCAAGGCCTGTTCCTTTGTACTGTGTACGCGCATCTGTCTTTTCCTGTGTAAATGGCTTATAAATCTGATTTGCAATAAATTCTTTACTCATACCGATACCGGTATCGACAATCTTAAATTCATACAATGCATGTGTAGCATTATATTTCACTTCTTGTACATACGTGTCAATATGTCCGTTTTCTTTATTATATTTGATTGAATTACTAAAAAGATTAATTAAAATCTGACGTAAATGCAGCGGACTTCCAATCAATTTTACATGCCTGAGATCAATTCTGTGCTTTTCATGCGTAATTCCGTTTTCTTTAATCTGGATATCCAGAAGTGCACTTACTTCATCCATCAATTCTTCCAGATTAAATGGTTCTTTACCAAGTTTCATTTTTCCCGATGAGATTTTATTCACTTCAAGTACATCATTTACCAACGCCTGTAAATGATCTGTAGAAAGTCGAAGCTTTCTTAAGCAATCGTCCAGTTTCTCTTTGTCATCCCGGTTTTTTTGAATATTATCTATCATTCCGGCAATTCCATTAATCGGTGTGCGAATATCATGACTCATACGGTTCATAAATTCTGTTTTGGCTTTGTTCTCTGAATCTGCAGTTTCATAAGCGACCTGCAGACGTTCTCTCTCCTGCTGTTCTTTTGCATGAAACAGCGAAGTATTTTTGAACAGGATCATTCCCTGGATCACTGTACTTCTTTTTCCTGTTTTACTGTCAAATAACGTGTCCAGTGACATAAGAACTGTTTTCTGCATCCAGACATATTTTCCTGTATGATTCCGTTCCTGATATTCTACCGTAACCTGTTTTTCGCCATTCAGATAACGTTCCAGCAGCTTGGAAGACGAATCTACGATCCGATAATTCTCCAGTGTCTCTTCTGCAACATACTGCTGTCGTTCCTGACAATAGAGGTCATAGGAACACGGTGTCTTTGCATCTACCGCAAATTCGTGTCTTCCGGTATGGTAGAAAATACTCTTCAGGCAGTCATTGGTCAGATCTACCGTATAAATTGCCTGTGCGGTTTCCATCAGTGCTTCTACATAATTGCCGTTCTCCAGAATGGACTGTTTCATCTGCTCATAATATCTCGTCAGTTGAAATTTTTCATCTGTACCCATCTTCTCACTGTCGTGAAATTCATCAAATCCAAGGATGAAATGATGCAGTCTTCCATCTGCCGCATCATTTACAAAAAGTGCCGTCATTCTTCCATAACGATATCCCGCTCCCACTTTACGTTGATAAGAAAACTCTGTCTTCTCCATCGCAGGGCCAAGTGACTGTTCCATTGAAGCAATCTCAAGCCATTTCCGCATTTTCTTTCTTGTATCATCTGCTGCAAATTCCCGCAGCACCTGTTCTGCCGCTCCCGTATAACTTCCATCTTCTGCAAGGAAAAATCCTTCTTCGGATCTTAACATACGATAAGTATCCATCCTTGCGTCACAGTACAGACAGTTTGCAAATACATAATGCTTTTCCCGAATCCGGTCCAACAATTGAAGGCTTTCTTTCCTTTTTCTTTCATTCTCCTGAACCTTGGCATGGTTTTTGTCTACATACATATTCTTATCCGCCTGTTTAAGCAGCATGCGCATCGTACATGGCTCATAATCATCTGACAAAGCATATCCTGCCGCATAACTGATCGGCATTTCCGGATGCTGCCGCGAATACAGTTTTACACTTTTTCTCACACCTGCCAGGCACTCCTGCACTTCGGTATGATTTTTCCCTGTCAGCACTGCAAGGAATTCATCTCCACCATCACGGCCTACAAAGGCATCCTCCGGCATGGCTGCGCGAAGCTGTCCGGCAAAAGACCGGATATACGCATCCCCTTTGTCATGTCCGAGATTGTTATTGATCATACGCAGATTATTCAGATCAAACACACAGACTGCGATCTGTGCTCCCGCTTCAAGTTCTTTGTCGTTTTCCAGAATCTCTTCGCATTTATTTTTATTCGGAAGTCCGGTTGCCTCATCCAGATAAATCTTTTTCTGTAAAAGACGGTTCTGCGCTGCATAACGCAGCATCTTCAAAACTTCCAGTCCAAGGAGCAGTACCAGACCACATATATCAAGAATTACAATTTTTTCCAATACATCCAGTGTTGATGTTCTTTTATCTGAATATACTTCCGCAAGTCCGGTTGCTTCATCACATATTTTGAAAAACTCTTCACTCTTTTCAACAATCTGTGTATGCTCGTATCCTTTCTCCCGGACAATCAGAATTTCTTTTTTTAACTGCTGGAAATAATCGTCCAGTTCTTTCATCTTACTCTGAAACTTCTTATCTTCCAGACGTACAAGTTGTAACTTATCACTTCCGCCCCGAAGACCATCGATATAATCCTGCACATCCTGTAGCATCTGATCCTGCGGTTTTCCGGCATCTTCCAGCTTAATGATCCGCTGTGTTTTTCCTCTGACCAGACCGGCATAATTGACAACACGCCCGGTTCCCTGAATCCTGGATACGAGTGCCATCATTAAAACAAATAATACAATCAGAACGAGCGTTAATATCATCCTCCCGATACGCAACAGATATGTTCTTTTCTTCTTTTTATTGCTTAGTTCTTTATCCATTTTCATGCTCCAAAATCGTATGTTAGACTACACTTATTTTAGCCGATTTTCTGAGAATAAGCAACAAAAGCTTCTGATGGAATCTTCCGCAAAAAAGGAAAAACAGGTTGTCTTTTCATCAATTTCCAACAATGAACTTTAAACTCCAAAACCTTTTTCCAATTCCGGACGTCCATTCGGGAAAAAGAAGAAGTATATCTATGGCAAGCTCTCTGTCACACATAACCTTCCATATCCGCTCTCCGCATTCGGTCTCTCCTCATACCCCGGCAATGGTTTTGCTCCCCTTCTCAGATAAGCCTTCACCTTCTCCCCATACAAATATGGATCATTCCCTTTCACAATCCCCCATTCCATCAGAAGTGCTGCTGCTCCTGTCACAAAAGGGGTTGCAAAAGATGTCCCGGTAAATGCTGCATATCCGCCGCCTGTTGTCACCGTCGTCACATCGACTCCCGGTGCGACCAGATCCGGCTTCTGCACAATGCCTCCCCCTCCCCTCAGCGGACCTCTTCCTGAAAAATCAGCATAGGAAAATGTTGTTCCGTTATATGCACCGACAGATATTACCCGTCCTGCCGTAGAAGGAATCGTAAGCGTCGTCGTTGCTTCTGGCTTTAAAAACCCGGTTCCGCGGTTCAGCATGATATCTCCCGAAAGCCATAATTCATATAAACCATTCACAATCTTTACGGGCTGTATTATAATTTTCCACACACCACTGCCGACAAAACGGCTTACCGGCAGAAAATCAATATAGATTTCCTGTGCAGTACTGTATGGACTCGGTTTCCCATAATAAATAAGCAGTTCTGTCTGTCCCAGTGTAAATCTTTGTGTTCCAAGTATTTCTGCAATCTGCGTACTTCGAAGACCGGATGGCGCAATTACAGAAATCTCCACAACATCCGTATATTCTTTCCAGATCTGCACATTCAGCGCCGGCTGATTTTCCTGTACCGCAAGTTCAATGACTGTTTCTGTATTTTCCTGCAGCATACCGGATGTATGCCCGGCACTTGCCGCCTCATTTCCGGTTCCGACACAAATAACACTTTTCCACATATTTGACATATCATCAATATAACGTTCCACCAGTGATGTTCCATCATGTGAACCGTAGGTATTTCCAAAACTTAAATTCACAGCTACCGGCATGCGAAGCTCCAACGCTTTTCGGATAACATAATCCAGTGCCAGCATAAGCTCCGTTGTCCGCGGGAATCCCTCCACATCAGGTGTTCCAAGTTTGACAACCAGCAGTTCACTTTCCGTCGCCACGCCCGCATACCTTCCATTACTGTTTCGTCCATTCCCTGCTGCCACACCAGTCACCGCTGTTCCATGCCCGGAAACATCCCGGCTTCTCACTCTTTCCATCCGCTCTGTCACAGAATTTTCCTGTAAAGCTTCATTGATCTGCTCACTTGTATATTCCACGCCAATTTCATATCCTTTCGGCGCGCTCTCCCCCGGTTCTGGATTTAAAGACTGATCCCACAGAAAACGGATTCTTGTATTTCCATCTGCATCTCTGAAATCCGCATTTGCATAATCAATCCCGGAATCTATGATCCCGATCAGAATTCCCTGTCCAAATAAAGAAAAACGCGTATCCTGTACTTCGTTAATACAAGATACCCGCTTTCCATTCGCTACCTGAAAAAATAATCTTTTCGGCTTTTCCACATATTCAACTTCTGTAATCTCCGTCAGCTCTTCTATTTTTGATTCCGCGATTCTGATGACTGCATATTCATTCTGAAGTTCCGTTACACGTACTGCAATATTTCTTACACGTCCCAGGTCCCCGGAATATTTAACGATCAGGTCCCACTCTCTTTCCAGCCGGTCATACCCAACATCCAGATTCCGTGATCTTTTTCTCTCTTCTTCCGTAGAATCCAGTGCCAGATTTAAAAGATTCTCCAATTTCTGACTGGTCATATAAACACCTTAAATACTTTCTTATTTACTGAAAGTATATTCCGCGTACACGCTTCATTTTCCTGAAATAATACATACTCATGATAAATGACAACACTTCTTCCCGTTTTTATTTTTCCGGAACTACATTTACAACAATATCTGTTATGAGTAAAAATACCGTAACATGGAGCAGAATGATACAGCGCTTTTTCTGTGACCATTGTGACTTGATTTTTCTCTTAAAATACACCGGCAATAAAGATCTCCAGACCGATCACGATCAGAATAATTCCCCCAAGGATCGTTGCTTTTCCGGCAAATCTTGTTCCGAACCGTTTACCGATCGCAAGTCCTGAAATACAAAAAAAGAACGTTACGGTAGCAATGACCAGGGAACAGACAAGCGCCATAAAAAAGTCATATTTTGCAATTGTAAATCCAACGGACAGCGCATCAATCGATGTTGCCACTCCCTGTACAAATAAAGCCCATGCGCCTACACCCGGCTTCTCTTCTTCCTCATCATTCCTAAATCCGTCCCACAGCATCTTTCCACCGATATAAAGAAGTAATATTAACGCAATCCATGGGATAAACTTTTCAAACGTCCGGAAATACTGCACGATCGTATGTACACATATCCACCCGGTCATTGGCATCAATGCCTGAAAAAATGCATATACACCTGCTACTCCGCACATTTTTTTCTTCCGCATCTTTGGCTCATTAAGCCCATTCGCCAGCGACACGGAAAACGCATCCATTGTAAGGCCAACACCCAGCAACACACTGTTTACAAAAAATAATACATTCCATTCCATCTTTCTTCCTCCGATATTAAATAGCAAAAAAGAACCAGATACAGTTCCAAACTATACCTGGTTTCTATTTTAATTAAATCCAATCAGACGTCTTGCAACGCTGTATGCAAGAGAAGAAATCTTTCTTCCTGATCTTCCCGGAATGTTCATTGTCTGTCCAAGAATTCCATAGCGGATTTTTACAAAGCTACGGAAATCCTTTCTTCGCAGATACTGCCAGAGTTCCTTTTTCTTCGCCAGATTCTCTTTATCTTTGGAACGAATACATAAAATAGAAGAAACTGTCATCATAATTGCAAGATAATTCAACATATAAGATCTTAGTTTCTTACAGCCGATATCCTTTAACTGGTACATATCGATCATTGTCTTTGTAACAAAAATCTGCTGATCAAGACGTTTGATCATTACTTTCTCATTGACTGACTGATCGTCTCTTCCAATAAAGTAACGGTAGAAATCCACATCCAGATAATATATTTTACGCACATGCGGAAGTGGATAATACACATAAATATTATCTACATAGAATGTATGCTTCGGAAGATGTAACTGAATCAGCTTCAGCATATCTGTACGATAGATAACCGAATGCATTAGGATATACTGATCCAGATGGAAATGCCCGATATCCTCCCAGTGGAAGATCTCATCCTGTGGCAGTACATTTCTGTAATGAATCACTTTCTTATGCGTTGCTCCAACCTTCTCGTAAACATAGTTGGAAATAAGCATATCAATCTCTTCACCGTCTTCTTCCAGATTTCTTAAAAGTGCAAGAATCTTATGCAGTGCTTCTTCATCTACCCAGTCATCGCTGTCTACTACTTTAAAATACTTTCCAGTTGCATGACTTAAACCTGCATTCACCGCGTCTCCGTGTCCGCCATTCTCTTTGTCTACCACCTTTACAATGTCCGGATACTTTTCCATATATTCATGTGCGATCTCAGATGTTCTGTCCTTAGATCCGTCATTAACAATAATAATCTCTACTTCTTCTTTCCCCGGCAAAATGCTCTCAATTGCTTTCGCCATATATTCCTGTGAATTATAACTTGGAATTGCAAATGAAATATACTTCATTGTATTCTCCTTTCTTTCGTTTCCCGAATCAGTATACCTTATTTTTCCCAATTTTCCAATAAAGAACAGTTAAATTTATTCTTAAGATTCTCTTTGGGATTGTAAATATTTTTATTTTCCGTTATAGTGAACCTGTAGTATGCATTATTGTCATACAGGGTTTTTGTTTAAACCGAAATAAAATATTTTAATATGGAGGATTAAATATGAAAAATATAATCGTTGGACAGTCCGGCGGACCAACCGCCGTTATCAACGGAAGTCTCTACGGAGTTGTCACCGAAGGGCTTGCACATCCGGACAAGATCAGTCACGTCTATGGCATGATAAATGGAATCGAAGGTTTCTTAAATGACCGCATCATGGATATGAACGCACTTGCCGAAAACAGAGAACTTGAATTTGTAAGGACAACACCCGGAGCTTATCTTGGCTCCTGCCGCTACAAACTGCCGGAGGATTTAACTGATCCTGTTTATCCGGAACTGTTCCGCAGATTCGAAGAAAAAAACATCGGATATTTCTTCTACATTGGCGGAAATGATTCGATGGATACCGTAAGCAAGCTTTCCCGCTATGCTGCCGGAACAAACAGCAAGATCCGTTTTATCGGTGTTCCGAAGACAATTGATAACGATCTCGTAGAAACTGACCACACTCCCGGATATGGAAGTGCCGCTAAATACGTTGCTTCTGTTGTCCGCGAAGTTACAGCAGATGCTTCTGTTTACGACAATAAACAGTCTGTTACCATCGTAGAAATCATGGGACGTCATGCCGGATGGCTGACCGCTGCCAGCGTTCTCGCCCGCAAATTTAAAGGCGATAACCCGGTTCTCATTTATCTGCCGGAAGTTGCTTTTGATCCGGATGCTTTCATTGCAAAAGTAAAAGAAGCTTTAAAAACAACACCGAACCTTGTTGTTTGCATTTCAGAAGGAATTAACGATGGAAAAGGTACTTTTATCTGTGAATATGCAAGCGATGTCGGAGTAGATACCTTTGGACACAAGATGCTCACCGGTTCCGGTAAATACCTAGAAAATCTTGTCAAAGAAAAAGTCGGTGTAAAAGTCCGTTCCATCGAACTGAATGTCTGCCAGCGCTGTTCCAGCTCCATGCTTTCTGCTGCCGATCTTACAGAAGCAATCGGTGCAGGTACTTACGGCGTTCAGGCTGCACTTGCCGGCAAAACCGGTAAGATGATTACTTTCATTCGCCGTCAGGATCATCCTTATGAGTTATCATACGGCACTGCCGATGTAAATCATATCTGTAATAAAGAAAAAGCAGTTCCAACCGAATGGATCACCGGTGACGGATCAGATATCAGTTCTGCATTTATTACTTATGCACGCCCGCTGATCCAGGGAGATGTAACGGTTCCAACCAAAGATGGGCTCCCTGTTTTTGCTTATCGCAAATAGCTCTGGAACGTTCATATTTTGTTCACTTTTCTTTAAAAATTCTTTCACTGATACAACACGTTTTCTTCACAGGTGTTGCATATAATGTAAACATACAAAGAAAAGGCAACAACTAAACTTTTGAATAAACTTTTTCATAATACATGCCGGGTATCGCAAAAGCGATCACCCGGCATCCTCCCTTTTTAAAGAACTTTTTTACTCTGCCACCGGCAGCTTTTTTATTTATAAGTCAGGATCCTCGTAGCTATAACATAAAAGCCGCATAACCGCGCTTTAACAAGCGCAGCTATACGGCTTTTCTAAAATCCCCTCTCGTATCTTATTACTAACATACAAAAAAGCGGGTGATGGGAATCGAACCCACGTATCCAGCTTGGAAGGCTGGTGTTCTACCATTGAACTACACCCGCATTATCCGCATCACTCTCCGTGACACGAATAACATTATATTATGCGAATTTTAAAATGTCAACACTTTTTTACAAATGTTTCTATAAATGTTTCTCTAAATATTCTTTCCGTATCTCATCCGGTACAAGTCTGCCACCGGTTGCCCACACAATCTGTGTCGCATTTTTAAGTATTTTCTCCGTTAAAGCATGCTTCTTACAATATGCCTTTGTCTCCTCTTCTTCAAGCAAACGGACAGGTCCGATAAAAGTTGCACAGCTGGATGGCTCAATCTGCTCCTCTTCTGTCTTGTAGAGAAGTCTTAGGAAATCATACAGTTTGCTGTCATTGACTGTGAATCCCCCCGATAGCAAGTTCGTCATGATTCTTGTCACAAAGCTGGACGGACTGGCACATGCAAGACCATCCGCCTCTGTTTTGCCTGTCATTCCATAATCCCGCACATTGGCATGCTCAAATTTCTGCGTTGCAATTCCAAGCATTACAGACGGACATTCTACCGGCTCTACAAAGAAACAATGTACCAGATCTCCATAGAGACGTTTCAGCCCGTAAGACACACCACCCGGAGCGCCGCCAACACCTGCTGGTATATATACAATCAGCGGATGTTCTTCATCTACTACAACTCCCTGCTCTTCAAACTGTTTCTTAAGCCGCCCTGCTGCCACTGCATATCCCAGAAACAGATTCACCGATTTCTCATCATCTACAAAATAACTCTTTGGATCAGCATCTGAATTTTTCCGGCCTTCCTCAACTGCTCTGGAATAATCCTGCTCATATTCAATAACTTCCACTCCTTTGCTGCGAAGGAGGTCCTTCTTCCATTGTTTTGCGTCAGCCGACATATGCACGATCACATGAAAGCCAAGCGCCGCACTCATAATTCCAATAGACATGCCAAGGTTACCGGTAGAGCCGACCTGAACCGTGTATCCGGACAGAAACTCCTTCATCTTCTCATCTGCAAAGACTTCATAAGAATCCTGTTCTTTCAATATTCCGTTTTTCAGTGCCAGATCTTCTGCATGTTTTAATACTTCATAAATACCGCCTCTTGCTTTCACAGAGCCAGCGATTGCGAGATGGCTGTCTTTTTTCAGGAACAGTCTTCCCGGTATCTCACATGTATATTCCTTCTTTAAGCCTTCCTGCATCTTGTCGATCTCAACTAACGGAGATTCGATCAGTCCTCCCGTTTCCCTTGTTTCCGGGAATTCTTTCATAATAAATGGTGCAAATCTCTCCAGACGTTTTTTTGCATCTTCGATGTCTGCGTCCGATACTACCAGTTCGCAGACACCATTCACAAAATCAAATGGTAAATATGCCGGATTGCTCCACCCGACTTCCTGCTTGTCACGCATCTGTTCGATCGTCTGTGCATTGCGCTCTTCCAATATATTCTTATATGTTCCGTTCGCCATTGTCTGTCTCCTTTCCAGTCATTTTCCTGTCACTCTTCTATCCTATGAAAACATTATAGACATTTCCGGGCACGGAGACAATCTTTTTCACAATTTCTTTTTCCGAACTACTTCAGTTCCCATTTCCGAAATCTTTTTTTTCCAATAAAATACGGCAGTAAAATCAGAATACCACATCCGAAAAGGCAGCAAAATTCACTTCCCGCAAACGAAAGCGTAAGATCATTTTCTATGAACCAGGAACCGCAGGTAATCCACAGTATTCCCGGATTACATATGGCAAGTACAATATCCAGAAATGTTGTCGTATGAACCAGAGCAGCCTGCACCGAACCCATCAGCAGTACACTTAAAACCAGAAATACAAGATAACTGTTTTTCAGGCAATACCATCCCGCACCTGCCAGTACACCCGCCAGAAGTGCAATTGCCAGAAACATTACAAGCGTCAGAAGCAGATAAGAACGCAGATTCACATTCCAGAATGTCACAAATGGATTAAGCATTCCAAACCTTGGTTCTGCCATCATGCTTGCAGAGACCGGCACCTTCCACAGCCCCTTAAGCGGCAGTTTTGCTAAAAACCATCCATAGCTTGCAAGCAATAACAAAGCACTGTATATCAGCCCGCTAAGAATACCACCGATCATTTTTAAATGCAATGTATCTTTTCCACATCTTGTTACGAATACCTGATCTTCTGTTTTCTGCACCCGTTCGTAATCCATCAGATACAACACCGAAAGAAAGACAAGCACTACAATTTCAAGTAGCAGTTTCTTTCCAAGTTTTCCAAATAATGTGCCATGTACAAAATAAACAATTCCCGGATAAAAATCCGCCTGGTCTGCACCGCTTGCTTTAATTTCATCAGTTCTCTTCTGCAGTTTTTTATAATTATTCTCAATGAACTTCTGATATTTTCCAGTCGGTTCGTAACGGCTCATCTTTTCTTTCATTTTCATAATTTTAAGCATATCCAGATTATCATACAGCTTCCCATAAGCTTGCTTATATTCATTATAGACTTCTACGTCACTGTTCTTTTTTCCCTGTTCCTTCGCCTGTAATACACGATGCGTTCGCTGCACCGATTTCTGGTCATCCTGCGAACCATATGCATTCTGCACGACAACTATATTTATCAGAAGGAAAGTAAGAAATACAAGCAGGACAAACGGATTACGGAATATTTTCTGACATTCCAGAAATATGATCCGGTAAGTCAGTCTGGTATTTTTTCCCCCTTTCTTATCTCTGTTTATCATAAAATATCCCTCTTTTCATCCCATCTGAGCCTGAAGTATACGACTAATACTGCAAGCACGGCACACCCTGCCAGAGCATATAACTCCCACATTTTCATGGAAAACATGTTAAACGAACTGCACAAACCTTCAAATATAACAGAACCTGCCGCGCCTGTTATTACACAGCCGGGGATAGACAATACCACTCCGGTAATATACCCCTGTGCAAGTCTTGCAAGTCCATAAATTAATGCCATTGCTGCGATGCAGAACAATAATACAAGGATCTCATATATTCCCATATACTGTCCGAATGAGATACCTTTAATCCAACATTCTATACCTCTTGTCTCCCATGCCGGACACTGCCAGAAGATTCCCATGCCTTTTGCATACCACACAATTGTATATGCCAGAAGCTGCAGCACTCCAATGATCAGGCAACAGATGAATCCGCCAAGATACTGGATCGGATAAATCTCCCTTCCCGTTTTTGTTGTGCTATAGAGCGGCATCACACCGCGAATCCGTTCCCTCACATGATAAGCTACCAGAAGAACGGCATAACAGATCAATATCATTACCGGCATTTTGCTCATATCCGTCTGCAAAATATATAATGCGCCACTTCTTAACAGATTGACCTCCGGACGGTCAGTTAAGGCAAAATCATCCAGCAGACTATTCGCATACTGGATCTGGAACATGATCTTTTCTCCTTCTGTCTCGAATGACGTGAAATCCATGATTGCTTCCTTTTCTTTCTGTTCTTTTTCTGACATCTGTTCATCCGTATAATCCGCAAGCCGGTCACGCTCTTTCATCATCGTATCAAAATCAGAAATTCCTGCCTTTATCAGGGCGGAATCTTCCCGGATCAGCTTTGTTGACTGTTTTTTCAAATCTTCAACTTCTTTTTCAATCTTTCCTTTCTCTGTGACCGGAAGTGTCGATCCATATTTACGGATCAGTTTAGCGGCATAGGGCATGTCATACGGCGAATCTGTACACTGACCACCTGCCGGATACAGATTCAGTTCAAAAAACATGTTATAAAATAACACGGTAAATAACGCAAGTAATAACAACAAACGGACAGACAACATCTTTTTACATTCCTGTATTAAAATACTCACAGTATCACCTCCGTCTTCTCATCGCCATAACTTACGAGGAATACATCTTCCAGATTAGCGGCACATAAGACCGGTTTCCATTCTTCCTTAAGCTTTCCTGCCCTGGCAAACGAGCCGTCCGGATCATAATAGCGGACTTTCAGATAGCCATGCTCCTGTCTTGCTCCCAGCACCAGATACTGCTTTTCAAATAATGGAAATTCCTTCTCCGGAACTGCACATTCAAATATCTCGCCGTCCAGCTCGCTGCAAATATTTGCTACAATGTCTTTCCGGTACAGCTTTTTATCCTTGATCATGATCACCTGATTGGCAATCGATTCAATATCCGACACAATATGTGTAGACAGAATCACAATCCGATCCCTTGACAGAGACGAAATCAGATTACGGAATCTTGCCCGTTCTTTCGGATCAAGCCCGGCAGTCGGCTCATCCAGAATAAGAATCTTCGGATCATTTAACAATGCCTGTGCGATTCCGACACGTTGGATCATTCCACCGGAGAATTTTTTCATTTTCTTATCTGCGCTTTCACTAAGCCCGACCAGCTCCAGAAGCGCCTTTATTTTCTCTTTTAATCCTTCTTTCGGCACAGCTTTTAATGCTGCCAGATAATTTAAATACTGCACAGGTGACTGATTTTTGTAATAACCGAACTGCTGTGGCAGATAACCGATAAGATCCCGGTAGTTTTCTCCCATTTTCTGGATTTCTATTCCGTCATATGTGATTGTACCTTCCGTTGGGTATAAGAGTGTAACGATCATCTTGATAAGTGTTGTCTTTCCGGCTCCGTTCGGTGCAAGCATTCCGTAGAGACCATCCTCCAGTTCAAGAGAAATATCGCGGACTGCACAGAATTTTCCATAATTTTTACTGATATGCGACAACTGTAACATTTTCTTTCTCCACCTTTCCTGTTAAGACCACAAAACATATAAAGAAGCCTGCTGCCACTGCAAAATGAATTGCCAGCGGAAGCTCTGTCAGCAGAATTTTGATCCATGCATATCTGCTCCATGCACTGAATACAGCTAAGATTCCCCACAGCACAAGCAAGACTCCAATTCCATAGCTCGATGAAAAGCGATGGTACAGATACAATGCAAAGACTGCAAAGAGGCACATGCTACTGACTCCGAGTGCGCTTAATTTCCAAAATATAGTATCTGCCTGTCCACCAAGCACCAGAAGTGTTCCTAAATTAATCAAAGCACTGACAAGACTTGCATAAAACATCCTGAGTCCGACAATGTAATGCATGGAATAATGCATGGAATTTATAAGTTCTGTCACTGCTTCCTGCTCATCTACCCAGCAGGACAGAAACGAAAAGCCCAGATACATTGCCGGAAATGCAAATAGCACAACCGCCATCTGTGTCTGCCTTGCATCTCTTGTTCCAATACTTAGAACCAGGACACCTATATAAAGTAAAATCATCACTACCCAGATCAGAGTGCATCGATAAAAAATAATCCCCAGTCCAGGTCCATAATATATTTTCTTTAACCGCTCAAACAGACTGTCCTTCTCCGGAAGCGCGCTTTGCAAAATTCTGTTTTTCTGCTGTTCCATTTCTGCCATATCCGGATATTCAACCTGTATCCGGCAGTTTTCTTCCAGCCATTCATTCCATTTCTGATCTTGCGATCTTTGTTTATCATTCATTATCCGCTACCTCCTTCCGAATCTGTGCAAGCATTTTATAATATCGTGTTTTCACTGTTCCTTCTGACAACTTCAGTTCTTCTGCGATTTCTGCAAACGTCTGCTCTTCAAAGCAGTGCTTCTGGAAGATCTGTATCCACGGTTCATCGTAACGGACAATAACTGCCATCACTTCTCTTATCGTTTCCTGCCGGAGCACCTGTGAACTGATATCCGGACTTACTCCGGTATGTTCATATTCCTGCCCATAGGGTCCTTCCAGCTGACTCTTCCTGTATGCAAGACTTCTGTAATAATCGGTAATCTTATTCGATGCGATCCGGTAAATCCATGTACGGAAAGAGCCTTTCTTTTCATCAAAAGCCCGTATTCCTTTCAGTACAAGAATAAAGATTTCCTGGGTCAGATCCATGGCAAGTTCTTTGCAAGCAACCTGACGATAGGTATAGGCATAGATTTCTCGGTAATATCTTTCAATCAGAAGTCCTGCTGCTTCTTTGTTCTGTTTTTTCTTTATTTTACGGATCAAATGGTTGTCCGACTGCATGCAATATCACTTCCTTCTTATCCGTTCACTTATAGATACGAAATCTCCGCTAAAATAGTTTGAAATTTTTATAATTATTTTTTGAAAATCATCTGGCAGTTTCCTGTTTATATAAAAAAAGCGTCAGAACCGGCATAACCTTTTACCGAAACTGACGTTTTATCTGCGACAGATTACTGTCCGCTTAAATCTGTATCTGTTTTCTGATCGATATCATGAAGTTCTTTCTTCGTTGTTTCGCAGATTATAACTTCATCCGGATATTTTTTCATAATCTGCCTGCCACCTATGTCCCCTTCTAATTTCAGAAGCTCCTGAAAATATTTCTGATCCCACAGCACCGGATTTCCCGGTCTTCCATGCGTGCCTGCGCAGATGATCTTTCCCGGATACTGTACAGATACACCCATCAGTCTTCGCAGTGTTTCTGCTGTCAGATACGGCTGATCCCCTACCACGAATAGAATTTTCTTCACATCCGGCTTCTGCTCCAGACACTTCTTCAATCCACACTGCAGAGAGTAAGCGATTCCCCACTCCGGATGATTATTTTCCGCAACGGCAATTCCTTGCTCTTTGGCCTCTTCCATGATCTGTGGAAATCTTGTGGAAACAATCTTTTCACACATCGGAAATTCTTTCAACACCTCAAAAATGTGCCGGAACATCGGACTTCCTCCAACCTCTGCCAGGAGCTTGTTCTCTCCATATCTGCTGGATCTTCCTGCTGCCAGCACAACGATTCCTGTCTGACTGCAAAAATATTGTTCGGCTGCTTTACATGCCTGCATTCCAAGCAGATTGGATTTGTCCGAGATCTTATATACAAGCGATATGTCTTTTCTTGGATCTACATCCCCAATCTTAAGTCCCGTCTTTACATTTATACCTGCCTGCAGCATACCGCGGACAACGCCTGCCACTCCGGCGTACACCGGTTTTCCACCTGTGTATGCAACAATCTGCCCTTTTTCCACAATGTCACCAATCTTAGCCATCGGTTCTATCTTTCCATCCCCGGATGCTTTTAAGAGGCGCTCGATACTGTATCCGCCGACAACTCCGGGTACACCGGTATTCGGAATCGGTGTGCTGTCATACAGAATCTTTCCCAATGTATCTCCACGCATAGTTTCAAGCGCCGCATAGCAGTCTTTTCCTCCGCAGAATCCCGGGCCAAGCCCGATCACGCAAGGAGCATCGCCCTTCTTCGTTCCTGTATTCCGTTTTGCAAGAATCGCATCCACTAACACATCCGGCTTATATACTTCCCGAATCTTCGCTTCCGGATCAACGATCACTGCGACTTTGCCGCTGCTGACTGCCTGCTGCATCTGACTTGCATCTTTTACAAGAACTGCTTCCATCTCTTCTACAACTGCACGTTTTTCATAGACAGTTCTGGAAAATGCCACCTGCCGCCGCACGGTAAGCGGGCATGCGATCTCTGTCATAACAACCTGATGCCCTTTTCTAAAAAAGGCGGCAGCTATACCTGTCGCCAGATCTCCCGCTCCTTTGATTAAAATTTTCATAGCTGCCTCCTCTCTTTATTTCTATTTTCAATCTTTATTTTCTGATCTATCTTTTATTTCCAGCATACCTTCTTTTGATTAGAAACTATTTTATTGCTATAGATTTTATTTACTATATAACCAGTCGGTGATATGAACTGATTTTACTACAGAGTGTGCTTGATTCTCAGAACATTCTCTTTCCCGCTCAGACATTTGCGCCTGCTCTATGATCGCTTCTGCAATCTTCCTTGCCAGTTTTTTCTGTTCCTTAGTATCTGCTTTATTCAAAATAACATGATATTCCATCTCATTGGTCACAGATTTTCTTCCGCCACGCGGACTTAATGCAAGTTTTACCAGATCCTTCCATTCAAGTATCTCATCTGTATTTTTATTAAGGATCTGCGCCACATGCTCCGGACGGCAGCAACATTCTTGAATCTGTTGCCCAATGCCATCCAGCCCATATACACTAATTACATGGGTTGTTCCCTTTAAAATGACCGGTTCGGTATCTCTCGGCGCTTTGACCGGCAGACATTTTGCTCCGTCTGCCTCTAGAAACATCCAAACATTTAAGTTTTCCACATTTATAAGAAAATCCAACGGAAAACTCCCCATTTTCTCTTTACTTATGGGGATTCCCATCCACACCGTACCTATTTTTTCAAGTACACTTTTTATCTGCTCCAGATCCGGTTCTTTCACAAAACATTCTTCCGGTCCGGTCTGCATATGTGTTGTCGTAGACACAATATGCGGTATTTTTTCTGCAAGACACTCTTCCCGGAGTCTCCGGATAACAGTTGTCTTACCTCCGGCTCCTACAACACTGACTATGCCTGTCCTTTTTTTTTCCCACATCCTGGCCATCGGATTCGATACAGCTCCAGTCTCCAACGCTTTCCAGAGACTGTCTGTCCATTTCCATCCATTTTCATCTAAACTGTATATTTCGCCAGTCATTTTCTATTCTCCGTCCAAAAGTGCCATAGCAATCTTCTCACTGGTAATTGGAAGGTCTCTGTGCCAGCATCCGGTTGCGTTGTAAATCGCATGCGCAATTGCCGGTGCCGGAGTATTGATTACAATCTCTCCAATTGATTTTACACCAAATGGTCCAGTCGGTTCATAGCTTGGTCTGAATTCCACACGTAGCGGTCCATAATCTCTTCTTGTCGGGATCTTATACTGCATGAAGGAATTATTTATCATCTGACCTTTTTCTGTATACTGGATATTCTCATAAAGAGTCATTCCGATTCCCTGTCCAAGACCGCCTTCTGCCTGAACAGTCGCAAGGTTCGGATTCACAACCGTTCCACAGTCGATGACAGACGCATAGTCCAGAACTTCCACATGACCGGTTGCTTTATCCAGCTCGATCTCGACTGCTCCTGCCATATATGGCGGTGGAGATACCGGCGAGGTGTGGCTTTCTGTAACCTGTAAAGCAAAGTCATTGAAACTCTGTACTTTAAACCCGACTTCTTCTGTCGTCACAGATCTTCCAGTCTTTATATTGCACACCTGATGACCTTCCAGTTCGACATCTTCTTCATCACATTCCATCATGAGCGCAGCCAGCTTACAGATTCTCCTCTCAAGCTCAGTACATGCCTTAACAACTGCCTGACCGGTAATATAAGTCGTACTGGATGCATAAGATCCGGAATCATATGGAGAATTGTCCGTATCCGCACCGGACACAAAAATCTCATCCGTCGATACATGCAGTACATCTGCTGCCATCTGTGAAAGAATGGTGTCACATCCGGTTCCCATATCTGCCGCTGCAATGGAAAGTTTGTAACTGCCGTCTTCATTTAACATTACAGTTGCCGATCCAACATCGACAAAGGAAATACAGGATCCCTGCATTGCCATCGCAATTCCTACAGAACGGACTTTTCCATTTCCCATGTCCCGGCATGGATATTTATCTTTCCATCCGATCATATCTGCCGCTCTCACAAGACATTCATCCAGACGGCAGGACTCCGCAGTCTCATCAAAATAAGCCGGCATTTTCATGCCCTGTTTTAATATATTCTGCATACGCAGTTCTACCGGATCACGTTTCAGAATTCCTGCCAGTTCATTGACCATGGATTCGAGTGCAAAAATTCCCTGTGTTGCTCCGTATCCGCGGTATGCACCCGCGGCAAGCTGATTCGTATAAACTACATCAAACGTATGGCGGAATGCCTCCAGATTTCCGGTATACATTGGAATGGACTTATGTCCGGTAAGCCCCGCTGTCGTTGGCCCGTGGTCACCGTAAGCTCCTGTATTCGACAGATTATAAATATCGATCACACGAATCTTCCCGTCATTGTCTGCTCCAAGTCTCACAGTGACATCCATCTCATGCCTCGGCGAGCCTGCGATTTGACTTTCCACTCTTGTGTAGATCATCTTGGATGGTTTCTTTGTCATCCACGTTACAAATGCCGGATAGACTTCCGATACTGATGTCTGTTTCGCACCAAATCCGCCGCCAATTCTTGGTTTTATAACACGTATCTTACTCTTCGGGATGCCCAGAGCATTTCCGAGAATACGACGCAGATGGAAAACAATCTGGGTTGAGCTCAGTACAACCAGTCTGCCATATGTGTCCAGATAGCAGGCTGTCCGGAATGTCTCCATCATCGTCTGGTTCACTGCCGGAACATGATAAGTGTGTTCCAGTACGATATCACAGTCTTTAAACGTACCTTCCACATCTCCCTTTTCTTCCTCCATGTGGGCACATAAATTTCGCTTATTGTCTGCGCCAACCGGATACAGGGATTTCCAGCTGTCCTCCGGATGCACCAGTGTCTCGTTGTCCTTCGCAGTATGATAATCCAGCACTGCCGGAAGGACTTTGTATTTCACTTTTAACATCTTGAGTGCACGGTCTACGCATGCCTCGTCCTCACCAGCCACGATTGCAACCGGATCTCCGACAAAACGTACATGCCGATCCAAAATGAGCCGATCATACGGACTCCACTCCGGATACGTCTGCCCCGCCTGCGCAAAACGTTCTTTCGGGACATCCTCCCATGTATAAATAGCTTCAACACCCGGAACTTTCAGTGCGACCGTTTTATTGACTTCTTCTACAATTGCATTAGCGTGCGGACTTCTCAGAACTTTGACAATGAGACATTCCTTTGGCGCAAGATCATCGGTATATACCGGCTGACCGGTCACCAGCGCCATTGCATCTTTTTTGCGTACTCTTTTTCCTACTTCCCGCATGTCGCACCTCCATTTTTCCGATATTCCATAAATGCATGGATTCCCCGGAGCTGTCCTTCATATCCGGAACAGCGGCAGAGGTTTCCTGCCAAATACTGTTTGATTTCTTCGTCTGTCGGTTCTTCTTTCTCCCGGAACAGGGCGATTGCATTCATGATCATGCCCGGATTACAGAAACCACATTGTTCTGCTCCCTGATCGGCAATAAATCTTCCAAACTCTTCTGCCTCTTTCTGAAGTCCTTCCATTGTCTCCACTTTATGTCCATCCGCTCTTGCAGCCAGAACAGCACAGGACAGTACCGGTTTCTCGTCTAAAAATACAGTACACAAGCCACAGTTCGTTGTCTCACAGCCACATTTGACACTGTAGCATCCATGCGCACGCAGAAATTTGAAAAGCGTCATATCCGGGCTGATATCATCAACCACTTTTTTTCCATTTAACATGATACTGATGAGCATCCTACTTTTCCTCCTTTTCTACGTCTTTTATCTTGTCAAAGCATCGTGTGATCAACACCTCTGCCAGATGCGAACGGAATTTCGCCGATGCACGCATATTGCTGTCTGTCTTCACCTGCGCTGCCAGTTTCTTTGCTGACTCTTCACTTAAATCTCCGGCTCCAAAAAGCTCGGCTTTCATCGGTCTTGCTCCGACTGCCACACGGATCTCTTCCCCGGTCTTTGAAGCGGAAACCGCAAGAACCGGAAAATCAGTCTTCGTATTCCGATGTGTCAGATAAGCAAAATGTCCCGGCGTCTTTGCAATACGGACATTTACAAGAATATCATTATCACGTTTCATCTGTGCAAATTCTTCCAACGGAACAATCCCGCCTTTATAAAGCTCTACAGATGTATGCAGAGACAACAATACGGTCAATACATCAGAAAAACCAAATCTTCCAAATACGCTTCCTCCGACGGTTGCTAGATTCCGGAACTGTACTCCTACGATATCCTGCACTGCATCCCGGATCGTATTTTCAAAATAATCATTCAACACACTGTGAAGTTCCAGTTCACGGAGCGTCACCATCGCTCCAATAATAAATTCTGTATCTGTCTCTTCTATCGTATCCAGTCCGAGTCCGGACAGATCGATCGCTTTTTGCACCTGCACATCACTCATCCGCATCCAGAGCATTCCGCCAAGCACCCGGTTGCTGCGCTTCTGATTCAGTTCATACGCTTCTTCCAGACTGGCTGCTTTTACATATTCTTTTATTCGCAACATCTGTAAAACCTCCTGTTTAGTGGACATACTTTCTTTTTTCACTTAATTATACACTATCTTTTTCTGTTTTTACATAGAAAATCCCCTCGTTTCTTCTGTTATCCAGTGAACAAGGGGATTGCCCATTTCATTTTTTATTTGTCTGTCTGTTTTTATGTATAGTTATTCTTCTGCATCCGGCTTTGCTTCTTCATCTTTCGGCAATGCAATATTTAAAATAATTGCAACAAGTGCTGCCGGCACAATACCGGAGCCTCCGAAAATAAGCTGGATTCCTTCCGGTAATCCGGATAAAACAGCGCTGTTCGCGCCAATACCATATCCAAGTCCAAGCGCTACGGATACGATTGTAATATTTCTCATCGTCATCTTTTCTTTTGTGATCAACTGTATACCACTGATTACAATAGAAGAGAACATCATAACCGCTGCTCCACCAAGAACGCTCTGTGGCATAATAGAAATCAGTGCAGCTAGTTTCGGGAACAATCCGCACAGGATCAGGAAAATCGCTCCTGTAGCGAGTGCGAAACGGTTCACGATCTTCGTCATCGTTACAAGTCCTACATTCTGGCTGAACGATGTATTCGGCAGTACACCGAATAATGCAGCAAGTGTAGATCCGATTCCGTCACAGACAACGCCACCGGAAAGTTCAGAATCTGTTGCCTCTCTGTCCATACCACCTTCGATTACACCGGAGATATCTCCTACTGTCTCTACAGCAGTTACAATAAACATGATCATAACAGGGACAATCGCTCTTGCGTCAAATACAATTTTTATCGGCATAATTTTCGGAACTGCAAACCAGCTTGCCTGTGCAACTTTATCCCAGTTTAATACCCATGCTTTTGTATACTCCACACCATCCGCATCGATACCTGTCGTCGGAAGTACCACTCCCATAATTGCTGCAATGATATAACCCACAATAATACCTATTAAAATAGAAGATGCACTGGTCATTCCTTTTGTACCATGTTTTAAAACAATAATCACAATCAGTACAATCAGACCAAGGAGCAGATTTTCTACAGAGCCAAAATCTTTTGCTGAATTTCCACCGCCAAACGAATTCACACCAACACCTATAAGCGAAAGTCCAATAGACAATACAACTGTACCGGTTACAACTGCCGGGAAAAACTTACGAAGCGGTTTTAATAAAAATCCAAGCACACTCTCAAAAAGTCCGCCGATCACAGAAGCCCCCATAATGGCACCATATCCTAAGACACCTCCGCCCATCACACTGGCAACACTGCTGCAGACTCCGATAAATCCGGAACTGGTTCCCATGATGATCGGAACTTTTCCACCAATCGGTCCAATCGCATAAAGCTGAATCAACGTTACAACACCCGCGATCAACATCGCATTCTGTAAAAGCGCAATCTGAACGTCTGCAAATTCTGTTCCGGAGGCAATTCCACAGGCTCCTGTAATAATAAGAACCGGTGTCAAGTTACCTACAAACATTGCAAATACATGCTGCAGACCAAGGAGAATCGCTTTGCCCAGCGGAAGCTTCCCATAGAAGTCGTACTCCGCTCCTTTGTTTTCTACTTCTTTCATTTCTTTAGTCTCCTTTTTACTATATAACAGGCAGCCGACCACGACTGCCTTTTTTTGACAACTTATTATAGCGCAATTTTTTTATCCTGTACAGATTTACATATTATTTTTCATCTGGAACAATATATATTTTTTTTATATATGCTATTGACATCCCATTTCTGTCGCTTTATGATATATATATAATTTATATATATAATTTATATATATGATATCAGGTTACAAAAGTCTTACAGTCATATGTGCCTGCACATAAGTAGCTGGAAGACTTTTGTAGCCGTCCCAATATTACAAGGAGGTATTGCGATGTATTACTTTCCAGTATCCGCTCTGCTGATCGAATATCTGATCCTTACAATCGTAGATTCCAGGGATTCTTACGGATACGAGATCAGCCAGACGATCAAACTGGTCGCTGATATTAAGGAATCAACCTTATATCCAATCCTGAAACGCATGGAAAAAGCCGGCTACGTCACAACTTATTCACAGGAATTTCAGGGAAGAAAGAGAAAATATTACTCCATCACTCCTTCCGGCAAAGAACAGATGCATTATCTGCATACAGAATGGAACGCTTACCGGGACACCATTGATGGAATCATAGAAGGGAGAATCAGACATTGAGTATCACTACAAAGAAAGAATATCTAGATCAATTACATAAGTATCTGAAGAAACTTCCGCGCGAAGATTATGAAGATGCCATGGAATACTTTACCGAATATTTTGAAGAGACAGACGAGGAAGGCGCACAAAAATTAATAGAAGAACTCGGCACTCCAAAGCAGGCAGCAAGAGATCTGATCGGCAATCTCTTAGACAAGAAAACAAATGCTTATCGCACTTCTGCGCCCTCACCTAATGCATATAACACAACATCAGAGTTACCAAAGAAACGAAAAAATTCACATATTATATGGATTGCATGTCTTGCACTCCTTGCAGCACCGATCGGAGGGCCATTTCTTGTGGCAGCCGCAATTGTTGTTTTCTACATCTTTTTCTGCCTTGCACTTCTGCTTTTATGCGGATTACTGTTTGTTTTCTGCGGAGCTATCGCAGGTGTTGTACTTGCTGTCCGGGGGATTCTTGCAATTCCATTTTCCGGTGCTGGATTTGCCGTCGTTACCGGAAGCGGGCTACTTATACTGGGTGTCAGCATCCTGTCCGCCTTATTTATCTTCTGGCTGTGCCGTTTAAGTGGCAGACTTTTTGTTAAACTTGCGAGATATCTGACCAATAGAAATAATCACCGACAGATTTCTCCAAATACTATTGGAACTACAGGAAAGGAGATGCGATAAATTATGAAAAACTGGAAAAAATTTACACTCATCACTGGCACAGTCTGCACTATACTTGGATTTTTTCTTCTAATCTTCGGTCTATTTGCAGGTGGTATCCAATATCTGACATCCACTGATCTTGGCAGTTTTAATAATTCCGATAAAAGTGCAGCAAAAGTTCAAAAATTAGTTACAGAAGAACTTTCTCCATATAAAAACTTGGATGTATCTCTGGATTCCTTGAATCTGCAAGTGCGCTATTCAAAAGATAATACCTATGCTCTTTCATATAAAAATACTAAGACTTCTAAAACGAAAAGCACCACTCCAATTACCTGGTCACAGTCCGGAAACACTTTAAAAATCCGTGAGCGTAATTTGAAAAAGCATACCTGGTTTCATATTGACCTTAACTTTCTGATCCGCCTTTTCGGAAACGATGATGAAAAAGAAGCGGTGTCCGATGAAGATATGGTAACTTTATATATTCCGAAGAATGCTGCTTTTGACCAGATTACACTGGAAAACAATGATGGTAATCTGCTCCTTAACAATCTTAGAACCAGCCAAGGTATTATCCATGTCGATGATGGCGATATTATTTTCAAGAACTGTGCACTACGCAATACACTACTAACTTCTAATGACGGAGATGTTCTTAGTACCGCTACTTCCTATTCCGGAAATACGGCAATCACATGCAAAGATGGAGATGTACTTTTCTATCGTGCAGCAGATGTATTGAAGCCACTTTCCCTGAAACTTGAAACGAACGACGGTGAAATCATTGTTCCTTCTTCATTTTCCGGAAAAGTAAAGGAAAAAGATGATAAAAGCATCTACCAGCAGAATGGCAGGGATGGATACGGAACTTTATCCATTCAATCAGAAGACGGAGATATTGTCTTGCACTCATAACGCATCAAATACAATACCAGCTTATAGCTATTTGGAGATAAGCGAAGGAGCTGCACAAGCAACTCCTTCGCACATTTAGTAATGTTTTTCTCAATCCATAATGTTTCTTAATATTTTTCTGGAATTTCCCTGTTTTCCTATATACAGATGTTTGGGGTAAATATTTTTGTTTTTATAGACACTTAAAACGATCCCAAGCATGGCATAGCACACAACGATATAATTACCTCCCGCTGACAGAAATGGCAGGAATGTCATAACCGTCGGGAATGTACCGGTATTGATCAGAACATTTATGAGAAAATTTGTGAGAAGGACCATGCCACATCCGCATCCCATCAACATTCCCAACTGGTTTTTCTGTTTTACCGCTGCTCTAAAAACTGCAAGGATCAGTATTGCAAGTATTGCACATATACAAATTCCAGCGAGAATTCCATATGTTGCCGACAAATACGTCAGGAGATAATCCGCATTATAATCCGGAAGTTTTTGACTGATATTTACTCCATTGGCACCAATCATCTGATCCTGTTTCAACATATTATGCATCAGATTTGCAATATAATTCATCTCATTTCCACTACCAATCCATACCGTAATTCTTGCCTTATAATAAGCCGATAAATAATCTCCAAAGCACATAACTGCAAACACAACTGCCGGAGCAATGACACTGGCTCCCCAGATGCCTGCTATTGCTTTTGTCTTTGACACGTGAAACCAGTCATTTAAGACTGCCACTGTCAGCATAACCAGCATACATATTGCCAAAGTTGACGCTGTCATAAATGCCGGAGCCTGCAGCATAATAAATACCGGAAGAAGCAGCCACAAAACTGATTTTATCAATCCACCATATCCACTACCGTGATAGTGATAAATAATGCCGCCATATACCGGAACATACAATAAGATGAAGGCTTTCATAAAAATATAATGTCCGCTGATATACAATGGCCAGTATATATTTCCATTTACAATATTGATCCCGAATACACTCGCAAGAATGCAGGCTGCCATCAAAACAACGCCACTCTTCTTTGCATGTCTCGCAATCCATGTGTAATCCAGAAAATAAATGCCACACATCACTGCAATTCCGATTGCAACATGTGCGATATATCTTTTTGAGGATATAAGGTTTGCCACACCACTGTTTTTTGTAATTACAGTATGTACTATAATTCCCAAAACACTTAAAAGTCCGACAAGTATTAATAATTTCCATGCAATCTGTGGTCTGTGTATCCTGTCCAGCTCAACTCCGGTCTCCACCGGGTCCCCCATATCGCGCACAGCTTCCTGCTCTGCTTTTTCTTTGCTCATTCCGGCTTTTATATTGTCCGTGATCTGATCCTCCAGATGTGACTCCAGTTCCTTTGCAATATACGGTCTTGCCTTCTTACAGCGAATCTGCTCTAATACTTTATCCAAATATTTATCTTGCAATTTTTCCATTTCCTGTTTTTCAGCTTTTATCTTTTCGGCTTCTAACTTTTCATTTTTGGATTTTTCATTGTATATTTCTTTCCTCATCTACTACACCTCCAAAGCCAACACGTGTTCCACTGCTCTGGTATATTCTTTCCATTCTTCTGTCTTTTTCGCCAGCATCCCTCTGCCCTTTTTCGTAAGGCGGTAATATTTTCTTGTCTTTCCGCCCATCTCCTCTTCATAGACTACGACAAGTTCTTTATCCTCCAGTCCGTGTAAAAGTGGATACAATGTACCTGCTTTCAACTCAAATACATTCTCCGATTTCTGCCGTAATGTATCAATCATCTCATAACCATACATGTCTTTCTCAGATAACAATTTCAGGATCAACATCTGCATACTCCCCGAAACCAATGTTTTTTCTACTGCCATTAAAACAGCTCCCCTTTCTACCACAATATATCTATGAATAACATCCTTACAATCTGTAAGAAATTATCATTCTGTTGCTTAAGACGCCTTATAAATACTACTATTCTGTCATAATCTGCTATGAGATTAAGCTACTATAAGATAAGCTACTTCTAAGTTTAAACTTTAAGATAAAACTCTGACTTTAATCTTAATGTATTTTGTGCCTATATAGGCTAACTATATATAGTCCACCTATATAATATTGGATTATTTTAATTTTGTCAATCATTATATGTATATTCTCTATTTCTAATTCAATTTTTGTATCCCCATCCTTTGGTACCATACCAAATTTTTGAAATACAAATCCAGTAAATGTGTCACACTCTTCTGTAAATGTAACGCCTATAGCGTCTTCAATATCACTTAATCGTATACTTCCTAAAAATCCTGACAACGTGATTGCAACCTGAATTGTCGCAAGAAATCGTGCCGGTTCTTGTGTTAACCATACTAATTATCTACCCTTTTTTGCAAAATTTTAAAAATTTCAAGTATAAAGAAACCCCCAAAGCACAAGGCTTTGAGGGTTTTTTGTAAATTCTTTGTTCTGTTTTGAATTATCTCTTTGAGAACTGTGGTGCTCTACGAGCTGCTTTGAGACCGTATTTCTTACGTTCTTTCATACGTGGATCACGTGTTAAGTATCCAGCTTTCTTAAGTACCGGTCTGTAATCAGCATCAGCCTCAAGAAGTGCTCTTGCGATACCATGACGGATTGCTCCGGCCTGTCCTGTGTATCCGCCACCTTTAACATTAACGATAACGTCGAATTTTCCTTCAGTCTCTGTAGCAACCAACGGCTGACGTACAACAACCTTTAATGTTTCAAGTCCAAGATACTCGTCAATATCTCTTTTATTAATTGTAATGTTACCTGTTCCAGGTACTAAATATACTCTTGCGATAGATTTTTTTCTTCTTCCTGTTCCGTAGAATTTTGCCTTAGCCACTGTAATATCCTCCTTTCAACCTTTCCTTAGAATTTCAGTTCAACTGGTTTCTGAGCTTCCTGTTTGTGCTCCGGTCCAGCGTATACATGAAGTTTCTTGATCATTGCTCTTCCTAAAGGTCCTTTCGGAAGCATTCCTTTTACAGCCAGTTCAATAACTTTCTCAGGTTTCTTAGCCATCATCTCTTTTAATGTAGTCTCTTTCATTCCTCCTACATAATCAGAGTGATTATAATATACTTTCTGATCCAGTTTCTTTCCTGTTACTTTTACCTTCTCAGCATTTACAACTACTACGTAATCACCTGTGTCTACGTGTGGTGTAAATTCTGGTTTATTCTTACCTCTTAAAACTTTAGCTACTTCTGATGACAGACGTCCTAATGTACATCCAGCAGCGTCAACTACGTACCATTTTCTTTCAATCTTATCTGGATTAGCCATATAAGTTTTCATTGGTTTCCCTCCTGTGAATCATTAACTTTTTCATTAACACTTTCATGATAAATATATTGAAATCAATAAAGCTCCGGGGCTTTGGTGCTTTACTGTTTCTCCTTTTGTCATACTGCATTATTATATTACACAACCCCGTGTGTGTCAACCTTTTTTATAAACAATATGCTGTTTTCTTCATCTTTCGATCTCAATACTATCTTATGGTGTCAAGGTTAAAAAACTCCACTCGTGTGCAAGCACATCGTGATTTTCAGTCTTTTGACCCTGGAAGCATCTTATAGTATAATATTTTCTGTTGAGCTCTTATTTTAACATAAGATCAATAATTTATACAATTAATAATATTTGGGGGAAAACTAAATGAAAAAGAACATTGATATGCTCCATGGGCCTGTGCTGCCGGCACTTACGAAGCTGGCACTTCCGATCATGGCAACTTCACTTATCCAAATGGCGTACAACCTGACTGACATGATCTGGATAGGAAGGCTGGGGAGCAACGCTGTAGCCGCAGTCGGCGCAGCAGGTATGTATATGTGGCTTTCCAACGGGCTGGCTTCACTGTCTAAAATGGGTGGTCAGGTAAATACAGGCTACTCACTGGGGAGCGGTAGCCGCAAAGAAGCTGCCGGATATATCGCAAACACTTTACGTTTTGCAGCCATTTCGGGCATTATTTTTGGTATTGTCTGCATGTTGTCCGCAACACCATTGATCGGTTTTTTCAATCTGAACAGTCCACAGGTTATCGCCGATGCGAAAATCTATCTCCAGATCACTTGTGGTCTGGTTGTATTTTCCTTTGTGAATCAGAGCTTTACCGGAATCTTTACGGCACTTGGAAACAGCAAGGCTGCTTTTCTCGCTACCACATCCGGTCTGATCGTCAATATCATTCTGGATCCGGTTCTTATTTTCGGTCTCGGACCATTTCCGGCTATGCGGATCATGGGTGCTGCTGTCGCAACCGTAATCGCACAGGCGATCGTAACCCTGACATTTCTTATATTTACAAGGAAAGATACTCTGATTTTCCCGGAAGTACATTTCTTCGGAAAACCGAACATGCACTATCTTACTTCTATTATAAAGATTGGCCTTCCGACTTCCATCCAGAGTATGCTGTTTACCGGCATTTCCATGATTATCGCAAGACTGGTTGCAGGCTATGGAGATGCGGCTGTTGCTGTGCAGAAAGTTGGTTCACAGATTGAATCCATTTCCTGGATGACGGCTGATGGTTTTGCCGCTGCCGTCAATTCTTTTATTGCGCAGAATCACGGTGCCGGAAACCGCGACCGTATCCGCAAAGGCTATTCGCATGCCATGGGAATCGTGCTGGTCTGGGGAATCTTCTGCACACTGCTTCTGATTCTCTGCCCGGAACCAATCTTCCGGATCTTTATCACAGAACCGGATGTCATACCAATGGGCGTGGACTATTTGATGATCCTCGGCGTGTCACAACTCTTTATGAGCGTAGAGATCACTACAGCCGGTGCATTTTCCGGCTACGGCCGTACAGTACCGCCGTCTGTCATCAGTATTATATTTACCTCCGCGCGGATTCCTCTGGCGATGCTGCTGATCACAACGTCACTCGCCTTAAACGGTATCTGGTGGAGTATAACCATTTCCAGCATTTTCAAAGGGATTTTACTGCTGACCTGGTTTTTGTTCTTTTTAAGGAAAGAAATGAAAAAATCCTGATTTCTTTTAATGATGCAGGGTCAAAAGCCTGAACCCACGATGTGCTTGCACATAAGTGGGTTTATGGCTTAGTGACCCGCCCGATATGAGCATAAAAGTGGAGCGTAAGCTTCATGATACGCGGATATTGGGGTGAATTGCAGGAACACGAAGTACAGAACAATTCGTATGGCATCTTTCTAAATACAATTATCATCAACAAGGAGGACTTAATTACTATGTGGGCTTATGAAGGCGTTTTTTATCAAATCTATCCGATTGGATTCTGCGGTGCACCTGTGCACAATGACGGCGTGACCGTTTCCAGAATTCTGAAATTAAAGGACTGGGCAGGTTATCTCGGTGACCTCGGGATTACTTCTATATTATTAAACCCGATTTTTGAATCCGACAATCACGGATATGACACGAGAGATTTTAAGAAGATTGACTGCCGTCTCGGCACAAATGAAGATTTCGCTGAAGTATGTAAATCGCTCCATGAAAATGGTGTGAAAATCGTTCTCGACGGTGTTTTCAACCATGTCGGTCGTGGTTTCTGGGCGTTCAAAGATGTACAAGAGAAGAAATGGGATTCTCCTTACAAGGACTGGTTCCATATCAGCTTTGACGGAAACAGCTGCTATGATGACGGTTTCTGGTACGAGGGCTGGGAAGGTCATTTTGAATTGGTAAAATTAAATCTGCAAAACCCGGCAGTCGTCGATTATCTTCTGGAATGTGTAAAATTCTGGATCAATACTTTTGACATCGACGGGCTCCGGCTGGATGTCGCTTACAGTCTGGATCACAATTTCATGCGCAGGCTCCGTAGTTATACCCAGGAATTAAAGCCTGATTTCGCACTGATTGGTGAAGTTCTTTTTGGTGATTATAATATTATCGTCAATGATGAAATGCTTCACAGCTGCACAAATTATGAATGTTACAAAGGCTTGTACTCCAGCTTCAATTCCATGAATCTGTTCGAGATTGCCCATTCTCTGCACCGCCAGTTCGGGGCTGATCCATGGTGCATTTACCGTGGGAAACATTTGATGACATTTGCAGATAACCACGACGTCACAAGACTTGCCAGCATCCTGACAAACAAAGCTCATATTCCACTTGCTTATGGACTACTTCTCGGCATGCCAGGTGTACCGTGTCTTTATTATGGAAGCGAATGGGCTGAACCGGGAGAGAAAGCTCCGGATAATGATTACGCACTGCGTCCTTGCTTCGATGCGCCAAAACCGAATGACCTGACCTCATTTATCAAAAAATTAATTCAGATTCGTGAGCACAGCGACGCACTCTGCAACGGCTCTTACAGAAATGTTGTGATTCAGAATCATCAGCTAATCTTTGAACGCTGCACGGAGAACACACGTGTTCTCGTTGCCATTAACGCTGCTGACTATCCATACACTGCTTATCACGGTGACCTGAGCGGTCAAATGACGGATCTGATCACCGGCGAAACCGTTACCATGCAGGGACAACTTGAGCTGCCCCCATACAGCGTGCAGTATTTAAGATAATGCCATAATGATCAAATTGCACAATTCAAAGCATCAAGATATGCCAAAACGTAAAATTTTTAACAAAAAAACTTACATTTTCCTTGTAATTGCAATTTATTGTTGCTACAATGCAATTAGATAGTTTTTTTCATAAACAAAGAGGAGGCATGTAAAAATGAAAAAAAGAAACATTATCACATCTATTGCATTAGCTGGTGCCCTGTGCTTCAGCTCATTACTTCCGGTATCTGCTGCCACATTTGAGAACAGTGGAATCAAGGAAACCCAGGTTGAAAAAGTTACATATCAGTTCATGAACGAAACACAGGCTGGTAAGTACAAACTTGTTGACACAGATACTCTGCACAGTTGGGTTTCAAAGAAAGACAAGATGATCATTGTAGACACAATGCCGGCTGCTGCATCTTACGACAAGCAGCATGTTCCTGGTGCTATCAACTCAGTTGCTCCAATGAAAGAAGCTGAGTACACACCGGAACAGAAAGCTGATCTTACCAGCCAGGTTGAGAAGCTCCTTCCAAACAAGACAGTCTCAAAGACAACTTCAAAAACTACATGGTCTAAAGTTTCTAAGAAAACTTACAGCAAACTGAAAAAAGCTGACAGAAAAACAAAAAAAGTAAAAAAAGGCAAAAAGACAGTTACATATTATTACAAAAAAGTTGTAAAGAAATCTACAAAGAAAACTACTGTCAAAGATAAAAGCTACAAGATCGTAGTATACTGTGGTCATATCGGATGTGCTCGTTCTCACGTTGCTGCAGCTTACCTTGTAAAACAGGGATACACAAATGTATATCGTTACGGCGGTGGAATCAGTGCATGGGTTGATGCAGGATATTCTATCGAGAAAGTTGAAACTGAACAGCCGGCACAATAATAAGGAGCTCATGGATTTGAATGGTTCCAGGTAATCACAACGGGGAGTTGATAGACAGCTCCCCGTTTTTTCAACAATGAAGAGAGAGAGGTTATGAAATGCAACATTCTATTTCTTTAAAAAAACGGCTTCTGACACTTCTGATAGCAGCTGGATTTTTATTAGGCTCGGTATTTGCGGCCGGATCAGAAACATCCGCAGCTACAAGCCGCCTCAAGGTGTCACCAACTAAGAAAACGATTTATGTCGGAAAGGCAACCACCTTTAAGGCCAACAAGAAAGTTCGCTGGTCTGTATATAAAGGAAAGAAATATGTAAAAATTGTTTCCAAATCAAAATATGCGAAAAAAGTCACCGTTAAAGGATTAAGGAACGGAACATCTTATATCAAAGCAAAATACGGAAAAAAAATAAAAAAAGTTAAAATTACCGTTAAGAAAAAAACAGTGGCAAGCAACGTTCCAACGAAGATCACACTTGCAGCTACCCAGAATTCTATTGGTGTAGGTGACCACTGTTCTGTATATGTAAAATCCGTATCACCTTCTACTGCAAGCAAGGCTGTGACCTATTCATCCAGCAATGAAAAGGTAGCTACTGTATCCCGAAGCGGACTGATCTCAGGAGTCAAAGATGGTACAGTTACGATCACAGCGACTTCAACAAAAAACAATGCACGAAAAGCAACTATCAAGATTACTGTTTTAAAAACACTTCGTGGCACTGTCAAACTGACCGCAAGCCTTTCCAATGAAGAGAAATGCCCAAAGGGAAAAGTGGCACGCCTTTGGATTCCGGTGCCTGAAACAGACGCAAATGGTTCACAGACTGTTTCTCCTTCCAGTATCAAATACACAGCAAAACACGCCACAGAAGTAAAGATTACGACAGACTCTGCCGGTAACAAAGCCTTATACGTTGAATGGGATAAGAATGCAGACCCGAAAGATCGTACAGTTGATTTCTCCTTCAATGTAGTCCGAAGAGAAATCATCCGCCCTGCCAACATGCAGGCATTAGAAAAAGGTACTGTTGATAAAGAAAAAATGGCGCCATATCTGAAAGAAACCAAGCGAAGCGGATCTCTGACCAGCGGAATTGTAAAAGAAACAGCTGACAAAATCGTCAAAGACGCACATGCTACTACTGTTTATAAGAAAGCATATGCCATTTATGACTGGGTCTGCGAAAATCTAAGGCGTGACAATAGCACTCCGGCGATCGGTTCAGGAGATGTACAGTATATTCTTAAAAATACCGATAAAGGTATCGGAAAATGTACTGACGTAAATGCTGTATTCGTCGCACTCTGCAGAGCGGAAGGCATCCCTGCAAGAAGTGTTTACGGATTAAAGCTGAATGCCATGATCGATAATCCTAATACTCCTTATGTTCAGAAATGCAAGCCACAATATTATCTGCCAGGATATGGATGGGCAGAAGCTGATGTGAGTGCATTGCTGAAACTCCCGGATATCATGGGACACGAAGATGATTATCGTGGAAAAAATGTATCAGCAGAGAAAGCCCAAATCTGGAAATCCTTAAAAGACGAATACTGGGGTTCAGCCGATGATCACTGGATGATGCTAAGTGCCGGCGGAGATATCACACTTTCTCCAAAACAAGACGAAAAAACTGCAGCCGATGCAGTACTTAACCCAGATGGCTCTGTAAAAAATTACGGAATCCTTAACGACGATGGAATCCTACACTATTTTATATATCCATATGCAGAATATGACGGACATTATCTAAAAAACTATGGCACTACCGAATTTGATTACAAATACTCTTTTGAAGAAGGTAATGACGACTGCGGATGCTAAGAAAAAAAGTGGTTGGAATGCTGACATATCATCAGCGTTCCAGCCACTTTTTATCTTGGTATCACATTATTGTTTCTCTAATACCTTCACGATCTCTGCCATATACATGGTGTGATAATCTTTCTGCGGATACCATTTTGTATCACATTCTTCATCTGTGAAACATTCTGGCAGCATATCCTGCGCATAAAGCTTTCTGCACACAAATACCAGATCTGCTTCCTCAACTGCTGTTGTTCCATCCACATAATATGGATGAAGTCCGGCTTCTGCCCACTTATCTTCCACATCTCGTCCGGAAACTCTTCCACACACATTCAGCGCTTCCCTTTTCTCTTCCGGCAGGAAAGAAAGTGTAAAATACTCTGAATTATCTACAAATTCTTTCGTATATCTCTGCGGACGGATATAAGCAGTTGCCACATTCTTGCCCCACATGATTCCGACTCCGCCCCAGCTGGCTGTCATCGTATTGCTCTTCTTCTCATCACCTGCCGTGATCAGCATCCATTCTTTGGAAATCTTGTGAAATGGATTGATTTTTAATGTATCAATAGAAATCTCTTTAAATGCCATTTTCTACGCCTGCTTTCTGATTTTTTCTTTTTTCATATATTGTTCTTTGTACTTTGCAATTATAATTCCGGATTATTTCATGACCACTTTACGGAAATTCTTCTTTCCTTTTTTCAGTACAAGACCTTCTCCGCTCATATCATCTACCTTAAACGTTGCATGGATATCTGTAACTTTTTCACCATCAACAGCAACTCCGCCCTGCTGTACTGCACGGCGTGCTTCTGATTTGGATGGAACCAGTCCGGCTTTTACAAGCATTGTCATAATGTCAATCTCACCATCTGTCATGTCATCAGCTGTAAGTTCTGCTGTCGGCATATCAGCGGCAGCACCTTTGCTGAACAGTGCTCTTGCAGCTTCCTGCGCTTTCACAGCCTCTTCTTCACCATGGACAAGTTTTGTCAGTTCATAAGCAAGAATCTCTTTGGCTGTATTTAACTGTGCGCCTTCCCAGCTGTCCATCTTGTCAATCTCTTCCAGCGGAAGGAATGTCAGCATACGGATACATTTCAGAACGTCTGCATCTGCAACATTTCTCCAGTACTGATAGAAATCAAATGGAGAAGTCTTCTCCGGATCAAGCCATACAGCACCACTCTGTGTTTTACCCATCTTCTTGCCTTCTGAGTTCAGAAGCAGTGTAATCGTCATCGCACTTGCGTCTTTCCCAAGTTTACGGCGAATCAGTTCTGTACCTGCAAGCATGTTGCTCCACTGGTCATCTCCACCAAATTCCAGATTACATCCATATTTCTGGAATAACTCATAGAAATCATATGCCTGCATGATCATGTAGTTAAACTCAAGGAAACTTAATCCTTTCTCCATTCTCTGTTTGTAACATTCAGCAGTCAGCATACGGTTTACGCTGAAATGAGCACCTACTTCACGAAGTACTTCAATGTAGTTCAAATCCATCAGCCAGTCTGCATTATTTACCATCAATGCTTTTCCATCTGAGAAATCAATAAAACGGCTCATCTGCTTTTTAAAGCAGTCACAGTTATGCTGGATTGTCTCCGGTGTCATCATCTGACGCATATCTGTACGACCGGATGGATCTCCGATCATCGCTGTTCCTCCACCGATCAGAGCAATCGGTTTATTTCCTGCTTCCTGAAGACGTTTCATCAGGCACAATGCCATGAAATGTCCGACATGAAGGCTGTCTGCTGTCGGATCAAATCCAATATAGAATGTTGCTTTTCCATTATTTACCAAATCTCTGATCCGTTCTTCGTCTGTTACCTGCGCGATCAGTCCGCGGGCTTTTAACTCTTCATAAATTCCCATTTTCCTGTCCTCTCCTTTTCTTATCTTAAGATTTACATTCACGCAAAAAAAGTCCTTACCCGATCAAACGATCAGATAAGGACGAGATTATCGTGTTACCACCTTATATTCACCGATATGCTTACGCTTATCAGCCTCAGAAGGTCTGCGTGTTCACAAACCTGTGCACATAACGTATGCCAAACGTCGCAGCCTACAAAACGCTTCTATGCAGGTATCTTATGAAACCATACATGCGCTTCTTCGGTGCGCAGCTCTGGGATGTATTCGCAACCATGTCCTTTGTGCGCCTCTCACCAGCCGGCAACTCTCTGTACAGGTGTCAAGACTGTTACTTCTTCTCTTCTTCGCCTTTGTAAATATTCTCATATCGTTTAAAGACTAACTTATTTGCAGATATTTGTCAAGGCTTTTATTGCCTGAAATGTCCCGGCAATATTCCCAAAATAATATGACCATTCCCAGTCACGCCTTATTGTAATAATGCAGGATCAGAAGAGACCTTACGAATTGCTCCGTATTTCGTACTCTCATAATTCTTATAATACGGGCACTGTGCTTTCAGGCACTGTGCATTTTCATCTGAAAATGTACAACATATCTTCTCTGGCAGTTCCATCTTCAAACCCAACTCTTTCTCCACAAAATTCACTGCTTCTGTCACAGCCTTGAAGGAATCCCGTTTACAGCATCTTGGACCGCCCGCCTCACCAATTGCCTCTAATGCTCTGGCAGTCATGCGATTTGCTCTTCCCCAAGATTTTCCGGTAAGCGGTGTAGCCTTTAAAATAATGCTCATGAAAATGCCCGTACTCACTGCAGCTCCACAGCAGCCCCACATTCCACAGGCACCACCCGGATATTCACTGCCACGATGCCGCATTTCTTCCAGTGCATCTTCAAAAGAATCCACTTTTCCGCCTGCATTCTTATATGCCGCCAGAAGTGCTGCTCCGACAAGAATATGATGTTCCGGTCCATGCATGTAAATGTATGGATTCTCCATAATCTCCTGCATAATCTCAATCGGATTCACCGAAGTCGTTTTGCCCGTTTCTTCCATGATCACTTCTACGCCTTTTTTCTCATGACAGCTATCACATACATAATGTCCATCTTCACAGCACGCATAACTTTCAAATATCTGATGGCACATCTGACATTCTAACTTTTCTGCCTTCTCTGTGTATACTAACGATTTCCCGCACACCAGACAGGCGCCTTCTCCTCTCGCCATACCTTTTCTCTCCTTTTTTTTAATGTGCCTTGCATATTCTCGTGCCAGGAGCGCGGTTATATGCAACGCTCTACCTCTCATGCGAGTGTGCATCTCGCCAGAGGCTTATTATATAATAACAGATCTGCCTGAAAAGACAGATCTGTCTGTAATTACATTATCCCAAAAATACTACATCATCTTTCGGTTTCTCCGCCTCTGTCAGTTCTTCCAGATAAAGTACCGGCTGCTTACGGTCCGGATACATGACTGCTTCATACTCAAATCTTGCCCGCACATGTACCCACTGATTCTTCTTAACCTTTGTTCCATCTGTGATCTTGCACGGATATCCGTAATAACGGACATCATTTGCACAACAGGTCATAATCTTACGCACCGGCACAAACATGTCATCTCCCATTCCTCTCGGGATAAGTACCTGCGCTGTAAATTCAACTTCCTTGTGCAGATACAATTCCGGATGATCATATGCATCTACATACCATACACCGAAATCCATATCCTCAATCACAATCTTGTCTCCCTTTACATCATATGGAAGATCGTCCTCTGACGGTTCAATGATCTTGCCTTCCAGATCTTCAAAAATCAGCTGTGCCATCGGATTCTGTACCTTCAAGGCACGGCGGAATCCGGCACGGCTCATGTTGCGGTCACAGCGGTTAACAATGATCAGTGAAGATTCTGTCAGCTGCTCCATCAGCATATTACGCATATTTGTCAGATACATATCCAGTGTTGTTCCGTCCACAGTAGAGTAGATTCCCTGAATCTCCCATCCACGTGGGTAACGCATCTTAATCAATTTTTCCAACTTCCACATACCATTGAACTCAATCACAACCTGTGTCGGCTGGTAATTCTTCAAACAATTTTTGAAAAATGTAGGATTCAGCTGCTCTTCCTCTTCTACCTGCAGCATTACCATATTCTTCATCTTCAAATATTCCGGTGAAAACTCTTTCTCACCTTCCTCACATACGATCAGAAGTGTAAGTCCCGGTTCGATCCAGTCCTGTGTCATCAAAGTATCTTTGATCAGTGTTGTCTTACCACTGTCCAGAAATCCGGTACAAATAAAAATCGGTGTTGTTCCCATTTGTTTCTCCTTCTATATCCTGATTTAAAACTCCATCATTAAAAATGATATTTTATAAATGGAATAACTTCATCAGGTCTTCTTCTTTCAAATCTGTACCAATGACACAGATACGTCCTGTATAATCTGCCTGGCACTCACGAGTCTCGTACTCTTCCGGCACAAGATCAAACTGTCTCCATGTTCCGTCTTCCATAGCGATAATTCCTTTGGAACGAAGGATTGTTCCATAACCATCTGTCTCTGATAATGCTTTCAGGATCAAATCCAGCTCTTCTTCTGTATACTTGTGAGCAGTCTCCTTGCCCCAGCTTGTAAACACATCATCTGCATGATGGTGATGATGGTGATCGTGGTCATGTCCGCAGCCACATCCACACTCATGGTCGTGCTCGTGGTGATGCTCATGATGTCCACAGCAGCCGTGCTCCTCATGGTCATGATCGTGATCATGATCATGGTGATGCTCATGATGTCCACAGCAGCCGTGCTCCTCATGGTCGTGATCTTCGTGATCATGATGATGTTCATGATGTCCGCAGCAGCCGTGCTCCTCATGGTCGTGATCGTGATCATGGTGATGCTCATGATGTCCGTGACCTTCTTTATCCTCGAACAGCCCTTCGATCTCTGCTCCTGCATGAAGTGCATGCTGGATTGCTTCTTTTCCAAGCTGATCCCACGGTGTGGAAATAATTGCTGCCTTCTCATTCTCTTCACGCAGCATCTTTACACAATCTTCTACTTTCTCATCTGTCATCATCTGTGTACGGCTGACAACGATTGTAGAAGCATGCTCTACCTGATCCTTAAAGAACTCGCCAAAATTCTTCAGATACATCTTAGCTTTCTTACCATCAACGATCGTAATTCTTCCTTCGATCTCGATATCTGCATCTTTCTTCACGTCTTCGATTGCTCTTGCTACATCGGATAATTTTCCAACTCCTGAAGGCTCGATGATTACACGGTCCGGTTTGTACTCATCCAGAACTTTTACGAGCGCCTTACTAAAATCTCCAACCAGTGTACAGCAGATGCATCCGGAGTTCATCTCTGTAATCTCAATTCCTGCATCTTTTAAGAAACCACCGTCAATTCCAATCTCACCAAATTCATTCTCAATCAGAACCAGTTTCTCTCCTGCGAATACATCCTGTACCAGTTGTTTAATAAATGTTGTCTTTCCGGCTCCGAGGAATCCGGAAATAATATCTACTTTTGTCATTATATAGTTACCTCTTTTCTTTATACATTTGCATATTAGTTGCGTTTAATCTCCGTTTCTTATCTTACCACAAACTTGCCCTGTCTTCTAGACCTTTCCCGGCTTCATGAGAAAAAAGAATATGAATTTTCTATAAAATTGTCAGTACGTGAAAAAGAAGCAGTATTTTTATCCCCCTGAAAATACTGCTTCTTTTGTTATACCATATGAAATTTTTAATTTTAACGAACAAAGCCTTATTTCACTGCCCAGTGCGACAGACTCTGACCGACCACTTATCTTATTAGTTTTGTTTGATTATCTTGTGGATCACCTTACAGGATTCCGCCTACAGACAGGAATAATGGTGCAAATACAAGTGATACGATCGTCATTAACTTAATCAGAATGTTAATAGACGGTCCGGAAGTATCTTTAAACGGATCACCAACGGTATCTCCGACAACGGCTGCTTTGTGAGCCTCACTTCCTTTTCCACCATGATTGCCATCTTCGATGTACTTCTTCGCATTGTCCCATGCACCACCTGCATTAGACATGAAAATTGCCATCATAACACCTGTTACAAGTGCTCCTGCCAGAAGTCCGCCAAGCGCGGATGGTCCAAGTAACAGACCAACTGCAAGCGGTGACAGTACTGCCATCACACCAGGAACCAGCATCTCGTGAAGTGCTGCTGTTGTGGAAATCGCTACGCAGGACTTGTAATCCGGCTTCTCTTTTCCATCCATAATGCCTGGCATCTCTTTGAACTGACGTCTTACTTCCTCGATCATCTGATATGCAGCCTTCGATACAGAAGACATTGTCATAGCTGAGAACAGGAACGGAAGCATACCACCGATAAATAATCCAATGATTACACGGCTGTCCAGAATGTCAATGTTCTTTAACTGAACTGCTTCTGCATAAGATACAAATAAAGCAAGTGCTGTAAGCGCTGCAGAACCGATGGCAAATCCTTTACCCATAGCTGCAGTTGTGTTACCAACAGCATCCAGCTTGTCCGTGATCTTACGAACACTTGGATCAAGACCTGACATCTCAGCGATACCACCGGCATTGTCTGCGATCGGTCCATATGCGTCTACAGCAACTGTAATTGCAGTTGTAGACAGCATACCGACTGCCGCCAGAGCGATTCCGTAAAGTCCACTGACTGTATAAGCCACAAAAATACCTACGCAGATCAGTAGGATCGGAATAGCTGTAGACTTCATACCAACAGCAATACCACTGATGATCGTTGTTGCAGATCCTGTCTCAGACTGTTCTGCGATCTCTTTTACAGATTTGTAGTCACCTGAAGTATAAACTTCTGTGATGATACCGATCAGAAGACCAACGATCAGTCCTGCTGTTACAGAGATTGCTGCGTTAAAATTGCCAAAGCAGTATTTGCTTGCAAAAAACGCAACGATCAATACCAGAATACTGGATACATAAGATCCCATCTTCAGTGCTTTGTGTGGGTTGGAGTTCTCATCACCCTTAACAAAGAATGTACCAAGGACAGATGAAATCAGTCCCAATCCTGAGATCAGAAGCGGGAACAGTGCTCCGGATACCTGGAAATACACAACTCCGAGTGTCAGCGCAGAAATCAGCGCACCAACATAAGACTCGAAAAGGTCCGCTCCCATACCGGCAACATCACCTACGTTATCTCCTACGTTATCAGCGATTACGGCCGGGTTACGCGGATCATCTTCCGGGATTCCTGCTTCTACCTTACCAACAAGATCCGCTCCAACGTCAGCAGCTTTCGTATAAATACCACCACCAACACGGGCAAATAATGCAATAGAAGAAGCACCTAAACTGAATCCGGAAAGGACTTCTACGTTCTTCGTGATCACATAGATTGCGCTTACTCCGAGAACACCAAGTCCTGCTACACACATTCCCATTACAGCACCACCTGAAAATGCGATGGAGAGTGCACGGTTCATACCGGACTCTTTTGCAGCATTCGCTGTTCTGACATTTGCCTTCGTTGCTACAGTCATACCACAGTAACCAGCCAGTGTGGAGAATAATGCTCCCACAACAAAACATACAGCAGTTACCCAACTCTTGATCCCGACTCCGATCAAGATGAATAAAATCAGCACGAATACGACAAGGATCTTGTATTCTGCTGTGAGGAAGGCCTGGGCTCCTTCACTGATCGCTCCTGCGATCTCTCTCATCCTTTCGTTACCGGCACTCTGTCTGCTTACTTTTGCTGCAAGATATGCGGCAAAAAGCAATGCGACAACTCCGAATACCGGAACAATCACAAAAAGATTTTCCATATACTTAACCTCCCAATAGATTAGTGTTATCTATAATACCATATTTACAGAAAAAATAAAAAGACTTTTTTTAGATTTTTTGTGAATTTTCTTGTTATTCCTCCTGTTTTAACGTTTTTTCTTCTCTTTCGCAAGCAGTGCTGCCCCCAAAGCACCTGCGTATCTTCCATTTTTCGTTGTCTCAACCACACATCCTAACTTCTTTGACAAAATATCTGTAAAATAGACACTGTCACTTAAACCGCCTGTCAGAATCACCTTATCGGAAAGTGTTTTTCTCTGGCTGAGTTGGGCAACTTTGGCTGCCACTGAATCTACAACACCCGCTGCAATGTCTTCTCTTTTCTTTCCTTCTCCAATATAATTAATGACTTCTGACTCTGCAAATACCGTACACAGAGAACTGATTGGAAGCACTTCTCCTTCCGCTGCCAGTTCAAACAGTTCCTGAAGCGTCACGCCGAGACGGTTCGCCATAACTTCCAGAAATTTTCCCGTTCCCGCTGAACATTTATCATTCATCAGAAAATCCCGTACCATTCCATGTTCCACAAGAATTACTTTTGTATCCTGACCGCCTACGTCAATGATCGTGCAGTCATCCCCCGCCATTTCGCGTCCCCCTCTTGCATGACAGGTAATCTCTGTGATAACAAAATCTGCAAACTCAACCGCAACACGTCCATATCCGGTTGCCACTACTTTTGTCTCGTCCGACAGAACATCTATATTTTCTGTCTCTAATTTTTCTTTAATGATCTGACAGGTCTCCTTGCTGCTCCATCCTGTCGGCAAAACAAAATGTAATTCTTTTTCTCCACGCACAACTACTTTAGAAGCGGTTGAACCAATATCAATTCCTACGTAATACATCTTAATCTCCTGCTCTTTTTGCTGACTTTTCCACATTTATCTTCGTTCTTCTTCGGGATATCCACCATTTTCCGAATCATCATAGCCGATTTCCACAAGTACAAGTCCGTTCGGCGGTGCTGTAACGCCTGCGGCTGTACGGACTTTCTCATCCAGAATCTCTTTTACCCGTTCCGGTTCGTAAAATCCCCTACCGACACGTATCAGTGTCCCGGCAATGATACGGACCATATTATAGAGAAATCCATTTCCCGTGATTCGAAGGGTAATGTCTTCCCCTTCCTGCATGATATCCAGCGCATAAACCGTACGCACTGTGTCTTCCACGTTTGTCTTAATATTGCAGAAACTCACAAAATCATGCTCCCCGATCAGATACGCTGCACCTTTTTTCATCGCTTCTACATCCATCGGGAACGAAACATGTGTACTGTATCTTCGTTTCAGCGGATTTTGCACCGGCGCATTACAAATGTGATATTCATATGTTTTAACTACATGATCCTGATAACGCGGGTGCCAGTCATCCGGTACCTGACAAGACTGCCGGATGACAATATCATCCGGCAGTTTCTGATTCAATGCATAAGCCATGCGCTCCGGCGGAATGGAAGACTCCGTATCAAAAACGGCAACATTTCCCAGTGCATGCACACCGGAATCTGTACGGCTTGCTCCGATGATCCGGATATCCTCTCCCGTCAGCTTACTGATTTTTTTATTTAATACTTCTTCTACGGTGATTCCATTCGGCTGAATCTGCCATCCGCAGTAATCCGTACCGTCATAGGCAACCGTTAATTTCACTCTTCTGCTCATTTATGTTCTCCTGGAACTTTAAAAATACTGCCATCATTTCACATTGATTCTTTTGTTGATGCCATCACCGCTTATTTAAAATACCCAGATATGCAACTGCACACCACGACCGATCGCGACCACTGCGACCACATATGCAATCACAATGATATAAGCCGCATAATCTCTGCTCTTATAGCGAAGTGGCTTCATCTTCGTGCGCCCATCGCCGCCCCTGTAGCACCTGGCTTCCATCGCCATCGCAAGGTCATTTGCACGGCGGAATGCCGATACAAACAACGGTACCAGGATCGGCACCATGCTTTTCGCTCTCTGCAGTATATTACCACTCTCGAAATCCGCACCTCTTGCAAGCTGTGCTTTCATGATCTTATCTGTCTCTTCCAGCAAAATCGGAATAAACCGGAGTGCGATTGACATCATCATTGCAATCTCATGTACCGGCACATGAATCTTATTCAGCGGATGAAGCACCGCTTCGATCCCATCTGTCAGCTCATTCGGTGTTGTCGTAAATGTCATCAGCGAAGAACCAATAATCAGATAAACAAGCCGGATTGCCATATATACCGCAGTACGAAGACCACCTTCTGTGATTGTAAAGATCCATGCATGAAACAGCACGTCTCCCTGTCTTGTCAGAAACAGGTTAAATAATACTGTGATCATAAGCAGCATGATCACCGGCTTCAGTCCTTTTACAATATAAGAAAAAGGAACTTTGGAAATGTGGATCACACAGATCAAAAATACCGTTGCCACAAGATATCCCGGAATACTGCTGAATAAGAAAAGCGAGATCAGATACAGCAGTGTACATATCAGTTTTACTCTCGGATCCAGTCTGTGGACCACACTTTTTGCCGGATAATATTGTCCTATTGTAATATCTCGAATCATTTTCTCTTCTCCAGTGCCTTCTTAATCTGCGCAGCCGCTTCTTCCACGGTTGTTACATTTGGTTCCACTGCAAATCCCTGTTCTTTCAGATCATGCATAATATAAGTTACCTGCGGTGCTGCAAGCCCTACCTGCTCCAACTCCCGATAATGTTCAAATACCTTGCGCGGGCAGTCATTGTACATCACTTCGCCTTTATTCATAACGATAATGCGATCAGCATATCTGGCAATATCCTCCATACTGTGGGACACCAGAATAACTGTCATATCTCTCTGCGTATGCAGATAAGCGATCTGATCCAGAATGTCATCACGTCCTTTCGGATCCAGTCCCGCTGTCGGTTCATCCAGTACAAGTACCTTCGGATGCATGGCAAGCACACCTGCAATCGCTACACGCCTTTTCTGCCCACCCGAGAGTTCGAAAGGCGAAGAATTGTAATATTTTTCTTTTAATCCAACAAGTTTCAATGCCTCCAGCGCACATTCCATACACTGATCCGGATTCAGTCCCTGATTCTTCGGCCCAAAGCAGACATCACTCATAACATCCACTTCAAAAAGCTGATGCTCCGGATACTGAAATACAAGTCCGACCTGATTTCTCAGTTCACGCATATTATATCCCGGTTCGTAAATATTCTTACCATCATAATAAAGTGCACCGGATGTCGCCTTTACCAGTCCATTCAGATGCTGAATCAGCGTGGATTTACCCGATCCTGTATGACCGATGATCCCTACAAATTCTCCGTGCGGAATTTCCAGACATACATCCTTCAATGCCTGTTTTTCGTAGGCGGTTCCTGCACTGTATACATAATTCAAATGTTCTAATTTAATCGACATAATGCTTCCACCAACTCTTCCTTTCGCAGAATTCCTTCCGGAATATCCACTCCCTGTTTACGAAGTGTATCTGCAAGGAGTGTCACCTGCGGTACATCCAGGCGGTACTCTTTTAATTTATCTACCTGCGAAAATATCTTCTTCGGTGTTCCTTGCATAACTACATGACCATGATCCATAACATAGATCTGATCCGCATCGATGACTTCTTCCATATAGTGCGTGATCAGGATCACCGTCACATGTTTCTCTTTTCTTAACTTCTGAACTGTTTTCAGAACTTCTTTTCTTCCGACCGGATCCAGCATCGCGGTAGGCTCATCAAGCACGATACACTTCGGCTCCATCGCCACTACGCCCGCAATTGCCACACGCTGCTTCTGTCCGCCGGACAGCTTGTTTGGCGAATGGTGTCTGTATTCCAGCATACCGACTGCTTTCAGACTTTCTTCCACACGTGTCCAGATCTCATCTGTTGGAACTCCAAGGTTCTCCGGACCGAATCCTACATCTTCTTCCACAACTGTTCCGATGATCTGATTGTCCGGATTCTGAAATACCATTCCCGCCGACTGTCTGACATCCCACAGATGCTCCGGTTCTTTTGTATTCCAACCGCTCACCCACATCGTGCCGCCGGTTGGAACTAATATTGCATTCATATGCTTTGCCAGCGTTGATTTTCCGGAACCGTTATGTCCCAAAATGGCAATAAACTGCCCTTCTCTGGCGTTTATATTCACCCCGTCAATTGCGCGGTACGTTCCGGTCACGTTACCTTCTTCATCCCGCTTCTCATATTCAAATATCAGATTATCTGTCTGAACCATATCCATCTGTTATATGCCTCCAGCCATAAAATATCAGGCTGCACCCGGTAAGGTGCAGCACACGGTCTTCTTTGTTTCTTTCATCTTATTATGAAACTTTCTCCGGCTCCGGATAAGTCTCTCCGAATGTCTCAACCGTTACACTCTTCATCTTCTGTTCTTCTAACGGTCTGTCACTGTAATCTGTATCGGTTGCAGCAATCTTATTTACCACATCCATACCTTCGATGATCTTACCAAATGCAGCATAAGCGCCGTCCAGATGTGGGGAGTTCTTGTGCATGATGAAAAACTGGGATCCTGCTGAATCCGGGTGCATGGCTCTTGCCATAGACAGTACACCTTCTGTATGCGCAAGGCTGTTCGCATAACCATTCTGCATGAATTCGCCACGGATCGTATATCCCGGACCACCCATTCCTGTTCCATCCGGACATCCGCCCTGGATCATGAATCCACTGATCACACGATGAAAGATCAGTCCGTTGTAGAATCCTTTATTAACGAGAGAAACGAAATTGTTTACTGTATTCGGTGCAATCTCAGGATACAGCTCCGCTTTCATAATATCTCCATTTTCCATTTCAATTGTAACTACTGGATTTGCCATTTTTTATATCCTCACTTTTTCCTGTAATTTTACATACTCGGTTATTATTGTAACTGAAAAACAGTTTTTCGTAAAGAGGGGACAGGGATTTTCTAAAAAGGGACAGGGGAATTTTAATTTGGGACGGGGATTTTCTAGAAAATCCCCGTCCCAAATTAAAAATTAAATCGTATACAACACTATCCCGCCTTTTTCCTCATAGCCGGTGGCCCACATTTTCCGGAGCGACAGCCAAATTTCCTCGCCATATGTCGCAATACGGATGAGCATATCTTCATCCTTCTCTTCATAACCGACAACCAGGAACCAGTGCCATGTGAAATCCTTAAATTCTTCGGTATTCTTATGTTTCAACATCAGATACGGAACCGGAAGTCCTGCATCGATCTGGCTCTTGATCCGCCGGTATGCCTCTGCATATTCTACATCACCGGATATTTCCTGCATGCGTATATTTAAAAATCCGGCTTCTTCTATATCCAGCTTCGCCTGCACAGCCGCTATATATTTGCTGAACCCATCCACATACCAGGATAATTTGCGGACACCGCCCACTCTTGGACGGATGTAAGGCTTCATCACCTGGCTGAACCGCTTGTAATCTTCTTTTGTCAGATTGTTGATATCGTAGGGATACAATGCACGCATTCCCATATATTTTGCAAAATAGATACAGCTGTCGCATGCCGTTGCCGCAGCACAGCCCCCCATATTCATAACTACATTACTGAACCAGTCCTGATTTCCGCCAAATGCCCCCTCAATAGCGAAATATTCCAGCTCTTTCTTCATTGTCTGTTCACCTTCTTGTTTTTATTTTCCTGTACTCTCATTCTACTTATACTCTTACTCTGTCTAAAGCGTTGCCACAAAATCGCTCTTAACCACTTTTCTGTCCAAAGCGTTGCCACAAAATCGCTCTTAACCACTTTTCTGTCCAAAGCGTTGCCACAAAATCGCTTTTAACCACTTTTCTCAAATACTTTTATTCCGTCCGGAGTGCTGTCACCGGATCACTCTTTGCTGCTTTTCTGGACGGGATCAGTCCGCCTAGAAGTGTCAGAACAACACTTAACACAATCAGCACAAGCGCCGGCACAGCCGGAAGGACTGCATTTATATTGGTATTATTTGTCAGTGTATGAATCACCATGTTTGCAGGAACAAGAATCAGAAGCGTCAGTCCGATTCCCATAAGCCCTGCACAGAGACCAATGATAAATGTCTCGGCATTAAACACCTGTGAAACATTTCCTTTGGATGCTCCGATCGCACGCAGGATTCCGATCTCCTTCTTACGTTCCAGTACACTGATATAAGTAATAACACCGATCATGATCGAAGATACGATCAACGAAATTGCCACAAATGCGATCAGTACATAACTGATGATATTAATAATATCTGTTACCGAATTCATCATTGTACCCACAATATCCGTATAGGTGATTACCTGTTCATCTTTTCCGGCTTTTTCCATCTTTTTATTATAATTATCCAGAATATCGACAACCTTTGCTTTTGCGTCAAAATTCTTCGGATACAGGGAAATCGTACTCGGCTTCGCAAAATCAGCATAACCAAGTTTCTGCAGATTTCCTTCGTAAGTTGCCTTTTCCTGACCACTCATTGACATAAACAGTTCCATCAGATCATCCTGGCTCATATTCATATTAAATGCTTTGGCAAATGCTGAAGGATCGATCTTCATGGCATCCTGAAGCTGCGTACCGATATTTGACATTGCCTGTGTCATTGCTGTCTGCATACCTTTTGTCATCTGACTGGTGATCTGCTTCATCGCAGAAGTCATCTGTTTCTGCAATGTTTTCGACAATGCTTTGCTGTATGTTCCCATCGCCCCTTTCATATAAGTTCCCATAGATTTGGAAATCTGTTTTTCCAGTTTATCCATGTCGATCGCCTGCGTAAGTCCTGCTGCCAAGTATTTCTGACCATCCGGCGTGCTGATATAATCCAGAAAATACTGCCCCATCTTCGTCGGATCAGGCTTGTTATTTTTCTTCGCATACACCAGATATCCTGCTGACAACTGTGAAGACAGACTATCCATCTCTGCATCCGTAATCTGGATATCCATATCCGCAAATACTTTGTCCGCCCACGTATTCATGATACTCACTGCACCGTCTGTTTTCAGATATGCCTGCAAATATTCACTGAATTTATCAGGATCCGTCAGGTTGTTTGCCTTCTCATACTGCTGGAAGCCTTTCAGCACATCTGTGACAAGCTCCTGCATACGTTCGGTCGTAAGCGTTACTTTTCCCTGCTTTTTCAAAATAGCTTTCATATTCGTCTTAAGGATTGTCTGCGCACTGTCCGTCTTCAGATATGCCGCAAACGCACTGTCCAGACTCGAATAATCCGCTTCCGGATGTGTCTTCACATACTCGTTATAGCCAAGCATCAGACTTGCCGATAACTTCTCCATACCACCCGGTTTTACTGCGACCTGCAGATTCTTCACCATATCATCCAACTGCAGATCCGGCATATCTTCAAGGTTCATTGCAATTTTGTCTAAATCGATCATTTTCGACAGATCCATAGACTTTCCGGCATTTTCAAATAATTTCTGCATATTTAGGGAATCCCCGGAAAATGCATTCTTCATACTGCCTGAAAATGCACTTGTATCCATACCGAAAGCATTTTTTAACGCATCCTGATCAACCGCAAACATAGAATTCATATCCATGCCTTTTTTCTTATCAGGCTTTCCGAACTTTTCTCCGGTGAAAATGTCTTTTTTCTTATTTTTCAACTGTTCTCTTACGATCTTACTGTTCTTTGCTTCCTGTACCGTATGCTGTACAAGCGAAGCCGGATAGTTAATTCCCGGTGTCAGTGATGCAGCTTTTCCGCCCTTTTTCGGCTGTACAACACCGACAATCTTTATATCTTCCGCATTTTTCATCAGTTTCTTCAGATAACTCTGATTACCGGACTTATCCTTCCAGACCTTATATTTGCTGTCATACTGATAATAATCCGAAGCGTTTACCAGCTTGAACTTCGCATTCATAATATCACGGTAAGTATATTTTCCAATATCTCCCGGCATCTTTATATTCTTCTCGTCGATAAAATTCTGGACCATATCATCCAGCTCTTTGATATTACGAAGTCCCAGTGTATACAGAAGGAAATCACTCATACTTCCATCCGGTGTCAGCACAAGAACGCACTCGTTATAATCCTGCGGCCAGCGTCCTGCCTTAATGTTATACTGCCCCTTATACAAATCCGGGTTATTCGGCATCCGGTAAAATACATTGGTGCTCATCATGCTGGACATCATACTGTTCGTTCCAACGGAGGAGCCAAGTCCCATTGCCGAAAATGACTGATCCGGATTCACTTTACGGATCTTCTTGCCAGTATCTCTGTAGATCTGTGGTGTTATATTATAGGAATATTCGATAGATTTCGTATATTTTCGAACATCCGACTGATCACTGTCCAGATACTTCTTCAAAGACTTGAGGTCATTGGAATTCATCTTGCTGAACATTTCCGTCACATTTTTGAAAATTTTCACCTGCTGATCCGCTTTGTTTTTTGTATTCGTTGTACTTTTTTTATCTTTTGCGCTGTCTGAATCACTGTCATTACCACTCATTCCGACGATCATTGAAGAAATGTCAAATCCGGTGCTCTGGATCTGCAGCGGATATTCAGAAAGCGTATCTTCTTCCACCGACTGGATATAATCATTCACTCCGGTCGAAAGTGCCAAAATGAGTGCAATTCCAATGATTCCGATGGAACCTGCAAATGCAGTCAGAAGTGTTCGCGCCTTCTTCGTCTTCAGGTTATTAAAGCTAAGTGCAAGCGCCGTTAAAAATGACATAGAAGATTTGCCCATGTTCTGATGAACCGGAACTTTCTCTTCATCCTGCTTCGGAATATATGGATCGGAATCCGAGCGGATCTTTCCATCTTTTAACTTCACAATCCTCGTTGCGTACTCCTGCGCAAGCTCCGGATTGTGCGTAACCATTACAACCAGGCGGTCTTTTGCCACTTCACGCAGAAGATCCATAACCTGTACGCTTGTCTCGCTGTCCAGCGCACCGGTCGGCTCATCTGCCAGTAAAATATCCGGATCATTGACAAGCGCTCTCGCGATCGCGACACGCTGCATCTGTCCCCCGGACATCTGGTTCGGCTTCTTATGTAACTGTTCTCCGAGTCCTACCTGCTCCAGTGCTTCTATCGCACGTTTTCTCCGCTCTTCCTTGCCGATTCCTGAAATCGTCAGTGCAAGTTCCACATTTGAAAGTACCGTCTGATGTGGAATCAGATTATAACTTTGAAACACAAATCCAATCGTATGGTTCCGATATGAATCCCAGTCTCTGTCCTTGTATTTTCTCGTCGATATTCCATTAATCACCAGATCACCGCTGTCATAGCGGTCCAGCCCGCCGATAATGTTCAGAAGCGTTGTCTTACCAGAACCGCTCGGTCCAAGAATTGCAACAAATTCATTATCCCTGAGATTCAGGCTCACATCATCCAGTGCTTTCTGGACGAGATTCGCTGTCCGGTATTCCTTGCATATATGTTGGATTTGTAACATGTAGTATTCTCCTTCTTTTCAGCCTTATCTTTTTATTATAGCGAAAAAATCTATAAAAAGCTTCTTTTTATAGAAAATTAAGAAATTATTAAAGCATCGCATTTTCCTCGTCGCCATAAAAAAATCTGCTGCCTATTCCGGCAACAGATTTTTCATACTCTTTAAACTGATATATAAAGTTGAAGAATTATGTAAAAGTGCGGATGTTGTCGGCGGTATCACGCCCATCACGCCTAACAGGATCAGTCCTGTATTAATTCCGACAATACTTCTGTAATTGCCATGGATCCGGCTCATTAACCGGTCACTTAATTCTTTCAGTGTCACGATCTCATGTAAGCTGTCTGCTCCGACCGTCACGTCTGCGATCTCTCTTGCAATCTCAGCACCATCACTGATCGCAATGCCAACATCTGCCGCTGACAGTGCCGGCGAATCATTGATTCCATCGCCAATCATGATGACTTTTCTTCCGGCTTTCTTCTCAGCTTCGATAAAGTTCGCCTTATCTTCCGGCAGTACTTCTGAGAAATACCGGTCAACACCAACTCTTGCAGCAATCGCTTTCGCTGTCCGGTCACTGTCTCCTGTCATCATAACAACCTTGGATAGTCCGACTTCTTTCAGTCTTGCAACCACTTCTCTCGCTTCCTCACGGATCGGATCTTCGATACAGATAACGGCCGCAAGCTCCTGCTCGATCGCCATATACAAATGAGAATATTCATCCGGCAGTGTAGCGAACTTCTCCTGCATTCCTTCCGGAATTTTGCAGTTCTCATCCTCAAATACGAAATGGTAACTTCCGATCACAACCTTCTTTTCCTCGATCTTGGAAGAGATTCCATGTGCAACAATATATTCTACTTTTGAATGTAATTCTTCGTGTACAAGATTCTGCTCTTTTGCAGCTTTTACAACTGCTTTTGCCATAGAATGTGGGAAATGTTCTTCCAGACATGCGGCAATACGCAGTAATTCTTTTGGCTCTCTGCCATCAAAAGAAACAACCTCAGCAACTGTCGGCTGTGCTTTTGTCAACGTTCCTGTCTTGTCAAATACGATCGTCTCAGCTTCTGCCATGGCTTCCAGATATTTTCCACCCTTGACCGTAATGCTGTGTTCACTCGCTTCACGGATTGCAGACAATACGGAAATCGGCATTGCAAGTTTCAATGCACATGAGAAGTCAACCATCAGAACAGCCAATGCTTTCGTCACATTTCTTGTGAGGAAATAGGTTGCAAATGTTCCCGCAAATGTATACGGCACAAGACGATCTGCAAGATGCTCTGCCTTGCTCTCCAGAGAAGATTTAAGTTTCTCAGATTCTTCGATCATTGTCACAATCTTCTCAAACTTGCTGGAACCATTCGTCTCTTTGACACGGACAGTCAGTTCGCCTTCTTCTACCACTGTACCGGCATAAACATAACGGTCTTCACATTTTCTCACCGGAACAGATTCGCCTGTCAGGGATGCCTGATTGACCATCGCCTCTCCGGCTGTCACAACACCATCAAACGGAATTACATTGCCGACATGCACACGAACTTCGTCCATCGGCTGGATCTTCGTTGCATTGACAAGAACTTCTTTTCCATCTGTTACCAGCCATACTTTACTGATATTCAGTGACATGCTTCTTGCCAGATCATCTACCGATTTCTTATGCGTCCACTCTTCCAGTACTTCACCAATACCGAGCAGGAACATGACAGAACTTGCTGTATTTATATCTCCACGTAACATGGAAATTGCAATTGCTGTTCCATCGAGAACCGGCACTTCAATCTTACCTTTTGCAAGTGTACGAACACCCTGCCAGATATATTTTACTGATTTCACAGTTGCAATCGCTGTACGGATTGGCAGCGGCATGAATAATTTATTGCCGAAATGCAGGACAACTTTGTTGACCAGCTTATCCCAGTACTCCTGATTTAACTCTCTGCCTGATTTTTCCAGATAGCTCTCAGGAACCGTCACTCTGTCATATCCAAATGCACGCAGATCATCGATCACTTGTGCTCTCGCACTTTCTTCATACTGAATCACCACGCCCTGTGTACGCACCTGTATCTTCACTGCATGGATATACTCTCTGCCTTCCAGATAATATTGCAACATATCTGCCTGTGAAAATGACATTCTCGTCTGGCACATCTGCACACGGATTCTGCCTTTAATATCATGCTTGATTAAAAACTTCATGATCTTACGCTTCTTCCTCTTTAACTTCTTCTGTCTCTTCTGCTGTTTCTTCAGCTACCTCTTCTGCATCTGCTACAGCTTCTGCCTTTGCGGCTCTGTCTTCGTTTACCTGCTGAGCCTCAGCGTAAATATCCTCTGCGTTCTCTTGTACTTTTGCTGCTGTCTTCATTACACATTCTTTTGCACGAAGCACTGCTGCTGTACATCCTGTGTATACTTTTTTTGCATCATCACTTGCAAGTACTTTAATTCCTGCTGTGCCAAACAAAACACCTGCTGCAAAAAGTCCACTTTTCTTCATATTAGATTTTGATAAAAATTTTAAACAATCCATCTTGTATCTTCCTCCTTGTTTTCTCTTATTTTTTTCTCCCCATTTCTTTGGGTTCACACAAGTATAATCCCTCATTTTCATAAAATCCACAGAAAAGTTCTTTATTGATATTTTTTCTCCATAGTAAGTTAGGACGGGCTTTCGTTAAAAAGCACCGTCCTGCTTGTATTATTTATGCCAATGCTGCTCCGAGGTCTTCGCAGGATTTTACTTCCGCGTCTCCAGGCCCCTCATTGCTCATTACGCTATCACACGCAAGCTCTGCTCCTGCAGCTTTGCAGTCTTCTTCCCAGTTGCGCATCCATTCGCCATCTCCCCAGCCATATGAACCGAAAAGTGCGATTTTCTTTCCGTCAAGTGCACCCTTGCAAGCTTCGAACATAGGCTCAAATTCGCTTTCTTCCAACACTTCTGCTCCCATTGCAGGGCATCCAAATGCGATTGCATCATATTCCGCTACCTTTGCTGCTGTGAAATCACTGCATCCTAAAAGTTCTGCCTCTGCTCCTGCTTTCTTTGCTCCATCTGCAACTGCATTTGCCATTGCCTCTGTATTGCCTGTTCCACTCCAATATACGACTGCTACTTTGCTCATATCCATTCTCCTTATCTTTTCTTAGTTTCACCTAACTTATTTGCTTTTTATCAGTTTTTAGTTAGTTCCAACTAATCGTTTCTATTAGTTAGTATAGACTAACTTCATAGGGAAGTCAATTCCTTTCCACGTTTGTTCCAGATGTATTTTTATCAATAAAACGTTGGATCAATTGCTCATCCTGCCGGAGACTTTTTACATAATGAGGAAATGTTCTTTCTTAATTATTAAAAAGACCATGCCTGCGCACAAATATGCAAGTCATGATCTTTTCATTATAAATATATGTTGGGGACAAACTCCCTATGAATTATTACGTACTTCGTACACCCACAATATCTCTACAAATCACTCTGTGAGGTGAATTTTCCACCGATATCAAATCCATGATCCATCGGTCCGCTGCCGGCTCCCAGATCCAGCATTGCCGCAAGTGCTCCGGAAATATATTCTTTTGCACGCTCCACAGCTTCTTCAAGTCCATATCCTTTTGCCAGATTCGATGCAATCGCACTGGATAATGTACATCCTGTTCCGTGCGTGTTCGGATTATCAATTCTACGCCCATAAAACCAACGGCTCTTTCCTTCTGCGTACAACAGATCATTGGCATCATTTAACTGATGACCGCCTTTTAACAACACAGCGCAGTGATATTCTTCGCTGATTGCCTGCGCTGCGCGCTCCATGTCTTCTGCTGAATGAATAGATGCACCAAACAGGACTTCTGCTTCAGGAATATTCGGTGTCAGCACACTTGCCAGCGGAAATAATTCCGTCTTCAGTATCTGGATTGCTTCTTCGCTGATCAGTCTGGAACCGCTTGTGGACACCATCACCGGATCAACGACGATCCGTTCTGCTTTGTATTCTTTAAGTTTGAAAGCGATCATTTTTACAAGTTCAGCGGAAGCGACCATACCAATTTTAACCGCATCCGGGTAAATATCTGTAAATACCGCATCCAACTGCTGTCCTAAAAATTCCGGTGTCACTTCAAAAATTCCGGATACTCCTGTCGTATTCTGTGCTGTCAGCGCCGTGATCGCGCTCATGGCATAAACGCCATTTGCCTGCATCGTCTTGATATCTGCCTGAATCCCCGCACCGCCGCTGGAATCACTTCCCGCAATTGTGAGGGTTGTTTTTCTTTTCTTCGTATTCATCTACTTATCCTTTTCCAATCTATTCTAATTATTTTTCTTATCCATCGCATTTATCCTGAATCTCTTCCCACAGACAGGAGCGCAGTTAAAATTGCAGCTCTCCCACAGACAGAAGCGCAGTTAGAATTGCAGTTTCCCCGTAGCCTCCACAAGGTCACCCGCATAAAGATCCGCCAGTTCTTTTAACTCATCCTGTCCTTCTTCGCTGAAGCGGTCATACAGTCCGACTACCGGGAAGCCTGCCTGTTTTGCGGTTGTTGCCGCATGTAATGCGTCCTCAAATACCAATGTATGCTCCGGTGTGCTTCCAAGCTTATCAGCACATTGAAAATAAATATCCGGTTTGTCTTTTCCTGCTCCTGCATCCGTGCAAGTCCATATTTCCTTAAAGTATCCGGCAATCTCCAGTCGTTCAAACGCCGCTTCGATCTGCTCTTTATCGCTGGAAGTCGCCACGATCATCGGCACCTTTGCCTCTTTCATCTTCTCAAGGAGCTTACATACACCCTTTTTCAGCGGTGCCTCTTCTTTATAAAAGATCTCTACCTGTTTTAATACCGCTTCTCTTAATTCTGCTTCTGACTCTTCCAGATGGTATTCCCGCTTCACATAAGCCACGCCATCATCCAGGCTCATCGGAAATAATATCTTCCCAAGATCCGGCGCCGGTTCAATCCCGGCACTACGCAGATATCTGGCTCCGGCATCCTCCCAGATCGCCATCGAATCCAGCAAAGTACCGTCCACATCGAAGATCACACCGTCTATTTCTCTGTTTTTTAATTTCATTTCCTATTAAACCTTCTTATATCGAACTTCTTTATGCATAACTTCTCTTAATTTCTCAACATATTCTGAGTGCGTTCGCGCAGTTCTTTTGTTGCAGCTTCAATATCTTTCTGTCCGAAAATCGCACTGATCACTGCGATTCCACAAATACCGCTACCGGCAAGGTCTTTTACATTGTCTTTTGTAATTCCACCAATGGCAATAACCGGAATATCCACTGCTTCACAGATTGCTTTCAGCACATTATGATCCACTTCTACCGCATCTGCCTTAGAACCTGTCGGAAATACCGCACCAACGCCAAGGTAATCTGCGCCATGTTCCTGCGCACGGAGTGCCTGCTCAACCGTCTGCGCAGAAACACCGATGATCTTATCCGCTCCAAGTTTTGCACGCACATCTCCGGCTTCCATATCACTCTGTCCGACATGCACACCGTCTGCCTCAATTTCTGCCGCAATCTCTACATTATCATTGATCACAAACGGCACTTTATATTCTCTGCAAAGTTTCTGGATTTCCTTCGCCTCTTCTAAGAAATGCGCTGTATCCAGTTCTTTTTCACGCAGCTGGATAAATGTAGCTCCACCTTTCAGCGCTTTCTCCACCTGTTCATATAATGTTTCTTCTCCAAGCCAGTGACGGTCTGTCACCGCATATAAAAGTAAATCTTTCTTATCGCAGTTCATATTTTGCACCTTCTTCCAGTGTTTTTGCGTCCATATTGTAAATCGCATCAATAATACGGTTTCTGTATGTAGAATTGCCGTCTCCGTCCTGCATTCGTGAAAATCCGATCTCACCGGCAAGTCCCATCACACATACTGCTGCCGCTGCCGCCTCCAGCGTATGCTCCGGATTTGCGGTGATATATGCAGTCATCATTCCGGATAACTGGCAGCCAGTTCCTGTAATCTTACCCATTTCCGGGCGTCCATTACGAATCACATAGCAGGATTTTCCATCACTCACCAGATCAATCGCCCCTGTAATCGCAACAACACAGTTTGCTTTCTCTGCAAATGCCTTTGCAAATGCAACTGCTTCATCCAGATTCTCTTCTGTCACTGCATCTGCAACATCAGCATCTACGCCTTTTGTTGTACCACTGCCGGATGCCAGGGTCTTGATCTCGGAAATATTTCCACGGATCACGGAAAACGGAATTTCTTCCATCAGAGAAACGGCTGTGTTCGTGCGCAGTGCACTTGCTCCCGCTCCTACCGGATCCAGCAGAATTGCATGTCCCAGTTCTGCCGCTTTCTTTCCAGCCAGCTTCATGCCTTCGATACTTCTTATATTTAATGTACCGATATTGATATTCAATCCTCCACAGATGGAAGTAATATCTTCCACATCCTGCGGCTCGTCAGACATGATCGGACTTCCGCCACATGCCAGCAATACATTTGCCACATCATTTACGGTTACATAATTTGTGATATTGTGAACCAGAGGGGTTGTCTCTCTGACTTTATTTAACATTTCTCCAAGCATAATTCTCCTCCTGATATTTGAATATACTATTCTATACTTTCGTACACTATCTAGTACAGTTCTCTGTAAACTGCCTCCATCTGCTCAATGGTAGGCTTCACATAGCTCTGATTTAAAAGTCTCTGCTGACTTGCGTCTACACTTACGGCAAATGAATGGATTTCTTCTTCCTTCATGCCATATTCTCTTAATTTTTTACGACTGATAATCTGGTCTAATAATTCCTGCAGTTTTTCATAGACAACCGCTTCATCACATTCCATCATTTTTGCAAGAAATGCATTCAGACGAATGATTTTACCGGTCGGATTCATTTTCTGATAAGCAGCAAATACGGCAGTCAGGAACTGATAATTTGCCTCTCCGTGTGCGACATGATACGTTCCGCTCAGCGGATAGGACATGGCATGCACCATTCCGGTTCCGGCATTGCCAAATGCAACACCTGCCAGATTGCTTGCCACAAGAAAATCTTCCAGCAGCTCCATCCGGTATTCTTTTCCATGAGCGATAATCTCACGGAATCCATGCACGATCATCTCCATTGCTTTCTCGCTGAACATCTCCGTGTAGAGATTCGCTTTTGGTGATACAAAAGATTCAATCGCATGGATAAATGCATCGATCGCGCTGGTTGCGAAGAACTCATATGGAAGTTCACGCAAAAGTTCCGGGATCAGCACTGCCTCATCTGCATAAATCTCGTCTACGGCGAGTCCTAATTTGCTGTGGATCGAAGTAATCTCTGTAATGGAGACATTGGACACTTCCGATCCTGCGCCACAGGTTGTCGGCACTGCAAGAAGTGTGCGCACTTTGCGAAGCGGTACTTCTTTCCGATAATAGCTCTCTGCTTTCGCTTCCCCGTCCAGTACAAGAATCTTCGCCATATCAATGACAGCTCCACCGCCGATAGCAATGATTCTCTTATAATCTCCCTGACGGAAATCCTCAAGCAGTGCATCGATCATTACATCTGTCGGCTCACCGCTGCCATATTTGCTCTTGTATTCTACATGTGCTTTCAGATTCAGCGGTGCAAAACAGGTCTCGTAAATCCGTTTTGTCGCGAGAATGAAATCATCCGCTCCGATGTTGTATGCTTCCACGAAGCTTTTCACATCATCATATTTCTCGATCACTGATTTCTGCTGAAATAATTTCATGACTGTTGGCCTCCTGTTGTTTTTCTTCTTTTTAGGCTTATTCTTAGCCTTCCTCCGTAAGCTCCAACTTGCACAAAAAAATCCTCCTGTATCTTCGACTGAAGACGAAGGAGGGCTCTGTAATATCTAATACATCCCTACGATGGCATTATCCATATCAGGTTCCGGGTCGAAGTTTCTAAACTTCCTCTCAGCCTATACATAAGCTCCCCTTGTCATCACTCTTTTACTCGTTAATTCATCTACTGTAACTATACTGGATAGTTACAGTCTTAACACAGTTAATGATACTCGCCCCACCAACAGATGTCAAGAAATTGCAATTATAAATCATGCAAGTATGACGCATTTTCCCATCACCATAAGCTACAGAACTTGCCACCGGCAACTTTCTCCGGAGGCCATAGCAAAAAAAATCTCAAAGCAATAAGCTTTGAGATTCATCTTAATCGGAGTGACAGGATTTGAACCTGCGACCTCTACGTCCCGAACGTAGCGCTCTACCAAGCTGAGCCACACTCCGGCATGTCAACCGAATGTTTCAAACATTCAAAACACTCGGCGCCCCTGCCAAGGAACTACGGATAGAGGACTCGAACCTCTACTAACAGAGTCAGAGTCTGCTGTGCTGCCATTACACCAATCCGCATTACGTAGTTCTCTGTTGCGTTCGTTTTTTATCTTTTGTATTTCATCAGCGAACAAATATTATTATATCAGCAAATTCAAAAATTGCAACCCCTTTTTTTAATTTTTTTCAACTTTTTTGTATTTTCTTGTCGAGCGTCTTTGAAAATGCCCATTTTACGCGGGTTTGCGATGGTTTGCAAATTTACAATTTTTTCATTTCTATATTATTATACCGTTGATGTAATTGCATTTTCTCATAAAACGCTCCAACATTACAATAACTTCATAAAATCAAGAAAGACTGTTATAGCATGCGCACATGCTATAACAGTCTTTCTTATTTCTGATAATTCTTACTTCAAGTCCTCAAACAGTTTCTCAGCGTATACGCCGTCTTCGATCAGTTTGGCAAAAGACTTTACAACATAGTCTTTGTCTTCTTTGTATGTTACGCCGAACCATTTGTCATGAGAGTCAAGCACTTTTACAGATACTTTGTCAGCCTGTAATAGTTCATCAATATAAATCGGCAAAAGATATTCTGCTTTCAGGATGTCTTTACCTTCCATTGTCTCAAAAAACTCTTTGAATCCACCTTCCAGTATGTCGACAAATTCCGGTGTCAGTCCCCACATATTCATAGATACATAAGATTCCGGATCGATGGCTCTTAGTCCGTCTTCTGTATCGGCTGCTGCACCGTCTGCTGTCTTCACAATGTTATGTGTCTCATGAACTGCTGTCAGATAGCCTTTCTCATTCAGTTCACACACACCTCTGGTAACAGATCCATTCTCACTTAATGTGTTCTTCAGGATAAAACCTGCCATGCAGAATGCATTCGCCTTCTCCGGTGTGTAATCTACGAGGAAATCATGAAGCTTAGTAAATGCTTCCTTTCCATAGTAATCATCTGCGTTGATAACTGCAAATGGCTCTTTTAAAACATCTTTGCACGCAAGAACTGCCTGTCCGGTTCCCCACGGTTTCGTACGTCCGGCCGGAAGTTCGATTCCTTCCGGGAGTGCATCCAGTTCTTGGTATGCATATGCAATCTCTACATCCAGATCCGCACAGATCTTCTCAATACGATCTCCGATTGCTTCCTTAAATGCTTCCTTAATGTCCTTACGTATAATAAAGACAATCTTATTAAATCCTGCTTCGATTGCATCATGAATGGAATAATCCATGATGATCTCCCCATGCAGTCCGACCGGTGCCAGCTGTTTAATTCCGCCGCCAAAACGGGATCCGATTCCGGCAGCCATAATAACTAATGTCGTTTTCATTTGTACCTCTCCTTGTCCAGCATCTCTCAAGCCCGCCATCTGCAGTTTCCTTCAGATGCTATGTCGCTCAATATTGCAATAATATTATAGCATTTTCATCACAATATTGAGCACCTTTTTTATTAATATTCTTTTAATATTTTCTAAACGACCGCCTTTTGCAGGAAGATTACTCTACTGTAACACTCTTCGCAAGGTTTCTCGGCTTATCTACATCCAGACCTCTTGCAACGCTGACATAATAACCAAGGAGCTGTAACGGGATGACTGCCAGTGATGTTGCAAATAACGGATCTGTCTTTGGAATATATACCGTAAAGTCTACTGTATCTTCAATATTATACTGTCCAAAGTTTGTAAGTCCCATAAGGTAAGCGCCACGGCTCTTGCACTCAACCATGTTAGAAACTGTCTTCTCATAGAGATCCGGCTGTGTCAGAACACCGACAACAAGAATGCCGTCTTCGATCAGAGAAATCGTTCCATGCTTCAATTCACCTGCAGCATATGCCTCAGAATGAATATAGCTGATTTCCTTCATCTTCAGACTTCCTTCCAGGCAGATTGCATAGTCAATACCACGACCTACGAAAAATACGTCTCTTGCATTTGCCTGTTTGGATGCAAACCACTGGATTCTCTCTTTGTCTTCAATAATCTTCTCAATCTTCTCCGGTAAGGTTTGCATTTCCTTGATCAGACCGCTATAACGTGCTTCGTCAATCTCGCCTCTTACTTTGGCAAACTGGATTGCCAGTGCATAACCTGCAATTAACTGTGTGCTGTATGCTTTTGTTGTTGCAACGGAAATCTCCGGTCCAGCCAGTGTGTAGAATACATTATCTGCTTCTCTTGCAATGGAAGAACCTACTACATTTACAATTGCAAGTGTACGCACACCTCTTGCTTTGGACTCGCGAAGTGCAGCCAGCGTATCTGCTGTCTCACCGGACTGGCTGATCAGTACAACCAGGTCTTTCTCGTCCAGCAATGGATTGCGATAACGGAATTCGGATGCCAGCTCTACACGCACCGGAATTCTTGCAAGATCTTCCATTACATACTGTGTTGCAACTCCAACATGATATGCAGAACCACATGCTACAATGTGAATCTGACGAATATCTTTGATCTCTTCTTCTGACAGACCAACCTCTGACAAATCAATCTTGCCATCTGTCGTAAGAACAGAGTTAATGGTATCTCCTACAACTTTTGGCTGTTCATGAATCTCTTTGATCATGAAATGTTCATAACCGCCTTTTTCAGCGGCTTCTGCGTCCCAGTTAATTTCCTTTGGTTCAATCTCAATCTCTTCTCCGTCCAGATTGTAGAAAGTGATCTCCCCTTTCTTTACACGCGCCATCTCCAGGTTGCCAATATAATATACATTTCTTGTATATTTCAAAATAGCCGGTACATCAGATCCAATATATGATGCTCCGTCAGCAACTCCGAGAACCATCGGACTGTCCTTTCTGGCCACATAAATCTCTTCCGGATAATCTTTAAACAAAACTGCCAGCGCATAAGAACCTCGGATGCGGACGATTGCATGATTCATCGCATCAACCGGTGTTCCTTCATATTTCTTATAGTAGTAATCGATCAGTTTTACCGCTACTTCTGTATCTGTATTGGAATAGAATGTATATCCTTTTCTTAACAGTTTTTCCTTTAATTCCTGATAATTTTCAATGATACCGTTGTGAACAGCAACTATATTGCCATCATCACTCTTATGCGGATGTGCATTGTTCTCAGACGGCTCCCCATGTGTTGCCCATCTTGTATGGCCGATTCCACATGTTCCCGGGACAGCGGCACCATTATCTGTCTTCTCAGCCAGAATCTTCAGACGTCCTTTTGCCTTAACAATCTCAGCATCGCCATTTGCATCACGGACAGCAATTCCGGCCGAATCATAACCACGGTATTCCAGCTTGGACAGTCCATCCAACAAAATCGGTGCTGCCTGATTATTTCCTACATATCCTACAATTCCACACATATTTCTTAATACTCCTATCTTTCCTGTCAGATCATACGACCTTATCATCTATCTACATTTTCTGATCCTGAGAGTCAGACTATCTTGTCTTCTCTTTTTCATTAATCACATTCACTACATCATCCACATATTTCTGGCAGATGTCATGTGTCTCAGCCTCTACCATTACACGTATCAGTGGCTCTGTACCAGATTCACGGACAAGGATTCTTCCTGTATCACCCAGCTCGTCTGCAACTTTCTGTACTGCTGCCTGCACATCCGGATCTGCCTGTGCAACAGCTTTATCCTGTACACGTACATTCACAAGCACCTGTGGATAAATGTGTAAATCTTCTGTCAACTGGCTCATTGTCTTCTTTCTTGCCATCATAACTTCCATCATTTTCAGACTGGTTAAAATACCATCACCTGTTGATGCATATTTTGAGAAAATAATGTGACCGGACTGCTCTCCACCAATTCGGCAGCCATTCTTCTGCATATATTCATATACATATTTATCTCCGACAGCAGTCTTCGCATAACCGATACCCTGCTCATCAAATGCTTTGTAAAGTCCAAAGTTAGACATAACTGTTGTAACAACTGTATTTGTCACCAGTTTTCCGCGCTCTTTCATATATCTTCCATATACGTAAAGAATCGCATCTCCGTCTACGACCTGCCCTTTTTCATCCACACAGAGACAGCGGTCAGCATCTCCGTCATAAGCGAATCCAACATCCATGCCTTCTTCTACCACGTACTTCTGCAGTCCTTCAATGTGTGTAGACCCTGCATTGTTATTGATATTTGTTCCATTCGGATCCGCATTGATCACGTAAGTCTTTGCTCCCAGTGCGTCAAATACAGATTTGGCAATATTCCATGAACTTCCATTCGCACAGTCTAATGCAACTTTGACACCCTTGAACGAATACATTCCAAGAGAAATCAGATATCCGACATAACGGTTCCTTCCTGATACATAATCTACAGTACGACCAATCTTCTCTTTGTGTGCATACGGAACTTCTGAATATTTCTCTCCAAATAATTCTACTTCTCCGTCCAGATATGCTTCGATCAGGCTGATTGTTCCTTCATCCATCTTCTCACCATTACCATTAATCAGCTTAATTCCATTGTCATAATATGGATTATGACTTGCGGAAATCATAATACCACAGTCAAACTCATCTACTCTTGCCACATAAGCTACAGACGGTGTTGTTGTAACATGAAGCAGGTATGCATCTGCACCGGATGCTACCAGTCCACCGACCAGTGTATATTCAAACATATAGCTGGAACGTCTTGTATCCTTACCAATTACAATTCTAGCCGGAGTGTCATCTCCATTCTGTCTTTTCAGTTCTCCATAATACCAGCCGAGGAAACGCCCAATCTTGTATGCGTGATCTGCTGTCAGGTTCCTATTAGCTTCCCCACGGAAACCATCAGTTCCAAAATACTTACCCATCGTTCTAAAATCCTTTCTACTTTGGTATATTATATTTGGCGTCCGGAAGATCCGGACTTGATTATTATCTCTTTTTATTAATTCCTTAGTTTTGCCTATAATCCTATCCATTATAGCGTAAATTGCCGGAATTTACTAGTCCCTATTGTTTTCTAAGTCATTATCCTCAGTTTTATTCCCCTTATCTTCCAGATTTACAATTCCTGAAATGTTCATAAGCCGTGACATCTTCGCCGCAGTTGCGATACTGTCACGCATTGTCTGTGGTATACGAAGACTTTTCGCAACTTCCGATACCACATCTTTTTGCATGCTCGCAGCTATAGCCGCCGGTCTGACTGCTGCCATTACTTTCTGCTGGCTACGCCGCATATCAGATAATACTTCCGCTATCATCTGCGTACTTTTTGTAACCGGTGAAATTGCATTCAATCTGGTAACATTTTCCACAGCTGCCGGTACTGCTTATATTCCGCGCCGCTGATCCGTTTCTGATGTGCCACTTTGTTACGCACCGGATGTACCCCAACAATTTTCTCTTTCCATTTTTTCTGACTTCCAAGTGATTCAAAATGCCGCTCCCACAGGCTTGTCGGTCGAAGTTCTTCCAGCAACCGGCATAATTCTTCTTTTGATAATTGTTCAAAATCTGCTGTTTTACCAGCCGTCCCCTTTGCATTTTCACCGCTACCTGCGACAACCTCCTCATACACAACTTCTCTTTCTGCAAATAAATATTCTTCCACTGTGGATAAATCCATTTGCTCCAGAGTCTCACTGATTGGCAGATTGCCTCTTGCATTCTTCTTAAGATCTGCCATCATCTCTTCCGGCACGGTCTCTTCCCGCCATGCACTTCCATACGCCTTCGTCACGATCAGAGATACCAACGCGCGAAGCAGCCGCTCAAACTCTGCATATTTAGGATAGAGCCGCTTACAATAGCTTTCCGAAATCCCATCATACACACGAATTGCCGTGTAATACTTCTGCTTCGGCGATTGATAAATGGTATCATCTAATGTCTGCAGTGCGATCACAGCTCTGTTCACTCTGGCTTTTGTACTTAATTCCAGGAAATATTGATCCGCACCACTCTTGCCGGAGATCTCATAAAACACTTCCACATCCTACAAGCAAATGAAACCTGACATTGGCAAGTTGCCTGACTTCATCTTGCTGTCCTCCACACCCAGCAGCTCAGCGATCTGCTCACACATAGATATCGAATCCTGCGTTTCTTTTTCTATAAAAATATAATTCATCTTCATTTCCGACATAGCAACCTCCTGCTACCATATAAGTAACAAAACCGCCTGTGTATCTTCAAAAACTCTGCGAAATACACAAGCGGAAAACTTTATCCCATATATTCTTTTACAAAATCTACCACTTCCAGATTTTTGTTCCTAATGTTATCATCTTTTTCCATTTCTTCTATACTCATCCAATAATAATGCTTTCCATTTACAACAAAATCCTTTTCCATTTCCTGTTCTGAAAATCTATTAACCTGAAGCTCATATAAACGATGATTATAAATTCTATTTTCACGATGACTTACTGAATATTTTTCCTGCAACTTTGAAGTAATGTATCGACATTTTACTTCTTTCTGATTAAGCTTCAACTCTTTCACTACATTTGCAATAATCGCAGCTTCATCTCCACGTTCCTGCGTTTTATAATTCAAAAACAATTTGCAATCCCATTTTTCATCATAATAAAGTAAAAATCTCTTCATATTATCATTAAATGACTCTTTAATAATTACCAATGAATGATTATGTTGAATCATATCTAAATCCTCTATCTCTTTCATTAAAACTTTATGAGTATATTTATTCCTTCTATATTTATAGAAATCCCATATGATTTTTACTGCATATAAAATACCAATTGTACAAAAAAATACTTTTATTATTTCTCCAGATATTCCAAAAATCTTCTGATATTGCGCTGTCATTACTGACAATAAAAATGAAACACCCGCTATTACTGTATCAATAGTAACTTGATTCCCAATGTATTCTTTCTTTTGTTCAAGTAATAATTCTAATTCTTTCTTATCAATTACTAATCTCATTCAATATCCTCATTAAGATACAATAAATATTATCATACCTCTGTATTGTTGTCCAATTTAATTATGTTTCCTGCAACTTTTCAACACTTTCTCTACTTTTCCAAATCACTCAACGCCTCCAGATACCCCACGGTCCAGGCACTCATACTCCTCTAATCGCGTTTGAAAATATCGCGGGTATATACTTTATCCTTCACATAAAATAAAACAGGACTCTATTGTCATCTGGGGTTTGAAAAATCAGTCAAAAACTCACTATGCCATGCCACTTCGGCACATGATTGAGGATGCATTTTCTTACTTAAGGGAGTATAATGAGATTGTTTCTAAAAATCGAAAAGATAATAATTTTTATTGAAACCACTATTAATCAATGAAGGACGCCAGGAACGGTTTCTCTTTCCACTGATACACACACTTTACAACGAAAGGATTTTTACTATGCAAAAAAAATGGTGGCACAAAAAAACTGCCTATCAGATCTACCCGAAAAGCTTCTGTGACTCCAACGGAGACGGCATCGGCGATCTTCCAGGCATTATCAGCAAGCTCGATTATCTCAAAGACCTCGGTATAGATATTATCTGGCTCTCTCCAATTTACTGCTCTCCACTTGCCGATCAAGGCTATGATATTTCTGATTATTACAATATCGATCCACGTTTCGGTACAATGGATGACATGGATCTATTGATTGCCGAAGCAAAGAAACGTGATATGCACATTTTGATGGATCTCGTCGTCAATCACTGTTCGGATGAGCATGAATGGTTCAAAAAAGCCTGCGAAGATCCGGACGGAGAATATGGAAAATATTTTTACATTGAAGACTGCCCTAATGGGAAACTGCCCTGTAACTGGCGTTCCTACTTTGGTGGCAGTGTGTGGGAGCCACTCCCTGGCCAGCCTGGGAAATATTACCTGCACATGTTCCATAAAAAGCAGCCAGACCTGAACTGGGAAAATCCAAAGCTGCGCGAGGAAATTTATAAAATGATCAACTGGTGGCTTGATAAGGGACTTGCCGGCTTCCGCATCGATGCGATCATTAATATCAAAAAACCGCTTCCGTGGCAGAATTATCCGGCAGACCGCAAAGATGGAATGTGCAGTCCGGACGAAATGCTGAAACACGCAGTCGGTGTGGGTGAATTTTTAGGAGAAATGCGTGACCGCACCTTCCTTCCGCATGGTGCATTTACTGTCGGCGAAATCTTCAATGAAAAAGCGGAAGAGCTTCCGGATTTCATCGGTGACAACGGCTACTTCTCAACGATGTTTGATTTCAATGAGACTATCTTCGGTGCCAGCGCGAAGGGCTGGTATGACCAGACAGTAATCACACCAAATGATTACCGGAGCTGCTGCTTCGCCAGTCAGAAAAAGATTGAAGACTTCGGCATGCTCTCCAATATTATTGAAAATCACGATGAACCGCGCGGCGTTTCTCGCTATATCCCAGAGGGCGAATGCACCGACACTTCCAAAAAGCTGCTTGCCACAATGAATATCATGCTCCGTGGTCTTCCATTTATCTATCAGGGGCAGGAAATTGGTATGGAAAATGTAGAATTCCAGTCGATTGATGAAGTCGATGACATTTCTACACTCGACGAATATCAGGTGGCATTAAATGCCGGTCTGACACCAGACAGCGCCTTAAAGGCAGTAAACCGCATCAGCCGCGATAATGCCAGAACTCCTTACCAGTGGGATGCTTCTGCAAATGCAGGCTTTACAACCGGTACCCCATGGCTCAGGGTAAATTACAATTACAAAAAGATCAATCTGGAAAGTCAGAAAAATGATCCGGATTCTGTTTACCAGTACTACCGTCGTTTGCTTGCACTGCGCAAGGATCCAGCTTATGCTGAAACGATCGTATACGGTGATCTCCTCCCTGTATTTGAGAATCAGGACCGTGTCATGGCTTACTACCGAAAATCTGCTGACCAGACATTGCTCGTGATTGGCAACTATAAAACCCAGCAACAGACTTTGACACTTCCATCAAAGCTCAAACACATCGTGCTGAACAATCTGCCGCAGCTTAAGACCGAGGGCAATGAGATTATGCTGGAAGGCTATCAGGCAGTCATTCTGGAAATGCTTTCATAAAAGCAACAAATATTTTTGTTATTAATAATAGAATTATCTTTTTTCACAGCCCCTAACATTGACACCCTCACACGCTTCTGTTAGCATGAAAATGTTTTGGATTGTAATCATTTCACATTTAAAATGTGATAATTAATAACATCAAGGGAGTAATTATGAAAAAAATCTCTTATAAGAAAATGGCGGATACAATTATTGCCAAAAGAAAAGAGCAAAAACTTACGCAAGCTCAGCTTGCCAAAATGACTGGCATCCACAGAGCTATGGTAAGCCGATTAGAGGGATTAGATTATATTCCTTCCATCGATCAGCTTCAGGCCATTGCCGAAGCACTTGGATTCGAAGTAACCGATTTATTTGAAGAGGAAAATTCTATAGTAAATAAACCTATCCTCAATAAAAAATATAATATCGCTGTTGCCGGTACCGGTTATGTAGGTCTGTCGATTGCAACACTCCTATCCCAGCACAATCACGTAACAGCTGTAGATATTATTCCTGAGAAAGTGGAACTAATCAACAACAGAAAATCGCCAATCCAGGATGACTATATTGAAATGTATCTCGCTGAAAAAGAACTGGATCTTACCGCTACACTGAATGGAGAAGAAGCATACAAAAATGCAGACTTTGTAGTAATCGCAGCTCCGACTAACTATGACAGCAAGAAAAATTTCTTCGACTGTTCTGCAGTAGAGGCAGTTATTGAACTTGTATTAAAAGTAAATCCAGATGCAACTATGATCATTAAATCTACTATTCCTGTTGGATATACAGCATCTGTAAGAGCTAAATATAATACAAAAAACATTATTTTCAGCCCTGAGTTCCTACGTGAATCAAAGGCACTCTATGACAACCTGTATCCATCCAGAATCATTGTATCCTGCAATGAGGAATCAAAAGAAAAAGCTGAAATCTTTGCAAGACTTCTTCAGCAAGGAGCAATCAAAGAAAATATTGATACATTATTTATGGGATTCACCGAAGCTGAGGCTGTAAAACTTTTTGCAAATACTTACCTCGCTCTTCGTGTTTCTTATTTCAACGAGCTGGATACTTATGCTGAGACAAAAGGCTTAGATACACAGGAAATCATCAACGGTGTCTGCCTGGATCCGCGTATCGGAACACACTACAACAATCCAAGCTTCGGTTACGGTGGATACTGCTTGCCCAAAGATACAAAACAGCTTCTGGCAAACTTCAATGATGTTCCACAGAACATGATTTCTGCTATCGTAGAAAGTAATAGAACTAGAAAAGATTTTATTGCTGATCAGGTGTTAAATATGGCTGGATATTATGATTATTACAATCGTGGGGATTATGCTCCGGATCAGGAGAAGAATTGCGTTATCGGTGTTTACCGCTTGACTATGAAATCAAACTCTGATAACTTTAGACAGTCTTCTATTCAAGGTGTCATGAAACGAATCAAAGCAAAAGGGGCTACTGTTATCATTTACGAACCAACGTTAAAAAATGGAGAAACATTCTTTGGATCACTCGTGGTAAATGATCTAAAAAAATTCAAAAAGAAAAGTCAAGCAATCATCACAAACCGGTACGATTCCCGTCTGGATGATGTACTTGACAAAGTATATACACGTGATATTTTCAAAAGAGATTAATAGATATTATATAATATAGACATTTTACATATTAACAAAACCTGTATTTTCCCAATCGAAAATGCAGGTTTTTGCTCATCTTATTACTTTTCCAATCGTAAGCGCTTAAATTCAATTATTCATGGATTTCTAATGGCAAGCCATCCGGATCATGGAAAAATGTCATTTTCTTTCCAGTATAATCGTCTAAACGTATCGGTTCTGTTGCTATTCCTTTTGCGTTAAGCTCCTTAACCGTATCGTCAACACTTTTTACCTTAAATGCCAGATGTCTTAAACCAAGTGCCTCTGGATAATTCACACGGGCCGGAGCATCCTTTATAATAAATAGCTCAATCTCCTGCTCTCCACAAGCTAAATCTATTTTATAATCATCCCGTTCCTTTCGATAATTTTCCTGGATTATTTCAAATCCCAGTAAATCAATATAAAAATGTTTTGATTTATCATAATCGCTTCCTATAATTGCAATATGATGAATTGTGTCAAACATTGATTTATCCTCCTTCGTTTTTCCTATAAGTTTATCACAGTAAGATTTTTATGAAAACACATTAATTCTCTGTTTTTTTCAATTTTTCATCACCTGCCGCCTTCGTTCCATAATAGCAAACCTTAGCCAGCTTTTTCCCATCACTCAGCTTTGCAATATCGTATGTAATTCATTCATGACATCATGACCAAGCTGGCCTGCCACGCCTGTTACAAATACTTTCATTTCTTATCGCTCCTAATATTCTTATCTGTTTCCGTACATTTTTTCGTAGTAGTTCTGATATTCACCGGAAATAATTGTCTCCCACCATTCCTTATTATCTAAATACCACTGGATCGTCTTCTTAATTCCATCTTCAAATTTTGTTTCTGGAAGCCAGCCTAATTCGTTGTGAATCTTTGTTGGATCAATGGCATAACGCATATCATGACCTTTACGGTCTGTTACATGAGTAATCAGACTTTCCGGCTTTCCAAGTTCTTTACAGATAATCTTTACAATGTCAATATTCTTCATCTCGTTATGACCGCCGACATTGTAAACTTCTCCAACACGTCCCTTATGGATGATTAAGTCAATCGCACGGCAATGATCCTCTACATAGAGCCAATCACGAACATTTAATCCTTCGCCATAAACAGGTAATGGCTTATCTGCTAAAGCATTGGCAATCATTAACGGGATTAACTTCTCTGGAAAATGATATGGTCCATAGTTGTTAGAGCAACGGCTAATTGTTACAGGCAGCCCATAAGTTCTGTGGTAAGCAAGAACTAATAAGTCTGCTCCTGCCTTTGAGCTACTGTATGGAGAACTTGTATGGATTGGTGTCTCTTCTGTAAAGAATAAGTCCGGTCTGTCTAATGGAAGATCTCCGTAAACTTCATCAGTGCTTACCTGATGGTATCTCTTGATACCATATTTACGGCAGGCATCCATCATAACAGTAGTTCCTTTAATGTTTGTGTCTAAGAAAATCTCAGGATTTTCAATAGAACGGTCTACATGGGATTCTGCTGCAAAGTTCACAACCATATCTGGATGTTCCTCTTCAAATAATTTATAGATTGCTTCTCTGTCACAAATATCAATCTTGCAGAAACGGAAATTAGGATTATCCATTACTGGAGCTAAAGTAGATAAGTTTCCTGCATATGTAAGCTTGTCCACACATACAATTCTATAATCAGGATATTTATCCAACATATGAAATACAAAGTTACTTCCAATAAATCCGGCTCCTCCAGTTACGATAATTGTCATTCTTCTATCCTCTTCTTTCTTAATACAAATGTTGATGCATTTTCTTCTCTATTGCTTCCGGAACTCTGATGATGCCAAATCGCCATAGTATCGGATAAATATATGAAACTCCTCTAATGTCTCCAAGTGCCTTCGGTTTCTTCACTTCTTCTGAAATCTTCTTACTATTTTCAAATGCCAGCACCACACTACTCCAGGCAAGACTCTTACTTTTCTCTCTCCGGTCTATCAGCAGCTCTCTGTTATACTCTCCGTTTTTACCGACCTTCAATTTATATCGGAATGGTAATCCTGTTGCCGTTTTAAATGGATACTCCTGAAATGCAATAACAGTCTGCCACAGATTTTCTTCTGATGGTATTTCGTGTAGAAGCCGAACCTGCTCTTGCCGAATCTTATACGTCCGGCATCGCTCCGCATTTAAACTTATCTCTGCTGCATTATAAATTCCCTTAGTGTAGGGCAGATAGGAATGAACCGATGCTCTGGAAAGACCTGTGAGTTTCATAATCTCCGGAATCTTTTTCCCCGACTGATGCAGATCATTAATTTCTGTACATATATCTGATGTGAATACATCTGCAGTAATAAGTAGCTTACGAAGTTTAAGCAGACTAATATTTAACTCATCTGCCAGTGATCTTAAGGAATCTGCTTCTTCATAGGCATCTCTTAACTCTTGAAGAAAATTGTTAAATTGAAGTTCTGGATTATATTCTGGTTTCTTTTTTGGTCTTCCTGCCATTTCTAATTCCTATTTCCATGTGAATCCAATCAGCTTACACCTAAAACAGAGGATTCTTTGCTCCGGACTAATGCTCCGATAGCTGTCCTCTGTTTCTTATTTTATTTTTTCACTTTCGCTTTCTGAAATATCCTAAATAATAGATGACACCACCTACTGCTCCACCAAGTGTATTATAGGTCAGATCCGATATTTGAAATGTTCCAAGATGGAATAATAACTGAGTAAATTCTATCATAAAAGAAAATACTGCTACAACTTTTGTGGCTTCCCAAACGGTCTTTCCAAATCTAATATTCTCAGATTCATCAAGTAATTCTTTTTGAAATGCCCACAAACAATTGCTTGACATCATAATTTTGATCCTTAATAACCAGTTTATTTCCATATTTAGCAATAGACTTATTATATTCCAGCACTTCATTTTGTGAGAATTTACTCACTATAAATTTGCCTGTCTCACCTCTGCCATATCCAATAGCCAACGTCGGAGTTGCAACAAATATGATATCCTTTAAACCATCTGCTCTGTCTCTTGTAAAAGATGGAACATCTGATGTAATAAAGGGATTCGTATCGTTCGTCATCAAGAAAACTGGAGCCACTCTTTGCATAAATGCGCTCTCTATAGTTTTCATCTTTCCACTGTCTGACTGCAGATAATCAACAAATGCTTTTATTATTGATGCGTGCTTCATCTGATCATACGCAGTGACATCATCTTCATATGTTCTATCTGCTTCTGGGATTATTACATTTTTCAGTTCGTCTGTGAATGGTATAAAATCATAAATAGAGTTAAATATTTCGTTACCAGCAATGCTTCTCCAGTTATAAATCATGCAGTATTTCATTAGAGTATTCAATTCGTCTTGAGTCACACTGCTACTTGTCGAAGTGTTTCTATTCGCATACGCCTGCTTTATCTTATTTTCTACTGATTGAATAAATTCTCCCCAATTATTTTCATATGTGTGTGCCCATTCAGTTTCGACAAAGGTCCATCTTGAATTATTAAAATATTCCTTCAGATGTCTTTTTTCATCTTCTGTAAACTCTATTCCAGAAGAATCTTTTATCTCCCATTTATCGAAGTCGTAAAAATATTGATTAAGTAATTCTGGACTATTCAAATTCTTACCATCACATACCACATTAACCTGCAGTATGTCATCGTATATCTCATGAAGTGCCTCGTCTGGCATATATGAAAACCCTGCTTTAATGTCATGAAACCCGTTTTTTGCCATTATCTCCTTGGTAGAAAAGGATCTTAAAGTCCAATCCGAATTTTCCGGGTTGGATTCACAATAACCCACACTCTTATCAAACAACCAGACTTTCGGATCATTACCGCTATTATGTTTCCACGCTTTCATGTAACATCTTGGAATAAGATGCTGATTCATTGCTACATCACTATGTGTTTTTGGGGCTGGTATAATAGCCATAACCTTTTCCTTCTGACATTCTAGTTTTTCTCACACTTAGCCGATCATAAGATCGTTGCCTGCTGCTCACCACGAAGAGGTGTGTGATTATTACGAGCAATGTAGGGAGCTACCGCTCCCTGTATATCACAATTTCATCCAGTTTTATAGACGCTTTCTTGCCTTCATCAACGCACAGTACATCAATCCGCCTAGCACTCCGCCGACTGTGTTGTAGAAGATGTCCGATAGCTGGAATGTACCCAAGCGAAGCAATAATTGTAGCACCTCAATGCTTATCGAAAAAATGAACGCTACCTTTCCGCTATACCACAGTATCCTCTTCCAGCTACTGCCCACTTTCTCTTGAAATGTCCATATAACCATGCTGGTGAACGGCACCATCATGATCACGTTCTCAATGCACTCAGTTGTAAGTTTCTGCTCGCCGTTCACGGTCTCCCAGATGCCCCAGCCACCCATGACATTTGACAAAGGATTTAGCCACAGGTTCCGATTCAGCAGCGTTCGGAACAAGATCATCGATGTCACGAAAACCAGTAAGAACATCTTCCGAAAGAACACGCTCTCTTTAAATTTCTGATACCAAGTCACTATGGCGCTCTTCCATCCTTTGCCTGCTGCGGTAGGTTCATACGCATACAGATAGAAAAACATGGCAAAAAAGGAAAGAAGAAGCGAAAAGCCAAACGGCTCATATAGCGCAGTCAGGATGTTTGTGAGGATCTTCCCAAATAAATCAATCGTTTCTTTCATCATTGTTTAGAGATCACTGAACAAGTCAGCCTTGTACACGCCGTTTTCCAGCATCTTCTTGAAGCTGTCCTTTACAGCTGCGACATCCTCATGATATGTCATACCATACCAAGTGTCATTGGTTCTCAGAACCTTTACAGACATCTTTCCCTGCTCCAGCAGTTCACCGATAAAGATGGGAATCAGATATTCTGCTTTCAGAGGATTACCCGGGACCTCTTTCTTAAAAAACTCCTTAAAGCCATCTTCCAGCACATCCAAAAACTCCGGTGTCAAGCCCCACATATTCATGGAAACAAGAGAATTCACATCAACAGCTACGCCATCTGTTTCTGCCCCAGTTGCGGTCTTTACAATGTTCTTGGTTTCCACAACCTCAGTCAAATTATTCTGCTCATCCATCTTGCAGATGCCACGGGTCACGCCACCGTTATCAGACAGCGTGTTCTTCAGCACAAAGCCAGCCATGCAGGACTTTCCACCATTCACCAGATACTCATGTACGGCTTTGAAACCTTCCTTGCCGTAGTAATCGTCCGCATTGATGACGATAAACGGAGTCTTGATGACCTTCTTCGCTGCAAGCACAGCCTGACCGGTTCCCCACGGCTTTGTGCGACCTGCTGGAAGTTTTCCCGGAATATCGTCAATGTCCTGAAAAGCGTAATCCACAGTTACATTATGAGAAGAGCAAATGGAGGCAATGCGATCACCGATGACCTCTTTGAACTCCTTCTCGATATCCTTGCGGATGATAAATACCATGTGGTTAAAGCCTGCTTCAATGGCATCATGGATTGAGTAGTCCATGATGATGTGATTAGAAGCATCGACCGGCTCCAATTGCTTGATTCCTGTTCCGAAGCGGCTGCCGATACCGGCAGCCATAATAAGTAATGTTGTGTTCATCACTTTTCCTCCTTTATTATCTAAACTATAAACTTTCTTTTTCTCCCAGCCACTTTTAATGCCTTAACATTGCTTTTAATCTTTGTTTCACAGGTGACAAAACTCTTCTTATTTTTTCAAGCATCTTCATTGATCCGTATTTTTTTAAACAATACTCGAATCCTTTTTCAGCAATCAGCCTTTGAAAATCTTCATAGTGAACTGGTTTAGGTGAGGGACTATTTAAATTTTTCTGATTAATATCATTTAACGAACATTCGATTATATCAAATTCATTTTTTACTGTTTCAAATATTTTCTTTCCCTTTTCGGAATTTATGATAACAGATGATACGCCCAATTTATCCTCAAATGCCTCATTTACATTTTTCAGATTCCAAAAATCTCCAATTGTTATGTCTCCTTGTCGTTCCATACTTGAGAATCTACATGCATAACAAGAATCTCTTAATATATAATTATTGGTAAATAAACGATAAAAATTATCCACCCATATAGGAGCATGGTATATTCGTCCATTTTTAAATTTAATATATATTTCTTGATTTCTCCACCCATACACTTTCTCTCGAAATTTAAGTTCTATTATTTGAGAAGAATACAGCTTTTCTTTTCCCTTTAAAAATGCGTTTAATAATTCACTACTTGGTACACCATGACAAATTAAATCCAACGTATATAAATTATCATATTCTTTTCTCAAATATTTCTTCAAACCAGCTACCTCACATGGCGTACCTGTAAACAACACCTCTTTTCCTTCCTTCAGATCTTTCTGTACCATACAAAAAATCGAATGTTTATCACTTTGTACATATTTAGAGCCTTGAAATTTCCGAGCATCTTCAATCGTTGTCGCTCTTCCATGTTTTACTTGAAAATCATTGTTCATCTCCACGCCATACACAACGCCATCATTGTTCAAAATATATTTTGCAACTTCTGCAAATACTCCACCTGAACTACTTTTTGCTCGTTCATGCTCATCTTTATTTTTTACTCCATAAGCTATTTTTTCAAACTTCTTATTCTTTTCTTTATCTTTTAATGGACAAACCTTTTCGCATAATCCGCAATTAACGCATGAATCTTTTCTAATTTCAGGATACAAATATCCCTTTTCATCATGTTTCATATAAATTGCATGTTTAGGACAAATATTCAAACATGCTGAACATCCACAACAGTCCTCTTTATTTATGTATAACTTTTCCATCTTATTTTCCTTTCATATTTCTCAATCTTATAAGTATCGTTCTAAAATTGTCTCTTGCAAATATAATATGAAAAATACAAATAAAAACTAAACTATAAGTTCCAACACAGATTGCGTAAAAAAGCCATGTAATAAGACTTGTTGGCGTAAACTTTATTAGCATTGGTGCCGTAACATATATTACTATAATCATTAAAATTGCAGTACAAATATTTAACAAAGTACTTTTTCTAGTCATATGTGTTACCATTTTGGGTATAAAAAAGTACAAATCAATACAACGATATAAATTAGATAAGCAGGAAGCTAACATGATTCCAGCTAATCCCCATTTTATTCCAAAGCAAATACCTCCTATCAATAAAATAGCTGCTTGAACCGTACTTTGAACTCTTGTTTCCTTATATAACCCCGCCGCTATCACCAACATTCCTTGAGGTGTTTTTAGATTGTATAAGATTCCATTAGCTACAAATAAAATAGCAAGTGTAAGATTTGTATATTGAATATCATCAACTCCACTTGTATAGGCCCCTACAAACGGTAGGATTGTAACTAATGTAATAGAATATATAACGCTAACCATAAAATAATAAAGATATTCGAAATCACTATATGCCTTTTGAAATGCTGTCTTATCTTTCTTAACAATTAATTCCCCAAAACCTGCTGAGACACCCGTAGAAAATACAGACATTACTCCATTAATCCCAGCCATCACCATATTATAAACTGAATAAACACTTACCATTTTAAGAGATGAAAAAATGGTTGTCATAACTGCTGGAGATGCATTTTGTACAGTTTGAACTATCTGTAAATATAACGCACTCCATCTCTTATCCATCGCACCATAATCAGGTTCCACGTCATAACATATAAAGTGGTAATTAGTTTTAACATACACATACAATATTAATGTTCTCACAAATATTGATAACAATGCAATAATTCTCAACAAGACAATATTAATATGCATTATTGATAAGGCCACGACAATGATAGTATTTAAAACTGTATACACAATCGAAGCCAATGAAATTACATATGTCCTTTGATCAGCAGTAAGCAATGCTCTGTATTTTGCCAAAGTAAAAAATTCTAACGAGCCATTAACTCCCAACACAAGAACTAAAGCGAAAATACTAGTTTGATCTAAAACAGTTGAATCTGTAATAAAAGGATAACATATAGCCAAGATTACAACCAAACCTACAAAAATGAATCCTGATTTCACATAAAAGTGCTTCGCAGCAACTATTATCCGGTTGATCCTATTGTAGTCTTTCTCTGCGATAGGTTTGTACAAAGAATAAACCGCTGCACTTGACAAACCAGCCTCTACTAGATTGAAGTAACTAATAAACTGTAGAATAGATGATATCAAGCCATTAATTTCAGATCCATATGCTGTCAACATAAATCTAGGCGTTATAAACCCTGCAATCATTGTTACGACCTGTAATAATGCTGTCGTAACCGAATTCAATATAAATTTTTTTGAGCGTCCCATATTTTACCTTGCCTTTATTCCTAACATTCCCATAATATAGTATATTTTTTGTTTAATTCCGTTTTCCCCAACTACTTTTAATTTGTTATAATAACCCTTTACTTCACTTTTCATTCCGTATTCATTTGCCAATCGGAGATAAAAACGATTAAAGTGTACAAATACTTTTCGAGTGTATATATTCTGATCATTGACATCACATATATTCTTTATAAGATCATATAATGTATTTTCATGTTCTTGAAATCTTCGGATTGTTTTTTCATAATTATTATTATCTTTATTAGAATGACTGTTTTTATGTAGAATATACTTATATAATGTTTTATCAATGTATCCAATTTTTTTTTCGTGATATGCTACTGGCAATAAAATCTGATAATTCTGCCCAATTCGGCTCTCATTTATATGTCTACTTGGCACATACTTAAAAAATATATCTGTTCTCATAATATAGATACCCGGACAAAATACAACATTTTTACTGAATAATAAATCTTCAAAAAAATTATCTTTTTCAGGTTTAATTCTTTGTAAACGCTTTATAACATTTCCACTCTCATCTACATAATCAGCCCAAGACATTGCCAATGGAATATCTGGATGTTGTTCCATGTATTTCACCTTTTCGCTAATATTGTTTCGATACAATTCGTCATCTGAATCTGGCCAAATAAAGTATTTTCCTTGAATATATGGAAAGCCCAAATTCATAGCCTTTGCTTGTCCACCATTCTCCTGCTTTAAATACACAAAACGAATGTTTCTTTCTTCGAATTTCTCCTTATACTTATAGACAATATTTTCAGTTCTATCAGTTGAGCCATCATTAATAAAAATCACTTCATAATTTTCATAATCCTGTTCCAAAATTGAGATAAAAAATGCATCTAAATATTTTTCAGAATTATATGACGGAGTAATAATACTCACTAACGGTTCCACTTTAACACCTCCACTCAAATCTAAAACTTCCATTTAATAGTTCTTTTACTGACCATATAAGAAGAATCCGCTACTTTTATATTTGAAACCAACAGAATAATAATAATCAAAACAATTAGCTGGCATGGATAATATAATGTATTTCCAGTAAAACTATAGACTCCAAACAAAATAATCCAATAAATCAAAAGTATATTCCAAAAAACGGGCTTTTCTTTAACTACAGATATTATCTTGAACAGCATCAAGATAATAAGTAATGTCATTAATAGAAAACCAACGATTCCGGTTTCTGCCAAAAGCTGAATATATACATTATGTGCCTGATAATTCCAACGTTCTCCATAATATCGAAATCCTCGATAAAAAGCATAATCATTAAACGATAAAAACCCTTTTCCAAACAATGGGTTTTGCCGAAACATTTCCATTGCATAATTCCAAAACACTTCTCTACCCGAAAGTACGTCTCCTTCACTATTCACAATGCGATCGATGATTAAAGACGCACCAGGAACCAGTACATATGCACCTATAATAAATATAGTAATTCCTAAACCAACACCTGCCAATTTTATAAATTTATTGTTTTTAGAAAAAAGTATAACATAAATCAGCAAAACTGCTATTGGTATAATAAAAAGCGTCCTTTTTCCCGTCATCATTAGAGCTACCATTACAATAAGACTCTGAATAATATATTTATATGATTTATGACAGATATATTCTGCAAAAATCATCCCTAGTCCTAGATTGCAGATAAATGCTGCATATGCCTTTTCAAAAGCGAGACCTGCGATTGCTCCGCCTGATGTAAGCGCACGCATAGTTTCATCTCCGAATGATACAAACCCAAACAATCTATGAAAAATATCCGGCGATGCTGCTTCTAAAAACATAGAAAAAATAAATATCCAAAATAGAACCCTGAAGATTTTCAATAAATAGCGATAAAATATTCCTGAAAATCTAAAAAGGACAATACTTATGCCCGAAATAAAGTATATACTATAATCTATAGATCCATCAGAGCTAGAAAACCAAATCCAACCAACAAATAGAATTGAAACAAATGCAACATATAGACCTATAAACTTATTCAATTTTACTGTATAATCTTTTTTTGAAATGAACAATCCAAAACACAAAACGATTATAAACAGCGATAGGTATTTTGTGTACATCATCAACTTGTTATTGGTAGAAAAAATAACCAGATTAATAAGTAAAGCAATTATTATTTCTAATGTTTTAGTACCAGTTAAATTAGAATGACCTTCCATCTTCATTCAAAACCCTCTCAAAATACTGATTTGTTTTTATATATTGTTTTCTGATCTGATCATCGGCAAAATTAAAATCTCTACTAACATTTAATCTACAATCCTCTAATGTTTTCACCTTACATTCATCTAACCCTGTTAAACATAACAAAGATTCGACTCTATCATTAGGCTTAAAATCTTTTTGTAATGCTTCCACATAAAAATCTTTATGAAAAATAACAGAGAAGGCTGTTCCATGGAATGAATTAGTCACAACATAGTCAGCATATTTTATATATCCCAAAAACTCTTCTACTGATGCCGAATACACTCCTTTTATATCCGGAGTTTTCATTTGATCTACTACATCAAAATTCAACGCCACAATTTTTCTGCCCGTTAATTTAGATAATTTTCTTGCAAAGTCAAAAATCAAATTCGAAGTATTCAATTTGTAAATTAATATATAATTCTTAAGTTTAGGTTTCTTTGCAAGTTTTTCCCATTCTTCTGCGGTCAATAAAAAGACTGGATCCACAGATAATTCCGAATCTTTTCCGGTTAGTTTTTTTACAATCTGTTGTCCTGCATTTTCACGGATAGATAATTCAGAAAAAGTTGATAGCAAACTTTTATAATCATTTACATAGCTGTCTGGAATCTCCTTCATACCAAACGAAGCAGCATAGGAAAGTTTGTTATCACAATTTTTTACAAATTGTAAAAAATATGTTTTATCGAAATCTGTACATGCAAAATTGAAAACCTGATCGCTTCCTGTTATAAACTTATCGTAGCGAAGATTCGCCTTATCTATATTAAACTTATCATAAACTTCTGTACTTATTCGGACATTTTGATCCAAAAATCTGTAAAATTCTCTTTTTTTCTTATATGTGTTTTTAAAATTCAACATTCCTCTAATAATCTGTTTTACAGACTTGTCCTTTATTGTGAATGTTTTATAAAAATTTTCCATATGTTCACATCGATAATCTATAACCTCTGCATCATAGTTAGAAACATTTAAAAATTTCTGTAATGCATATGTTTGCAAAACTGCCCCATAATTAATTGCTCTGTGAAACGTAATAATTCCTATTCTCATAAATATCCCTCTATAAATCAATTTATTTTAGATAGTATCTCAAAAACTCGTATCAATTTCCATTTAAGCGAATAATATACAACAATATTTTTCAAATTTGTCGGCTGATATAAGTCAATAACACTCATTATCTCCTGATCATTCAAAAGTATTCTATAAAAGTCTTTAGCATTTCTCGTTTTAGAAATCTTATTTATATTGAATCTCAAGGTAAAAAAAGTTCGATTAATTATTCTTCGTTTCAAATTATAGTCTTTCAAAACATCTCCAAACAGTATGCAAACTTCATTATATAAATTTACAATTCTTTTTAAGACGGATACATCAATTCGATGCGTAAACGAAGTGTCATTAACACGGTATAAATATACAGCTTCAGTGCAAAAGGCTATTTTTTTAGCATGTGTCATAAACATCAGCTTAAATAACAAATCTTCAGAATAAACATCTCGTTCGGAAAAAAATTGTATACCCTCATTTTCAATTATATCTCTTTTGAAAATGCTATCCCATACCGCAATACATCCAGAGTATCCATCTTTCTCTTCGTAAGAAATCATATCAGCCATTGCAGCCTTAATTTCTTTGCAGCCAATTAAAACTTTATCATTTAGTGGATGTTCCTTTATGATCTTTCCATCATGCATATCAACTATTCTACAAGAAACCATATCTGCATTTGTTTCAATCGCTCTTTGATACAGTTTTTCAAGCATATTCTCCTTATACTGATCATCCGAATCTAAGAATGCAATATATTCACCTGTAGATTTTTTTATACCAAAATTTCTTTCTAAACCTTGCCCCACATTTTTATTAGTATATAATTGAATCCTATTATCTCTTTTTTTATATTTTTCACATATCAGAAAAGAATTATCTGTTGAACCATCATCGATTAATAATAGTTCAATATCTCGCAACGTTTGATTCAATACGGACTCAATACATTGCTCCAGATAAAGTTCCGCATTATATATTGGTACAATTACACTAATTTTTGGTCTCATTCATCATTCTCCATACACTATCACAAATTCTAGTTTCTTTTAATGTCATCATATTCTTCTTTTTAATTTGATTCTGGTATCAAATAATTATTTTATATTCTTCTCGTCACTTGATGTAATTAAATAATCATAAAAGTTATGTCCGTGTTTAATATCAGCATCTAATTTATATGTCAACTTATGAATACCTGTAAGTTTTTTGATCCAATTCCATTTCTCTTCTGAATAATCATCAGCTAAAACCTTAATAAGATACTCGCTATAATCACTGTTCATATATGGAATTGCTTTCTCAACTTCCGGATTGCTTTTTACCACCAAAGTGATAATCAAATTTGGCGGCAGATACTCAATTACATGTTCGTTTTTGAGCCAATATGCGAAAGCAACATTTCTTATTTCTCGAATTGTTTTGTTTCCTTTTTTTGCATGAAGAAACCATGCAGGATATAGCACAGGATTATCTATCAACAGCAGTGAATTTCGTACTGCAAAAAAATCGCTATTTAAAATCATATCTGGAATAGGATCTGTAAGATATACCGTTGAATCAATCCATGTTCCACCATAATGTTCCAGTAATGCAAATCTCATCAGATCCGCATACCCCGCCATCGGAATCTGTCCAGCATCCTTTTTCTTTTCAATGTAATCTGGCAATCGAATGTAATTTGCAAGATTTTGATCATTCAGCAAAATGATTTTTGAATTGGAATGTTTACATACAGATTCATAGCACTTCTGAACAATGATCGGTGCCTGTTCAATACCTTTGTTCCAATAAATCCAGATCGGATTCTCTACATCATTTTGGGGAAAGCTAAGCCCCTCAACATCTGTGTCTTTATACTTTAAATATGGTTTTATCTTGGTAGAAGCTCGTTCCTGCCACAATACCTTCCGCACCTCATAATCCTTGACAAGATGCAATTTGATAAACATAAATGCCCCTCGTTTGACGGCATTCACAATTCCATATCTTTGAATAAAGCCTTTCATGCCAATATTTTGATAGTAGTCATTCAGCATAATAATTTAATTGTCTCCCTTTATCTTGCAGAAACTACTATTCAAAAGGCTCATAGATTCCGCACCAGATAATGGTAAACTGTTTCCTCCTTATCAATTGATGGTTCTAATTTATAGGTTAGTTTATGTATCCCAGTAAGCCGCTTAATCCAATTAAATTTTTCCTCTGTAAACCTATCTCCTAATACTCTAACCAGATATTCGCTGTAGTCACTATTCAAATAAGGCATCTTTTTCTCAACCTCTGGTGATGACCTCATTATTTGTGTGATTACAATATTTGAAAACAGATATTCTGGTACATGATTATTTCGTTTCCAGTAGGCAAACAGAACATTACGAATCTCACAAATCGTTCTATTATGTTGCTTGGCGTGGATGAACCAGACCGGATACAATACGGGATTATCAATTTCGCCGAGTGAATTGTGAAACACAAAAAAATCACTATTTAATATTTCCTGTGGGATTTCATCTGTTAGCAGTATTGTTGCATCCATCCATGTCCCACCATAATGCTCCAATAATGCTACACGCATTAAATCTGTATAAATCGCTAATGGAAGGACTCCGCTTTTTAATTTCTCATTCAGATAATCCGGCATATTTATATAGTTCTGCACATTGTTTTCTGTAAGCAAAACAACTTGTCTGCCGGCATATTTTTTTACAGATTGATAGCACGTCCTTACTATCTCAGGTGCCTGCTCCAACCCTGTATTCCAGAATAACCAAATAGGTTCATCTACTTGTGTTTCTGGGAACGTAAGCTTTTCAGGAGCAATATCTCTGAACTTCAGATATTTTTTACAAACCGCTGTGCCACCCCCCGATTGCCAAAGCAGTTTTCTCAGCTCATAATCTTTGACAATATGAAGCTGGTTACGAAGAAATTTGTTCCGCATTCTTTTCTCCTCGATATATTTTCATCAGTTTTATATAGTAGCTCTCTGTCGTTTCATAATTCACCTGACTACAATTCTTTGTATATCTTTCCAATACATCTTGTGTTCGAAGAACTTTCTTTATCGCCTTCATAAGTTCTTCCACATTACCTGCTTCAAACAATTCTCCGGTTTCACCAGGCTCAATTAATTCGGGGATACCTCCCATTTTAGATCCAACAACAGGCGTACCCAAAAGTACCGACTCCATAACAGAGTACGGGCAGTTTTCATACCATTCAGACGGGCAAACACTGATTGCTGCCTCAGCAATAATGCGATAGAGTTCTTCTCCAGTCTTAAATCCCAGATACTTCACATTGGGAATATCCTTCATTTTATCAACCGACGGGCCATAGCCAATAAACACAAATTCTGTATTTGGCATCTTCTTGGCTACTTCAAGCAACGTATCTGTTCCTTTGTCTCGCGACAGATGTCCAAACTCTAATACATAACCCTTTTTTTGAATGTTATCCAAGTGCGGCATCTCTTTTTTGAAATTATGCAACCCGATGGTTTTATCACGGAATCTTTTCTGCGTGTCCAACTTTGATTTAAGAAAATAACTACAGCAAATATAGACATCCACATATGAGTATGCTTTACTATATTTCCACATATATCCATCCAGTGTTCCAAGAAGACTTTTTGCTCTGGAATTTTTCAAGCATTTAGTTTGAAGGCAATGAATATAATGACCATCCAAGCATCGTTCACACGGCTTCATGTTCACATCGAACATTCCATGGCTGGGACAAACAAGCTGATAGTCATGTGTCGTGTAAACAATCTTACATTCTTTTTTTGTTTCTTTACGCCATTTGTTAATTTCCAAAATAATAGAAGGGGTCAGATGATACTGTATATTATTGAGATGTACTACATCTGGCTGAAAATCATCTAAAACCGCACGAATTTTTTTACGCGCTTCTCTTGAGTAGATAATACGAAAAGGTGCATTTAAATTTGCCTTTATTCCTTGAGAGAAATCCATATTCGTCACATATGATCCTACTCGATTTCCTACTATATTTTTTTCATTTTCAAGACCAAAGTACTGGACTTCATGCCCATGTTCTTCTAACATTTTTCCCACATCGAATGTATACGTTTCCGCTCCACCCTTGGGAAATATAAATTTATTTACAAGTAAAATCCGCATATTTTAATTTCCTTTTCTGTGAGTTTGCTTTATTTCGTATTTCCTGTCCAGATAAAACAATAGCAGAGATGTTTATCAATAAAATTATTCTTCATCATTTCCTATATAACTTCATCGTTTCCTTTACGACATCATCCCAGTTATATTTCTCGCAGATAAAGTCAGCTGCCTGATTCTTCATTTTCATAACCATTTCTGGATGGTCACAAGCATCTTGCAGTTTTTCTTGCAAGTCCTCTACATTCGACTTTTTGAAAATCAACGCCTTATCTTCCACGACCTCTGCACACTCTGGAATGTCGGAAACCAAACAGCAATTTCCATAACTCATTGCCTCTAATAAACTAAGTGGCATTCCTTCCAGATCACTCGGCAAAGTATATACATAAGCATTACTATAAAGTTCATCTAATTCTTTTCCTTGAACAAACCCAGTAAAAATAATTCTTGAATCATCCCTTGCCAGTTCTTTTAATTCTTTTGTAAATTCATCTGTATCTGAACTTCCACCAGCAATAACCAGTTTTTTCTCAGTATCTACCTGCTTAAAGGCTTTTATCAAATATCTAAGCCCTTTTTCTGGAACCAGTCTGCCCAAAAAGAGGATGTAGCTATCTTTTTCTAAACCAAATTTATTCTTAATAATTTCAGCATTTCGGATGATTGGTCTGTTTACACCATTAGGTATAAAACGTGTTTCTCTCCCATATGTATCAAGGAAATATTCCTGAACCCCTTCACTTAACACAATAATTTCGTCAGCAAATTTAACCGCACATTTTTCTCCCAACATAATATATGTACTGGCTAATTTACCCCATTTTGCTCTCTGATGATCTAATCCATGCACCGTAGCTATACATCGCTTTCCGAATAATTTGGGCAACCATAACATTGCACACGGCCCTTCTGCATGAAAATGTACCACATCATATTTTCCAAATGCTGCTGCCACCGCTGCAAAAAAGGAAGCACTCATTGCTGCTAATCCTTTTTTATCTATTGTCGGTACATATTTCATTCGGATTCCTTTATATTCTTTTAACTTCTTTCCATCAAATTCTTTACCACTTACATGATGTCCGCTACGGTTATATACTGTTATTTTATGTCCCAGTTTTGCCATACGAACTGTTAATTCTTCAACTACAATTTCAATTCCACCTTGGCGACTCGGAATTGTCTTATGTCCAAGAACTGCAATTTTAAGTGGAGAATTATTAGTTTTCCTTTTATTCATAACTTCCTCTTTTAAATGCAATCTTTATATTTATCCTTTTGCAGCTTATTCCCTCTATAAAATAAGCTGCTTGTAGGATTTACATTGATCCATCTTTCTTAAAGACTACCAATATCGTTTTAAACAATATTTTTATATCAAGCCCAATATTCCAGTTTGTGATATACTCTTTATCAAGACGAACTACTTCTTCAAAATCGGTAATGTCGCTACGTCCGCTGACCTGCCACATGCCAGTGATTCCAGGCTTAATTGCCAATCTTGCACGATGGTGAAGCTCATACAGATTCGTTTCTGAAATAAGGGGTGGGCGAGTACCTATAATCGACATATCGCCACGTAATACGTTAAAGAATTGCGGAAATTCATCTAAACTTGTTCGTCTGATAAAATCACCGATTCCTGTCTTATGTGTCCCATCTGGAAGTATCTTATTTCCGATAACACGAGGATCAAAGTCCAGTTTAAACATCTTTCCATCTCCAAGTTTGTTATCTTTCATCAGCTCTGCTTTCCGCTCTTCTGCATCCATATACATACTACGGAATTTGTACATCTTAAACTTCTTACCATTTTTCCCTACTCGTTCCTGTGAGAAGAAAATTGGTCCCGGTGACTGCATATAAATTATCGGGGCTACAAACAAGAAAATAACACCTGTCAGTATACACCCTGCTAATCCCCCCGCAATATCCATACAGCGTTTTGCGCAAAGCTGTTTTGCAGATGAATAATTTAAGCTTGTCGTAAGTACTGTATAATCTCCAATTTTCTCGATAAATTGTCTTTTACCAGGTTCATTGGTGATTTTAGCAAGGTTCAGATGAATTGTTACTCCTGTCTCTCCCAGTTCTTCCATCAGCTCTTTAGGGTAATCATAATTTGGCGACAGAACAACGAATACTTCGTCAATCCATTCTTTACATACATATTCTGGTGCTGTACTCCTATTTGCTACCACAGTAACACCACCAAAAGAGCTCCCAACCATATTCTCATCTATAATCGCTAATCCTGCAATGTGAAACCTTGCATAATTATGTTTTTCCATGTTCGAAACAACTTTTTCCGCAGCTTCTTTTGTTGTAATAATCAGCAGTGAACGATTATCGCTGTCTTTCATTTTTTTATACAATGCATATTTACGGATTTCTCTGACTATGTATGTCAGGAAAAAATAAAGGATCATATTAAGAATCAGTGCAAGTCGTGAATACTTCTGTCCTTGTTGCAATAAAAATAGATACGATATCGCTACTGCACCTAACATAATTGTATTCTGGAACGTTGCCAGAAACTCTCTGTAATGTCCTCTTTTCAATACACTTTTTAGAGTTCCGCACGCAAAAAGCACAACTATATCTGCAAACTCAATAAATATTGCCATGTTTCGATAAATCAAAAGATTATATGGGTAGAATCCATACCCACTTATTCCATACGCCAACACAAATGCAACTTGCAGGCAAAGCAAATCCAACACTAAAAAGTCAAAATGCTTCAGCCAACCCTCACTATCTTTCCTGTACATAACTCATTCCTCTTACTTATTTCTTTATTTCTTTTTCCTTAATTATAAATAACTCTATTTTCCTAAAGAGTCCATCCGCGTATATGTAGTTTTGGTCTTGCCTATATCATTTCTTTGATGTATGGGGTAAACTAGTATTTCTTACGATGTAGCTTAAGACTTGTGTTAATATAACTCATACCGACATTGTCGTTTAGATTGTACTCTATTTTCTTCAAAATAGCAACTAATACATAAAGGTCCCCCCATGTCTGACAGAACACTTTGTTTTATTATTAACGGTATCATCCGGGCGTAAATGCCTGATTACCTGCATCCCCGGGTAAAAATCCCCCCCCCGCATTTTTCTTGCAACTTAGCGAGGAGGGCTTATATTTCAGTCTACTTTTCGATACCTTCGTTATGCATTAGCCTTACAGTTTATGCATGATAGCACTTTACTGTATGATAGTCAACTGTCGTATTCTTTTTTATTCATTGATTTAACCTATATATCATATAGATTTTATATATTATTTGCACAGTTCTTCTGCCATTGCTTCAATCTGTGCTTCGTTCTCTTCGCTCATGGAAGACATGATGCTGACAGTTGTGTCAACCCATGTTAAGTCCTTGCTCTTCTCGAAAAGTCCGCGGATTACTTTACCTGCTGTAATCGCCCAGGAACCATTTTCAATAATACCCATCGTACGGTTCTGGTAGCCGCGCTCGGTCAGGGCTTCGATAAATGTTCTCATGAACGGGAAGATATCTCCATTGTATGTTGTAGTTGCAAGCACTAATTTACCATGACGGAATGCGTCTTCGACTGCCTCTGCCATGTCTTCTCTTGCCAGATCGCAGAGTACGACTTTCGGGCAGCCTTTGGCTTCCAGTGCAGACGCGAGTGTCTCGGCTGCTTTCTTTGTGTTTCCATATACGGATGTGTATGCGATCATGACACCTTCGGTCTCTACACCGTAAGAAGACCATGTCTTGTACTGTCCGATGTAATGCTCCAGATTCTCTTTAAGGATCGGACCGTGCAGTGCACAGATTGTCTGAATATCCAGACCTTCGGCTGCTTTTAAGAGATTCTCTGCCTGCTTGCCGTATTTACCAACGATTCCGAAATAATAGCGGCGAGCTTCACAGTCCCAATCTTCTTCTACGTCCAGGGCGCCGAATTTACCAAATGCGTCTGCGGAAAAGAGGACTTTATCTGTACTGTCATATGTGACCATAACTTCCGGCCAATGTACCATCGGTGCGAAGACAAATGTCAGCTCATGTTTACCGAGTGACAGTGTCTCCTGATTCTTGACTTCAACTTTCTTGTCTCCAAGGTTCATTCCGCGGAAGAAGTTGCTCATCATCTGGAATGCTTTGGCATTTGCTACGACTTTGGCTTCTGGATATTTCTCAATGAATTTTGCGATATTCGCGGAGTGATCCGGCTCCATGTGCTGCACGATCAGGTAATCCGGTGCCGCACCGCCCAGTGCTGTGTCGATGTTGCCAAGCCATTCTTCTGCAAAGTTAGCGTCTACGGTGTCCATGACAGCTGTTTTCTCGTCTTTGATCACGTATGAGTTGTATGCCATGCCGTTTGGCACGATGTATTGACCCTCGAACAGGTCGATGTCGTGGTCGTTCACTCCCACGTAGATAATATCGTCTGTGATTTTCATTGCTAAGATCTCCCTTCTGGTGATTTACTTTGTTTACTCTTTTTTACTCTGTTGGTAGTATAACGCATTCGGAGTGGAGTGGCAATAGGGAAGTGAGATGTATAAAGAGCAGGATTGCCATTCAGTGGCTTTCCTGCTCTTCGTTATTTCTCTCCCATATATGCATCTGCGATTTTCTTTGATACTTTCTTCCGGATTGCTTCGCGCACGCCTGCGCTTGCCTGCTTCATCTCTGTTCTTGTCATTTCATCCAGTGTGAGTATCTGGGTCCCGCTTTTTTGGATTTCTTCTATCTTTTCTTCGTTCCGATCATCGGCTGCTGCCTCTATAGGGGATGCCACACCGGTATAAATACATCCGAGGATAATAACCGGACTTAGCATCGCCAGTGCACTGTCTGCGAGCACGCGTTTGAAGCCTCTGCTTTTCAGTTCTCCGATCACTTTCTCTTTTTTCCCCAGATCTTCCCCATGTCTTTTACAATAAAAATAAGCATAAAGTCAGTTCTATTACAGACTCTTGTGCAGTAACTCCAGTACAGTCTTCAGGTCTTCTACTCCCATCTGTCCCGGTGCGGATGCTTTTCCTGCTGCACCGAATGTCAGTGCTGAACCGAACACTTCACCGCAGAGACGGCTGATTACGCCAGTTCCTGCCATAGACATGGTGATGATCGGACGATCTGCATGCTCTTCTGACATTTCTCTTGTTGCTGATAACAGTGTCAGTACATCTTTTTTATTCTGTGGCATCACTGCAATCTTCGGAATATCTGCCCCCAGTTCCTGCATTTTGCAGAGACGGGATACAATCTCTTCCTGCGCCGGTGTCTTGTGGAAGTCATGATTGGATGCAACTACTTTCACACCTGTGGCATGCGCAGTTTCGATGATCTGTTTTACAGCCGTCTCTCCGGTAAATGCTTCTACATCTACAAGATCTACCTGTCCGCTCTTTGCTGCTCTTTCATTTAACGCCACGTAAACATCTGTCTCAATTGCTTTTTCTCCACCTTCTTTTGCGGTACGGAAGGTAAATAACAGTGCAGTCTCTCCGATTACATTTCTCAATTCTTTTGCAGTCTCTTCTACCTGGTCGAAATCGAAGACATTTTCATACCAGTCTACACGCCACTCGATGACGTCTGCTCCGATTGTGCAAATATTTTTTCCTGCTTCCAGGATCTCTTCTTTTGTTACTCCGACGATTGGAACACAGATCTTCGGTGTTCCTTCGCCAATGGTTATATTTCTTACTTTTACTGGATTCATGTATTTTGTTCCTCCTGTTTTCCGATAACTGCTGCTTCTTTCGTGTACACATTACCTGTTTTATTTTTCAGTACGTGCTAATAGTTTACCATATCTCAGATTGACAAACAAAGCCAAAACCACACCGCTCACAGTGATTACAACATTCATTAAAATAACGGCTGTCGCGCTCATTTTCGCAGCGGCACTTAAGATCGTGTAGTTACAGAGGCTGGATGCGATCATGACAAGGCTGGTGATCGTTCTTTTAATAAGAAGGAAGCCGTCTGCACAATCCCTCGAGACTGCAGGTGGCTTTCCTGCTTTTGCATTTTGTTCTGATTGATTGGTCTTTTTTTCACACATCTCTTTACCTTCCTTTCTATTCGTGTTATATTCAATGTTGATTAATCAACATTGAGGTGTTTTTATGGATGATCGTTTTGAAAAATTAACAACAAATGTTGCGCAGATTCATAAGAGTATTCAGAAAATCAAGAAGATTTATATGCAGTCACAGGGACTTAAGAGTACTCATGTCATGTGTCTTTACTATCTGTCTGATCATCCGGACGGCTTAACTGCTGCCGGATTATGTGAACTATGCAAAGAGGATAAAGCCGGTATTTCCCGCATCTTAAATGATCTGGAGAACCGGAACTTCATTGCTTATGAAGCGACCGGAGCAGCGCACCGATACCGTTCCCGTGCCCATCTGACAGATGTCGGAATGGCATGTGCCAGAGAAATGCGCTCCTTTATTTCCCATGCGTTAGAAGAAGCAAGCAAAGATATTGCCGAACCGCAGCGGAAGATTTTTTATAAGACATTATTTACCATAGCTGATAACCTGGAGCATTTAAGTAAGGAACTCTGTAAATAAGAATCATTTTTATTAAGCAAAAGCTTTCCAGAAAGCAAACTGCAGCTGGAATACTATTTTTTAAGAAAGGATACACTCATGCATACTTTAAGAAAAATTTACTGCCGTACATTTCAAACGGTATTTAAGATTGCACTTCCCTTTCTCCCGTACCGCACGCCGGAGATTATCCCAAGTGTGAAGAAACTCCCGGAGATCATCCGGGCAAATGGCTCTTCCCGCGTCCTCATTATTACGGATGCCGGGATCCGCTCTCTCGGATTGACGAAAAGATTGGAAAATGCCTTAACAGCGGCAGATATTCCATACACAATCTACGACAAAACAGTTGCCAATCCAACAACAACCAACGTACAGGAAGCACTGGTTCTCTACAAAAAGAATAACTGTGATGCCCTGATCGGATTTGGCGGTGGCTCCAGTATGGACTGCGCCAAAGCTGTCGGTGCCCGCATTGCAAAGCCGAAGCAGTCACTTGCGAAGATGAAGGGAATCCTGAAAGTACATAAGAAACTTCCACTCTTGATTGCTGTTCCAACAACAGCCGGAACCGGAAGTGAGACAACGCTTGCCGCTGTCATTGTAGATGCACAGACTCGTTACAAATATGCGATCAACGATTTTCCTCTGATTCCTCGCTATGCGGTTCTTGATCCGAAAGTCACCTTGAGTCTTCCGCCATTTATCACTGCAACAACCGGTATGGATGCGCTGACACACGCGGTTGAAGCATTTATCGGAAACTCAACTACTTACGCGACACGGAAAGATGCGCTTATGGCTGTACAGCTTATTTTTGAAAATCTGGATACAGCTTACCACGATGGTAAGAATGTAAATGCAAGAAGAAATATGCTTCACGCCTCTTACTATGCCGGCTGTGCATTTACCAAATCCTACGTCGGTTACGTTCATGCAGTCGCTCACTCGCTGGGTGGTCAGTATAATGTGCCGCATGGACTTGCCAATGCGATCCTGCTTCCTCATGTTCTGGAAGAATACGGAGAATCCATTCACAAAAAACTGAAAAAACTTGCCATTGCAGCCGGTATTGCAACAAAAGAGACTCCTGCCCCGCAGGCTGCTGCTGCATTTATTGATGCGATCAAAGAAATGAAACGGACTTTTGGAATCGGCAATACAGTTGCCGAAATTCAGGAAACAGATATTCCAAAACTTACCCACTATGCGGACAAAGAGGCGAATCCGCTCTATCCCGTTCCGGTCCTGATGAATGCAAAAGAACTGGAAAAATTCTATTATATGCTCATGCCAGAGGAGGACTGAAATTATGACTGAAACACAGATTCATGAAATTGTTACTGCGCAGCGGGAGTATTTTTACACCGGCGCAACTTTAGATATTGATTTTCGCATCAACGCACTGAAGAAATTAAAAGCTTATGTGCAGTCTCACGAATCTGAGATTGCAAAAGCGATCGCACTTGATCTTGGGAAAAGTTCTTTTGAAAGTTATATGTGCGAAACCGGTATGGTTTTAAGCGAGCTTACACACATGTTGAAACACACACGCTCTTACGCGAAAGAAAAGCGTGTTCTGACTCCACTCGCACAGTTCCATTCCAGAAGCTACAAGAAGCCATCCCCTTACGGTGTGACTCTCATCATGAGCCCATGGAACTACCCATTCATGCTCACGATCGAGCCTCTGATAGACGCTATTGCAGCTGGTAATACTGCCGTTTTAAAACCAAGTGCTTACTCACCGCATACAAGCGAACTCATTAAAAAAATGGTTGCTAACTGCTTTGATCCGCAGTTTGTGACTGTCGTAACCGGTGGCCGTGCGGAAAACACCTGTCTTCTTGGCGAACATTTTGACTATATTTTCTTCACCGGAAGTCAGGCTGTTGGGAAAGAAGTTATGCGCCAGGCATCTGCAAACCTGACTCCGGTCACACTGGAGCTCGGTGGCAAAAGTCCATGTATTGTTGAAAAAAGTGCAAACCTGAAACTTGCTGCAAAGCGAATTGTCTTCGGAAAGTTCTTAAATTGCGGACAGACCTGTGTTGCTCCGGATTATATTTACTGTGACCGCTCCATCAAGATCGACTTGATCCACGAGATCAAAAAACAAATGCAAAAACAATACAAATCAGATCCTCTTTCCAATAAAAATTATGGAAAGATTATTAATGAGAAACATTTTGACCGTATTCTTGGGCTGATTGAACAGAATAAAGTCGTATATGGCGGGCAGAACGACCGCAGTCGTTTAAAGATTGCACCAACACTTATGGATAATGTTACTTTTGATGATGCAGTCATGTCAGAAGAAATCTTCGGACCGGTACTGCCGATCCTGACTTACGACAACCTTGATATGGTTATCGAAAAAATAAATTCCATGCCTCACCCGCTGGCTCTTTATCTGTTTACATCTGATAAAGCCATCGCAAAAAAAGTGACTTCCCACTGCGGTTTCGGCGGCGGCTGTATTAACGACACGATCATCCACCTTGCCACAAGCAATATGGGATTTGGTGGCTTCGGTGAGAGCGGCATGGGTTCCTATCATGGATTAGATGGATTCCGCACTTTCTCGCATTACAAGAGTATTGTTGATAAGAAAACCTGGTTGGATCTTCCAATGCGCTACCAGCCTTACCGCAAGATCCACGACAAGCTGATCCATATGTTCCTGCGGTAAGTGTTTCCTCCATTTGCAAAATTAATATCTGCATTGTATAATGTGAACACACTCCCAGGCTAGGTTTTTTCGGTTAAACAGGGAGACAGAGGGGACAAATTTATGAAACACAAACACCAGAGAAATAAAATTCAAAGCAAGAAAACGCAAAGTGCCCACAAACAACACAATCAAAATTATTCACTCAGCAGCTCAGGGCACAGGCGCCATAACAACAGATCAGCTGTCTCTACACAGGTACGCCGCCAGAAGCGTCTGCGTTGTGTGCTGACTGTCATTCTTCTGATCCTGCTTGCAGTTCTTGGTGCTGTTATCTTCTATAAACAGAAAGTACAGAAGCAGGAACGTGCTCAAATTACAGCCACAAAGCAAGCCAAAGAGAAAAAAGCAGAGGAAGAAAAGGCTAAGGCTGCGGAACAAAAAGCGAAAGCGGAGGAAGCTGCTAAAAAGAAAGCAGAAGAAGAGAAAAACTCACGTCTTAATAAGGATGTGCAGACTGCCGAAAATACAGCGACCGAACAGGATCATAAGACAAACGGTCTGGCGATCTGCATGTATCACTACGTTTATGATAAGAATAATCCACCGAAAGAGCAGTTGAACAACAACTTCATCGAAGTTCATGATCTCGAAGCGGAACTGAAATACCTGACAGAAAATAACTACTACTTTCCTACCTGGGAAGAAGTCCGAAAATATGTCAAGGGCGAACTGCTTCTTCCAAAGAAGAGCGTTGTACTCACTTTTGATGATGGTGCGTACAGTTTCTTAAATCTGGGTGTACCGCTTTTCAACAAATATAAGGTTCCGGTAACTTCTTTCCTGATCGGTAATCTGGAAGGCAAGAAGAAGGTGAAAAAATATGCCAGCGAATATATGACATTCCAGTCCCATTCTTACAACATGCACCGGGGTGGCGGTAACATCGGACATGGCGGAATCTTCCCTGTCATGAACCACAATGATGCCGTTGCTGATCTTCAGAAATCGATCCGCATCGGTGGCAATTCCGATGCTTTTGCCTATCCGTACGGTGATTACAATGACAGTTGTATCCAGGCTGTAAAAGATGCCGGTTTCAAATGTGCGGTTACAACCGAATACGGTCGTGCCAAAGTCGGAGATGATCCACTTGTACTTCCTCGTATCCGTATGTTAAGAGGTCAGTCTTTAGACAGCTTCAAAAAACTGGTTGAGTAGATTACTCCACCAATAAGCAGAATACCAAGCACTGTTCCTGCGACTTTTCGAAGGAGCAGTGTTTTTGCTTGCTCTCTTTCTTTTTTCTTCTGCTCTTTCTTTATCTTCCTGGAACTGATATTGTCATTATCATCTTTTATAAATGGACGGATCAATGGCTCAACCAGCTTCTCCAGCACAGATTTTTTCTTTTGTACTGTAAAATGAATCGTTTTCACTGCCACATTTCCGGTCTGATCTTTTGCCTCAGCAATCACCTCATAATCACCTGCTTTCTTAATCGAAAATCCGGTCCTTGCTTTCCCTTGAACATGCTGTTGTTCTTTTCCATTAATCTGCACCTTTCGGAGTATATCTTCTGTATCTTTAACTCCAATTTTAAATGTAAGATGTCCTTCATACTTTTCTCCTTCCTTTACGCCTTTAAACACAATCTCCGGTGCTGTATGATCAATTGTAAATACTGCTTTTGCGTGTGAGGTATTCCCGGCACGGTCTGTCGCATGCACTTCCAGTATGTGCTGTCCTTCTCTTGTCACCCGTTCTCCCATCGAATATAATCTTCCATCCAGCCTTACTTCATAATCGTAACCGGTAAAATCCTGTACGAGTTCTTCTTTTCTGTAATTCCATTCAAAGCTTTTTAGTTTTGCCTGATCCAGCGTATCCACATACCGGATCACCGGATTCTCCTGATCTACAATCACCTGAGTTGTCTGCTTTACTTCGTATCCTGCAGCGTCTTTTGCATAGATATGCAGCCGGTAAATTCCATCTTCACGCAGTCTGTGAACACTTCTCTTCATCTCTCCATGATCTTCCCACACCAGTAATTCCTGTGACTGCTTCCTGCCCTTTGTATTTTCATATTTTACTTCTGCATGAAATTCATCCAACACATTCTCTTCCTGCACCCTGTACACAGCAGTCAACGGTCTGCTTGTGATCATATATGGCGTCACACCTCTGATTTCAGCTTTTGGGGACTGATTATCAATATAAAGATTTCTTTCCTGCCTGTTCTGATTACCGGCATGATCTCGCGTCTCAAAAAGAACCCGCACCGGTTTGCCATTTCTTGAAGACTGTCGGATTACAAAATTTCCACCTGCCTTTCCTATCTCTGTCTGCTTCTCTCCGTTTACATAGCATGATATGTTTTTTATTCCGCTGTATTCGTCTTTTGCATTTACATGTACTGTCGTTTCATTCCTGTGCCAGCTTTCAAATCCTCCATCTGCCGATACTTGAAATTCCGGAGCAGACAGATCGATTCTGAATGTTTTCTCCCACTGGAAATCCTCTTGTTTTTCACCGTTTTCATCTTCCATCCACACGTCCAGTTCCTGTTCTCCCTGCCGAAACCAGTCTTTCGGAATGGTATATTTCTTATTTTCTTCCGTGAGTTTCCCTTTTCCCAGTACTTTATCCCCCTGTGTCAGCCGGAAGACTGTCTCCCCCCGTTTACTGACATGATGAAGAGTCACTTTCGGAATAGTCACATAATAACCATTTTCACCATCCGACTCTGAACATTCTTTTTCAAATTTGATAATCGGCTCCGGTGGTGTCGGTTCTGGTTCCGGCGACGGCTCTGGTTCCGGCGACGGCTCCGGTTCCGGCGTTGGTTCTGGCGACGGCTCTGGCGACGGCTCCGATTCTGAACCTATTGCCTCTCCTTCTCTTCTGATCGTGATTTTTCCTACAGCCTTGTCTCCTGCATAAGACAGCATTGCCTGTTGTGCATAGATCATCGTGAGTACAAGTATCAGACATCCGATTGTTTTTATTCTTTTTCGCATACTTTTTCTCCTTTCATCTGAAATCCCTGTTCCTGTAAAAGTTTCCGGAAATCTTCATTTTTCTGTATATCCGTTCGATTTTTCACAGCTCTTTCTAATGCCTTCCTGCATGCTCCGCGGTTTTTTTCTTTCTCTTTGCATGTCACGCGCAATTTTAATACCTGTAATTCCAAGGAATCCGGATACTCTATCACTCCTTCCCGGATTCTGCGCATAGCATCATCATTTTTCTTATCTGCCAGAAAAAGCTCTGTCACTTTGCGGTACAATTCTTCTCTCTCTGCTCTTTTCCCTTCCACTGCAAGCAGTTCTTCATACATTTTTGCAGCGTCACTCTTTTTTCCATTCTGTTCATATGCCATTGCCATCCACTGCGTGACCTCTTCCTGCCCTTCTTTCTCCCCTAGTGCCCGATATTGTATCCCAAGCCTCAATAATTCTTCCCGCTGTTCTTTCGCATCCAGACAGGTATATCCTTTGAGTACACACCGGTAGTAAATGGCATCTTCTTTCCCATCCAGCAGAAGTGCCGTCTGTTCAAGAGCCTGTTTTAGTTCTTCCTCCGGAAGTGTCTTCTCTGCAAGGCAGGCAGACACAGCTGCCATCCCTGCGGCGATCCCACTCTCTTTATCTGTCTTCTTTGTTCCGGCACACGCCGCCTCGAAATGCTGTCTGCTCTTCTCATAATCTTCCAGTTTCAAAAAATACAGGCTGCCAAGCTCCATTTCTGTAGTCTGCATCTGTTCTGCGGTTTCTTTTTTACCGGCTGTGTATGCAGCAGCCTCTTTTTCATCTATCCCTGTTTTGGTTTCTGCTGCTTTTACATCGTTCCCGGAATTTATAGCATGGGATTTTTCCGAATATGAATTTGTAGAATGGGAATTTTCGGCAAAGATACTTCGCCCAAGTATGATTACAACTACTGCTGCAGCTATATAGAGCCATTTACGAAAATATTTTCCTTTTGATCGTTCTTTTTCTTCTTCGTTTTTGTATGATGGAATCATGCGCTTAATTTCCTGCGCAGACTGACAGGCTTTCTTTGACTGCCGGTTCAGACATCTGGAAATAATCTTTTCCAGTTTCAGAATTTCCTTTTTGTTAAGATCTGGCAAAACTTCTGTCTCTGCCAGTAAATATTGATACGTGCGTGCCAGTCCGTACAAGTCTAATGTAACACTCGCGCGCTGATAGTAGGCTTCTTCCTCCGGCAGGAAATGCTCTCTTATAGTCCGCTTCTGCATACGGATCAGCATCTCCTGGTTGGATGCCGCCTTCAGATCAAGGAAATATAATTCCTCATCTTCTGCTATGATCATGCTGTATGGATTCACATACTGATAACAAGGTGCACCCCTGCACTTGTGCACACACGCAAGCGTTCCTGCCATCTTACGCATCCATGCAAATAACTGTTCTTTCTCTATCTCTTTTTCTTCCCGTATATAACGGATGAGCGTTCTTCCTCTTACATACTCTGAACTGACATAACAACTCTCGCTGTGTTCGATCAGACGGAGTACATCGTATCCTTGTTCATATGCCATGTTGTTCTCCTTTTTATGAAATTTTATGTTGAGTTTTGTGTTAGATTTTAATCTGACTAAATTTTATTTAGAATTTCCTTTGACTCTCTAAGACTTATTGAGTGATTCTTATCATACTGGATTTATTTCTAAAATGCAAGCATTTTTTCTTCCGCAACCATAAATCTACCGACAGCTTCCTCCGGATGCCATTGCAACGAAAAAGCGCCTTCTCTCAAATGCCGGGGAAGACATCTGGAGAAGGTGCTATTGTCAATCACATTCTAGTTGTATTATAGCATTTTCATACAATTTAATAAAATAAGTTATTTTTATATATTCAATTACTTATAGAATACATCTATGCCTAGCGTTGACTCAGTTCTTTTGGTGTATACAAATGACGTGGAATACCATCTACCATGACCGGTGACACATCTCCCTGGATCAACGGTCTTACATAAGAAATAAATTCGCCGGTGACATATGTTCCGTCTTCAGTAACCCACTCTCTCGGAACTAATTTCTCGTCATTGGCAATCTTGTGAACATCTTTGACTTCGGTTCCACACTGATAAGGATCATCGGAAAGTCGCTGTAAAACAACCATTTTACCGGAATCTCCTTCATCTGCTGCTTTCACTGCTGCACCGCCTACCTGATAAGCTTCCAGAATATCTACTCTGGATGAACAGTGGGACGCAGATCTCTGCAAAGTACTTAACTCAATGGCACGTGTCTTGCATCCGATCTCGCCCGCAATATAGCTTGCAAGATAAGAAGCTGTACCGGATAACTGTTTGTGACCGAATGCATCAACAAAATCAACGCTGTTTCCAAGTTCACATACATATTTGCCATCTGCTGTTCGTATTCCTTCCGATACAGCAACAACTACAGATGGCTTCTTCTCGAGCAGTTCACGCACACGTCTGCCAAATTCAGCAATGTCAAATGGCAGCTCCGGCAGATAGATCATATCCGGTCCTTCACAGTCTTCGCCTGCCGCAAGTGCACAAGCACCGGTAAGCCAGCCTGCGTTTCTTCCCATGATCTCTACAATGGATACCAGCCCTTTGCTGTATTCCAGGCAGAAACTGTCACGGATGATCTCTTTCATAGACGTTCCGATATATTTTGCCGCACTTCCAAATCCCGGTGTATGATCCGTCAGCGCCAAGTCATTATCGATAGTCTTCGGACAGCCTACGAAACGTGTCGGATGTCCGGTAATGATCGCATAATCAGATAATTTTTTGATCGTATCCATGGAATCATTTCCACCGATATAGATAAATGCTTCTATGTCAAGCTTATCCAGGATTGCAAAAATCTTCTCATAGACGCTCTGATCTTCGTGGATTGCAGGCAGTTTATAACGGCAGGATCCTAAAAACGCTGCCGGTGTACGTTTTAACAGCTCCGCATCAAGCTCTGTCTTGATATGATCCGACAGATCAATGTATTTTTCCTGCATTAATCCCTGAATTCCGTGCAGCATTCCATACACTTTCTTTGCTCCACGATCTTTTGCCGTGCGGTAAACACCCGCCAGACTTGAGTTGATTGCCGCTGTCGGTCCTCCCGACTGTCCTACAATTACATTTCCTTTCATAATTTATCTCTCCTTTCCTTCAGGCAGATGAGACTGTGCATAGGCTAATCCGCGCAGACAACCGTTCCCCGTTACATTAAATACCTGTCCGCCCTCGGCCTCTACAGTCAGACTGCAATGATTTTTACAAACCTCACAATTAAAATGAAATACTTCTACTTTTTTCTCCATATCTTTTCGTTCTACTCCTCATCTCTCGCCCAGTCAAAAGCGTAGCGGACTGCTTTATTCCAGCCTTTTAATCTCTTCTTCCGTTCTTCTTCTGTAATCGCCGGTGTAAATGTATGATCCACTGCCCGGTTTTTCCGGACATCTTCTTTGTCTTTCCAGTATCCGACCGCAATTCCTGCCAGATATGCTGCTCCCATTGCAGTTGTCTCCACACATTCCGGCCGTTCTACCGGTGCTCCTGTCAGATCTGCCTCTGCCTGCATAAGGAAATTATTAGCACTTGCGCCGCCGTCTACTTTTAATTTGCTTAGATGAATACCAGAATCTGCCTCCATCGCTTTTAATACGTCATTGACCTGATATGCTATAGATTCCAGTGTGGCACGGATCACATGATATTTGTTCACACCACGTGTCAGTCCTACGATCGTTCCTCTTGCATATTGATCCCAGTGCGGCGCTCCAAGTCCGGTAAATGCCGGTACAACATAACATCCGCCTGTGTCCGGAACTTTCTGTGCCATATATTCGGAATCTTCGGACGCATCGATAAGACGCATCTCATCGCGTAACCACTGGATTGCCGCACCACCGATAAAAATAGAACCCTCTAATGCGTAATTCACTTTGCCATCCAGTCCCCATGCAATTGTCGTAACAAGCCCATTCTGGGAAAATACGGGTTTCTCTCCTGTATTCATCAGAAGGAAACATCCGGTTCCATATGTATTCTTCGCTTCTCCCGGCTGATAGCAAGTCTGTCCAAAAAGTGCTGACTGCTGGTCACCTGCCGCTCCTGCGATCGGGATCTTCCCACCAAGGAACTGTGAATCCGCATAACCGTAAACACAGCTTGAAGGCTTCACTTCCGGAAGCATAGATGCCGGGATATCAAGTATTTGTAATATTTCCTCATCCCACGACAATGTATTGATGTTAAATAACATCGTCCGGGATGCGTTGGAATAATCGGTTACATGGACTTTTCCTTTTGTCAGTTTCCAGATCAGCCATGTCTCGATCGTACCGAACAGCAATTCCCCATTCTCCGCTTTTTCTCTTGCTCCTTCTACATTTTCTAAGATCCAGCGAATCTTCGTTCCGGAAAAATAGGCATCAATGATCAGTCCTGTCTTCTCTCTGATCTTATCTGTCAGCCCCTGTTCTTTCAATCCGTCACAATATTCAGCAGTTCTTCGGCACTGCCATACGATTGCCGGACAGATCGGTTCTCCGGTTGTCCGGTCCCATACGACAACCGTCTCTCTCTGATTCGTAATTCCAATTGCTGCAATATCTTCCGCTTCGGCACCGATCTTGCTCATTGCCTCTACCGCAACTCCAAGCTGTGTGGACCATATCTCGTTCGCATCGTGCTCCACCCAGCCCGGTTTGGGAAAATACTGTGTAAATTCCTTCTGTGCAAGACTCTTGATCTCGCCCTTTTCATTAAATAAAATGCACCGGTTACTTGTTGTCCCCGCATCCAGTGCCATGACATATTTCTTTCCGTTACTCATCTTCTCTGCCTCTCGTTATTTTCCGCTCCTGCTGTTAACAGAATTCTCCAATATTAATACAACTACAATACCAGTTCTAATTCCATAAAGACTTTGTATCTTAGATGTATGTACTTTAAATATATGCTATGGTGATATTATACCATAGCACAAAGCCTTTATACAATTATCAATGTGCGTTTCCATTGTATCTGTTCATTTATTACTCTTAGGAAATACCGGCGAAGAATCCACCTGTGATGTTTCTGATGAAATATAAAAAAAAGCACTTCTATCTGAAGTGCTTTTAAACGTGGGCGAGAGGATTCGAACCCCCGACCTTTTGGTCCGTAGCCAAACGCTCTATCCAGCTGAGCTACGCCCACATTTGCTGTTTTGTAACTGTGTTACTGTCTCACAGCAAAATTTATTATATTGCATATGCTTTCATATGTCAATACTTTTTTGATGTTTTTTTAAATTTTTTTCAAATTTTCTTTTTGATTTTTTCAAAACTTCTCATTCTGGCCTTTTATAAACTATTATAAGCCCTTTAAAGACAGCTTTTATATGCTATAATAATGCCTTCTTGAACAGTTTTTTGTAAATATTGTAATCTTCTTCTTTGAATACATTAAAAACAACACGCTCCAGCTTCGAACCGGTCAGGAAACGGTCTGCTGTATCGACTGCGATCTCTGCTGCCAGTTTATTCGGAAAATGGAATTCTCCGGTTGATATACAGCAAAATACAATATTTTTCAGTCCTTCTTTTTCTGCCAGTTTCAGACAGCTTACATAGCAGGATTTTAATTCTTCTTTCTGTTTTTCTGTTACCTTGAGTCCGACGATTGGTCCGACTGTATGGATGACATGCGCAGCCGGGAGATTGTAGCCCGGTGTGATCTTTGCTTTGCCGGTCGGCTCTTCGTGTCCCTGTTCTTCCATCAGCTCTGCACAGGCATTACGGAGCTGTATTCCTGCTGCCGAATGGATCGCATTATCTATGCAACCATGACATGGAACAAAACATCCGAGAAGCTGACTGTTTGCTGCATTAACGATTGCATCTGCCTGAAGTCTCGTAATATCACCGCGCCACAGGCTCATCCGATCTGCATTACGCACCTGCCCGATTCCGAATTCTTCTGCCGCCGTCGGCAGTTCTTCGACCTTTACAAGGCCTTTTTCCTGTGCTTCTTCTGTAAGCAGTTCATCCTGTAATTCCATATAACCATTTAAAGCCGGTCCCGGGAAACGGACATTCATCAGACTTCTTAAGAGTCTGCGTTTTCCCGCAGAATCTACCGGTTCTGCAAGGGTATCGTAGCTTCTGTTTTCATTTTTTAAATATTGAATTAAACGGCTGACTTTTTCTTCCTTTGTCATGAATATCACTCCATAAATATAGTCGTATCCCGGCGTATGCTTCATACAGCTGTTCATAGCTCGTCCTGCAGTTTGCCGGGCTGGTGGACGGAAGCTGTATGATTTCCATTCCTGTCTGCGCTTCACAATAGCGTCTGTATAACTGCGCTGCCTTTGTTCCGGTTGCATAAATCTGTTCGATTGGTGCATAATCCAGTATCCGGTGCATATCGTTTGGTGTCGGATTTTTTATAGAGGCATCATCCGCGCCATGGATCTCGCATCCTGCCAGCACATCCCATATGGCAATTCCGTGCTTCAACGCAAGTGCTTTCTTCTCTTCAATCGTCTCCGGCATCGGCTCTTTACATACATCCGCAATGACTTTCCAGAATCGATTGCGCGGATGTCCGTAATAAAATCCATTTTCCCGCGATTTTGGAGACGGCATCGTCCCAAGCATTAATATTTTTGAATGGCTGTCAAATACCGGTTCAAACGCATGTGTAATGTATTCCGTTTCTTTTTTTGCTGCCATGATTGCTTCCCCTTTCGTACATTTACCACGGGGTCTTATCTTTTTTCTGCTAAAGCCCGGCTTTATTACCACCGATTTCTTATCTTATTCCACAAGCTGCCCTGTACATATTCATAAGCTCTGTCATACAGGAAAAACGCAATCTGTCCTGCTGCCACAACACCCGCAAACATCCATACCGGAAGCGTTCTTGCAAATAATAATTTCTGAAAAAACCAGATCCCCGGAAGATACATAACATTAAATACCAGATACTTGACAATCCAGAAAGCCACTGACTGTCTGCGTATATTTTCTTTTTTGCGGATTTTGAAATATGCCCACTCGTTAAATAAAATGTACAATCCCATTGCCGCGTAAGTAAGGATGTAAAATTTATTCGGTGTCACCAAAAAGCCAAGAATGAGTGCGCCCACATAAAATGCCAAACTCATCTTCGCTCCTGCCTCCCGATATACAATTCCAACAAAATACGATGCCCCGGCAAGAAGGAACAGCGTATTGCTTTCTATGATATTGCCCAGATACAGGCACACAATGGTCACTGCAAGCATCAGGCCTGCAAACGCCAGTTTCCGCGTTCTTACATGCATGTGCAAAGATCGCCTCCCATACATTCACACATAGTATCCGCAAGCCAGAGATCACAGCAAAAATTTCCGGTACTGCAAGTCCCCGCAGAGCCATAACCGCCACCGTACGGATTTGACTGATACTGTCTGCCGGCATAGCTTAACTGGTTCATAAGCTGACGATACTGTAAATTATTTGGTTCCATATTTACTGCTTTTGCTGCATGCTCCTGCGCAAGGACATTGTTTCCCATACCCGCATTCGCTGCCGCACTCAAATAATACCATTCTGCATTTCGATCTTCCATACGGTTCAGCAGGTTCAGTGCCTCCTGATAACGACGATTATTGATAAAATTATAAACTGCCTGACGCTCTACATTAGTCGTACTGCCCGCACCGCCATAGCCACTATTTCCATAGCTACCGCTTCCTGTAGTATAACTTCCGGCATTCCCATATCCGTAATGATAACCACCACCATTTTCACGTTCTTTTACAATCGTGTCATACGCTTCCTGCACTTCTTTGAATTTCTCTTCTGCAAGATCCTTGAGCGGATTGTCTACATTCGCATCTGGATGGTACTTTCTTGAAAGTTCTCTGTATGCTTTTTTTATTTCGTCATCCGTGGCTTCCGGTGATACACCAAGTACGTCATATGGATTTTTGTTCATTTTCTAACCTCTTATTCTTTCCTGTCTTGTTGCTCTTCTGTTGTCTTCTTTTCTTTTTGCTCCTGAAGCTTTCTGTAACGCTTCCACACTCCATCATATAATATATTCCGTAAAATGTCTATGTCTACAAGCAGCGGGAGCTGTTCAAATGCCGCACTTGCTTCACCGAGCATCATGCAAAGCATATTCCGGCAGCGTTCTTCATAATCCGGCTCCCTGCAGATATTTTTCAGTGGATTATAGCTGCCTTCTTTCAAATCATTATCCAGATCGTCATAAGCATCCATAATATAAATATATTTACCAAGGTAAAATCCCATGCATCTTAATTTTTCTGCCCAGTGATCTTCTCTATAGATAAAGATTTCTGCCATAAGCCTGCCAAAACATCCGGCCGGCTCATCAATCATTGTCGATCCGTTCTTCTCATAAATGCTTAAGTTCTGCAGTTCTTCTCTGATCACCCGGCACTGCCTTGGATATTTTTGAATTGCCTTTTGCACACGACGTTTTAATGCCTTGCTTCCGATCAACGCAGAAGCTTTGTGCTCATCCTCCCAGTCATCAACCAGGTGATAATATGCCAGGATCAGATTCATATCTGCTGCATATTCAGTAAATTCATTATTTAAAAATAATTGTTTTTTAAATGGATGAACCTTGCATCTGCCTCTGGTTACATCCGGCTCTTTCTCATACAAAGAAGTCAGTATAATGATCAAAAATGTCATATCGTAGGTCAGCGTAAGCTGTCCGAGATGCCCATAATTTCTCTTCAATTGCTGACAGAGTCCGCAGTAATACCCTTTATATTTATGAAATTCTTTTACTTTCAGCTCTGGTTCGTAAGCCGTTACATATCCAAACATTTCTTTTCTCCTGTTTATGTTGACTGGTATTATAACAGATTTTGTGGAAAGTGACTATATTTTTATTGTGAAAGTTTTATGTTCATGGTATAATCACAATACATTCGTACTAATTGCAAAGGAGTAACCCTGCGCAAAAAGGCGTTCAGAACGTAAGTGCATTTTCAATGCCGTTTAAAGAAAGGAGTCTTGTAACCCCTTTTTAAGCTAACTCTACCTGACGCCATGTGCGTCAGGTTTTTTAGTGTAAAATTATGAAACATTTGAAAATGCTGATCGACAAACTGAAAAAAGAACAGGCGCTTACGAAAGAGGAATGGGTAGAACTGATTGAGGGGCGAAATGCCGAACTTGCCGAATATCTCTTTGCACTTGCCCGCGAAGAACGGCATCTCTATTACGAGCACGACGTATACGTCCGGGGACTGATCGAATTTACCAATTATTGCAAAAACGACTGCCTTTACTGCGGTATACGAAAGAGTAATTCTAACGCAAAACGGTACCGTTTAAGCGAGGAGGACATTCTCTCCTGCTGCGGGACCGGTTATGAGCTTGGTTTCCGCACCTTTGTCCTGCAGGGCGGTGAGGATGGATTTTACACAGATGAGAAGCTCGTACACATCATTTCACGAATCAAGGAATTATACCCTGACTGCGCACTGACGCTTTCCATCGGTGAAAAATCCCGTGAAAGCTATCAGGCTTATTATGACGCAGGTGCTGACCGCTACCTGCTCCGTCACGAGACTGCAAATGCCGCTCATTATGCGAAGCTGCATCCTGCTTCGCTAAGTGCCGCGAACCGTCAGCAATGTCTGTGGGATTTAAAAGACATTGGTTATCAGGTGGGAACCGGTTTTATGGTCGGTTCACCGTATCAGACAGCGGAACATCTGGCTGAGGATCTTCTATTTATTAAGAAGCTGAATCCACATATGATCGGCATCGGACCATTTATTCCACACCACGATACGCCATTTGCCGATGAAAAAGCCGGAACGCTAGAACTGACACTTTTTATGCTGGGACTTTTGAGACTGATGCTCCCGAAAGTGTTGCTTCCTGCCACAACAGCGCTTGGCACGATCCATCCGAAGGGACGGGAACTGGGGATCCAGGCAGGCGCCAATGTCGTAATGCCAAATCTGTCGCCGGTGAGTGTCCGCAAGGATTATTCACTGTACGATAACAAAATCTGTACCGGAGATGAAGCCGCGGAATGTCGTTTCTGTCTGGAACGTCGCATGCAATCTATCGGTTACAATATTGTCACTTCGAGAGGTGACTCGTTGAACATTTAACAACTTATTTTATGGAGGAACATATCATGTATGATGTAAATTCAAAATGCGCGGATGATTTTATCAACCACGAGGAAATCTTAGAAACACTTGCTTATGCAGATGAAAACAAAAACAATAAAGAACTGATTGAATCATTGATCAAAAAAGCTTCTTTAAGAAAGGGCTTATCTCACAAAGAAGCTTCTGTTCTGTTAGCCTGTCAGGATGACGAGCTGAATGAGAAAATCTTCCGGCTCGCCGAACAGATCAAAAAAGATTTTTACGGAAACCGTATTGTACTTTTTGCACCGCTATATTTATCCAACTACTGTATCAACGGCTGTACTTACTGTCCGTACCATATGAAAAACAAGCACATTGCCAGAAAGCAGTTAACACAGGAAGAAATTCGCAGAGAGGTTATCGCACTGCAGGATATGGGGCACAAACGTTTGGCACTGGAAGCGGGTGAAGATCCTGTGCACAATACAATGGATTATTATCTGGAATCCATCAAAACGATTTACGATATCAAGCATAAAAACGGTGCAATCCGCCGTGTCAATATTAATATTGCCGCAACGACAGTCGATAACTACCGTCTGTTAAAAGAAGCCGGAATCGGCACTTACATTCTTTTCCAGGAGACTTATCACAAAGAAAGTTATCTGCAGTTACATCCGACAGGACCGAAACACGATTACAACTATCATACAGAAGCTATGGATCGTGCCATGGAAGGCGGTGTAGATGATGTTGGTATCGGTGTGCTCTTCGGACTGGATAAATACCGCTATGAATTTGCCGGACTTCTGATGCATGCAGAACATCTGGAAGCTGCATTCGGCGTTGGTCCGCACACGATCAGCGTGCCGCGACTGCGTGATGCAGATGATATTGATTCCAGCTCATTTACAAATGGAATCGATGATGATACATTTGCAAAAATTGTTGCATGTATCCGTATCTCGGTTCCATACACAGGCATGATCATTTCCACACGTGAAGGAATGAACACCCGTGAACGTGTTCTTCACCTTGGTATTTCCCAGATCAGTGGTGGTTCCAAGACCAGCGTTGGTGGATATTGTGAACCGGAACCGGAAGATGCAAAATCCGAGCAGTTTGATGTCGTTGACAACCGTACGCTGGACGAAGTCGTACAGTGGCTGATGCAGATGGATTATATCCCAAGTTTCTGCACTGCCTGTTACCGCGCCGGAAGAACCGGTGACCGCTTCATGTCTCTGTGTAAGAGTGGACAGATCCAGAACTGCTGCCACCCGAATGCACTTATGACACTGGAAGAGTACTTAATGGACTACGCTTCGCCGGCAACGAAAGCGATCGGTGACAAGCTGATCGATAAGGAAGTGCTGAATGTTCCGAATGAGCAGGTACGCAAGACGGTACTGGAGAATTTAAAACTTATCCGCGAAGATAACCGCCGCGATTTTAGATTCTAAAAAAGGGGACGGGGCTTTTCTAGAAAATCCCCGTCCCCTTTTTTTACCTTTTGTTTATCCACAACTCTTCCACACAATTTATCCACAGAAGGAGGATTTCTTTATGAGTATGAACAATACACCTTCCGCAGAGCGTGTACACATCGGGATATTCGGACGCAGGAATGCCGGGAAATCCAGTGTGATCAATGCCATGACCGGGCAGGATCTGGCGATTGTATCAGATGTAAAGGGAACGACCACTGATCCGGTTTTAAAGGCGATGGAGCTTCTTCCGCTTGGTCCGGTTGTCATGATTGACACACCGGGGCTTGATGACGAGGGCGAACTTGGAGCGCTCCGTGTGCAGAAGGCTTATCAGATATTGAATAAAACAGATATTGCTGTTCTTGTTATGGATGCCACTCTTGGTATGACACCGGAAGATGAGGCTATCTTAAAACGAATCCAGGCGAAAGAGATTCCATTTCTGCTTGTGTTTAATAAGACGGATCTGCTTACCAGTGATACGCAAATCCAAAATACAGACGGTTACAGAGTCACTTCCGCACCAAATACTTCCATAACAGCACTTCGAAGACAAACTGCTGAAAAATACGGTATCCAGGAAGATCTGATTTTTTTTGTCAGTGCCTCTGATATGGATCACATTTATGAGTTAAAAGAGAAGATTGCTTCCCTTGCCCCGTCCGATGACAATGACCGCCGGATCGTAGCAGATCTGATCCACCCCGGAGATTTTATTGTGCTTGTCGTTCCGATCGATAAGGCCGCGCCAAAAGGCAGGCTGATTCTCCCACAGCAACAGACAATCCGGGATATTTTAGACTGTGGTGCTACGGCGATTGTCACAAGGGATTCCGAACTGGAAGAAACCCTAAAAAAACTCGGGACAAAGCCTTCGCTTGTCATCACTGACAGCCAGGCATTTGCAAAAGTCTCCAAGCTGACACCTGCCGATATACCGCTTACTTCTTTTTCAATCTTATTTGCAAGATATAAAGGAAATCTGGATACGGTTGTACGCGGTGCCAGTGCACTTGATAAACTTTCAGCCGGTGACCGTATCCTCATCTGTGAGGGCTGTACACACCACCGTCAGTGTGAAGATATCGGAACGGTAAAGCTTCCGAACTGGATTCGTGAATACACGGGGGAAAATGTGGAATTTGATTTCAAGAGCGGAACAGAATTTCCACCGGATGTGGATAAGTATCAATTAATTATCCACTGTGGTGGATGCACACTGAATGAGCGTGAAATGAAATACCGTCTGAAATGTGCAGAAGATGCCGGTGTACCGATCACAAACTACGGAACTGCAATTGCATATATGAAAGGAATTCTGAAGCGGAGTACGGCGATATTTTCTGAAAATATGTAGTTCACATGATATAAAAAATAATATTTTCGAAACCGTATGAACTATATTAATACGTAATTTTCAAATTCCTCAGCATACTACCAACGGTTATATAGGTTATATTAATAATGCATACTACAAGAGCCTGAACTTTCTTAAGCTATTTCCATTATTTTATGGATTATCACTTTGAAGTCAGGCTCTTATTCCTTTTCTCAGTCCATTCCTTAATCCGAGAATCTCTATTCACTTATTACCTGCAGCAATCTTTCCCATTGCCAATACTTACATATATTGGATGTGCAAAAAACCTATCTACTTATTACTTGCTGCAATCTTCACTTTGCTCCACAGATTGCTGATGATCTTCTTCGTCTTTTCATTATATTCAAATACTTCATCTTTTTTATTATCCGTTCTCGGAATATATGCGTCGATTCCTTCGAACTCGCCACCTTTGCCGTATAAATCCTCCATAACCTTTTTGTTGGCAGATGTATAGCCAACATAGCTGGAGTTATCATATGCGCCGTCGTAATCACTTGCATAATTGATAAATGCATACGCAAGGTCAACGTTTTTGGCATTTTTCGGAATAACCATCGCATCGGACCACTGATTTGTTCCGCTGTCTGGAAGATAGTATCCCATTTTCGGATTTTCCGCCATGACATAAGTTGCATCTCCGGAATAGATAAGCCCCAGCGCTTTTCTCGCCTGTGCCATATTATCGATGATCTCATCCGTCACGATCTCCGGCTTCATCGTTCCCACGCATTTCAGAAGCCACTGGTAAGCCTTATCAATCTCTCCCTGATCACTGGTATTCATCGAATATCCAAGTGACTTTAATGCCATCATGAAAGAATCTCTCTCTGAATCATACAGGTAAATATCTCCTTTGTATTTCTGATCCAGGAAAATATTATATCCTTCTTTTTTCAAATCTTCTTCGGATACCTTTGTCTTGTCATAGACAATCCCGACAGTTCCCCAGAAATACGGAACCGAATATTCATTTTTCGGATCATACGGCAGTCCTTTGACCGCTTTATTCAGCTTATCCATACAGGTCAGCTTTGATTTATCCAGTTTTTGTAAATATCCTTCGGAAATCAGACGCTCAATCATATAATCACTCGGAACGAGAATATCATACGCTTCTTTATTTGCGACTTTGATGTACATCTGTTCATTGGAATCAAAGTTCTCCAGCATAACTTTCGCACCGGTTTCTTTTTCAAAGTCCTGAATGATATGTTCACCGACATATTCTCCCCAGTTATAAATCCTGAGTGTCTGTCCTTCAAACGGACGTTTGTTCTGTGCTCCGCCGAACTGCGCAACACATATGACCGCAACCAGCGCCGCACAGACGGCTGTGACCGGTATCCACATTCTCCTTCTTCTGACTACATCTGTCTTCTTTCTTTTGCTTGCCAGCATTGGCATGATATTGATCACCAGAAGTACAATCGTAATAATCACAACAACAAGCGTAGAAATCGCGTTAATGCTCGGATTCACTCGTTTGCTCATTGTATACACCATAATACTTAAGTTCTTTACACCTCGTCCGGTTACGAAATAAGAAATGATAAAATCATCTACGGACATGGTAAATGCAATCAGCGCTCCGGACACGATTCCCGGTGTGATCTGTGGCACAATAACTTTCGTCAGAGCCTGCCACGGTGTTGCACCAAGGTCCATTGCCGCATCTGCCAGGTTCGGATCCAGTGAGCGGATCTTCGGCATCACGGAAAGCATGACATATGGGATACAGAATGCAATGTGCGCAAGCAGCATCGTCACATAGCCTTTTCCCACACGGAATGTGATAAATAACAGCATAAATCCAATCGCTGTTACAATTTCCGGGTTCATAAGCGGCAGATTATTGACCTGATCCATCAGATCACGCACAACTTTTTTTGACTTACTTATTCCAATTGCAGAAATTGTTCCTACAATTGTGGAAATAATTGTAGCCAGCACCGCCACACTGAATGTTGTAGAGAGCGCCTCCATCATATCGCTGGAATCCAGCATATGCCGGTACCAGCGCAGTGAAAATCCGGTAAAGCTTGTCAGTGATTTTCCATCGTTAAATGAAAAAATAATCATATATAATATCGGAAGGTAGAAAAAGATGACTGAAAGTACCATCAAGATCTTCCCGATCCGTCGTTTCTTTTGTCTCATCTTTTATACCCCCTTTCCGCCCTGATTATGCTGCTCCACTTTCCGTACAGCCATCATCAGAAGCATCATAATAATCGCCATGATCATAGACACCGCACTTCCGAAATTCCACTCTCCGACTGTGATAAACTGGTTTTCGATCATATTTCCGATGAGGAAATACTGACCGCCTCCAAGCAGCTTCGGAATAAAGAACGAGCTGACTGCCGGAAGGAATACAAGCGTAATTCCATTAATTACTCCCGGCATGGAAAGTGGCAAAGTAATTCTGCGGAAAGTCTGTGCGGGACTGGCTCCGAGATCCGCACTCGCTTCGATCAGCGAATAATCCATCTTGCTTAAGGACGTCTGGATCTGCAGGATCATAAACGGAAGGAAGTTATATACCATACCGAGCAGTACGGCGCCCTCTGTATAGAGAAGCTCTACATTTCCAAGTCCGAAAAATCCAAGTATTTTCTGAAAAATACCACCGTTGCTCAGAAGTCCGATCCATGCGTATGTTCGCACAAGCATGTTGATCCACATCGGCAGTGTAATGCATAAAATCAATACATTCTGTACTTTTTCTGTGCTTCTTGCTATATAATATGCGATCGGATAGCCGAGAAGCAGACATAAAACGGTTGTCTTCACCGCAATCAGTATGGAACGCCAGAGGATTAATAAGAAATCCGGATCGGTAAAAAATTTGGCATAATGTTCCAGTGTGAACGAGAAAGAAATGATGCTGTTGCCTTGATTCATTACAGAATACAGTGCGATCAGTGCCATCGGAAGAACAAGCATCATCACTGCCCACACGATATACGGCCATGCAAGCTGCTGAAAACGTTTCATCTAGTACACCACCTTTGACATGACATGAATATCTTCCGGGAAGAATGTCAGGCCGACCTCCTGTCCTTCCTCCGAATAATCAGTTGTATGGATCTTAAATTCGCGACCGGTTGTTGAAAATGTGATCTGATATACACCTTCTGTCACTTCTTCCGGTTCAAAGTCATAATCTACACTGATGTCCACACTCTGATCTTCATCACTTAACTTCCAGCCCTGTGCATTTGCCCATGTTTTCAGATCTGTATCCAATGCCTGTGAATCATTAATCTCATCTACTGTTTTGAAGAAGTTGAACGCCATAACCGCTTCATTTGCCTTTTCATTCTTAACGAACGGCTGGTTGACTACAAAGATCGTTCTCTCGATGCTTGTTCCATCTGCGGTTGTAAATGTAACCGGATACTGTCCTTCTTCTTTCTCCAGTTCGTATTCTACTTTTGCAATGGATATATAATCATCTGTCTCTACTTCCCATGCCTGCGCATTGGAGAACGCGATAATCTCTTTATCATCCATTTCTTCCACATCGTCAACATCAACATAGAAGTTGTTTGCACTGATTTTTTCTTTTCCGTCTTCACTTGTCACTTCGTGGTTGCGGATGACACGCATATTTACCGTAACGCTGGTTCCCGGAACTGTCTCCACCATGATTTCATAATGAACACCTTTGAACAGCACACTCAAAACTTCTCCGGTCATCTTGCCGTCTTTTACATCTACAATATCAATATCTTCCGGACGGATGACAACGTCTACTTTTTCATTCTTCTTAAATCCATAATCCACGCAGTCAAATACAATATCATCAAACATGACTTTATAATCATCAAGCATCGTTCCTGATAAAATGTTGCTTTCACCGATAAAGTTCGCTACGAAACGGTTAGCCGGTTCATTGTAAATATCCTGCGGCGAACCGATCTGCTGGATCTCACCATTTTTCATAACAACAATCTTATCCGACATCGTAAGTGCCTCTTCCTGATCATGTGTTACGAAAATAAAGGTGATACCGACCTCCTGCTGGATCCGTTTCAACTCATACTGCATCTCTTTTCTGAGTTTCAGGTCAAGCGCAGCAAGCGGCTCATCAAGAAGCAGCACTTTCGGCTCATTGACAAGCGCTCTTGCAATTGCAACACGCTGCTGCTGGCCTCCTGAGAGCAGTGTTGTATTCTTGTTTTCAAATCCTTCCAGTCCGATAAGCTTTAACATCTTCATGACTTTCTGGTCAATGATGTCTTTTCCGACTTTTTTTATCTTAAGCCCAAATGCAATATTTTCATAAACACTCAGATGTGGAAAGAGTGCGTATTTCTGAAACACCGTGTTCAGTTCTCGCTCATACGGCGGCTTATTACTGATCTCCTCGCCATCAAAAATCACACTTCCTTCGTCTGCTTCCAGGAATCCTCCCAGAATCCGAAGAAGTGTTGTCTTACCGCAGCCACTTGGCCCGAGCAGTGTTACAAATTCATTTTCATAAATGTCAAGATTGATTCCTTTTAACACAACCTGGCTGTCAAAACTTTTGACAATGTTGCGGAATTCAATGATCTTATTCTCTTCCATCTCACGTCTCCCTTCTATAATCTGTCAGCTATAATATCTCAGCCTTTTATCGTTCTCGTCTGTTTAAAACATCGGCGGGTTGGTGATCCACAATACTTTTGCTTCCCCGCTCCCATGATTATATAAATAATGGCTTCTGGAACCATCCATATAAAACGTTTCCTTCGCCTTTACTTTATATTTCTTCTTGCCACGCACAATTGTTATGCTGCCTTTTAATACATAGCCAAATTCTTCTCCCTGAAACGCCGACACTTCCCGGCTTTTCTGATGTGGCGCCAATGTTAAAATAATAGGCTCCATCTGGTTCTTTTGTGCATTAGGCACAATCCACTCAATCTGAAAACCTTCCTGTTCATCCACGAAAAAATCCTGCTGTCCGAATACAATCTGATGCTCTTCTTCCTCATGGAAAAAGTCTGACAGATTACTTCCAAGCGCTTCCAGAATATCTTCCAGCGTTGCGATACTCGGCGTTGTCAGATTCCTCTCCACCTGGGACAGAAAGCCTTTTGACAGCTCGCTTCTGGATGCCAGATCATTCAGCGTCAAGTCATTTTGCAAACGCAGTTCTTTCAATTTCTTTCCGATATCCATCCTATCACCTCCGAGATATTTTTTCGTCCTGAAGTTTTCTATTACTATACTTTATGTTCAAAATTACCGAACAAAGTTTATTATACACGGTTACGGGAATATTTCAAGAGATTCACAGATTTTTTGAAGCCTGGTTCTAGTTTTTTTGGGATATTTTTTCAAAAAAGAAATACACATTTCGTGAAATAATTTCACGAAATGTGTATGATTGATTATTGTTGTGAAGCAGCTAATCGCCATCCATAAAATTGAACATAATGTAATGAATATTGTCTTTTACCATTTACAGTTCCTTCATATTTCGCAAAAATACTAATTGATAAAACTTGTGGATTTTCAGATAACATTAAAAAATTATGTTTTGTTGAAGTTTTAAAATCACGCATTGCCTTTTCTACAGATATTTGACCTCTTGCAATATTCTCACCAGCACATCTTGTTGTATGTTTAAATGAAATTAAAGCTCTTTCACCATTTGGTCTATAGTGATCAAAGTAATAACTTATTTCATATCCACGAATATCTGCTGCAGCTTTTAACTTATCACTACCAATTTCTAATTCTCTTTTCCCATTTTCTTTTCTATATTGATTTACCGCATTAAACATTTCTTCTTCCATTTCTCTTTCATAATGTCCAACAACAGTTGTTGTCTTTCCTTCACCGAGGTCTATGGTGTAAGTCCTGTCTACTGTGAGTGTTTGTCTTTTTGTTTTCCCGCAATATTGGCATTGTGTGATAAGATAACCGTCTTCCTCTTCCGTAGCTTCTTTCTTTTCTACCGTAATAGAATACTTATGATCTACAACCGGAACTTCTACTTTTTTGACTTTGTCACAATTTTTACATTCGTATACTGTATAGCCCTTTTCCTGACAAGTCGGCTTTTTCTGTTCGATGATCGTAGCATAATCGTGACCTGTTGCTTTTAAATAAGTCGTTCTAACTTTATGACAATTAACGCACTCTTCTTTCTTTTGCCCGGTGTTTTCACAAGTCGGCTTTGTTTCTTCAAGCGTTTTCCACTTGTGTCCTAACTTTTTGTATTTCGTTGTGGATGTTTTGTTGCAGCAGCCGCATTTATATTTTTTATAACCATCTTTTTCACAAGTTGGTTTTACTGATTTTATCAGCTTATAATTATGCGAAACCTTTACCTTGCATTTTTGATACAAATATTTACCTTTTTTGTTTTTGTATTTTGTACGGGCGATGATCGTCGCTGTTCCGGCTTTCTTTCCTCTTATCACGCCGTGTTTATCTATGGTTGCAACTTTTTTATTATCCGAAGAAAATATCACCGGGCACCGCATCGTCCGTGGATTTACTTTTACGATAAGCTGATATTTATCGCCATACTTTACTTTTACACTTCTAGTATTCAGTGTAAGTTTTGTCGGTTTCAAATTTTTCACTTCGATCGTGACAATTTTTTTCAGTCTTTTATTTCGCGTTGCTGTTACTACAATCTTTGTTTTGCCTGTTTTCTTTCCGGTTATGATACCACTACTGCTAACCGTTGCAATTTTATTATTTTTTGATTGATAAATAACAGATTTGTCTGCATTTTTCGGTACTACTGTTTTGGGATAAATCTTATAGGTGCCTCTTACACCCAGCGTTTGTTTTCCTGTATTTAAACTGAAAGATTGTGGCATTACAATTACCGGCTTTGTTTCCTTTACTTCATTACATCTTTCGCAAATATAAGATAAATTTTCCCCATCATTCACCCAATGGTATTTATGCCCTAATGCCGGGATTATTCTTGTCTGTCCGGTTTCTTCCCAACACCTTTTGCACTTTTCGTATTCCATGCCTTCTTCTGTGCAGGTTGGCACTTTCTGCCGATACCAAACGTATGCATGTCCATTTACTATATAGGAGCTTACTTCTGACCACTGAGAATATATCTTTTCCTCACCAGCATCATTAAAGGTACGTACCCGGAAATAATACATGGCATCATAATCCAGATCTTTTAGTGCAGCTTTTGATCTTTCAGCTCCATATGTGTAAATAAGCTGCTCCTCTTCCGGAAAATCTTTATTCTTGGAAAGAGCCAGTTCATAGCCGTCACTGCCTACATTTTTCCACGATATAGTCAGCCTGCCTTCTGTAACCGACATACAATTGGTAATCTCTGTGTCAGACGGCTTCTGTAAATTGGATTCTTGAGCCTCTGTGTCTTGAGTTGTCTCCACACTTGAACTCTTCACATTTGATATCGCCGTCTGCGCTCCCGGTGCGGCTTCTGCCACAATTCCCTGATTCATTAACAGGACCGCTAACAATATACTTAGGATGTTTTTCCCATTCTTTAGGATTTTATCATTAATACTTTGCATAAACTGTTACCTCTTTCACTATAGTTGGCTCTTGTTATCAACTACCTGCAGATTAAATATATTATCCGTTCACTCTCCATGCTCAACTCTGCAAATAGTCTCTTCTCTTTTTTAGCTTTACCGTTTTCACTTTGATCTGGTAAGTACTGTTCATATCTATTGTTTTCTGAAATACGTTTAATGTCATACTGGTTGGCTTACTTCCCGCAGCTTGCGCCACCTGTGACTGTGGCATAACTAATACGAGTGTTATGCTCAGGCAAAGTACCAGTATATTTCTGAATATTGTGTTTCTCTTCTTTTTTCTCTTTTTGTTCCTCTTTTTTCGTAAGAGCCGTTCATATCTTCCCTGTCAAAATGATATGAACGGCTCTTGTATAATTATTTCTTAATCTTAACTGCTTTTACTTTTGTCCAGCTTGAAACATATGTTTTTCCTTTCACTTTCTTGTAGGTACGCATTCTTACATAATATTTTTTCTTCGCTTTTAATTTGGTAATCTTCTTTGAAGTAATTTTTTTGGTTTTAATTGTTTTTACATTCTTTTTTAAATTCTTGTCCTGGCTATACTGAATCTGACATCCATCTGCTTCCTTATTATAATATCTCCATTTTAAGTCCATCTTCTTTTTGCCAGCTTTTACGGAAATAACATCTGGATACATTGGGATAACCCGAAGATTCTGCGTCAGAGTTCCTTTATAGCCATTCTTAAATTTTATTATAATTTTGTAATCACCTACGCCGGTAATTGGTTTATTATATGTAACTGTATATTCTGATTTTGAAAGAACCGGTGCATTTTTACTTGAATTGTAAGCAATTATTACATCCGGTTTACAGTCTTTCGAATATGGCATCTGTATGGTCACACTACGAAAACTTGGTTTAAATTCCATTGTTTTTGTATCATCAACGTTGAAATCCAGCTCGCCATTATAATCTACTGCGCCTTCGCGATATCCATTATCATAAAACTGAATCTGTCCATTGCGCAATACAAACCAATTTCTCCAACTATCTTCACTGTCATACTCGGCATCACATTGAATACGGTAGAATTTCAGGCTGCCATTTTTCATATCTGATTTTAATTTTACAGGAAAATGAACTTCTACCTCCTGACCTGCTTTAAAAAGATAGTCACCGTCTTCAAATTCTTCTTTCATTGTATTTGATGCAAAAATTGTTTTCTCATTATTGACATCTGTATACTGCCATTCTATCCGTATGTTTTCTCCCCATATATCCTTGTCAGAATGGTTTTTTATGCGCATCACAACATCAAAATTTATACCTTTGCCGACATGATTTTTATTCATTCCATATGGCAGTTCCAGTTGGAAATCAGATACTGTCAATTCTTTTTCTTTAACTACTCCTTCGCCAGAATCCTGGGAAATGTTTCCTTTATCGTCCATACTTCCTGCATTTACATTAATGGCATTCCCCATCACGCCCGTCTCAACTGCCAGTAGGGCTGCCAGAGTTAAGGCTAAGAATCTTTTTTTCATAAAGTTGTACCTCTTTTCTTTATCAACGTTTTCCTTTTTAATTACTATTTCACCGTTACTTTTACTTATCACACCCATTAAATGCTCCTTCTTCAATACTGGTCACACTTTCAGGTATTTCTATGTTAGATAATGCAATACACTCACTGAATACGCTACTTTTTATACTTTTTAATTTAGCAGAAAGCTTTACGTTGCTCAAACTTTCACATTTCCAGAATGCTGATTTTTCTACATCTGTTATACTATCTGGCATGATTATGCTCAGTAAATCTGTACATTCTCCAAACGCATATTCTCCAATTGTTTTTACACTGTCAGGTATTTTCACATCTTTCAGTTTACTACAACCAGAAAATGTATACTCTTTTATATCTTTTACACCACTTGGAATTTCGATAGATGTTAAACTACTGCATTCTGTAAATGCTGCATCACCTATACTTATCACATTAATCATATATGTATTTATGTAAATGTTCTTATTTCTTTTTTACTTTAATTGTTCCACTTGTCCTTGTCTTATATCCGGACTTGGATACTGTGACTTTGATTTTTTGTCCTGCTTTTAACTTCTTAGTCTTTACAGCAAAATTACCCTTTGCATTTGATTTTACTGTCTTGTATGCTTTACCATTAACTGTGACTTTAACATTTGCTTTACTGATTGTCTTTCCTTTGACCACTTTCATGCCTTTTTTGCACTTAGATACTTTTAGGATTGAAATAGTTTTCTTTGGTGTTGGAGAGGTTACTTTGATTTTATAATTTGCATACTCACTACCATCAATTTTAATATAAACTCTTTGTCCTCTACCGATTTCTCTATACTCATTATTAGTTTCATTTGCATCAATATCAATGTCATCTTTATAGACTCCATTTACATCTTCAAACGCTGCCGTAATATCTCTGTCCGAACTTACTATAAATGCGTGCTCTTTTTTATCTTTCGGAAGTTTTACAAAATATCTATCAACATCATCATCATATTCTATTACACCTTTTTTCCATGTATTACATTTAATTTCTGGTGCTTTTTCAATACTTCCCCAGTTGTCATCAGCTACTGTTTTAATACAAAGTTCAAAATCTTTTTCATCCCAGCTCAACACATCAAGATAATATGTACTCCCCGCTTTTAATTTTACCATATCGGATGAATGAGCTGATGCATCTATTGCATTATGAAATACTACTGAGCCGTCTCTTTCAGCTCCCCAACCATCATTATCATCCAATTTTTGCATTTTATCATTGTACAATGTCGGATAAATCGTTCTATCATATCTATTAATTACATATATATTAATCCACTTATTTCCTATGTCTTTTGGAACTGTAAACTTATAATATCTGGTATCATGCTTTTCATTTTTCCCTTTTTCATATAATTTTTCGCCGTCTACCTTAACTATCTTTGCCTTCTCTGGTGTATAATTTTCAGCCGCTGCTTTCGCAATTTTCGGATTCAACGCTGCACATACCATTACAAGCAGTAATACTGCCAAACTTCTTAATAACTTTCCTTTTTTCTTCATCGCTACTTCCTCCTAACTTTCCTTATGCACATCAAAATATTCTATTCATCTGTTACGAATTTTGTTTCTTAGTTTCCTGTCCGTTATTACTAAGATTCATAACAAGCCTTAATGTATCAATAGCAAATAATATTCCACCGATAATACCGCCGATAATACAACCAAGCATAATTGCAACTATTATTACTAACAGCCCTATCATATCAAAACCAATAATTCCGCCTCGTAAAACTTTACTTATTTTCAAAATGAAATAAATTCCATATATAAAACATTCTGCTATAAAAGCAAATTTCAAAAAAGTCTCCACCGGATCGGCATTAATTTGCGAAGATATCTGATAGATTATGCCTACAATACCAAAGCAAATTCCTACAACAACTCTCAGTAAATATCTCTTTCTGTCAAATTCTCCTAAATACTTGTAAATTACATTGTTCATTCGTCTTACCTCTTCTTTCTACTAAATAGTAATTTTTTGTTTCTATTTATATGACGAATGAACAATGCAATCGGTTTTAAAAAATTTAATTTTTTTATTTTTCATCAACAATTTCCCAATGTTTTACATATGAACTGTCAGAACCCCCGTTATTTTCAATTGCTTTTTTCGCTTTCTGATTGATTCGCACAACTCCATTTGATGAAAACTTAGTAAACATAGATGATAAATTACAACTATTTCTGATATTAAAATTGCTAAGATCTAACTCAGTAATAGATTTACATCCTGCAAACATTTCGTACATTGCTTTTGTTTTTGATGTATTAAATTTACTTAGATTTAATTTTTGAAGAGATACACAGTTGTGGAACATTCTTCCCATTTCCGTAGTTTTTGTTGTATTAAAGCTAGAAAGGTCAAGTTTTTTCAATGATTTACATCCATCAAACATCGCATACATACTAATAGCTTTTGATGTTTTAAATCCCTTAATCTTCAAGTTTGTAAGTGATTTACAATTATGGAACATAGCATCCATGTATTCAACATTTTTTGTATTAAACTTACTGATGTCTAAGCTTTTCAGCTTATAACAATTTTCAAACATATATGCCGTTTCTATTACCGCGCCTGTCTTAAAATTCTTGAGATTCAATTTTTCTAATGATATACAGTCTCCAAACATTGCATACATGAACTTCACTTTTGAAGTTTTAAATTTGCTTACATCTAATTTTTTCAATGATTTACATCTGTAAAACATAGCACTCATATCCGTTATTTTAGCAGTATTAAATCTGCTTACATCCAGACTTTTTAGTTTACGGCATCCCCAAAACATGCTTACCGTATTTGTACACTGACTGGTATCCAAATTTTTTATATTTGAAATTTTTGTTATATTTTTGCACTCCATAAACCACTGTTCACAACTCTTTGGTCTTACTTTTCCCCTGAAATATACAATTTTAATTTTATTATGATTCTTCAGCAGGCTTGGTCTTGCAAGCTTTTTATTCTCCAGTACTTTCTTTCCTTTTTGTGGTTTGATTTTCTTCTGGGAAATTACTAATTTCCCACTCTTGTATAAGCAGCAATATACTTTGCTTACTGGTTTAGAAGCAGCATTAACATACAAAGGTTTCATATTAATACCGGCTACCAACAAAACTGCTACAGTCATCGTTAAAATTATTTTTCTTAATAAAACATTTTTAATACTTTTTTCTTTCTCCATAAAGCATTTCCTTTCTACTAAAATATTAACAAGGTAACCCTGTTATATTTTATCTATACCCCATCTTTTTCTCATACTTTTCAATTAATTTTGCATTTGCTCTTTCAGTTGAATTAAGAATTTCTTTCATTTTATCGAATTCATCTGGAGCTATTGTTCCGTCATACCAAGACTTATTTTCAAAATAGTTCCGTAAAGCATCATCGTTGAATATTCTTCCATGTCGAGCCATAATTTCGTTTCTCGCAATTCGTAGTTCATCTTTAGACATTTCTTTTAGCTCCGACATTTTCAGTTTCCGCTTATCACTATCTGAAAATATATAATCTTCCGTAATATCACTATATTTTCTATTACTTTGATCTTGCATCTGTTCCATTGATTTGTCTTTTGCAGAATCAAATGTTGTCTCTTCATCAGATCCAATAAGCTCATTTATAAGTTCTTCTGCTGAAACACACTTATAACTATCATCTAAATTCGTTGCAGATTTTTTATCATAAATTTTTTTGAGATTCTTTTCATAATTCTCTTTGGACATTTTCTTACCATTCCAGGTATAACTATAATCTGATTCATCCGTCGCATCCAATTCCGTATTATCGCCAATTCCATATTCGCCTTTTGCAATCTGAACCCATTTCCCATTTTGAATCGAGTAAATATGATCATAGTAGTTCCCCATATTTCCGCTACCATCATCCAGTACATTTTCCCCTTCTATGTAAGACACTCCGGCACCCCACACATTTTCTTCCTGAACTTGTCCATTTGCATAGGTGGCAAATGTTGTACCATCTGCATTACATCCCTCCAGGCAAATAATTTCCGGAATAGTATCTTCATTCACATAGCATAATTTAAAAGTGGCCCCTTCCTTTTGATTATTGATCCATTCAACATAGGCCTCCTTCCATTCATCTGATTGTTGTTGTTCTTCTTCTCCTTCTCCTTTCTCTTTTATTTTAGATGTTTTCTTTTCTTTTTTGTCTTCTTTTGTTTTTGCCACCTCTTTTTCACTCGTTTTTTCAGTTTTTGGCATAATATACTGTGTGGTAATTCCATAGCCAACATATCCAACGCCAAATAATAATATTCCGCTGATAAGATAGAGAATAATTTTTTTCATAATTCTCATGAATTTTCATCTCCTTGCTTTGTATTGCTTATAACATTTTTTCTCTTATTCGCCTCCACAACTTTTGCATAATATCTCCGGAAGAAAACTGTTCTTCCAAAATATCTTTTAAGACCTTACGCACCCATTCGTCCCATGTCATATAAGCACCTCCTATACTTTCTTGTGATACTTATATGACGATTGAACTACCCTATCGGTTTTAATTTTTAATTCATTTATTGTAAATAAACTAAATACCATTTCATATTAATTTTTGCGACTACAAATTGTGTAGATATTTCTTTTACTACCGAATTACCACTTTTAAAAACTATATTTCCATCTACAATATAAGCCGCAGATGCTTTTTCTGCTTCTTCCTGCGATACCATATATTGATCTACAAGTGTCTGTGACAATTCTTCTTTATCAATCTTTTCTTTATTTCCAATTATAATGTCCGTTTTAATATTATTAACATTGATATCCTTTCCATCTCCATATTCTTCAATAGCACTTTGCAAATTCTCCACTATATTTTTACAGCCGGACATCTCATAAATTTTCTTTGTTTCTGGTGATAGACTTTCATATATCGCCTTCGCATCACGATCATTAAATCCTTTTTCCACCAATTTTATGGGACGCATATATCCCGGGGATATCAGTGATTTAATTCCAAAAACTCCTACTATCAATACAACGATTACCATTGCTATTGCCAGTAAATTCTTTGAGGTTTTATTTTTATGTACTTTTACAGGTGCCTGTGGATTCATCTGCATTTGCTGATTCTCTGGTCTTGAGACCTTTGCTCCGCATGCCGGGCAGAATGCTGCCTGCTCCCCTAATTGTTTCCCACATTTTGCGCAAAATCTTGCCATTTTATCTTCCTCCATCATGTAAGTTTTTATTTTCATTTTACTCGTTTGATATTACAAGCTTATTGACAACAACTCCTGTTTGACTCTTGTTGTCTCTGTGTCCCTGGGCTTTGAATGCATATTCTTTTCCATCTATATATGATTCTATATCTCCCGATACTTTTATTTTACCGTCAAAGCTTTCTACAGACTCTATTTTCTTTATTCCATATTCCGCATCAAAGCGTGCTCCATCAAATTCTACTTTTTCTCCTATAACCTTGTTTTCCGCTACACCATTTACTTTATATTTTGTATTACGTCCGAGTGTCTTTTGACAAATTTTTTTATAATCTTCCAACTTAATAGCGTTTCCTTCATAAACACCTTCATCACTCGTTAACGTATCAACTTTTATACACTGATTCATAAACATATTGGCATATAAAATAAATTCCTTTTCTTTCAATTGGTCAATTTCATAAGTTCCTACAGGAGCATTAGCACCGCTTTGAGCTCTTGCACGTGGCAAAATAGTAACTGTACTTTCTATACTCCTAGCAACAAGATTATTTTTATGGGGTTTATATGTAATCTTGTCAAATACAAATCCTCCAATTTTACTCTTATCATTCCTATGTGCAGTTATCTCCATTATCCCTGGTGTTGTAAGTTCATTCTGATTTGCCGGATTATCTGATGGTACATACTCAATTTCTGCCCAGAAATGGAACTCGTCTTTCCCTGTTTGTGCATATCGAACTACTTTACATAGCTCTTCATTATTATATTTCTTAGTACTTTCACCCTGATACACTGCTTCAAATACATCTGTTCCTGCATTCCCTGATGAGGCGAATATCTTGTTCACCTCTTCCCAATTTGCAGCTTTATACTCAAATGTATCCTCTAAAAATTTCTGGCACTCTTCTAACATTAAAAACTTTTTATTACCAGCTCCATCTTCATTCATTTCCTGAATATCAGCATCTTCACTTTTTATGCTATCATCTTCATATACAATCGAATTGGCTACCTCCGCTATAACCAGGTCTGACACTTTTCCTTTTTTTATCTGAATATTGAAATTATCATTTTGCGATAAACCTTCTTTTTCTCTCTCAGCTCTCATAAATATACTTGCAGCATACTGAATCTGTTCTTTCTGCTCGTCTGTTAGAGTAAACTCCGGTATCGTTTCTTTTTCTTGCTTCGCAGTGTTTTCTTGCTTCGCAGTGTTTTCTTGCTTTACCTGCTCCTGCTTTGTATCTGCCGGTTTGGCAATGTACTTTGTATATCCAATATAAGCACCTGTCCCTACCACCGCTGCTGCGACAATACCTGCCACTGCACGTTTTGCAATGTGACCTGCTCCTGTTTTTGCACTTTCTGTAATGTGCCCCGCTCCTGCCTTTGCGCTTTCTGTGATATGATCTGATCCTGTCTTGGCATTTTTCACAGCTATTTGCTTTGCTTCAGAATTTGCAATGTATTGTCTCCATTTTTCCAAGCCAGATGCTTTGACTTCCAATGTTCTTTCTCCTGAAGACAACATCCATACAATAAATGGAAGCGGTGCAATACCATACAGTTTTGTACCTTTTCTTTCTAGTTCTTCTACTTCATTTTTTATTTTTTTGCGCGCATAATTTAACCGGCTTTTTACCGTCCCGGTTGAGCATTCCAATGACTGTGCTATCTCTCCTACTGACAATTCTTCATAATAATACATCAGGATACACAATCTCTGATCTTCCGGAAGCTTGTCCAAAATTTCCTGCATCAATCGTTTTGTCTCTGCATAATCTACTGATTCATCTGGAGAAAACTGCATATTTTCATTAGCAAATCTATCCTCTACTCCCTCGTCATATTCGTCATTTTCCAATTCTGCAAAGAGCTGTGTGTTATGCCCCTTTTTCTTTCTCAGCCAATCTCTACAACGATTTGCTACAATACAATTGAACCAGCTTTTTATTTTTGCCGAACTTTCCAGTTGCTCTATTTTAGTAAGTGCAGATAGATATGCATCCTGCAATAAATCCATTGCATCCTGTTCGTTTTTCACAATTTGGATTGCAACTGAAAATCCCTGTTTATATGTCAGTGAATAGAACTCTTCAATCGCTTTTTCGTTTCTGTCTTTTATTCCCTGAACAACATCTTCCACACTAAATTTCTCTTTAAAATAATCATTTTTTGCTCCGCAATGTCTGCAAAAACGTTCCGTTACTTCTATTTCTTTTCCACATTTTCCACAATACATCTTTTTATTCCTCTACCGGCGTTCCACAATGAATGCAAAAACGGTTCCCTTCTTCTATTTTTGCTCCACAGTTTTTACAAATATTTTTGTCTTCCACTTCTATTACCTGTTCCTGATCTTCTTTCTCTTCTTCTTTTTCCTCAGGCACCGGTGTTCCACAATATGTACAAAAAGCTGCCCCTTCATCTAATGGTTTTCCACATGAATTGCATGTTTTTCCACTTACATTTGCCTGACTTTTTACAGCATCAAGTGATGTGCCACAGTAAATGCAGAATTTGGATCCCCCTGTCAGTTTTTTACCACAGGAAGGACACACTTCTTCTGTAGAAAGTTTTTCAACCATTTGTTTGTTTTCTGCAATTTCCTTCTGAATCTGTGCAATCTGCGTTGTTAAATCAGCGAATTTTTCTTCACACTCCTCCCGGAAATTTGAGTAATATGTAAGTCCGATCTGATACACCAATTTTTCAATTTCTTTTTCTTTTGTCTTATTCAGATTGTTTAAACGATAAATCTCTGTTGTATCCTTTGCTTTTTGTGTAAGCTCCTGGCTTGTCTCTGTTAAACTGTTTTTTACATTGTCAAAAAATCCCATTTTCCTATTCCTCTTCTTTCTTAATATTTTAAATTATAAATACTTTTCCAGTTCTTCAAAGTTGTCGGACATTAAGCAATTACCAATCAGGAAGTAACACTCTCGTCGCATAGAAGCAATATCATTTAACAGCTCATTGTAAGATGGTGTACCTTTGAACATTTGCTTTTCATCTTTGCAGTATTTCTTTACATACTTTTTAATAAGTTCTTTTTTGTCTGGATATTTTTTCTCGACTTTTTCTTTTATTTCGCATATTTTTTTATACCACATACTTGCAATTTCTTTCTGCGTTCGTATTCTAACGTCTTCTTCTGTGTAATTGTCATCAGAAAAATCATAGCTGTCATCATTATTGTCAGCAGTGTATTCCTTTTCCGCTGCGTTATCTTTTGCATGTGCTTTTTGATCTAATTTACTGATATCTTTCGCATATTTGTCATCCCACTTTTCTGTCGATATCGCTTTAATGCTATATCCCCAAATATTTTCTGCCGGCACTATTATCACTGATATCTTCTTATAATTACATGATTCTCCTTCATCTCCTAATTCATTTTCAAGGAACCGAATAATTACCTGTTTGTTTTTTACTTCAGTTCTTAAAACACTTGGTTCTGTATAAGTTCTGGCATTTATTTTATCTGCTTCAACCTTGTAATTATCAAAATCTAGATATACCAAATCTGTGTCCAACTCTATCTCTCTTTGTTTCTTATCAAGACCAATATATTCACAAAATTCATCAAATTTATTTCGTTCAATCTCAATTTTTTCAGCAACTGATCTGCTATCCAGTCCATAAATTTGTTCAACGTATCTTGTTCCTGCAACCGCAATTTTTTCTAAATCTTTTTTGCCATGCGTTCCTTCTGCATTATAATTTTTTAATGCCTCAGCAACATCTATTTTCTGATATGCATCACGCATTGCTATTTTTTTCAATACATCAACACTTTGTTTCTTTCTTACGTGTCCATTTTTAATCTGTTTAATTTTATATCCATACGAATTGTTTGCCGGAACAATTATTGCATGCTCCTTCTTCGCCTCTCCATCCTCTTCACTTTTCACGAGATTGACAATAAGTTCTTGCGAACTTTCATCTATTATGCAACTTATTGCTTTGCAGTGAGTGGAATTCGAAATATCCCCATCAAAATTTACAACATATTCTTTTCCATTGTCTTCTATAAAAGAAGAATCCAGATTGTTCTTATCGAATTTAATTCCTGTAACCTTATTGAACTGATCTAATGCCGTCTTTTTGAATATCCACTCATTTCCATTCTTCTTTTTGAGTTGGTCATCATTTATAATCATACGGTCATTACAATCATCCCAGTCATTATCCTCTGCAATATTGCCATCTCCAAATGGAGCTTTCTCCGTATAAAAATACTCAAATGCATCCGAATAAATATTTGCAATATTACTTGATGAAATCTCAGATATCGAATCATATTCCGGTAAATAAGAAGCAACACATGCAATATATGATTTATCAACTTTATTATATATTTCAATTAATTTATCAAGATTTTTCTTACCTATTGTATTTCTTACTGCTGCCGTAATATTTTCTACTGCCAATGGATCTCCATCTTGTATAGATGCAGTGTAAGCACCTGCGCTCACACATAAAACAGCAAAACAAGTAGTTAGTGCTATTGCTTTTTTTGAGTAATGTTTTTTACATTTTGTTTTCCTGTCCTTCGTTTTTTTCCTTTCGTTCCTTATTTTCATCGTATTCTGCGATTTTGAGATCTCCATTTTCATCGTACTCTGTGATTTTGGAATCTCCATTTCCGGCAGTTCGATTTTTTGTCCACACTCAGGACAAAATCTGGCGTCACTTTGTAATTTGCAGCCACAGTTTCCACAAAAATTATTCATTCTTATCCTCTCTTTCCCTTATATTTTCTTTTGTTTACTTATATGACGATCAACTCCCTCTATTGGTTTTATATTTTTTAATTTTTTTAAAAAGAGCTGGCGTACCTCTTTTAATGTAGCCAACTCTTTTTATATTCCGTCTTTTATCCCTGCTATTTTTCTCTAATAGTGCTGCTGCCCTGATGTAAGCTTCCATTCTTTGTCGTATAACAATTGACATTGAATCAATAAATATTATTCTGTAATGCGTAATAATTATACACCTACCAGGTTTAATTTAGCAACACTTATAAATTCCTTTTAATACTCTTCTTCATCTGTGTCATATGTCTCATCATCGCTGATTTGTTCTACAACTTCTGGTTTGCTTTTACCACTCACAGAAACTTTATAAATCGTACCTGAGTTTGCATCTTCAGACCAATTGCTCTTTATAGCTTCGTTCGCATTTGCATTTCCATCTGATCCATCACCATCTCTGTAAAATTCTGATCCATACATATCCATATCATTTTCATCATTTGGCACTTCAAATTTAATTTTTCCATCTTTATCACGTTTTATCGGACCTATTACACAATATACCACGCACTTCACTTGTTTATTATAAAAAGAGCTTTCTTCATCACCTATCTTTACATTAGCACTACATTTCACTGCAGCTGCTGAGAATGTTCCTTTATATATATCATCTCCGGCAAAGAAAAACATATCATCTGAAATTGACGGACTGATCAATTTAGAATTATATGCTTCCTCTCTATCATCTTCATTAAAAATTAAAGACTTATCTCCCCACGCTTCAAATATATCTGTATACGGTGCCTGATATTTAAAAATCTTATTTGCTACTTCTTTTATTTTATCAATATCCTCTTTCGTCAATTCGGATGGATCCGTAATTATATGTGGCAAATCTTTCGGAACTTTTAATTTCACTGTTTTGGATTTTGGATATATTCCTTTAACCGGCTTATCTCCTTCATACTTTACTGTCACTTCATCCCCAACCTGCAAATCGCTGGATGGCGTAACCGAACACTCAAATTTTTGTCCGTTTTTCTTTATCGTAATATAATCATTCGTTTGAATTGTCGGACCTTCGCCGCTATACTTCAATTCTAATCCATCAAAAATATCTACCTTTTTTACTTTCTTAAGATTTTTAACATTGATTTTCTGCGTTGCTCCTTTAAATACAATTCCATACTCCTTCAAATAATTTTTATCAAAATCATATTTTACTTTAACAACATCACCATTGGATAATCCTTTTTCTTTGCTGGCAGAAATATCCCAATCGGTTCTATCCACAAGGCTCTGCACTTCTGACTCTGACATATCTTTATTCTTTTGCTTAAGATACTTTGCTAAATCAATAGTAAATTTATCCCATTTACAGTCTATACTGACTGTTCCAAATCCATTATATCCTTTCACTTTACATGTTGTTGTGTAATCATGTAAGTTTACTGTCTTAGGAAGCTTTGTATATACAATGTCCCCGATTCCCAGTACGAAAACAAGCACTATTAAAGTTTTCATTTTTTTTGACATTTTTTTCTTAGGTTTTTCTTTCCAATCGATAGGATTTCCGCAGCTTGGGCAAAACTTTGCTTTCTGTCTTATCTCTGTTCCACATTTTTCGCACTTCATTTTTCTTGCTCTCCTTTTGTATTCTTGCGACTACTCATACAGCGCATTAATCTTTTTGTCCATTAACGCATTTCCGATCAGGAAATATACTCTCGATTTTGTTCCCTGATAATATATTTGCATTTTATCTGTATTCCCATTTTCTGCACCCAGTGCCCCATTTCCTTCTAAAAACGGATTTTCATTAACTTGTTCAACTTTTTCGTCAAGCGAAGACCAATAATTTTTATCCGCTTCTTCAATCTGTTTCTTTTGTTTTGGATATTTATCACAAATGTCCTGAATTAACAAAGTCGCTTTTCCCTTCCAAAGTTCTGAACGTTGGGATGCCGTCTCCGCTACTTTCGATGCAATTGCACTATCAAAACCTTTTTCTATTTCTTTTTCGTCTTTAAGCACATTCTGAATTTCATCCTTATATGTATCATTTCCCCAGTCTTGCTTTGTTATTTTCTTAATTCTGTATCCCAGTGAATTCCAATAAGGTTCTAACACAATAGTTTCTCTTTCAAACTTACCATTTTCTTTACTATTATCATGTAATAAGCAATAACAGGTAACTAGATTTTTTTTCGTATCGCTCTCTGCTCTCAGGAAAAAACTTTCCTTATTATAATAATCCGTATCACTTCTTGTTTTTATTTTATACACAATACTATTAAATTCTATATCATCGTCATCACCACTGAAATTATTAATTACATCCTGTGAAATACCTGCTAATTCACATGCTCTTGCTCCATCTTTAGACTTATAATATTCACCATCCAGATAATCATCTTCGTCATATCCCTGATCTTCCTCAACTAAAGAGGCGTTTCCTGCGTTGTGCAATATTTTTTTCATAAGCTCTTGCTCTTTATCTGTTGAAGATGTTGCAGTTTCTACATCATACGTGCCTAAAATCTTAGCAAGATTTAAAAGAATTTCTGGTTTCTCTTTCACATTTTCTACAATTGTAGCCACATCGTTTTCGACAGTATCATAATCGTCCCTGATTTCTGCAATCTTATATCCATAATTGTTATTTGCTGCTTTTAACACCACTGTATAATACTGATACCCCATTTTATAATCTGTATAAGAATCTTCATCCGTATTAGTCTTTATAATAGATTTTTCTATGTCTACCATTATTGCCTTTTCATCATAATTTATATTCTTTCCTGTAATTGTACATTTCTCCATTGTATCCAATAACTCACCTGACAATTTATATCTATCTTTGGCATACGATAAATACTCATCTGAATCTGTCATTGTCCGCGGATCGACTTTACTTCCTGAAATCTGTTGCGCTTTATCTAATGTATCTTTTTTAAAGCTTGCTTCGTTTTTCTTATCATGGGTGACAAATTCTTCTTCCGGAATTATGTCTACATCTTTTGCTCTAAAACTCTTATCCAAATGCTCGCCATATTCATGTGGACAATAATAATCTTCATAAGCAGTCTGCATAATTGTTGTATAAAATCTTTTCCAATCATCATCTGTCATATCTTGGTACGGTGTATCAGATGGAAAATATGAACATAATCTTTCCAGATAATCATAATCTACTTTTTGCTTTAATTCTCTTAATTCATTTTCTTTTTTTTCTGCCTTATTGGTTTCTTTTCCCTTTTTATCACTTTTCGTTCCTGTATCTTTTGTACCTGTTACTTTAATAGTCTCCTGTTTTTTATGATATTTCTTTGATGCTACATAAGATCCTGTACCCACCAACGACACTGCAACAATACCTGAAATTATTTTTTTAGCAATATGTTTTCCACCTGCTTTTCTTGCTGCTTTTGCCGCTTCTTCTGCTACTGTTTCTTTTGCTGTCTGCCCTGCTTCTTTCTCTATAGCACTCTTTACAACTTCTTTTGTCTCATTTTTTACTAACTCTCTGATTGCATTTTTCAATGGACGATCTGCTGCCTCTGCCATAATCGTATGTTCATTGCTACGCAACATCCATACAATAAATGGAAGCGGTGCAATGCTGTAGAGTTTTGTTCCTTTCTTTTCTAACTCTTCTACTTCCCTCTTTATAAACTTTCGAGCATAGTTCAGCCGGCTTTTTATTGTTCCATCGCTACATTCCAATGTTTCAGCAATTGCACTTACAGACATTTCATTATAATAATACATAAGCACACATAATCGCTGATCTTCCGGCAATTTCCATAGTATTTCTTGCATAATTGCTTTTGTTTGTTCATAATCCATGGATTCTTCCGGCATAAATTCCTGATTATCATTCATCAGCACATCTTCAAATTCAACATCATATTCTTCAGAATTCATATCAGTAAATAACATTGGTTTCTTTTTCCGTATCCAATCTTTACATCGATTGGATACAATGCTATTAATCCATGCCCCTATTTTTGCCTCATCCCGTAATGAATTAATATTTTTAAATGCAGATATATATGCCTCCTGCAATATATCTAATGCGTCTTCCCTGATTTTCACAATTTGTATTGCAACTGAATAAGCTCTTGCATATGTATTCTGATAAATTGTTTCCCATGCCTGAACATCATTTTCCTGCGCTCTTTGAATCAGCGATTTTTCTTGTTCTACTCTTCCCCCACATTGCGGGCAAAATCTACTGTCTGATTTTAATTTCTGGCCACACTGTGCACAATACCTTTCCATAGTGTTTGCTCTCTTTCTTTTTTATATTTCATTTTAATTGAGTTTTAATGCTTATAGCTTTCTAAACATCAATTCTTTTACTAGCAATCTTTAACCTAACATCTTATTGGCTCATTTAAATACCATTTTCCGTTTGTTTTAAAAACGCATACTTTCCACTCACCTAAATCTCCATTTGAATCCTTAAAATCTATAGTCAGCAATTTTCCATCAGTAATCTCATTATTCCGGAAATAGTATGCCTCATCCTCATATTCATCCAAATCAATATTTTCTACACTTTTTACAGAATATTGCAGATTTTCCTTCCCATACTCATAGAAATTAGGCTGATAATTCATCCAATAGCCATCCACTATTGCATCTTCCAATAATTCTTCATCATCATTATTCACTGCCTCCACATACTCTTTAATCGGCTGTTCATACTCTGGTATCCCACCACTGAAAGGTTTGGTTTTTATAACAGCTACTCCAACACCTAGGATTACAATTAATGCAATCACTGCTAATACTCCTAGTTTAGATTTCTTTCTTTTTACAGAAACTCTCTGTTTATCTGCATATGCAACCTCCTTCTTTTGTTCCGGAATTTTCGCACCACACTTTGGGCAGAATTTTACATTTTCTTGTATTTGAGCCCCACATTTTGCACAAAATCTCATCATTTTCTTGTACCTCCTACTTCTTTATTTATTTGTCATATTTATATGACGAATAACTTATCACTTTGGTTTTATATTTTTTTAATTTTTTCTAACAAAAAAAAAGTGTCATACTTTACTTATTTCTGTAGCCACTTCTTCTTATCTTGTCATTATTCCTGCCTTCGTTTTTCATAGTACTATTGTCTTGATGTAAGCTTCATTTTTTATATAACCATTAATATTTACTCATCATATATTCATTTTTTATGCTTATAATTATACACCTGTTAGGTTTATTTTTACAGTACTTATTAACTTGTTATTAATTTTTCTATTACCATCTATAATATGGATAATATTGGAAATTAAAGGAGAGATATGCTTTGTTAGAACTGTACAAAAGAATCGGAAAGAAAATTGCTACATTACGAAAAGAAAACTCCATGACACAGGAACAATTAGCTGAAAAGCTTTCTATTACAGTTAAGCATTGCAGCAGTGTCGAACGCGGCTTATCTTCCCTTTCACTTGAAAAGCTTATCTATGTCGCTGATTTATTTGATGTCAGCCTAGATTATCTGGTACGGGATTTTTCTGACGAAGAACAAGAGTATATCCCGCAGATCTGTCTGGAACTTTTCAAAAATGCTGACAATAAAGAACGTCTTTTATTAAAGGAATATTTGTCTCTCTATCAGAAGATTAAAGATCAGGGAAATGCTGCTTCCTCATAATAATTCTGGCAACACTTATCTCAGAAAACAATTGATTTTGATAGAAGTTAAAAGGACACCGGCAATCCCGGTGTCCTTCTTTTTTCATCATTATCTAATATTTTCTTCTATCTTCCCATATGAAATATCGGGCTGATTTTCTTATAGATCAAAAATACGATCAGCGATACCAGCACACCTTTTAACAGATTAAATGGCACGATTGCAAAGATGACAAGCGTTGTAACGCTTGTAATGTGGCTGTTCACTGCTGTTCCCATGCCAACCAGTGCATCCATCGGCATCTGGAACGCTTTTGCATAAGCCGGTAATAATACGTATGCATTAAGGAAACATCCAAGGATTGTCATAAATAATGTTCCGCTGATCATACCAACGATAGCGCCTGTACGGTTATGCTTTTTCTTGTAGATCAGACCTGCCGGTACCACAAATGCGCATCCGATCAGGAAGTTAGCAATCTCACCTACCCCTGCTGTCATGGTTCCATTTACCGCAAAGTTCAGAATGATCTTGATGAATTCAATCATTGCTCCTGCCAGTGGTCCCATTGCAAAACATCCGACTAATACCGGAACTTCACTGAAATCGATCTCGTAAAAAGATGGTGCAAACGGAAGCGGAATCTCGAAAAGCATTAATACTAATGCGATTGCGGATAACATTCCAACCTGTGCCATTACACGGATCTTTGTCCTGTTCTTTGTCTGTGCTGCTGCCATTGTTTTTGTACTTGTACTCATATGTTGGTCTCCTTTAAAATACTTATATTTAGAAAGAAAACTTCTGGAACTATGCATTACATCTTGCTGAAGTTTTATATAGTAAGAAAATCAATTTCCTAATTACAACAATAAAGCCCCGGTATCAAACAAAATACCGGGGTAATAATATTGCTTTTTCTATGCATAACTCTTCTCTCATCCAGACTTTACTGTCGGTATCGGAATTACACCGATTCAGCCGGTACACATCATACCGGGTCGCGGACTATACCGCCGGTTGGGATTTTCACCCGACCCCGAAGAATCTTTCTCTTTGTTTTTTATTATAGTGCTGTACTTCTTAAATTGCAAGTGAAACTTTGCCGAAGTATTATCTCACACAAACATCCATTATGTCTGACTTTCAAAAATCTAAGGCTGTCTGTCACCTGCCGGTTTCCGGTCTTCCGGAAGTTCCTGATAACGGATACGTTCGAAAGTAAATCCCTGACCTCGCACTTCATTGATCTGTGTGATCGTAATAAATGCATACGGATCGATGCTGTGGATCATTTCTTTTGTGGAATACAGTTTCCGGTTCGGAATGATGCACATAACACCTTTCTGTTTTTCATGACGATAACCGTTTTCAATATAGATCATCGTTGTTCCAAGATCGAGCTTGGATAATAAATCTTCCCGGATCTCTTCGTATTTCTCAGATATGATAAACAACTGTATCTGTGAAGTTCCAAGCAGCATCACCTTATTTAGTAGTACCGTTGTCAGCACCAGATTCAAAATACCATACATCACCTGTTCTGAATTAGAAAAGAGGATCTGTGAAGAAAGCACAATAAAATCAACCACATACATAAGCGGTGCCAGTGGAATATGTGCCACTTTGTTCAGGATCAGTGCTATGATGTCGGTTCCGCCTGTAGAAGCACCAACTCTTACAATGATACCAACTCCAATTCCCATAAGCACTCCCGCATAAATTGCGGACAGCAGCTGATTATCTGTCAGCGTTGTAATTCCCGGTATCTTCTGGACAACTGACAGGCAAAGTGGATATAAAAATGTACTTACAATCGTTGTAACTGCAAATTTTTTCCCGAGTATAAAAGCTCCTGACAGGAACAATATGACGTTTACACCTAATAATACAACCGATAGGGACATTGGCACGTAATGTGTAATCGTAAGTGCAATACCGGTTGCGCCTCCCATGACAATACCTGTTGGTACGATAAATGCTGCAACTGCAAATGCCAGAATGATATTCCCCACTAATACTCCGGCAAGTGTGATCAATGTTTTTCCCCAATTTTTCTGCATACTAAACACCTCTCGCTTTTTTGTATTTTTTATTAAATTACTTTTGTTAAATTATTTTATTGAATACCTTTCATTGTCAGCTGGATTCTCTTTTTCTTAAGATCCACACTTAAAACTTTGACATCCACGATATCACCAACGCTTACTACTTCCAGTGGATGTTTTACAAATTTCTTATCGCTTAATTCTGAAATGTGTACCAGTCCGTCCTGATGGACACCGATGTCAACAAAGGCTCCAAAATCGATGACATTTCTCACTGTTCCTTTTAATACCATGCCTTCTGTCAGGTCTTTCATCTCCAGAACATCCGTGCGGAGGATCGGTTTTGGCATCTCATCTCGCGGATCTCTTCCCGGTTTCTCCAATTCTTTTACAATATCTTCCAGTGTGATCTCACCGATTCCAAGCTCTTCTGCCAGACGTTTTTTATCACGGATTGTAAGTGATAATCCTGTCAGTTTTCCACCTTTGATATCATCTACGGAAAATCCCTGCTTCTTCAACAGTTCTTCTGCTGCCGCGTAGGACTCCGGATGTACGCTGGTCGCATCTAACGGATTATCTCCGTCCTGGATACGCATAAAACCTGCACACTGTTCAAATGCTTTCGGTCCCAGCTTTGCTACTTTTAATAATTGTTTCCGGTTTGTAAATTTGCCATTTTCTTCACGATATACAACGATATTTTTGGCAATCGCAGAAGAAATACCGGAGATATAGGAAAGCAACGGTGCGGATGCTGTATTCAGATCGACACCGACTTTATTTACGCAATCTTCTACAACACCGGAAAGTGCTTCGCTTAATTTCTTCTGGTTCATGTCATGCTGATACTGTCCGACTCCGATCGACTTCGGATCGATCTTCACAAGCTCGGCAAGCGGATCCTGCAGTCGTCTTGCAATGGATGCTGCACTTCTCTGCCCGACATCAAAATTCGGGAACTCTTCTGAAGCAAGTTTACTTGCCGAATATACAGAAGCTCCTGCTTCATTTACAATGATATACTCTACTTTTTCCGGAATCTCTTTTAATAACTCTACGATAAACTGCTCCGATTCTCTGGATGCAGTTCCATTTCCTACGGAGATCAGTGATACGTGATACTTCGGAATGATCTTCTTTAATAAATCTTTGGACGCCTGGATCTTCTTCGGTGTTGTCGGTGCAGTAGGATAGATGACTGTTGTACCGATAACTTTTCCGGTCGGATCTACAACTGCAAGTTTACATCCGGTTCGGAATGCCGGATCCCAGCCAAGCACGGTTCTTCCTGTGATTGGAGGCTGCATGAGAAGCTGTTCTAAGTTCTTTCCGAACACTTCGATTGCTCCATCCTCTGCTTTTTCCGTCAGTTCACTCCGGATTTCCCGCTCGATTGCCGGTGCGATCAGACGTTTATAACTGTCCTCTGCTACTTCTTGAAGTACCGGAGTCGTATACGGATTATCTGTGCGGATGATCTGTTTTTCCAGATACCGTAAGATATCATCCTGCGGTGCTTCTACTTTTACAGTCAGGAACTTCTCTTTCTCTCCACGGTTCAGCGCAAGGATGCGGTGTCCCGCCAGCTTGCTGAGTGCTTCTTCAAATTCGTAATACATCTCATAAACCGACTCCTGTTTTTCATCCTTTGCAGTGGAAATAAGAGTTCCTTTCTGCATGGTTCTCTTACGGATCCAGCTTCTGTATGCCGCTTCATCGGACACTGCTTCTGCGAGAATATCCTTCGCGCCGTCCAGCGCATCTTTGATTGTCTCTACACCTTTTTCTTTATTAACATAGTCTTCTGCCAGCTTCTCCAGCGGCTCTTTTGCTTTCTGTAAAGTAATCAGTGCTGCCAGTGGCTCCAGTCCCTTTTCCTTCGCAATCGTTGCACGTGTTCTTCGTTTCGGGCGATACGGGCGGTAGAGATCTTCTACCACGACCAGTGTCTGTGCCGCAACAATCTTTGCTTTCAGCTCTTCTGTCAGTTTTCCCTGTTCTTCTATACTTGCCAGTACCTGTTCTTTCTTCTCCTCTAGATTCCGTAAATAGGTCAGTCTTTCATATAATTTACGAAGCTGTTCGTCGTCCAGTGTACCAGTTGCTTCTTTTCTGTATCTGGCGATAAATGGAATTGTATTACCTTCATCGATCAATTTTACAGCCGCTTCTACCTGCCACTTTTTTACGCCTAATTCTTCTGTAATCTTCTGATTGATATCCATAATTATATCCTTTCTGAATGTTACTTTCTGTGGCTTTCCACAATCTTTCTTATTATAACGAAAATGTCTCTTTCTTGCAATGGAACAGTAAATACAGAGTTCACTCTGTTTTATTGAAAACAACTATTTATTATGTTATACTTAAGGTTATCATAAAAGAAAAAGGAGATTCTTGATCATCATGAATCAGACAGTACAAACAAAACCATTGTCCAAGCAGCAGAAGAAGTCTATGGAAACGAAAGCTCGGATTTTCGCCGCTGCCAAAAATATTTTACAAAAAGACGGATATGAAGCATTGTCGATTAAAAATATCTGCGACGAAGCTGGGGTTTCCAATGGAAGTTTTTATCACCATTTCAAAACAAAAGACGATCTTCTTTCCTATTATATAGAGGAACAGCCGAGCATCAATCCCGATTTTCTTGATCTTCCGGCTTCTCCGGCTGAAGCTAAAGAAGCGATCATCTACGTCTATCTGAATTATGTACATTACTGCCAGGACCTGGGCGTAAAATTTATGTCGAATTACTATACACCAAAGAACCAGTCTCTGAACCCGCTCATCCGTACGGAGCGTCCTTATCCGATCGTTACGGTCCACAATTATCTGCAGAAATGCATGGATGCCGGAATTTTACAGATATCCGGAGATCTGGAAGCTCTTACAACCGATATCCGTATGATCGTGATCGGTAACGTTTTTGAATGGTGTCTGAAAGAAGGACATGCGGATTTTGAAGGAAATATGAAGCGAAGTCTGGAGACTTATCTGAACGGAGCATTTTAAATCATGTACACTTTTCTTGTAAATCCCGGTTCCAGAAGCGGTCTCGGTCAGACTGTCTGGAACACACTGGAACAATATCTGAAAGAGAACGAGATCTCTTATCAGGTCTTTTTCACTAAATATCAGCGGCATGCCTCGAAGCTTGCCGCTCATTTGTGTGCCGATCCATCTTTGGAAACACTGATTGTTCTTGGCGGTGACGGCACTTTAAATGAAGTCATTGATGGCATCAGCGATCTGTCCGGCATCACACTTGGATACATTCCGATTGGATCCAGCAATGATTTTGCAAGGAGCATGGGACTTTCCCGGGATCCACTCACAGCACTTAAACATATCCTTAAGCCTTCCCGTTTTGCATACTTAAATATCGGAGTGACAGAATATGAAACAGACAGCAAGCCTTATTGCCGACGTCGTTTTGCTGTCAGTTCCGGTCTTGGATTTGATGCCGCTGTCTGCCATCAGGTAATCGTCTCTCCGCTGAAACGATTTCTTAATAAGCTGCATCTTGGAAAACTATCCTACGTTGGCGTTGCACTTTCCCAGATCTTCACCATGACACCCTGTGATATGCACATTCGGCTTACGGATCTGTCCGGTGATACAGAAGAAATACTTTTTCACAAAGTTTATTTCGCTGCGGCTATGAATCAGCGCACAGAGGGCGGTGGATTCCGTTTCTGTCCAAAAGCAGATCCTTCTGATGATATTCTGGATGTTATTGTAGTAGAAGGATTCCCGAAAGCTGTCATTCTTATGCTTTTGCCAACCGCTTTTAAAGGATGGCATGTATTTTTCAAAGGAATCCATACATATCAATGTAAAAAAGCAACTTTTACCAGCCCGAAACCACTTGCAGTCCATACAGACGGAGAACCGGTATATTTAAAACGAGAAATTACCTGTTCTCTGGAACCTGAGAAAATTCGTCTGATTTTAAGTTAAGGAGATGTATTTTATGTATCACGGAATACTCATTTTTATTGTTTGTCTGTGTTTATTTGTTCTCTTTTTACTTTTCCCCCGGACAGGCAAACGGCAGGAACTTTTAAAATTGTATCGTGGAACCTGTTTTGCTCATCGTGGATATCACAGTATTGAAAATGGAATTCCAGAAAATTCTATGCCCGCGTTCCGGCAGGCTCTTTCCCACGGTTATGGCATTGAGCTGGATGTTCATCTCACCAAAGATGGCAGACTGGTTGTTTTCCACGATGATACTCTGAACCGTGTCTGTAAAAAATCCGGCACGATCGAAAATTTGACAGTTCCGGAGCTGAAAACATGCCGTCTCCAGGATACGGAAGAACAGATTCCTCTGTTTGAAGATGTTCTGTCACTGGTAAACGGACAGGTACCTCTTCTGATTGAATTGAAAATTCCCGGTCGTTCCACCGCTATCTGTCAGCATGTTCATAAGGCCCTTTCCTGTTATCATGGAAATTATATGATTCAGTCTTTTAATACGATGGGACTTTTCTGGTATCGCAGGCATGCTCCGGAAGTTCTGCGTGGACAGCTTTCTTCAAGACTTACGAAGGATCCTCTGAAAGAACTCTGGTTTTTACGTTTTCTTGCCGAAAACCTGCTTCTTAATTTTCTTGGCAGACCGGATTTTATTTCTTATAAACTGAAAAACCTTCCTAAATTTACTGTTTCTTTCTTAAGGAAATTCTTTGGAACACCTACCGCTGTCTGGACACTTCGTACACCTGAGGCATTGCTGGAAGGCAAACGCTGTTATGATATGCAGATTTTCGAAAAACATGGTGAAAATTATTAAGAATAGATGAACATTGTTGTTGATTCTATCTTTTCATGTTATAATCCGTTGAGAAACTTAGCTAATCTTTAGATAAGACTTGTTATATAAAGGGGCGTAATTATGCAATCCATTACGAAAATCAAACAATTTATCCTGCGGTATCGTCATGCATGGGTTTTATTATATAGCTTTATCTACATGCCTTGGTTCTGTTATCTGGAGAAGCACAGATTCAGCCATTACTATCTGATCCACTCACCACTTGACGATTATATCCCGTTTGTAGAATATTTTATTGTTCCGTATCTGTTATGGTTTTTATTTATTGCTGTAACGATCGCATATTTCTTCTTTACGGATAAGAAAGGATATTACCAGCTTACAGCATTTTTATTCACCGGAATGACGATCTTCCTGATCATCTGCACAGTATTTCCAAATGAATTAAACCTGCGTCCGCACACATTTGCGAACGATACTGTTTTTACAAGACTGGTACAACAGCTTTACAGCACCGATACACCGACGAATGTACTGCCAAGTATTCATGTATATAATTCACTTGGCGCTGCTATCGCCATCGGACACAGCCAGGCACTGAAAAAACACCGCGGTATCCAGTTTGTTTCTTACGGACTTGCCGGACTGATTATTCTGTCTACCATGTTCTTAAAGCAACACTCTGTAACGGATGTTATTGCGGCAGTGGCACTTACCTTTATGATTTATCCGCTGATCTATGTAACACAGACAAAGCGGGCACCGAAGCTGTCTCAGCAGCCGATCTAAGATAAAATATAATATTAAAATAAAAAGAATCGCAGTTGACTGATCTCTATAAACCAATCTGTCAATTGCGATTCTTTTTTATTTCGTGGAGTGTAATCTTCTAATCACACTCCTCTTCTTTTTTTGATACCCGCATATTGTTCCGTGCCGAACTTGGTATTCTGGTATCATATAATGTCCTTCGTATATGCTGCAAATGCAGATGGGATGGAATACTTCTCCCGGATTTCTCCCGGATGTATAAACAAAAATCCTTTCTCGTTTGTCTTCTCCAACTCATCCACCTGAATCTGATAACCTTTCATCTGCCACTCCACATGGCTGAAAATGTGCTTTGCATCCGGTAATTTTTTAATTCTTACCGGCATAAGTCCAATAGAACGGCAATAGTTTTCTGCCTCTTTTCTTGTCAGATGCCCTTCTACATTCGGCAGTTCATAGAGTCCGGCAAGCAATCCTTTTGCCGGTCTTTTACGAATAGCAATCTCCTGCAGATCTTCAAACAGAAAAACGGTCTTTTTCTCAATCCGCCTTGCTTTTGCCTTTTTCTTCACCGGTAACTTATCTGTCAGCCCCTCTTTTTCTGCACGGCATATATTCTTAAGTGGACATTCCCCGCATTTTGGTTCGCCATTTGGCACACAGACAATCGCTCCCAGCTCGATCAGTCCCTGATTAAAATCACTGGCCGCATCTGCCGGAATGACTTCTTCGATCGCTTTCTCCATCCTCTTCTTCGTGCTCTGCTTCATAATATCTGCATCATCTGCCAGAACTCTCGTTACTACACGCAACACATTGCCGTCTACTGCCGGTTTCGGAATTCCAAACGCAAATGAACTGATTGCTCCTGCCGTATAGCTTCCGATCCCTTTCAGTTCAAGGATTTTCTCATAATCTGCCGGAAATTCACCGCCATACTCTTCCATGATCTGGATTGCTGCTTTCTGCATGTTGCGTACCCGGTTGTAATACCCTAAACCTTCCCACAATTTGAGCAGCTTGTCTTCCGGCGCCTCTGCCAGATCCTTCACTGTCGGCAACGCTTGTAAAAAGCGATCATAATATCCCTTCACCGCTTCTACCCTTGTCTGCTGCAGCATAATCTCTGATATCCATATTCTGTACGGATCCGGGTGATGTCTCCACGGAAGGTCACGGTGGTATTTCCTATACCATCCGGTTAATGGTTCTGCCATCTCATGAAGCTCAGGCTGTCCAAGCACAACCGGGACTTCATCCGCAAGCGTCATGCTGTCTGTCGTCACTACACAGTCTCTTGCCAGGATCTTTACTCCTGCATCCGCGGCTTCCTGTAAGGCTTCCGCAAATTCCGGATGTGTCTGCCTGTTTGGCGTAAAATAGCGTACACCTTTCATCTGTATCACAAACAAGACGTACGCTTCGTACCCCGCTTTTCTTGCTTTCTTTAATTCCTGTACATGCTTTACGGCACGTTCACTCGGCGCATCCGGAAACCGGACTACACCGTCTTCTTCCAATGTAACTCCTTTAACTTCCACCAGAATCTTCTGATTCTTCGTCTCCACATAGAAATCAAATCTGGAATTCTCGTATGTGTACTCCGGCTTTACAAGTACCGGATCCGGCACCAGTCCACCGGCGCAGATCCATTCCTGCGCTACCTTATTCGGCGCCTGGGAATCCATATTGATAAGTCTGTCGCCTTTCTCTACCGCGATAAGATCCCATCCTGTCTTACGCTCAGGGTTATCGCTTTTCTGTATATACACCGGTACCTCCGGCTGCAAAAGTTCCGCACAGCGTCCTGTATTTTTCACATGAACAGTCTCTGTACGACCGGCACATTCCACATAAGCAATAAACCGATTCGGTCTGTCTATAAAACTGCCCGGATAAATATTAGGATACTTCACTTTTCTTCCGTCCTTTTAATTCTTCCTGTTCTTCTACATACGCCTGGATCGCCTCATTTAACGACAGCATCTTCTCATCCAGTGTTGACACCATATCTGCACACTCTCTGAGATCCCGGCTGATATATTCCGGCGCATTTCCCTCAAATTTGTAATAAATCTTATGCTCCAGACTTGCCCAGAAATCCATCGCGATCGTCCGGATCTGGATCTCTACCTTTGTATCTACAACACTGTCTGACAGGAAAATCGGAACCGATACAAGCATGTGATAGCTCTTGTAGCCGCTTGCTTTCGGATTCTTAATATAATCTTTGATCGATAATACCTTTAAATCACTCTGGTTTCCAATCATCTCTGCCAATCTGTATATATCAGAAGTAAATGAACAGATCAATCTTACTCCTGCAATATCATTGATGTACTTTACCATATTCTCTATGGATGTCTCATAACCGTATCTTTTTAACTTCTTCACAATACTCTCCGGTGTCTTCACACGTGTCTTAATGTGCTCGATCGGATTGTACTGATGTACATGCTGGAATTCGTCATTTAGAATCTCCAGTTTCGTTCCTACTTCCTTTAACGCGGAATTATAAAGAAACATAATGGTCTTCCAGCTGTCCACATCTTCGTAATTCTTAATTGCATTCTCCACGATTGCCTCTCTCCTTCCGTCCTTCGAAGTCTTCTTGCGGCACCCGAAGAGTATAACATAAGCGGCCAGAAATTGTTCCTGTTTTAATAGATTTTTAAGGATTAATATTCGATTCCTTCTCTTGCTGACTGTCCCTTGTCATATGGATGTTTTACTTTTTTCATCTCCGTCACATAATCGGAAGCACGGATGATCCGGTCTGACACTTCATGTCCGGTCATAATGATCTCCAGTCCTCTCGGCTTATGCTCCAGAAAACTCATCAGTTTATCTTCATTCAGAAGATTCAGAGAAACTGCGCACAGTATCTCATCTAAAAATAATACGTCAAACGGACTACAGAATTTGATTATCTCATCTAATGCTTTCGTGTTATAATGCTTTAATTCTGCCCGTTCATCAGAATTCATCTGATTGTAAAATTTGATCTTATCCCTGCCCGGAAGGCACGTTACATTCGGAATCTGCTCCAGGATTGCACGCTCACTGGAAGAATTGTTCTTCATGAATTGAAACATCAGAACCTTAAGTCCGCTCCCCGCTGCCCGGATCACCTGTCCTACTGCCGCTGTTGTCTTGCCTTTTCCTGTTCCGTAATATACATGAATTCTTCCGGTTCCTATCATTGCTAACATCCCCGCTTTCTGTTTTCTCTTCTTTCGTTACCTCTTAACAGTATACCATGAATTCATGTCCTGTGCATTTAGAAATCCAATTTCATGTCTCCGAATTGAATCCATCCTTTTTTTCGCATCCATTCACTGATTCCCAGTGTTACGACTGCCGGAAGCACAATCTGTATCAGCAGAATCTTTAACAATACAACCGCTCCTGCCTCACTTGCGATCATCGTCTGCCAGGTCATGATCTGCCCTACCAATCCTGCCGTTCCCATTCCTGATCCGGTTGCATTACCTGTCATATGCAGAAGAACTGTGCCTGTCGGTCCTAAAACCGCGCTGGACAGGATCACCGGAAGCCAGATTATCGGTTTTCTTACAATATTCGGGACTTGCAGCATAGAAGTTCCAATTCCCTGTGCAAGCAGTCCTCCAATCTTATTCTCTCTGTAGCTTGCCACGGCAAATCCAACCATATTACAACAGCAGCCTATCGTCGCCGCTCCTGCTGCCAGACCGGATAAATTCAAAATAATTCCCAGTGCCGCCGAACTGATCGGCAATGTCAGTATCATTCCCATCAGTACAGAAACAATGATTCCCATCAAAAATGGCTGCTGTTCTGTTCCCCAGTTAATAACCGAACCAAGCCACACCATAAATCCGGAAATCGGCGGTCCAAGGATCAGCCCTACAGCAGAACCTGTTCCGATGCTTATAATTGGTGTTACAAGAATATCCACTTTCGTTTTTCCGGAAACAAGATGTCCGAAATAAATCCCTACATACGCTGCAAGGAATGCACCTAATGGTTCTCCCGGACCTGAATAAACCATTGCTCCGTCAACCAGAACTGTTCCTGCCAGCAATTTACTTGCAAATGCGCCTGTCATACCTGCTGTTGCCGCAGATACAACAACCAGCGGGCTTTCATTAAATTTGTAAGCAACTGCAACACCAATTCCTGCTCCTGTCAGAGACGCAGCTACTTTGCCAATTACAAACAGTATCGTTCCTGCCTGACCGGGAATAAAACTTCCGATCTGCTGAATGATCGTGCCGATGATCAGCGTTGCAAACAAGCCCTGCGCCATCGCACTTAACCCTTCAATAAAAATCCGATCCAACACTTTCTTTACTTTTTCCATTTTCTCACCTCATAATTACACCCAATACATCATCTGTATTGTTATGTGTCTTGTCATTTAGAAAAATCCTATCATAGCTTCTGCCAAAAAGCAACTTCCATAAAAAGTTTACTCTCTAAAAGTGTTTACTTTTTCTCAGAAAACGACTATACTCATTTCATTATCAGGAAAGCGAGGGAACACTTATGTTTCGTTTATGGGGCAAAGAATTTAAAGACAATCATATGCTTCGGGACACTGTGATCTGTGATGATTCAGATGATACAAGAACCCATAAGATCTTTCACGCACTGGAAGAGATCTGCTATGAATTTGATCTCAGCAAACCAATCTGGCTGGAATCTACGATAGATGAATTTAAACGCCACGATAAGACAAGATTTTATCAGGATAATTTTGTAGATTCTATTGATTTTGATTATCTGGAAATCCATATTATAGAAGAATAAAAAGGAGTTTTATCATGCTGGAACCAATCGGATTATCTTTACAATTTTTAAAGAAAGAAGTCTATACCGGTTCTCATCACGGTATGCGCTATTTATTGCAAAAAGATGAGGATACATTAAAAGCATGTATCTATCCGGAACCATATTGTTTTGAGAAGACTGCTGATGAGAAGAAAGAATGGAAGGAATTTGAATTTTCCGCAGATGGACTTACGCAGGCCTTGGAATGGCTGTCGGAAGTTCACGAAAAGTCTTATAATGATTAAAATTCGATATTCATGAAAATGTAAACAAAGACACAAAAAATGTCATGTACCGGTTCTTGCTGATACATGACATTTTTTACCCAATTTTTTTATTCGAGTCCGGATGTCTTACTCACAACGGATAAAATACACTTTGCGAGTTTTATCCGCTGATTACTCTTCGAGTACTTCTTCTGCGATATTTCTTGCATGGTCAGAAATACGTTCCATACAAACCAGCGTATCTAAGAATACAATACCCGCTTCTGTATTACATTCATTATTAGACAGTCTCTTAATATGACGACTCCGCAGTTTCACCTCAAGGTCATCCACTTTTGTCTCTTTTTCAATAACACGCAGTGCCTTCTCATGGCTCTGCTCTTTAAATGCATCCAGTGCATAGAAATAGCTTTTCGCAGTTTCCTCAATCATTTCTTTTAACTGCTTCTTTGCTGTCTCAGAGAAGGATGCTTTCTTATCTCGGAGTGTCTCTGCAAACTCAGAGATATTTTCACAGTAATCACTGACACGTTCCATATCGGAAAGCACCTGTAACAGATGTGCTGCTTCCTGATGCTCTTTCTCACTGATCTGTAAGGAAGATAATTTGATCGTATAATTGGTAATTCCCGCACAAAGTCTGTCAACATCACTCTCATCATTTTTCAAAATATCAATTGCTTCCTGATCCTGTGTATACAATACATCTTTTGCAACTTCAATGGATCTCCTTACGATCTCGCCCATACGAACGGTTTCTTTTATCACAGACTGCAGAGCAATACTTGGTGTCTGTAACATACGTTCATCGAGAAGTACTGTTCCCGGATCATTGGCATCTTCATCCACACGGCCGATCTTCTTGGCAATTTTCACGATCAGATTAGATGCCGGGAATAACATAACTGTCGTTGCAATGTTGAAGAATGTATGCACCATACTGATCTCTGTCTGTGTAATATTTCCTGTTCCTGCCTGTGGATTCAGCACAGTAAAGTAAACGATTGCAATGATACTGAAAATAATCGTTCCGATGATATTAAAGATCAGGTGCATAAGTGCTGCTGCCTTCGCATTCTTTTTCGCACCTACACTGGATAAAATTGCTGTAATACAAGTACCGATATTCTGTCCCATGATAATATAAATAGCTGCACTGAATGGTACCAATCCCGCTGCCGCAAGACTCTGCAGAATACCAACCGATGCGGAAGAACTCTGAATCACTGCCGTTACAAGCGCTCCAGCCAGAATACCGAGGATCGGATTCTTTCCTAATGTAACAAACATCTGTACAAATCCGTCAAATTCTTTCAGCGGCTCTACTGCTGATGACATCGTAGAAATACCGATAAAAAGTAAACCAAAGCCAACAATAATATTGGCGATCTCTTTGGATGTACGTCTCTTGCCTGTCAACATGATAACCACACCGATAATCACTGCGATCGGTGCTAGCTTCTCCGGGCTTAAAAATTCTGCCCACTCTACGGAAGATACGAGCCATCCGGTAACGGTTGTACCAACGTTGGCACCCATGATCACTCCCATTGCCTGGGTCAGGTTCATGATTCCGGCATTAACAAAACCAACGACCATGACGGTTGTCGCTGAAGAGCTCTGAATGACTGCTGTGATAGCAGCTCCTAGTAACACTCCCATCAATTTGTTCTTCGTCAGCACTTCCAGCAGTGATTTCATCTTACTTCCCGCTGCGTTCTCCAGTCCCTGTGCCATGATCTGCATACCATAAATAAACATTCCAAGACCACCGACAAAAGGTATCAGTATATCTACATAATTCATTGTCTTCCTCCTACAAATATGTCTCTTATGCTGTTTTTTAAGCTTATTTTTTTACAATTTCTTAATTTATTCTTAACAAGCTCACTATTTTTACAATACCATTTGTTATAGAAGAACACAATCTTTTTTTCGATTTTTTTAATATCTTTTTGGTATCTCTTTTTCAATTACTCCTTCATTTTCGGCTCAAATATAAGCGAAGCCAGATATCCAAATATTAAAGCACCGGCAATTCCCGCCGCACTTGCCTGGAAACCTCCCAGAAAAATTCCGATCACGCCTTCTTCGTCAACCGCCTTTCTGACACCTTGCCATAGGAGATTTCCGAATCCTGTAAGGGGAACGCTCGCACCGGCGCCCGCATATTCCTGAATTGGTTCATAGATTCCAAGTGTGCCAAGTACTGCCCCGGTACACACCAGAAGAACCATGATCCGCCCGGGCATCAGTTTCGTCCGGTCTAACAGAATCTGCACCAACGCACAGATTAAACCGCCCACCCAGAATGCATTGATATATTCCATCTTATTTCCTGCCTTTCTTTTTTGTAAAATTGCAGGAGAAATACTCTCTCCTGCCAAAGCGTTCATTTATATCACATGCTATGCATGTTCCAGTACGATCGCATGTGCGATCCCCGGCACACTCGCTCCCTCGTTGTAACTAACCGTAGACATAAGAGCCCCGGTCGGCACAAACAATACACGCTTCCATTCACCGCTTTCTATTTTCGGCAGAATATAAGCACTGAGCGTTGTCGCAGCACAGCCACATCCACTGCCCCCGGCATGTGTATCCTGCGTACTCTGATCAAAAATCTGCATTCCACAGTCCATATGCATCTTTTTAATATCTATATCTTTTTTTCTCATCAAGTCAAATAGAATACTCTGTCCGACATAGCCAAGATCTCCGGTTATGATCCGGTCATAATCTTCGGGCTGTCTTCCAAAATCTTTAAGATGCTGCCAGATCGTATCACATGCCGCCGGCGCCATACAAGCCCCCATATTCTGGGAATCTTTTAAGCCGTAATCAATGATCTTTCCTGTTGTAATTCCAGTGATCTTCACACGACTTTTCTTCTGTGCTCCATCCGCACCGATGATGAATGCACCACTTCCGGTCACAGTCCACTGCGCGCTCAAGGGGCGCTGGCTGGCATAACCGAGCGGAAAGCGGAATTCTTTTTCCGCACAGGCAAAATGACTGGATGTTACAGCAAGCATATACTCGCCATAGCCTGCCCCCACGCACATAGCTCCCAGTGCAAGCGCTTCACCAGAAGTAGAACAGGCGCCATACAGACCGAACAGTGGGATTTCAAATTGTCTTGCTCCCATAGATGTGACGATTCCCTGCCGTAGCAGATCCCCTCCAAATGTCAGCCGGATGTCCTCCGGTTTAAGACCTGCTTTTCCGAGCGCAATCTGGCATGCTTCCTTCTGCATTGTACTCTCTGCCTCTTCCCAACTATCTTCTCCGAAAAGATCAGTTTCTTCTATAATATCAAATAACTCCCCAAGCGGACCTTCTCCTTCTTTTTTTCCAACAACAGATGCACTGCTTATAAGATATGGTCCTTCTTTAAAAATAATACTCTGTTTTCCTCTTTGCATCTTCAGACTCCTTTCCCGAAAATACAGTAAACAATACCCAGTACCCAGCTGGTGAAGATTCCATATAAAATCACCGGTCCTGCAATTGTAAAGATCTTGCAGCCAATACCCATGACCTGTCCTTCTTTTTTATATTCAATTGCCGGTGCTGCTACCGAATTGGCAAATCCGGTAATCGGAACAAGTGCCCCTGCGCCTCCCCATTTTGCAATCTTCGGGTAAATATTGAATCCTGTCAGCAGAACACTTAAAAATACCAGTATCAATGAACACCAGCTTCCACCGATTTCTTTGGTCATTCCCATATTTTCACACCAGTTCAGTAAAAATTCCCCGATCGTACAGACGATTCCGCCGGTCAGGAATGCGCGGAACATATTTATTCCAAGTGCATGCACCGGTGTTTTCTGTTTTACATATTTTTTGTAGTTTTCTTTTTTCATTTCCTGCGCTTTTTTGTCATTTATCTCATTATTTAACATTCTGTCATTTCGCCTCCTGTAAAAGCATCCATATACATCCGAGTGTTTTCCCGGCTGCGATTCCTAAAATAATACCTGCAAGGCAGTTCACCAGATTAAAACGCCGCATAAATACCGGGAACAGATTCAGGGTCTCTGCCAGCGCCATTGCCCAGCAGCCGACAAACATCCCTGAAAATATCCCCACCGCCGCCAGCAGTATCACACCGCCATGAAGTGGTATCTGATAGAGCCAGAACAGATTGCCCAAAATACCGCCAAGCATTACGCATGTTTCGTACCACTGGATCCTATCTCCTGTGTGTGTCCGGTCTGCGAAATCCGAGATTACGCCAAGTTCTGCGATAAATGCAAACAGCCCACCTGCTGCCACCGCACCTGCACTACTTCCTATGACCGCAAGAAGAATCTGTCTGATCCACATGAAGCTCCCTCTCCTTTCTCGAATATGTTTCAATCAGGGTTGTCTGAATATCATTTTCATACAGCCGCATCTCTACTTCCATCGGTGTCGGATCAACGGTTAATTTCTTCTTTCCAAAATGATTGAAGAAGATCAATATTCCAACTGCAAGTCCAAGACTGTATGTCAGTTCCAGTATGGTAAAGCCATCCGGTTTATTCCCCATGATCTGTGTGTATATCTGGTCGAAAAGTTTGGGGGCATCCACATCGTTATTAAATGCCATGATGGAAAATGCCGCACCGAAAAAACTCAGCACGGACACAAACACGACTTTTATGCTCTGCATGAATCTGCTGCCTTTCCCCGGCTCTTCATAGGTTACAATAAAATCCGGCTCTCCGATACTCTGCACGTCTGCGTTCGGATACACTTCCTGTATCATAGAAACGACTTTCAGCACCGATACCGCTACACGACCGTTGATTCCTTTTAACAGGCGAAGAGACCGGACTTTTGCTTCCATTGATGGATTCACGCATGTAATCTCCAACACTTCTCCCAATGTTACGTCCGGTTTCTTTACTTCTGTATTACGACCTGCCTTAATATAGATTGTTTCACTGTTCGATGCCACTTTCTGCCTCCCACCTTCTATCTACCAGCGTTCCTTCCGTCTCTCTTTCCGCCGCATTGCACTCTGCAAAATAATAGATCATACCGGTCAGAACCGCTGCCGCCACAACGCAGATCAGGCATATCCGGAACTTCTTTCTGGTTTCATCCATACTTTCACCTTCTTTCTGTGATTAGTATGGATGGTTCCAGAAAAAATATTCATGGATATGCCTGTCAGATCTGTTCCCGCATACTTTTTAATATTTTTTTCTCCATCCGGGATACCTGTACCTGCGAAATACCAAGTTCTTCTCCCACCTGAGACTGTGTACGTTCTGCAAAATATCTCAGATAGATCAGTCTTCGTTCTTCTTTATTAAGACTTGCCAGCAATTCTTTCAAAAACATGTGATTCAGCACTTCTTCCGTCTCTTCTGCCGGACTTGCCAGTTTATCTGCCAGTGTCAGCTCCTGTCCGTCTTTTCTGTAGATTGGTTTATGCAGAGATTCCAATTCTCCGGTCGCTTCAAACGCCTGTACCAGTTCTTCCGGTTCTACCTGCATCTCTGCAGCAACTTCTGTAATACATGGCTCGCGTCCCAGTTTTTTACCAAGTGCTTCCTGGCAGAGATACCCGCGGTATGCCAATTCTTTCAGCGATCTGCTCACTTTGATCATTCCATCGTCCCGCAGAAAGCGTTTGATTTCACCGACGATCATCGGGACTGCATAAGTTGAAAATTTCACTTCATATTTCAGATCGAATTTGTCAATCGCTTTCAAAAGCCCGATCGTTCCGATCTGGAACAAATCTTCTGCTTCCACACCCCGGTTAAAATACCGTTTCACAATACACCAGACAAGTCCTGTATTTTCTTCCACAAGCTGCGCTCTTGCCGTACGGTTGCCCGCATGTGATTTTCTGATCAAAGCGATTGTGTGATCCATAATTTACGTCCTTTACCAATAGTTTTTGCCATCTTTACCGTCGTTCCTTTCCCGACTTCCGACTCCACTTCCAAAAGATCCATAAATGCTTCCATAAAGGAAAATCCCATTCCCGACCGATCCAGTTCCGGTCTTGTTGTAAAGAGCGGTTCCATTGCCTGCTTTACATCTTCAATTCCTTTTCCCTGATCAGAGATTTCTACATATAAAGTCTGTCCTTCTGTTTTACAGTGGATGCGGATGTTATGTACTTCATTTTCATATCCATGTATAATGGCATTTGTCACAGCTTCTGAAACTGCCGTTTTCACATCCGACACTTCTTCCAGTGTCGGATTCAGTGACGTCATAAAGGATGCAACAGTTACTCTGGCAAAAGATTCATTTGCCGAGCGGCTGTCAAAAATAAGTTCCATTTCATTCGTATTTTCCATCTACCTGTCCTCCTCATAAATCTGCATGATCCTGGTTACTCCTGACATTGTCAGTATTTTTTTCATTCTTTCACTTGTATGCACGGCACACACCTCTCCTCCCAGCATATAAATTCGTTTATATCTTCCCATAATGACACCGATTCCGGAGCTGTCCATAAATGTCGTATCCGTAAAATCAAAGATCACATACCGAATATGATTCTGGTCGATCAGATAATCGGAACGTTTCCGGATTTCTTCTGCATTGTGATGATCCAGTTCTCCGGGGAGAAAAATAGTAAGACAGTTCTCCTGCACTTCATATTTCATTGTGTGTCCTCCTTTTTTGAGTAAAGAAAAAGGACATGCTTCTTCGCATATCCTTTTCTTTCGTAATTACATTCATATATTTATTTAGTTTTGTTTATTCTGTTTATTCAATGCCTCTTGTGCTGTTGTAGCCGCTTCTTTTCCGCTGTACTTATCGACAATCTTCTGATAGTATGTATTAGCCTTGTCTGTCTTATTCTGTTTTTCATAGCATTGTGCAAGAAGGAGCATTGCTTTTCCATCATTGTAACCCTGGTCCATCTGCATGATCTGATCCAGATTACTGATCGCGGTATCATAATTTGCTACATCATAATTTGCTGTCGCAGTAGCAAACAATTTCTGGCACATTGTCGGATAAAGTGATGATGTAATCTGCTCAAATTGTTTCTTTCCCTGTGTGCCAAGTGTGCTCTTATTTACTTTCAGAAGCTCTGCCAGCATATCCGCATTACTCATATCACCGGCTTTGTAATGATCAGCAATGTTCATCACCGCCTCATAGCTTTCCTGTGTTGTAGCTGCGGTTGCTTTTGATTTTTTATTCTTCTTATCGGAAGAGCGGTAAGTTTCCAGTTCTTTCTTAAGTGCACTAATCTGTGCATCCTGCGTTGCGATCTGGTCACTGAACGAAGCCGTCTGTTTGTTGACAGTCTTCTGTCTTGAATTAGATACCGCCGGAAGGATCAGAAACCACATAACCGCAACACCGACTGCAAGTCCGATCAAAATATTCAGAACTGTATGCAGCCCCAGATTTTCTTTAAAATTACCGGATGCCGGCTGAATGATCGTCTCATTTCCCAGATTGTAAGAAACAAAATCTTCTTTTTTCTTATCTTTTATTCTGACAGTTCTGCTCTTTCGGATCTGATTCAGTTCATGCATATATCGAAGTGTCACCGGATCTGTCGTATCTAGCCTGTGCGCTGCACGGATCTCCTGTCTCGCCATAGAATACTGTTCATTCTTCAGATACAGAAGTGCCAGAAGCTGGCGTGCTTTTACATAACCCGGATGCGCGGCAACTGCTTTCTTAAGCTGCATGATCGCAATATCATCGCCACCCTGTCTGGCATATTCAATACTCTGGTTATATTTTTTGACTGCTTGGTTCACCTGCTCCAGCTCTCCCGGAACTTCCTGTACCTTTTTAATAAAATAATTGGCAATATTATCTTTGGATTGGAAATTCTTACTGAGAATCCATTCTACAAGTGCTTCTACCACTTCTCCTCTGCCATAATAAACAAGACCGAGAAGGTTTCTGGCTGCTACATTCGCATTATTATATTGTAAACTACGTCTGAGCGATAGAATTGCTCCGGACAGATCCCGGATATTCGCACGCTTCAGACCATCATTATACCAGTAGTTGGACTGGTACACGAGTTTCGTTGAATAATCCATATAATCCCCTTTATTTCGTCTGTTCCATCATCTCTCGTATAATGTCTGTCATATCACTTAAGTCTTCCTGATACACCGCGCCCTCGATATCTTCTACTTCCAGACTCGGCTGAAACTTCTTCACTTCTTCATCGTAATTCAGCATGATTGTTACCTCCTGCTATTCGTTCTTTTATAGCTCCCACAAGATACAAAGATCCGAGACAGTAAATCTCACTCTCTCCCCGTCTGTCATAAGCTTCCTTAAGGGCATCCCCTATATCGCTTTTAGCCACAACTTCACAGACCGTATATCTTTCAAATACTTTCTTAAGTTCTTCGGCTGACACTCTCCGTTTGTCAGGGATCTCTGTTACAATATATAACTTTGCCGGCAGATACCTGCACAGATATGCAATCATCCACTCGTAGTCTTTGTCCGCCACAGCAGAAAATACTACTATCGGCAATGGTTCCGGTTCCGGATACAAAAGGTGTATACTCTCCATAAACGCTTCGATCGCACCCGGATTATGCGCTCCGTCTACAAGCACATGCTCCGCTGCTTCTTCCATACGCCCTTCCCAGTGAATGGATGCGACGGCATCAACCCACTTCTTCCTCCTGTCCGGTTCGCTCTCACAGTTTCCTAACAGACATTCCAGTGCTTCCAGCGCAATCTGCGCATTCATTACCTGATAACATCCGCAGATTGGAACCTGCCAGATAACATCTTTATCATAAGCATTTCGCCTTGAAAATGCAATATGGTTTCTCGTAACTTCACGGATTTCGAACGCATTTTTCGAGATTTCTCTGCAAGGTGCGTGCATTTTCTCCGCCTGGCGCCGTATCACTTCCGTCGCCTCTGCCCGGCTTCCGTCAAAAATAACCGGAACTCCTTCCTTGATAATCCCTGCTTTTTCAAAAGCAATTTTCTCAATTGTATCACCCAGAATCGCTGTATGATCCAGACTGATGGATGTGATGACTGTAAGAACCGGACTTTCCACAGCATTGGTCGCATCCAGCCTGCCACCGAGTCCTGTTTCCAAAATGATATATTCTACGCCTGCCTTTTCAAAGGCTTTCATTCCCATGCCAAACAGGAATTCAAAATAAGAAGGATGTCCTTCACCTTCCTGCTCCATTTCCTGTGCTACATGATACGCTTCACAGAATACATCATAAAATGTATCATCGGAAATCTCTTCTCTGTCAATCTGTATTCGTTCATTGATCTTGATCAGATGTGGCGATGTGAAAAAACCTGTTTTTTTTCCTTCTGCCTGTAAAACAGCCTGCAGATAAGCACATACGGAACCTTTTCCATTCGTACCTGCCACATGGATGACTTTGCAGTTCTCTGCCGGATTCTGTAATTTTTCCAAATATTTTTTTGTATGCTTTAACGGATGTTTTTCCGTAAACTTGGGAAGCTCTTCGATATAATCGACAGCTTCCCTATAATTAGCCGGTATTTGATGTTTCATTATTTATCTCCGTCGGCCTGTGGTACCCAGGACGTGGTTGTATCGGTTCCTGTTCCTTTTTGTACTGTCAGTTTTCCATCCTTATAAATATATTCATCTGACTTTCTGAATACCGTATCGCTAGATCCCATCTGTACAACAGAAATCTTATCTCCATTCTTAAGCTCGGTATCATCCAGATCAATCCTTGTATTATTTAAGAAAGTAGAATCCTGTTTTTCATCATTTACATACACTTTGCTGGATTTAGTAAAGTTTTCGCCATACAGACTGTAACCTTCATCGAGATGCGGTACAACATTTTTCACTGTTACATTGCGGATTCCCATCTTCATATGTCCTTCTGTGATCGGTTTCTTGCCATTGTAAACATACTGTTTGCCATAAAGGATATCGTACTGTAAAAGCTCCAGGTCGGACAGATAATTCTTCGTCTTTCTTCTTGTCTGATGATAGTTGAACAATGTTCCGGAATGGATTCCCAGACGTTCAAATACTTCTGACATGATCTGGTAAGACGGAATATTTCTGTCCTGTTTCTTAAGTCCGATATTATCCCAGATGACATAGTTTGTGTTGTAGAGATACCGGCTCTTTAAGTCTTCTGCTTTTAAGCCCATTGTCGGAAGATGATCGCCGTAGAAAACTACAACGGTCGGTTCTTTTCTCTTCTCTACTGCCTTAATCAGGTTGCCGGCAAACTGATCCATCTCATAAACCTGATTTACATAGTATTCCCATTTATTCTTCAATGCCTCATCATCGATCCCCGATACTGTAATTCTCGGATTCTGGATTACTTTCTCTGTCGGGTAATCACCATGCCCCTGCAGGCTGACTGTAAACACGAAATCATTTTCTTTTGTTGAATCCATCGCATCCATAATATGCTGTACAAGCACGGCATCTTTCGCCCAGCCATTCTCTGTAAGCTGCAAAATGTTCATAAATTCCTTACTCGTAAAACTGTCAAATCCAATATTATTAAATACTCTCGCACGGCTGTAGAAATTACCGCCATTATTATGCAGCGCATGCGTTCCGTATCCTAATTTTCCTAATGCAGTAGCCGCACTCTCGCACGTATGATCCTTCAGCATTGTCTTATATGGATATTCTCCCGGTCCGAAATAACGTAAATTCATTCCGGTCAGCACCTCAAACTCTGTGTTCGCTGTTCCGGCTCCTACCGATGGTACCTTGAAATATCCGGTCGAATATTTCTTAAACATCTTATGAAGATTCGGGCACACATCCTGAGATGTCTTGAAAAATTCTGCATTATCTACATCGAAATAAGATTCCAGCTGAACAAATAAAATATTCGGTTTTGTCTTCTTCGTCTTTGCATTTGTGATCTTAGATTCCGTAAGTTTTCCATTCTGTCCGATCTCTTCCATCGTTTTCTTACTGTAGCCGCTCGGCTCATCAATTCCGGTGTTGAACACACTTGCCATGAAGCAGTACGGAAGTCCATAGTCTTCATATGCAAATGCGATATTTCCGAAATATGTGGATACGACTCTTTTGTCTACTGCCTGATTGGAAACAAATACATATAACACTGCACATACAACAATTCCAATCAATGCACGAACGTGGTGAATCTTTCCATCATACTGTCCGCCACGTCTCCACATAGAAATCATCCATACAACAACCGCCGCGATTCCTACGATAAATAAAATAATCTCAAATCCGTCCAGATACTTATTGATCAGTGATAATCCGTCTGATGCAATCTTCAGATCCTGTGCATTAAATGGAGTAACACGCTTTAGCAGCATATAGCCGTTTGCTATACCAAGAATCATCCAGAATATACTGACAATAATCCGGACAAACACTCTCCGCTTGAACAAATATACAATGGAAAATGTGACAAATATCATAAATGCATTATACAAAAATACCAAAGGGGATTCCGTCATATAAATCCACGCTTCTACGAGTGAATGACGGGAAATCGCCTCAATTGCGAAGTTGATGATACATGCAAGCAGTGCATGGAACACCAGCGAAAAACGATTCATAAATTTATAAACAGGCTGCATCTTCCTTGCAAATGCACTGTTGCGGCGCGCTTCAATAATTCTCGCACGCCGCTCCTTTCGTGCCTTAAAGTGGCGAATAACGTCTTCTTTTTTCAGATTCTTTAATTTGTCAATTGCACCTTTAATATCCGGTTTTTTAATATGAATTTTTTTCATAATATCCCCTTACATATCTTCTAGTTTATTTGGACTGTTTTGCTTTCAGTCCTTCCAATCTTTCAGATACCTGTGCTTTCATCTGTTTGTAAGTTTCCAGTTTCTCACGTTCTTCCTGAACTTTTGCTTCCGGTGCTTTGCTTACAAATTTTTCATTATTTAACATTCCCTGTGCACGGGCAATCTCTTTATTTAAACGAGTTTCTTCTTTGGTCAGACGTTCGATTTCCTGATCGAAGTCAATCAGTTCTTCTAACGGAACGTATACAGTTGCATCCGGAACAACTACGGATACTGCGTCATCTGCAATTCCTGCTTTATCTTTCTGAATAACAAGATCCAGCACAGAAGCCATCTGTTTTGCAGAATTTGTCATAAATGCAAGTCCATCGCATAATGTCTGATCTTCGCAAACTACATATGCAGTTGCTTTTCTTGAATTCGGAACGTTCATCTCTGCACGTACGTTACGGATACCACGTACAATCTCTTTGTAGTGATCTACAATGCGCTCAGCTTCCGGAAAGTTCAGAGCTTCGTCATATTCCGGCCATGCAGACATCATCAGTGACTCCTCTTCCGGAATCAGTTTGCCGTAAATCTCTTCTGTTACGAATGGCATATACGGATGCAGTAATTTCAGAGAGTCTTTCAGAACTTTTCTTAATGTCCAGAGTGCGTCATTTGCTCCCTTTGGATCTTCTTCTGCATGGTAAATACGATATTTTGCAAGCTCGATATACCAGTCACAGAACTCATCCCAGATAAAGTCATACAGCTTAGACAATGCAATTCCGAGTTCGAATTTATCCATGTTTTCTGTCACATCTTTAATCAATGTGTTGCATTTTGATAAGATCCACTGATCTGACGGATGCAAGCTGTCTTTTGCAGGTTCTTCTAATTTCTTCTCATCCAGGTTCATCATAATGAAACGTGACGCATTCCATACTTTATTTGCAAAGTTTCGGCTTGCCTCAACTCTTTCATTATAGAAACGCATATCGTTACCAGGTGCATTACCGGTAATCAGTGTCATACGCAGCGCATCTGCTCCGTACTGGTCGATGATTTCCAGTGGATCGATACCATTTCCAAGAGACTTACTCATCTTACGTCCCTGTGAATCTCTTACCAGTCCATGAATAAATACGGTATGGAACGGCGCTTTTCCAGTATGTGCATATCCTGAGAATACCATTCGGATTACCCAGAAGAAGATAATATCATATCCTGTTACAAGCACATCTGTCGGATAGAAGTAATCCAGATCTTCGCTCTGATCCGGCCATCCAAGTGTTGAGAACGGCCACAGCGCTGAACTGAACCATGTATCCAGTGTATCTTCGTCCTGTGTCAGATGTGTACATCCGCATTTCGGGCATTTTTCCGGCATACCGTGAGATACAACAACTTCTCCGCAATCATCACAGTAGTAAGCCGGGATTCTGTGTCCCCACCAGATCTGGCGAGAAATACACCAGTCACGGATATTTTCCAGCCAGTGCAGATAAATCTTGTTAAAACGCTCCGGAACGAATTTTAATTCGCCAGTCTTGATCGCATTGATCGCCGGTTTTGCGAGTTCGTCCATCTTCACAAACCACTGCTGCTTTACCATCGGTTCAACCGTTGTGTGGCAACGGTCATGTGTTCCAACATTATGAGAGTGCGGAACAACCTTTACAAGATATCCCTGCTCTTCCAGATCAGCAACCATTGCTTTTCTTGCTTCGTAACGATCCATACCTGCATATTTACCACCATACTGTTCGTTGATCGTCGCATCATCGTTCATGACATTGATCTCCGGCAGATTATGGCGTTTTCCGACTTCAAAGTCGTTCGGGTCGTGAGCCGGTGTAATCTTAACAGCGCCTGTTCCGAATTCTTTGTCTACATAATAATCTGCAACGATCGGAATCTCTCTGTCTGTCAACGGCAGAAGACATTTTTTTCCTACGATATCTTTGTATCTCTCATCATCCGGATGTACTGCGATTGCCGTATCTCCAAGCATTGTCTCCGGACGTGTTGTCGCAATCTCAAGGAAATCATCTGTTCCAACGATCGGATATTTGATATGCCAGAAGAATCCATCCTGCTCTTCATGCTCTACTTCCGCATCAGAAAGGGATGTCTTACATACCGGACACCAGTTAATGATACGGGATCCTTTGTAAATAAATCCTTTCTCATGCAGGCTGATAAATACCTGCTCTACAGCCTTGGAGCAGCCCTCATCCATTGTAAATCGCTCTCTGTCCCAGTCACAGGAAACACCAAGTTTCTTTAACTGTCCTTCGATTGTTCCGGCATACTCTTCTTTCCACTGCCATGTTCTCTCTAAGAATTTCTCTCTTCCAAGTTCTTTTTTATCAATTCCTTCTTCTTTTAACTGATTGGTAACTTTTACTTCTGTAGAGATTGCTGCATGATCTGTTCCCGGAATCCACAGAGCATTATACCCCTGCATTCTCTTATAACGGATCAGAATGTCCTGCAGTGTATTGTCTAAAGCATGTCCCATATGCAGCTTACCGGTAATATTCGGTGGTGGCATTACTGTTGTAAATGGTTTCTTACTTCTGTCTACTTCTGCATGAAAATACTGGTTTTCACACCATTTTTCATATAATTTTGATTCAATCTCTTTTGGATTGTATGTGGTCTCTAAGTTCTGACTCATTGTTTCCTCCTCATAATTCCTCATAAGTTCTTATTTCACACTTTGGTCACATTTGGACAATTAAAAACGCCCTTTACACACGTAAAGGGCGACTGTAACCGCGGTACCACCTTTATTATATAGAAGAAACTCTTCCATATCTCTCATCTTATTCTTTAACGGGAATGACTCCGGGATATCCTACTTGTTCCTCTGATCTCTAAATCTGCTGACCAGTTCGTAATCTGTCATTTCAGATATCCGGCATCCAAAGCTACCTTCTGTATCTTCTGATTCTGAAACTGCCTTCCAGCCTGCGGACAGTTCTCTCTGACAGGGAATGATACATACTCCTCTTCTTCAACGCCTTTACGTATAAACTCACTAAACATCATATCTATCGATTCTGTTTTTGTCAAGGATTTTACACAGATTTCAGAAATCCTTAAGGTTTGACTTGCACTTTTTTACTTCTTATAATAAAGTTATCATAATCGATAGAAAGAGGGAAGAAATCATGAAAAAGAAATTTACCACACTGTTAGTCGCTTTATTGCTGACAGTTCTGCTTCCTATGCCATTACCGGCACAGGCCGCTGATTCAGATGCTGATGTCTGCACACACGACTGGTCTGAATGGGAGGTAGTAAAAGAAGCAACTGTATTTAGAACCGGTACAAAAGAACGCTTTTGTTGGTATTGCGACAGCATTCAAACCAAAACAACTCCAAAAATAAAAGCATATGCTAAAATAGCACCAAAATCGCTAACGCTTTATAAGGGAAAATCAAAAAAGCTTAAAGTTTCCTATGGAAGAGGAGATTCTGTAAAAAAATGGAAATCTAGCAATAAAAAACTGGCATCTGTCACACAAACCGGGAAAATCAAAGCAAAGAAAAACGGAAAAGTTAAAATAACTGTCACCTTAAAATCCGGAAAAAAAGCTACGTGCAAAGTACGGATCATTACTAAAAAGAGAAAACCAAAACCGAAAAAGACTTCTGGAACCGTATATTGGACTCCTTCCGGACAAGTCTACCACAGCACCAGAAGCTGCCCTACGCTTAGCCGCTCTCGTGTTGTAAAATCAGGATCACTCGCCTCATGTCCAAAGAAAAGGCCTTGCAAAGTTTGTCATTAGTATCAAAAGTTTTGAAAAGCATGAACTATATAAAGTTCATGCTTTTTAATATGTACAGCCATCCTGTCAGTGTGAATGCGCTGAACAGGGTGGTAAGCATTACAACGCTGGAACTAAGAACGCCCTCATGTCCCATATTTTTCGCCATCACAAAACAGCTTACGGTTGTCGCTGATCCCAGCATTACCAGTATCGCCACCAGTTCTTCTCTTCGGAACCCCAATGTAATCGCAATTGGAAGAAAGATTGCTGCAAGACCGATTAATTTCATAAACGTCGCAACTGCTGCCGGTTTCACTTTTGCAAATGCCTTCTTTATATCGAAAGTAGCTCCCATTGCCATAAGCCCCATCGGCGTTGCAACACCGCCAATATTTGTTACCGTCTTCTGCATAATATGTGGCATCTTAAGTCCAAGTGCAGACCAGAGAAGTCCTGCTACAATTCCTAAAATAATCGGATTCGTCACAATACCTTTTGCTGTTCTTTTTAAAACAGCCTTATCAAGTCCACTCTGTCCCGGCTTAAAAATGGATAACACCAATACTGCCATAATATTATAAAGCGGCACACTTCCAATGATCATAACCGGTGCCATTCCTGCATTTCCGTATATATTCTGTATAAATGCAATTCCAAGAAGTGCAGCACTGCTTCTGTAGGATGCCTGAATAAATTCTCCTCTCAAAGCTCTTTCTTTTAACCCCAGTGACATAAATGATACCAATGTAATACTGAGAAATGTTGCCAGAAAACAAAACAATACAAATTTCATATTCCATACTTCGTGAAAATCGACTGTGGCCAGATCACTAAACACTAAAACCGGAAGCGGAACCACAAATACGAATTTGTTCATTTTCTGTGCAAATACATCATCAATCCATCCGATTTTGTGGAATAATAGTCCCAGGATCATAAGTAAAAAAATCGGGACGGTTGCATTTAAACTAAATATCAGATTTTCCATTTTCTCTTCTATTCCTTCTTATACAATATTATCAGGTTAAAATTCTCACATATTCTATCATATTTTTTGTCTATAAACAACGAAAAAGAGACTTCACTCTGTTTGTACACTCCATAGAAGGGGAGCATATCATTCATGCGTAAGTCTCTTTTTCATTTTCATATTATAGGGTTCTATGTTAAAAATCTACTGCGTTAATTTTTTTCGTGTACACACAGCTGTTTTGGTACATGCCAGTCCACCTATTGTTGCACACTTTAATTCTGATGGCAGGCGCTTCTCTACATCAATCAGTGCATCGATCACCTCGTCCGGCGGAATAAAGCTTCTTACTCCTGCCAAAGCCATATCGGAAGAAATATAAGCATTTGCCACACCAACTGCATTTCGCTTTATACATGGAACTTCAATCGGTGCTGCTATCGGATCACACACAAGTCCCAGCAAATTCTTCATACAAATAGCCATTGCATGCATAATTGCTTCCTTATCTTCAGTGAAAATACTGGCCATACCTGCTGATGTAATTGCACTGGATACTCCTACTTCTCCCTGGCAGCCTCCGACAGATCCTGAAAAAGACACATCACAAGCAGCCATTATAACGCCAATCAATGCACTTACAAACAGCCCGTCTTCAATCTGTTTATCTGAAAGTTGATGTACCTGTTGCAATGCAGTCATGCATCCAGGTGCAATTCCTGAGGAACCTGCAGTTGGAGCTGCGACAATACATCCCATGGAGCCATTATATTCCATAACTCCAAGAGCCATTGCTGTCGCAAGTGGAATCGTACCTCCTGAAATCGTCTCTTCTTTCTCCACTGCCTGCATCAGCATTTTTCCATCTTTTCCACTGGTAAGTCCATAGAGCAGCTGATGCTCTTCCTGTCCTTTTTTCACAGATTCTTTCATCAAAAGCCACTGTTCATGCATTCGGTCACGAATTACTTTTTCCGAAAATCCGGATCGTAAGGATTCATATCTGACAGCAGTCTCTGCCAGTGTTAAATTCTCCTTTTCAGCATATTCACAAACGCTGTCACAAGAACTGATCCATTCTACATGTCTTTTAGAGGATCCATAGGCAAGAACCGGTGACGCAAGACTTATTTTTTTCACCATGTTCTGCCCGCGAAGCAGCTCAAGCATACTCTCATCCGGTTTTTCAAGAAACGTACCACACGTTACATATTCTTGTTTTTCTGAAATGCCCTGCTGTACTTCTTTTGCTCCTGCAAATGTCTCTTTTGCCAGCTCTGTTTCACTCCATACTATCACATGCCAGGTATCCGCTGTCAGACGCATAGGAACCCGGTCAATTTCACTGATAAGAATGCTTCCGCCACCTATTGAAGTTCCAAATACGGAATATTCTTCACCATCTTTTGTATATACTGTAACTCTGGCTGAATTTTCCGGATATTTTCCTTCTTCCAGAAAATCTACCTTTGTCTCCACTCCGTTCGCATGTGCGATTGCAATTGCATCACGAATCTCCGGATCATCTTCCGACATTCCAAGCGTTCCGCCAAAAAGTGCTGCATCAGAACGATGTCCATAATAAGTAGTTCTCATTTTCGGACTCAACGTCAATCTGACAGAAGCTGCTTCCACCTGTAAAATACGATTTGCCATCATTCCTATTCTGGCCATACCAGCTGTGTGAGAGCTGGACGGACCGATCATAACCGGTCCTATTATTTCAAAAATACTTGTTTCCATTTTCCTCTCCTCTTTCTTTTACACAAGGCCAAACAGTCTTGGTAATGCCATAGAAATTGGTTCAATATAAGTAGTAAGTAACACAATCGGCAGATATCCGATCAGTAAAAATACGGCTGTATTTTTCATCATTTCTCCAAATTCCGCATGGCCGATTTTCATTCCAAAATACAACACACTTGCATATGGAGGTGTCAGGCATCCTGCCGATAAATTTACAACCATAATTGCTGCAAAATGCACCGGTGAGATTCCATATGCATTAATTAATGGAAGTAACAGCGGAGCACAAAGCATAATTGCTGTTGTATCATTAACAATCATTCCTACAAAAAGGAGAAATACATTTACCATCAGCAGAACAACATATTTATTATCTGTGAACCCAAGGAATACATTTACGAGCATCTGTGGAATCTGAAGCTGTGTCATTGCCTGACTCAGTAACAGACAGAAAAAGATCATCATAAAAATAGATCCTATAGAAGATGCTGTAGATCGTAACATATTCAGCGTATTTTTTGCTTTCAATCTGCGATACACAAAGATTCCTAATAAAATTGCAAGCACCGCACATACAGACGCAGCTTCCGTTGCAGTAAAGATACCTCCGTAAATTCCTCCAAGAATAATTACAGGCATCATAAGTGCAGGAATGGATTCAATGATTACTTTTTTCTTTGATTTTGGCTTTTCTTCTGCTACTGTTTCTTCTACTACCGGAGCATTCGCATATTTTCTTGCATATACAATATTTAAAACAGAAAAGGTTATAATTGTTAAAATTCCAGGTACTACAGTTGAAAGAAAGCCTGCCAGAATACTGGTTCCTGTTGCCCAACCATAAATAATAAGAGGAACACTCGGTGGAATTAAGCTTCCCAAAATAGAGGAACAAGTCACCAAAGAAGTCGCAAATCCTCTGGAATATCCTTCTTTTCGAAGCTCTGGAATCATAATTCCTCCAAGAGCTGCTATTCCGGTGAATGCACTTCCTGAAATAGCTCCCATGATACCACAAATGACAACAACGATAACTCCGAGCGCGCCTTTAATTTTTCCTACAAATACTCTGGCAAGTCCTACCAGTTTCTCTGCCATGCCGCTTTCTGCGATTAAATTTCCTGCTATTACAAACATCGGTACTGCAAGAAGCGAGGTACTGATCATCTGTGAATATCCCCACACAAACAAAGATCTCACAGGCACATTACAAGTTGCTACCAGGAAAATCAAAGCTCCGGCAAAACAATACGGTAATGGAATACCTATCAATAACAGAATCAATAACAAGCACATACAAATTGCAAATGCAACCATTACATTCATGATCTATTTCCTCCTTCTTCCCATTTTTCTTTGAATTTAACGATATTTTTTACAGTTCCGACTAATGTATATACACACATCAGTGTCAATCCTGTAAGAATTGCCAGTTCTCCGATTGGCATAGGGATTCCAAGCACTGCACTTTTCTTTCCGATTTCCAGACTATGTATCGAATATTGTACCGCCCAGTCAAACACATATATTGCTAATGCACTGGCACCGATATTACAAATGATTTCTGTAATCTGAACTGCATGTTTATTTTTTGAAACCGCCTTCACAAGTCCGCATTCAATATGGGAATTCGTATATGCTGCACACGCTCCGCCAAGGAAATATACCCAAATAGTAGGAAATGTCAGTAATTCTTCAATTCCAAATAAAGGCATATTAAAAAATCGTAAAATAACCTGTAACGTCACGAGGAATACCATAAATAAAGCCAATATAGAACAAATGACTTCACAGACATTTCCAACTATGTCAAGAAAGCGTTCTATTTTTTCTCCAAGTACTTTCATCTCTTTTTCCTCCTATTGATTTTGAATCTTCTTACTCAACTTGCCCCATACGGAACCATATTCAGAACCAATTTTTGGCCATACTTTTTTCCGCACATAATCTCGATAATCATCGATTACTTTATTTCCCGGTTCGTATACTTCTACACCTTTTTCTTTGAATAACTTAATATACTTTTTCTCATTACTCTTAGCAAGTTTAAATGCTTCATCCTCAATTTCTTTTGCACTCTTCTGCACAATCTGCTTTTCCTCTGCCGACAATGTTTTCCAGGTATCCATACTCATATAGATCCAGTGACATTCCATATGCGTCTTTGTACAATACAAATATTTACACAATTCACCGTAATCGTTCCAGTACTGTTCTGCACCACCACCAGACACACCATCTACAACTCCTGTCTGTAACGCAGTAAATGTATCAGATGTCGGCAACGGTGTTGTGGAAAAGCCAATTGCAGTTCCGAACTCTTCAAATGCTTTTTGCTGAGGAACACGAATTTTCAGTCCTTTTTTTGCACCTGGGGTTTCAATATTTTTCGCTGGCTTTGTTGTCATAATTGCACCGAAATATTTAGGAATTACGGCTAAAAGTTTGATATTTTCTTTTTTCAACTGGCCGCTTACATACTGATATACCATTCCGTCATTCGAATTATACAATGCCATTGCTTCATCCCAGCTTGTTGCCAGATATGGAGCAATTTGTACAGATAACGTAGAGTTAACAGATGGCGACATCGATCCTAACATTAACTGGATTTCTCCCATACCTGCGCATTCTTGAACAACCGTATAATCCCCCAGTTGGTTGTTTGGATAAATATTAATCTGTAAATTATCCATCTGACTCGTCAATTTATCCGCAAATTCATTGGCAAGTTTATCGTTATCCGTGCCTTCCGCTCTTGTGTGTGCAAATTTCCAAATTCTTTTTCCACTTTTCGTCTCGCCGGATGCATTTTGACCACTATTCGCACATCCTGCAAGAAGTCCAACCGCAAAGACGCATGCAAAAATCGCACTCAAGACTCTTTTTCTCATTCCTTGTATCCTCCTTGTTATTTTGTATTGTCTGGTTGTCTGACAGCCTTACATTTAATATACATTAAATCCATCAAAAGTCAAGTAGTTATTTGAAATTGTTTCAAAAAAACATGAGTTGTCGCAACAATTTAGACAACTCATGTTTTTATTCTATTTATTTCTCATTTTTCTAGTTAAATGATATTCCACAATCTTTCGAGCTCGCTCGGCATCATGATCTTTTAATGCCTGAATCACCTCACCATGTTCACGATGGTATGATAACACCTCTTCAAGCTCCGAGTCCTTTTCAAACTCTTCTCTTTCCTCCAAAACCATCTGCACCAATGAATTATATAGCGCCATCAGCACATCATTATGAAGCATCTTCACAATGTAAGCATGAAATTCATGTCCTTTTTTTTCAGACTCTTCATCCCGGCCCTGTAACGTATCTTCTACCATCTCTTCATAATTTTTCTGTAAATATGCAATATCTTCTTCCGTACACTGCTTTGCTGCAAGGTAAGCCGCCTGAGATTCCAATATTAATCTGCACTGTAAGATCTCATCATAATAATGTTCATTGCTCATCATTTCCATCAGACGATTATCATTGATTCTCTGTAACGCATTCGGTGCAATATAAGTTCCCTGTCCGGTCCGCGCCTCCAGGATTCCTAACACCTGCAAAGATTTTATTGCCTCTCTTATGGAACTTCTGCCAACCTGGAATTCTTTTGCCAGTTCTATTTCCCCTTGAATACGTTCTCCCTCTTTCCAGGTCCCGTCTTCAATCTGTTTTTTTATCTGTGTTGATATATCTTCGTATACTTTATTCTTCTGAATTGGCGTAATCATAAATTCATTCCCCATCTTTCTCTAATATTAAGATATACTTTTTCAATTTGTATTTATCTTATCACATTTTATACTTGAAACCCACCTATTTTTATCTCCTTTAACTGGCTTGCTTAGTTTTGTTATATCTGGCTTTTTCAAACACACCACTTTAGTGCTAAGATAAGTGTAGTTTTGATGAAGGGAAGTTACACTATGACAAAAAAAATTGCCGTAATCAATGATTTATCCGGATTCGGCAGGTGTTCTCTTACTGCAGCAATCTCTGTCATTGCCGCTATGGGAGTGCAGCCCTGTCCGCTGCCGACAGCAGTGTTATCCGCTCAGACCGGATATCCGAGTTATTATTGTGATGATTATACAGAGAAGATGGAGTATTTTCGAAGCGAATGGAAAAAGATGGGGCAGACTTTTGACGGTATTTACACCGGATTCGTAGCAAGCGAGCAGCAAATTGACCAGATTTTTCATTTCGTAGAAACATTTGACACACCGGACACATTCTTATTAGTCGATCCGGTTATGGGGGACGATGGGCACACCTACGCAATGTTCACTCCCGAACTGTTGCGCAAAATGAAAAAACTTGCCATGACCGCTGACATTATCACACCAAATCTGACAGAGCTGACATTACTCACGGATGCTTCTTATCATGAACTGGTTGCCATTTCCGATGCAGAATCTATGATGAAAGAAATCGTGAAGCTGGCACAGAGTCTTTGTGAAGCCGGACCTTCTAAAGTTATTGTAACCGGAATCCGTTTTTCTGATAATGACGGAACTCGCAAAATGGGAAACCTCTATGTTACAAAAGAAGTGCAGACACTTGTCGCTTTTCCATATATCGGTGGCAGTTATTCCGGAACCGGAGATCTTTTTGCTTCCTGCTTAAGCGCAGGGATTGCAAGGGGATATGACGTACCAGCCACCATTAAACTCGCCGGTACATTTCTGGAAGCCGCACTTACTGACTCTGTCAGGGAACATATTCCGGCTAATGATGGTGTAAATTATGAGCAATATCTGGCAATGCTTACTGCCGGATTAAAAAAGGAGATTTAATAATGAATGAGAAACAGCAAAAACCAGTTACTTTATTGACTGTCACCGGATTATTCGCAGCAATCATCACCTTGATGACTGCATATATCTGTCATATACCTTACGGTGCAAACGGTGGATATATCCACTTCGGTGATGCCCTGATCTATGTCGCAGCTGTGATCCTGCCAAGACCATATGCGATGGCTGCCGCTGCGATCGGCGGAGGACTTGCAGACCTTCTGACTGCACCAATGTGGGCGCCGGCAACGATTATAATCAAGATGCTGATCACATTACCATTTACAAGCAAAAACGGTCGCATGCTGAACGGACGTAATATCATTGCACCTTTCCTCGCCGCTCTTATTTCCGCAACCGGTTATTATCTTGCCCAAGGAATCCTCTTTGGTTCCTGGATATCTGTCATCGTTTCTTTTGCAGGAAGCGCTGTACAGTCCGGTGGAAGTGCTGTGATTTTCCTTGTACTTGCATGTGCAATGGATAAAGCACATATCAAAAATAAAGCAGAATTGATTTTATATCAGTAAATCTAAAATATTATCTGCTTGAGCTGCCGCAGACAGCTTTCTAATGAAATACTTTAAGATAGGAGAACAAAAAATGGCTGACATTTTATACACATACAAAAACCAGGTATACGCAAACATTACAAATCAATGCAACTGCAGATGCACCTTCTGCATCCGAAGTCACGAAGACGGTGTCGGTGATGCCGAGACCCTCTGGCACAAAAAAGATCCGACACTGGAAGAGATTAAAGCTGCCATGGATGCTTTTGATTTTACCGGTTATGATGAGCTTGTTTACTGCGGTTATGGAGAACCGACCTGTGCGCTCGACATCCTTCTGGCATCCGCAAAATATGCCAAAGAAAAATACGGTGTAAAAATCCGCATTAATACAAACGGACTTGGCAATCTTCAGCACGGACGAGATATTGTTCCGGAACTTGCCCCGGTTGTCGATGCACTTTCCATCAGTCTGAATGCACCGGATGCCGAAAAATACAATGCTGTCACAAGACCTCGTTTCGAAGGAGCTTTTGAAGCTATGCTTTCCTTTGCACAGGAAGCCCATAAAGTGATCCCGTCGGTAAGATTATCCATTGTAGATGTTCTCCCGGAAGATCAGATTGAAGCCTGTAAGAAGCTGACCGCTGACCTTGGTGTGCCGCTGAAAATCCGTAAATTTGCTTAAATCTTGTTATTACTTCTGTATAGACTTCGGCGTACAGTGCATGTACCGCTTGAAAATCTGGCCAAAATACGCCGGGCTGGCAAATCCAACCAGTCCGGCTGTCTCTGCAACGCTCTTTCCTTTTTTCAGAAGTGGAATACTTTTCTGTATCCGAAGAGACATCAGATATTCCAGAATGGTCATATCCATATGTTTCTTAAAAAATCTACAACATTCACTTTTACAAATATTCACATGTGCTGCTATATCATCCAGATTGATGTCACGGCTGTAATTCTGTTCCATGTAAGAAAGCATTTTCCTGAGACGTTCCAGATGCACTGCGCTCTCCGCTTTTGCATGCGGTCTTTTTCTGTATTCCCGGTACAGATAATCCCAGATCCTAAGGACTTCCTGCTGGATCTGCATCTCATAATCTTCCGGCTGTTCATCCATAAGTTTCTGGATCTTAACCATCCGCCGCAAAATGTCCTGATGCCACTCTATATCTTTTTCCAGCTTAAGCGCTGCAAAACTGCTGTCATCAACCAATGGCTCCACATATTTACTGTGAAAAACACTTCCCTCATATCCATAAACCAGACGCGGATGAAAGGTAATGGATAAATATGTACATTCCTTCCGGTCACGCCGGTATCCGGCATGCAGCGTCCGGCTGTTTCCAAACATACCTTCGCCCTCTTCCAGATTATATATCTTTTCATTAATGTGGTATTCCATCTCTCCGGATACGATCTTCGTAATCTCGATCTCCGGGTGCCAGTGCCACAAAAATGCACCCTGTTCATAGGACTCAATATGCTCCACAGCTACATTTAACGGGAAACTGTAACTGCCATGTTCCTTGATTTCTTTCTGATTCTCTTCAATATTAATCTGCATTTTCCACTTCCTCAATATTCTTATAGTATTGTCTATTATTCTTATTGCGAGTGTTTATTTATCTCATTATTATTATCATAGTTCAACAAAGCATTTATCGCAACTATAAAATAAAAAAGAATGGAGAATAAAAAATGACAGAGAAATTAATGGAAACTTTTCAGAATCTTTTCGGTGCCGACGGAGATATCCGCACGTATTTCGCACCTGGACGCGTAAACTTGATCGGAGAACATACAGATTATAATGGCGGACACGTATTTCCATGTGCATTAACACTTGGAACTTATGCGGTAGCAAGAAAAAGAGACGACCGTGTTCTCCGCTTCTATTCTGAAAACTTCGCTTCCCTTGGTGTGATTGAGACAAGTCTTGATGACCTTGTACCAGATGAAAAAGCAGACTGGACAAACTATCCAAAGGGAGTGATGTGGACATTCGAGAAACGCGGCTACAAACTTCCGCAGGGAATGGACATTGCTATTTACGGTGATATTCCAAACGGTTCCGGACTGTCCTCTTCTGCTTCCCTGGAAGTACTGACAGGTATTGTGTTAAAAGATATGTTTGGATTTGATGAGATTACGATGCCGGAGATTGCACAGATCGGACAGTATTCTGAAAATAACTTCAATGGTTGCAACTGTGGAATCATGGATCAGTTTGCAAGTGCCATGGGTAAAAAAGACAATGCGATTTTCCTTGACACAAATACTCTGGAATACGAATATGCACCGGTTGTACTCCCAGATGCAAAAATCGTTATCACAAACAGTAAAGTAAAACACAGTCTTGTAGATTCTGCATACAATGACCGCAGAAGTGAATGTGAAACTGCTCTGGAAGAACTGAAATCCGAAATGCCGATCGTTACTCTCGGCGATCTTACGGAAGCAGAGTTCGAAGCACACAAAGATACAATCAAAGATCCTGTAAGACAGCTCCGTGCAAAACATGCTGTATACGAAAACCAGCGAACCATCCGTGCAGTCGCTGCATTGAAAGCAAACAATATTGAAGAATTTGGTAAATTGATGAACGAATCCCACATTTCTCTAAAAAATGATTACGAAGTATCCTGCGAAGAAATCGATATTCTCGTAGACCTTGCATGGGAAATCCCGGGCGTTATCGGTTCCCGTATCACAGGAGGCGGATTCGGCGGATGTACTGTCAGCATTGTAAAAAACGATGCGGTTGATACATTTATCGAAAAAGTTGGTAACGGATATAAAGAGCAGACCGGAAACACTGCTGAGTTCTATGTTGTAGAAGTTGGCGATGGCGCACACCGTCTGAGCTAGGAGGAATTCAGATGTTATATGAAAATATCAGACATTTAGTAGACTATGGAATCAGAACCGGACTGACACCGGAATGTGAACGGATCTATACAACAAATCTTCTGTTAGATCTTTTTCACGAAGATAACTACGAAGAGCCGGAAGCTGTGGCTTATGGCTCTCCGGATCTTGAAACAATCCTTGCAAACCTTTTAAATATTGCCGTAGAACGTGGAATCATTGAAGACAATGTTGTTTACCGCGATCTCTTCGACACAAAGCTTATGAACTGTCTGCTTCCAAGACCCGCACAGGTACAGGCAGCTTTCTGGGAAAAATATGCTATTTCCCCAGAAAAAGCAACGGACTATTATTATAAATTCAGTCAGGACAGTGATTACATCCGCCGCTACCGCGTAGCAAAAGACCTGAAGTGGAAAGTCGATTCTCCATACGGTGAAATTGACATTACAATCAATTTATCCAAACCGGAGAAAGATCCAAAAGCAATCGCTGCCGCAAGAAATGCTGCCGCAAGCAGCTACCCGAAATGTCAGCTTTGCATGGAAAATGAAGGTTACGCCGGAAGAGTCAATCATCCGGCGAGAGAAAACCACCGTATTATTCCGATTACGATCAATCAGAGTAACTGGGGATTCCAGTATTCCCCATATGTATACTATAATGAGCACTGCATCGTCTTTAATGGTGAACATGTGCCAATGAAGATCGACCGTGCTGCATTTACCAAATTATTTGATTTTATCAAATTATTTCCACATTATTTCCTTGGTTCCAATGCCGATCTTCCGATTGTCGGTGGCTCTATCTTAAGCCACGATCATTTTCAGGGCGGACACTATACATTCGCCATGGCGAAAGCAAAAATCGAACTTCCGGTAACGATTCCGGGATATGAAGATGTGGAAGCCGGTATTGTAAAATGGCCATTATCCGTACTTCGCATCCGCAGCAAAGACACATCACGCCTGATCGATCTTGCGGAACATGTATTAAACTGCTGGAGATCTTATACGGATGAAGATGCATTTATTTATGCTGAAACAAACGGTGAACCGCACAACACGATTACACCGATTGCCAGAAAAAACGGTGATACTTATGAGCTGGATCTGACACTTCGCAACAACATTACGACCGACGAACATCCGTTAGGTGTTTATCACCCGCATGCACAGTATCATCATATTAAGAAGGAAAATATCGGACTGATCGAAGTTATGGGACTTGCCGTACTTCCATCCCGTCTGAAAGAAGAACTGGAACTTCTTGCCGATTACATTGTAAATGGCAAAGATATCCGTTCAAACAAAAAAATCGAAAAGCATGCAGACTGGGTAGAAGAATTTCTTCCGACTTACGACAATATTACAAAAGAAAATGTTATGGAAATCCTTCAGAAAGAGGTTGGCAACGTCTTCACACACGTACTGGAAGATGCCGGTGTATATAAATGCACCGAACAGGGACGTGCTGATTTTCTGAAATTTATTCACACGCTGTAAGAAAAAATGCCTTCCCTGACCATTATAAAATCCTTTAGGTTAGGATAAGATTTTCTTAAGAAATTTTATAAACATTTCCAGTTTTTGTCATATTGCCGTCACAATTTGCTTATATACTAACAGTATCAACTAAAGAGGACGTCGGATGTATAGCCTGGGGAGTAGCTCTTATGTCTGCCGGACCTCGCCTAGACAATTACTGAATAACAGTTTATATAGATTTTTCATTTTACCCTCTCAAAAAGACCGGTGCACCACCTGATGCACCGGTCTTTCTTTACTGCTCTCTGAAATAAACTTCTCCTGTCTCAGTGTTCATATTGTCAACGATCGCCAGCGACTCTAACTGGAATCCCAGATTACGGATGACTCTTCCACCTGCCTGGAATCCCTTCTCAATTACAATTCCGATGCCTTCTACGGTTGCACCGGCAGACTGCACAATCTGGATCAATCCCTGAAGTGCACATCCGTTTGCAAGGAAATCATCAATTAATAACACATGGTCATCTTCGCTTAAAAATTTCTTCGCAACAATAACCTGGTTCTTGCATTTGTGTGTAAAAGATTCTACTTCTGCTACATACATTTCACCTTCCAGATTGATGCTCTTCGTCTTCTTCGCAAATACAACCGGTGCGTTAAAATACTGTGCTACAATACAGGCAATTCCGATACCGGAAGCTTCTATTGTAAGAATCTTATTAATATTCTTGCCTTCAAAACGTCTCTTAAATTCCTTACCGATCTCATTAAACAGTTCAATATCCATCTGATGATTTAGGAAACTGTCTACTTTCAGTACATTTCCATCTTTTACAATCCCATCTTTTACAATCCGTTCTTCCAAAAAGTTCATCGTAAAATCTCCTTTGTTTTTGATACTATTTATTTATAGTATCACACACAGATTCTGATTACAATTCCCTGGAATAACCAAAACTCTGTTTTTTTCGAAAATCAATGTTGTTCTCTCCGTAATCTTTCCACAAATCTGCGGAGTCTTCCAAATCATAATCCACCTGTCTATCTGTTCTCACTCTATCTTCTCCAGTTACGCCAGCTGTTGTATCCAACTGCACTCATAATCGTAGCAAATACATTAACCATCTGCCCCGCTGTATACACGCCATGATAACGGTTGTATGCTTTCCAGTCACTGTTGGCATGCTGCCATACACCAAGAACTGTTACTACATACACCAGCGCTCCGGCTGCAAATATAAGCGAACCCTGCATTCCCAGAAGTCCTCTGTAAGAAACATAAAATCCACCTGTCAACACACCCACACCGATGATTCCAATAAGCAGTGTAACGGCAAGTGACTGTAATGCCATTTTCCAGACTTTAGAGCCAAGCCAGAGCAAGATACCTAAAAGCAATGTCAGAACATAAAGCCCGATAATATAATGGTATTCCATCTTCATATACGCAGTATGTGATTTCCGCGAATCATGTATCAGTTCCATTACAAATCCCATCACCGCAGTAAGTGCGACTGGCTGTGCAATCGCCCCAGCAAACAGTATACCCATATGTACTTTTATATCGGAGGACATCGCAGATATGATCAGAAACGCAACTTCCACTCCAATTGCTGCAACTCCAATATACATATACTCCTTTATCCAGGTAACATTCATAAAATACACGGTCAGCATACTGATCAGCATACCTGCACTGAACAACAAGCCAATTGTATTATTGAGCTCATTTCTCGTAAGTTTTGTCTGCACAAGGTCTTCTGTCATTAATTTTCTGAGCCGCTCCTGCCACTCTTCTTTTGACTCCTTGATTTCTAACCGGTCAATCTCATTCAGATTCCAGTTCGCGCGAATCGCTTTCTGACAGATTGCCCTTGTCTCCTGAAGTAATCGCTCCTCTTCCCTAATCTCTTTCAAACGTCTTTCCATTGCTTTTTGCAATGATAATTCTTCCGCATAGATCTTCTGGATCTCCGGAATGGAAATTCCAAGCAGTCTTAATTTTTTTACTTCCTGTAAACGTTTTATCTCTACCTCTGTATAGATACGATAATTATTCTGTTCATTTCGTTTTGGGCACACCAGCCCTTCTTCTTCATAAAACCGGATATTTGCTTTCGTAAGTCCGGTAACTTTTTCAACTTCTTTGATATTCATATTATAACCTCTTCTCTCTCGCATCCTACTTCCTTCTTTCCTGATAATATATGATGATCATCTCTTTTGATGGCTCAACAATACACTATCAAGTCACTTGAAGGTCAAGCAATCTGCGACATTTTCTTCTTTTTTCTCCAAAAATAGTATGGAATCAGGCAAATAATCGTTGTCCCCCACGCAAGCGGGTAACTGATCAGTAAAGTCTCCACATTATGATGGAGCTGCGTCATGATCATCGTCCAAGGCAATCTCACAAAGAACAATCCTGCAAACGTAAAGATCGTCGGCCATAACACATCACCTAAGCCCCTCAGTCCGCCGGTCAGATTCTCAAGCAGTACGCTTAGCAGGTAGCTTGGCACAAGGAATCTGAGCATATAAACTCCGATATCTATGACTGCCTGATCGGTCGTAAACAGATGATACAGCGGTTCGCAGAAAACATACAGTACAATCAGCACAACTCCGTTAAATAAATAGGAAATTCCAAGATTGACACGAATGCTCTTGTATACACGATCCATCTTACCGGCTCCGTAATTCTGACCAACGAAAGTTGTAACCGCAACACCAAGCGCACTGTTGACCGTCCAGAAGATCATATCCAGCTTTCCATAAGCCGCCCAGCCCGCTGCTGTGTCTGTCCCAAATCCATTTACCACTGCCTGGATGATGACATTTGTCACACCGTAAGCACATGCCTGCAGTGCTCCCGGAATCCCGATTTTTAATTCTTTTGCAAGTACAGACATGTTCATACGAATTTCACGGAGCTTCAGTTTCATCACATCATACGCATGCATCAGCGAGTAGGTAACCAACGCCGCACTGATGCACTGCGAAATCACCGTCGCCAGCGCAGCTCCTGCAATGCCCATATGTAAGAATACAACCATCACAATATCCAGAATGATATTCATCACACTGCATACGATCAGATACAGAAGAGGTCTTCTGGAATCCCCCGCTGCACGCATGATCGCTGCTCCCATATTATACACAAGGGTAAAAATAATTCCAAAAAAATATACCCGCAGATAAATGGTCGAATCTGCCATCATATCTTCCGGTGTGTTCATCCATTTCAAAAAATACGGCGTTCCGATCACTCCAACTACTGTAACCGCAATACTGGTCATAATGGAAAATGCATATGCAGTATGTAATCCCACGTGCAGTCTTTCCTCATCCCTTGATCCATAATACTGGGCAATAATGACCGCTGCACCATTGGCAAGACCGTTAAAAAAAGTAATAACGATATTCGCAATAACTGCTGCCGGTCCACCCACACTGGCAAGCGCTGCCTTGCCGACAAATCTTCCGACTATGATCGTATCCACAGTTGTGTAAAACTGCTGTACCAGTGTGCCGAGCATGATCGGGAAGAAAAAGATCAATAACTGTTTCCAAATCACACCCTCTGTAATTTCATTTTTCTTAAAAGTTCTCTCTGACATTCCAAACAATCCCCTTTTTGTTCGTCACTTATCATTCTTTTGTTTATTATAATTATTTCATTGATGAATCTGCCACTGGTAGCTTCATCCAAATTCTATAGCGGCAAAAAGACCAATATGCAAATGCATACTGATCTTTTCGCTTTTCACTTGATTCTATTTTATCATGTAACACTAAGAAAACAAACTCATTTTACAAATTGCATCTTGGTTTTTATTCTTTTCGCCATTCATCACAATCTGTATCATTCGCACTTGTACGCTTTATATTGCTATCACTACCGGCTTGAATCCTTCCATACTTACGACCATGATCGGTGCACCTGACGGGATTACAGCCCCTTCTTCGGATGCTCTCGCGCGGACTTTCATATTGCCACCGCAGATCGTACCTTTGCCGTTCCAGGTAATTTCTGTATCAGCAAGTCCAATCTCCCACAGATATTTTTGCTCTCTGCGGTTACGAATCAGATTCATCACTGTCCGGATAATGATATTCAACACTGTTGCTGCAAACACGCCGATCATTCCTTTTACAAATCCTCTGACCGGAATTGCTGCTGAACAGATCAGACCTGCCAATGCCATTACGGTTCCGCTGTTCGTCAGATAACTTCCTTTCCAGTTCCTTCCATACGCATAGAACAGTTCTTTTCCGGAATATTTTTCCCAGATACTTAAAATAATTCCGTAACACAGGATTGCTGTTCCGACTACCAGGTGTACCTGCAGCGGAATCTGATTCATTCCCTGATACTCATTCATAAAGCCAACAATTCCATATTTTCCCGCTGTCACTAATCTGCTGATAACTTCAAATACAGGTACTAAAAATGCAAAGAACATCATCCACCAGAACATACTGAAATCAAGCACTCTCGCATGGATCTGATTGAGTTCATTGCCGGCTTCTTCCGGATTGCCCATCTGTCTTACTGCTTCCTCCTCGGCTTCTGCTTTACTCATGCCATTTTTCATAAGCGCCTCCCGACAGTCTTCCAGATGTGCCTTATATTCATCCAAAATCTCTCCTCTTACAGAACCGTTAGAAATACATTTTCCAAGACGTTTTAAATATTCATATTCTTTCATAATCTCGCACCCCCTGTTCGTATCTTCATACACATCTTCTACACTTCTGCCTGCAGCAGATTCTGTACTGCGGATGCGTAGCGGTTCCACTCTTCTGTCATCTTTGCAAGATATTTCTTCCCGCTCGGTGTGATCTGATAATACTTTCGAAGCTTTCCATTCGCTTCCTGGGAGTAGCACTTGAGATACCCTGACTGCACCATTCCGTGAAGCAGCGGGTAAAGTGTACCAACCTTCAGTTCAAATACATTGTCTGAACGCTTTGCCAGTGTGTCGATCATCTCATAGCCGTACATATCTTTCTCTGAAATCAATTTCAAGATCAGCATTGCTGTATTACCGGATACCTGATTCTTACTAAGTGTCATACAAATCTCTCCTCTCTTAACTTTTTCTTCACCCTTTATATCGTTCAATATATTATATCGATTATCGATAGTAAAGAGTAAAAAAATATTCAGGAACTTTCCTTTTATTTGCCTTGATTATATATCGATAACCAATATATGTCAAGTCCCCGAATATATTTTTCTCAAATATTTTTTTCGCTCTCAATAATCGTTTCCAATATCTCCACGTCACCTGTTATTTTGAATATCACATTATTACCTTTTGTCTGTATATTAATTTTCATATTTTTCATAATGCACTTTATTTTCCGGAATCTCATCCAGCGAATGTCCTTCCGGATGAACAGCCGGGATTCCCAATGATAAAACAGCTTCCAGATGCATTTTCTCCGGATATCCTAATATATCCCGCAGATACTCTTCCGTAGACTGTCCGTCCGATGTTTCCCGTAAACGTCCCTGGATCCAGCAGCTTCCAAGCCCGAGGCTGTCTGCCATCAGGTGCATATTAGACATCACAATTGAACAGTCCTCCATCCATACATCCGATTTTTCCGCATTGGCTATCACTACAACTGCGGCAGACGCATTTGCCAGCATTTTTGCCGAACCGACGCGACATTCGGACATTTTCTGCAATGTGTCTTTATTTTGCACTACGATCAGTTCCCATGGCCTGATTGAACGGCTGGATGGCGATAATAATCCTGCATTTATTACCAGTTGCAGTTGCTCTCCTGTAACCGCTTCTTTTGTATACTGTCTGATGCTCCGTCTTTTTTTCAACATATCTATAAATTCCATTCGCATTTCCTCCTGAATTTCAAATCTCTATGCCTATTATACTCTCCTGGCACTATATATTAAATAATAAAAAAAATTCAGAGAACCACTCTAAAAAAGTGATTCTCTGAACTTGTTCCACTAATGCCGCAGACCGGAATCGAACCGTTTTACTTAATCTCAAATACTGATAGAAAGGGGCTTTGAAGACTTCATCACGGTTGCGGTGTTCAAAAAGTGTTCAAACGTTTGTTGCATACAACTGGAATTTCATGAATTATCGCTTGCCTTAAACTTGCTGACACAAATCATTTAGTTTCCAATCCACTCAAATAGAATTGATATAACAAATACACCAGAGAAAATATACCAATTAACAAATACGCCACATTTTCTTTTAAAGATACTAGATACGATGAGAATACAACAAAGCCAATAACCTTGATTACCGCTTTAATTTTTCGATTTTCAATCTTATCAATTTTACAACAGATAAAACGTACTCCAATAACCATAGGAGAAAATAAGATTGCAATCAAAATTAATATAATATTTTGCTTATTAAAAATAAGCTTTGATAACTGTTTTTTCTCATTATCCTTGATGTCCAAATACTGGTATAGCAATATAAGAGAGGCTTGGTCAGGAACACTTTTTCCCAATTCCCATTTCGAAATTGTCTGTCGCGTAACAAAGACAATATCAGCCAGTTGTTGTTGGGTTAAGCCCTTTTCAATTCTGGCTGATTTAATCAAATCTGATATTTCCATAGTTGTACTCCATTTATTATCTGTTTTTAATAGTGTCGCATAATGTTATTGCTAAACAAGCAACTATTACAAGAAAACTCATCTGATGTTTAATAACAACGCAAAATAGGCTAATTGCCAATAACATACCGATAAAAGCAATCATACTATACTTGTATATCCTAGGATGTTTTTGGGATAATGCATTCGATATTTTTACAATTACTGCTATCATAGGAATAATTAATACCCCCATAACACCAAATAAAATTCCAGTTGCAACAACACTCATTTTGTTTTTCTTTAATTCCTTCAACATAAAAAGAAGCTCCTTTGTTTTTGATACTTTGATATTAAAATAGAATTCTTTTTATGTCACGCAACGCTTGTGAAAACAGGCGCAATGGTAACGATTTTCATTCTGGTCATCGAAAGCAAAATTCCGATTTTTCGTTCTCTGCGACTTCCCAATAAACGGGAATTTTACGCTTTCTTAATTGGATGTCTAATTACAGTTTTCCATTTTTCTGGGGCAACCTTTCTTGCATCAGACATATAAATCTCGTGGTGCAACCTATCTTTGTTAATATCATTAACATATCCATTTTGTTCTAAATAAGTATCCATAAGCGCAACAGTTGCTGGCTCATTATCAAAAGAACCTATATGCATAATTTGAACGCATAATCCCTCATCAATCGTAAGATACTCTGCTGACGAACAATCAAGTTTCTTCTTTTTCGTTGCTGTTTCTACCGCCCAGTCAAAATCAGCTTTAGAAATGAAATCAGGCAAACGGATAACAGAAATCCAGCTGAAAGCAGACTTATTTGTATAATCTACACTCTCGACATCATCCTGCCACCAAAAACCTTCCAATGGCGGAACAACATATTCAAAAAATCCTTCAATTTTATAATCAGTCTTGTAACTCATTTTTAATGTGTATGCAACAGCATATAGAACACTGATTGCTTGTTGATATGCTTCGCCTTCTTCATTTGGATTGCCTTTTCCTCTAACTGCAATATAATTTGCCTTAGGTACATTTACAATCTCTGGTTTGTTCTTCGGCATATAGAATTCTTTATACTCTTTTTTAAAATCAAAAGCCATAATAACCTCCAAAATTCCGATTTTCTCAATTCTCCAAACTGGAAGTTATCTTTTTCCTAATGGCAATGCTATTAAATTTCCCAATAATGCAATAACAGCATATCCAACTACATAAACCCATGCACTTGAGTTATAAAATATAAATATAGATGGCGCAAACATTATTGCTACAATCAAAATATACCAGAAGTTAAAACCATTCCTAATCCCATAAAAAACAGAGGTTATTAAACATATTAGAGGAATAATTACTAACATAACAATCATTGCACTTCCTGTGTTTTTTATAAACCAAGGAACGATATAAAAATCTATCAGCAACAGTAGGTAGAAAACCATGTTCTTTTTTAATTTATCCATCATATCATCATCCTTTCAAATATCGATTTGTCTGTTTCATGTTATACACAGTATAATTCCATTTTATAAAATATTCAATTAAAAAGGTATGCGAATATTTTTTATTTCCGCATACCCATTTATCACTTTATTCTTTTACATATCGAATTAACTCACCAATTTCACATTCAAAATAGTTGCATAGTTTACAGATTAAATTTGCATCCAGTCTTTGAAATTCATTTCTGCAATATCTATTAAAATTTGACCTCGGTATGTCAAGTTCCTTACAAATCGTATTCTTACTGATACCTTTTTCTTGTAACAGTTCTTCTATCCTTAATTCTAAATGTCCATAGTTCATGTTCTGCACCTCTACATAAAGTATATTTATTAAATCTTTATGTAGTAATTCACTATATAGTGAGGTACTATATAGTTATCCCTCTACTAATAACACGAAAGAGGTATGTACATGAAAAAGAAAATCATAGCACCAATCACAATACTCTGTTTACTGATCATTCTCTACAATTATCTCAGACTGCCGGACTACCATATTACTAACAGCATGTCCTTTAGCAGTGCAGATATCAGAGATACTGAATTGACTGTAATTGTTTACAAATGTTGGGGAATTGATGGAGTAATCAAAGACATTGAAAACGAACATAACAAAATTAACGGTACACCTACCACCTTGGAAATCAACCTCTATTATCCAACTTATTACTTGCACAATAATAGCAAGCCGTTCCGAACTGTAACCATTGAATATAATAAAAAGGAATAGCACTCTATTACTGCTTTTGAAGTAGTATCGGCTATTCCCTCTCCTTATATTCTTTTGTTCGTATTTTCGCAAACTAACGTTCCGCAAGGATGCCCAGTGCGACGGTTCCTAACAGGGCGGCGGGTCGACTTGGCAAGTGGACGGCTGAAAAGCATTTTCTACTCAACGACATATTTAACGTTTGATTCTCTCCGTCCCTCATATTTCTCCTGTGCCAACAGTTTATCAAGAAATTCTGACACTTCTTCCATGTCTTCACTGTCTATCAAATCCAGTTTTATCAATACATCAAGGTCTGTCTGATTCTTCGGTTGTATTGAGATCGGCTGAGATGTATCCACAACCACTTTCAACTGTTTTGTCTTATTTGCTGTTTCAATATCCGTAGTTAATCCCATAACGTGGCTTTTACTCACGCCGAATATCTGTGATAATTTTTCCCATATAGATTCATCTCTCGGCGTTCCGTTTCCATTTTCATAGTTCGTAAGCATACTTTGTGAAATGCCTAATTCTTTTGCAAGTTCCGCAACGGTTATATTCTTTTCTTTCCGCAATTCTTTTATTTTATTCATAGCGAACCTCCTTTATAAGCACATTATATTTCATCAAATTTTCCCTGTCAATCTTTTTATCGGATATTCAGATATTTTCTATTGACATTCTGCAATGCTTGTTTTATCATAAGATTATCTTAATATCTGATAATCAGATATCTATAAGGAGGTGAAACGATGATTAGAGGAAATGACTTTATTTTAAATCCAGACAAACTGCAAGAGGAATTTCAGTTAGTAGAAGTTTCTGACTGGGTAGACTTTTCTACAAAAGAAAAATTAGGATTCTACTATACAGTTCTTCTTCCAAAATTAAAGTTTGAGAAAGTCAAAGTAGGCATTAAAGCTAACACAGCGATTGTTACCAACGAAGAACTTGAACAAAAAGGGCAGATTCCAGTCTCATTTGATGGATTACATACTTGGGCTAGTCTCTATAATGGACGTCTTTCTGTCAAAGCAGAAGCTTCCAATATCAGAAAAGTGGGAATGAAATAATTTCCCTACTATGTCAGCCAGTCAGTACCGGACAACGTCATAGGTGCTGAACTGGCTGACCTCTATACTTGATATATAAAACAACATCTTCCGAAAACAATCGGAACATTCATTACAAAAATTGGGATATGAGGTGAGATTCGTGAGCAAAACAAAAGAGTGTTTTGCATACAATACGAAAATCATTGAAACTCCTACTACAAAAGAAGTATATATTTACGAAAACCCTATTTTTATTCACTCGAAAGAAAAGGCAGATTTAACAGACACAAGTAATCGAAAAAAATTTGATGAAATGTCAGCTCATAAGCAATATGACAGTTTAAAACGCAAGCAGAAGCATTACGAACAGGCTCGTTGGGATATTGCCCGTATTGTTGACTGCAACTTTGATAACAAAACAAAATTTGTAACGCTGACATTTAAAGAAAACATTCAGGAAATCCTGATAACTAACCGAGAATTTAAGTATTTTATCCAGCGATTAAATTATTATTTGTACCATACCAAAACCCAGTTATTAAAATACCTTGCAACGTGGGAGAAACAGAAGCGTGGAGCAATCCATTATCATGTTATTTTCTTTGATTTTCCGTATATAGCAAAAGAAAAATTACAGAATTTATGGTCACATGGATTTATTAAAATCAATCGCATTGATGTAGACAGCAAAGAAAACAGAGGTCGTTATCTTAGCAAGTATTTTGGAAAAGACCTTGATTTGAAAGAACATAAGAAAAAAGCCTTTTTTAAATCTCAAAATCTGAAAGTTCCACACGAAGCAAAAGTCATGCTGACCGAAGACATTTTACATGACTTACAAAAAGAAAATATCGTCTTTCAGAAAGAATACACAAGGCAAATTTACGATACCAATGCTTTCTTATCTACTGGTTCATGCTTAAAGGACAGCAGTGTTATCTACATCAAAATTAAAAAAGAAAATCCTTGCGTAAAGGGGGAATCTTATGGATAATCCCGTTACGTTCTCAGATATAACATTATTGAATACGTTAGCCACCTGTGCTAACATGACCACAGATGAAGTCTTCAAAGATTTTAAAATTATGGCAAATAAAAAAATCTTGGAGAATCACAAATATGAAATTTATTACTCGGAATCAGAAAAAAGCTGGCGTACTTATTTACCCGATGAAACCAAACCTAACAAACGCCGTCCTGTTAAGAGGAAGAGTAAAGAGAACCTTGAAAAAGAAATCATCAGATTTTATATCGAAAAGCAGAAATCTGAAAACCGTCAGAATGTCACACTGGAAGAATTATATGCTGAATGGCTTTTGTATAAAAGAGACTATACTTCCGTAAAAGCAAAGACAATTCAAGAATATGTATCTGAATGGAATAGATTTTTCAAAGATACAGAACTTGTTAAAATGAAGATAGGCGAAATCAAACCAATCACGCTTATCCGCTTTTTCAGAGAAGCTACAAAAGACCGGCAGTTCACGCACAAGCGAGTCAGTAATGCCCGTTCTGTTTTGAATGGAATCATGAGTTATGCGATCGAAGAAGAAATTATATCACATAATCCTGTCTCTGATGTGAATTTCAAACAGTTTACCTATAAGCCAGTAGAAGCACAAAGTGACAATGTATTTTCCCGTGATGATACGCATAAGTTATTAAATTATCTTCGGTGTATCATAGAGCCATATTCTCTTGCAATACAGTTATCTTTTTATCTGTTTATCCGTGTTGGGGAAACAAAAGCTATCCGTTGGGAAGATATTGACTACGATAGCAGGCTTGTATATCTTCACAGACAGGCGACCTGTGAACGTACATTGAATGATGATTTAACATTCTCAAGCCGAAAAGTAAAAGTAGTAAATCAAATGAAAGGAAATACTTCTCATGGATTCCGTAAACAGTTCCTTACAGACGAAGCACTTAAAATTCTTCACAAAGCAAAGGAATTAAATCCTAATGGAATATATGTTTTTGAACCTAATGGTGAGATTATGACAACTGACAGCTTTAACCGCCGTTTGAAGAAATATTGTAAAGAAGCTGGTGTTCCTTATCATTCCAGTCATAAAATCCGCTTTTACAATGCTTCAACAGCTTTTGACGGAAATAATCTTACAACCCTTAGTTATTTAATGGGACATAGTGAGACAGCTACAACATTGCATTACTTGCGGAATGTCAATAAGAGGAAGAATGACCGGCTTGCTTTTCAGAATCTTGGTATTTCATCATAAAGTGTTCAAAGGTGTTCAAACTTTTTGAAACAAAAAAATAAGAGAAACGCTGTAAATTCAACGTTTCTCCTACTTTTCAATAATGCCGCAGACCGGAATCGAACCGGTACGGGAGTATAAGTCCCGCAGGATTTTAAGTCCTGTGCGTCTGCCAGTTCCGCCACTGCGGCATACAAGGTGAATCGCGCCGATTCCGAAGGAATCGTGTGCATCGATGCGAAGCATCGCGTCACATTTCGTGATTCTAATACTTGCGAATCGTGACAAACTATTATCACGAAATGGGACCAATAGGGCTCGAACCTATGACCCTCTGCTTGTAAGGCAGATGCTCTCCCAGCTGAGCTATGATCCCATATCAAATTGTTATCGCTTACTCACATATGTGATAAGCAAGCGACCCAGAAGAGACTCGAACTCTCGACCTCCGCCGTGACAGGGCGGCGCTCTAACCAACTGAGCCACTGG
>NZ_QTUV01000001.1:324580-639005 GCF_003435815.1 Dorea sp. AM10-31
GGACCTTCGGGGACTCGAACCCAGGACCGATCGGTTATGAGCCGATTGCTCTAACCAACTGAGCTAAAGGTCCAAATCATTAAGTCCCTGTTAGGAACTAAGCCGATGATCGGACTCGAACCGATAACCTGCTGATTACAAATCAGCTGCTCTGCCAATTGAGCCACATCGGCATCTTCCCAATTACTTGGGTAATGACTCCAACGGGAATCGAACCCGTGTTACCGCCGTGAAAGGGCGATGTCTTAACCGCTTGACCATGGAGCCAAAAGATACATTATCGTGTCGATCGCTTAACATGTTACTCACGCGACCGAGTTATATATTAACATATCATTTTTATTTTGACAAGGGTTTTTTGAAATTTTTTTATTTTATTTTCCCAGAATAATTTCTTCTCCCTTTTGCTGTATAGCTATCCGGCAAAATCTGCTTATGCCTTAAAGTGTTCCAGCATAATCGGCATACATTCTTTGCTGTATTCACCCAGCGAGTATACTCCTTTGTTCAGACACCAGTCGGATACAAGTGCACGCTCACACATCGCATAATACTGGGTAATTTCACTTATCGGCATGTCACTGCGGATCTGTCCTTTCTTCTGCCCTTCATCCACAATCTTCGTTACCAGTTTATAATAACTTCGGTTCTGATCCAGCAAATGTCTTTCTCCCTGAGCCACAAGCTGTGTCGAATACAAAGATGCCAGCAGATCAATGCTAATCTTCTCTTCCATCATAGAATGTGCTTCATAATTTATATATAACAACTTATAAAAACTGTTCATATTGGCATCCATCTTTACTTCCAGTTCTTCATAGAAATCATCCAGGATCATAGACAATGTGTTCAACAGCTCATCCTTTGTATTAAAATAATAGTAAAAAGAACCTTTTGATGTTCCAGATAATTCAATAATATCGTCTACTGTCGTTCCATTGTATCCCTTTTCGTAAAACAACTGCCACGCAGCCGTTACAATTCTGTTTTTTATGCTCTCTTTTTTTATCTTTTCCATCTTAAACACTCCAACTTATATCTTTTAATGTTCTTTTTCTATTCCGAACTGCATCCATCACCGTACATAAAAACAGCTCTCCGGTTCCACCGGTATATTTTCCGTGTCGATCCATTCAATCTCTATGAAGCTATTGCGGTTCAGTCCTTCCTGGAGCTTATGAATCATCGGCTCTCTGCCCTGAATCTCCATTACAACCGTACCGTCAAATTCATTTTCTACCCAGCCGGTCAGTCCAAGTGACTGTGCCAGATATTTGGCGGTATAACGGAAGCCTACTCCTTGTACTCTTCCATGAAATACAATCCTTTGGCGAATCTCAGCCATATTATCTGCCTTTCTTTTAAGATGCCATACGCATTATTCCGTACTTCCACAATTCTGTCCGACGTTGATATATCGTGGTTTCATACTTTTACCCCTGACATCATATACTATATTACTTTATCACGTTACAAAATTCAATCGAAAAAAACTATTCATTTTCTAAGATTTATTCAAAATTCTTTGCCACAAGACGGCAGTACTCTTCATACGCCTCTACACCGGCAAATGCTTCTCTCAGAGAATCTCTTACTCCTTTATAATACCAGCCGATGATCTCTTTGTCTTTCATGCGGAAGCGTTCCCAAAGCTTCTCTCCGTCAATCGGATAATCACGGTCAATATCCCGCATATTGGACAGCTTGTCTGCCAGTGCGATCATCTGCACTTCTTGCGGCGCTGTACGCAGGTGCTCGATCGTAGCGCTTTTGCGCTCCATCCATGTTCTGGACTTGTCTTCGCTCTCCTGTGCAACCATTCCTGCCACTCTCTCTGAAAAAAGCTCGGCCAGCATCCTTTCTGTCACGCCCTCACAATCTTCTATCGTGTCATGCAGAATAGCCGCGCTTATAACTTCTTCATCCGTCGTCATCGTTGAAACAATATCCCCGACTTCTATCGGGTGGACGATATACGGTCTTTTCGTTCCTTTTCGAAATTGTCCGTCATGCGCCTTCGTTGCAAATTCTCTTGCTTTGTCTATCATGCTGATTTCCTCCGTATGAATTTCTTCTTTCATGATACCATTTACAACTTTAAATATCAATCACGAGACAGTATAATAATATCCGTAAGGAGGATTCCGATTATGAACAAAACAATTCTTGTCACAGGCGCTTCCCGTGGGATTGGGCGGGCAATCGCACATGCATTTGCAGACTGTGGCTACCATGTATTTTTAAATTGTAACTCATCTGTAAAACAACTCCGGGAAGTACAGCAGGAGATAGAAGCACAATATCCAGGTGCCGCAACCTGCGTACCTGGCAATATTGGCAATCCAGATGATGTCCGCAACATCTTCAAAAGCATTTACAACGAATGTAATGCCCTTGATGTGCTTGTCAACAATGCAGGTGTTTCCCATCTTGGTTTGTTAAGTGACATGACCGATGACGAATGGAACCGTGTGATACAGACCGATCTGTCTTCTGTTTTCTACTGCTGCCGGGAAGCCATCCCGAAAATGGTATCCAGAAAATCCGGACATATCATTAACATTTCTTCCATGTGGGGCGTATCCGGTGCATCCTGTGAAGTTGCTTATTCTGCTGCCAAATCAGGTGTCAACGGACTGACGCGTGCACTTGCAAAAGAACTTGCACCAAGCCAGATCCCGGTAAATGCCATTGCATGCGGTGTCATAGATACCGTTATGAATCAATGGCTTAATAAGGAAGAACGCAGAGAATTAGAAGAAGAAATTCCAGCCGGCAGATTTGCCACACCGGAAGAAGTTGCCCAGGCAACGGTAAATCTTGTCAATTCACCGATTTATCTAACCGGACAGATCATCGGCCTGGACGGCGGATATTTGTAAACCTGTTGAAATGTATGTTGCAAGACATAGCAAAGGCAACTGCCATTGGCAGCTTTCTCCAGATACTATGACAATACAGAAGAAAAGCCGGTATGCGAACACAAACCTCGCATACCGGCTTTTCTTCTGCCCTTTCATCTCTTATGCTTTTACCGCTTTCTTAAATAAAATGTATCCAATAACGAACAAAACTGCTATCACCGCCACGCCTGCGTTTGCCACGCCGGTCACCTGCGCCACTATTCCGACAAACGTTGTGCCCATAAAGGATGCTCCTTTTCCGCATATGTCATAAATCCCAAAATATTCCCCGGATTTTTCTGCCGGAATGATCTTCGCAAAATACGACCGCGCCAGTGCCTGAATCGCTCCCTGGAACATACCGACCAGTACAGCAAGTGTCCAGAATTCCCACTGTTTATCCAGCTGGATCGCAAATAATGCGATTCCGATATATGCCACAATACATACTCCGATCAGCCGCTCTGTCGGATATTTTCCGGATAATTTTGCACAGATCAGCGCACACGGGAACGCTACAATCTGCGTCACAAGAAGTGCCAGCAGAAGTCCTGTAGAGTCCAGTCCAAGCGCACTTCCGTAAGCTGTTGCCATCTCAATGATTGTATATACACCGTCAATAAAGAAGAAAAATGCCAGAAGATACCAGAAAATCTTCTTCTCTTTGTGCACATCCATAAATGTTTGTCCGAGGCGTTTAAAGCTGTTTTTTACCGAATGAGACGGCACGGCCACATAATTTTTCTGTCTGTAATTTCGAAGTAGCGGAATCGTTACGACTGCCCACCAGACTGCATTTAAGAAAAATGCGCCTGTCATCGCCATATGCATCGTGATTCCAATCTTCTCATACATTAACACGAGAACAAGCGACAGGATAAACGGAATACAGCTTCCGATATATCCCCACGCATACCCCTGAGAGGACACTTCGTCCATCCGGTCTGTGCTTGTTATATCTACCAGCATGGAATCATAGAAGATCAGGCTGGCATTGTAACCAACTTTTGCGATCACAAATACAGCAAGAAATATCACCCATGATGTTGGAAATGACATTGCCGCACAGCCGATCACTCCGACCATCATGCTGATGGTAAATAATGGCTTTTTGTAATTCTGCATATCTGCAATGGATCCAAGGACCGGTCCGATCGCCGCCACAATTACAGTAGATACGGATGCCGCATATCCCCAGTATGCCAGATAATTGACTTCCGATATTCCGGCAGATTTTGCCAGATAGTTAAAATAGATCGGTATGATCGTCGCGATCAGCATTACAAATGCCGAGTTCCCCACATCATACATAATCCAGTATTTTTCCAGTTTTGTCAGTTTCTTATTCTCCATGTCTGTCCTCTTTTCCACTGTCTTCGTCTTTTTGTCCCTGTTTATCCACATTTTTTATTTTCTTACTCAAATGTACGGTTAAAACGCTGTTCCAGATCCTGTCCGTATTTCAGGCTTTCATCAAAACTTTCCATCAGCCGTACTGCAACATCTTCTGCTCTCCGGAACCGTTTGTAAAGTCCGTAATTGCTCTCTGTGCAGTTTGAATTATCCTGTTTCTGGTGCATCAGATCTTTGCAGAATCCAAATCCCGGCACAACTGTAAATAACAGATTCAGAAATCCTCTTTTCAACGCTCCGGGCGCGCGCAGGAAACGTTTGACAAGTTTCAGCCACTGCAAAGACTCTTTCACTGTCTTTGGCGAAATATTTTCATAAAATGGTGCGATCGCCAGCGCAGTTTCTCTGTCTGCAGTGATCAGCCGGTCCAGGCGGTAAGCCAGTGGATGCTGTTTGTCTTTTTTTAGTAAATATTTCTCAAATTCGGATTCTATCGCAAGATGGGAAACGTGTTCCTTCTCCATCATCTCGCTGACATAAGGGTGACATTCACTGTCCAGTGTATAATGACAGATAAATCCCAGAAGATAAGCATACTGCGCGCTGTCTCTTCCATAATGGTTTACAACTTTCGCTGCATGCTCAAAGAATGGTAAAGCAGAAACGGCATGCAGGTGGCTTCCGTATTTTGCTACATCATTCCCGTGATATGGGCGGTAGAAAAATAAGATATCCGGTCCCTGCAGGCCGACTTCATACTGATTATAATATTTGAATATGATATTTTTTAATTCTCCGTCTGATTTTTCCGATACTTTCTCTCCGAAACGGTCGTGTGCATATAATGCTGGCATACCTTTGATCCTCCTGTTTCATTTTCTCCTCTAACTATATAAGGATAACAGGGAAAAGTAAACGGTTCTTTTTCAAAACGTAAAAACTATTTTAAATATTTATCTTTTAATTCTTTTACTTTCGCTTCATAAGCATCGTTCTGTTTTTTACCTAATAACTGCTGATAAATCTGACCTTTTACTTCTTCGAATTCTGCTGTCTTTGGCTCATTTTTCTTTTCAACTTTGATCAGGTGATATCCGAACTGTGTCTTTACCGGTCCGACTACCTTGCCGATCTCTGCATCAAATGCTGCATCTTCAAATTCTTTTACCATCTGACCTTTGCCAAATTCGCCAAGGTCTCCGCCTTTTGCTCCGGATGGGCAGGTAGAAAATTCTCTTGCTGCATCCTCAAATGTCTTTTCACCTGCTTCGATATTCTTTAAGATTGTCTGGCATTTTTCTTCAGAATCTGTCAGGATATGTTTTGCGCTTACTGTTGCACCTTTGCCAAACTGTGCTTTCTTTTCCTCATAGAAAGCCTTCTGCTCTTCTTCTGTTACTGTAATATCTTTTAACATATCTCTCATGGAAAGCTGTGCCAGAATATCTCTTCTTGCTCCTTCCATGATCTCTTTGAACTCGTCAGTTTCATCCATCTTCTCATCTTTTCCAAGCTGTGCAAACAGATACAGATCGATAAACTGTTCTTTGTACTGTTCTCTGTACTGTGGATTCTGTGCATACATCTGCTGCTCTCTCGGAACACTCTTTAAATACGCTTCAAACTGTGCTTCTGTAAGTTCTTTTCCTGCCACTACGGCTAATACGTTTTCACTCATGATTTATTCTCCTTTTTTCCAGGTCTTCTGACCACGTAAGGGTATTATACCGATATCCTTTTTATTTGTAAAGAAATTAAAGCCATCCACCCGGCAAAAAGGAAAATTCCGACAACCGAAACAAGCATGCCTGCCCGTTTTCCGGGTGCGTGATACGTTATTTTTACATGATGCGTTCCCGCTCCAATGCGAAATCCTAAAAACGCTTTGTTTACCTTCTCTGTCTTCACAGTATGACCGTCTACTTTAACAGTAAAGCCTTTATCATATGGAACAGACGTAACAAAATATCCATCCGCCATTCCTTTTACTGTTCCTTCGGTCCGGTTACCCTTTGTACGTTTCCAGTCCGTCTGGAATGTATGATAAGAAAATGTCTGCTCTGTCTGTCCCATATATGCTTCTACATTTTTCACATCATAATCTCCGCTGTCCAGAAGAAGTTTCGCTTTTTCTTCTCCTTTATTCAGCGCAACGGCATATGTGAACATCGTATTTCCATTATAATAAATATGTGTCTTTGCCGTCAGTTTATTGCGCACACCGTTAAGCCACGCAGCGACATCTTTACCACAGCGGTGATTCTTCACCTGGAAGCGGACGTAAAGGACTTCTCCCTCTTTTGCTTTCCGTCCAAAAGTTATCTCTTTCTGCGTCTGCTTTCTGGTGCGGATCTTCCAGAAGCTGCCAGATATATTAAGCTTCTCTATATCGTCTTTTTTCTTATCTCCAGTTGTCACATTCTGAACTTCTTTCGTTCCTGCTTTTACACTCTGTGCAGTCACATTGTGTATTTGTCTGTCTTTACTACCTTCTGATTTTATACTTTGTACAGCCTGTGCTTCCTTACCCTGCACAACGACAGCTTTCTCAAATACCGTCTGATTATATGGATACTTAAGGCTGTCATATTCCCTGTCTGAAATCGTCTGATCTGTTACATATGCCATCGGGAGTACCTCTTTATTTTCATAAACTGCCACTTTCCCATCCTGCATAATCTTCCGATATCCCGGTACATTTTTCTCTGAAAGGATATAACGCACACCCATCAGGGAACGGAACTCAGGATTCTCCGACACTGACTGCATCATCAGATTGCGGAACGGCTGTTCCACTCCGAAAGTATCTTTTCTGAAATTCTGATACTCTGTACTGTACACTGAAGAATAAATGGATGACAGATACTGCTTTCTCCCACGGATACGGTTTAAATCTGCCGCCTTGAATCTGGAATTTCCGACCTCTTCAATGCGATACATTCCAGAATCGCCATTTGCTTTTTTCACCGCTTTTGTCATCTTCTTTTCTATTTTCTGTTCTAATCGGCTGTATGAACGGTTCGTTACTGTTTTATAAAATTCCGGTTCCAGAACACGGATTTTATTTGGCATACAGACAGTTAAAAATACAGCCAGAAAACAGACGGACGGAACGAGCAGCCACAGCTCCTGCCCTTTCTTTTTCCGGCAGACAGCCAAATAACAGAATGCAAGATAAAACACCAGCAATGCAATACCTTCTGCCAGCAATATAAAACTATATTTTGTATCTGTATGCCAGACAAAAAGCAATGTCACCAGATATACTGCGGCACTTATCTTTACATTTACCTGTTTCTCTGTCTGTTTCTTTATGTATATGGCAATCATATAGCAGAATAATGGCAGAAATGGAATCCATACTTTTCCGCGGATATATAAGCCGCCATTCAAAATCCATGCAAATGCCGGAATCACCAGAAGAACCAGACTGATCTGGCTTAACAGCCGTTCCTGCCATTTCCGGTAAAACAGCCCGGTAAGCAATACCGTAAGAAGGAGTGTAGTAAGTCCGACACCATATGACTGATAGAACAGCTCTTTTACCGGCATTTTGGGAAATAACAGATCTTTCCATGTATAGCCGGACTGAATATGATTCCCCTGCATGAGCGAATACGCAGTCGGCACAAGCAGTATTCCGCTTAACAAAACGGAGATTCCCATCGAAAAAACATACCCTGCTGCCGCTTTTATGAAATCTCTCCAGACTGTCACTTTTGCCACGCCTTCTGCTTTTTCTTCCATCTTTATATATCGGCACAGTCCGTATACTGCGAGCGCCAGCATCCCCCCGATACTGAAATAAAAGCTGGTAAGAATCATCCCCCAGACACCAATGATTAAAATAGTATGTGCTCTGACACCTTCCCGCACCGGATGCAGCTTTGCCTCTTCCCGGATGATTTTTACAAAGTCCAGATAGCGATCTGCGCCAAGAAAGGACAGTAACAGCCACGGCATGTAATTTACAAACATGATCTGGCTGTAAGACTGCACGATCATCGGCCCTGCTAACAGAAAAAGCAGGCTGACTCCAAAACAGATTTTCCGGTTAAACCCTCTGCGGCTCAGCCAGTAATGTAAAAGCATTACAGAAAGTGCGAGACTTCCCACACTGACTGCCATAATGTAATCACTCATGCTTACAAACGGAAACAGATATGACAGAAGGATTGCCGGACTGTACAGACCATAGTAAGCAAAATTATAAATATTCTGCCCGCCGCCTGCCTGCAGTGTAAAATCCGGAAAGAAATTCCCGGTATCGTAAAACTGCTGACGGAACAGTTCCGGTATGACACTGTGCTGGCTGATCCAGTCTACTTTTGCGCCAAAGATTCCGTATCTTCCGGCAAAAAACCAGCATGCCCCCACACTTAATAATGCCAGTAAAATATACGGCAGCAGTTGTTTCCACTGCTGCCTGTTTTTCCATATTTTTAAATATTCTTTAGACTGTACCATGCTTTAACCCCTTATCCGGTTCGCTTGAATCTTTCAGGATAAAAATCGGTCTGCGCTTTGTCTCCAGATAAGTCTTGGACAGATATTCTCCAACAATTCCGGTACACAGAAGCTGCACACCACTGACAAGGAAGATAATACATGCCAGCGATGGCCAGCCAGAAACCGGATCTCCCCAGATGCATGTCCGCACAACGATCAGAATGATCATCAAAAAGGATACCACGCAGAAGATTACACCGATCACGGAAGCAAGTGACAATGGAGCTACGGAAAATCCTGTAATTCCTTCCAGGGAATAGAAAAATAATTTCTTCATGGACCACTTCGTCTCTCCTGCGGAGCGCTCAATATTTTCATATTCCAGCCATTTTGTACGAAAACCTACCCAGCCGAAAATTCCCTTGGAAAACCGGTTATATTCGCTCATTTTCAGCACGGCATCTACCATATTTCTTTTCATCAGACGGTAGTCTCTGGCACCGTTTACAATCTCTGTTTTGGAAATACGGTTAATAAATTTGTAAAAGCTTTCAGATAGAAAGGAACGGATCTTCGGCTCTCCACTTCTTGTAGAACGCCTCGTTGCCACACTGTCATAATCTTCTGTCTGTAAAATCTCATACATCTTTGGCAGCAGTGACGGCGGATCCTGCAGATCCACATCCATAATTGCCGCATACTCTCCCGTGGCATTTTTAAGTCCTGCATAGATTGCCGCTTCTTTTCCGAAATTTCTTGAAAAAGAAAAATACTGACACCGTTCATCCTTCTCATGCAGTATTTTCATCTCTGCCAGCGTATGATCTGTAGATCCGTCATCTACAAAGATCAGCTCAAATTCCTCTTCTTTCATCTGAGCCATAATCTTGCACATTTCTTTATAATAAATCGGAAGAGCCGCATCTTCGTTATAACACGGTACAATAATCGATATTTTATTCATAGGTGCAACCTCCTGTATATTTTAATTTCCAGCTCTTTGTTACTTAAGCTATTTCCATTTCATACAGAAGCATACACATTAAATCTTAAGAACTTATTTATCATTCTCTTAAGATTTCCTAAATAATTACTGAGCACTTTCTTTTTTATCTGCAAATGTAAGTTCCATGCGCGTTCCTTTTCCAACTTCACTGTCCACATGGATCTTAATATCATGCATGAGTGCACCATGTTTAACAATGGAAAGTCCGAGTCCGGTTCCGCCGGTTTCTTTGGAATGACTCTTATCTACACGGTAAAAGCGCTCAAAGATCCGCTCCACTTCATCCTTCGGAATCCCGATACCCGTATCCTGCACAATGACTTTCTTGCCCTGTAACGTCGTTCCTACCCAGACGCTGACAGAACCATTTTCTTTATTATATTTGATTGCATTTTCTATAATATTATAAAGCATCTCATCCAGCACCTGACGCACGCCTCTGAACATAACCGGTTCTCCGGTCATCTCTACATGCACATGTCTTGCAGAAGCATTGGATGCAAGGCGGCTGCAAATCTCTCTTGTAAGATCATAGAGATCTACTTCTTTTTTCTCCAGTTCAACTACACCTTCATCCAGTCTGGAAAGTTTGATGATATCTTCTACCAGCGTGATAAGCCTCTTTGCCTCATGGTAAATTCTTTCTGAAAATCCTTTCATGTCTTCCGGGCGCACCAGTCCGTCCTTCATGATCTCCGCATAACCGGAAATCGAAGTCAAAGGAGTCTTTAACTCATGGGAAACATTCGCCGAAAATTCTTTTCTCATCTGTGCAACCAGGTCTTTCTGTTTGTTCTGCTGATCAATCCTCTGTAAAAGAGGTGTCAGTTCTTCATATATCTCATTATCCAGCGGAGTCTCCAGATCCAGCGTGTTAATTGGATGGATCAGTCTTCCTACCTGCCAGCGCGACAGAAAATAGGCAAATACAATCATACAGAAAGCAATCAATCCCGTGAACGGCAGAATATTCATTGCTGTACGGAATACACTGTCCATGGATTTAGATACACGTAAGACACTGCCGTCGGACAGGCGCACTGCATAATAAAACATTTCTTTCTGCATGGTTTTGGATTCTCTGATATCCTGACCGGTACCGCTTTTTTCCGCCGCTTTTATCTCCGGCCGGTTCTTGTGATTCTCCCGTTCAATCGCATTTTCACCGGAATCATATAATACGGTCCCATCTCTTGCGATCAACGTTACTCTTGTCGTCCGGCGCACATCATCCATTTCTTTTAAATAGGATTCTCCTGTCTTCTCGATTGCCGTTTTAATATAATCCGCTTCCTGATGGATCTCATTTTCCATCAGATGTAATGTCTGTCTGTAAACAACAAAAGTAGTTATGACATACGCGATTAACAGCGTTGTCATAACTACCAGTGTCATACTATTTTGTATCTTGTTCTTTAACTTCATAGTATCTCTGACTCCTATTCACTAATCCGGTATCCAACTCCGCGAACGGTCTCTACACGTTCGCCACACTTTCCCAGTTTCTGTCTTAATGTCCGGATATGTACATCTACCGTTCTCGTCTCACCGTCAAAATCATATCCCCAGATCTCTTCCAGCAGAGAATCTCTTGTCATAACAATATTCGGGTTCTCCATCAGTCTCTTCAGAAGCTCGTATTCTTTCAGCGTCAGGCCGACCACTTCACCGTCCGCTTTCACTTCGTGCTTCTTCGTATTAATCTCCAGACTACCGGACACAATGATATCTTCTGCTTTCTTCTTTGCCGCACCACTTCTTCTCAGCACTGCCTTGATACGGGATACCAGCTCCATCATGCCAAATGGTTTCGTCACATAATCATCTGCTCCAAGATCCAACCCTTTTACTTTGTCGTACTCTGCACCTTTCGCAGTGACCATAATTACCGGTATATCTCTTGTTTTGGAAGAGTTTTTCAAGCGTTTTAACAGCGAAATACCGTCCTCTCCCGGAAGCATAATGTCCATTAATATCAGATCCGGTGTCTCCAGTGCAAGCGCTTCAAGAAAGCTTTTTCCCTCTTCAAAACCTCTTGCCTGAAATCCTGTTGTCTCCAGCGTATATACTACTAATTCCCGAATGTTGCTGTCATCTTCCACACAAAATATCATCGTCTTCTCCTCGTTTTCCGTGGGGTTATACCTGGCTGTCCTTATGGATTCCGGTAATTGAAAATTCTACCCACTCTGCAATATTTGTCGCATGATCGCCGATTCGTTCCAGATATTTAGCAACCATGATAAGATCGATTGCCTTCTTGCCTTGCACACCTTTATTATCAGAAATAAAATTGATCAGCTCCTGCTTATTTTCCTCAAACAGACGATCCACTGCATCATCCGCTTCCATTACCTGTCTGGAAAGCTCCAGATCTTTTTCTACATAGGCATTCACACTGTCACGCACCATCTTTGCAACGGATTCTGACATCTGACCGATCGTCTGGATATCTGTTGCTTCTGACTTATTCTCAGAAATAATGATTTCCGCAATATCTGATGCCTGGTCACCGATTCGTTCCATGTCGGTGATCATCTTAAGAGCCGCAGAAATCTGCCTTAAATCTCTTGCCACCGGCTGTTGCTGCAAAAGAAGTTTCAGGCACAGTCTCTCAATATCTTTTTCCATCTGATCAATCTCTTCATCCGCACGAATGACTTCTGCTGCCTGTTTTAAATCTCCTTTTTTCAGTGCCTCTGTTCCTCTGTTGATTGCGACTTCACATAATTCACCCATATGTGTGAGCTGCTCATTTAATAAATCCAACTGCATATCAAACTTATTACGCATATCTTAACCAAACCTCCCTGTAATATAATCTTCTGTTCTCTTATCTGATGGAATCGAGAACAATTTCTCTGTTTCATTGTATTCAATCACTTCTCCTAACAGGAAAAAGGCAGTATTATCTGATACACGCACAGCCTGCTGCATATTGTGTGTTACCATGACAATAGTATAATCTTTTTTCAGTTCCATCGCAAGGTCTTCGATCTTCGATGTTGAAATCGGATCCAGTGCGGATGTCGGCTCATCCATCAGAAGTACTTCCGGCTGTACTGCCAGCGCGCGGGCAATACAGAGTCTCTGCTGCTGTCCACCGGACATTCCAAGCGCACTCTTTTTCAGACGGTCTTTACATTCATCCCAAATGGCCGCACTGCGGAGCGATTTTTCCACAATATCATCCAGTTTTGTTTTGGAATGGATTCCATGTGTTCGCGGTCCGAATGCGATGTTGTCATAGATACTCATCGGAAACGGATTCGGTTTCTGGAATACCATACCAACACGTTTACGAAGCAGGTTTACATCAATATCTTTATAAATATCTTTACCGTCCAGTCTTAAATCGCCTTCGATCCGGCAGCCTTCTACCAGATCATTCATCCGATTGATAGATTTTAAAAGTGTTGATTTACCACAGCCGGACGGTCCGATAAATGCTGTGATTTTATTTGGCTCAATTTCCAGATTCACATCTTTTAACGCATGGAAATCGCCATAATAAAGATTCATATTACTAATACTAATTTTACTCATGACTGTTCCTCTTTCATTTTCCTAAATCTGTCTGTTCTTACGATTTTGTAAGTTTCTTCGCTGCAATTCCTGACAGTGTGTTAATGACAACTACAAGGACAAGCAGAATAACAGCAGTTGCATATGCCTGATCCATATAAAGTCCTTCACTTGCCAGATTATACATATGAACTGCCAGTGTTCGTCCGGAACTCATTACATTCTTTGGCATCTTTGCCAGTGTTCCTGCAGTATAGATAAGTGCCGCTGTTTCTCCGACGATACGTCCGACCGCAAGGATTACACCTGCAAGGATTCCAGGCACTGCCGACGGAAGAACAATCCGAAATACCGTTCTAAGTTTTCCGGCTCCCAGTCCAAAACTTCCTTCTCTGTAAGAATCCGGCACAGATTTCAATGCTTCCTCTGTACTACGCATAATCAGTGGCAATACCATAATTGACAATGTAAATGCTCCTGCGAGAATGGAGAATCCCCAGTGGCAGAATGTTACGAAGAACAACATACCAAACAGGCCATATACGATAGACGGGATTCCCTGTAACGTCTCCGTCGTCAGTCTGATGATCTCTACGAATTTATTTCCACGTTTTGCATATTCCACAAGGTAGATTGCCGAAAATATACCAAGCGGAACTGCGATCAGAAGTGATAACGCTGTCATGATCAATGTGTTGATAAGCGCCGGCATAAGTGATGCATTGTCAGAAGTATAGGTAAATGAAAACAGTGACGGTTTCAGATACGGTACTCCATTGACCAGAATATAGGCAATCAGAAAAAGTAACGCTGCAAATGTAATAATTGCTGCAAGCAAAACTAAAAGCATTACGATGAAAGAGCCTGGTGTCCGTTTGTAGCTTTTCAGTTTTTCTTTTACAGAACCTCCCTGTCTACTCATGTTCACTCCTCCTCTTCAAAAGTGCTACGCTGAAATTCAATATCAGAATAAATACGAACAACACAACGCCTGTTGCGATCAGCGCTTCTCTGTGCAGTCCTGCTGCATATCCCATCTCAATTACGATATTGGCTGTCAGTGTACGTACACCGCGGAAAATGCCTTCCGGCATTCTTGCCTGGTTTCCTGCAACCATGATAACTGCCATCGTTTCTCCGATTGCACGGCCGATTCCAAGAACCAGTGCTGCGATCACTCCAGATTTTGCTGCCGGGATGACAACTCTGAAAATAGAGCGTTCGTGAGTAGCTCCAAGTGCCACTGCCCCTTCATAATACTGTTCCGGGACTGCTCTAAGCGAAGACTCTGTAAGTCCGATAATAGTTGGCAAGATCATCATTCCAAGTAAAATAGACGCAGTCAGAATACTGTTTCCATTTCCATGAAATCCCATAGTCCGGCCAAACTCTCTGACTAACGGTACAATTACAACCAGTCCGAAGAATCCGTAAATAACAGAAGGAATTCCGGCAAGAAGTTCCGTTGCTGCTTTTAAAGGTTTATAGATTCTTTCCGGGCAATAGTACGCCATAAATACTGCTGTTAATATTCCAATCGGGACACCGATAATGATCGCTCCTGCTGTAACATATAAGCTTCCTACGATCATCGGGAAAATACCAAAGATCTCGTTTTTCGGACGCCAGAGCGTTCCCGTCAGGAATTTTACAAATCCGATTTCCTTCATTGCAGGTATACCATTTGCAAACAAAAAGATACAAATGAGTGCTACCGCCAGCACCGAAGCACAGGCGGCAACAAAGAAGATTACCTGCATGACTATTTCAGTCAATGCTTTTCTTTTCATATTATTTTACTACCTCATCCCATGTGGTTGCATCGCCAGTGTAAATGGTCTTTACCTGATCTGCTGACAGTTCATCTGTTGTGTTGTTCTTGTTTACGATGACTGCGATACCATCTGTTGCGATGACTGTGTTCTGTAATTTAGCGGCTTCATCATCTTTCAGTTCACGGGATGCCATTCCGATATCATAGCTTCCATCGATTGTTGAAGTCATACCTGTTGTAGAATCTGTTGTCTGAAGTTCTACATTTGCTTTGCTGTTTACTGCTTTGTAACCTTCGATCAGTTTTTCCATAACCGGTGATACAGAAGAAGATCCACCGACAACTACTTTACCGGAAACTTCTTTTCCAGAGTAAGGTTTTGCTCCGTCTACCGGAATATATCCGTTATCAGATACGATTTTCTGTCCTTCTTCACTCATCACATAATTGATGAAATCTTTTGCAACTTCATTTTTCATATCTTTCTTTACTGCGATGTTGAATGGTCTGGATACTTTATATTTTCCTGCTTTGATATTCTCTGCTGTTGCCTCAGCTCCGTCAATCTTCAGTGCTTTTACGCTGTCATCCAGAGATCCGAGTGATACATAACCGATAGAATAATCATCGCCTGCTACTGTTGTCATCATAACAGATGTGCTGTTTGTGATCTGTGCTTCATCTGTTGTCATATCCACTTTCTCACCGTTTTTCTCTTCTTCAATGCCGAACAGTTCAATGAATGCTCCTCTCGTTCCTGAGCCATCTTCTCTGGATAAGATTGTGATATCGTTTGATGAATCCCAACTTGACTCGCTCTTCTTATCACTGCCGTTATCTTTACTGTCGGATTTTCCACATCCTACTGCAAGTGTTCCGACCATTGCTGTCATTGCTACTACTGTAATAAACTTTTTCAATTTCATTTTCTTTGTCTCCTTTGATTTGGATATTTTGCAATATGTTCTTTACAGTTATGTATCATACAGGTCGATTGTAAAATCCAAAATCGCAGGATTGTAAAAACTATGTAAAATAAGAAACGCGACAGATTTTCGCCTGCCGCGTTTCTTGTTTGTTCTTTTTATTTATATTCCTTAATAAATACTATGCTCTTCTTATTCATATTTCTTGATGAAATCTACATTCTTCTTTTCTATCGGACTTAAATAAGAATCTTTAAAATCTTTCGGAGCAATGTATCCGTTATACCATGCCTGTGAATCAAAATATACCTGCAATGACTGATCATCAAACAGACGGCCTTCTCTTGCATAGATTTCATTTCTTGCAAGTCTGAGTTCCGCACTGGAAAGCCCGCTGATATCTGAATAATCAAGCAGATAATCCGAACTGTACGGAATTACATAACCGCTGGAACTGATATAGTGTCTCTGATTATCATATGGATTGATAACAATGATCTTACTTGTATCGCCACGGTTATTTGCATTGTTATTCGTCTTTTTCTTTGCTGTCTGTTTTACTTTGATACTCTCAGCCGTAATATAATACGGTGTTTCTGTCACTACGTCTTCGATTTTCTTAGAAGCTTCGGTATCACCGGTAACAAAAATATAGTTATCACCTTTCTGAAGTTCAAACTTCAATGTTTTCGTTCCTTCTCCAAGCATGCACAGTTCTGTCTTAGTTGTTCCTTTATCCGGATAATTTACTTTCCAGCCAAGTCCACCCTGGTCATTGGATGGTGTATAACTGAACTTCACTTCCGCAGTACCTTCTTTTTGTGTCGAAATCACAAAGTAGTCCACATCATCTTTGGAATCGATATAGCCGGTCACTGGTTTTCCTTCTTCCAGTGTAATCGCCTGATTTATAGAATCATTTGGCTCATTGGAATCTTTTACTTCCTTTTTTTCCGGCTCTTTCTGCTCTGTTGTTTCCGTTTTTGTCTCTGGTTTTGTCTCTTTTGGGGACCTTCCAAGTCCAAATACAACGAGTGCGATAATCACCACCGCCATAACAGCACATACAATGCCAAGTATAATAACCAGATTTTTTGATCCTTTCGGCTCATTCTTCTGTACTCTTTCTTCCTGCTCGTCCGGCCACTCGGTTGCAAATTCCTCATTTGCATCTGGTGTTTCATGTACAGCCGGTGCCTCTTCGGTTTCTGTTTTGTGTCCACAATGTGCACAGAACATTGCACCCGGCTCTATCGGCCGGCCGCAGTTAGGACAAAATCTTGCTCTCTCTCCCATCTTACTTCTTCCTCCGTACTTTTTCTTTCCTTATTATTCTTAATTTTCTTCTTTTATTTTTTCTTCTTTCAGTTCTTCTTCCGTAATCTCCTGCGCTGTCTCTTCCAGAGCTTCTTCAATATCTGCCAGTACTTCCGGCTCAGATTCAGACTCTGCTTTTAATTCCGGCACATTCTCCGATATTGCTTCTGCCAGCATTTCTGACTCCGGCTCCGGCATCCTTATATTTTCTGGCTCTGGCTCCGGCATTGTCTGTCGGCTCTCTTCTTCCAGTTTATTTCCACAGTTAATGCAGAACAGAGCGTCACCATCATTTTTGAAACCGCAGTTTGTACAATATTTTTCTTTTATATTTGAGGCTTCCAGATTCTCTTTTACCGTCAATGAAGAGCCACATTTTACACAGAATTTGGAACTTATCTTATTGCCATATCCACACTGTGGACATGGTTTTACTTCTGTGGCCAGACGCAGTTCTTCTTTTTCTTTCTCAATCTGTGCACGCAATCTACGGATCTCAGCAAATAATTCTTCATATTCGGTTCCCGCTTCCTCTGCGTGCCGTTTCACACACTGCACACCAACCTGATATATGAGTTTCTCTATCATCTTCTCGTCATCTCTGATTTTCGCAGAAATCCGCTCACTCTCCAGTCCATCTTTTATCTTTGTTGATATTCCCTGACCAGCGGCATTGATCGAGTCTTTCATTTTATCCAGCATCGCCATATATCGTCCTCCCTATATCTTTTCAAGATTTGCTTTCGCAAAGCATATAACAGCCCTAAATGTCTCTCATCTGTTATAAATTGTTCTGTCTGTTATATGCATTGCAAATCCGGTTACTGTTCTTGATCAGGATGTGCATTGCAACAAACGGTCCCAAACCACATAATAAAATTCCGATCAGATCCCACACTAATACAGTTGTTCCGTTCTCTGGAAATGTCATTCCGTAGCGCGGTGCATTGGTGCAAAGCCTGTTTCCTATTTTATAAGACCAGTAGAATGAATAAATTCCACAGGTCAGGAATGACAATATAATAAATGCAGCCAGACCGGACGTCATCTCTCCATCGCCTTCACATGCAATGTTCACATCATGCGCCATTTTATATATGAAATAATAACTGTAGATTCCGCAGGTAACGATCGACAGCAGTATGTATATGGCAAGACTTCTGTCATCCTGCAGTCTCTCTTTTCTTCCTGCCGGCATCTGATTATTACTGCTAAAGCTCTGTTTTACATTGTGTATCTCACTTTCCATTTTCCGTTCGGTTGACCGGAAAGTCTGATTCACCTGCTCAGAAAACTGCTTTTTTATTGTGCATGGATTGCCACACTTCGGACAAAACTTTGCGTTATCGGGCAGTTTCGCCCCACATTTCGTACAAAACACTATTTTTCTTCCTCCTCATTCCTGTATAGTTCCTGCGGATATGCAGGCTCTATCGATACCTATGATACCCACGGATTGTTCCGTGCTGCTCTGGTATCATGTAAATTTTATCATAGTAAAATATCATTGTAAATATTAGCATTATGAAGAATCTCCGTAAATTTTAAAAGGGAAATTGCATTTTTATGCTATCAATGCTAAACTAAGCTAAAACTTAACGAACACAAAGGAGAATTATTATGTTTTGTAAACATTGTGGAAAGCAGCTAACAGATGGTGCAAAATTCTGCCCTGACTGCGGAACCCCTGTTTCTGCTAAAGCTCAGCATACACAGCAGCATTTCGAAGCTACAGCGTCACACAAGCAGACACCACACAATGAGGCTGCGCATCCTACACCACATAACCACGAACATCGAACTCAGCAGACTGCAAAAACAGCATCGCATAACCGCACACATCCGACACAGACAATAGACCACACAAAATCTTCTGTAGCAGGTTCAATGAATTATACCGCCTCTGATATGACAACAGCTCCTGCACCAAAAGTACGCAGAAATTTTACAATTGGAAATATTGTCACCTGGATTGGATGCTTCCTTGCATTTATATCCATGTTTATGACATTTGCCACGGTATCTATTCTTGGTTTTTCCCAGACAGTCACTCTTTTTGACACTAATGACGGAAAATTATTTCTTGCAGTGATCCTGGCAGTGGCGGTTATTAACTTCTTCCGTATTGATATTATCAGCCTGATCGGATCATGTGTCGGTGTTTTCTTCCTTCTTATGGAATACAAAGATGCCGCCGATAAATTACAGCAGTTTTCTTCTATGGTTCATTATGGAATCGGACGAATGCTTCTGACTGTCGGAATTATTCTGATGGTACTAGGCGCAGTCGCAAGTATCTTCCTTCGTAAGAAGAATGTGAAACTGAATGTTTTACAATAAATCGACGGACGGATATAAATGTAAATATTATCTGACCCACTATAAGGTAATACACTATATTACATGCTATATATTTTATCAAAGCCAGCTGATTTGCTGGCTTTTTATTTACGCCATATACTTTTGCACAAAACACGTAATAAGATAAAAAGAGCAACCACACCCTATTTTTATTCAGTCGCATAACCGACTCTCTTAAAACGGATGTGATTGCTCTTGAATTATCATCTTTCAATCACTGATAATTTGTTAATTCCTATTTTTCAACATCTCCGACTACAGCCCATCTCCAGAATGACTGGTCATAGTTCCATGTATTCTTGCATCCTGCCATTTCAAGTACAAGCTGCATATATGCGGAACGAATACCGCCTGTGCAATAAGTTACGATCTTGTCATCTTTGGAAATGCCCGCATCTTTTAACATCTTATCAATGTCAGCCTGTGATCTTAATGTTCCGTCTTCACGGAAAAGATCTGTATACCGAATATGGATTGCTCCCGGAAGATGTCCGCCTTTTGCTTCGTTATATTTCTTAGCACCTTCATACTCTTCATCTGTACGAACATCAACGATCTTGTAATCTTTGTAGTTCTTCTGAAGTTCTTCTGTTTCCATGTCATGTGTCATGTCAAGTTTGTCGATCTTCACATCTACTTTGTCTAACTTGGAAGGTCCTTTCTGTGTCTCAGCTCCGGCATTTACCAGCGCTTCGTATCCACCGTCAACCATCTTAAGGTTTGTGTAACCTGCTACGCGCAGCTCCCAGAGAACACGGGCATCTTCTCCCCATCCTCCAAGTGTCTCACCTAAGAGAACGATTTCCTTGTTCGGATCAAGGCCGAGGTTGCTGAGTTTTTTAGATAACTCTGCAGGCTGTGGAACTTTTCCCCAGTTCTCATCGCCCTGCTTGCCATATTTGTCTTCGCATGTTCCAAGTGCCTGCCAGCTTGTAGCTGCTGCACCCTTGATCGTCTCTTTATTAGAATATTTCTCGCCACGGCAGTCAAGAAAAATTACATTGTCATCGCCCATCAGTTTCTTCGCTTCTTTTGCGGTTATCAGGTATTCTCCTTTAAAAGAATCCTTGGAAACCAAATCGTCGTCCGATACTCCTTTTGCTTTGCTTCCGCATCCAACTACAAGCATCATAGCCAGCAGTCCGACACCCATACATCTGATAAACTTCTTCATACCATTTCTCCTCTTAATCTTCGTTTAATATTTCTTCTGTGATCTGGATCACCTTTTCTGCAAGACACGGACAGAACTCTGTCATCTTTCCGCTGTCTAATGCCCCTTGAAGTCCTTCCGGTGTAGACACATCATAACCGATGATCTCTTTGCAGTTTACAGAACCATATTCCTGTTCAAAACGATTCTTAAACTCCATGTATTTTCCGATCATGACATTCTTCTGGTCCATCAGTCCTTCTTCTTTTGTGTGTCCATACTTCATACCGATCGCCATCAGCGCTCCGGTATAAGCACCACAGACAGATCCTAACATCATGCCACCTCCAAAACAGGCAGCAATACGGTTTGCTTCGTCTTCACTTAAGTCAAACCGCTCTGCAAAATGACGGAACACTACCTGTGAACAGTCATATCCTTTTATAAAGTTGTCTTTAATTTCATTTGCCTTCTGGTTCATATTCTTGTCTCCTTTATTTCTATTTTCCTGCATAACAATGTTTGTCAAACAGAATCTTACGCTTTTTATACGGAGTCCCTACCAGGTCCATAATCGTTGCTTTCGATCCGATCGGCAGATCGATCGCCTGATTAAAATCACAGTCATAAACCTTTGATATTATAAAATTATTTTGTTTTCTTTTTCTGTTTTTCATTATATAACTGTTTGAACAGAACGATAAGACCTGATAAAGCAAATAAGATCAGAAGTCCTGTTACGAGCAGTTTTGCTCCTCCGGTCAGCATACCACCCACATAAGAGTAAACGATGGTTGCCGGAAGCTGTCCGATTCCTGTAGCTACGAAAAATCCCCAGAAAGACATAGATGTAAGACCTGCTGCATAACTTACATAATCAAATGAAATAAACGGCAGAAGTCTTGCGATCAGGATACTTAAATTTCCATGTCTCTCAAAGAAGACATCGATCTGCTGAAGTCCTGCTTTGCTTGTAAGCTTCTCAGCTACATCTCTTCCCAGAATTCTTGCGATATAGAAGCAAAGCACTGCTCCTGCCATCGCACTTGACCAGGAAAGAATCGCTCCCTGCCACCATCCGAATAAGTTTGCGTTCGCAAATGTGATCAGGAATGCCGGAAGCGGGGCTGCTACAGACTGTAAGATCATCAATGCAAAAGACACAGCTGCTGCATATGCACCGTAAGATGCAACGAATTCTTTGACAACGGTAAAGTCGCCGCTTGCAAATGCTGCAAAAATACGATTCATCAGCTTATTTACACTCGGTACGCAGAAATAAACTGCCACACATCCTACAATCAACACGATTACTATAATCTTACTGAGCCATTTGTTTCGTTTTTTTGTTTCCACCTCTTGTTCTCCTTTTTCTTTGTTTCCTTTTGTTCTCTCTTGTTTCTATAGATACTTTGTCCGCATACGATTGATCAGGGATTTGATCGTATCCGGTTTTTCTTTTGTTCCCAGAATCTCCGGCAGGACGTGACGTACCTGCTTACAGCCGTTTCTGGTCAGATTGCCTGCACAGGAGCCGCAATATGTATAAATCGTCTGCGGATACTTCTTCACTGTCTCAGCAAAGCTTTTTGCTATCTCCGGTTCTTTGGCGCATCCCTGGCCGCCAAGGCCACAGCACTGGATATCCTCCAATGTCTGAAATTCTGCGTCTGAAAACGCCTCAATGTCTGTGAGCCATTCTCCCTTTTCTCTGTCAGGGCATGGACGAAACATCGTACCGCCGGGCAGACACTTCTCACCCAGATGCAGTTCCTTTAATTTCTGATAAATGTTCACTACACGGATCGTAAGTCTTGGCTTCAGAAACGCATAACAGTTCGGACACATCGTAATGACCTCTGTCACCCCTGCATCATCCATGCGCTTCTGAATTCCCTGCATAATACGTTCCTCTTCGTCTTCCATTCCTATATCTGCGATTGGTTTTCCACAGCAGTCATAGACCACACCGATCCCGGCTTCTTTTTCAAACAGTTCCACCAGAACTTTTGTTGTCTTCGGATATACAGACGGGAAATTGCATCCCGGAAATAACACACTCTTCTCTGTCACATGCCTATAATTGCGATATGAATATTCCTTTTTTTCAAAAATGGTCCGCTTGTACTCTTTGTTCACCCGCGCGCCTTCGTCAGATGCAACGCTGGCTCTGCGCATATCCATAATGATTCCCTGTCCGTCAATCCCCACCGGACAGACTTCTGAACATTTGCCACATAAAAAGCAGTGATACGCAAGCTTATTAAGCTTTTCGGTATCACCTATATCAAGACCATACTTTTTCAAAAAGGAACAATTCTCCTGACAGACATGACAGTGGATGCATTTGTCTGCATCTTTTACTCTCTCATTCTGACACATGTTATTATCCTCTCTTTTCTATTTACTCTCGCTCATTGTATCATCAAATCTGTATTTCGTATAATTGATATTGTGAATATATCATTGTAAATATAGGTTGTGTCTATATGTATTAAACCCACCGAAACGCTCTGTTTTACTTGGTTTTCCACTTATTGATACAAATTAATCATACAGACAAATAAATATGTCTTTTACAAACCGTATTTTACATCAAAACTTCAAATGCATATACCATTAGCGGCATTGTCAGAATGGATAACAATGTTGTCATCACATTAATTGCACTTGCATAATTTGAATCATTTCCATACACTTGACACATCTGCGTTACCGTTGATGCAGAAGGTGTGATCACCGCCAGAAATACAACAAGCAATATCTTCTTTCCATCCGAATGCCAGCTGATCAGATGACTGAATTTTAATAGGAGTAAGGATATCATCGGTACAACCACAAGTCTTAATGCTGTCACAAAATAAATCCGTCTATTCGCAAACACTTGTTGCAAGCTCATCTGGGCAAGTAACATTCCTGTAACGATCATGCTCGCCGGTCCGATCATAACACCAACCGCACTCATTGTTCCATCCACGATTTCCGGAAGTTTAATCTGTAAAAAGAATAAAATAATTCCCAGTACAACTGCGATCATATTGATATTAAATACGATCTTTCTCCAATCCATTCCCTCTTCTCTGCTGATAATCTTTTTCCCATGTGTCCACATAAACACTAGCTGCACGCTCATAAAAACACAGCCGCAGAGCACCCATTTTTCACCCAGGATAAATGTTACCAGCGGTACGATCAGATTTCCTGAATTTGAATAATATACCGATGCCAATTCTACTTCATCCATTTTCAAAGCTTTGGCAATTGCCCATACTGCGATCAGCAAAATGATCTGCAATAAGACCGATGCCGCAAATGCAAGTTCTAATTCCTTTACCGTATTTTTCGTATAGGTTACCTGGAACGCATGAATGATCACACACGGAATTACCAGATACAATACAATTTTAGATAGCACTTTACTATCCTCCGCCGTTACAATACCGGCTTTCACTACCAGGTAACCCATCAGGATCATCAGAAATAGTTCTGCAATCTGTTTCATTAATAAAATACTGATTTCCATATTGTCTCTCCTTTTGCTGTCGAACATGGTTATATAATGATTTGTTTTTATATCTTAATTAAAAAAAGCGTCTGGCACTAATATAATATTTTCTGGCGTAGAAAGCAAGTTTTGTGATATGATAAAAATGTTGGGCATTTTATCCGTTATGAACCTCAATAGAATATTTATAATAAGAAGAAAGAAAATCTGAAGCTTCGGCTTCTTCTGGATCTTTTACAATTTCCGTTAAGCCTGTTTTTCACCCGCTTTCTGAACCTATTTTCAGCACTGATCCCGGATCTTGGGGATGCATATGGTGATCAGTTTGCCGGAAGCTTTGCGGGAAGAGTTTGTTTTCTCATTGTTGCAATCATTTCTGCTTTAAACCTATGAATCTGCTTGCCGGTCTTGAAACAGCTGCACAGGAAGCGATACCTGTCGATCTTGAAGCAGCTGAATAGGAAAATATGTATGCTGATTTTGAATCAGCTGACCAGGAAAATATATGTGTCGGTTCAGAGGTTGCCGACAACATAAAATAAAACAAAAGAGGAGAATTATCTATGCATAAGAAAGAAACTGTTTTTCAGAAAATCATGTCTGTACTTGTGGTCATTTTGGGGAATATGATCTATGCTCTGGCATTAAAACTGTTCCTTCTCCCTTCTGACCTGATGACCGGTGGTACAACCGGTATCGCACTTGCCGTAAAACATTATACCGGGTTTAATATTTCCGGCGTTATTTTAATTTTTAATATCGCAATGCTGATCGTAGGTTTCATCGTTCTTGGTAAAAAATTTGCCCTGACAACGATCATCAGTACATTCGCTTATCCGATCTCACTGGAATTTTTCAACCGACTCTTCAGTGATTTGGTGCTGACTGACAATATACTGTTGTGTACCATCTTTTCCGGACTCGGTATCGGTATTGGACTTGCCATTGTCATCCGGAGCGGTGCTTCCACCGGTGGTATGGATATCCCACCGCTGGTGCTGAATCATTTTTTCCGCATCCCGGTATCTGTAAGCCTGTATGTATTTGACTTTACAATTCTGATCTTCCAGGCAGCTTATAACCCGGTTGACAATGTACTCTACGGAATCATCCTTGTCATGATCTACACGATTGTACTCGACAAATTACTCGTCTTTGGCACAACACGTATCGAAGTGAAAGTCATGAGCAACGAACACGAAAAGATCCGTCAGGCAATCATTACAGAAATGGACCGCGGCGTGACAGCCCTGTCTGCCCGGAGCGGTTATATGGATGAGCCAACCCAGATGATCTTCAGCGTAATCTCCAACCGCGAGCTTCCACGGATTGAAAAGATCATCCGCGAGATTGATCCGGAAAGTTTCGTTGTTGTAAGCCATGTCAGTGAAGTGCGCGGACACGGCTTTTCATTAGAGAAAAAATATAAATAAAACTATTTCCGGTAATCGTGGAACTTCCTTAGCTGTTATCACTTATGCATTATTTATTCATTATTTTGTATAAATATTAAAAAGTTTATAAGATGTGTTCTTGCCAATCTCTTGTTCTATCTATATAATAGAACAAGAGATTTTTACATTACATGTCACAGGAGGGAATCACGATATGCCAAAGAGAACAGATATTCACAAGGTACTAATCATCGGCTCCGGCCCGATCATCATCGGACAGGCGTGCGAGTTTGACTATTCCGGAACACAGGCGTGCAAAGCACTGCGTAAGCTGGGGTATGAAATCGTACTGGTAAACTCAAACCCGGCTACGATTATGACAGATCCGGAAACAGCCGATGTCACCTATATTGAACCTCTGAACGTAGACCGTTTGGAACAGATCATTGCCAAAGAGCGCCCGGATGCACTGCTTCCGAACCTTGGAGGACAGTCCGGACTGAACCTCTGCGCCGAACTTGCCAAAGAAGGGGTTTTGGACAAATATAATGTACAGGTTATCGGTGTACAGGTAGATGCCATTGAACGTGGTGAAGACCGTATCGAATTTAAGAAATCCATGGATGCACTGGGCATCGAAATGGCCAAAAGCCAGGTTGCTTACAGCGTAGAAGAAGGTCTTGCCATTGCAGACGAACTTGGTTATCCGGTTGTTCTTCGTCCGGCTTACACTATGGGAGGCGCCGGCGGCGGACTTGTTTATAACAAAGAAGAATTAAAAACCGTTATGGCACGAGGATTACAGGCAAGTCTTGTCGGACAGGTGCTTGTAGAAGAATCCATACTCGGCTGGGAAGAGCTGGAATTAGAGATCGTCCGTGATGCAGAAGGCAATATGATCACCGTCTGCTTTATTGAGAATATTGATCCTCTTGGCGTACATACAGGAGATTCCTTCTGTTCAGCTCCGATGCTGACGATTTCCGAAGAGTGTCAGAAACGTCTGCAGGAGCAGGCTTATAAAATTGTTGACTCCGTAGAAGTTATCGGTGGAACGAACGTACAGTTTGCACATGATCCGGTTTCCGACCGAATTGTCGTTATCGAGATCAACCCGCGTACTTCCCGTTCTTCAGCTCTTGCTTCCAAAGCTACCGGTTTCCCGATTGCACTTGTATCTGCAATGCTGGCTTCCGGATTAACTTTAAAAGATATTCCATGCGGTAAATACGGAACTCTGGATAAATATGTTCCGGACGGCGATTATGTTGTTATCAAATTTGCACGCTGGGCATTTGAGAAATTCAAAGGTGTAGAAGACAAACTCGGAACACAGATGCGTGCAGTCGGCGAAGTTATGAGTATCGGAAAGACTTACAAAGAAGCTTTCCAGAAAGCAATCCGCAGTCTCGAGACCGGACGCTACGGTCTTGGTTATGCCAAAGACTACAACAACATGAGCAAAGATCAGCTTCTGAAAATGCTCATTACACCATCCAGCGACCGTCATTTCATTATGTATGAAGCGCTCCGCAAAGGTGCTACAATTGAAGAGATCTATGATCTTACAAAAGTTAAAACATATTTCATTGAGCAGATGAAAGAACTGGTAGACGAAGAAGAAGCACTTGCTGCGAAGAAAGGAGCTCTTCCGACAGATGATGCACTCGTTGCCGCAAAGAAACACGGTTTCTCAGATAAATATTTAAGCCAGATCCTGGAAGTTCCGGAAGACGATATCCGTAACCGCAGAATCGAACTTGGATGCGAAGAAGCATGGGAAGGCGTACACGTGAGTGGTACCGAAGACAGCGCTTACTACTACTCTACTTACAACGCTGAAGATAAGAATCCGGTAAATACAGATAAACCGAAGATCATGATCCTTGGCGGCGGTCCAAACCGTATCGGACAGGGTATCGAATTTGACTACTGCTGTGTACACGCAGCTTTAGCACTCAAGAAACTCGGCTTTGAGACAATTATTGTAAACTGTAACCCGGAAACAGTTTCTACAGATTATGATACTTCTGATAAATTATACTTTGAGCCACTGACACTGGAAGATGTATTAAGCATTTACAAAAAGGAAAAACCGGTTGGTGTTATTGCACAGTTCGGCGGACAGACACCGCTTAACCTGGCTGCTGATCTGGAAAGAAACGGTGTGAAGATCCTCGGAACTTCTCCATCTGTTATCGACCTTGCAGAAGACCGTGATCTTTTCCGCGAAATGATGGATAAACTTGAGATTCCTATGCCAGAATCCGGAATGGCTACTACTGTAGAAGAGGCACTTGCCATTGCAAAAGAAATCGGTTATCCGGTTATGGTTCGTCCTTCTTACGTTCTCGGTGGTCGCGGAATGGAAGTTGTATACGATGACGAAAGTCTGGAAGGATACATGAAAGCCGCTGTCGGCGTAACTCCGGATCGTCCGATCCTGATTGACCGTTTCCTGAACCACGCACTGGAATGTGAGGCAGATGCGATCAGCGACGGAAATCATGCATTTGTACCGGCTGTTATGGAACACATTGAGCTTGCCGGTGTACACTCCGGAGACTCTGCATGTATTATCCCGTCCGTGCACATTTCCGAAGAAAATGTACAGACGATCAAAGAATATACACGCAAGATCGCAGAAGAGATGCATGTCAAAGGTCTTATGAACATGCAGTATGCAATTGAAAACGGAAAAGTTTATGTTCTGGAAGCGAACCCGCGTGCATCCCGTACTGTACCGCTTGTTTCAAAGGTTTGCAACATCCGTATGGTACCGCTTGCAACAGACATCATCACTTCCGAACTGACCGGACGCAAATCGCCGGTTGCTGACTTAAAAGAACAGAATATCCCGTATTTCGGAGTAAAAGAAGCAGTCTTCCCATTCAACATGTTCCAGGAAGTTGATCCGATCTTAGGACCTGAGATGCGTTCTACCGGTGAAGTTCTCGGACTTGCCGAAACTTACGGAGAAGCTTTCTACAAAGCACAGGAAGCAACACAGTCCAAGCTTCCGCTTTCCGGAACGGCACTGATTTCTGTAAACCGCAAAGACAAAGCTGAAGTTGTAGAGATTGCTCAGTCATTCGCTGATGATGGATTCAAACTGGTTGCTACCGGAAATACTTATGAGCTGATCAAGGAAGCCGGCATTGATGTTACACGCATCAACAAACTTTCCGAAGGCGGTCGTCCGAACACGCTGGATGCAATCACCAATGGTCAGATCGACCTGATCGTCAACTCACCGGTCGGAAAAGACAGTGTAAATGATGACAGTTACCTGCGTAAAGCTGCGATCAAGGCAAAGATTCCTTACATGACAACCATCGCTGCTGCAAGAGCAACTGCAAAAGGAATCCGCTATGTGAAAGAACATGGAAATGGCGAAGTAAAATCCTTGCAGCAGCTACACAGCGAAATTACAGACAAATAAATTTTAAAGGAATCCGGTTTTAACCGGATTCCCTTTCATTCACAGAACATAAGGAGGAATTTCCATGAAATTTTGTGGAAAATGCGGCGCCCCTTGCGACGACGCATACAAACACTGCCCAGAGTGTGGAGCACCACTCTCTGATAGCGAGACAAATGCAGATCTTAACGATCACACAACAGATTCTACCAATAATGCTGAGCAGACTGACACTGGCAATAGCAATCATATGCATGAAAATCCGTTTATGACAGCTTACACTGCGCCGGAGGATGCTTCTGCTGACTCCCCATCTGACACCAATACAAGCGAGAATTCTGAGGGAACTTCTTCAAATGAAGCTACTGAAAACGCAACTTCTCATTCTGACGAACATGCAAGCGAGAATACCTACACATACAGTTACTCAGATACTTCCAGTCAGACTGATAATACAACCGAAAATGAGAATGCGTACAGCTACACTCATTCTTCCAACGAAAAAGAGACAACTTTTGATAATAACGGCTATACCAATAATTACAATACCGATAATAATTACAATACCAACAATAATTATACGGGAAATAATGCATATAATGCCAACAATACTTATGGAAATACCGGTTATAATAACAATTTTCAGCAAAATTCTGTTATCACGCCACGAAACATTCCGCTTTGTGTAATCTTATCGATCGTAACGTGTGGAATTTACGGTATTTACTGGATGATCAAACTAAATGACGAGATCAATGCTCTTGCCGGTGAACCATATGCGACATCCGGCGGCATGGTATTTCTCTTATCCATTGTCACTTGTAACATTTATAACTTATACTGGATGTATAAAATGGGTGAGCGCACGGATCGTATTAACAGGATTCAGGGAAATTCCAACATTCTGTATCTGGTCATCGGGATTTTAGGATTTGGCATTGTCAACTACTGCCTGATGCAGGATGCGATCAATAAACAAGTCAGAGGTATGTAATTTGGTGATATTTTATCGCGGTGATATGGTAATGTCTTAAAAAGGGGACGGGGATTTTCTAGAAAATCCCCGTCCCCTTTTTTTATCGTCACAATTGCTTTCTTACTGGTTCCATCCAGTGCCTGCGCAGTGATCTTCACTTTCTTATTTTGCCGCCGCACTCACCGAATGTAGGTTCATCCACTGATTTCTCTACCAGTTTTCAATCTCTTCGTCACTCAGTCTTAATTTCTCCATTCGCTTGACAAGTTCCTCATCCATGTGGTCAAAAAGATAATTTTTCCCACCATGATGACGCTCGATGTATTCTTCCCGCAGCTCTTTTTTCATAATCTCGACTTCTTCATAAAACTCTCTGGAAGAAATCAGATTTGCACCCTGACCAACAGTGACAACCTGCTCGATTCCATCGGAAGTCACTACCGTTACACGGTATTTTTTCGCCACTTCATGAACAACTTTTTCGATATACTGATCTGCGGTCTCCGCTTCCTTCGTAAATACAACATGAATGTTGTGGTATTTCTGGATTTCCAGATATGGACCTTCCACTCTGTATGCATCAAATACAAGGATCACTGTGCATTTTTTATATCCCTGATAATTGCACAGAATATCCATCAATCGGTCTCTCGCCGCTTCAATGCTGTCTTTAGCCAGCTCTTTCAGCTCGTCCCACGCAAAAATGACATTATAACCATCTACAAGCAAATATTCCGGTAAATGCTCCTGCGATTTTTTCTTTTTCACCGGTGTAGCAACCGTTCTTGTAGTATCCGATAATTTCCGCTCAATTTTTCCATACGTGCGGATGAAAATCTCTTCCAGTTCTTTCTCTTCTTCCCAGCTTCCATAACCGGCGCCCGGAGCCGTCTTCCCGACAAAATTGCTTCTTCTGCATGTATTGGAATATTTCTCACCTGCCCCTGGATTCTGATTTCCGGCAGTTTTCAATTCTTTCTCTGCCATCTTTGCTTCTTCTGCCTGTCTCTCGGCAGCCTCTATCCGTGCAAGCTGGCTTTCTATATGCATATGCTCCGGCACTTCATCCCACGGCACATAATAGCCTGCTCCGTGCGAACAGAATACGGAACCTGCCGGATTTTCCATATCACGCTCCGCATCATAGCCAATTGCCTCTATAACTTCTTCTGCATTGTGACAAGGATGGTATCCGGAAAATACGCAAGCAAACCTTCCTTCTCCATGAGAATAAGCTGCAACTTCTCTCTGATAATCGCGCATGGTTGCCACCGGTGCCAGCCCTTTGATCCGTGTCCGATCGCCTTCCTGCTGCGGCGCCTCTGCCTCTGCTGCCAGCCTCTGCATATCATTCAGCGCTCTTCCTGTTACTGAAGCCGGAATCTCAAGTTCAAATGCATAATAAGGTTCCAACAGCACACTGTCCGCCTGCATCAGTCCCTGCCGGATCGCGCGATAAGTAGACTGACGGAAATCACCGCCTTCCGTGTGCTTTAAATGTGCTCTTCCTGCCGCCAGCGTGATTTTCATATCTGTGATTGGCGCTCCAGTAAGGACACCCCTGTGCTCTCTTTCTTCCAGATGTGTGAAAATAAGTCTCTGCCAGTTTCTGTCCAGATCATCCTCACTGCAGATCGTATCAAATGTAAGACCACTTCCTGGCTCGCCCGGTTCCATGATCAGATGCACTTCTGCATAATGGCGCAGTGGCTCATAATGTCCGACGCCTTCTACGCGGTTCGTAATTGTCTCTTTATATACAATATTGCCTTCCCCAAATGTTACATCCACGCCAAAGCGTTCTAAGATCAGCTCATGCAGAATCTGGATCTGCACTTCTCCCATCAGACATACATGAATCTCCGACAGTTCTTCTTTCCATACAACACGAAGCAGGGGATCTTCCTCTTCTAACTGGCGCAGATTCCGGAGCATTTCCGATACATCGCATCCTTCCGGCAATAACACCTGATAAGTCAGTACTGGTTCCAGCACCGGCTCCACATTCTCCGCCTCCACTCCGAGACCTTCTCCCGGCTTTGTCATACTAAGGCCTGTCACTGCACAAATTGTTCCAGCCGAAACTTCCGGAACTGCCTCAAACTTATCCCCTGAATAAATGCGGATCTGGTTCACCTTCTCTTCCCAGTGTTCACCATCTTCCGGATGATTTTCCAGAACTTCTTTGACTTTCAGTTTCCCGGATGTCACTTTCATATGTGTCAGACGATTTCCTTTATCATCTCTTGAAATCTTGTACACACGCGCGCCAAAATCTGCCGGTTCATCTGCATTCGTTTCCATATACTCTGCCAGCCCGTCCAGCAATTGCTGTACACCTTCGACTTTAAGCGCAGATCCAAAATAACACGGAAATACCTTTCTTTCCATGATCAGTCCCGCAATTGTCTCTTCCGTAAGTTTCTCTGCCTCCAGGTATTCTTCCAGCGCCCGGTCATCTCCCATTGCTGCATTTTCATAGAAAGAAGTATCTTTCTCTACATCAAATGCCATAATCTGGTCATCCAGTCCATTTTTCAGTTCTTCCAGCAGGTGTTTCCTGTCTGTTCCTTCCTGATCCATCTTATTTACAAATAAAAATACCGGTACATTGTAGCGTTTCAGGAGGCTCCAGAGTGTCCTTGTATGTCCCTGGATTCCGTCTGCTCCGTTGATCACAAGAATCGCATAATCGAGGACCTGCAAAGTACGCTCCATCTCCGCTGAAAAATCCACATGTCCCGGTGTATCCAGCAAAGTCACCTGCCACGGATCAAGTGGAAATACCGCCTGTTTGGAAAATATCGTAATTCCTCTGCTCCGCTCCAGTTCATGCGTATCCAGAAATGCATCTTTATGATCCACTCTTCCCAACGTTTTTAATTTGCCACTCAAATACAAAATACTTTCCGAAAGTGTTGTCTTTCCCGCATCAACATGCGCCAGTATTCCGATTGTAATATTTCTCATATTTCCTACACCTGTTTCTTCACTTTTTGTATTATAAATCCAGCTTCATCCGCACCAGTTCCCTGCGTTTTTCATATTCACTGTAAAATGCATCCCCAGCGGCAAGTTCTGCCTGATATGGTGTCTGATAAAATGTCCGCAAAATGAAAATCTGCAAAATCTTTGCTTCTTCCGCACTCAAATCTGCCATTGCCGTCTCGCATTTTTTCAGAAAAGCATGCCAGGAAGTAATGTAATTTTCATATGCTTTGAGATTTGCAATGCCAAGCCATTTTTTCACCTTAATCTTCGTTCGGTCTTTCTTCTGACATTCATGGATCTGCAGAAAATACTTAAATCCATCTTCTTCATAAAATCGTCCAAGCGGAAATAACCGGCAGATTCCCGGACGGAATGCATGAATCTTGCATCTGCCAGCTTCATTTAAGAATGGACAGCCTAACGTCCCGTCATCCATGTCAAGATGCGGCAGGATCATGCCATCCACAACTCCGAGCGCGATCTTTCCTTTCATTAATTCTTCAAATGTCTCACCCAGCCCGGCACTCATCTGCCAAACATCATAAGGATCCAGCACAATGGAATCACCCATACCACGGCAGCACGCAGAACAGCCTTTGCAGTCCTGACAATCTGCTTTTACCATGTCATTTGCCGTATATAAATTACCATCCGAGATTTCTTTCATATCTATGTTTCTTATCATTTTCTTATCCCCTATATGTTTTCGCTTTCTTTTGTCTGTCTGGAATCTTACGTTTTATATTATATCTGTGTAATAGAACATGAAAGCACTGTACTTCTTATAGGATAAACGATTGTAAGACTAAATGCCACCCCTTGTTTTACTTTGCAGAAAAATATGCCACATAATAGAAGTTTGTTTTTCAGTTAATAAAAAAATTCCAGAAATTAGCACTCACCTCTTGTTATTACAGCGTAGCTTTTGTCTTAGTTCATAGAGTGCCGTAAAGTGCCTATTTACAGGCTTTTCACGGGTTTTATGAATTTATCATATTTCATCAAAAATCGTCAATATACAAAAAATTGGTGTCAAAATTGGTGTCAAATAACCTTAATTTGAGATTTTGATGAGCAACACATCAGTATAAAAAATTGAATATTTTATAGATTATGGAACGCCTAAAATGACGTTCCTTTTCTATTTCCAGCCGTTCTTATTGGACGGCTATTTTATTACCCAAAATGAAAGGAGCATTAGATTTATGAAAAAGACATGGAAACGATTGTGTACGGGCTTCTTAGTTCTTGCAACTGTCGTTACTGCTTTACCGATTACACCTGTCCATGCAGAAAGTAAGCAATACTGGACGGAAAGTGCAGAGCGTGTCGGTATCATTGAAAAAGTAATGAATGACGGTTCTATCGGTTCGACATTCAATGAGGGCTATATGAAAGTCGAGGGCGAAACTGCCTATTGTATCGACATCAATACAGATTTTAAGAATGGCTACAAGACCAGAGCTGACGCAAGCTCACGCATGAGTGCCGACCAGATTTCAGATGTGGCGTTATCCTTAGAGTATGTCAAACAGTATGGCGAAACTCACAAGGAATTGAACTACAAGCAAGTCTATCTGTTGGAACAATGTGTAGTCTGGCAGAGATTGAGCGTACATCTTGGCTGGCAATGTGATAACGTGCGAGCTTCTTATGATGAAATTCCAAAGGCAACGCAGGACGAAGTTTTCTCTGGTGCAAGAGCCTTTGTCAAAGAAAATAAAGGACGCTATGAATGTGGCGGTTATATCTACTCTGGCGAGGGGCAGGAATTGGGACAATTCTGGGCGAAGCTGAATGTCGGAAATGCGAAATTACAAAAGACTTCCAGTAATACTAGCATTACAGACGGTAACGGGAATTACTCTATTGCAGGTGCAACCTATGGTGTCTTTTCTGATAAGGACTGCACGAAACAGCTTGCTCCCCTTACGACTGATGAAAACGGAAATACAGATATTGTAGAGGTAAAAGCAGGCACAGTCTATATCAAGGAATTATCCGCACCAGCAGGATATAAAGTGGATAAAACTGTATATTCCTTAAAGGTTGAAGCTGGAAAGACAGCAACATTGAAAGTATCTGATACGCCAAAAGTAACGGACACTTTGATTGAGCTTTTCAAGATTGATATGGAAACACAGAAAGACAATCCGCAAGGGAGCGCTTCTTTAGCAGGTGCGGAATTTACATGGAAGTATTATGCAGGCTTCTATAATAAAGACAATCTCCCTGCCGAAGCTACTCGTACATGGGTTACAAAGACAATCGCTGAAACAGACAGCAACGGGACAACCCACTACATCACAAAATTAGCGGACGCATACAAGGTATCTGGCGACAGCTTCTATATGCAGGACGGTAAGGCGGTTCTTCCACTTGGGACGCTAACCGTAGAAGAAACAAAAGCTCCAAACGGCTACTTGTTAGAGGGTGCATATATGCAGGCTGGCGATAAGTCCGAACAGATTAAGGGCTTATATGTAACACAGATTACCGAGGACGGCGACCTTGCCGTATTATCTGGAAGTAACCAGTTTTCCGTATCAGACAAGGTTATCCGTGGCGGTATCAAAATTCAGAAACGAGATTTAGAAACGGGCGATACAAAGCCACAAGGAAGTGCCACTTTGAAAGATACTGCCTTTGACATCATTTCCTTAAATGATAATTCTGTTTTGGTTGAGGGCAAGCTATACAAGAAAAATGAAGTGGTAAAGACAATTCGTACAGATATTGAGGGTATCGCTTCTACTTCTTCTGACCTTTTACCTTATGGAAAATTCCGTATTGTTGAGAGTGAAGCTCCCGACGGTTACTTAACTGACGGTGCAAAACCGATTGATTTTACAATCACAGAAAATGGAAAAATCGTGGACTTAACCGACGAAGCTCATTCTATCTACAATCAGATTAAGCGTGGAGATATTGAGGGTGTAAAAATCGGTGCAGGTACACACAAGCGTCTTGCTAATGTTCCCTTTAGGATCACAAGCAAGACGACGGGTGAAAATCATGTAGTGGTAACTGATGATAACGGGCAATTCTCCACTTCTGCTGAATGGGCTTCTCATAAGCACAATACAAACGCAGGAAAGACCAGTGAGGACGGTGTGTGGTTTGGGACTTCTGAACCAGACGACAGCAAGGGTGCATTACTTTATGATACTTACATCATTGAAGAATTACGCTCTGATAGTAACAAAGGCTTTGAACTTATCCCACCTTTTGAAATCGTGGTATCAAGAAATAATCTTGTGATTGATTTAGGAACGCTGACTGATGAATACGAAAAAGAAATCTCTATCCATACCACAGCGACCAGCAAGGACGGCGAAAAGACTATCCTTGCAGGAAAAGAGGTTACAATCGTTGATACGGTCAAATTAGACGGACTTACAAAAGGCACAAAATATCAGCTCAAAGGCTGGCAGATGTTAAAGGAAGAAAACGCCGAGCTTATCATTGACGGGAAACGTGTAGAAAACGATTATACCTTTGTCGCTGATGAGGAAGAAATGAAAGTGGAAATTTCCTATACGTTCAATGCGTCTGCTTTAGGTGGCAAAAACCTTGTTACCTTTGAAGAATTGTATGATTTCAGCAATCCAGACGAACCCGTAAAAGTTGCAGAACACAAAGACATTGAGGACGACGGGCAGACCGTACTTATCACAGAGCGTATCATCAAAATTCATACGACTGCTACGGATAAGGACGGCAACAAAGAGCTTGAAGCTGGAAAAGACGTTACAATCATTGATACCGTAACCTTAGAGGGCTTAGAAGTCGGTACACAGTACAAACTTGTGGGCTGGCAGATGTTGAAAGAAGAAAGTGCAGAGCTTCTTATCAATGGAAAGCGTGTGGAAAGTGATTATATGTTTACCGCTGACAGCGAAACTATGAAAGTGGAAGTTGCTTTTACCTTTGACGCTACTTCCCTTGACGGCAAACAGCTTGTAACTTTTGAAGAATTGTACGATTTGAGCAATCCAGACGAACCGAAGAAAGTTACCGAACATAAGGATATTGAGGATAAGGGACAGACGATTACCTTTAAGGAAAAGCCAGAAAAACCCGAAACACCACCGACACCAGAAAAGCCTAACAGACCTAGCGACAGTCCCAAAACGGGCGACAGTACAAATGTAATGGCATTTGTCGTGATGTTGCTTGTGTCTGCTGGTGGATTAGCTGGAACATATCTTTACAAACGCTGTAAAATAAAGAAATCATAAGGCGGTAACGATATGAAAAAAGGAAAATCACGCTCTCCGCCGAAGCTGTCAAAGGCAGACTTCCGCTTATTCTGGCTTGTCTGCCACTTACCTGCAAGAACACGGATAGTCAAGGGTGCGTAAGCATTTATTTTACCCTTTACTATCGGTGGGATTGCTGGTACTTCCCGAACCGCCAGAATAAGAAATCACAATCAAAAAACTTATCAAATATAGAAAGAAACGAGGTAAAACAATATGGAAATGAAATATGTCGTGCCAGATATGGCACAGTCTTTTGGAACTCTTGAATTTGCAGGCGAAAGCGACCATGTTTTTGATAGAGATAAAGATAACCGCAGATTTTTCGCAAGAAGAAGTTACAACCTTTATTCTGACGTACAGAAAGGCGAAAATGTTGTGGTGGAAATTCCCGTGCAGGCTGGCGAAAAGCATTTCAAGTATGAACAGAAAGTAAAACTTGTCAATCCGAAGCTATACGGCAGAGGTTACGCAATCGGGGATATGGGACATACCGATTATGTGTTGCTTGCTGATGATATTGTAGCAGTTGAAGAAAAGTAAAGGAGTGAAAATACTATGAGATTATCAAACGGATTTGTTATTGACAAAGAGAAAACATTTGGAGAATTAAAATTTACAGCGGTGCGTGATGTGTTCTTGCAGAATGAGGACGGGACACCGAGTACCCAGCTAAAAAAGCGTATCTATGATTTGAAGTGCAGTCTGCATGGTGGAATTATCCCCGTGTCTGTACCGTCAGAAGTACCGTTAAGGGAATTTCCGTACAATGCAGTTGTGGAGCTTGTCAATCCCGTAGCCGATACGGTATCAAAAAAGACGTTTGGTGGTGCAGAGGTGGACTGGTATGTAAAGGCAGAGGATATTGTGTTGAAGAATAAAGGCAACCAGAACGCAGGCAATCCACAGAATAATAACACGCAGGGACAGTTGAAAAAATAAAATTAGAGATTAGATTTTTATTGTGAGGTAATTCGTTGAATGATATAATTAGGATAAATTGTGAGGTGCTTATCTATGAAAGTATTAGTTAGTTCATGTATCATGGGAAAGAACTGCAAATATAACGGTGGGAATAATCTCAATCCGAAAGTTGTAGAGTTTCTAAAAGATAAAGAGGTTATCGAAATTTGTCCAGAATTATTAGCGAATATGCCTACACCACGTCCTAGTGCGGAAATAGTAAATGGTATTGTCATGGATATAAATGGAAATATTGTTGATGAGGAATATCGTCATGCGGTACAGTTGGCTTTAAATGAAATAAGAAGTATGGAAATAGATTTAGTTATTCTGCAATCAAGAAGCCCAACTTGTGCAGTCAAGAATATTTATGATGGTAGTTTTACGGGAAAATTGATAAAAGGTCAAGGTCTATTTGCACAAGCGTTAATTGAGGCTGGATATAAAGTGTTGGACTCAGAAGATTTTTAATGAATGGTAATGAAAAAGCAGTTAGTCTTAGGATTGACTGCTTTTTTCATACCCAGAAAGGAGTGATTGATTTATGCGTATGATTTGGAACAAAGGACACCGTATCAGAGCCAGCGACAAGCACCTTGTCTATCATTTTTCCATAGAGACGCTTCTGTTTGTGTTCGTGGCAGTTCTCCTGCTACTGAATAGCAAACAGCTCATGCGTACCGACTGGGAACATTTCAGCTTATTAGACAATGGCTTTACGCTTTCCCTTTACAACTTCATAACCATACTGATAGCGACTGGTGTTTGTGCATTGGTCGCTTTTCTGTATTACCGCTTCTGTTACGACAGTTTCAAGAAGCTACTGCACCGTCAAAAGCTGGCAAGAATGATACTGGAAAATAAGTGGTATGAAGCCGATACCGTACAAGACAGCGGTTTTTTTACTGACCTGCAAAGCAGATCAAGGGAAAAAATCGTCTGGTTTCCAAAGATTTATTATCAAATGGAAAAAGGACTTCTTCATATCCGCTGTGAAATTACGCTGGGAAAATATCAAGACCAGCTTTTACGGTTGGAGGATAAGTTGGAAAGTGGCTTGTATTGTGAGCTGACCGACAAGACCCTGCATGACGGCTATATCGAATATACCCTGCTTTATGATATGATAGCGAACCGCATTACCATTGATGAAGTACGGGCAGAAAACGGTTGTCTTAGATTGATGAAAAATCTTGTCTGGGAATATGACGCACTCCCTCACGCTCTGATTGCTGGTGGGACTGGTGGCGGTAAAACATATTTTCTGCTGACACTCATTGAAGCCTTACTGCATACAAACGCTGTCCTTTATATCTTAGACCCGAAAAATGCGGACTTAGCAGACTTGGGGACAGTTATGGGAAATGTGTATCACACGAAAGAAGAAATGATTGATTGCGTCAATGCCTTTTATGAGGGCATGGTACAGCGAAGTGAGAAAATGAAGCGACACCCGAACTATAAGACGGGCGAAAACTACGCCTATCTGGGACTGCCACCCTGCTTTCTTATCTTTGATGAATATGTGGCGTTTTTTGAAATGCTGGGGACAAAAGAAAGTGTGAGCCTACTTAGCCAGTTAAAGAAAATCGTTATGTTAGGACGACAAGCAGGTTATTTCCTTATCGTTGCCTGCCAGCGTCCAGATGCAAAGTATTTCTCGGACGGTATCAGAGATAATTTCAATTTCCGTGTAGGACTTGGGCGTATCAGCGAATTAGGTTACGGTATGCTGTTCGGTTCTGATGTGAAGAAACAGTTTTTTCAGAAGCGTATCAAGGGGCGTGGCTATTGTGATGTGGGAACAAGCGTGATAAGCGAATTTTATACGCCTTTAGTCCCGAAAGGACATGATTTTTTGCAGACCATCGGCTCTCTTGCACAAGCAAGGCAGGACGGGACGGCGACGTGCGAAGCGAAAGGCGACGGCACGGACTAGCCGTTGCTGGTGTGGCGTAAGCCACGCCAGCAGGTAAAACCCCTCGGTATCTAACAGAGGGGTACGTTTGCAAATAGACAATAGACAAAAAACATAGGAAACATAAGGCTTCTGGCATGGTTTTCTAGCAAAAATCAGTTGTGAAGTCGTCTGAAAAAACTTCACACTTTACAGATTGGAGGTATGGTTCTGAATGAAGAACAATGGATAAAAGAATTACGGGAGAAACGGATTGCTTACGGTATCTCACAAGGCAGGCTGGCGTTGGCTTCTGGTATCACAAGGGAATATCTCAACAAGATAGAAAGCGGAAAAATGAAGCCGTCAAAGGAGCTTCTGGAAACTCTGCACAAGGAAGTGGCAAGGTTCAATCCAGAAGCACCGCTTACCATGCTGTTTGATTATGTAAAAATTCGTTTTCCCACGCTGGATATACAGCACATCATCAAAGATATATTAAAACTGAATATCAATTATATGTTCCATGAAGATTACGGACATTACAGTTATACGGAGCATTATTCTTTAGGGGACATCTTTATCTATACGTCGGCTGACGAAGAAAAAGGTGTCCTTTTAGAGTTAAAGGGGCGTGGTTGCCGACAGTTTGAAAGTTACCTGCTGGCACAGCAACGAAGCTGGTATGACTTCCTCATGGACGCACTCATAGACGGTGGCGTGATGAAGCGTATCGACCTTGCTATCAACGACCATACGGGCATTTTGGATATTCCAGAGCTTGCGGAAAAATGCAGGAAACGGGAATATATCGGAAAGTCCAGAAGTTATAAGTTTTACCAGTCGGGCGAGCTTATCAAGCACAGAGAGGACGACAGAGAATATATGGGACGTACCCTTTATCTTGGGTCGCTGAAATCAGATGTGTATTTTTGTATCTATGAAAAGGACTATGAGCAGTATGTCAAGTTAGGGACACCTCTGGAAGAAGCCGACATTATCAACCGTTTTGAGATACGGCTTAGAAATGAACGTGCCTATTATGCAGTACGAGATTTGCTGACCTATTATGACGCAGAGCAGACCGCCTTTTCTATCATCAACCAGTATGTGCGGTTTGTTGATGAAGAACCCGACAAGCGAAAAAATGACTGGAAACTCAATGACCGCTGGGCGTGGTTTATCGGCGATAATCGGCAAAGTCTGAAACTGACAACAAAGCCAGAGCCTTATACCTTAGACCGCACATTGCGTTGGGTACAAAGGCAGGTAGCACCGACCTTGAAAATGCTGAAAAAGATTGATAAGGAAAACGGTACAGACTACATGGAAACTATCGAAAAGCAGGCAACCTTGAGTGAAAAACATGAAATGATAATCAAACAGCAGACGACCCCTGCAAAAGATTTGGTGGAAAGTTAGGAGTGATAAAAAATGTGGGAATTAGGAAAAGACTTCCTGCTGGTATCTATGGGAATGGGTATCGGCGTAGTCTTGATGTGTATTTTGAATGTCGGCAAAGAAGCTGACAGATATATGGAAGAAATCAAAGAAAGAGAGGACAAATAACATGAATTTCGGGCAAAATTTGTATCAATGGTTTTTAAGCAATGCACAGAGCTTAGTGCTTATGGCGATTGTGGTTATCGGTATCTACTTAGGGTTCAAGCGTGAGTTTTCCAAACTTATCGGCTTCTTGGTAGTTGCCTTAATTGCTGTCGGCTTGGTATTCAACGCTGGCGGTGTGAAAGATGTACTGTTAGAGCTGTTTAATAAGATTATCGGTGCATAGCAATTTATATTGCAGCACATATATGGGAATGATATAATGTGGATATGAAGAAAACGGCAAGTTAGAAGTTAAAGGAGAGAGCGATTATGTTTAGATGTCAAAAATGTAGAAAATGGTTAAAAAGTATTACAACAGAAACTGATGTAGTTTATAATGGCACAACATATCATGCCACAAATGTACCAGCAAAAATATGTCCTGAATGTGGGAAAATAACTATATATGAAATAATTGAAGAACGAATTGTTCAATATGCCACTCAAAGAAATTGTTGATCAGCACATTATAATATGCCATTTTCAGAAAAATAAATAGTGCAGAAATAATACGGGGATCTTCCATCCCCGAACCCCTGGAATCCTTGTTATAACAGTAATAGAAAAAATTATTACCGTTATAACAAGGCTAAAAATGGGATGTTTTAATTTTCCGAATTCTGCAAATTATGGCATCAAATAAAATGCGTTGTAACAAGAAATGTAAAAAATATTGATTATGCAGAATGTGAGAATGAAGAAGCTTCTGCCTCTCAATTAATATTGTGAATTTCCATTTTAAAAATTCCATATCCCTACACACAAAGCAGTTAGTCTTAGGATTGACTGCTTTTTTCTTACCTAAAATCAGATTGGAGTGATGACATGAACGATATTTTTAAGGATATGCAGGCAAAAGTCGGCTGTGATTATCTTTCCGACCTGCCCTCTTACAAGCGTAAGGTGTGGCATGAAATGAAACGGCTGAACCTTGCTGACTATGAAGAAAGACAGTTAGAAGATTTTTCAAAGTATGTGTTTGGTATGTCGTACCAGACCATAAAAGATGTGATGAAACAACAGAAAGGACGTGAGGAACAATGCAGGAAACAAGGGTGCTGGTGGAAACGAAAGGAACAACTGGCGAAGAAACAACATCATACTGGTTCGACCTGCCGATAGATGTTGCAGAGTTTGAAGAAAAGTTAGGTATCGGTGCAGAAAGTGGGGATTACCGCATTATCGAAAAGGTGTTGCCTTATGCTGATGAAGTTCACGAACATACAAGCGTGTATCAGCTTAACGAATTAGATTTTATGTACCGCCAGCTTTCAAGTGATATGCAGGAAGAATATGTATCACTACTTACGGTGTTTGAGAATTTAGAAGCACTTTATATTTGCAGGAACGTGATTACGATTTATCCCGACTGCAAAAGCATGATAGATGTTGCAAAGCAAAAGCTGATGAACGACCCGACATTTAAGCATTTATCCGAGGACTGTCAAGAATATTACTTTGACTTTGAAGCCTACGCTTCTCACTTGCAGGAACACGGGAAATTTTTAGTAACGGAACACGGTATCTTTGAACTGCCAGAGTAGGAAATGAGGTGGTACTTATGATTGATGATATGGCGGTTTATATCGCTAATCTTGGCAAATACAATGAGGGCTATTTAGTCGGTGCTTGGTTTACATTTCCCATTGACGAGGAAGATGTAAAAGAAAAAATCGGCTTGAATGAACAGTATGAGGAATACGCTATCCATGATACTGACAACTTCCCCATTGCGATTGGCGAGTATGTTTCCATTGAAGAACTCAATGAGATGTATGAAATGATAGAGGAACTTCCCGACTATATCGTAGAATGTCTGGACGAATTTATCAGCCACTACGGGACGCTGGAAGAAGTCGTGGAACATAAGGACGATATTTATTATTATCCCGACTGTGAAACCATGACAGACGTTGCCTACTACTACATAGACGAATTGCAGGCACTGGGGGATATTCCACCCAGCTTGCAGAACTACATTGACTATGAAGCCTACGGGCGAGATTTGGATATGGGCGGTTGCTTTATTGAAACAAGCCGAGGTATGTGCGAGATACCATATTAACGCTGGACGATCAGCGACAAGCATTGTTGCTACTGACAGCGTATTTCTCTTTTAAGGGACAGTCTGAAAATGGCTGTCCTTTTCTATTTTGAAAGGAGCTGAAAGAACTTGAAAAAGATTAAATCTTATACGGGTATCTGGAACGTGGAAAAAGTCTTGTATGCAATCAATGACTTTAACTTGCCTTTTCCCGTTACCTTTACACAGATTACATGGTTTGTGATTACGGAATTTATCATCATTCTGTTTGGGGATATTCCCCCACTTTCCATGATTGAGGGAGCATTTCTCAAATACTTCGGTATTCCCGTTGCTCTCACTTGGTTTATGTCGCAGAAAACCTTTGACGGAAAGAAGCCGTACAGCTTTTTGAAATCACAGATAACCTATGCCCTGCGACCAAAAATCACTTATGCAGGAAAAGCCGTAAAACTGCATAAGCAGACCTTAAATGAAACAATCACGGCAGTAAGGAGTGTGAACTATGTTCCCGATAAAATATATTGACAACAACCTTGTCTGGAACAAGGACAATGAGGTGTTCGCCTACTATGAGCTGATACCGTACAACTATTCTTTCTTATCCGCAGAGCAGAAATTTATCGTGCATGACAGCTTTCGACAGCTCATTGCACAGTCCCGTGAGGGTAAAATTCATGCGTTGCAGATTGCCACAGAAAGCTCAATACGAAGTATGCAGGAGCAGTCAAAGAAACTGGTAACGGGAAAATTAAAGGAAGTTGCCTACCAGAAGATAGACGAACAGACCGAAGCGTTAGTATCTATGATTGGGGACAATCAAGTGGACTACCGCTTTTTTCTTGGCTTTAAGCTCATGGTTACAGAAGAACAGCTCAATCTGAAGAACATGAAAAAATCGGCGTGGCTGACGTTTGCAGAATTTCTCCATGAAGTGAACCACACGCTGATGAATGATTTTGTTTCCATGCCGAATGATGAAATCAACCGTTATATGAAAATGGAAAAGTTACTGGAAAATAAAATCTCCCGTCGCTTTAAGGTGCGTCGCTTGGAAATCCATGATTTTGGGTATCTCATGGAACATCTTTACGGCAGGGACGGTATCGCCTATGAAGATTATGAGTACCAGCTACCAAAGAAGAACTTGCAGAAAGAAACGCTGATAAAATACTACGACCTTATCCGTCCGACAAGATGTGTGATTGAGGAAAGCCAGCGATATTTACGCTTGGAACATGAGGATAAGGAAAGCTATGTGTCCTATTTTACCGTCAATGCGATTGTAGGCGAGCTTGATTTTCCGTCAAGCGAAATTTTCTATTTCCAGCAACAGCAATTCACATTCCCCGTTGATACTTCCATGAATGTAGAAATCGTGGAGAACCGAAAAGCATTAACAACCGTCCGCAACAAGAAAAAGGAATTGAAAGACCTTGACAATCACGCCTATCAAGCTGGAAGTGAAACCAGCTCAAATGTGGTGGACGCTTTAGACAGCGTGGACGAGCTGGAAACAGACTTAGACCAGAGCAAAGAAAGTATGTATAAGTTAAGCTACGTTATTCGGGTGTCTGCACCCGATCTTGACGAGCTGAAACGCCGTTGTGATGAAGTCAAGGACTTTTACGATGACCTCAATGTAAAGCTGGTGCGTCCTGCTGGGGATATGCTGGGGCTTCATTCTGAATTTTTACCAGCCAGCAAGCGATATATCAATGACTATGTGCAGTATGTAAAATCAGATTTTCTAGCAGGGCTTGGTTTTGGTGCGACACAGCAGTTAGGAGAAACTACGGGTATCTATATGGGCTATTCTGTTGATACGGGAAGAAATGTGTACCTGCAACCGTCCCTTGCCAGTCAAGGTGTAAAAGGTACAGTTACCAACGCTTTAGCGTCTGCTTTTGTCGGTTCGCTTGGCGGTGGGAAATCGTTCTGTAACAATCTTCTGGTGTATTATGCGGTGCTGTTTGGCGGTCAAGCACTTCTGTTAGACCCTAAAAGTGAGCGTGGCAACTGGAAAGAAACGCTCCCAGAAATCGCCCATGAAATCAATATCGTAAATCTAACCAGCGACAAGGACAATGCAGGACTTCTTGACCCGTTTGTGATAATGAAAAATGTCAAAGACGCTGAAAGTCTGGCAATCGACATCTTGACATTCCTTACGGGTATTTCCTCTAGGGACGGCGAAAAATTCCCCGTACTTCGTAAGGCGGTTCGCTCTGTTACCCAGAGCGACCGTCGGGGCTTGCTCCATGTGATAGATGAGCTACGCCGTGAAGAAACACCAATAGCAAGAAATATCGCAGACCATATCGACAGCTTCACGGACTACGACTTTGCACATCTGCTGTTTTCGGACGGTACGGTGGAAAATGCTATCAGTCTTGACAACCAGCTCAATATCATTCAAGTAGCCGACCTTGTACTGCCAGATAAGGACACGACTTTTGAGGAATACACGACCATTGAATTATTGTCGGTGTCTATGCTGATTGTGATTAGTACCTTTGCCCTTGATTTTATCCATTCGGACAGAAGTATTTTTAAGATTGTAGACCTTGATGAAGCGTGGGCGTTCTTAAATGTGGCACAAGGCGAAACCTTATCAAATAAGCTGGTGCGTGCTGGACGAGCTATGCAGGCAGGCGTTTATTTCGTTACACAATCCTCTGACGATGTATCAAAGGAAAGTCTGAAAAACAATATCGGCTTGAAATTTGCCTTTCGTTCTACTGACATTAACGAGATAAAACAGACCTTAGAATTTTTCGGTATCGACAAGGACGACGAAAACAACCAGAAACGCTTGCGTGATTTGGAGAACGGACAATGCTTATTGCAGGACTTATACGGGCGTGTCGGTGTAGTACAGATACACCCCGTCTTTGAAGAACTGCTACACGCCTTTGATACCAGACCGCCCGTACAGAGAAATGAGGTGGAGTGATGAAAGAAAGGATAAAAGGTGCGTTCACTAAAAAGAAGATACTACACTTTCTAAAAATAGCTCTGTTCGTGGTGGCACTCTCCCTTATCCTGCTTTCACTTTTGGGGACGGTGGCTCATGCGACGGGACTTGTGGACGATACCATAAACGCAGAAAATCTTTACTCAAAATATCCGTTGTCGAATTATCAGCTTGATTTTTATGTGGATAATAGCTGGTCGTGGTTGCCGTGGAACTGGCTGGACGGGATTGGAAAATCGGTACAGTATGGGCTTTATTGCATTACCAACTTTGTCTGGACTATCAGTTTATATTTGAGTAATGCAACGGGCTATGTGGTGCAGGAAGCCTACAAACTTGATTTTATTAACGATATGGCAGACAGTATCGGAAAAAGCATACAGACCTTAGCAGGCGTAACGCAGAACGGTTTTTCCAGCTCTGGCTTTTATGTTGGTTTCCTGCTTCTCATTATCTTAGTGGTGGGACTTTATGTTGCCTATACGGGACTTATCAAACGGGAAACCAGCAAGGCACTTCATGCCGTTATCAACTTTGTTGTGGTGTTCGTGCTGTCGGCTTCTTTTATTGCCTATGCTCCCGATTACATCAAGAAGATAAATGAGTTTTCATCAGACATCAGTACCGCTTCTTTGGACTTGGGAACAAAAATCATGCTCCCCAACTCTGACAGCGAGGGCAAGGACAGCGTGGACTTGATACGGGACAGCTTATTTTCTATTCAAGTGGAACAGCCGTGGCTACTCTTACAATTCGGGAACAGCAACGCAGAGGAAATCGGAACAGACCGTGTGGTCGCTCTGGTATCGGCAAGCCCAGAGGACGAGGACGGGAAAACCAGAGAAGAAGTCGTGAAAACAGAAATTGAGGACAATGACAACAACAATCTGACGATACCGCAGGTCGTGAACCGTTTAGGCATGGTGTTCTTCCTATTGTTCTTCAATTTAGGGATAACGATATTTGTATTCTTGCTTACGGGCATGATGTTGTTTAGCCAGATACTTTTTATTATCTTTTCAATGTTTTTACCTATCAGTTTTCTTCTTTCTATGATACCCAGTCAAGAAAATCTGGCAAAGCAGGCAATCGTGAGGGTGTTTAATACCATAATGACACGGGCAGGAATAACGCTCATTGTAACGGTGGCGTTCAGCATTTCCAGTATGTTTTATAACATATCCACGGACTATCCTTTCTTTATGGTAGCGTTCTTACAGATAGTGTGTTTCGCTGGTATCTACATGAAGCTGGGCGACTTAATGAGTATGTTCTCTTTGAACGCTAACGACAGTCAAAGCATGGGACGAAGAATTTTCCGCAGACCATATCTGTTTATGCGACATAGGGCTAGAAGAATGGAGCGACGCATGGCTAGAGCTGTTAGTCATGGAAGTATGGTTGGAGCTGGCACAGGTGCGGTTACGGGAGCTATGCTATCGGGTAATGGTTCTTCAAGGAGTAATCCTCAAAAAGATAAACGTACTTTTTCACGAAGCAACACTTCTTCCAGTTTTGGAAATCGTGCTGGTTCTGCTGTCGGTGCTGTCTTAGATACGAAAAATAAAGTAAAAGACAAGGCAAATGCTGTCAAAGAGAATATCAAGGATATGCCGACACAGACCGCTTATGCGGTGTATTCCGCAAAGGAAAAGGCAAAGTCCAGCGTGTCCGACTTTAAGCGTGGCATGGTGCAGGAACAGCAGTCCAGACAGACGGGACGTTTGGAAAAGCAGGAACAGCATAAGAAAAATATCGCTGACAAACGTATGGAGCTTCAAAAGGCACAAGAAGCAAAGCAGGTACAGCGAAAGGCTGACGGATCAGCGACAACGGGAGCTACCCGTCCCCATGAGCGACCAGCCACAGCTTCAACCATTCCAAAGCCGAGTGCGGAAAAAATGCAGGAAGTCAAACGCCCTGCCACAGCGACCACTTCAAAAGCAAGCGAGCCAGTCAAGACAAGCGTTATCAAAGAGCGTCCGCTATCTTCTGGTGCTTCTGATAGAAAAGCAACCCAGCTTACACAGCAAGTACATAGGCAGAATGTAGAAAAAGTAGTATTGCAGGAAACACGCCAGAATTACACCAAAGACCGCAGGAAAAAGGTTCAGCAGACCCATAGCGTCCAGAAGAACCAACAGACCATAGAGAAAAGCCGTAATCTTGTAACGAAGAAAGGACAGAAGAAAAAATGAAACTGAAACATATCGCTATCATTGGCAGTCTGTTTCCTATCCTCTTTTCTCTGGTGCTTTTCTTTGGTGTCCTCATTAGTGCGGACAGCGACGATGAGAACAGCAATTTTTCTTCTGGCATTACGGGTATGAACCTATCCGCAGAAGTCTTGAAACATCAGCCTATGGTGGAAAAGTACGCCAGAGAAAACGGTATCTCCGAGTATGTCAATGTGCTACTTGCTATCATTCAAGTAGAAAGTGGCGGTACGGCAGAAGATGTTATGCAGAGTTCGGAAAGTCTGGGTTTACCGCCCAACTCTTTAGATACGGAAAGCTCAATCAAGCAGGGATGTAAGTATTTTGCGTCCCTGCTTTCTTCCTGCAAAAATCAAGGTATCGACGACTTGAATGTAGCAATACAGTCTTATAACTATGGCGGTGGCTATGTGGGATATGTGGCAGGAAAAGGAAAAAAACACACTTTTAATCTTGCAGAGAGCTTCGCCCGTGAGAAATCGGGTGGAAAGAAAGTAACCTACACCAACCCGATAGCCGTTGCTAAGAACGGGGGCTGGCGGTATGGCTATGGAAATATGTTCTATGTGGAAGTAGTCAATCAGTATTTAGCAGTTCCGCAGGTATCGGGAGAACTGGCACAAAAGGTAATGAATGAAGCGTTGAAATATCAAGGCTGGAAGTATGTGTATGGTGGCAGTAACCCGAATACTTCCTTTGATTGTTCGGGGCTGACGCAATGGTGCTATGGAAAAGCTGGTGTTTCCTTACCGAGAACAGCACAAGCACAGTATGACGCCACCCAACATCTTCCACTCTCGCAGGCAAAGGCTGGGGACTTGGTATTTTTCCATTCTACCTATAACGCTGGAAGTTATGTAACACACGTCGGTATTCTTGTTTCGCCGACGCAGATGTACCACGCAGGAAATCCGATAGGATATGCAGACCTAAATAATAGTTACTGGCAACAGCACTTAATCGGTGCAGGACGAGTAAAACAATAGAAAGTGAGGATAACATTATGTTTAAGAAGAATAAGAAACAGACAGAAAATGTCAAAGAAAAAAAGGTGCGTACTGTCAAGGTAGGCACACATCAGAAAACCGTGATTGCGTTGTGGGTGGTGCTTCTCGCAAGCGTGAGCTTTGGGGTATATAAAAATTTTACCGCTATCGACCAGCACACCACCCATGAAAAAGAAATCATTGAACTTCGCTTGCAGGACACCAACGGGATAGAAAATTTCGTGAAGAACTTTGCGAAGTCCTATTACACATGGAATAACAGCAAAGAAGCGATTGAAGCAAGAACGCAGGCAATCAACGGTTATCTGACAAAGGAATTGCAGGACTTGAATGTTGATACAATCAGAACCGACATACCGACCAGCTCCACAGTTACAGATGTGATTGTATGGCATATCGAGCAATCGGGAACGGACACTTTTTCTGCTACCTACGAAGTAGATCAGCAGATAAAAGAGGGAGAACAGACAAGCAATGTCAAGGCAACCTATACCGTAAAAGTCCATGTGGACGCTGACGGGGATATGGTAATCGTTCAGAACCCTACCCTTGCACCAGCAATCGAAAAATCAGACTATGAGCCTAAGACACCAGAAGCAGACGCAAGCGTGGACGCTGATACCGTAAACGACGCTACCGCATTTCTGGAAACATTCTTTAAGCTGTACCCAACAGCCACAGAAAAAGAGCTTGCCTACTATGTAGCTGGAAATGTGATTGAACCTATCGGCAGGGACTACCTTTATTCTGAATTGGTAAACCCTATCTTTACAAAGGACGGGGACAATGTGAAAGTCAAGGTTGCTGTGAAATTCCTTGATAATCAGACAAAGGCAACGCAGGTATCGCAGTATGAGCTTGTGTTACAAAAAGATAGTAACTGGAAGATTGTAGGATAAATGATATAAAAAGACCGTAGCCTGTAATACACATTTATGTGCCTTACAGCTACGGTTATTTTTGAAATTGATTGCGTATATCCTTGTCTTTACGAAACGCTATTTTAGCGGACTTCATTAAATCTACTAAGAAACGTACTTCGTATTCATCACAGTCTGAAAAAATATCTTTTGCTTCTTTTTCAAAAATGATTTTAGAAGCAATCACATTATCGCATAAAAGAGTATCGACTGATACAGAAAGTGCATTGGCAATCGCAATCAAGGTTGGTAAACTGACTTTTGTTTTTCCTGTTTCTACATTACTCATGTGAGCTGGTGTAATGTCTATAAGGTCGGCAACGGTTTCTTGTGTTACGCCCTTTTTAATTCTTGCAATTTTAATACGCTGTCCGATTGCTTTGTAATCAACTTCCACAGTTTCCTCTCCTTTCCTGCTTTTTTATATTGTAACCATTCACAGAGTGTAATATAATACTCTGTGTAAATGAACAATTCTTTCAGTATATATCCAGGCTAAAAAGTTTAAAATATGGAAGAATATAAATGCAAAGGGGGTATGTCTATATGTTAAGATTTCGTAAAAAGGATAGCAAAGAGCTTATAAAAAGAATGGCTAAAACAAATGGCTGTTCGGTATCTGAAATTCGCAGAGAAATGCAGTATGCTATTGATGAAGCTAGAAATAGTAATGACCCAAACAAGCAAGCGGAATTTCAACGTTTATTTGGAAATAAGATACCCAGTCCAGAAGAATTTATTTGTGTAGTTAGCAAGAATTTAAAATTTTAGTAAATACGGAGCGTGAACAATGAAAAAAGCAGAAACGCAGGAACAGGAATTTTTGGAAGTTTGTTCTTCTTACGACTATGACCTTTTAACTGGAAAGAGAGAAATGACATTAAAAGACTATGAACGAATTACTTATTTAGTGGGTTCTCTTGGATATAGTCAATATCTTCAAATCCTTATTGGAAAATATATGGACTTAGCACAAGCTGACGAAGAACGAGAAGAAAGAGAACATGAAATATATTTAGAATACCCAGAGTATTATGAGGACGAGGGAATTTTGGAAGAAGAAGAAAAATGGCTGGAAGAATTTTTAAATCAACTTCCAGAGAAGAAAAGAGAATATTTTGAAAAACTTATAAAAGAGAGTTAAAGCTACTAAAAAAAGTTACTGTATTCAGATGTTCTGATCACAGTAACTTTTTATCATTATACAAGGGAAAACAAATGCTAATAGACAAAATATTTTTTTCGTAACTTACATTTTCAATTTTACCGTCAATCTTTTTCAGCAATTCCTTTACAATATACAAGCCCAGACCAGAACTTCCTTTGGTGCGTGATTTATCAACAGTATAAAACTTGTTAAATAATAAGTTTACATCAATATCATCAAGGGATTTTGTTGAATTTTTAATTGTGAACACTCCTTTTTGATTGATAGAAACTTCAATGTAATTATCTGAATAACGAAGTGCATTTACAATTAAATTTTCAATAATTCGTTTACAGATAAGGTTATTTCCATATATCCATACAGGAGTATTTTCTGTTTGAATGGTTGGTTGGATTTCTCCAAATTCATAATACTTTTCAATTAAGCAATCTGTAACAATTCTATTTATGTCAACACGCTCACATTCAACATCAACTTGCTCATTTTCTATCACAGATAAATCATAAAACTCTTGTACTAAATCCGTGAGATAATCTGTTTTTGCCTTAATGATTTTAATGTATTGTCCTTGTTCCTGTTTATCTTCACATTCTTGCAGAAGTGTTAAATAGCCTTGTATAGATGTCAAAGGTGTTCTTAAATCGTGGCTTATATTAGATATAGACTGTTTTAACTGTTCTTCTTCCTGCTTAATTTGAACCTGTAATTTTTTATGTAGATTATCTTTTTGATTGATTGCATAAGCTAATTCTTCAATGTCCCTATTTGATAAAGATACTCGTATTTTCCGTTGTTGCTTTATTTGCTTATTTATGTTGCGAATTGTTCTGATAATAGAGAATAAGGAAAATGCTAATATGAAGATAAAGCAAATCAATAAGAAATATAACATATTCGCATTTCCCCTTTCTGTTATGATTAGCGTATTTCTTGCTTTCTTAGTATAAATGCTGAAACAAGAAATGTAATAATTACAGTTCCCACGAAATAAATCAAAATATTGATTTCTAAATTATTTATCATATTATAAGAACAGGTATTCATCCAGTAATACATAGGATTTATTTTTAAGTATGTTAGAACTCTCCATGATTGAGTTGACATATTATCCCATGTCATCATATAGATAAGCGGTCCGCTAAATGTAAACAATGACATAGCACCTACAACGATTGCCGTATGTTTGAATATTACACATAACATAAGTGTAATTCCGATAAACGCTCCCATAATCATACAATTTAGTCCTGCAATTTTCAGCATTGGAAACAGTTGTATTGGAATATTAAATTTCGCACATTCTATTATAAATGCAATCATAATAAATGAAAAGTATAGAAATATACTGGTAATCGAAATCACAATATATTTCGCAACAAAAAACTTAATTCGGCTTTGTCCGCTTGCGATTGCAATTTTAATTGTTGAATCCGTATATTCTCTTGAAAAGAAAATAACAGAAAATATAAGAACAATCAGCCAGAAAAATACAGTATAAGATGTGGCTGTCCTTATTATTTCTTCAATCAATGGGTGTGCTGTATCGCTATAAGCACGAGCAAGAAATCCAACAGTTTCTCCTATTTTCCATGTTTCGTCTAAACTTGAACTTGATGCCACAAATTGTTGCTGACCGCCTATGGAGAAAATTCCAAAGACTGCTAAAATCAAAGCAAAGGTTAAGTACAATGCCTTTGTATGAAATAACTTATAAAATTCTGCTCTTATTTGATTAAACATTTTTTCGTCCCCCTATTAGATTTTCAAAGTATGTTTCCAAATTTTCTCCTTGCACAGAAATTTCATCAATAATAACTCCATTACTGGATAGTAATTTAGAAATCATTCTTACATTATCTAAGCACTCGTATATCCGAATAGAATTATCGGGGTAAACGGAGTAATTGTTAATATTTCCCTTTTGCTCTAATAAAAGAGTGGTTTTTTGGATATTATCAGTCCTTAAACAAATATGGCGTTTACATTCTTCGTTCAATTCTTCGGCAGAAATTTGTTTCAAAAGTTCTCCTTTATGAAGAAATCCGTAACAGGTAGCAAGCTGATGTAATTCACTTAATATATGGCTGGATATTAAAATCGTTACCTCTCGTTCTTTTACTAATTTTTTAAGAAGTTCTCTTAATTCAATAATTCCCGTTGGATCAAGTCCGTTGACGGGTTCGTCCAAAATCAAAAATTCTGGCTCACCTAATAATGCAACACCTAAAGCAAGCCTTTGTTTCATTCCTAAAGAAAAGTTTGCCACTCTTTTTTTGCCAGCATTGGATAAACCTATCAACTCTAAAGTATCGGCAATACACTCTTTGTTTGGAATACCACGCTGTATTCTTTGCACCTCTAAATTTTGTGAAGCTGTCATATCCTTGTATAATGCAGGCATTTCAATCGTGCAACCGATTTTTGTCCTTTCATATTGCAGATTATCTGTATGTCCAAACAGGATTATTTCTCCCTCACTCTTAAAATTAAGTCCCGTTAATAATCGGATTAGAGTTGTTTTTCCTGCCCCATTTTCGCCTACAAGACCGTAGATTTCTCCTTTTGGAATAGTTAAGTTCACATTCTTTAAAGCATAGAAATCTTTATATTTTTTGCTTAGATTTTTTGTTTCGCATATAAATTTTGTCATTCTAAACACTCCTTTCTATGCCACTATATCTGATAAGTCTAAAGAAAATCTAAAGTCATTTAATTTTATAACCGATTCCCCAAATGGTTTGTATATAATCTTCATTTGTAATTGCCTTGATTTTTTTACGAATATGACTAATATGGGTATTTATCGTATCATCATCATAAGCATAAGTTTCATTCCAAATGGATTCATATAAATTTTGCTTTGAAAAAATTTTTTGCGGATATTGCAATAATAGTCTTAAAATCTTTAACTCGGTTGATGTAAAAGATACTAATACCTCTTTGATATAAACTAGAGAGTTATTGATTTCGATATCTCTATATGTCAAAGTATCATTTTGGCAGGACGTATTTGAAGTCCTTTTCAAATTTGCCTTAATACGAGCAAGAAGCTCATGCAGGTCAAAAGGCTTAGTCATATAATCATCAGCACCTAATTTTAATAAATCTATTTTTGTCTGTACCATTGTTTTTGCGGAAACAACAATGACAGGAGCATTTGTAAATTTACGCAATCGCTGCAATACATCATTTCCATTTAACTTCGGTAACATAATATCAAGTATTATTAAATCTGGAACAAGCGATTTACATAATTCTATTCCCTCTGCACCATTCAAGGCATAATGAACGATATATTTATTATTTTCTAAGAATTTTGCAATCATATTGCAAATGTCTATATCATCTTCAATAATAGCAATTTTATTCATGTGATTTCATCTCCTTTAATTAGATATTGTACCATAAGGTTTTTATGCTATCCACATGAAACAAAGAAGTCTATGGTACATTTAGAAATTATTTAGAAATATACTTTATGATTTTGGAAAATAATTTTGATGTGTAAATTAGGGAGTATGTTTCATGGAATGTTTTAAAGAAATTTATCGGCTATAAATGGAAAAAGCAATCAATAAAATCGTTAATTAGATATATAAATTCATTTGCTCGTGCAAACAGTCTGTTTTGTGCGGGCTTTTTTCATTCTGGAAAAATTTTGGCTTTTTTGAGTTCTCAACTTAACAAATCACACCTGCCGTTCCCTATATGGTGTGGAAAGAGGGATAACCACTTTTCACGTCGTAACGGAAAGGGGGTGAGATTGATGAAACCGTCTGACTTCCAGAAAACAGTTCAATGCCGTTTTGAAAGTTGTTTGAAGAAAGTTGTCCGACATGTTGTTAAGGACTATCAGAAGAAATTAAAACGACGACAAAAGGAAGAAACACTCTTTTGTGAACTTCCAGAAATCGTTGTAGAAAATCTGGCTGTCTGGGACGACTATGATACGGACTATACGATTTTCAACGTATGCGGTAATGATATTCGTGTCTATGATGATGAATTGGCAGAAGCCTTGAAACAGTTGTCCGAGCGTAACCGTGAAACTTTGCTGATGTATTACTTCTTGGAAATGAACAACGAAGAAATTGCAAAAAAGCAGAATATTTCCAGAAGCGGTGTATTCCAAAATCGACATAATTCATTGGCACTTATGAAAAAATTACTAAAGGAGAAACAGTAAAATGAAGCAAACATTTAAGAAGCCGTCCTACTATTTGCTTTCACAAGCAATGGGCGGGGACGAAAAAGCGATTGAAAAGATACTGGCATTTTATGACCCGTACATATCAAAGTGCTGTCTGCGTCCACTCTATGATGAATACGGCAATGTTTATATTGTTGTAGATATGGAGTTAAAGGGACTTATCAGAGAAGCACTTATTAAAATGATTTTAGGGTTTGATATTGCCTTAGAAATCGAAGAAGAATAACAAGCAGTAACCGCAGAGCATGATTTGTTCAATCCCCCTCTTTCCTGCTCTGCACCTGCTTTTACATGAAAGCAACACGCTTTCGCCACAGCTCTTTGACAACTGAATAAAGCAGACAGATACGTTTGTGAGATAGCGAGCCACGGGGACTGTACGCCACGACCTTTTCAAAAGAAAGCGAGCGACCCACGCAGTGATCCGAGAGCGACTGTTGGAAAAGTCGTTTTGCCACGACCTATCCTCACAGAATAATGATACGTCCGCATGGTGCGGTTCTGCCCACAAGAATGGGAATAGTTGAGATACTAACGGAGCTTTCCAAAGCCGTCTGCCTGCTTCTGTAACTTATAAATAGACACACAATAAAGGGGGTGTTACATTATGTTAAAGACTGATGTGTTAAATGATGTGATGTTCCAGCGAGGTAAGGTGTTGGAATATGAATAAAACGAAAATAAGAGCAACGGAACAACCGATTGCTGTTGATATAGAGGGACTGTCTGCTATGTTATCTTGTGGTCGTGCTACTGCAAGAAAGATTGGCGAGCAGGCAGGAGCAAAAATTGTGATAGGTCGCAGGGTTCTTTATTCCATAGAAAAAGTCAAGAAATACTTGCTATATTTGGAAGAATAGAACGATTTTCTATTTATGTTCTCTGGCGTGTGTAGTATAATAAGAAAGGACAAAGCACGCTGTGAGAACAAGAAAAGAGGCTTTTTCAGAAAGGAATGGTTCTCATGGCAATTAGTAGAAAAGACCCAAAAGGAAGAAAATTAAGAGAGGGCGAAAACTGGCGTAATGATGGAAGATACAGTTATCGTTATACAGATGTAAGAACAGGCAAGAGATTGACAGTCTATGCACAAGATTTACCAGAGCTTCGAGAAAAAGAGAAGCAGATTGCAAAAGATATGGAAGATAATATATTGACAGACGGAGCAATCAAAAAAATGACGCTTAACACGTTGTTTGAGCGTTATATGGCAACTCGTGAGCTGGCTGATACTACAAGAGTTAGTTATGTTCGTGCTTGGGAAAACAGAGTAAAAGACGAGATTGGAAATATTAAAGTTGTTCAACTTTTACCCTCACATATTAAAGCGTATTATGCGAAACTTTCCAAAGCTGGATATGCTTATTCTACAATCAAGTATATTCACAACCTGCTTTATCCTGCATTAGAAATGGCTGTTGATGATGATATTATCCGAAAGAACCCTGCAAAAAGTTCCATTAGCGATTATGGAAAACCAGCAGAGGAAAAAGAAGCCTTAACTGTTTCTCAACAAGAAAAGTTTATGGAGTTTGTAAAACAGAGCAATGTCTATAACACATATTATCCCATGTTTACCATAATGATTGGTACGGGGTTAAGGTGTGGGGAGCTTATTGGTCTTACATGGAAAGATATAAACATCAAGGCAAAAACGGTTAATGTAGACCACCAGCTCATTTATAAGAATTTAGGCGACGGTTGCAAGTTCCATATCTCAACACCAAAAACGGAGTCGGGTATTCGTATTATACCTATGACACAAGAAGTTGCAAAAGCCTTTGAGGAACAAAGGAAAATCAATTTTATGCTTGCAAAGGATAAGAGCATTGAGGTGGACGGGTATTCAGGGTTTGTCTTTACAGCGAAATCGGGCAGACCGCTTATGCCGAATGGCGTAAATAGTGTTTTATATAACATTGTAGACGCATATAACAAAACCGAAGTAGAGAGAGCAAAAAAAGAGCATAGGAAAGCAGAACTGTTACCGAAGTTTTCAGCTCATGTAATGCGTCACACAGCTTGTACCAGAATGGCAGAGTGCCGTATGGACGTAAAAGTTCTTCAATATATTATGGGACACGCCCATATAGATGTAACAATGGAAGTGTATAACCATATTGGAGAGCTGACAAGGATTGAAAATGAGATTGCAAGGCTGGATAATATGGTGTTAAATGCTTGACACCCTAAAAAGAAAAATTGGTGTCAAATTGGTGTCAAAACAGAAAAAATCACAATTTCAAAAGAAATAAGATACTGCAAACCATTGATTTTAAAGGGTTTGCAAAAAAATAACAAAAATATTAGCACTCACGCTCTTGACAGTGCTAATAATAGATGTTATAGTACAGTTAGAACAAAGGAAGAGAGATAAAAAGAAAGGATCTTGATTCCAGATGTTCCTATGAGACAACAACACATCGGATTCTCCGACAGTGCTTAATTATATTTTATGAATGTCTTTTGAAAGGAGATATGACTTATGATGTTACCTAGTATTTTTGGAGAGAACTTATTGGACGATTTCTTTGATGATGATTGGAATGCATGGGGTTATAGTGACACAAGCCTTATGAACACAGATGTTAAGGAAAACGAAAAGGATTACGAACTGACGATGAGTATGCCGGGCGTACAGAAAGATAATGTAAAGGCTGAACTGAATGATGGTTATCTGACAATCAGCGCAAGCACAGATACGAACAACGATGAGAAAGATAAAGATGGACATTATATCCGTCGTGAACGTTACAGCGGTTCTTGCCAGAGAAGTTTCTATGTTGGCAAAGATGTCACAGAAGATGATATTAAGGCAAGTTTCGAAGATGGCACTTTGAAGATGACCATTCCGAAAAAAGAAGCTAAACCTGCTGTGGAAAGCAAAAAACAGATTGCCATCGAAGGATAATCTTATAATTAAACTTATAGTCGACAAGTTGCTCATAGCCGGAGTGAAAAGCTCCGGTAGCACATAATATAGATAGAGATTCAAGGAGGAATGACTTATGATGATGCCTAGTATTTTTAATGATAATTTATTTGATGATTTTTTCAGATTCCCATTTTATAATGACAAAGATGAACATCGTATGGAGAAGAAACTTTACGGACACAGAGCTCACAACTTAATGAAGACCGATATCCGCGAGAGAAAAGGCAGTTATGTTCTCGATATTGACCTTCCTGGATTTAAGAAAGATGAGCTTACCATTGAGTTAAACGATGGTTATTTGACGATTAGTGCCGCAAAAGGACTGGAGCAGGATAAGAAAGAAAAAGAAACCGGACATTATATCCGTCGTGAACGTTATGCCGGTTCCTGCCAGAGAAGTTTCTATGTTGGCAAGGATGTAACTGAAGAAGATATTAAAGCAAGCTTCAAACATGGCATTTTGAAACTGACCATTCCGAAAAAAGAAGCCAAACCTGCCGTAGAAAATAAGAAACAGATTGCTATTGAAGGATAATGTCAAATTCTTGCTTTTTCTTCTATTTAAGCTAATAAATAATTTATTTAACAAATAGCCTAAAGCCCACAATTTTACTGGGATTTAGGCTATTTTTCATCTTATAGATATTATCTATTATTTAGTCATTTTATAGATATTATCAATTTGCTTATATTTATATATGAAACTATACTTAAATAGATACAAAGTGTCCGTTTTTAACGGTAAGACAAGGAGGAGTTGTTATTATGAAAACAACAATCAAAAAAATCTCCCTGTTTATGCTCTCACTTGCTGTAGTTCTTACTATGGCAGCTTCTACAGGCATGAACAGTGAGGCGGCTTCCAAAAAGCCTACAAAGATTACCCTTAAAGCTACTTCCAAAACGGTAGATATCAAGGGTAAAGTGAAGGTTTCCGTGAAATCTGTAAAACCTTCTAATGCAAGCAAATCTGTAACCTACAAATCAAGCAATAAGAAAATTGCTACTGTATCTTCTAAAGGCATTGTTACTGGTAAGAAAAAAGGTACTGTAAAAATCACTGCTACTTCCAAGACGAACAAGAAAGTAAAATCTACAATCAAGATCACAGTAAAAGGAAAGCCAACAAAGATTACCCTCAAAGCCACTTCTAAAACAGTAGACATCAAGGGTAAAGTGAAGGTTTCTGTTAAATCTGTAAAACCTTCTAATGCAAGCAAATCTGTAACCTACAAATCAAGCAATAAGAAAATTGCTACTGTATCTTCTAAAGGCACTGTTACCGGTAAGAAAAAAGGTACTGTAAAGATCACTGCTACTTCCAAGACGAACAAGAAAGTAAAATCTACAATCAAGATCACAGTAAAAGGAAAGCCAACAAAGATTACCCTCAAAGCCACTTCTAAAACAGTAGATATCAAGGGTAAAGTGAAGGTTTCTGTTAAATCTGTAAAACCTTCTAATGCAAGCAAATCTGTAACCTACAAATCAAGCAATAAGAAAATTGCTACTGTATCTTCTAAAGGCATTGTTACTGGTAAGAAAAAAGGTACTGTAAAAATCACTGCTACTTCCAAGACGAACAAGAAAGTAAAATCTACAATCAAGATCACAGTAAAAGATCTGAAAGCTTCTTCTGTTAAGCTGAACACAACTTCCAAGACAGTAGCTTCCGGAAAGACAACTACTTTAAAAGCTACTGTAAAAGGTGCTACTGGATTCTACAATCAGGGTGTTACATGGAAATCAAGCAATACAAAAGTTGCTACTGTAACTTCCAAAGGTGTTGTAAAAGGTATCGCAGCAGGACAGGCTACAATCACAGCAACTGAAAAAGGTGGAAGCAAAAAAGCTACATGCCTTATCACTGTAACTGAGCCGGTTAAAGTTGATACAGAAGCCGGAACTGTTACTTTAAAAGGTATCTTAAATGCTTCTGCATTTAAAAAACCAACTATGCATTATCTCGTGACTGCTAATCTTGGAGCTTCCGGAGGCAATCCGATCTTCACAGGTCTGAATGACCGTATTGATCTGGCAAATGCACTGGATTCTCTCGGAGCAACTGCATGGAATACAAATTCAAAAACTGTATTAGCGAATGGTGAATCTATTGCCGCCGTAAAAGACAAAAAAGGAACAAACGCTAATTATTCTAAACTGAATATCAGCGTTTCCTGGGCAGGACATGATGCTGTTGCAATGCAGGATACGATTAAAAATGCTGACAAGTCAGCATATACAGGAACTATTGTATACGCTAACAGTGGTGCTGTTCAGAAAGCAATCCCATCCGGATGCGAAATCTGTACATCAAGCTGTTATGCAGGTATCTGTGCAAGTGAAGATGTTGCAATGGGTGGAACTACGATTGGAAACTCCGCGAACCTTCCAAAAGCAGGTACTGTTGTAACAATCACAATCGCTGTTGATGGATACAAAGCTCCATATAACTATATTTCAAAAGAAGAATTAAAAGCTGATATCGACGGAAAACAGGAATACAAAATCTTAGATGTACGTCAGGCTGCTAAATATGCTGAATCTCATATTGCCGGTGCTGTTTCTGCTGACGTTGACGGTGCTGTATCAGGTACTGATGTGGCATCTGCTACAAAGAATATTGAAGCTGCAATCAAAAATGATCCTGCAGGTACAAAATATGCAGTTGTATGCAATTCCGGAAGCCGCTATGCACAGGCAGCTACTGAGATTATGATCAAAGCTGGTATTAGCAACAAAAATATTTTCACATTAACGGGTGGAATGAAAAAAGATGCCGGTGGATGGGATTATGACAATTACTGTGTTAAATCTTACACATCTGACAAGAGTAAAACAGATTTTACTCACGGTATGACTGTTAATCAGTTAAAAGCTAATATTGACGATGGAAAAACTCCATTCGTAGTATTCGATCTGCGTGACGTTGCATCTTACGCAACAGGACACATCAAACCTTCTATCTCCACTCCTCTTCGTGAGAGTGTAGATGGTGCTTTAAAAGATCTGTCTGATGATCAGTCTAAAGCAAATCTGCAGGCTGCTGTAAATGCTAACCCGAATAAATTCTATGTTGTTGAGTGTTATTCTGGTAACAACTACGCTGCAAAGGCTGTAAACTACTTAAAAGAGATTGGTGTGAGCGAAAGCAAGATTATCGTTCTTGAAGGCGGCGCTAAAGCATGGAAGGATGCAAATCATTCAACAATTGTTGGACTTACTGTATCTGCTGCTGATTTAAAAGCTGATATTGACAGCACACAGTCTTATAAATTAATCGATGCACGTAAAGCTGAAGATTATGCAAAAAGCCACATCGTTGGCGCTGTTTCTGCTGATCAGGCTGGTGCTGTTTCCGGAAGCGACAAAGCTACTGCAGCTGCCAACGTTGAAAAAGCAATCGCAGGTGACTCCGCAGATCAGAAATATACAATCATCTGCTACTCAGGTAACAGATACGCTGAAGCCGCTGCTTCTACTCTCGTAGAAAAAGGTGTGAATCCATCTAACATTTACACATTAAAAGGTGGTATGGGCGGCTGGACAGAAGCAAACTACCTCGTTAAATCTTACAAATCAACAAGTGGATTTGATTTTGTAAATGGTATGACTGTTGACCAGTTAAAAGCAAATCTGGAAGCTGGAAATACTCCATTTGTAGTATTTGACCTGCGTGACGCTGTAACTTATGCTGCAGGACATATTGACGGTGCTGTTTCTACACCACTGCGTGAGAACAACGGTGCTGATCTTTCTGATGAAACATCAAAAGCTAACCTTGAAGCAGCAGTAAAAGCGAACCCGAATAAATTCTATGTTGTAGAATGCTACTCTGGTAACAAATATGCAAACAAATCTGTAAACTACTTAAAAGCACTTGGTGTAAGCGAAGGCAAGATCATTGTTCTTGAAGGTGGTGCTTCTGCATGGAACGCTGCCGGAAATACAGTTGTTAAAAGCACTGTTCCGGTAAGCGTAGACAAAGCTAACAAGACAATCTCTGTATATGGTGTACTGAACGGTAAATACTTAGAAGAGCCAACAAAACACTATATGTCCACAACAGGATGCTCACTTGGAAATCAGTGCCTGTTCGAAGGATTATGCGATCGTCTTGACTTTGCTGACGCAATGGCAGAGCTTGGCGGAACACCATGGAATACAACTCCTGGTGGACACAAAATCAAATCTGGTGAATATATTACCCCGGAAAATGGTGACAACAAAGACTACACTCATGTAGACGTTAACGTATCATGGGGAGACAAAACAGTTTCCATGGCTGATACTTTAACATCTGTAGATGGCAGCCCGGTTACAATCGATGAAGTATTCTCTAACAGCAAAGACGTATCTGCTTCTTACAAATCAGGATGCCTGCTCTGCACATGCAGCTGCTACGCAGGTGTTGTAACAAACGAAGATATGCCATTTGTTTCCGGTGCTGATATTAAAACAATGGGTAACAAAGACGTACTTCCTAAAGCAGGAACAGTTGTAAAAATCACTGTAACATTAAAATAATCAAATACATGAAATTATAAGCAAGTCTTATATATTGAAGTATTTTGAACGGTCTTGCCTTTCTGGCAGGACCGTTTTTTTTAAGGAGGATTTATGCACATACTAAAAAAAATAAATCATCTTTCCCGGCTCGTCATGATTGCGATTACTGCACTGTTCTTAAGCGCAGGTATGATTTTATTTGCGAAGCCGGTTCACGTAATGGCAGCCACTTCAATCAGCGATAAAACCGGTCTGGAAAATTTCATTACCCAAAATGGCGGTACATACATCTCGCCGGATGATTCAACGGTAAAACTTACAAGTGATCTGACCTGCTCGGATTATCTGATCACTTATCTGACTCAGGATCTGACACTGGATCTTAACAACCATTCCATTTTATTTGAAAAAGCAAATGGATTTTCTGTGCGTGGCTCCGGAGCAGATAACCTTGCCGTTTTCCGGATTACAAATTCCGGCGAAGACATATCGAAGGCAATTATCTCTACCTCCGGTCAATATCCGAACACACAGGAGATCACTACCCTCAATGTTGCCGGGGCATTGGAACTTTCTGATATAACTATCGCCAACCAGGCAACCGGTGGTTCCGGCAATCCAATGGCAATTCAGCAGTCTGTGAAAGGCTCTGATCTTAAAATAACTGACTGTACGGTCACAAGCACAGGTTCCTGCTATTATATGCTCTACGGAAATGCAGCATTTCATAACTGCAGTGCCATTTCCTCCGGAAAATATGCAACTGTTCTTCTGGAAAACCAGGGAACACTGACACTGGATGACGGCACGTACTCGCAAACCGTCTCTGCACCTGCCGTAAAGGTAAATGGCGGCGCAATTGAAGGTGATGCCACTCTTTCCATTGAATGTGGCACTTATCAGGGTGCTCCTGCTCTTGATATTTCCGGTGAAAGAGCGGTCACAAGTATTGCATGTGGAACTTTTATTTCTACCAGCTCTGAAATCGAACCGATTCAGCTTACAAATAATGCTCCGGAGATCAAATGGGGCTTTGATTCTACTAAATACGAGCTTGCGAAAAATGGTTCTACATGGAAAATTGCATCAAAACCGAAAAATCCTGCTGACAATTCAAATGACAAACCGTCAAAGCCATCTACACCGTTGAAACCTTCTACACCAGCAAAGCCGAAGGTTGTTTCTACAAAGCCGAAAATTGCGAAACTGACTCCTAAGAAGAAATCTCTTTCTGTCAAATTTGCAAAGAAGCCGTCCGGCTACTACGGCAAAGCATATCAGGTTGCCTACCGTGTAAAGGGTACAAAAAAATGGAAAACTATTACGACGGGCAAGCAGATCAAAACACTGAAATCTCTGAAAAAAGGAAAGAAATATCAGGTTCGCGTCCGTGCTTATAAAAAGGTGAGTAAAAAGACCTATTTCAGTAAATGGAGCAGCATTAAGACTTCTGGAAAAATTAAGTGATAAGGAACATCCGTTCTGTATTTCCTGTCATACTTACCTGGGAACTTAATACAGATATTATAAATGAGCCAGTGTAACATCAATTATTATACTGGCTCATTTTCGTTCTCTTTTATTTATTAAAAAATCAATTCCAAATCACCTAATCTTGTTCTGGCTTCACCCAGTTCTCGACTAAATCAATATCCCTTCACAGTGGTCTACTTCATGCTGAATGATCTGTGCGATCCAGCCAGAATATTTCTGCTTTTGTTTCTTCATATTTATATCCTGATATTCCACTTCTATTTCCTGATATCTTGTGCAGCTTCTCACTCCAGGCAGCGAAAGACACCCCTCCTCTGTGTCATATCTCCCTGATTTTTTTATGATTTTCGGATTGAACATTGCCACATTCATAAATCCCATATTCACTGCAATTATCCGTTTCTTCTCACCGATCATATTTGCAGCCATGCCAACACAGCCTTCTTCGTGTGCTTTTAAAGTATCCAGCAGATCGACTGCGATCTGTCTGTCCTTTTCTGTTGCCGGCTCTGATTTCTGACTCAAAAACACCGGATCATGCATTATCATTCGTACCATTTTTTATTCCCCGCTTTCTTAAAATTCCTCTGTAACGCTTCCATACATATTCTGATTATAATAACTTATATAATGTTGAAACTAAAACATCTAACTATTTTTTTATAAAAAGCTCGTCTTCCAGATTGGAATTGCGTTGATGACTGGTTCTTCATACGGATGCACTTCCTTGATTGCCTGAATCGTCCGCTCCGCCGCTTCTGCATAGATTGTCACTTCTACTTTTGCCTCCGGTTCGCTGCTTATTTTCCCATTCTCGCCAATATACGGATCACATCCATCTAACGGTCTCCAATATCCCGTCACCTGACTTACTGACATGCAGGAATCATAATTCCCAATATGTCCGGCGTCCACTTTCTGTAACGCTTTCTGTAGTTCCAATATTTTCGTTTCCGGAATAAAAATCTCTAATTTGCAATATTTAAATTCCATAATTTTTTACCTGCTTTCCTGATTTTATTTATCACTAAATCTAAATAAAACCATAATATAAATTATTTTATGATCTGCCTATATTATTTCAAATTTTAATCCATTTCCCCGTGAATGTATTTTCCATCCTAAACCACCCGGCAAAATTTTTGCTATTTTCAAAAAATCTATTATTTTTCCAAAACTACACTCATCTCGTGCCACTCTTCGCCACCCCAGACAGAGTCAGATATGCCACGGTCAATAAAGCCAAATTTTTCATACATCTCTACTTTCGCATCCAGGCAGGTAAGAATAATCTCGCTGCGCCCTTTCGCCTGTTCTCTCTGCAAATACACGGCAACCAGTTCTCTTGCAAGTCCTTGTCTACGATATTCCGGCAAAACATCCAGTCCCAGCAGCATAATATTTTTCCCGTTCGGGTTATGTAAACCGGCGTCAGTAAAAAATTCATCCCGAAGTTTTGGCTCGTCTGTCGCAAGTCCGTTCAAAAATCCAACAATCTTTCCATTTCCCTTATCTACTGCAACGAGAAATAGTTCCGAAATATCCCTGACTCTGTCACACATGTTTTTCTCAGAGCAGGCTTCATTTGGTGGAAAACAGATTCGTTCAATCTCTGCTGCCTGTTCCGCTTCTCCTTGTTCTATATTCCGAAATTCAAATCTTTCATAAAGTGCTTTTTTATCCATTGTTTTCCTTTCCTTCTCTTATTCATTATATAATTACACTGGCAATGTTAAATATTTCTTTCTTCTATAAGCAAAACTGTAACATCATTTACATTCGTTCCGGTCGGACCTGTTTTTATCAGTCCATCACATTTCTCCAAAGTTGCGTACGCGTTGTTATTACGCAGCTCGTGGTAAATATCTGTCTTATGTTTTCGCAACATTTCGCAAGTCTTTCCATCCACATAACCGCCTGCGGCATCCGTCGGGCCATCAGTTCCGTCACTTCCAATGCTGAAAAGTGCTACGCCTTCCATTCCATCTAAACCGATTGCCGCCGACAGCGCCAGCTCCTGATTGCGTCCACCTTTTCCGGTACCATGTAAATGTACAACCGTCTCACCGCCTGCAATAAATGCAAGCTTATTTGTATTCTTCTGCTGTTCATTTTGCTGCATATTCTGCGGAATATCTCCACACCTATTTCCTTGCATATTACAACAGTGTGTTTTCGCAATCGATGCGAGAAACGCCCCTGCTTCTTTCGCTTCGCAGTCCAGCCGGTCTGTTAAAATGACCGACTCATAGCCCAGTTCCTCACAAGCCTCTTTTGCAGCTGTGCAAAGCGCACTCACACTTCCACTGATGACCGTCTCGACATTGTACAATTCTTTCGGCGTTTCCTTTTTCAGCAGCTCCTTTATGGAATCCTTCAGCTTTAATCCATACCTGTCTGCAATCTCCAGTGTTTCCTCACAGGTACTCTGATCCGCACATGCCGGACCGGATGCAATCATATCCAGCGGATCACCGATAATATCACTGAGCACAATCGAAAATATCTTCGCCGGTGCGACATGCTGAGCAAATCGACCACCTTTTACCGCCGACAGGCGTTTCCGTATCGTATTCATTTCTTTAATATTTGCGCCACTGGCAAGAAGCTGCTTTGTAACATCTTCCAGCTCTTTGCCGGATACAAGCGGCTTCTCAAATAATGCCGATCCACCACCGGAAATCAGAAATAATACTACATCTTCCGGACTCAGCCCTGCCGTCATGTCAAGTATCTTCTGCGTTCCTTCAAACGAATTCTCATCCGGAACCGGATGCCCTGCTTCCAGGCATTCTACGTGCGGGATTTCTCCCTTTACATGGTCATATTTTGTCAAAACGATTCCGCCATCCAGCCGATCATCCAATATTTCTACTGCCGCCTGCGCCATCTGCCATGCGGCTTTCCCGATTGCAACAAGATATAGTTTTCCACTATCATCCACAACCGAACGGAATCTATCCCCGGTCAGAACAGCTTTTACCGCCTCATCCGGGAGAACGCTGTGGAGTGCATGACGGATGATATACTCGGATTGTTGTCTAAGTGTCATAATATTGGCTCCTCTGTCCTTGCTTTCTCTTAAGTATTTTTCTATATTAAATTCGTTAATGCTCTTCAATTCATGGCTCAAAACTAACACCTCATATATTATCTTTAATTTAAATTTGTTTTTACAAATTTTGCCTCTCCAATATTATACAGGAAATTATTTATAATTAATACATCAATAGAAAAAACGTTTTTCGTTTATGTTTCTTTGATAGTTATAGCATAGCAAAATAGGTATACGATAAAGCGACTTTTGTAAGCTTTAAAACAAATAAAGACAGCAAAAAACTTGCCGCCTTTAACCTTTTACATCATTCTCAAATATAAATAGATTACATTGATTTTAGTTTCCATATATATTAACTTTACAATCTTTCTCAAACATCCACGCACCCAAATTGGGGACAATTGTACTTTTAATTCCGTATTCTTTTACATCACTCTCAAACTTAATGGGGAGAATCTTAATGTATGCTATAGTTTATATGTTTTCACATCAATTTCAAGTTCCTTTTTTTATAACCGATTACTTATCAGTTTTAGTACCATACATTTTTACATCATTTTCAAACACCAGTGGATACTGTAACTGTCGAATCTGTGTTTCAGTACCATACATTTTCACATCATTCTCAAACATGCCGGAACGTATTGTATCGGCTGAAGAGTTTCAGTTCCATACATTTTTACATCATTCTCAAACGCTTGATAAATCTTTAAAGTAACTATCTGTGTTTCAGTACCATACGTTTTTACATCATTCTCAAACAGTTGTTCACAGTTGGATAACATTATACCGTTTCAGTACCATACGTTTTTACATCATTCTCAAACAACATTTCCTGATAAGTAACCACCCACTGTGTTTCAGTACCATACGTTTTTACATCATTCTCAAACAATTGCGACAGACGTATCACTCGGAGTCGTGTTTCAGTACCATACGTTTTTACATCATTCTCAAACTTATCTACAAGTCTGTATGCTTTTATTTGCGTTTCAGTACCATACGTTTTTACATCATTCTCAAACCCGGGATATACGGTAGTAGATGTGATTCAGTTTCAGTACCATACGTTTTTACATCATTCTCAAACACCACGGAGAAGATGTCCGTCAAGTGTATCGTTTCAGTACCATACGTTTTTACATCATTCTCAAACAAATGGTCGTTCTTTAATAGAAATACCTTCGTTTCAGTACCATACGTTTTTACATCATTCTCAAACAGCTCTTTTACATATTCCGGGCAGTCGCTTGTTTCAGTACCATACGTTTTTACATCATTCTCAAACCTCAAATTCAAAAATGAACCGCCATCATTTGCGCAAAACAAGGTACTCAAACACATTTAATAGATTTCACATTGATCTCTATCTATAATATACCTTAATCCCTCTCCCATGCAATCTTTTACACAATTTTCCACAAATATCAGTTTTACTTCCTGATGAATTGCTTCTTGGATAAGTTTTTGCATTTGCAAATCTGACAAATAGCTCCGGAGATTTACAAATACAAAAATCTTATACTTCATGACTACCGCTGCAACTTTAATATAACGAATCAGTTTTTCAAAATAATCTTCCTCTATTATTTCATGCTGTACCTGTAATGCTTTAAATATTGCCATCCAGTCAACATCTTCTGTAAATGTAAGTATATAATCTGTTTCCTGTTCTAATTCTAAAATATATTTTTGTATACTTTGTGCTATCTCTTGCGTTTTTACATACAACTTTTCAGAATAGGCAACTTGTTGCATTTCCTCATATAATTTATTCACTATCTTTTTACTGTTGATATCTATGCTGAAAATATCAAATACAATATCCATATTTTTTGATATTCCCAGTTCTTTATCGGCATCAGATAGTACATACCTTCCATCATTTCCGTCACATTGATTCTTCAGTTCATATACAAATGCCGCGAATCTTTCTGTTGCCTCAATTATCCATTCTGTATAATCAACAGTATCATCAATGATTGCTCTGCTTAATTCCGGATGAACTAATTTCACAAAACCACTAACCTTTCATCGGTATCTAAAACCTCACTCTTTAAATCTCCAACAACAATATCCATCTTAGCATATTGCTTTTCTGTAACTGTAAGAAGCTGAATCAACCCTTCCTCTGGTTTATTCTTATGTACATTATCTACAATTGCGTTAACTGCCGTTCCATTTAAAGCTAATTTACAATATACCGATTCCTGTAACATCAGAAAGCCATTTTTAAGTAAGAATTTTCGGAATCTGGTATACGCTCTTCTATTCTCTGCTGTTAATACCGGCAGATCAAAAAATACTAATACTCGCATAAACCTATAACTCAAACCTGTAAAACCGAACCAGAGAACTATCATCATCATTTAAAGCATCAAACACACTTTTACAGTAAATCTTTATTGCATTGTTTACATACTGTATTCTTCCATCTATTGATACTTCTTGATTCAAAATGTTTACCAACTGCATTTTCTCATCATGCTCAAAACTGTCCAATTTCATCTGTTTTACTTCACGATCAACCAGAACACGAAACGGCTCCATCAAATCGGACGCTAAATTAAATTGATTAAACATATTATCATGAAATAATCCCAACTGCGTAATATATCCATTGGCAACTATTTCTCTTGTAAATGTCGACAAGATAATAGAATACCCGTAATTTAATGCAGCATTAATATTATTGTCTTCTGTCCTTGTAAAATCCAGTCCGAATAATGCATTAAAATAAACCTTGGCAGCATGTCCTTCTCTGTTAGTTGTATCATTCCAGACTATTTTCTTTAAATAAGATAATAAAAGCTCCGCTTCTTCCTTTCCCAACATTTCTAACAATTCTTTCTGTTTCCGGATCTTTTCTGTTACTATTTCCGTCCATACTGCCTCCTTTGTGTTCTTTTTCCAGGCAATCTGTTTCCGGATTTTATTGCTTGTATCATGACTACCGTAATAGCCGATTAATTCTGACGAAGGATTCTTCTTCTCATCACAGAATATCACTTTGATTTTTCTTCTCGTCAATTCTGCCAATAAACTGGTAGTCAATGATACAGCTGTTGATTCTATTAGAATTGTTGATATTTCACTTAATACTACTTTTGTTACTTCTTCACTTCGTACAACCATGTATCCCAATTGCAGATCCAGTTTTGCCCGTTTAGAAATAACAATTATACGCCAGCTCATAGTTTTAATAAATCAATCTCTTTTTCATATATTCCAGTTACAGATTGATTTATAATAGAAATTTGTTTACATTTTGTTATATTATTATTTATTTTTATTGATCCAGCCTTCGCCGGTCCTGAAATCAATGTTAAATTAGCCATCGTACTTTGACATTGGAATAAATGTAATATTTCTGCTAATACAGTACATTTATCTTCCAGACTCAGTTTTTCGAACTTCCCTTTATTGTCTATCAAGGTTGATGCCTGCAATCCAAGTCTGATTTTGTAAATTGTATTCTGTAATTTACTCACAAATACATCATACAAATGTGTAAGTTCTGCTTCGTTTATACCATCAAACGCCACAATCTTCACATTTTTATTTTCTATTTTCCGATTTATGAATTTTATAACCTTTTTTAGTATTTTAGTTTCTTCATCTGATAATAATAATTCATTTGCACCTTTAAAAATCAATTGTTTTCCTGTTCTTCCGGACAACCACATATAAAATCCATCTACTTTAAATAAAGTATCAATTTTGATCTTATTAATCAGAATAACCGGCTTTGACAATTTCCGTTCTTTCATAATCTCACGCAAATATTCCAGTGCATTTTCTTTACTCCGTTCTATATAATCTTTTTTATAAATCGGAACAAATTCTATCGTCCTTTGTTCATTTCCTTTTGCATCTGTAGATTTGACAAGCATAAAATATGCACCAGCCGCCTTATTATAGCCACCATATTTATTAATGTCGTGTAACCGCTCATCACTCGTTTTAACCGGAACCTGTCCTTTTCCTTTCTTCATAATCTGCTGGTCAAACAGTCCACCCTTTTCTTCATAAGATCTTCTGGTTACAAGAATATTATTTTTATTCATTACATTTCGAACAGTTTTTATCGTTCCCTTATCTCCTGCTTTCCATGCTACTTTTCCATTTCTGGAAATATCATGGATAAACATTTTCTCTAAATTATATGATCTGCCCGGATTTTCTTTTATAAACCAAACCGCATTTTTGGTAAATTTCGTATAATATGCATTTCCTACTACAATATTTAAATATGCATCTTTTGCATGATGCAAATCGTTCATATCACGCACTTTAACAAAATCATAATCCTGTCGGAATTTAGATACACTTCTGCCTTTCACATACACAATTTCTGAATCCGGCATAACTTTTTTTAATAGATCTGCAACAACTTTTGTACTCTGTCTTGTTTCAACAATCTGTCTCTCAATAAACCCAGCCAGTTCATCCGAAGTAAGTTCTGTTTTTCTGACTAAACGTTTATATTTTTCTTTTGTAATAAAATTACCATCTAACAAACTTTTCCAGAATCCACCTTGTTTTTTCTGTATATCGGAATTTATTGGATAATCATCAGATTTCTTAGAATTATATTCCTTTTTTACAAGTACGCGGTTATTTAAACTATCATCCATTGTTTTGGACTGCGGATATATATGATCAATATCATATTTCGTATTATCCCACAGATCATCAAATTCAATGCGTTCTCCAGAATACATACAGTGTCCTCTCTGAGTATAATACAAAAATAATTTATCTTTCCTAAGCTGTTGTTCTTCATGCTTTTCTAATTTCTCATATATTTCCTTTTCTTCCTCTTTACATACTTTATAGAGATCCATCAAATGTTTTTTTCTAGACTCCGTCCGTTTACTCTCCTGCGATTCTCTTGCCATTTCAACAAAAATTCTCTCCGGCTCTTTTCCCATTACTTTCTTTATTTCTTTTATCACTTGTAACGTCTGCCATATCTGACGTTTTACTGCCGGAGATACATATTGTTCCTCTACAGTTTTATACGACAATGTTGGATTATTTTGTTCCTCATTATACTCTTTGATTTGATCACTGAATTGATACTTCTTCCCTAATAACTGACTCAGGTTTTCATTTGTTTCCCATAATGCAGTTATAAGATTCCATACTTCGCCTGTTTCCGGCGCTGGTATGGTTATCTCCTCTAAAAATTTTTTTGAAAATCTTCCCCAGCCATGATAAGACAAAGCTGCTATACTGCTTTTCTGTTTATCTGTCAGCTTTGGAAATAGTTTCCCTAATCTTTGTTTTAATAGCTTTTTATCATCTCCAAATAATACAATATTCTGTATTATCTCTTCCTTTTCACTTTGTTTTAAATCTATTCCGCTTAATTTTTCTTTAAAATCATGGTAAGCCGTCAGCGATGCCTTAAAATCTCCATCAATTCCAGTAATATCAACATCTCTTTCTGCAATTCCTTCCCTAAGCAGAAAGTTCTTTAAATCTTTTTGACGTACTTTTCTTCTTTTACAGAATACACCTTCATAGATTTTTTGCTTTAATTCTACTGATATTTCTTTTCCATCCAAGCGAACATTATTCAATTCATTCAATACCCTGTATTTACTATACAGTAATGAATCTTTCGGAAGTACATCCTCGCCAATCAAATATGTACACTTATTAGTCATTCTTTTTATAAACTTTTCTGCACTTGCCTCAACATCTATGATATCCGTAAAATTCCACGGATAAATTTTATCTTCACTCTTTCTTACAGCCCAGGTATACTTCTGTTCATTTTCTTCTTTTACTTTATTTAACGGTCCGACATAATATGGAATTCTGAAAGTAAATAGCTGTATTAATTTCTCTTTATTTTCAGCAATCACCGGGATACGAGCACTAAGGTTATCCAAAATCTTCTGTAATTCATACTTATGAATCTGGTATGGCAATACTCCATTATCTTTTGTAACCTGTCTCGGCAAAAATTGATCCGTCTCTATTTCATTTTTCAAATATGTCTTTTCTTCACTCTCTGGCAGTTTTTCCACAATTGTTTTATTCAGATATTTCAAAAAGTCTTCCCGACTGCATTGCTTCCCTCCCAATGCAGTCTTTTTACCATTCACTTTCGTCATTCCAATGTAGGCTGGATAATTGGCAAGTTTGGCATCTGACACAACAAATATTTTCTTATAAATATCTTTAGAAAAATTTTCTCTTACCACTTCCTTTAATAAGCGAAGGTCTGCTTTATGTTTTTCATATACTTTAATCTTTGCTTCGGAAATAGAAGTGCATCTATCCAGAATATCTGTTAATACAGACCAATCATAGACAGCTTTTGCCGATGCAATAATATAAAACTGTTCTCCAAGTTCTGCCTCTACAGAATCTATATACTCATCGTATCCATTGTCAGCAAATGAGATTTTAGGTCGTTCATTTTCATCCAACTCTTCATTTGCAAAAATGTCGCTCAATTTAGCTGTTCCACCAGTCAGAAGAGTAATCACCGCCTTTTCGCACTTTGTCCTGGCACCAAGTTCTTTTACCAGTCTGCTTTTCTTTGTTGATTTTAATATATTCTTATTACTTAAAACTTCCTCAATATACGATATTTTCTCTTCTGTTATTTCTAAATTAAAGTCCAGTTCTTCATCCTTAACATTCTGGATAAATGTTTCAAATGTATTTTTAAACTCTTTAACCTGCTCTATGTCTCCCGATAACAAGAAATGTCCCCTGTGTTTCATCATATGATGCAGTGCCAGATAAACCAATCGAACATCTGGTACTTCTTTTGTCTCCATCAGCCATTTTCTCAAATGGTAAATCGTTGGAAACTTTCTATGATAATCTTTATCTGTGAACTCAGGATCAACAAATAATGCATATGGAAGCTCTGGACGCTCCCCGTTTATGTCTCTTTTATCTTCCGGATAATACTTACTTTCTTTCATTCTCAAAAAAAATCCCGGATCGATCTTACTGACTTCTTCTGCAAATAACTCCTGCAGTATATTAATTCTCCAACCTCGTCTGTCCAGTCTTCTTCTGCCTGTCCTGTGCATACGCCTTTCTTCTGCTGTCTTAGCACCTTCAAATAGACGCACTCCCCATAATGCTTTCCCATGTCTTCTTAAAACATGGTATTCTTCATCTGTAACACTCCATCCGCAAGAACTAGTACCCATGTCCAGACCTAAATAGTAATTACCATCCATTGTTTTCCTCCCTTTTGCTTTATTAATTGTTTATTTTATATTGACTTTATTTCCAATATTCTCTATACTAAAGACAAGTTTAGTACCATATTAGACTTTACATCATAAGTTCAAATAAGAATTTATTCAAATCGTCACTTTGATGTGACCCACAGTGTGTGGATGAGCTTGCTATGCAAGCTCTTTTTTATTTATCAATAGCAGAACGGAGAGTAAAAACTGCTATAACTGCTGTTTTTACTCTCCGTTCTGCCCAAATAGCAAATTTGTTTTCGTAAATAAATTATATTATATATTTCTATTTTTATGCAAGCACTTTATTTATTAAAAACTTATCACAAAATAATAATTCCCCTACCTGTTCTTCTCCTCCCAGTAATCATATGCATCATCATACCCATTGTCGTAATCTTCATCTCCAAATTCTTCTGCCCACTCATCAGCAAAATCGTCTGGATCATCATAATCATACACGTCATACGGATCATATTTTTTCTTCTTTTGTGTGTTCTTAGAACTCGTCGTATCATTATCGCTGTCAGACGTGTCTTTCGAATCAGATTCTCCCATGAGTCTTCCTCCAGCTTTTATAACAGGACCGCCGCTCGCGTCACTGGCATCTTCATCATTCTCATCTGTATCCTCGTACTCATCTGCATCGTCATAATCATCTTCTTCTGCCTCATCTGCATACAACTGCTGTCTCTTTGAATCTGTCAAAATGTACTCATCGTCTCCCTCTTTCGTAAGAATATACCATCCAGCTTTCGTCTTTATGTCCATCTTATCAGAGACGTTCGTATACACAACCACATTCCTGTCGTTTTTGTAGTTAAGAAACTGTCGCTCTACCTGGGATGTTTGCAGTATATCATATGCCGGCTTCATATAATTACAGACTTCTTTATAGCTTTTGTTTTCATTATAAATTTCATCCAACTTCACACATTTAAACTCAACACTGTACGAAAATGGATAATCACCATCTTCATCGCAGATAGCACTGTCTTCATCCTCATCATCTTCTATTTCTCTGCCATATTCATCATACTCCGGCGTCGATCCCGAATATTTGTCATACTGATACAAAACCTCCACACCTTCCAGTCCGGCTTTTTCAAGTGTCTTCTGCAGCTTCTCTGTATAAGATGACATATATTGTTCTGCCATCTGCTCTCTTGCGTGCTGCTCCTGCTGCGCTTTCTTTTCCTGCCACTGGCTGTAATATCCGGAAAATACATACACTCCCCAAAGAAATAACACTGCAAAAATACTTGCACCAATCAATTTTATTATCTGTTTCTCATTCATAATATTTTCCTCAACGCTTTCCTTTTATCCTTCTACATATTCCAAATAATCGTCCTCACTTGCGAATAACATATAACTTCCGTCTACATATCCCATATATCCCTGTGCTGTTGTATAACCTTTCATATTTGCCACTCTCCTTGCTATTGTGACCGGCTCTCCGGCATGTCGTGTTTCTTTGATAGCTATAGAATAACAAAAGAGGTGTACAATAAAAGCACCTGCTGGTTTATTTAAGTTTATTTAAAGTTATTTAAGTTTCTTTAATTGCCTGATTATTTATTGATTGAGCAGACTGATAATAGCTCTATACAACAAAAGGTTAGGAAACTCCCTTTCAGTTGTTCCCTAACCTTTTGTTTGTAACATCGTTTATGTTTCTTTCACACTCCGCTAAATCCATGTACTCGGCTCATTTTTTCTATATTTTAACGGAGACACTCCGTATGTTTTTTTGAAGCTTCTGATAAAATAACTTACATTCTGATAGCCACTGAGCATTGCAACCTCTGTAACTGGAATGTCCGAATTTTGTAACAACTGTTTTGCATGCTCCAACCGCAAATATGTAACATATTTTGAAAGCGTAATATGAAAATGTTCTTTAAAATATTGCGATACATATTTTTCAGAAAGATGGAACTGTTCCCCAAATCTCTTTAATGATATCTCCCCTGTAAAACTCTGCTGTATGTATGAAATCATCTCTTTTTCTACAGTATTTCTTCCACTTTTATCATTTTCGATTATAAATCCATTCTCCCACATGTGAAGAATAAATTGTAAAAGAATTATTTTTGTCTTTATCTGAACAGCTATTTCCAACTTCTTTTCATCATTTTTTGCCATATATATTTCGGCCAACTGCTCACACAACTCTTTTGCTGCATCCTTGATCCTCGGTCTTATCATCAAATGACCATTTTTTAATGGAGTAAGCAATTTATCATCTAACATGTCATCTGTGCAAAAAGAGATATATTCAAGTGGAAAAAGGAAAGTAAAATAATCCACTTCTCCAGCCTGTGAACCCATGAAATGCAGATTGCTCGGCGACACTACAAAAGCATCCCCGGGGGTTCCAATATAATTTTCTCCTGATATACTTACAGTCAAAAACCCACTTTTTACATATATAATTTCCAGTTCATCATGCCAATGTACCGGTATCTGAAATGATCGTCCCTCATTTTTTATATGATATGTACTAAACGGATCATCCTTTGTACCATGCGGTTTATTTTCCTTTAATTCAAAGTACATAATCTCTCCTATACTTCTATAAGACCTTTACTTTTCCATTTTCCACTCTTCCATCTAAGTACCATTCCCACAGCTCTCGCACATTCGTCACCTGCCATAGCAATATATGATCCTACAGCCAGAAGTCCCATGTGTATTCCGAGAAAATAAGTTCCGCCAACTGCAAACAAATACATAAATATTGCACCTAGTATAACCTGGAAAAGTGCGTCTCCACTCGTTTTTAATGCCTGGCCATATACAAGGTTTGTTACCCTTCCAAATTCAAGAAAGACATCTACTATTAACAACTTTACCACAAGATTTATCATCTGTGTATCATCAGTAAATATATGCACGATAAAATGTCCTGCCAATGCAAATGTCACGGAAAAACAGGTCGCTGTGATGATACCGTATATCGCAGCTTTTCTCGTTCCCCTGTTACATTCCTCAAACTCTTTTGCTCCAATTCTCCAACCGGTCATAATTGCATTTGCCTGAGCAAGGGCAGCTCCCACACAATATGAGAAATTTGCAATCTGTACAGCATATGAGCGTGCTGTAACATTCATTCCATCCACATCCATCTGATTCATAAAACGCACAATAAAGGTCATTGCGATGTTGTAAAGTGCTGTTTCAAGCGCAGAAGGAAAACCAATCTTAACAATCTGCGCAAATATCTTTCTTGATGCAATTCGCTCAGGACTTTGTTTTGCTTTTATAAGCACAGCCCCCATACCTGCTACAATAATAAGATTTACAACTCTTGAAATAACCGTGGCAACAGCAACTCCCATTACACCCCAGTTGAATACAAATAAGAATACTGAATTAAGTATTATATTGAGAACATTTCCAACAACAGTTCCTATCAAAGAATGTTTTGTATATCCAAACACTCGCAAATAACTGGAGAAAATAGGAATCAGTGCATTTAGAAAACATGCGCCGCCAACAATTCTAAGATATATTTCAGCCGGCTCAAGCAAAGCCGGAGCAATACTTACAATTCGAAGTATCCCACCAGAAAAAGTAGCAAGAATGACAGACATTACGATACCTATCAATGCGTTGAATATAAGTCCAAGTTGTCTTGCCTGATACGCTATCCCCAGTCTTCCGGCTCCGATATTTTGTGACATAACAGCTATCATACCCGACGATATTACGCCGAACATGATAATAAAAACACCTATATATGTATTTGCTGTTCCCACTGCTCCTACAGCCTGGTCGCTTACAGATGATAGCATAAGCGTATCGACCATACCTGAAAGCATATAAAATAAAGTTTCTAAGCATATTGGCACAGATAACTGTGTTAATGTTTTTCTTTCAGCTGCCATAGTTTTCTCCTCACATACAATTCAAGAATACTATATCAATAATACAATATATTTCTATGTAATTCTTGTATAATATCCTGTGAAAATTGCACTATTTCTACTTTATCTTAAAAAGTACTAAATCGTGTTACTGAAAAATGGACCGCAAAATACCCGAATTCTATGAAACGCTGGTATGATAACTGGGATGCTCCCAATGAACTACCAAAACAGTAACTTCCATTCCTTTTTTCAATTATCTCACACCAAAATCAGCTCCTCTCTCCGGCTTATCTTTTCCCTGTTTTTCTTGAATAATCTTCTTATTGATTTCAAGCCGTTCATGAATGGATAATTTCTTATCTTTTCCATCTACCGTCTGCTTCTGCTGTGCCGTTTTTCTATCTGTCTTTCCTGCCTCCTTAACCACTGCATTCGCTCCGGTACTTATTACTCGCTCATCTGCTCTTCCTTCATTTCTTTCCGCTACCTGCTGTTCTCGTCTCTCCTTCACACCTTTTTCTTCCAGACTGCAAAAGCTCTGCAAATCCAACATCACCTCTTGTACCGTATTTTCTCTCGGCTCCACATTATCTCGATACTCATACGGATCAAAAGCTTCTGCAATCTCATCCAGTGCCTCTGCCAGCTGTTCTGTGGTCATCTTCTCTGGATACATTGCTTCTCGAACATCCCTCATCGGTACATACTTATAATCCGGCAATGCTTCATGAATTTTCTCAATCCCTTCCCGTACCAGTGCAAGCTCTCCATAAAACCGAACATCATCCATCAGATTTCCAAGCCGGATTAACTCCGGTAAGCATGTTTCTCAAGATATATCAGCTCCTTCAATTGTCAAGGTGCAATCGGAAGAACTGTCTGAACCTCTTTTACGTTTGTGATTTTTGGAAATCAGAGGATTTTCAATTTGCCTTCCATATACTCTGTATTGGGAGCGACAAAATCGGACATGATTTTAGAAATTTTTTGAAATTATTTTTTGAAGTGTAAAAAGATATAAAAAAAGATGCCAGGATTTCTCCTGACACCATAGTGACTATGCCAACTTCGTGTCCACTTGGCACAAGGTTGATTGTATTATTCTTCATTTCCTAATGATATTGGTTCTTTCTTTGTTTTCTTGTTTTTAGACATCATCTTATGACCTGTATAAATAGCCATAATCATACAAAGCAAAGAACTTGCCGCAAAATATTTATAGCTTGATTTTGAACCTTTATATCCGCTATAAAAAGTTCCTAGCATCGTTATCAATGCTCCGACAGACCAATATTCATGAGCTTTCATTCTAACATCTCCTTTTGTGTTAATTTTAATATGTGCCTTTTAATGAAATATGCAAACAGGAATTTGGAACGTGCTTTATAAATTTTTTCCGATTTCCTCTAGTTCGTTCATGGAATCCTTGTTTTTTTCAAGTTCATCTCTGGCTGTTGCGTAATATGATTTTTTGAAAAGCATATCCCAAGAAAGATATTTTGCCATACAGTCAAACTGCTTATCAATCAGCTCATACTGGATACTGTCTACAGGAGAACCGCCTACAACAATCGTGCCAACTTTTTTATTTTTTAACTGCAATCCACGGCAGTAGCACTTATCAATGATAAGTTTCAATTGTGCTGACATTCCCCACCAATAAACTGGTGTAGCAAAAAGAATCATATCTGCGGCAGCAATTTTATCAATTGTAGGATTTGTATCATCCTTATCGACGCATCCCTTAGAGCATTGACAGACACCACATCCCTTGCATGGTGCAATGTTGAGTTTGTCAGGTTCAATGATTTCAATTTCATTCTTTTCTGATGCTCCTTTTATAAATGCATTGATTGCTGTCAGCGTGTTTCCTTTTCTGGCACTTCCATTAATGATTACAATTTTCATGCGTGTACCCTCCAACTTCCGATTTCATGATATCATTTCTAATATAGATTTTACCGTATTTTTCAAATTCAGTCCATCTTTTAATCCCAGTCGATAGAAAAATTCTTCTGTTTCTGCTCCACTGCTAAAAATTGCATTACAGTATTCCGTAATCACTCCTTCCTGTTCTTGGGATAACGTTTCCAGTAATTTCTGGTATTTCTTAGCAATCTCACTTACTGACTCTTTATCCTGCTTTAACTTCCATTCTGAATATGCTTTCCCCATACGCTCTATAATTGTCAGATCCACAAATTCCTGCACTTCCTCGGATATGGCGCTCGCAGATTCCTGTTTATCTTTCTTTTTATCATTTGATTTTTCAAGTGTCGTGTCATCAATATAACGAATGATTTCTCGAATATTTGACTTCATCGACTGCAGATATCCTTTCATCAGCACAGCTACTTTTCTAGCATCCGATTTTTCGGTTTCTTTTTCCAGAATATAAAACTCTTCCAGTTTCCTTCTTTGTAACCCCCCATTACTAATCCTCGACTTTCATGCCATAAATCTTTTCTGCCAGGAATTTCGTAGAGATTTTTCCAGCTACTACAATATATCCTTTTGCCTTCAATTCTTTGTTGTATTCTCGCATCAGACTATATGCATAAGTCTTTGAAACTCCAAGAATTGCACACACATCATCCACATCCATATACATTTTTTCCTGCACCATACTCATACCGCTTTATCCTCCTTCAAATACTGCTCAACATGTTCCAGACCATAGATCTTGTCCTCTACATAACGGGTTGGTACCCGACCGAGAATCACATAATAGTTCTTGCTTGCTAGATCGGCATTCATTCTTTCCACCACCCGGTAAGCAAACGAAACTGATACTCCAAAGAGTTCTGCAATGTCTTCCACTGATAAATACATTTTTCTCTTACGCATGAAACCATTCCTTTCCCTCTTCCTGTGGAATCTCACAAGTATCTTCCACTCCATAGAAACGCTTCACAAAATACTTTGTCGGAACTTTTCCTCTAAGCGTCAGATAGCCCTGTTCTTCCAGTTCCTTGTTCAGATTTCCGATGATCTCATAAGCCGATGTTTGTTTTACTTTCAGAAGTTCACATATATCGGCTGCCTTTAAAAATAATTTGTTCTGCATAATCAGTACCTCCTGTGTTTTGAATATTTATCTCTTCATATACTCTGTACTGGCAGATGCAAAATCGGACATCATTTTCCGAAATTTATCAAATTTTCTTGTTTTTAATTCTCCATCAGTGTGATTACTGTGTCATGGAGTTTAAGCTCATCGAAAGTAAAGAACCTTTCTGTGGTATCTGTTTTCTAAATGCAGGCAACAAAAAAACAGTCTGCCTTGACGAAAATCACTTCAATCAAAACAAACTGTTCTTATATTTACTCTAATTTTATTTTATGAGAATAACTGATTTCACGAAATTTGCAGGTGAATCTGGAATATAAACAAGAGAAAAAAATAATTTTTAAACTCCATTTGCACTCCATTTGGTCTTTTCGACACCCCGCAAAGCCTTTATTTATGGGCTTTTCCGCGATTTTTCAAGCTACTCAAACTCGGGTGCGGATAGGATAATCCAGGCATCTTTCAGTACACATTTGTGTCGTTTTGTGTTCATATTCTCCAAATTTTATCTGATATTTTTCTCGTACCAAATTATTAGAGTCAAAATAGAGCCAGTACAAACTATTTTTTCTGCTTTAATTTTTCCAATATCGATAACACATCCGGTTGAGTAGGCATGAACTTCACACCACGCTTTAACATTCCTAACACTTTTCTTGCTTTTTGTTCGATTACCTTTGCCGTATGTTCACTGGTCAGCATCAAATGATTTCCGGCAATCGTATACTCACGTTCTATGTATTCCTCCGTAATCGGGAACATATCTTGTATTAAAAATACACTTTCTCTGCTATCATCCAACTTCACAATATGAAGAATATCGCAATGCTTCCCTAATTGTTCTTTCTTCTCTATTATTTTCCGAAACTTATCTATTCTGCTAGAAAGCGGTATCATCCAATAAATTCCTGTAGTAGTATCCTCAAAGCAATAATAATGTGGTCTATTTCCTGCCTTATTTCCCTTGAGATACGGATCAGGCATATCTTCAAAAAATCTGTCCTTTATGATATAAAATCCCGTTTTTTTCATTCGTTCTATCCTCTCTGCGGAAATATGGAAAAAGTCCCTCGCCTTTCGGCGAAGGACTAAACTTACAACCCAACCATTTATATACCGCATATTGGTCAGCGGTAAACTTACAACCCGACCATTTATATACCACATATCGGTCAGTGGTAAACTTTCTTTCTACTAATATACTAACAAGTACAAAGCAGAAAGTCAATGCACTATCCATTAAAATTATATGCTGTTTTTAATAAATCATTCGAACTCCACCTTTTCTTAGGTGACATCAAACATTTTTATTCAAGTTTTGTGTGCTTTTAACGTCTTTTTTATTTTAATTGCATAGCTTGTTTTGCCGTATTGATTTTACGTTGCCAAATCGTTGCCATTATACTGCCCTTAATTTATTGTATTGGTAAATTTAAAATTTCCTTCACAATTTTAAATAACGGCAAAAAACTACTGAAGTCAAACTTATCAAATGGTGCTTTCTGTTCAAAAATTTTAGTTGCAAATTCCATTTTTGACAGTGCCAAATTAGGTCCTGATGAATCTGATAACTGTACAACTCTCTCTCCACTACTTCCTTCAATAATATTTATTTTTTCTGGTCCACAGACATTTCTCTTTTCACAAAAAATATCTTTGCTATAATTAATACCTTTTTCGTCAAACTCATTTCCCATATACAGTCTTCTTTCAATCCCATCAATATCAATAGTGGTTTTTATTTCTTCATCTTTATAATAATGTTCAATGCATATCTCAGGTGTCGACTCTCTATGTTTAGGCAATGGAAGAATCAAAGAATATACGTTGTTTCCCCAATTTTTAAATTTCAAATCACCATCTTGAAACTTCTTATTGGTATTTTTATCATCTCTATCTGCTATAAAAATCAGTTTTCTAGATTGTTTCAATTTAGCATAATTCTCACACATTGTACATAATTGCGAACATCCCATTTCTAATTTCAATGCATTTTTATCTTTACTATTTTTGGGCTCATATTCCAAAAATTCAAATTCCATGTTCTCAAAAATTTCTGAATATTCTTCTATTGCACTAAGCATTCGATATGCCGATAACATATGTTTCCAATCAGTAGATCCTTCTGTAATAAGCAATGCCTTAGAACAATTGTTATCTATCGCATCTCTTACTTCTTGTTGATATGTCTGTGTTTCTGTAAAATATTTATATGCCTTACGAAATTCAACAAAAGATTCAACATTTATTTTAGTTGCTGTTGGCATTTGATATATTTCGTAATTATCTGTTCCAAGCAAATCTTCCATTCCTAATAAAAATAGTGGAGCATGAGTCGTAATAATAAACTGCACTTTAGGGAAAAGTTTTATTAACTCCGGAACAACCTCTCTTTGCAAAGATGTATGCAAATGTAATTCTATTTCATCTACAACAACAATCCCTGTTATATTTTCTAACCGAATACTCTTGTTCAAATCATTTCTATCAGCATATCTTACAATCGTCGAAAACATATTAAAAAGAGCGATTTGACCTGTGGACAACGAATCTAATGTTGGTACAATTATGGAATTATCAGCTTTTAATCTTATATTAAATCTAGAAGATCCTTGACTTCTTAAATTAAGCCCAAAATATACTTCTTTTCCTAAGATTTTACTCATTATAGTTTCTAGATTTTTTCTTGCAGTACTTAATAACAATAAATCATTAACCGTTATATGTGCTATTTGCAAATTACCTATATTACCTTCTATATCCGCTCGTGAATCTGCAATCACATCCATTAGCCATTGCAAATTCGTAGCTGTAACATTTTTAACAACGATTGGATTTTGCAATTGTCTGGACCATTTTTCATGTATAGAAAGATGTTCATATTCAGATGATATATAATATTTTTCTCCCATCCAATTAGGCTTTTCATATCGATCAGGACCAAAAAAACATATTACATCTTTATTGTAAATATTTTTACTTTTCTTTTCTTCAATATCTACATTTTTGTAATTTTCATTTTCCTCCCACGAAATACCACTATTTGCTGCATATCCACTTAATACAGTAAAATTATCTGTAGACAATTTACCAGATTTCAAAACATAATTTATCGTTTTTTCATCATCAAAAGAAATATATGAATACATATACTCATTTCCAACAGTAATTTGGGAAGTACTAATTGCTTTGTAATATTGATGCCCTCCATTTTCAGTTGTCTCCCAAGCATTGTCAAAAGCTTTACCAGCCATTTCATAAAAGGCATCCACAATATTTGATAAGAGAGTTGATTTCCCGCTTCCATTTTCTCCTACAAGCACTATCGGTTTAGGCGTTCCATCACTATTAAATGCAAAAGAAATGTTTATATTTTTTATAGGTCCAATGTTTTCATCAACAATTTTTCTTATGTACATATATCTCTTCCTTCCCCGTTCCTACTAGAACAATATTTTTACGTTGGATAAAAGTCATCAGAATTTTTACTGTTACAATCTAAAAACATATAATTAAAATACAGCAGGCAACCCTATAGACCACCTGCCATATAAAATAAGTTGTGTACTCTCGTACTATTCGAATTCACAAAATCAAATTGAGTTCTATACAGTTTTGTATAGGAGATTTGGTTCTATTTGATTTTATTTGTTTCCAACTCATCTATAAGCTGAGGGGTTCTCATATTTTGAATTTGTTGCCATGATACAATTTCTTCTAAAGGACGTCTTTCTATTTCTTGTTTACGATCATTATACCAATAATATGGGATCATTTCACAAGAAAACACCCGACTTTCTTTGCACTTAGGACAATAAATATCTTTTTTCACATGTCCTCCTACCAAATCAGTTAATTCAAAAATGTTGCTTTTGGTAATTTCTATTTCATCGTATAAACCTTTATTTGCAAGAAAATCTCCACATTATCTATACTTTTTATTTCTCTTTGTGATTGTCCATAAAACACATTGCTCACCAAAGGCATTGCTGTTCTCTTTTTTTCATTTCCCATCAAATCTTTTGAAAATACTTAAATTATCATATACAGTTTTCTCAAAGTTTATCAACTAAACGAATCCTCGTTTGTATCTTTATCCATAATTATACACAAACTAATATCTTTGTAAAGAAAAAGCAAGCCCCATTTAAGAACTTGCCCTCCCATTTCTAAGCATATATAATCTCTTTATCCACAATCTCCCTTACACACACTTGTATATTGTTCATTCTCCCTACCCATTCCATCTGATTTTCTGATTTTCTGCCTTTAACCGTTCCGTGATCCCATGTGCCTGTTTCATCTGCTCTACAATCCTTTCAAAGCGTTCCTGTGCCTGTTCTTCTATATCTGCAAGATAACTATTCAGCCTGCCACTTGTAAGCAAAGTAATATAAACTGCTTCCTTATGTTCTTTCAAATAACGTTTATGTCTTTGTCCCCATTCCATTGTACGGGTCAGATGTACTTGATATAATGTACTAAATACCCAATCGTAATATGCGGGTAAAATTTTTATTAGATAAAAATTTAGATTATGATATGACTATTAGGAAACGTGAGTAGAACTATCATATTCTCAATGTATAAGGAGGCAATGAAGCATGTTGGGAAAAGTATACAAGGATATTCTTAGTTGTGAATTAGAATCAGAAAATGGAAGACTTTCGGAGTTGCCAGTTGGAACTACCATGGTCTTAGAGTCATTTCCAGATATAGATGATGAAGTGTGGCCAGATGCATATATTGATAGGGTTGAAGAAAACGTATGGATATTAACAGATGTTACACGGAAATATATGGAAGAATCTGATATACCACAATCTGTTTATGAACAGATGAGTTTAGAAATGAATTCTAGTGAAGATTATGAGATTGAAATTCCAAATTCAAACTATAGAATAATAATACGTAAAGATGAAGATTTTAAGATTATATCAGTATTATGGGATGAAGTAAGAGAAGATTTCTTTGAATATTTTTCCGCGGTTACAGGCAAAAATTTAGTTAAAAAAACAAGAAAAAGGATAAGTCAAATCTTACCTGTCTATGAAAGAGCTAAAAATGTTATTATCCTTGAACTAGAGAGCTTTTCTAAGGAAGTTGAAATTGACCAATGCAGAATTATTGACATTAGTGGACGAGTGAAAAGTGTAGATAGTATAGAAGAAAAAGTCTATAGAAAAGGTATCTTGAGTAGTCAGATATACGAAAGATTTGATGATATTGCAGGTGTAAGAGTAGTCTGTGAGTATATTTCAGATGTTTATTACTTATTGGATTATATAAAAGAAAATCCGCTTATTCGGGTTATAGAAATCGATGACAAGATTGAAAAACCTACACAGGAGGGGTATAGAGGTATTCATGTCATTGTAGAAGTAGATGTATATTATAACAAACAGCTTTATAAAGATGTGAAAGTTGAGATTCAATTACGTACATCATTTCAAAATGGTTGGGCAATGAAGACACATGAACTTACTTATAAACGAAAAAGCGATTTATCAAAAGAAATATCGAATCAAATGAAAATATTAAGTGATTCGTTATATGAGGCAGATTCAAAAGCACAGAAACTTCGCAATATGATAAGCGAGAATAAAGAAGTATAAGGGAGCATTTAATATTTATATTCACAAAGCAGTTAGTCTACACGATTGACTGCTTTTCTTACGTCCAAAGAAAGGAGTTTATATGAAAGTATGGAAAAAATCTAAAGGTAACAGGATTCGTGCCAGTGATAAATCGCTGGTCTATCACTTCTGTATCGGTTGGCTGTTACTCCTGTTCGTTGCGGTGTTCCTGCTACTGAACCTGCGACAGCTTCTTGTTACCGACTGGACAGATTTTAACTTGCTCCATGCTGGAATCACATGGACTGCCTACAATTCCATTACGGTTCTGATAGCGACTGGTGTTTGTGCATTGGTCGCTTTTCTCTACTATCGTTACGGATATGACAGTATCAAGCGGTTGCTACACAGACAAAAACTGGCTCGTATCGCTCATTATTTTTCAAATCTTTATGAAATCCACAAAATTAACATATAGCATATAAGTAAAGAATAAAAATGCAATCTGCCGGACGACGGCAAAAGAAAAAAAGCCGTCGTGGAGCAGACATATTTTCATGCGCGTATGAAACGGCGACTTTGATTTTCAGAGCCGCCGTTTCTTTGCGTTTACAGAAACCTATGACGACTTGCAGGGACACGGTAGCCGATTGGAGGTTGATTTACCGTGTCTGTTTTGGTTATTCATAGTGTACATGAGTTACATCAATTAAAAAAAGCGTAGCTCCCTCTCCGGGTAATTTCGACTATAAATACGAACTGACAATTCAATATACTGGCTTTTTTATTTCCTATGCGTTTACTTGCGTTCTGCGAGCAGACGCATTTTGTCTTTTTTATAACATAAAGAATTTTTTTGATTCTGCAACAAATCACACCCTGCTGTACAGATATGGTGCGGAAAGAGGGATACATACTTTTCACTTCATAACGGAAAGGGGGTGTGATTGTGAAACCGTCAGACTTCCAAAAGACGATACAGTGTCAGTTCGACTGTAAGCTCAAAAAAGTTGTGAAAGGAATTGTCCGTAATTACCGCAAGGAATTAGCCAGACGACAGGCAAAGGAAGTATCCTTTTGTGAACTTCCAGAGATTGTTGTTGAAAAATTGATTGTATGGGACGATTACGAAAGTGAATATACAACGTTCGATGTGTGCGGTACAGAAATCCGTGTACTTGATGAAGAACTTGCAGAAGCACTGAAACAGTTGCCGGAGCAGAGCCGGAACATTGTATTGATGTTTTTCTTCTTGGATATGAGTGATTCGGAGATAGGCGAAAAGCTGAACATCAACCGAAGTACATCATACAGGCACAGAAGAAATTCACTTGAAGAAATCAGAAAACAATTAAAGGAGAAAAAACAAGATGAAGAATAAGCAACATACACTTCCATCTTTCTACCTCATATCATCAGCCGTAGACGGTAACGGAAACGCCATAGTGAAGCTGTTGCTGTTCTATGAAGCGTACATATCAAAATGCTGTTTACGCCCATTCTACGATGAATACGGCAACGTATACATTGTGATTGATATGGAATTAAAGGGACGTATCAGAGAAGCCCTTTTGAAAATGATATGTGAATTTGAAATAGACGAACATTAAGTAATATTTGAGCGGAGCATGATTTAACAAACTCCCCTCTTTCCTGTTCCGCTTTTTCTTATCATTCTGTATCAGTCCATTTGTAAAAATGAATTGATACAGGCTGACAAGAGCCTAACAGTTCTTTGACAAGTGAATAAAGCAGTCAGATACGTTTGTGCTTGCAGTGAGCCATCAGAGGTTGTACGCCGTGACTTTTCCAATCGGGAGATAGCGATTCATGCAATGATCTGGGAGTGACCGTTGGAAAAGTCGTTCTGCCATGACCTGCAACACAGGATAATGATACACCCGTATGACACGGTTCAGCCCACAGGAATGGGAATGGTTGAGATACCAGCGGAGCTTGCCGAAGCCGTCTGATTGCTTGTAAAACTATCTAACAACGATTTTGCAAGAAAAAATCATCTTAATAGAGCTTTTTTGTTCATCATTTGATATACTGATAGACAAGATATTGAGATTTCCTTATCTGGTCTATGGAAAGGAGGATTATGATTACCGTAACAAAAAAAGACCTCATAGCACTAGGTTATGGAACTTCTTTCTCGGCAGACATCATAAGAAAAGCAAAAAAACTTATGATTGAAAAAGGGCATACTTATTACCAATCCCGTAAATTGGACAGAGTACCCAAAGAAGCCGTGGAAGAATTATTAGGGATTACATTATCAGACACAAACGATTGATTGTACTTCTTGCATATCATGTAAGGAGTGAAATTATGGCAAAAGACCCTATTAAGAAAGCAGATAACGGAACTTATTATTTCAGAGCTAATTTAGGCTACAATCCCATTACCGGAAAACAGATACAGAAATACCGAAGTGGATTCAGAACGAAAAAAGAAGCAAAGGAAGAATATTCAAAACTGGTGTTAGCTTCTACCGAAGAATTAACAACAAAAAAAGATGGCGTTTCTTTTCAGCAATTTATAGAAGAAACCTACCTGCCATGGTATAAAACACAGGTAAAAGAAAGCACTTATCTTAATCGTGCTACTACCATCAAGAAACATTTTTCCTATTTCTACAAAATGGAAACAAACGAAATCGAACCTATCCATGTTCAAAACTGGCAGTTGAAACTTGCAAAAGATTTTAGTCCTAATTACATCCGTATTGTACAGGGAATGCTTTCCATTGCATTTGACAGAGCGATCGTGCTTGGGATTGCAAAGAAAAACCCCTCTCGAATGATAGGAAATATCAAAAGCAAGAAAACCAAAGTTGATTTCTGGACATTAGAAGAATTTCAAAAGGTTATTTCCTTACTCTGTAAGAAAGACTATTATGAACATTATCTGTTTATATCGTTCTGGTTATTATTTATGACTGGTATGCGAATTGGCGAAGCGTCAGCATTACATTGGTCAGACATAGATTTTGAAACAGGCTTGCTTAGCATTACCAAAACATTATATTACCGAACAATGACGGACTATAAATTCGTTGAGCCGAAAACACAGGCAAGTATCCGTACTTTTTATATTGATTCAGATACACTCAATGAGCTAAAGGCTTGGCAAAGTGTTCAACAACAGGTTCTTCCCGATTGTCCACTTGTACTAAGTTATAACGGAACTCCAACCAGTAAAACAACTCTTCCCAGAGCTTTGGAAAAGTTGTCAAATTTAGCAGGTGTTCATCGTATTAAAATTCATGCCTTGCGACATTCACACGCTTCATTGCTTATCAGCATGGGCGAAAATCCTTTACTTATTAAGGAACGTTTAGGACATGAAAAAATACAGACAACACTCGGCACTTATGGTCATCTGTATCCAAATACGAATCTTGAAGTTGCTAAAAAACTGACTGGAATATTACAAGTACAATCTGCTACTGAAAGCATTGCTAATTATACCAGCAATCAACATACAGCAATCTATCACAGAACAGTTGAAGAAAAATAATGCAATGAAAATGCAATCCTATAAAGGAAAAGCTGTAAAACCCTTGTAAACAAAGGCTTTACAGCTTAGCTCCAACTATTCAAACTCTACAAAGACTAACGCTTTTTGTTTAGGAATTATTCTCTGTAATGTTTCTCGTTCTTTTGATTATTTGATATATCCATATTATCCTGCCTATACGAGCTAATGTTATCATTTTGTTATCGGCATTGATAACACCTACTCGATAACTGTGGATAATAACTATATGTAGCATGTCAAATTATAAGCTATTTTGCTTAGAGATTCAACACAAAACTGAAATTTTACTTTTCCTTATATTCATCTGGTATTGCTATTTGAAATGTTTCACACAACAGCATCACATCATGCACATCATTTTTATCGTGTTCATATCCCAAATGAAGCATTACCTGACTCAATGGTTCAATACAAGAAACAGTTATATCTCCAACTTTTCCAATACCGGAAAAAGTTTTTGATGGAAATATATCTCCCTCATAAACAATTCCGTCATCTGTAAATTCAAAACAATGTAAATCAATGATTCTTTGTTTATCATCTTTCCAGACAGTATGACCATCCGTTGTATAATCAGTATTTACTTCCTCAAATCCATGCTGCTTAATCACATAAATATAATCATGATAATGTTTCAGTTCAACAAACAAATCAATATCATTGTGTATTCTTGATTCTCTTTTAAGAAGTGCATCAACACCCCATCCGCCATCTAAATATACTTTAATTTCGTTTTGCAAAGCATATTTTATAATTTCACATGCATCTTCTGTACGTACCATAATCTATCCTCCAAATTCAAATCTTTGTATGCTTTCCAACTCACTAAAAGCCTGAAATTTGTCAGTCTTTCATCCTTTTTGTTATCAATCACCAATTAGCTGTAATCCATTAGGATTTAGCTGATATATTTTATCGCACACCTCTTCAATATACTTTCTATCGTGAGAAATGCTAATGACAGCCCCCGGAAATTCTCGGAGCATTTTTCTTATTACCGGACCGGACAATGGTGAAAAATTTCTTGTCGGTTCATCCAGAATAAGAACATTTGCACCACTTAAGCTCATCCTCAAGAGAAGCACTTTCGCCTTTTGTCCGCCTGATAACTCCCGAATCGGATGCTCCATTTCATCTGGTGTGTATTTAAGTGAACCAAGGTATGTTCTAATTCTTGTACGCTCTTCTTTATCTCCTGTTTTATCAAGGTAATCAACCGGTGTAACATCCAAATCCAGCAGGTCTTCATAAGTTTGAGGCATATATTCTGCTTTAATGTCATTCCGATTTAGGAGTTCTTCCGCTATCTTTTTTAGAAGAGTCGTTTTTCCTGCCCCGTTGGCTCCTATCATACAGATTTTTTCTGAACCTTTTATTTTTAAATGAATTCCTTCTGCTAAAATTCTTTTGCCATCCGGAGTCACAAGCTTTGAAAGTTCATATTCTATGACCGTTTTTCCTGCGGGAATGTGTGAGTTTTCATCCCCTAATTTGACAAAGATTGCTTCTTCCTGTTCCGGCATCTGAGTCATATTTTCATCTTCTTTTTCAAATCTTCGTTCCATTGCCTTAACCGTATGCATTTTGTCCTTTAAGTTTTTGGCAACAGACGGTGCTTGTCTGGTACAACTTCTTAATGCACCTTGTACACTCTGCATAACTCTTTGATATTTTTCATCGCGAATCTTTTTCTCCCTACGGTCACTCAGTGCCCGCTGTTTTTGGATTTCAAATTTATGAAGCCGTTCTTCCACATAGCGTCTATAGGGAAGCTTTGCCACGGTATATCTCGCCTTTGTTTTTCGTATAATCTGCTCGATATGTATCACCATGTTGGCAGTACGCTCTATCAGCGTTTCATCGTGTGAAATAAAAAGCACAATGTGCTTCCAGTCATTTATGATTTTTTCCAGTAATGTAAGCGTCGCAATGTCGATGTCATTGGAAGGTTCGTCCAACAACAGCACAGAAACATCGCGAATGAAAAGCCTCATAAGTTGTGTCTTGACTTTTTCGCCTCCTGAAAGACTACCCATTGTCTGGTTACTGTAGAAAAAATCATTTTTCATTCCAAATTTTCCCGCAATAACAGACAATTCTTTAGGCGTTTTCTCCCAGAATATTTCCTCTTCAGAAAAATATTCGTATATTGTTTTTTCCTTATCTTCATCGAGCATCTCCTGCGGAAGATAACCAAGACGTTCGTGTCCCATTATCCTTTCCCCATCTGCTTCTATATAGTTTTCTACAAGCGACGGATTGTATATCCACTTCATTAATGTCGATTTCCCATTTCCCTCTTCTCCAATAATAACTGCCTTATCTCCATCATTTAGCACAAGGTTGAAATCATTAAGAATTATTCTCAGGTCTTTTTTATGTGTTAAATTTAATTTTTTTATCTGCAACATTAAAGTTTCTCCTTTTCGAAGTCTGAGCCAATTATTATTTTGAACACACAAAAACGAGTCTTTTTTGCATACGCAAAAATAGACTCGCTAAATAGACCCTTATTTCTTTTCCAAAAGGAAAACAAAGGAAATGCCTCTTGCGATAATCCAACTTAAGCGTACACAAAACAAACCTATTCTCTACAGGCTCAATAACTATATGTGTCTTACTTAAATCAAATTATCTATTAATCATTTCCTCACCTTACACAAAATGTGCCTTTCTTTCTTCTAATGGCAATACTATCATACTGTATTTTTTTTGTCAATACATTTCACCTTATGGAAGTGCAAATTAAAATTTTCACTTCCTAATTATACATCCAACCATTACGAAATTCAATCTTTCACAACCTCTTTACAACCACAACCACAGCACTCCAGCAAACGCAGGAGCACCATACCGTAAAACGCTTATGTGTAAATCAACTCCGTTCCTACAACTTCCCTCACACAAGCCTGAATATTATTCATTCTTCCAATCCATTCGTAGGGATTATCTTTCTTTAATTGTTCCGTCACATCTTGTCTGTCGGCATATTCCTTTACCAGTCGAAGAAACATATCCTCTGCTTGCTTATCGACTTCTGCAAGATAACTATGCAGCTTTCCGCTTGTCAGCAGGTTCATATATAACACTTTATAGTGTTCCTTTAAATGCCTTGCATGTCGTTTCCCCCATAAACCAATCGGCTCTATTTCTTCTTCGGCTGGTACTGTGATGTTCGGCAATAAATAATCACCCACCTGTCTATAAGTTCCGCCCATTTCTTCAAAAATTGTCTTTGTCATTTTCCTTTTCCTCCTGTGATTTTTGTCTATCGTGATCGTGTATTATCACGCTTGCGACCTTTAACTGTTCTTGCCTGCTCCAACAAATCATCTATCTGTTTGCGACCAAAAACCTTACGGAGCAGGCTGTAATCTTTATTTTCTGCTTTTAGGATTTTGTTTTCTTCGGTCAATCTTTCATTGACTTTCTCCAAACGCTGATTGGTGCGGTATAACTGTGCATTCGCTGTATTCAGCCTATGATAGTTGTCCCACCCCTCAAAGCAGCGGGCAAGCACCGTTTTGACAAGTTGCTTCAATTTCCTTACAACCGGCTCTGCCATTTTGGTTTTATATGCCTTTGCAGTCATAAATTTCTCTGGTTCTGGCAACTGATATTTCGGTGCAGTATCAAGCTCTATTTCAAGATTTGACAGCTCGTCTTTTGCCTTATCATAGTTCAATACTCGTTCCGACAACACATCAAATTCAATCTGTTTCTGCTCGATTTTCGCACCTAATGCCGCCACTTCTTTTTCTCTTTCCTGCTTTTTATAATCCAAAACAGAAAGATGTTTTTCGTGTGTGCCTAAATGTTCCCACTCAATCCCATAACGTTCCATCACCGCCGCAAGCTGTTCTTTTTCGGACTGTATCCATTGCGACCACTCCGTATCGCCACGACTGCCGCCCTTAAAACCTTGCGTTGCAAGAGCCTGCTTTAGTGACACTCTTGTATCAAGTCCACGCTTGCTGCCTGTGGTAAAAGGTACAAAATCTATGTGCAGATGTGGTGTAGCTTCATCCATATGCAGATGAGCCGAGAACACCCGAAGCTGTGGATTTCGCTCCTGAAAACCCTGATAGTATTCATCTAAAATCTGCTTTGCCAGTTCTCCGTTTTCCGTATCGGCGTTCATATTTCCCTTACCGCCCACCTGTAAAATGATTTCGTGGAACGGTTTTTCCTGCTTGGAACTTCGGATTTTTTCATAATAATCTTTTATCTTTCGGTCTGACCTTATCTGCTTGGCATTGTATCTTTCCAATGCTTCATCAAACAATTCGTGATAAACTGTCTTTATATTTTCATTGCAGTAGTCGATATTGAGATGAGTACGAGTTCCGTCTACATTTTCTGCTCGGAACTTTCGGCTATTGTGATTGACCGAGCCTTTACCGACCATTGCACTTATCGTTCTCTGCATTTTTTCATCTCCCATCTGTAAATTTCAACATTCTCAGGTTTTGTTACTTTTGTCAAAAGTAACGCAAAAGCACTTTTGACGGGTACACCCATCAAAAATGCGACCTGTAAACAGGTTTTGCGTTCTCCGAAGGCTCTCCGAGGGGTGAGCGTGTGCCGGTGGCACACACGCCTGCGAACCGACCGAGCCAGCAGGCGAGACCAAAGAGCCGCCTTTGAAAAGGCACTCTCTGCACACTCCCCTAAACTTTATCCGGTGTCAAAGTGTGACGATGGTGACAATGTTTTTCACAGCGTGCTGCTCTCAAAAACATTGACACCTTTGACACCGTTTGTCACGCCGTCTGCTCGGTTTCTTTCCAAAGTGAAACCTTTCTTCCGTCGTGTGTGCGGCTGTTCTGATAACGGATACCGTAATCACGAAACAGCCTGCTTGCGTTGATACTGAGCCTTAAAGAAAGTACATTCGGCTTTATATCCACCGCAAGCCTTTCGCAAAGTTCCGAAGCAGTTCCTTCCCATCTGTCACTTTCCGAAAAGAGCGTATCCGCTATCTTCTCAAGCAGAGGTTCGGGCGGTTCTTTCCACATCTCCGTTTCCGATTTTGCAAAGTTCCACACCAATCGCTCGCTGTCCCTTACAAGATGGATTTTCATATCCTGCTGGTCTCTGCCAGCAACATCAAGTGTGGCATTGTTGGAAGTACGCTTGTCCTTACTGAGAACAAATGCACCGTCTGCCGCACCCATCAGACCATTCGTGCCTGAAATCATATCGAATATATCTTCCGATTTTTGTTTGCGTGTATGATGAACAATAAGCATTGAAACCTTGTAACTGTCTGCCAACGCTTTCAGCCTTGCCACAACATCATAATCACTTGCGTAGCTGTAATCTGCTCCGCCTGCTTCACGCACACGCTTTAAGGTGTCTATGATAATCAAGCCTGTGTCTGGGTGTTCCCTCATAAACCCTCTTATCTGTTCTTCCAGTCCGCCATTGACCGTTTTACATTCCGTTGCGAAATACAGATTGCCTGTCTCCTTTGCACCGAACATCTGAAACAATCGCTTCTGCAAACGTGGGTAATCATCTTCAAGGGCAAAATAAAGCACCGTTGCCTTACGCACCTTATACTCCCAAAGCGGTGTGCCTGTGCTGATATGATAGGCAAGCTGTGCCATCATAAAGCTCTTTCCCACTTTCGGGGAACCTACGAAAAGGTAAGTTCCCCTTTGGAGCAGACCGTCGATAAGTGGTGTCTGAACCTCAAACACCGTATCATACAGCGTTGTCATTGATACTGTTTTCAGATAGGAAGGGTCTAACTGTCTGAGTATTTCCCTTTGCATTTCTTCAAAAGATTGCTCGTACCCCTTGAAATCCGTATCCTGATTGACTATACTATTGTCAGTACATTTGGAAAGTGACTGTTCCGCATCTGTTGCCGCAGATACATTTGGAATAGTCATTTCTTTTTTATTCTCCATTCGCATCCTCTCCTTTCAAACCGCCGAGAATAATGGAAATCAGTTCTATTACACTCAGCAGTTCATCATCCACACCTTTTCCTGCTTCAATCCTTTTCAGTTCCGCAAGGACTGTGGCAAATTCCGTTTTCAACGCCTTATACACTCTCGGATTGCCCTGTACCACCACATCCTGATTTAAGCAACGGCGGTAACAATACTCCTGTTTTGGCAATCCTGATAGAGCTACAGCTCTGTTAATGAGTTCGTTTTCTTCGGGCGATACTCGAAACCCTACTGTGATATTCCTCCAACGATTTTTGTTATCTCTGTTCTTAGCTGACATTTTCAAAATCTCCTTTCCCTAAATCATCTAATTTTTCTGCCATCTCAATCTGCTTTGACGGAAAGAGGTGTGCGTACTGATAAGTAATATCAATACTTTCGTGACCAACTCGGTCAGCAATCGCCACCGCAGAAAAGCCCATATCAATCAAGAGTGAAATGTGGCTGTGACGGAGATCGTGAATGCGGATACGCTTCACGCCTGCCGCCTTTGCCCCTCTGTCCATCTCGTGATGAAGATAGCTTTTCGTCACCGTAAAGATACGGTCTTTCTTCTTCAATCCGTAAAGCATACCGAGATATTCTTTCATTTCCTCACACAGAAACTTCGGCATTTTAATCGTGCGGTTGCTCTTTTTCGTTTTCGGAGAAGTAATCACATCCTGCCCTTTCAAACGCTGATAGGATTTATTGATTGTGACTGTTTCCTTATCAAAGTTGAAATCTGCCGGAGTCAAAGCTAACAGCTCGCCCTCTCGGATACCGCACCAGTAAAGCATTTCAAACGCATAAAAGGAAACAGGCTTGTCCATCATCTCAAAAGAGAATTTCTTGTATTCTTCCTTTGTCCAGAACAGCATTTCCTTGTGTTCCTCACGTCCCATATTTCCCACCTTTGCCGCAGGATTGGAACGCAGTTCATAGTAGCGGACAGCGTGATTGAAAATGGCGGACAACTGATTGTGCAGCGTTTTCAGATACGTCTGTGAATAAGGCTTTTTCTTCTCATCACGATAGGCAAGCATTTCATTCTGCCAAGTAATAATCTCCTTTGTGGAAATCTCGCTGATTTTCAGTTTCCCGAAATACGGAAGTATCTTTGTGCGTATGATATGCTCTTTGGTAAGCCACGTGTTTTCCTTCAAACGGTTCTTCACATCATTGATATAAAGCTCCGTAAAGGCTTCAAAACTCATATCAAGGTCTGAAGAAGTCTGCAATTTGAACATTCTTTCCCATTCCTGTGCTTCTCGTTTGGTAGCAAAGCCACGCTTGCATTTCTGCTTGCGTTCCCCTTTCCAGTTCACATACCTTGCCATCACATACCAAGTACCGTTATCTTCATTCTTAAATACCGGCATTTACATTTCCCCCTTTCCTGCTCCGTAGAGCCTTTCGTAAAAATACTGGCGATTTACACGCCCTGCAATCGTAATAAAGCCCTTTGCTTTCAATTCCTCATTTAATTGTCTGATGAGTTTATATGCATAAGGTTTTGATACGTTTAGTTCCTGAGCCACATCTTCGGCTCGGATAAATCTGTTTTCCATATCCTTTTTCTTCCTTTCTTAAAATAATTTTTTGCTTGCCGCTTTCTCCGTGTTAAAGTTCCAACAGGCACTCCTGCTTGTCGGCAGGCGCTGTGCTGTCCCAATGCACCGCAGTACATCAGGCGCTCGCTCGTATAGGGGTTCCCGAAAAGTCGGAGACTTTTGGGGAAGAGGAGGAGCAGTGCAGCGAATGAGCTTTTGTGCTTGCACACAAGCGAACGATACGGAACTTGCTCCGACGAGGTCTTGGCGGTTTGGCTTTTCGGACGGTCATTCAGTTGTCGCATTAAGCATATTTGTTTAATTCGTAATTTATTTTACTAAACATATTTGCTATTGTCAAGTGGTTGCAAAGAAAATATTAAACATTTTTGTTTCGGTTTTTCTTGACTTCCACTAAACATTTCTGCTATACTTATTTCACTAAATATAAAAGGAGCGTATCATTATGGCTATCAGCGAAAGAATACATTTTTTCAGACTAATGCGTGGTATGACACAAAAGTATCTCGGTACAGCAATCGGTTTTCCAGAAAAGAGTGCTGATGTGCGTTTGGCACAGTACGAAACTGGTACACGCAAACCGAAAGCAGACCTTACAAATGCATTGGCACAGGTGCTTGATGTTTCTCCACAGGCTCTTGATGTTCCTGACATAGACAGCTATATCGGTCTTATGCACACTCTGTTTACCCTTGAAGATATTTACGGTCTTACTGTCAGTGAAGCAGACGGAGAGGTATGCTTAAAGGTCAACAAGGACAAAGGCAGAGAAGCATATGAACTCCTCAAAATGCTGTATGCTTGGAAAGAACAGGCAGACAAGCTATCTTCCGAAGAAATCAACAGAGAAGAATACGATAACTGGCGTTACCATTATCCAGAGTTCGACACCACACAGCGTTGGGCAAAAGTTCCATCACAGGAATTAAGTGACGCTCTCGTGGAAGCATTCAAAGACCACTTGAAAGATAAATAAGCACCTACAGGACCTGCCACTGGCAGCTCCCTACAGATGCTTTGGCAACGACAAAAAAGCCCTTAACTATGGTTATTAACCACAGCTAAGGGCTTAGTTTATAATATGGAATTTGTTCAGAGTCAAGCTCCGAACTTTAGTCTGCAAGCCACCTGTTAATTGTTCCGTTACCCATAAACCACTGGATAACAAGAATAATGGCACTTGCTATGACTGTTATCAATTTGTTATCAAAAGACTAATCGAAATCGCTGAAACCCGCATAAACACTGGCTTTTTTAAGCAACTCGATTTATTCAAACTCCAGATTGACAGTACGGAGTATTAACGCATATAGACGATTTTAAAGGCTTTTTAACCAGTTAAGAGCAACATAGCCACATAATCTAAATTTTAAAAATGCAATAAAAATGCAATGAGTGAAACGACTACTTGCTATACTTCCATCGGCTTCTTCTTGATACCAACACTATGAAAAGTCCGATTACAATTAAATATACTTTGAAAGGAAGATCACCATGAATTACAAATTAGAACTCAAACAAATCGTGGAATTTCCACGCTGTCGCATTTACCGTGACTTCATACAAACTTTAATCACTACCAAGAGCATCCGAACTACCGGGGGCTCTTTTCTTTTTTATTATCTGGTATTATGCTCCTATGCAAATTACCGCACATCCTACCGCCGGATGGAACACATTACCTATACCATTGGTCCAGGAGAGTGGATCTGCACAGTCACAGATCTTCAGGAATGGTTTCGCTGCCGTTTCCAACATCAAGCGTTGTCCATCCTTCGATTTTTTGAAGAGCAGAATTACATTACCTACTCTCTTCTCGGCAAAAAGCGCCTGGTCAAATTCAAAATATCAGACTGGCCCAAAGACAATACCGTATTGGAATACAACTATCCCTGTAAAAAAGATACAGGGTTTTTCTTTTTCCCGATTGCCAAAGTTCACGAACTAATTGGCATTGGAAAATGCTCGGAAATGGATGTTATTCTGGATCTGTGGATTCATGCAGTTTACAACGATTCCTCTGTCCTGGGATCTGATTCCGGTCCCATTGTCTATTACCGGGATAATACCGGAAATCCCCTTACCAGCTTTAATGAACTGGGTGAAAGGTGGAGTCTGTCAAAGGCATCGGTATCACGACTCTTGAAGAAACTGGAGGAAAAAGAATACATTACACTTATCTCATTTACAGGAAAACACGGAAGCGTAATTTATCTCAACAATTACCTGTCCGTGATGTTTAATATCAGCGACGTTATGATTGACAAGGAGGAGATCGCTATGAAGATGCAATTACCAATCCATGTACCTGAAGAAATCACTATTGAGGATTCTGCTTCTGTTAGCGTTTCAGAAACTGTCACAGACTCACAAATCACCGTTACAAAAAATGATTCCTGCGTTCCAGATTCACACATGAAATTTATCGTGCAAAAAGTCGCAGAACTATTGGATTCACAAGGGATTCCATGTTGCCACTGCTCCAAAACCCGCTATATATTATCTCCATTATCAGCCTGCAAAGATATATTTAATACATTTACTCTAAATATTATCTGTCCCTACGGAAATGCCGCTTATCGGTTTGAGTTGTCCGTAAGTCCGGGGGATGAGTCTGCCCAAAAGATGCCTGCCGTGGCAGAGCCTTCTGCACTGAAAGGGGGGGAATAGACATGGCAAACCGCAATACACAGGGATTTCCTTCACCCGAAGAAGATCCACGTTTTCACGACACCTATCAGTTTTTACGCAGATACCGGGATGCAACCTACAGCCTGAAGGTAGTCGTACACCAGATGGAGCACCAGTTTAAGCTCCAATACGACAATGACATCGACAAATTTCTGGACTCCATCTATGCTGCCGGGGCTGATCTTACCGGAAGCGACATCGAACAACGGGCAAAAAGTATTGCCAGAAGCAACCAGATGCTGAAGCTTTTGGAATCATCCATCGATCTCCTCCGGAACAATCACAAGCATGGGGAACAGTATTACTGGATTCTCTACTACGCTTTTCTCTCTCCACAGGAAATGAAAAATACAGATGAGATATTGGATAAGCTGGCTCACCACATCACCAATATTTCCTACCGCACCTATTACCGGAAACGCAGGGCTGCGATTGAAGCACTCAGTACCATCCTTTGGGGATTTACTGCAAAAGAGACATTGGATACGCTCAACAAGTTCTTTCCAGAGTAATACATATCGCCTATCTTCTCGGCTTTTCGTAATATCATAAAAATGTTATACTAAAAAATGCAAAATATATATTGACTCTCACGGAACGTCATAGCGTACAGTTATCTTATCAGGAACAGGAGGTCAGCAACTATGAGGACAGTCAAAGAAATATCAGGACTTACAGGTATCAGCGTTCGCACGCTTCACTATTACGATGAAATCGGGCTTTTAAAACCAACACAAAAAAGTGATGCGGGATACCGGTTTTATGACGATAGGGCATTGGAAATATTACAGCAGATTCTGTTTTTCCGTGAGTTTGACATTCCTTTGAAAGAAATCAAAGCTGTTCTGGAGAATCCTGCTCTTGAAAGGAACCAGATCTTGCAAATGCAGAGAAAAATGTTGGTAGCAAAGAAAGAACGTATGGAACATCTGATTGCCAGCATTGATGATATCCTGAAAGGAGAGAATAAAATGGATTTTGCGATTTTTAGTAAAACGGAAGTTGAAGAAATGTTCCAAACTATGTTTGAACATATGCCTGACAATATGAAAGAACTTGCTGTAAAAGAGTTTGGAAGCATTGAAGAATGGAAAAAGCATTATATTAAAACAGTTTCATCAGAAGAAATGCAGAAAGGCTATGCTAAAGTTGTTGAGTGGTATGGAGGAAAAGAGCAATTCCTGTCTGTTGCCAACAATCCTATTAGCAAAGAGGCTGCAGAAAGTTACAACCAACAATTTGACAATCTTTTATACAAATTAGCAGCTAAAAAAGTATGTTCACCAGATTCTTCTGAAGTAAGAGAACTTGTTTCCGAATACGGTTTTCTTATGAAACAACTTTCACAGATAAAGAAAGAACACGGTCTGATGGTTGCACAGGCTCAATATTACCGTAATGAAAAAATCAAACCTATGATAGATGAAAAATACGGCAATGGTACAGCCGAATTCTTCGCACAAGCTTTCGAAGCATTTTATAAAGACAAGTAATCATTAGAACTACACAAAAGCACAACAATACACCATGCAGGGAATCAAAATGGTTTCCTGCTTTTTTTATGCCAACCAGTGAAAATGGCACAGAAATGACCTGCTTCTGCGATTGAAGCGTAAAATTACCCATGCTACAATAGGTATTGCTTATAGTTTTCCTTATTTCCAGCACCCATAGATGGTGCTTTTTTTGTACCTGTAAATTCAATCGCTGACAGCAGGTTCTATGTACTTTGTACGTACACTATACCTACAATACCAAACGTATTCTGTACGTACAGCCATACGTATAAAGTTTCCTATTATATATAGAAGGGAGTCAATCATGAAAACAAGGAACGAAATCTATCAAGGAGAGGGAGCCAAGCTCTTACGGTTCATTACCACTTACCATACTCTGAAGTATGACCAGGTTTTACAACTTTTCTCCCGACATGAGCAGTCTATCAAGTCATTGGTTACCAGCCTCATCAAACAAGGGCGCATCATTTACGATAAAGAGCATGACCTTCTTTGTGACAGCCAGCAGTCTGCTGAGAATCCTGACTATGCTATAATTACATGCTTTTGGGTACTGCTGGATTTTAAGAAAGGTATTGTATACCACACCAGTGGCGAATTTCCAATCAAGCTCAATTTCTTTTCGCAAGATGAACAATACGAAATCATCTATATCGGTGAAGAACAGGAGGCTCTGATCAATCATGTGATGGAAAGTATCCCATCAAATGGTTCCAAACGCCTGATTGTCTTAGAATCCGAAAGCCAGGCTGCCAAAATCACCATTGATGATGTAGCCGCTTACTGCCTTGTAAATGAATCCGGTGCTGTCAGTTACTACATGAGAAAGTAGGTTATTATGACGCAAAATACACCAACCATTTACCAGCGGCTTGAAAAACTGGAAGGGGAGCTGCAAAAACTGACGAATACCGTTTACGCTCTGAAGGTCACTGATATCCAGAATTATGATAAAAATTTTGAGGAACTAAGCGTCAGTGCTGCTCTTCGGGCGGAGCGGATTGCCTGCCAGATGCGTAACCTTGTCTGTCCGGCTCTCTCCCCAAATCAAGCAGTTTATCTTCCCAAAGCGGCAGATGCACAGGGAATGCGGATTGCAGAACAGCAGGGGATTCTCACCATTACGCTTCCCGGACTGCTTCCGAAACGAAGAGTCCACACAAACACTGCATTTCTCCATGAACCGCTTAATTATATGCTTCGGGAGTATGTAAAACAAAATGCCCTGCCCCTCTATCGTGACTGCGTGATATGTTTCAGTCAAATATATGACAGGGAACTTCCTCAAAGACGTATCCGGGATTATGACAATCTGGAGTTTAAACAGATTCTGGATACACTTTGTACTTATGTTCTGACAGATGACAGCGGCTTTTTCTGTGATTCCTACTACACGACACAGCTTGGCTTAAAGGACTGTACACTAGTATCGGTTATGGAAAAAGCTGACTTTCCGAAATGGCTGCAGAACCAGAAAAATCATCACGAAAGCATGTCGGAAAATCTCCTGACTTCTCAGGCAGAAATCCGACATCGGTAAGAACCACCGCAGGGAACTTTGTTTTCTTGCTTTTTTTATCTCCAAACCACCAGAGATTTACCCAAGTATAGGCTTGCATGGGTAAGAACTGAATTGAGGTGATGCTTATTTGATAAGACCTGACACTACGAAATACCGCTTACTGGAAATGATAGGGATGTGCGGGGAATTTCCCGCAGACCAGCTAAACAGACTCATCCCAAGTGCCTCCTATGCGGAAAAACTCATTACGGATTTGAAGGCGGAACACCTCATCCGTACCCACTACCGGGATGCTCTCAGAGGCTACCGTCTTACAAAAGCTGCGAAAGAAATGCTGTTATCTGTCTCGCCGTTACGCTTCCAGTGCTATCTGACCGGCAATACCGAGACGAACCTCATCCGAAGTGAAGTATCCCGACGTATCCGCTTACATCAGAAAGCCGAAACGTATCTGACACTCCTTCATGCCGGGATTCCCTTTTATCCGGATGTAAAACCTGACATCTTCTGTAATCACCGCGAAGCTGGTTCCATCGGTATGCGAAGCCTTCCTCTTTTTTACGCTTCCAGAGAAATTAAGGAACTAGGCCCGGAGACCACGAAGATTAGGAACTCCCGCAGCATGGGCATCCTGATGGCACCGCAATGTGTCTATGTCCTTTACAACACGGGAAACGGAGTCCTGAAATGGGAATATCGAACGGAAGTCCGCTTAAACGCCTTCCTGCAGCATTACCTGCAAGGCTACCCTTACAACGGACATCCACAGATCCGGGCAATCATGACCGGAACCGACATGGAAATGGCTTTCCGGCTGTTTACCAGTACAGGAGGCTACAAAAAGAGCCTGTTTATGCTGGACACTTCCTTCGAGCATTTCCATTACCTTCCCAATACTCCGGAAGGGGAAGTGCTTTTAAAACTGCTGGTTCACCCTGAGATCATGGAAAAGCTGGACAACCTCCTGCTGTCCGATCTGGGCTGCCGCAACGATTCAATTCCACTGGAACATGATGCCACGGATGCTTCCGGGAACCCCATCCTTCTTGCTTATGATTTTGACATGCAGCGAATCAACCGGTTCAATACCGGCTTAAATGTATACGGCAGATCCGGGAACCTGATCTGTTTCGATTTTCAGATTCCGGTCCTGAAAAAATACTTAACTGCCACAATCCATTTCTCCAGTATTGACCTTTGCAAATTCAAAAGGGGGTTTTTACATGAACCGTAAATGGTGGAAGCTCATTTATATGCTTCCGATCACCTTCTGCACCCTCTATGCAGGAGGCTATGTTGCTCAATTTATCCGCAACTATCAGACCTGGGAATCTGCCGGCAATTTTGCTGGAAACGGAACTGCCCCGCAGATTCCCTCCCCGCACCCGCTCGCCTGTCTGGATGCCCTGACTGCTTTCCCGTACAATCTGTATGGGATTTTTCTATGTCTGGCAGCTTTTGGACTCCTGACCTTCCTTCTCATGCGTATGGGATTTGACCGAAACGGGGAAATAACAGACCGGGACCGGAACCTGAATTATTCCACAAAGGGAACCTATGGGACTTCCGGTTTTATGACTTTGGAGGAAATGCATCAGGTACTGGAGCTTACGAATGATGTCAAGAAACACAAGGGAACCATTCTTGGAAAACTGAACGGAAAAGCCGTTTGTCTCCCGAAGGATACCCGCATGAACCGGAATATTGCCGTTTACGGTGCCAGCGGTTCCATGAAAAGCCGGGCCTTTGCACGCAACATGATCTTCCAGTGTGTTGCCCGCGGGGAAAGCCTCATCATCACCGATCCAAAATCGGAATTGTACGAAAGTACAGCCACTTACCTTGAGAATGCCGGATATATCGTGAAATCCTTTAATCTTGTAAACCCGGAAAACTCGGATAGCTGGAATTGTCTGGGTGAAATTGGCGGACAGGAAACCATGGCACAAGTATTTGCTGATGTCATCATCCAGAATACCGGTTCTGCCAAAGGCGATCACTTCTGGGACAATGCCGAGATGAACTTATTAAAAGCTCTGATTCTCTATGTGGATCAGGGATTCCCACCGGAGGCAAAGAATATCGGACAGGTATACAAACTCCTGACCATGAGTTCTGAAAAAGAACTGAACAGCCTCTTTGACCTGCTTCCGGTCTCCCATCCGGCAAAAGTCCCCTACTGCATCTATAAGCAGGCAAGTGACACGGTACGTTCCGGCGTCATCATCGGACTCGGTTCCAGACTTCAGGTATTCCAGAACAAGCTGATCCGCCAAATCACTTCCTATGATGAGATCAACCTGACGCTGCCGGGAAAAGAAAAATGTGCATACTTCTGCATCACTTCGGATCAAGACAGCACTTTTGATTTTCTTTCTTCCCTGTTTATGACCTTCGTATTTATCAAACTGGTCCGTTATGCAGACACCTATGGGGAAGATGGAAAACTGCCGGTTCCGGTACATATCCTGGCTGATGAGCTGGCGAATACGGGAGCAATCCTATCGCTCAACAAAAAGATTTCCGTGATCCGAAGTCGAAACCTCAGTATTTCCTGCATTTTCCAGAACCTGCCTCAGATGCAGAACCGGTATCCCTTAAACCAATGGCAGGAAATCATCGGGAACTGCGACACTCAGCTATTTTTAGGCTGTACGGATGAGGTAACTGCTACATTTATCTCTAACCGCTCCGGTGATGTGACCGTTGGTGTCAGCAGCGAAGCCAAACAATTAAATAGCTGGAGGGTATCCGATTATACACCAGAATACCGCCAGACCAGATCCATCGGGAAACGAAAGCTCTTAACTCCGGATGAGATCCTACGCCTGCCTCTGGATACCGCACTGATTATCCTGCGTGGCCAGAAAGTCCTGCAGGTAGAAAAATACGATTACACCCTGCACCCGGATGCCAAAAAACTCATTTCCCGGAAGGCTTCCGAGCATATTCCGGAATGGAGAAAAGGAGCATGTAGTGAAGAATATACGTACACTCCAACTATTCCTGCTTCCCACCCGAAAAAAACCGCTTCTTATGGAAAGCAGAAAAAGAAAAAAGCTGAGCCTCTCTTTGACCAGCAAAGCGTTTATCAGGAACCTGGCTATCACGATTTCCCGGATGACTTCTCAGCAGATAACTATCCGGATCACACAGACATGGTTCCTTTAGATAAAGATTCTATCATGTCATAATTTGAAAGGAGACACTATGATGCCAAACGAAACAACCAACACATCTATTTTAACTCTGGATTCCGATGCAAAGCTGGAAACAGCCCAGTCCATTTCAGACCTTACCTGGCATGAGATCCAGAATGCCTACCGTACCCGCCGTATCTTAACCGGAATGCTTGGCGGTATCGAGAAAACAGAAAACGGCAGCCTCATTGCCGTGGTTTACTACAAAGATTTCCGTGCTGTCATCCCGGTAACTGAGATGATGATTCATCTCATGCAGGATGAAGCACACGATTATGGGGAGCTTGCTCTGCGGCAGAACAAAATCCTCAACAATATGCTTGGATGTGAGATTGATTTTCTGATTAAAGGATTGGATTCCAAAACACGCAGCATTGTTGCCAGCCGCAAAGAAGCGATGCTAAAGAAACGCCAGATTTTCTATCTGGATAAAGACGCAAACGGAATGCCAAAGGTCTATGAAGACCGTATCGTACAGGCAAGAGTCATTGCCGTTGCTGAAAAAGTAGTCCGTGCTGAAATTTTCGGTGTGGAAACCTCCATTCTTGCCAGAGATTTGTCTTTTGACTGGATGGGCGATGCTAGAGAACGCTTTCAGGTGGGCGACCACATCCTGGTACGCATCCTGGATGTGGAGGCTGACTCACCAGAGCAGATTACGGTTCACGTAGATGTAAAAAGCGTGGAAGGTAATACCAGCAAAGAGAATATGAAAAAATGTAAGATTCAGGGAAAATACGCCGGAACTGTGGAAGACATCCATAAAGGCACCGTCTTTGTCCGGCTCTCCATCGGTGTCAATGCCATTGCTCACTCCTGCTATGACAGCCGGACAGTCGGGAAAAAGGATCAGGTATCCTTTGTGGTGACGCATATTGATGAGGAACGGAACGTTGCCCTCGGCATCATCACCCGCATCATCAAGCAGACCATTTAAAATTATAGGTTGTTCCATAAAAAGGAACGTGGTATACTGATTCGGTATTATTGAACTGGAAAGACGGATGCATTTCGATTTTGCCCTCTAGTATCCAAGGAGGGTGATGCCCATGAATACAATGGAAGTATTGACTTTACTATTGGTAATTTTTGCGGCTTTGACTTATATAGATCGACATAATAAGAAATAGCATCCACGACCCTAGGAAAGTTTTGGATGCTATGACTTATACATAGAATATAAAATTTAACTGAGGGCATCAGATTTTGCATCTGAATACCTTTCTTGAGTTCATTATACACTGGGGGATTTGAGAAATCAAGTCCCCCTTTTATTTTAATCTCTGCATCGGATACCTTTTCAGGAATGTATCAATCCACTTCTGATTCACCCCATTTAGTACACCAAGCCCGGATAATAGCTGCATACAGTCAAGATATCCCTGCACATAACTGAAAAGCTCCGTCTGATATCCCCAATGCTCGTAGGCATTATAATGCTCCTCAAACAGATCTGCCATTTCAGCATTCACATTCCGGAGTGCTTCCACTGCCTCATCAAACTTCTTTTCCAGTTCGCCGCATACACTTCTGCCTTCCTCAAACACCGGATTCTGCTCCCGCAGCCTTGTTCTGGTCGGCTCCATCAGTTCCATTGCACTCTGCATCAAAAGTTCCATCATCTCTTCATTCATTTTTCAGATACCTCTCTTTGCTTTTTCATTTGCCGTTGGCATAAATAAAGCATAGCAAATATCTGCTTTTCTGAAAACGATGTGACAGTTCCTACGATGATAGATTATAGTTCCTATTCTCCTGCCTGCTTACCAAAGAACAACTCTCTATGCGGATGCAGCGCATCTGCATGATAAATGTTGATCCGGTGCTCATCCCCACTCCGGTCTTTAAACGCCGGAAACAGGAACCCATATTCCGGTTTCCCCGGCTCATAATCTCCTGAAACCGGACAGATGGCGCACATAAGGAACGGATAGACTTCCTCCGATTCCCACAGCTCTGCTTTATCACTCGCCATTGCGATTGCCAGATTTCTCGTCTGATCTGAAGCAGATAATTTCAGGAAATGTGTATTGAATGTTCCATCCACAAATCCTTCCTCATCCATGTATGCTCCGGCAATCCTGCTGAAACAGTTTCTCTTGATTGTCATACGTCTAGTCAGTTCCAGCATATCTTCTCTGTTAATTTTTCCCATATTCTTCCTCGCTACCCATCTAAGCACGCATTATAAAAAGAGGTAAAATCCCCGTCAAATTCCATTTCAATAATATGTAGGCTGTCCATTGTGTGCTCCAGATAAGTCAGTGTTCCTCTGTCCAAATCTATACTCGGCTTTCCCAGTGAGTTCGCTATTACATCTGGATTTGTAATTCCAAACATCTCCTTTATATCCGGCATAAGATAATCCACGATATCCGGAAGCCTTTTTTCATACACCTGTGCCAGTTCAACTGCACGTTTTTTATAATCTGAATGTATCCTGTTGCATGTAAATTCAATTCCGTTTATTTCCATCTTATAGTAATCATTATTCTCATCATAGACAAACGCTGTACCCTTACTTTTTTTATTTTTTTCCAAAATCCCCATGATATATCTACACTTTCCCGGTTCTTCCGCCATACACAGTCTAAAAAACTGTAACTTAATGCTTACGTTTGTATAAAACAATTCCTGCTAAAATCAACAAAGTAATACCAATTACAATCAGAAAACTAAAACTATCCCGTTCAATTTCCCTGCTATGTAAATAGAAGTCGGACCATCCGCACCGCCTATCACGGATACTGCCGCATTTTCTTTCTGCTTCAGTACAATGCCAATGACAGCCAATACAATTCCTAAAATTCCTGCTATGATTCCCAAACATTTTTATGTAACTACCTTCTCCTCAAATCACATACTTCTTTACGGGAAGAATACATGTCATAAAATGTATGAATATATTAACTCCATTATTTTTTCTATTCCCATATCCTCTTTGTCATCACTATCCTGATTTATATGTTCTTCAAATTTTTTACATATTCTCAGATGTTCCATATATGCTTCATCTGACAGTTCACCTCCTTCAGATATTACCAAAGTTAAATATTCCACAAGATCCTTAAAATTCTCAACAACTCCTAAAAGAATAGTAAATAACACTTGAAGATCAACCCCTGTATTAGGAATTATCGACTCTCGCCCACTCATATTTTTCTTCTGCCATTGTTTTTCCTCACCTAACGGTGCATTATAAAACTGATATTCACCATTTCTTCCAAATGAATATCTCGCAAAATCAAAATGTGCATTTACACGTTTTAATTCCTCGATCAGTACGCTCAATTCTGATAGTGCGATTTCTATTGATTTGTTCATATTTAGTCTACTCAATTCACACTTTAAAATATTTAAATACTCATAAATACCGTGATTATTTTTTAATTTCTCTCCAGAATGAATAAGAAAATGAATTGCATTTATACTACTTTTCAGCCACAATTCTACGCCATGCCATACGTCAAATAAAATAGGAAAAACAAGCATATCTGCCACACAATAACGATTTCTATTATACAAAATTGAATACAGCCCTAATACTGCATTGGCCATATATGCTTTGCCCATTTCAAAATTATCATTTATAGTTTGAACCGGATTACTTTTATCATTTCCCCCCATAGCGTCATCAAAACACCAGTTCAAAAAAGCATAATTATTTGATTGATTATAATTTATCTCGTCTTCACTACAAAAAATTTTCATTTCATTATTCTTCTCCACTCTATTGGTCATATCTATCCCCTCCACAAAATAGAATTTTTATATACTTCTCAATTCATCATGTTCTTCAATCTTATTACATGGATTAGTTCGTAGCGTGACTGGATCTATAAACCAATATTTTGTATCTTCATAGTCAAATAACCTTCTTCCTAATAATGTGCGATTTGAAAACATATCTTTCTTTTCTGGCCAGTATACTCCCACAGGGCGACAATTCATATACTGATACGACTTGATCATCTGCGGAGCTCCTCCTATTGTATCTCTTTTATCTGTTTTTTGAAGCATTCTGCATAATGCTTCAAAAGGCTCCATATCTAAAACAATCCCTTTTTGTTTCTCGATATCGTTTCCATACTTTTTCCTTAATAAATCCCTTAATTCTCTTTTAAAATTTTCTCTCTGATCACCAATTGCCACAAAGTTGCCACTCACACTAGATATTATTCTATGGTTCTTTCCGTCCTTTGCAAAAGACTTATCATGTTTATCATAATAATATCTCCAAATTTTAAATTTCTTCTCCACCCACGAATATCCTCCAAAAACGAATTCATTATCGGGAACATAATTTGGATCAGCCAAATCATACACTGAATTCATTAGATGATTTGCATGATTTAAAAGGTGTCCATTAATATCGGTTATATCCATTGCCCGTGTTTCTATTCTTGTATATCCCGTCATTGCCTGCCTAATTTGCATCATCATTGGATATGCATATTCAGTATCTCCTGCAAACGCTAGTGCACATGTATTTCCCGGCAAAGTTGTAAGTTTTGGACACTCGTCCCAGCGATGTCCTCCACATAATCTACTATCAGAAATAAAAATTAATTCTTCACAATTATGAATTTTTCTCACCCACGATGCCGCTATTGTCATTGCTTTTCCTCCATCAACTTCAAATTTTTCTAATACATAAAACCTACTTACATTATACTCCTCCCCAATTCAAATCACAATTTATTCCCCAGCCTTTTTCCCGTTCACAAGCTTCGGACAGTAAAACGCCTGGATCTTCATAGTCTCCTCATCTGATTCAATTTCCACATAATAATCCCGGATAAAGTATCCCGCATTATGCTCCTGAAGGGCGTACAGCTCCAATGTCTGAAAATCCACCAGTACCAGATCACGTGGCTTTGGCTTTTGTGTTTCCTCACAGAATACTTCCATGCTTTCCACCAGCTTATCCAGACATTCCTGACACAGATGGTTCTGTACTTTTTTCACATCGAAGATACTATCTTCCCCGTAATCCACCGATACTTCGGAAATCCCGTAATCCGACATCTGCTCCGTATGGAAAAAGCAGCCGCCTTCTCCTGTCCCGGTATAACCCATATGCCCGTTTCCCTGCGGGCCGGTAAGATTCCCGTCTTCATCGTGATTCCGTATATGCATATCCATCACATACCATTGATTGGTACAGATGACTCCAAGATCATCAAACTTCCGAAAATATCCCATCATGCTCCGTTCATGACTCCCACACAGCCAGCACTGCTTGGGATCTTTCAGCTTGCTTTCTACTAATTCAGGCACCTTTCTTTCTACCGGGTGATATTCCTGCTCCTGTGTTTTTTCAAGATAACCTGTCAGATCCAGCCGGCTGATTCCCAGTCCGATCAGAATTCCTGCCGCACATGCCAATAATCCCACATATCCCTTTTTCATATCATAGTCATCCTTTAAGAATTAGTTTTATAATGCTTTTAGGATTACTATATCAAATCTTGCAATCACTTTCATCATAAATCGCATATTTTTATGTGTTTTATTGCATATACAACTTTCAAAAAAACTGCCTGCGGCAATTTCGCAGACAGCTTCTATTTCATCATCTCTTCAATTATCACATCCAGCATCCGAAGCACGCTTTCCTGCTTCTTCGGTGTGAGCCCTTCCAGCTTTCCTTCCACTACAGAAGTATGTTCCATTCTGGTAAGAGGAATCACTTCCTTCAGCACTTCATTCGGTTCCGCACCTAATACATTCAACAGCTTTACAAATGTTTCCATCGTAGGTGTTTTCACTTCCCGCTCAATCGCACCCAGATGGTTGGTACTGATATCCACCAGTTCAGCCAGTTTCTCCTGCGTAATTCCTGCCTCTTCCCTGTACCTGCGGATTGCCTTTCCCATTCCTTTCACACGCACACCTCCTCCTTCCAGTATTCACTAACGCTTAAAGCATTAGTCATGTAAATCCAGTATAATTGGTTGCAAATCACGCTTACAGTATCCATAAGGATTGCATTTACAACGCTTTTAGCGTTGGTCACGTTTTTGGCACTCCATCGTCTGTAACTGGCACATTCCTGCGATTGTAGCGGTAATTTACCCATGTTAAAATTGATATTGTCAAAATTATATGCAGAAGGAAACGCAGCACTGCCTTATGGGAAGCCTCTCCTGCGGCAAATAAGCTGCGTTTTTTCTGTAAGATAGGAGGATCTTTACAATTTCATACTTTGATTTAGGACGCAGCCTGCATTGACCGGGCTGCGTCCTTTCTTGAGGCAGGAAAACCATAAGCAAAGGCAGGGGAGGTAATTCTCCTGCCGCTCTTATAAAAAGGAGGTATCTTTACGTGAAACACAAACTGAAAAACGCTCCGCCGGACACAAAACGGCATGTCAATTATGGCAGATGCCTGTATGCTGCATTTCTGGCTGTCACAGTCCTCTGCGGATATACACAGCCGGTTTTTGCCGCTACCATCTGGACCAAAGCCAATGAGATCATGAAGGATGTCTATAACCAGATTATCCTCATTTCCACCATTGCTGCAGTCGTAACGGCATCGGTTGCCCTTCTGATGATGAATTTTTCCAAAAGCGGAAAAACCGTGGACGAATCACGTGCATGGCTCAAGCGTATCGTCATTACCTGGGCGATCTTAAACGGGCTTGGCTTTATCATGGCTTACATCACCCCGTTCTTTGCAGGCGGAAAATGGAACGGATAGACGAAAGGAGATGCCACTATGGGAATACTTGACGGAATCGTGGAATGGATTGCCGAACAGGTCATGAACATTCTGGATCTGATCACCACTTCAGTCCTCGGTGCTCTGGGCTGTTCCATGGATACGTTTCTTCGCTACTTTCCTGCAGCCGAGACCATGTATCAGGTCTTTCTGGCACTGGGCATCGGGCTGATCCTCTTAAACTGGGTATGGCAGCTCTTTAAAAATTACTTTATGGGAGCCGGTATCGAAGCGGAAGATCCCATTAAGCTGTCCATCCGTTCCTTCCTCTTTATCTTTCTCACCTTCTATGCGAAAGATATTGTGGATCTGCTCCTGAAGATTTCAGGAACACCGTACAACTGGATTTTGACGGAAGACCTGCCGCCTTTAAAATTTGCGGATTTTAACTCCGTAGTCACAGTCATCCTAGGAGTCTGTGCAAATGGGGCGGTAGCCATCATTGCACTGATTCTGGTACTGATTCTGGCGTGGAACTACATCAAGCTGCTCTTTGAAGCGGCAGAACGTTATATTCTTCTGGGGGTACTGGTCTACACAGCCCCGGCAGCTTTTTCCATGGGTGCCAGCCAGTCAACTGGAAATATCTTCAAAAGCTGGTGCCGGATGCTTGGCGGCCAGTTCTTTTTGCTGCTGATGAATGCGTGGTGCCTGCGGCTGTTTACTTCTATGGTCGGCACCTTCCTTGCCAATCCGTTATCCCTATAAGAAAGGAGGACCAAAATGAAACTTAGAAAGAAACTCATACCATTCCTGGTATTAACTGCCTGTCTGGTACTGTTTTGCTCCATGCCGGTCTTTGCAGCGGAGCTTACGGAAGCAGACGTGGAAGCGGCAGTTGCCAGTCAGGGAAAGGAGGCGGTAACCGGAAATGTCTTCGTCTGGTTCCTGTGTGCCATTGCCTTTTTAAAGGTATCCCAGAAAATTGATTCTTTTCTGGCATCGCTTGGCATCAATGTCGGCAATACCGGAGGAAACATGATGGCTGAACTTCTGATTGCAGGACGGAGCCTGACCGGTTCCATGCGTTCCCATGGTGGTGGCGGCTACCGCAAAGCCTCTTCTCCCGGAAGTGCGGCTGTCGCAGGAAGCTTCCTATCCGGCGGGCTTGCCGGAGCAGTGGGAAGACAGGTACAAAGGGAAGCGGTCAATTCCGCAACCGGTTATACCGAACACAGCAGTATCGGGAACATGCTTTACCAATCATCCCTGAACAAAGGCGGAGACTTTGCCAATCAGGTCATCAGCAACATTGCACAGGGAAATTACGGTCAGGTGGGTTCCATCAAGGGAGCAGACGCACAGAAAGCCTTTACTTCCTATATGGGCATCAAGCCGGGCGGCGGTTCTTCCTATGATAATGTAGAAATCGGCGGCGGACGGATCACCGGTACCGAAACCGGAAGTTCCGGGAACCGGGATTTTGCCCTGTACCATGCCGACCAGTATGCAGCTCCGACTCAGGGCTCCTACTCTACGGTACAGTCCGTGGACGGTTCCACCTGGTACAAGCAGTATGCACAGGATACGGTCGAAAAAACACCATATACTTCCGGCAGCGGCAAAGTAGCCTACAATGAATCCATTGTCCAGAAACTACCGCCAGCCCCACAGCGAAAGGAGCGTATGTAACATGCCAAAAACAGCCTTGATGGGCAGTCCTCTTGCTGTCATCGGTACAGTATTCCGGCACAGGCGCACCCTTGCGAAAACCGGAGCAGCCGTCGGCGGTGTACTGATGCTTCCCATGCTGTTCCTTGTCATGCTTCCGGGACTCGTCTTCGGAGACCTCTCTGAAAATACCGGAGCACTGACCAGCAACACGGTAATCAGTGAAAATATCCGGGCTTCCAATCAGGCAATCGTGGAGGTGCTTCAGGAAAGCCATGATGCACTGCTTGCTAAGATCAATGCGGAAATTGCCAGACTCCCGGAAGGAGATACTGCCTCTATCAGCGATCCTTACGCTTCCAGTATCATCGTAAATGCGAACCAGCTCATCGCACAGTTTTGTGCCAGCCAGGATGACTATAAAAATATAAATATCAGCAAACTCAAAAGCCTTATCCGGGAAAACGAGGACGGGCTTTTTTCTTATGACGTTACTTCAGAAACGGTCACGGTGGAAGTTCCGGCAGAAGAGGAAAATGCACCACCCAGAAAGGTTACTTTTACCCGCCATACCTACACGGTCAGCTATGCCGGAGATGCCTACTTTGCAGATCACGTCTTTCATCTGACCGATAAGCAGAAAAAAACGGCAGACAGTTATGTGGAAAACCTGACCATGTTCTTTGGCTGCTCCGCTTCCGGTCTTGCCATGGCGGTGGGTGTCAGCGATGAGGTGCTGGCTTACCGGGCTACCATCCAGCAGGTCGCACAGAAATATGGCATGGAAGCTTATGTGGAACTCCTCATGGCAGTCATGATGCAGGAAAGCGGCGGGCGTGGAAGCGATCCCATGCAGGCGGCAGAAGGCGGCTTTAATAAGAAATACCCCCATGTCCCCAACGGCATCACCGATCCTGCTTATTCCATCGAATGTGGGATTCAGGAATTAAAGTATGCACTGGATAAAGCAGGATGTACCGGACCTACCGACCTGGACCGCATCAAGCTGGCGCTTCAGGGTTACAATTACGGCTCCGGCTATATCGACTGGGCAATGGAACGTGACGGCGGCTATACCAAAGAAAACGCCATTGCTTATTCGGATATGATGTGTGCCCGTCCGAACTGGCATTATGACCGGTATGGGGACAAGGAATATGTGGAGCATGTTCTCCGGTATTATCAGATTACCAATACCGGCGGAAGCTATCCGGCAAATGGAATGCAGATTCCCCACTATCTCCAGACCGATTACGGAAACATCCCTTATGGCGGCGGCTCCATCGCATCTTCCGGATGCGGGCCTACCAGCTTTGCCATGATCGCCAGCTACCTGACCGGGAACACTATTACCCCTCCGGATGCAGTGGCATGGTGCGGGAATTCCTATTACAAGCCGGGAGTTGGAACCTACTGGAGCTACTTTCAGGCTGCAGCCAGTCATTTCGGCTGTGGCAGCGTCACACAGACCAGCAATGCCAATACGGTACTTCAGGCACTCTCCGAAGGCCGTCCGGTCATCTCCTCTCAGCGGGCAGGACTTTTCACCAGCGGCGGGCACTTCATCGTGCTCCGGGGTGTTACGGCAAACGGCAAGGTACTGGTCAATGATCCCAATGACAGTGACGCAAAGAACTATATTAACCGTGAATTTGATATGATGTCGGAAATCCATGCCACGGCAAATGCCTACTGGATCTTCGACAAAAAATAAAGGAGCCATTATGAACAGAACAAAAGTGATTCTTTCCATTTTCCTAATGCTGTTTCTGCTGCTTGCCGGACTGGTTCTCCCCAGTTTCTGGAAAAGCCAGAAAAAAGAAGCTTCCGGAAACAAAGGCAGGGAACCGGCAAAGGAAACAACAGAAACAAATTCTGATACCCCCATGCCGGAATATCTGGATTTTGATGCTTTAAAAGCATTTTTCTCCGACAGCCAGATTGCTTCTCTCAAAGAGCAGTTTCCTGTCTACCTAAAAGAGTATGTCAAAAAAGAACAGACAAGCATCACCTTCCTGCCGGAAAAAACCAGCTACCCTACCGAAACAACCGTCTGCCTGATGTTTTCACTTTCCGATCAGGATACGCTTCCGGTTACCTACCACACCCCGACGGGTGTGTTTTTATTTGGAGAAGACGGGGTACAGGTCTCTGCAGATACAACTGTTTACGAAAAACAGACAGATGATTCCCTGCCGTCCCAGACTTCGCAGGACATCGAACACCTGCAGGAAGGCGGGTATCCGGATACTTCTGACAGCCCGGAAGCTCCGGACACAGAATCCGGCAGTGCCTCTGTGCCTTCCAAAGATGCGAAAGATACGAAAAAGGAGGTGCAGCCATGACACAGCCAGAAGAAACACCGGTTTCCTTTATCCCGCCCAACTTCATTGAGAAAGGCAAGATCCTAAACGGAACTTTTGACATCCGCAATGCCATAGAAAGCATTGTTCTTTCCCTGGCAATTGGTATCCCTGTTTCCCACCTGCCGCTGTCCCTGACTGCCCGCATCATCATTCTCTGCATGACCGCACTTCCGGCGGCAATGGTAGCCCTGATTGGAATCGGCGGAGAGAGCATCACTGCCTTTCTGATGAATGCCTTGCGTTTTGTAGTGAACCGCAGGGTAATCTGGAGGTCCGACAGTCTTCCGGAAGGAAAGCCACGCAGGAACCCACGTTCCAAAGAGCCAAAGACAAAGAAACACCGGAAAGCAGAAAAAACGGCAGAGCCTTCCAAAGTAATGGCATCGGCTCCCCCGCAGTCTGAACCGGACGCACCAGCCCCGCCAAAAAGTAAAAAAAAAGAACACCGACAGTTTGATACCTCCACCAAGCGGGGCATCAAAAAACAGGCAAAGGAAGATATCCGTTATCTAAAGTGGGAGCAGAAAGAAGCCAGCCGACAGAAAAAAGAGGCGGCGAAACAGATAAAAATCCAGAAAAAAACGGAAGCCCGGAGACGAAAGGAGGAAGAAAAACGGGCAGTTTCCGAAAATCGGGCGGCAAAAAAAGAGCAGAAAAAGAAGGTGGTTTCCAAGAAGGACGCCTCATCTGCCACGGCAAACCCCGTTTCCCGGAAAAAGCGAAAGAAAGACCAGACCTTGGAGGATTATCTTCCGGTGGAAAAAATCGAAAACGGGATCGTCTATACCACAGACGGACGGTACGTGAAGATCCTGGAGATTGAACCAATCAACTTCCTGCTTCGAAGTGCCAGAGAACAGCAGGGCATCATTTACAGCTTTATCAGCTACTTAAAGATCAGCCCGGTCAAACTCCAGATCAAGATGATCTCCAAAAAAGCAGACATCAATAAGCATTTGGAGCAGTCCCGGCTGGAGCTGGAGCGGGAAACCGATCCTCATTGTCAGGAGCTGCAGCGTGACTACATCCAGTTTGTCCAGAACTTAAGTTCCAGAGAAGCAGTATCCAGACGGTTCTTTCTGATTTTTGAGTATGAACCCTTCAATGCCAACCGGAAGGAGGAGGAACGGGAAATCCTTGCCGCCCTTGAGACGGCATCCCAGACTGCCAAAACCTTTCTGTACCAGTGCGGGAATGAAGTGGTCACCCATGACAATGAGGATGAATTTACCACAGATGTCCTGTACACACTGTTAAACCGTACCCTTTGTACGGAGGTTCCGCTTCCGGACCGGATCAGCACTGTACTGTCCGCCTATACAAAGGAAAACCGCATGGAGGAACTGGATCACATCCGGATCAACGAGTTTCTCGCACCGGAAAGTGTGGATTTCAAGCACTCCCATTATGTGCAGATCAATGGGCTTTACCATTCCTACCTGCTTGTGCCGTCTGACGGCTACAAAAACCGGGTAACTCCCGGATGGCTGTCACTCCTTGTCAATGCCGGGGAAGGGATTGATATTGATTTCTTTCTCCAGAAACAGCCAAAGGACAAGATCCAGCAGCGTCTCGGTCAGCAGATCCGTATCAACCGTTCCAAATTAAAGGATGCGTCCGATACCAACACTGACTATGATGACCTGAATTCTGCCATCCGCTCCGGATATTTTCTGAAGCAGGGACTTGCCAACAACGAAGATTTCTATTACATGAATCTTCTCATCACCATTACCGCTTCCACTCTGGAAGAACTGCAGTGGCGGATTCAGGAAATGAAAAAGCTCCTGATTTCGCAGGATATGAACTTACACTCCTGCTACTTTTTGCAGGAGCAGGGCTTTCTCTCCTCTCTGCCGCTGGCAAATCTGGACAAGAAGCTTTTTAAGCTGTCCAAGCGGAACGTACTGACTTCCGGGGCGGCAAGCTGCTATCCCTTCGTCAGCTACAGTATCTGCGATGATAACGGAATCCTCTTTGGGGTAAACAAGCATAACAATTCCCTGGTCATTGCGGATATCTTTGATTCCAGGCAGTACAAGAACAGCAACATCTGTATCTTAGGCTGTTCGGGAGCAGGAAAGACCTTCACCATGCAGACCATGGCACTAAGGATGCGAAGAAAAGGCATCCAGGTGTTCATCATCGCTCCCCTAAAGGGACACGAATTTTACCGGGCTGCAAGGAATGTCGGCGGAGAATTTATCCAGATCTCCCCTGCCAGTAAAAACTGTATCAACATCATGGAAATCCGGAAGGTAGACAATTCTGTAAATGAACTTTTAGACGGACCGACCCTCGATGCCTCCGCACTGGCTGGCAAGATTCAAAGGCTTCACATCTTCTTCAGTCTGCTGATCCCGGATATGTCCCATGAGGAGAAGCAGCTTCTGGATGAAGCCCTGATCAAAACCTATGCCTTAAAAGGGATTACACATAAAAATGAATCCCTGACAGATCCGCAGCATCCGGAGCAGTACAAAAAGATGCCCATTCTGGAGGATGTCTACAATGTCCTGCTGGAAAGCGAAGATACGAAGCGTCTGGCGCACATCTTAAACCGGCTGGTTCATGGTTCTGCTTCTTCCTTTAACCAGCAGACCAATGTGGACCTGACCAATAAATATACGGTACTGGATATCTCCGAACTGACCGGTTCCAGCGATCTTTTAACGGTCGGCATGTTCGTAGCCCTGGATTATGTCTGGGATAAAGCGAAGGAAAACCGTACCGAAGAAAAAGCCATCTTTGTCGATGAGGTCTGGCAGCTCATCGGTGCATCCAGCAACCGGCTTGCAGCGGAATTCGTACTGGAAATTGCCAAGATCATCCGGGCTTACTCCGGAGCCGGCATATTTGCCACACAGGATCTGAACGACTTCTTTGCTCTGGATGACGGGAAGTACGGCAAGGGTATCATCAATAACTGCAAGACCAAGATCATCCTGAACATGGAGGATGAAGAGGCACAGCGGGTGAAGACTATCCTGCATTTATCGGAAACAGAAGTAATGAACATCACCCATTTCCAGCGGGGCAACGGTCTGATCTCAACCAACAATAATAACATCACTGTGGAATTTAAGGCTTCCAATCTGGAAAAGGAGCTGATTACCACAGATCGGCAGGAGCTTCTGGAAATCCTTGCGAAACAGAAGAAACAGGCTGTGTAACTTTGGGCAGCACTGACGCTGCCCTTTTCATTTGAACTTCAAGAAGGAGGAGACTTATGTTACAGACATACAAATCCTATACCAGACGGACGCTGGCTATGCTGCTGGCAGTCCTTGTCGCAGTCGGCGCATTGTTTTCCGGCAGTTTTCCGGTTCATGCAGCCGACGGCACCATCAGCTATAAGGCAGGTGCCAATATCCCTTACGGTAGCTATTTTACCTCCCGCATGAGCTTTGACGGGAGCAATACTGCCTACTGCGTGGAACCACTGAAGAAAACCCCTTCCTCCGGTTCCTATTCCTATGACCTTTTAAGCCAGAACTCCCCGCTCAGAAAAGCGCTCTACTACTTAAACGGCGGCTACGGCTACGATAAAGTCGTCAAGGATAAATATTTCAGTGGCTGGAGTGATGATAACAGCTATGTCATCGGACATCTGGTTGTCGCTTACATCTATGCCGGTAATTCCGCTGACACCGGAGCTTTCCATGGCGCTCCGCAGTCCTATATTGATAAAGCACTGGAAGTAGCCAGTGCCATCCCGGGACTTCCGAACCCGCCGGAAGACTTCCGGGCATTCATCGTTCCGGGACAGGGCAGCCAGACCATTGCCGGAAGCTGGTATCAGGTTCCAAACGGCTGGATCGAACTGAAAAAATCTTCTGCCAACGGAAGTATATCGGACGGGAATCCGAATTACAGCTTAAAGGGTGCTGTGTATGGAATCTATCAGGGTGAGAAGCTCATCCAGAAACTGACCACCGATGAAAACGGGTATGCCAGATCCGGCGAACTGGAGGAAGGCGATTATACCGTAAAAGAGCTCTCTGCTTCCAAAGGCTACATTGTAGACACCAAAGCTCACAAAGTCACTGTAAAAGCAGAACAGACTTCTGCTGCAAACGTAACAGAGATTCCGCAGAATAATCCTATGGATCTGGTGCTTGAAAAGCTGGATGCCGAAACAAAGAAAGCCTCCCCACAGGGAGCAGCTTCCCTTGCAGACGCAGAATTTACAGTCAAGTTCTATACCGAGCAGTCTGACAGTGATCCTGCGGAAGCTGGAAAGAAACCGGCACGTACCTGGGTATTAAAAACAGATGTTTCCGGAAAGATGCATTTTACCAAAGATTCCTTTGTAAGCGGCGATGCCTTTTACTATACCAGTGATGGCAAGACCGTCTGTCTTCCGCTCGGTACCATAACGGTACAGGAAAGCAAAGCCCCTGCCGGATACCAGCTCAATCCAACTGTCTTCGTACAGAAAATTACAGGTGACGGTAAGCAGGAAACGGTTTCGGTATACCAGTCTTCTACCGTAGAAGAATCTGTCATCCGTGGCGGAGTGAAGATCCAGAAACGTGACAGCGAGACCGGAGAAGCAAAACCGCAGGGTTCTGCCACATTGGAAGGTACTGTCTTTGCGATCACTACGTTAAATGAAAATCCGGTATTAGTAGACGGAACATCCTACACGAAAGATCAGGTTGTCCTTACACTTACTGCCGATAAATCCGGTTCTGCTGCAACTGCAAAAGATGCTCTCCCATTCGGACATTACCGTGTGGATGAAACAACTGCACCTTCCGGTTATCTGAACAGCGGAAAGATCTCTGTAGAATTTGACATCACAGAACAGGGAAAAATCGTGGAACTGACTGCAAAAGACAATTCCATCTCCAATCAGGTCATCCGCGGGGATCTGGAATTTGTCAAGATTGCTGACGGCAGCCAGAATCGTCTGGCAAATGTTCCATTTAAGATCACTTCCAAAACAACAAGTGAAAGCCATGTGATCGTAACAGATGCCAATGGTTATGCCAGCACTTCCTCAAAATGGAACAAACATACATCCAATACCAACCGTGGCGAATCTCCAGAGGACGGCATCTGGTTCGGCACATCCAAACCGGATGATTCCAAAGGAGCATTGATTTACGATACTTACATCCTGGAGGAACAGCGTTGCGACTCCAATAAAGGCATGGATCTCTTAAAATTTGAAGTTAAAGTTTATAAGGATTCTGTAACTGTACGGGTTGGAACTCTGACCGATGATGCCATTGAGATCGGCACGACTGCTCTGGATGCCGAGACCGGTACACACATGAGCCAGCCGGCAAAAGAAGTGACGATTGAAGACGTTGTGGAATACAAAGGCTTGAAAAAAGGCCAGAAATACAAACTGACTGGAACGTTAATGGACAAAGAAACAGGCGAACCAATCCTTGTGGATGGAAAACCGGTGACTTCCAAAACAGAATTTACTGCAAAGAAATCCTCTGGCTCCGTCAAAGTAACCTTTACCTTTGATGCAACTTCCTTAAAGGGCAAAACAACCGTTGTCTTCGAGGAATTATATCAGGATGAGATGCAGCTTGCAGTCCATACCGACATCAACGATGAAGACCAGACCATCTATTTCCCGGAAATCAAGACTACTGCGAAAGATGCGGACACGAACTCCAATATTTCCTGTGCAAAGAAAGAAATCACGCTGGTGGATACGGTTTCCTTTAAGGGGCTGGTTCCTAACCATAAATATGAAGTGACCGGAACTCTGATGGATAAAGAAACAAAGAAACCAGTCGAAACAGACGGAAAACCGGTGACAGCAAAAGCATCCTTCAAGCCAAAAGAATCCGCTGGTACGATAGAGGTTACCTTTACCTTTGATGCCAGCTCCTTAAAAGGGAAAACGGTAGTTGTCTTTGAATCCCTGGCTTACAAAGACAAGGAAGTTGCCGTACACGCAGACATTGCAGATGAAGGACAGACTATTTACTTCCCGGAAATCAAAACCACAGCCAAAGACGGCAGTGACGGGGATCAGGATGTCTCTGCTTCCAAGGAAGCGACTATCGTAGATACGGTCACTTATCATGGTCTGATGCCTGGATCTGAGTACAAAGTCATCGGAACCCTGATGAATAAGGAAACCGAAGAGGCTTTGTTAAAAGACGGAAAACCAGTTACCGCTCAGGCAGAATTTAAAGCAGAAAAAGCTGGCGGCTCTGTGGAAGTTACCTTTACCTTCGACGCTTCTGCTCTTGCCGGACAGGATGTGGTTGTCTTTGAAAAGCTCTACTATACAGACGGAAAAACCGAACATGAGATTGCTTCCCATGAGGATCTGAAGGATGAAGGTCAGACCGTACACATGACGGAGCTTCCGAAAGAACCGGAGACGCCTCCGGTAGCTCCGCCTGTAAAGACCGGCGATGAGACGCCGCTTCTCCTATATGCCGGAATCGCCATAGCTGCACTTGCAGGTGCAAGTGTCCTGGGCATCGTTTACTTCAAACGCAAAAAGAAACATCAGTAACTCATAACGAAGACTCCTGCAGGCAGCTCCCACATGGAACTGCCTGCTTCTTTAGTAGGTGATGAATATGAAACACCCCCACTGCAAGACAGATGCCAAGCACATCCGTCATTTTCTGAACCTCTGTGAAGGGAACTGGCACTCCTGTATCTACGTCTGGTGCCGCACTTGTAACGCACAGGAAAGCTGTGAGAACTCCGGCTTTTTATTCCATCCGGATGAAACGGGAAGCCCCTGCATCCTCCCTCTTTCAGATGCAGCGCTTTTGTTTCCCCGGATACCGGAGCCAACCGAATGTACCGGAAGCATGAGCATTGCTGCTTTTACAGAGCTTTATCTGCCCTATCTGGCCGCTCAGAAGCTGCCATTAAAGCCATGCCCCATTCCGGCACTGCTCCGGCTTCAGGAGAACCAGCAATATGACTGGTAACAAAAAGTTGCACTTTCAGGCTCTTATACGTACAGGATATGTAAAGAAAGGAGGCACTGCCTATGTTAAACGTAATTTCAATCATCCAATGTATCGATCAGGTCTTTACGAACCTGATATTTATTCCCATGATTTTTGTCCTGTATGTGAAATTCCGTCCGAAAAAGCCATGGACCAGAAGGCGCAGGAACACTTACCTGCTCTGTCTGGTACTGATCAGCTTATTCCTGCTACGGATTTTCTGTGAGAAGTTCATCTTTACACCGGTTAATTATCCACGTTTCACAGACAGCGGCTTATTCCCGCTCATCCGGGCAATTTTCTATCCCGGCATCTGAAAAATGGGGATTCGTGCCATTTAGTCCGAATCTGGGATCAGTATCCGCTTGCGTCCTATGGGAATTCATCACCTGCTTACTTACAATATAAGTATACAGTACGTACTGGTTATTCACGTACACGTTACGTATCGTGTATGTACAAGCGAGGTGAAAACAGATGAAGAAACCAAAAATCATCCGCTGCCCTTACTGCGGCGGAACAGCAATATTAAGAGATGCATCCTTTGTATATGGAACGCATTCTCATGGCGGACAGGTTTATGTCTGCTCCCACTATCCATCCTGCAATTCCTATGTCGGGGTACATCCGGGAACCAAGATACCAAAAGGAACGCTCGCCAACCGGGAGCTTCGTCAAAAGCGGATTCAGGCACATCGAATTTTCGATCAGATCTGGCAACAGGGCATCCTTTCCAAACCGGAAGCATATCGCTGGGTGGCAGATAAGTTCTGTCTGACAGATAAGCAGGCTCACATCGGACAGTTCAGCAACTATATGTGCGACCAGCTCATTCAGGAATCCGCAGATGTTTTAAAGAACAACCATATTCCCTTCCGCCTCCGGGCAGCCAGCTGAAAGGCGGTGATTGATGATGACCTTACCGCTAAATAAAAAGCAAAAACAACTGGTGGAAAAATCCATGGATCTGGTTCCGATCATGATTCGTTCCATGACCCGCACCGCTGCCTATGTAACTGAGGAAGAACAACAGGAATTATGTCAGATTGGATATCTGGCTTTGTGCCGGTCGGCTGTCGGATTTGAGGAAGGAAGATCATTCCAGCCTTATGCCAAAACTATCATCCGTCATGCCATCTTTGATTACTGGCGGAAAATTGCCCGTGACCGCTCCATGCTCTGTTCTCTGGACGAAGCATCATCTGAAGATGAACATCTCCATTATCGTGATTTGTTTTCCTACGAGGATACACAAACAACTCACCCGGAAAAGGACACAAATCAGACATTGCTTCTTGAGCATTTAACCCAGCTTGGCACCGGACATTCCCCAACTATTCAGAAGGGAATTGCAGCCCTCTATCTGCAACAGCAGGGATATACCAGCTTTGACCTGGCAAAACACTACCAAGTACCAGCCAATCGTGTACGGGCATGGCAGAGCAAAGCACGGAAACTATTACAGCAGGATGATGCACTCTATGCACTTCTGACTTAACTTTGAAGGAGGGAACTTTTATGCTGACACTTTATACTGCTGTCGGAACCTTAAAATTTCAAAAAACGACAGGCGGAAAATCCATTCCTCTTGTAATCAACGATGGACAAGAATATGGACTATCGGATGACGAACTGCTACTTTGGAGCTGTCTTGCTTTTCAGATTCTGACGCTCCATGAACTCCAGGATGCCTATACCCTGCGCCAGATACAGAAAGAAGGTCCGAAAGGTTTATCCTTCCAACACTATCTAAACCGACTTTCCTTACGTGGTCTGGTTGTAAGCGGAATTGGACTGACCGGGGTGGATGCCTTATATCGCCTTCTCGGCAGTCTGACCATTATTCCCTTGAAGGATACCTTTCTCATCCGGCTCTTTGGTTGCATTCAACTTTATCTGGAAGGAAGTATTGGCGCAAAAGAGTTTGGCAGATATTTAAAGAAGAAACCCTCTTCACCGATGGAAGATACCATTCTGAAGCTGGCTGATAAGGTATCCCTCACGACCGCTGAGCTTGTCACAAGTATGGAGCAGGAAAAAGTAATCCACAACGAATCGGATATTATGGATGAGTTATACACAGAACCGGAGACAACTTACCAAACACTTGTGGATGATGTCCAGATTCACCATACCCAGTATCCAGTGCTGCAGGCTATTGCTAATTTGTACCTGAATAAACAAATCACATTTCATACATGTTAAAGGAAGGAACCTTATGCCAAAACCATTTTTTACAAAGCTGGTTGCCATCAGTGCAATCGGCTTTTTCTGTGTACTTTTTGGGTGCATCTTCGGAATTGCCACCCACGACCGGCTCTTCATTCTTATGAGTCTCTTAATCGGAATCTGCAGCCTCCTGCGTGCACTCAGTTTCTACCACCTGATCCATACACATGCTTATCTGTCACTGGACGTAAGCTGCACGAAACGGGAACAGACACTCTTCGGGAAAAACCAGCAATATTGGTTTGCCAGTGATAACGGAAAGGAATACGCCTTCTCACTGGAAAAGAATATCAAACTCCTAGAGGGACATCGGTATCGGCTGTACTTCCGGAAACCACAGCAGGGGACAGGGCAATCGATGCCATGTGCCGGAGATTTTCTCGGATATGAAGAACTCACCGATCAACTGCCGGAACTTCCGGATACATCCGTTTAGATAGAAAATGAGCCGCCTGTACTGCATCACCCCTACAGTTCTGGCGGCTCATTTTATTATAAATAACCTCTCTTATTTCTATCAAACAATAGTGTTTGTATCCGCTTCAATGCCATGAGCATTTATTGATGTGCGATAAAGAAGTAATAGAAGTGTAAAAAATTTTGCCGTTCCTATCCGGCACTTAGCTCTTGTGTCGGATAGGTCGGGCGGTTATTCGGGCAAGTCCACCTTGCCAACAAAAGAATAATAAATCTCAATGTCCTGTCTGCGGGTCTTGTTCTCGTCATAGCTGCACTCATGCACAACGATTTTCTCTACAAACTCCCGCAGCAGAGTAGGGGTAAGTTCTTCAAAGCTGGTATGCCGCCGGACAACATTCATAAACTTTTCTGCGTTCACGGTGGCTTCCTGTGCTTTGGAAAGCTCCGCTTGGATAGCGGCGGCTCTTTCTTTCAGCTCCCGTTGTTCTGCTTCATAGTCTGCCGACAGCTCTGTGAAACGCTCGTCTGATATGCGCCCGGTCACACTGTCCTCATACAGCCGCTTGAAGATAGCGGATAACTCGGCTATGCGTTTCTCGGTGGCTTCCAGCTCCTTTTTCTTGGCGGCGTTCCTGCGCTTGCCCCCGTCCTCGTTCTGCTCAATCAGGAGCTTCATAAACCGGGCTTCATGCTTTGCCGCATAGCTGGTCACTTTCCGCAGATTGGAGAGTACACCAGCGGTCAAGAGGTCGGTGCGGATAAAGTGCGCCGTACAGTCATGGGTGCGTTTCTTGTAGTTGCCGCAGATATAACAGTCCTGCTTGCGCTTGTCCGTCTGGTATCGCTGCTGATACATCACACTGCCGCAGTCTGCACAGAACAGTATGCCGGAGAACAAGCCCACTTCATCATAGCGGTTGGGGCGTTTGCGCTGCTTGCGAAGCTCCTGCACCCGTTCCCATGTTTGGGTGTCTATGATAGGCTCGTGGTGGTTCTCGAATATCGCTTGCTTTTCCTCCGGGTTTTCTACGCTGTGCTTGACTTTGTAAGAGAGTTTTTCCGTCTTGAAGTTTACCAGGCAGCCCGTGTATTCCCGGTTTTCAAGGATATGCACAACGGTATTGGTCGCCCACTTGCACTCATAGCCGGGGTGGTAGCGGCGGGTGCTGCCCGTCCTGCGGTATTCCAGCGTCCCCGGCGTGGGGATTTGCTGCTCTGTGAGCATACGGGCTATCTTGGTCGGACCGTTCCCGGCAAGGCAGAGGTTGTATATCTGCTTAACTACGGGTGCAGCTTCCTCGTCAATAATGAAATTTTCGTCCTCGTCCATGAGGTAGCCATACACAGGTTTGCTTGTGATGGGCTTGCCACTCATACCTTTTGAGCGTTTTACTGCTTTGATTTTCTTGCTCGTATCTCTCACCAGCCATTCGTTAAAGATATTCCGCAGCGGGGCAAAGTCATTGTCGCCCTGTGCGCTGTCCACTCCGTCATTGATAGCGATGAAGCGGACGCCTTTCTGTGGGAAAACCATTTCCGTGTACATTCCCACTTGCAGGTAGTTTCGCCCTAACCTCGACATATCCTTTACGATAACTGTCCCGACTTTTCCGGCTTCAATGTCCGCAAGCATGGCTTGAAAACCGGGTCTTTGAAAGTTTGCACCAGAATAACCGTCGTCCGTGTACCAGCGCAGATTGGAAAAGCCGTTCTGCTTTGCATAGGTTTCAAGGATACGCTTCTGATTGGAAATGGAATTGCTCTCGCCTTGCAGCTCGTCCTCATGGGAAAGTCTTGGGTAAAGGGCGGTAATTGGTTGTTGGTTGGTCTGTCTTAACATAAAATCCTCCGTTTCCGACAGCCAGCCCCACTATTCCGTATCTTAATTGTACCACATGGGGCGGCTGTCTGTATAGCGGCAAAAGCGTCAAATCTGCTTCTTTATGGTCGGTCAAATCTCCGTTTTTTGTGTAGCAGCTTCCGCTTCCAGCACTTTCATCATCTTGTCGGCTGCGGTGTCGGTTGCACCCTGCTTGAAGAAGCCGGAAACGGTAAGGACGGAGTTGCCCATGCGGATTTCCGTCACACAGTCCGGGCGGCGGTCTGTTTTGGTGGTGCTTGTCTGTTTCGTTTCTGTCATAGGCTCTCCTTTCGCTGCTTCATCAGTTGCTTTAAGCGTTCCAGCTTTTCCTGTGCGGTTTCCTTTCGGAAGTTGCTGCCCGTGAAGCGGACGGGGGCGCACATGGAAGTCAGCCTGTCATAGATACGGGCGTGGGGCGTGTCCTGCGGGTGCTGCAATTCCTCCAGCGTGAGGTTGGTCGTGGCGATCAGCGGCTTGCCGCTTCGGTAACGGCTGTCAATCACGCTGTAAACCTGTTCCAGCCCGTATTCCGTCCCTCGCTCCATACCGAAATCATCAAGTATCAGCAGGGGGTAGCTGCAAAGGCGGGAAATATATTCGTTCCTGCCCTCAAAGCTGGCGGCAAGGTCATTGAGTATCGTTGCAAAGTTTGTCATGCACACCGGGACTTCCTGCTCCATAAGGGCGTTGGCGATACAGGCGGCAAGGTAGCTTTTTCCCGTCCCCACGCCTCCCCAAAACAGGTAGCCGATATTTTCAGCCTGCATGGTTTCCCAGCTCTCCACATAAAAGCGGGCGGTTTCGGTCTGTGGGTTTCTGCCGTTGTCATGCTCAAATGTCCAGTTCCGCATAGCGGGGTCGGTAAAGCCCCGGCGTTTCAAGTCCTCCACTTTTTCAAGGTGCTTCTGTCGACTTTCAGCGGCTTCCCGTTTTTCACGGGCTGCCCGGTGGCAGTCGCACTCTGCCGGGTGTCGGTCATGCCCTAACCATTGGGCGGTTTCTTTTGGAAAGTATGCTTCTTTTGGCGTATGGCACTTGCCGCAGTATAAAAGCCCGTCCTCGCCTGTGTAGTCCTCCGCTTCGGAGGTAGTGGCTGTAATGTCCGTAATCATAGCTTCAATCTCGTTTTTCATAAGCTCTCGCCCTCCTTGCATGAATAATCGGGTATGCCCTGTTTTGGGGCAGCCTTGCCTTTTGTAGCGTCCTCCTGCGCCCACTTGTAAATGGTGGCTGCATGGCTGTGGTACTGCTTCCCGGTGGAAGCGATATGGCAGGAAAGCCGGTCAATATAATACTCCCACTTGTCGGGCAGCTCTGTTTTCAGCCCGGAAAGCTCTGTATCGGTCAGTATCACATTGTTGTATCTGCCATAAGCGGCGGGGGTGGGGTGTCCCGTTTCTCCCTCTCTCTCTTTTTCTATCTCTATCTCTTTCTCTAACTCTATCTCTGGTGGACGAATGTCGGACAAATGTCCGCCTTTTGTCCGGGGCGGTAAAAGTGCCTTGTTTTCCAGCCTTGCAGCCCGTTTTCGCTCGGCTTCGGTAGAGGACTGTCCTATCATCAACTCAATGTCGGTCATATAGAAAGCCCCGCTGTCAAGCTGCTCCACAAGCCCCAACTGCCGGAAAATCTCTAAAGCCCTCTCAACTGTCCCTATCTGGTGGCGGGTCAGTGTCGCTATCATCTGCGCTGTGTAGGGGATATGCTCGTCAAGCTGCAACTTCCCGCCGTTTTTCAGCGATTTTAAGTACAGCTTCAAGAGAATATTGGAATACAAAATCCCGTCTTTCATATCTTCCAGCAGTACAATGGAGTCGCTGTCAAAAAAGTTCTCTTTCAGCTTGAGGTAGTAATACTTGCGGTTATCTGCCATTGTCCCTGTCCTCCTTTTTCCGGCGTTTGGAGTAGTAGCGGGGGCAGAGTATGATAACCGCCCGGAAGCTCTGCTTGCAGCTATGGGTACAGCTCCGGCAGAGGTCGTTGTATGTGATACGGTCGCAGGTGGTATTCCCGATTTTTACTTGCCGCAGGAAAAAAGACCATTCCAGCCGCCGTTTCTTGCTCATTCTTGGCATGGGTGCGCTCCTTTCTGCCGTTTCCGCTGGTGTGGCGGTATCGGCGGTAATTCTGTATTATCTCGGTATCATTTTCGGGGTTTTTCTGCCCTATAAGCCCGTTAAAAAATCCTTTGGTATTTGCGGATAGGGTACGGGGCAGCCCCCTTGTTCTGTATAGGTTCGGGTACATTTTGGGGCGGTTTTTATCGTTCCTGTTCCTGCCTTTTCACAGGCTTGCGCTCCCGGTGTAAAATCTGGTCGATATTGCCCTTGACAGTCTGTAAGCGGCGGTATTCCTCCCGTTTTGCCCGGTAATCGTTGTAGCCGCTGTTTTTCTCTTGGATAAGGGTTTCAATCTCTGCTTGCAGGGCTTTATAGCTCGGCAGCTTGGAAATGCCGTTCTCCCTGAAATAGCGGGCGGCTGCGTCTGCTATGATAAAGTCGCTTTCGTACTTCTGACGGTAGGCTGCTTTTGCTTTGGCGTTTTTCTGCTGTTTCAGCCCGTCCCGGACAGGGCGGGTCTTGGAATAGGCAAGCACCTGTCGTTGCAGCTCCTTTTTCCCGTTCAGCGTCTTTTCCACCTGCTTCAGCTCTGCAAGGCTTTCCTGCATGGCGGCATAGGCGGCAGAACAGGCTTCGTCCAGTTCCTCCGGGGAAGAAAAGCCGTACTGCTGGTAGGCAGTAACGGTAGCCGCCATCTGCTTTAGGTTGTGCTTTGCCGCCCAGCGGTCATAACCCACGCCCTTGCCCTCGGCTCGCTTGGCTTCCCGGTCAACCATGCGCTGCAAGATGTTGTCTGCCGGGGTGGTTTTTGCGGCTTTTTCCTCCTGCAAGCGTCCCTTTTGGGTGTGTGGGTATTCCGGTATGGCTTTGGTCTGTTCGGCGGCTCTGTGGGCGTTCTGCGTAAGCAGGGCAAGGACAGCAGCCTTGTCAAAATCGTCCCCCAGCTTCCGGGCTGTGATAGGCTTTGTCCTGTCTGGCGTGAGGTAGGAAAGACGCCCCCGGCTCTCCTTGACGGTCACGCCCTCCCGCAGCAAAAGAGAAGAAAACTCGTCAAAGCTGGCGGCTTGGGAAAGTACCTGCCGTATCGTCCGGCGCAGCTTCGCCTTGTCCGTTTCAAACTTGGTGGGCTTGGTCGGCTGTCCTGCAGCTTCTCTGACAGTGTTCTCTTTATCAAGGGCAAGCTGCCCTTTCTTTGCCGCCCAGTATTCCCGTTCGGTTATCCGTTCCTTGCTGCCGTTCAAGAGGTCGATTTGGTAAAGCCCCTCCCGGTGGCACATCTCCATGACTTCGCTCTTGAAATATTCCATAGCGGCATTGGTGCAGCGGTGTTTGCAGCCCTCCCGTGTGTCGGCTGGTCTGTCCATGTAGGGCAGAAGCGGGACTTCGTAAATCCGCAGGGAGTTGATGACGATATGCACATGGATATTGCCGCTGTGGTTATGCCCGTCCGGGTGGGTGCAGACTAATGCTTGGTGTCCAGGGAAATGCTTTTTGCAGAACTGCTCGCCCAGCTCCTGCGCCCGGTCTACGGTCAAGCCGTTGTCTGTCCCGTCCCGTGGGTCAAAGCTGATGATATAGTGGTGGCTTTTCACATCTTCCCGTTTTTGGTTTTTTTCATAGCGGAGATTAGCCCGCATACAGGCAACAGCGAAATCCTCGCCCCCGCAGTTGAGGGAAGAAATGCGGTAATCCTCCCTCGGTATCAGCCGCCCGTTTTCATCAAGGGTGGGCTTCATGGTAAACTCGTCATGCTCAAATGTGAGATAGGCTTCCGCTGCGCCATAGTCGGCATTTTTAGAGCTGATATGTTTGAATGTTGCCAACAGCGTCACCCACTTTCTGCAAGACTTCAAACTTTAGGGCAGCAAGGTCGGAAACCGCCGCCCGTACCTCCCCGGCAAGCTGCGGGTAGGGGCTGTGCCACTCGTTCAGCGTCCGGGCTATCTGGTTTAAGTTGCCGCCGATCCTGCCGTATTCGGCGGTCAGCTTCCCAACAGCGGCAAGCAGCTCATCGTTGACGGGGGAAACGGTTATGATGGGGCGTATGGCTGCCCCGGTTATGGCTTGCCGGATAAACTCGGCTTGGCTCATGTTGCAGGCAGAAAGCCTTTCCGCAAACTCGGCGTATTCTTCCTCGGTCATGCGTGTCTTGACTACCCGGCTGCGGTGCGGCGTGTTGTATCGTTTTCGCATGGTAAAACCTCCTTTCTGTGCGTGGTGTCCTCTCACTAATAGGAGAAAAACGGGGTGTGAAGCGGAACTGTTTTTGAAAAATCCGAAAAAATATTTTGAGGGATTTTTAAGCGGCGCAAGCCGCATAAGCAGGGTTTGGGGAAGGCACTCCCCAACAAGATTCCCGCAGGGGCAAAATGAGCGAAAAGCGAATTTTGGTACTGCGGTAGAATCTTGCTCTAAGAAACTGCCGGACTGCCGTTCACTTCCTACTGCCACTTTTTCAGAAAATCTATAACCAGCTTTTTCATAAAAGGCTGCGGGCTGGCGTTCTTCCTCTTACTCCCTACAACACCGCAAAAAGCAAAAATGACGGACTTTCCGGCAAGAACTTTTCCGGCGGCTCGGTCTTTCCCGACAATAAGGCGTTTCGGAAGCTGCGTTTTGCCCGCTGTCTAAAAAAAACGGCAGCCTTTTTTGGTTTCACTATCTAATACGGAACTTTTGGAAATTTGCCAAAAATGAGCGCAAAAAAAGCAGCAAATCTTTTTCGGATTTACTGCTTCATGTGCCGCTGCGGGGCGGCGGGATATTCAGTTTCTATGTTATCGGTCAAGCCGGAACTTGAACAGGCTTTCAATCAGCTTTGTTCTGATGTAGTCCTCCATATCAGAGTTGTAATAGCCGTTCATCTTAGAGAAGTAGCGGATATATCCAGCGTATCGGTCAAGGACGGCTTGTATCGCTATGGGGTCGCCCTCATGTGCCTTTATGATAGTGTCATAGGGGAGAAGTCGGTTACTCATGGGACAGCACCTCCATTTCCTCTTTCAGCCGCTTCAAGGCAAGCCGTATATGCCGCCCGATTGTGCTGCGTGTCCAGCCGCTTTGTTCTCCGATTTCTTTCTGCGTCAAGTGCTGAAAGTAGTACAAAAAGATTTCTTCCTGCGTCTGTTCCGGCAATCGGGCAAGAGCAGCCGCAAGAGAATGCTCATGTACGGTAAGGAAGCAAGCAACCGAAAACAAGAGATAGACCGCCAGCACTACACTATTCCGAACCAAAGACCAAAAGATAAGCATTGTGGGAAAATCTAAACTTTTGGATTTTCCTACAATGCCAACTACGGCGGAATCCCTCCCACTCCTTATATCTTTCTGTATACATTGAATTTGTATTTAGTAAAATGCAGACAACACCACGGATCGGCTTTTGGTTGGACAATTCCAACCAAACACCACAGCAGACAGCAGAAAACATTCTGAACGCTAGGAAGCCGGTATGATTGTTACATATAAGGGGAAGAAAAATTTCTTTTAGGTACTTGCTTTCCTAAAACTGATGTGATACAATGATTAAAACTGATGTGATACAATGATTTAATCCAGAAAAGGAGTAAAAAATATGCGGCAAGGTATTCTTAAATAAAACTATAATCAAATAGTGGGAACAAAGGATTATGATAGCTCCTTTTGTAGGGGCTTAGTTTTTTGTACCCAATTTAAGAATACTTTTGCCTTATCAATTTTGACATATCCCCAAAAACAGCAATCACAAACAGGTGTATGCTGTATATGTGTATGTCCGCAACTTATAATCCCCAGTGGTAAAAGTATTTTACTGCTGGGGATTTTTATGCCCTTTGGGGCTGTAAAGGGAGGACAATCACATGAAAATAATCAATATTGGAATTCTTGCCCATGTAGACGCTGGAAAGACGACCTTGACGGAGAGCCTGCTATATGCCAGCGGAGCCATTTCAGAACCGGGGAGCGTCGAAAAAGGGACAACGAGGACGGACACCATGTTTTTGGAGCGGCAGCGTGGGATTACCATTCAAGCGGCAGTCACTTCCTTCCAGTGGCACAGATGTAAAGTTAACATTGTGGATACGCCCGGCCACATGGATTTTTTGGCGGAGGTGTACCGCTCTTTGGCTGTTTTAGATGGGGCCATCTTGGTGATCTCCGCTAAAGATGGCGTGCAGGCCCAGACCCGTATTCTGTTCCATGCCCTGCGGAAAATGAACATTCCCACCGTTATCTTTATCAACAAGATCGACCAGGCTGGCGTTGATTTGCAGAGCGTGGTTCAGTCTGTTCGGGATAAGCTCTCCGCCGATATTATCATCAAGCAGACGGTGTCGCTGTCCCCGGAAATAGTCCTGGAGGAAAATACCGACATAGAAGCATGGGATGCGGTCATCGAAAATAACGATGAATTATTGGAAAAGTATATCGCAGGAGAACCAATCAGCCGGGAAAAACTTGCGCGGGAGGAACAGCAGCGGGTTCAAGACGCCTCCCTGTTCCCAGTCTATCATGGCAGCGCCAAAAATGGCCTTGGCATTCAACCGTTGATGGATGCGGTGACAGGGCTGTTCCAACCGATTGGGGAACAGGGGGGCGCCGCCCTATGCGGCAGCGTTTTCAAGGTTGAGTACACCGATTGCGGCCAGCGGCGTGTCTATCTACGGTTATACAGCGGAACGCTGCGCCTGCGGGATACGGTGGCCCTGGCCGGGAGAGAAAAGCTGAAAATCACAGAGATGCGTATTCCATCCAAAGGGGAAATTGTTCGGACAGACACCGCTTATCAGGGTGAAATTGTTATCCTTCCCAGCGACAGCGTGAGGTTAAACGATGTATTAGGGGACCAAACCCGGCTCCCTCGTAAAAGGTGGCGCGAGGACCCCCTCCCCATGCTGCGGACGACGATTGCGCCGAAAACGGCAGCGCAAAGAGAACGGCTGCTGGACGCTCTTACGCAACTTGCGGATACTGACCCGCTTTTGCGTTGCGAAGTGGATTCCATCACCCATGAGATCATTCTTTCTTTTTTGGGCCGGGTGCAGTTGGAGGTTGTTTCCGCTTTGCTGTCGGAAAAATACAAGCTTGAAACAGTGGTAAAGGAACCCTCCGTCATTTATATGGAGCGGCCGCTCAAAGCAGCCAGCCACACCATCCACATAGAAGTCCCGCCAAATCCTTTCTGGGCTTCTGTCGGGTTGTCCATAGAGCCGCTCCCTATTGGAAGCGGAGTGCAGTATGAAAGCAGAGTTTCACTTGGATATTTAAATCAATCGTTCCAAAATGCGGTTATGGAGGGGGTTCTTTATGGCTGCGAGCAGGGGCTGTATGGATGGAAAGTGACAGACTGTAAAATCTGTTTTGAATATGGATTGTATTATAGTCCTGTAAGTACCCCCGCAGACTTTCGGCTGCTTTCCCCTATCGTATTGGAGCAGGCTTTAAAAAAAGCAGGGACAGAACTATTAGAGCCATATCTCCACTTTGAAATTTATGCACCGCAGGAATATCTCTCACGGGCGTATCATGATGCTCCAAGGTATTGTGCAGATATTGTAAGTACTCAGATAAAGAATGACGAGGTCATTCTGAAAGGAGAAATCCCTGCTAGATGTATTCAAGAATACAGGAACGATTTAACTTATTTCACAAATGGGCAGGGAGTCTGCTTGACAGAGTTAAAAGGATACCAGCCAGCTATTGGTAAATTTATTTGCCAACCCCGCCGCCCGAATAGCCGTATAGATAAGGTTCGGCATATGTTCCACAAGTTAGCTTAACAGCTTGCAAAAGTCATATAAAATGAGATTTGAAAGGAGAATGTAACTTCATGTTTGCTAAAAATTCAAAGGCATATTCTGTCTACCTGCTGTTCCGATTTGTCTGTTCCCTGGCGGTTTCTATGTCCACAGTGCTTTCCATCGTGTACCACCTGGAGGTGGTGCAGCTGGATGCTTTCCAGCTTGTCCTGGTAGGGACGGTTCAGGAGACCTCCTGCTTTCTGTTCGAGATGCCCACCGGTGTGGTGGCGGATTTGTATAGCCGTCGGCGCTCGGTGCTGATTGGAATGTTCCTCTACGGCCTGGGCTTTCTGATGGAGGGTGCGCTACCGTGGTTCGCGCCGGTTCTGCTGGCCCAGGTTGTCTGGGGTTGCGGTGATACCTTCATCACCGGCGCTCTGGAGGCGTGGATTGCCTCGGAGGAAGAGGACAAACCCATAGACAAGGTGTTCCTGCGGGGCAGTCAAATGGGGCAAATCGGCGGCGTTCTGGGCGTGGTGCTGGGCACACTGCTGGGAAACATAAACCTGCAAATGCCTCTCATCTTGGGGGGCAGTTTGTGCTTGTTGTTGGGGCTGGTGTTGGGTCGCATCATGCCAGAAACCAACTTCTCCCCTGCTATTGAGGAACGGCAGGGCTTGCTTAAAGACTTTGTCTGCCTGTTCAAGCTCAACCTGGGCTTTGTGAAAGGCGCACCTGTGTTGCTGACGCTCTTAGCAATCACACTATGCGGGGGACTTGCCAGTGAAGGCTTTGACCGGCTCTCCACCGCTCATTTTCTGGATGACACGGTAATACCCGTTATCGGGCCGCTGAACAGCGTCACTTGGTTCGGTGTTATCAGTCTTATCGGCAGCGGCTTAGGTATTCTGGCTTCTCAGTTGCTCATCGCCCGCATGGAGAAAAAAGGGACTGTCAGCCGAACCAGTGTGGTCATGTCCACCAGCGCCGGGTATATCCTGTGCCTGGTTCTCTTCGCGGTGGGGCGGAGCTTTTGGTTCATGTTGTTGGTGTTCCTGCTGGCGGGGCTTATGCGCACCATCAAGGAGCCTGTGCTGGCCGCCTGGATGAACGACCATGTGGATGAGAAAATGCGCGCCACAGTCTTTTCCACCAGCGGACAGCTGGACTCTTTCGGGCAGATCATCGGCGGGCCTATTGTGGGGCTGGTAGCCCAGCAGGTGTCCATACCCTGGGGGCTGGTCTGTACCGCTTTCCTGCTGTTGCCCGCGCTGTTCTTAGTGCCGGTGGCGGGAAAGAAGCGGGATTGATATGGCATAGTTAAGTTTACTGACGAGCGGGAGATTACTTCCGCTCGTCTTCATTTAGTAGCGCAAAATTTGAGGACTCTTTATTTCCTTATTCGGTATAGCGGAGGCGGCTGTCAATTCGACATAATTTTCTTGTGATACTTTACCGTACATGAGCATTTGCTCCGGAAATGTCTTAGTTAAACTTGAAAGAATTAGATTTTCATTCTCATTACACAAATATTATTAGATAACCAATTCAGAAATATCAATACTCGTTTTATAGTTTTGTTTTACTCCGCCAGGAGAAGTAATAAAAATCGTAGCGTATTCCCCATTTTCATAAAGGGTAATTTCTTTTATATCTTTTTCTTCATCTTGGTTCGTAGTATCGCAATAAAATTTTATGGTATATTTAGGGTTCATACCTATGCTTTTTTCTGTCTCTTTCCATGATTTTATATTTAAAGCAGAAATAACCTTATCTATATTATGCTTATCATCATACTTTACCAGCAATTCCTTATTTGCAGCATCATATATCTCTATAACTTTTACACCTTTTACATAATTGTCCATATAATCTTTTGCAGTGTCATTCATGCTTTCATTATTGAATTGAATAAAAGCAAATAAACCAACAACCATAAAAACCAAAACCACTATTACACCTTTATACAGAGAATGCTTTTTTATCTTCTTATCAATATCTTTTACCATAGTAGTATCTCCTTTCAATAAAACATCGAGAGATAAATTAAACTCATCGCTGATTTTTATTAACGTATGCAAATCTGGATAGCTCTTCTCATTCTCCCAATTTGAAACTGTCTGTCTTGTTACATCAAACTTTTTAGCAAAAGTTTCCTGTGTCATCCCTTGTTCCTTTCTGATTTTTGCAATCATCTGACCTAATTGCATAGCTTACTCCTCCTTGCAATTTCATTTTATCTAAATTTACTACTATGACAAGCAATTGACTTTTTACATTGATATTTTCGCTTCGCAAATATTCTTTGCTTGCTGATTTTAGGCTGGTTTCGAGCTAAATTCTAAAAAAATAATTCATAGTTTCGTATCCACACCCTATTTCAATTCCATACTTACTATTTCGATTTCATCAATATTTTCAATTCTAAGTAATTTCGTAATCTGATTATTCTTCTTATCAGTAAACCGGACTTTCATCCACTCATCATCCGTATCCAACACCAGACATTTCATTTCTGTACTTCCCACCAACTGTAAAGCATCATCTGATTTTATTTTACACTCCGTATTGACCAATTCATTTATCAATTTTGACATATTATTTTCACCTCGTTGTTTTCTTTCCAATCTTTTCACCGCTACTTCAAGCCTTTTTACCTTCCCAGGATATGAGGAATAACAAAGCAAGACAGCTAATGCAATGAATCCTATCCATTCCATAATCTTACAACCTCCTTCTCTGGTCGATTCTGTCTAATGCACACATTATACTCCATACACATCAAAACAACAATTTATTCTCTGCCTTTTTCCGCCCCGCCAGATACCTGTGCCGGTATTTAAGTTCTGCATACTCTGTGATCCGTTTCATGTAGACTGCATCATAAGCTCCGCCTACAGCACCAACCACCGGAATTCCCTGTAAGAACTTCATATACAGAAGCTCTTTTGACAAAGCTCCCGCCGTTTGTTCAATCTGCTCCTTTTCCTGATATTCTTCCGGCAGTATTCCACTTCTGATAAATTCATTCAGTTTACCATCCATCTCACAAAGCGTTTCACCGGAGGATACTGCTCCCTGTATCAACAACAAGATAAAATATTTTTCTTCACTGCTTTCGTAGCTGTATCCATACTGCAGAGCAGTCTCGTAAATATTCTTTAAAATCATCCCTGTAAATACCGGAATATCCGGCAGACCGATTCCCAATACGCCCATCCCGATTCCAGACACACCGGATAGCAGTAAATTCTTCGTTCCCGTATCTCTTGCCTTTTTAGAAAAAGAGCGGAGGGATTTGGAATTCTGCTTTACATCCGCCGTATACTGCCGCACCTGATAATCCTGCTCCAGTTTTGCCCGCTGATACGTCTTTTCAATAACCCTGGTTCCTTTCTCGAAAATCAGAGCAAATGCCTTCTCAAAAGCAGTATCCAATGTTTCTTGAAGTTTCGGCGGTATCTTTTCCTCCAGTTTTTGATTCAGAATGTTCTCCCTTTTCTCTGAACGCTTCTGAAGGAATCTCTGCTCCTGTACTTCCAGCTTTTCCCACTCCTTCTGAAGCGGTGTCCTTTTATCAAATAATCGCATCTTAATACACCTCCGCACCAAACGGCATCAATGCCAGTTTCGCCAGTTTAAACTGCTGCAAACCAAACGGGATTCCGATAATCGTCACACATAAAGCTGCACCCAACGCCAGATGTTCCAGTGCAAGAGGCAGACCGGATACGATCAGCCAGATGATATTCAAAAGGAACGAACCAGCTCCGCCACCATACTGCACCTCTTTTCCAAAGGGGAAAAAACTAAGCGCCGCAAATTTAAAGCACTGCATCCCTACCGGAATCCCCACAACGGTAATACACCAAAGGCAGCCTGCCAGACACCAGCTTAGCCCGCTGACTGCGCCGCCAAACACAAACCACAACACATTTCCCAGGCATCCCATATGCTACACCTCCACATTCATTCGATTTTTCACATCAGCAAGTATCGTTTCTATCCGCTTGATGGCATCATCCACCTGTTCTCTTGCATCTGCAATCTTGCTCTGCACCATGTAATCTGCCACCAGCCCGTCCAGAAAGAAATCCGCAAAGGAAAGGAAGCTACCGATTTCCATGCGCAGATCCAAGGAAATCTGCACATCTCTTAATTCTCTCTGAAAACGCTGAATATCGCTTTTCGCCTGTTCCATCAACGCAGATACGTCATTCATTTTAGAATGCTTCACAAAGTCACTGATAAAGCCTCCTCCAAGCATATCAAAAATGCCCCAGTTTCTCGCACTTCCCAACTTATCCCTTGCTGCGTAAAGGCTCTGAAGTGCCCTCTCTCCTGCCCGCACTGCTTCCTGCATTTCCTGTTTCATCATTTCGTTACTCATCGTTTATCCTCTCTTTCTTTTTAGCAGCCTATTGCGGCAGATTTTCTATATTTCATAATAAAAAAAGACTCCTATCATGACCTCTGCCACAATAAAAGTCTTGCTATCTCATTTGCTACGGGTATCTCTCGATACCGGTTGTCGGTTACAAAACCACCTCTTTCAAGGCGTTCAGCTACTCCCTTTTTTGCTTGAGATGAATATAACATATTGGAAATATTTTGTCAAATAATAGATTCTTCTTATCCTTCTACATCGTCAACATATGCTATATATAGTTTTAATTCTTTTGACATATGCTATATCTTGTGTTAATATAATTTTGTATTTAAGTTTTTGTGCTATCCCGTCATGGGAGTCTGGACCATTCATCCAGAAGCACATGCTGTTTAAGTTTGGAAAATCGTGTCATTATACTGCCGTTTTATACGGTGCTATAATGGCACTTTTTTTATTTTAATCTATTTTAACGCCCAAAGAGGCAGAAAGGAGAATTTTTATGTCAGCAATTTTAACAATTTTAGGGAGGGCCACAAGAGATCCTGAGATGCAGCAAGGGAAAAATTCCGGTACGGAATATGTTTCTCTGGACATTGCAGTTTCACAGCGAGGCCAGGATGGAAAGGAAGAAACCATTTACTATCAGTGCTATTTTAACAAGTTCCTTGCAGAACGCTTAGCAAAAGCAGGCGTAAAGAAAGGAACCGGGCTGATGATCTATGGTGATCTGGAGCTTCATCCGTTCATTTATCAGAAAGGAAAGAATGCGGGGCAGGCAAATGCCGGTCCGAGAATCAATGTCAAGGACTGGCACTTTGTACCATCCAACCGTTCTGACAGCAATACCGGACATCCGGGTGCAAACCAGAACAGCCAGCCGAATGGTGGTGCGGCAACGCCCGGTGCAGCCGGCAATGGCAGCTACCCGATGCAGGGAAATCCCAATGGCAGCTACCAGAATCAGGCAATGCCTGGCGGCTATCCACGGCAAGGAATGGCTCCAGCTAACGGTGCCTACACGCCTCCTGCAAATGGCGGACAGTATCAGGCTCCTCCAAACGGAACCGGTCAGCCACAGAGTAGCTACCCGCCGCAGGGCAGTTATACCGGAATGCCAAATTACGGAGGTATGCCGGGCAGTCAGCCAACTGACGGCTTTCAAAATGTGCCGGAACAGATGGCTTCCCAGTTGCCCTATTAACTCTCAAGGAACCCTATGTTGAGGAATTGCATTTATCATCTTTGTGATGATGCAGTTCCTCTTTTTCATGTCCGGAAGCAGTGATTTTCCATCCAGCTTCCGGACTCGTCTAAGAATCACGAATCAGAAAGGAATCATCCCATGAAAAAATCAAATCGAAAAAAATTCTTACAGTTTGTCGTGCTTGTACTGTTTCTTGCAGCTCTTTTCGTACCACAGGATGCCAACCGGCTTCTGATTGCAGGCATTGCCCTGATCGGTATCGGAGTCACGCTGTTCAGTTATCTTCTCCCGCTTTTCACGGAACGCCTGAAAAGCAGGGAGCATAAGCCCCGAAAACGCCCAGAAAGAACCCGTCATCTGGAAGGAACACCTGATCTGGAAACCATTCTCTGGAGACAGATCAAATTCCAGATTACCGGAAAGCTCAAGGAAGCCTTCCCGGATGCCACATGGGATTTTGTGAAAGAACCACCGCTCTCCCGGATACTGGATGGAGAACCATTACGGATTCGCACCCGGAATACCGGAAGTTATAATTTTGCGGAAATTCTCATGGATGCCCGTGGCAGTCTGACGCTTCAGATGATGACCATTGAATCCTTACATAAAAAGGAACCGTCAGAAGGAAATCCGGATTCCAGACCAGCCGTTAATCCCAAATCATGGTATTCCCTGATTGGGAAACCGCTACTGATGGAATTGGTCGGTGACTTACAGGCAAGGGGCTATGAAAAGCTGTTTATCAACGAGCAGGGAGATGTCTATATTCTGAACGGCACTGAACCGGAAGTCCGGGGAAAGCTGGAACATTTCCCGCCCAAAGATTACTGGAGCGAATTGACGGAGATTTTTACTGAAGATGAATTGACCACAGAAGAGACAGAGCAGGCACTGGAACTGTCCTGGATCTCATAAGAAGGAGGAACGAATCATGGCAAATAACATCGTAGCAACCTGGGGGTTCAAACGCAAACTCCCGGAACCATTTGAGGATTATACAGATCATGCAATCTTTGATGACATTGCATCCAAATACTGTACACAGCCACGGAAAAAATCCACGCTTCATGCAGCTACCCTGCGGGCAGTCCTTGCTTATCTGGAGCTGGAAAGCCCGGTTGGCAGTACCTCGCCGGAAAAGCTTGGGGCGGTCGGTACCCAATCCAACAATTTTGTTGTGGCGGAATATCCGAGCAAAACCGGTGATCTTCAGGTGGTTGTCTACAATCAACTAAACGGAAAGTTTTACGGAGGCTGCTATACCCCTCCGCCGGATGTGGAAAGCACACCGGAAAAATACGAATTTAAAGACTCCAAACAGTCCGGTGCGGCTCTGCTGTTCGCACTGATGCCGGTTTTTCTGGCAGATGAAGAGTGTAATGAAAAGTATCAGGAATTAAAAGCGCACCGGGACAACGGTTATCCCAATCTGGACGCCGCTGCGGAAACAGCAGCCGTTCTCTGCGACAACATTTACCGGAGAACCCGCTATTCATCAGGTCTCCCGACCGGTGGTGTTAAGATTGACCTTCCGACAAACGGCGTATTGTCGCTGATCAAACCGTTAAATATCCAGAAGGGGGTCTATGCACCAACCGAAGTGCTCCATGGAGACTTTCAGGTGTTACGTCCAGGAAGTGGATTTAAGAAAGCACAGGCAGCCATTTCCAGAGATGATTTTGTTGGGAAATTTATCCTGACCGCATCCCGAAGGCTGTCTCCGGAAGAGGAAGTATCTGTTCCGCCATTGGCAGAGTGGTACATCATCCCTCCGGAAATCAAACGGATCTGCGAACATGCAAAGCTGACAACGGATACCACACAGCCGATGCGGAATTTTCTTTTACGTGGACCGGCAGGTACCGGAAAGACCGAAGGAGCCAAAGCCATTGCTTCCGCACTTCACCTTCCTTACCGCTGCATTACCTGTTCCGCAAACACAGAGGTATTCGACCTTTTAGGTCAGATTCTTCCGGATGTGGACGGAAAACGCACCCGGCTTCAGCGGCAGTACCCGTCTTTTCAGGAAATCCAGTTAGATCCTTCCGGTGCCTATCAGAAGCTGACCGGAAACTATGATGAAGAGATTTCTGCCGAAGACACCTACCAGAAGCTGATCGATACGATTTTTGATGAAATGCACAGCTATTATAAGGAACACACCTCCGGTCAGAATTTCCAGTATGTGGATACGCCTCTGGTCGAAGCCATCCGCTATGGGTATATTCTTGAGATACAGGAGCCTACGGTCATTGCTAATCCCGGTGTACTGGTTGGACTTAACTCCCTTTTAGACCGCTGTAACAGCGTATATCTTCCAAACGGAGAAACCATCCACCGTCATCCGGATACGACCATCGTAATCACCACAAACAATGACTATGCAGGCTGTAAACAGATGAATCAGTCTGTCATTTCCCGAATGAACCTTGTGATTGATCTGGATGAACCGGATGAGGATACACAGGTAGAACGTGCCATGGCTGTTACCGGATGCAAGGATGCAAAAACGGTACGTCTGATGACACGCATTGTCAAATCCATGGCTGTCTACTGCAGGGAAAACCTCATTACAGATGGCTGCTGCGGCATGAGGGAGCTGATCTCCTGGGTACAGTCCTACATGGTCTGCGGGGATATCCGGGAAGCGGCCCGTTACACGGTGCTTGCCTCTGTCTCTGCCGATGCTGAGAACCGTACGGAAGTGGAAGAAAGCTGTCTGGATACTGTGCTTGCTGCGTAGGACACGCCTATGAGAAAAGCAGCACTCACAGAAGCCCAGATTCGAAAGCATCTGGCAGATAATCTGTCTTATCTTCGGCAAGCCAAAACACCGAAGTTATCACAAAAGGCAGTTGCCAGAATCTTAAATCTTCCCCCGAAAACCATTATGAATTATGAAAATGCAAAATCCTCCCCGATGGCTTATGCCGTCCTGCGCCTTGCTGTGTATTACGGCTGCACGATGGAGGAACTGCTGACAAAAAATCTAAGAAAAGAAAGGAAGAATATCACGTGAATCACAGCCAAAGAAATTTAAAGAAACTAATCCGGGCAAAAGAGGATTCCATTGCGGATGAGGAGTTATTCCTCTCCGCTGCCTATCAGAAGTACCAGACCTCCCTTGTCAGAGCCGTTACCGGACGTTACCGGTATGGACTGCAGGTACTGCTGGACTGGGACATTTCCGAACAGGCAGGCGTTGCATATACCGACAACTATAAGGTACATCTCAACGCAGCGAACCCGATCACCCAGTCTTTCCCCACCCGTTTCTTACGTTCCCAGAGCCTGACAGGGCTCACTGGGCATGAAGTGGGGCACTTACTCTATTCTGATTTCACAGCCCACGCTGTTCATCTGAGGAGTCTGGAAAACGGTTCCTTCTATCCGAAGGAGCCGGAGCTATCCCTTCCCGCTTATCAGACAGCACTGGAGGAGATCAAGGAAGTGTTAGAAGAAAAGGACAAAGCCGGATGCCTGACACTGGCACGATGTGCCGGAATTTTTCAAAACATTCTGGAAGACATCCATATTGAAGACCGTATGTGTGAGGAGTTCCACGGCACCTTCCGACAGGGGATTGAACTCAATAACCTGCGTATGTCCGAACAGATTCCTTCCATACAGGAACAAATTGACAAAGATTACCAGCCATTTTCCATCATTGCCAACCTGATCCTTTCCTATTGCCGGACCGGAAACATCAACAATCCCACCGGCTATCAGGGGGAGTATCTGGATAGCATTTCCGATTGTACCGATCTTCTGGATGCGGCAATGGAATCGGAAAAAGGCACTGACCGGATGCTGACTTCTAATGCACTCTTAGCCCTGACCTGGAACTATATCCAGCCGCTCATCGAAAAGACACGGGAGGAATTGGAAATGCATGGCGAGGATTCCGCTGCCGATGCTCTGGAAGAGCTTCTGGGGGATGAAGTTAGCAGCGGTTCTCCTCTTCCGGCCGGGAAAAGCGGTGCCATTCCAAAGAATATCAAACCAGCTTCCCCAAAAGGAAGCGGGAATGATGAGGGCAATGCTCCTTCCGGCCCACGTACCAAAGAGGATGCCATAGAGGAAGCCAAACAGGTGCTTTCGGAAGAAGGCGGGCGCATTGCTCTTACAAAGACCAATACCATTCTGGATGAAAACACCCCCGGCGTCACTTATGCCAGTCAGTATCAGGGCAGCGGCTATGAGCATGCTGCAGAGGATCTGTTCCGGATCTTGAACGATGTGGCTACAGAAAAGGTGCAGGAAGACTGTCAGACGGAACTGACCGAGGAACTGCAGAAAACAGCCAATGACATTCATTACGGCAATGCCCATGCAGGCATCCATGTTACCATCCATCGCCTGACCAGTGTTTCCGATTACCTGAAGAATGAATACCAAACAGTTGCTCCTCCTCTCCTGCGGGCTTCCAAAAAGCTGCAAAGCACCATCCTGCCGCTTTTGAAAGAAGAACAGCAGGGGGGAAAGCAGAAGAATCTCCTGTTTGGAAAACGTCTGGATTTCCATGCTCTCTATAAGACAGACGGAACCATCTTTACCAGAACCAGACTTCCGGGAGAGGAAAAACGTCTGGCTGTTGCCCTCCTGATTGACGAGAGTGGTTCGATGGGTTGGGGTGACCGGATGACACATGCAAGAAAGACTGCCATTGTCCTTTATGATTTCTGTAAAAGCCTCGGTATCCCTATCACCATTTACGGGCATTCCACGGATGCAGGCGGCGTTGCTCTTTACTCCTATGCAGAATTTGATTCTGTGGACAATGAGGACTGTTACCGGCTGATGGATATGTGCGACCGCAACGGGAACCGGGACGGCGCAGCTCTCCGCTTCGTAGCAGAGCATTTGTGCACACGTCCGGAGCTTCAGAAGCTGCTGATCCTGATTTCTGACGGTCAGCCAGCCGATTACGGCTACAGCGGAACGGAAGCAGAGGCAGATCTGCGGGGCATCAAGAAAGAATACGAAAAACGGGATGTCATCCTGTTTGCGGCTGCCATTGGTGACGATAAGGAAAATATCCGCCGGATTTACAAGGACGGATTCCTGGATATCACGAAACTGGAAGAGCTTCCAAAGAATATGGCACAGCTTGTCAAACAGCATCTCAAATAAAGGAAGGTGAACACTCATGAATGAAACTTATCAAAACCGGATTACCGACCAGATCTGCAAGATCCAGAATGACCGGGCACTCATTGCCTTTTATGACCGGCTCCGCTACGCACCACTCGGCAGCTATGCACAGCTTCATGCCAAAGGGGAATATCAGGAAAACGGGCATAAAGTACATTCTTTAATCTGCGTCACCATTCAGGATTATTCCAACGGTACCGGAGACCGGAACATCATCACCCGTTTCAATCTGGCACCGGAACAGATCCAGTTCCTCTTAACCCGGATCACTTCCGGTTTTCAGGAATTTGAATGGAGCCAGAGCAAGATCTACGGCAATCCCGATCAGAACGGTTATTCCACAGCCCAGATGTTTTATATCTCCAGACATCCCTATGATTCCAAAGGGCAGCCTATGAAAAGCCCATGGAAAATCCAGATTGTAAATGGGAAAGGCATCAAAGCACAGAATAAGAACGGTGGTTCCTACATGCAGCCACGCAGCTTCCAGTCCGAAAAGACGACAGCCATCCAGCTTACCGACATGGATCTGTTCACGCTTCTGAAGCGGACGGATTCCTATATTTCCAACTGGGAAACGGTGATTGCTGCATCACTGATCAATAACGGAAAACGGATGCTGGCAGACCAGCAGAACAGTCAAATGCAACAGACAGCACAGGCTCCGCCTTACGCTGCCTAAATTTTCAGAAGAGAAGCGGTACTTTACTGCTTCTCCTCTTTTTAAGAAAGGAGACTTTAGTTATGAATATTGCACTCATCCGGACCATGGACTCTCAGGGGCGTATCGTCATCCCTGCAGAAATCCGGAAACAAATGAAGCTCTCAGACGGAGATGCACTGGAACTGGAAAATGTGGGAATGGAGCTGCTTTTACGCAAATGCCCTACCCACTTAAACGGAAAAGAGGAAATGGCTTCCTATCTTTCCGTCCTCTACAGTGTCATCCACTGTGGTATCGCAATTTGCAGTGAGGCTCACATACTCGTATCTGCGGGCATCTATCTTCCGGAAGGCACTCCCGTTACAGAAGAACTCGCCGAATTGGTTGCGGACGGCCAGGAACTGATCTCTGCTGAGAACTGCCCTGTCTACCCGGTATCCAACACCCGTCAACCGGTTTGTGCTTTTTTCCCGATTTTAAGGGAAGACAGAGAGCCGCTGGCACTTCTTCTCTGTTCCAGAACCGGACAGCATTTATCCGAGATGGAATTGGGATGCGCTAAACTGGTCGCTGCCGTAATTGCAAACAAAATTAAGTAAGGAAAGGAGCGTGAAATCAATGAAGAATACAAATATAACCTTACACATCACCCAAAAGAAAGAATATGTCCTCACCGGAATCCTGTCCCTGCCCCTCCATCTGGGAGAACGGGCGTGGATCTATAGTTATAACCAGACCTTTGCTACCAGTCCGGTGCAGAGTATTCTGGAAGTATCCGAAAACGGTGTGGTATTTGAGACCTGCAACAGTATTTACCGTCTCAGCTACACCCGTGTTCCGATGGAGCTGGAGGCGATGTGTGCTTGACAAGAATGGAAGAACTGGAGAGCTGCCTTTCGGGGCTCCTCTCCACCTTAAAGAAGAACCGGGAACATGTGCCTCTGGAAGTGCTGAAGACACAGTATAAGCAGCCGTATGAAGAACTGGTCAGAAACATCAACCTGACCGCTTCTGCCTATGCAAAATCTGTGCTGCTCCACCGGCTGGTCCTGAATCCGGATGCAGATGTGGAGGAACAATGTACCGTCATCAACCAGATGATACAAACTTCCGGGATGCTGAAGAAAATCAGCTCCTGCATGTCCAAAACCTATGATGTAGGACAGATATATCCTCTGATACTGGAACTACGCCATATGGTCGAACAGGCACTCTGGCCCTATGTGAATCAGGCAACTTGTCTGGTCGCAGATCTGGATGATATAGAAAAAGAACCGACAATTTACAATTTTTTGACACATGAAGTTTATGAAAATGATACCTGGATTCACCGAGAAATCGACCTGCGCTGGAAACTACTGGTACATCTTACTCCCGAACAAAGAGAATCCGTACCACCAGCCAATCATAGTATGAATGGAGGAATTTACCATGAAAGAACAACCATCTAATCCTTGCGAGAAAGTCTCATTTATTTTGACCTATGACCAGCTTGAAGCTGCTTATAACATCTACCGGGAACAATTTATTTCCTGCGACTTCATCCGCCGCTCCATGGAACGTCTGGAGGAAAGAATCGGACTCTGCAACCTTCCATATGAAACGCTGCGTGATGATCCAAGCCTTCTTCATGAAGCATACCTGCAGTTTCTCCGACTGGAAGACTGCAATGTGGCTTATAACGACACGCTGGAGCAGGTAATTGATGCAATCGAACAATGGCTTGCCTCTGGCACCTTATCCCCTGTAAACCTTACGGTTCCCAACCAGAATATGGGTGAAACTTTTGGAACGGAGGTGGATGTGTAATGGCAAATATCTGCTGTGATGATGTGATCTTTTATACAGAAGGAAATCCGGAAGGACTATATGACTTGTGGGAGGACCTGGAAACCTACATCATTCTGAACCAGAATCCTGATTTATGCTGGATTGGCAATTTATTTTCCCACAAGAAAATAGATTCCACCGGAATATCTCTTCGTGGAAATGTCAGCTACATGGAATGGAATGATACGTATATTCTACTTTCTTTAGAGACAGCATGGACTCCACTTTATGAAGCATATCAGGCGATAGCCGCTGCATATCATGTTCCCTTTGTGATGCAAAGCATAGAACCTGGAGAACGAATTTATTATAACACGGATGAAGCACACCTATTTTTCCCTGACCGATATTGTGTCCGCTTATATGAAGAAAGCCTATTGACTCCATGTGGCTTAATAATCGGAGAAAAGCTGGAAGACGGTGAACCATTTGAAACGGAAACAGACGTATTAGAACGATTCAGAGATTGCGGATATCCAGCAGCTACACTAAAAGAGTTGGAGCTCATATTCGATGCGGATGAACTTATTATTTTTGAATTTACAAATCCATATTTGGATCTGGAGCAGAAAAATGCTTGTGCATGAAACTTCTCCCCTCCACACCAAAGACGATTATCATCAGATTTAAAGGAGGAACACCATGACTGATTTGGAACTGGATGTCTGGGATGCATGGCTCAGGGAACGTCAGGAACATCTGGAAGAAACCCTGTCCAATATCTCACCATCGGAAGAACCCTGCAGATATTACCTGCTAACCGGATATATTCAGGGAATGCTAGAAGCTCTTACCATGCTTACGACTGTTGAGGATGGGAAACGCTTCAAGATCAAACTGGAGCAATTTCGCCAGAATCTGCTCCTCTCTGGAGATTACGATGCTACCGGTAACTATAAACAGGCAGTGAAGAAAACTGCTGTTTAAATACTTCGAGCCGCCCAATCGGACGGCTCTTTTTATGCCCGAAAACGGTAGCCTACACCACGTATCGTTTCTATGTAGTGCGGTTCTTCCGGATTTTCTTCTATTTTCTTTCTCAGATTCTTGACTAACCCATAGACACGGTTATCCACTTCTGACTCCACATCCTCATAAATATGCTGGTAAATCTGTTCTTTTGTAAATACCCGATTGGGGGATAAGGCCAGATAAAAAAGCAGGTCATATTCATGTCTGGTAAGTTCCACAACCTTACCATCTTTGATTACGCTCCGCTGAAGCTGGTCTATTTCCAAACCTTGGAATGTCAACTTTTCAGAATTTGTAATCTCCATAACTTCTAACGTACTTTCGCAGGCTAGAACTGATTTAATTTTATTCAGGATTCCCTCTTCGGAATCAGAAATGGTAAGAATCATCACTTTCCCATAACATCACCTGCTTTTCTTAGCATTTAGCTTTCACTCCTCATTAACAATGTTTATCGATTGGTTACATAGATATATGCATCTTCCAAAGTTACGTCACAAGCTATACATCCACTTTCTGACGGCATATTCTCCCCTAACAGTCTTAATCTAATTCCTTCCTCCGTATACTGCTTACTGGAAATATGATATTTTCTTTCTAATTCTCTTGCAAGGCTTTCGTCCTCTGTACAGCATTCCCATACATGCCCTCTTGCCTTATTCAATAATTCCCTCATTGTTCCTGTATAAAGGAATCTACCTTTTTTCATAACCGCAAGCTGATTACAGGTTGCCATCAGATCCTCCACCACATGCGTTGAAAATAATACGGTGCGTTCTTCTGCAAAATCTACCAGTAAATTACGGATACGGATGCGTTCCTCCGGATCGAGCCCTGTTGTTGGTTCATCCACAATTAAAAAATCCGGCTCATGGAGTAATGCCTGCACTAATCCAACTCTTCGCTTCATTCCACCTGAAAGCTGCCGCATTTTCTTTTTCTGATGGTCTGCAAGACTGGTCTTCTCCAGATAGTAATCAATCCTTTTCTTGCTTTCTCTTTTCTCAATTCCAGCCAGATCTCCCATATACTCCAGACATTCTCGAACAGTCAAAGACGGATACAGATCAATTTCCTGTGGCAGATACCCAATCTTTTTCTGTATCTTTTCGTAATTTGCTTCGCAATATAGCGTACCATCTAACAGAACTTTTCCACTTGTGGGTGCAAGCACCGTTGTAAGCACCCGCATCAACGTTGTTTTTCCTGCACCATTTTCACCTAACAGACCAAATATCCCATGTGGGATTTCCAGATCCACATGATCTACCGCTGTCACTCCATTTTTAAATGTTACTGTTAAATCGTCTATTCTTATACTCATAATCTTACCCTCTCTTCTTTAATATCTTAGGAACAAATGCAAGCATCATCCCCGCAAATACCACGCACAGCACCTTCCCGCCAAGCCAGCTCCACTCTGTCAGCTTACCGAAATCACAAGTTCCGTAGGAAAATGGTCCCCAGTTTTTCAAAAACTGAGTTGCCTTTCCGGAAATAGAGAAACACCAGAAAAGCAGCACGACACCCATACCAATCCATCTGTTTCGAACCAGATTGCTGACAGTTACGGAAAGCACACTCCAAAACAAAACAGTTCCGGGAATCGCAATACAATAAATTCCAAACAAGGCACCGCCATCTAATTCTTCTGTCAGATTCACCGGTTTCTGCCAATAAAAGAGTCCATATGCCAACAAACTGATTCCAATCAGATAAGCTACCTGCACAAATAGTCTTTTATAAACTACCCCTGCCTGCTTTTTTAGATTATAAAGGCAGAATACTTCCGAGCGTTTGCTCTGCACTTCCACCAGATAAGTATCTGCACAGAAAACGACTGCCAGAAGCGAAACAGCTCTTTCCACTGCCCCTCCGATTTCGTTTGCGTATACAACAGGCTGGATTGCACTCAATATCACAACAAAAGCGATTGAATATGCAATTTTATAATATGGCATACATATTTTTACTTCTTTCTTCAATGTACTCTCCTCCTTTTCCACATCCACACCGCTATAAACATGAGCAGTATGGATGCTGCCACAAGAAGCAGTTGATTGAGATATACCCGATATGGCAATCCCGTTTCAAAAAAATTCCCCGGAAATCTAACCATAATAGAGAATGGTCTTGCATGACACTGTCCTTTGCTGTCCCATGTCAGCATATTAGAATAAATGATATAAAGAACCAGCGCCGGAACCGCTGGAAGCGGATTCTTAAACAGCAGCGCTGTAACCGCATACACACAGCAGATCATCAGGATGTTCGGCAGGACATACAGGATCGAATTCTGAACAAAATCCAGTATGTTCATAGCAAATCCTGATTTTACTGCCGTGGCATAACACAAAATGATAAATACGATATTCATAATGACCAGTGCCGTCGTCATGATGAGAAATCCACTGCTTATTTTCCCGGCAATATATTGAAAAGCCGTCATCGGTTTGGTGTGCAGCAATTCATAAGTATTTTTCCTCATATCCTGGAAAAATAAAAACGCCAGCAGAACCGTTGCAAAGAATGCCATATGCAGGCTTGCAAAATCTGTAAATTTTCTTCCGAAATAATAGGAGAATGGATGTTTCTCAAGATTTTCTCTGATATACCGATTGACTTCCTCCGGGCTTCCCTGATACCATGAAACGTCCTCATACACATAATTGGCACCATTAAAGTGGTATTCCGTTTTCAGATACTGACACGCCTCCGTAATCTCCATCTGTTTCATCTCAGATATCACTGCCTCCGCCTCTGCTTCCGACATGCCAAACCCATTCTCTGTGTCTTGAAGTATCTTTACAATCTCTTTCTCCCACAGTTCTCTCTCCTTATCCGGTGTTGCCGGAATACATCCCTCCATAACATCCCCATCGGAAGCCATTTTTACCTTCCTGAAGGTTTCATCCGGCTTCACGTAATGAATGGACAGATAAGGTGCAAGTGTCTGGTACATACTGATTAAAACAACAATCAAACCGGTCCAAAATATCGGATTTTTAAGATAATTTTTCAGATTCCTTTTTATGATCGCTTTCATAAGTCATCCCGCCTTTCTTTTTTCTACAAACAGCATAGCCTACAAATCACAACAAAAAAACAACAGCCATTTATTTCTGCTGTTGTTTTTCTGATACATAATTTTTAAACACTGCCTCAATTTCCGCACCACCATCTGCTGCATTTTTTATCAGCAGTTTCCCGCCATGCCGTTCGCAGTAGATACGGCTGATATACATACCCATTCCAAAATGCTTTAAATCATCCTGCGAATTTTCATGATAAAACGCCTGTGTCACCGTATCGGTATTTTCCTGAAATCCCGTTCCGTCATCATCGATACTCATTTTCAGATCCTGCGCCGTCACTGTCAGCTTCAGCCCGACTTTCTGACTGGCATAGCGGAATGCATTGGACAACAGATTATCCGCTACTTCCATGATGATTTCCGCATCTGCGACCAGAGTTTCCGACTCTCCCACTGCCGTTACCGTGAAGTCCTTTTCTGATTTTTCTTCCATGACTTCTGCCAGCGTTTTTATCTGGCTGATCAACTGCCGGATATCCACCACGGAACAGTTTAATTCCCGTTCTTCCAGTTTCGTCATCTTCCGCATACCATCAATAAAATGGTTCATCCGTTCAATCTGAAGCATACCGCCCCTTAACATCTCCATCATTTTCTCTTGATCAAGCATATTTTCCGGAACAAATTCCAAAAGCATTTCCTGATATCCCCGCATGATTGCAAGCGGCGAGCGGATATCATGGGCAATCGCTGCACGCAGTACCCGCTCATCTTCGATCATCTGCCAAAGTCTACGGTTATTTTCTTCCAACTGCCCACGCATCCTTTCAAATTCCCTGCACAGCATCCCCATCTCGTCCTCGTTCTCATAAGCCATATGAAAATCCAGATCTTCCTCCGCAATCATCTGTGATGCCATCTTCAGTTCCTGAATCGGTCTCTTTAATTTATTTTTGTAAAACAGGCTGACCGCAATTCCACATCCGGCAAAAGAAAAAAGCAATACTCCGTACGTCTGAAGGAAATCACAGGTTTCTGAAATATGCCAGTCCATTCTGCTCATTTTACTCTGATTCGGTCTCGGTACCACTACCTCAAAATTTTCATTGCGGTCATTCATTGCCTGATAATACTCGTCCTGATCCACGTACTTCCACCAGACCTCCTCCTGTATCTGCCCGGCAATCTCAATAATTGACACAGAAAGAAAAAAAGTGACAATCAAGCTGAGTATCGTATATAAAACCATTGTCTTTTTCAAGGATAAATTTCTTATCTTTTCCATCGATACCCCATCCCCCATACTGTCTCAATGTATTCTGTCTGCGTATATTCCGCCAGTTTCTTTCTCACTCTCCGGATCAGTTCCGTAACAACACGGCTGTCACCTTCCGCATCATAACCACACACCTTTTCGTATATCCGCTCCCTGTCAAAAACCTGTCCTGGATTCATGGACAAAAACTCAATGATTGCATATTCCAGCTTCGTAAGCTCCAAATCATTTTCACCGATCTGAACCCTCTTTGCTCCATAATCAATACTGAGGTCTCCGTGGAATCTGTATTCAGACTTCCCTTTATGACGCTCCTCACGCTTCAAATGTGCAATAATACGAGCATCCAGTTCTTTCAGACTAAACGGCTTCAGTATATAGTCATCCCCACCGGATAAAAGCCCGTTTACCCTGTCCTGCTCCTCCACTTTTGCCGTCAGGAAGATAATGGGACAAGTTACTTTGCCCCGGATACGTCTGCATACTTCTAATCCGTCTATTTTAGGCATATTGATGTCCAGCAAGATAATATCCGGTTTCTTATGGATTTTTTCCAAAGCATCTGTGCCATCTTCTGCCATCATTACATCATATCGTTTGATTTCAAAATAGTTCTTTAACATCTTTAATAATTCGATGTCATCATCCACGATCAAAATTCTATATGCCACTTTTATCACCTCGTTTTATCAGTATACAACGAAAAAAACAATAAATAAACAACAAGAGAAACACTTCGAGCCGCCCATTGCCGGACGGCTCCTTTTATGCCCGAAAGCGATAACCAACACCACGTATCGTTTCTATGTAGTGCGGTGTTTCCGGATTTTCTTCTATTTTCTTTCTCAAGTTCTTAATCAGACCGTAAATTCGGTTATTCACTTCTGACTCCGCTTCCTCATAGATATGCTGATAGATCTGTTCTTTCGTGAATACCCGATTAGGAGATAACGCAAGATATAGAAGCAGATCATATTCATGTCGGGTAAGCCCCACTGTCTTATCTTCTCTGATTACACAACGCTGAAGCTGGTCTATTTCCAGACTTGGGAATCTCAACTTTTGAATGTTTACATTATCCATAAACTCTACTGTGTTTTCACAGACTAGAACCGATTTAATCTTATTCAGAATTTCTTCCTCGGAATCAGAAAACGTAAGAATCATTACTTTCCCATGGTATCACCTGCTTTTCAACCCTTCCTGATCTTTTTCAAATATCCGGAAATAGTTTATAAACATATCCCGAACGAGTTCACGTGATGTCATTTAATTTCTCTTTTATATAAAGAGGCACAATTACGCAATTTATCAGTAGCCCTCTTTTTTATCCGGATCATAAAATTTCTGCAGTAACAGCCGAAAGTTTCAATAGCTTTATCAGACGTTCGTAATACTATTTCTTCTTTAACCCATATCGACTATAACCTATATATATTAAAGGCAACAGTACAATAAATAATAAGATGTACAGAAACATCAATAACGAAATCTGACGAAATACAAACGAACCAATCTGAAAAAGAATCGGCGTCCTCACTGCATTAAAAATATTAGTCAATACAGTTGGCAGCAAATTGAAAAAAGCATCAAATGCCGGTAATACTCTTGCGATAAACGGCATCATACAAAGCAGGAAAAACGGGATACAAATCGCCAGATTCGGTGTATGCATCTTAACTGTCACCAGCATAGTCAACGCAGCACAAAACATTGTCACGATATACCCGCCCACAAGTATCAGCAAATAATATTCTCCATATGTCATAACATAAATACTGTATGGATCATCAATCTGATACGGCGTGAAAAATCCGCTTGTTCCCATTACTGCAAATGAGATAAGAGACAATACCCCCACTCCGATCCAATAGGTAACCGTTGACACAAGTATTCCCGCAAAAATCTTGTTTTTTATTGCCTTCGTTCTTCCATATTTAGTGGCAAAAAAAACATCCTCTGTTCCCGGGCGGAACTCTCCGGAAAATATACCAGCTACCAAAAAACCTATGATCACTGCCATTAACAGTACATAAGTTTGTGCGTACATTGTCATCGTAGTCCAGGAATCTTTTGCTTCGAACATAAAAGGTATTTCTATCTTTTTATAAACGCTTTCCAGATAACTTCTCTTTTCAGGTGTAGTACCATACTCTTCCACTATTTTCTTCATATTGTCCTGATAGATTGTATAGATATTCTGTAGCTGTTCATCTGAAAGCTGATATACTACACTTTCATTCCATTCTGAATCTGGAGTCATTATGCCAATTACAAAACTATAAATATCATAATATGACTGTACTGTTTTTCCATATTCTGTATTTGGTATTTCATCCGGATATTTGGCAGATATCGTCTTGTAATCATTTATTACTTCGGAAATTTTCTCCGCTGTAAGTTCCCCTTTCCATTGATTGATATTTTCAGCCAGAAGCCGTCCCGATTCAATCCCAGTGTGATTTTGCCCCTCTTCATCCACATAGCGCATACTTCCGATTGCCATACCGGAATAAATAATCGTCACCACAAGCACTGCCGCAAGCAAAACCTGATTAACCCGCTTAGAAAAGATCTTTTTCAACTCATATTTGAACATCATCTTTATCACCTGCCTTTTCTCCAAAACACAGAAGAAATGCATCCTCCAGTGTTGTCTCCACCTGTACTGCATTCCTTGCCGGCGGCGTCTTTGAAAGGACTCTTAGTTCCACTCCGTCGGCAACTGTCCTTACATTTCCAGTCAGATATTTCTTCATATAATTATTCAGTTCCCTTTTAGGAACAGTACAATTCCATACTGACATATCCATAGACAAAATAATCTCATCCGATGTTCCTGTATAGAAAAATTTTCCTTCTTTCATCAATATGATTTCATTTGCCACGTATTCGACATCTGACACAATGTGGGTAGACAGCAGGACAAGGCGGTCTTCCGACAATTCACTGACCAGATTTCGGAACCGGATTCTCTCATTCGGATCAAGACCGGCGGTTGGCTCATCCAATACTAATATCCGCGGATCATTCAACATCGCCTGAGCAATTCCGACTCTCCGGATCATTCCCCCTGATAAAGTGCGCATCTTTTTTTTTCGCTTTTCAGCCATCCCGACCTGCTCTAGCAGTTTTAAAGCCCTTTTCTTTGCCACGATGGGACGGAGTCCTTTGATGGATGCAATATACATCATGTAGTCATACACTGAAAGATCCGGATAAAACCCGTAATTCTGCGGCAGATAACCGAGTATCCCTCTATAAGATGCTCCCAAACTGAAGATATCCTTTCCATTCCACAAGATTTCTCCGCTTGTCGGATTTATCGCTGTACACAGCATCCGCATCAAAGTGGTTTTCCCCGCTCCGTTTACTCCCAATAACCCATATACACCTTTCTCCATAGAATGTGTTACGTGATCTACTGCATGTACATCTCCATAAGCTTTTGTTACATTTTTAAATTGCAGTTCCACTCGACTTCACCTCCCAGTTTATTTCGCAGTTACATTGCGATTTGTGAACACAAAAGATCAGATAACCAAACGATATGATCAGCAAGCCAACCCAGATCGGTACCGAAATTTTCTGATAAATAGAATCTGTGGACACAATCAGCGTCCAAATCAGTATGCAGGATATACTTAGAAAAACAGCAATATGCTCCATATCATTCCATTTGCTATACAATAGTCGGAAACAGATACAACAGGAAACATTAAGCGGCACTAGAAAATCTATGATGATCCGGTATGCCGAAATCTGTAGTGTATAAACTGAAATACTGAAAAAAGCTGTAATCATAACCAGATCCACTGCTGCAAATAGCAATGTCCTTGCAGCACAGATCTGGCGCAGTGAATAGAATGCCGTTTTTTCGATCTCGACTGCAGAAAATCTCCGGTTCTTCCAGATTTCAGGTACGATCATCACAGAAAACATCACCGACATAGCCCCCAGTGTCCGCTCTGTATTTGCTCCTCCATCTGAGTCCGCCAGCAGAATCCAAAGCAGAAACAGGATTCCTCCCTGCAGGGCCCACCATCTTTTCTTGATAAATTTGAACTGCTCAAATAAAAATTCGAAATATGACGCCCGTCTGTTATCCTGACGGCTCACAATGTCTGAACACCGTTCCATTACTGTGCAAACTGCCGTTTCCTGTATATATTCCTTCTGTATCAAGGATTTATACTCCTTGATTTTTCTCTGATACTGCTTCAATCTCTTCCCTCCTCCAACTGTTTTGACAGTAATTCTTTTGCTTTCGAAACACGATATTTTACAAGTGATAATTTTATATGTAATAAATCAGAAATTTCTTTTTGTTTTAACCCCTGAAAGAAAAACAAGATTGCCGTCTCTTTTATTTCTTCCGGAAGCAGATCCAACGCCCGTTCTACATCAAGCCGGATTTCTATTTCTGTCAGATTATCCTTTTCTATATCCGGCAACTGATCCAATAATATTTCCTTCTTTTTTTTATAGTAGTTTTTAATGATATTTCCCGCTATGCTGTATAGATAGCTCTTCGCCTTTCCTATTTCAGCTCCGCTCATCAGCGCTCCGAAAAACCTCACAAAAGTTTCTTGTACCATATCTTCTGCACATTCTTGATTGTGGATGTGCAGAAAGCAATATTGATAGATAAAAGAATAATATTTTTCAACAAACTGATTACCTGCATGGTTGTTGCCGTTTCTGATTTTCTGTAGTAATAAGAAGTCAGAAGTCATCTCATTCCTCCTTCCTCATTTGCCCCCTATATTTTACCCTCCTATATACTAAGACACCTAACAAGCATAAAAAGTTAGTTAAAGATAAATTATTTTTTAATTTTTATTTTAGAGTCTCGATATACTCCTCCAGACACAATCCTTTTTTCTGCATTTCCAGGGCAGCATCCACCCCTACATACCTATAATGCCAGGGTTCATTGTTCACTCCTGTAATTTCTATCTTATTATCAGGATACCTTTTAATAAAACCATATTTATATGCATTATTGGCAAGCCATGTATAAACAGCATCCGAAGAACACTTGGACGTATCCGCATTGATATCAACGGCTATCCCAAGTTCATGCTCACTTGTTCCAGGTTCGGCAACATATTCTTTCGCAAGTTTTTTTGCCTCCCCACGTGAATAGCCTTCATCCTGATACTGCTGAATTCTCTCATTCATAATATCTTTCTGATCCTGAGTTGTCCTGTACCCTTCCCTTACAAATAATTCAAGTCCCTCAGCTCTGGCATCATCAAACATCTGCTGAAGCTGAGGATAGATTCTCGAATCCACTTTTTCTCCGTTTGATAATTCTGTGAGTTCTACCTCATAATTACGGGGAACACAATAATCGTCATTTACAAGAATCAAGTTCCATCCAAAAGAAGTATCAGCTTCCCTTCTAAATAGATTGAAACTGTTAATCATCGGAATTTCACCCTGAATCGCCATATACGAAACAGCCCGCAAAAGCACAAATCCCAATATAAACACTAAAGCAACCACAGCGATTTGCTTCAAAAGTCTCTTTCGCCTGGTATACCGTTTATAACTTCTCATGTTTATCACCTTCAATCTGCTTTCAAATTTAATAATCTATATTTTATGACAATTCAGCATATAGAAAAGTTAGTTATTCGTGAAAATTATTTTTAAATTTAGAACTTGCATAACCACTACGATGTAAAAACAGTTTAGAGGCATTTATGACAGAGATTGATTTTATCTGGTTTTCGACTTTCTCCACGAAAGTGGCAAAAAATACCTGGCTACGAATTCCTTCGCTTAGGGCAAATCTGAAATCCTGAACGCTTTTATTCCTGTAGCCGACAAATTTGTCATCAACATAAGGCAAAAGCTTCATTGAGGAATCTATTTCATTTGACATATACTACATCTAGTGTTATACTGTTCTTATATCAATTATTTGTGTCAATCCGGAAAGGATTTATCACACGCAGTTTAGGTTTGAAACGTAGTCAGGAGTTTTCCTATGCCCAACAAGCAGCAGGGACTTCTGGCTTTTTTTATTTTGCAGGAAACTGCATCTATTTTGAGAATGAACATAAGCGTCATTCTCTTTTTTTATGCCTGAACGCAGGGAAAGGAGGATTACGGAAACAAATGATTCCGGAACTGGCACGCCACAAAAGAAAGGAGACTCTATGTCAGTCAAAAGAATTAAGAATCTTGTAAAACAACTCAATGAATACCGTCATGCCTACTACAATCAGGATGCCCCTCTGGTATCTGATGCCGAGTATGACCGACTCTTTGACGAACTGAAGGAACTGGAGGAACAGACTGGTTTCATCCTGTCAAATTCTCCGACACAGACGGTTGGATATTATCCGGTCAGTGAACTTGCCAAAGTCACCCATCCGATTCCACTGCTCTCGCTTGAGAAAACAAAACTGATTTCAGAGCTTTTAGATTTCATGAAAGGACAGGAAGTTCTCTTTATGCTGAAACTGGACGGTTTGACTACCAAACTCATTTACGAAGATGGCAGACTGATTCAGGCTTCTACCCGTGGAGATGGTGAAGTGGGGGAAGATATTACACACAATATCCCGGCATTTTTAAATGTACCGCTTACCATTCCACACAAAGAACGTCTGGTCATTACCGGTGAGTCTTTTATACCAACCAATGATTTTGAACGTCTGAAAGATACTCTGCGTGATGGAAATGGAAAACCTTATAAAAACGGACGTAATTTTGCTTCCGGATCAGTACGAAGTCTTGATCCGAAGAACTGTATCGGACGTTGTGTTCGCTTTCTTCCGTTCAATGTATTAGAAGGAATGGAGGATGTTCCCTTCCCGGACAGCAGAGCCTGCAAATTAGAAGGTTTAACACACCTGGGCTTTGGTTACTGCCCGTTTTTCTCAATTTCAGGAACCGGACTTTCAAAAGAATATGCGGAGAAATTCATTCAGGAATTGGTATCCACAGCAGCAAATTTACATCTTCCTATCGATGGCATTGTCATGATTTTTGACAGTCTCAGCTACTCCAAAAGCTGCGGAAAAACCGGACACCACTATAAGGACGGCCTCGCCTATAAGTTTGAGGATGATACCTACGAAACTTTCTTGCGTGAAATTGAATGGACACCGACCAGATTCGGAGAGATTGCTCCGGTCGGCATCTTCGATACCGTGGAGATTGACGGCTGTGATGTTTCCAGAGCTTCCCTTCATAATCTGACCTTTATCAAAAATCTGGAGCTTGTACCCGGATGCCGGATTCTTGTTTCCAAACGAAACATGATCATCCCACATATAGAGGATAATCTGGATCGTGGAAGGTATACCGACATCACGCCTCCGGTCTGCCCTTGCTGTGGTTCCAAAACCAGAACCTACAGCCGTAAGACCAGCGACGGTCGCACCGTAGAAACTCTGCATTGTGATAATCCGCAGTGCGACAGCCAGATCACAAGAAGGTTTGTCCATTTTGCCAGCAAGAAGGCAATGAACATCGAAGGACTGTCAGAAGCCACTTTAGAAAAATTCCTGAATCTGGGCTATCTGCACTCTTTTCAGGACATCTATCATCTGGAGGAACACCGGGAAGATATTGTGGCACTGGACGGATATGGTGAGAAATCTTTCGACCGCTTGTGGGAATCCATCAACGCCAGCCGGAGGACCAGCTTTGTCCGCTATCTGGTTTCCATGGATATTCCTATGATCGGCAGAACCAAAAGCCGGATTCTGGACACCGTATTTTCCGGAAATTTAACTGCATTTGAACAGGCGGCTGTCGGAGATTACGACTTCACTCAGTTAGAGGATTTTGGCGAAATCTTAAATCACAACATCCATTCCTGGTTTGCAGATGAAGCAAATCTTGATTTATGGAAAAACTTACAGAACGAATTCACATTTGAACAAAGAAAGGAAGAGACCATTATGACAAAAGAAAACAAATTTACAGGATGTACCATCGTAGCAACAGGGAAACTGGAGCATTTTACCAGAGACGGTATCAACGATAAGATTCTGGAGCTTGGTGCCAAACCTGGCAGCTCTGTAACAAAGAAAACCGATTACCTGATCTGCGGGGAAAAAGCCGGCAGCAAACTGGCAAAAGCCCAGAGCCTTGGTATTCCAATTCTTACAGAAGCTGAATTTTTGGAGATGATTGCATAACCATCTCTGCAATAGATGAGAATTATTTTGAGGTGTGGCTGAAAGGCCGCACCTCTTTTACAAAGGAGGAATTTAGAATGAATCAAACAAATACAAGCAAGCGCATACCTACACAGATCAATGAATTTCGGGGAGATTATGCTTTTCTAAGCAATTTCTATCCGGCACCGGTCTCTTACATGGGACAAACCTATGCAAATAATGAAGCTGCTTTTCAAGCGCAGAAAACACTCTCTGCGAGAGAGCAACGCAAATTCTGTATTTTTCGGATGCATAATCCTTCTGATGCAAAGAAACTCGGCAGAGATCTTACATTACGCCCGGACTGGGAAAAAGTGAAAGTCCGGCTCATGTATGAAATCTGCATGTGCAAATTCATGCAGAACCCGGAACTCCGGGATAAACTTCTTGCAACCGGAGAGTCCACACTTATTGAAGGAAACAACTGGGGTGACTATTTCTGGGGCAAAGTCAATAACTGCGGAGAAAACCAGTTAGGAATCATCCTGATGGATGTACGTGCGAAGCTGCAGTGGAATGCAGAAACAGCGCCCAATAATATACCTCAATGTCTGCAATAAAGGAAAGGATGGTCTAATAGAATGAATGAAAATGCAAAAACAAAATTAGTGCTTGAGTATACTGGCATGGATGATTTTTCCTGTCCGGTATATAAGGACCAATTCGGAAAGTTGTGGAAGGATATTGACCTTGGCAAAGAGCCTGAACCGAATCTTTATTCTTTATCTTTTAACCATATTGATGGAGAACCTTCCCATCCCATACAGCAGGAGTACACATTTCATCCGGCTCCGTATCAAAGAAGTTCCTATGAATTCGAGTACCGGATGTTAAGTAAATTACAGTCTGACTGTGAATACTATCTGGGCTACGGAAATCGCAGTCCGTCTATCCTATGCAATCATAGCGTTCAAAACCATATTGCCCGTATGAAAGAATTATGGAATGGTTTTCCCACAGATCAGAAACCGGAATGGCTGACCTGGGAACAGCTTCTTCAGTACGAAAAAGTAATGACAGAAACCGGAATACCCGTGAAGAACTGCTCAGACTAGACAATTCATCATTTATCAGAAATTACCCTCTATATTATCCATTCATATTTTGATATAATAGGAACAGTTGAAAGAAAGGAGCATTTCCCATGTATCTGAAAAGAAAAGTTTACGATCAGCTTCTGGATTGGAAAAACGATACCGTCCACAGCACCTTGGAAGTGAATGGTGCCAGACAGGTCGGAAAAACATATATTATCAATAAATTTGCGGATGAGAACTTCAGGCACAAGATCTACATTAACCTGTTTGATTTGTCCGGCAAACAATTTATGGAATGTTACAAAAAAGCCACAGACTGGACTCCCGGTACAAAACGACCGGAGCAGCCGCTTCACGATGCTTTTAAACTCTTCGATCCGGATTTTGAAGATACCAACGATACAGTCATCATTATTGATGAAATTCAGGAATCCTCAGAGATATTCAACCGTATCCGAGAATTTACCCGCTATTTTCAAGCGCATTTCATTGTAACTGGAAGTTATCTGGGACGTGTACTGGAACCGGAATTCAAATTCTCCAGTGGAGATATTACCAGTATCCGTATTTATACCCTTTCCTTTAAAGAGTTTTTGGAAGCATTGGATGACCAGCTTTTTCAGAAATATCTATCACTTCCACTGGATCATGCAGATGACACCGTACCGGAACTATATGACGAATTAAAGAATGTTTACGACATCTATAGACAGATTGGCGGCTATCCAAAGGTTGTGGAAACATACCTTAACACAAAAGACGTGGAAGCAGCTCAAAAAGAGCTTGTTAGAATCATCCGCATTTTCTTAAACGAATCTATGCGGTACTTTGATGACATCACAGATATTAGTGTTTTTACCAACATCTTTTTAAGCATCTGCCGTATTCTGCTTCGTGAAAAGAAAGGATTAGATGAGGACAGTATAAGTGAAGAACTGCAAAAGCTCGTTACAAAGAATTACTCCAGTAATCTTTCTAAAGCAACCTGCTATCGTGCTATCAACTGGCTTTATCATTCTGGAATCATCGGTTTCTGTGGCAAAATCACAGAACTGGACATCCTGAATTTCAAACCGGGAAGCCGCTGCTTCTTCATGGATCTTGGAGTTGCATATTATTATCTCTCCAGAACTGGTGCTACTGTATCAACTATGGATGGCTCATTGAACGAAAACTATGTTTACATTAACTTGTCCAAACGCCAGGAATTCCCGGAAGAAATTATCTTTGAGACACCGGCTTTTGCTACTTATAAAGGTGGTGAAATTGATTTTGTAGCTCAGACATTGAAAACTCACATCCGCTATCTGATTGAAGTTAAAGCCGGTAAGGGAACTGCATCTACTGCCTTGAAGGCATTGGAACAGGGGAAGGCCCACAAACTATTGTATTTAAAAGGTGATACCAAAGGCGGAACCGCTGGGAATGTACAAACACTTCCCCTATACCTGCTGGAGCAATATCATTTTTAATCTATAAAAGACTTCGAGCCGCCCATCCGGACGGCTCTTTTCATCTATATTCTTGTATATTTATTTTACTAACAGCGCATCATTCTTTGAAAGAAGATATATACAGTATTGATTCATACTGATGCCTTCTTTTTTTGAGTGTTCCGCCAGATCCCGGTGTAAGCTGCGTGGCATCCTTATTTTAAACTGTCCCGAATACTCTTCCAGGCTTCCCGGTTCGTGAATCTCAATCCCTTCTTCCAGTGCAGCTTCTAACCATGCTTTTTTTGCATCCGCTGCATTTTCAACTGCCCTTTCTATCGTCTCTCCACAGGTGATGCATCCCGGCAGTTCCGGATAAGAAACCACAAATCCACCTTCATCCTTATCTTCCACAATTTCCATGCGATAGGACATTGCCAAATAATCATTCAGTGTCTTCATCGTTTTTCGCCTCACTTTCTACAATCTGCTTTACCATTTCAACATAAATTTTCTTGATTGGTTCGTGTTTCGGTATTGTTATCGGCTGGCATCCCGCTTTACGGAATGTATAATGGCTGCTCCCACTTCTCGGAGCATTTATCTCATATCCATAACTTTCTAATACTTTTCTTAATTCATCAAAACGAAGGTCTTTCGATAATGAGCAAATTCTTGTCAATAGTTTATCCCATTTCGACATCTTTAATGCCTCCTATCTATAGTATATGTGGTGTCATATATGGTGTCAATCTGTTTTTCATCTTTCTTGGTCAAATAAGGCTGCAGCTCTTTCTTAGCATCCGCTACAAATGCTTCTTTCCTCGCACTTACCATATATATCTTCCAGAGCATCAAATGCAGGATTTCCGCATCCACCACACTGCATTTCTTTTGAACCATGCGGATAAACGGGCAGATTACTGTATTTGACAGCTTTTCTCCTTTAAGCAGCAGCTCCCCATCCGTTCCATATACTTCATACAGACATTCCAGAATACTCCTCAGATCTGTCACAAATCGGAAGGCGGGCTTTACATATTTCTTTTTGGCTTCCATCATCTATCTCCTCTACATCCGAACAGTCAGCCCGCCGAGGCGTGTCTTCGGAAGTCCCACAAGATACCAGTCCTCGTCCATTTCAATCCGAACCGGAATCCATACATCCCTTACCTCCACATCAAAGCATTCTCCACAATGCAGTCCCCCATAATAGGATTCAATACCAAACCGGATATCATATCTTCCCATAGACGGATCATAAATCAAAGTACCTATTCTTTTTTCACTCATATTGCTTTCCTCCTGAAATTCTTTGTTCTATATAAGTAATATGGCTTTCATTCTAGGTATTGGAAAGTTCCGGATATTTTTCATAAAAAGTTTTACGATACCGGTAAAAGGTAGAGTGTGTCATTCCCAGACTCTTCCGAAGCTGTGTCGGTGTCATTTTTCCGGAAATAACGCTCTGGAAGTTCTCGTCAAAGGTTTCCTGCTTCATCACGCATGGTCTTCCATAATCATCCCATTCGCCCCGCAATTTCTTCGCTTCTATCCCTTCCCGCTGTCGCTTCTCCTTTTTCTCCAGCTCTGCCTGCGCCATAGAAGCATAAAGTTCCAACATCATGTTATTGATTGTTTCCAGCATCATCCTTGCCATAGCGTTGTCCATCACAGATAAATCCATGAGCGTAGTCGGAAGTTCCAAAACCATGAGCCGCACTCCCATTTCTTTTAACCGTTGAATCTGTTGCATCGTATCCCGCTTATTTCTTCCCAGCCTGTCTAATTCTGTGATAATCAAAATATCTCCCGGCCGCAGGACATCCTCCACTAAAACGGTATATCTCGGACGATTAAAATTCTTCCCTGTCTCCTGATCCGTAAAAATATTCGTAAGTGCCATCTCATGCTCGTTACAGTACCGCTCAATTTCCTGTATGCCACGATCAAGATGCTGCTCCTTTGTACTGGTGCGGTGATATCCATATATCTGCATCCACATTTCTCCTTTCCCTGTCCCAAAATATCCACACTTTTGTTGGCATATCTCAAAACTGTGTGTGTAACCTTTTTGAGATATAATCCCCCTTTCCGGAACGTACTTCTAAAATGTATACATTTTGGAACATCTGATTCTACTCTTTCTGTACGTATCAGGACAGAAAAGTGCAACAGATGTGACAAAAAAACTCCCAGAGGATATTACTCCCCTGAGAGTGGTTGAACTTATAGCCCACACCTCGGACGGTGCGGATGTAATTCCAGTTCCGTGAATCTACTTTTAACTTTTTACGAAGCTGGCTGCATTTTGCGCCCTTCGGCGGTCGCAAATGCGTTTTAGAACGGCCGCTCTGCGGAGCATAACGGCCGCCTGTTTTTAGTTAATTGACCACCACTTATCAAGTGTTAATCTTGATAGTGTAGTGTTTTGTGACTCGTTTCATAATAGAATTAGCTGACACTTCATCATTGAGAATCATTGCCTTCCAACTAGCCGGATCACGCTGTGAGCATACAATGGTGCTTTTTCTTTGTTCATTGCGTTTCTCAAGCAGTTCGAACAGGATCTTGATCTCACGTTCATCTGTAATGGTATGAAGAAGAAAATCGTCCAGAATAATTAACTCCCATTTGAGATAGTTGAATACGATTCATGAACAAGGTTTATTTTATATAAGCACTTGCAAATCAGCACCAGTTTGTAATTATTTCATTATAAAATTGTTCCTTATCTCCGGTTCTCTTCAGGTCTTCCTTTACTTTTCCATCTTTTAAGAAAATAATTCTATCACATGAACTTGCTATAATAGGATCATGTGTTACAAGCAGGATTGTTTTCCCCATCTTCTTATTAATCTCTTCTAAAGTATGTATTACAACCTCTGATGAGGCAGAGTCCAGATTTCCTGTTGGTTCGTCCGCCAAAATCAAATCGGGATTGTAGATTAATGCGCGGCAAATCGCAGTTCTTTGTTTTTCTCCTCCTGATAATTCATATGGTTTTTTATCCAATAAATCCGTAATTGCAAACTTCTCAGCCATTTCCTCACATTTTTTCTTACTCTCCTGAACATCTGCCTCATCCAAAATAAGCGGAAGCATAATATTTTCTTTTATAGACAGACTATCCATAAGATAATAATCCTGAAATACAAAAGCAATCTCTGTTCTTCTAAGTCTTGCCAGTTCAGCCCGGTATATATCTTTTGTATCTTTATCTTTGTAATATATTGTTCCGTCATCTGGTTTGTCTAGCATTCCCACTGCCTTTAATAATGTAGTTTTTCCACAACCAGAACGTCCCATAATCCCTACAAATTCACCTTCTTCTATCTCAAATGAAACATTATTTAAAACAGGATAAGTAATGCTTTCTCCTGTTCGGGAAGTTGAGTAATATGCCTTTTTTAAATTTTCCACTTTTAAAATTTTTTTACTTTTTTCCATCTCTACTATCTCCCTCTATTTTTCTAATATTTCTATAAGCAAATATCAAACTAAAAACAGCAAAAAGCAACCATATAGCACCTACAATTAAGATTATTCCTTTAAAATATTTATGGATCCACTCAATCTGTAAATGTTTCGCATACAAAAGCATGCTACAATACAAAATTGAAATAATTGTACCGCATATAACAGGCAGTCCTCCTGATAGCAGACACTCTTTTATGATTCCCTTTCTGACTTTAGCAGAAGACATTCCTGATTGAATATAAAATCGGTATTTCCATTCTGTCTCTGGAAAATCACACTCCATTTTTATACTCAATACAAATATTCCACACAAAAGCATAATGATAATATTTCCCGCTGCTGAAGCCACATATAAAAGCTTTGTTTTACTTCTTTCTAACAGCAGCTCTTTCTTCTCGTAAATCAGATTCCCATTATCAACATCAAAATAATTTACCTGGGAATGATCTTTGGCATACGCTTTTATTTCTTCGACGACTTTATCATAATTTTCAGGTATGTTCATCATAACAGCCATATTCGCCCCATCTGCTTTCACACAGTTCTTTTGATAATATTCGTCTGAGAATACAATAATATGTTCACATGTTTCACTTCCAAACACACCTGTTAGAATTCTATCTTCTGTTCCGACAACCTTGAATTTTTCCGTAAAATACTGTACTTTAGGTACTGCTACCTCTTTTATATACAACCATAAATCAGCTCTTGCTTTTCCTATATAAATTAATGGATTTTTTGTATTGTAACCAATTCCGACTTTGTTTCGTTCAAACCTCTCCCTTTGATATACAACGAATATTTCATTTCCTTTCAAATCCAGTGATTTTCCGGTCCATTTTTCATAAGTTGATGCCGGAATCCCCATATGTTCAGCAATATCTGTTGTTGTTACTCTAGCACATGGTACTTTTCTCAGTTCAACCCCTTCATCATCTGTTAGATGATTCAAAAACTCTTCATCATCTTTATTTGCCATCCATACCAAGTCATACGGATAATTCTTCGGCTCGGTAATCGGAAGGTTATCCAATAATTTTATAGAAAAATCTGTCATAATAATTACAAGAAATGCTGCAACGACAAAAGACATATTTATATTATAAAAGAATCTATGATACCAGTTTTCCAACCATGTAATTCGTTTATAATACTTCTTCTCCTTTTTATTCAACCGAACAAAATAGTATCCTGCCAAGCTGATCATAAGCAGGCACATGCCCGCATTCAAAAATACAGTCGGAATACTTTTGGATATCTTTCCCCAATAAAACAATAAACTTATAAGACCAATCAAGGTCAAAAATATCCCAAGCAGTAAAATTTTCGGTCTCTTCTTCAGTGGTTTCCCGTTCTTTTTTCCAACAGTCAACAATGCATCCATTCCCAGGCATGCTATCAATTCATCAAAAACAATGAATAGGATGCCGAAAACTTCACATGAAATCACCAATGTATTCCGCAGTGCAATAAATCCATAATTAACCTCTGTAGTAATTGTATTATAAAAGATATTTTGTAATACTGTTTTTGCACACTCTGCTAATATTTTTCCTAAAATCAAGCCACCAGTTACCGAGGAAAATATAATCCCTGCATATTCAAATCCAATAAACATATATCTATGCTTTTTCTTTAATCCCATCGTATCAAGCAGAACATAATCATAGGATTTTTTTTGTATGTACGAAATAATAACCAGTACCATTAATATAAACAAGAGAATATATGTCTCTTGAAAATTAATAAAAGTGTACATTTCTTCCACTATGCCAGAATTTTGTCCATTTATAATTCTTTCAATACTGTCACTAAATGCATATGATACATATATTGTCGAAACCATTAGTATACCACATAATATAACCAGTAAATAATGACCAAGCTTATGCTTTAGTGTTTCAAAAAATATTTTTTTCATTATATATTCCCCCTCTATTTTGTTGCATATATACTAATCTATCATTAATAACTTTGGATATTCTTTACTTAAATATATTCCATTAATCAATGTCAATATCGTTCCACTTTCTCCAGATAGGATTGAATAATCATTTGTATACTCGTCATTGAAAATACAATTTCGATGACTTATAATCGTTTGTCTCATATTTCGTTCTCTTGTTATCCATTCCTGCCTTAAGAAGAAATGCACACCTTTCCGGACTATTTTTCATTAATAAAAGAATTTCACTTATTATATGATTTAAATCTTTTTCGTAATTATTATTTTCGCTATTGTTAATCAATATATCAACGCAAAATAATAGCAAGTCCGCACATTGATTTTTCCTTATTATATTCATATGATTTGTAACTATATTTTCTATATAATCCTCAATTATCGTTTTCATATCTTCTTTCCTTTTGTAATATACTATATACCAGACTAAACAAATACATATATTCTGCCGAAAAATCTATTCTCAAATATTAGATAGTATTTTTCTTAATTATATACATTTTTATACTTTAACACAACAATTATATAATCTTTTTTCAAATTTTCTATTGATTTTTCTGCTATTTTGTTGCGTTTTTAATATATAGTAAACGTGAATATCAAAGGAGGTTTTATTATGAGTAATTTTGAAGATTTTGATCTTGATTTAAAACAAGTGTCTACCACCACGAATACCGAACTCTTATCAACGACTACAATACTCCAATCATTGGCAACCACATGTATCTATCATGTTCAGCATCAATGCTTGTGATATTTATTCGATAGCTGTCGTGGGCAATACAGTCAATGATTGCATCTGCCAGAGGACTGTCACCACCGCCGAGCTGCTCATACCATTCCTCGAATGCATACTGGGAACAGAAAATCGTTGAAGATTTCTTACGTCTCCTATGAAGCAGTTCGAAGATGTCCCTTTGTTCTGAATTCGTTGGTTTCAATAGAAGCCTCTCATCCAAGATCAGAACAACTGGATTGGCATACTTCGCCATGACTTTTTTGTAGTTACCATCTGTCCATTCTGTCTCCAGATCAATAAGCAGATCAGGGAGTCGGACATACTTGGTATTGAAATACTGCTTACAAGCCTCCATGCTAATGTCCTTCAACATAATAGATCAACACCGTCTGCCGCTTCGAACTGAGGCAATATCACCCTTCAAAAAACAATCACTCCCAGAGGATGTTACTCCCCTGAGAGTGATTGAAGCCTTTGTTTAAGATAACTTACTCAATTATCTGGAATCTCTGGATACACTGAAGCAATGTACTTACCAGTTCCTGATACAGATCTTCATCAAATCTGCCATTCACAATCGCATTCTTAATTAAAAGCGGCTTATATATCTCTAAAATCTCCAATACCGCATCTGCATTTCCTTCTTTTGCCTGTAAAAGTAATCGTTCAAAATTCATTAGTTTTCACCTCCCATCACCTTGCGGATCTTCCGGATTGCATAATAGTAAATACCCTTGCATCGTTCCTCTGATAACCCATTTAGCCCGCTCATTTCCTCAAAAGTACGTTCTTCAAACACATGCTGGTAAATCAGCTTCCTTTCTTCATCCCGCAATGTATGAAGGGCTTTCATCAATCTTTCATCTGACATCTTATTCCATTCCGGATATTTCCCCTGTGCCTCCTGCAATAAAAGCTGCTCCCTCGTTTGGTTCTCCAGCAATTCTTCGATTATAATTCTTGCCTCCATCTGTCCAATATCCTCCAGCAGTTCTTCTGCATCAGCCATCTGGATTTTCTTCTCCAGATAATCATGTCGTTTTCCACGGACAAACTGTATCAGATATGCTGTAAAGTGATTTTGTATCTTTGATCCTGTATATGTATTTTTGTTCATTTGTTTTATCCTCCGAAATTTTTTATCACGTTCCAAAAAATTCCGAGGATGGCGGTGAGCGGCAACAAAACGTGACACTGCCTTCATTTTTTCGAAAAAAAGAAAGGCTGGACCACTCTATTCGTAGTCCAGCCGATACTTCTCTTTCTATGTGATTGTGTAGGATATGCGATGATAGTATCTCATATGCTGCATATTTTAACTTCTCTCCGAAACATTCTATGGATAAGATTTTTTTAACAGATTCAGTTCCTCTTTGGCTTTTATCTTATGCTGTCCATTCATGTCTGTCGTACTTACTTCCATGTTTCTCTATTTGTGTATGTGTTATCCTGCTTATCATAACGCACTTTAACGCATTTCGTATAGTGTTAATCTACGATAAAATATATGCATTAAGTGAGGTGATATAGATGGTGAAAAAATTATTGGGAGATGCAGTCAGGGAAGAACGTCTCCGCCGCAATCTTTCGCAAAACAGCCTTGCGGAACAGGCAAAGATTTCTTTACGGACTGTCTCTGATATTGAAAACTATATTGGCAATCCACAGTTGGAAACACTTTATGCCCTGGCAACTTACTTACATATTTCCATAGATGCTATATTTTCTAACCAGAAAACGAACCCGGATTCTACCATGCAGCAAATCATGGCAGAACTAAATTCCTGCCCGGAGGAGCAGAAACAGCTTGCCCTTTCTACACTGCGTGGACTTCTGGATGGATTCAAGAACCTAAGTTAAGGCTCTCCCGTATCCTTCATCATCTACACATTATACAAAGACAATCTGTGAGTAATCTGTGAATAGTCTGTGAGTTTTCTGTCTATTCCCATTCTGATACAAAGAACAGGAGAGTACACTGCCATAAGCATGTGTATCTCTCCTGCTTTTTTATGCCCTGCGAAATGCACTGATAGCATCCACTACATTCTGTCTCATAGTCTGATCCATCCGCAGCGGTTCTTCTTCCATCAAATCAACTTCTGTGGGCATTTCTCTATTTATCTTAGAAACGTCCTGCCCTTCCAATACCTTTCTTACTTCTTCCCGGATGATTTGCTGCATCATTGGCCGGAGCATATCCGGTTCCATGCTTATACTGCCATTACCTGTCTCATCCGTTCTTCCCGTATATGCCAGAATTGCTGCAACGATCAGTTTTGCTTTTTTCTCTGTCGTATTCAGAAGTTCTGTCACATACACATGATCTGGGTCCGACTTATCAAAACCAATAGTGAATACAAACGGATTTTTCTTTCCCATAAAATCACACTCCAGCCTGTGTCATGCGATACAAAAGATCATATCCATCGGCATTTGCTTTCATATCCCGGATAAAGGTATGTTTTCCCAACCGGTCTGCCTGCTCCAGAAATCGTTCCAGAAGCACTGCTCCGCCGCCGATAAACACCGTATAAGTAGATTTTGTATCAATGCCCCGCTCTCGGATGCTGTTCAGAAGATCGGTAACAAAATTCTGAACCATGGTTTCTACTGCCTGTACAACAGCTTCCTCATAATACTGCGTTTTTCCCTTGATGATACTGTCGATATCTGCCTCCTCCAGAAGCATGTCATATTCACTGTTAATACTGGAAATGATATCGTTATACATGGTAATCACACCTTTTTCCAGAGAATCACAATAATCCATATCCGGTCTGCCACTTCTCATCAGAAGATAATCAGAAGTAAATCCGCCAATATCAATCCCTACGACTTTCGGAATCTCACGGATTTCCGTCATCCTCGTCATCATGGCTGCATAATCCTGCGGAAACGCCATTACATTCTGAATACAGAGGTGATAGCCTTTATCGTTGAAGCATAGTTCTTGCACCTTCCCGTCCCCTTTGAAATAGCGTTCATATCTCTCACAAAGCTCTGCAAAATGCTTCGGCGGAAGCCCAATCGGAAGTTCCACCTGAATGACATCCTCCGGCTGGATCTGCGCTTTCTGTTCCAGCTCCATCGCAATGGCAAATAACGTCAGAATCCAGAACCGGTTCCGGCTGTCCTGCGTCTTATCCCTCTGGTAAGGAATCCGTTTCTCACTGAGGGTATAATACTTGCCCTGATATTTCAGATACTTCTCACCCCTGGCAGGCTTTTTGTCCTGTTCTGTCAGTCCAGTGGTAAATACAAAATTACAGGTTTTCATGTTCCGGTTTCCGTGATCCACGGCTACTCTTATTTTTTTTATCATGCTACATTCACTCCTTTGTACTTGATACTTATTCTGTACGTAGGAGATACTTAAAGTGCAACTTTTTAAGGACTATTTCCATAATTTTTCTTCCTGTATACTTCCATATCGTTGATATCATTGGTAAAACACAGTATAATGAACATATTATCAAATAAGAATTTGAATTACAGGAAATTGCCCCTATAGCTATAACACAAACTAATAGCACTAAATATCCAATCCTTTTTTTCAAAACATTCTTATAATATTTACTATTCATCTATAATTCCGCCATCCGTCCAATAATCTCCTGATAAAATGCTTCCTGGCTTTCTCCACGCTTCAAAGTATCCAGAATCAGCCCGTCTTTTAGCAAGATGATTCTGCTGCAGTAGCTTGCCATCTGCGGATCGTGGGTAACCATAACAATGGTTTTCTTAAATTCACGGTTAATCTGTGTCAGCGCATCAATCACGATCTTACCCGACTTGGAATCCAGATTACCCGTCGGCTCATCCGCAAGCACCAGATCCGGATCGTTAATGAGCGCCCTGCAGATTGCCACACGCTGTTTCTCACCGCCGGATAATTCATAAGGATTCTTTTTCACCAAATGGGAAATCAGAAATTTTTCTGCGTACTCCTGTGCCGCCTTTGTCATGACACTTTCCTTCTCCCTGCCAAGGATCATCGGAAGCATAATATTTTCCTCAACGGACAAACTGTCCATCAGATAAAAATCCTGAAATATAAAGCCGATCTGCTTTCTTCGTACATCCGCCAGCCGGTCTCCGTAGATTTCGCTGACATCTTCTTCCATAAACCGTACCGTCCCGCCGGTCTGCTTGTCGATCATTCCGAGGACCTTTAGCAGTGTTGTCTTTCCGCAGCCAGATTTTCCCATGATTCCGACAAATTCGCCCTCTTCTACTGCAAAGTTTAATCCTTTTAACACTTTCACGTCTTCTTCACTCTTCTTGAGCGATGACCTCCGGTAATTCCGGATCAGATTTTCCACTTCCAATACTTTCATTCTAATCATTCCCCTTCTCTACTCTCTTTATAACATATTGTGCAAACAGCCATTGTACTAGCCGGTCTGCCAACAGATATATTCCAACAATCAGAATCCAGTACATCCAAAATGTTACGTCCAGACTTCCGGCATCTTTTGATGCACACCGCCATTCATAAGAGAGCACATATACAATACCCATCATTACCGTGGCAAACAAAGCAATATCCGACAACATCTGGGTTTCAAAGCGAATGGTTTTCCTGCGCTGCTTCTGCTTCATGCCCATACATCGCAGGAACTCATAGCGTCTCTCATATCCCGAAAGTTCCGACAATATCTTAATCCCATTCACAAAGAATGCACTGATAAATAGCGCCATCATCAGGAATAATTTACTGGATAAGCTGAACAACACACGCATTTTCTGCCCGATCAGATACTCCTCCGTCCCGTAGAGATAACTCTCCATCCTCGTATCGCTGTCATTCTTTACGCCACATTCTTTCTGATACTCCGACAGTTCCTTCCATGCATTTTCCTTACGTTTTCCCGAAAATGTAAATAATCTTAATACCGTTGCCTCCTGATCATCTCCACGCATCGCTTCCCACTGCTTCTGAAAATATGTATCCGAAAACACGATAATGTTCTCATGCCACTGATCTGTAGAATACTGTCCGATCACATTCTGGGTAAATATGTCCTTGATATCGTACAGGTACTGCGGATCTGTGTGTGAAATCTCCGCCATATCTTCTTGATACTTTCCTGTGAATAAGAAACTATACGTATTCAAATAATCCTCATCTGTAATCTTTTTTTCTTTCTGATACTCAGAATCCTCAATGCCCACCAGAATTTCACGCTCCGACAGATTCACATCTTTCCCGGTCAGCTTCTCATATTCTGAAGCTGAAACTCCTATATGCTGTGCTCCATAATATGTCGTCACCCGGATCATCGGAAGCTCTGTCATATTTCCATCATACTTTCTGACCAGTTTTTCCGCAAATGCTTCATCTTCCTCCTTTGCCATCCACACCATGTCATAGGGATAGTTTTCCCGATACTTATCCAATGGAAGAACCTCTGCAATTTCAACCGTCAGATATGTAAGCGCAAAGAAATGAATGACCAGCAGAATCAGCAGAATCAACAGATTATTCATGTATTTACTGTACAATTGATTCATCTGTAAAATATGCCGATGATAAAACTGTTTTCGATGCTTCAGCCCTTCCAGAATCAATGCCACGCCAAATGCAGCCACCAGAAAAAGCCCTACAATAAAGATAACGTGGGAATACATATATGACAGGTCACTTCCCTGATACTGGTTTTCTCCTAACACCAGAACGCCAATCCCGATCAATACCATTAGTATCCATTTCTTTCCGACCGGACGCTTCTCGTTATACTCACTCTTTGAAATGAGTGTACTTAGATTCCTTCCATCCATCCAGACCAATAAGATCAGGAATACACCTGTCATGTTTGCAACACTCATCCCGCAGGTATTCCGGTAAATCTTCCATCCCGGTGCTGTCACCTTAAGAAATTCCGGATACAGTTTATGAAGTGCGGTCTGTGCTCCATATAAGATTCCGTTTCCCATTAAAATTCCGAACACAAGAGAAAATACACATCCCACCGTATACTCTACTAACAGGAGCAGATACGATGTTTTCTTTTTCATCCCAAGAACAATAAACGTTGTGTAATCTTTAATACGAAGCTTCATATAGTATTTCATAGAAAAAATCATCAAGAAGACCGTAATAAATGTAATAAGCCCTGCCGCAAGCACGAAATCTGACTTAAGCGTTGCTGCAGTCACTCCATCTTTTACAGCCTTCTTGACCACATCATTCAATCCCCAGAATGCAAAAAGCTCTGCAATCGCAAGAATATTGCTCACGAAAAAAAGTATGTAATTCTTTAGATTGCTTTTAAAATTCTTCATGATTATGTGATAAAACATATTAAATCCCTACCTAATAATATATATTACACAATAAGATTGCCGCGTAAAACTCGGCAATCTTATAAATTGCGTTCATATCCAGCATACTTAATATTGTTGTAATAATTGTTTTACTCCGCATTTTCTAATTATTATATTATTTCAGCTTTATTTTTCAATACATTGGCCATAACAGTGCGATTTTAGGCCATCACTTTCTTAAACATCAGATATCACACGTCAAATTTGTTTTTTCATCTCTGATATTGTTATACTTAAGCTTAAATTCGTCATCTTGATCCAGCAATTTTTCTAAAATCCGCACATATCTTCTACATATTGCAGATACCGAATGCCCAGCCTTTTTCAAATAGTATTAGTATACATATACTACATTCACTTCTTTCTCAACAGTATTTTTTTTGACTTTTTTATTCGTATGTTTCACACTTTCTATTAGCAACTAGAATAATCGTTTTATTTTAAGATTTCCTTCCCTTTTTCAATGATTCGACCATCCTCCACACGGACCACTCTCGTACCATATTTCGCCAATGAAGTATCATGTGTTACCATAACAATTGTCATTCCTTGCTTATTTAAGCGTTCAAAAAGATTCATTATGGTTTGAGAATTTTCTTTATCAAGATTTCCTGTTGGCTCATCTGCAAGCAATATCTGTGGTTTATTGATTATTGCTCTCATAATTGCTATACGCTGCTGTTCTCCTCCCGACATTTGAGAGACATGTTTTTTTTCCAAATCATCTATACCAAATTCCGTAAGCAACTCATAAGCTATTTTTTCTCTTTCTTTTTTCCGCATTCCGGCATAGCCTAACGGAACAACCAGATTTTCTAACGCATTTAATTCCGGTATAAGATGGTATGCCTGAAATACAAATCCAATTTTTTGATTTCTGATAAATGCACTTTCCTTTTTTGATAACTTTCGAATATCTACTCCGTCTAACTTATAAGTTCCTATCGTTGCATCGTCCAATAACCCTAAAATATTCAACAATGTAGATTTCCCACTTCCGGATTCCCCAAAGATACAAACAAATTCTCCTTTAGAAATTGACAAATCAACCCCCTTTAATACTTTAGTCTTAATTTCTTTTCCACAATAGGTTTTTTCTATTCCCTTTAACATAATCATGTAATTCACCACCTAATAGACATTCAGCAATTCAATAATTTTTTTCTTTTTTAGTTTTCTAAAAGTAATTACCGAAACAAAGCTACTTAGTACTACACACAGCCCATATGCACTCAGAAATGTGTACCAGCTCCCTTGCACATTCACTACACTGATCATAATTCCAAAATCCACATAATAAGTAACCAAATAACCAATGACTATTCCTATGATCGTTCCTATGCTGTTTAATAATAAAATCTCACAAAATATTTCCCAGTAGAGTTCCTTGTATTGTGCACCATATGCCAGACTAATTCCATATGATTCTTCTCTATGCTCGAATCGAAGTTGATAAATAGCAATCATACCAGTCAAAAAAACCGCCATAAAAAGTAATGCTACCTTATTTATTGCCTGTAAGGATGTCATCACTTTTATTGTATTATTCCTTAATTCTATTTCTGGAGAGTAGATACGATAACGAAAACTTTGGTCATGTGAATTATATAAATATGTCTCTATTTTCTGTATTGTTTTTTCCTCATTTTTTAAATACTTCTTTTTCCATTCCACATGGATAGCTGCCGATGATATTTCCTCTTTATACTGCTCCATATATGTAATTGGTGCTACCACACACTTTTTTAACTTAATTTCATCTGTTTCCGTCTTCCAGTTTAATTCTGCTATTTTGGTGGGCATCTGCTTTTTTTCAAGCTGCGGGATGGGATTCATTTCACAATTCATAATATCCTGAAGACCATTTCCCCAATATGTATAGCCATTTTTCAAATCAAGCTTTTTATAATCCACTAAAATCATAACGAATTCATAGTTTTCATTTTTATAAGAATAGAACTGTGGCAATACAACATATAAAAAAGTCTGACCATCTGTTATCTCGTCCACTTTTTCATAATCCTTCAGTGTAAAGGCTTGCTTTTCTATATCATTCATACCTTCACCACCTGAAATTTCCAAAACTAAATCCCTCTCTTGATTTTTTTGATTTTCTTTTTCACGCGACAATGAGAAAAACATATTTAAAGAATATGTAAACACACTCATCCCAAGTGCAATTTCAATAATCATAAGAATTGAAACCCATCTATTATGTCGCAATATTTGAAACATTTTTGCAATAGTATATTTCATTATATATCCCTCGTTGTCCTCACCATATCTGCAATGTTTTCTTTTTTAATTCTGCTAACTATTATCCATGTTAATATTTCACAAGCCCAAACTGCTAATATAACTGTTTCCACTATAACCATACTGTCCAAAATAATAATATGCTCCAAAGATGCTAATTTAGCTAATGGTCTTAGTGTAATCATAACTAAAAATACTGCCAATAAAGTCACCAACAATGTTTCAAAAAACAAACAATATTTAATATCTCTTTCTGTAGCACCAAGTGCCAAATTGATTCCCATGATTTTCCGTTCTTTTTTTGCCTTTGCCATTAGCACAATGGTTTCGTTAATCATGAAAAATAATATTGCTACCAGAGCACACATTCCCCTAACAATTCGCCACTGAATCTTTGTGTACAGTGCATTTTTATATAATTCTTCTCCTTCTGTAACTCCTAATATATCTGCATGATTATCTTTTTCTTTTATTTGTTCAATAACCTCGTCAATTCTTTTTTGTTTTTGCAATTCATTTTCGCAAAAAAATGTCCCTGAAAACTGTATATCCTTTTCCTCCTTATATACATTAAGCATTGTCTGATAAGGTATAATCATCCCCGAATAAACCGAATTATCTATTAATCCGATAACTTTTAATCTTTTATCTCTGATTTGAATCATATCTCCAATTTCACACGCATGCATACGCGCATATTGTTTATTCATCAGACATACATCTTTCCCTTCTTGTAGTTCTTTTTTACTAAATGTTCTTCCTTCAATTTTTGGAAGTGGATAAAAATAAGATTCATCAATTCCCTTTATTGAAACATATTGGTTCTCCCATTCTGGGAAAGATTCTTCATAAAATGCACTTATAGAATAAGAAATCTCTTTATCTAATTTAATAGTATTAAAGGTTCTGCTAAGCCAGTCTACTTGAAAAGAATCTTCCATACCTTTAAAAGTAGTATAATAAATAACTTGTTCAACCGACCTTGTATTTGCAATGCAGCATGTAGGCAATAATAGCCCTACATAAAAAGACAAAACATATAAAAAATATCTTCTCTTTTCATATTTAATTTTAAGAAATAGTTGATAAAACAAATAATTGACTCTATCCATTATCAATTCTCACCCTTAAAGCATTTGAAAATCTTCCTTGCATTTGGCATTACAATAAAATATTCTTCCTTTTCATTTATAGATATTTGGGGTATTTCTTCATCCTCTAATCCATCAATATATGTTATTGTTTCCTCATATTTACCATTCTCACTCAAACGATAAACAGCTGCTCCAGCACATGAAACGCAAATAATACCTCTATCTGTTAAGAGAAAACTAGATATATTAAGTCCATCTGGTAATTCACATAATTTTTTTAATTTATTATCTTTAATAGTCATAAGCCATTCCGGGCAAGATGTTAAAGCTCCAAAACTATCATTCGCTTCATCATAATATCTAACCATAGAATTGATTAAATAAATCTGATTATTACATGAATAAATAGAACCTATAAAATTGCTTCCTATCTCTTTCAACTTTCCATCTGTATACTTGTCAACTACTGGATTTTCTAAAGAAACACCGGTAACATATATACTCTCTTGATTTACAGAAAGCACTTCTGGTATATAATTAGGATCTGTTGATTGTGTATTTTTTAATTTTATTTCTTCAATATAATCAAGTTCTTTATCCAATACTTGTATTCGATTATTTCCTTGATCCAGCACATAAATTTTTTCGTTGCACATAGTGATTGCACTTGGAGATATAAATTCACCTTCACCACTTCCAGTTCCACCAACTTCTTTAAGTATATTACCCGCATAGTCTACTTCAAAAATGCAATCTGTTTTTTTATCCGAAATAAGCACTGCTTCATCATTACAGAAAATACCTCCCGGCTCTCCAATTTTCTCTATTTTCCATTCTTCTAATATATAATCAGATTTATAAACATCTTGCAAAGTTTCCAGTGCACACTTTTCGCCTTGCACTTCAGCATCTTTTTTTTCATAAATTGGTAACACCTGCTGTTTGGATTCTTTCATCAACTCATAATTATCGCTTTTTTGACAGCCTATCAAGCACGCAACTATCCCTAGCACAACACATCCACAAATAATTCTTTTTCCCATATTACAACTCTCCTTTTTGGGAAACACTTCACTATATTTCTCAATTAATAATTACTAATTTTTTCATTCACAACACTTATCTTAAATCTTACAAACAGCTACAGCTGACGTATCCATTCTGTTTGCTTTATAAAGGCTATTTCCCCTCCTCGCAATGTCTTTTCTAACATTTTTTGTATTTTTTCATCATATCGTTTTATTTTGTACTTTTCAATTGTTAGGCCATAACAGTGTGTTTTTTGACCATAACTTTTTCAGATTTAGTAAACAGCAGTCCTAATTCACTGTTTTATAAATAAATTTTCAGATCTTTACCAAATAGACATTTTTTAACAAAATAGTGCAGCATTAAAACAAGATTATATATTCCGATTAGCATACATAATATTTACTCTCCTTTGGAAATGTTGATATAAAAAAACAGATGTGCTAATCTAAACTATCACATCTGTTTTTTTACATGTTAACAACAATAAAGTGTCAGAAAATGTGTACATCCAATCGTATGTGTACCACCCATCATCTCTTGGCTACTGCTTTCTCGCAGCAATTTGTCCATCTCCAACATCCAACATTTCTTTGCACAAATCTCCGCCACAATTCATTTCTTCTCTGTGTTCCATGGTATTCCCCCCTTTCTTTTTTATGAAACATCCTCATTACTAAAAAAAGAAACACACGTCAAAAAGCTGTTTTCTTTAATCTGATAAGAATATGTACCATCATATCTGTCTACAATCTGCCGCACGTTTTTTAACCCATATCCATGTACCTCCTTTTCTGACTTACATGAGATAAGCCGATGATTTTTTTCTTTTGGGTGCTCTTCAATACTATTTTCTATCTCTATATATAATAAACAATACCTTCTATTAATTCTTATAGTCACCCATTTTTCTGTAGATTTTATTCTCTCACAGGCTTCTATTGCATTATCCAGCAGATTACCCAACAGTGAAATCGTCTCCCCATCCTTAAACGGAACATCCCCAATCATGTTGCTACCAATACTGAAAGCAATTCCTTCGGAATCTGCTTGCTTTTTCTTAGAATTTAAAATCAAATCCACTATATTATTTCCTGTCCAAATCTTTGTTGAATCATCAAGGATATCTTTGCTTATTTCTTCCAGATAATCGTGTAATTTATCCCACTGATTTGCTCTCTCCATATTTCGAAGCACTAGTAAATGATTTTTCATGTCATGAATCATTTGTCGGCTTTTCAGCATCTCTGCATATCTTTCTTCCAATAACTGATCTCTCAATATAAGTGTCGTTTTTTCTTGTTTCACCACCTGATATTTGATTATAAACATACCGCTTAGAACAATAAGTAAACTTATAGCTGATAGATTCATACTTGCATTGATTCCCCGAATAGGTTTACTCCCATTTGCCATTTCATCTAACCATAACTGATATTTGAAAAGTACCGCACATAGTAACGCCCCTGTTATAACTATAATTCCACAGCATTGTTCTATCATACTGCGTATGCTCTCTTCTCTTTTTTTTATATTCACAATACCTAATAGAATAATTCCTCTTGTAAAAAAATATATAAGCACTTTCTGCCACGTCAAAGCATATATATATATCACATGCTCAAATTGCTCTTTTATAAACTCCATACTTATAAATGCTAAAATAAAATCCAGAATTGCAATAAATTCAAAATAAACGAATACTATTCCTGCACTTAACACTACTTTTTTTCTCTTTATCCCATACATACACATGATAGTTAAAATAACTACAAGCCCCAGCATTGTTCTGGAAAAAAAAGCAATTAATCTATTAATTCCCAACAAGCTTCCTACAACAAATATGTTCGCCCATCGGATAATGGTCTCCTTTTTGTCAGCGTATTTTTTATCTAATACCGTCATGTATAAAATTTCATAACACATCCACATTTCCCATATAGATATTGTAATCTGTATTCCTGAAAGAATGATCTGATTCATCTTAATGCTCTCCAATACGCTGTTATTTTTTCTTTCACCTGTGAACTCTGTACCCGGCTAACTGTAATTTCTTCACCGTTATCCATCTGAATCACATTCCCCCGTACTCTGACAATATGATTTACGTTCACTGCATGTCCTCGATCCACTAATATAAAAGCATTACTGTGTATTTGTTCAAGAATCTGATTCATAGACAATCGTTCCATATACTTCCCATTTTCCGTAATATACTCTGCATACTTTGAGCCTTTAATCTTTTGAATACATACAATATCTTTATGGTATATTTTAATTTTTCTCTGGTTAGTGCCAACCCACCGATATTCTTCATAGTCTTTTTTTATTTCATGAACTACTCTTTCAATCAATGGTGAAAGTCTCTCTTCTATATCCTTTTTCAAAATATACTGATATGCTTCTATGATATAACTCTCTGACGCAAACTCAGAGTGTGATGTTAGAAAAACGAGGTACACATCCGGATTGTTCTCTTTTATTCTTTTCCCTAATTCCAGACCACTGATCCCCGGAAGTTCTATATCGGAAATAACCAAGTCATATCTTCCTCCAACAAGCAAATAGCGCTCTGCTGATTCGTATACATCAACTTCAACTCCTTCGATACTACCGATCCCTTTTTTTATATACCGAACTATTTCTTGTCTTATATTTTCTTCATCCTCAATTGTTGCTATTTTAATCATCTGCACACCTCATCAAATATATAATATTTGCTCTTATTCACATCTTGAAGGACAGCCTCATCCTCTGTAACACGTAAGACAAACGTTTTCTCCCATAATGCTTTATTATCCTTCTGCTCCAGCATTTTTCCACAATGGTATATAAAACTCCCTATTTTTTTGTTTTCCACCTTATCTATAATATCAAGAATTGCTGCTTCAATCTTCATAGATTGAAAATGTGGATGCCATCTTCCCAATATTTGATTTATATTTGATTTCTTCAATGCCACTTTTTTATATGCCCATCCTTTTTTAGGAAATACAGTATTTATATCTAACTGCAAACAATTTAAAATTCTGTTAAATTCAAGTTCACCGCTTATGTATGGATATCCCAATTCCAAATAAGCGTAGATATGCCAAACAGCTTTTATTAAAAAAGATTCATCCTGCGTAATCTCATACTGGCATCTAAGCCACTCGATACTATTTAGCAGCACTTTCTTACTATTTAACCCAACATTCTCAATATTATGTACTGCAATTAAAATCGCTTTTACTTCAACTTCATTATACATTCAACTGTACCCCTTTTTCTTCTATAGTATAGTTGTTTTTACTATATGTAAATATGTTGCATATATGTAAATTCATTTTTTCTATCACTATTGGTACAATATATTTATCGAAAGGAGAACGATTCATCATGAAAACAGGAGAACGAATCAAAACAATACGAAAATCTCAAGGCATTACACAAGCCAAACTTGCTGAAACACTTCATATTTCTTCTAGTTTCATGAGCCGTATCGAAAATGGATCATCTAGTCTCACTTTGGACTTCGTTTGTGAGATTGCAGATGCACTTCAGGTTACACGCCAAGAAGTTCTCCGCGATGTATTTACCTATACTAAAGATGACAGCATTCTAATTTCCAAGAAAATAGAAATCAACATCCAAAAGTTCTCTCCTGAAAAGCAAGCAGAGATTCTGGATGTATTAGAATTTCTTGCCTCGCGTCTTTCTTAATTATAACATGCATATTATTTTTTACATCTTTTTGGACATAACTGATATGTTTTTAGGACATGAATTTTTTATTTATACATGCACTCTTCTTTCCATTCATAGAGTGCATGTATTTTTAAGTGGCTAATACTATAACCCTTTTATATATATAGACACATTAATCAACAAAAAGTGACGCGAAAAGCTAATCCTTTTATTTTAATATTCCATCCCCCATCTCTATCATCGTTGGTATTTCTATCATTTCTCAATTCAAAATGATCAATTTAGATAGCAAAAGCCATTCTTGAGGCACATCTTCCTAATCTCCCATAACGGATAATAATAATAATTAAGAACAATTATTCGACATAGTTACTCTACTCCCTGACTGTTAAATTCTATATACGCTTTTGACATTCCCAGATTTCTTCTACTCATTGCAGGAAACAATACTATAAATCGACTATAGTTACTAGAGTATTCACAGTCTTCCTATGAAATCTTTCTATATGTTAACCCTTCAAATCCAAAATCATTTAAACATGGCAGATAATCTAGAGTTTTCTATCAATAGGGAGGGAGATTTATGGAAAAAATCAATGAAAACATTGTATTACTATGTGATACGAGAGAGGCAGATGAAACAGTCACATTGTATTCGAATAACCTCGAATTTTCTACAAAACTGTATTTTGATACAATAGTTGAAAGTTTAAAAAAATCTTGTAACCAATTGTATGTTTATGATAATCCTAAAGAATTCATGGATAATATTGCTATACATAAAAATGATATTGTTTTTTCGGCAATATGGACGAGCTAGTTGAAAATTATGCTTTTTTACGCCAGATAACGCTCTAATATCTGACCAATAAAAGGGCTTATCTCTCTCCACCTGTAATTTTTTATATGCCCATATGATCTTCCTTGCGTAATTCTCAGGATATGATTCAGTATATTTTTCAAAAATAACTCTGCATTTTGGCATATTTTCCAATCTATGTGCTGACAAATCCATCTCACGATATACAAGTCTCTCCGATACTCTCTCAGGTCTGCCAACAGCACTTGCAACACCAGAATAAATATCTTTTGCTAGACAAACTTGTTCCCATCAAAATGCGGTTTTGATAATTTCAGTATTTCCGTTATTTCTCCTTTTGTTTCCGCCTGCATAATCATTTCCACTTTCTTCTGATGGAACTCGCAGACGATGCTCTCCAGAAATCCCTGCTTCAGATAAAATTCCGCCCTTCTATAAAGTTTTACAAGAGCCTCCACTCTTTCATCAAATAACTTGTCCTTTTCACTGACTATCATCTGTGCCAGGCGTTTGCATGTTCCATAACCAATTCTGTTCCCATTACATTTCCTCCCATAATAAAAGCTGGCATAAGAAATTTCTTCTCACACCAGCATGATTCTTTTATTCCTCAGTGATGATCTCACTGCTTAATTTTCCATGTACCAGATAGCGGTAATTCCGTCTGGAATTGACACAGGTAGACAGCGTAACTATCCGATCCGTTACCGACAGCTCGGTGCCGGTATCATAATCCCCATAAGAAGACACCGTATCCAGAAATATCTGAAAATCTTCCGCTTCCGGGAAATGATACCTATATCCCTCACTTCCGGTTCTTCCCGCATAGCAGGAAAAGATACGATACTTGAGAATCTTTCCCGGCAGGTAAATATAAAACTCCGGATGCTGTTCAAATAACGTTTGGTCTTGGTACTTATCCAGAGTTCCGAACATGCTCCCGTTTTTCATATTATGCCCGTACACGATCGTATTCTGATCCGTAAAGTCCGGCTGATTATGGCAATCCACAAAGATGCTCCCATTGATATTGGATTCTCCTGAAAAAAGGTGATGAAGATAATATGCATTATCTTTCCCCTGTACCACCGGATAACTAATGTCCAGTGCCAGAATCTGAATCCACGCTATAACATCCGGATTAACCGCTTTTAAACCTGCAAAGTCAATTTCCAGATACCTGCTCTGAGGTTCCTCCTTCTCTTTCTCAGGCTCCGGTGATTCTTCTTCCTCTGGTTTCTGAACATATTCCTGCAGTTTCTCGTAACTTACGTCCCCTTTCTGATACTTCAGATAAGCACCAAAGAGTTTTCCTGCCGCTGCGAGAAAAACAAACAACAGGCAGATAATGAGTCCTGCAAGCACCGTATTTCCTTTTTTTCTCATGATTGTTCTCCTTTCGGAAGAGCCGAAGTCTGTGCTCCGGCTCCTTCCTTCTGTTTGATGGCAGCTAAATAGTCATCAATCCCCTTGAGTTTCCCGTTCCACTCCCCGTTCTCGTCCATATCCCAGACCATCCGGTTCATCGGCAGGGAAAGCTCCCGGCAGATTTCATAGACCTTATTGCAGCCGTTCTGGATAATCCTCCGCTTCTCCGCCTTATGCCGGCAGATAACAGGAGAACGCTCAAAACAGACCGCACACTTACTGTCATGGTGATTACAGGTTACTTTCATCTTCTTATCCATGTCATACGCCTCCAAAAGCTGTTTCATCCCATATCCTTTCATCCGCTCCAGCACCGGTTTCAGATTCCGGTACTGGTTCACTCCGGCAACGCACACAAAGGTAGCGCCGGACAGATAATGGGCTATGGTCCCTTTTAAGGCTCCTTCGGTCAGATAGACACGTTCTGCAGCAAGATCACCGATCACATGTACCGGACTTCCGGAGGAAACTCCCTGGTCATAATTGACACTGGACAGCCAGATATATTTTTTCGTGTCAGTCACATGATCTACCCGGATCTGAAAACCCTGGATGAACCCGTCCAAAGAAACTATGGGAATCAGGATTCCTGAGTTTTCTGCTTTGAAGTTAATCGTCCAGTTTCCGTCTGTATCCCGGTAGAATCCCGGCACGCCTTTCACCATATATCCTTCTTCTGCCAGCCTTTTGACCAGCTTCTTCATTCCAAACAGCGGGACACTCCGGTAACGCTGTGCTTCGATCTGTTCCGGTTTTAATCCCCGTCTTTGCAGATCCTCCTGATGCTTCCTGTTAAGCGTGAGCATGGACAGCATTCTCTGATACGTCCGATGGATTTCCTCTATGGGTGCAAGCTCTGCCGTTGCCTTTTCTTCCTGTACCGGCGTTGCTTTGATATAATCCGTCCGGTATTCTCCTTTTCCTAATGCTTCCCGGATCTGCTGATTTGCTTCGGAGAGTGTAACATTGTGCAAATCCGCATAAAGCTTCAGCATCCCCCCGGACGCATCACAGCGGTTGCACCGGAATACATTCTTTTCCACATTGATATTGAGTTTTCCATGCGTCTCTCCACAAAACGGGCAGTCATAATAGTTTCCCCGCCGCTTTCTGAGATGCAGCACCTGCACCACATCCAGTATTCCATAATCAAACCCAGACATATCATAATACATCCCGGTATATTCCTCCTTTCCCCCGCAGAAAAAAGCTCTCTGCGGGGTTCTTCCTTAACCAGCCATCGGCATTGCTTTTTGTAAAATTACCTTTGCTGCCACCGGAACCAGATTGTTCGGTCCGGAATATTGCTCGGCAAACCACTGGATCGTTGACGGGCTTTCAACTGCCACCTGTCCCATGGTCTTTCCGCCGTATTTTCCCTTTCCCGGAATCACAGTCTCGACTGCCATTTCATAGTTCATGCGTTTCATCAGTTCTTCTACCGGAAGGGACACATCCAGATTCTGTAATGCTCCCTGCAGCATCTGTCCGGTCTTTGGCGGCGTAGAGGCAGCCGGAGCGGAACCGTAGCCAGGCATTTGTCCACTGCCATGGTAAATGGTGCTTCCCGCCGCCTGTGCCTGCTGATAGAACTGATTCATCATCTGCTGGCCTGCATATTCCGGCTGACCTGACATCTCTCCATAAGTTGGCATAGGGGCATTTGGCATGACACCCGAATCCGGCATGGCTGCATTTTCCATGGCACCTGAATCCGGCATCTGTGGATTCTGATATGGAATTCCGGCATCTACCTGTGCAGGATCATTTTCCTCTCCCACATCCGCAAACTGCACACCATATCCGGCATCCGATAATGCCCTTCCTACGGCTGCTGTTTCCGCCATTTCCAAAAATTTGTCTCCAAACTTCGGATCATCGCTCCGGAATTTCTGTGAAAAGGAATTGGCTACATAATTGTCTTCCTGATCACATTTATCCAGATAGATACGTGCTTCCACAACTGCCATATTCTCTGTGAAAGTGATAATCCGGCTAATGATCTTTCCTGCCGGATTGACCAGACGAAACCAGAGCTTCCGGTATTTCACATCCAGATAAAGCTGCTCCTCCTGCCCTTCTTCTCCAATCTTTCTTGCCAGTTCCATCGGATGGAAGCCATCCACACGGTTTAAAGCGGCAACTGCCTCTGATTTCTTATACAATAATTCTTTCATTCTCTGCTCCTTTCATTTAGAAAAGCAGACGTTCCCCTATATAAGAGTAATAGTCCGCTTATTTCAAAAGTTGAAAAATATTTTTAAACAACAAGTTTTAACTGCTCCATTTCCGGTTTCTGTTCACTCTGATACTGATCGTAATACTGTACGATCCGCTCACTCAGAATGGTGTTCCTTGTCCCACTGTCATCCGTATGGATTGCCTGACAGACTGCAGCCCATTCCCCTACCAGATAAACCTTGCTTTTCGCTCTGGTCACTCCGGTATAGAGAATATTGCGCTTCAGCATCATGTAAAAGGCTTTCACCCAAGGGATGATGACAACCGGACATTCGGAACCCTGTGCCTTATGGATGGTTGTTGCGTTTGCATGTTCGATCATTTCCATCTGGTCAGCTTCATATTGCACCTGCCGCCCGTCCGGGAATCCGATCACTGCCCTGGCATTTCCATCCTCATCCGTGATACAGTCCAGTATCCTGCCCAGATCGCCGTTACTCGCCATCTCGGTATTTTTATTCTGTAAAATCTTATCGCCAACCCGGAACACCTGACTGCCGATATGCAGTTCCTTCTTCCCTGCGATCGGCGGATTTACAAAATCTTCCAGAGATTTGTTCAATTCATCCACTCCGGCAGCACTGCGTTTCCGATACGGAGTCAGGATCTGTACCTGATCCATGCCGTTTTTTGCAATCTCGTCCAGATAAATCCTCCGGACAATCTCTGCCGCTTCATCTGCTCCTTTACAGGCAATGAACTGAAAATCCTCCCCAAAGCTCAGATTAGTCTTGTTCTCCTGCATCAGTTTTGCATTATAAGGTATGCTGCTCAAAGCGCCCTGCCGGTAAACCAGATCCAGTACCGTGACCGGAATCAGCCCGCAGGCAATCAGTTGCCGGAACACATCCCCGGCTCCTACGGATGGGAGCTGGTTCTTATCCCCGACTAAAAGGACTCTGGCATGTCTGCTAACCCGCCGGAAAAATTCATAGGCAAGATGCATGTCCACCATGGACACCTCATCTACATTTAGAAATCCGGCAGACAGGTACTCAAAATCCGGTTCAAAATCCGTATCATCTCCCAAAAGCCCCAGGGCCAGATGCATCGTGGATGCATTTTCACAGCCGGTACTCTCCACCATACGTCTTGCCGCACGTCCGGTCGGAGCCATAAGCTGTACCTCTGACCTGCATAACGCCTGATGGATATAGAGAATCACCTTGAGAACCGTTGTCTTTCCGGTTCCGGGACCTCCGGTAATAATACTGATGGGATGTGCAAACACCATTCGCACTGCCTGTTTCTGTGTTTCTGACAGCGTGATCCCCAGTGTCTTCTGTGCCTTTTCCAGCTCCGGTTCAATGGACAGCAAAACCGGCTTCTCCAAAAGCCGTCTGGCTATCATGGAAGCGGTCTGTGTTTCTTCTTCATACTGCCGGATAGAATAGATCCGTTCTTCCTCCACAACAATGCTTTTTTGCAGCACCAGCCGGTAAAGCACCTGACTGACATCCTGCTCCGATACTGCCATGACCTGCAGATCCCGGTTCAGCATTTCCAGTGCTTCCTTCATAACCTCCTGACGCTGCTTAAACAGATGTCCTTCTTTCATTGCCTGATTCATGATATGTCCGATGCACCCAGATATCCGCATGGGATCATTGAGTGCACAGCAGCACTGTCTTCCGATCGCATCCACAGTCAGAAACCCGAAGCCTTTGACTGCACTCAGCATGTAAGGGCGGTGCCGGATAATATCCACCGATTCATTTCCGAATTTCTTCAGAATCATATTCACTTTTTTGGGTGTTACCTTAAAAGGCGCCAGAAACGTCATCAGTTCCCGGAACACCTGGTTTTTTCCATAGGACTCCACAATAGCAGCCAGCTTCTTCTCGGAAATTCCACGGATCTTCAAGAGTTCCTGCGGGTTGTTTTCCATGATTTCCAGTGTCTGAAGCCCAAACTTCCGGAAAATAGTATCTGCCATCTTGGGACCGATACCTTTGACTGCACCGGAAGAAAGGTATCCTAAGATACCCTCCTTTGTCCGTGGTACAACCTCCATGAAATTTTCCACCTGATACTGAGTTCCATGCTCTCCGCTCTCCCATCTGCCTTCCATCTCAAGCTCAATCTCGTCTGTAAGCGGAAGACCGAATCCAATCGCTGAGAAGCCGATGATATTCCGGGATGCCAGATATTTGTCTCTGGCTGACAGGGGGACAGACGTATCCTGTGTGGTGAATATGGCAATCGTATACCCATTCTCCTCATTCTGGAAAATCTTATGTTTAAATCTGCACCTCATTGTTTATATCCCTCCAGCTTTTTATCCGCATCCGTTCATTTGGTTTTCTCATTACGCCGCCTCCTTCTTAATTCGGAAAGTACGGCTCTCCGTTGTTTTTGTATATTCCTCATAGATATCCGGATGCTGGTTTTTCAGCTTCTCCATCTGGTCTTTCCCAACCGAAGTACGTCTGGTCGGATTATAGGTAATACGGTAACGGTTCGTACCGTCCTCCAGCACTGCCTTGCAGCCCTGCCCCAGCTGTTCCACAAAAGGAACACTGATTGCCCGCTGTTCTGCTTCGATTTCCTTTTTCCGTTTTTCCAACTGTGACTTTTCCTCCGAAAGGGTAAGATACTTCTCAAGATTTTTTGATTCCAGACCGGAAAGCACAATTTCCGGAATAGATTTGTCTGCAAAACCACCATAATTACGGATATTTGCCAGAACCAGATCGGAATTCCCGTTATGCGGCGGTACTACATTTTTCAATACATGTTCCTGCCAGAAATACGTTTCCTGATCAATGATGTCTTCTTCCTCAATCAGATCACGCTTAATGGTGCGATACACAAACTCATTCTCGTTATTTCCATACAGGCATGCGATAAAGGCTTTCTGCATATTCATCACAGACAGATAATGCCTTACCTGCAGCACATAATGAGCTGGAATCCCCTCATCAGCCCACTTATCTTTCGCATTATAATTGCAGGTTTTACATTCCAGAATCGCAAATTTCCCATCCGGCATACGAACAAAAAAATCCACATCTGCAAGCATGAACGGATATAATGGATGCCGGAACATGACACGTACCGGAAATACTTCCAGTCCGGTCTTTTTGGAAAAGATTTCTGCCACCAGATCTTCCAGCCGGTGTCCGACTTCCTTGGCAACCCAGTTGCTTTCCTCTTCCTCCTGAATGACCGGCTGCACACCTGTTTTGTTGTAAAACAGATCCCGGATAGTGGCAAATGGAGAGATCCCCATGATTGCCGCTACATCACTGCCGCCGATTCCTTTTTTGCGGTATTCCAACCAGTCTTCTCTTGACAGGTTACTGATATCCACAACCTTTTCCGGTGTATACTCTGCTTTGTTATTCATTCCAATTCCTCCTAACATTTGACTGCTCCATAAACGTCATATTTTTTCCAGTCTTTTATAAGCGCCTTCGTAATATCCTCCTCCAGCTTCAGAATGCCCTGTCCGGACATTCCTTCACAGGCTGCAAAAAAGGAGGCTTCATTCATGGCATAATAAAGATCATGTGCCGTACAGGCACCTTCCCCGTTCTGGGATACAAATAGCTCCACCACCTCATTCCGGATCTTCTGTTTAATGCCAAGTTCCTTCATCAGCAGCTTCAGGCAGTTCACCGGATTACGGATCTCAATGTCCATAAGCTGAGTAAGATTCTTCATCGCATCCACATAGCGGGCGCATACCTGCTCCAGATTTTTCCGGAAGTCCAGAATCGTTGCCCCTTTATCGTGAGCCAGCTTGATTGGACTTCCCAGACTGATAACGCCGTTTGGTCCGTCTGTCAAAAGCATCGGATACAGATTTGCACCGCTCGCTGCCACGTCAGATGTGGTAAAACGAAGTGCCGGTGACAGGATCTTCTCATCCATTCCGTGTGCATCCAGTGCTTTTCGGTAAGTATCCAGAAGTTCCTGACTTCCTCCGAGCTTCCACATGGCAGATACAATGGAATGGTCATAGATACCAGAGCCCTCCATGTAAACACTGCCTTTGAAATTCAGATTCAGATATTCGCAAGTTGTCTCAAACATGGCTTTCATATCAAGGATGCAATAATCATGTTTATCCCCGCCATGTACTGCGGAAACCTTTCCGTCCGCAATCTTAATCAGGGCATCCCCTTTTGCAACCCGCAGGCAGTAATTGACTACCTTCGCATATGTTGCCTTATCCAGCTTGCGAAGCCCGTCTCCATTGACACCTGCGCGGCTTAAAATGGTGCGGATGGCACAGTCACGTACCGGATAGGATTCTCCTCTCATTTTCAGTACAAGCTGCGTATTCTTCTCTGTATCCTCCAAAATTTCTTCCATGGATGCATCTGCCGCATCCAGATTTTGAGCCTCCTTTTCCAGTGGTGCCAGCCGTAACGTATTCGTTGGCTTTCTGATCCATTTGGCATTTCTCCCTCTCTCTGCCAGAAACTCCAGCAGATCTTTTACTTCTGCAAAGGATCTCTCAAATCCATCTGCATACACTCTTGCTTCATTCATGTTCTTATCCACCTTTCTTAAAATAATATTTATCCATCAACAGCCGAAGCTGGTTGTGGCATGCAACTATGCCGAAACCTAAATGTAAGCACAAAAAAAGAATGAAAAGAGAGTCTTTTCTCTGTTCATTCTTAAAAGTCTGGTTTCTTCCTGAAAAAACAAAAGTGCCACGCAGCCAAAAAAGGCATACCGTGACACTCACTACAAACATAAACAACTTATGCCAGGAATCAGCTCCTGCTGTTTCCTGTAAGTTTGGAGATTCTTATGAATCCCGAAACTCCCCAAAAAGGGTGTGCATAAAATAAACTATATCAGTATACTAGCACAAGATATTCCTCATGTCAATTCAGGCTTATACTATATATGGTGTTTATATTTGTTCAAAATACTACATCTATTTTTCTACTACGAATTCAATCTTCTCTTTCAGATACTCCCGGCAGCCAAACCGAACCGCTCCACACTGCTTTGACTCCTCTTTCGCCTTTTCATTACAGGACTCCAAGTAGGGACAATCGTTACATTGATTCCGCAGTGCTTCCTTTGCCCATTCAATTTCCTGCTCATTTCCTATAATCCGCACAGACATCCACTTCCTTTGCTATCATCATACCCCAAAATCCATTTTCTATCATCCATAATTTCTTTTTTTGTATTATTTTAGTAAATTACGGTTATATTACGGAACAATCACTATATATTTCAAATATATCTCTATTCTATTCCGTAATTTGTTGTAAGTAAATAGTTTAAAATGTGGAAGAGAGGTGTAAATGTATGGATAAAAACTTTATTGGAGAACGCATCAGCGAACTGCGTTTAAAGAAAAATGTATCTGAATATCAGATGAGTCTGGATCTTGGCAAAAATAAAAGCTACATCCAGTCCCTCACTTCCGGACGTTCTCTGCCTACCATGCAGAGCTTTCTGGATATCTGTGACTATCTGGAAGTCACTCCTCAACAGTTCTTCGATTCAGAGCTGCACAATCTTCCTCTGATTGACAAAGCAACTGATCTGATGAAACAACTCGATGACGAGGATATGCTTGCGCTCATTTCCATGCTGAATCGTCTGGCTCTAAAACGCAAATAGATTTCCGTGGCTGCCAAATCAAGGCAGCTTTTATTTTTATCATTTTTTCTTAAAATTTTTCAATCTTAAAGGAAAAGTCCCTATTACTCAATTGAATGGGTAATATATCCATTCGCTGTACCTTGAAAACAAAAGAAATCTTTCGGGAGATTGATATAGGTGACTGCAGATAGTTTGCATCTTCGCACGCCTGCAGCTTAATAGTTACAAAGTAACACCGTTTTACGTGGCCGGAGCGGGCATAGGAACTGGCTTCTGAAAGAATAACATAGACTTTTGGGATTTTAGCTTATAGCGCTTTTATTAGAGAGCTTTTACTCAAAATTTGATATAATAATAGACAGGTATCAAGTTGATTCCCTGTCTGTGGAAAGGAGATTCATGATAACTGTAACAAAAAGGGATTTGATTGAATTAGGCTATGGTCCTTCCTTTGCTGCTGATATTATTAAAAAAGCAAAGGAACTTATGGTAGAAAAGGGGCATACCTATTATCAATCCAGAAAATTAGACAGGGTTCCAAAAGAAGCCGTTGAAGAATTATTAGGGATTACTTTGCCCGATAAGCAAGAATGATCGTGCTTTTTGCATTTTAGTAAGGAGTGAAATCATGGCAAAAGATCCAATTAAAAAAGCAGAAAACGGCACTTATTATTTTCGAGCCAACCTCGGATATCATCCTGTAACCGGAAAACAGATTCAAAAATACCGCAGCGGATTCTCAACAAAAAAAGAAGCCCGTGCCGAGTATTCCAAATTGATTCTTGCATCAACGGAAGAATTAGCTGATAAGAAGGAAGACATTACCTTCAAAAAGTTTATTGAAGAAATCTATCTTCCGTGGTACAAAACTCAGGTGAAAGAAAGTACCTACAAGAATCGTTACTCGACCATTCAAAAACACTTTGCCTATTTCTACAAGAAGAAAGTGTCCGAAATAGAAGCGATAAATGTACAGACCTGGCAGCTCAAGTTGGCAAAACAATTCAGTCCAAACTATGTACGCATTGTTCAGGGAATGTTATGTTTAGCTTTTGACCGGGCGATTATCCTCGGACTTGCAAAGAAGAATCCTGCCCGCATGATCGGCAATATCAAATCTAAAAAAGTAAAGATCGACTTCTGGACTTTGGAGGAGTTTCAGAAGGTAATATCCCTGCTGTACAAAGGTGACTACTACGAGCACTATCTCTTCATCTCGTTCTGGCTTTTATTTATGACTGGAATGCGTATTGGAGAGGCTGCCGCCTTACAGTGGGATGATATTGATTTTGAAACAGGTATGCTGATTATTAGTAAAACACTGTACTATAAAACAATGAATGACTACAAATTCGTTGAACCTAAGACGCAGGCAAGCAACCGTACCATTTATATTGATGCTGATACCATCAAGGAATTACAAGAATGGAAGGCGGTCCAGGCAAAGGTTTTACCAAATTGTGGATTCGTCCTGAGTTATAACAGTACACCCACCAGCAAAACAACGCTTCCAAGAGCATTAGAGAAATTGGCAAATTTAGCTGGTGTCCACAGAATCAAAATTCATGCCCTGAGACATTCGCATGCTTCCCTGCTTATCAGCATGGGCGAAAATCCACTGCTGATTAAAGAGCGTCTTGGACATGAAAAAATACAGACGACACTAGGAACTTATGGTCATCTGTATCCAAACACCAATATTGAGATTGCAAAGAAGCTGACCGGGGTTCTCAGCTACCAGTCAGCTTCTCAAAGTATTGCTAATTATACCAGTAATCAGCATACTGCAATGTATCACAAAGAAATATAAAAATGCAATGATAATGCAATTTCAAACACCCAAAGCCGCAAAGCCCCGTGGTTACGGGCTTTGTAGCCCAGCGTCAACTATTCAAACTCAATCGTTCCAGGCGGCTTACTCGTCAGATCATACATTACTCTGTTGACACCTGTTACCTCATTAATAATTCGGTTCATTACCTTATTCAATACTTCATAAGGAACTTCGGCTGCTTCTGCTGTCATAAAGTCGATCGTATTAACCGCACGAAGTGCAACTGCATAATCATATGTTCTAAAATCGCCCATAACTCCTACACTTCGCATATTTGTAAGTGCTGCAAAATACTGTCCGACTGTCTTGTTCATTCCGGCTTTGTCCATCTCCTCACGGTAAATAGCATCTGCATCCTGAACAATCTTAACTTTCTTTTCCGTTACTTCGCCGATGATACGGATTCCAAGTCCCGGTCCCGGGAATGGCTGACGGAATACCAATCTCTCCGGAATACCAAGCTCCAGTCCTGCTTTACGTACTTCATCCTTGAACAGATCACGAAGTGGCTCGATGATTTCTTTGAAATCTACATAATCCGGAAGTCCACCAACATTATGGTGAGACTTAATCACTGCAGATTCTCCACCCAGACCACTTTCTACAACGTCCGGATAAATCGTTCCCTGCACAAGGAAATCTACTGCCCCGATTTTCTTTGCTTCTTCTTCAAATACACGGATAAATTCTTCTCCGATGATCTTTCTCTTCTTCTCTGGTTCTGTTACTCCGGCAAGTTTATCATAAAATCTCTGCTGTGCATTCACACGAATAAAGTTCAGATCATAAGAACCTTCCGGTCCGAATACAGCTTCAACTTCATCCCCTTCATTCTTCCTCAAAAGACCGTGATCTACAAATACACATGTCAGCTGATCCCCTACTGCTTTGGAAAGCAATACAGCTGCTACTGAAGAATCAACACCTCCGGATAAAGCGCATAACACTTTGCCGTTTCCGACCTTTTCACGGATCTGTTTGATCGATTCTTCCACAAATGAATCCATCCTCCAGTCACCTGCACATCCGCAAACTCCAAGCACAAAATTGGATAGCATCTTTGTTCCTTCTACAGAATGAAGTACTTCCGGATGATACTGAATCGCATATAAACCATGTTCTACATCTTCTGCTGCTGCCACCGGACAATTCGCCGTATGCGCTGTCACTTCAAATCCAGGCGCAAGTTTTGAAATATAATCTGTATGACTCATCCAGCAGATTGTCTTCTCTGATACATTTTCAAAAATCTTGGAATCTTTCTTATCTACCAATACTTCTGTCTTTCCATATTCTTTTACATCGGAAAGTTCTACTTTTCCGCCAAGAACATGCATCATAAGCTGAGCACCATAGCAAAGTCCAAGAACCGGGATTCCTAATTCGAATAATTCTTTTTTATATGTTGGTGAATCGACTTCATAGCAGCTGTTTGGTCCACCAGTCAGAATAATTCCCATAGGATTCATTGCTTTGATTTTCTCAAGATCTGTCTTGTACGAATAAATCTCGCAGTAAACATTACATTCTCTGACACGTCTTGCAACCAGCTGGTTATATTGACCGCCAAAGTCAATTACAATCACTAATTCTCTCTTCACAAGAATTCCTCCTAGATAGCATTTCTATCTTCTTTTCTCCTTTGCAGGATATTTCTTTTCCTCACAGGATACATTTAAAGACAATTTCTATTATACGTTACAAATGTTGCCTTGGCAAGAGATAAGAAAGGTAATAAAAAAATTCCCTGCGTGGTCAGGGAATTTTTCGCTAATCTAACAAAATTATTTAACTCTAACTTTAATTGTCTTTTTTACAGTTTTGTAGTTAGTATCTTTTACAGTAACTGTAATCTTGTAAGTACCTTTCTTAGCACCTTTCTTTACATAGATCTTTCCGTTTTTAACTTTAATCTTAGAATAGTTGCTCTTATAGGTTGTCTTACCAGCTTTCTTAGTTACTTTCAGTCTTGTAGACTGAGTTGCTCTTTTAACTTTAGAAGCTTTTACTGTGTAAGAGCTCCTAGAAACTTTTACAGTCTGTTTTGCCTGTTTAATTGTATAAGTAGCTTTCCAAGTCTGTCCAGCATACTTACCAAGGCCTTTTACTTTTACAACATGTTTTCCGGCAGCTTTGTGTGAAGTATTGTATACTTTGTAATCAACGCCTTCTTTTAATGTTTTCTTGCCATCTTTTACTACAATAGTAGCTTTCTGAGTTTTACCATTGTACACTGTAGATGTTTTCTTCAGTGTTGGTTTGAATGTTGATTTAGAAGGTGAATTAGCAGCCATAGCTGTCATTCCCATCAACATTGTCAATGTAAAGATGAGAAACAATGTTTTCTTTAATGTCTTCATTGGACTCAACTCCTTTTTTACTTTGTTACTTCAATTGTTCTATAATAAACAGTCCTAACCACGTGGACTTGTTTATCCCCCTTATCATTTGGATGATTTATCTTCTGACTGCTGTACATATCCATAACCGTATCCATAGCCATATTTACCGTACTTGCCATATTTACCATATTTTTTTGCTTTTACATCTACTCGGTTCAGTACTGTTCCAAGGAGTGTACAACCGGACTGTTCAATCTCATATAAAGACTGACGGATCCATGTTTTAGATGTTTCTCCTGCACGGACAACCAATACTGCTCCATCGCACATAGATGCAATCAATGTGCTATCTGCAACACTGCCGAGCGGCGGTGCATCGATAATTACGAAACGATATTCCTCTGCCAGCTTATCTAATAACTGCTTGAATCGTGCATCTTCCAAAAGCGGGGACGGATTCTCCAAAAGCTGTGTACATGGTACCATGTATGCATCTGGAATGTTAGTCTTATATACTACATCCTCATACTCTGCCATTCCAGACAAATAATGATTCAGACCACTTGTCTCTTCATTATAATCTACATCGTATCTTTTTCTTACAACGGAATTACGAAGATCTACATCTACGAAGGCTGTCGGAAATCCGGCTTCTGCAAGCATTTTCCATAAGAAGATTGCTACTGTACTCTTTCCTTCATTCGGAAGACAGCTTGTCATCAGGATCTTCTTTGTATCATTTCCGCAAAACTTAATATTAATACGCAGACGGTTCATTGCTTCCTCTACTGCATATGGAAGTTCCGGAAGATTAATTGCTAATTCTTTCATTATCTTCTTCCCCTCCTTTTTCTTGTTTTTTTCATATCTGATTCGCTCTCAATAAACAGATCACTATCTGGAATAGAAGTCAATGGAACAAGATCAAAATATTTCTCCATATCCTCGGATGAGTGGATCGTATCATCCATCAGATATCCTGCGATTAGTACACCTGCACAGGCTATCAGTCCTAACAATGCGCCCATGATTGTATACTTGCCATAGCTTGGATTCGCCTTATGATCTGCAACTTTCGCATGCTGTGCAAAGTTGGGTGTCATCGCACTCATTGTGTCCGGCAGATAATCCATTGCCACTTCCGCCATCGTATCAGCTAACTCTTTTGCTTTCTCCGGATCTGTACTTGTCGCTTTAATCTCCAGGATTCGTGTATCATCCGGATTAGTTAAAGTATATGCCTTTTTCAGATTCTCTGATGTTGTATTCAAATCCAGTTTTTTGATTACCTTATCTAATACCGGATAGCTGAGCATTAACTGTTCATAGTCGGATGTCAGTGAAGTTCCGAGGTTCAGATCATTTAAATTCACCACGGAGTTTTCAGATGTTGTTACAATATAAAGTTTGGCTGTTGATTCATAAGTTGGCTTAATGCCGAAAAATGCAAATGCATTAAATAACACAGCTCCTGCTAAAAAGCAGACCAGTAAATAATGCCATTTTTCTAAAAGCATCCCTGCCACTTCCAGCAAATCAATTTCCAATTCATCATTTGATTGTTTTTGGTTCATGTTGCTTCTCCTTATTATACCTTTCATACCTTTATCAACGACAGTACTCTGTCGTTATTTTTGTTTCTTATAAAACAGCTCCAGTTCAACCTGTTTTAAGCTGTCCTTATCTGGTGTAAATGTCTGCCATCCGTCATCGTCAAAACCTTCTTTTCCTTTCACCGTCAGTTTTGTATCAGCTTTGGCAGACGCCATCAATACTGCAAGCTTGGAAAACTGCTGCGCTGTAATATTCGTCGTCATATAATCCTGCAATGTATTGTAAACTTCCAGTGGAAACTTTTTATTTTCATTGCATTTCTTATAAAACGCCTGTTTAAATGCAACTTCATATACCTGCTGCCGTTTCATACGGTTGTCGTTCAGTCCGTCTCCAACGTCTTTACGCTCGCGGACAAATGTTTCTGCATCGTTTCCTTTTAAAGTGACCGTCTTTCCTTTTATAAGTGTTTTGCTTCCTGGAAATTCGTCTGTAATTTTCACAATTACGCCGCCAACCATATCATTCACCGGAACAATCGCTCCCATATTAACCATGGCATATCCGTCAATCTTCTGTCCATCAAACAGATTTGATACCGCATCTACTGTATTTTCTGCCCGTTTTTTATGATCCAGACTCATCGCATGTGCCAGTGACAGTTGAATCTTCGTAGTAGCGAGATATTCTCCCTTATCACTCAGGCTTTTTACATTTGTCATCGTGTTACGGTCAATTGTTAACGTCTTACAAGTGTCTGTACTCCGATCCTGTACAACCAAAGCAAGTGTATCGCATTGTCCGGTTCCATCATACTCTTTGAGCTTCTTAATCTTGTCTGAAGAATCAATTCCCGCTATTAAATATGTAGAAATATTTTTCTTCGGAACGTACGTCTCTCCTTTGTAAACAATGGACTCATCTTTTTCCGTATCTGTACTCTGTACACCCACCGTCCGCGAATCGGCTATTTTGGAAATCCCAGCGATCACTCCTATCATAAAAATAATAAGCACAATCGCAATAATACTTTTCTTTTTCAGTCGTTTTTTTTCTGCCTGTTCTTCGTATTGCTTCTTCATAAGAGCCTTCTTTCATATGTCTGTATGTAATTATCCTTTTGCTTCTTATTTAATGTTATACGTTTTATCTTAACCCATCAGATTTTTGATCATTGCCTGCCCGCCTGTCGGGTACATGACTTCACATGCCAGAAGTCCGATTAATATAACTCCTAATATCACACTGCATACAATCACTTTCTTCTTTGTCATATCACATATACTCCTCTCTGTAATATACTGACTTTATTTCAAAATCGCAGACAGTAGCTTTTCCCCCTGTCTGTCAATCTGTTCCAGTACTTCTTTTCCGGCTTTTTTCTCTAAAATATCACGACCATCTTGCAAATTCGGCACTCTGTGATGTGCGCCATGGCAATCACTTCCCAGAACATGTGCTTTTCCTTCTTTAAATAACTTTACAAGATTTCTGGTGTGCATCCAGCTGTCAAATGCATCTGCATTGATCTGAATGGAAACTGGAAGTTCCAGTAGTTCTTTTATCCACTTTTTATTACCGGGGATCAACAGGAAGCGATCTAAATGTGCGATTATTATCTGAAACTTTCGCTCCTTTATCAGATACTCTACTTCCTTTATCTGCTGGCTATTCCATACTTCAAAAGGCATTTCAAGCAACATTAAATTTGTTCCTTGAATGGCCAGTTTTTCAATATCCCGTGCACGGCTGATTCCGTCAAAAAAAGCCACCTCGGCACCGAGTATAATCCGGGGTTCTGTCTCTTCCGACGCTTCGACAGTGTCGTGGAACCGAACCCAAGCTTCTTCACGCCTCTTTAAAAAGTTATCAATTCTGTCTTGTGACGCATAAAAATGGGGTGTCGCCAGCATGAGATCTACTTCTTGTTGTCTGGCCATCTGATGCATATTATACGATGTCTCCAAATTCCTGGCTCCATCATCTATTCCCGGCAGAATGTGGGAATGAAAATCTATCTTACTCATAACTTCTAACCAATTTTTATAACTCTAACCATTTATATATAACTCTCTAATAATTCTTATGTATATTATCACAAAGTTTAACAAACTGCAACCTTTTTAAACCAAATGATATACCCGCAGTGTATTCTCCAGATACTGCACTGTGCGATGAACAGCCTGCGCAAGTGTAGGTTTGTTTTTATCAATGCGCATGGTCTCCAGCATTCCTCTGAAAATCAGGATACTCATCTCATTTAACTCACTGATTTCTTTATCTGTCAGATTATATTCTTTTTCCTGCAATACTTTTGTCAGAAGCATTTGATTTCTTTTATAAAAATCTCCATTTGCCATAAATTCTTCGTATTCTTCTATTTCTTCTACTTTTTCCTGTGGAAAAATTTCATAATACCGACGAAATATCTCCGTCATATTTGTCTCTCCAAGCGGGCTAAAAAATAAGAAGTTGTAAATGCGTGGATGACGAAATGCCTGCTCGCAAAAACATCTCCATTCTCCAAGATACCATTCTCTCATACTCTTGCCTTCTGAATATTTGATCTGCGATGTTTTTACATACTCATTTAGACATTTCACACTTGCAAACATTTCCAGCTCATCCAGGCTGTCAAAATAATTGTATAAAGTTGCGCTGTTATATTTGGCACGTTCTGCAACTTTTCGGATCGTCAGATTCTCAATCCCGATCTCTTCCATCAATTCTATCGTTGCATTGATAAAATATGCCATTACGCGCTTTCTCTTCTGTTCTCTCCGAAAATTTCTTGTAATCATATTTTCCTCTCGATTCTACTGTAACTTTCTCTAATTCATCACCTATCGTACCACATTCCCGTTTACTCTGAAAGTGTCATTTATATTTTTCTATTGACTTAATATATGCCAATCTGTTTTGTCTGTTATTATCTTTTTTCATCACAGAGACAGGCAGAAGAAAATGCCTGAACACATTCTCCCGCCTGTCTCTACTACCACATTTTCAGACCTTTATTATAGTACTTGATTCACGACATTTAAAAGTCATTATTTTTCTTCAAGATGCCGGTGTAGATATTTCTCTCTTGTAGCCAGTCCGCCTCTGATATGCCGTTCAGATTTATTTCTGTCCAGGACTTTTCTTGCCTCCTTTGCAAGCGCCGGGTTGATCGCCAGGAGACGGTCTGTCACATCTTTATGTATCGTGCTCTTGCTCACCCCAAATTGTTTTGCTGTCTGTCGCACCGTTGCTTCATGTTCAATGATATAATATGCAATCTCTACCGCCCGCTCTTCGATGTAATCTTTCATATAAAAACCCCTGCATAGTTTGTTTTTTACAATCTATGCAGGGGTTTTTTAATGTATGTCTGATTCGATTTTCCTACTCCCATATCTTCCGGCTACAATGTTGCCTGTGCGCTTGGTGTAATGGATACAGATCGGTAACTTTCTGCAATACCGGTAATTGTCAATGCTACAAAGTAAATGATGATAGATGTGCCCATAACTTTCATTGCTCCGATCGGTGCATACACATTCATAGCTGTTTGATAAAACTAACAGATAAACCCAATAATCAGAAGCACTGTATACTGAGTATTTTTAAATAATTTCAAAGGAATTAATGGCTCATTGGCCTTTTCTTCCTTTTTTGCTGTCGTTCTATATTTAATTGTTATTTTTTAACCACTGTGTCGCACAATGTGCGAGGCATCCTGAACCGATCGGACACACGTCTTCGTTGAACTGTACTTTCGGATTGTGTGCACCATACTGTCCTCTCTCATCTGTATATCCTGCTGACAGATAGATAAATGTAGATGGAATCTTCTCCACAATTGTTGCAAAATCTTCCGATGCGCTTGCTGAAATTCCCGGATATGGAGTTAAACCAGGAATATCCATTTCTTTCATATATCCTACAATCTCATCGGTCAGTTTCGGATCACAGATCAGAGGTGGTACTTCTGAAAGCATGGTAATCTCTGCCGTTCCGCCGTAACTTTCTGCTGTCTTTACTGCTGCTTCTTTCATTCTTCGTACCATAAGTTCTCTCGCCTGCTTATCATTGCTGCGGATTGTTCCTTCGATTACTGCCGTATCCGGGATGATATTTGCAGCTGTTCCGCCTTCAAATTTACCGACTGTCATAACACATGCTTTTGTCGGATCAACCTCTCTTGCCATGATTGCTTCCAGAGCTGTGTAAATGTGAACTCCGATATTGATCGGATCAATGGCATTCTGTGGATATGCACCGTGTGAACCTTTTCCTTTAATATCAATCCTGAATCCGTCCACGGAATACATCATTGTTCCGTTATCGTTATACATAAAAATTCCTACCGGCATCTGTCCTGCTGCCACATGATAGGCAAGTGCGGCATCAACTTTTGGATTCTCTAGTATTCCGTTCTCAATCATATCTTTGCTTCCTTCAAAAGTCTCTTCTGCCGGCTGGAACATAAACTTAATTGTTCCCTGTAATTCAGATTCATTTTCCTTCAGCATCTTTGCCGCTGTTAAAAGCATTGCTGCATGGAAATCGTGTCCGCACGCATGTGCTTCCTGACCGGACGGACATGCAAACGGTTCCCCACTCTCTTCCGGCATCGGAAGTGCATCCATATCTGCCCGAAGCATCAGAACCTTTCCACCCTTTCCCAGTGTTGCCGTCACACCATGACCACATTCTTTTGGCTCTAAGCCATATTCTTTTAATTTTCCCATAACAAATGCCTGCGCTTTTGGCATATTTAAGCCAACTTCTGCATTCGTATGAAGATAGCGGCGGTTAGCAACGGTCTCTTCGCTCAGTTCCTTCGCTCTCTCATAATAGTTCATATCGTCTCCTCCTTCTTAATAGCATCTTTCTTTCATACTTTACTCTAATTTTTAAATTGTAGAATATATTTAGAATATTTCCGGAATATTTGCGGAATATTTATAGAATATTTATGGAATAATCATAGCCGTATTCAATATATCAGTCAACACTTTTCTATAGCTCCTTTTGATTTTTGCTATAATTTACAATTTTTCGCCTTGAATTATGTGCATTTTTTCAGTAAAATATACAAAGGAAAGGAGAATTTCATGAAAACAAAGATTGTAATTATAACGAGTACATATCTTCATCCTTTTGTTGAAAAAGCTTTTGAAGAATTTAAAGAAGAATGTGATGTCACAATCGCAGATTATACAAATTTTGAACACATCGCAGATATCTATAAAAAATACGAAACCATTGCTGACGGTTTTATGGTCAGTGGTACAACAGCCCTGTCTGCAATCGAACATCATGTAGGAGAATTTAAAAAGCCAGTTGTATCTTTTCACGCAGATATGATTTCCTTTTACCACGCTCTTGTAAAATTTTTTCTTGAGCGACGTGATTTGGATCCAAAGCGCTGTATTTTTGACTTTATGCTTCCGATTATTCAATCACCGGGCAATTATGAACATGCTTCTGTTGATTATCTCATCCATGAACTGGATTTAAATAATCTGGCACTTACGATGGATCAATGGGCAAATAAAAGTACAACCGGCGATTTTTCCATGATTGAAATGAATATTGCATTGAAAATTATCGATCTTTGGAAACAGGATAAAATCGATATGGTATTCTGCTCTTACAGCAGTACAATCCCCTTATTAGAAGAACACGGAGTTCCTTATTATTTTCTTTATCCTGTAAAAGACCAGTTAGAATCCCAGATCAAGGAATTATTGTCCCAGATCCGGCTGGAAAAATACCGCGAGAATCTGCCTGCAGCAATCGCAATTGCTGCGCATGAACCGTCTGTTTCTGATAAAACTGACCAAATACTGGAAGACGCTATTCAGAATATCAAGAAAGAGTTTCTGATCGACGCCATTTTGCAGAAAGAATCCAACGTTTACTACATTTATACCACTCACCGTGTAGTTGCCATGATTACCAAAAACTTCGAGGTTGGACATATTATCGCAATGTTGAAAAAAAATTACGACATCTCTGCCGCAGTTGGTTATGGAATCGGGAAAAATATTACAGATGCGAAAAAGCATGCGGAAAATGCCCTGCGGGAATCCTGGAATACAGATGGAAGTTTTGTGATGAACGAGACCAATCAGCTCATCGGACCGCTCGGTTCTTCACAGCTTCCGAGTTTTCCGCAAAATCTTCCGGATAACATCTTTAAAATTGCAGAGAATTGCAAACTCTCTACCTTAACGATCCAGAAACTGACCTCCATCATCAAAATGACCGGTTCATACGAACTTACAACAAATGAGCTGGCAGACCATATGGGCGTTACTGTCCGGAATGCAAACCGCATTCTCCGCAATCTGGAAAATGGCGGTGCCGCTACTATTGCCCACACAAGGTCAACTACTTCTAAGGGGCGTCCGGTTAAAGTTTACCGGTTAAAATTATAGTATTTAAGAGATCAGTAAATCACTCATCCCGCCGGAGGCTTTTACATAATAAGAAATGCAATTTTCTATCATATAAAAATAGCGTCACAGAAACGATTTAAAAATCATTCCTGTGACGCTGTTTTTATTATTGAAATTAAATCTCATATTTTGCTCTATGCAGCTGTCCGATTAGTTGCTTGAGCTGCTTGAATCACTGGAGCTCTTTGAATCGCTGGACTTCTTAGCAACCTGAACGCAGTTCTTTCCAAGCCATTCTTTTACCATATTCTTCAGTGCCGCATCTTTCAGATCCTGCTCTTCAAATGCTTTCTTGAGCGCATCTACATTAGAGCTGTATCCATAACTCTTGGCAATTGCTTTCAGCTCTTTATTGTAGTCTTTCTTGCTCATCTTGATGTTCTCTTTGTCTGCGATCGCTTCTGTTACCATGTTCTGCTTCATCGTATCTTTAACAGCAGCTTTTACCTGTTTGTTGAATTCTTCTTCTGTCATACCCATCTGCTGCTCAAGGAACTTGCTATAATCCATGTTGTAAGCTTTTGCATACTGTTTGTACTGGCTGATCCATGCGTTTTCCATCTTCTTCTGTTCTTTCTCGTCATACTTCTTCACTTTTGTATTAGACAGAACTTTCTCCCATGCGCCACTCTCAACAGATTCTGTATATGTATCCTGTGCTTCCTGCTCCAGTTTTTTCTTTACTTCTTTCTTATACTCTGCAACTGTCTTGGATTTACTTGAAACTTTCTTAACAAATGCATCGTTCAGTTCCGGTGTCTTGGACTCTATGATTGCTTTTACCTTAATTGTAAAACTTACTTTCTTACCTGCAAGCTCTTCAGAATAGTTCTTTGGGAATTTTCCATTCCATACGAACTTGTCCCCAACTTTGTGTCCGATGATACTGTCTTCAAATCCCTCGATAAATGTGTTCGATCCGATCTTTAACTTCTGGTTATTTGCAGATCCGTTGTCGAATTTCTTGCCATTCATCTTACCAACGAAGTCGATTGTAACGGTGTCACCTTTCTTAACTGCACGATTCTTGATCGTCTTTGTCTTCGCATTAGACTCCCGAACAGAATCAATGAAACTTGTCACGTCCTTATCCGTTACATCGTCAGCTTTGTCTACCTCATCAATTTCCACACCCTTGTATTGTGAAATCTTCAAGTTGTCATTCTCGATTCCTTTACTGCTCTGACATCCTGACAACAGAAGAGATGCCGTCATAATTCCTGTTAATAATACTGCTGCTTTCTTTTTCATAGTTCACCTCGAAAATATATTTACGCATTCGCACATGCGAACCCATAGCCTTATTATGTTATACCACATTCTCCCCCTTATGCCTACCCTTTTCACATTTATTTCACAGAACACGCTATGTTGGCGGGCATTATCCTGTCGAATTAAAGCACCGGAGACAACAGCCTGCAGAACTGCTCTTTGAAGCGGATCAAAAGCGTTCTCTGCTCGTAAGATTTCTTTGTCACAAGAGAGCTTTTTGTCATATCATTTTCAAATGCGTCTTCCAACTGTTTTGTTGTCCTTGCACTATAGATTACTGCATTTACTTCAAAATTCAGTGCAAAGCTACGGATATCCATATTGGCAGTTCCCATGCAGGTGACAAGGCCGTCGATACACAGGCATTTGCTGTGCAGGAATCCATTATCATAAGTAAAACATCGCACGCCCGCCTCCACCATCTCACCGATGTAAGAATAAGTCGCCCAGTATACAAATGGGTGATCCGGCTTACACGGGATCATCACGCGCACGTCAATTCCGGATTTTGCTGCGATAATAAGCGCGTCCCGGATATCATCATCTGGTATGAAATACGGCGTCTGTATAAAAATATTTTTTCTTGCCATATGGATCAGGCGCAGATAATTGTTACGGATTTCCTGACTATGTGAGTCCGGTCCGCTGGAAATGATCTGCACCGGATCACGCCCGTTCCGGATATAAGTCGGCAGTTCAAACAAATGATCCTCCAGAAAAATATTATCTCTCGCTGCATAATTCCAGTCCAGTGCAAAACGGACTGCAAGCGAAGTGACCGCCGCTCCTTCGATACAAATGTGGGTATCTCTCCAGTATCCGAATTTCTCATCTTTTCCCAGATACTCTCTTCCAATATTAAATCCGCCGACAAAGCCGATTCTTCCATCGATCACTGCAATCTTCCGGTGGTTTCGGTAATTCACACGAAGCTGCAGTTTTCCTAATACTGCCGGAAAAAATTCTGCCACCTGAATGCCGGCTTTTTCCAGACGATCCCAATCGCTGTTCTTCATTCCACGACATCCCATACTGTCAAAAAGGACTCGGATCTCCACACCCTGTCTGGCTTTTCTTAAAAGTACTTCCTCAATTTCCTGCCAGAGTTCATCATTCCTGATGATATAATACTGCAAATGAATATAATTTCTCGCATGATCCATCTCGGATAACAGTGCATCAAATTTCTCCCTTCCGTCTGTATACACACGGATATCGTTATTATCGGTAAGCACCGCCTCCCCTTCATTCAGATTATAGAGAATCAGGCTCTTAAAACGCTCCAGTTCCGGATCACGGAGTTTCAACTTCCGCCGATAGATCGATTCTTCCTGCCTTCGCACCGCATGTTTGATCTCGCCCTCAATTTCTTTCATCTTGAACATCCGGTCTTTATGGAAATTCTGCCCTAATACAAGGTAGAGAATAAATCCAAGTCCCGGCAGAAAATAAAGCAGCAGAAGCCATGCCCATACGGTCGTCGGATCCCGTCTTTGAAAGAAAATAATCAGAATTGAAAATACGAGATTGATGATAAATAAATGATCCATCAGCCATAAATATGCTTCACTGATCATATGACCTGCCGCAATAAACATTCTAAACACCTCCCCTGTTATGTAAGTTCCCTGCTAAAATCTCAAATCTCTTGCACTTGCGTCAAAAGAATGATACAATGTACTTCGTGAAAAACAGATTTTAGGAGGTTCGCTGTGAGTAAATTAACGATTGTCTTATTAGTGATCTTAGTCGTTTTAATCATTGCATGCATTGCATTATATTTCCTCGGGAAAAGAGCTGAGAAGAAGCAGGCCGAACAGCAGGAACAGTTAGATGCTGTTAAGCAGACCGTATCCATGCTGGTTATTGATAAAGGTCGTATTCGTCTCAAAGATGCAGGTTTCCCGCCGATCGTACTGGAGAACACGCCGAAGTATCTTCGCCGTTCCAAAGTACCGGTTGTTAAAGCAAAGGTTGGACCGAAGGTAATGACTCTGATGTGCGATGCTCAGGTTTATCCTACAATCCCTGTTAAGAAAGAAGTAAAAGCCACAGTCAGTGGTATTTACATTACAGGTGTCAAAGGACTTCGTGGTCCGCTTGAAACACCGGAAAAGAAAAAGGGATTCTTCGCAAGACTGAGAAACAAGTAAAATGAAAATGATTTTATAAAAAGGACAGGCTTTTACCGACCTGTCCTTTTTATTTTGCTTTTACACACATCTTAATCTCACTGTCGGCAACTTTATCGCCATTAATATCCAGCTCATAATTTATCCGGATATTGATCCGGTCGTCGGATTCTTCTACTTTCAGATCCTTTGTATATATGCCAAGGAGAAGCTCACCATACGGCGTCTCATACGGCGTCATATGGATCTTGTCTTTTTCAAATACCATATGCGTGCCTGAAAGACCGCTCTTTAATATCTCAAGCTGATCTTCCCCGGATATCCGTATCTTGTTCTTAATACTTCCCGGCATACCTTCCACAACTTCTTCATATATAATGTAATGCTTATTATTCTTGAGATAATAAGCAGCCGGGGTGATGACTTCGATTGGCTCGTTGTCATCCTCCCGACCGGAAAATTCATCATAATGAAGACCGGAAATTGTTAATAATACATCCTTCGTCATCATTCTTATCTCATTCTCTTACAGCGCAAGCTGTTTTGCAATGTCATACTGATACTGCGGGATACTCTTATGCATTCCAAGTGCTTCATCAATATCGAAATCAATGTACTCACCATGTTTGTAACCAACGACACGGTTTGACTTTCCTTCCAGCAAAAGGTCTACTGCTTTTGAACCCATAATAGAAGCATACACTCTGTCTTTACATGTCGGGCTTCCACCACGCTGCATGTGTCCCAGAACAGTTGCTCTTGTTTCCATACCGGTTGCTTCTTCGATTCTCTTCGCCATATTGATAGAATCTCCGATACCTTCTGCATTGATGATGATATAATTCTTCTTACCACGTTTTCTGCTCTCCTGAATATCTTTGATGATTGCTGCTTCATCAAAGTCATGCTCTTCCGGCATCAGGATCTTCTCAGCTCCGTTGGCAATACCGCACCAGAGTGCCAGATATCCGGCATCTCTTCCCATAACCTCGATAATAGAACATCTCTCATGGGAAGTAGAAGTATCACGTACTTTATCAATTGCTTCCATTGCAGTATTAACTGCTGTATCAAATCCGATCGTATACTCGGTACATGCGATATCCAGGTCGATTGTTCCTGGGAGTCCGATCGTATTGATTCCTAAGTTTGCAAGCTTCTGTGCTCCTGCAAAGGAACCGTCTCCACCGATTACAACCAGTCCGTCAATTCCATATTTTTTGCAGATAGCTGCTGCTTTCTGCTGTCCTTCTTCTGTACGCATCTCTTTACAGCGTGCTGTCTGGAGAATTGTTCCTCCACGCTCGATAATGTCTGATACGTCTCTGGCTGACAGGTCAATAATTTCCTCGTTCATAAGACCCTGGTAACCTTTTCTGATTCCTCTGACTTTCAGGCCTTTACCCAATGCTGTTCTTACTACTGCACGGATTGCCGCATTCATTCCCGGTGCATCTCCACCACTGGTAAGAACACCAATCGTACGTATTGTTTTGTCTGCCATGATCATCCCTCCATCATTTATCCTTACTTATTTTAATATAATTTATCCATCCGTGCACCATTTTACATGAATTATCAAATGTTTTCAATGTTTTTTTCGATTACTTTCACGCAAGAGTCGCCAAGATAGTTCATAAGCCTGCTTAATAAGCCAGTTTCAACCTGTACATTCCGGTTCCTTCCAAGCCGTTTTACAACACGTTCTTTCTTGCAGTAAATGACAACTTCGTCTCTTCCGTCAGAGTTTCCAATCAGGTCATAGAGCATCTGTTCCTGTGCAAGAAATGTATCTTTGTCTGCATATTGGAGCCACAGTTCTTTGCGTGTCTGGGAAAATGGAACTACCGATTCGCAGATCAGTTTGCTCGGTGCGTCATCTTCTTCCGATACGCGTCCGCGGATAAATACTTTATTTTCTTCCTGCAGATATTCTTTGTATTTTTCATAATCTCTCGGAAATACGACTACTTCCACTGTTCCGAGCAGATCTTCCAGTGTCAGGATCGCCATCGTTTTATTGGTCTTCGTATACTTAATGGCAAGCGTCGCGATAATTCCTCCGATGATCTCTTTTGCGCCATCATGCACTTTCGCTGCACCGGTTTCTTTATCAAGCTGGAAGTCCAACGTCGTTTTGGAAATACTCTTTCTCCATTTTTCTTCGTATTCTTCCATCGGATGTCCAGTCAGATAGACGCCCAGCACTTCTTTTTCAAATGCAAGCCTTGTCTCTTTTTCATATTCTCCGACCTTCGGCAATGGAATATCAAATTCTGCTTTCTGGTCATCGTCCACCATATCAAACAGCGAAAGCTGTCCTGCCATGGAATATTTGCGCTCCTGGTTCACCTGATCCACAATCTGCACATAAATGATCATGAACTGTTTTCTCGTGCCTCCAAGCCCGTCAAATGCACCGGATTTGATAAAACTTTCGATCGTACGTTTATTCACTTCTTTTCCGGAAAGGCGCTCGATAAAATCTTTCAGTGTCTTAAATTTTCCGCGTTCATTCCGCTCTCTTACGATTGATTCAATGACCGGACGACCGATACTCTTAATCGCCGCAAGGCCATAACGGATTTTTCCGTCCTGTACCGAAAAGTTACCGACACCTTCATTGATATCCGGTGGCAGGATCTCGATTCCCATTTGACGACAGCTATAAATATATTCTGCAACCTTCGGCGGATTATCGATCATAGACGTCATAAGCGCCGCCATAAACTCTACCGGATAATAATATTTTAACCAGGCTGTCTGATAAGATACAACTGCGTAAGCCGCCGCATGTGACTTGTTAAATGCATATTTGGCGAAATCAATCATCTCATCATAGATCTTATTTGCCGTCTTCTCGTCAATTCCATTTGCGATACAGCCCGGCACACCGCCTTCTTCGTCTCCGTAGACAAATGCCTGCCGTTCTTTCTGCATCACGTCCCCCTTTTTCTTGGACATGGCACGGCGCAGAAGATCGCTTCGTCCCAGTGTAAATCCGGCAAGATCACGTACGATCTGCATAACCTGTTCCTGATATACGATACAACCGTAAGTCGGCGCAAGGATCGGCTCCAGCTGCGGGCAGTCGTAAGTGATCGACTCTGGATGGTTCTTTCCCTTAATATACTGTGGAATGAAGTCCATCGGTCCCGGACGGTACAGCGAGATACCGGCGATAATGTCTTCCAGATTCTGTGGTTTCAGTTCCTTCATGAACCCTTTCATACCGCCACTTTCCAACTGGAATATACCATCTGTCTCGCCGCTTCCGACGTAATCCAGTACTTTTTTATCGTTATAATCAATCGCATTGATGTCAATCTCTTTACCGGAACTCTTTTCTGCCAGGCGCACTGCATCCTGAATAACAGTCAGCGTCCGGAGACCGAGGAAATCCATTTTCAGAAGTCCCAGCTCTTCCAGCGTTGTCATTGTAAACTGTGTGACAACCGAACCATCCGAACCTACCGAAAGCGGAACGTATTCTTCTACTGCTTTCTGACTGATCACGACACCGGCTGCATGCATGGATGTATGTCTCGGAAGTCCTTCCAGACGCATGGACATATCGATCAGCTCTTTTACCTGCGGATCGTTATCGTAAGCTTTTTTGAAATCCGGACTGGACTGTAATGCTTTCCCCAGTGTAATATTCAGTTCTTTCGGGATCATTTTGGCGATTCCATCTACAAATGCATACGGAAGGTCCATAACACGCCCTACATCGCGGATAACGCCGCGCGCCGCCATTGTACCGAACGTTACGATCTGCACCACCCGGTCAGTTCCATATTTCCGCACAACATAATCAATGACTTCCTGTCTTCGTTCAAAGCAAAAGTCCACGTCAATATCCGGCATAGATACACGTTCCGGATTCAGAAAACGCTCAAACAGGAGCTGATACCGGAGCGGATCAATACTTGTAATACCTAGACAGTAGGATACAATACTTCCGGCTGCCGAACCTCGTCCCGGTCCTACACTGATGCCGTGGTCTCTTGCATATTTGATAAAATCCCATACAATCAAGAAATAATCTACATACCCCATACGTTTAATAACGCTAAGCTCGTATTCCAGACGTTCACGGATCTTCGGATCGTCTCCCGGATACCGTCTTTCCAGTCCTTCATAACATAATTTATTCAAATACTCCCAGGAAGTAAAACCATCCGGCACATCATATTTCGGCAGCTTCTTCTCACCAAATACAATCTCCACATTGCAACGGTCCGCAATCTTCTGTGTATTATCAATTGCTTCCTGTGCATATGGAAATAATTTTCGCATCTCTTCTTCGGACTTGATGTAATACTGCCCGCCTTCATAACGCATACGGTCTTCATCTGCCAACTTCTTGCCAGTCTGGATACAGAGCAGGATGTCATGTGGCTTCACATCGTCTGCGTAAGTATAGTGGATATCATTCGTTGCCACCAGTTCAATTCCTGTCTCCTGCGACATACGAAGCAGCGACTGGTTTACCAGTTTCTGCTCCTCCATTCCATGATCCTGCAGTTCCAGAAAGAAATTTCCTTCTCCGAAAATATCTTTGTACCGGCACGCTGCAGCCTTTGCCTCACCATACATTCCCCGGAGAATATTCTTCTGCACTTCCCCTGCAAGGCAAGCACTCAAGGCAATGATTCCTTCATGGTATTGCTCCAATAGTTCCATATCGACACGCGGTTTATAATAGTAGCCTTCTGTAAATCCTCTGGATACGATCTTCATTAAGTTGTAATAACCGGTCTCATTTTCTGCCAGAAGTACGAGATGATAATATCTGTCATCATTATTGCCAACTGCCTCTTTATCAAAACGGGAGCCGGGCGCAACATACACTTCACATCCAAGGATTGGCTTGACCCCTGCTGCCTTTGCCGCACGATAAAAATCGATCACGCCGAACATAACTCCATGATCCGTGATCGCCACACTGTTCATTCCCAGTTCCTTCACTCTGGAAACACATTCTTTGATTTTATTGGAACCATCCAGCAGACTGAACTCCGTATGGACATGCAGATGCGCAAAACTCATAATCTATTCCGACTCCTTTTTATTTTATAATTTATGTATTCTTATATTTCTTCATTTTGTTAAGATACCATACGAATTGTTTCATAAAACCACTCATGTGCCTGCACATCGTGGTTTCAGGCTTTTGCCCCTGGTATCTCGAATATTATACCACATTTCCACCCATGATAGCGTTTTTTGTTATCCCGAACTAAATTTTTCATAATCATAATCTGCATAACATTAGTGCACGTTGTAACGTCAGCTTTCTCTGAAGCCTATACACGCAAGAAGGCAGATAGCATATCCTGCCATCTGCCTTCTCATATCTCTTTGCGACCTGATTCTAATTAGTTGTTCATCATGAATTTGATCAGTCTGTCTGTATCTTCCGGCTCATAAGCGATGATCTCAAGCTCCGGGATCTCTCCGCCGGAGAAGATGTTTGCCATAGAAACATACTGAGATAATTTAGATTTCAGGTTCAGTCTGTCTCCTTCTCCTGTTACTAATTCAACTCTTCCTGAACAATCGTCAACTGTCTTAAAAAATGCGTCGATGTCTTTGATATTCTGTACTTTCATTCTATTGCTCTCCTTCCATTATTCACGCTTGATAAGCTCTTTTCTTTTTCTCACGCTACTAATTATACCTTATTTTTTTAGGATTTCAAGAACCTATTTTTTCGAAAGTTCAATTCCATTCTCCTTAATTTGTATCTTATGCTCTTTAAATAATCTGCCAACTGCTCTTTTGAATGCATTTTTACTAATTCCAAAAGTTTCCTTGATTTTTTCAGGATCAGATTTGTCAGTAAATGGAATACTTCCACCATTTTTTTCTACATAGTCCAGAATCATGACTGCATCATCATCCATCTGCTCAAACGCTTTCTTTCTGACACTTAGATCTAGTTTTCCGTCTTCGTGCACTTTTGTTACGCGACACTCGACTTCCATGCCGACTTTCAGATTGCCGTACGCTTCTCTCTTCGGGATCAGCGCAGAATATTTATCATCTACTGCGACAAACGCGCCAAAGTTATCACTGATCTCGTAAATGCGTCCTTTCACTTCTGCGTCTTTCTCGTATGGCGCATCTGTGCGGAGCTTATCATACACTTTCATCGTTGCGCACAGTCTTCCGCTCTTGTCCACATACAGAGCGACTAATACTTTGTCTTTCTTGGAGACTTTTGCTGTCTGCTCGCGGAACGGAAGCAGGAGGTCTTTTTCCAGACCCCAGTCCAGAAATGCACCGATTCTCGCTGTGTCAGCGACTTCCAGTACCTTCACTTCTCCCATCATCAGCTTTGGTATGCGGGTGGTTGCAATGATACGGTCGGATGAATCTTTGTATAAGAATACTTCGATCGGATCTCCGACTTCAATACCAGCAGGCACTTCTTTCTTCGGAAGCAGAACCTTCTCATCTTTTGTTCCGAGATATACACCGAAATCTACGATTTTTACTACCATTAAACTTCTTCTTTTTCCTAATTCATTCTGTAAATTCATCTTTTTCTCCTATTAGCTGAATTCAACGGTCGCAAAGATCCGATCCGACTCATCACAAAGCTCCACTACCGTTCTTGTTTCCTCTGCTGCCACTTTCGGCACAATAATATCTCCATACACTGCCGAATTTTTATATTCTACACGAACCTGCCTGATATCCCCGGTATGTTCGATATATTCCATTGCCATCTGTACATACTGACAGTTATTCACATGTTCGTTCGTATCGATATGATATTTTCGCACTGCAAACGGCTCTTTTTTCACCGCACTCTCCGGAAGTTTTATCTTCCTTGGCTGATAATCCATCTCCAGTGGCTCTCCGCTTCCGTACGGCTCTACTTCTTCTGCGGACGGCCGCACCGGGCGTCCTTTTTTCATATTCATATATGCCCAGACAGAATTGGCATATGCAAGTTTCTTTCCTTCTGCATCTGTCATGCAGAAATTACGCTTTCCCAACATGCTTTTAAATTCTGTCGCCCATGTCGCTATATTAATCTCCTGTGCAAGCCGCGGATATTCTTCGATCACGACCTGCCAGTAAGTTAGTACCCAGGCTCTGTTATGTTCCGCAAAATAGTCCACGCCAAGTCCGATACTTTCCGACTGGAATGTACTGCAGTCCTGGAAATAGTTGATAATCCCCGGTAAGGTAATACGGCCGGTATGATCGACTTCGCTAAACCGCACCTTGCTGTCAAATGTATAATGATTATTCTGCTGCACTTGCCACATAGCTCCTTTCCATTGTGATCACCGCATGATACCGGTCATTTTTTTCCCGGAGTCTGCGAGCAAACTCTTCTCTTAAGTCATTTTGTTTCTCTTTATCATATTCGTAAGGAATCACCATATCAAAGATCAGGTTCTTATGATCCCTACCTCCTACTACCCTGAAATCATGGATGCTGACACGCTTGTCCATCTCTTTTATAATCTCTTCGGCATCTTTTTTGATCGCCAGCACTTTTTTATCTTCTGTCTCAACCGGATCCATATGGATCACAAGGAAAAGTCCCATCTTCTCCATGGCTTCTCGCTCAATCCGGTCAATGACGGCATGGGATTCTTCAATATCCACATTATTCGGCACTTCCGCATGGATTGATGCCATACTCTTTGCCGGTCCGTAATTATGTACGATCAAATCGTGGCTGCCAACTACACCGTCATATTTTTCCACAAAATTCGTAATCTGTAAATAGACTTTCGGATCTACTGCCTGACCGATCAATGGCTCCAGCGTATCTTTTGCGATACCGACACCTGCCCACATAACGACAAGGGATACACCCAGACCTATAAATCCGTCGATATTATACCCGGTCAGCTTTAAAAATACAACTGAAAATATCGTTGCCGATGTCGTAATGACATCGCCGATCGCATCTGCCGACACCGCCATCATCACTTTGGAATCTATCCTTTTTCCCAATTTCTTATTAAAATAGCTCATCCACAACTTGACCGCAACGGACAAGATCAATACGACTACCGAAAATAACTGGAATCGCATTTCCTGTGGATGTCTTATTTTAGAAATGGCATCTTTAAAAAATGTAAATCCGACTTCCAGCACAAGAAATGCGACGACCAGCGCCGCAATATATTCCACTCTTCCATGTCCGAACGGATGCTCTTCATCTGCCGGTCTCTCTGCAATCTTCACTCCAACCAGACTGATGATGGATGAACCTGCATCCGACAGGTTATTAAATGCATCTGCCATAATGGAAATACTGTGCAGGAAAAATCCAATACACCATTTCAGTCCGAATAAAAAAAGATTGCAAAAGATGCCCGTGACACTCGCCAGCACTCCATATGCTGTCCGCACAGACACCTTTTCCACATCTTCATAATTTTCTACAAAATGTCTAATCAGAAACTCTGTCATGACATTTCCTCCTCTATCTGTCTGCCAGCCACCGGTTCAGCTTCTCACCGAAAAAATAGCTTTTTAACCGAAACTTTTCCGGCTTCGTCACCAGTTCATACGCATCTGCATCCAGCATTTCTCTTAAGTTCTCTCTGCCTTTTTCATCCGGTGTCACACAGACCGCCTCTGTAAAACACATGCTTGGATACAACACACACCACCAGTTATGCCCTGTGGCTTTCCCAAGTCTTATCTCTAATGCCCGGTACCATCCCTTCGGGAAGCAGATATTTCCATAGTATTTCTCCGGGAAATAGACATCTGCCAGCACTGCCTTCGCACGGTAATTTACACCCGCTTTTTTAAGCACCCGGTTTACTTCCTGCTCAAATTCCGGCAAATACTCCCTCACAAGTCGCTCTGTCTCTGCTCTTGATACTTCCTGTTCCATGCTGTCAGCATCTGCAGATGTATCTTTATTTCTATCGCTTTTCAGTAACCGGCTTCCGTATACAAGCACGGCATCCCGGACCTGCCTTTTCACTTTTTGGTCCTCATTGCTGTCGCTGTTCGCCAGAACATGAAATCTCAATACTTCTTTTGCAAGTTTTTCCTGCGTCTTATCAATTGCTCTCTGCGCCCTGATTTCTTCACAGTCACACAACACATAAAATAAAAGACATGCGGCGCAGACGCTCAGTATAACACAGACTGCCTTCTGAATTCTATAAGTTTTTATATTTATATATCTCACCTGTTCTATGTACTCCTTTCTTTTATTGGGAGTCTTCACATTTCACAGGAATTTATACAAATATTTTCAAATCCTTTTAAACTTTTTTTGTGTGAATAACATTGATCACGGTTGCAACCTGATTGTCGATATGTTCGCACATGATGCGGGTTGCTTCTTCTTTATTTCTCTTTGAAATATTATCGATCAGTTCTTCATGCTCTGCGATAAGCTGCGGATATGCTTCTTCTTTTTTCAGATATTCCACCCGGTAACGATACATCTGCTCACGCAGATTGTTAAGCAGCAGAATCAGCTTCTGATTATCTGTTGCCGTATAAATAACATCGTGAAATGCCACATCCGCTTCCGCGATCTTTGTTACATCCTGATCATTCAGTGTATCTTTAAATCGCTCTGCTACCCGTTTCAGTTCCTCGATCTCTTCCTCTGTGATCTTCTCACACGCAAGCTGTACGGATAATTCTTCCAGCGCTTTTCTTACTTCCAGTACATCGCGCAGACTCTTCTCTGTAATGTCTGCAACTTCGGCACCTTTTCGCGGCACCATATTTACCAGACCTTCCAGCTCCAGCTTTCTAAGCGCCTCACGGATCGGTGTACGGCTGACGCCAAGCTTATTTGCGAGCTGGATCTCCATCAGACGCTCGCCCGGTTTCAGCTCTCCGCGCAGAATTGCCTGTCTTAATGTATTAAATACAACATCACGCAGAGGCAGATATTCATTCATTGTCACATTAAATTTCGGTTCTTTCATCTTTTTCTCCTTGCATTGTGTATATTCGTCACATAAACCTGTTTTGTCAGTCTCGCATCCCGGATCGCATCGGCAGCTTTTCTTGCCGTTGCTTTCTCTTCAAAGATTCCAAATACAGTCGGTCCGCTTCCGCTCATCATAGCGTTCAGCGCGCCCTCTTTTATCATCATTTTCTTAATCTGGTCGATCACCGGATAAGCATCCACAGTTACACGCTCCAGTACATTGCCCATGCTGCCTGCAACTTTCTTCAGATCTCCGGCTTTTAATCCTGCTAAAATACCGTCGATATCCGGATGATCTTCGATTTCGTGAGAATCCAGTTTCTCATAGACCATCTTCGTCGATACACTTATTGCCGGTTTTGCAATAAGAACATAGCATTTCGGCATCGGGGATAATGGCGTCAGAATCTCTCCGATTCCTTCTGCCAGCACGGTTCCGCGCATAATACAGTACGGAACATCTGCACCGAGCTTAACACCTCGTTCCATCAGTTCTTTCTGACTCAGGCCAAGTGAAAACATCCGGTTCATTCCAAAAAGAACTGCTGCCGCATTTGAGCTTCCGCCTGCCATGCCTGCTGCCACCGGAATGTGTTTATCCAATTGTATGGAAACACCTTCTTCTATATGAAATTCGTCCATCAGCATCTGTGCAGCCTGATAAGCCAGATTATTCTCATTTACCGGAAGATAATAGAGATTCGTCTCAAGTCTGATCCCCGGTGTCTTACTCTTCTTCATAATAATACGGTCATAGAGATAAACGGTCTGCATAACCATACGCACGTCATGGTAGCCATTCTCCCGTCTTCCCAGCACATCCAGACCAAGATTAATTTTTCCAAGTGCTTTCAGTTCTAATCTGTCCATCTTTTGTTCTCCTTGTACTTTTTACCCTATACCTTGTATCTTGTATACAATTTACCTACAGTATACTTAAACTTTCCTTAAAAATCAATATTTTATCCCCAGATTTCAGTCCATTCTTTTCACAGTCATTCATCTCGAGAATCCTCTCTCCGGTTGTGCCGTAACGCTTTGCGAGATCCCAGAGCGTATCTCCTTCTTTTACGATGTAGCCTACGATTCCCGGCTGTTTTTCCAGTTTTTCTGCATCAAACGGGAGGCAGATCATTTCCTGCGGGCAGCGTATTTTCACTTCTTCTTTCAGGAATCCGTGAAATGCAAGTACTGCTTTTACTTCTACTTCTGCATTTCCAAGCAGTCCGACATTTAACTGTTCGATGCACCACGTCAGATCCACCTGCATCCGATCATTCGTCTCATTACTTTCCAGAAATGCAGTAAACGGAACCATTCCCTGCCATACATCAAACGGGATTTCATCGTCTGATTTGATATAAAGAAACTGGATATGCAATACACCTTCCACTTCGATTCCTTTCTCTGTAATCTGTGTACTCTCCACTTCCACTCTTCCTGTGCTGTGGCAAATCTGTAAAATATCTTCTTTAATCTCCGGAAGTGTCAGCTTCTCTGTCACTTTACATTTGGTATGATTCTGCATCAGTAATTTTTCGCACGGACAGTCCTTATATTTGATCTCACACTCACCATCCAACGCATAGGCATCCTCCAGCACATCCATTTCTACTTCTTCATAGACGATCAGCCGCATATCCAGCGTTGCTTCCACGCCAAGAATTCTTACTTCTCCTTCCTCGTCCATGCGCGATTCCACTGCCACATCTGTAAATACCGGATACAATTGGTGATACATGGAATCTTTTGCTCCATAACACGGAATCTTTCCTTCATATGCCACCGTCTGCTCTATCCAGTCCAGCCTTCCATCCGGCGATTCATAAAAACAGAACACAAGCATTTCACCCTGCAGTAGAAGTACTTCCTCCCCAATCCTTGTGTCCAGTTTTCCCGGAGTGACTTCGGTCCACAGTAATGTGCCGATATTTTCTTTTGTCCCGCCAATCTGTACTTCTTCTTTGATCCGGTATGTATCACGCTTCATCGTATGCATTTTCAGAAGTGTCTCCTGTCTCTTCTTTCTGCACAGTCCATCTGCGTATTCGCTGCCTTCTTCCCCCCGTCTTCCTTCTCTGTAAATATCGCTTGTCAGATGTTCTTCTTTCTGCTGTTCCGAACAAACCTGTAATTCTACGAGTGCTTTGATTCCGAGCTTTCTTGAATGGATCACCGTTACGGTAAGTTCCGTCTGTGAACTCTTGATAAACAAACTGCCCTCCGGCACTTTCTCTGCATAAATCAGCTCCTCAAATGGAAATCTTCCTTCCAGAGATGACAGCCGTTTCTCAGAGTCATCCGTCACATAAAGCATGCGAAACTGTATCTTTCCGCTGATCCGTATGTAATTGTCCACAATTTTCTGCTCTTCGATGCGCAATGTACCTTCATTCAGGATCACACGCTGCACATCACTTTTGGCATCCGGCACGTTATAGTCCTGATCCACATAAAACTGATCTACAATCGTTTTTCCCTGGCTGTATCCCCTAAATTCCTGCGTCTCGCATGTCAGAGTTTCATAATCTTTTTGCTCCATTTTGACAACCTCACTTTCCTGTTATTTGCTGTTGCACCATAAAAATATCCATCATATATTTATGATACCCACGGATTGTTCCGTACTGCGCATATGGCTGCAGACCTGAACCCCTGGTATCATTCAAATACCACCATCTTCCCGCCTGCTTTCATTTTCACCACACAGTACGGATAGGTCTCCTTCTTTTTTCTTACGGTTCCTCTTTTCGGACCGACAAGTTCTGTCTGAAAGAAAATTGTATTGGAAGTTTCTTCTATCTTTACAACCTTCACCCGGTAACCGTCCTGCTTTTTTCTTCCATACCCGCAGAACAGATACAGACTGCCCTGATCTTCGTATGTCAGGGTAAATGGTTCCTGTTTCTTTTCCTCAATCCATTTCTTACATTCTTCCGGTATTTCCTCTCTCCGGACATTTTCATATACGGCTTTTCTTTTCTGCGTGTCATCCACTTTCCGGATCGAACAGCCACACAATATCCACAAACAGAGAACAAGTCCTGCACACAACAACCACTTCCGCATACACTCACCCTGCAATTTCTCTTTAATATCATACACAGTGAACCTATGAAAAATACCAATTTTAGTGTATACTTATAAAAGTGTTGCCATAAAAATGTGCTTTTGTACATTCACACAAACAGTTGAATTTTATTGAAACAGACTAAGGAGTACTTAATTATGAAACAATACAGACGACAGGCGGGTGTTCTTCTGCATCCGACATCACTTCCTTCTCCATATGGGATCGGAGATCTTGGACATACGGCATACCGTTTTGTTGATTTTCTGGAAGCCGCCGGACAGAAACTCTGGCAAATCCTTCCACTAACACATACAGGTTTCGGAGATTCTCCGTATCAGAGTTTCTCTGCCTTCGCCGGGCAGCCGCTTCTTATAAGCCCGGATCATTTGAAAGAGCTGGGACTTTTATTCGACCATGAACTGAAAGATGCACCTGCCGGAGACAGCGCACAGGTAGACTACGGAACGGTCATTCCGTGGAAACACAGCATTTTCCGCCTTGCATACAACCGTTTTTACGAAAGAGACGAGGGCGATCCGTTAAAGCAGGATTTCGCACGCTTCTGTCAGGAGGAAGCTTCCTGGCTGGAGGATTATGCGCTTTTCCTCGCCTGCAAAGACGCCAATGACGGAAGAAGCTGGCTGGACTGGCCGGATATGTACCGCAGCCCATCCCCGGAATACAAAGAGGAATTAAAACAGCTTTTGCAGAAAGAAGCCGTATATTACAAATTTCTGCAGTTTATCTTCTTCACAGAATGGGGCAGACTGAAAGCATATGCAAATGAGAAAGGCATCCAGATCATCGGCGATATCCCGATCTTCGTATCCATGGACAGTGCAGATGTCTGGGCAAATAAAGAACTATTCTACCTGGACGAGAAAGGGTATCCGCTCTCTGTTGCGGGAGTTCCGCCGGATTATTTTTCTGCAGCCGGGCAGCTCTGGGGCAATCCGCTCTATGCATGGGATGCACATAAGAACAGCGATTTCTCCTGGTGGATCTCGCGTATCCGCACACAGCTTAAGAATCTGGACATCCTGCGTATCGACCATTTCCGTGGCTTTGACGCATGCTGGTCTGTCCCTTACGGCGAACCGACTGCCGTCAACGGACACTGGGCGAAGGTGCCGGGCTGGGATCTCTTTGATGCGATCTCCCAGGCACTCGGCGACGATCTGCCGATCATTGCAGAAGATCTCGGTATCATTACGGATGAGGTAAATGCGCTTCGTGAACATTTCGGATTCCCGGGCATGAAGGTTCTGCAGTTTGCTTTTGATTCTACCGATGAAAATGCATACCTGCCACACCGTTTTGAATCTCCGGTCTGCGTCTGCTACACCGGAACACACGACAATGCTACAACTCTTTCCTGGTACGAGACATTACCGGAACATTGCCGCAAAAAAGTCTGTGCTTACACCGGAACAACCGATGAGAAGAATATCGGTTATGGGCTGATAAAGGCAGCGCTTTCCAGCATTGCCACTTATGCGATCTATCCGCTGCAGGATCTTTTATTCTGCGGAGATGAAGGACGCATGAATACGCCGGGAAAAGCCGCCGGCAACTGGAGCTGGCGTTTCCGTGCACAAGATCTGAAACCGGAATACGCAGATACCCTTCGTGAACTTACCTTATTATATGGACGCTTTGATTAAGCGCCCCAGGCAAAGAAAGGATATACAAATGTTTAGATTTATTTTGGTAGTCATTACTTTATTTTTATATCTGATCCTCGGAATCCCGGTACTGGGTATCGAATGGATCATCAGCAAATTTAATCAGGAAGCTGCCGATTATCAATGTCTGCGCATGGTGCAGGCTGCATTCCGATTTATGCTTAAGATTGCAGGAACTGAGATCACTGTAATCGGCGAAGAAAGGATCCCGGATGAGCCGGTACTTTTCATTGGCAATCACAGAAGTTATTTTGACATTCTTCTGACTTACTCCCGATGCAAACGCCGCACCGGATACATTGCCAAAAAGGAAATGATGAGCTATCCTCTGCTCCGCACATGGATGAAGCGCCTTTATTGCCTCTTCCTTGACCGTGACAACCCGAAAGAGGGACTAAAGACCATCCTCAAAGCAATTGAATACGTAAAAAGCGGAATCTCCATCTGCATTTTCCCAGAAGGTACGAGAAATACCGGCGAAGAATTAAGTGTTCTTCCATTCCACAGCGGCTCTTTTAAAATTGCTGAGAAAAGTGGTTGTCCAATCATACCGATCAGCATGAATAACACAATCTCGATTTTCGAGAAACAGTTCCCGCGCATTAAGAAGACCCACGTCATCATCGAATATGGCAAGCCGATCTATGCAAAAGATCTGGACCGTGAACAGAAAAAACAGCTCTCACAGAACTGTCAGAAGATTATTGAAGATACCATTAAGAAGAACCAGGCATTACTCTAATGCCTGGCTTTTCTTTTTTCTTTTACTTTTTTCTCTGTAAGTGCTATAATGGAACGGAATTTATAAAAAAGGAGACAAATGGGACCATGAACAGACAAGATCTTACGTTATTGACGGACTTTTATGAGCTGACAATGATGCAGGGATACTATGAGGAGAAACAGAACGAAACCGTTATTTTCGACGTTTTCTTCCGCCAGAATCCTTGCGGCAACGGATATTCTGTATGTGCCGGATTAGAGCAGGTGATCGATTATGTGAAGAACCTGAATTTTACTTACGAGGATGTGGACTACTTAAGAAGTCTGCACATTTTCAGTGAGGATTTTCTGCACTACTTAAGCGGTTTTCATTTCAGTGGTGATATCTATGCAATTCCGGAAGGAACCGTTGTATTTCCAAAAGAGCCACTGTTAAAAGTGATCGCTCCGATCATGGAGGCACAGCTTGTAGAGACTGCGATCCTGAACATCATCAATCATCAGTCACTGATCGCTACGAAGACTTCCCGAATTGTCTTTGCGGCAGACGGCGACGGTATTATGGAATTTGGTCTGAGACGTGCACAAGGACCGGATGCCGGACTTTATGGTGCGAGAGCTGCTATGATCGGCGGCTGCGTCGGCACATCCAATGTTCTTGCAGGACAGCTTTTTGATGTTCCGGTCATGGGTACACATGCACATAGCTGGATCATGAGCTTCAAGGATGAATATACTGCATTTAAGAACTATGCGAAAATGTATCCGGATAACTGCACATTACTTGTCGATACGTATGATACTCTCAAATCCGGTGTACCGAATGCGATTCGTGTATTCCGGGAATTTAAAGAGTCTGGTCATCCCCTCAAAAAATACGGAATCCGTCTTGACAGTGGCGACCTTGCATACCTTTCTAAAGAAGCACGCAAGATGTTGGATGCTGCCGGATTCGAAGATGCAACCATCTGCGCATCCAATGATCTGGATGAGTTCCTTCTCCACGATCTGAAGATGCAAAAAGCAGCCATCGATTCCTGGGGTGTCGGTACAAATCTAATCACTTCCAAGGACTGCCCGTCTTTCGGCGGTGTATATAAGCTGGCTGCCATAAAGAATCAGGACGGAGAATTTATTCCGAAGATTAAGATTTCTGAAAATACAGAAAAAATCACAAATCCTGGTAACAAAACCATTTATCGTATCTATGATAAAGAAACAGGAAAACTCAAAGCTGATCTGATCTGTTTTGCCGGCGAAGAATATGACACCAATGAAGATCTGTTATTATTTGATCCAATCGAGACATGGAAGAAGACCAGGCTTCCGGGTGGCACATACACAATGCGTGAGATCCTCGTTCCGGTCTTCATAAATGGTGAATGTGTCTACAACTCTCCTTCTGTTATGGAGATTGCAGCTTACTGCAAGCAAGAGAAGGATACACTCTGGGATGAGACCAAACGTCTCTTCTACCCACATCGTATCCATGTGGATTTATCACAGAAATTATACGATGTAAAAAAATCGCTGCTTGATCAGATGAGCATATCTGACTAAGTAAGGAGAATTTATTTTATGAAAATTATAGTATTAGCCGGAGGACTCAGTCCTGAACGCGATGTATCACTTATTTCCGGAGCAGGAATCTGTAAAACACTACGCGAAAGTGGGCATCAGGCTTATCTGCTGGACGTTTATTTTGGACTACCTTATGATGCGGATAAACTGGACGAAGTCTTCGATCTTCCGGACGCCGGACTTGGTATTGCAGAAGGTATCAAAACAACGATGCCGGATCTCGATGCTTTGAAAAAGTCCCGACCTGATCAGTCCGACTGCTATCTTGGACCGAACGTCATCGAGCTGTGCCGTATTGCAGATATTACTTTTATGGCTCTGCACGGTTCTGTCGGTGAGAACGGAAAGTTGCAGGCTACTTTTGATATCCTCGGCATCCGTTATACCGGTCCGAATTCTCTGGGTTGTTCCCTTTCTATGAATAAACTAGTTGCCAAACAGATCTTTAAAATGAGTCGTGTAGCAACTCCGCGAGGAACTTCCCTGAACCGCCAGACAAAGGATACCCCGCTTGACGAGCTGGGATATTATCTTCCACTGGTTATCAAACCATGCTCCGGCGGTTCCAGCATCGGTGTATTTATCGTTCACACCGAAGAAGAATATCTTGATGCGATCCATCAGTCTTTTGATGTCCATCAGGAAGAAGAAGTTGTAATTGAACCTTATATCAAAGGAAGAGAATTTGCCTGTGGTATTCTCGCCGGCAAAGCACTTCCGATCGTAGAGATCATTCCTAAAGACGGTGTGTTCAACTACGAGAACAAATACCAGGCAGGCGGTGCACAGGAAATCTGCCCTCCGGTCTCTCTCGATGAGAAGACACAGAAGAAAATGAAGCGCATGGCAGAGAAAGCATTCCGCACTTTACGCATGGATGTGTATGCACGCGCTGACTTTATCGTTGACGATACAGACGGTAAGTTCTATTGTCTGGAAATGAACGGACTTCCGGGTATGACTCCGGCGAGTCTGATTCCGAAGGCTGCGAAGGCTGCCGGTTTGGAATATGGTGATCTGTGCGAGCAGATCATTGATGAATCAATCAAAGCACGCTACCAATAAGGAGGAATTTATTCTATGAAAAACCTTACTTTGGAAAATATCACCAAGGCCTGTAAAGGAACTTATCACGGCGATACATCCAAACTTTCCCAGGAAGTAGCAGGTGTCGTGATCGACAGTCGTAAAGTCGAGAAAGATTACCTTTTTGTCGCTATTGACGGGGAAAATGTAAATGCACATAAATTTATCCCGGATACAATCGAGAAGGGCGCAATGTGTGTCGTTTCCCATGAAGATCTGGGCGAAACCGATTACCCGTATATTCTGGTAGAATCAACCGGTCAGGCACTTTTAGACATTGCGAAACTGTACCGTGATTCTTTCGATGTAAAGGTTGTCGGAATTACAGGAAGTGTCGGAAAGACAAGTACAAAAGAGATGATCGCATCTGTACTTTCCCAGAAATACAATGTTCATAAGACATTAGGAAATTTCAATAACGAATGGGGACTTCCGATCACAATTTTTGAAATGAACGAGGAGAACCAGGTTGCTATTCTGGAAATGGGAGTCAACCACTTCGGCGAGATGCGCAGACTTTCTTCTGTTGCAAGTCCGGATGTATGTGTGATCACGAACATCGGTGTTGCCCACTTGGAATTTTTCAAGACAAGAGAAGGTATCTTCCAGGAGAAATCCCAGATGATCCAGGATATGAAAAATGGCGGAACCATCATTTTCAACGGAGATGATGATATTTTACGTGAATCCGGTCCGATCAAAGGTGTAGAGCCTGTATTCTTCGGAACCGGTGACAACAGTGATTTCCGCGCAACAGATATTAAACCGCTCGGACTTAAAGGAACTTCATGCACGCTCCACATGCCAAACGGAACTTCTTTTGACTGCGTTGTTCCGCTTCCGGGTATCCACATGGTATCCAATGCGCTGGCAGGTGCCGCTGTCGGATACAGCCTTGATCTGACAAATGAAGAAATCAAAGCCGGTATCGAGAATCTCCCGTCTATTCCGGGAAGAAACCACATCATCATTACCGATAAGCTGACGATCTTAGATGACTGCTACAATGCAAATCCGATTTCTACAAAGGCATCCATTGATGTTCTCGATATGGCGATCGGACGTAAAGTTGCTGTCCTTGGAAATATGGGTGAACTTGGTGCAAATGAAAAAGAACTGCACCACGAGACAGGCGCATATGCCGCTGAAAAAGGTGTAGATGTTGTATGCGCGATCGGAGATCTTGCGAAAGAGATTGCAAACGGTGCTTCCGTAGACGGTACAGAAGTACACTGGTTTGAAACAAAAGCGGATTTCCTTGCAGAGATGAAAAATATTATGAAAGAGGGAGACAATGTCCTTGTCAAAGCTTCTCATGGAATGCATTTTCCTGAACTGGTAGAGGCTCTGGAAGCATTGTAGGAGTGTAGATTCCATGGAATATCAGATATTAGCACTGGACCTCGACGGTACGCTGACCAACTCGAAGAAAGAGATTTCCAGACCTACTCTGGAAGCTCTGATCGATATTCAGGAGCAGGGCAAGAAAGTCGTGCTTGCCAGCGGACGTCCGACCAAGGGAGTTCTTCCACTCGCGAAACAACTACATCTGGAAGACTACGGAAGCTATATTCTCTCTTTTAACGGTGCCAGAATTACCGATTGCAGAAGTATGCAGGCGATCTATAATAAGACTCTTCCGGGAGATATTGTAGAGCCTCTTCTGCAGATTTTAAGAAAATATGACGGGCTGGATATTTTGTCTTATACAGCAGATAATATCCTCTCCGGAATTAAGCCGAACAAATATACCGAGCTGGAATCCCGGATCAATCACATGCCGATCATCGAGACGGATGATTTTGCGACAAGTATTAAAGAACCGGCGAACAAGTTTCTTGTAACAGGAGAACCGGAGATCATTGCAAAGGCGCAGAAGGAAGTGACGGATTATTTCCGTTCTTACCTCTACATCTACTGCTCCGATCCGTTCTTCCTGGAGATCATGCCTCCGCAGGTGGATAAGGCACATTCTCTCCTGAAGCTGTTATCCAGCATCGGTCTTACTTCAGATCAGATGATCTGCTGCGGCGACGGCTACAACGACATTACGATGATCGAGACCGCCGGCCTTGGCGTTGCCATGGCGAACGCACAGCCGCTCGTACGCGAACGCGCCGATTACATCACCAAGTCCAACGACGATGATGGCGTGCTACATGTTATTAATGAATTTTTGCGGTAGGGATACGCCTGAAGTATTTCCTTAAGTAGAATTGCTTTTCGCTTCTCCCGCCGAGGATGAATTTTCATGCATATATAAAAAATAAGGGAGCTGGGCTCCGCGGATATATTGTGTATCCGTGGAGTCCAGCTTCCTTGTTGCTTTTCTTTGCCCTGGGGATATGCTCTTGGCTTGTTGAGGTATCCCTTTTTGGCTTTTCTTTTCCAGGGAGATATGCTTTTAGCTTCTTGCTGTATACCGACTACAACAGTCCATACATGTATGCACGCCCAATTCTTAATCCATCCAGCTTTACCTGGACCAGCAGCAATAAAGATATCGCTACTGTCAATAAGAACGGAATTGTGAAGAAAGGCTCCAAAACCGGTAAGGTGAAGATTACTGCTAAATTGAAAACCGGTACAAAAGTCAGCTTTTCCAAGATACTTACGGTGAAATAAACGCTCACAAATTTGAGCATTTAACAAGAAGCACATTCCAACTCTCGCGTCAGAATGTGCTTCTTATTTTTTACAATCTCAAATTTTCTATCCAGGCATTTTATATTATGCTTCTGCTGTTTCTCCGTCTTCAGCTTCTTCATCATCTGCTGATGCATGAACTTCTGTTACACTTACGATCAGTGCTTCCGGATCCGTAGATAATGTAATCTCCGGATTCTTGGCAATATCCAGATCTTTTACTTTGATTGTATCACCTGCATGCATATCGCCTACATTGACTTCAATCTTATCTACAAGGTCTTTCGGTAATGCCTTAAATGCTACTTCTTCCAGATGTTCTTCCAATACGCCTGTTGTTACTTTCTCGGCATCAACTAATACGATCTCAGCTACAGAGTGAACTGCTTCGTTGCTTACCAATGCCTGAAAATCTACTTCGTTGATCTGTTTTTTAATCGGATCAAACTGAATATCCTTAATCAGTACGTTATGTTTTGTTCCGTCAACATCAAGCATAACCTGACTTCCTTTATTGTTCTTCTTCAGAAGGCTTTCTACTTCTTTTTTGTCCATTTTTACCGGAACAGATTCTTTCATCTCGCGGCCAAATACATTGCCCGTAACAAATCCTTCTCTTCTTAATTTCTTTGCCTTGATGTCCATGCTTCTTTTTTCAGCTTTTAAAGTATTCATTTATCTTTTCCTCCAAAAATCTGATATGCTTAGCATCCTTCGACTTTGCTTTACAATACAAAGAGGTGTGTTAAGTAGGTTTCCTTGTTACGGTCTTATTATAGCTCTTCTATAACAAACAGATTAACCAAATATACACTTTTTTTGAGGTGTTTTTTTGTGATTTTTTCAATTTTTCTAAAAATATATAGCAATAAAGCCGGCGCCACCGGAAACGGGAAGCGCCAGCCATGAAGTTCTCTATCTCTGTTAAATTGCTCTTGTGTATTTCTCAAGCCATGCTTTCTCTTCGTCATTCAGATATGGCGAAATCACTTCGTATACTCTCGCATGATAATCATTGAGCAGCTTCTTGTCTTCTGCTGTCATGATATCCGGGTTGATGGCATCTAAGTCCATCGGAATCAGTGTAATCGCTTCAAAATACATGAACTGTCCATATTCGTTCAGAGTTCCTTTCTTTGTCAGAAGTTCGTTTTCCAGACGGATACCGTGGGACCCTTCAATATAGATTCCCGGCTCATCTGTGATGATCATGCCTTCTGCAAGCGGCTCAGTCTCGCCCGGGCGGTATTTCCAGCGGAATCCAGTCGGTCCTTCGTGGATATTAAGCAGATAACCAACTCCATGTCCTGTTCCGTGATTGAAGTTCAAATCTCTGTCCCAGAAAGGCTTTCTTGCAAGGATATCCAGAACCATACCTGTAGATCCCTCTAAGAATTTCGCATTGCCAAGCTGCAAGTTACTGATCGCAACCAATGTAAAATGGTCTTTCATGATCTGCGGCACTTCGCCTAATGCATAAGTTCTTGTTACATCTGTAGATCCTTCATAAAATCCGGCGCCTGTATCTGTTAAGAACAGCTGTCCCTCTTTCAGCTCAACGTCTGTCTCCGGAGATGATGTATAATGCACAATTGCTCCATGCTCTCCAAAGGAAGAGATTGGCTCAAAGCTCGGGCGGATGAAATTGCCCATCTCTGCACGGAACTCATCCAGCTTGTCTGACGCACTCATCTCTGTGATCTTCATCTTTCCGACATTCTCTTTCAGCCATTTCATAAATCTGACATGAGCTACACTGTCTTTGATCTGGGCTTTGCGGATGTTTTTGATCTCTACCGGGTTCTTCATTGCTTTCATAAGAATTGCCGGATTTCTCTGCTCAATTGTTTTCACATTTTCCGGAATATTATTGAAAATTGCATAGTTCAGTTTACCTGGATCAACCATCACAACTGTATCTTCTGTAAACTTTTTCACATCTTCATAAATGTCATTGTACGGATAAAGTTTCACACCATCTGCTGCCAGCTTTGCTTTCAACGCATCATCCAGTTTACGTTCATCAATATACAGCTCTACGCCATCTATTGTAACGATCGCATAAGATAATACCATCGGGAAGAAATCAATATCATTTCCACGGATATTGAGCATCCAACAGATATCATCCAGTGTTGTCATTACATGTGTATTCGCTCCTGCATCCTTCATCTCTTTACGGATTCTTGCAAGTTTGTCAGCAACCGTCTCTCCTGCATATTTCACATCCAGATCAAATGCCGGTTCTTCTGACATTGCCGGGCGGTCACTCCAGATCTCATCGATCAGATCTTCCTGGTAATTCACATGTGCGTCTTTCTTTGCTGCAATGTCCGCATAGCCCTGACCTTCTCCGACAGATACTACTCTTCCGTCAAATCCAAGTGTTTCCCCTGCCTGTAACACTTTCTCGATGTAATCATTCATCTCCGGCACACCCGGTTCTCCCATCTTCATCAGCTCTACTGTAGATTCTTCCAACTGCTTTGCAGCCTGGATGAAATAACGTCCGTCCGTCCACAGTCTTGCCTCTGTCTTTGTGATGACTGCTGTCCCTGCGGAACCAGAAAATCCTGTGATGAACTTTCTCGCCTTGAAATGTTCCCCAACATATTCACTTTGATGGAAATCAGCGGTTGGCACTACATAAACATCAATCTTCTTCTCCTCCATCCGTTTGCGAAGTGCTTCGAGTCTCTCTGGTACTGTCATTTGTTGTTCCTTCTTTCTTATTAGATTTGTTACCCCTCTGCAATTACCATACCAATCCGTAATGCAGTCTTTTGGAAACTGTTTATAGTTTACAATAATCCTCTAATATTTGTCAAAAAATATTTTGTTATGTTATTATAAATATAACAAAAATAATCATAGTATAACTATTGATTTTCGTCATTTTGTCAGATACACTAGATATGATACTAGGGTTCAAAAGTCTAAATCCATATGAGCTTGCTCATATATGGATGACAAACTTTGGAACCCGCCACGATATGCGAACAGAATTTTTTCACTGAGGATAATTTACAATGAACATACCGATAAAGAAATCATGTTTTTACAGTGCAGTCATTATTATTCTCTCACAGCTAAGCATCAGCTTGTTCACCCGGAACTTTCAGCTATCTGTTGCTGTGATTTTTTTGTCTACCATGACATTTCTGATCCAGGATTTTCCACTGATTCCGGTGACAGTGCTTTCAGCAGTCGGCGTCTGTTCACTCCGTATGCTGCTTGCATGGATCGTAACAGATACCACAGCACCGATTTCCCGGTATTTTCCTGAAATGACATTCTATCTTTGCTACGGATTTCTTCTATATATATATGTTAAAAATATAACATCATGGAAATCTTCCGGCAAAAGCTTTTTCAGAAGACTGACGCAGCGAAAAGATGTGGACACAACTGCATTTTCAGAATATCCGAACCGAAATCACACACTACTCATTCTGACCGTAATTGACTATGTGGCAAACTTTCTGGAACTGCTTGTACGTCTGGATATTTCCGCATTTCATATCCGCCTGCAGACAGGTATTTTCCTGACAGCTTTTTTCCGCTCCTGTGTGGTCTGGCTGATTCTGACACTTTTTGCAAAATACCGGATGCTCCTTTTGCAAAAGGAACATGAAGAACGTTATCAGCGCCTCGTTCTTCTCATTTCCAAACTGAATGGGGAAATGGTCTGGATGCAGAAAAATACTTTGCTTATTGAAGAGACAATGAATCATTCTTACAAATTATATCAGGAGCTGACGGAGGCCGATGTTCCGGCAGAATTATCTACTTCCGCTCTGGCAACTGCAAGAGATATCCACGAGATCAAGAAAGAATACCTTCTGATCATGCGTGGAATTTCCGAAGCACTGAACGAGGAAGTCGAACAGGACGGCATGTATCTGGAAGAGATTTTCACACTGCTTAAGACTTCCATGTTTACACTTGCTGATTCCATGGATAAGACACTGAATTTTAAATTTATCTGCAAAACAAATTTTTATACTTCCAAACATTATGAGCTGTTATCCATTTTCCGGAATCTTCTCATCAATGCACTGGAAGCCGCACAGGAACAGACCGTAACTCTTATAATTTCCATATTTTCCCAGGATGAAGCTGTCATTTTCAAAATTACAGATGACGGTCCGGGAATCCCGGTTGAATACAAAGATGAGATTTTTAATACCGGTTTCTCAACCAAAATTAATTTTGAAACCGGGGAAGTAAGCCGTGGAATCGGTCTTGGTCTTGTGAAAGATCTTGTCGAAAAACGTCTCGGCGGTTCAATCGAACTGGCATCCGTGCCGGGAAATACAACTTTTACAGTAAGCATACCAAAGAATCAAATTGAGGTGATCAAATCATGATGTCTTTTTATTTTATAGATGACGATAAAAACATTACAAACATTTTAAAACTGATCGTAAATACGCGTGGACTCGGTGTCTGTTGCGGAAGTGCGGAAAACGCAGCAGAGGCACTGGCAGATCTGCCTGTTATGCGCCCGGACATCGTTCTTGTCGATTTCCTTATGCCGGAGATGGACGGCATTTCTTTCATCAAGCAAGCGAAAAAAATTCTTCCGGACGCAGCCTATATTATGCTGTCACAGGTTGCTTCCAAGGATATGATTGCTTCTGCCTATGAAGCCGGTGTAGAATTTTTCATCCAGAAGCCAATCAACAGCGTAGAAGTGGAATCCATCATCCGCAAAGTCAGCGACGGTCTTTCCATGAAACGGATGGTTCAGCAGATGCATAATATTTTTACCCCTGACACAAACAAATCCTCTGTTTCCAAGTCAGCAAATGAGCAGCAGATTGAAGCAAATCTACGCACGATCCTTACACGTCTCGGAATTATAGGCGATACCGGTAGCAAAGATATTATTACGATCGTCAAATACATGTGTATGCACCCGGAAAGCGTGGATACAATGACTGTCAGCGAACTGTGCAGTAAATTCTGTGATAATCCGAAGTCCATGGAGCAGCGTATCCGCCGTACTGCATTTAACGGTCTTGTCAATCTGGCACATCTCGGTCTGGATGATTACTCAAACGAGATCTTCGTTGATTATTCCAGTACACTTTACAATTTTGAACAGGTGCGGAAAGAAATGGATTGTATTCGTCAAAAATCTGTCAGACATGGTAATTTGAAGATTCGTCATTTTCTGACTTCTCTCGCTTTTCGTTGTCAAAATGCACAATGATTTGCAATAATCGCGCTTATTTGTATGCATATTGTCACCTATTGAAACTTTTTGTAACCGTGCATATATATTATACCTATCAATAAACGGACGGACTTATAGAATTTTTAAATCAAAGAAAGTTGAGAGGTGTAACGTATGGTAACAGTTTTATCAGGTGTAGCTTTATTAGTCGCAACATTAGCAGTATTTTCACTGTTCAGTCTTAAGATGCCGAAGGGATCGCTTGCAATGTCAGGTATGGCAGATGCAGCCGTTGCAACATTCCTTGTTGAGGCAATTCACAGCTATATCAGCGGAGATTTGTTTGGTATTTCATTTTTAAAACAGGTTGGAACCACATCTGGAAGCATGGGTGGTGTTGCAGCGGCAATCATGGTTCCAATCTGTATGGGAGCTAACCCGTTATACGGAGTAGTAGCCGGTGTAGCCGTTGCAGGTTACGGAATTCTTCCTGGATTTATCGCAGGATATATCGTAGGATTTGTTGCACCGATTATTGAAAAGAAACTTCCGGAAGGTGTGAACGTAATCGTTGGTGCTCTTGCAGTCGCTCCAATCGCACGTATTATCGTTGTAAGTGTAGAACCGGGTGTGAACATCTTATTATCACGAATCGGTCTTACAATTTCAGCAGCAACCGATCAGTCCCCGATCGTTATGGGATTCTTGCTCGGTGGTATTATGAAAATGATCTGTACATCACCGTTAAGTTCTATGGCACTGACAGCCATGTTAGGGCTGACAGGACTTCCAATGGGTATTGCCGCAGTTGCATGCTTTGGTGGTTCTTTCACAAACGGTATGATATTCCACAAATTGAAACTTGGTAACAGAGGTAACGTAATCGGCGTTATGTTAGAGCCTTTAACACAGGCCCCGATCGTAACTGCCAATCCAATTCCTATTTATTGTTCGAATTTCTTTGGCGGCGGACTTGCAGGTATCTCAGCGGCGGTATTCCACATTGTGAATAATGCGCCTGGTACAGCTTCTCCAATTCCTGGACTTCTTGCACCGTTTGCATTTAATGCGCCGGGAACTGTTGTAATCTCTCTTGCATTTGCAGCAGCAGGCGGTTTACTTGCAGGATTTATAGGCGGAACAGTTTTCAAACACATCCGCGAAAAGAAAGGAATACTTGTAAAAGAAATTATCGCAGAAACTACAGAAGCTGTTGAATCTGAGGAAGCGCTTGAGCCGAGCGTATAAAAAAGCCCCCTTATTTTAACAACAAAATATAGAAAATATCCCCATTGTGGCACCACACACAATGGGGATATTTTTATTGTTATTTTCTGCGCTTATTATGTCCCATTCAAGAAGCTACGCAAGCAGACGGAACAGCTTCTTAAGATCGATTGGTTTTGATATTTCAAATTCATCTACCTGCATAATGATTCTCTCTTTCTAAGGAAAATATATTTTGTTTATGATACCATAGAATATATGGCTTTTCTACCTCATTTTAGTAACATAACTGTTAAAAATAGGGGTTTCTAATTTTGTTGCATTTTAGCACTGTATGTAATAGAATAGATGTAATGTCCAGCAAGTCTTTCATCCGCTCATGAGCAATCTCATGTGGATTCAGGCTTCCAAATTTGGGTATCATTATATAAATATAAAATACATTATTTATTCAAAAATTTCAGAAAGGATTTCGTAAAATGGAATTATTAAAAGCTATTCTGATTCTCGTGATTGGATTTGTGTTACTTATCAAAGGAGCGGATTTTTTTGTCGAAGGAAGTTCTTCTGTCGCTAAGAAATTCCATGTTCCTGCCATGCTCATCGGTATGACGATCGTTGCTATGGGAACCAGTCTTCCGGAATGTGCAGTCAGCGTGACTGCGTCACTTGCCAATAATAACAGCCTTGCCGTCAGCAATGTCATCGGATCGAACATTTTCAATCTGATGGTTGTCTGTGGCGCCTGCGCATTATTTTCTCCTCTGACGATCCGCCAGGATACACTGAAGAAGGAATTTCCGCTCTCTATCATCTGTGCGGCACTGATGCTTGTACTCGGCTATATCGGCATGACACTCGGACACATTGACGGAATTATCTTCCTGGTTCTTTTTGTCGGCTATCTGCTCTGGATGATCCAGTCTGCAAAGAAAGCCCGTGCAGCAGTTCTCTCGGATCCGGCACAGTCAGGCCAGATAGAACAGGCTGAATTTGTAGAAGAAAATATTGCAATCCTGCCAACATGGAAGAGTCTTGTCTTTATTATCGGAGGCATGATCGCAATCAAATTTGGCGGAGATTTCGTTGTTGACGGTGCATCGTCCATTGCTTCCAGCATGGGACTCAGCCAGACACTAATCGGACTTACGATCGTAGCTATGGGAACCAGTCTTCCAGAACTTGTCACCTCACTGGTCGCCGCTAAAAAAGGCGAAGTTGATATGGCACTTGGCAATGTCATCGGATCAGATATTTTCAATATTTTATTCGTACTCGGAATTGCAACTGTGATCAGCCCGATCTCATTCCTGATGGAAAATGTCATCGACATTATCCTGCTCATTATTATGAGCGTGATCGTTCTTGCATTTGCATGGACCAGGCAGCAGATCAACCGCAAAGAAGGTATCCTTATGCTTCTGATGTATGCAGCTTATATGGTTTATATCTGTGTGCGCTAAATACTATTGGGTCATTTAATGATACAACTTTATAATATAGTTGCCATAATTTATTAATAACACTTCTATAACGATAATACCCCACAGCCTGTATCCATTCTGTTAATAAATCGGTACAAGCTGTGGGGATTTTTTCTTTTATTATGATGCCATGATCATTATTCATAATCTGGCTACTACATCCAATTTTACACATATCTAAAAAAGGGCATCCTTATTCGGACTACCCCTTTTTTAAACTGTTTCGTATATTAAATATTCAACAGATCGCTGAATACTTTCAGTGCTCCGTCTGTCTCGTGTGCAAGTACACGTTTTGCGAGGACTTTTCCGAGCTGTACGCCTTCCTGGTCAAAACTGTTAAGGTTCCATACAAATCCCTGGAACATTACTTTATTCTCATAATGAGCAAGCAGCGCACCTAATGTCTTCGGATCAAGCTTCTCTCCGATGATAATGCTTGACGGACGTCCGCCTTCGAAGTTCTTATTGCGGTTTTCGTCAGATTTACCACATGCAAATGCGACAATCTGTGCTGCAACGTTTGCACATAATTTCTGCTGGCTTGTGCTGTCCTGAATCACAACATCTGTGCCAATCTGGCTGTTCTTGAATCCGATAAACTGAAGCGGTACAATATCTGTTCCCTGGTGCAGAAGCTGGTAGAAAGAATGCTGTCCGTTTGTTCCAGGCTCACCGAAGATCACCGGTCCTGTCACGTAATCTACCGGCTCTCCGAAACGGTTTACAGATTTACCATTGGATTCCATATCCAGCTGCTGTAAATGTGCCGGAAAACGGCTTAAAGCCTGTGAATAAGGCAGTACTGCTGTTGCCGGATAACCAAGGATGTTTCTCTCATATACTCCGATCATAGCATCCAGAAGTGCCGCATTCTTACGCACATCTTTGTTCATTGCAGATTTGTCTGCTGCCGCTGCTCCTTCCAGAAACTGTGCAAATACTTCCGGTCCGAATGCCAGTGAAAGTACAGCTCCACCAACTGCCGATGTAGAAGAATAACGTCCTCCGATATAGTCATCCATGAAGAATGCTGCAAGGTAATCATCACTCTTTGCAAGCGGTGATGTCTCGCTTGTTACAGCGATCATATGCTTACTTGCATCCAGCCCTGCGTTCTTTAATGCATCTTTTACAAAAGATTCATTGGTCAGGGTCTCTAATGTTGTTCCGGACTTGGATACCAGTACGAAAATAGAATGTGCAACATCAATGGAATTAAGAACTGCTGCCGCATCATCCGGGTCTACGTTACTGATAAATTTAGCTTCCATTTTAAACAGACCGTTTTTCTTTGCCCAGTTTTCAAGTGCCAGATACATTGCGCGTGGTCCTAGATCACTTCCGCCGATACCGATCTGTACGACAGTTGTAAATTTCTCGCCGGCTCCGTTTACAATCTCTCCTGCATGTACTTTGTTTGCAAAATCAGCAATCTTCTCCTGCTGTTCTACATAGAATGCTCGTTTATCTACACCGTCTGCCACTACTTTATCTCCAAGCTGTCCACGTGTCAGATGATGAAGTACAAGACGGTTCTCTCCTGTATTAATTACTTCTCCGTTGTAAAGTGCTTCGAATTTATCAACAAGCTGTGCTTCATCTGCCAGTTTGGCAAGTGCATCGATCACAGTATCATCTACTTCTTTTGCAGCATAATTATAATTAAGTCCCTCTGTCATAGAAACGCTGTAATTTTTCACACGCTCTGCTCCCTGCTCACCGGACATTGCTTCTGCAAGATTCACACGTTTTACATTTGCAAGCTCCTGATAAGAAGCCAGGGTATCTGTGTTCTTCCAATTTATCATAGTGATAGATTCCTCCTTTATTCTTACTTGTTCTCTATCTTTTACCTTTCTAGCATACCATACCGAATCTAACTTTTCAAATCTCCCCTGAAAATGGTAAAAATTCTGTGATTTCCTCTCAAAATCCTCAGAATATGCTATACTTTTAAACGAACTCAGCGACTTATGAAGGAGCCTTATTTACTATGATGACAGAATTAGAAAAATACTATAATAAATTTAATGAAGAGAAGCGTCTGAATAGCCGGCACGGGCAGGTAGAATTTACAACTTCCATGAAATATATCCATGCCTATTTGCCGGATGATCCTCATGCGAAAATATTGGATGTCGGCGCAGGAACCGGACGTTACAGTGTCGCACTCGCCGAAGAAGGCTACGATGTTACGGCTGTCGAGCTTGTAAAATACAATCTTGGGATTTTAAAGCAGAAAAACAGTACCGTCAAAGCTTATCAGGGAAATGCCCTGAAGCTTTCACGGTTCCCGGACAATGAATTTGACATGGTGCTTGTCTTTGGGCCGATGTATCATCTGCTCACGACAGAAGAGAAAGTACAAGCTTTGAAAGAAGCGAAACGTGTTCTGAAAGATGATGGTGTCATGCTTGTTGCATACTGCATGAATGAATACAGTATCCTGACTTACGGGTTCAGGCAGAATCACATTCTCGAATGTCTGGAAAATGGCAAGATCAGCAAAGATTTCCGTGTACAGCCGGAAGCGGAAGATCTCTATGATTATGTACGGCTTGAAGATATGGATGCCTATAATAAAGCCGCCGGTCTGAAACGGATTAAGGTCATTTCAGCCGACGGTCCTTCGGATTATATGCGTCCGGTATTAAATGCAATGGACGAAGCCACATTTGAAGCATTTATCCGTTATCATCTGACCATATGTGAACGTCCGGAGCTTGTCGGTGCCGGATCTCATACTGTAGATATTCTCAGGAAATAATATCGAAATGCATCCCGGTACAATCGTTTAAGCCGGTTCCGTCCTATACATTTTCTGATATCTTGTCAATAAATTCAAGAATGCACTCGGCAACACATGGATTTATGATGCTCCCGGAATTTCTGATGTAATTTATTGGCGGCTGTAAATGCCACTCGCTCGGATTCATAGTTGTGACTTCTTCCGGCAAGCACAAGTGCAACTTTTAATTTTAAACGATTCATTTCTGGTAAAATTTATACGAACATAGTTTCGTCATCTGTGGTATAATAAAACCACTACCATTAGTAAGGGAAAGGGGAGCTTACATGAAACTTATTATTTGCGTTGATGACAACAATGGCATGATGTTCAACCGGCGTCGTCAGTCGAAGGACCGCGAAGTGCGTCATGACATTCTTGCCTATACGATGCCGGAACGGATCTGGATGAATGAATACAGTCTTGAACAGTTTGAAACGGACGATACATCCCGGATCCAGGTTGCAAATAATTTTCTGATCCAGGCAGATGACAACGACTATTGTTTTATTGAAAACGGACAATATTTGATTGATGAATCGAGACTGGATGAGATTGTTCTGTATCACTGGAATCGTGTTTACCCGGCTGATTATTATTTTGACATTGATCTGCACGGCTGGACTCTGGCAGACCAGAAGGAGTTCAAGGGATTTTCACACGATAAGATAACGAGAGAGATATGGACAAGATGAAAAAATTAAAGTTATTACTTGCAAATATTATACTTGCCGGTGTGCTGGTGCTCGGTGGCTGTGCGGATGCCGGGGACAGTTCACAGTCTTCGTCTTCTAAAGAAACGACTACGCAGGAATCTGCTTCATCTGAAGATCAAAATACGAATGCCGAAGACAATTCGGATGATACATCTGCACAGGCGGATTCCGGTAATACTGCCGGTTCTGATACCGCAGGCAAGACAAAGGCTGCCGCTTCTAAGGCAAAAACTTCGGCTGTAAGTACTTCTAAGATACCGAAGTACTCTGGTTCGCCTTATATCAAGGTTCATAACAATGTACCATTTTTTAAGAAGTCGGACCTGACGAAAAAAGTCTTTGAAAAGTACAGCAAATTAGATGCGCTCGGCCGCTGCCGCACTGCTTATGCCAATGTCTGCAAAGCAACCATGCCAACGGAAAAGCGCGGACGGATCGGTATGGTCAAACCTTCCGGCTGGCACACAGTGAAGTACAACAACGTAGACGGCAAATACCTCTACAACCGCTGTCATCTGATCGGTTATCAGCTCACCGCAGAAAATGCGAACGAAAGTAATCTCATGACCGGAACGCGCTATCTGAATGTAGATGGCATGCTGCCTTTTGAAAATATGGTTGCTGACTATGTAAAAGAGACAAACAACCACGTTCTGTACCGGGTAACGCCGATATATACGGATGAAAACTTACTGGCTGACGGTGTACTGATGGAAGCGGAATCTGTTGAGGACAAAGGCAAAGGCATTTCCTACTGCGTATATGTGTATAACGTACAGCCGGGAATCAAGATTGATTATGAGACTGGCGACAGCTCTGCGAAAGATTCACGCCGTTCCGGACAGAGTTCCGCAAAAGGAACTTACATCATTAATGAGAACACGAACAAATTTCACAAACCGGACTGCCGGAGCGTGAAGATGATGAAAGATAAGAATAAGAAAACATATACCGGGAAACGCTCTGAGCTCATCAATTCGGGGTATGAGCCGTGTAAAAACTGTAACCCGTGATACTGTCACTGGTGGCTTTTCCGAATATTATAAAAAACGCATTGCAGCGATTAAACTTGCTACAATGCGTTTTTTTACTTTCCTCTTTTTTATTTAAGCGTTACCGGGTGCAAACTATCAGGATTTTGCTGTATTTTATGCTCGTTATATCCACTCTTCATTTCCGCCTGTTACTGCAAGGGAAATCAAAGTATCCATTTTCTCTACTTCATCTTCGCCCTGGATTACCTGTAATAATTTTGCCGTTTCTTCTATTACAGGCATCGGCTCATCCGGGCCGATCTCCATATCCGGCTGCTCACCGCATGCCGGACAGACCATCTGTGGTCTTACCGTAAGTGATAAGAAACGATTCCCACACTCTTCACATTCATAATAGCCACACATCTGTGTGCCATCAGGTACATAATACATCTTTTATCCCCCTTTAAATAATACTTCTGTCTTTTGCTGATTTTCTATCTTCTGTCAGAATCAAGCGCAAACTCTGTAATCACATTAATTGCAACAGCTGTAAGAATTCCTCATGTGGTCTGCCTGCATTCTTCTCATACCATGCAATCGCTCCGGGATCTCCACTCCGGTCCGAAAATGCCGGAAATAAAAAGCCAAACTGCGGCTCGTCCATCTCGTAATCTCCACTGACCGGCGCAAATACACCTGTCAGGAACGGATATACTTCTTCGGATTCCCACTGTTCTGTCTTGTCGTTGCCTTTTCTCGGCACATCATAGCAGCCATAAAACAGATAAAATCCATATTCCCTGTTTTGGTTAAGCTTCTCTCCCAGGATTTCGTAAAATGTTTCCAGAAGTCCGTCATTTTTGAGTTCACACTCTTTCAATGCCATCAGAAGCTGCCAAATACTTCCCGACTTTTTTGCCGTCTCCGGAAATACATATTCTTTTAATTGCCTGTTTGTATCTGCAAACGGGATTGCCTTTGCAAGCTTCAAATTTTTTCCCTGATCCACTTTTGATAATTTCAAGAAATGAATATTAAATGTACCATCCACATATCCTTCTTCATCAAAATACGCTCCTACAACTCTCGAAAAACAGTTACGGCTTATTGTCATGCGACGCGTCAGCTCCAGCATATCCTCCCGGTTTATTCTTCTCGTTTTTAACTCTTCTGCCATCTGTCTTTTTCCCCTTATATTCTCTATTCTTTATTATAAACGTAGCCTTTCTGCCTCGCAATCCTGTTTTTACAAAAAAAGTTCTCCTATGATTTTTATTCGATCATAGAAGAACCTTTTAAATTCAATTCTTTTTCCTTTTTATTGCGGGGGTATAAATTTTTATTACATTTCTTTACAGGAATCTTTACATTTTTTCAAGTTTTGTTTTAAAAAACTGAATCAAGGGTCCGTTGAAACATGCATTAATCACTGTACCAATTCCTGCAACAGCCCAGATTCCTGCTTCTGATGCGCTTGCAAATGCAATTCCAACAATTACTACAACCACATCTGAAAGTACTCTTGCTTTATGAAATGGGATTTTCTGATGTGTCAGCTTTTCAATAATGATTGCCACACTGTCATATGGTGCAATTCCCATATCCGCAACCATATATAATGCAACTCCCATTGATGCCATTAACTGGGCGAGTACAAGCGCAATTATACGAAGCGGAAGAGACATCTCTATCTGTACTACATCCTGTACCAGCCAACAAACAAAATCTGCGATATATCCAACAAAAATCATATTAATGATAGTTCCTGCACCAATGCAATGCCTTGCCTGGAAAAATACTATTACAAGAATCACTGCATTCATCAATAACTGCCATGTTCCAAAACTCCAGCCGATAAATCCACTGATTCCAAGATTCATTGCACTGAAAGGATCTACGCCAAACCCGGACAAACGAAGGAAAGACACACACAGACCAATAAACAAGATTCCTAAAATCATCATCCCAGTCCGTTTTGTTATTTTCATTGTTCTTCTTTCCTCCTACTCCTTTTTCCCTTTTAACATATATATTCTTGATTCAAAATCCGTACACGGGACAGCATCTCCCGGCACTTCTCCTGCTGTTACATCAGAAGTGATAAGTCCAAAGTTCATCAGCTCATCTCCATAATTTTCTGTATGATTCCAGACATTTTCATAAAGCATATCCGGATTCAGTCCCTGTAAACGGACACGACTATACGGTTGATTAACTCCATTTAACACACGGTAATAACCTACAATCGCAAGTGTACGATCTTCATTGGTCACCATCCAGACAGTTTCATTTCCATCAAACGGACTCTTCAATCTGTAAAATGTTCCGAACTGCAACACCTCTCTGTATTCTTTCATAAATACAATCTGTTCTTTTACTTCTTTGATTTCTTCCTCTGTTAATTTATTCAGATCCAGCTCATATCCAAAGGTTCCAAAATATGCAACATTCGCACGGGTATGTAACGGAGTATTACGAAATACCTGATGATTCGGAACAACCGATACATGACTTCCCATACTGCTGAGTGGATAACACATAGAAGTCCCATATTGAATCTTCAGACGTTCAATTGCATCTGAATCGTCGCTTGTCCATCCCTGCGGAGCATAATATAACATGCCAGGATCAAACCTTCCGCCACCACTCGCGCAGGATTCAAATAATACTTCCGGAAATGCCATTGTCAGACGTTCATATAAATCATATACGCCTAAAATATAACGGTGAAATATCTCTCCCTGCCTGTCTGCCGGAAGTTTTACACTGTAACACTCTGTAATGCTGCGATTCATATCCCATTTGATATAAGATATCTTAGCTTCTGACAATAATTTTTCCATCATATTATAAATGCAATCCACAACTTCTTTTCTTGAAAAATCCAGTACATACTGATATCTTCCATGAGAAGTATTTCTTCCCGGGGTCTGAATGATCCAGTCCGGATGTGTACGATATAAATCTGAATCTTTGTTTACCATTTCCGGTTCAAACCAGAGACCGAATTTCATCCCCAGATTCTCAATTCTTTCAGATAAACCTTTTATCCCATTTGGTAAAAGATCCGGATTTGCTACCCAGTCACCAAGACCGGCTCTGTCATTTCTTCTTGCGCCAAACCATCCGTCATCCAGTACAAATAATTCAACTCCGCATTCTTTAGCTTTTCCGGCAATCTCAACAAGCCGATCTTCCGTAAAGTCAAAATAAGTTGCTTCCCAATTATTATTCAAAATTGGTCTGGTCCGGTCTCTCCAATATCCTCTTGCCAGCCTTTTGGCATATAATTTCTGAAAAGTCTGACTCATTCCATTCAGTCCCTGATCACTACATACAAGCATTGCTTCAGGTGTCTGAAAACTCTCCATAGGTTCTAATTTCCAATCAAATCCTGTCGGATTAATACCTGCTGTAATTCTTGTAACATCATGGGTATCCACTTCTGCCTGTATCCGAAAATTTCCACTGTATATAAGGCTAACACCAATGGCTTCTCCTACATTTTCATCTGTATTCTCTCGTTTCAATACCATAAATGGATTATGCTCATGAGAGGAATTTCCACGCATACTATCGATTGCTGTAATTCCCTGTTCTAAAACTCTGTTTTTCACATAACGCTCTCTTGACCATGCACCGGATAACTGCATCCATATATAATCCTTGTCCGGAAGATCCAGACTTAAGCTCATCATATTTAATATATGTAAATTCTGATTTCCACTATTTTTTAAACGTGCACTTCTTGCTATTGCACTGTATTGTTCAAAAATAGTATACAACAACTCCAACTGAGCACCTGTCAAAGAATCTTTCAGGAAAACACGCAGTGTCTGTGCTTCTTCTTCTGCTTCTGTGTAAGTTGCCGGAAGTCCGGAAAGTTTCGGTTTCCCGGATGAGATCTCATATCCATCATACTGAAATTCACTGATTCTGCTTCCATTTTCCTGCAATAACTCTATTGCCGGATGTCTGTAATCTGTTGTCCCATAAACCGGATATTCCTGTCTGATATGTTCCAACGAGAAACTACGATCCCACTCATAAATATAAGATGTCATTGGTCGTCCACATTTTTCCACCAAATAGGAGAAATCTGCCTTATCATGAATTCGTTTACCAAAATACAGTTGTCCTAAATGCCCATTATCTAATACGCATAAAATATAGCTGATTTTGTCATTATATAAATGAAATGTTTTTGTTTCCTTATGGAAAATAATTTTTCTCATAAACTACCTCTTTTATTTTTATATTTAAATTATGCATCCTGCTTTCTGGCATGCATTTCGTTTACTTTTCTTGTAACTTCTTCCATCTTCTCACCTTTTAAAATATAATATTTTTTGTAAATACCAAAACTAACAATTGCGAGAATAATCGGAATGATAATCATCAATACGCGGATTCCTAATACGGTTCCTGCACTTTGAGCTGTTGCTTTTGCATTGTATCCTACAATCTGAAGTCCGATTCCGGTTAATCCACCTGCAGCAGCTGTTGCTGCCTTCATAAGAAATGTCTGTGCAGAACAAGTTACACTTTCATTACGTACTCCGAATTTTACTTCTCCATAATCAATTACATCTGCCATACAGCAAGTTGTTACACCAAGTGAAAGTCCTGAACCAAAGAACAGCAGTGCACAGCAGATTACAACCAATACCTTGCTCTGCGGAGCAACATATCCTGCTATTCCAAGAAGGATGAAACCCGCAATCGGAAGTCCACATGCAAATGCATACACTTTTTCACGGCTGATCTTGCTGGCAATTTTCGGGAAAAATACAAGTCCGGCCATTTCAGCGATGATCGCAAATCCAAAAATAGAATACAAATATTCATCATGACAAACGCATTTGAAATAATAAACAGCAAAACTTTTTGCAATCTGTGTACAAAGATTAAATGTCAGAAGCAAACCTATAAAAGCAAGCAGCTGATCATTTTTCACAATTACGTGAAATGCCTGTTTCAAACTTGTTTTTTCTGCTGATGCACCAACTGTAGATTCTTCTTTTACATTGAATACTGTAATACCGATCGTAATGATAAATACGACTGCGATAATAATAGCAAATAAAGTGTATCCTTTTTCTGCATAAAGATTACTTTCTCCTGCGAGCTTATTCAGATGATTAATAATATAAAGACCAAATGTTGCTACTGAGAATCCTGCAAGACTTGCAAAAAATCTCGGAATGACAGATACTTTTTCACGTTCATGCGGATCATTGGTCAAGTTTGGAAGCCATGACCAATATGGAACATCCATAATGGTATAAGTCATTCCGTATAAAATATACATTACAGATACATATACATACAAGGCAGTTCCTGATAAATGAAAGCTATGGAACAGTAAAACAAATACAACAGAATTCACTAAAGTTCCGATCACCAGCCAGATTCTAAATTTACCAAACCGAGTATGTGTATTATCTACGATCATTCCCATCATCGGATCATTGATCGCATCCCAGATTCTTGCTACAAAAAACAGTACTCCGACGAATGCCGGTGCCAGATACAAAGTATCTGTAAAATAAAGCATTAAAAATGCTCCTACCAGATTACAGATGGCATCTTTTCCAATAGCTCCAATACCAAAACATAATTTTTCTCTCGTAGATGCGTATTTATACTGCGAATTTCTCTGATTTTCTTTTTGAGTCGCCATAATTCTCCTCCTCTAATATTCCTTTATTTATTTGTTATCTGAGTGAGGAATCTTGTGCACTTGTTCCTTTTTTCCATAATGCAAGTATAACGCGAAAAAAAAGACATCCGTTATACCATTTTGTTAAGAATAATATCCCAAATGTTAGGTATATGATGTCTTTCAGAACATTTTATCTATTACTTTCTTTGTTTTTCTCAATATCTTTTACATAAATCGTTTTATGTTTTTGATATTCTTCCAATTCATTTTGTGCAGAAATCAGTCTTGTTCTCGCCTTCTTACGGTTACTGTTTCGATATACACTTGGCGTCATTCCTATTTTCTGTTTGAATACTTTTCCAAATGCCAGCGAATTGCGATACCCACAGGAAACTGCAATGTCTTCAATCGACTGTTCCGTAAGTACGAGCTGTTCTTTTCCTCTTGAGATCCGAAATTCTGTCAGAAAATCTTTTGGCGAAATTCCAAGGCTGTTCATAAAAATTGTATATAAATAACTTCGGTTTAATGCCAGATATTCTGCTATATCTGCAACTGTGATACCTTGCGAATAAGAATTTTTAATATAATCAATCGCTTCCTGTACATGCATGCTTTCTTTTGTATTATCTGCATATTCTTTAATCTCAATGCCTCGTGCCAGCACCGAAAAAAACTGGTACAACTTTCCCTGGAGATAATACAGATTTTCTGCTGTTGACTGGGTATGACGAAGCATTTCAAAAACGATTTCTTTTAATTCATCTCCATATTCACATTCACAGGTCAGCTGTCGCCCGTTTAGTCCCAAATCCCGCACGAATCTGGAAGCTTCTGTCCCCCCAAATCCGACCCATAGATATGCCCACGGTTCTTCCTTGTCTGCCTGATAAAACGTCAGACTTTCCGGTTCAATTAAAAATGCCTGTCCTTCTGACAGATGATACTTGTTTTCCCCCACCTGATAGATGCCTTTCCCCTTCATTACATAATGTAATATATAATTAGGCCTGGAGGCCGGTCCATAGCTATGCAGAGGTTCACATTCTGCATAGCCACAAAAACTTAAATGAAAATCTTTAAATTTTGGTTTTAATAATTGCAATACATAAGAATCTTCCATAATAACGTCCTCTTTTTACAAACACAAAATAACTGGATGTTCTTTTCATTTTTACAAACTGATAACACCGGAATGTTCTCTCCATTTTTTCCGGTATTCGCTCGGTGACATCCGGTAACGCTCTTTGAATGCACGGTTAAACGTCCGCTGGCTTTCAAATCCGCTGTCCAGGCAGATTTCTATGATTGAATCCCGGGTATTTTCCAGTCGCGAACATGCATAGCGGATTCTCGCATCATTTACATACTGATTAAAATTGCTGTGAAATGTTCCCGAAAACACACGGGAAATCGCATATTTACTTACGCACAGATCCTGTGCCATCTTATCCAACGTTATATTTTCCCTGAAATGTCCGGAAATATATGCTACTGTCTGATAGATCAGATCATCACTTCCAACCTTGGATTTTTCATCCAGATCAAGAAGCGGTACACATCTTGCAAGCACGATCTGTAAATACGCTTGCAGAATCGTGAACTCCCTTTCCTGCGTCAGCATCATACGGTACAGCGCATGAATAACCTCTTCTCCCAGTTCGCTCCTTTTGATCACTGGCATGACAGGTGCATATTTCTGTAACTCTTCACCGAAGGATCCGATACTTCCTGCCGCTATATTTACAAGATAAATTTTATGTGCATCTGCGCCAAATACCTGATAATGGTGGATGATATCCGGAAATATAATTCCCATGTCTCCTGTTTCCAGATGATAAAGCTCCTGTCCGACACCCAGCTCCAGCGTTCCTTCCGTCACATAAACAAGCTCCAGCGTATTGTGAAGATGCGGCGCAACGTGACGTGCCCTCTTCTGCACTGCCTGGATATTCTGTTTTGTATTTTTATATTGTAAATGCATAATCTCTTGTCCGCCTCTTTTATTTTCTGCTTTGCTTTACTCTGTATCCAAGGTTATCACTTTGATATTTGAAATGCAATATTTGTCTACTTTTTTGTCCGATTTGGCAAGCATTATCTGTATTTTCATCTTATAATGACCATGTAATCAAGAGAAAGGAGTGAATCGATATGATGAAAAGAATTAAAAATTACTTGCACGAGGTTATGGATTTCTATGGTGCTAATTATTTATATCTCGCAGCAATGTACCGTCACTAAAAAAGGACCTGCGGACTGCATGGTCCTTTTTTCATGCTTATTTTTATACTTACTTTCAGCTTATAATCTTAAGCCTTTTATTCTCTGCAGCTCGTCCTCGTGATTGCATGAGGTGTGCTGTACCAGACTTTCTTATATTTTTTAGTATTCTCTTTTAAAATCGCCTTCATCAGCTGACAAATATGTCCAACCTGGTCTTCCATCTTGTTGTCAACCGTACCGTAGATCTCTCCTGTCATGATCTTCCGATTCATTTCCGGGCTATTGTTAATTCCAAGGATTACCGGCATCTGCGAATGATGTTTTTTATAATAATCGTAGACGCCCAGTGCCATATCATCATTGTTGCATATAACAGCTTCCGCGTTGTTAATTATTTCTTTATCCAGTTTTGCAAATTTTGTTGTCGCCAGTTCTCTCTTCCAGTCCGCTGACAGATTTGCTCTCTGATTCATAGGCATATCTTCGCTCGACTCAAGAAATCCATTTGTCCGGCGAATGGCATCAAAATGTGTTTCCTCTCCTTCTACAAGCACATAGTCCAATTTTCCGTTTTTGTTCCGGTCAATCTTTCCTTTCTGTTCCTCCCAGATTTTCTTTAACATTTCTCCCTGCATGGCTCCGGCTGCTTTTGCATCTGTTCCTACATACCAGACTTTTTTTACAATTTTCAGATCCTTATCATCTGCTTCACGGTTAAATAATATGACCGGAATGTCTGCATCTTCCGCATCATTGATCATGCTTGCCGCAGAAGACGGCTCTACCAGATTGACAAGAATTACATCATACTTCTGTGCATACATGCGCTGTAGCTGCTTTTCCTGCTTCCGGCTGCTTCCTTTTGCGTCGTAAATCTCGTAGGAAACTTTCTTTCCTTCTATTTTCATCTGTTCCATCTTATCCTGCAGATCCTTTATATAACTCTCCATAAAAGTATCATCCAGATCATACGCAGCAATTCCTACATGCACGTACCGGTCTTCCTTTTGCGGCATTTTCCATAGGATAGTAAGAATGACCAGGAACATGAAAAGTCCCACTAGTATCAGATTGTATTTATCCATTTTTGATTTCATTTTTGCTCCTTATCCGGCAAATAATGCATCATATTTACCGCTTTCCATCGTCTCTCTGTCAAGCTTTACCGGCTTCAGAGTGATCGTTTTCATCTTCATGCTTTCGTATCCGAGTTTATATGTATTTTCCAGCAGGATCTCCTTTTTCTTCCCGTTTTTTACCTGCTCCAGAACCGATGTCTTTACCGGAAGCCGGTACGCTTTTTCTTTACTCTCTGCAAAGGAAGCGTAATACTTAAATTCTTTTTGCATTCTATCTGTCACAGCAAGAACATCCTTATAAACATAGCCATCTGCTTGTTTCTCCAGATAGTTTTCCGGATAGACAAGCACGACACCTTTTGAATTATTTTTCTTTTCTTCTTTTATCAGCTTTTTCAGTTCTTCTGCTGACATCTGTTCTTTGTACCAGACATCTAATTTCACCTGATGATCGTATGCATAATCGCGGATTCCATCCTGTAATGCCGACAGATCTTCCGGTTCATTTTTGGGAAAAACAACTGTCATTCTGCTTCTTTTTTCTATTTTGCTGTGCTTCGTCATAAGCCCGGTTGATACCAGTGCGATAAGCAGAAGCAGCAGTATCAGAACTGCATGTTTTTTTCTACTCTGTCTCATCCGTTTCCTCCATCTTCGGAATTGTAATTGTCGCAGTTGTTCCTTCGTCCAGCTCACTCGTGATCGTGATTCCATATTCCTCACCATAGATCAGCTGGATCCGCTCATTTACATTCCGCACACCGATTCCGGATCCACGCTTGCTGGATACCACTTTATTGTGCATAATATAATCTATTTTTTCCTGCGTCATTCCAAGACCATTGTCTGCTACATCTATTCCTATATTTCCGTCCTTGTCATAAATGTGGATCTCAATCTCGCCGTCCTCATACATGCCTTCCATTCCGTGATAGATTGCATTTTCCAGAAGTGGCTGTATCGATAACTTCGGACAAAGGTATTTCAATAACGCCGGATCTGCTTTTACTTTAAATTCAAATTTATCCTTGAAGCGGATATTCTGGATTGCGAGATAGCTGGTCGCATGCTCCAATTCCTTTTCCAGAGGGATCATATCTTTTCCCTGGCTTAAGGAAGTCCGGAAAAATTTTGCAAGCAATGAAACCATCTCGCCGGCGCCTTCATATTCTTCACTGCGGATCATCCAGATGATCGAATCTAATGTATTATATAAGAAATGCGGGTTGATCTGGGACTGCAGAAGCTTCTTCTCCATCTTCTGCTTCTCTCTTTCATTCTCACGGATTTCTTCCATCTGCTTCTGTAATTTATCTGCCATAATATTGAAATGTGCACTTAAATTTTTCAGCTCACCGATTCCTTCTTCTTCTGCTTTTACTTCATAATTTCCTTTTCCAAATTCCTGCATCGTCCGAAGCAGACGGTAAACCGGATTCGTAAAACTGCGAAAAAGCAGAATATCAAGGAAGATCAGAATCACACCAACGAGCAAAAGTGTAAACCATGCCACGGAATAGAGATTCCGGTTTTCCAGATCCAGACTGGACATGGAACTTACAAGCACAACATTCCAGCCGGTATAACCGATCTGCTGCCGCATGAGCATCCATCTTTCTCCGTCTGCCCTGTATATTTTGTAATTTTTACTCGCAAGTGCCACCTTTATCGTCTTCTCCTCATAAAGGCCGGAAACAATCTGTTTTTCAAATGGGTGATATAATAATTGGTTATCTGCATCTAAAAGATAACAATATGCGGACTTCTGATTTTTATAATGCTGCAAAACAGAATCCATCGAATCCGTATAATAATCCAGCAGAAGAACTCCTGATTTCATACTTCCATGATCGATATATTCTACATAGCGGCTGATTTCGTAAATATAGCAGGACTCTCCATTCAGCAGTAATTTCTTCTGTCCATAATTTATCGTCTCTATGTTTTCTTTCGCCTGACGGAACCATGTCGTTTCGCGAATCTCTTCTTTCTGCATATTTTCCAGATTCTCAGAATGCCATAAATCTCTGCCGTTCGCATCATACAATGCTGCCGCATAAATCGTGTCTGTTTCCCGGTTGATACGCTGCTGCATTTCTTCGCTGAACAATCTGCCACTCACATCATATTCCTTGATCTCCTGATAATATATAGAATTTGTCAGATCATTCATGTTGTCAATTTCTTTTTCCAGGCTCTGTGCCAGTGCATTTTTTTGTTTTCCTGTTTTCTCAATCGCATCTTTCTGAAAATATGTAGAAAAATAATAGGAAAATAACAGCATGCAACTAATAATACAAACTGCAATAGATGCCGACATCACAACCGGAAATACAAGTCGGATGCTTATTTTTCTATTTTTCATGTTCCGCTCCTTCCAGTTTCCTGTACTTCACCGGTGACATACCGCAGTTTTTCTTAAATACATAGCTGAAATAATTCGGCTCCGGATAACCTACCATTGCACCGATCGCATGGCTCTTATAATCCGTCTGCAAAAGCAGTTTCTTCGCTTCGTCCATTCTGCGACTGATCAAATAATTCAAAAATGTGCCGCCCGTCTCCTGCTTAAATATTTTTGAAAAATAGGATGTGCTGACATGCAATTCGTCGCATACGGATTCTACGCTGAGATCCGGATTCTGGAAATTCTCTTCTACAATCTTTCTCGCATTTTCCGCCAGAATTACATTATTATCTATCTGCTTTTTCTGAATCAGCGAACGGATGAGCTGACAGTAATTCATCAGCCAGTGCTCCAGTTCTTCTCCTGTACTTAAGGAAAGGATCTTCACTGCCATCTTCTTGGAACCGGCAAATTCTGTATCGGATGTGATTTGATATTTCTTATAAAATCTTGCAAATGAAAAGGATATCTCCAGAATGACAATCTGATATTCATTCAGGTTATAATGCCCCTTATGCAGCCATGCAAGTAATTCTTCCACCTGATTTTTCAGTTCTTCTTCCGAACAGTGTGTAATGCTTTTTCCAATCATTTCTACCTGTGTGTTCCAGTCATCTTCCACTTCCTGAAGAGGCATAATATCATTGTAATAAGTATAACTTTCTTCCGGAAGGACGAGGTTATAATCCAGCGCCTCCACCGCCTGTTCGTATAACACCGGCATGTCTTTCAAGCGTTCTGCATTTCCACTGATCCCACAGGAAATCCTGCTGCCAAAAATACGCTCGATCAGCACAGCCGTCTCGTCGATCGTCCGGGTGATTTTCCCGATATCGTGTTTTTTGTTACTGCCAAGGATAAATATTTCTTTATCACTCATACCAAATTCATACACATTTGCAATCTTTTCCAGCGCTTCCTTTAATGTCTCTTTGATCGACAGTTCACTTAAGATATCCTTTTCCTCGCCTTTTTGCACTTTGACTGCTACTACTGAATAAACAAAATCTGAAAAATCAAGCTTTAAACTTTTGATCTGTTGTTCCCGCTCTTCTACATCCATTGGCTCGGTAACAAGACGGGTGAAAAACTGCTGCCTTAAAAGTGGGAGACTCTCTGCATAGGCATGTTCCAGCCGGGCGCGGTTTATTTTCTCATCGTATTCCCTGTCCAGTTCTTCATGCATATCTGTCAGAAGCTTTCGCATCTCATCATAGTTGATCGGCTTCATAATATATTCCGACACGCCATAGCTAATTGCAAGGCGGGCATATTCAAAATCATCCCATCCGGAAAATAGAATGATCTTCGTATTCATGTAATTTTCATGTATGTTCTTCGCCAGTTCCAGACCATCCATAAACGGCATCTTGATATCACTGATCACCAGATCCGGGTGATATTCTTCCATGAGTTCCAGCGCTTCTTTTCCGTTCTGTGCCGTTCCCGCAACTGAAAATCCAAGTCCCTCCCAGTCAATACCTCTTTCCATTCCATGAAGGATCTGCTGTTCATCATCTGCTAAAATAATTTGAAATGTCCTCATTGTCACACTCCTCATATTCATCTTATATAACCAATGGCTTTTCCTCATATTATAACACAAGACAAGCCGATTTTATCCCTCTAAAATCGACTTGTCTTATTTGTTCACTATGATTATTTTATCTATTCTTCAACCGCAGAACCAGTGATCTTTGCTACGACTTTTTTCATAAATTCATCACTTAATTTGTATTTACTCTTAAATACAACATATGCAAGAATAACTCCAATAGTCGGTACAACACACATTAAAATACGGATGGAATTCTGTGTTGCAAATGACTGAACAGCATTCGGAACATATCCTGTAAGCTCCAGAACAAATCCAATTGCCAGTGATGTAAATGCAGCCGTCAGCTTAACGATCAATGTCTGCAGGGAGAATACAACTCCTTCATTTCTGTTTCCGAGCACATACTCGCCATAATCTACGACGTCAGCAAGGAATACAGTTGCACATCCAAGTTCCAGACCAGTTCCTGTCTTAACGATCACACCTGCAATTGCAGTCAGTGGAATATTTGTCGGGCATACAAAGCCAACAACTAACAGAAGAATTAATCCGATCGGCGGAAGTACACATGCCATTAAGAATGCTTTCTTTCTGGATAAAATTTTTGTAACTTTCGGGAAGATCAGAAGACCTACTACCTCGGCAACAGATGCACTGATCATAAATGCAGATAACATTCCTGCATCGTTACATACATAACTGAAATAGTATGTTGCAACTCCCATGATAGCCTGAATTGCTACGTTATATAAGAGAATCAGGAGAACTGCCCATCTTAACTGGTCATTTTTCTTAATGACTGTGAAAATATCTTTGAATTTCATCTTATCTTTCTTATCGACATTATGCTGGATCTTTGGAAGATTCAGTACACATACTGCCATTGTAAAGATAAATGTTGCTGCAATGATTAATGCAAATCTGTGGTATCCTGTGTAATCTCCACCAAGGCCTTTGATGATCTGTACACCAAATCCTGCAATGATCAGTGACTGACCGATACTTGCGAAAATACGTGGTAATACGGATACTTTCTCACGTTCCTGCGGATCAGAAGTCAGGTTCGGAATAACTGACCAGTATGGAATATCCATGATTGTATAAGTCATTCCCCACAGAACGTAAATAACGGATGCGAATACGCAAAGGCTTACACCTGATAAATGGAAGTCTGTAAATACGATTACAAATACGAATGCATTGATCAGAGTTCCGATTACAAGCCACGGTACGAATTTACCGAAACGGCTTCTTGTGTTATCAACGATCATTCCCATGAATAAGTCGTTAAACGCATCCCAGATCTTTGCTACAAAAAACATAGTTCCGATGAATGCCGGTGCTACTTTAATAATATCTGTAAAATAGATCATGGAAAATGTTGCGATCATTCCATAAATCAAATCCTTACCCAATGCCCCAAACGCAAAGGAGTATTTTACTCTTCCAGGAATCTTACCCTGGTAAACTACACTACTTTTACTGTTGTTGTTCTCCATTCCCTTTATCTCCTTCTTGTGCTTTTCTTTACATGCACTTATCTTTAATGTGACTAAAGTTTAACATTCGAAAGGAAATATGAACATTTGATATTCTACTCAAAAAATATGAATTTCTATTTTTCCTCGTTCTTGCCACATGAAACCCGGCATACTGCAATGCTTTCAAGCAAGTGGGAAAACGGTCTGTTTTCCGCAAACTTATATCTACGGCACAAAGTCTTTATTGAATTATGGCAATCGAAAGGGGATGTGAAAAAACTCGATTGAGTTTTTTCACATCCCCCTTTTTAAAAATCGATAAATATTTTTACATACATGAGAGTTTTTCCCAGGATTGCAAAATCCACTCTTTCTTCGCACATTCGATTGTATATGTCAGCTCTTTCTGGCAGCCGGTTTCTCTGCGCCTTTTTTCTTCCTGCATAAATATCTCCTGAATTTTCTCCCACTTCAGATTACCGTCTCCGAGTGCAAGATGCGCATCTCTATCACCATGATTATCATGTACATGGATGTGCGTAAGATAAGGATTTAATCCCTGTGCCCATTCTTCTACCGGCTGGGCTGAATAGCAGTTAGCATGTCCGATATCCAGACACAAGCCAAAATTATCTGCCTCTACCTGATCTGCAACCGCTTTTAACGACTCCCATTTTGGATCTAATACATTTTCCAATGCAACTTCTATGTCTGAACGTCCTTCCAGAAACTGGTTCATAAATTCTGCAACACGCTCTGCCCATCCTTCCAGAAAATAAACCTGTGGATAATAACAACTATGATATATAATCTTTTCTACTCCCAGTTCTCTTGCTGCTTCATAGGACTGATCGAAGCGAAGTCTTGTCACCTGACGGATCTGGCTGTCATACGCCGCCGGATTCAGATCCAGAAACGGACCATGCAGCGTAAGATGTGCGGCTCCCATTACGTGAAGCCTCTCTTTATATTCCGGCAAATGTTCTTCCCAGTGATCCAGAACATCTGCAATGGAAAAATCGATACTCTCCACGCCCATTCCTGTCTGTTCTATTATTTCTTGCATCTCATTATCTGCGATCAGGTGACTTGCGTATATCATAGTTAATCCTTTCTTCTGTTATATTTTTTTGAAAAGTCCCTGCTATTATGATCCCGGCTGATTATTTCGCAGTGTTATTTTACTCTCACAGTTTTCACTTCACTCCATCTGGAATGATATTTTTTCCCTTTGACTGTTTTATAAGTACAGGCTTTCACATAATATTTTCTGCCTTTTTTTAATCCGGTAATTTTCTTTTTTGTTGTCTTATTACTCGGTATCACCAGTTTCTTCTCCGTGCCTTTTGCGAAATTCTTATTTGTGCTATATGCAATCTCATACCCTGTTGTCTGTATACTTTGTTTCTGCACTTTCACTGTAAATGCTTTCTTTCCGGCAGATATTTTCACAATCTTTGTACCTTGCGGCTTAATGATAAAGGACAGTTTCTTCGTGAATCTGTACTTATTATATCCATTCACTTTTACCGTATAAGTACCAACATACTGTCTTCCTGCAGAATATTTTAATTTATAGTCGCTGTCTTTCTCAAGTACTTTTCTCTTTCTGTCTTTTACGATAACTTCCGGTGTAATCTTTTTACCGGTATACACATAATTTTTCTTTTGTAAATATATGGATTTTATAAACGGAATTTTCTGATCTCCTGCACTGTCTACGTAATCTCCACAACCACTGCAATAAATTTCATAACTACATTTTCCATCCTTTTTCAGTGTAGCCATTACAATATCATCCGCAACATAAACTCTTCCCATATACATATGATCGCAAATGACATCCTGTATTACGTCCGGATCAAAAGCTTCTTCATCCACACCCGTAGAAGACATGATGGTTACAAAATCCAGTTTCGGGCAGTTTTTAAATGCATATTTTTCAATTATTCTTACAGATGATGGAATCCATACCCGACTTAAATTTGGCAAATTTTCAAAAGCTCTTGCTCCAATCTTTGTTATATTATCCTTTCCTTTCACTGATTTGATTTCCACTTTCTCAATCTGATCCGCAATTCCATTCCACGGTCTGTCTTCCGGATTTTTATAATCTGGAATCTCTCCTTTCCCGGAAATCACAAGCGCAGTCTCCACCTGTTCCTTTTCATCGACTACATCCTTTTGTTCTTCCAAATACCATTTTAATGTTCCAACTTCTCCACTTATTTTGTCTGATGCATATGCAACCATCCCCAATTTTCCTGACATGAATATCAATACAAGGAACAATGTTGCAGAAAGTATAACTGTAGTTACATGTTGTTTCCAATGTTTCTTTTTCATACGCGTCTCCTTTCTGTTGATTGCTTCTACTCCCCTAGTATATTATCTACAATAAGTATAAAGGATATCTCTCATTCATACAACTATCCAAAGGTCATAAAAACCTCCAGAGTAATATTTCTTACCTTTGCATAGCTTAATGTGTAATCTTCATTTTTGAAAAGATCCTTACCATTTATACAAGCATTAGATATGTAGCGGATGGAATTTTTTATATAACTTAACGCGATCACAAAAATTTGACAATATTCTTCCTGTTCATTTATTAACGATTGTGCTACAATCTTTGTTTGGAAGGTATTTCTATATAAGAAAAATGAAGGAGGTTTTTATTATGACAATACCAGAAAGAATCTCCGCTCTTCGTAAATTAATGGAAGAACGTGGTTACGACGTTTACATGATTCCAACCGATGATTTTCACCAGAGCGAATATGTGGGCGATCATTTTAAAGTAAGGGAATACATGACAGGTTTCACTGGCTCTGCCGGAACTGCCATTTTCACAAAAGATCAGGCTGGTCTGTGGACTGACGGAAGATATTTCCTGCAGGCTGAGCAGCAGTTAGACGGCACAGGTGTGAAGCTTTATAAAATGGGCGAGCCTGGTGTACCGACAGAAGAAGAATTTATCGCTTCGGTACTTCCGGAGAATGGAACACTTGGCTTCGACGGACGTGTTATCGCTATCGAAGAAGGTACTGCACTAGAAGCAGCCGTTGCAGCTAAAAATGGTAAGATCAACTATTCTGAAGATCTGGTAGATAAGGTGTGGACAGACCGTCCGGCACTTTCTGAAAAACCGGCATTTGCTCTTGGCGAAGAATACACCGGTGAGAGCACAGAAAGCAAACTTGCTCGTGTTCGCAAGGCTATGAAAAAAGCCGGCGCTGATGTGCATATCATCGCAGCTCTTGATGATGTATGCTGGATCACAAACCTGCGTGGAGATGACGTAGATTTCTTCCCGCTGCTTCTTTCTTATGCCATTGTAACAATGGATGAGATGAAGCTTTACATTGACGAGCGCAAGCTGAATGATGATATGAAAGCGGCTCTTGCAAAGAATAACATTACACTGCATCCGTACAATGCAATTTATGAGGATATCAAGAACTTAAGCGCTGATTCTACTGTTCTTGTTGATCCAAACAGATTAAACTATGCATTGTTCAACAACATTCCGGACGGAGCAAAAGTTGTACAGCAGGTAAATCCGACAATTGCTATGAAAGCAAAGAAAAATGATGTCGAGATCAAAAATATCATTAATGCACATAAAAAAGATGCCGTAGCCATGACGAAGTTCATGTACTGGCTGAAAACTAACATTGGTAAGATTGAAATCACAGAGTTAAGCGCTGCTGCCAAACTGGAAACTTTCCGTAAAGAGCAGGAAGGTTATCTGTGGCAGAGTTTTGAGCCGATCTGCGCATCCGGCGAACATGGTGCGATCGTGCATTATGAGCCGACTCAGGAAACAGATATCCCGCTTACTGAGAACGGATTATTCCTGACAGATACAGGTGGCGGATATTTAGAAGGATCTACAGATATCAGCCGTACTTTCGCATTTGGTGAACTGACACAACGTATGAAAGAAGATTTTACAACTGTTCTTCAGTGTAACTTCAATCTGGCACATGCCGTATTCCTGGAAGGAACAACCGGTTACAATCTGGATGTTCTGGCAAGAATGCCTGCTTGGAGACGTGGTATCAACTTCAACCACGGAACCGGACATGATGTCGGATACCTAATGAACATCCACGAAGCATCCTGCGGATTCCGCTGTGCAATCCGTGAAAAAGAGCATGCACCTCTGATGGCAGGTCTTGTAATCACAGACGAGCCGGGTATTTACATTGAAGGAAGCCACGGTGTCCGTACTGAAAATGAACTGCTTGTAAGAGAAGGCGAGAAGAACGAATATGGTCAATTCTTATATTTTGAACCAATCACTTACGTTCCAATCGATCTGGATGCCATCATCCCTGAGATGCTGACAGATCAGGAAAGAGAACAGCTCAATGACTACCATAAGAAAGTTTATGAGATTGTTGCTCCGCACCTGAACGACGATGAGCGTGAATGGCTGAAAGAGTACACAAGAGCCATCTAACGTAATAAGACCTTGAGCCACTATGGCTTAATCTAACTAATAGCAACACGCATAAATGCTGCCTCACAATGATATGTTCCCAATTTTCTGAATATATCATAACGAGACAGCATTTTTTATGATAGTGCCTGAGCAGGAAGTTATCCACCGCTGGCATCACTCTTTCAATATTCCAACTATTTCACAACCGCTTTCTTAATTTTTGACCATGCAGAATAGTATTTTGCATTTCCGGCTTTTTTATATGTACGGATACGCACATAATATTTCTTCTTTGATTTCAGATTACCAAGTGATGCGCTTGTTATCTTGTTCTTTGAAATCGTTTTCGTCTTGATGCTCTTCTTAAACTTCGCATCCGTTGTATACTGGATCTGATAACCGGTCGTCTCCTTCGTCTGCTTTGCCCATTTTACAGTCAGCTTTTTCTTTGTTGCATTTAAAGATTTCACAGATGTTCCTTTTGGAATGATCGTAAATGTTTTTGTAAAACTTCCGCTGTATGGTTTCCTGAACGTAATCTTCACCTTGTAGTTTCCGACTTTCTTACATCCGGATGGATAAGATACGCTATAATAAGAATTTGCAATCTTCTTACCGTTCTTATCTTTTGCAATTACAGATGGTTTCTTTACTTTTCCATCATAAGTATAGGATGCTTTTGCAAGACTGACTTTTCCAACTTTTTTCTCTGTCTCCGGAAGCTTCTCCCATTTTGCATACAATGTGAGATTCCGGTACATGTTCTTATCTTCGATCAGACCGTCCCGCTCAAACTCGGACTCCTCATCATTCCAGGCAGACCATGCTCTCCAATATATGTATTTATAATTATTTCCGCTTCCATCTTTCTTAGAATTCCATCCGATAAATTTATATCCTGCTCTTTCAGGAATATATGGAAAGATTGCCATACTTGTTCCGCTGTCGGCGCCGCCAAGGTAATTACATTTCTTTACTTTCTCCCCATCGAGAGTTCCGCCATTGGCGTCGAAATTAAGTATATAGGATTCCTCATCCAGCGGTTCTGTACTCTTATATAAAGCAGTAATATTAACGGCATCCGAATCCTTAAATACCGATTTGTCTACAGAAGAAATCACTTCTCCATTATAGTCCCAGCCGACAAAATTACATTCTTTTCTCTCCGGTTGAAATTCTGACAGATCAAGCGTACTGAACTGATCAGCGTCATAAGTAAGTCGCAGTTTCTTTTTTCCTTGTAACGTACCTGCAAAACCATCCAGTGTAATATAATAGGTTCCGGTGTCTTTAAGCTCCTGATCTGAGAACTTCGCCACAAGCGTATATCCGTTCTCATATTCTTCATCACCACTAATGTCCCCTGACTTCGTAAACTTATCTATACTTATATTTTTTACAAGCTCCGATCCGTCACTTTCTCTCCAGCCTTCAAAGACGTTCTTTCCGTTAAATGCTGTAATTCCTTTTGTAAGCTCCGTGATGTCTACGGTTGTTTCTCCCGGATCAACATTAAACCGGATGAGTTTTTCGTATTCTCCGTCAATATCTGCATCCCAGTCATCCCACGGAACTGACAAAACCAGTGAATATTTCCCATTTTCACTAATCTCCATGGCGTTTGCTTTTATACTGAAAAAGCAAATTGCCAGCAGACTGACCGCAAACATTGTAAACACATATCCTACTTTCTCACATTCATAGTATGCCTCCTTTCGTGTCATTTCCCTGTTGTTATAAATAAAATGTAGAACATAGAATGTGCCTTGGCACATTCTGGCGCCTGCGGCGTTGCTGAGCGCCTGTGACGCTCGTTTAGCAACGACCGCAGTGGAACGTAGACCGCTTGCGACATCATCATTGTACGCCGCAGTGCGCATCCTGCCGAAAGCTTTTTTATATAATGGGATATCCCATTATATAAAAATAAGATGCCGGGATGTTCCGTGCCTTACACTTTCACACCACCAACATCTTATCTATATGCATAGTATCATATAAATAGACTATCTACAACGTAGTTTCCATCTTAGTCACATTTTATTTCACAACAGTCACATTTTTCGCTCCTGCTTTTTTCAGGCGCTTCTGATAGGTTTTCTGATCTGCTTTTTTCGCTTTCAGCTTCATTTTGGAATCCGTTTTGGCAAATGCCTGTTTCCCGAATTTTGCTTTTCCGGCTTTAAACTGTACAGTTTTCAGATTCTTACAACCATAAAAAGCTTTATCTCCAACCCACTTCACATTTGCACCAAATACAACGGATTTCAGTTTTTTGTTGGATTTAAATGCTTTTGATGCTACTGCTGTAACTGTGTATTTTTTCTTTGCGATCTTGATCGCTGACGGAATCTTAAGGCTTGTTTTCTTCGCATTTGAAATTCCGATTGCTTTCACAGTTCCGCCTTTTACAGTAACGCTGCTGACTTTGTATGCGATTCCTCCGGATACCACTTTCATTCCCGGCTTCACCTGTTTCTGAGTAGCAGTTCCAACCTTCACTTTACAAACCCGGATAACCGTTCCGCTCTCCTGTATAGTAGAAACAACTGTAATCTGTGCCTCACCGTCCCTAACACCTTTTACGATACATTTATTTCCAAATGTTTCCAGCTCTACTGCCGGATCGTCACAATAATATTCTACGTCAAAGCTCTCTGTAATATCATCCGGATATGGAATTGCATTTAATACCGTATATCCACCTTTTTTCATTTTCACATCCGTTTTGTTCAAATCAAATCCGTTACAATATATCTCATCATCAACCGGCTCTATAATATGTACTTTACAGCTTGCTTTTACTTTACCGTTTTTTGTAGATGCTGTAACTACCGTATCTCCAACACCAAGAATCTGTATCTCGCCATCCCCGGAAATCTTACCGACTTTTGAATTAGAGCACTTCCATACAAGCTCCTCGTTCTCACCGTTTCCTCCGATTACATAATATGGAATAGAGAATGTATCTGTCTCATCATCATCTGTATGATCTGAATCTGTCTGTTGATACGTTTGTGTGATCTTATCATAGCCAAGTATAATCTTAGAGACTGGTTTTATTCTATCAGCACGTGTCCATTTGGCTGTGATTGTCATATCATTGTAAATTTCCATTTTCTTATCTACGCGGTACGTCTCTCCGTCGTCGTTTGCGTACCAGCCACTGAAAACGTAGCCTTTCTTTGTTCCCGTTTTAGGAAACTCAGCACTGTCTCCATCTGCTACATTCTGTATGGAAAGAACTTTTTTACCATCCATGAATTTTACCTGGTGGTATTTTGTCTGTAAGGTATTTATATTTTCATTCACCCATTTGATACGCGCCTGAATCCAGCCTTTAAGCTGATCCACACTCTGCTGGAAAGTTTTATCTTTTTCGTCTACATCATAGTTGTCGCCATACTGATAAGCATTATATTTCATAGAATTGCGGATTTTTTCTGCATACTGATCGATCTGACCGCCGTCTTTGCTGGCTTCTTCCATCACTTTTCGGATCTCTGTCCAACGCGCGATCATTTTATCAGCAAAATCTTTATCCCTAAATAACCGTCCAAACCAGACATTCTCCTTCATTGCCCAGCCTTCACAGTTATATTCATTGTATTCATTATTTCCCCACGCTACATAATCGAAATCCCAGAGCGGTCCCCAGAATAATTTGCCATTCCGTGGTTTGTATAAATAAGTACTTGTACTGCCAAACGCATCACCGTTCATACTGAATTCCTGCATCCAGTAATAATCAATCGCTGCAGCGACATCCATATATTCTGCGTAAGATTTTCCGTCCTTTTTGAAATCTTTTCCATATATCGCATCTTCTGTATCCTGCACATATTTAGAAATATAATTATACTGCGCTTCATTTTCATAATCTTCGAAAGAAGGTCTTTCGATCAGATAATCTGTGCCTTGTTTTGTATGAATAATCTTTCCATCTTCATCTTTGTATGGAGACATTGAAAGCAGATATCCGCCTGTGATCGTCGGCTCATCTGTTGCAGCTTTGGATTCGTCATCTGCCTCCAGATCATCGATATCTACACGGGAGTTTCCGACGCGTACCTGTTCAGAGAGCAGATAACTTCCATAATATTGTCCATTCATGACAACATCAACATATACACACTCCGGTGTGTAAGCCATGCCAAGTTTTTTGCCCATCCAGTATGTAATCTTATTACGGATATGGCTCGGATCATAATAATCAGCTAACAGAACCCAGTGCTTGTTTTTACCCATATTAAACAGATTTGCTTTTTTATCCAGCTTGATCTTGTATGGATTCTTCCCGGTGCCCCATGTGGAATTTCCACGTCCGCGGATATATTCCATTGAATAGGTTTCAGTCTTCAGATTGTTCGTCTTTCCTTTATCGTTGGCATATTCGCAGGTGTATCCATTCGGGATCTCCACCTTCATATCACCGTAGCACTCTGTATCATGCTGCTGGTCGCCATTCATCGAATCAATGCTTCCTTTTGTCTCATCGATATTAAAATATATGGTCGGGACCGTACTTTTCGTAAATGTAATCGCACGCAGTGCCATTCCGGTTGTTGTCTCATTTTCACCCGGAACAATCTTAAACGATACTTTATGCTTTCCGGTAATTTTCTGCTCGGATACACTTGTTGTCTCGATTTTGGTGTACCATTTTTTTGCACGTTTCTGCTCTGCAGGTCTTACTTCTGCAAATGGAGTTGTGTTGTCATCCAGATAAAATTCCAGTTTTGCTTTTGTTCCTTTTACTGACAATGCATCAACATCCACTCTTCCGATCGTTCCGCCAGAGAAATCAAATTCATCCGCAAATGTAAATGTGTTGTCTGCCACATCCGTCGAATTGCCGGACACAAGAAGTCCTTCTGCTGCCCTGCTGTACGCGGCTTTTACCTGTTCCGGATTAGACAAAGTAATCTTCTGCTCATTGTAAAGACCTGAAATATTCTGTATGTCAAATGCATCTTTCGATTCTGTATCCGCATCAGACACTGTGCCATCTGCCGCATCATTACCCGCGTTACTCTCTATGCCTTTTTCATTCTGTCCTGCCTGTGCTGCCACCGGAAGCTCCGTCATAGTCGCGCACAATGCTGCTGCCATTGTTGCTGCCATAAGCCTCTTCACGAATGCGTTGCTCTTTTTCATCGCTTCTCCTCCTCGCTCTTTGTTCGGGATTGTATTTTCATTTACGAACTTAGAATACTGTATCAAAAAAGCGAAAACAATACACCTCAAAGTATCTTAAGAAAGCATTCAAGAAATCTTAATATTTATATTCCAGAAAGCTCCATTATTGTTCAGGATGCTTATCTTCATTCGGATTTTTCCGTCTGTCATATGCTTACAACAGGTAACTGAAAATATCCCAAAAGAAGCCACCGATAACTTTTCATCTGTTATCAGTGGCTCCTTTTCAACTCTGTCATCGTTGAAAGCTTTCGCCCAGCGTCCTTATTTTATTTCTGCAAGACAGATGTCTGCTCCTTCTGCCTGTACATTAATGCTGTACTTATCCGGGTAATATCTCGTTGAAAATACATATTCTCCGTCATTTACAAATACTTCTACGGAAGAGACATCCGCAATAACACGGATATTCGTCACTTCATCAGTTTCTACATACCGACAGTCTCTTCCGGCAGAAACGCAAGTCTTTCTATTGTCTGTAAAACGCATCCTGAATCTGCCATCTGTATATTCCAGAAGCAATTCTTCAGCCAATGCAATACAGAACTGGTTGTTCTGGATTTTATCTATTTTCAGATCATATGCCTTGCAGGAATCTGCCTGCAGTTTATTTTCTGCAGTCTTTGTAATCGTTTCTTTGTAATCCAGCTCTCTGACCGGTCTTTGACAGATTTTTCCATCTTTCACATAAATCTCTCTCGGCAGAGTAAAACAATGCTGCCATCCATCTGCGATTGTCAGGTTTGTATACGCTTCGCAGTCCGGCATTCCCATCCAGCTGATGTGAATCCGTCTTCCATCTTCTGTCTCAAAACTCTGCGGTGCGTAATAATCAAATCCATAATCCCAGAGTTTATATTCTCCAAGTTTATAAGAAGATAAAATATCTCCCTCTACTTCAAAATATCCGGACTGATATACGTTACGTTCTTCCCAAATACCGCCTTCTAAGCCTTGTACAGAAGCAGACAGGATTTTCTTATCTCCAATCGTAAAATAATCCGGGCATTCCCACATATATCCAAATGGTTCCTTCGATTCAATTCTGCTCTTAAACTTCCAGTTTACTTTATCTTTAGATGTAAAAATGAGTATCTGCCCTACATCTTCTTTCGTACGCGCTCCCTGCACCATATAGTAAGTGTCCTGCTCTTTCCAGACTTTTGGATCACGCACATGACAGGTCAGATCATCCGGATAATCTGTATTTCTCATCAATTGCTTTTTATGTCCGAAATGGATTCCGTCCTCGCTTGATACAAGTACTGTATTTCCTTCTCTTCCGGTTCGGATATAGTCATACTCACCATCTTCCAGTTTCACATTACCTGTGTAATAGAGATACATTTTTCCGTCTTCCACAAGCGCACTTCCAGAATACACTCCATGACAGTCGAACGGCTGATCCGGATACAAGGCAACTCCCTGATATTTCCAGTCCAACATATTGTCACTTATGTAATGTCCCCACATCTTCACGCCGCCTTCTGCGTCAAATGGCGAATACTGGAAAAATGCATGGTACACACCTTCAAACTGGCAGAGTCCGTTCGGATCATTAAGCCAGCCCACTGGCGGCATCAGGTGGAAATGTTCCCGGAATAAAAGCTTTTCTTCCTTTTCAGCCCCCTGTGTTTCTGCGATATCTGTTAATTTTATAAGATCTCTTGTTAATGCGTTCATCTACGTTTATCTCCATCTTATCTATGTCTGAATCTGATCGCTTTTATCTCTGATTGCGAATCATTCAATTATTATTTAACCAGTCTGCATACTTCATCTGTAGAAGTAACTTCTCCCGGTTCTGCTTTTTCAACTTCGCTGAAATCATCTGCATTCGTCAGGATCATCATTGTCGTTGCCGGATGGCCAGCTTCTTTCACAGCATCCAGATCAACTTCAACCAGCACGTCTCCTGTCTTTACCTGATCTCCGTCTGCAACCTTTTTCACAAAACCGGTTCCGTCCATCTTCACTGTGTCGATTCCAATATGAATCAGAAGTTCACCACCGGTTTTTGTTGTTAAGCACACAGCATGTCCGGTTTCAAAAATATTGGTGATCTCGCCGTCACACGGTGCTGTCACTTTCCCATCCTCCGGTTCTACTGCAATCGTTGTTCCCAGTAACTCTCCTGCAAATGTTTCGTCTGCCACTTCAGAAAGTGGAACTACTCTTCCTTTTACCGGACTGTATAATACTTCTTCTGCAACTGAATCCACAGCATTTTCTGATACTTCTTGGTTTGTTGAATTTTCTGTTTCCATCGAGTCTTCTGCTTTTGCTGTGTCTGCTGCTATGCCTGCATTTTCAATCGCTGTTGCTTCTATATTACCAGTTGTCTGTGTCTCCGCTTTCTTATCTGTATAGATCACAAATGAGATCACAAATGCCACACCGACAGAAATGATCATTTCTATCAGATACTGTAATGGCTGGTTGAGGCAAAGCAGGATTCCGAAAATACCGGTCACTCCTGTTCCTTTCGCACCAAGATGTGCAAGTGATGCATATAAAGCGCCACATCCTCCACCGATACATCCTGCGATAAATGGTTTGAAAAATCTTAAGTTGACACCGAAAATCGCTGGTTCTGTAATTCCCATAAACGCACTAAGTGAAGATGGAAGTGCAAGAGATTTAATTTTCTTATCTTTGGATTTTACACCAACTGCAAGTGCTGCGGCACCCTGTGCAACGTTTGCTGCACTTGCAAGTGGAAGCCAGTAAGTTACGCCATATTTTGCAAGCTGTCCGATATCGATTGCGGTATACATCTGATGAATACCGGTAACAACTGTCGGTGCATACAGACTTCCCATGAGCAGACTTCCAAGTCCGAGAGGAAGTGTCAGCATCCACTGGATGAGTCCAAGTACTGCATTTTCTGCCCATACGAAAACCGGGCCTACAATAGAAAGTGTTAAATAACCGGTCACAAATACACTGACAAGCGGCGTCACGAAGAGATCCAATATTTCCGGAACTATCTTATGCAGCTTCTTCTCCAGTACGGACAAGATCCATACCGCAATAATTACCGGAATGACATGTCCCTGATAGCCGACCATATCAATATGGAACAGTCCACCAAATACGCTCTGTGTCTGCTTGACACCTTCTGTTGCCACTGTATATGCATTCTGCAGAGACGGATGGATCATGATCATACCGATGACCGCTCCAAGATACTGATTGGCGCCAAATGCCTTCGCAGCCGAAAACGCAATCAGGATCTGCAGAAATGTATAAGCGATATTGCTGAATAAATTAGCAAATACATAAATAGAACTGTGTGTATCAATATGCAGAAAGCCATTGCTGTTCATAAAATCAAGTGAGTTCATGATTCCCATAAGGAAACCACTCGCTACGATCGCAGGAATGATCGGTACGAAAATATCACCTAATAACTTAATCGCACGCATAAACCAGCTCTGCTTGTCTGTCGCTGCCTGTTTTGCTTCTTCTTTTGTGCTTGCAGTAATCCCGGCAATTTTGATAAATTCATCAAAAACTTTGTTCACGGTTCCCGTGCCGAGAATAATCTGAAGCTGTCCGGATGCCTCAAACACCCCCTTTACTCCTTCTACATTCTCCAGTGCTTCCTTGTTCGTCTTACTGTTATCGGCAATTACAAGCCGAAGTCTTGTTGCACAATGTGCGGCAGATGCAATATTCTTACTTCCGCCAACATGTTCTAAGATTTCTTTTGCCGTCTTATTGTAATCCATCTCTTGCTCTCCTTCCTCATTCATTCCTATAATGTGAAATCGTTTTCATATTTCATGGTTTTATGATAAGAAAAAAAATGCCATTTGTAAAGATGGCATTTTTACTGATATTTCTGGTTCAATTTTGTACACTTCTACCTATAAAACCTGTCTCTGGCAACCAGTCCTTCCTTAAAACCTGCCCCTGACAGCTACTCCTTATCGTCCGGCAGCTCATCCAGGCCGATCAGGCGGAATCCCAGTTTCATTTCCACGGATACATTTTCATCCTGTTCAATCCGGTCAAGCAACAGTTCCGCACCTCTTATGCCACTTGTCATATAGCCGAAATGCACCGTTGGAATTCCTCCTGTAACCGCTTTCAGCAACTGGTTATCACCAAACCCTGTCACAAGGATCTCTTTATCCGGGCAGACACTTTTCACTGCCTGGATCGCTCCTGCAGCAATCGTATCTGTCGCGCATGATATGATATCGATATCATGTTTTTCTTTTAATAATTTCACACTCTCCTCATATCCGGATTCCGTTGTAAATTTTGCCGTCCTCCGGTACACACTTTCAGGTTCCCTGCCTGCCGCTTTCATGCCTGCCATGAATCCGTCTTCTCTCGCAGCTCCGGCCGACTTATCTTCTCTCGTTACTCCGATGTATCCGATCCGTTCCCGGCTTCTTAACGCAACTGCATGCCCCATTGCCTTTCCGGCACCATAGTCGTCATGATAAATACAGTTAGCATACTTCGTATACTGTCCGACTACAACAACCGGAACTCGTGCTTCTTTAAAAAAGCGCCGGTGTTCTGCTGTGATCACCGTTCCTATAAGAATAATACCATCCACCGGATAATTCTCGAATAAACGCATATAGGATACTTCTTTTGACGGCGTATTGTCTGTTCCTGCGAGGAGCATCTGGTAATTCCGTTCTGATAAAATCTTCTCAATTCCTGCCGTAGCACGGCTGATCGACTCCGAATTAATCTTTGGAACGACAACCCCCACAAGACTTGCTTTTTTCGTCCGTAGGATTCTCGCCTGCGCAGAAGGCTGATATCCCGTCTTTTCTATCACACTGCGTATCTGTTCTTTTTTCTCTTCACTGACATAGCCTCCGTTCAGATATCTGGATACGGCCGCACTTGATACGCCTGCCAGTTTTGCTATTTCTTTAATTGTCAACGGGATATCCTCCTTTTATCTCAGTAATTTTCTCTTGATTATTCTTTCTGCTTCATCGAATCTTAGTAATTTTCTGCATGTACTTCAAAATATGCCTGTGGATGTGCACATACCGGACAGACTTCCGGTGCCTTTTCGCCAACTACGATGTGGCCACAGTTGCGACACTCCCATACTTTTACTTCGCTCTTTGCAAATACTTCCTGTGCTTCCACATTATGAAGCAGTGCACGGTAGCGCTCTTCATGTGCCTTCTCGATCGCTGCAACCATGCGGAATTTCTCAGCCAGCTCCGGAAATCCTTCTGCTTCTGCAGTCTTGGCAAATCCATCATACATATCTGTCCACTCGTAGTTTTCTCCTTCTGCAGCCGCTGCCAGATTCTCTGCTGTATTTCCGATTCCTTCTAATTCTTTGAACCACATTTTTGCATGTTCTTTTTCGTTATCTGCTGTTTTTAAAAACAGGGAAGAAATCTGCTCAAAGCCTTCTTTCTTTGCTTTCGATGCGAAATATGTGTATTTATTTCTCGCCTGTGACTCACCTGAAAATGCTTCCATCAAGTTCTTTTCTGTCTGTGTTCCTGCATATTTGTTTCCCATTTTAAAACCCTCCGTCTCTTAAAATATTTGTCCGGAAATGCCGTTCCCTCATTTCCGATACTATCTATATTATACAGCTTTTTCCAAAATATAAACAAAATTTCTTTACAACAAATATGTTTCGATCCTTTCTTTCTGAAGATTCTCACCGATCACAATAAGCACTTCCTGCCCTTCCGCGACATCCGCTGTCAGCATATGGTCTCTCGTTGCATTAATCTGTTTCCAACCGTCTTCTTTTGCAAATCCTTTGATGCGGAAGACATGTCCGCATGCCGGATCTGCCAAAATCTGTCTGGCAGCTTCACCCAGTTCCTGCACATTTTTATGAAGTTCCAGAAAATACAAAGACGTGAAATCTTCTTCCGTTGCATCCATCTTACGGTAACTTGCCTGTTTATATCCCACTGCCATGATCCGCTCAAAGTCCGCATCTGTCATACTGTCCGCTGTCTTTTCCAGTATCTCTTCTCCCTCCAGCACTCTCTTACACCCAATACCGGCAAGCGCATGGTTCAGATGTGCGATCGTATTTCTCTTATCTTCTTCATTCGCCAGATCTGTCTTGCTTAAAATGACACAGCCGGCACTGGAAACCTCCGACGCAAGCAGATAATCTGCTTCTGCTGATAAATGTTCTTCCAGAGTCGCATCTGCCACTGCAATAACACTTCCGATCTCATACCAACGATCCAGGGGATCGTCCCGCAAAACATCAAAGAATTCATCTACATCATAGATGCCCGACGGTTCCACGATCACCCGGTCATATCCACACATTCCCATGGAAATTAACTTTGTGCGGAACCGTCTGCGGTGCGTCTCTTTATCGCAGCCACCGGAAACCATCTCCAGTTCACATTTTTCTCCCATCAGATCCTGAAGCAGCATCATATCAACGTTGACAGCTCCATAATCATTTTCCAGAATCCCGATATTCATCCCCTGTCCGATCAGATACTCTGCATATTTTTTTATAAATGTTGTCTTCCCGGAGCCTAAAAATCCGGTAATCAGATCTATTTTTACCATTCCATGTCTCTCCTGTTATTATTTTCCTATAATTATCTCAGATTTCATTCTTTACAAATTCTCTGTTTGCTTAATATGACATATATAAAATTCTCAATGATTTACACGAACGCATATGCTCGGCAATCATTTGTATTTTCTTGATTCTAACATAAAATCTCTCTCACCGCTATATCCGCATATGATCAGCAAAGAAAAATGGTGCCGGAAATCCCGACACCATTTTCCCGTAAGGTATATAAAGAGAGTCTGCCAAGAAGGCATTCTATGTTATTGCTTTACGAACTTGCATTTCCTAAGTCCGTAAGCGCATAACAGCTTTTTGTACGTTGTATATCTGCTCCTTGGCACATATACTTTTGCATTCTTCACATTAATAAATACATGTGGCTTCTCCAACCTCATCCGTTTTGTTCCTTTAAATACAATCTTTTTCAACTTCTTATTCTGACAAAACGCATGTGCAAACATTTTTGTTACATTCTTTCCAACTGTAAGTTTCTTAAGATTCGAACACCTGTAAAATGCTTTGTATCCAACTTTTTCGATAGAATCCGGAAGTACAATCGTTTTGATTTTCTTATCTGCTTCAAACGCACGCTTTCCAATCGCTGTTACATTATATTTGACCGAATTCCATGAAATGCTCTTTGGAATCGACACATTTTTACTGCTGCATTTTTTGGCAAATCCGATAACTTCCACTTTTCCTGTTCCGTCTGTTTTCGAATTTGTCACCCTATAACGATATATCCCTTTCGTAATAACATCACCTTTGCGTATGTTCCGCTTTCCTGTTACATTTACTTTGATCATGGCTGTGGCGTCGAGTTCTGAATTTTTCACAGTTACAGTACTGTTCAGACTTTTATATTTGTCTTCATCAATAATATATTTTAAGTAAACTGTTTCTTTTTTATCACTGTTAAGACTACCTGCCTTCAATACTTTTTTCTCTGTCACTTTATTTTTTTCTATAGATGCCACTTTACTTTTTTTCAGCTCTTTGCCTTTACTGTCTGTAAGAGCCCAGTGCCCATGGGCTTGATTAAATCCATAGTAATCTACGCCATTTTTATTTGTTCCTTTTACTGTAATCTTTTCCAGTGCAAATTGATCTCCACTTCGCATGTTCAACGTCTTCACACCATTTGTAACAACCACTTTTTTAAGAGGATACAGTGGGATGAGCCCTTTGACATCCGAATGCGTACTATTTGCATCATAACGGAGCACACCACCGGTTACTGCCATCGGACAATGGGACGACAGCCATGCTACCTTATCTTTCAATGTTACTTTTTCACTGCCTGCTGACTGAGTCATTGTACCGGAAGAGACATTCTCTTTCGCCTTCTTCGCGATATTTTTACTATCATCCGTACTCTGTGTTCCATAGATAGAGGTATCTTCTGTATAATAAAAATTCACACTGTTAATCAATTGGAGCATATAATTCTCTATTCCTGCAGCCTCTAGTGCTTCTTTGTCTGCCTTTCCGATCGGCTGTATCCATTTGCTGTATACTCCGGAATTTTCATCATAACTCCATTCATTTTCAACTTCTTCTCCGTTGCTGTCCTTCACAACTTTATCATATAAGTAATACGTCTTATTTCTAAGTTTATATATACCGCTTGCTGTCATCTCAGTCTCATAAGAAACCGGACGTTCTTCTTCCAGATCCTCTACTTCAAATGTACTCTGGATTTCTCCGTCGTCACTTACAAGGATCCTGTTCACACGTACTGCTGCCGTCTCTGTTCCGACCTCATCCTCGTTGATCGTTCCGTTTAAGATTCCTGTCCAGTCCAGGCTATTTACTTTATCTGCCGGTCTTTCATCATTTCTTTTCTCAGACCAGCCAACAGTCTGTCCATAAGTCTCTTCGTAATTTTGTGTGTTTACATATTTTACTGCACGATTATACAGATTATCCATCGCTGTCGTGCCGCCTTTTTCTGAATCTGTTCCAAAAATCGTACTGAAATGCCCCTGCCGATATCCAGATGTATGGAACATCTGCACTTTATCGTTATCATCATACACCACGCCCGATAACGAGAAAATTGCTGTTTTAAATGTCACTGCCACGGGACAGTCATAACCTAATTTTACATTCGTTGCAACGCCTGAAGATTCTACTCCGGCTGCTGTCTGTGCCGGAAGCGTTATATTGGTGGAAACTTTATTTTCCTTTAACAGACTATACTCCTTCTCCCCGGAATAAGCGGTAGGCAATGCCTCTCCGCATGTAACTTCCAGTCCCGACTTTTTTTCTATCTCGCCCAAAAGCGGAATCCCCGTTGAAAGTCCGATATCCGGGTTGATCATCTCACTGTAAGAATACTTCTTTCCTGCCTCTAAAGTGTTGGACGTTGTAAGCGAATGAGATTGTTTTAACTCCATTCCCACATTTTTTGCCTTTGTTGATTCATTTTTATAATAACTGAGTTCCGGATCTTTCTTACTACTTGTTTGAATAGATACCCCGCCGGCATTATTTTCTGCCGCTTGCTGCAGCGACTCATACTCCTGTGCTTTTGTAATATATTCCAGTCCGTCTCCGGCAAGCACCGCTAACTTAAAATCATAAAATGCAATTCCAAATGTATTATAGTTATACTTAAATGTTCTGCCTGCGCGGTCCACACACGTAACAAGCGAAAATACTACATCCCGTCCGGTATCATCATTTAACTGTTTTAATGTATTTTCTGCACTCTCGGTCTCTTGTAGCACATCACTTCCTTTGATCTTATGATGAATCGCATCTGCGATTTCATCTGCAGCAAGTTGTCGTACCTCTTTCAGACTGGTCGTACAGGAAAGCCCACTCCACTTTGTATAATCCTTTCCTTTTGTTCCATTCACATGTTCTTCCGGCTGTGCAAGCGCATCGGAAATATCTGCATATCCTGCTTTGTTCCGTGTATTTTCTGTAGTAAAATTATTCTCAAATCCGCCGTTTGCATTTACTCTTGCCGCAACTTTACTATGCGTTCCATAAATCTGCTCTGCAAGAGACGACCACTGACTGATCACACTATCTGTGCCACCATCCATATCTTTTCCACTTTGCAGAACCGCTTTAAATAAAGCCTTCTGATCTGCCAGATTCAAGCGCTTTTCCGGATCTCCATCATGGATATCATAATATATCTTGTTATCTATATTCACCGAACGAATCCCTGTCCGGTCTTTTACCGGGCCGCTTTCCGCATTGTTTTTATACCGATATGTCACACTGGCGTCAGACGCCGCTTTCACCGGCAAAGGAACGGATAATCCGAGTACAGACGACATAGCCAGTACTACTGCGAGGGTCCCTGCCAACATTTTTCTTTTTCTGTAATTCATCCTCTGCACCTCTTGTATTTATATTGATTATTTATTCACTGTAAATATTGTTTGCCTTCTTTTTCCGAAACCGCATACAGATAACGGTGACAACCACACCTGCCACAAAAGCAACAAGACCGATCAGTACATAAATATCTGCTCCGTTGCGCAGGAGAACAGATCCGTAGCCGGATGCTACCGTCGCAACTCCAGATATGTGTGTCATACGAAACATCCTCCCCATACATACAGCCAGTACAATAGCTATCGCTATTAATCCTGAAATAATCCGCCTGTCATACCGGCAGCGCAAAAACAGACTCCGGCGACGGATCTTACATTTTCTGATCTCCTTCTGATCCATTTTCCGACCTCCTTTCTCGATTTTATATACTTTTTTCACTCTCTATCTATACGAAAGACACAATAAAAAAAATCCTTTCACTTATTTTTCCTAAGTGAAAGAATTTTTTTCTTCTTTTAATTTTATTATGCTCTTCCATCCGGCAAACAGCCCAAGTATCATGACTGTCGGGAACAGATATCCAAATGCTCTCCAGTTCCCTTCTGCAGAAACAAGAAGATTATAAATTGCATGAAATACACTGCACGCTCCAAGAAGTCCGACCATTCCGGTTATTGCAAGAGTACGTCTCCGGAAAATATAAGTAATCCCGAATCCCATAAGAATCCCACACAGGATATGCAACGCACCGGAAGCAAATCCACGGACTACAAGGATCTCAAAATCTGCTGCTCCGTTCTCTGTCAGATAGCATATATTTTCAAATGTTGCAAATCCAACCGCAAGCGCAATCGCGGTTCTTGGTATTTCTTCTTTCTTCGGTTCAAAAATCAGAATGTAAAACAGAAGCGGAAATAATTTCATCACTTCTTCGCAGACCGGCGTAATCTCAATTGCCGCCTGTACTGCATCTGCTCCATAATAATTCATAAAAAAGCTGTTCACATATGCCGACAGCATACACATCCCCATTCCGGTTGTAACAAAAAACGTATATTTTCTCGCCTCACCCGGTATAAACAGAAGTGACAACAACATCGGTACTGCAATACAGATGAAAATATTTTCAATGTACATCATGTTTCTTCACCTCCGAAACTGTACACGGCAGCAGACCGGCGACTGAAAAAGTCAGTACAAAATCAATCAGGAAATACAGATTAAATTTTGTATAATCATTGAAAAAATGCGAGCTTATGTATAGAACAAGCTGAAGGATCACACAGATCAGCGGCCACACATCTGTCAACCGGATGTCGTCTCCATACTGCATATGAAATACCGCTATATACGTGATTGCTCCGACTGTCACTGCAAATGCTCCTGTAGACAGAATTGCCGGACCGAATATCTCACTTCTCATTGCGACTATAAAAATCACAGCCGCGCAGACTGCAGGGACAGGCGCAAAACGGGATTTTTCCCCGTCTCTGCGCACAATCTGATAAGTATGCAGAAAGAGATAGCTGGAAATCCATGAAATCTCTGCTACATAAAAAATCTGCGGAACGTCACCGCGAATGAAGAGGTATAACACATAATACAAAGTCCCCATCATAAAACAACCATGTTCCAGCGCCAGAATAATATAGATCCGGTCTTTTTGCCGGAACCAGAAAATAATATCTGCCACTGCCGCCACAAGCATTACACCGACCTGCATAAAATTGTCAATCAACTCAAAATTCATCTGTATGCTCCCTGCTTCTACTCTTCATCCTTTTTCGCCTGTTCCGCACTCTTTTCATATTGTTTCTTCTCCTGCCGATGCTCCTCTGCACGTTTCATCCGATATAACAACACTGTCACACACACACCAAGTGCAAATGCCAGTATTCCCATACATATATATCCGAGCGCATCATACTGTCCGAACATGCTTGCCATTCCGGGACTGTAATTCATCTTACCTGCAGCGTTCTGCTTCATAACACTCGGAAGATACATTCCCAGACCGACTACAGCGATCAGACATGCGGCAATACTTATTCCACTGATCATATACTGTCTTTTCTTACGCTCTTCTATCTTAATCTCCTGTGTTCTTTTATGAATCAACTGCTGACGCTCTTTATTCGTCCGCATATACAAATCCCTCCTGTTCCAGAATGATTTTCAGACTTTTTTTGCCTCTATGTACCAGATTCGTAATCTGCTGTTCGCTCTTTCCGAGAATCTTTCCTGCTTCCCGGTAACTCATTCCTTCCAGACTCACAAGATACAATGCTTCCCGATACTCTGTTTTTAACTTTGCCATCGCTTCATAAAGCTGACGTTCTCTCTCCGTCTGTCGAAGTTTTGTATCTACCAGTTCCTCACTCGGCAGATCAAAAGTCAGATCATCCAGATGCAAAAACCACAGTTTATGCTTCTGGTTATGCCGGATTGTCAGATTCCTTGCTGTCTTATATAAATAAGCCCTAAAACTTCCATTCCCCTTAATCGGACGCTCCTTTGCAAAAATCTTAGAAAATGCTTCAATCATCAAATCTTCTGATTCATGTATATCATGGATATATCCATGGATGTAATAGGTAAGCGCATCCCCGTATCTGTCTACCAGAATGTCGGCACCTTGTTCTATGCCATCCAGATATTGCCAATATGCCTCCTCGTCTGAGATCATACGGGTTCCCCCTTCCTTTTTCTTTTATTGTATCCGAATCGACTTTATTTTTCAATCTTTTCAAAATAGTGCTGACCGCTAATTCCTATTTTTATCTTTGATTTTACATATATTATTTAATTATTATCCTATAATATCCTTTCTTTTTCAGTTTTTGCTTGTTATAATTATGCCACCATTTAAACCTAATCCCTTTTCGGATACTGCGATAAGCTATGGTAATTAAAATGAGACAGAGAACTGTGGTCAAAGCTCTCTGTCTCTTTATAAGATGATACAATTATTAGTGAATTGTCTTTGCTATAAAATATATTTCCTGTAGCGATTATTTGATCTCGTCTGTCTCGATGACGAATTTTACTGCTCCATCCATAGATTTGTCTCTTCCGCTGTATGTCTTGTAAGCACACTTGTCAGAAGTCAGTGCATCGAAACGATCCAGAACATCACCGAGTTCATCCTCGAATGTGCTCTTTAACTTGCCTGTTCCTTCTTTCTGGAATTTATCTGCTCCGTTTGCAAGCTCCTCTGCTCCTGAGCTTAACTTATCAGCTCCTGAGCGAAGCTCATCGCTGTTAGAAGAAAGCTTTGCAGATCCTTCGCTTAACTGTGAGCCAAGTGTATTAAGACCGTTTGCAAGCTTGTTTGTTCCGCTCTGCAGTGTGCTTACTCCGGCTACGAGTGTCGGGCTATTTTTCTTTAATTTCAATGCACCGCCTGTGAGGGCATCATTATAAGAACTGAGCTGTGAAAATCCTTTGTTCAAAGCAGCAATTCCCTGCTGTGCTTTCGGGAAAGCGACAGAAGTCTTACCATCTAACTCATTGATTCCTCCTGCCAGAGCTACGATACCTTTGTCTAATCCTTCCATTCCAGCATTCAATGCATCAATCTTTGTTGTAAGGTCTTTCACATCATCCTGTGGAAGCGCATCTTTTCCTTTTGCGATAGCATCCAGTTTTTTCTGCATCTCCGGAAGCTGTACCTGAAGTGCCATAGCTGTGTTTTCAAATGTTGTACCCTGTTTCTGAATATCAGCTGCAATCTTCTGAATGTTTGTCGGATCTACAGATGGCATTGTAATGCTGACTTTATCCTGTTTCTTTAATGCATCGATATCTTTTGTTGCGTCTTTCGCATCTTTTAATGCATTGATGGACTCATTCAGCTCTTTCTTCTCTGCGGCTGTTGCATTTTCTTTCTGTTTCTCTAATGCTGCAACAGAGCTGTCGATCTGCTTCTTGCTCTTCTCGGAAGCTGTCTGTGCTTTATCTACCGCATCATTGTAATCTGTAATGGATTTATTTAATTCTGTAACTTTTGCTTCGCAGGCTTTCTGTAAATTACCAAGCTGCGTATTGATTGTACCTAATTCTTTCTGTAAGCTTTCAAGATCTGTACCGATCTGCTGTACCGGTGCAGCAATTCCTGTATTCATTGCTGTCTGCAGGCTTTCTGTCTCTGCGATCATCTCCTTACCGGTTTTTACCATTCCGTCAACCTGTGTAAGTAATGTCTGTACTTCTTTGCTTCCAAGCGTTTCTTTCAGCTGCTTTGTTCCGGCTGCAAGCTGTGCGGAAGCAACCGTTAAGTCTTCTTTTGCCTCTCCCTTACCGTCTGTAGAAGCTTTCATTTTGTCGATCGCTCCCTGAATCTTTGTAAGGCCATCGCTCAATGTTGTAAGTTGTTTTGCTCCTTTGGCAAGCTTCTTCTCGCCACCTACATAAGATGTAACTCCATTTGCAAGAGTTGTTGTTCCTTTTGCGTAGTCATTGACACCTTTTACAACTTTGTTGACACCATTTACATACTCTGTAACACTGCCGCTTAATTCTCCGTCTTTGCTTAAATATTTCTGGATCGCATCATTTAACGTATCTGCACCTTCTGTGTAGCTGTCCACTCCGTTTGCAAGTGTCTTTGTTCCATCGGAAAGTGTGTCCGATCCGCTTACAAGCTCCAGTGCTGCATCATCGAGTTCGTCGAGTGCATCCTGAAGGGAATCCATATCTGTAATGTTATCAAGATCTAAGTCCTTTGTAAGGTCGCTCAAGCCTACTGTAAATGTGGATGACATTTCAAAATCTGTTACATCTGCTTCTACTTCCAGGCTCTCTGGAATTGTAAGATCATCTGCATTTTTGATATCATCAATGTTCAAGCTTTCTTTTAATCCCGGCATACCAAATCCAACAACAATACTTCTGTTTCCATCAGAAATAACTTTTCCGTTATCGATCGTAACATTTGTGAAGTTGTCATTTGGAAGAATCATACCCGTCATCATTACGAAAACTGTATACATGTCTTCTGTCTTGCCATTTACTTCCACATTCTTCTTGGATTTATTTTCATAGTTTACTTTAATTTTCAGATGTCCGCTTTTACCTTTCAACTTGTTCGGCTGAATCTCTTTGCCATCCAGGTAATAAGTGAGTTTTACGGATACCGGAAGTTCTTTGTCGGTTGTTCCCTGATAATAAATGTCTTTTCCATCTGTATTCCATGTAATTTTGTCACCGTCTGCTGTATATTTCTCATCACCTTTGACATTCTTAATGTCATTCAGTGTACTCTTGTCTGTAAGTTTTCCGGAAACATCACCGGAATTTTTCAGCCAGTTGGATACAGTAATTTCATCTGTATTACCGGCTGCATCTGCATTTACATACACAGTTTCTTCTTTATATAATTTGTCATCATTATCTTTTTTATCAGAACTTGCAGCATATACCGGCATCGCACCTACCATAACCGACATTCCTACAGCAAGAGAAGTTGTGAGTCCACGTTTGATCAATTTACTATTTCTATTCATGCTTCTTACTTCCTTTCTACCTTACTTCGCCTCTGCGGCATACACATCATTTCCTACCATTTTCTTATCATCAAGGAAACCAATGGATGTCTTGCAGATTACTTTGTCAAAAATCATAAACATTGCCGGCAGTACAAAAAGTACGACTACCATACTGATGATAGCGCCTCGCGCTAACAGTGTACAGATAGATCCGATCATCTCAACCTTTGAGTAACATGCAACACCAAATGTTGCTGCGAAGAAACTCAGTCCACTACTGATGATAGATTCCATACTTGTCTTGTGCGCAATGCTGATTGCTTCCATCTTCTGCTTGCCGTGCTGTCGTTCACGCTGATAACGGGTTGTCATCAGGATCGCGTAATCAACGGTTGCTCCTAACTGGATCGCTCCGATAACGATGCTGGCAACGAACGGAAGACTGATTCCCTGATAATAAGGAATCGCCATATTTACCATAATTGCAAATTCAATAACAGATACCAGGATGATCGGCAACGAAATGGATTTGAAAATCACCATAATAATGATGAAAATGGCTGCAATGGAAATTGCATTTACTCTTACAAGGTCTGTATCTGTAACATCCTGTAAGTCTTTCATCAGTGGTGCTTCACCAATCACCATTCCTGATTTATCATATTTCTTAACGATCTTATCAACCTTTTTGATCTGTGCATTTACCTGGTCGGTTGCTGATTCATATTCAGAACCTACGAATGCAAGTTCGTAATTATCACTTTTAAGCATCTTCTTAATGTCCTTCGGAATCATAGAATCCGGAACGCTTGGTCCAATCAAGGAGTTCATGCTGATTGTCCATTTAACACCCTCGACCTTATCGATCTCATCAAACATCTTCTGCTTATCCAGTGAATCCATGTTCTTATCCATCATGACGATATGCATGTTGTTCATATTAAAGTCTTTCTTAAGTTCTGCATTCGCTACGTTACTGTCCAGTGTAGACGGCAATGAATCAGCAATGTTGTAATAAATCTTTGTATGATTGTTACCATAAATAGCCGGAAGCAATAATACAAGGAAGATTACAATCCATGCTTTGTAATGCTTGGTAATAAATGCGGATGGCTTATCCATATGCGCCAGCAGCAGCTTGTGCTGTGTCTTATCGATCGCCTTATCAAAGAACAATACGAGTGACGGAAGCACAGTTACACAACAGATAACTCCAATCACAACACCCTTTGCCATAACGATTCCAAGGTCACGTCCAAGTGCAAATGTCATAACACAAAGTGCAACAAATCCGGCTACGGTTGTAACAGAACTTCCCGCTACAGACTTGAATGTGTTGGAAATGGCATGCCCCATGGCACGTTCTTTCTCACCAGGGAACCTCTTCTTATTTTCTTCGTAACTGTTCAGCAGGAAGATAGAATAGTCCATCGTAACTCCAAGTTGCAGTACCGCTGTCAATGCCTGCGTAATATAGGAAGTTTCTCCGAGGATAATATTACTTCCCAGATTATACAAAATCGCAAGTCCGATACTGAGCAAGAATAAAACAGGAACGACAAAAGATCCACATGTCAGCTCCAGAACAATCAGACTCAGAACTGCTGCAATGACCACATATACTGGCAGTTCCTGCATTGCTATGTTCTTAATATCTGTAACAATTCCTGTCATACCGCTGATGAAGCACTGCTTATTCGCCACATGACGAAGCTGTGTCAATGCATCCATCGCATCATCTGAGGATGTTGTATTATCGAATAATACTAACATCATTGTTGCATCGCCTTTGAAAAATGACTCTCTTAAATCCTTCGGGATCATCTCTACCGGAAGGCTAATATCTGCAACATCATCATACCATAACACGTCCTTTACGTGTTTGACCTTACTGAATTTTTCTTTCATTTGCTGGACGTCTTTCAATTCCATGTCCTTCACAACCACCATGGAGAATGCTCCCATGCCATATTCATCTACGAGAATATCCTGGCCTTTTACCGTCTCCAGATGTTCCGGAAGATAACTCAGCAGATCATAATTAACTCTCGTCTTCACTACTCCGATTGCTGACGGGATTGTCAGCAGCAATGCGAGAATCAGCACAATTACTCGGTGCTTTGCAATCCACTTTCCTACCTTAACCATTGTTGTATCATCTCCTTAATACTCTTCATAAATCTCTTTCGTAGTATAGTATACACTAAAATGACTTTTAGTCAATCTTTTTTATATAAAAAATGAAAAAAAGTCATTTTTCTTGACATGCAAGTAAAAATAACCTACCATATAAATGTAAAACTTACGTAAAAGGACAAACAGTTCCTATTAATATATGTAATTAGGATAAGAAGGAATGATTATGGGAAAAGTAGACGATAATAAAAAGCAAAAAAAACATACTCTGTTGCGGGCGGCTTTTCAGTTATTTACAGAAAAAGGATTTTCCAAGACAACTGTCGCTGACATCGTAGATCGCGCCGGGCTTGCCAAAGGTACTTTTTATCTGTACTTCAAAGACAAGTTTGACCTGCGCGATAAACTGATCGCATACAAAGCTACGCAGCTTTTCAACGATGCGCACTTAGAGTTGGATAAAGCAAATGTGCCAACATTTGAAGACGAAGTATTATTTATGACAGATTACATTATAGGAAGATTTATGACCGATGAACCGTTGATCCAGTTCGTTGCGAAGAATCTATCCTGGGGAATTTTCCAGGCAGAAGTATCGAACGGTGCCAGCGTACTGCCACAGGCATTTTTTGACCATTACTTAGAATCACTGGAACGTTATCATGTCAACTGTACGTCACCAAGCCTTATGCTCTATACGATCATTGAGCTGATCGGCTCCACAAGTTACAGCTGCATCTTAAAACAGACACCGGTATCGATGGAAGAATATATGCCATATCTTCACGAGACATTAAAGAAGATCATCGAAGTATTTACTGTAAAAGAAGATGCCGAATAACACACCAAATGTAAAAATCGCTTAGACCTTTTTTCTCAGGTCTAAGCGATTTTTCTTTGGCAGCTTCTTTGCAAGTGCCGAAGTTGGCCAGTGATATGTCTTGGCACAACTGTTATCTTCCCGGGAGGGAGTGCATCCATCCTAAGAATGCCTTCTGCAATCCTGTCTCTGACTATCTCAACTTATCTTCGAAAATCTCTACGATCGTCTTCTCTGTCGCTACCATTCCCGGCGATGCAATAAGTCCCATGTTGCGCATCGTCTCTTCCGGTGTCGCCCCGTTGATACCATGAGCCTTGTCGATATGAACGCCTTCAAGTGCAAATTCTACTGATCGAAATGCTGTGTCACAGGCAGCCACACCTTTCATCGTACAGCCCTGGTTTCCGCCATCGCAGATCATGCCGGTAATGGAAGATGCCATATTGTTGAGGGTATATTCCAGTTCCTTTAATCTGCCACCCTTCATGTAGCAGACTCCGCAAGCCATACCAGATCCTGCCGCGATCGCGCATCCGCAAAATGCAGACAATCTTCCGGAGTACTCTTTAATATAAGTGCAGACAAGATAGCTCAACATTGTCGCACGATACAAAATTTCTTCACTCAAGTGGTTAATCTTGTACACACCATAGAGTGGCATTGTAGCGATAATTCCATGTGCGCCGGAACCGGTAATACTCATTGCCGGTTTGTCGAGTCCGATCACGCGTGCCTCGATGGCTGCATTGCAAAGAAGAGACGCTGTATTCTTCTCATCGTCGGAAATCTCTTTGCCACCGTTCATTGCAAGAAGCGTTCTTGCAAATGTCGTGCGTGGATTTTCAAGTCCTTCGTGGAATAATTCCAGGTTTACTTTGTAAGCTTCTTTTACAAATTCAATCTCTTCCACCGGCACCGTTTCTACATATTCTAAGATTTCCTTCAATGTGTAGCCGTGAATAGAATGTACCGCTTCCTTTGCGTCCGCCTCTGTCGTATCTGCGGCATGCTCTGCCTCACTCTCCTCCAGCACCTCCCCATTTACTTCAATCTTCGTAATATTCGTGTGAGAATCACGGATCGTAACTATTGCCTTATCGCTTTCCGTCTCCACTGTTGCCTGGATAAAGATACGACTTGTAATACCGCTTAACTCGACGGTGATCTTACCTTCGTCAATGAGCTTTTGTGCGGTAACATTGTCTTCTGGTTTTACATCTGCCAGCGATTCCAATCCTTTTTCTGCATTTCCAGCCACGTAGCCGAGTGCTGCAGCAAACACATTGCCCACTTCATTGGAATTCGGAATTCCACACGTAAATGCATTCTTATACATTCCACTGTTCATTGCAACATTTACATGTTTTAATTCTCCTTTTGTGTAGGAACGTGCCTTCGCTACACTGAATGCGATCGCTCCCGGCTCCGTCACACCAAGTGCCGGAAGCATGTCCGCTTTGATTAATTTTGTCAGTTCATTCATTTTAAAATTTACCTCCTTTGCATTTGAAAACTGCTCTCTTATTTATTCGGATTCTTTTTTGCTTCGATATACTCTCCATTTCTTCCTTCGAATGCTCTTCCCTTTCCGGTAATGCAGCTTACAAGCATCACTGCCCAGATTGCCCAGCTGTAAAACGTCGTAGCAATCATGTCTCCTGCGCCAAGCTTCGGAAGAAATGCATATGCATCTGTCTGCGAAGAGATTCCACCAAGCAAAAGTAATACACATCCGCCGAATGGAAGGAAAAATGGAAATGAGCAAATGGTTGTCGCAAGTATATTTGCTCTTCTATATGGATGAATGTCATTTTTCTTACCGATCGCATTCATAAATGGAGCTACACATATATTTGCAATTGTGTTGATTGCAGCAATCAGAATACCAAACACGGTAGACAGGCAGAACATCGAAATTTCCGCGCCTCTTTCTGTTTTGATGACCGAATTGTTCAGCCAATCTACAACTGCCTCCATGCATCCGGATGCTATAAGTAGCTCTCCCATAGATACAACGATCATTAGCAGGATCGATACATTAAACATACCTGACACTCCACTTGTGATCGTTCCGCTGATTGCGCCGTCTTTGATGCAGATCAGATCGGTCGGTTTGAAAAGCTTTGCTCCCAATCCGATCACAATAGCCAGAATGCTGCCCGTTCCGAGACTGGCAAATATATTTACTCCTTTTACAGCCAGAATAATAACTACCAGTGTAGGTATCAGAAGTAACAATCCTTGTGGCATCTGATACTGCTTCAACAGATTTTCCGCTTCTGTCGGATCCAGTGTATTTCCGGAACCGCCAAATACAAAAAACAATACTGCTGCAATGATCGCAGCGATAAAAACATATTTATATCTGCATTTTACGGTGCCACCGATGCTTGCCGCTCCATTTGTATATTTATACTCCTGAGAGGTTGCTGCAATGATCGTTGTATCCGATACCGGTGCGAAGTTATCACCAAATGCTGCTCCAGATAAGATCGCACCTGCCAGAACCGCCGGGTTGCATCCTAATAAAATGCCTGCCGGATATAAAATAAAGCACATCGTTGAAATCGTTCCAAACCCAGATCCTGTTGCCACTGCAAACAATGCCGAAAAAACAAATGCGCATACTGTAAATACAGCTCCGGACACTCCAAGTTTTACGGAAACCCATACAAGTCCTTCTACAATATGTCCACTTTTCAATATGGCTCCATACATTCCCACAACTAACCATAACATCACTGCGGTCATCGCTACTTTCGAACCAAGTCCTTTTAATATAACATCCCAATAACGATCCAGATCTTTGCTGAAAAGCATTCCAATCAAAAGTGCGATCACACCTGCTGCAACCATGGCATTAATATCCTGAAAATTTGCGAAAGATAATCCTATCGTAATAATAATAAATATCGCAAATGGAACCAACGCCATTGCACGTCCCCCGCGGAACGTTAATCTTCTTTCTCCCATTTTACTGTCCTCCTTATATTTTGTGTACAGCTATATCAGCTGTTAGAAAACATACTACTCCACTAGGTTTATCCTGTCTAATACACAAAATTGATAAACTGTAAAAGGTATTTTCTATATAAGAAGGTCCGCTCGTTCAGATTTTATATGTTGAACCATCTCTTAATCGCTTTATGTTCTCCGATTACTAAAATTGTCGCATCCTGCTTCAAAAGCGTATCTGTGGAAAGGGCGATGTTCACCCCGCCTTTATCTTTCACTGCAATGATATTGATATTATATTTTCTTCGGACATCCAGCTCTCCGATTGTCTTTCCAAGCCACTCCTCCGGCACTTCCGCCTCGAAAATTGCGTGGGATGCGTCAATTTCCATATAATCCAAAATGTGGTCTGCCGTGTACCGGATAGATGCCCACTTGGCTACCTGGCGTTCCGGGTATACGACCTGATCTGCTCCGTTTCTTAAGAGAAATTTCTTCTGAATATCTCGTTCTGCCCGGGAGATAACAATCTTTGCTCCAAGCTCTTTTAATAGAGAAGTCGTCTCCAATGAATTTTCAAAATTTGCCGAAATTGTTACAAAACAAATATCAAAATTTCCAATCCCAAGTGATTTTAAGAAGTCTGCATTTGTGCTGTCTCCAATCTGCGCGTTCGTAACATATGGCAGAATTTCATTTACTCTGTCTTCCTCATCATCAACTGCCATAACCTCATGGCCAAGCTCATTTAACTCTACGGCGAGATGTCTGCCAAATCTTCCAAGTCCAATAAGTAAAATATTTTTCATGTCTATTTCCTCCAAACTATCCAACTGTAATCTGTTCTACCGGGAACTTTGCTGTACTCTTATTTCTGGATGAAAATACAGCATAGATCAATGTAAGCCCTCCGACTCTTCCAAGATACATTAACACGATAAGGATCAACTGGGACGCCATATGAAGGTGTGGCGTGATTCCAAGTGTAAGTCCCACTGTTCCAACCGCCGAAGCCGTCTCATAAAGGCATTCGGCCAATGGCAGACCTTCATACATGCTGATCGCGATTCCGCCGCCAAAGAAAAGCATCACATACAGCATCAAAAGTGTAGCTGCATCGCGTATTACATGATTATCAATTCGTCTGTGAAATGCACTTACCGTATCTTTACTTCGAAATGTTGCAAATGCATTTAAGAGCAGCACTGCAATTGTCGTTGTCTTCATACCTCCGGCTGTAGAACTCGGCGATCCACCGATCAGCATAAGAATGATAATAAGTGTCTGTGCCGGTTCCGCCATCTTTCCGATATCTACGGTGTTAAACCCGGCAGTTCTCGGTGTCACCGCCTGGAAAAACGATGCAAGCAGCCGTTCCTCCATTGCAAGATTTTTAAAATTCCAAAAGAAAAAGAAAAGGCTCGGCAATAAAATAAGCACTGCCGTCGTCACGAGAACGATCTTGCTTTGCAGTCGATAGCGCCGGAAATGATATGTGTTCGTGCACACATCTTCCCATGTAAGAAAACCAATGCCGCCGATAATGATAAGCAGCATAATCACTACATTTACAAGAGCATTTCCCGCATACTGCAGGAGGGACGGAAACGTATTTTTCGTCGTTCCGAGAATGTCAAATCCCGCATTGCAAAATGCAGAAATAGAATGAAAGATTGACATCCAGATTCCCTTCACGCCAAAATCTTTTCCGAAAACCGGCAGCAGTAATACCGCTCCGATAAGCTCTACCAGAAATGTTCCTTTTAATATAAACTTCGTCAGTCGGACAATTCCTCCGATCCTTGGCGCTGCAATGGCATCCTGCATTGTCGTGCGCTGCATAAGAGAAATCTTTTTCCCGGACAACAATGTGATCGAAACCGTAACTGTCACCACGCCAAGCCCACCGGTCTGGATCAGTATTAAAATAACAAGCTGTCCAAAGAAAGACCAGTAGCTCCCCGTGTCCAGCACTGCCAGCCCGGTCACGCACACCGCCGAAGTAGAAGTAAATAAAGCCTTGTGAAATGGCGTAAATACTCCCTCCACCGAGGAGATTGGCAACGTCAGCAAAAACGCGCCACATAAGATAACTGCGGCAAAACCCATCGTGATCAATTGAAACGGTGTAAAATGTCTTCCTATGTTTTTCATCATGTCAAATCCCTAATTTCTTCTATTAATGAGTCAAACAATATCTACGTATAGCTGTAGTATAATACTACACCTGTTTGAAATCAAGATAGCAAAAAACTGCCACTTTGCGATTGAACCATCGTAAAAGCGACAGCTTTTCAATTTTTCCTATTATCTAAAATAACAACTGAAGTCCCATTGCGATCATCCACATGTAAGCACATGTCTTTGGGATCATCAGCAGACCCACCATTGGTTTTTTCTTGCTGAACAATGTAACCGGGATGTAGCATCCGAAAGAAAGGATGATGGCAGCTACCATTCTTGTCAAATAACATAAATATTTTTTTCATCATCTCACTCCGCATTTTTCTTCAAACATTCATCCGCATTGTTACAAATCTTTTGAAATACCTGGATGCACATCTGCATCTCTTCTTCTGTTAATCCACTCAAAACATTTTTCGCAAATTGCTTCTGTGCGTTTTTCCCTGCTTCTATGATCGGAATTGCATCATCTAATAAAACGATTTCAATACGCTTCTTATTATTCGGACTTTGAATCCTGTCGACCAGTCTCTTCGTCTCTAAATCCTTCAGTGAGATCGAAACGTGTGACTTCGTCGACTTGCGGACCTTAACAATATCAGCCGCTGTATTAAACTATCGAAGAAGCACATCAGATCATCATTTTCCTTATACTTCGGGATGATCTTTCTGTGCTTCCTCAACCAAATATGATATTAAATTTAAATGATGTTATTGTTATCCGTAAACAAAAAAGTGATTAACTTGTAAAGACCATTAGTTCTTTTTTCTCAGCATTAAGCTTCTTGTTATTCCGGCAATTGCTACGACCATAAGAACCGCCCATAAAATCGGCTTGGAACTGTCGCCTGTTTTAACCGAAGCATTCTTTTTGCTTTTCACTTGTGTTTTTACAGTTGTTTTCGTCTTGTTTTGTTTATCCTTACCTGTATTCGTATCTGTTCCACCACTTGATGGCTTCTCCGGCTCTGTCGTCTCGCCCGGTTTTTCCGGCTCTGTCGCCTCGCCCGGCTTTTCCGGCTTTGTCGTCTCGCCCGGCTTTTCCGGCTTTGTCGTCTCGCCCGGCTTTTCCGGCTCTGTCGTCTCGCCCGGTGCATTTGCATCTACCGGATATAAAGAAAGGTTCGGCACAGTCAGAATATCTCTCCAATATGTATCATTATCATAATCGATATCATTTACATTTTCTCCATCGATCAGATTTCGATTCGTTGTTCCTGCAAGCTTCACATTATCACCCAATGCTTTTCCCGGTGTACTTGATTTGGAAACAGAAGCGCCACCTTCTAAGTATGCATTTGCTACGGAAATCATTCCCGTACCGCTCACTGCATTTCCACCTTCTCCAAAATGTCCATCGCCACCGACGCAGATGAGTTTTCCTTCTCCGGTAATGGTTCCACCATTTAGCTCAACTGCTGTTCCGCCATTTGATGTAGTTGCATCTTTTCCACCGCCAAAGACAGCAAGTACGGCATCTTTTTCCAAAGTAAGTGTGCCATTAACCTTCAGTCCCCTCTGGCCGGTATAGCTTTTTCCTGTAGCAGCATCTGTTCCGGTAGGTGCCTCGTCGCCGCGCACGAATACCTTTCCTTTCAATGAAACATTTCCATTTACGACAACGACCGGTTCTGTATTGTGACGTGCACTTGATCCATTTGCAATGTTGTTCGTATTTGAGTAAATTTTTGCATTTTCCAATGTGGCACCATCCTGCAAGATCAGTTGACCATTAATGGACGCTCCGTTCAGAAACTCGCCTTCTCCATAGTCGTTATAATTCATGGAAAATGTTCCGCCATTTTGTACTTCTACAACTCCCTGAATGACAGAATCTCGAAGTGTGAGCTTCGCACCGTCCCCAACAATAATTTTCACACTGGATAAAATATCCATATTTACCAATGTCAGATTGCATCCTTTTGGCAAGATCAATGTCTGCTTCTGTGCAGTGCCCTCTGGTACAGCGTATCCAAGTTCTCCATATGTGCCACTTGTGTGAGAACCATACCACGCTTTTACATCTGCCGGAACAGTGACCCTCTGATCGCCGGAAGCATCTGTAAAGTTTTTAATCGCCCACGGCTCCATATCATACATATATTTTCCGTCTGCCGTTTTCGTACAGTTTGATAACACAAGCTGATCTTTTAATGTTTCTTCTCCACTGAAAACACGAAACGGCAGGCTGTTACTTGTCGCAGTATGTCCGTCTTCGTCTGTGATCGATACGCTGATATCATATGTACCTGCATTTGCAGGGGTTCCGGCTAACGTAAGGGAACCATCATGAACGGAATACACACCCGCCATCCCAGAATCATTTCCTTTGGACGCATCGTCGTGATTTACAATTATCACCGAAGACTCTTTGGATTTTATACGAATATCGCTTTCGCTTAAAAGCTTCCAATCATTTTTTGTCGGTTCCTGATCTGCATTTACAAGTGCAACCTCTACACTTGCATCACTGTTTTTATTTTGCGTCACATTCGTAGATGCACCACTGATTGCATCGTATCCTTTTTGATTTACAAGTGCCGACTCAAAGCTTCCGACTAGTCGCACGTAAAGCTTCATGTTATCGCCTGGCTTTGTATCCTGCGAAATTGTAAGCTTTCCATCCGCGATAGCAACTTTGAAAGCTAATGTTTTGTATCCGGTTGCCGTAATTGAAATCACATCACCATTTTTCAACGCTGCGGTCTGACTGTAGCTTTTCTGTGCAAATTCAACGGCGCCGTCCCGGATACGATATTTTCCACCCATAGAAGGTGTGAAACTATACGCTTCCCAGTCCGTGTCATTGACAGAGATTTTCGTGATCGCATCCGTATAATTTGCATCCGCAAATTTCAATTGCCATAATCCGTTGAACGAATCCTGCTTTACGGAAATGCTGTCAATGGTAATCTCTTTCTCTGCTGCCGATACGTTTACTTCACCTATTATCACACCTGTGATTAGCAATAATAATGCCAGCAGGAGTGTTTTGCATTTTCTCCTCATTCTCTTCAATAGTCCTTCCTCCATATATTTAGTTAGTCAATGCTAATCACAGATTAACATCATGTAGAGTTAGTGTCAACTAATTATTTTCTCAATAACAGTACGCGTACCCAAAAAGGAGCCCGTACCGCTCACGATACAGGCTCCCTTAATCTCCTGCCGCCATTGCCTCCGTCCCTGGCACCAATAACATTGATAGCACCATCGCCATACTTAATAAGATACTTATAAATTTCTTACTCATATTCATTTCTTCTTTCGGAAACAATTTGTAAACCTTAACATGCGTCCTTTAAGGTTTGTTTACTATACAAAAATGATAGCATATGCCCTTTGAATAATCACTTCAAATCAAACGTCTGTAAGACTTGGCGCGTGATGTTTCTTACGTTCTTTTTTATATTGATACATATCCTGATCCGCTCTGTCTTTGACAACTGCAATATCTTCATCTGAAAATGGAGCTGACCCGTAAGAAACGGTTGGGAAAAATGTGAACTTTCTTCGTTTCTCTGTCCACCGCCGCAGAAATTCCTGTTTGCATTCCTCTTCTTTCGCTCCGTTTTTCAGTAATACACAAAACTCATCCCCACCTATCCGATAACAATATCCAAAGTCTGCATATGCTTTTTTGATACATTCCGCAATATCCGCAAGGCAAAGATCACCTTTCACGTGACCATGACAGTCATTGACCTGTTTGAAATCATCCGCGTCAAACACCACCAGCACTCCTTTGTTGTATTTTACCTCCCTGGTCTGTTTCAAATAGCTGTTCTGATTCAAAAGTCCTGTGAGTGCATCCAACTGATTCCACATTTCATTGCAATAGATAAAATATAATACAGAAAGCAACGTAATACATAACCATGTTACATGAAGTTCAGGCAGTGCAATCTGAATGACTGTTTCCGCCATCACAAAAAGAATCAATGGATAGATCAGCATCCTGCTGCGATTCTGAAATTCTCTGGCTGTGACGATCGTAGATATCGAAAGATACAAAATTGCCCCAAAATACATGATGACATATATGTAAAAATGCGGACCACGTGAATAAATATTATCCACACTCACGGAGAATACCATTCCATATGGAATAGAAATCAACAGAAACATAAGATATGCGATCTCACAACACACTGCAATTCTGATCTTCCGTCGGAGAGCTGTTTTTCTGTCCAATACATACACAAGACAGATAGACACCGCCGGCGACAGGCCAAACCCCAGATAATTAGACACAATATTCAGCCATCGGTATCCGGACGGCAAGCCATCCACAACCACTGTTATGACCTCCAGCACTGAAATTCCTGCGATCATAAGATAGGCCAGAAAAAAGCCACGCTTTTGTTTTTCGCTAAGCGATTCACTCAGATATGTGAGTATGCACATAAAGCATAAAACAAAAAGATCAATTGTAGTTAATACATAAAAATATCCATCCATTACAAAACTTCCCATTTTTTCATCTATCACTGCTTTTTCACAAATATTTGCTTTGTTTAACTGCAGCAAAAGATTCTGTTTTCGAATTCATAAACCCTAAACTATATTCTAACAAACTATGCATGAAAAAGATATACACTTTCACATCTACATGCAAAATCCATTGTCAAAAAAATAGATGCATAAGATTGCTCTTTTCTCATGCATCTACTTCATAACAGGAGCATTCATCGTATTCTGCCGTCACAACAGACATTGAATGTTACCTTTTTTATATCTCTTCAGCTTTCACTAACGTAATGGTCCCGTTATCCAGGCATTCCACAAATTTGTAGACCAGATCCGGGTCAAATTGTTTTCCTGCGTCCTGAAGAAGTTTCTCTCTTGCTACATTCAACGAGAAGGCCTTCTTATAACAACGTTTGGACGTCATGGCATCAAAGGAATCTGCCACACACAGGATACGTGCTGTCAGAGGTATATCCTCTCCTGCGATCCGTCGTGGATATCCTTTGCCATCATAACGTTCATGATGACCGATAACAGCCGGAATAACATAATCCAGAGAAGGCAGATGACGGATAATATCGATAGACGATTCCACATGTCCCTTGATTATTTCATACTCGTCGTCTGTCAGTTTGCCGGCCTTATTTAATACATACTCCGGGATACCAATCTTACCAACATCATGTAAAAGGGCTGCCTGGCGAATGATCTCCACCATATCTTCATTCATGCCAAGTGCTGTTGCAAGCGCTGTTGCATAATAGGCCACATTTGTGGAATGGCTGAATGTATAATGATCTTTTGCATCGATTGCTGCTGTCAGTGCATAGATGGTTGATTCATATTCCTGATAAATATGTGCCCGGTTTGTTGACACTATATTCTTGTTGGCATTGCGGAACATGGTATCAAAGACCTGGATCCCGTTCTTTCCACTGTGTTTCACATGGTAAACTGCAAGATCCACATTCTCCAGCAGTTCCTTCACATTTTTTGCCGCATAAGGTGCCGCACTGATTCCCGCACTGACCGTAATTGCTTTCAGCTTCATGTCTGTCCTGCGATTATTCATAACAGAAATCTGCTTTTCAATGGATTCCACCAGATTTCTGGCTGAGAAAAGATCATATCCCGGCAACAAAACAGCATATTCTTTTCCACCGTAACGGGCAGCATATCCGTTTTCTCCCACACTGCTTTGGATGATTTTTGCAATGCGCTGGAGACACAGATCACCTTCTTTTAAACCATACAGCTGATTATATAACTTAAAATCATCTACATTGATAATTGCAAGTGCCAACGAGGCATCTTTATTCTTTTCAAATTCTTCATAAAGTACTTCATGGAAATATTTTCGATTCAACAAACCGGTCATCTCATCCGTTCTTGCCTCGATACAAGCTTTTTCGTACATTCTTGCATTTTTAATAGCAATAGAAGCCACCGATGTGATGTTTGAGATCAGTTCCACTTCATCATAGACCAATCTCTTTTTCCCGGAATCTGCCGTGATCAATATCACCCCTGCCAAAGTATCACCGTCTTTTAATCCGGCACAGTAGCGCGTGTGCTTCTTATCCAGATGATGTTTTTCTTCCTCCCACATGGACTTATATTCTACAGAATAGCGAAAATCCCTGTAAACCAGCGGCTCTTCATGATCTTTCAGCCATTGTATCATCGGATTTTCTTCTTCCAGAGAAAATGCCAGATCGTTAAGAGGCTGGTCACTTGCAACTCCACAGTAAGTCTCTCCGGGTGCTTTCTGCATACATATATAGATATTGCCCACATCCATCAATTCTTTCATCACCCGGATGGTTCGATCCAGAATTTCCTGAAGATCCAGGGTTTTTGAAATTGCTGAATTAAATTCCCTTAACTTCTCCGCCTGATGATTCTCTTCCTTTACAAATACACTGCGGATCAAAAGCTTCCACAGATAAGTAAAGATTGCATAGGTAATCAGAAAAACAATGGCAAATACAAGGGTGTACATGGTGATATTCTTATCCGGCTGCATATGGAGAATTTTTTGCAGAAACGGCATGATATTTAAAAATACAAAAATAGAAAACAGCAATCCTACACCATAACATAAACTGGGAGATGCCAGCATCTGGAGGCGGAATAATCGTCTTCGAATCAGGGCATAAAACAGTAAAAATACATTTACTACACCACTTAAAATATCGATCGGAAAGCCGCTGAAAAAAGGAATTCCAAGAAATGCATTGCCAAGAAACAGTGCAAGCACTCCCATCATCACCGGTTCATACTGAACTTTCATGGTAGGATTTTCTTTACAGATCCGTACAAGAATTACGAAAAGATGAATCAGAAAAAATCCTGCCGGGATAAAAAATGCAATAATAGATGGCTTAATCTCATATACAAAGCTTTGTACCCCTCTTTTTTCTACCATCTCAGGGGCTTCCAGAAAAGCTCCAAATTGGGCATTCACCCAAAAGCAGATCAGCATGATTACCAGGTATATTCTACCGGTGGATCCGTTCCTGACTCCGCCAAAGGCAAGAATAAAACGGTAATACGCATATGGCAGTAATAAAATTCCCAACAGGGAAACCTGATACCAGAATTCGTATCCCGGCCAGAACTGTGCACGCATAAAGGCAGAACCTCCGGTCCAGAAAAGTAATCCCGTCAATACCACCAGAAAACTGTTTATTATTTTATTTTTCTTTGCTGTCAAAAACATCAACAGCAGAAAGCCATAGCACAGCATGGCTATAATTGATATATATCCGTAGGTTTCCATAAATTTCCCTTATCCCATTCTTTGCTTCACTCATAACTGTTCCATGCCTGCACAGTTATCTTACTTTATTTAGATATTCCTGCACATCCAGTAATTCCTTCATATCGTAATGAGAAGGATTCATCTGATGTATCTTTTTGCCTGTCTTTTTCTCATAGGCTTCAAAGGTTCCGCAGGTGAAAATTGTCACCTGTAATGGATCCATACCCAGAATCTTTTTCAGATCCCGATAATCCTGATCAATATATTTGAAATATGTACTCAGTAAATCCTTTAAAATATTGGCACTCATGGCATTGCTAAGAAGTGCCTCCTGTTCCAGTTCCACATACATGTGAAGATACGGTCGATTCTGTTCATTGTATTCTTTCGTTGCCACCCAGTTGGTGATTGGAAGTTTGGAAAGGCTGATTACACTTCGAATTCCATTTTCCGAAATTCTGGTAAATCCTGCGATATCAATGATCCAGGGTACCCGGTCCACATATTCAAAACGGGGAATCCTGGTCTCATCTTCCCGGTTTTCCAATCCCACACAGCGATACATATCTCCACAACGATAGCGGGCAAACGCACCGCCCTTCAGAATCGTAAATACCAGCTCATACTTTTCACCAGGTCTCACCTCATCCATCAGATAGGTAGGCGGAATATAAGAAGGATCGTCATAATTCCTCATCATATCCTTCTCTGTGATAAACTCATAGAACGCAGTATCCGGGAAGAAATACATTCCCTTTCTTGTCCATGTCTCTGTACCCATAATGGAAGGCTCCGTACCGGCGAACAATTCCATGGGACGAATGCCCCAAAGTTCTTCCAGATCATCTTTATAACACAGGTTATCCGTACCTGCCACCATAAATCCTTTTAGATGAAACAGATCCTTTGGGAGAAATGTTCTGTTTTCTCTCTTACACCGGCGCTTTGCCTGGATCATACGTAAGATCATATGAGGCTTGCATTTCATAAGGCTTGACAGTTTAATGCCGCCACCTCCGCCACTGGTCAAAGAAGAAAGACTCAGACTCACTGCATAAGCCACACTTCCAAGGCCAAAGAAAAAACCAAGATCCTTCTGCATGGCCATCTTAAATCCCAGTTTATTTCTTTCGCTGAAGCTCATATTTACTGCTTCATCAACTGCCGGTAAAAATTCAATACCGATCTCCTCACCCAATGCCAGCGGAAAAAGTCCGGTTGCAAAAGGCAACGGTGCCAGGGCATACAAAAATTTGTCTGTAGCTGCCACATCAAAAGAGCCCTTTTCTTTACTGGTAGAAAGAATCAGACATGCTGTCACGTTGTTGCGATAGGTATCCAGCATGCTTCTGGTATAGGGCGCCACCTTAATGGGATGCTTTCCACCCTCCCAGGTCGTCTGGATCCAGATAACCGGATTGCCCGGAAGCATATCCGGCTGTTTGGTAAGCAGCACATCTGCATAGTCTTCATAGGTTGTCAATGGTACCATTTTTCGAAATTCATCCAGATTGCTCGGATGCTTTCCCTTCAAAATAGACTGTCCCAGACCACAGTTACTCCATAACCGGATCTGCTCCTCCATCAATCGCCGTTGAATTTTCATATATCCATCCATGGACAAATCAAGGAATCCACAGTACTGCTGCCAGATTTCTTTATACTGTTGTTTCTTTAATTTTTCTTCTAAATTCATAGTCTGTCCGCTCCAGATCGATCATTGTTTTCTGACACTATAGAAACATGCCTGTATGCTTTCTTTATTTGGTATTAAAAAAGGTGTATGTTTCTGATATTCCCTATAATTAAAAAATGTCTGCGGAAAAGTCCACAGATCCTGAAAAATGATATACAGATAATTCCAAAAAATCATAAGTAAAAAATAGATTCCCTGTTTCCATCCGCCAACCATTCCCCACATACAAAGATATGCACCTGCAAACCACAAAACACCGGGATGCCGACACAATCCATACACACCTTCTGTGTATGCAGCCCGTAACCTGTTTTCTTCACAATAGGTTTCCTCAAAAGGAAGGGCGAAAAACAAGGTGTATATGAGAAGTGCCAAAAAGCACATCGCTCCGATTCCGAATCCAATCATTCTTACAATCCTGTGACTGCACTGTCCCCATGCAAGCCAAAGTTCCATGAACAGTGACAAAACAACCAGAATAGTGCCCACTGCGAAAAATTTTTGTAAATGTCTGTTCTGTTTTCTAACACTATTTATATCGTAAATAAAGTACAGAAGAAATCCTGCACTGCCTAAAATAATCTGCTGCATGTCCATTCTCCGAATTTTGTGCACAATAATATACCGACGCATAACCATGCACTTTTAATTATAATAAAAGTCACTATAAATAGCAAGAATAATTTGGTTTTGGTGTACAAAGGAGATTTTATTTCCCATACATATACTATGCATAATGCATAACTCCATGATCATGCCATTCCACCGTGCCACGCCTATTCTTAATTCCAAGTTCTACCAGCCTTTTGGCAATTGTACCACTGCCAATTCCCTGCAAATACACATCATATAAAAGGAAAGGGCGATCTGCAAAGGCAAAACTGCGCGAAACTTAAATTCGTTGTATTTTCCTTTGTAGTCAAAGAAAAAGCACTATAAATCGTGATCAGCAAACGATTTCAGTGCTTTTTTACGTGTTATTCTATTAAATTTTACCTATTAGCTTATATTTCAACTTTAACTATGGTGTTGTGAAGTTCAATCAACTTTCAGCATCCGATACCCCACGCCAATATGTGTTTGGATATATTGTGGAGAGTTCGGTTCTTTCTCGATTTTTTTACGAAGTGTTGCCATAAACACACGAAGGGAAGCAATATCATTATCCCAGCTACTTCCCCAAATGCTTTGCGTAAGGAAAGTATGGGTCAGAACTTTTCCTATATTTCTTGTCAACAGGCAAAGCAACTTATATTCAATAGGTGTTAAATGCAACTCTTCTTCATTCAAATAAGCACAACCTGCAGCATAATCTACACGAAGTTTTCCGTTTACAAAAACAACCGCTTCGGCAGGGGATACTTTTTGCATCATCGATAACCTTCTTTGCGTGACTCGTAGTCTGGCAAGCAGTTCCTCAACAGAAAATGGCTTTGTTAAATAATCATCTGCGCCAGCATCCAACGCATCAATTTTATCGGTATCTTCACTGCGAGCACTGATTACGATAATTGGCATGTTTGACCAAGTACGGATTTTTTTAATAATCTCAACACCATCTATATCAGGAAGTCCTAAATCAAGTAAAACAATGTCAGGATTGTGTGAAGATGTTTCTAAAATTGCCGATTGACCATCGGGTGCCGTCAGATATCGGTATTCGTGCGCTTTTAAGGTTGTTGTAATTAAATTTCTGACAGATGTGTCATCTTCTACAACTAATATTAGTGACTTATTCATATACTTTGACCTCCCCTGCCGGTAATGTAAATGTAAATACTGTTCCGTGCGGCAGATTATCTGAAACAGTAAGTTCTCCGCCGTGGGCGTTAATAATGGACTTGCACAAAGATAATCCGAGTCCTAAACTTCGGCGGCTGTCTGCAATTTGATTTGCACCGCTATAGAACATGTCGAATATCCGTGGCTTTATTTCGTCAGCAATTCCGTTTCCATCATCCGATATAGATACGATTGCTTGTTTTCCCCTCTTTTCTGTCCGAATAACAATATGAGAGTTTTTAGGTGTGTATTTGATAGCATTATCAACAATATTGATGATTACCTGAACAATAAGCTTTGCATCCATTTTTGCAAGAAGAAATTCTTCTTTGCTTTCAACGGAAATATGATGTTCTTCACTCTTTCGGTTAATATGATGTAACGCTTCTGTAATCACGTCATCCATCAAATCTTCCGTCATACGGAGATTCAACCGTCCTTCTTCAATCCGGGTTACAGCCAGCAAGTTTTCTACAAGGTTAATCAGCCACATGGAATCATCATATATATCCATGTACAGCTGCTTTTTTGTATCATTATCAATGGAATCGCCGTTGGACAAAAGATTGCTAGCATTCCCGGAAATGGATGTCAGCGGTGTCCTCAAATCATGTGAAATAGCACGCAGCAGGTTCGCTCGCAACTGTTCATTTTTTGCAAGAATGGCCGCCTCCTGTTTCTCACGGGCATTTTTCTCATTTTCCAAAGCCAGGGCACATTCTCCGAGAATGGATAGTAGAATACTGTTTTCAAATGGATCAAGAGGTATTTCTCCCATCACGATTCCAATAACTCCATATACCATACTGCTGCTGCGAACAGCATGGTACAGGCATTTTGCATTGGAAAGCGTTCCTGTTGTAGCTCCGGCACGTTTATTGTTTTTCAATACCCAGCCGGCAACGGCCTTTTCATTTTCGGAAATACACGATTCCAAATTTTCTTCAGTTACAGAAAAAATATGCGGCGTATCCAACACTTCTCCATCAGCTAAATAAAAAACGATATCTTTTCCCAAGAGTTTAATGAGCTGATTTGAAGTTGCAGATACAATTTCATTTTTATCTTTTGCCTGTTGCAATAGCTGGTTTGTATCAAATAACACTTTGGTACGGTAAGCAGATTGTGCCGCCTGTTTTGCTTGGTTTTTAATCCGTATAGCAAGAGAACCGGTTAAAAATGCCGCCAAAAACATGATAATAAAGGTAACAGGATAACCCTGATCATACGCCTTCAAGGTAAATTGAGGTTCCGTAAACAGGAAATTAAAGACCAAAACACTTACAATCGAGAAAATTAGGCTGTATATCTGATGTTTCGTGATGACAGCGGTGACAAGAACACCTAAAACAAAAACAGTAATGATATTTGCTTTGTCAAATCCAAATTTCTGGAAAATCATTCCGACTAAACTGGATAAAATCAGAATCGCAGTAGATTTTAATGTATCAGTGACAGAGAATACGATATGGTTCTTTTCCCTGCCCCCTCTTAACTGATACACTGCCGCATTAGAAACCGTATCCGGAATAATATGCACATCCAGGTTAGGGGCATAATCAATCAATTTTTCTGTCAGGGTCGGTTTGCTGAGCAAATGCCGTTTTGTAGCAGAACTACGTCCGATCACAATCTTTGACACACCGGACAAACGAGCAAATTCCGCAATCTGAAACGGAACATCTTCTCCGTAAACTATTTCTATTTTTGCCCCAAGCTGCTCAGCAAGACGAATATTTGAACGCAGGCGTTTTACATTTTCCTCGCTCATCACCGAAAAATCTGGGGTTTCTACAAACAGAGCCGTAAACTCCCCTTTAAAAACAGAAGCCATTTTTGCGGCGGTACGGATAATTTTCGCATTGGATGGAGAAGAAGATAGACATACAAGAATATGTTCGCCTGCGTGATAATCTCCATGATTTTTTATGCGGGTATTTTCTGTGAGGATATTCACCCGGTCCGCACATCGCCGCAGTGAAATCTCCCGGAGAGCTGTCAAATTTTCTATTGTAAAAAAATTTTCTACTGCCTGTTTTGCCTGTGTCTGTCTGTATACATTTTCTGTATTCAAACGGTTGATCAAATCCTGTGGTTCAATATCTATTAATTCAACCTGATCTGCATTATCAAAAATAGAATCCGGGATGCGTTCCCGCACAACAATTTCCGTAATGGATGCAACTGTATCACAAAGGCTTTCAATATGCTGAACATTGACAGTCGTATAGACATCAATCCCTGCATTCAAAAGTTCCTTAATGTCCTGATACCGTTTTGCATGACGGCATCCTTCGGCATTCGTATGCGCAAGTTCATCTACAAGGATAAGCTGTGGTTTTCTTTTCAACGCCATGCCAATGTCGAATTCGTCCAGTATCATACCATTATAAAAAACTTCTCTTGTAGGAAGAACTTCTAAGCCATTCAAAAGAGCTGCTGTTTTGGGACATGCGTGGGGGTCTACATAACCAGCTACCACGTCAATTCCCTGCTGTTTTTCCATATGAGCTGCTTCTAACATGGCGTAGGTTTTACCCACACCAGCTGCATATCCGAAAAAGATTTTCAAATGTCCTTTATTACGTTTTTCTTCATCAGCTTGGATTTCCTTTAATATCTGATCCGGATTGTGTCTGCTTTCACTCATACGGTCATCTCCTTGTACAAAAACATTATATAGAATAATACGTAAATTTCAGAAAAGCATTTTAGCACTGACATTAAAATCGCATAAAGATTATACCACCTTTTCTTCTTTTTTTCCATTCGGGCGTATAGCCGAAAGCAGAAAACGCTCCAAAAAATCATGCAATTTTTCGACAAATAGACCCTTCATACAATTAATGTCATTTTGCCATATCACTCTCGCTGGTTTCTCAATCGTGTTGATGGGATGTACCGCAATGTCTATAGAGCCTGGAGTAATGCCACTTTGCTTTATTTGAAAGGATAAGGAACAATACTCATCTTTCAAAATATCGTTGGAATTTTCTATGATAAAGCCAAAATCAAGTTTATTATTTTCCAGCCCATTTATTATTTCACTTACAGAACCGTAGAACAGGTTCAGCTCATAGTTTGGGTATTCGCTTGAAAATTGTTCTAATAGATCTGCAATAGAATCTATGATTGCAGGTGTTTCAAATCCAATCCTAAGCTTAGAATCTGAAATAAGTTTTTGGGATTGATTTCCCTTGAGAAATTTATCCAGCTTTTCCATAAGAAAATAACCATAAATAAATGCTGCCAATACCACTATAAGTAAAACAAAGTCTTTCATATCACCAACTTCTTTCAAAAATTAAATATGAAAACATTTTTGAATATGTTTCGTCTCCCCAAGAACAAGCATGGTACTGTCCTTTAACAACTGCGTATCGGAACTTATTTTCAAATTCATAATATCATTTGTTTTCAGCGCCATAATATTGATGTTATATTTTTTTCGTATATCCAACTGACCGATTGTTTTTCCTATCCATTCTCCCGGTATAGATATTTCAAAGATTGCATGTTCTTCATCTAGTTCTATGTAATCGAAAATATGATCAGCACTATAACGGATCGCAACCATATCGGCAACCTGCCTTTCGGGATAAACAATTTCATCTGCGCCGTTTCGTAAAAGAAATTTTGCATGAACATCACGAGCGGCACGAGACACCACCATTCTTGCACCGAGTTCCTTCAAAAGGGACGTTACTTCCAATGAATTCTGAAAGTCATCTCCGATAGCCACAATACAAACATCAAAGTTCCCAACACCAAGCGAACTTAAAAAATCCTCATTAGTCGCATCCCCAATCTGAGCGTTAGTTACAAAGGGAAGTACAGCATCAACTCGAGTATCTTTTTTATCTACCGCCATCACCTGATGATGCAATTCATCTAATTTTATAGCAATATGCCGTCCGAATCTTCCCAGACCGATAAGTAATATTGATTTCATTTTTTTATTCTCCTTAACCTACTGTAATTTTTTCCTGAGGATATTTTGAACCGTTAGGCTTTTTTTCAGAAACGGTGGCAAAAATCAAGGTCAATCCTCCCACTCTGCCAAAAAACATCAAGCAAATCAAGATTATATGGGAAAACCCCCCCAGGTCAGGAGTTATTCCCAGCGATAACCCTACCGTCCCAATTGCCGACGCCGTCTCAAACAAAGCGGTCATAAGTGGAATATCTTCTGTTCTGCAAATTACCATTCCTCCGACAAGGAATAAAACGATATACATTAAGAAAATCGTAGCTGCATTTCTGATAGTGCCATCCGGAATTTGTCTGCCGAAAAAATGGGTGTGTTCCTTTTTTCTAAATACAGATAATGCCGATGAAACGAGAACTGCAAGAGTTGTCGTTTTCATACCACCTGCAGTGGAACCGGGCGAGCCACCGATGAGCATCAGCATAATGATAAGCATTTGCCCAACTTCACTGAGTAAAGTCAAATCTGCCGTATTGAATCCTGCTGTTCTCGGCGTAACGGATTGAAACAAAGAAACCCATACTCTTTCTGTAAGAGGCACATTTGAAAACTCAAAATAAAAAAAGTAAAGAGCCGGTAAGAATATCAATATTCCTGTTACCATAAAAATCACCTTGCTTTGCATCCGGTATTTTTTAAAATGCCATTTATGATTCTTTATATCCTCCCAGGTAAGGAATCCAATACCTCCTGCAATAATCAGCATCATAATTACAAGATTTACAATCGGCTGTACAGAATAAGAGGTCAACGAGGAAAAAGGGGCTCTTATACCGATTAAATCAAATCCTGCATTGCAAAAAGCAGAAATAGAATGGAACAGTGAATACCATATTCCTTTCCAAAACCCAAAATCCCTGCAAAAAACAGGGGCTAAAAGAACCGCACCAATGATTTCGATAAGAATAGTAGTCCGAATAATAAATTGCGTTCTCCGCACAATACCACCCACCGTTGGAGCCGAAATTGCCTCTTGCATGGTACTTCGCTGCATCAACCCGATTTTGCGTCCGGAAACAACAGCAATCGCAATAGCAATCGTAATAATTCCCATACCTCCGATTTGAATCAGCAGTAAAATAACTCCTTGGCCAAATAAAGACCAGTAGGTTGCCGTATCATAAACAACCAGTCCCGTCACACAAACCGCAGAAGTTGCGGTAAACAAAGCATCCAAAAAGGAGGTACACTGACCGCTTTTTGTAGCAATCGGCAGCATCAAAAGCAGACTGCCTAAGAGAATCACGGATAAAAATCCTAAACTAATCACTTGAAATGATGTTATATGTCGATGTCTTGATCTGTTTGTCTGTTGCATAACTATATCCTCATAATCTTAATTTCTTTTTTATATTGCTTTATTCTATCTTTATTTGTATTAAATGGGCGTAAGTAAGTTTGTTTTGAAATTAAGATTGTATAAAGATGAGCAAAAGTTCGAAATCTTTTGCTCATCTTTTGAGAGCACTCGTTACAGGATAGCAATCATCGCAATCACTGCATCTGAATCATCCAGTTCACGAAGAATCACAGGCACTTCTTCAATTCCAGCCCAAGTACAGGCTGCCTTTCTTCTATGCTCTGCAATAATCTCATAACCATCACCATGAGGATTGCTTCTTACAATCAGTGGAACCAACACACCTTTATCTTCGATACTTCGCATCAGTTCAAAGAGCTGAATATCCTGCTCCACCTTAAACGGATGACCTTTAAAGTCATGTAATACACTGATTTTCACGGTTCCCGTTTGTAAACCATAGTCGTCATTCTCAAAAGAACATGTTACTTTTGCTTTCTTCATTTTCTGCCTCCTTTTTGATTTCAGAGGTATCACGTGGAGTGCTGACAGTCTCATGAACGTAAAAAGCCGCCTGCTCTCCACACAAAAATGTAGAAAACAAGCGGTTTTCACTTCGTTACATTATTCTATTGTCGATAATAATTTCTGACTTTGTGAACAGTAGATTTTTATGTCCACTCATACCAGTTCCATAACTACTGCGACTTTTATCTCGTGAAAAATCTCTTTTTTACGCCCGATTTCCGCAGTCTTATTGAACTTGAAAGCCCTCGAAAAATGCGTAAAATCAGGCAATTCTATGAATTCACCCTTTGTAGACATGTCACGAGTTCCACATGGAACGATACGTGCTGATTGATGTCGCAATATCGGAACATATCACCCCATTTTGAGCCAATTTTCGATTGTTCTCGGAAACATATCAATCGGCACATTTTGCCCTTATTCAATCCGCAACCTAAACCCTTCTCGTTGTCGGAAACATATCGAGTTTTTCTAGTTGCTACTATTCTGAATAGTATATCATCGCGAACACTTGTTTGCAATATTAATCTACAAAATAACGAAAATATCTGACAACCGCGAAAATCGTGCACTCCCCCTTTTATGATTCTTATGGTAACAAACCGGCTGCCCTAATAAATGGACAGCCGGTTGCACTCATATTTCACCTTACTTTCAACCCATTCGAGTATCCAGCGTTAACCATTATTCGTCGCATTATTTCATACAAGACGCCATATTTTTGTGCAAGCTGTCTAATTGTCTTTTGACGACCAGCATATTCTTTAATGGCAGTTTTCTTTTCTGATTCAGACAAAAAATAAATCATACTAGTGTGCTCCTTTCTCTTTTTTGTAAGTTAAGGATAGCACCGTTTTTCTCCAAAATACTTAAGTACGAAATTTAAAAATTTTCTTGGGTTAAAAATGCCCATAGCATCTGCCCAATATATACATCTGCATACCGATGGTTATCAGTCTGCTTACCATACTTATCACCGAAATACTCTACGTACGCATCATTAATATCTTCTATTTTCTCAGCAGTCACTGGAAAAATAGCTGGCGCGTCATTTTTTATTGCCTCTAAACGCTGTTCCAATGCCATAACTTCTTGTTTCGCTTCCGCAAGTTGCTTCTCGTAAAATGCTACAATTGCATCTTTACCCTCCATCTCTCCAGATTCAATTTTTTCGGCCCAGTTTTTCCAAGCAGCAGCTCCTTTGGAATATATATTTGTTGTATATTCTTCAAACTCTGATGAGACATACCACGACTGTACCATTTTGTAATACTCATCCCTTACAGCGCCAACATCAAATTCCTCATCTTTTATAGACTCGTACTGTATTTCTTCCTTATCGCTATTCATCTCTAACACAATAGCCTTAATCAACTCTGCCAAGCCAACGTCTAGACCAACATTTTGAGTACCTATTGTTGGTTTCTGCATAGAATTCATGTTCAACGGATTTGGAAATACACCAAATTGAGCAATCCAAGGGACAGCCTCTATAAGCTTATTATTCATGTATTCCATGTATGTCATTTTATTCAAATTAATAGCAAGAGCCTGACAAAGCTTACCTATATTTTCCTCTGGTTGATTCATATGAGTTTCTGTAAATAATGCCAATCCATTTACAACTCTTTCCGCCCATATTACAAGACACTTTGTAGTAAAATGACTCTGACAACATTTATATATAAGTCCTCTCAATTCTTTTGGAAGATCATCTACATCTTTTAATAATGCCCTATAAAAATCACAAATCTGAGTCACTGTAACATTGTCTCTGTTAGCATTTTTTCTACTTGAAGGCTTTTTATCCCAATTTTTTATTAGAATTGCCAATAATTCAGCACAAACAACAGGATAAAAGTTTTCTCCTCCCCCTACTTTAGGATCCATTTTAAAAAGCGTTGGATCTATTTCGTATCGCTCAAAGACTTTATTTCTTTTATTTTCAAAGGTACTGCTCGCTTTCATTCCACAAAGCTTTACCATCTCTGAGGTCGAATAATCAACAGGCCTTCTTTTTTTCTGCTTTGCCACAAACCCCCTCCTTCCTAAGAATAAGTAACTTACCCTAAGTCATATATTAAGCTGAAAATTTACCATATCAGAGAGCGACGTAATATTCTCACCCAAGATCAGTTTTTCTTTGCTTCTGTACAAGTATCCCGATCTGGTTCATACTTGCCAGAAAATATGTTTTCTTTTGGCATAAATAAAGCCCTCCATTTCTTTTTGTGATAGATTAATTATACCAAAATCCAACATTTATATAAAATTATATTTTACTGTTCGTCCTCATCATCTTCAAAATTCATATTTATATTTTCTTTATCCATATAACCATCAATCACATTTCCATCATCATCAATAAAAAATACACGATATTTTTTATCTGTCTTATCTATGATATTTACGTATGTATTTTTATTTTGAATTTCATAAATCACAGGTGCATTATCCTCAGCAGAAAATGTTATAACTTCCCCAAGCTGTGCTTTGCCTAAATCATATATAAGACTCAAAGCTAATGGCAGCAATACATTCATAAGGAAAAATTTTATAACTGCATAGAACTTTTCTTTAAATTTGTTATTTTCAATATCTGCCTCACCAAGAGTATCGTTTTTTATTTCTTTCCTAACAACATTTCCTAACTCTTCTTTGCTTATTTCTGGCTCTCCAGCTTCTTCTTTTGCTGTTTCATATGCATAATCAATAGCCTCTGAAAATTTGAAATTAATTATATTATCTGTATTCAATATTTCGCCTAAATGAGATTGTAAGCCTGCAAATGAGCTCATGTCTATTTTAGGCATCTGATCAGCAAATTGTTGTAATCCTGCCTGTAATCCAGTCAATTTTCCATAATCAATATTTCTTGAAAATTCAGACCACATACGCATGGATTTATTAATAGAACTTTCTGGATCGTTTAATACAGTTTGCCATGCTTGCATCTGCTTATGGAAATCACTTCCTACAAGTGATTTTTGTAGTGCTTCTATTCCTGCTGTTATACCTTTTAGATTTTTATAAAATTCACTATCCAACATTTTTGTATATGAATCTAATAATTCACTTGTTGTTGCTGACATATAATTTACCTCCTGTCATTGTTTATATCTCCATAGTAATACTTTCTTTTGTGACATATAGGACAACTTTCAACTATATTTTAATCGCTGATTTTCAAATGCTCAATATCACATCATATGACATTTTATGACAACTTTTTATTTATGATGTTTTACTAACAAAAAATATTTCTATCGCTTCCAGCTTAAAACTATACACCATATTGTGGTTGCTCTATTTTATAAAATACTATATATTGTGGTATATTTCAAGTATAAAAAAAACAGGTATATTTCAACCTGCATTTTTCTATTCTGCTTCTTTCAAGCTGTTATATATTTCATCCGAGAAAATGCCAAGTACTTTGTGCTATATTGGTTTCATGCAATTCAACAAATCTTGCAATCTGTCTTTTAGCACTATTTAGCCACTTTGTCAAGGTGGCTATGTTAAACAGTACCATAGAACGCAAAAAAGCCGCCTACTCTTAAAATCAATAAGAATAAGCGGCTTTGTAATCTGCCTTAGACATATTCAATTTTTATTCTCTTGGGCGGTGCATTTATGACCTTAAAAATAAGCTCGTCAATACAATCCGTATATCTGCCTTGCTGTATGAGCTGATTTTTTAACTCTACAAGGCTATGTATCAAAAGTTTTCTTTCGTGGCTATCCAAATACAGATGATTAAATTTCTCTCTCATAAGCACACCTCCATTTCTTTAACTCCATAGCCATGAGCAAAACTCCACACATTCAGTATTTATGCGGGTTTGCGAGGCA
>NZ_QTUV01000010.1 GCF_003435815.1 Dorea sp. AM10-31
GAAACTAACTGCCACGTCCTACTTTTGAATTAATGTGTTTTGCTCATCTCTAATATCATATAGATAAATTCATGTTCCGAAAAGCAACCTGCTGTTGCCATACCCTGTCTATATGATTTAATTATCACTCTTTGGTCATGACTCTTTTACAATAGAAATTAATCTTGCCATATGATTTCCTTTCCGGCATAAGAAAAACCCTTGAAAACACTGGATTTTCAAGGGTTTTATGGATCTTATTAAAGAGCAGCAAATATCAGATTATTTACCCATCTGAGCTGCAACTTCTGCTGCGAAGTCTTCGTTCTTCTTCTCAAGGCCTTCACCTGTTTCAAAACGAACAAATCTCTTCACGCTTAAGTTAGCTCCGTTCTCTTTTCCAACCTTCTCTACGTATTTAGCTACAGTAAGGTCGCTATCCTGAACGTATGCCTGGTCTAACAGACAAATCTCTTTCATCTCTTTGTTGAGACGTCCGATGATCATCTTTTCGATGATGTTATCCGGTTTATTCGGATTCTCCTGTTTAGCCTGAGCAAGAAGAATCTCTTTCTCATGGTCTAAGAAGGACTGATCTACTTCATCACGGGAAGTATATTTTGGAGACATAGCTGCTACCTGCATAGCTACGTTCTTCAGACAAGTTTTGATCTCGTCATTGATAACATCTGTATCTGCTTCAACAAGAACACCGATACGTCCGCCACCGTGAATATAAGATACTACACATCCGTCAGTAACAACTTTCTCAAATCTTCTGATGTTCAGTTTCTCTCCGATAACAGAAATCTTCTCTGTCAGAGCATCCTGTACAGTCTTAGAAGCATCTTCGTTCCAAGTTTCTGCCATAAATGCTTCCATATCTTTGGACTCAGAAGCGATTGCCTGATTAACAACAGCTTTAACAAATCCCTGGAATTCTGCATTCTTAGCAACGAAGTCTGTCTCTGAGTTAACTTCTACGATTGCTGCAGTCTTATCATCTTTGACATCAGCCATAACAATACCTTCTGCTGCGATACGTCCGGCTTTTTTAACAGCCTTAGCTTCGCCATTCTTTCTCAGATATTCTACTGCCTCGTCCATGTTTCCATCTGTTTCATTAAGAGCTTTTTTGCAGTCCATCATTCCTGCACCAGTCATCTCTCTTAATTCTTTTACCATCTTAGCTGTAACTGCCATTTTTTTATCCTCCATCATTAAAAAGAATGAATCCTACTCTTCTACTGCCTCTGCTTCTTCAGCAACTTCCTCGTATACTTCATCAGCATCAGCTGCTCCCTGATTAGCTTCTACAACAGCGTCTGCCATCTTGGAAACGATCAGTTTTACTGCACGGATAGCATCATCGTTACCCGGAATTACATAATCTAACTCTTCCGGATCACAGTTTGTATCAGCGATTCCGATAAGCGGAATACCAAGTGTATGTGCTTCCTGAACACAGATTCTTTCTTTCTTAGGATCTACTACGAAGATTGCATCCGGAATAGTCTTCATTTCTTTGATTCCGCCAAGGTTCTTCTCAAGTTTCTCCCATTCTTTCTTAAGCTGGATAACTTCTTTTTTCGGTAATACGTCAAATGTTCCATCTTCAGACATTCTCTCGATATCTTTCAGACGAGCGATTCTGCTCTTAATTGTCTTGAAGTTTGTAAGCATTCCTCCAAGCCATCTCTCGTTAACATAGAACATTCCACAACGCTCTGCTTCTACTTTGATAGCATCCTGAGCCTGTTTCTTTGTTCCAACGAACAGAATGTTTCCACCTTCTGCTGCGATATCTGCTACTGCCTGGTAAGCCTCATCAACTTTTCCTACAGATTTCTGTAAGTCGATGATGTAGATACCGTTTCTCTCTGTGTAAATGTACGGAGCCATTTTAGGGTTCCATCTTCTTGTCTGATGTCCAAAGTGAACACCTGCTTCTAAAAGCTGTTTCATTGAAATAACGCTCATGTTTCTTTCCTCCATTTGGTTCTTTACTTCCGCATATATGTAAGTCTTTGAAACCTCCTGTATCAGGCCGGCACCATCTTGGACAAATATATGCGTGTTTTTTGCGACCTTAATAGGATAGCATAAAACCCTTGCTGTTGCAAGGGTTTTCGTAAATTCTGAAATATTTAGAAAACTTCTGATCAGAACTCTTTCTGCCCCATAATTTTAACTGATTTCCGATAAGAAGAGAAATAAATCATTCCCACCACAACTGCAGATAGTAACACAGTACCTAAAAAATGTTGTATAAATATACCTCCAAATGCATCTACAAAGATGGTAATAAATGCTACCAGTATTGCGCCTATTAACATATCAAATGCTGTAAAAAGAATAATAATCCCCATTACAAGCAGCAAAATAATAATTCTTGATTTTGATACATCATATTTCAGTTCTACCGGAAATATAATTGCCTGAAGAACTAATGCAACTGCCAATATTCCAAGAAACGCACTAAAAATTTCCTGATTACTATCTGCCTGATCCGGTGTAAAGAGCATCCCGATTTTAGTAAGAATCATACTTAAAATACCACCAATACATATACTCATAAGACTCAGCAGATACTTTTCCTTCACATATTCCTTTCTTGTAATAGGCAGTGTCATAAGATAAACAATTCCCTGGTCCGCCACATCGTATTGATACATTGTCCGGGCAATCATAGATAACCCAAACATGATATATCCCATCATAAAATACCAGTTTTGAAACAAAACACCAAATAAAACACTTACACCGATGATACTAACCCACAATCTTCTCTCATTTTTTAAAGTTCTTAAATCTTTCATGAGTAATGCTTTCATATTCTCTCTCCTCCTGCCATCAAAAGGATTAATTCGTCCACGCTTCCTTTTTCTATTACAATTTCCGGATTATGCATCTGATAATATGCCTTCTGATCTGTCAGACAGCTCCATCCGAAATTTTCTTTTTTCCGGCAGATAATATGTGACTTATCCATTTTTTTATATACCTCATCTGATACTTTTAATAATCCATATGCATCTAATAGCCGATCCATTTCTTCATGAAATGTAATTGTCCCTTTTTGAATCAGATAAATATCATCACAAAATGTTTCCAGATCTCCTGATAAATGCGAACTGATCAGAATCGCCCGTCCTTCCGTCTCCATATATTCCCGCAACAGTGTCAGCATCTGTTCTCTCGCCACCACATCCAGCCCGCTGGTCGGTTCATCCAAAAGTAATAACTTCGCTTTATGTGTAATTGCTGCAAATATCTGTAATTTTCGTTTCATTCCTGTTGAAAATTCCTTTATTTTCTTATTCATTGGAAGTTTATATTCTTCGCAATACTGTAGAAATTTATCCTTTTCAAATTCCGGATATAAGTCTTCCAGAAATGGGATAATATCATGAATTGTAAAATAACTTCCAAAACCGGTTTCCGCTAACACGACTCCTGTCTGCTGTAATATTTCTTTTTCTGGCTGTTTTCCATCATTACTGCACTCTCGTTTTTTCCCCAGCACTTCCATCTCTCCTGCTTCTTTTCCAATCAGCCCGAGAATAAGTTTAAATGTCGTACTTTTTCCTTCTCCATTCGCTCCGATCAGTCCCGTAATCATTCCAGGATATACTGTCAGAGAGCAATCCATCGAAAAATCCGGATATTTCTTCTGTACATGATTTAGTTTTATCATCACATCTTTCCCCATCTCTAACCCTCCAATACAATTTCAAATAATTCCGTCAAGTCATGATCTGTCAATCCGCAGCTTCTTCCTTTATGGATTGCCGCTTCCAGTTCTGCCTCAACTTCTTTTTTCTTTTCCTCCAGCAGCATATTCTGATTGGCACATGCTACAAAACTTCCCTTTCCATGTACCGTCACAACAAATCCTTCCTCTGTTAATGCGTCATAGGCTTTTTTTACAGTGAGCGCACTGATTTTTAAATCTTTCGCCATTGTACGGACAGACGGAAGCATCATCTCTTCCGAAAATTCTCCATTTATAATCTTCTCTTTAATCTGTTCTACAATCTGTTCATAAATCGGCTGCATGGATGAGTGATTAATAATCAGATACATCTTTCGCCCTCCTTCTTTGTAAACAGTATATAACAGTATATAACTGTTGTCAACTGTTATACACTGTTTATTCACCTATAAAACATGACACCGGCAGACTTTTTCAGGATACTAAACCAATTTTTCTAGTCGCCAAAAAAATCTGTATTTACAGATATACTTTCTATAAATACAGATTTTAAATCTTGATATTGTAATTTTATTTTCAAACGACTATATGCATTTTAAAACACAACATTCAGAAGCATTTTAAATCTCTCTTCTCCGTATACAGCGTGTGGTTTCTTTGCAGGCATGATAATTGTCTCTCCTGCTTTTAGGATATATACGTCTCCCACAATTCTATCATATAAAAAGGACGGGGAATAAATCCCCGCCACATAAAGTCTTTTAAAACTTACTAACTGATGTGTAATTAGCAAACTGTATGGATCCATCCTTCCGGAGCTTCGATGTGTCCCATCTGGATTCCAGTTAATGTATCGTATAGTTTCTTTGTGATCTCACCCATCTCTTCCATTCCGCTTGGGAAGCAAATTTCTTTACCATGATCTACGATCTTGCCTACTGGAGAGATAACTGCTGCTGTTCCGCAAAGTCCACATTCTGCGAAGTCTTTTACTTCATCCAGATATACTTCTCTTTCTTCTACTTCCAATCCAAGATAATGTTCTGCGACATACATCAAAGAACGTCTTGTAATAGAAGGAAGAATTGTGCTTGATTTCGGTGTTACTACTTTCTTATCTTTTGTTACAAAAATAAAGTTAGCTCCACCAGTCTCTTCAACCTTTGTTCTTGTAGCTGCATCCAAATACATGTTTTCATCGTATCCCTGTGCGTGTGCATCTACGATTGCATGTAAGCTCATTGCATAGTTAAGTCCGGCTTTTACATGTCCTGTTCCATGCGGTGCTGCACGATCAAAATCACTAACCCTGATTGTGATTGGTTTTGCTCCGCCTTTGAAGTATGGTCCAACTGGTGTAGTAAATACACGGAACTGATACTCATCTGCCGGTTTTACACCGATAACAGCGTTAGAACCAAACATATACGGACGTACATACAAAGTAGCTCCTGATCCGTATGGTGGTACATAAGCTGCATTTGCTTTTACAACATCATGTACAGCCTGTACAAATTTATCTTCCGGGAATACCGGCATTTCCAGTCTTGCTGCAGAATCAGCAAGTCTCTTTGCATTTAAGTCCGGGCGGAACATTACAATGTGTCCATCTTCTGTCGTATATGCTTTCAGGCCTTCAAAACATGTCTGTGCATACTGCAGTACTCCGGCGCATTCACTGATGACAACCTTATCATCTTCCGTTAATACACCTTCATCCCATGATCCGTCTTTATAATTTGATACGAATCTCTTATCTGTCTTTACATAGCCAAATCCAAGATTACTCCAATCGATATCTTTTTTCTCCATTTTCTATTCCTCCGTCCTTTTACAATTAAATATATTTATGATACCACTTAACACGAAACAATCCGCAGGCATCATAGTTGAGGCTTTTGTCCCAACATCATTGTATGCAAGTATTATAATACTGTCTATATAAAAATTCAAGAGTGCACTCTGTTTTTTATGTGTACAATTTTCACAAAATTATTTATCGCTCCATCATGCTAATCGATTCAATACCGACACTTCCTCCACGGACAACTTCAATACTCTTGTACTCTTCTTTCATAAGTTTGATTACTGCATCATTCTTTGTCGCTGTCTGTACAAATTCAAGAAGCAGACTGTCTTTACCATAATCAATAACTTTTGCTTTAAATGTTTCTGCAATCTGGAACAGTTCTACCTTATCTTCCGGTGTACATTTCTGTACTTTTACATAGAGAATTTCCTTCATTCTGACAAATACATCCGTAAAATCAATGACTTTAATTACTTCTACCAGACGGTTTAACTGTTTTTTAATCTGTTCAAATGTTTCATCGTCGCTGACGGTCGCGATCGTCATTCGTGATACAGTCGGATCTTCCGTTGTTCCAACAGTCAGACTGTCCAGATTGTAAGATTTTCCCGAAAACAGCCCTGAGATTTTAGACAGGACACCGACTTGATTTTCTACATATAAAGAAATCCAGCGTTTTTTCATTTTATTTCCACTCATAATCATTCTCCTTCCTGCTTAACAATCCATGATCATATCTTCTAATGTACCGCCCGGCTGGATCATCGGATATACAAGATCCTCCGGATCAATATCAAATTCAATGATATATGGCGTCTTTTTACTCTGCATTGCTTCTCTGAATGCCGGTTCAATCTCTTCCACTTTTGAAACATGGATTCCCTTCGCTCCATAGGATTCTGCAAGTTTCAGGAAATTCGGTGTATATTCCGGGCATGGAACTTCACCGCATTTTCCCCTGCATGCTGCTCCCGCTCGCAGGCAGGTCATGGAGTAACGTTTTCCATAGAATAATTTCTGCCACTGACGAACCATTCCCAGATTATTATTATTGAAAATACAGGAAATGATCGGAAGTTCTTCCAGCACCGCCGTTGCAAGTTCTTGAATATTCATCTGCATACCACCATCACCGGAAATAGAGATAACCGGTGTATCCGGATTACCGATCTTGGCTCCGATCGCACCTGGAAGTCCGTATCCCATCGTTCCAAGTCCACCGGACATCAGTAATTGTTTCTTATGTGTAATTTCTATAAACTGCGCTGTAAACATCTGATGCTGTCCAACATCCGTTACGATAATTGCTGCATCAAATACCTTGTTGATCGTATCGATTACATCCTGTGGTGTCATGATCGGCTTTCTCTTCATCTTCATCGGATGTTCTTCTTTCCATGTTTCAACCTGTGCACGCCATTTTTCTGTGTCACACTCTGTCACGTACTCTAACATTTTATCGATTGCTTCTTTTGCGTCCGCTACGATTGGAACATCGACCTGTACATTTTTTGAAATGGCAGCTGTATCAATATCGATATGAACAATCTGCGCTTTTGGTGCAAAAGAATGTAACTTACCTGTGATGCGGTCATTGAATCTTGTTCCGATAGAGAACAGCAGATCACATTCATTTACTGACATATTGGACGCATAAGCACCATGCATACCAAGATTTCCAATATAAAGTGGGTGATTTGTTGGAATTGCTCCTCTTCCCATAACCGTTGTTACTACCGGCACATGTGTGCATTCCACAAGTTCTGTAAATGCCTCCTGTGCATGAGCAACATTAACACCTCCTCCGGCAAGAAACAGCGGTCTCTTTGCCTTTCCGAGCATTTTCAGTGCACGTTTTAACTGTCCGATATGTACATGTGTATTCGGTTTGTATCCACGGATATTTACTTCTTCTGGATACTCTGCATCTCCCAGCTCTCCCATAACATCTTTTGGAAGGTCAATTAATACCGGTCCCGGTCTTCCGGTTCTCGCAATATAAAATGCTTCTTTTAAAATACGTCCGAGATCTTCTCTTCTACGTACAGTTACTCCGTATTTTGTAATACTTCTCGTAATACCGACAATATCGACTTCCTGAAATGCATCATTTCCAATAAGATGTCTGGATACCTGTCCGGTAAAACATACAAGTGGTACGCTGTCATAATAAGCAGTCGCGATTCCTGTCACCAGGTTTGTCGCACCCGGTCCGCTTGTTACAAGGCACACCCCAACTTTTCCTGTAGATCTTGCATATGCATCTGCTTCATGCACAAGCGCAACTTCCTGTCTTGGCAGGATCACTTTCGTATAATCCTGTTTGTATAACTCATCACTGATATCAATCGTGCAGGCTCCCGGATAGCCGAATAATGTGTCTACGCCCTCTTCCTTCAAAGCCTTTACTAATAATTTGTTTCCACTGATTTTTTTCATCTGCACAACCTCCTTGGCATTAAAAAAACCCTAAGCTCTATGCTTAGGGCGAATTACTCATCCGTGTTACCACCTAAATTCAGAAACTTTTGTCTCTGCACTCTGCCGATACAGGACTCCTACATCCGATATCGTTCCCATCTAACGCTGGGACTGCGTTGAAGCCTACTTGCTTTCGCTTTCAATTCACTGCTCGGGGGCTACTTCCATAATCACTTCACGAAGATTCACACCAGCCATCTTCTCTCTGTGGATCTGTAAATTATGTACTCCTCCCTGTCATAGCATTTTCACAATTATTTATAAAATCTATCTATTGTTTCACTCATTCAAATAAGTAATACAATTATAACTTTCTGAATATCTTCTGTCAACTGATATATTTTTAACTGCAAAGAACAATATTCATCAAGCTGTATGGCACTATACCAGAACTTTCTCTGCAATTTTTCCCCAGGAGATTCGGCTTACATCAGCCGGTCTGGTACAATTTTCCTCTACACTTTCCTGCAATGATTCTGCAATGCGTTTCTCATAAGCCGGAAGTTCTTCTCTAACTGCTTCATCCACGCGGTTCATCCGTGGAAGTTCTACATATCGGATATCCGCTCCCGGCGCATATGTATCCAGCCATTCGCGGATTCCCGGAAGATCCGACATCACAACACGGTCGCCACAGGCAAGTGCTTCGATCACTGTAAGCGGCAATCCTTCCGAAAAAGATGGTAGTGCAAAGATATCGCATGTATTATATACTTTTGCCAGCTCCATCTGCTCCAGTTTTCCAAGAAAATGAACCGGATATGGTGCCTTCTCTGCCAGTCTGCAGATTCTTGCATACTCTGTCTCATTTCCTGCGCCGCCAGCCAGATATACTTCCAGTTTATCTGCTTCATACGGAAGATAAGCAAGACTTCGGATCAGACTCTCTACGCCTTTCTTCTCTGAGATTTTCCCAGCAAACACAATCTTCGTCTTTCCGGGAACCTTCCGGATATGAAGATCACGGAAAATATGACTGTTATAGCCCATTCCAGATACTTCCACCTGTTCTGCTGTTACATGAAACATCTGGCAGATCTGCGTCTTCTGCTCTTCATGCAAAGCAAAAATCCGGTTTAGCTTCGCAATCTGCGCTTTGATATACTCCTGTTTTAACACATTTTTCTGCAATTGTCTGAGATCTGTATTATGACAGAAACCATATACCGGAAGTTCCGGAAAATGTTCCCGCACCAGTGCTGTAAGCAGATACAGATGATGACTTAAGATCAGATCCGGCTGAAATTCCTTTACTGCCTGCCTGATCTTCGTCAGGAAAACATTTGCAAACTGCCCTGCCATTTCTTCTGTCATATCACAATATCTCGTGCTTTCATAAGGCATCTCATCCGACATTCCCGCAATCGGAAACGGCAGCTCCTCTGACTTGAAAATAACCGGATATACTTTTGTATTTTCCGGAACTTCTGTCTTATCTTCTTTATAAACACCGGCAACTACTGCTTGTTCATGTCCTTTTGCTGCCAATTCCTTTACAAGTTCTGTCAAAAACACGCCACTACCGGTACTGTTTGGCTTCTGTGCCGTAATACTCAGTATTCTCATCTTTCTTTTTAAATCCTCTCATATACCGTAAAATAATACTCCAGATCAAAACATGTCTGTTCTTCACTGATCTTTGTCATCTTCCACTCTGGATCTTCATCCAAACTCGGAAAATAAGTATCTGCATCATACGCATGATCAATCTTTGTAACCAGTGCTGTATCGCAGTACTTTAACATCGCACGGTAAATGCTCTCCCCACCGATTACGAATGTCTCTCCCTCGTACTTCTTCGCTTCTTCCAGTGCTTCTTCTACACTGTGTACAACAACCGCGTCTTTTACTTTGTAATCCGGATTCTTGCTGATTACAATATTCACACGGTTTTTAAGTGGCTGGCTCTGTGGAAAACTTTCCAGTGTTTTCCGTCCCATAATAACAATATTCCCCTTTGTTGTCTCACGGAAAAATTTCATATCTGCCGGAATGCTCCACATCAGGCGGTTGTTTTTTCCAATCGCCCAGTTTTTATCAACTGCAACTATTAATTTCATCTTATCTCGCCCTTTCTTTTTTTAAACTGCAACCGGAATGTTTTTAATCTGCTCATGCGTCTCATAATCGATCAGTTTTACATCATCTCTCGTAAAATCATAGAAATCTTTTACTTTCGGATTCAGCCAGAACTTCGGTGCCGGAAGCGGTTCTCTTGCGATCAGTTCTTCTATTACCGGCACGTGTCTGTCGTAAATATGCGCATCCGCGATCACATGTACCAGTTCTCCGGCTTCCATATCACACACCTGTGCCAGCATATGCACAAGCACCGCATACTGGCAGACATTCCAGTTATTTGCTGTCAGCACGTCATTCGATCTCTGATTTAAAACAGCATTCAATGTCAGCTTATCGTGTCCTTCCTTCTTCGTCACATTAAATGTCATACTGTATGCACAAGGATAGAGATTCATCTCATGAAGATCCTGATGTACATATATATTTGTCATAATTCTGCGGCTGTACGGATTATTTTTTAAGTCATAAATCACACGGTCAACCTGATCAAACAGGCCTTCTTTATACTGATGCTTCACGCCAAGCTGATATCCGTATGCTTTGCCGATTGAGCCATTCTCATCTGCCCAACTGTCCCAGATATGACTGTGCAAGTCATTGATATTATTCGATTTCTTCTGCCAGATCCACAAAAGTTCATCCGTGCAGCTCTTGATCGCTGTTCTCCTGAGCGTCAGAGCCGGAAATTCCCTTGACAAATCATAGCGGTTCACCACTCCAAATCTTTTAATTGTGTAAGCCGGCGTCCCATCCTCCCATTTCGGACGGACCTTTTCTCCCCTGGTATCTGTGCCATTGTCGATGATGTCACGGCACATATCTATAAAAACTTTGTCTGCATAACTCATAAAAATGTATCCTCCTTGCAAGCTGTCTTTTTCATATTAACATGAAAATATTATAAAAAAAAGAGAAACGTCGCAATTTGCGTTCCTCTTTTAAGCCTATACATCTCAGGCTCTTTTATTCCTGATATCCTGCTATATGCTATATATTATATTAACCACAACATTCAACGAGAACATTTTCCAGTGCATTTGCACTTGCACTGTGTGTACGCTCCACACGGATATTGTAACGCTCTGCTTCTTTCAACGCACAGTGTACCATTTTATGTGCCACTGTTGAAGTAAACAAAATGATCAGATCCGGCTGACCGATCTGTGTCTTCAGATTGCCCGCCATTCTGGTAAATACTTTTGCCTTACATTTATATTTCTTGCAGATCTGTTTATACTGATGTTCCATTCTTTCATTTCCGCCTATAATAACAACACTCATCGATTTGTCCCCTTTCTTGCTGTCTTTTGTCTTATGCTACAATTTCCCGAATTGTCTTTCCTGCCAGAAATTCATTTACTGCACAGTCCTTTGCCTTATCGTATGTCCAGAATGTAAGTTTTGCTTTTTCCGGATCATGATATACTTTCCAATATCCACAAAAGAGACTGTCCTGTCCTTTATGCTCAATAAAGCCTCTGACATCTTCCAGTGGATAGTTAAGGAAAATTCCGATTTCATGAGGAAATTCAATCTCATTTTTTGAATGTTCCCGTACTCTTAACGAAAGTCTTTCCAGCACTTTTTCCAGACTGTTTTCTTCATAACCGTAATCAGCAAGGAACGTCTTCACTTCCGGTTGTTTCAGATATGTTTTTAACTGTGCCGGGCGATATAACAACACTAGGTATTTGTCTCTGCAAAATGTAAGTGCACGGTAACAGATTCCCGTTCCATTAAGAAGCAGATGCATATTTCTCATATCCTCTCTGCGGACATTCGTAATACAGGCTACTTTATATCCTTTGAACAATGGGGCACATTGCAGGATTAACTGAAACTGTAATCTCTTCCAACTATTTTTATCTGCTAACATACATGCTACAACTTCCACTGGCATTTTGGAGTTCCCGCCTTTTCTTGTTTGATTTTGATTTTGATTATCATTTACATTTACTAATTTATCATACATGTATTAAAATTACAAGGAGACTTATTCATACCATTTTCTCATTAAGGAGGAACAAAAAGGTCCATGCTTTATTTTTGCATGAACCTTAATAACTTATACTTTATAAAATTTTCTTTCTGCCTCGATTCTTACATTGTCATCTCATCTTTGGGAAGGAAATATTTTAATGCCACTTCATTTGTAGCCGCATCAGCCAGGTTGATACAACTGTTTCCCATACGGTCAATCAAATGAAGAATATTCGTAAATGGTGTTGTCAGACTCGCTTTACATTTTCCTTTGTTGACACGCTGGATATGGGATTTTCGCATCATAATATCCAAATTGACAATCTTGTCTTTGCGCTTCATCAGCTTTTCAAGCTCTACTGTTGTATCACCGCGTAATGCCTTTGTCGCTGAATCAAACATCTTCTCCAGAGTTTTCAGACATTTTGCAAGTTCATCCATCGCTTCCTGTGAATATTTATACTGGTTTGTTTCTTTTTCTTTCATAGATAATGCAATTCCGGCACTTAAATTACCGATTCGTTCCACATCTCCCAGCACATACATCAGTCCCGCTGTCTGGGATGCCTGCTGTTCGGTCAAAAGTCCGGAAGAAAATAATCCTGCCAGATAATCTGTGATTTTATCTGTGAGCTTTGTTACTTTCGCACTCTCCTCCTGTATCTTATCTACACCTTGCATCTGATTTTCTTTTACGACAGTCACCGTATCATGCAGAACTTTTTTCACCTGATCGCTCAGATGTAAAATCTCTTTTGCGACAAGCTGCAGCGCTGCTGCCGGCTGATTTTTCACATTCTCATCCAGATATAATGTCTCAAACGGATCTGATTCGGTCTTCCTTCCATCCGGAATCAGGAACATAACAATCTTCACCATCACTCCAATCAGGCATACCCAGATCAGTGTCATTGTAATATTAAAACAAGTATGCGCATTCGCAATCTGTCTGGAAATCACTTCCACTTCCGGTCCTTTTGGTGAAATAAAACGGATCAGTGTAGCATATGGTTTCACAAACCATATAAATAAAAAACTTCCTGATATATTAAAAATGCAATGCGCCACGGCTGTTCTCTTTGCATCTTTCGTCTGTCCTATACTTGCAAGAAGTGCCGTGATCGTTGTTCCGATATTGTCTCCAAGCAGGATCGGAATCGCACCAGTAAGTCCAAGAATACTTGTCATACCGTCTGGTCCTGCCTGTGCTGCAAAATTCTGTAAGACTGCGATGGTTGCACTACTACTCTGTACGACCAGCGTCATTAATGTACCTACTCCCACTCCAAGAACCGGAATATGTTTTACACTTGCAATAAGTTGTGTAAACATCGGACTGGATGCCAGCGGTTTCATGACGTCTCCCATTGTCTCAATTCCAAGGAATAACAGACCGAATGCAAATATCGTCTGTCCTATACTTTTTGCTTTTTCTGATTTTGCAATAAATGCAATGATAAATCCCACAAAAATAATGATATATATGTAATCGCTGATCTTAAATGCAATAATCTGTGCCGTCATGGTTGTTCCGATATTTGCACCAAATATAATAGAAATTGCCTGTGGCAGGTTCATAAGTCCTGCACTGACAAATCCGATTGCCATGACCGTTGTGGCGCTGCTGCTCTGCAGAACTGCCGTTGTAAGCGCTCCGGCAAGCACACCGAGAACCGGATTCTTTGTCAGTAACGCCAAAATACTTTTCATCTTCTCTCCAGCTGCTTTCTGCAGACACTCGCTCATCATATTCATTCCATAAATAAAGATTGCAAGTCCCCCCAGCAGACCAAATACAATCTGCATATTTTCATTCATATTGATTTCTCTCCTTTTTGCTGTACAATTTACTATCGTTGCTATTTTAGCGAATGCACATGCAAATCAGATGAAATCTATGTTAAATCTATGTAAAGTCAGCTCATGTATTACAGAAAAACAATAAAAAAAGCCGGCCTCTAAGGCTCGGCTATATTATACAGTACACGATCCAGCATCTTTTTCAATGCTTCTACTTCTTTTTTATTCATTCCCAGTGTCAGCATCTTATCCAGTTTCTTCCGGTCTGTTTCCATCCTCCTCTGAATATCATATGCTTTCTCAGTCAGGTAAATGTTCTTGCAACGCTTATCTTCGTTGCTCGGTACTACAAGGATAAATCCTTTTTCATCCAGTCGTTTCATAAGTCCTGTCACAGTCGGATTACGCAGACTCAGCGCTTTTTCAATATCTCTCTGGGTTACATGCTCTTTTCTGCTTGTAAATAAATAATCCAGCACCGCACACTGTGAAGCTGTGATTCCCAGCGTACGTAGTTTGCGGTTAAATTCTTTTTCGTAAATTGTGCTGATCTGCTTAAACAAAAATCCAAGCGTCGTTCTCTCCCGCATCTTATGTTTCCCTCCTCATGAACTTCCCGGCTTTCTTATAAATATATCCGACTTTTAATACTCACGAATCACACTGCTGATTTCCTGTGTCGTATCCATCTCTCTTAAATGCATCAACGCATCCTGCATATGATACTCTTTTACTGCTTCCGTTACGATAACAAGTTCAGCGACTCCGTCTGTAATGACCTTCTGGATCACTTTGGAAATGCTGACTTTGTGCTCACCGAACATGCTGGCGATTCGTGCAAGAACGCCCGGTTTGTTTGTTACCTGCATGCGTACAAAGAATTTATTTTTCACATCATCTGAACTCTTGACCGGTGTATTCTTGTAGCAGGTACAGCTGATTCGTCCGGTACATGAGAACTGGATATCGCGGATAATGTCGATCACATCTCCCATAACAGCACTGGCTGTTGGAAGCTCTCCGGCGCCTCTTCCGTAAAACATCGCATCATCTAATGCATCTCCGTGTACAAAAACCGCATTAAAGGAATCTCTGACAGATGCAAGCGGATGATTCTTCGGCAGCATCATCGGATAAACTGCAACCTCAATACCATCTTCTCTGTTATGTGCCACTCCGAGAAGCTTGATCACACTGCCAAATTCTTTTGCATATGCGACATCCTTCGCAGATATCTTTGTAATTCCTTCTGTGTATACATCGTCAAATACAACTCTGGAATGAAATGCAATGGAAGCTAAGATTGCAACTTTTCTTCCAGCATCCAGACCTTCAACATCCGCAGTCGGATCTGCTTCCGCATATCCAAGCTCTGTCGCTTTTGCCAGCGCTTCTGAAAAGTCCATGCCATCCTCAAACATCTTTGTCAGGATGTAGTTTGTTGTTCCGTTCACGATACCGATCACTTCATCAATCTCATTCGCTGCAAGACACTGTTTCAGCGGACGAATGATCGGGATACCGCCTGCAACAGCCGCCTCAAAGAGGAAATCAACCTGATTTTCCTGTGCTGCATCCAGTAATTCTCTTCCGTGCACTGCCACCAGATCTTTATTCGCAGTCACTACATTCTTCCCTGCGCAGAGTGCTTCCAGAATCATCGTCTTCGCCGGTTCGATTCCTCCCATTACTTCAATCACAATAGAAATCTCCGGGTCTTCTACTATTTCTTTCCAGTTATCTGTCAGAAGAGAGGCATCTACGCCTTCTCTTTGTTTGTTCATATTATGTACGAGGATTCTTGTAATCTCAAGATTCGCTCCTGATTTTTTTACCATTTCTTCTTTCTGTCTTTGAACCAGTTTATAAACACCGCCGCCCACGGTTCCTAATCCGAGGAGTGCTGCCTTTATTTTCTTACATTCTGCCATATATCCCTACCCTCATTCTTTCCTGTATTTTTATGACGTCTTTACAGACATCACAATCAATTTTATTATAGCATTATCTGGTGGATATAGTCAAAAATGTTCTATAATAACATCTTTTTATCATTGCATGTTTTATAAGCATTTGCGAAAATTAGAAAATTCAAAAAACTTTTTTTAAAAAAGTGTTGACAAAAACTAATTCACGTAGTATAGTATGTATTGTTCTGAGGAACACATAACACAGAACAACAACTTAAGATATGCGACAGTGGCTCAGTTGGTAGAGTACGACCTTGCCAAGGTCGGGGTCGCGGGTTCGAACCCCGTCTGTCGCTCTTGAAGAGGAATTGCAGTTTGCAGTTCCTTTTTTGCATATACGGTGAACCCAAGTACAGATTTTTGCTTGCACTGTATTTGACGAATGTGCCTCATCGAGCTCGCATTGTCCCGGAGGCTATTATTTATAATAGAAAATACAATTTCTTGTTATATAAAAAACTGCAGCAAGATGTCCATAACCAGACACCTTGCTGCAGTTTTTTATAATTCTGAATATTTACAGAATATCAATATATTCTCCTGCCAGCGCTTTATTCATACTGCGGACTGCGCAGAATTTTCCACACATACTGCATGTATCGCTGTGGTCATCTTCCGGACTTCTGCTGTCACGGATTGCTCTTGCTGTATCAGGATCCAGTGCGCATGCATACTGTGCTTCCCAGTCAAGCTTTCTTCTCGCGTCACCCATCTTATCATCAATATCTCTTGCTCCTCTGACACCTTTGGCAATATCAGCCGCATGTGCTGCGATCTTGGAAGCAATGATTCCCTGTTTTACATCATCAACATTCGGAAGTGCCAGATGTTCTGCCGGTGTTACATAACAGAGGAATGCAGCTCCGTTCATAGCAGCCACAGCGCCACCGATAGCGGCAGTAATATGATCATATCCCGGTGCGATGTCTGTAACGAGAGGTCCTAATACATAGAACGGTGCTCCCATACAAATACTCTTCTGCACCTGCATATTTGCTGCGACCTGATCAAGCGGCACATGTCCCGGTCCCTCTACCATAACCTGGACATTGTGATCCCATGCACGCTTTGTCAGTTCGCCAAGGCGTACCAGTTCTTCGATCTGGCATACATCCGTTGCGTCTGCCAGACATCCCGGTCTGCATGCATCTCCCAGAGAAATTGTAACATCATACTCTTCGCAGATGTCCAGGATCTCATCATAATATTCGTAGAACGGGTTTTCTTCTCCAGTCATGCACATCCACGCAAATACAAGACTTCCACCACGGCTTACAATGTTCATTTTTCTCTTATGCTTTTTGATCTGCTCAATCGTTTTTCTTGTGATTCCGCAATGCAGCGTTACAAAATCTACCCCGTCTTCTGCATGCATACGGATAACATCTACAAAATCTTTTGCTGATAAAGTAGCAAGGTCTCTCTGATAATGGATCACACTGTCATATACCGGAACTGTACCGATCATAACCGGACATTCACTTGTCAGTTTGCGGCGGAATGGCTGCGTATTTCCGTGGCTGGACAGATCCATGATCGCCTCTGCGCCAAGATTTACCGCACTCATGACCTTTTCCATCTCAATGTCATAGTCTTTACAGTCTCTGGAAACGCCAAGATTGACATTAATCTTTGTACGGAGCATACTTCCTACCCCTTCCGGATCCAGACAGGTATGATTCTTGTTTGCACAGATCGCTACCTTTCCTTCAGCAACCAGTTTCTGTAATTCTTCTACTGTCATCTTTTCTTTTTCTGCAACTTTTTCCAGTTCTGGTGTAACAATTCCCTTTCTTGCCGCATCCATCTGTGTTGTGTAATTTCTCATTGGATCATCCTCCTGTAAATAAAATCTTTTTTCTGCCATGTAAGCATGGCGCATTTTCCTATTCCATAAAAAAAACGCTTCTGCCACCGCAAAAAACGTTTTCGTATAAAAAGAGATGCGCAGGCATCTCTTCTCTTCCGTAATTCTTCCCTACGTTGGCATTATCCAAATCAGGTTATAGGTCGAAACAAATTATAGTTTCCTCTCAGCCAGCTTTGTACCAGCTCCCTGTAACATTAAATTGTATATTTAATTATAGTTTTGCTCTCTGTAAATGTCAACCTAAAATATCTTCGTTGTCCATTTGCTCATGTCCCAGACTTCCTGCACGACATCTTTATAAAATTCCGGTTCATGACAGATTAAAAGAATACTTCCGCGGTATTCCTGAAGTGCTTTTTTCAGTGCATCCTTGGCGTCTACGTCCAGATGATTGGTCGGCTCATCCAGAAGCAGAAAATTCGTGTCACGGTTGATCAGTTTACAAAGACGGACTTTCGCCTGTTCTCCACCACTCAGAACACGGACCTGACTTTCGATATGCTTTGTCGTAAGCCCGCATTTTGCAAGCGCAGAACGCACTTCATACTGTGTAAAAGACGGAAATTCTTCCCATAACTCTTCGATACAGGTATTTTTATTCTCCCCTTTTACTTCCTGCTCAAAATATCCAAGTTCCAGATTCTCTCCCAGTTCACATTCCCCTTTCAGAGAAGGAAGCAGTCCGAGAATACTTTTAAGAAGTGTTGTCTTTCCAATTCCGTTCGTTCCGACAAGAGCAATTTTCTGTCCCCGTTCCATCGAAAAATTCAGTTTTTTCGATAATGGTTCATCATAACCGATCACAAGATCTTTTGTCTCAAAAAGCATTTTTCCCGGCGTGCGTCCATAACGGAAATGAAATTCCGGCTTCGGCTTTTCTGCCGCAAGCTCGATCACATCCATTTTATCCAGTTTTTTCTGTCTGGACATTGCCATATTTCTTGTCGATACACGCGCTTTATTCCGTGCCACAAAATCTTTCAACTCACTAATCTCCTGCTGCTGTCTGCGGTATGCTGCTTCCAGCTGTGCCTTCTTTACTGCATAAACTTCCTGAAAATGGTCATAATCGCCCACATAACGGTTCAGTTCCTGATTTTCCATATGATAAATAATATTCACCACATCATTGAGAAATGGGATATCGTGCGAGATCAGTATAAATGCATTTTCATATTCCTGCAAATAGCGTTTCAGCCATGCAATATGTTCTTCATCGAGATAATTAGTTGGCTCATCCAGAAGCAGAATGTCTGGTTTCTCCAGCAATAATTTTGCCAGCAGAACTTTGGTGCGCTGCCCGCCACTTAAGTCTGTAACATCACGGTCTAATCCAAGATCCAGAAGTCCCAGCGCTCTTGCCACTTCTTCTACCTTTGCATCAATTGTATAAAAATCATGCAAAGTCAGCTCATCCTGAATTGTTCCAAGTTCTTCCATTAATTCTGCCATCTGTGCATCATCTGCTGTGCCAAGCAGATCGCATATCTCATTCATGCGGATTTCTTTCTGCAGAAGACTGTCAAATGCAGATTTTAGAACTTCCCGGATTGTCATGCCTTTTTTCAGCACCGCATGCTGATCCAGATATCCTGCATGTACGTTTTTCGACCATTCTACTTTTCCTTCATCCGGCGTCAGTTTTCCAGTCACAATGTTCATGAATGTAGACTTTCCTTCTCCATTGGCTCCTACCAGCCCGATATGTTCACCTTTTAATAACCGAAAAGAAACATCTGAGAAAATGGCTCTGTCTCCAAAGCCATGTGTCAGATGTTCCACGTTTAATATACTCATAGAAAATCTCCTACCCCTCCAGCAGCATTGCAATCGCTGCCGGGTCTTCCTCAGCCGAAGCCTGCACGCACAGCAGTACGTCCTGGACATACGACTGTGCGAAATCAAGCGAGCCGGCAATTTCTATTATTGTTTTGCCTTCTTTATATAATGCAAGAATCTGTTCGATTTCTTTTATCTTCTCTCTGAGTGTTTCATCAGCAATAGATGGATGTTCCATATACTCTCTACTCCTGTTCCTGGGCATTTTCTTCCACTTCAAGTCCCAGCTCATCTAACTGCTTTGCATCAACCGGTGACGGAGCTTCTGTCATAAGATCAGATGCGTCTTTTACTTTCGGAAATGCGATCACATCACGGATGCTGTCCTGCTTTGCCATAAGCATAACAAGACGATCCAGTCCGTATGCCAGTCCTGCGTGCGGCGGAACTCCGTATTTGAATGCTTCAAGCAGGAATCCAAACTGCTCTTGTGCCTGCTCCGGTGTGAACCCGAGAACTTCAAACATCTTGCTCTGAATATCCTGATTGAAGATACGTACACTTCCTCCACCGATCTCGTTACCGTTCAGCACAATATCATATGCCTTTGCACGAACTCTTCCCGGATCACTGTCAATATACTGAAGATCTTCTTCCATCGGCATAGTAAATGGATGATGCATCGCTGTAAAGCGATTCTGTTCATCGTTCCACTCAAGTAATGGGAACTCTGTTACCCAGAGGAATTTGTACTCATTCTTATCCAACAATTCCATCTGACGGGCAAGTTCCAGACGCAGTGCACCAAGAACATCCCATACAACTTTATTTTTATCTGCTGCAAACAGAAGTAAGTCTCCATTCTCTCCACCCATTGCCTGGATCAAAGAAGCCTGCTGCTCTTCTGTCATAAATTTGGCGAATGAGGATTTTACAGTTCCATCTTCGTGGATTGCAATATATGCAAGTCCTTTTGCGCCATAGTCTTTTGCAAAATCAACCAGTTTGTCAATTTTCTTTCTTGCCATGCTACCCTGTCCTTTGGCGTTGATGCCACGGACAGTTCCGCCATTTTCAATCGCACTTTTAAACACAACGAAATCAAAGTCTTTTACAACTTCTGTTACGTTCTGAAGTTCCATTCCGAAACGGATATCCGGCTTATCAGAACCGAAACGATCCATTGCTTCCTGCCATGTCATTCTCTGAATCGGCAGTGATACTTCAACACCAAGAACTTCTTTAAATAATTTTGCGAGAAGACGTTCATTTACTTCAATTACATCATCTACGTCAACAAAAGAAAGCTCCATATCAATTTGTGTAAATTCCGGCTGACGGTCTGCTCTTAAGTCCTCATCACGGAAACATTTTGCAATCTGGAAATAACGGTCACATCCGGAACACATCAAAAGCTGTTTGAAAAGCTGTGGTGACTGCGGGAGTGCATAAAAATGTCCCTGATGCACACGGCTTGGTACAAGATAATCTCTTGCTCCTTCCGGTGTACTCTTGATCAGGATCGGAGTCTCAATCTCCATAAATCCTTCTTCTGCGAGAAACTGACGGGTTAATGTCGCAACTTTGCTTCGCATCATCAGGTTCCTCTGCATATCCGGTCTTCTCAGATCCAGATATCTGTATTTCAGACGAATCTCTTCTTTTGTCTTTGAATTTTCTTCAATCTGGAACGGTGGTGTCTCAGACTCGGAAAGTACACGTAATTCTTCCGGAATGATCTCAATCTCTCCGGTTGCCAGATTTTTATTAACTGCGCCGGAACGTTTTTCCACTTTACCTACAACAGCTACTACATATTCCGAACGAAGCTTCGCGGCCTTTTCGATCAGCGCTGCATCCGTCTTGCCTTCTTCGCATACAACCTGAATGATTCCGGAACGGTCTCTGACGTCAATAAATACGAGACCTCCTTTGTTACGGTTTTTCTGTACCCAGCCCATGATTGTCACAGTTTCACCTGCATTCGCTGCAGATAACTCGGCACATCTATGAGTTCTTTTTAATCCCTGCATTGATTCTGCCATGATCCTTCTCCTTTTCTTCTCTATATTCTACAGACGGTCTGCGTAGCAGTCTACAATATCTGCATAGCCTTCCCCTGTAAGTTGTTCTTTCTGGAACTTCTTGTTTTTCTTCATATTGACGATCAGTACCTGTTTTCCTTCTTCTCTGTCTTTTTTCGCCATTGCAAGTACTTTTAACATACTTTCTTTTGGAAGCTTCTTCTCCAGAAGGTATGCCTTTTTCTCTTTTGCTGCCGGAACTTTGTATCCATTTTCCAGAAGCAGCATAACGATTCTCTCAAATCCGATAGAGAATCCGCATGCCGGCGTATCCTGTCCGGTAAATTTACCGATCATCCTATCGTATCTTCCGCCACCTGCTACGGAACCTCCGAAGTCATCCATTGTTACTTCAAAGATTGTTCCTGTATAATAAGACTGTCCACGCACCAGTGTCGGTGTAAATTTCAGATTAAATTCGCACTCTTTTGCCTCTTCCACACTTGACATGATCAGTTCCATACTCTGTGCAGTCTCCTCCGGCAGATATTCTCCTAACTTTTCTTTCAGATAATGGATTCCTGTTACATCTGCGCTTACTTCATCAAAAAGTTTCAGATATGTCTCTACGTTTTCTTTTGCATAGCCCATCTCGATCAGCTCATTTTCTACACCTTCTGCACCGATCTTGTCCATCTTATCTAAAATAATGAAAACTTCATCGTAATCTTCCTCTTTGAATCCGCTGTATGCAGCCATTGCTCTTAAAATTCCACGATCATTGATACAAACTGTAAAATTCTTGAAATCCAGCTTGCCAAGCATTGCTGTTGTCGCAAGGATCAACTCGATCTCTGCCAGTGCAGATGCTTCACCTAAAATATCAATATCACACTGCATAAACTGACGAAAACGTCCTTTCTGCGGACGGTCAGCTCTCCATACATTACCAATCTGCAGCGCCTTGAAAGGTGCCGGAAGCTCATTGGAATGGTTAGCATAATATCTTGCAAGCGGAACTGTCAGATCATAACGCAGACCTCCGTCTGCCAGATCATTTTCCTCTTTTGCCTGATCAATCTTTAACTTCTCGCCTCTCTTCATAATCTTGAAGATCAGCTTCTCATTATCTCCGCCCTGCTTGCTGCACAGATTTTCAATATGCTCTACACATGGTGTCTCCATTGACGTAAATCCAAAACTCTTGTAAGTTTTTTTAATAAGACCGATCAGATAATCACGGATCTCCATCTCTGCAGGAAGGATGTCCTTCATGCCGGTAACCGGTTTCTTCTTTAATGCCATAGCCATTCTCCTTTTCGTTCTATCATTTCATCAATCCTCTGGATATACGCGTCGATTGCTTTTACATTCTCCAGCCGAATCAGATTTGTTTCTTTTTTCTTTTTGCTGCCCTGTACCGGCACCGGGTTCTTTAATACGATCTTCGTCGATGCGCCTGCACCTGCAGCGATAATGGATTGTTTTTCTTCCATAATAAGTATATTGTAAATTCCGGCTTTGTCAACCTTTGCATAACCTACATTTTCAAAATTTCCGGCAATATTCTTCTGCCGGTACAAATAATATGGCAAAAGTCCCATCTCTTTTGCCACGCGTCTTGCTTCATCTACCATCTCTTTTGTATCTGGGCCGACAGAAGGTTTTTCATCAGACCGTCCCATCTTTGCAGCACGCTTGATTGCAAGAGAATGTACTGTCAGGCTGTCCGGTTCCAGTTCTTTAATCTGTGAAAGCGTATCTTCCATATCCGCAAGTGTCTCACCCGGAAGTCCTGCGATCAAATCCATATTAATATTGTCAAATCCAAGACTTCTTGCCGTATGATATGCATCACGGATCTGTGAAACAGTATGTTTTCTGCCAATCAGATCCAGCGTTTTCTGCTGCATTGTCTGTGGATTAATAGAAATCCTGCTGATTCCATGCTCCGCAATTACCTGTAGCTTTTCCGGTGTAATACTATCCGGTCTGCCAGCCTCTACGGTATATTCCAGAAGATACTCTCTTGAAAAATATGTATCGATACAGTCTAACAGTCTCTTCAACTGTCCGGCAGTTAGTGTAGTCGGTGTACCTCCGCCAATATAAATCGTATTTAATTTCTTCTCCACGGATACCTTTCCGATGTAAGCAAGTTCTTTGCACAGTGCATCTAAATATGCTTCCACACTGTCTTTCCAGTCAAACAGTGCGCCTGAGCTAAAGGAACAGTAGCTACAGACACTTGGGCAAAATGGAATTCCGACATACAGACTGTATCCATTTTCATAATCCAGTCTGTCAAGTAATTCTTTCTCCCGGTTTGCGATTTCCCATGCAAGAATAGTTTTCTCTTCACTCGCCAAATTTTCTTTTTGAAACCACTGGACAAAAGCGCTTTTATCCATTCCTTCCTCCAGTTTTTTCATAGCGATTTTTGTCGGACGCACTCCGGTAAGGACACCCCACGCAAGGGAACGTCCGGTTATTTCTTTCAGTTTTCTGTATAATGCACGATCAAGTTCCTTCTTTGTCAGTTCTTTTTCTCTGGAAATGGCAAGCCTGCTTCCATCCGGGAGAACCGCCTCTACATAATTAGAGGCTTTTTCGTCCACCCGGGCCACCATGTTCCCGGCTGGATAAAAAGCCTTCATAATATGATACGCATTATACGTGTATGATTCGTTACAACATATAATTTCCATCATCTTTTCTCCCATCCATCTTACACATATGGATTGTGTGTTTTCTCATGTCCGATCATCGTCTCTCCCATATGACCCGGGTACACATGTGTCTCATCCGGTAAAAGGAATAATTTTTCTCTTACAGAACGGACGATCGCCGATGTGCTGCTGTTTTCAAAATCTGTACGTCCGACAGAATTCTGGAATAGCGTATCACCGCTGAACAGCACATTCTCAGATTCTACATAGTAACAGCAACATCCCATCGTATGACCCGGTGTGTGGAGCACCCGGAAATCATATCCGGCAAATGTAAGAACGTCTCCGTCCTTCACAGTCTTCGCTCCGGCAAATGTATAACCATTGGTATAAGTCAATGACTGGTTCAGTCTTGCATCCGTCAAAAGATCCGCATCATGTTCTTCTACATAGACAGGAACATCATAAACTTTCTTAAAATCATCAATCCCCATTATATGGTCAAAATGTGCATGTGTCAGCAGAATTGCTTCCACCGTAATATTCTCTTCTTCGATATAATTCTTCAGAGCTCGCGGAAAAGCAGCCAGATCAATAATGACCGCATGCTTTGTCTCTTCATTTATCACAAGATAACAATTCGTGCTGATAATACCTGTTACAAATTTTTCTATTTTCATTCCAGTTTTACCCCGTCGTTCTTTCAATATCGATCACGCCCTCGATCTGGCGCAGTTTCTTCACAATATGCTCTAATTCGTCTCTGCCATGAACAATAAATCCTGTCTCGATCGTCGCAGTTCCCTGCTTGCTTGTACGCACATTCATAGATTTGACATCCACATCTGCCTCTGTAAAGATCTTGGACATCTCCATTAAAAATCCCTGTCTGTCATGTGCATACATCTTGATCTCTGCAAGGTACTGTCCGGTCGCTTCCTGTGTAACGTCACTTTCCCATTCAGCATCAATCAGTCTTGCACGTTCAGATTCTGTCAGATGAATCATATTGATACAGTCTGTCCTGTGGATAGATAATCCTCTTCCACGTGTAACAAAACCAACAATCTCATCACCCGGAACCGGATTACAGCATCTGGAAAAACGAACTGCAACATCATCTATCCCCTTAACCACAATTCCACTCTTGGATTTGGCAATGTGCACTTTATTCTTGGACGCTTCCGCAACCTTCTCCAGTACACTCTCATCGGTAAGCTCCTGCTTGTGTTCCTTGCTGTATTCTTCTACCAGTCGATTTACAACCTGTCCTTCTTTTAGGCCTCCATGACCAATCGCCGCAAGCACAGAATCCCAATCTTTGAAACCATATTTTCTCTGTACCGTCTCCTGGTATTTCATATTCGTAATATGGGAAACATTGATGGATTTGGCTTTACAGTAAGCAACGATCATCTCTTTTCCTTTTATGATATTGCTCTCTTTAAACTCCTTCTTGAACCATTGATTGATCTTGTTCTTCGCCTGTGTACTCTTAACGATATTCAGCCAGTCACGACTCGGTCCTTTGGAGTTCTGGGATGTCAGTATCTCAATACGGTCACCGTTCTGGATCTTATAGTCTATATTTACAAGTTTACCGTTGACTCTGGCACCGACCATCTTATTACCGACAGCACTATGAATCGCATAAGCGAAATCAATCGGTGTTGATCCGTTCGGAAGGTTTTTGACATCTCCCTGCGGTGTAAAGCAATAAACATCTTCCGCAAACAGATCCAGATCTCCTTTGATCAGATTCAAGAACTCTCTGTTATCTGACATATCTCTCTGCCATTCCAGAATCTGACGAAGCCAGCTTAACTTCTCTTCTTCCTGTGCCTCCACACTCTTCTTGCCATCGTTGGATTCCTTATATTTCCAGTGTGCTGCGATACCATACTCTGCTGTCTTATGCATCTCAACCGTACGGATCTGTATCTCAAATGGCTGTCCCACAGAACTCATCAGTGTCGTATGTAGCGACTGGTACATGTTTGGTTTTGGCATTGCAATATAATCCTTGAAACGTCCCGGAATCGGTGTATACATCTCATGGATGACACCAAGCGCCGCATAACAGTCCTTCACAGAATCTACAATAATACGGACTGCAAACAAATCGTAGATCTGATCTACGGTCTTGTCCTGATTGACCATCTTCTTATAAATACTGAAGAAATGCTTGACACGTCCGTTCACTTCACATTTGATATTGGCATTCTTCATATGTGTCGATACTTCCTGAACGATCTGATCTACAAATTCTTCACGTTCTGTTTTTCTTGCATTGATCTGATTCACCAGATCAAAAAAGACTTCCGGCTGTGAATATTTGAGTGCCAGGTCATCCAGCTCAGTCTTGATCTTGGAAATACCAAGTCTCTGGGCGATTGGTGCATATATATCCATCGTCTCTTTTGCTTTTTCCTTCTGCTTTGCAGGAGTCATAAACTGCAGTGTCCGCATGTTATGCAGACGGTCAGCCAATTTGATAATGATAACACGGATGTCTTTTGCCATGGCAAGAAACATCTTACGGAGATTCTCCGCCTGTACTTCCAGTTTATCGGAAGAATAGGATAATCGTCCGAGTTTTGTAACTCCATCTACAAGAAGTGCTACTTCATCTCCAAATTCACGTTTGATATCTTCTTCTGTATATTTTGTATCCTCTACGACATCATGTAACATTCCTGCTGCAATCGTCTCTTTATCCATCTCCAGATTTGCCAGAATGATCGCAACCCAGAGCGGATGCACAATATATGGTTCTCCGGACTTACGGCACTGGTCTCCGTGTGCCTCTTTCGCCAGAGCATATGCTTTTTCAATCATACTGACATCCGTAGACGGATGGTACTTCCGGATACGGGCAATTAACATGTCATACAGCTCGTCCGGGTTCTCATACTCACCCGGCTTCTTAATCCCATGACCATCCACAACATCCAGCCCTTTTGTAAGATCTTTGGTAAGAGTGCTTGCCGCAATCTTATTATCCAATGACTCATACGTTGTCTTTGACATATTAACGCCTCCTTCCTCTGATTTCTCTTTCCTTTATCTGTCTGTTCTACCTTATATTACGGATTACTTGCCCGGATAGCAGATTACAGACTCTACGTCATATCCTTTCAGACGCTCACGGCCTTTGAGTCCTGCCAGTTCCATCAGGAATACTGCTTTCACTACAACACCGCCAAGTCCTTCGACCAGCTTGACCATCGCTTCATTCGTTCCTCCTGTTGCAATAAGATCGTCAATGATCACAACTTTTTGCCCTGGTTTAATCGCATCTCTGTGCATCTCCAGTTCGGCGCTTCCATATTCAAGATCATACTTGATTCCTATGGTCTCGCATGGTAATTTGCCTTTTTTGCGGATTGGCACGAATGGCTTGTGTAAATTATATGCAATCGGAACACCGAAAATAAATCCCCTGGATTCCGGTCCAACAACGATATCAAAATCTAATTCTTTTAACTTCTCCTGCATCAGATCAATTGCCAAATGCAGTCCGTCTGCGTCCTGTAACACACTTGTTACATCACGGAAGATGATACCTTCTTCCGGAAAATCCTCAATACTTCTTACATATTCTTCTATCTGTTTCATAATGCATCTTCTCCGTTTCATGATAAAATACAAAATTAGTATATCATTACTTGATATGATTTTCAAATAATTCTATAGATATTCACCTATGATCCCATTTACCGATAATGCATCACTACAATCTGCAATGTTTTTCTGCCCAGATAATCGTTGATTTCCGGATAAAAGGTTGCCTGGATTGTCATCTGGCTTCTGCCGCCTGTAAGAAGCTCTGTTACTTCCTGTTTTCCATATTTTTCCTCCAGGTAACCGATAAACTTCTCTACTTCACCAAAATAAACCGCATCCAATATGACATGCTCTGCATTTTCCAGACGCATTTTCAATACATTTTTGTTGCGTCCAAGAACCCTCGCGCTGCGTATTACCAGATTTTTTTCTGCAAATACCGGCTTGGTATTACCTTTACCGAATGGCTCCAGCAATTTGATCTCATCGATAAACTTCGGCGATATCTTGGAAAATGGCAATTGCATATCAATTGTTATCTTTTCCGAAAGATCCTTCTCACTCAGCATACATTTCTCATTCAGTTTTCTGCGCAGCTTATCGATATTCTCCACCGGAAGGGACAGTCCCGCCGCCATCTTATGTCCACCATATTTATCCAGAAGTTCTTCACACTCATGAAGTTTCTCATACATATAATAAGCTTCAATCGATCTGCCGGAGCCTTTTGCTCCTTCTTTAGCGTCCGTGATAACAAAGACTGGCCTGTAGTATTTTTCCCGGATCTTTCCTGCCACAATTCCCGCCAGACTCTCATGACATTCCGGCAGATACACTACCAGTACTTTATCTTCTTTTAATGTGGAGTGTTCTATATATTCAATCGCTTCTTTCACGGCTTTCGCAGTCAGATCTTTCCGGCTGTCATTCAGTGCCTTCAGATCTCCTGCCAGAACATCTGCTTCTTTTTTGTTCTTCGCCCGCAAAAGCTCCAGTGCGCGTTTTGCCGTATCCAGCCTTCCTCCGGCATTGAGACACGGTCCGATCACAAAACCGATATGATAGGAATTCAGCCGCTCCTTTTCAATTCCATTGCATTCCATAAGCGAACGCATCCCCGGATTGGCAGTCCGCTTTAGCATTTCAAGACCTTCCCGCACAAAGATCCGGTTTTCATCTTCCAGATCCATCACATCACCAATCGTTGCCATTGCAACATTTTCTATAAGGTAATCGATATCATCCACATCATGTCCTGTCACCTCATACAATGCTTCCATCAACTTGTATGCAACTGTTGCTCCGCAGATCCCCTCATAAGGATAATTGCAGTCCGGCTGTTTCGGGTCAATGACTGCATCTGCCGGCGGAAGAATATATTTTCTTTTACCTTTATAAGTCATTTCCGCAGTCTGATCTTTTTCTTCCTGTTTTTGCTCATCTTCATAAGGCACTTCATGATGATCTGTTACGATCACAGTCATGCCAAGTTCTTTCGCATATGCGATCTCTTTCCTGGCGGCAATGCCATTGTCACAGGTGAGAATCGTATCGACTCCGGCACTTGCCGCCCGCTCGATCAGCTCATTGCTCAGACCGTAGCCATCTGTCATACGGTTTGGAATATCATAATCCACCTCTGCTCCCAGTCCTTCCAGTCCTTCCAGTAAAATATACGTTGCATTCACACCATCGATATCATAATCTCCGATCACACGTATTTTCTTCTTATCCGCAATCTTCTCTGTCAATATGTCAATGGCTCTGTTCATATCTTTTAACAGCATGCCATCATACAGATCTGAAATCGTTCCATGAAGATACTTCTCCATCGCTTCCTCTCCTATGACATTCCGATTTCTGATCAGACTTACCAGTTGTTTACTAATATGAAATTTTTCGCTCAGTTCCTCAAACTTTGCTCCTTTGCGAAGTAATACCCAGCGTTCCATCTGCTTCTCCTTTAGTTCTCTTTTTTATAAACTGCCCTCCGCTTCTGACAGTCAGATGGCAGTAAGGAAACAGCCACAACCATAGGATCTATGGTCATGGCTGCTTATGTTCTTATATCGGAACCGTATTATTTTTTCTTCTTTTTGCCTCCCGTCTGTTTTGCAGGCTGTGCTTTTGCACCGATTTTCATCTTCATGACATACCACAGTGCACCTGTAATACATACAGAAGAGTAAGCCCCCCATGCAACACCTACCATCAGCGGTGCAGCAAATTCCTTAATAGAACTAACACCAAGAATAAACAGGATTGCTACCATAACAAACGTTGTCAGAGAGGTATAAATACTTCTTGTCAAAGTCTGTGTAATGCTCTTGTTTACAAGCATATCCAGATCTGCTGCTTTCTTTCTGCCACGCAGTTCTTCACGGATTCGGTCAAAGATAACGATCGTCGCGTTGATCGAATATCCAACAATTGTAAGCACTGTCGCAATAAATGTATTACCTACAGAAATTCTTACAACACCGTAGAAGATGATTACGATTATTACATCATGTAGCAATGCAAGTACGGCACTGGTTGCAAAGCGGATATCTTTGAATCGGAACCAGATATACAACAGCATACAGATGGCTGCAATAATAACCGCAATAACTGCATCCTGACGCATCTCACTGCTTACAGTAGAGCTGATATTCTCTGCAGTGATCTTAGATTCATCTACTTTAAAGTTATCTACCATCGCTTTGTTCAGCGCTTCACGCTGTTTTAAGCTTAATGTAACGGTCTTGATGATAATCTGTTTTGTTCCGGCAACTTTCTGTGTCTGAACATTGTGATCACCGGTTGTCTTCTCTACAACAGGTACGATCTTCGCATCAATATCATTGATAGAGTAGTCCTCATTAAATGTTACATTCGTAGCTGTACCACCCTGGAAGTCCAAACCATATGCAAATGCTCCGTCTCCTTTTGATGCATGGAATCCCATGATTCCAAGTCCAATTACCATAACAGCAATTGAGAATGTAAAGAAATACTTTTTCTTTGCAAGGAAATCAATAGTCTTTCTTTCCTTCTTCCATGGACGATAGTAGAATTTTTCGTTTCTGATACCGACACCATAGAACGCATATACGATCATACGTGTGATAACAAGTGCTGTAAACATCGATACAATGATACCTATTGCAAGTGTCTGTGCGAATCCTTTTACTGTACCGGAACCCTTAAACCACAGAACTGCTGCTGCAATCAGTGTTGTTACGTTACCGTCAACGATCGCTGACATCGCTTTGTGGAATCCGGTCTTCAGTGAATTCTTCACTCCTCTGCCTGCCGTCATCTCTTCTTTCACACGAGCGAAGATGATAACGTTGGCATCCACCGCCATACCGATACTCAGGATAATACCTGCAATTCCCGGTAACGTCAGTGTAATGTCAAATGCATTCAGGATAACCATTACCAATCCTGTATAAATCAGAAGTGCAAGTCCGGACGCAAGTCCCGGCAAGTAATATACCCATAACATAAACAGGAACACAACCGCAAGTCCGATCGCACCTGCTACTAAACTTGTATGTACTGCCTGCTCTCCGAGCTGTGCTCCCACAACCTGGGAACGGAGTTCTTCCAATTCCAGTTTCAGTCCACCGATACGAATCGTAGAAGCAAGTCCGTCTGCCTCTTCAAATGTCATATTTCCTGAAATCTGTGCAGAACCATCTGTAATCTCATTCTGTACATTCGGCACACTAACAAATGCTCCGTCGTAGTAAATACCGATACTCTCGCGTGCTTTGTAAGCTTTCTTCGTAGCATCTGCAAACTTCTTCGTTCCTGCCTTTGTAAACGTCAGTGATACAATATTCTCTTTTGCTTTTGTTGTCGGATTCTCTGTCGTCTGTGCTTTTGCAGATTTGACATCTGTTCCTGTCAGAACAATAGAGCCGTCTTTCTGCATTTCTTCCAGAGATTTTGAAAGCTTGTAATCTTTCGCAGCATCTCCTGTAGAGCTGACAAGTTTATAATTGGCTTTGCCTTTGCTGTCTGTCTGTGAAATAAAATACAAAGAACCCGGTTGTCCAAGTTCATCCAGAATCTCATTTGCATTGGAAACACCCGGAATCTCAATGTTGATTCTGTCTTTACCTTCCTGGTAAACAGAAGCTTCTGTACTGTACTGTTCTACACGCTTCTGCAACTTGTAGATCGTATCATTCATCTCGCTGTCTGTCGGGTTGTCATCTTTTACTTTATATGTAATACTGACACCGCCTGCCAGATCCAGTCCGAGCTTGATATTCTGTGCCGAACCGGTATGACCTTTTCCGAATCCGACAGCAGTGGTAAATCCCAGAAGTCCAATCAGCACGATCGTCAAGATCAGACTCAGTATACCCTTCCCCTTTTTCATAATTGCTAAACCTTTCCTTTCTTTCCGACTCCATAAACTGCACTGTCTGAAATTATATGCTTTCAGCGTATACAGTCCACTTTGTTAGTTTAGCACAATTTATCCAAATTGAAAACCTTTTCCTTATATTTCACCGAACAATTCACAGGCTGCGGTAAAACATGCTTTGCGCGTTTTATCCGCTGATTAGCGGTCGTCAAATGCTGTCATGTAAGCATGACGCATTTTCCTCGTCGCCATAACAAAAAGCTTCTGATACCATGCTTTTCATCTGATATCAGAGGCTCATTTTTCCTTTATTGTATTCCGTTATCTTACTTCCGTAATTTTTATGAGATCATACCGCCTGTCATGCCGCCACCTGTACAGAGAATCCATGCCGTCAGCATATTAAGCCCATTTCCGGAAAGCGAACGATACAGTATGATCGTAATGACCAGAAGCAGAATAAAATATAAATTTCCCAGAAGGAGTCCCCAGAAAAAGCGTCTGGTTCTGACCAGCTTTCCGATCACAATTCCTCCTACAACCGTTGATAATACATATACTGCCACAATTGCTGCCGAAACAAGATGCTCATTCCATTCAAATTTGTACAACAAAACAGACAACAGCAGCAGACTGATGCCTGTTACTACATAGGAAAAAAGCAATGCCTTCAACAGCCATATGATTTTCTGATTTTTTTCCAGCCTGTTCATCTTCTTCCCTCCTCTTTATCAAAAGTATGAAAAGAAAAGGGCTTTTATTCCTGTTTCTTCCTCATTGTTCCATCTGTCTGCCGAGAAAATCTGCAACGCAGACGGCGACCTGCATTTCCAGATCGGTTAATTTCTTTCGGTTCTTTTCGCCAAGTAAAAGCACACCTCCAATCACGTCCCCTTCACACAAAATCGGGCCGATTGCTTCTCCGGTGAAAGCAGACTCTTCAACATCCACAACATTTATATAAGAAGAATCCTCCTGAAATGCAAGCAGTTTTTTCCTTTTTAACAGTATTTCTTCCAGTTCTTTACTGATAAGCTGCTCGTCCAGTTCTTTTTTACCTCCACCTGCCACCGCAACGATTTGATCCATATCGCAGATTGCTGCCGTGCAGTGCAGGCTCTGCGATAAGCTCTGCACATAATTTCCCGCCAGTGCACTCAATTCGCCGATTGGTGAATATTTCTTCAATACGATTTCACCTTCCCGGTCTGTAAATATCTCTAACGGATCTCCTTCCCGAATGCGGAGTGTTCTGCGGATTTCTTTTGGAACAACGACGCGCCCGAGATCATCTATCCTTCTGACTATTCCTGTGGCTTTCATATTCTCCTCCAATACCCAAGTTATTTTAACTGCTTTTTGATTTATAAGTTTCCTGATTTCTGTAATATTTTCTATATATAATCTGCGCAGTTAGTATATGGAAAATATGTAAAAATATTCTGTATTTCATAAAACCTGCCGAGACTGCCACTGACAGCTCCCAGCCATAGAAATATCAGGAGCTTCATACCCGCCTATGTGCGGTTATGAAGCTCCAGTGCTCTTCGATGTTCTTCTTTCTGGCTATACATACGTTTATCTGCTTCCTGGATCAGCTCATGCACCGATGCTTTCACCGGAAATTCAAAAGAATCAATAATACCAAAGCTGAAATCTTTCAGATATGGACGTTCTACTCTGGTGCGGAAAGCTTCCTGGATCATCTGCATCCGTTCTCTCAGATATGCTTTGTCACATTCTTCAATCGCAATGCAGAATTCGTCTCCACCAATCCTTGCAAACAGATCCTTCTTTCGGATTTGTTCTTGTACTATATCGACAAAATGATTCAGATACCAGTCTCCTTCTTCATGACCATAAGTATCATTGATATATTTTAAATGATCGAGATCACAGTAGCAGAACACAAATTTTTCGCTTTTTTCAAGAAATTCTTTCATCTTTCCAACCAGAAGATTACGGTTACCAATCCCGGTAAGCGCATCCAGATATGCCTTCTCTTCCAGTTTTTCCTCACGTTCCTTTTCTTCCGTGATATCACGTATAATATGTGCGTATGCTTTCTCACCCTGCCACTCCATAAATCCTGTAGCGACATAATAATAGCGATGATCGGACACCTGTTCTTCCCACTCCCATTCACACTCACAGGCATTCTCTTCCGCCTCAACCTCTGCAAGTTTTTCTGCAAGTCTTTCCCGGCAGATCTCGTAAATTTCTCTGTGTTTTGAATCTGACAGACTCTTCCCGCTGCAATACAGTGTTTCCTGTCTGTCTTTACTTAAAACAAGAATGTCTTCTTTGCTTCGCTCGATCAGCTGGATCAAAAGCTGATTGTAACTTTCTACCATATTCGCATGTGTCTTCTCACGTTCTGCTTCCTGCTTCAGATACTGTTCCCGCTCTTTTAACTGCTTTGTCATTGTATTAAACGCTTCCGAAAATTCTCCCAGATAAGAAACACTCTGGGAATAATCTCCTTTGGCAACCTGTTTTGCCTGCCAACTTAAATGGTTCAGATTTGCATGGATATTTTTGAGATTCTTACACAGGAAATTCTCACGCGGCGGCGCTTCCACCGAAAGATTTCCCACAGATATCGCCGCAGAATATTCTTTCATCTCTCGTACCGCCTGTTCCAGATACTGCATTCCTTTTCCAAGTTTCTCAAAAGCAGGTTCCAGATCATCTATCTGCAAAGCATTCACTTTATCGTCATATAAAATACTGCGAAGATATTCAAATAACTGTTCACAATTATCTTTATGTTTCATCTGTCTGTTCCCCGTCTTCTATTACATTTGCATGAAACCGGCATACACGGTCACCAGTAGCCCAGCAGTCTACTTCAATGGCTTCATATGGCCTATCTGTATATACAGATAAAATTCCGGAAATAAATCCTTCATCATAATTACATACAGTCTCGCCAAGAATCGGAAGTCCTGAACAGTCCGCATCTTCCGATACGGTCAATATGATTTTCCCGCTCTTTTCTTCTATACTTTCAATTCTTAAAACACCAATCTTAAATTCTTCCAGTTTTCGCTGTAACTCACTCAGAAATGAATCCAGTGGCTGGTCGAGATTCATCATATTCTTTGCAAAATATTCACCGGATTTGCGTCCTGCTTTCCGAAAAATCTCTATCTGCTTTTCTTTTCCGAAATTATTTACAAGCTCTTCTTTGATCGAATATTCCAACATCCGGTATACTGTTACCGGAAGCATATCCCCAAGATTGCCCCGTCCATTTTCATTAAACTGCAAATATTCTTCAAATGAAATAGGACTGCGGTCCCCCATAAAAATATTATTACTCATTGTCCTTCTGTATTTCCTCTCTAGACTCTGTGCAAATGTACATCCAGATTTAGTATATCATTATCAAAAACAAGATTCAACGTAATGTTGCCAAAAATATCATGTGAAAGATTTTACATAACTCTGGATATTTTCACCGTATTTCTGTATAATGGATAGCAGATTTAAAGAGGAGGAATGAAATATGAGTAAAATCGATGAAGTCCGCGCTGACATGGTAAAAGCTATGAAAGCCGGTGATAAAGAAAGCAAGGAAACCTTATCTATGTTACTCGCAGCTCTTAAGAATAAAGCGATTGACAAACGTTCTGACCTGACCGCCGAGGAAGAAACTCAGGTTATCTTAAAAGAAATTAAACAGACTAAAGAAACTCTGGAAATGACACCTGCCGACCGCACTGAGATCATTGACGAGTGCAACAAACGTCTCGCAGTTTTAGAGCAGTATGCTCCAAAGATGATGGATGAAGCTGAGATCCGCGCTGTCATCGACGCGACACTTTCCGAAGTCGGAATCGAAGCACCTGAAGCAAAAGACAAAGGTAAGATCATGAAAGTTCTGATGCCAAAAGTCAAAGGCAAAGCCGACGGCAAACTGGTCAATGATATTTTAATGACTTATATGAACTAACCTGTCACCTTTTTTCAAATACCGTGACCGTAAAATGATCGGTTCTTAGTTCATCGCCATAATAAAAACAGCAGATACATCCGTACCTGCTGTTTTTTGATGCCAAAGTTAAAAGCCTGAAAAAGTACGAAGTACGAAACCATTTGCATGGCATCTTTTGACTCTGATATCTTTTAATAATCAACATCTGTATTCGTCTGATCGTCCGTCTTCATATGTTCTGTATAAGGCTTCTCTTCTTTCTGCTTGATCCGCACACCGAGATTCGCATAAGAAATCGATCTCCATACTCTTTTGTGTATGCTGATATCCGCTTCCATCAGCCATTCATCTTTCGTCTGCTCATAAATCTTATTCTTTCGCTGTGCAATCAATTTTTTCTTCTTATCCGCTGTTGCTTTTCTGTCTTTCAAGCTGACAAGCTTTGCTACATAACATCCCTCTTCTGTCTCAACCACATCAGTAAGATCTCCCTTGGAAAGTTCATCTGCTGCCTTCACTAGCTTCTTGTCCGGCTTTATAGATGCGGAATCAAATGTCACTTCTTTATAAATCTTCCCGGCATCCTGTGCCGCTTTCTCAAAATCCTTCTTCTCTTTTGCATGTTCCAGAAAAGCTTCTGCATCTGCTTTTGCCTGTCTCTTCTCAGCAGCGGAAAGTTCAAGTCCTTTTCCGGTCTCTTTCGTCTCTTTATAAGGGAACAGAACATATTGCATCCGCTTCTGTTTTGCCTCTTCATTCGTGACTTTCACATCTGCTTTATCTTCTACTGCTTTTTTCACTTTACTCTCTACAGCCATCAGTGTAAGCAGGCGCTTTACTGTCTTTCTTTCACCGGACACCTGATTCTTATTATGAAGCGCATTATCTTCATCAAATTCTCTGGCTGACTTCTCAATCACATCTTTTTCTGCCTGGGAGAGCGTCACCTTATATTCTTTCATATGCTCTTCCGATAACAGCATCGTCTCCAGATCTTCTATCACCTGTTCTTTGACTGCATCTTCATAATTATTGCCCTTTTCAGCACGGGATCCCCACATATCATTTCCCATATATGCCGCATAGTAAGTCTCATATCCCGCCTGGATATATCTTGCATAAAATTCAGCAATATCAGCAGTTACATCAATCCCATTTACCGTTACTGCCGCATCTTTTCCACTCATTGATGAACTGCATCCGGTAAGCGTTGTGACTGCAAGCACTGCTGCGAGTATCACTGCTGTGATTCTTTTCTTCATATCTTATTTCCCTTCTGCATTCTGATCGTTCTCTTAAGTATAGCTTAACATACCAGAATGAGTCAACCGGCTATTCCCGAATGATTATTAAGATTTTATTAGTTTTGTACCAGAATTCTTGCAATACCATCCAGAACCTTTGCTACAATCTCTGTTGGCATCGGTGGTTTTTCTCTTTTATTCCGAATCTTGTGAACATATACAAATGTATAATTCTCTGCACGGAATGTAAGACTCCCCCGGAACAGTTCGATCAGCTTCGGAATCCTCTCTGGCTGTACTTTCGCATGTTCATACATTGTAAAGGTATACATGTCACCTTTCTGTTCAATTGTCGTCACATAAAGCTTATGTGCTCTTGCTTTCAGTGCAGCAACTTCCAGAAGGGTACCAACTTTTTTCGGCGAATCTCCAAAACGGTCGATCAGTTCTTCCTCCATATCTTCCCGTTCTTCGTCCGATTCGATTGCCGCGATCCTTTTATAAATATCCAGTTTCTGGTATTCATTCGGAATATAGGAATCCGGGATAAATGCATCTACATTCAGATCAATGGTTGTCGTAAAATCTTCTTCCTCCATCTCACCTTTTAACTGTTTGACTGCTTCGTTTAACATTTTACAGTACAGATCATAACCGACTGCTTCCATATGCCCATGCTGTTCAGCTCCAAGCAGATTTCCCGCTCCACGGATCTCCAGATCCCTCATGGCAATCTTAAAACCGGAACCCAGATCTGTAAATTCCCGGATCGCCGCCAGTCGTTTTTCTGCTACTTCTTTTAAAAGTTTATTTCTTCTGTACAGTAAAAATGCGTATGCCATGCGGTTCGACCTTCCGACACGTCCACGAAGCTGGTAGAGCTGAGAAAGTCCCAGTCTATCCGCATCATGGATGATCATTGTATTGACATTGGAAATATCCAGTCCTGTTTCAATAATTGTCGTAGATACAAGCACATCGATTTCCCCGTTAATGAAATCATACATGATCTTTTCCAGTTCATGCTCCCGCATCTGTCCATGTGCATATGCCACATTTACATCCGGTACAAGTTTCTGAATCCTACCTGCCACATCTGCAATATCTTCCACCCGATTATATACATAATAAACCTGTCCCTGTCTGGCACATTCACGCTCAATCGCCTCACGTACCATTTCATCATTATATTCCATGACATAAGTCTGGATTGGCATACGCTCTTCCGGAGCTTCTTCCAGTACACTCATATCACGGATACCGATGAGACTCATGTGCAGAGTTCTTGGTATCGGTGTCGCCGTAAGCGTCAGCACATCGACATTTTCTTTCATTTTCTTGATCTTTTCTTTATGCTGCACACCAAAGCGCTGTTCCTCATCAATAATGAGCAATCCGAGATTTTTAAATTCCACATCTTCGCTCAGCACACGGTGTGTACCGATGACAATATCAACAAGCCCTTTTTTCAGATCCTGTATCGTCTTTTTCTGCTGCGACGGTGTACGGAATCGGCACATCAGATCCACACGCACCGGAAATTCTTTCATACGCTGAACAAATGTATTGTAATGCTGCTGTGCAAGAATAGTTGTCGGGACGAGATAGACAACCTGCTTATCTTCCTGTACTGCTTTAAATGCCGCACGGATGGCAACTTCCGTTTTTCCATAGCCAACATCCCCGCAGATCAGACGATCCATGATCTTCTTGCTCTCCATGTCTTTCTTCACTGCTTCGATCGCATGCATCTGATCTTCCGTCTCTTCAAACGGGAACATCTCTTCAAATTCCTGCTGCCATACCGTATCCGGTCCGTACACATAACCTTCCTGGTTCTGTCTTACTGCATACAGTTCTACCAGATCTTTGGCGATAACCTTTACCGCACCGCGGACTCTTTTCTTCGTCTTCACCCATTCCTGGGAGCCGAGACGGTTAAGTTTCGGCTTCTTTGCATCCGCGCTGGCATATTTCTGGATCAGATCAAGCTGTGTTGCCGGAATATAAAGATTGCCGCCCTTGGCATAGGCAATTTTCATGTAATCTTTGGTAATCTTATCAACCTCAATCTTTTCGATTCCCTGATAGATCCCAAGGCCGTGATTCTCATGTACAACGTAATCTCCCGGCTTCAGCTCAGAAAAGTTCTGGATCTTCCGTCCTTCATAAATTTTTCTTTTTTTCTTTTTCTTCGCCTTTCCGAAAATATCACTCTCTGCAATGACTGTAAATTTCAGCATCGGATACTCATATCCTTCTGCAATATGTCCGTATGCTGTCATAATCTCTCCCGGTTTCACAAGCCTGTCCGAATCATCACTGTAATAACTACTCAGATCATAATCTCTTAAGTCTTCGGCAAGACGTTTGGCACGCGTTCTTGAACCGGACAATAATACAACGCGGTATTTTCCTCTTTTCAATCTTTTAAGATCCTGCGTCAGAAGTTCAAAGCTCCGGTTATATGGATTAACGCTCTTTGTCTGTAACTGGTAGGATTCCCGGAGTTCCAGCCCCGGTGCGCGCATTTCCAATGCCATAAATCCGACAGATGCATATCCATTCATCTTTTTTTTCAACTCTTCAACGGTATACATCCGCATCTCTTCATCCGAAACTTTGCAGCCATTCTCTACACGACGCTTCTGCGCTTCTACGAACTCTTCTTCCACGCCTTCGCCTTTTTCCAGAAGTCTTACTGGCTCATCCAGAAACAGGATTGTCTTTTCTTTTTCAAAATAATCAAGAAACGATACGCCTTTTTCTTCGTCAGTCGGATACTCTACTGCCGGATAAATGAACACTTCCGTCAGATTTTCGATTGAACGCTGTGTCTCCACATCGAAACTGCGGACAGAATCCACTTCATCCCCCCACAGTTCGATCCGTACAGGCAGATTCTCTGTAAGTGGATAAATATCAATAATCCCTCCCCGAACGGCAAACTGACCGGGACCTTCAATCTGTACTTCTCTGTCATATCCAATCTTCACCAGTCGGTCTTCCAGTTCCTTCAGATCCAGTGTATCCGTATTCTTTATATGAATCACACGTTCACGGATCGTCTCTTTCGGAAGCAGCACATCCATAAATGCATCAAAACTCGTAACAACCGTCACCTGCTCCTTCTGAATAACCGCCTCCAGCACCTCCATTCGCTGCTTCACCAGCTCTTTACTTCTTATATCTGCCTGATAAAACAGAAAATCCTTTGACGGATACAGATACACATCTTCCGAAAGCATCTTATACTCTTCATATAAAGCTCTCGCTTTTGACTCACTGGAACAGGCGATGACTCTGTAAGCGGAGCCATCGCCAAGTGCGTACATAAAATGTGTTTTCTGAGAAGTAACACACCCCGAAATGCATATCATCCCGGGGTTTTCTTTTCTTTTTTTATAAATATCTTCAAATTCCGCCAGCTCTCGTAACGGTTCTGTCAGCGCCTTCATACTTTTATGCCTCCTTAGGCTTCACCTTACGGTTAAATTCATTCATAGCCGCTTCCATCTCACCGGCAAGGATCTTCTCCACAGCCTGAATTGCTTTCTGGTAGCCTTCTTCCATCTCTTTCCTCTCCGCCTTTGTAAAATGACTCAGCACATAATCGGCAAGGTCATATTTTTTCGGTTTCTCTCCCACTCCGACCTTAATCCTTGGAAATACCTGGGTTCCCAGATGGGCAATAATATTTTTGATCCCGTTATGTCCTCCGGCACTTCCTTTCTTACGGATACGGATCTGTCCCGGCGACAGACTGATGTCATCATAAATGACGATCAGATCCTGTTCTTCATCTATTTTAAAATAATCAACCAGCCCCCCAATGCTCTCACCGCTCAGATTCATGTAAGTCTGCGGTTTTACAAGGAGTACTTTCTGTCCTTCTATGATTCCTTTACCGATATAGGCTCTGTTCTTACGCCCGTCTACGGATATATTATATTTGTCTGCCAGTGCATCTATGACATCGAACCCGGCATTATGTCTGGTTCCTTCATACTGCATGGTAGGATTACCAAGTCCTGCAATTATATACATATGTTTCTCACCTTCCATTTTCTCTTTTAACATTCTACAGGAACTCTACTCATTTGTCACGGAAAAAATACATGTATATTTTTCCGTTTTTTTTCATACATTATAGAAAGCAAATAGAATCTATAATATACAGGAGGTCGCTGATGAGTTCCAAAACTAAAATAATTGTACTGCATATGAGAGAAATTATATATACAGTCGTATTTGCTGTTCTTGCACTTATACTGATTTTACTTCTTTTCTTTATGTTCGGACCAAAAAAGGAAGAAAAAAAGACTTCCGGCCAGACATATACGCCGGGAACTTATTCTTCTTCCCTCACTTTAAATAATACAGATCTGGAAGTGGAAGTAACCGTTGACAGTTCCAAAATTAGTTCAATCCGATTCACAAACTTAAGCGAATCTGTTACTGCCATGTACCCACTGATACAGCCCACTCTCGAAGAGATTGCCGACCAGGTCTACGAAAAACAGTCTTTAGAAAATATCTCCTACTCCAAAGACAATCCTTACACTTCCCAGATCATTATAAATGCAATACAAGAAGCGTTAGAAAAAGCCGCAGCATCCAAATAGCTGCGGCTTTTCCTATCCTTCTACGATCAAATAACGTCCCCCCGGAAGTACGAATACTTCAGATGCGTCTTCCAGTTCTTCAGAAGACATTCCTTCAACGTCAAGTCCCTCTTCTTCAAGAAATTCACGGACTTCATCAATATTCTCTACGATCGTTGCCATGCATTCCTCCAGAAAAGCTTCTGCTCCTTCCAGCGTCTCTGCCACCGGCTCGTCAAAAAGCTGTGACTGATTCTCCAGAAATGTTTTCAGACATTCCTCATCATACTCATACATGCTCTTTTCCTCCTTCCTCTCATAGACTTTTAAACATATGCAAGAAGATCTGCCGGCTTCGCGATCATATGCTCCGGATCTGCTTCTCTTAATTCCTGTTCGGAACGGAAGCCCCAAGTTACACTAATCGTCTTAAGACCTGCATTCTTTCCCGTTTCTATATCCACTTCAGAATCTCCCACATACAGACATTCCGATGCCTCTGCACCCAGTACCTCCAGAATATGCCATACACCATCCGGCGCGGGTTTTCTCCTAATTCCTTCCTGCTGCCCGGACACGTAATCAAACACTCCGTCACCAAAGATCTTACGCACAACCTTTACCGCCTGTGCATGTGGTTTGTTGGATAATACGGCGAGTTTGATTCCTCTGTCTTTCAATGCTTCAAGCATCTTAACAATTCCTTCGTAAGGTGTTACATGATATGTACAGTTCTCATCAAATATTCTTCCATAAACCTGCATTCCTTCTTCCAGCCGTTCTGCATTCTCATCACCGACAGCTGCCAGCGATTCTTCCATCAGACGTCTGGCACCATTTCCAACAAAAGTTCTGCACTGCTCTTTCGTAATCTCCGGCAATCCCATCTCTCTCAATGTGGCGCGTACGGAATATACAAGCGATTCCAGAGTATCTGTAAGTGTTCCATCTAAATCAAAAATACAAGCTTTCATTTTCTTATGTCCTCCATGCAATTAATATAATAGTATGACCTGTTCTAAAATGCAACTAAAAATTCCTTTCAATCTGCAATCAAAAAGGAACGGAATCATTTTCCGTCCCCAAGATAGCGCCGCATAATACGCAGTGCATTTTTTTCCAGTCTGCTGACCTGTGCCTGTGAAATTCCAATTTCATCCGACACTTCCATCTGTGTTTTTCCTTCAAAAAAGCGCAGATCAATGATATACCTCTCTCTTTCATTTAAACGGTTCATTGCCGCTTCCAGTGACAGATTCTCAATCCATCTGTCTTCTTTATTTTTATGGTCACTGATCTGATCCATCACATAAAGTGCATCTCCGCCATCGTTATACACCGGCTCCTGCAGACTTACCGGTGTCTGGATTGCGTCCATCGCAAAGACAATATCTTCTTTCGATATGCCTACTTCTTTTGCAATTTCCTGCACGGTCGGCTCTTTCTGATACTGTTTCATATAATTTTCCCTTGCGTAAATCGCTTTGTACGCTGTATCTCGCAGGGATCTGCTAACACGGATGGAATTGTTATCCCGCATATAACGACGGATTTCTCCAACGATCATCGGAACTGCATAAGTAGAAAACTTTACGTCCAATTCTGTATTAAAATTATTGATTGCTTTAATAAGACCGATACAGCCGATCTGAAATAAATCATCCGAGTTTTCACTGCTCGCAGAAAAGCGCCGGATCACACTCAGCACCAGCCTTAGATTTCCTTTGATATAAGCATCTTTCGCCTCTTCATCTCCTTCTTTTATACGCGCAAACAAAGCTTCCTTCTCCTTTTCACTCAGGATTGGAAGCTTTGCTGTATTCACTCCACATATTTCTACTTTTCCCTGTGTCATATCGAGATCCTCCTCTACCAGATGTACTTTCTTTTCTAGTAGAAATCATCTCCATATCTACACACGTTATGCGGTCTTAAGATAAAATAAAAAAACTTTTATCCCTTGACATTCTTTTCTATCTGTCCCATTTATCTGCAAGATTCTGGATCTGGGATTCTAATTTTGCAAGCTCTTTATTGGCGAGTCCCTCATTCTTATAAACGACCTCCAGCAGTCTCTTCGCAGCCGCAACCACACGTTCAAATGCGGTATGTTTCCGGATTTTCTCCGGTTTCTCAGATGCTTTCTTCGGCATCCGTATACCTTCACTTATAATCTCTCCGGTCAGCAGATTTACGCTTCCGCCGGAATAAGGTGCAAACGCCGGATAGCCAAATTTTTCCTCAATAAGAGCAGCAAATTCATCTGTTACCTGATCTTCTCCGTGTACGACAAAGACATGCCGGATATCAGAAGTAAACCCACTCATCCAGTATAGCAGTCCGTTCATATCTGCATGGCCACTGATACCTTTCAGCACTTCGATTTTCGCATTGACTTCCACATTTTCACCGAACAGTTTTACAACCTGTGCTCCCTCGATCAACTTTCTTCCCAATGTTCCCACTGCCTGATAGCCTACAAAGCAGATCGTACATTCTTTTCTCCACAGATTGTGTTTCAGATGATGTCTGATACGGCCAGCTTCACACATACCAGATGCTGACAGTATAACTTTTGGTTTTTCATCAAAATTGATCAGTTTTGACTCATCACTTGTAATCGTTGTGCGTAAGCCCGGAAATACAAGCGGGTTGATTCCCTGCTGTATCAGTTTCATTGCATCTTCATCAAAGCAGGACTGTACATTTTTCTGGAATACGTTCGTTGCTTCTATCGCAAGAGGGCTGTCTACATATACTTCAAATCCCGGATATTCCGGAAGCAGATTCTTCTCTTTGATCTCACGGATAAAATACAGGATCTCCTGTGTTCTCCCAACAGCAAAAGACGGAATTACAACATTTCCTCCTTTCGCAAATGTTTCTCGCAGGATTCTTGTAAATTCTCCTACATAATCCGGAATATCTTCTCCATGTGTACGATTACCGTACGTCGATTCGATCACAACATAATCTGCTTCTTTTACTGTTTTTGGGTCTTTGATGATCGGCTGGTTCACATTCCCCACGTCACCGGAAAATACGAGTTTTCTCGTCTCGCCTTCTTCTGTGATCCAGATTTCAATCGCTGCTGATCCAAGCAGATGCCCCACATCTGTAAAACGGATATCAATACCGTCACAGAGTGTGATCCGCTGTTCATAATCACACGGATGCAGAAGTTTGATTGCTGCCATTGCATGCTCCATCGTATATAACGGCTCATATAATGGTTCGCCACTTCGCATTGCCTTCCTGTTTCTCCACTGTGCTTCAAACTCCTGGATATGTGCACTGTCACGAAGCATGATATCGCAGAGGTCTGCTGTTGCAAATGTAGATATGATCTCTCCTCTGAAACCTTCCTTGCACAACAGTGGAATCTTTCCAGAATGATCAATATGTGCGTGTGTCAGAAGCACATAATCGATGTCTCCTGCCTTTACCGGGATTTCCTGATTCTCATACAGATCCGGTCCCTGTTCCATTCCACAGTCTACGAGAATATGTTTTCCGCATGCCTCAATCAAGTGGCAGCTTCCTGTAACTTCATGGTCTGCACCGATAAATATAAGCTTCATATCATCAGCCCCTTTTTTCTTTATTGTACCACTTTTTCATTTCTTTTTCTATATTTTCTGAATATTAGTCATTTTTCGGCATTTTTCACATGCAATACCGATCATCAAGAATACTTCAGCATTTCTTTTTTCAGTCTCTGCATGATCTTCTTTTCCAGCCTCGAAATATAAGACTGGGATATGCCAAGAATATCCGCCACTTCCTTCTGTGTTTTTTCTTCACCTTTCGCATCATTCAATCCGAATCGCATTCGTATGATCGTCTGCTCCCTTGCGCTCAGCCGGTTGATTGCCCCAAACAACACTTTCTTTTCTGCTTCCTGCTCCATATCCCGGTAAATGGTATCTTCATCCGTGCCAAGTATATCTGAAAGCAGCAGCTCATTTCCATCCCAATCCACATTTAACGGCTCATCAATCGATACTTCCATCTTTGTTTTATTATTTCTGCGCAGATACATTAAAATCTCATTTTCAATGCATCTGGATGCATATGTAGCAAGCTTGATTTTTTTCTCCGGATTGAACGTATTGATCGCTTTGATCAGTCCGATCGTTCCGATGGAAATCAGATCTTCCACACCAACTCCCGTATTATCAAATTTCTTTGCTATATACACAACCAGACGAAGATTATGTTCGATCAGAAGCTTTCTTGCTTCATTCGCATCTCCATTCTTAAGACTTCTGATCGTCGCTTCTTCCTTCTCCGGTGAAAGTGGTGCCGGAAGAATCTCCGATCCTCCTATATAATGGATTTCCCGATGATCCGGAAATAAAAATGTACGGATACCCGGAATGATTTTTAATTTGAACTGATTCGGTACTGCAACTTTAATTACCATATGATTTCCTCCTAAAATATATCAGGATTCAGAATCATCCGACAATCTTCGCATAGGATCTTTTCCTCACTGACCGCAACTAATCCGTTCTTTATGACCATATTTTCCTTCTCTGGAAATATCATTCTTTCTATCCGGAAAGCTTTCATAACACCATTTTCTTTCCCAATACTGTGATATGCGATCTCACGCATCTGTGGAATTTCTTCTTTCAGCAGACATTCCGCTATTTCCGGATCCAGTATATTTACCGGTTCTCCACTGACCGGATCACGCAGACGGTTTCCCGTATCAATCAGTGCTTTTCCATCATAGTTCTGCCCCGCATGCTCCAGACGGATTCTGCATGTTCCGAATTTCTTTCTGAACAACTGCTGTAACATCCAGAGAATTCCACCTGCCAGGTAGTCCCCCGCAATCACACATCCAAAGAAAAGGCTGCCATAACGGATATATTGCCGAAACAGGGACAGAATACCTGCCATAAGCACTGCGCTGATTCCGAGAACGATGAACGCTCTCACAAGCTCTCTGCTTCTTCTGATTCCCAGTCCTGCCTGAATCATAACAACATTTACAAAAGTGTAGAAAAAAAGCAGTTTCAAAATTCCTGGAATACCAGGAATACTCCAGACAATACATGTCAAAAATGCTCCAAGAAATGCTCCCCACAGGATACGCATTTTTCCTACTTTACACGAAAGGATTTTCCCTGTTATCTTAAGGAGCATCCAATCCATAATGGCATTGATCAGGAAAAATACATCTATGTACAGTTCGTACTGCATTTTCCACCTTCTTTTTCCTTTGGAAACTAAATCGATTTGGTCCATGTGCAATTATTATTATAAAGATATGCCCTTTAGAATTTTGTCAGAATCTGGCGTGATTTTGTCAGTTTCTTTCGACGGAAACTGACAGCAATAAAACAAACAAAGAAGCCTGCATCTTCATCTGTCGATAAAAATGTAGGCTTCTTTGTTGCTTATGTCTTTATTTTGTTTACAAAAACACTTATTTCTTAAAGAAATCCGGAATCTTGATGGACTGTTCCTTCACCTTGCTCGTAGGTGTTCTCGGTGTCTCAAGAGTCGGTGCTGTTCCTCCCATCGCTCTTCTAACCTGCTGTCCGGAAGCGGATGCACTGCTCTTTGCAGATGCCATGCCAGCATCCAGTTTCTGGGATGACTGAGCGTGCTGCTGAATATGAGACTGTGTTCTCATCGGCTGCGCAACTCTCTCTCTTTCATATTCTCTGTGATGTACGGTTCCTGCCGGCGCAGTTCTGTTCTCCAGTCTTGATTTTAACTTAGAAGCGCTTCCTTCTACATTGTGAAGACCGGTAGCGATAACTGTAATCGTTGCTTCATCAGCTCTGGAATCATCATACATAGCACCGAAGATAATATTTGCTTCTTCTCCTGCAAGATCCTGCACAAATTCTGCCGCATCAGAAGCATCCATCAGCGTAATATCACCAGATACATTAATGATAACATGAGATGCACCCGCGATCGTTGTCTCAAGAAGTGGACTGGCAACTGCCTGTTTCACAGCTTCCAGTGCTTTGTCATCACCACGACCCTGACCGATACCGATATGTGCGATACCCTTGTCTGTCATAACAGTCTGAACATCTGCGAAGTCCAGGTTGATCAGTGAAGGAACATTGATCAGGTCGGTAATACCCTGAATACCCTGCTGCAATACTTCGTCAGCTTTCTTCAGAGCTTCCGGCATAGTTGTGCGTCTGTCAACGATCTCTAATAACTTGTCATTCGGGATAACAATCAGAGTATCTACGCTCTCTTTTAACTTTTCAATTCCGCCAAGGGCATTACTCATACGTGTCTTGGACTCAAAACGGAATGGCTTTGTTACAACTCCGACAGTTAATGCACCCTGCTCTTTTGCAATTCTTGCCACAACAGGAGTTGCTCCTGTTCCGGTTCCGCCGCCCATACCGCAAGTAACGAATACCATGTCTGCACCTTTCAGTGCTGCGGAAATCTCTTCTGCACTCTCTTCGGCAGCTTTCTCACCTACTTCAGGTCTTGCTCCGGCGCCAAGTCCTTTTGTAATCTTGTCACCAATCTGCATAAGTGTCGGTGCCTTACATAACTGTAAAGCCTGTTTATCTGTATTAATAGCTATAAATTCCACACCGGCAATCTGTTCATCGATCATACGGTTCACGGCGTTATTTCCTCCGCCACCTACTCCAACAACAATTATCTTTGCCGCTGCTTCTGATTCATTTGTCTTAATTTCTAGCAAGGGTTTCTCCTCCTTTGTTATCCTTATTATATATATTATACATCCCATACTCTTCGAGTATCCCGCCGTGCCATCTTCCCCGATCCTGCGGCACTGCGGCACGATGCGTTATACATAAAGCAACACATACAAAAGTACAGCTTGCCATATATATTATATAATATAGGCTTTTGTATAAAATATCAATAGAATTGCGGAATTTTTCTTATTTTTATTTTGATTTTTTTGCTTTTTCAAATGTGATCGTTTCCTGCCCGTCAGCGTAATTTTCCAAATGCAGAGTTCCTTCCTGCCCGCCCAGTTTTTCGATAATTGGCGGGATCTGTGCAATCTTCTCTGCGGAAATGCTCTCTCCAAGATTTACTTTTACATTTGCGATCCGCAAATAGATCCTGTCATTCCTGCAGGTAATCTTGTCCACTGACAGATTATAATTCTGTAATTCCCGGCACGCATCCAGTACTTCCGAAAAAAGTTTTGCATCTGCACATTCCAATACCTTGTACTCACCACTGGAAGTCAACGTGATGCCTTCTACAAGAGGCACCATTTTTTTTACGGCACTTTTATCTACAACAAGTCCTTCTGAATCAAAATAAACATACTGTTCTCCCTCTTTCATACCGGCAACAATTGTCTTTTCCTTTACACGGATCTGCACGGTCCATGGATTTTTCATAGATACCTGCATACTTTCAAAACACGGGAGCACGTTTCCTTTTCCCATCCCATACTGTAATACCAGATACAGGGAATTTGTAGAAAGCCTGCCACTTTTTATGCTCTCTGCCACTTCCCTGTCCGAACAGTATTCATTTCCTTTTACTTCAATCCTCTGTATATGAAACAAAAGCAGGACCGTCATTATAATAATCGCAAGTCCGCTTATCAGAACAACCAGTGCATAGATTCTCTGCGCCTGTTTCTTTTTCTTTGCGTTCTTTCTGCGCCTTGCATTTCTTTCTCTTTCCATCTGTCTGCCTCCTAAAAGCTCTTTTCGCTTTTTTTATCTTACCATTGTTGACACATTCAGCACAAGTCCCATTTCTGCAAGAAGAAACACGATCGACGTTCCCCCATAGCTGACAAACGGCAATGTAATCCCTGTATTTGGAATCGCATTGGTGACAACAGCAATATTCAGTATGACCTGAATCATCAGATGTGCCATCGCACCCGACACAATCAGCGCGCCAAACAGATCCTTCGCATGCACCGCAATCACAAAAAAGCGCCACAATAACAGTAAAAATAAAAAAATCAAAAAGCCGGCGCCTGCCAGCCCAAATTCCTCACAAATGATAGAAAAAATCATGTCATTCTGCGCCTCCGGAACAAACCCAAGTTTCTGGATTCCTCTGCCAAGCCCTCTGCCGAACAGTCCTCCGGAACCGATTGCATACAGTCCCTGCACTGTCTGATATCCTTTGGCAAACTGCTCTGGATTACGCCAGATCAGAAGGCGCTCCAGGCGATAGCTCTCAAGCATGAGAAATACCGTCATAAATCCTGTCCCGATCACTCCCATCCAGATGAACTGTACATATTTCGGACTTGCCACAAATACAAGGATCACTCCGATTCCAAGAATGATGATCGCTGTACTCAGATTACTTGCTCCGACCAGCCCTACAATTGGCAGGATACAGAACAGTACCTTGAATAATATCGTAATCTTCTCTATTTTCTTAGCATTTTTATTTACCATCCATGCAAGAAATAAAATCAGTGCGACCTTGGCATATTCAGAAGGCTGAAACGAAAAAGGGCCCAAAGACAACCATCTTTTGGACCCATTGTATTCTTCTCCTGCTAAAAGGACTAAAACGGAAAGAGCCACCGCTCCCACATAGCCAGCTACAGCAGCATATTTCCAGATATGATAATCAATACCTGCTACCAGATACATCACCGCCAGTCCCAGTGCTGTTGCAAATAATTGCTTTTTCAGATAGTACATGGCATCGTGAAACTTCACTTCGCCATTATAGACACTTGTACTGTACAGGATCACAAGTCCCGCCAGAATTAAAAGCATCAGCACAACCAGCAGTGTCAGATCATATTTTTTCACTCTTACCTTGAACGTGGTCAAACTATTTTGCACTCCTTATAAGGAATTTACAATTCTTTTAAATTCATCTCCACGTACTTCATAATTCGGGAACATTCCCCAACTTGCACATGCCGGTGACAGAAGCACTGCCTCTCCACTCTCGGCTGTCTTTGCTGCAAGAAGGACTGCCTCTTCAAAAGTATCTGCAAACACATAATCATGGAAACCACATTTTTCTGCATCTGCAGCAATCTTTTCCTTCGTTGCGCCAATCAGGATCAGTTTCTTAACCTTTCCATCAAATGCATTGATCCACTCTGTAAACTCGGAGCCTTTGTCATATCCTCCGCCAAGCAGCACCGTTCTGCGGTTCATTGCCTGGATTCCTTTGATCGCAGCATCTGGATTGGTTCCTTTGGAATCATTATAATAAACAACACCGTTCTTTTCTGTTACATATTCGATACGATGTTCTACACCTTTAAATGCACGGATCACTTTGCGGATAATATCCATCGGCACACCATATACTGCTGCCATCGCAACAGCCGCCATATAATTCTCATAATTGTGCATACCGAGAAGCTGTAATTCATCTACATTGCATACAAGCACTTCTTCCGGGTTCTTATAAATCATATTCCCGTTATCCAGATATATTCCTTTTTCCAACTTCTGTCTGCTGCTGAAATAAATCACCTGTGCATCTATATGTTCTCCGAACTCTCTCGTTCTCTCGTCCTCGTAGTTCAGGATACAGTAATCTTCTGCTGTCTGGTTCTTTGCAATATTCTTCTTTGCATTCACATATGCTTCCATCGTGTGATGACGATTCAGATGATCCGGTGTAAAGTTAAGGATCGCGCTGACCTTCGGACGGAATGTTACGATGCTCTCAAGCTGGAAACTGCTCATCTCTGCAACTGCAACTGCATCTTCTTCCATCTGTCTTGCTGCCACAGTATACGGATTACCGATATTACCTACAACATATGTATGCTCTTTGTATGCTTTCATGATCTCACCGAGAAGCGTTGTTGTTGTCGTCTTACCGTTCGTACCGGTAATTGCTAGCACATCACCTTTTCCAAATGCATACGCAAGCTCTACTTCACCGATCACAGCAACCTTCTTATCACGCATTGCATTTACAACCGGAAGGTCTGTTGGTACTCCTGGGCTCAACACTGCAATATCTAATGTATCAATCAGTTTCTCCGGAAATTCACCAAGGATAATCTCTGCTTTTACTCCATCCCCAAGCTGTTCTTTCATAGCAACTTTATCCAACTTGTCATTTCCATCGTAAAGAATAACCTCTGCTCCATGATCTTCCAATAATTTTACAGCTCCGATTCCGCTGATACCGGAACCGAATACCAGTACTTTCTTTCCTGTTACTTCCATTTTCTCCTCCTACATTGCCATAAGCGCTACGAGACACAACAGAGCCGTAATAATTGAAAATACTGCGACCACACGCGTTTCTGACCATCCACACAGCTCAAAATGATGATGGATCGGCGCCATTTTAAAAATACGTTTTCCTCCGGTTTTCTTAAAATATGTGACTTGGATCATAACCGATAATACTTCTACCAGATAGATCAGTCCTACGATCAGGATAAAGATCGGCATCTGAAGCATATAAGCTGTTGAAGCCACAAAACCGCCAAGGGCAAGAGATCCTGTATCTCCCATAAATACACTTGCCGGATATACATTAAATAATAAAAATCCAAGCAGCGCACCAACAACTGCACATGTTACAGGTTCGATTCCACTTTTCGTTCCGATCGCAACAACCGTAAAAAATGTTGCAACAAGAACGGTTACGCTGGATGCCAGTCCATCCAGACCGTCAGTGAAATTGACACCGTTTACTGTGCCGATCACAGCGAAAAACATCAGGACAATTGCCAGCCATCCGATATCCAGATATTTTCCTCCGGAGAACGGAATGAGCATTTTCAGAGATACATCCGTGAATTTTACCACATAAAATGCGAAGATTGCAGTAACTACGATCTGTAATGCCATCTTCTGTTTTGGATATAGACCATCGGAACGCTTCATCACAACTTTCAAATAATCATCCAGAAAACCGATCAGACCAAAGCCAACTGTCACAAACAGGATTGGGATGATCTTCGGATAATCTTTGATATAAAAGATTGAAGTAAGTACCACACTCAAAAGGATGATCACTCCGCCCATGGACGGGGTTCCTGCCTTCTTCAGATGGGACTTCACACCATCTTCCCTCTCTGTCTGATTCATCTTCAATTTTCGCAGTACCGGAATAATGATCGGTCCCAGAATCGCACTGAATGCAAAGGCAATCAATACCGGCATAAATACTGTATAATTCATAATCCACCTCTTTTATCTTTTTGTCAGACTGTTAAGTCCTCGACGAACCTAGTATACTTCATTTCCTACTCTTTTTCAATGCCAAGATACGGGAATGTCTCCCGAAAAATGTTTCCGATCACCGGAGCTGCAATCGTTCCCCCGTAATAGATCCCTTTCGGATTATAGATCACACACATGCCCAGAACCTGTGGATTTTCTGCCGGAGCTAATCCTATAAAGGAAGAAATATATTTTCCGGCACTTCTTGGCAAAGTCTGGGAAGTCGCTGTTTTGCCCCCAATATGATATCCTTTTACATATGCCTTTTTCCCAGAGCCTTTTGCCACCACTCCTTCCAGCAGTTCCTGCATGGTCTCTGAAGTCTTCGCTGAGAGAATTCTCTTCTTTCTTCCATAAGAAAAGACTTCCGTCTTCTTTTTCTCCGAATCTGTAACTTCTACTCCAAAATGAGGTGTAATTCTCTTTCCTCCATTTATAAGAGAACTGACCGTTGCTGCCATCTGCATCGGTGTAACCTGAAAAGACTGTCCAAAACTCATAGTTGCAAGTTCTACCTGTCCTACACGATTTTTCTTATGCAGGATTGTTCCAGCTTCTCCCGGCAGATCCACACCGGTTGGTGAAAGCAGTCCAAACTTCTGGAAATATTTATAGAAATCATTTACTCCAAGTCTGAGTCCGATGTCAATAAATACCGGATTACAGGAATTCTGAATCCCTTCCACAAAATTTTCCGCACCGTGTCCTCCCACTTTATGGCAGCGGATTTTCCGGTCTTCCACAACTTTATAACCCGGGCAATGAAAACGATCCGAAAGCTTTACCACTCCTTCTTCCAGGCATGCCGATGCCGTAATGATCTTAAATGTAGAACCCGGCTCATATGTATCACTGATACATTCATTACGCCACATCCGGTTAAGTGCATCCTGCTCTTCTTCCGGTGTCAGATTTTTCTTTTCTTCACCTGGAAGCGAAAAAGGATCATTCAGATCAAATTCCGGTACATTAACCATTGCAAATATTTCTCCATTCTGCGGATTCATAAGCAGTATTGCAACTTTTTCCGCCTGTTTTTCTTCCATGACTTTTTCTGCCATCTGCTCTGCATATTTTTGAAGATTTGCATCCAGGCTGATTTTCAGTGTGTCGCCTTTTACCGGTTCTTTTCGTCCTTCTGCTTCTTCGTCCAGTTCTATTCCTCTCGCATCTGTGATTGTCAAAATCTGCCCATTTATCCCTTTTAAATAATCTTCATACTGCACTTCCAGGCCAATAATTCCCTGATTATCCCCTCCTGTAAATCCAAGAACCTTTGATGCAAGTTTTCCATAAGGATAATATCGTTTAAAATCTTCGTCTACCTTAACACCATCCAGCCCAAGATTTCGAATTTTATCTCCCGTCTTTTTCTCTACATTTGACGCAATCCTCTCCATAGATGATATTTTTTTCACTTTTTTTCTCACCTGCGCTTCTTCCATGTGAAGTGCTTTTGTCAATATTTTAATTACCTTTTCCGAATCTTTCAGTTGACTGTGTATTACAGAAATTGTGCAGACTGTCCGGTTTGTTGCTAGGATTTTTCCATTCCGGTCAACGATTTCTCCTCTTGCAGCTTTAATATCGCGCTCTCTTTCATGTAACTGCTGTGCTTTCTTTTGATATTCTTCTGCGCGGAAGATCATCAGCCACGCAAGTCTTCCGAACAACAGAATAAGCAGGATGAGCGCGCAGGAGAATACAAAAAATATTTTCTTCTTATTATATGTTCTGTTCTTCAAACAAAAAAACCTCACACAAGCTTTGTAATAATCTATTACTGCTTATGTAAGGTTATTCTGTTAATTCTTGCTGTCTGAGATTTTTTCCACTCCCAGATACGGAAGAATCTCTTTCATAATATCTGCTGAGAGCTGGGTTGCCAGTCCGCTATTCGCCTGGTCACTGACGTTTGGTTCATTGATCACAACATAGACAACAACCTGCGGATTTTTCTGCGGTGCATATCCGATAAAAGATACAAGATATTTTCCATTCCTTCTTGGGAGTTTCTCCGCTGTACCAGTCTTTCCGCCCACATCGTATCCCTTAACGGCTGCCGTCTTTCCGGTTCCGTTTGTAACTACGCCGCGCATGTAATCTTTCACTACATCGCAGGTCTCCTGGGAAATCGTTTTCCGTACAAGCACCGGATCCTTGCTCTCTGTCACATTTCCATTTTCATCTTTGATCTGTCTTACAACATGCGGTCTGTAATAACTGCCGCCATTGATCAGAGAACTGAATGAAGCTGCAAGCTGAGTCATTGTTACGTTGAAATTCTGTCCAAAAGCATTAGTTGCAAGACTGGCAGAATCCATTTTCTCCGGTGAATACAAAAGGCCTTCTGTACTTGCCTCACCCGGAAGATCTATGCCCGTCGATGTGCCAAATCCAAACAGCTTTTGATAACGGCTGAATTCGTCTTTCCCGATCTGCGCGCCGATCCGCATCATTGCAACGTTACAGGAATTTTCAAGTGTCTGCTTAAGTGTCTGCATTCCATGTCCATTACGATGACTGCAGTGGATATCGTGTCCGCCTACTCTGAGTACACCGGTACAGTTATAACTTTCATTTCCTGTCAATACACCCAGTTCCAGTCCCGTTGCAACCGTAAATGGTTTGATCGTTGATCCTGGTTCATAAGTATCTGTCACACAAAAATTCTTCCACAGCGCGTTAAGTGTCTCGATCTTCTCTTTATCCGTCATCTTTGCAAGTTCATTTTTTGTATAATATGCTGACAGATCTCTCGGCTTATTCAGATTGTAATTCGGATAAGATGCTTCCGCAAGAATCTCTCCGTTATTTGGATTCATTACAATGACTGCCGTATCCTCACTTCCGGTTCCTTTTCTTGCTTCATTCTGATGTTTTTTATTAAACGCCAGAATATGCTTCTCAACTATACTCTGTACCTGCAAATCAATTGTAGAGACAACTGTCTTTCCATTGACCGGCTCTTTTACGGTCTGTTCAAAAGTAGAGGTTGTATCCTGATAGCCATATTCTCTTCCATCCGTACCATTCAGGACTTCGTTATAAGATGCTTCAATTCCATTGCTTCCTATGTTTCCATCTACGGTAAACCCAAGTGTATCGCTTGCCAGTGAGTTATACGGATATTTCCGTTCATAATCTTCCTCAAGCCAGATTCCCTGTACATTCGAATACTTCTCACTGTTCTTCATTATGTTGAATTTTTTCGCTTCTTTATAGCCGATTCCTTTTTTCAGAACGTTATAACGCCCGGACGGGTTGGTCTTCATCAGTTTTCGGATATCTTCTTCCTTAATATCAAAATATTTCTTCAACGCTTCAATGGTCGGTTCTATATAATCGTCCTTACTGAGCATTGCCTTCATGTCCAGAATAACATTATAAATACGTTCACTTGTCGCCATCTTGGTTCCATTACGGTCTACGATATCTCCTCGTTTAAACGGGATTGTACGGCTGTCATACTGTTGCTGGTCCAGCACCACTTTTGTATATTTGTCACCATTTGATGCATTAATATAAGTAATCCGGCCTGCAAGAAAAACAAAAGCCAGTACAAATCCCATAAAGAGCATGACTAGCTTTTTTTGCATGGCCTTATTAAATTTCCTTTTAAAAGGATTTCTCTTTCTTCTTGCCATTTATTTCTTCACCTGTTATTTACTTTTTTTCGTCTGTACTTTTGTAAGTGCACCTTCCTTTGGAATGCTTTCATATTGCTTTACATAATCCAGAGAAGGTTTTTTATATTCCACGACCTGAGAATCGGAAGCATCTACCATGCCAAGGTCTTTCTTAGCCTTTTTACGCACTTCGTCCAGATTCACAGAATCCACGATTGCATTGTATCTGGTCGTATTCTCTTCTTTCAGAGTTGCCAGTTCTTCTTCCATCGCTGAAATCTTTTTTGCGTGGCTCATATTTGCTGACTGCAAATTAACATACTTGATACATACAAGCAGCATGGCGATTGCTGCAACCGCCATGAATACAACATATCCTCTGTTCATTCGCAGAGCCTGTCTGCGGTTTTTCTTTACCTGTCTGCTTGTCCTTTTCTTTTTGGGTTCCTGCGCGCGTCTTTCCGGTTCGTATGCCGGTTGTCTTACAACATTACCGTAAACATAAGACGCTCTTTGTACATTCTGTCTTCTTCTTGTTGTCATCTGTCTGTATGCCATGCGCGCTCACCCCTTTCCCACTTTTAATTATTACATACTCATGTGTCAGCTCCGCTCAAAAATACGAAGCTTTGCGCTCTTTGCACGACTGTTTTCTTCCATCTCTTCCTTGCTCGGAAGGATTGGTTTTCTAGTGATAATACTCCCTTTTGATATTTTCCCGCATACACATACAGGAAAATCGCTTGGACATGTGCATGGATTTTCATTCTTACGAAATGCACTTTTCACGATCCGGTCTTCCAGTGAGTGGAATGTAATGATGCACAGTCTGCCCCCTGGATTCAACAAATCAATCATAGCGTCCAATGATTTTTTTAGCACTTCCAGCTCCTGGTTCAATTCAATACGAATTGCCTGGAAGGTTCTTTTTGCCGGATGTCCGGACTTCTTCTGAAACTTCATCGGGATTGATGCACGTATGATCTCTGTCAGTTGTCCCGTTGTCTCAATCGGTGCTTTCTGACGCGCAGCCACAATATGCTTTGCAATGTTCTTGGCAAACTTATCTTCGCCATAATCACGGATCACACGATAAAGTTCCCGTTCTTCATAGTCATTGACGATGTCTCTCGCTGTCATCTTCTGACGTCTGTCCATCCGCATATCGAGAGGTGCATCTTCGCGATAAGAGAATCCCCGCTCTGCCGTATCTAACTGATAAGATGATACGCCCAGATCGAGCACGATCCCATCGACCTTGTCAATGCCTAACTTACCTAGCTGTGACTTCATATCACAATAGTTACTTCTTACTATTATGACTTTCTCTCCGAAGTCTTTTAAGCGAATCCCGGCTGCTTCAATTGCAGCGGCATCCTGGTCTATTCCTATAATACTCCCCTTGTCACTGAGACGTCTTGCCACTTCACTGGCATGTCCGCCTCCACCGAGCGTTCCATCTACATAGATGCCGTCCGGTTTAATCTTTAATCCATCAATTGTTTCTTTTAATAATACTGATTTGTGTACGAATTCCATATCTTCTCCCTCTAGATACTGAACCCGCTTGCTTCCATATCGGATGCAATATCCTCAATATTCATTTCCACCTCAGCATTCTTAGCTTCCCATTTTGCCTTATCCCAGATCTCGGCACGCTTCCCCATGCCGACAAATACAACTTCTTTTCCTAGTCCGGCGAAGTCTCTGAGTGGGGCTGAAATAAGAGTTCTGCCTTGTTTGTCAAGGTCGCCATCAATTGCACTTCCCTGGAAGAAATATGCAAATGCGCGGGCTTTTTTGTCTGTGGTCGTCGGTAAGTTGTTCAGTTTCTCTTCAAAAGCGATCCATTCTGCTTCCGGGTATACATACAGGCAGTTTTCCATTCCTTTTGTTATGACGAAATGCTCCCCTAAATCGTCACGGAACTTAGCCGGAATGATCAGTCGCCCTTTGGCGTCTATGTTATGACTGTATTCTCCTTTTAATCCCCTTAGCATAATGAACTCACCTTCTTTCAAAGTGGTCCACCACTTTCGCACCACTTTTCTCCACTTCTCACCACTTTCTACCACTTGAACTAATTGTAAAACACTTTTTCAGTGATTTCAAGCCTTTTTTGTGTGTTTTTTGTGAAATCAACATAGAATGTGACTTGACTCATTATATACATATAAAGAGAGTTGACACTCGCAAGCCTACGCTTTTGAACATCAACTCTCTTTGATTCTTATTATTTATTTTATTCTTCTGCTTTATCCAGATTGCTCTGAAAATTCTGCAAAGCACTGTAATCAATCTCTACTTCCGGTCTTGACTGCTTCGCTTCATAAGTATGATACGCCGAATAAGTAATCCAGCCAAGTAAGATCACTCCTACAAATACTACCAGACACTTGCGCATCAGATTATATAATCTGTGCTTCCGGCGTAATCTTCGCCGGTTTGCTTTTTCTTCTTTATAATTATCAACTTTGGTCTGACTCATCAGGTATCTGTCTCCTTCTTATCGAATAACTACCGTTATTCTATCACACCTTTCCGGATTAGACAACCAGAATCACTCCACCGTCTGCTGCATACATACTGCTGATCCCCGCCGTATCCAGGACGATGATGTCTTTTACCTTCATCTGTTCCTGAACCATTTTCTTCATGTCTTCAGCACGCTCCGGGCAATTGCAGTGTGTAATCGCAAGAATCTTCTCTTCTGGTCGTATCGCATCTTTCTTCACCTGCGCAACCATCTTCTCGATTGCTTTCTTCATGCCTCTTCCCTGACCCAGCTGACAGATACTTCCAATCGGTGTAGAACCCATTACCGGCTTGATATTAAGCGCAGTTGCCATCATCGCTTTAATACCAGTCAGTCTTCCGTTCTTTTTCAATGTCTCCAATGTCTCCAGTACAAAATACGTGTGCTGCTCTTCTATATAAGCATCCACTGTCTTAATAATCTCTTCAAAGCTCATCTGCTTTTCTTCACACTCTGCAATCTTCAGTGCGATTAGAGTCTCTCCAACTGAAGCAGACTTAGAATTAAATACATGGATCTGTTTCTCTCCATATTCTTCTTTATAAAGGTTCTTCCCCAACTCTGCACTATTGTAAGAACCACTCAGCTCAGCCGATAATGTAACTGCATATACATGCTCAGCATCACAGTGATACATCTCCATGTAACGTTCCGGTGATGGGCAGGAGGACTTCGGACACTCCGGAGCCGCTGCAACTCTTCTCAAAAAATCCTTCTGATCAAATGTTGCATCGTCAATGATATGATAACCATCTACTTCTATCTCCAGTGATGCGGTCACGAAATGCTCTGACTGTTTCATCTCTTCCGTTAATTCACCACAACTATCTACAACTATTTTATAACTCATGTCTTCCTCCCGGTAAACTTTTTATTTCCATTAAATGTAGTTTTTAATACTACGTTTAATATCATAGCACATTCACATCGGAAAAGAAAGACTTTTATTCCGTTATTGTTCTATTTTTATTTGTTTTGAAACACTTAGCGCAATTCCCATTTCTATAGAAAGGAACAGAATTGCTGTTCCCCCATAACTGATAAATGGTAATGTAATACCTGTTGTCGGAATCAGATTTGTCACAACTCCCACATTTAAAAATACCTGTAAAGCCATGTGAGCAAATATTCCCGTCACAATCAGTGAACCATACAAATCCGGCGCATTCTGTGCAATAAACAGCAGACGGTATAATAATAAGCCAAACAGTGTCAGAACGAGAATTGCTCCAAACACGCCAAGTTCTTCACATATAATAGAAAGGATCATATCATTCTGCACTTCCGGAATGATTGTCTTCTGTGCGCTGTTTCCAAGACCTTTTCCAAAAAAGCCTCCGGAACCAATCGCATATAACGCCTGCATAATCTGGTATCCGCCTTCTGATGCATAATTTTCTGGATTCAGCCATACAAGAACCCGTCGCATCCGGAAACTCTTACTTGTCGTAAGTACCATACCCAAGATCTTCACGCCCACCAGTATCGCTGCAAGACCGCCACCTGCAGCTACAAAGAAGATCTTTGTCTTCCGGTGAACAATAAAAATCATAATAATGCTGATGCCCATTACGATAATCGCTGTACTTAAATTATCTGTCAAAAAATATACACATGCTGCGGATAACAGTCCCCAGACCATTACATGGATAAATCCTTCTTTTGTATTAATCTTCTTTCCAAGCTTGCAGATCACTACCGGGATAAATAGTATCACCGCAATCTTTGCAACCTCCGATGGCTGAAACTGTCCGATTCCAGGTAACATGATCCATCTCTTAGCTCCCTTGGCTCCTTTTCCGATTGGGCTTTGTACAAGTGCCATCAGTATTATGGATACCCAATATAGCAATTTTGCGCGCTTAATGTACCAGTGGTAATCAATAAAGCGGCAGATGAACCACATCACAAAAAAACCAGCCAGACAGAAAATTATCTGTTTCTTCAAATAAAATATACTGCTTTTCTGTCCGGTGATCTTCATGGAACTGTATGCACTGGTGCTGTATAACATTACCAGCCCGAAACATACAAGGCATATAAGAATTGCGACCAGACTATAATCAAAATATGGGATTGTTTTTTTCCTTTGTTCTGTAATTTCTCTTTTCACTGTCCTTGTCATTTTATTTACACTCCAATCGTATTCATTATACTCAGATATGATTCTAAAAACAACTAAAAATTCCGGTCTTTGCACCTCTTTTTGACTTCTTTCATATTATAATAATGCAAATAATTGAAAAGGAAGGTTTCTAAAAATGCCTAATTATCGCTATCAAGCTTCTAATTGCTGCGGCAACTCCATGCGGAACGTTTCCCTTGGTGTTCCTTCAGGCTCCGGCTGTCATGAGCATGCCTGCTCCGATAACACTTCCAATATTTCCATGCAGGTTCTTGCTATGGCATATGTTCCCATCCAGAAATTCCAGTGCCTGTACGATCCGCCGAAAGGGCTGCATGCAGGTACTATTTTTGCCGAACTCGATAAACCATTTCTTGGAACAGGAGGTGTTCTTCGATGAATAATGATAAAAGATTATCCCGTCAAGAACTCTTACAATGGATCAATGCCGTCAGCTTTGCAGTCAATGATGTGACTTTATTTCTCGACACACACCCTGATGACGCAGAAGCATTAGAGTATTTTGAGGAATTTCGTACGCAGCGCACACGCGCACTTCAGGAATATTCCAGAAATTATGGGCCGCTCACGATCGATACTGCAACTGCCACTCCATGTGAACGCTGGCAGTGGAGCACACAGAGCTGGCCATGGCAGGAAGGAGGCTGTTAATCTATGTGGAATTATGAAAAGCGTCTGCAACATCCGGTAAAAATCACCCAGACAAATCCAAAGATAGCTCAGGTGATCATATCCCAGTTCGGTGGTCCTGATGGTGAACTGGGTGCATCCATGCGGTATCTCTCCCAGCGATACACAATGCCTTACAACGAGGTCACCGGTATCCTTACGGATATCGGTACGGAAGAACACGCCCAAAAACGTTCTCGCTTATTTTTCTTCCTTATTATAATGCGTTTTTACAGCGTTTCTGCGTATTTACTGGATATCTTAATCCAGCCCTCGCCGGACTTTAATCTGCCATACGGCATCTTCTCCACGGTCTTCGTTTCCGTGATTGTATAGACCGATTCCGGTGCTTTCTTTCCAGTGTAATCTTTGCCGGGACTCTTGTAAATATTAAGTGCCTGTTTGGTCTTTACTTTGAAAGATTTATCCGCAGCTTTCTTCGCTGCCGGCTTCTTTTCTATCTTCTTTCCGATCAGGCCTTCTGCGATCGCTTTTGCGACAGTCTTATATCCTAGCTTCTTGTACAGCAGGATATCATCTTTGTCATCGGCAAAGCAGACTTCAATCAGCATTGCCGGATCATTCGTGCGTCTGATAACTGCTAAAGAGCGGTTGTTCTCTTTGCAACCCTTCACTCCACGGTTTGTAAAGCCAAGCTTTGCCATTTCCGCACATACTCTCTTAGCATAAGGAACCGCCTTGGAACTCATGCTGGATACCCAGACTTCAACACCTTTGACTTTTCCGTCTTTCTTTGCTTTTTTGCAGCCATTGAGATGGATAGACATGTTTAAATCCACCGTATTCTTGTTACATTTCTTTACAATGTTGCTAAGATTTCCGTTCTGTGTTCTTGCAGAATCATCCGTACAATCATGCACAGTATGTCCTTCTGCGCTGAGAAGTCTCTGCAACTCTTTTGAAATCTTCCGATCTTCGGTCACCTCATCCAAATACGAGATGATGCCTGGGACATGTCTATTGTGTCCGCCATGAACATTATATCTTGCCATAATATCATTCCTTTCCAAACATCCTTATTTCTTATATTTACTCCGATTCCAGATCGATGCAACTCGCTCCCATCCGCCTGTACTTACCAGATATACAATAAAAGCAGCCACGATTGCTGCGAAAATATAATACCATTCAATCACAATCCGATAATAATTACACAAGACGATCACACTGATCGGCGTCAGGATCAGTGACACCGCCAGTGCTACAACACTGGTCTGTATCTTCTTAAATACCGGCATCTCTTTCACTGCCTGCACGATCACACTGACCAGAAATGCCAATACGCCGATTCCGGTCAGTAGGTAACTGATATACCGCAGAAGAAGCTCTGCGCTCATTGCTTTTCCCATAATCTATTCTCCTTTTCGTTTCAAATGTAATTCCTGGATCTCTTCATGCATTTTTTCAACCATGCCATTTCCGCCAAGCCTGTGATACGCTTCGTACATCTGGCAGAAGTTCTCATAAGCATAGGACGGAATAGAACCGATCTTCATATACCTGTCGTGGTACTCGATTAGCTGCACCCGAAGAAGCAGCATCGTACCGGCACTGTTTGCATCCCGTTTCTCATTCTCGTCAGCGATACGCTTATTTCGCTCTATGGCATCCTTCTGCTGTCTCTTCTTCTGCTCCTTCAAAAGCCAGACGATATACCCAAGCACGATCGACAGAACGACTCCATATGTCTGTAAGATGATTTCTTTCACTTTCTTTTCCTGCTTTCTTTAAATTATGCAAATAAAATAAGACCGTTACGGTCTTGCTCTTGGGGTGTTCATGTAAAATTCTCCTATGAAAATGTTAAATATCCTGACCACGCGACTCCAATGGCATCATTGTTGGCGACATTGGCTGTACTGCTGATCGTTATTCTTACTTCTATCCACGACTCTCTGACATAGCAGGAATACGAAGCTGGCTTTACATATGTACTCGCAGATGAGCCGTGTGTATATTTACCGCCCTGTCTTCCTCGAAAACCATTGTTCGTAGTTGCCGTTGCTGCCGATACTCCTACAAGCGGTTTGGACAATGGGACTGAAAATATAATCTGATTACCGCCACCGGTAACATAACCACCAGTGCTGATCTCACATGGAATTTTATCGCCTTTTGTGTAATATGGTTTAAAGGTATCTCTGGCCGGCGGTCCCAAGTACAGATCTGTCTCATCTGAATACAACTGCCATTTTCTGGCTACTTCATCATGGAGCCCTCGGTTTACTCCTCCGGTTCCAACTCCAACACCTATGGCATTACCGGTTGAATTATGCGAAATAATAGTCACGTCATTCGAGTAGACATGCAAACGCCCATCTGCATTATTTAATAATAGCGCAATCTTATCATTCTCACTCATGACTCCCTGATGACTGATTTGCGATCTCAATAAAATTCCAGAATCCAATACACCTATATAGTTTTGTATCTGCTTACCAACTCCCGTCCCTGATGTGCCGTAATATTCTGTCAGATACTCAAGAAAAGTTACTGCATCATTTTCCGCATTAACCTCCGGGCTCATCAAGGAAAGTATTGATGCTGATGTATCCATTCCATTGTCATTTTCGTAATAATTAGTAGAATCAAGATTTATTGCTACAGGTCCGGACATATTCAGATGTGAAGCTGCATCAATTTCAACTCCATCTGCTCCCTTTATTTTTGAAAATGTTACGCTTTCTCCATCTTTTTCCTGTATAGAAGATACAATCGATGTTGTTCCACCACACATTTCCACCACAGCATCTTTACTATTCTTCCCCAGCTCCACTTTATCTGCCGCATACTTCGCCAGCACCGTATCTCCGTTTCGAATTTCCATAGAATCAGAATCTACCTTTACATTTGCTCCTAATGTATCCGCTTCCATATTTCCTACAATCAAGCCATCATCCGTTCCCTGTATAAAATTCGTTGCAACTTTCGCCGCAGCGTCAGCAGCCGCCTGCGCCCGATTTGCCTTATTCCAGGCTTCCTTGGCTGCTTCGTAGCTGCTGGACTTCGATACATCCGAATAGCTGTATGTATCATTGGACATTATAGTCAAGATTACAGTGTATAGGGTGCTTGTTGATCCTGACTCGTATGTTGGTTCTGTTGTATTCCAATTTCCACCGGGCGGGATTGCTGTCGGCTTGTTTGGCTTGGCGGCAGTTGAGGATTGCAGCAAGTAATATGTGGTAACTGACTTCACATCCACAATCCTCGATATCGTAATGTCTGCCTTTGCTAAAATTGCCATCCTCTCACTCCTTAATCTTCAAGCTGACATGTATATGCCTGTGCATTTGTTACATCCACTGCCGATACTGTTAAAGTTTTTGCTGTGGCAATAGGCGCTGATCCTCCGACCTTATACCACTTAACTACTCCAATCCCGGATACCGTACCGTCGTTGGCCACTGTCTGCTCGGTAGCTCCTTTAAATACATGCGCAGTAAGAACGGTGGACCCAGAGTTATTTTTGAAAATGATTCCATTTGAGGATGTCACGGTAAGAGTAATGGCATCTGCTCCGTTTACTCCGTCCTTCCCGTTTGTTCCGTTCGTGCCTTTATAAGAAACACTATAAGAAGTTGTGGATTTTCCGTCGGAATAAGTTACTTTTGTCCTAGTCCATAAAAACTGGCCATACTCCACAGATGGAACAGTAGGAGACCACGGTCCAGTAGGTTCCTCTGTACCACTTGAGCTGGTCTGATACGTTACATCAGTAGATGATACCGTTACGGAAGTACCATTTGCCCCGTTTGTTCCATTTGTGCCCTGGTAAGATACGCTATATGCTTCCGTAGATTTACCATCAGAGTAATTGACTACCGTCTTTGTCCATAAGTACTGGCCACGTTCAACAGCGGGAACGTTCTCTGACCATGATCCGGTAGGTTTGTTCGTACCGCTTGAGCCAATCTGGTATGTCACCGATGTAGAACTGACGGTTACGGAAGTGCCATTTGCCCCGTCTTTACCATCCTGCCCATTAACACCAGCTTTAGCTACAGCGAACGAAAACTTTTTGTTTACTGTAATACCATCTACTACTACCGGGATTGTAGCCTCGCACGCTGATGAGATGATAGCCGTAGTTGTAAATGTAATTTTCACTTTATTTGTACCACTTCCTTCAACTGCTGCACTGATTCCGGTTGGAAGTATAATTGAACTCTTATCAACGCTTACAGAAGCGCATTGATTTGTTCCACAAAATGCCACGGCCTCTGTGATACAGGACAGCCCAGAAGGCGCTCCACTTGTATTTCCAATAAATGTATACGCTTCTGACGTAAGCATCACAGAATACGCATCCGTGACATCCATAATAGTTAATTGATCTGCTGCTTTAATTCCCATGCTCTTATCCTCCTGCTAAACAATTAATTCACATAAAAAAGTTACCTTTACATCTACATCATCTGGTGATAATGCAAATGAAAATCCATCGTTTCTGATTCTTGGATCACCGGAAGAGATAATTCCATAAGTCTCTTCCTCTAAGCGCTGCCATTTCCACTGGATATATGCACCGCTTCCGAATGTCTTTCTCAGAGTCTCTGCATCTTCTATCCGCTCCTTTCCGTGATATATAACAACCGACAATACCGTTGACACTGCATTATTCTTAAATACACTGCCCCTCGAGGATTCTATGTGAAGCAATACTGCCGCTTCTCCTTCTTCCCCTTTTACTCTCACCCATTTATACAGTTCCGGATTGGAAATATCCGGATCTCTCACAGTCTGGTTCGCACGTGTTCCAAGATATGCTTTCCCGGTCGGATCAAGCGAAATTCCGGAACCGTATTCATCATCTGCGTAAGCGGTCCATGTATACAGCGTTCGATTGTCTGCCAGATTCTTAAAGTTTCCCGCCAGATCCTGCACCTGCTGAGAGATTCCGTTATCTTTGATCAGATAATCTCCAATAGTAATGCTGACACTTCTGCCCGTTTCTGAAATCTCCGTTTTTAATATTCTCGCAGAAAAATATACTTCGCCGGATTCATCCACAATATTTACGGTATCTCCGATCTTTGTACCCTTTGGCAGTTCAAGCACATCAATCTCATAGTTCACTTCCGGTTCCCGGATCTTCTTCAGCTCTTCTATCGCCTTCTCACATAAGAGTTCCTGACTTACTGTATCAAAATTAAATGTCTTTACAATATCGCCTTCGCCCTGTCCATCTGCGAAAAACCGGCTCCACTGCTGCCATGCTGTCCTGGATTTCAGAAGATTTCCATCAATGTAAAAATCTCCATCATCGTACTTATAATCTCGCAGATTGATTGCAATATCACTGTCTTCCGGTGTGGAACCGTATGGCAGCAATGCCGTGGCAAGATTCGCAATTGATTTCTTCGTTACCATCCTGTCGATATCGCGGTTCAGATGAAGCTGTACTCCTGCGTCCCGTCCCCGCTTCTGGTAAATGTCGATATACTTATGCTTTACAGCCATTCCTTCTACATCAAAGGAAAAGGCGATTTCTGCATCAAACTCTCCGGCAACGTCTAATATCCGCTCCGTCACAGTCTGTTCATCATTCCAGGCAAGTTTCTTTGTTTCTGATACCTCGTTAAGTCCGATCTCAAAGCCACTGTCTTCTGCAAATTTATTTACATAATGATCGATCTCATATGCCTTATCTGCAGTGTACGGAAGTGCTATTTCATTCAGCAGATCCAATCCCGCATCTTCTGCATAAACCATAACTTCTCTGCTTTTTGTATCTGCTTCTGTCTCAATGATCGTATAAAAAGATTTTTCATCGCTACTCTGGTACAGTAAATAATTTCCTACCGCAGCACATCTTTCCACTTCTTTTCTCGTAAGCGCATCGTATGCAATATGCAATTCCAGAACCGATACGCCCGCTTCTATCTCTTCTGTTTTTGTATCATCGACAATCAGCAAGCCTTCCGGAAGCGTTGTGCTTGCATTTCCTAATATGTTCATATGACGGTCAGCAAAATACACGATCATAGAAAGACCTCCCTGTATTTCAATTTGAAGGCCGGTGCGTATTCCTCTTCTACCCACTCCGACCAGCTAAACCCGATCTGATTCACTCCGGGCATTAGATAAAATTCTTCCCAGCTATTGCCGAGTGCTCCAAGATCCTGCCTGTCCAGTTCATTCAGCTTTACGGATGCACTTGCGCAGTCAATCGAAAGGACATCATTTGCATTGAATTTATTCTGTACATCGTGCCATTCCAGTACGATCTTATCTATAGTCTCCGTGACCGTCTTCTTATAGTTCTTCACCAGTTTCATTTCATACATTCCATTGTATTTCATGGCTGCCGCCGTGCTCTTCTGGAAGAACCCGGCAGTGATCTTGCTTACGGATTTCGCCGCTACGCTCTCCACTGTAAAGCTTGCTTTTATCCCGCCGAGGTCAAAGGAAATTCTTGAGCCTTTCTTTGTAATGCAGGATGATTTTGCGGTCTTAATGGCAGTTATTTTTTTCTTCTTATCCTCTGCCCGGTTTTCTCCAAATCTCTTGTTGTGCAATGACAGATCTATCTCTGCTTCTTTCCGGATCTTGCCATCCACGATCATCCGGTACTTCCCTTTCGTTCCGTCACCGGACTTGTAAATGTCAACGCCCGCTACAATTTTCCCAGACGCATCCGACAATATCATCTGGAAACGACCTTTCTGCTTCTTTCCTGCACTCGTGCTGTCCACACACATCTTCTGCGCATACTGCATCTGGAAATCTGTAGCAGATTCCGAAAGAGAATATGTCGTTACAGCACCATGCCATCCAGAACCCGATCCATAACTTGTCGCTGTAAGATAGTAAGTTCCCTCACTCGTGGAATTCTGCGAATGTTTCTCTCCCATCGTTCCATTTTGTGCCACTGTTCCATACAGCACACCGCTGTTATTTTTATACTTCGTCTTTAATGCATTCCATGCGGACGATTTCTTGAACGAATGATTAACCTGCACCTTCGTTGTCGGAACCTGATAAGTATTGGTTTCCTGTTCGACAACCTCGATCTGCTCTTCTGACAATTCGTCCGGATTGCCAAATTGTAATATGTGTTCTTCGTCATCGAAGAAAGCTACATAACCGCATCTTCCATTGTCGTTCTCTTCGCCGCTTTCGTCATTGTAAAAATCAACTTCAAACTTTGGAAATGCCCGATATGTACCGCCGTATTCAAACACAAATGCATTATCTGTCGGTTCTACCTCGTATTCTTTCACAGAATACTTAAACGGATCGGAGCATTTAAAACTGAAAGAACCTGTCACGGCATTCTTCCCCGGATCGATATCATCCACCGATTCCATTGTTCCAATGTAATACTTGTCGGGTTCATCCATGAAGATTAATTGCGCCTCTTCTACATTCAGAAGTGCATTCAGCTCATTAAATGCTGCACGGAACCGCGCATTACTTCCGGCAATCAATTGAAACGTCACAGTAATCGTTCTTTCCGGATATCTTTTACTCTGATACCTTGTTCCATCATTCACAGTGCTGTCCAGCGTAGTGACTTCTGTTTCTAACAATTCCCGTCCGGAGACATGCAAGGTCCGATACTCCGGGATTTCATCCTCGATCAATATTCCATTTATCATCAAAGCTTCAGATGGGACGTCACGCCCCACCTGAAAATCTGTCGTATCTACGAAACTATACATACTGCCTCCTTACTTTCTTCCATGCCGTCTGCTCTCACGACTTTGTCTCGAATCCAGTTCGCTCTGCATATATGGTGCAGTCGTTCTTGCCACTTCTCGTCCATCCACTTCTACCGGAACAACAATCGTATACTTCGCGTTGCTGTAATATTCATACTCTGCTGACAAATCGCCGGTGTAATCACCTGCGAGTCTCGGTGCCGCAACGTCAGGAATGGTCACAATACTTTGCGCTACATCAGCAATCTTATGCCGCATGGTCTCCAACTGGTTTATATATCCTTTTGCCGTGTAAGTCGCCAGAGAAGCGAATACCTTTGACGGACTGTGAATCTTAAGCTTCTTTCGGAATGCCTTGATCACTTCGTTTGCCAGTATCCGGCTTTCTTTACTCAGATTCTTTTTCTTGGATGACATTCCTGACACAAATCCGCTCATTGCATTTGCTCCAATTGTAGTCATGCGCTTTTTCAGCGCCTTTGCTTCTTTCGTCACCTGCGCAGAGAAGTCCTTCTTAAGACTGCTTAATTTCGGCGCATAGTAATTGGTTGCTGTTTTCTTTGCAGCATTCTGGAATTTTGTATAACTTGCCCCGTAAGCTTTCAGATTTTTCGTAGACATCTTAAGCAGATTATTCGTATAAGCCAGACCTTCTGCCGTGCTGAGTCCGAGGATTTCTTCCATCAGTCCGTCCGGAAGAATTTTCTTCAGCTTTTCCAGATTCTTTGCGTAGGCATTGATCTGCTTTGTGCCGGCATTAAAATCTTTCAATGCAATATTCCCGTAATCATCCGCCGTGTAGAGACTGTTGACATTTCCAAGATTCTCCATGAATGTCTTTCTTGCATCGATGATCGCATCGTATTTCTTCTGATACTTCTTTCCCAACTTATCAAATGTGGAATCCGCTGCCTTGATCAGCTTCTTCACTTCGGCTTTATATGATTTTGAAAATGCACTGTTTAGATAGCGTCCGGCTTTCGTATACTTGCTGGAAGCCTTCTTATTCTGCTTTTTCAGTGGCTTCACATACGCATTGATCATATTCTTGACCGACTTAAGTGCACTGTCCCGTTTCTTCTCCATCTGCGATTTGAACTTATCACTGAGTTTTTCACCAAGCGACTCATAATTTCCCTTATTCTTCGCAGTCTTAAATACTTTCATCGTTTCGCTGACGAGTTTTCTTGCCGCTTTTGTAGCCTCACTGATCTTACTCAGGATTCCATTTCCAAATCCCAAACTCATGTATCCACCATGCTTCTTCGTGAGTTTGGAAGGGCTGTGGATCTTCGCTTTCGCCCGGATAGCTGTGTCCGCAGCAGATACCATCCTCTCAGCTGCTGCTTCGATCTGTCCAAGGCAGGAACTCATTCCACTTGCGAACCCCTGGCTGACGTAAGAGCCGGCACTGTACGCACCAGAACGCCCGGATCTCAGCCTTGCATTTACACTTGTAGTTGCTTTCGATGCAGCCGATACAGCTTTACTCAGACCACTGCGAAGAGCAGATGCATAACCGCTTCCTGCATTTTTACCTGCAGACTTCGCTGTAGAAGCCACTTTGCTCATGGACTTGCCAACCGCAGATAAAGAACTTGCCGCCACCGCGCCCATTGTTCCGAAACTTACATTTACGGATGCAGATGCGGATGCCAGCGTTTTCAATCCACTCGCCGCCTGACCTACACCTGTACCCTTTTTGGAAATTTTACCAAGCCCGATCGACACAGCTCCGAGAGATTTTGCGATAGATCCAATCGACAGTCCGGCTATCGTCTTAATCCCACTTGCTACACTCTTAAATCCCTGTCCGGCATTCTTTGCAGATGTTCCGACCGAATTAATCACTTTGGCAATTCCATTCAGCACACTTGTAAGACCGCCACTGATTGCATCCACAACTTTCGTGATTGTATTTCCAATCACCGTAAATCCGGCACTCGCCACAAGAACTGCCGTTCCAAGCACCAGCAATCCAGCTCCGGCTGCCACTGCTCCTGCGCCAACTACTACGAGCCCGGCTCCCAGTACAATACATCCGGCTCCGGCAATCGCTGCGCCCGTGCCAAATACAAGCATAGCCGCACCAAGTGCTGCGATGGATACTGCTCCTGCCGCTCCATACTGGACAACTGCCGGCAGGACACCAACAACAATCTTAAGTGCTGCTCCTGCTATCAACGCACCTGTTGCTGCCAGAACAATCGCTGCTCCAAAGGCAATAAAACCAACTGCTCCAACGGTAAGTGCCGGCGCCAGAACCGCTGCTCCTGCTGCAAGCAAGGCAACCGCTGCTACCATGCCGACCATCGCACCAATTGCCACCGGTCCGGCAGATGCCAGCTTCGTTGCTGCTGTTGTAAGCAATAACATCCCTGCACCTGCCAGAACAACTGCTGCACCAAAGGCTATGAATCCGGCTGCCCCTGCAGTTAAAGTCGATGCAACTTCTTTCGCAACGACCAGCAGCCCGCCGATTGCAACAACCATTCCAAGCATGACACCTGCAGCTAAAGGACCGGCTTTTGCAAGATTAATCGCAGAAAGCGTAAGCAACGCAAATCCGGCTGCAATCAGTGCGATTCCGGCTCCCATTTTCAAGAATGCTGTAGCGGACTGAACAAGACTTCCGAAAGACTCTTTACTTGCTACTCCAACCGCTTTCTCTCCTGCCGCAACACCGAATAACTTACCAGCTAATGCCACAATGCCTTTTCCACCTAACTTCAAAAGCGTACCCGCAAATGTGGTGATTCCCGGAACGAGCGACTGGATGATCTTAAATCCCTTTATCGCCAAAAGAAGTTTTAAAACCTTTGGCGCTGCAGACGCTATTTCGTCTGAATGATCTGCCACAATCTGCGCAAAATGCGCAATCGCATCGGATATACCACTTACCACACTTGTAAATGTATCCAGACTGCTCTTCTTCTGCGCCAGCCCACCGAAAGATTTTCCAACAGCCGACACCGCATTTATAATTGCTTTTCCGGCTTTGGAAGCTGCATTTGAAAATGCTTTCCAGTACGGAGATACAACGGATACCGCAGATTCTACTTTCTTTGCCAGTCCATCCGGATCTACTTTATCCAAATGTCCAATTACATTTTCAATGCTGGAAATCGCCACATCCGATGTCTTATTAAAAGTCGGCATCAGCTTTACACCAAGCGTCTCTTTCAAACCGTCCATAGCCTGTCCCGCAGTTTTGTATGACGTAGCAAGCTTGGTAAAGGACTTGTTTGTTCCGACCTTTGCTATCGCATTAAAGAAATCTTCTGTCTTAACTTTTCCGTCCTGCACATCCTGCACAAGCTGTGATGTCGTTTTCCCCATGCCTTTAGCAACAGCCGCAATACCTGCCGGCGTCTGTTCCAGCATCAATTTAAAGTCCATCCACTGGATCGTTGGCTTTGCAGCCGCCTGTGTTGCCTGCTGGCTTAATGTCTTCATTGCCTGTGTCGGATTTTCAGAAGCTGCAGCTAATCCTCCGAAACCTTTTACCAGTTTCGTACAGTTCTTTGTTCCAACGGCAGCAAGCTGGCTGTAGGTCGTTGCCATATCCGAAGCGGAATAGATTGTCTTTGTAGCAAAATCCTGTAATTCATCTCTTGTCTTCGTGATGGATTTTGTCCCTTTTCCGATCATCTGCATATTTCCGTTAAATGTCTTCCATGCCGCAGATGATTCATTTAACTCCCCTGTCACTCCGGATATTCCACTCGTTATTGCAGAGAATGCTTTCTGACCGATCCCGGTCATGATTCCAAATCCCAGACCGGACGTCAATGTACTTTTCAAACGTTCCGCACTGCTTTGCGCACTCTTGAACGCAGACGAAAATCCACGGTCGCTCGCAGACAATATCGCCTTTACTGAATAACTTTCAGCCATATTGCACCTCCTACTGTTTTTTCAGAAGCTTACCGATTCCAACAAAACGACTGTCCGTCTTATTTTTTCCGAGAACACGGTTCACTTCTTTTTCATAATCGAAGAATTTCTTAAAGTTTGCATATACCGGCCGCAGTTTGTCTTTTCCGGCTTTCTTCTTCGCCTTCGCTTTGAAGTTAAGAAATGCCTGTAAATGCAGCCGATACTCTTCATCCACTCTTCTTAGTTCAACGGATTTCATTAACAGGTTGTATTCGGGAATCGTCAGTTTATTTACTTCCTCGAAGCTTTTCATGCCCAGATAGCGAAAACAGTTTAATGCGATCTCCTTATACTTTTCTCCAAAATCTTCTAATTCTGCATCTCGGCTTCCGCCAGTTCCTTCTCCACCTGTTCCACAAGGAATTTCGTTGCTTTCTTCGTAACATTGGCTCCTAATAAAAAATCCTTCACCTTGTCAAACAGTTCATCGATATCTGTATCCGGATCTTCCACATAGCCTTCCAGAGCCGCCGGTGTGATTCGCGGATTCTGCCCCTTGTTCGCTGTGTTCAAAATCATTACAAGTGCTTCCACGTCACCACCGAGCATCTCTGCCGCATAATAATTGAATCCAACGTCCTTTTTCATGCCCGGAACTTCTTTCACCGGAACTGCGATCATTTTATTCATATCTCTTAAAAAGCCAATACCAAACTTAAACTCATATGTCTGCCCATTGATTACTAATTCTTCCATTGTCTTACTCCTTTCGCGAAAAATGAGGATACCGCAATGTGTATCCTCATGTATATTATCTTACTCATGCATATTACTCGTATATATTACGAGCCTGTCTTCTGGGTATCTGTAAATACATAATTTGCAAGCTCCTGCTGTTCCTTCGTAACTGTCGCATAACCAGCTTCGCCTTTTCCGTTACATCCGAATGTAAGTGAAACTTCTACATTGTCTTCTGCATTGGATGTATATTCCAGTTCTGTAAGATACCCCTGGAAATATTTTGCTTTGAATTTTTCTGCATCTGAAGATGTTCCTTTTTCAAGCAAATTCACTTCCCAGATCTCCAGAAATTCATCGTTGTCCAGCGCCTCTTCCAGCTTATCAATGGTTGTATCCCCTTTTGCTAGAATACTGGTCGCTGTGATTTCAACTTCCAGTGCGCCCGGTGTACGGATCGTTCCATCTTTTGTGGCAGTTGTATCTGCATCCTTGGACTTGGTACGTCCGTTCTCTGTCGTAAATGCGATTCCTTTCGCACTCTCTGTTGCCGCTTCTTTTAACAGACGGTATAAGTAAATGATCTTTTTGCCCTGTACCGCCTCTGTGTTACTTTCTGAAAATACCTGCAGTCCCTGCATTTCTTTTCTTCTCATTTTCATCATCCTTTCATGAAAAACTAAATTCAAACTCCAGCACGCCGTGCAAGAGTGGCTGCTTCGTAGTTGTATCCGGAAGGATTCTCTGGTCTGTCATCTTTACTGCCCAGCCAAAGTTCTTCGTATGTTCTATACTCCGGCACAATGTCTTTATATCCAGCATGATCTGTGAAACTGTTCCGCGTTTTCTTGGGTTATCATGCCAGACATGGACTGTCTGGCTCACGTTCCCGATCACCGCATCCTTCATATTCTGATCCGCCTGCGTAGTTGCTCCGAGATATACAAATGGATACGCCGTTCCTTCCGGTGGCAAGAAAGTGTCGTAAACACCAATGCCTGTATTTTTATATTTTTCGTTCAGCGCAATCAGCAGTGCGCTGAATATTTCCTGCTGCGGATCCATTCTCTCACCTCACCAGTTCATTTAAATCTTTGATGAATTTCTTCTTCTGCTCATCGTAAGCAGGCTTCAGATAAGGCTGTGCTTCCATGAATCGTGTGCCGTATTCAACGTAAGCTGCGTAATCTGCCGTAGGCTCTACTTCCGCAGTCAGACCTCCGTCTGTAATATCCAGTCCAATGCTTTGCTTCAATTTTCCTCCCACATATCCCGGTATTCCGGTACTTTGTGGAGTTCCCACTGGCGCATTCTTTTGTGCTTTGGTCTGTAATTGCGCACCATTTCCTTTGACTACAGTTTTGACTGCATCCATGTTCATGCTCTTTTTAAGCTTCGCTTCCAGCTTGTCAAAGCCATCTATCCTTACTCCTGCCACTACAATACCTCCGATACGACAAAAGACTGCTTCGTCCTCAGTCTTCTGCTCACGTCAACTGTATAAGTCTTCTTTCCGATTCGAATCCTGTCAAACGGATCTAAGTAATGATTCTGTAAATGTATGGTTAAACTTCCCTGTTTCAGCCCTCCATAGATCAGCTTCATAACTTCTGCGCCTGTGTCCATCACAGAGGCAATCTGCTCTACCTCATCAACCTGTCCGTCTGCATAATCACCAGTGTCCGGATTATAATCTCCGGATCTGATTGTCTGCATATAAATAGGTGTGTCATACCTCACAGGAACCTCACCTTGCCTTTCGTTATCTCTTTCTGGCTGTCCAGATATGAACGGATATCATCCATATATCCGGCAAAATCATTATCAGACCAGGAAAGGCTTTCTCCCTCTACGGTATGAGAAGAAAGCCCTTCTGATCCAATCCGGTTGAATCGTATGATTGCAACGTCCAGAATGATATAATTCAGTTCTTCAGGAGGTTCGATCCCGCCAAGCAAAAGTTTCAGCCGGCTCTTTGCTGCATTTAAAATCAACTGCAGCTTTTTGTCCTGGCTTATATCCTCTTCCGACAGACCGAGCAATGCTTTCAGACTATCCAGCATAACCTTTTCCTCCAAACTTTACTCTCCTACGCTCACGACTACATCACCGGAACGAACGGCTTTGTAATTCTGATCACATTCAACCAGAGTGATGTGGTGAGTTGCAGTTGAAGCAATCTCAGATACTCCATCCCATTTAGACCAGTTCTTCACATCCATTCCGCAGGTTACATTTGTTGCAGATGCCGCATCCTTATATTTCCAGCTATTTCTCGGAGACATCAACTGTTCTTTCACAGACAGCTTTGTCAGTCCTGTTCCTGAACCGGCTTCTGATGTTACATCCAGCGTTCCTAATGTCTGTGTATCAGAGCTACCGACTGAAATATAAGCAATTGCATCCAGATATTCACAGAAAAGACGTAAGCCCATGATTGCAAAGTTATCAGAAATCATACGTCCGTAAGTGCCCTCTGTATGGAATCCGATAAAGCCTGTCTCCGCATCCGTTGTAAATGCAAGGCCGGCTCTTGCGAACTCTGAATCTCCCGGATCAACATAGTATGCAGCAAGGTTGTTGAGCGGTGTCGCAACTACAACATTCTGCGGAATCTCAGATGTAATAAACACAACGTCTGCTCCAAGGAAATCTGTCATATACTTAAATCCAAACGCTGTCTGCAGAGTGATGTCAGCAGCTCCAAGGTATTTATACACATCCAGCGTATTTACCCATACAGCAACACCAGTAGCTGTTCTTTTCATCTCCTGGAACTTCGCCACTACTTTACCGATAGCCATAGCAACAGCCATCTGCCAAGCTGTTTCATGTCCGGTTAAGGATCCCGCCTTTAACTGAGTGTAAAATTTGCTTGTAACTACATTCTGCAGATCAGATTTAAACTCTTCATCTGTATCCTGTACAGCTGCCTCGTATCCCTTTTCAGCGATTGCTTCCAAAGAAACACCCTTTCTGTACTTCTCGATCTTAATTGTATCGAACACAGTTTCCTCTACTTTGTACTGAGACATTGGGATCTCTTCTCCCTCTCCTACGTCTCCGGATTTCAATTCGCCTTTTACGGTCTTCGTTTTTAACGCAGAGCCATTTTCTTTCTTAATCATTCTGGTAATACCAATCACATCCAGTAATGCCTGCAGATTCTTACCAAAAGAAGTAACAAAATCAATCTCTCTTGCCCTCACCTGGATCTGCGCTTCACCTGTCATACCATCCGGCGCTGTAAACACCTGTAATCCTAATTTTCTAATATCATGCATATTTTACACACTCCTTTTACTGAAATAACTCCAGATTCTCAGCGATCAGTCTCTGTCTCTCTGTCGGATTCTTGACCGCTAATATCTGTTCCTTTGTCATTGTTCCTTTTCCTCCGGTTCCGGTCCTTGGTGGATTTCCCTTTAAAGCCTCTTTCACAGCAGCCTGTACTGCGCCTTTGTACATCTTGGAAAATGCTTCAACCGCTTTCTTTGTGCCATCTGCATCTTCTGCAACAAGATTTACCAGAAGCTCATCTGGAATATTGATTTCTTCTTCTGCCAGCATTTTACGCGCTGTTTTCGCCATGTCCGATCTGGCATTCTGACGTTTCAGCTCTTCCAGTTCTTTTTCAAGTTTGCTCGCCTTATATTCCGCTTTCTCTTCTTTGGTCATCTGCGCCAGCTTCTCTGCCTCTGACAGCTTATCATCCGTCAATGCCTTCCACTTTGCCTGCGCATTGGTCACTGCGGTATTCACTGCCTTCTGGACTCTCCGGTCAAACTCTGCCTGATTGCCTTCCCCTTTTAAAAAGTCATCAAATGTTACTGTTCCATCTGCACCGTTGCTTCTTGTTCCGGCTCCGCCATCGTCTCCATCACCTTCCGCAAACAACTGTAGATTCGCCATTGGAATTCTCCAACCGGCATACACATTGTTCATATGTTTCATAATTCGTCCTTTCCTCGCCCCGTTCCATTCTTTGTCGCCCAGACCGTTGCATATCGAATAATTGTAGTTTAACGACATCCCGGTCACATTAAGTTACATGATCCGGACATAATCCGGAAACTCATTGGCAATCATGCAGATCCCAATGAAAAAGGAATCCACCAGAGTCTTTGCTTTCTCTGACAGATTCCCATGCTGTATATCAACCCATCCGGGCGATATTTCATATTTTATTTTATCTTCGGTTAAATCCTTGATGGACTTGATCAGTGTTCGTGCCAAAGCTGTAACTCCGGCGCAGATTATATCCTGCCCGTATGCTGCATAATTTGCATGACCGGATATCGTTATTTCATCCTTGCGGACGGTTACTTCAATCAAATGCATCCATCCCTTCTGAAAAATGAGTATAAAAATAACACGCCTTTCGCGTGCTATTTTTCCTAGGCAGTAAATGTAACCACCGTCTTGCCGTTGCTATTTTTTACTACCAACGTCCCTTTTGAAATAATATCCATTCCTATAACAAAATCAACATCGTGATTTTCCAAAGGAAAACCTGCAATTTTTACATTTCTAAAGACCATTTCAGGAGTCAGAACAATATCAACAATGTAATATGTGATATCCTGTTTTCCTGTTGTACTGACACCTACACCCGTATCGACTGGACGCAAGCCAAGTTTTCTTGCCATTCGTTCAGAGATACACGAACTCGATGCTCCAGTATCCCACAAAGCTTTATTAATCCGAAAGCCTTCTGCTCCATCTGTGCATTCCCGGATGTCTAAGGATGTGATCAGTCGGTTTACAATCCCGTCATGGCGGTTTGTAATGGCACCGTCTGCATACGCTTGTGTGCTTTCAGCCTCAGCTTCTGGTCTGCTTTCGCATGTGTCCAGCAAACCTACGTATACGTTTTGCTTCATCTGTCTTTCCTCCATCGCGTTCTTAAGTAAATGGGATCATGCTAGATCACTGCCTTTTGTTCTGCAAACAACTGATTATCTGTCAGAGCCACTACGCCACTCCCATCTCTTGCTTTGGGAAGATAGGTTGTTGCGACCTTTATTTCTACAGATTGTTGCGGCTTAAGAGAAATAGTAATATCCACTCCCGTTTCAAACTCATAATCCCCTGCAATTTCTTCGGCATTATCAATCAATGATTGTCCACAACTTTTTATCGCCTCTACCCATGTTTCTTGTGTTTTGGGATTTGTTTTCATAGCTTTATCCCCTGAAATGCACATAGAAATACCACCGGTCTCATTTTGACTGGTGGTATTTATTTCCATTCATTTATCATATTCATAATACAAGCATTGTTCCCGTTATACTTCTCTGCTCCCAAAATATCAAGAGCCGCTCTCACAACGTAATTCATTGGAACGTTTAATAAGCAAATTTTATCATCCTTATGTCCTTTTACAGCATTAATAAAACGCTCGTCAGTTATTCTCTTATCGATGCCTGAAAGTATCGCTTGCATTGCAATGCCCGGTGTATCACTTTTCGCATCTTCAATAATTCTTTCGATAAAATTATTGTTCATATTTCTCGACCTCTTCATCACGAAGTTTTTCTAATCTTTTTACAATATCATTATACCCCAGCTCTTTTGCGAAGTCAATTTCTACTTGATACGCTTGCCTTTCTCTGTCTGCACACTTTGCAGGATTCTGAAATATTCTAAATCCTAAGTATCCATCTGCGCGGTCATCGCAGAAATGTTTATATTCATGCATCCACGCACTTATACTTGCGCCTTCTTCAACATTGATATTTCCTACTTTTCCAGCAGAAAGTCCAGGAAAGTATCCCATCGCACCCGCTCGCCTTGTTATATCGACTCCGCTTCGCTCCATATCTTCTTTCATTTCTCTTAACTCCTGCGGATGGGATTTTTCTGCCGCTCCGATATATTCCCTTATCGGATCATCCTTTGTATAAAATGCTTTCTCATATGAATCTGTATTTGCAACTGGGCTTCTCTGCTTCCACTCTTCAAAGCTCATCCCATGCTCTTTATATGTCTCAATCCATTCCTCATACTCTTCACTGTCCATATACGCCGCCACAGAACATCTACAGTTCGGATGCATCGGCGGAGCGTTCTCGCCTGGCATCATCTTATCGATATCGAAGTGCTTCTCATCCAATGCACGGCACGCTTCACAGGCTGTTCCGATCGCCAGAAATGTATACTGCGCAAATCCATTCCGGATAAACGACTGTTTTTGCGCTTCTGTCTGCACTCTTGCGAGTTCTGTCACCATAAGCCGATTGGCATTATAGGCGCTGACTCCGAAACGTTTCTGCAGATGTCTTGCAAGCTCTGTTGGATGCTTCCCCTGAATCAGTCCTGTTTTTAAAAGACTGTCCAGCTCTGCTTTGAGCATGCCTTGATACATCCAGATACGATCTGAATACGTGGCATTTTTGAACGATGCATTTACGACCGCATGTGCTGCCTTTTCATTATTCTGCACCGTTCTTCCTAAGATTCCCGACTGTCTTTTGAACTCATCCATTGTTCGATTCGTGAGCTTTTCTTCAAAATATTTCTGCAGTTCATCAAACCCTGCCACCAGCTCCAAACCGATATTTGCTTTCAGAAGTTCCAACCGGTTAATCTTCATCGTCGCGTTGTAAAGCCGCATCTCATCATTTGCCTGCTTGGAGAAATCCTTTGTTTTGACGTACCTTGCGGCTTTTCGTCCGTATTCCTCGATATCAAGCTTTGATACTTTTCGCTTTGCCTCTGACAAGGTTATTCCTTCTGCCCTTGCATACTTCGCATAGAATCCGTTGATTTCCTTCTGGATCTGATCCAGCATATATTTGTATGTATCATTGATCGCCTTCTCATATTCCGCTTCGGATTTCCTGCTGGCTTTCAGGTTCTCTTCTTCCCGCTTTCGCCAGTAATCGCTACTCTTCGGCACTTCCATCACCGTCACTTCCATCGGCAAACATCTGTGATACAATCGGATCTGTCTTTAACTCTTCCTGTTCCGAATTGATTTTGTCTATCTCATCCTGCGCATTATCTACGATGGACAGAACACTAAGCTGCGTCTCCTGACTGACAATTCCTTCCAGACTTTTTGCGATTTCTGCTTCTTCCTGCAGGTTCGCCGGGAAGTTCGGCGTAAAATGCGGATGTATCTTTACCCAGTCATCTTTCTTCATGCCAGACACGGGATTCGAGAAAATCAAGCGATATCTGCGGTTCATGCCGGATGTAAACTTTCTCTCCTTTGTCTTTTCCAGATTGCTCATTCCCTGCAACTTATATTTCATTGCAATGCCGGAGCTTGTCCCGAAATTTTCATCTGAGATATTTGCTACCATACTGATCTGAAATATCAGCTTCTCCAACCGGTCAATCAAATGCTCCTGCGTTGTATCACCGTTCGGCTTCTGCAGGAAGTCCACGATCAGCTTCTCTGTATCGCCATCGAAGTTAATGATCCGGTCATCCCTTATATGCTTCACATCGTCATTGTCCAGTTTAGAACCAAGTACTTTCAAATAAGCATCCGCAAAGTAATCTACATCATTTGCTTTTTCGCTGATTGCTTTATTGTACGCATCGATCATCGTAAGCACCGGCTCAAAGATGCCGATACGCTCTTTATTTTCCGAATACTCTGTAGCGGGTACACCGTCGAATCCATGTATCTTGCTTTCTTCTTCCCAGATAAGTTTTCCTTTCATGACAAACCAGCGCACTTCTGTTTCATCCGATACGCTGCCGTGTAAGACCTGGTCAGAATCTATATACAGGCGGACAAAGAACCGCTCCCGCTGCAGAACGGAATCATCATAAATCATAAACGCATCCATTGGAGGTAAATACGTGATACCAATATTTCCAAGCTCGTCCACATAGTACATCTCGTACCCTCTGCCATAAATGCTGCATATCTTGGAAAGTTCTGCATTGTTATCGTCTTGATCATTGTACTGATCCACGAACTCAATATACTTCTGGACATCCTCATTTCCATCTTCTACCTGCAACTTAATCGGATGTCCGATAAAGAACCCATTCATTGTATCTACCATATATTTCGCAAAATTCACGGCAATACGGTTGTCCGGCTTCCATTTCGGCTTAATCGGCTCATGGAATATCGGATAATCTGTCTCATATGCATCTTTTAATCTTTGATAGCGGAAAGAACACTCTGCACTGTGCTTCGTTATGAACTCTGTTAGTTTATTGTCTGTCAGTTCTTCCGTTGCCGGTAATCTATATAAGCTGTACACCTATATGCCTCCTTTCACATTCCGGTTCAATCTTGGTCGTACTTTACGCTCTTCCTCAATGGAGTAACGCAACATCGCCATTGCATCATCAAAAAATGGAACTGGCTCTTCCAGATAAGTATTGGTCTTCTCATCCTTCTTCCACTTCCATTGCTGAATTTCCTTTATGGTATTTACACAGGATGGATGGATGTGAATCCTGTGCTGTTTTAAATAATCAATCTGTGCATGGACACTGTTCGTCTCTTTATTGACACCCCTTGCCCGGTATCCGGCTTTCTGCCACATCTTGATTCGGTCCGGCTCGGCGGAGTCGCACCACATCCGGAGCTTCTTGCTGAATTTGCCTTCTGCTTCTCTGATAATCTCGTCTGTATCCATTTCATACACATACAATTCCCGGCACAGAAACAGTTCTCCGTCTTTAAAGCCAACCTCGCCAATGCAATCCGCATGGTTGAATCCGAAGTCCTGTGCATTAACCATGTAATCGAATCTTTCCGGGGAACGGTCAAATTCTTCTACAACATAATTCTTAAGAATCAGTCCGGCAACTTCGCCCCACTCACCAAGACCATAGACTCTGTATCCTTCTGGGTCTACTTCCTTGCGTCGGAGCATACGTCTGTGGTATGCTTCATCGATAAAACGGTTATTCTCATAGGTGGACTGATGCGTCAGTACATCCGGATCGGCACGATCAAAGAACACTTTCTTGATCCAGTGATGCGCCGATACCGGATTGAATGTCAACCGGATCTGGTAGAATAATCCCTTCGGCAATATACCTCGAAGTCGGTCATCGATGATTTCAAAATCTGACTGTGTAATCTCTGTGGCTTCCTCTATCCAAACATCGGTAAGCTTTCTTCGCTTGAATGTGATTGATTTTAGCTTTTCCCTCTGCTTCTCATCGTTAACGCCCCGGAAAATAATCTGGTTGTGATTACTCTTACATTCCAGGATCATGTTGGAGCTGTTGATATACCAGTATTTCTTATACTGCTCTCCAAATGCACGAAAAATAGCACTCTGCAATTCCGCAAAAGTGCTATCTCTGTTCGTTACATCTGATTTTCGTACACATAAAAGGTTTCTTCCCGGGTCTTTCATCAGTCTTAGAATATAGTTCTGTGCCGTGTCTACGCTCTTTCCAGATCCGGCAGAGCCCTTCATCACGATGTATCGTTTTTTACTACGATCGACTTCTTTGAAACAGGCATTTGCCTGTAGGCTTATATTCATAGACAATCAGCTTCTTTGAATGCACGGAAAAGCTTTGGCGATTGAATGGCAATCCAATCTGTGATTTCCTCGCTCTGTGCCCAAGCACATATATCTCCGCTGTTATTCCACAATCCTGATTCATACAGAAAAGCGTGAACAATTTCATGCCGCAATACCTTTTTCCTGTAATTCTTAAGTTCTTTGACACTGTATTCATCCGGTTTAAATTTAGCAATTATAATCTTTTTTGTACTGTGATCCATTGCACCATCTGCCCCCGGCGGTAACATCTTGTCTGGTGCGTTAATTATAATTTCATATTTTGTTCCAAGGACATAAATCCATTTATTTTTTCTCATTTTCATCTTCTCCATAGTCAATCGTGATATTGAGATCCATATCAACATCCGTCTCGACTTTATCCGTAAACAGTGCATATCGTTTTCCAAGCAGCTCTGCAGCTTTATTTAAATCACTTACCTTTGTTGGTACCTGAACCAGCTGTGGTACTTCTTTCTCGATAATCACCTTTTTGCCATTCTCGTCATATCTGCTACTACGCTCTTTGCAGGTAACGACCACTGTATCCATCTCCTGCCGGCGCAAAACTCTTGTCAGTGTTTGAAGCACTTCATCCTGCTTCGCAACCAAAGCATCCTCTTTTTCTTCCAATCTTTTTTCGATGTATTCCCTAATCCGAGTATTTCCGAGTAATTTTCTTGCCGCTGCATCCGCAGAACTATTTTTCTTGCAATTAGGATATGCTTCTCTGTAAGCCCTCGTGGCATTACAATCAATTAAGTATTCATCGCAAAATCTCTTCTGCTTTTCCGTCACTCAGACTCACCTCCACTTCTGGTTTATTTAGCCATGAGCAAAACTCCACACATTCAGTATTTATGCGGGTTTGCGAGGCA
>NZ_QTUV01000011.1 GCF_003435815.1 Dorea sp. AM10-31
AGCAAGGTGATAGGTAAAGGATGAAGTATTTCTTGTATGCAGTTTTGAAGGTACATAACCTTTATAATATTCCTCGATAGCTCAGTGGTAGAGCATTCGGCTGTTAACCGAAGGGTCGTTGGTTCGAGCCCAACTCGGGGAGTTTGAAAACCTGTAAGACTATGGCTTACAGGTTTTTCTGTTTCTTCCACAACAGCCAGAGGAAACTGTCTGTGCCGGGTTTTGTAATATTATATAAATAAAAAAGATATCTGATAAAGTAACGAGTAATTACAAATCGGATATCTTTTTTGTGCTGTAATATAGTAGCTAAATATTGCGCGGACCATTTAAAGCAGCGGATTTTCCTGTACCGAAATGGTCTGCTTTTAATATTGCAAAAGCTTTTTCGTAATTGCCTTTGCGCATGTACTGGATCATCTTCTTGAGGTTATCATTTGTCTTCGGGATTGCCATACCATTTTTAATAGAATACTGTCCGATTCGTACAAGTTCTGTCAGATTATTTTCATAGATGCGGTTGATTCGTTCATTTTCAAAAATACTGATGATCTCCCTGTGCATGGCTGCGTCTGCCAGTTCCCAGTTGTAGAGATCTCCGGCAGCCGCACACATACGCACGACTTTTTCCTCAATACGATAGGAATATTCCTCGTATCTGCCGGATGTGAAGATGAGCTCGAAAGCCGCACCTTCAAATAATTCACGGATTTGATAAATTTCCGTGATATCCTCATCTGTAATTTCTTTTACCATCATAGATTTGTAATAGTCGGAAACAATCAGACCTTCATTCTGTAGCATCTGGATAGCGGATCGCACAGGACTGCGGCTCATACCAAGTTCTTTTGTAAGTTTTGCTTCCGTCAGAGTCATTCCCGGCGGATAAGTCAGATTCATAATATTTTCTTTAATAATTGTATAGGCACGATTTGCCAGTGATATATTTTTCTCAGCCATTATACACCTCTTCGTTGTTGTAAGAGTCGTTAATAAATTATATATAATTATAATTGTATACAAATTATAACGATTTTTAGCGCAAAATTCAATATTAAAATTAAAAAATAGTGTTGACTTTTATAGAAAGTAGTGTTATAGTCACCATAGAAACAAGTTGTATACAAATTTGCGAAATGTATACCATTTTTTTCTTTGAAACCATTTCACATTTAAGGAAAGCAGACAGCGATAGCTTCTGCAAGTACAGGATTATATTGTGGATCATAGAGAAGATATGAGGAATTATATCATTTGAAAAAGTGAAGGATACGAGGAAGCATATAATTTAAGAAGAGAAGTGAGAGATATAAGAAGGGAAATGGAACATAACCGCAGGAAAAAGGAAGGTATTTATAATGAAATTAGGATTTATCGGAACAGGCAATATGGCTTCAGCAATCATGGGTGGAGTAATTAAAAAAAATATTTTCCCGGCAGAGGAGATTATCGGAGCAGATTTATTTGCACCGGGACGAGAGAGAGTAAAAGAGCAGTTTGGAATTAACGTTACAGATAGTAATAAAGAAGTTATTGAAAAAGCAGAAGTTGTAATCTTATCTGTAAAACCACAGTTTTATGCAGATGTAATCGCTGAGATCAAAGATATTGTAAAACCGGAGCAGTTAATCATTACAATCGCACCAGGTAAGACATTAACATGGCTTGCTGATCAGTTTGGAAAAGCTGTGAAGATCACACGTACAATGCCGAATACACCGGCTATGGTTGGAGAAGGTATGACAGCAGCATGCCCGAACGAGCATATGACGGAAGAAGAGATTGCATATGTGAAGACAATTCTGGAAAGCTTCAGCAGAGTAGAAGTTGTACCGGAGAAATTGATGGATGCAGTAACAGCAGTCAGCGGAAGCTCACCGGCATATGTATATATGATGATTGAAGCTATGGCAGATGCAGCAGTTTCTGGTGGAATGCCAAGACCGCAGGCATACAAATTTGCAGCACAGGCTGTTCTCGGAAGTGCGAAGATGGTACTTGAGACAGGTAAACATCCAGGAGAATTAAAAGATATGGTATGCTCACCGGCAGGAACAACAATTGAGGCCGTACGTACTCTGGAAGAACTTGGTTTCAGAAGCTCTATTATCGAAGCAATGAAAGTTTGCGAAGAAGTATCTAAGAGCATGTAATGATGCCAGGGGCTATAAACTAAAAACATGATGCACTTGCAGATGAGTGGCTTAGGTCAACTTTTGAATCTAACATCATGTAATATAGAACCTTCTTAAGTTGAGGATTAAAAAGAATATCGGGGAAAAAGCAACTGTTTTGCGAAGTATAATCGTGAGGCAGTTGCTTTTTTGTGTATGAAATATACTAATCGAGTAGGGAATGCCTGCTCGATTTAAGGCTACGAGGAAAATGCATGAACTTGTGCGGATGAATTTGTGTAAGCGAGTTGTATATAATGATTGGAAATTTCCATAATAATTTTCGCAAAATATATTGACAGAACTGTAAGCAGGAGTATAATAAAAACAAACATATGAATAACTGTTCATATGATAAAACGAAAATAAGGGATATTTAAAGGAGAACAAAATTATGAAAAAAACTTACAAAATCGATGTTGACTGTGCAAACTGTGCAAACAAAATGGAAGATGCAGCAAAGAAAACAGCAGGAGTGAAAGATGCAACTGTCAACTTTATGGCATTAAAGATGATCGTTGAATTTGAAGAAGGTCAGGATCCGAAAGCTGTTATGCCAGAAGTTCTGAAAAACTGTAAGAAAGTAGAAGATGACTGCGAGATATTTTTATAAGATTTCGGTGGGAAGATTATAAAATAAGATTTGCAAGTATTATTGGGAGGTCCGGTAATGAATAAGAAGCAGAAAAAAGTATTTATCAGAATTATTATTGCATTTGCATTAATCATTATGCTGAAATGGATTCCGGTAGAAGGATATGTAAGATTTGCACTGTATATGGTTCCGTATCTTGTCATTGGCTATGATATTTTGAGAAAAGCCGGGAAGGGAATCTTGAACAGACAGGTCTTTGATGAAAATTTCCTGATGGCAGTAGCGACAGTTGGTGCCATTGCACTGGGAGATTATACTGAAGGTGTATCCGTTATGCTTTTCTATCAGATCGGTGAGTTGTTCCAGAGCTATGCAGTTGGTAAGAGCCGCCGTAATATCAGTGAACTGATGGATATTCGCCCGGACTATGCAAATATCGAAAAAGATGGACAGTTAGAACAGGTAGATCCGGATGAAGTTGAAGTAGGAACGACAATCGTGGTACAGTCCGGAGAAAAGGTACCAATCGATGGTGTGATCCTGGAAGGAAGTTCCACTCTTAATACAAGTGCACTGACAGGAGAAAGCCTTCCGCGCGAAGTGAAGGCGGGAGATGAGATCATCAGCGGATGTATTAACATGACAGGTGTACTTAAAATATGTACAACGAAAGAATTTGGAGAATCTACAGTATCAAAGATCCTGGAACTGGTGGAAAATTCAAGCTCCAGAAAATCAAGATCCGAGAACTTTATTTCAAAATTTGCTAAATATTATACACCTGCAGTTTGCTACGGTGCGCTGGCACTTGCAGTTCTGCCACCTCTGGTAAGAATGACTGCTCTGGGACTTGCACCAGAATGGGGAGACTGGATTTATCGTGCACTTACATTCCTTGTAATCAGTTGTCCGTGCGCATTGGTAATCAGTATTCCGCTTAGTTTCTTTGCCGGTATTGGCGGAGCAAGTAATCAGGGGATTCTGGTAAAGGGTTCTAACTATCTGGAGACACTCGCTTCTACAAAATATGTAGTATTTGATAAAACAGGTACAATGACGCAGGGAGTGTTTGAAGTCAGTGGTGTACATCATAATGAGATGGATGCAGAGAAGCTCCTGGAATATGCAGCGCTGGCAGAGTGCTCATCCTCACATCCGATCAGTAAGAGCTTACAGAAGGCTTATGGAAAGTCGATTGACCGTAACCGTGTGACAGATATTGAAGAGATTGGTGGAAATGGAGTAACTGCCAAAGTAGATGGAATCTTGGTTGCAGCAGGAAATGTGAAACTTATGAAGAAACTTGGAATCTCCTATATGGATTGCCACAGTGTGGGAACGATTGTCCATATGGCAGTTGACGGTAAATATGCAGGTCATATTCTTATTTCTGACTTGATCAAACCACATGCAGCACAGGCAATAGCAGAGTTAAAGCGTGCAGGTGTTAAGAAAACGGTTATGCTGACCGGAGATGCTAAAAACGTAGCAGAGCAGGTGGCAGAAGAACTTGGGATCCAGGAAGTACACAGCGAATTACTGCCAGCCGACAAAGTAGCAAAAGTTGAAGAACTGTTGAAACAGAAGACAGAAAAAGAAAAGCTTGCATTTGTCGGCGACGGAATCAATGATGCACCGGTACTTTCCAGAGCAGATATCGGTATTGCAATGGGTGCGCTTGGTTCAGATGCAGCAATTGAAGCGGCAGATATTGTGCTGATGGATGATGATCCGCTGAAAATTTCAAAGGCGATCAAAATTGCAAGAAAATGTATTCGAATTGTTTATCAGAATATTTATTTCGCACTTGGAATCAAGGGAATTTGTCTGCTTCTCGGAGCAATCGGTGTTGCAAATATGTGGATGGCTATTTTCGCAGACGTAGGAGTTATGGTGATTGCCGTATTAAATGCGATCCGCGCATTGTTTGTGAAAAATATATAATACTCGCTTCAAATATAAGTATAAAATCGTATAATAAAAAAGAAGTGATAACACAAATGTTCTTGTGTTATCGCTTTTTTTATATTAAAAATGCCATAGTACCAAGAAAAAACTGCGGCGGCAGATTTCTGATTTTGATGTAACATCCGGAAAATGTTGAAAATTCTTTGGCTTTTGCATGACTAAGTTATAATGACATTGATAGATGACACGGCTATTGAGAAAATATAATCAATAAAAATATTGACAGAAAAGATAAATTAGCATAAACTAACTAAAGTAAAATGAAAACGTTTATCATTAATATGTAGAAGGAAGGGGTAAGATGATGCCGTTAGCAATGGTAAAACCAGGTGAAGAATGTACAATTAAAAAAATTGGTGGAAAAGAAGAGACACGCCGGTTTTTGGAAAACCTTGGATTTGTAGTCGGAGGTATTGTAACGGTCGTGTCGGAAGTCGGAGGTAATCTGATCATTAATGTGAAAGATTCCAGAGTTGCCCTCGGTAAAGATATGGCAAATAAAATCATGGTATAATGCATGAAGCTCGTTCCGAAGGAACATAAAAAGATAACAATAAAGGTATGAAAGAAGGGATTAAGGGAATGAAAACTCTGAAAGATGTAGCCGTTGGGAAGACTGTCAAAGTTGCAAAGCTTACTGGTACTGGTCCGGTAAAAAGAAGAATCATGGACATGGGTATTACAAAAGGTGTTGAGATCTTTGTAAGAAAAGTTGCACCGCTTGGTGATCCGGTCGAGGTAACTGTAAGAGGATATGAACTGTCCTTAAGGAAAGTAGATGCCGAAATGATTGAGGTAGAATAAATTTTTAACCAGTAGTTAGCAGATGCTAACAAGACAGGCGAAACAAGCAGAAAGCAATAATTAATGAAGGAGAAAAATATGTCAGTAAAAATTGCGCTTGCAGGTAATCCGAATAGCGGTAAGACAACATTATTTAACGCACTGACTGGTTCCAATCAGTTTGTTGGTAACTGGCCGGGAGTTACAGTAGAGAAAAAGGAAGGTAAGTTAAAAGGACATAAAGATGTTGTAATCATGGACTTGCCGGGTATTTATTCATTATCTCCATATACACTGGAGGAAGTCGTAGCAAGGAACTATCTGATCGGTGAGAGACCGGATGCGATCATCAATATTGTAGATGGTACAAATATTGAGAGAAACTTATATCTGTCTACACAGATCATGGAACTGGGAATCCCGGTTGTTATGGCAATCAACATGATGGACATTCTTGCTAAGACAGGAGATAAAATCCATCTTGACAAATTAAAAGAAAAACTTGGATGCGATGTAGTTGAGATTTCTGCATTAAAGGGAACAGGAATCAAAGCAGCAGCAGAGCAAGCTGTTAAACTTGCTAACCAGAAGAGTGCAGGGGCACCGGTTCACGAATTTTCAACAAAAGCTGAGAGTGTGATCGAGCAGGTTGAAGGAAAGCTTTCAGGAATCGTATCTGATGATCAGAAGAGATTCTTTGCAATCAAACTTCTGGAGAAGGATGACAAGATTCAGACACAGATGAAACAGACAGTTGATGTTTCTTCTGAAATTAAAGAACTGGAAGATGCATTTGATGACGATACAGAAAGTATCATCACAAATGAGAGATATGTATACATTTCTTCTATTATCGGAGAGTGTGTTACAAAAGCGAAAAAAGGTGAGAAGCTTACAACATCTGATAAAATTGACCGTATCGTTACAAACAGATGGCTTGCGCTTCCAATCTTCGCAGTCATCATGTATGCAGTATATTATGTATCTATTTCAACACTTGGTGGAATTTTAACAGACTGGACAAATGATAAACTGTTTGCTGAGTGGATCGTTCCGGCAGCACAGAGCTTCTTTGAAGGAATTGGCTGCGCAGACTGGTTAACGGGTCTTATCGTTGACGGTATCATTTCCGGTGTCGGTGCCGTACTTGGTTTCGTACCGCAGATGTTAGTTCTGTTTTTCTTCCTTGCAATCTTAGAGTCTTGTGGATACATGGCACGTGTTGCATTTATCATGGACAGAATCTTCCGTAAATTCGGTCTTTCCGGAAAATCTTTCATCCCGATGCTGATCGGTACAGGATGTGGAGTCCCTGGAGTAATGGCTTCTCGTACAATTGAGAACGACAGAGACCGTAAGATGACAATTATGACAACAACATTTATCCCATGTGGAGCTAAACTTCCGATCATTGCCCTGATCGCAGGTGCGCTGTTCAGAAATGCTTCATGGGTTGCACCAAGTGCATATTTTGTAGGAATCGCGGCAATTATCTGTTCAGGTATCATGCTGAAGAAGACAAAAATGTTTGCCGGTGAGCCGGCACCGTTCGTAATGGAGCTGCCTGCTTATCATATGCCTACAGCAGGAAATGTATTAAGAAGTATGTGGGAGCGTGGATGGTCTTTCATCAAAAAAGCTGGTACGATTATCACACTTTCAACTATCGTTGTTTGGTTCTTATTGAACTTCGGATGGACAAACGGACACTTTGGAATGTTGAACTTTGACGGACTTGAGGGAGCAGCACTGGAAGCAGCTCAGGCTCAGTGTGTTCTTGCTAAGATCGGAAACTTGATCGCATGGATCTTCGCACCACTTGGATGGGGTAACTGGAAAATGGCAGTCGCAGCTATCACAGGTCTTGTAGCAAAAGAGAACGTAGTAGGTACATTCGGACAGTTATTCGGATTTGCAGAAGTTGCAGAAGACGGAAAAGAAATCTGGGGATCACTTGCAAACAGCATGACTCAGATTGCAGCTTATTCCTTCCTCGTATTCAACCTTCTATGTGCACCTTGCTTCGCAGCAATGGGAGCTATTAAGAGAGAGATGAACAACATTAAATGGTTCTGGTTCGCAATCGGATACCAGTGCATCCTCGCTTATCTTGTATCTCTGTGTATTTATCAGTTCGGTACCCTGGCAACAGGCGGTGGATTCGGAATCGGTGTAGTAGTAGCAATCCTGATTGTGATCGGATTCTTATACATGCTCTTCCGTCCATACAAAGAGAGCCAGACTTTAAATGTTAATATCAAGACTACAGCAAAAGCAAAATAAGCCATAGGTATACATACGTCTAAAAAAAGCAGTTGATTCTAAGTGAGTCAACTGCTTTTTATTAGTGCGACGGAGAAATGCGTCATGCTTGCATGGCAACATTTGACGAACGCTAATTTAATGAAAAAACTCGTAAAGCGTATTTTGTTCATTGTGATGTACATTATTTTAACGCTCTGCAATGTATTTTTTAATCGCTTCAAAACTTTGTCCGCTTATTACATGTTCAATACGGCAGGCATCTTCAACAGCAATGTCGGCATCGACACCGATGGATGTTAGCCAGCCGGTAAGGAAAGTATGACGTTCATAAATCTTGTTTGCAATCTCCAGACCACTTCCTGTCAGATGGATATGTCCGTTCTCGTCTACTTTAATGTAATTGTCAGCACGCAGATTCTTCATAGCGACGCTGACGCTTGGCTTTGAGTAGGATAACTCCTGGGCAATGTCGATCGAGCGTACATTACCAAGACGGTTTTGAAGAACGAGGATCGTTTCCAGATAGTCTTCGGCAGATTCCCTTATAACCAATACAGATCACCTCTTTTCATATGAAATCTTTTGTTTCCAACATTTAAATTCATTATAGCACAGAAATAAAGTGTCAGCAACGAAACAATAATTATCAGAAAATGATAAAAAATATTTAATAATGGTATTGACAGACAATGATGGTTAGCATATACTAACTATTATAAAAATGAAAATACTTATCATTTAGGAGGCGATCATATGGCAACTTTTATTGTCGGAGCAGTAGTACTTGCAGTTGTTGGACTGATTATCAGAAGTATGGTTAAAGATAAAAAGAACGGAAAATCATTACAGTGTGGATGTGATTGTAAACATTGTAATGGACATTGTCACTAATCGGGGAGGAAGGTACCTATGGCATACGAAAATTCCAATCAGAATTATCAGAGAACGAAGATGCAGAAAGATATGATCATCAAGCGGCTGAGAGAGGAAGGGTGCAGAATCACCAAACAGAGACGGATGCTTCTGGATGTGATTCTGGAAGAAGAGTGTTCCTGCTGCAAAGAGATTTATTATCGGGCATCCAAGGTAGACCCGGGTATTGGAACGGCTACGGTTTATCGTATGGTAAATAAGCTGGAAGAGATTGGAGCTATCAGCAGGAAGAACATGTATAAGATCTCATGCAGTGCAGAGTGTGACCGTGAAGATGCATGTACGGTGGAATTTGATGATAATACAGTAAAGCATTTTTCAGCAAAGACATGGAATCGCGTGATTCTGGCAGGCTTGAAAGCATATGGCTATGTGAATGATCAGAAAATCCGCAGTGTAGAGATGCAGTCTTGCATGTAAGAGTCATAGCAGATTCAGAAGAGACAGTAATATAGAAAAAAAACAATGGGAAGGAATTGCAATGGCAACAATCGTAATTTGTCTGATTCTGGTTGTAATTTGTATAGTCGGAATCAGAAGTATGATAAATCGAACAGCACACGGCTGTTGCGGCGGTGGCGGAGATAATGTGAAGAAGGTTAAGGTTGAAGATAAGAATGTGTCACATTATCCGTACACATGCACAGTCGGAGTCAGTGGAATGACCTGTTCCAATTGCAAAAAGAGAGTTGAGAATGCATTTAACGAAAAAGAAGGTGTTTATGCAGTCGTAAATCTTGCGAAAGCGCAGGCAGTTATACATATGAAGGAAAAAATGCCGGAAGATGAGATTATGAGCACGATTTGGCAGAGCGGTTATGAACCGGACGGATTAAAATTTTCCTAAAAGAAAATGACATTTCTATCTTGACGCTTTATAATAAAACCAGAGGAAAGAGCGGATAAAGTGATCTGCAGACGGATAAGGAGGAAATGTCATGGGGAAGATGATAAGACTGTATACCAGACAGAACGATAAAACACTCAGGCAACTTGAGCGGGATGGAAGAATTATCAACCACCGCGCATATGTAGAGATGCATTTTGGAGATATTGCTCCACTCTTTATGGAAAGTTATGACTGGTTTACAAAAGAAGCAGCGAAGATGCTTCCAAAGCCGGAAGATGTGCATGCACCGATCTGGTGTTCCATCAGCAAAGATAACTGTTTAAAACCGATTCCGGGAACCGTCGTGTATGTACTGGAAGTACCGGAAGATAAGGTTATTTATTTTGACGATGTGAAATGGGATTATGTACTGAATCGGATATACCTGCCGAATAATGATGAAGATGCGGCGGCCTATAAGAAGCATCTGAAAGAGATCGGAGTAAGCAACAGTTTTGAATTCTTTGAAGGACGTTATAAAGGAATGTATCCGGAAGAAGTTGCAAAGATTCGGGAGAGCTGGAAGAGAGCATTCCGGATTGATAAATGGACGATCTTCAATGTCTGTGGCAATATCTGGGAAATCAGAAAAGAGTGGGTGCGTAAAATCGTTCATCCGGGAGAGGAGATTCCGGCTGATACAGATCTGATTGAAGGATAAAGGTATAAAGACAATATACGTCATCACCATAAAAAGAAGACTTCTGAAGTACAGAGGTCTTCTTTTTATATGAGTGCGCCAGGCGGCGTACGTCGCTAATGAAGGAAAGTCTTTAATCTGCTCTGTTAGTGGAAAGGGTACAGCTAAACAACTGCAGCGTTCCAGGTTCCAGTGCCGGATTGGAAACTTCCAGATAATGCACAGGAAGAAAACGGAACGGGAAAGCTAACTGTTGTATGGAAAGTTTAAGTACTGCAGGAAGATTGGAAACCAGGCCGGTCAGTCTGCTGAATGGCAATGCAGAAAACAGCAGTGCCAGAGCCGTACAGAAGAAGAGCAGAATGAGAGATTCTGTCAGAGTATCCACATGATCCAGCAGTGTTGTACATTCTTTCAGATAAGAATAGGTCAGTCCGTGAAACAGATAAATTGCCATTGTCCGGCTTCCAATATAGGAAAGCAGATTCTGGCGGTCTGTGATAAGACTAAAAATAGCAAATGTAAGAATGAAGCTTACTGCATAACAGAATAACCGGCAAAAGATTCCTTCGGCGTTTGTCTGTCCTAAGAAATCATAATTGTATCTGCCATAAAAAATTTTCGGCGAATATTCTGTGTGTGTTTCATCTAAAATCAAATAAAGAATAAATGTTGCAATAACACATGCGGAAAAGAGCTGGCATTTTCTTGTGCGGAGAGTATTTAGAGTATCTCTGGAAAATATAGTTCCGGCGAGGAAAAATGGATAAAATACAAGAATCCTCGGCAGGCTTAAAAAATTGTCAGCCATATCACTGCATCCGATCAAGAGCCCAAGTCCGACAGAAAGCAACATATAGTATGGAAGCTTTTTGAAATACGGTGTGACAGCTCTCCATGCAAATAAAGCCAAAATATACCAAAGGGAGAACTTCGGATATAACAGATATAAGCTGGTTTCTTTATGAAGTACATAAATATAGAAGAAATAATATATAAATTCATAAATCAAATACGGAATAACCAGTTTTTGAAATAATTTTGCAAAAGTCAGTTCACGTTTGGAAAAATAGCCGGATATGAAAATGAATGCCGGCATATGAAAGGACACAATCAGCCATTTTAAAGTATATAAAAAATCATTATTGCGATAGGATGGCTCGGTAAAATGTCCGATGATGACCAGAATGATCAATAATACTTTGTAGTTATCGAATAAATAATCTCTTTGTCTGTTCTTTGATTCCATAATATCTGCTCCTGGATTAGCGAATAGATTTTAAAAACGCATTTATTTTACTCTTTTTTATTTCTGCGGACAAGATAAAAATTGCATAAAAATGTAATAAAATTGTAATATAATCTTAACAAAATTAATGTTTTTCAGAGCAAACAAAAGAAAGAGTTAGGTTGTTGACACTTGTATCAATTCCAGATTTCTTATATAATGAATGCACAGCTTAAAACCAATCAGAAGAAGGAGACGTATTCTTATGGAAATGTTAGCAATTGAAAAAGAACTGAAAGAAAATTCCTATCCAGGAAGAGGTATCGTTATAGGCAGAAGTGCAGACGGAAGTAAAGCTGTAACTGCCTATTTTATTATGGGAAGAAGTGAGAACAGCCGGAACCGTGTGTTTGTAGAAGACGGACAGGGAATCCGTACGCAGGCATTTGATCCGGCGAAACTGACAGATCCGAGCCTGATCATCTATGCACCGGTTCGTGTACTGGGGAATAAGACGATCGTTACAAACGGAGATCAGACCGATACGATCTATGAAGGTATGGATAAGCAGATGACATTCGAACAGTCATTGAGAAGCCGTGAATTTGAACCGGACGGACCGAACTATACACCACGTATTTCCGGTATTATGCATATTGAGAAAGGAAAATACAACTATGCCATGTCTATTCTTAAGAGTAATAATGGTGATCCTTCCGGATGTAACCGCTATACATTTGCATATGAGAATCCGGCAGCAGGAGAAGGACATTTCATTCATACATACCAGCATGATGCCAATCCACTGCCAAGCTTTGAGGGAGAGCCGAAGCTTGTTCAGATCCCGGATGGAATCGATGCATTTACAGAGCTTCTGTGGAGCAGCCTGAATGAAGACAATAAAGTATCTTTATTTGTACGTTATATTGATATCGAAACAGGAGAGTATGAGACAAGAATTGTCAACAAGAACCAGTAAGAACAGAATATAGAGAATATAGAGAATATAGAAATCACATATGAAAAGTCAGGAGTGTAAACATGAAAGAATTAGAATTAAAGTATGGTTGTAACCCGAATCAGAAACCATCTAAGATCTATATGAAGAATGGAAAAGATCTGCCGATCCAAGTGTTAAACGGACGTCCGGGATATATTAATTTCCTGGATGCGTTTAATGGATGGCAGCTTGTAAGTGAGCTTAAGAAAGCAACCGGACTTCCGGCAGCAACTTCTTTTAAACATGTATCACCGGCAGGCGCTGCCGTAGGTCTTCCGCTGAGCGATACACTGGCTAAGATTTACTGGGTAGATGATCTTGGAGAGTTGTCTCCGCTAGCAAGTGCTTATGCAAGAGCAAGAGGAGCAGACCGTATGTCTTCCTTCGGTGATTTTATTTCGCTGTCTGATGTGTGCGATGTAGATACTGCAAAGCTGATCAAGAGAGAAGTGTCAGACGGTGTGATCGCACCGGGTTATGAGCCGGAAGCACTGGAGATTTTAAAAGCAAAGAAAAAAGGCAATTACAATGTTATCCAGATCGATCCGGATTATGTACCGGATCCGATGGAGCACAAAGAAGTATTTGGAATTACTTTTGAGCAGGGACGAAATGAATTAAAGATTGATGATGATTTCTTTGCTAAGATTGTGACTGAGAATAAAGAACTGACAGAGCAGGCAAAGATCGATCTTGCGATCTCTATGATCACTCTGAAATATACACAGTCAAATTCCGTATGCTTTGTCAAAGACGGACAGGCAATTGGTATCGGAGCAGGACAGCAGTCACGTATCCACTGTACACGTCTGGCAGGTCAGAAAGCAGATAACTGGTGGTTAAGACAGTCTCCGCAGGTAATGAATCTTCCGTTTGTAGATGGAATCCGCCGTGCAGACAGAGATAATGCGATCGATCTTTACATTGGTGAAGATTATATGGATGTACTTGCTGACGGGGCATGGGAGAATATTTTCAAAGAAAAACCGGAAGTATTTACAAGAGAAGCGAAGAGAGAATGGCTGGATAAGCTGACAGATGTATCACTTGGTTCGGATGCCTTCTTCCCATTTGGGGATAATATTGAACGTGCCCACAAGAGCGGTGTAAAATACATTGCACAGCCGGGTGGTTCTGTACGTGATGACAATGTGATCGATACATGTAACAAGTATGATATGGTAATGTCGTTTACAGGTATTCGTCTGTTCCATCACTAGATCCATTACCAGAACAGCCGGGGAGCTCTCACCGGTTTGTTCTGTGCCACAGGAGTGTTGCACGAATATAAAACCAGGAAGGTGAAAATGATTGAATAATCAATATGATGTAATTATTATAGGAGCAGGTCCGTCAGGAATTTTCTGCGCCTATGAACTGACGCGGCAGAAACCGGATCTGAAAGTCCTTATGCTGGAAAAAGGAAGATCTATAGAAAAGCGACAGTGTCCGAAGCGTAAGACGAAAGTCTGCGTGGGATGTCAGCCGTGTTCCATCACAACCGGATTTGCAGGAGCAGGAGCATTTTCCGATGGAAAATTATCGCTGTCACCGGATGTCGGCGGTACACTGCCGGAGATTTTAGGATATGAGAAAGCAGAAGAACTGATTCATGAGGCAGATGATATTTATCTGAAATTCGGAGCAGATAAGAAGGTATACGGCATTGAAGACTATGAGGCAATCGAAGCAATTCGTACTAAAGCAATCCGTGCGAATCTGAAGCTGATCGAATGTCCGATCCGTCATCTGGGAACGGAAGAAGGTTATAAGATTTATACAAGACTGCAGGAACATCTGATAAAGAGCGGTGTTGAGATAAAATTTATGACAATGGTGAAGAACATTCTGGTAGAAGATGGTGTTGCAAAAGGTGTGCTCACGGAGCAGGGCGAGGTGTTCTATGCACCGGAAATTGTAGCCGGAATCGGTCGTGAAGGTTCTGAGTGGTTTTCACATATCTGTAAGGAACATGGCATCGATACCAAGAATGGTACAGTAGATGTCGGTGTTCGTGTGGAAGTGCGTGATGAGATCATGAAGGAACTTAATGAGAAACTGTATGAAGCAAAGCTTGTATACTATACACCAACCTTTGATGATAAAGTGCGTGTATTCTGTACGAATCCGTCAGGAGAAGTTGCGACAGAATATTATGATGACGGGCTTGCCGTTGTAAACGGACATGCTTATAAATCAAAAGATATGAAGACAAAGAATACGAACTTTGCACTTCTTGTATCCAAGAATTTTACAGAGCCGTTTAAATCACCAATCGAATATGGTAAACATATCGCACAGCTTGGCAATATGTTAAGTGACGGTAAGATCCTGTTACAGAGATACGGAGATTTCCGCAGGGGAAGAAGAACAACAGAAGAGCGTCTTCACCGTAACAATATTACGCCGACACTGAAAGATGCAGTGCCGGGAGACCTGTCACTGGTATTTCCACACAGAATCATGGTTGCGATTGACGAGATGATCCAGGCACTTGATAAAGTAACACCGGGTATTGCGTCGGATGAGACATTGCTGTATGGCGTGGAAGTGAAGTTCTATTCCAATAAAGTTGTAGTTGGACAGGATTTTGAGACCAGCATCAAAGGATTACGTGCGATGGGAGACGGTGCTTCCATTACAAGAGGACTGCAGCAGGCATCTGCGAATGGTCTGTGGGTAGCGCGCTGTATCCTTAATCAGTAGTCAGAGAAAGAAGAATCTGTACGATTTCATCGACAGGTTCTTTCTTTTTTCCTTTTTCCCATTCGATGAATGTATTTAAAAGTGCACCTGCGTAAAAATACAGTTCATAGATAGAACCGGAGTAATAAGGAGCGACATAAATACGCATATAGTCATTGATGGCATTAATCATAAGGGAGTACAAACCGGCTTTTTCCAATGTCAGAAACAGAGAGGTGTACTGATCAAAATAATGCAGTGCCTGACGGATCGATGTCTCACGGCGAAGCATGACAAGGGTAATATCTTTCGGGCAGACTTCCTGATAACCGTCAATGACTTCCTGCAGATAGTTGCCGAGAGCTTCGGTTTTATCTTTGAAATAGTGGTAAAAAGTCATGCGGGATACGCCGGCAGTTTTTACAATGTCGGAGATGGTAATGGAATCAAAGTCTTTTTTGTAAACAAGAGCAATGATCGCTTCTCCGATACACTGTCGGGTAAAACGTGTCCGCTTTGTATATTTTCTGGAAAATAATTTTCGTGTCATGAGAAGGCTCCTTTCTTACACTTTCACGTCTTTTGTAAATTGTATCACAGATATGTATGAGATACAATTAAATGTAGTAATAAAAACTACGTGATAAAGATGAAGGGAAATTATTTAGGATGAGCAAGATTGTGATTTTGGCCGAGACGGGTTCGGATATAACAGAAGAAGTGGCGAAAGAATATGGGATAAAATTAGTGCCGATGCACGTCTCTTTTGGAAAAGATACGAAGGATGACGGAACATTTCCGGCAGAAGAAATCTATGCGTATTATGAGAAGACCGGTGAGTTGCCGCGGACAAGTGGAAGCGTACCGGAAGATTTCCGGCGTGTAATCGCAGAAATCAGAGAGGAAGATCCGGAGTGTGAGCTTTTATATCTGGCATATTCAGCAGTGACAACCTGTTCTTACCAGAGCGCCCAGATTGCAATTGATACAGATGATATTGAAAGAATTGCCTGTGTGGATACAAAACATGTGGCAGCAGGTCAGTATATGGTGGTGGTTGAAACCGCAAAAGCAATTAAGGCGCATCCGGAGTGGACACTTTCTGAGGCGAAAGAAGCGGCGGAGAAGATTTCAGCAAGTGTACATATGTGTTTTATACCTGATACATTGAAATTCTTAAGAGCAGGCGGAAGAGTCAGCAATGGTGCGGCAATTGCAGGAGAGTTGTTAAAACTGCATCCACAGATTGAGATTCTGGATGGATATTTGCAGGCAACGAAGAAGCATCGTGGCAAAATGAAGAAGATTGCAGTAAAAGTAATCCCGGAATATATCAAAGAACAGAAACTGGATCTTAGTGAATTGTATCTGATCTGGTCTCCGGGAATGGATGAACATACAAAAGAAATTGCAGAAAATGCCGCAAAAGAGTGTGGCGTGAAGAAAATCACATGGGTGCGTACCGGGGGTGTGATCACCTGTCACGGAGGTCCGGGAGCATTTGGCGTGGTAGGAATCTGCAGGGAAGGATAATATGACATTACAACATTTAAAATATATTCTTGCAGTGGCAGAGAAAGGCTCGATCAGTGAAGCCGCGCGGGAATTGCATATTTCACAACCCAGCCTTTCCAATGCGATCAAAGAAGTGGAGAATTAACGTGGCTTTCCGGTATTTACAAGAAACTGTCTTGGAATCGCCTCGACGAAAGAAGGGACTGGGAAAGATTTATCTATAACGCTCCTTTTTGTGGTATCGTGGATACAAAAAGGAGCGTTAAAATATGTCGGCGCTTTTAGGAGTGGAGTTTTTTATCGCAACAGTAGGAAATTTTTCACCTCGGGAAGTTACACCGGCTGGATCATGTGCTGACCGGTTAAAGTGTGAACAAGTGACACTGGTTTACAGAAGTAAAACAGAAGTGTTATACTTATCGCGGTATGAGTAATTGAAAATCTAAAGGAGAGGTGAATCAATTGAAAAAGAATAAATATGAGATTGATATGTGCAATGGAACCATTATGGACAAATTGATTTCTTTTTCTGTGCCGTTAATTTTGTCCGGAATCTTACAGCTTTTGTTTAATGCGGTAGATATTATTGTGGTTGGAAGATTCAGCGGAAGTCAGGCACTGGCAGCTGTCGGTTCAACAACAGCACTTATCAATATTTTTACGAATTTATTTATCGGAATATCACTTGGGGCAAATGTGCTCGCAGCAAGATTCTATGCAGCACAAAAAGATAAAGAAATGTCGGAAACGGTACATACAGCGATTATGCTGGCGCTTATAAGCGGTGTAGTAATGCTGTTTGTCGGTATCTTTTTTGCCAGAGGTGCGTTGGAACTTATGGGAACACCGGATGATGTTATCGGTCAGTCCACTTTATATATGCGGATTTATTTTGCCGGGATGCCATTTTTTATGCTGTATAACTATGGTGCGGCGATCCTTCGTGCAGTTGGAGATACAAAGCGGCCATTGTTGTTCCTGATCGTATCAGGTGTTGTCAATGCGTGTCTGAATCTTTTTCTCGTTATTGCTTTTCATCTGGGCGTTGCCGGAGTGGCAATCGCAACTGTTACTGCGCAGGGAATTTCCTGTGCGCTTGTGCTTCGCTGTCTGCAACGGTCACAGGCAAGTTATCAGTTACGTTTCAGAGATCTTAAGATCCGTGGCTGCTATGTGCGGCAGATTTTCCAGGTAGGACTGCCGGCGGGAATCCAGAGCACAGTTATTAATTTTTCCAACGCATTATTACAATCTTCGGTAAACTCTTTTGGTTCAATTGCAATGGCAGGGTATACAGCAGCCAACAATTTATTTGGATTCCTGTATGTGTCAACGAACTCGATCACACAGGCATGCATGAGTTTTACAAGCCAGAATTACGGAGTCGGTAAATGGAAGAGAATGGATCGGGTACTGTTTGACTGTATAATCTTATCGGTTGCAGTTATGCTGACTCTTGGCGGTGGAATGTATTTCTTCGGACCGGAGGTACTGAAAATATATACAACGAATCCGCGGGTTATCAGTTGTGGAATGGAAGTTCTGACTTATACGACACTTACTTATTTTCTGTGTGGTATCATGGATCTCCTTCCGGGAGCCCTTCGTGGTATGGGATATTCATCTGTGCCGATGATCCTGTCAATCATAGGAACAGTAGGTACGAGAATTGTATGGATCTTTGGAATCTTCCCGAACCATCGTTCACTGGATATTTTATTTATTTCTTATCCGGTATCATGGATGATAACGATTGTGCTTCAGGTCATCTGTTTTTATTTTGTGCGACGGAAAGTTCATGCACGTCCGGGTGTATCAGAAACGTAAAACTGGTGCATAATATCCTCTGTAAGGAGGAAAAAACATGTACAAATATTTACCGATCACGGATTTGTACGCAAGAGAAATCCTGGACTCCAGAGGTAATCCGACTGTAGAAGTAGAAGTGCTTGCGGCGGATGAATTTTGTGGCAGGGCGTCTGTGCCGTCCGGTGCATCGACCGGGCGTTATGAGGTCGTGGAACTAAGGGATGGCAGGCAAAGGGAGAAGAACCTGGAAAAGAAACCGGGAATAAAACATACAAAAGAACGATACGGCGGTATGGGAGTGGAGCTGGCAGTAGACCATGTAAATTCCAGAATTGCACCGGCGGTGATTGGGATGAATGTTTTTGATCAGGCAGCAGTCGATGAGATGCTGAAAAAACTGGACGGAACGAAAGATAAATCCAATCTGGGAGCCAATGCAATGCTTGGAGTATCCATGGCAGTTGCAAGAGCGGCTGCAAATTCACTTGGCATACCGCTGTATTCATATCTGGGCGGTGTAAATGTGAAGATGCTTCCGGTTCCGATGATGAATATTATGAATGGGGGAAAACATGCCGACAATACGATCGATATCCAGGAATTTATGATCGTACCATCTGGAGCAGAGACATATAAGGAAGGACTAAGGATGTGTGCGGAAGTATATCAGATGCTGAAAAAGATCCTGAAAGAAGAAGGATTAAGCACTGCGGTCGGTGACGAAGGCGGGTTTGCACCGAATCTTCCGGATGCCGGGACCGTGTTGGAATGGATGGAAAAAGCAGTGCGGCGTGCCGGATATGAACCGGGACAGCATATTACGTTTGCACTGGATGTGGCAGCGAGCGAACTGTATGATTCTACTTTTCAGAAGTATGTATTTGAAGGAGAAGGAAAGATGCAGGGGAAACCTTGCGTCCGGTCATCTGAGGAACTCATTGATTATTACGAAGAGCTTCTGGAACGTTTTCCGATTGTATCACTGGAAGATCCGCTGGACGAAGAAGATTGGGATGGCTGGGAACTGATTACGACAAGGCTTGGGCTTCATACACAGCTTGTGGGGGACGACTTGTTTGTGACAAATACGAAGAGGCTGAAAAAAGGAATCAGGAAAAAAGTTGCAAATGCGATTCTGATCAAAGTAAATCAGATCGGGACGCTAACAGAAGCGTTTGATGCGATTGAACTGGCAAAGCGCGCCGGATATCAGATAATCATATCACACCGATCAGGAGAAACTGCGGACACGATGATCGCAGATATTGCGGTTGCATTTCAGGCAGGACAGATTAAAACCGGAGCACCGTGCAGAATGGAGCGGGTAGAAAAATATAACCAGTTACTGCGGATTGAGGAACGGCTGGGAGAGATTGCACAGTATCCTACAAAAACGCGGAATTAATCACAGGGAAACCGGAAAATAAAGCTTGCGAATCTACCGCCTCTATGATAAAATATACATGGTTTATCCGCAGGAGGTGTAAAGGGATGGATATTTTAAAAACGATTTTAATGATTATATTTGCAATAGATTGTATCGCATTATCAGCTATCGTGTTGATGCAGGAAGGTAAGACACAGGGACTTGGTTCCATCGGAGGTATGTCAACAGACACATACTGGGGACAGAACAAGGGACGTTCTATGGAAGGAGCACTTGTAAGAGGTACAAAGATGCTTGCGATTCTTTTTATTGTGCTGGCAGCAGTGTTGAATTTAAAAGTATTTGCGTAGATTGCAGATGATGAGAATGAATGGGTAGGGCACTCCTGTATGGGGGTGCCTTTTTTCTAATATTAAATGGATTTATGGAGGATTTGTAAGACGTGGATAAAACATTTGAAAAAAGAAAAAAGGTTGTGCACGATCTGATCTGTGACGATTTGTATACACCTATGAAATTTAAAGAACTTGCAGTCCTTCTGCAAGTTGCAAAAGAGGACAGAGATGCTCTTCGTATGATTCTGGAAGAGCTGGAAGAAGAAGGAAAAATATATCTTTCCAAGCGTGGGAAATACTGCAAAGGAGAGGCGAAGAAACTGACAGGAAGATACCGTGCTAATCAGCGTGGCTTCGGCTTCGTTGTAGTAGAAGACGATCCGGACGATACGTTTATCGCTGAGGAGAATGCAGGTGGTGCGCTGGACGGCGATGTGGTTGAGTTTACGATTATCCGTTCTCCACAGGGGCGAAGTAAGGAAGGCAAGATCACAAAAGTTCTGGAGCATGAGCTTAAGACCGTCGTAGGGCTTTATCATAAGCGTAAAGGAAAAAGCTATGGATTTGTGCTTCCGGATAATTTGAAGATATTAAAGGATATATTTGTACCGGCGGAAAAGGATAAAAGTGCATTGGATGGACAGAAGGTTGTCGTGAAGCTTACTTCCTACGGGGATGACAGACATAAACCGGAAGGAGAGATTACAGAAGTTCTTGGCTATGCAAATGAGCCGGGAACAGATATTTTGTCGATCGCCAAAGGCTACAATCTGCCGACAGAATTTCCGGAGAAAGTGCTGAACCAGGCAGAGCGCGTGGCTAAGCCGGTCAGTGAGGCAGACCGCGTGGGGCGCAAGGACTTAAGAAACTGGCAGATGGTTACCATTGACGGAGAAGATGCGAAAGATTTGGATGATGCAGTTTCGCTTGTAAAAGAAGGAGAGAATTATATTCTCGGCGTTCACATTGCAGATGTGACAAATTATGTGCAGGAGAACAGTGCGCTGGATCGAGAAGCCTTGAAGCGTGGAACAAGTGTATATCTGGCAGACCGTGTGATACCGATGCTTCCACAGACATTGTCCAATGGGATCTGTTCGCTGAATGCAGGAGAAGACAGACTGGCACTGAGCTGTATTATGACAGTCAGCTCGAAGGGTGTTGTGATTGATCACGAAATCACTGAGACGGTGATCCATGTAGACCGGAGAATGAGTTATACCAGTGTAAATAAGATCCTGACAGAAGAGGACGAGGAAGAGTGCAGGAAATACGAAGAACTGGTCCCGATGTTCAGACAGATGGAAACGTTATCGGGAATCTTAAGAGCACACAGAAAACAGCGTGGAGCGATTGATTTTGATTTTCCGGAAGCAAAAGTAATTCTGGATGAAAAAGGCAGGCCGGTTGAGATTCGTGCATATGAGAGAAATGTGGCTACGAAGCTGATTGAGGATTTCATGCTGCTGGCAAATGAAACAGTGGCAGAAGACTATTACTGGCAGGAGCTGCCATTTGTATACCGTGTGCACGAAGCACCGGATGAGGAAAAGATGCAGGCACTTGCGCTGTTTATCAATAATTTTGGATATTCCATGCATCTTGGCATAAATGAAATTCGACCAAAAGAAATACAAAAGTTGCTTGGCAAAGTTGAAGGCACACCGGAAGAGCCACTGATCAGCCGTCTGGCATTAAGGTCTATGAAACAGGCAAAATATACACCGGAAAATGCCGGACATTTCGGGCTGGCAGCTTCCTATTATACACATTTTACGTCACCGATAAGGCGATATCCGGATCTTCAGATCCACCGGATCATCAAGGATAATTTAAGAGGCAGGATGACACCGGAAAAACGTACACATTATGAAGCAATCCTTGAAGAAGTGACAAAACAGTCCAGTGAAATGGAACGAAGAGCGGAAGAGGCAGAACGCGAGACAGTCAAGTTGAAAAAGACGGAATACATGGAAAAACATATCGGAGAATATTTTGAAGGTGTGATTTCCGGTATTACGAAATGGGGCGTGTATGTAGAACTGGAGAATACGATAGAGGGATTGGTACATGTCGTAAACATGACAGACGATCATTATGAGTATTATGAAGAACGGCATGAGATGGTCGGCATGCATACAGGAAAGACTTATAAGTTGGGACAGCGTGTGAGAATCTGTGTACTGGATACAGACAGATTCTTACGGACAATCGATTTCAAATTTGCAAGGGAAAGGGAAAAACAGGATGGCTAAGACAAATGGCAAGATGATTGCCAATAATAAAAAAGCATACCATGATTATTTTATATTAGAGAATTTTGAAACAGGAATTGCGCTTCATGGAACAGAAGTAAAGTCCCTGCGTATGGGAAAATGCAGTATCAAAGAATCCTTTATCCGTATTGAAAACGGAGAAGTGTTCATTTACGGCATGCATATCAGTCCATATGAGAAGGGAAATATTTTTAATAAAGATCCGCTTCGTGTACGAAAACTTCTGATGCACAAATCAGAGATCAATAAACTGATCGGTAAGACAAAAGAAAAAGGAATGGCGATCGTGCCGCTCAAAGTTTACTTCAAAGGCAGTCTTGTAAAAGTAGAAATCGGTCTTGCCAAAGGTAAGAAACTGTACGACAAACGACAGGATATTGCGAAGAAAGACCAGAAGAGAGAAGCGCAGAGAGATTTCAAAGTGCGGAATCTTCGCGTATAGTGCACGAAAGGGAGGAACACGAATGGTACCGGTAAAAAAAGAAGATTTACGGAAAATGGTAACACAGAAGACGCTGGATATTTACGAAGATCTGACACCGCAGCTCATCCAGCTCATCGATCAGACGAAGCATGATGATTCTCTTTCAGAGGCACAGAAACAGGATGAGATTTCTCTTCATATGATGGGATATATCAAGTCCTGCACGAATGAGATCATTATTGAAGTACTTGCGGAGATCCTTGGAATACAGGAAGATTAATTCACAGAACAGACAAACTTTTTTGGTAGTATAAGATACAAAGAAGGAGGGCTTTTGATGGATAAGATCAAAATACTGGTAGTAGATGATGAGAGCAGGATGAGGAAGCTTGTAAAAGACTTTCTTGAAAGAGAAGGATTTGAAGTACTCGAAGCCGGAGACGGAATGGAAGCGATGGAGATTTTCTATGAAGAGAAAGAGATTGCTCTGATTATTCTGGATGTGATGATGCCGAAGATGGATGGATGGCAGGTATGCCGGGAAGTAAGACAGAGTTCCAAAGTGCCGATTATTATGCTGACAGCAAGATCGGAAGAGCGGGATGAACTGCAGGGATTTGATCTCGGGATTGATGAATATATTTCCAAACCGTTCAGTCCGAAGATCCTCGTTGCCCGTGTAGAAGCGGTACTTCGCAGAACACATGGTATAGATGCTTCTTCTGTAATGGATGCAGGCGGAATTGAGATTGATAAATCGGCACATATGGTCAAGATCGATGGCAAAGAGATCGACCTGAGTTTCAAAGAATTTGAATTACTTACTTATTTTGTAGAAAATCAGGGAATTGCGTTGTCCAGAGAGAAAATCCTGAACAATGTGTGGAATTATGATTATTTCGGAGATGCAAGAACGATTGATACGCATGTAAAGAAACTTCGGAATAAATTAGGCGACAAAGGTAATTATATCAAAACCATCTGGGGTATGGGCTACAAATTCGAGGTGGAATAGATGAAAAAACAGTCGATTAAAAGGCAGATGATTGCTGTATTTATATGCATGATCGTTTGTATGATTGGCGCAATGTGGATCACAAATGTACGTTTCCTGGAACCTTATTATGTAAGAAATAAGCAGACTGAATTTATCAAAATGTACAAGGAACTTCGTACGGCGGTAAAAAAAGACAACATTACAGACAATACGGTATCTAACCGTATTCAGAAAATGGCAGAAAAGAATAATATATCATTTCTGGTGTTGGATAACAGAAATTCCGATTCGGATGATGTGAGTATTATAACGAATGTACTTGATAAAGATCTGCTCCGGAAGCAGCTGATGGGATACCTTCTTAATCAGGCACAGAAAAATGGTAAGGTTCTTTTAAAGAAAAAGAATTATCAGATCCGGCAGACAAAAGAGCCGTGGACGCAGACCGAGTATATTGAAATGTGGGGAACATTCTCAGACGGTGAGACTTTCCTGATCCGAAGTCCATTGGAGAGTATCAAAGAAAGCGTACAGCTATCGAATCGGTTTCTCCTTTACATCGGAGCTGCTGCGCTTATTATCTGTGCAATTCTTGTATGGTTTTTCTCAAAGCGTCTGACGGCGCCTGTAAGAGAACTGGCTACATTATCAGAGAAGATGGCAAATCAGGATTTTGAAGCGAAGTACACCGGAGGAGGACCGAGTGAGATCGCGGAACTGGGCGAGAATTTCAACCAGATGTCGTGGAAACTGGAACGCTCGATTTCGGACTTAAAGAGTGCTAATAATAATTTGCAGAAAGACATTGAACAGAAAGAAAAACTGGAACAGATGCGTAATGATTTTCTGGGAAATGTATCCCATGAATTAAAGACGCCGCTGGCGTTGATACAGGGATATGCCGAAGGATTGAAGGACGGCGTGACCAGCGATCCGGAAAGCATGGATTTTTACTGTGATGTGATTATTGACGAAGCTAGCAAGATGAATAATATGGTTCGTAATCTGCTGACGCTTAACCAGCTGGAATTTGGCGATGAGGATATTACTTTTGAACGTTTTGATTTGACAGCAGTAATCAGAGGCGTGATCCAGAGTATGGATATCATGGCACAGCAGGATAATGCTACGGTGAACTTCCGGCGAGATGAACCGGTCTATGTATGGGCAGATGAATTCAAAGTAGAACAGGTAATTCGTAATTATATGAGCAATGCTTTCCACCATCTGAACGGAGAGAAGATTGTGGAAGTAAAGATTTATATGGAGGAAAGCAGAGCGAAAGTAACAGTGTTTAACACAGGATCGCCGATCCCGGAAGAAGATCTTAACCATATCTGGGATAAATTTTATAAAGTGGATAAGGCGCATACAAGAGAGTATGGTGGTAATGGAATCGGTCTTTCTATTGTAAAAGCGATCATGGAATCCTTCCATCAGGAGTATGGTGTGAAGAATTATGAAAATGGCGTGGAATTCTGGTTTACACTGGATCGGAAGTAAGAAAGTTTCATATCGACAAGCTATAAGGGATGTGCTATTATTTTAACGTGGCAAAGTGATAAAATGGTAAAACGTACTGATTAGGAGTAAAAACATATGATAGCAATTATTGATTATGATGCCGGTAATATTAAAAGTGTAGAGAAGGCAATGATCCGTCTGGGACAGGACGTCTGCATTACAAGAGATAAAGAACGGATTCTTACAGCAGACAAAGTTATTCTTCCGGGTGTGGGAGCCTTTGGTGATGCAATGGGAAAGATTCATCAGTACGGACTGGAGCCGGTGATCCATGAAGTAGTGGAGAGAGGAACGCCGTTTCTCGGAATCTGTCTTGGCTTACAGCTCTTGTTTGAACGAAGTGATGAGACACCTGGAGTGGAAGGACTTGGCATTTTAAAAGGTGAGATTTTAAGAATTCCGGATTCCCCGGGGCTTAAGATACCGCATATGGGTTGGAATTCCCTGGATTTTCAGAATGATGGAAGACTGTTCAAGAATCTTCCGGAACATCCATATGTATATTTTGTACATTCTTATTACCTGAAGGCGGCTGAGGAAGATATTGTAACTGCGACAACCGAATACAGCACACATATTCATGCATCGGTGGAGAAAAGCAATGTATTTGCATGTCAGTTCCATCCGGAGAAGAGCAGTGATATCGGACTTCAGATTCTGAAAAATTTTGTGGAATTATAAGCGGAGGTAATTTGGATGTATACAAAGAGAATTATTCCATGCCTGGATGTAAATAACGGTCGGGTAGTAAAAGGTGTGAATTTTGTAGATTTGAAAGATGCCGGAGATCCGGTTGAGATTGCGAAAGCGTATGATCAGGCTGGAGCAGATGAACTGGTATTTCTGGATATTACGGCATCTTCCGATAATCGTGGAACGGTCGTAGATATGGTGCGAAAAGTTGCTGAGAATGTATTTATTCCATTTACAGTTGGCGGTGGAATCCGTACCGTGGACGATTTTAAGGCACTTCTGCGCGAGGGAGCAGACAAGATTTCCATCAATTCTTCGGCAATCAATACACCGAATCTCATTTCTGAAGCGGCAGACAAGTTCGGAAGTCAGTGTGTAGTTGTTGCAATTGATGCAAAGAAGCGGGCAGATGGAAGTGGCTGGAATATTTATAAAAACGGTGGCCGTGTAGACGTTGGAATTGATGCGTTGGAATGGGCACACAAAGTAGAGAGCCTTGGAGCCGGAGAGATTCTTTTGACGAGCATGGACTGCGACGGAACAAAAGCAGGATATGATCTGGAGCTTACAAGAGCCATTGCGGAAGCGGTAAATATTCCAGTAATCGCATCCGGTGGAGCCGGAACGCTGGAACATTTCTATGAAGCACTGACGGATGGAAAGGCAGATGCAGCACTGGCGGCTTCATTGTTCCATTATAAAGAACTGGAGATCAAAGAAGTAAAACAGTATCTGCGAGAGAAAGGCGTATCCGTGCGTTTGTAGGCACAGGAGCCGGACAGATGATATTGAATAATATATAGGAAAATACATAAGAAATGAAACTGCCATATAGCAGTAAGAGAAAAGAAGGAAAAGAGTATGTCTGCGATTAACAATGACTGGTTAGATGCGTTAAAAGGGGAATTTAAGAAACCTTATTATAAAGAATTATTTAATAAAGTGAATGAAGAATACCGGACGAGGCTTATCTTTCCGCCGGCAGATGATATTTTCAATGCATTTCATCTGACACCGCTCAGTAAGGTAAAGGTTGTGATTCTTGGGCAGGATCCGTATCATAACAACGGACAGGCACATGGACTTTGCTTTTCGGTGAAAAAAGGTGTGGAAGTACCACCGTCACTGGTGAATATTTATAAAGAACTGCACGATGATCTTGGATGCACAATTCCAAATCACGGATGCCTTACGAAGTGGGCAGAGCAAGGCGTACTTATGCTGAATACAGTACTGACTGTGCGCGCACATCAGGCAAATTCCCATCGCGGGATCGGCTGGGAAGAATTTACCGATGCGGCGATCATGGCGCTTAACAGTCAGGACCGTCCGATTGTATTTATTTTATGGGGCGCTCCGGCACAGCGGAAAGCCAGAATGCTTGATAATCCGAAGCACCTGATCTTAAAGGCACCGCATCCGAGTCCGCTGTCGGCATATCGTGGTTTCTTTGGAAGCAAGCCTTTCAGCCAGACGAATGATTTCCTGAAGGAACATGGGATCGAGCCAATTGACTGGCAGATTGAGTAGGCGGAAGAAGTGATAGGAGAATGTTGATGCTAGAAGAGAAGAAGGCTCTCACTGCTGTTAGCGGCAGTGAGAGCCTTCTTACGAATATAAATCGTTACAATTTTCTTAATTTTCCTTGTATTTTGTTGCAAACAGTTGAAATGCCGGTTTTGTTTTGGCATAATATATCAGATGAGAGATGGTTCATATTTTCATAGGTTATGGATCTCTTGAATCGATGGGAGGACAGACCATGAAAAAGACAGAAGTAGAATGCTGTGACGTTACATGCGTGCACAACCAGATTATAGAGGCAGTAAAAGAGAAGATGCCGGCGGAAGAATTGCTGAATGAACTGGCGGATTTTTATAAAGTATTCGGAGATGCAACAAGAATCAAGATCTTATGCGTGCTGCTCCGATCAGAGATGTGTGTGTGTGACCTGGCAGAGATGCTGGGGATGACGCAGTCGGCGATTTCACATCAGCTTCGTGTATTAAAGCAGATGAAGCTGGTGAAGAACAGAAGAGAAGGAAAAACAGTTTATTATTCACTTGCGGATGGACATATTCAGAATATTATCAGCCAAGGAATGGAACATATTATGGAGTAGTTTTTACAGGCTTTTTAGTGGAAAAAGAAAAGGGAAAATGATATGACAGAGCAATTAAAAAAACAAAGTATGATATATGGAGTCGGCGTTGTTATTTATCTGGCGGCTGTTATTGTGACATCGAATTTTACGATAGAAGATGAGATTAAATTCGTCTGGTTTCTGATCGCATATCTGATCGTCGGTTTTGATGTATTTAAAAAACTTCGAGACAGGATTCTGGAACTGAAATTTTTAACAGAATATACGCTGACGACGGTTGCGACGATCGGAGCTTTCGGTATTGGAAGATATACAGAAGGTGTACTTGTTATGATCCTTTTTGAGCTGGGAGTTATTTTTGAAGCATATTCCACAGACAATGCCAAACGATCCATTGAAGAGATGATTGATATTCGTCCGGCATTTGCGATTCGTAAGACAGATGGCGGAGAAGAACAGATCGATCCGATCGATCTTCAGGTTGGAGATATCATTGTGATCAAGCCGGGAGAACGTGTGCCGGTTGATGGAATAGTAGAAGCTGGATCTACGCTTCTTGACATGAAAGCGGTTACCGGTGAGTCTATGCCAAGAAGAGTTTCTGAAGGAAATAAGATCTACAGTGGATGTATTAACTTAAGCGGTGCAGTAGAGGCAAAGGTTCTGAAAGTATATCGTGATTCGACAGTCGCACAGATCATGGAACTGGTAGAGGAAGCACAGAATAAGGAATCCGAGAGCGAAAGTTTTGTTTCCAGATTTTCAAGAATATACACACCGGCAATGGTGCTGTTAGCACTCTTTGTTATGATCTATCCGCCGCTTACATTTTCTTATCATAACTGGAATATATGGATTTACAGAGGACTTATTTTCCTGATCGTGGCATGCCCGACAGCACTTGTAATGTCGATTCCGATCGCGTTCTTAGGAGGAATTGCATCGGCGGCAAGACAGGGAATCGTAATCAAAGGAGCCAACTATCTGGAAGACCTTTCCAAGGCAGATACATTTGTATTTGATAAGACAGGAACACTGACAGAAGGAGAATTTTCGGTTCAGGAGATTTACGCAGAGCAGGGAACAGAAGAGGAACTTTTAAAGATTGCGGCGCATGTGGAAAGCTATTCCAATCATCCGATCGCACAGTCACTCCTGAATGCCTATGATGGCGAGATTGACAAAGATCTCGTATCCAATATTAAGCAGATTCCGGGATATGGTCTTTCCGGAGATTATGATGGAAAGCGAATCCATGTCGGAAACTTCCGGCTGATGGAAAAATATGATATTGAAGTAGATGAATTTGATAGTACAGGAACGGTTGTCTATGTCAGCGTGGGAACAGAATATATGGGTGCGATCATCATTGAAGATGCGATTAAATATCGTGCGAAGTGGACGATGAAATATCTGAAAGATAAGTGTAAAGCTGTGCTTGTTATGTTGACTGGTGATACAAGGAGCGCAGGATATGCGGTGGCAAAAGAACTGAAGATGGATTATGCATATACAGATCTGATGCCTTCAGACAAATTAGAGCAGCTGGAAGATTTCCTGACGATCCAGGATGATATGGAGAAATTGGTCTGTGTCGGAGACGGTGTAAATGATGCCCCGGTACTGGCACGTGCAGATATCGGAATCGCGATGGGAGCGTTAGGTTCTGCGCTGGCAATTGAGGCGGCAGATATTATTTTACTGGAAGATGAATTGCCGAAAATCGTAGATGCGATCAAAATTTCCAAAGAAACACTCCGGGTAGTAAACCAGAATATTGCTTTTGCGATTGCAGTGAAAGTGATCATTGTACTGCTTGCGCTGGTTGGATACTTTGGAATGTGGGAAGCGATCGTTGCAGAAGTCGGCGTTGTATTTGCAGCGATTATGAACGCAGTTTATGTCGTGAAATATTATGCATAGACTGTGGAATATATTTTGAGAGAGAATCACTATTTGCATATAAACATGTAGGAAAGCAAAAGGAGACAGATCATAATGAAGAGATTGGCAGCAGTGATATTGACAGCAAGTATGGGACTTGCTCTGGCAGGATGTTCCGGCAATCCTTACAAAGAGGGTGTCAGCCAGTTAGAGTCCAAAGAATATAAACAGGCAGAAGCAAGCTTCAAAGAAGCAGTGAAACAGGACAAGAATACAGCAGATGCATACCGTGGTATCGGAATTGCCTGCTGGGAGCAGAAGGAATATAAGGCTGCATTAAAAGCATTTAAAAATGCAGTTAAAGCAGGAACAAAAGAAAATGCCACACTTTATAATCTGATGGGTGGCTGTGCGCTGAAACTTGATGATGGAAAGAGTGCACTTTCCTATTATGAGAAAGGTCTGGCAGCATCCGGAAGTTCAGATGAGTTGAAAAAGGAAATGGAATACAATGTTATTGTTTCCTATGAGAAGATGCAGAACTGGGAAAAAGCAAAGTCAAAACTGAATGAATATCTGGAAAAATATCCGGATGATGAAACAGCAAAAAAAGAAGTGGAATTTCTGGAAACAAGATAATCAGTTATAGAACCAGATAAAATAGAGGTTTCGTATGATAGAATTAAAACAGGATAAAGAGAGAGTGATCCTGGTAGGAGTGGAACTTCCGGGAGAAGAAAGCATGGAAGATTCGCTTTCGGAACTCTCTGAACTGGCAACCACAGCAGGTGCAGAAACGGTCGGTCGTGTGATCCAGAACCGGGAGCAGGTGCATCCGGGAACTTATGTTGGGAAAGGAAAGATAGAAGAGATCAAAGACCTGTTGTGGGAACTGGAAGCAACAGGTATTATTTGTGATGACGAACTTTCACCGGCACAGATGAAGAATCTGCAGGATGAACTGAATGTGAAGGTGATGGATCGTACACTTCTTATATTGGATATATTTGCAGCCAGAGCTTCTACAAGTGAAGGTAAGATTCAGGTAGAACTGGCACAGTTAAAGTACCGGCAGACAAGGCTGACCGGATTTGGTACGGCAATGTCAAGACTTGGCGGTGGTATCGGAACGAGAGGACCGGGAGAGAAGAAACTGGAGATGGACAGACGTCTCATTAAAAGCCGGATTGCAGCATTGAACCGGGAATTAAAAGAAGTAAAACGCCACCGTGAAGTGACAAGAGAGCAGAGAAGCAAAAGTTATGTGCCGGTAGTTGCAATCGTTGGATATACGAATGCCGGAAAGTCTACACTTCTTAACCGGCTGACGGGAGCGGATATTCTGGCGGAAGATAAGCTGTTTGCAACATTAGACCCGACAACAAGAGGTTTAAAATTGCCGGGAGGTCAGGAAGTACTTCTGACAGATACAGTCGGATTTATTAAAAAACTTCCACATCATCTGATCGAAGCATTTAAGAGTACACTGGAAGAAGCAAAATATGCGGATGTAATCCTGCATGTAGTAGACACATCCAGTCCACAGATGGACAGTCAGATGTACACCGTGTATGAGACATTATCGAACCTTGGTGTAAAAGACAAAGCGATCATCACGGCGTTCAATAAACAGGACAAGTTAGAAGATGCACCGTTGATCCGGGATTTTAAAGCAGATTATACGGTTAAAATTTCAGCAAAGACAGGAGCCGGACTTACCGACCTGACAGATACGATGGAAGCGGTGTTAAGAGAGCAGAAAGTATTTCTTGAATGCCTGTATGAGTACCGGGATGCAGCAAAGATCCAGCTCATCCGCAAGTACGGAGAGCTGCTGGAAGAGAAGTATCAGGAGGATGGTATCTTTGTAAGAGCTTATGTCCCGGCAGAACTTTACTCGAGAGTCACTGTCTGACTCGGAGATTCAGAAAATAATTTGCGGTATGCACGCTGGAACGTGGAATAGTCGTGATAACCGCAGTCATAACATACCTGTGCGGCAGGAGTGCCGGACAGGAGCATTTCTTTTGCGAGCAGGAGCCGTTTCTGGGCAATGTAATTCCCGATGGTATAACCGGTTTCCTGCTTGAACTGTCTCATCATATAATATTTGCTGATATAAAAATGTTCAGCAAGAATATCAATATTCAAATTTTCACTCAGATGATTATTAATGTAGTCAAGAATATGGATGATCTTTGCATTGCAGTTATCTGTATCAATAAATTCCAGCCTGTTTTTCAGGGCGGCACGGTTTAAGTGGATCATAAATTCCAGAAATAATACCTGCCGGTACAGACCAGAAGCATAACTATCATCAGAGAAAGATTTCTCCAGCCGGGTAATGGAGCGGAAAAGAGAGCTTTTTTCGAGTGATGGAATACGAAGCACGTTAGAATGTTCTTTTGCGGCACGCTGAAAACAGAAACTCAGATCATAATCCTTATTTTTATAAGCTTGGATAAATCCCGGTGCAATATAAACAATAATACGTTCATAAAGAACCGAATTATCCACTTCGAGTCTATGAATATCATTATGATTGACTAGAACGATATCATAAGGTTTTAAATCATAGGATTTTCCTTCGATCATATAGTTGACCTTTCCTTTAATAAAAATCGTGATCTTGTTAAAGTCATGATAATGGTATTCGACTTCCTTCGTCTCACGGTCCGTCAGGTGAAAAAGCCGGAATTCACTGTTCAGATAGCCTTTTTTCATATATGTGTCCATGGAGAAATGCTCCTTTTGTCGTTTTTTCTTATATCATAGAATAAAATAGCACGATTTGCAATGCAAATAGCAATATTTGCGTTGAAAAGGAAAATCATGCCTGCTATGATGAGTACAGAAGCTATGAGAAAAAGAAATCACAAGATTTCTGCAAACCGGAGGTATGTTATGAAAGTTGTATTAGAGCGTTATCATGGACTTGGAAATGATTATGTTGTATTTGATCCAAATAAAAATGAGCTGGAATTAAATGAAAGAAATGTCCGGAGGATCTGTGACAGAAATGCGGGACTTGGTTCTGACGGAGTTCTTGAGGGACCGATTTTAAAAGAAGACGGAATGTATGTGAAAGTATGGAATCCAGACGGAAGCGAATCCGAGACGAGTGGAAATGGTGTCCGTATTTTTGCAAAATATCTCAAAGATGCAAGTTATGTACAGAAAAAGAATTTTAAATTATATACAGGAAACGGACCGGTTGAAGTAACATTTTTAAATGAAGATGGTAGCAGACTTCGCGTTTCCATGGGAAAACTTTCATTCTGGAGTGATGATATTCCGGTAACTGGAGAACGAAGAGAAGTCATTAATGAAGATATGGTATTCGGACGTACGTTATATCCGGTTACCTGTGTAAATATCGGTAATCCGCACTGTGTAATTCCGATGCGCGAGATCTCCAAACCACTTGTTACGAAGATTGGTGACTATGCAGAGATCGCAAGATATTTTCCAAATCGTATTAATACACAGATTATGAAAGTGATCGACAAAGAAAATATTGCGATTGAAATCTTTGAGCGAGGCGCAGGTTACACACTTGCATCCGGAACAGGAGCGTGTGCGGCAGCCGGAGTTGCATACAAATTGGGCATGACGAACAGCAAAGTGATCGTGCATATGCCGGGTGGAGAATTACAGGTAGAAGTAGAAGATGATTGGAATGTCTATATGACAGGAGATGTTTTCTATGTTGCGAAGATGACTCTGAGCAATGAATTTGCAGAGAAGTTAAGAGCTTTATAAAAATGTGTGGGGTAGATTTGTACCATCTAATAAGATATACTAAGGCATAGGAGGAAAACCTATGCCTTTAAAATTTGTATTGGGACCATCGGGGTCCGGAAAAACTTATCAATTATATAAGAATGTGATCGCTGAGTCGAAAGCACATCCGGAGGAGAATTTTATTGTTCTTGTACCGGAGCAGTTTACGATGCAGACGCAAAAAGATCTTGTGACGATGCATGACAGACACGCAATCATGAACATCGATGTATTAAGTTTTGTGCGTCTTGCATACCGTATATTTGAAGAGACAGGAGCCGGTACACTGCCGGTGCTGGATGATGAGGGAAAAAATCTGATCCTGCGTAAGATTGCAGGCAATCATGAAAATGAATTACAGATGCTCCGCGGCAACATTCGCAAGCTTGGATATATCAGTGAAGTCAAATCGGTGCTATCGGAATTTGCACAGTATGATATCGGGGAAGAAGAGATTGACCGTGTGATGGAAAATGCCGGCAGAGAGTCAAGACTGTATTATAAGCTGGCAGACATGAAAGTTCTATACCGCGGGTTTCAGGACTATCTGAAAGAACGGTATATTTCCAAGGAAGAACTGTTGGACGTATTAAGCCGTGTCGTATGTAAATCGGAAATATTAAAAAACAGTACGATCGTTCTGGATGGATTTACCGGATTTACACCGGTACAGAACCGCTTGCTTGGAGAACTGATGAAGCATTGTCGGAAAGTTATGATTACTGTAACGATCGATCCGGCGGAAGATCCGTACCGCTATGAACATCCATATCAGTTATTTGCGCTTAGTAAACATATGGTTACATCCATGATACAGCTGGCGAAAGAAAATCAGATCGAGATCGAAGAGCCCATGGAGCTGTTTGATAAGATCCCGTATCGTTTCCGTGATAATCCGGCACTTGCATTTCTGGAAAGAAATCTTTTCCGCTATCGGAAAGAAACTTATGAAGGAGAGCAGGATGCGGTTAAGATCCATGTGGCGAGAGAGCCGGGGGAAGAAGCACTGGCGGCGGCGCAGCAGGTGCGCGCTTATATGCGGGAGAATGGATATCGCTGCCGTGAGATTGCTGTGATCGTCAGCAATATGGAGATGTATGCCGAGGCACTGGAACAGGCATTTGCGCTGTATGAGATCCCGGTATTTATGGATCACAAGAGAAGTATCCTGTTAAATTCATTCGTAGAGTATATACGAAGTCTCCTTGGAATGGCAGAACAGAATTTTACATATGAAAGTGTATTTCGTTTTCTGCGTACAAATCTGGCGGGATTTACCCATGATGAAGTGGACGAACTGGAAAATTATGTCATCGGTATGGGAATCAAAGGCTATAAACGGTGGCAGGAGAAATGGATCCGCAGATTAAAAGATATGAAAGAAGAGGATCTGGAACGACTGAACCATTACCGCACCAGATTCGTAGAAAAAGTGGATAATTTTGTCTTTGTATTAAAGCAGCGGAGGAAAACTGTCAAAGATATTACAATGGCATTGTATGAATTTATGGTGCAGGAGCAGTTGCAGGAGCGGATCGCAGAGCAGGAGCAAAAATTCCGTGAGAATGGTGAACTGGCACTTGCGAAAGAATATGCACAGGTTTATCGGATTGTTATCGAACTGATTGATAAATTTGTCGAGCTTCTCGGTGATGAACAGGTGAGCCTGAATGAATATTGCAAATTGCTGGATGCAGGGCTGGAAGAGGCACGTGTCGGTGTCATCCCGCCAAGTATTGACCAGGTTGTGATCGGAGATATGGAGCGTACGCGTCTGAAAGACATCCGTGCACTTCTCTTTGTCGGGGCAAATGATCTGCATCTTCCGGGAAATCTTCTGCGTACCGGTCTGTTGTCAGAGCCGGACAGGGAACAGTTCCAGAACCAGAAGCTGGCTCTGGCTCCGGGTGGAAAAGAGCGGGCATATGTACAGAAGTATTATCTCTATATGAATCTTACAAAACCATCGGAAAAGCTGGATATATTCTATAGCAAGGTATCTTCCGATGGTAAAAATATGCGACCGGCGTATCTGATGCAAGATTTAAGAAAAATGTATCCGGACATGAAGATCATAGAGGAAGAAGAAAAAAGCTTCGCAGAGAGGGAATTCACCGAGAAGCTGGGAATCACCTGTCTGATACGGGGGCTGCAGGAAAGTAATGGAGAACTTGATCCACTCTGGTGTGAACTGTACACCTGGTATAAGAAACATCCAGAATGGCAGCAGACAGTAGAAAGCTTACTGGAAGCCGGCTATTACCGTATGCCGATGGATGGACTTACGAGACAGGTGGCAGAGAAGTTATATGGAAAATATTTTACAGATAGTATATCGAGAATGGAGCGGTTCAGTATCTGCGCATTCGCACATTTTCTGACATACGGGCTCCGTCTGAAAGAACGACCGGAATATGATTTCCAGTCTGTGGATTTTGGAAATGTGTGTCACCGTGCACTGGAACTGTACTCAAGAAAACTGGAGCACACCGGAGAGAGCTGGACAGAAGTTGAAAATAAAATAAGAAAGCAATATATTGATGAGTCGGTGGATGAGGCAATTACAGACTATGGCAATTCGGTTCTCTACAGTTCATCGCGGAACGAATATCTTGTAGAGCGTATGAAGAGAATGCTGGAACGCACGATCTGGGCACTGACAGAACAGCTTGCACAGGGGGATTTTGCGCCTTCTGCATATGAAGTCCGCTTTACAAATGGCAAAATTGACCGTGTCGATACCTGTGAGGATGAGGATAAAGTTTATGTGAAAGTTATGGACTATAAAACCGGCAGCAAAGAATTTGATGTAGTTTCGCTGTATCAGGGATTGCAGCTTCAGCTGATGGTTTATATAAAGGCGGCAGTGGAAAGAGAAGAGAAAAGACATCCGGGTAAAGAGATCGTACCATCAGGCGTATTTTATTATCGCATCCAGGATCCGCTTCTGGATGGAAAAGTCATGGATGAAATTCTGCGTGGAACCGAAGAGGAAAAGAAAGAACAGATGGAAAAGGAGATGTTAAAAGTACTCCGTCCGGATGGTCTGGTCAATCTGTCCGGTGAGAATCTTAAACATTTACAGAAAATACAGTCTGGTGATTCTGTTGCAGTTCCGGTTAAATATACAAAATCGGGATCGCTTTCCAAAACATCCAAAGTGGCTTCAGAGACAGATTTTGATACATTGATGCGATATGCCCAGAAGAAAGTGGAAGAGATCCATCAGAAAATTGCAGATGGTGAAGTTGCTGCTCGGCCGTACCGTCAGGGAACGGAGACAGGATGTGACTATTGTAAATATCGGCACATTTGCGGATTTGATCTGAAAGTTCCGGGTTATCATTATCGGAATCTGGAAAAATTATCAAAAGAAGAAGCAATCCAGAAGATGACAGCAGAAGTCGGGACTGGTTTAAAACAGCCGGAAAAATCTAAAAAAATTGGAATGGCAGAGAAAGAAGAACAGCCAGATAAAGAAAAGAACAGCAAGGAGGAGCAGTAATGGGTGTGACATGGACGCCGGAACAACAGAAAGTAATTGATTTGCGTAACCGGAACATACTTGTGTCGGCGGCAGCAGGCTCCGGGAAAACGGCAGTTCTGGTAGAACGGATCATAACGATGCTGACGAAAGATGAGCCGCCGATCGATGTAGACCAGCTACTTGTTGTGACATTTACAGAGGCGGCGGCAGCGGAGATGAAAGAAAGAATCCGTGTGGCCATAGAGCAGAAATTGGAAGAAGAGCCGGATAATGAACATCTGAAACGGCAGGCAACACTGATTCATAATGCGCGTATTACGACAATCCACAGCTTCTGCCTGTCTGTGATCAAGGATCATTTTTATGCAATCCATCTGGATCCGGGATTCCGGATCGGAGAGGAAGGGGAGCTTAAGCTTTTGTGTCATGATGTGCTCGGAGAAGTGCTGGAAGAAGAATACACAGAGGGGAGACAGCGTTTCCTGGATTTTACGACTGCATATGGAGATGGAAAGAATGATAAGAAGATCGAAGAATTGATCCTTAAAATATACGAATATTCCAGAAGTTATCCGGATGCAAAAAAATGGATACATGACTGTGCAGAAAGCTACCGGGTTAAAGATTTTGATGCACTGGAAGAGACAGAATTTATCCGTGTCATCAAAGATCAGGTGAGCCGTTATCTTAAGGATGCGGCGAATAAAATCCGGCAGGCAATAAAGATCTGTACCGGAGAAGCTGATGGACCATATATGTATGAGACGGCGCTGGTAAATGATTCGCAGTTGATTCAAAGTTTAAGATCAAAAGATACATTTCTTGAGATGTCAACGGTGCTGGACAAGGATTATAAATGGACAAGGCTTCCGTGCAACAGAGATGAAAACGTATCTGAGAATAAAGCAAACCAGGTAAAATATTTAAGAGATACGGCAAAGAAGATCATAAAAGAAATGAAAGAGCAGTTCTTCTATGCACCGTCTTTTAAATTGCTGGAAGACTTAAATGCCAGTGCGCCGATGATGGAAGAACTGGCAGATCTGGTATGCAAATTTGCAGATCGTTTTGAAGAGAAAAAACGAAGCAAAAATATGATTGATTTTTCCGATATGGAGCAGTATGCCCTGCAGATTCTGACAGAAGAAAAGGATGGCAGACTTGTGCCGTCACCGATCGCAAAAGAGTACCAGAGACAGTTTGTGGAAATCATGATCGATGAATACCAGGACAGCAATCTAATCCAGGAAGCGCTTCTTACAAGTGTTTCTACAATATGGGAAGATAAGTATAATATTTTCATGGTTGGTGATGTAAAGCAGAGTATTTATCGTTTCCGTCTGTCCAGACCGGAGATTTTCATGGATAAATATAATACATACGATAAATCCGAGAGTAAAAAACAGCGGATTGATCTGCATAAGAATTTCCGAAGCCGTAAGGAAGTGTTGGACAGTGTGAATTTTATTTTCCGTCAGATTATGACGGAAGATCTAGGAGGAATCGACTATGACGACGATGCAGCGCTAAATGTAGGAGCTGACTATAAAAAGACCGGAGAAAATGCGACGGAAGTGCTTGTTGTCGATACTGATATTCGCGACAATGATCATAAGAAAGTAAAAGGGATCAATGAAAGGGAGATAGAAGCAAGAGCAATTGCGGGGAAAATCCGTTCCATGATGGAGGATAACTTCCGCGTGACAGATAAAGAGAGTGGAAAACTTCGCCCGCTTCAGTACCGCGATATTGTGATCCTGACAAGAAGTTCGAGAGGATTTTCAGATGTATTTGTGGAAATCCTTGGGCGGGAAGGAATCCCGGCGTTTGCGGGAACAAAAGAAGGATATTTTGCCACACAGGAGATCGGAGTACTGTTGGACTATCTGCGTGTGCTGGATAATGCAAGACAGGATCTGCCGCTGACGGCAGTGTTGACGTCACCAATCGGTGGATGCAGTGCAAAAGAGCTTGCACTGATTCGTAGCTCATGTCCGGAAGAACCATTTTATGAAACAGTGCGCAGATACCGAGCAGAAGGAACGGAAGAAGAGCTTAGAGACAAACTGGAAAACTGCCTTTCGGTGATGGAGAAAATTCGTGAGATCGTGCCGTATACACCGATGCATGAATTATTACAGCGCGTGTTGGATGATACCGGATATGAAATGTATATGTCAGCAATGCCGGGAGGTATCCAGAGAAAAGCCAATATTGATATGCTGATGGAAAGGGCGAAAGCTTTTGAAAGCACCAGTTACAAAGGGTTGTTTCATTTTGTGCGCTATATGGAACAGCTGCAGAAATATGAAGTGGATTATGGAGAGGCGAATGTCGAGGAAGAGCAGGCAGATACTGTGCGTCTTATGACAATCCATAAAAGTAAAGGACTGGAATTTCCAGTTGTATTTGTAGCCGGTATGGGGAAACGATTTAACATGCAGGATATTAACAGCCGTGTTGTTTTGAATTCCAAATTTGGTGTGGGTCTGGAAGTTGTAGACCTGAAGCAGCGGACGAAGCGGGCGAGCCTGTTAAAGAAAACGATCCGGCAGGAAGAAAAACTGGATTCACTTGGAGAAGAACTCCGAGTTCTTTATGTTGCCTATACAAGGGCAAAAGAGAAATTGATCATCACAGGAACGATGTCTAATCTGGAAAAGAAGCAGGCAGAATATGAAAGTGTGCAGGAAGAGTCGGATATGAAATTTGATTTCCTACGTCTGAGCAAAGCGACAACGTACTGGGATTTTGTACTGCCGGCAGTATTACGGGCTCCGCGGTCTGTACCGCTCAGACTGAAAGTGCTGAATATGTATGACATCATTGCGGGACAGGCAGAAACGCAGGTGAAGAGTCAGATAGAAAGAAGTGTACTGGAAGACTGGGATACAGAGCGTGTATATGATGAAGAGATGCATGAAAATCTTAGGAATCAGTTTGCTTACAGATATCCATATGAAAACAGCCAGACACGAAAGTTGAAATTCTCCGTTTCGGAATTAAAGAAACGGATTTATTTACAGGAATCCGGAGAAATGGAGGACAGCGAGCAGCTTTACGAAGAAACGGAACTGCAGCCGATCCTTCCGAAATTTATGGAGGAAGAGGTGCCGCTTACAGGAGCATCCAGAGGTACCGCTTATCACCGTGCACTGGAGCTTCTGAATTTTGCAGAAGACTATGATACTGAGAAACTGAAAAATTGCCTTAGGAAGTTTACAGAAGATGGGAAGATGACGGACGAGATGCGAAAGGCTGTCTGCATTCGGGATTTCTTGAAATTTTTACAGACAGACAGCGGAAAACGGATGCAGGCATGTGCAAAACAAAACCGCCTCTTTAAAGAGCAGCCATTCGTACTCGGAGTGCCGGCAACGGATCTGTGGAAGGAAGAAGAGGAAGGCGAACTTGTTCTTGTTCAGGGAATCATAGATGTGTATTTTGAAGAAGAGGACGGATTGGTTGTGCTGGATTATAAGACAGACCGTGTCCGTGAAAACAGAGAACTTGTAGAACGTTATCATGGACAGCTTGATTACTACGCCAGGGCACTGGAACAGGCGACCGGTAAAACCGTAAAAGAAAAGATCATCTATTCCTTTACCCTTGGCGAAGAAATTCATCTGCCATAAAAGAAAATAAAAAGTTTACAATTAAGGACGGAATGTTTTCAGTGCTTCGATGGTCTGGGCAATCAGATCTTCCAGAGTCCAGCCGAGCATATCAGCACCGCGTTCGATTACTTCGCGGGAACATCCGGCTGCAAAATTTTTGGATTTGTATTTTTTCTTAACAGATTTTAAAGTCAGATCCTGAACGCTTTTGGACGGTCGCATAACAACGACTGCACCGATCAGTCCGGTCAGCTCGTCAACGGCATAAAGCACCTTTTCCATTTCGTGTTCCGGTTGTATGTCAACAGTAATTGCATAACCGTGACTTGCTGTGGCGTGGATGATTTTTTCATCTGCGCCATTTTCTTTTAAGATTTCTTGCTCTTTGATGCAGTGCTGATCCGGATATTTCTCAAAATCCAGGTCGTGCAGGATCCCTACGACTTCCCAGAAATCTTTCTCATCACCATATCCAAGTTTCTCTGCAAAATAGCGCATTGTTTTTCCGACAATGTCTGCGTGTTCCAGATGAAATTCATCCTGATTATATTCTTTCAATAATGTCCATGCCTGTTCCTGTGTCATATATATACCTCCTGGATGTTATTGCTATAATGATGTCAGGGTCAAAAGATGCCATACGAATTGTTCCGTACTTCGTATTCCACAATTCTATCTGACATTATTATAGCACGGTATATAAGTTCCACACTAATAAGAATCTTTTTTGGCAGACTATAGAAAAAAGTTATTACACGAATATTTTAAAAATGTTATGGAAATACTTTCAAAATAATGAAAGGGGTAATATTATGACTGCAAAAAAGAAAGGTCCGATACGGCTGGATCAGATCACGCCGGAAGAGAAAATGAAATATGAAGTAGCAGAGGAGCTGGGACTGCTTGATAAAGTGCTGGCAGAGGGATGGAAATCTTTATCATCCAAGGAAACCGGACGGATTGGAGGGAAGCTGGCAGGACGCAGGCGTCGGCAGCAGCAAAGCGCTGTGGAAGAGGAGTAAAAGTAACAAAAGTATTACGAATGTTAATTAGTATGAACATTTACAGGGAAAGCTTGAAAACAGAAAGCCCTTTTGCTATAATCGAAAAGCTTGATTAGAAGAGTAAAAGATTCGGGATATAGCGGGTGCAGAGAAGATGGACAGCAAGATTAATGTTTTAGGTATATATATAGACAATTACACAGGCAAAGAAGCTATGAAAGAAGCGGTCGGATACATGGAGTCTGATCCGGTTAATATTGTAGAACTTCTTACAGTAGATGCAGTGATGGATGTAGATCTGCAGCAGGAGACGAAGGAACAGCTTAGAAGTTTCGATCTTGTGCTGGCAGGAGACAAGACAATTCTGGAAGCAGCGGATGTGGAAGAGAAGCGTTGTCTGCAGGAGACAGAGAATCATTTATTTATGAAGATGTTCCTGAGATATTTGCATAAGAACCATAAGCGGGTATATCTTCTTGTTGAGACACAGGAAGAGGGAGAAGCATTTTTTCAATATCTGGAACACTATTATAGAGGAATCCAGATTGTTGGGATGGCGAAAGTCTCTGCAGAGAACAGAGCGGATGATATGCTGGTGAATGCGATCAATGGTGCAGAGACAGACTGTGTACTTTCTATGTTATGTTCGCCGCTTCAGGAAGATTTTGCGGCAAAGAACAGAGCACTTCTCAATACGAGAATTCTTTTCGGTATGGGGAAAGCAGCTCCGCCGTGGAAAGAGACCAGCTTTGGAAAGGAAAAAGTCACCCGATTCTTTACCCGGAGAATTTTCAGAAAAGAGATGGAAAAGCAAAAGGCAGAGAGCGACAGGAATGTCGGGGCAGACATTTAAAAGACATACAGATACAGAAAGAAAAAAGTGAGGAAATCAACAAAAAATTGTGATTTCCTCTTTATTTTTTTGTTGATATATATTAATATAGGTCTAGTAATATGCAAATTCACTTAAGATAGAGTAATTTTGTTGTGGAAAATGCATATTGAAATGAGTGGAGGAGATAACCTATGATATCTAATCAAATACTTCAAAACACGATTGAAGGATTGAAAGGGATTACTAGAATTGACTTTTGTATTATGGATACAGATGGTAAGGCCCTTGCAAGTACATTTTCAAAACAGGAGAATTACGAAGACGAGATTCTGTCTTTTGTGGAATCTCCGGCAGACAGTCAGGTAGTACAGGGATATCAGTTCTTTAAGATCTTTGATGAACACCAACTGGAATATATCCTGCTCGCGAACGGCGGCGGAGAAGATGTCTATATGGTGGGCAAGATCGCAGTGTTCCAGATCCAAAATCTTCTGGTAGCATATAAAGAACGGTTTGACAAAGACAATTTCATAAAGAACCTGTTGCTTGATAACCTGTTGTTGGTGGATATTTACAATCGTGCCAAAAAATTACATATTGACACGGAAGTAAGACGTGTTATCTTTATTATTGAGACAAAACACGAGAAGGACAGCAGTGCCCTTGATAATGTGCGCTCACTTCTTGGCGGTAAAGCCAAGGATTTTGTAACAGCGGTAGATGAGAAGAATATTATAGTTGTGAAGGAACTGGAGCCGAATGACGGACATGCAGAATTGGAGAGGATTGCGCAGAATTTCTATAATCTGCTCCGCAATGACGGAGAAGAAGACATTCTGATCGCGTATGGTACGGTTGTCAGTGACATCAAAGAAGTATCGAAGTCTTACAAAGAAGCCAAACTGGCGCTTGATGTGGGTAAGATCTTTTTTGGTGAGAAGAATATTATCGCATACAGTGCGCTTGGCATTGGGCGACTGATCTATCAGCTTCCGATTCCTCTGTGCAAGATGTTTATCCGTGAGATTTTTGAGGGGAAATCACCGGATGATTTTGATGAGGAAACATTGACTACGATCAATAAGTTCTTTGAGAATAACCTCAATGTGTCAGAGACTTCAAGACAGCTCTATATTCACCGTAATACATTAGTTTACCGTTTGGATAAACTTCAGAAAAGTACGGGACTTGATCTTCGTGTATTCGAGGATGCTATTACATTCAAGATTGCACTGATGGTTGTAAAATACATGAAATATATGGAGTCGCTGGAATATTAAATTGCTGGAGTATAATAATTAGGAGGAACATATGATTGAATTAAGAGAAGTAACGAAAGAGTACTCAAAAGGGGTTGCAGCCCTTAATGGTATCAATCTTAAGATTGAACAGGGCGAATTTGTCTTTATTGTTGGAGACAGTGGTTCCGGTAAGTCTACTCTGATTCGTCTGATTATGAAGGAGTTAGATCCTACTTCAGGCACGATCATTGTAAATGGACATAACCTGAACCGTATGAAACATAAAAAGATTCCGTTGTACCGGAGAAAATTGGGCGTTGTATTTCAGGATTTCCGCCTTTTGAAGGATAGAAATATCTATGAGAATATTGCGTTTGCCCAGAGAGTAACCGAGACATCGACAAGAATTATTAAGAAAAAAGTGCCGGCTGCGCTGTCCCTTGTAGGACTTGCACAGAAGTACAAATCATTCCCGAAAGAATTATCCGGTGGAGAGCAGCAGCGTGTTGCAATCGCGAGAGCAATCGTGAATGAACCGGCAATCCTTTTGGCGGATGAGCCTACCGGTAATCTCGATCCGACGAACTCATGGGAAATCATGAAGCTTCTTGAAGAGGCGAATGACCGTGGAACAACTGTACTTGTTGTTACACATAACCAGGAGATTGTAAACGAGATGAAAAAGCGCGTTGTAACGATGAAGAAGGGTGTTATCGTCAGCGACGAGAAAAAAGGTGGGTATAATAATGAGAATTAGCACATTTGGATATTCGATGAAACAGGGTGTGAAGAACATCGGCAGAAATAAGATGTTCTCCATGGCATCCATTGCAACGATGTCAGCTTGTATTTTCCTCTTTGGATTATTCTATTCGATTGTAATGAACTTTAATTACATTGTAGACAAAGCAGAGCAGGGAGTTGCAATTACAGTATTTTTTAACGAGGATGCAACACAGGAACAGAAAGATAAGATCGGAGAGGATCTGAAGAAGGAAGACGGAGTTCTGGAAGTGAACTATATCAGTGCAGAAGAAGCATGGAATAAGTTCCAGGATGACTACTTCGGAGACTCCAAAGAAGCGGCAGAGGGATTTAAAAATGATAATCCACTGGCAAATTCAGACAACTATGAAGTATACATGTCAGATGTATCCAAGCAGAAACAGGTCGTATCTTATGCAGAGAAACTGGACGGTGTACGGAAAGTCAACAAGTCAGATACGGTAGCCAAGACTCTGACAAGTGTGAACAAACTGGTTGGTATCATTTCGGCAGCGATTATTTTGATCCTGCTGGCTGTATCTATCTTTCTGATCAGTAATACAGTAACAATGGGTATTACAGTAAGACGGGAAGAGATTGCGATCATGAAATACATCGGAGCGAAGGACGGTTTTGTGCGGGCACCGTTCGTATTTGAAGGTCTTCTGATTGGTGTGATCGGTGCGATCATTCCACTGGTAATGTTATATTTTATGTATGATAAAGCAGTAAGCTATGTGATGACAAGATACAGTCTGCTGAATAATATCGTGGACTTCCTCCCGGTAATGAGAGTATACCGTACACTTTTACCGGTCGGTATTGCTCTTGGAGTAGGTATCGGTTTCCTTGGAAGTACATTTACAATCCGCAAACATCTGAAAGTTTAGTTGCTTTAGCGTACGAAAGAAGCTGTCAGTGACAGGTTCTTCAGATAGCGCAAGGGTGTAATTAATAAGGGAGACACAGATGAAGAAGAGAAAAAGAATCCTCAGTCTGTTATTGGTATGTGTTCTGTGCTTCAGTATGACAGGGCAGGCACAGGCATCAAAGATCAGTGCCGCTAAGAAAAAAGCGCAGGTGTTACAGTCGAAGAAAAAAGAGGCAGTAGCAGAGAAGAAAAAACTTCTGGAGCAGTTGGAATCTGTATTGGATGAGATGGAAACAACAAAGAAGAAGATCACTGCCAAAGAAGATGAGATCAGTAAAAAAGAAGATGAACTACTGATTGCGCAGGTAGATGAAGACAATCAGTATGAAGACATGAAGAAACGTATCAAATATATGTATGAGAATGGCAATGCTAAATTCATCGAGATTCTTTGCCAGTCGAAGTCGTTGAGTGACTTTCTGAATAATGCAGAGTACATATCGACGATTTCTTCATATGACAGAACTATGTTGAAAAAGTTCCAGAAAGTTGTAAAGAATGTGCAGGCGCAGGAAGAAGTCCTGAAAAAAGAGAATGCCGAACTGGAAAAGATGCAGGATAATCTGATCGCAAAGCAGAGTACTGTAAAACAGATGCTTTCGGATAAGAAGAATGAGATTGCCGGAATCCAAAAGGATATTAAAAAGAATGCAAGCAAGCTGAGCGCGCTTGAACAGGCAGCGGCAGATGCTGCAAGAAAGAAGCAGGAAGCAGCGAGTTCTTATTCATCCGGAGCGGGTGCGTCTGTCGTATCCGGTAATGGAACTTTTACACATCCTTGTCCGGGATACAGTCGCATATCCAGTTATTTCGGATATCGTGAACAGCCACTTGCCGGAGCCAGCACAAATCACAAAGGAATGGATTTTGCGGCGCCGACTGGTACGCCGATTTATGCGGCGGCAGGAGGTACTGTAGTATCTGCCGGATACAGTGGCAAAGCCGGTAACCTGATCGTAATCAATCATGGAAACGGATTATCTACTTACTATATGCACTGCCACAAGATTTACGTCCGGGCAGGGCAGAAAGTAAGCAAAGGACAGAATATAGCAATTGTAGGAACAACGGGTAATTCAACAGGACCACACCTGCATTTCCAGGTTATGTCCGGCGGAGTACCGGTGAACCCGTTGAAATATTTATAGAATAGGACTGACGATTGTGGAACATAAAAAAGGATTTATAAAAGGGGCGCTTACGGGCGCCCTTCTGACATTATTAGTTGTGAGCCTTGCAGCCTGTGGACTGCAGCATATCAATGAAGGAATCATATCATCTGATACAGAGACGAAGTTATCTTATTTGAAAAAACTGATTGATGAGACATATCTGCATGACGTAAAAGAGAAAGATCTCAATGAAGGCATTTACAAAGGCTATGTAGAAGGACTGGGGGACCAGTATTCTGCTTATTACGACAAAAAGGAAACAAAAGAGTTGACGGAAAGCCTGGATGGTTCTTTCAGTGGTATCGGCGCTGTTATGACGCAGGATGCCAGTAGCGGAGTGATCACGATCACACGGGTGTACGATGATTCGCCGGCAAAGAAAGCAGGAATTAAGGCTGGAGATGTCTTGTACCGAGTAGAAGAGAAAACGGTGACAGGAAAAGATCTGGACAAAGTTGTTTCGTGGATCAAAGGTAAGAAAGGAACAAAGGTCAATCTGACACTGCTTCGTGGAACGAACAGTGATAAGATCAAAGTGACAGCTACACGTGACGTGATCAATGTTGAGACGGTGAAATATAAAGTGCTGGAAAATCAGATTGGATATATTTCCATTTCAGAGTTTGATTCTGTGACAGGTGCTCAGTTCGCAAAAGCATTGAAACAGCTGCAAAAGAAGAATATAGAAGGACTGGTCGTAGATTTAAGAAATAATCCGGGAGGAAGTCTCTCTACGGTGTGTGATATTCTTGACAGCATCCTCCCAAAAGGACTGATCGTTTACACGAAGGATAAGAATGGAAAGAAAGAAGAATATACATCGGATGAAAAACACCGGTTAAACCTTCCGATGTCTGTGCTGGTAAATGGTCAGAGCGCAAGCGCATCAGAGATTTTTGCCGGAGCAGTACAGGATTATGGCAAAGCTGAGATTATAGGAACACAAACTTACGGAAAAGGTGTGGTACAGAATCTGTTTGATCTGAAAGATGGCACCTGCGTAAAATTAACGACATCCGAGTATTTTACACCGAAGGGCCGCAACATTGACGGCAAAGGAATCACGCCGGATGTAAAGATCGAATATAAATATAATGCCAAAGATCCAAAGGCAGACAATCAGCTTGATAAAGCGGTGTCTGTTGTAAAAGATAAAATAAAATAATCGATGAAAATAAAGGGAATGCTTTTTTGGCATTCCCTTTTAACATGCCATGTGATAGAATAAAAACGAAAATTTTTCTAAATGAAATCCTGGGAAATCATTTCCGGAAGAAAGGATTATAGATATGACAGTTTTAATTAAAAATGGACATGTTGTAGATCCACTCACAAAAAAAGATGGAGTATACGATGTGTTGGTAGAAGGAAAGAAAATTCAGAAAATTGCAGAGAAGATCGATGAGAAAGCAGACAGAGTGATCGATGCAAGAGGAACTTATGTGTTGCCGGGATTTATTGATCTGCATGTACATCTCAGAGATCCGGGACTGGAATACAAGGAAACACTGGAGACAGGCGGAAGAGCGGCGGTACACGGTGGTGTGACGACAATCTGTGCGATGCCGAATACGAAACCGGTGATCGACAGCCGGGAGAAAGTAGAAGCTGTGCATGAAAGAGCCGTGAAAGAATCACCGGCACATGTTATCCAGCTTGGCGCAGTTACCTGTGGACAGGAAGGAAAAGAACTGGCTGATATTGCAGGAATGGCAGCGGCAGGATGCCATGCGATCAGTGAAGACGGCAAATCTGTAATGAATGCATCTTTATACCGTAAAGGGATGAAAGAAGCGAAGAAGGCAGGAATCAGTGTATTTGCACACTGCGAGGACATTACCATGGTCGAAGGAGGCGTGATGAATGCAGATGAGAATGCGAAGCGTCTCGGACTTAAGGGAATCACAAACTCTGTAGAAGATGTGATCGTTGCAAGAGATATCCTGCTGGCAAAAGAGACAGGCGTACGTCTGCATCTGTGCCACTGCTCTACAAAGGACAGTGTGACGATGGTAGAGATGGCGAAAAAAGAAGGACTTCCGGTAACGGCAGAAGTATGTCCGCATCATTTTATACTGACTTCAGATGATATCAAAGAAGATGATGGAAATTTCAAGATGAATCCGCCGCTGCGCAGCAGAGAAGATGTTGAAGCGCTCCGCATGGGACTTAAGAATGGAATTATGGATGTGATTTCTACAGACCACGCACCACATTCTGAAGAAGAGAAGAACCGTTCCATTGAGAAAGCATCTTTTGGTATCGTAGGTCTGGAGACTTCGGCAGCGCTTACTTATACAGAACTGGTGAAGACAGGCGTGCTCAGTATTATGGATATGGCAGAGAAGATGAGTTATAATCCGGCGCAGATATTGGGGCTTACTGAAAAAGGAGCAGTGGCAGAAGGAAAGATTGCGGATCTTGTAATTTTTGATCCGGATGCTAACTATAAGATTGATAAGAATACATTCTTTTCCAAAGGGAAGAACACACCGTTTGACGGAAGAGAAGTATACGGCCGGGTAGAATATACACTGGCGGATGGTGAAATCGTATATGAGTATCAGGATACCAGAAAGGTGTAGTATGCAACAGCATGCAAGTGTTAGGGCAGAGTATCTTACGATGTGTAACAGTACAGAGAATATAGGAGGAATAAGAGGATGATCAACAAATTAGTAGCAAACATTAAGAAGACAGGGGCACCGATTGTAGTAGGGCTTGATCCGATGTTAAATTATATTCCGGAGCAGGTACAGAAAAAAGCATTTGCTGAATACGGAGAGACGCTGGAAGGTGCAGCAGAAGCAATCTGGCAGTTTAACAAAGCAATCGTAGATAATACTTATGATCTGATCCCGGCTGTAAAACCGCAGATTGCCATGTATGAGCAGTTTGGCATTCCGGGAATGCAGGCATTCAAGAAAACTGTAGATTACTGCAAAGAGAAAGGACTTGTAGTGATCGGAGATATCAAACGTGGCGATATCGGATCAACATCCGCAGCCTATGCAGTCGGACATCTTGGAAAAGTTGCAGTTGGAAGCAAGAACTATGCAGCATTTGATGAAGATTTTGCAACAGTGAATCCATATCTTGGATCTGATGGTGTGAATCCATTTCTGGATGTATGCAAAGAAGAGAAGAAAGGAATCTTCGTGCTGGTGAAAACATCCAATCCATCCAGTGGCGAATTCCAGGATCAGGAGATCGACGGACGTCCGCTCTATGAACTGGTTGGAGAGAAAGTGGCCGCATGGGGCACAGAAGCAATGGGAGACGAATACAGCTATGTAGGAGCCGTTGTTGGAGCAACTTATCCGGAGATGGGTAAAGTACTGCGTAAGATCATGCCGAAAGCATACATTCTTGTTCCGGGATATGGTGCACAGGGTGGAAAAGGAAAAGATCTTGTACACTTCTTTAACGAAGACGGACTCGGTGCGATCGTGAACTCATCCAGAGGAATCATCGCTGCATACAAGCAGGAGAAATATGCAAAATTCGGAGCAGAGAATTTTGCAGATGCATCCAGAGCAGCAGTAGAAGACATGGTTGCAGATATCAAAGGAGCACTTGGTTAAGGAGAAAATAAATGGCTAAAATGGAAAAAGAACAGGCACGTGTCATCTCTCAGGAGATGCTGGCTGCCGGTATATACAGTATGTGGATTCAGACAAAGGCTGCAAAAAATGCAAAACCGGGACAGTTTATATCCATGTATACAAATGACGCAGGTAAATTATTGCCGCGTCCGATCAGTATTTGTGAGATAGACCGTGAGAGTGAGAAACTTCGTGTAGTATACCGGGTAACCGGAGAAAACACAGGTACAGAGCAGTTTTCAAAACTGCAGGCGGGAGATACAATTGATATTGTTGGATCTCTTGGCAATGGATTTCCGCTTGAGAAAGCAAAAGGGAAAAAAGTATTTCTGATGGGTGGAGGAATCGGAGTGCCGCCGATCTTACAGCTTGCTAAGGAAATGGAATGTGAAAAGAAGCGGATCATTGTCGGTTACCGGGATGCGCAGACATTTCTGAGAGAAGAGTTTGAAGCAAACGGAGAAGTTTATATTGCAACAGAAGACGGAAGTGTAGGAACAAAGGGCAATGTTATGGATGCAATCCGGGAAGCAGCTCTGGAAGCAGAGATTATTTACGCTTGTGGACCGGCTCCGATGCTTCGTGCAATCAAAGCATATGCAGCAGAAAATCAGATTGAATGTTATATATCTTTAGAAGAACGGATGGCATGCGGAATCGGTGCCTGTCTGGCGTGCGTCTGCAAATCAAAAGAAAAAGATGCACACAGCAATGTACATAACAAACGGATCTGTAAAGACGGACCGGTATTTCTTGCTACGGAGGTGGAAATCTAATGGACATGAGAGTGAATATTGCCGGAGTAGAATGGAAGAATCCGGTTACTGTAGCATCCGGAACGTTTGGATCAGGAGAAGAGTTTTCCGATTTTGTAGATTTGAATAAGTTAGGTGCAGTAACAACAAAAGGTGTGGCAAATGTACCGTGGTCCGGTAATCCGACTCCGCGTGTAGCAGAAGTATACGGCGGCATGATGAATGCAATCGGATTACAGAATCCGGGAATTGAGCTGTTCTGCGAGAGAGATATCCCGTTTCTTAAAAAATACGATACAAAGATTATTGTCAATGTCTGCGGACATGCACCGGAAGAGTATCTTGCAGTTGTAGAAAGACTTGCAGATGAACCGATCGACATGATGGAGATCAATATTTCCTGCCCGAATGTAAATGCAGGCTTTCTCGCTTTTGGACAGGATGCCGGTCATGTAGAAAAACTGACTGCCCAGATCAAGAAGATTGCAAAACAGCCGGTTATCATGAAACTGACACCGAACGTAACGGATATTACGGAGATTGCAAAAGCGGCAGAAGCAGGAGGTGCAGATGCAATTTCTCTGATCAATACATTAACAGGAATGAAGATTGATATTAACCGAAAAACATTTGCACTTGCAAATAAGACCGGGGGCGTGTCAGGTCCAATCGTGCATCCGATCGCTGTGCGCATGGTTTATCAGGCAGCACAGGCAGTGAAGATTCCGATCATCGGAATGGGGGGGATCCAGTCGGCGGAAGATGCGATTGAATTTTTACTTGCGGGTGCAAGTGCCGTTTCTGTAGGAACAGCGAATTTCTATCATCCGAATATCACAGAAGAAGTGGTTGACGGAATCCGTGCATATATGGAGAAGAATGGCTTTGATAAAGTTTCGGATATGGTAGGAATTGTAAAATAAAACAGATGTCGAAATATAGAAAAAAACAATAAATACTATATAAAAAAACAATTGGATTTTGCCGGAGGACAGCTCTATACTAAAAGAAGATGTAAATGTAGGAGGTAATGAAGTATGTCAATTACAGCTGAAACAGCGAAAGCGCATGCAAAAGACCCTGCAGTTCTTTGCTGCAGAGCAGAAGGTGGAATTACAATTGAACCGGCTAACCTGGAAGATCCGGCAATCTTTGATGAATTAGTAGATTCTGGATTATTAAATCTGGATGGATGTCTTACAATCGAGCAGGTACTGGGAGCAAAACTTACAAAGACAAGTGATTCTCTCTGTCCACTTACTGTAGACAACGTAGAAGGAATCAAAGAAGTTACAGAAGAAGTACCGGCTGAGGAAGCACCGGCAGAAGAAGCTGCAGTTGCTCCGGAAGTGAATGTAGAAGGTGCAGCAGTGACTGTAAAACATGGAAAGGTAGTTATTTCTATCAAAGAAGGAAAAGATATTTATCTTGAACTGCCAGTCTAGTATTAAAAAGGGATGTAAGAAAACTGTCGTACGTATCGCGTACGGCAGTTTTTTTCGTGTCGCGTTTTCCACACGTTGCCTGTAAAGAAAAATTGTGTTATTATTAAAAATAATGATGCCATACGAATTGTTTCGTACTTCGTACTCCCGCAATTCTACCCAATATTCGCATATCGTGAAGCTTATGCTCCACTTTTATGCTCATATCGGGCGGGGCACTAAGCCATAAAACCACTCATGTGCAAGCACATCGTGGTTTCAGGCTTTTGCCCCTGGCATCATATAATGTAAAAAAAATAAGAGCAGAGCTGTAAGAGCAAAACTGCTCACTCATACGGAGGATAGAAAGATGGAGAGCTACAAACAGGAATTTATTAAATTTATGGTAGAAAGCGATGTGCTGAAATTTGGAGAATTTACATTAAAGAGTGGAAGAAAATCCCCTTTCTTTATGAATGCAGGAGCATATGTGACAGGCTCCCAGCTTAAGAAACTCGGAGAATACTATGCAAAAGCAATCCATGATACATACGGAGATGATTTTGATGTGTTGTTCGGACCGGCATATAAAGGTATTCCACTTGGGGTTGTAACTGCAATTGCATACAGTGAATTATATGGAAAAGAAGTACGTTATTGCTCTGACAGAAAAGAAGAGAAAGATCACGGTGCAGATAAAGGAAGCTTTCTTGGAAGCAAATTAAAAGACGGCGACCGTGTGATCATGATCGAAGATGTTACAACATCCGGTAAATCCATGGAAGAGACAGTGCCTAAGGTAAAAGGCGCCGCTGATGTTACGATCGTGGGACTTATGGTTTCTTTAAACCGTATGGAGGTTGGAAAAGGCGGAGAAAAATGCGCACTCGACGAGATCAAAGACCTGTACGGATTCGATACTGCAGCGATCGTTACAATGGAAGAAGTTACAGAGTGTCTGTACAACAAAGAGTGTAACGGAAAAATTGTGATCGATGATACATTAAAAGCAGCAATTGACGCATATTATAAACAATATGGAGCGAAATAATAACGGAGGATTTCACTATGAATGAGAAGATATACAAATCCATGACTTTTGCAGGAGTTTCTAATATTGCAGTTGGAGTTATCGTAGCAGTGGTAGGTGTTGTCACGGGAATTATTACGATCATTAGCGGTGCCCGTCTGCTGAAAGAGAAGAAGAAGCTTACATTTTAAGCATGGACAGATAAATAAGGGGAGTGTACAAAGTGAATTCGGGCAGTAGAAAGAGAATTCGTATATTAGGGAAGATATTATTCGTATTATATATTATTTTTATTATCTATTTCCTGCTTTTTTCTGACTGGTACGGACGTACCGGTCAGATGCAGGAGTATCATTATAATCTCGTATTATTTAAAGAAATTAAAAGATTCTGGTATTATCGGGATCAGGTAGGCATGTTTGCAACATTTACGAATCTGTTTGGAAATGTTGTGATTTTTATTCCGTTTGGATTTTTTATGCCGATGGCAAGCAAACATAGAAGTTTTCTGGCTACATTGTTTTACAGTTTCGGGTTGAGCTTGTGCGTTGAAAGTTTTCAGCTGATCACGAAAGTCGGATGTTTTGATGTGGATGATCTGCTGCTTAATACGCTTGGCGGTGTGGTAGGATATCTGATATTTATCATCTGTGTGGCACTAAGGAGGATACATGGTCGTAAAAAATAAACAGAAAAGAAAAATGATGCGGACCAGATTCGGACAGTCACCAAGGAGACATTCCAGAAAAGGAATGAAATCATGTATACTTGCAGCGCTGTCATTTCTGCTTCTGGTCTTTATGATCTGGATTTCATTTTGTTTAAAAGGAAATGTAAATATCCTGGTCGGTTTTGCAGGACTGTTTACTATGGTGATGGCAGGATATGGCATTTATCAGGGCGTTACAGGACTGAGAGAAAGAGATAAAAATTACATTACGTGCAAAGTGGGAATTGCAGTCTGCAGCGCACTTTTCCTTGGCATGTGCGCAATATTTATCAGGGGGCTTGTTTAGATGATGGAAGAAAGATACAATCTGGCGGTAGACAGAATTGGCGATATTAAGGAAGAAAGAACGGTGGATGTGAAGTTCCGTGACTATTTTGTAAAAGTTGCGGAATTTATTCATCTTATTGATGGGACGAAAAAGAAAATAGAGGATCATACATTTGATGGGATGCAGATAGAAGAACTGGCTGCATGGAACAAGAAGCTTTACAGCGATATCCTTCCGGAACATTACCGGGAGAGCTATGCAAATCCGGATTATGCGGTGGCGCAGCTTGGAGAAGCGTATGGAAGCACACTCAGTGCGCTGTATGCGGAAATACGTGCAGCGATCGTGTATGTATATGAAAAGAAAACAGAATATTTAGATATTCTGTTTGAACTTTTTATAGAGGTATATAATCAGTTCGAGGAAGAAGAAATGCCGGAGCCACATGTGTTAAAGGAGATCCTGTACTGGTACGCCAGCGATTACTGTGATGTTTTTGTGGCAGACCGCATCCATGAGCAGGTAGATGCTACACAGTCTTTTGCAGCAGATCTGATCCTTGGAAGTGATCTTGCAGATCTTCGTTATCTGTATCGCTTTGGAGAGTATATCAGTGACAGTGAGCTGACAACTGCAAAATATCTGTTGTCACTGGATGAAACAACAATTCAGAAGATGGCAGATGTATACACAGAAGGATACCGGATCGGTTTTGTGAATACAGGAAAAGATCTGTCTAAGAAAAAGACGGTCAATATCCGTTATGTATTAGGCTTTGAACGTGTTGTCAAAAAAGCAATTGAGAATTTTGATAAAATGGGGCTTAAGCCGGTTATTTACCGAAGTGGTGTCAGCATGCTGACGAAGAGACAGCATTTGAAGATTGGATACTATGGAGCTATTGCAAATAAACAATATGAGTATGATCACAGAAATGACCAGGCGTTATTTTTGGATAAGAAATTTGTGGAACGCAAATTAGAAGTGATCGCGACTACTTACGAACATCTGAAAGAAGAAGCGGGAGCTTTTGCAGGACCGGCATGCATAGAGATGTTTGGAGAAGTTCCGTTTGTGCCGGAGCAGAAAGAAACAGCTCTGAAATTAAGCGAGAAACAGCAGGAGTTGTCCGTATTTTTTGACGGACGTCAGAGTCGGCTTACGAACACTTATATTCCGGGAGATGAGAGAAGTTTTACGATCATTGCGTATCCGGTGCCGGAGATCGGAGAAGATTACGAGGAGATATTTCAGGAGATTATCCGGATCAATACGCTGGATGCGGGATTGTATGAACAGGTTCAGCAGACACTGATCGATGCACTGGACCGAGGAGAGTCCGTGCATATCTGCGGGGAAAATGGGAACCGCACTGACCTTACTGTACAGCTACACACGCTGAGTGATCCGGAAAAAGAGACAATTTTTGAAAACTGTGTTGCTGATGTGAACATTCCGGTGGGAGAAGTATTTACATCACCGGTACTGGAAGGAACAAATGGTGTACTGCATGTGAGCAAAGTTTATCTGAATGAGTTACAGTACAAAGATCTGGAAATTACATTTTCCAATGGAATGGTTGCAGATTACCGGTGTAGCAATTTCGAACGCGAGCTGGAGAATAAGGAATATATCCGGGATAATGTTTTGTATCGTCATGACACACTGGCACTTGGAGAATTCGCAATCGGAACAAATACGACTGCTTATCAGGCGGCAAAAAAATATGGCATTGAGGATAAAATGCCGATTCTGATCGCAGAGAAGATGGGACCACATTTTGCAGTGGGGGATACCTGCTATAGTTGGTGTGAGGATATAGCGGTTTACAATCCAAATGGGAAAGAAATCATAGCAAGAGATAATTCGGTCTCAATCCAGAGAAAAGAGGATTTGGGAAAGGCGTACTATCACTGCCATACAGATATTACCATTCCGTACGAAGAACTTGGAAAGATCGAAGTAAATAAAAAAGACGGCGGTCATATTTTACTTCTGGAACATGGAAGGTTTGTTCTGCCGGGTACGGAGATTTTAAATGAGCCATTGAAAAATATAGATAAATAATGTAATATTTTCAATAGTAGAAGAACAGAAAGGAAGAGAAAAATGCCAAAAGTAGGAATTGTGATGGGCAGCGACTCGGATTTAAAAGTAATGAGCAAAGCTGCAGCGATGTTGGAAAAATTAGGGATTGATTATGAGATGACGATTATCTCAGCGCACAGAGAACCAGATGTTTTCTTCGACTGGGCGAAATCCGCAGAAGGAAAAGGAATTAAAGTAATCATAGCAGGTGCAGGTATGGCAGCACATCTTCCGGGAATGTGTGCGGCATTATTCCCGATGCCGGTTGTAGGAGTGCCGATGTCAGGTAAGAACTTGGCGGGTGAAGATGCACTGTTTTCAATTGTACAGATGCCACCTGGAATCCCGGTTGCCACAGTAGCAATTGATGGTGGTATGAACGCAGCAATTCTTGCAGCTAAGATTCTTGCAGTTTCAGACGCAGAGCTTCTTGAAAAGCTTAAAGCTTATACAACAGAGATGAAAGAGACAGTACAGGCAAAAGCTGCAAAACTGGATGAAATCGGATACGAAGCATATTTAAATAAATAAAACATACACAAAGGAGACGAGTTATGGATTACAAAAAAGCTGGTGTCGATATTGAGGCAGGTTATAGATCAGTAGAACTGATGAAGGAGCATGTAAAGAAAACAATGCGTCCGGAAGTTTTAGGCGGACTGGGAGGATTCTCAGGAGCATTTTCTCTTACAAAGATTAAAGAGATGGAAGAGCCGGTGCTCTTATCCGGAACAGATGGATGTGGAACAAAAGTGAAACTTGCCATGGTCATGGACAAGCATGATACGATCGGGATCGATGCAGTAGCAATGTGCGTCAATGATATTGCATGTGCAGGTGGAGAACCGTTATTTTTCTTGGATTATATTGCGTGTGGCAAGAATTATCCGGAGAAGATCGCAGCAATCGTAAGTGGTGTTGCAGAAGGATGCCTTCAGTCAGAGGCGGCGCTGATTGGTGGAGAGACAGCAGAGCATCCGGGACTTATGCCGGAGAATGACTATGATCTGGCTGGTTTTGCAGTTGGTGTCTGCGATAAGAAAGATATGATCACAGGGGAGAATTTAAAAGCAGGCGATGTACTGATTGGTATGGCGTCCAGCGGTGTACACAGTAATGGTTTTTCTCTCGTCCGCAAAGTTTTTGAGATGACAAAAGAATCTCTGGATACTTATTATGATGAACTTGGCAAGACGCTTGGAGAGGCGTTACTTGCTCCGACAAGAATCTATGTAAAAGCTTTAAAGAATGTGAAAAATGTCGGTGTAACAGTAAAAGCCTGCAGCCATATTACCGGTGGTGGATTTTATGAAAATATTCCTCGTATGCTCATTGACGGTATGCATGCAGTTGTAGAAAAAGACAGCTATCCGGTACCACCAATCTTCAAACTGCTTGCTGAGAAAGGCGATATTGAAGAGCAGATGATGTACAATACATACAATATGGGATTGGGTATGATCGTTGCAGTTGATCCGGCAGATGTTGATAAGACAATGGAAGCAATTAAGGCAGCAGGAGATGAACCGTATGTTGTAGGACATATTGAAGCAGGAGAAAAAGGAGTTACCTTATGCTAAATGTAGTTGTAATGGTATCCGGCGGAGGAACGAATCTTCAGGCGATCATTGACGCAGTTCATTCCGGCAAGATTACAAATACCCGGATTGCAGGTGTGATCAGCAATAATCAGAATGCATATGCACTGACAAGGGCAGAGGAGAATGGTATTGCTGCACAGTGTATTTCACCTAAGCAGTTTTCAGACAGAACAGAATTTAACAGGGCACTGCTTGATGTGGTTGATGCGATGGAACCGGATCTTATCGTGCTGGCTGGATTTCTGGTTGTAATTCCACCGGAGATGATCCGTAAATATGAACACCGTATCATTAATATACATCCGTCTCTGATCCCGTCTTTTTGCGGGACTGGATATTATGGACTGAAAGTACATGAAGCGGCACTTGCAAGAGGTGTGAAAGTGGTCGGCGCGACCGTGCATTTTGTGGATGAAGGAACTGATACAGGACCGATCATCCTGCAGAAAGCGGTGGAAGTACAGAATGGAGATACTCCGCAGATACTTCAGCGACGTGTGATGGAGCAGGCAGAGTGGCAGATCCTGCCAAGAGCGATTGACCTGATCGCTAATGGAAAAGTAAGTGTGACAGAAAGAATTGCAACAGTGAATGAATAAGTGGAGGACGAGAAGATGAATGTATTGATCGTAGGTAGTGGCGGAAGAGAACATGCAATTGCTTATTGTGTAGCAAAGAGTCCGAAGGCAGATAAGATATACTGTGTTCCGGGGAATGCAGGAATAGCACAGATTGCAGAGTGTGCGCCAATCGGAGCGATGGAATTTGACAAAATTGTAGCTTTTGCAAAGAAAAAGGACATCGATCTCGTTATCGTCGGAATGGATGATCCTTTGGTAGGCGGACTGGTAGATGCGCTGGAAGCAGAAGGTATTCGTACATTCGGACCAAGAAAGAATGCAGCAATTCTGGAAGGTTCAAAAGCATTTTCCAAAGATCTGATGAAAAAATACAATATTCCAACGGCTGCTTATGAGAATTTTACAGATCCGGATAAGGCACTTGATTATCTGAAGACAGCAAAGATGCCGGTTGTATTAAAAGCAGACGGATTGGCACTCGGAAAAGGTGTACTGATCTGCAATACACTGGAAGAGGCAAAAGAAGGCGTGAAGACGATTATGCTGGATAAGAAATTTGGCTCTGCCGGTAACGAAATGGTGATTGAAGAGTTCATGGTTGGACGTGAAGTCTCTGTCCTTTCTTTCGTAGATGGAAATACAATTAAGACAATGACTTCTGCACAGGATCATAAACGTGCAGGAGACGGAGATACAGGACTTAATACCGGCGGAATGGGTACATTCTCGCCAAGCCCGTTCTACACAAAAGAGGTAGAAGATTTCTGTAATAAATATATTTATCAGGCAACGGTTGATGCCATGAAAGCTGAAGGAAGACCATTTAAAGGTGTGATTTTCTTCGGACTCATGCTGACAGAAGCTGGTCCGAAAGTGTTGGAGTACAATGCCCGATTCGGAGATCCGGAAGCACAGGTTGTCCTGCCACGTATGAAGAATGATATTTTGGAAGTAGTAGAAGCCTGCATAGATGGAACGCTTGATCAGGTAGATCTGCAGTTTGAAGACAATGCAGCAGTATGTGTCGTTCTGGCAAGTGATGGATATCCGGTCAAATACGAAAAAGGAATTCCAATCCACGGTCTGGAAAAATTCGATGATGCAGACGGATATTATTGTTTCCATGCAGGGACGAAAGAAAACGATGGACAGATCGTCACAAACGGAGGACGTGTTCTTGGAATTACTGCAAAAGGAAAAGATTTAAAAGAAGCCCGTGCAAATGCTTATGCAGCAACAGAATGGGTAGAATTTGCAAACAAATATATGCGTCATGATATCGGTAAAGCGATTGACGATGCAATGTAAAATATAGTATTTATTAAAAACATAAAAGCCAGCTTCCGGTTAGCGGATGATGTGTCTCTGTATCAGGATACATCATTCGCTAACCGGAAGCTGGCTTCTTGTTATGGCGGCATCTGACGACCGCTAATCAACGAATAAAACTCACAGAGCGTGTTTTGACGTTAAACATATCAATATGTGCCCAGCTCACTTAAGTACTGGTCGATTTTTTTCAGCCGCTTCTCAATGCCCTTCACATGGTGGCTGATCGTATCAAGCAGTGCTTCACATGCAAACTGTGGTGCGACAAGAGAATTGAAAAAAGCATTGCTGTCAACCGGAACTGTAATCAGAACAGTGGCATAAGGTGCGAGAAGTGCACTTGGCTTGTCTGTGAAAAGAATAATCTGTGCGCCGGCATCACATGCCATCTGTACAGCAAGTTTATCCATGGAAGAGTACCTTGGAAAGCTGAATACGATCAGGCAGTCCTCTTTTGAAATATTACACATATGATCAATCGGGCTGATGGAAGCGGAAGAAGTGCTTTCCACTCCGCGTACCATATGCTTCAGGTACAGAAGGAAATAATCGCCCAGACATGCATTGCCGCGGGATGCAACGATATATTTGTGTCTGCTGTTGATAATAATATTTGCAGCTTCATCAAAAGCAGAAGTTGCATTCTGCGAAAAAATAGTATCCAGATTTTTCGTTGTATTTTTATAATGTCTTTTAATATAATCTGAATTAGTTTCCAATTTTGCCTGCTTGGCAACTCGCTGTGAAGGTACAGTAATGGAGCTGGAAATGCTCAGCACCTTATCCTGATAATCCTTTCGCAGGGATTTCTGGAATTCCATAAATCCACTGTAACCCAGAGAGCGGCTGAACCGTACGACAGAAGATTCGCTTACGCCAAGAGTGTCGGCGATATCCGTTGAAGTCATAAAGCAGGCATCGGCTGAATTGTCCAGAACATATTTGGCAATCAGCTTCTGCGTTTTTGTCAGAGTTGCATTATGTATTGTTTCTCTTAGTTCTTTCATAGTCTATTCCTCAGTTTTTTTACATATAAATAGAAATGAGATATTTCTAACTTAAATTTAATCATGAAAAGCCTAAATATGCAAGTGCAATTGTAGGTACAATTGACATATTATTAACGAAAATAAAACTTTCGTGAAATAAATAACTTTTATTGCATAACAGAAATGGTTGTGTTAGTATAATTTTAGAGATAAATGAATAATATTCTTCATAAAAAAAGAAAGATGAAAAATATTATCCCGGAAACTAAAAAGAAACGACATCAGTAAAACAGGAGGTAGTAAAAATGAAAGTTGGATGCGTAAAAGAAATCAAAAACAATGAATTTCGTGTAGGTATGACCCCTAACAATGTAAAGAGTTATAAAAATGCAGGACATGAAGTTTATATCGAAAAAGGCGCAGGGGTTGGCTCCGGCTTTACAGACAAAGAGTATGAAGATGCGGGCGCAATCATGATTGATTCTGCAAAAGAAGTATGGGACACCGTTGAGATGATGATCAAAGTAAAAGAGCCTCTTCCGGAAGAATATCCATTATTCCATGAAGGCCTGATTCTTTATACATATTTACATCTGGCAGCGGACAAACCGCAGACAGATGCACTCCTGAATGGAAAAGTAAAAGGCGTTGCATATGAGACATTGATTGAGCGTGACGGAAGTATTCCGCTTCTTGCACCGATGAGCCAGATTGCAGGCCGTCTGAGTATTCAGGAAGGCGCGAAATACCTCGAAAAACGTTTTGGCGGAGAAGGTGTTCTCCTGGCAGGTGTTCCAGGTACACCAAAGGCTAATATTGTAATCTTAGGCGGTGGTTCTGTAGGAACGAACGCATGCAAGATCGCAGTAGGTATGGGTGCCAATGTAACAATCCTTGATATCAATTTAAAGAGACTTGCATATCTGGATGATATTTTTGGAGCAAGAATCCAGACACTTGCATCTAATGATTCCAATATCGAACATGCAGTAAAAGAGGCAGATCTTGTAATCGGTTCTGTTCTGATTCCTGGTAAATCTGCACCGAAGCTGTTTAAAAAAGCATATTTAAAAGAGATGAAACCAGGTGCTGTATTTGTTGACGTGGCAGTTGACCAGGGCGGATGCGGTGAGACAACAAAAGTTACGTATCATGATGATCCGATTTTTATTGAAGACGGAATCGTACATTACTGTGTAGGAAATATGCCTGGAGCAGTTCCGAGAACATCTACAATTGCGCTTACGAATGCAACATTAAGCTATGGACTTCAGATTGCAGGAAAAGGTCTGGAGCAGGCTTGTAAAGATAACGAAGTGATTTTCTCAGCAATTAATACATACGATGGAAAACTGACATGTAAGAACGTTGCAGACAGTTATGACTGCTACGAATATGCAGATATCCATACACTCGTATAAGAGAGAAATTTCCAAACTTAATTCCTTCAAAGTTGCGAAAGAGAGCTTACAGTTTTTATTGTAAGCTCTCTTTAATTGTGTTATAGTGGTTGTATAACAAAATGAAAAAGGTGATAATGTGCTGATAGAAGTTGATTTTAACAGCGATGAAGCAATCTATGTACAGTTGCAGAACCAGATCATTATGGGAATTGCAACAGAGATGATCAAAGAAGGTGATACGCTTCCGTCGGTCAGACGTCTTGCAGACAATATAGGGATTAATATGCATACGGTGAACAAGGCATATTCTATTTTAAAGCAGGAAGGCTTTATACAGCTTGACCGCAGACGAGGTGCTGTGATCGCCATAGACGTAGACAAAGCGAGAGCGCTTCTGAAGTTGGAAGAACAGTTAAGAATCCTTCTGGCAAAGGGATGCTGTAAGAATATAACCAGAGAAGAAGTTCATACTCTGGTTGATGAGATTTTTGATGAATACGGGAAAGGAAAGACAGAATGATTTATACAGAACAGGCAAAAGAGGCGCTTCGCCTGTCCAGGACAATTGCGAAGGAGCTGCATCATCCTTATATAGGAACTGAGCATTTACTGCTTGCATTACAGAAAGTATTTACAGGTGTTGCAGGACAGGTGCTGGCAATGAACCGTGTGGATGAAGAACGTCTCGTGCAGGTTATTAATGAACTTGTAACTCCGGTTGCAGGTATACAGACGATTGACAGCAGAAGTATTAAGAACAGTCCAAGATTGGAATTTGTGTTAGAAGAGAGTAAGATAGAAGCAGTGCGCGTGCATGCAGATAAGATAGGAACAGAACACATGCTCCTTGCGCTTGTGCATGATGCAGACTGTGTGGCGGCAAGAATATTGCAGACGTTAAATATCAGTCTGCAGAAGATATCGCAGGATATCTGGCTTGTATCCGGTGTTGATCCGAGAGAGATGATGGAGGATATGGCAGCAGATGCAGGTGGAAGAAAGGATTCCGTGCTGGATCAGTATGGAACAGATCTGACACTGCGTGCAGAAGAAGGCAAATTAGATCCGGTGATCGGACGAGAGAAAGAGATTGAGCGTCTGATGGAGATCTTAAGCAGAAGAACAAAGAACAATCCGTGCCTAGTCGGCGAACCGGGGGTAGGAAAGACCGCAGTGATCGAAGGTCTTGCAGCCCGAATTGCTGCAGGAATTGTTCCGGAAAATATGAAGAACAGGCGGATCTATACGATGGATCTTGCGGGAATGCTTGCAGGCACGAAGTACCGCGGAGAATTTGAAGAACGTATGAAACGGCTGATTCGTGAAGTAGAGAATGCTGGAGATATCATTTTATTTCTGGATGAAGTGCATACGATCATTGGCGCAGGCGGCGCAGAAGGTGCGATGGATGCTTCTAATATTTTAAAACCATCGCTTGCGAGAGGAGAACTGCAGCTTATTGGTGCAACAACGATTTCTGAATATCGCAAATATATAGAGAAAGATGCTGCATTGGAGCGCAGATTCCAGCCGGTTACGATTGAAGAGCCGGATGAGAAGAAGTGCACAGAGATTTTAAAAGGATTAAGAGCCGGCTATGAGAAGCATCATCAGGTAGAGATTGATGAAGAAGCGCTGGATGCTGCGGTGAAGTTATCTGAGCGCTATATCAGTGATCGCTTTTTGCCGGATAAAGCCATCGATGTTCTTGATGAAGCGTGCGCGAAAGTACGGTTGCGTGGATTCAAGGCACCGGCATCTGTATATGATCTGGAGGAACGTCTTGTAAAAGTAAAGACAGATCTGGAAAATGCGATCCGCAGCGGTGATATGTCGGAAGCCAGAGAGAAGAACCAGGAAAAAGAGCAGATCCAGAGGAAATTAGAACGGACGCAGGAGCGCTTCCGGCGGAAGAATAAGGAAAGTAAATTTACTGTCACAGAAGATGATGTTGCAGATGTTGTAGCTGAATGGACGAAGATCCCGGTACACAGACTTAAGGAAGAAGAAAGCGTGAGACTTAAGAAGCTGGAGGCAACGCTTCATAAACGTGTAGTCGGTCAGGAAGAAGCCGTTACGGCGGTGGCAAAGGCAGTAAGACGTGGACGTGTCGGTTTGAAAGATCCGAACCGCCCGATCGGTTCATTCTTGTTCCTCGGACCAACTGGTGTAGGAAAGACAGAGCTTTCAAAAGCGCTGGCAGAAGCAATGTTTGGAAGTGAAGAGTCTATGATCCGGGTAGATATGTCCGAATATATGGAAAAACACAGCGTGGCAAAACTAATCGGATCTCCACCGGGATATGTCGGGCATGAAGATGGTGGTCAGTTGAGCGAGCAGGTGCGCAGACATCCATATTCGGTTGTATTGTTCGACGAAATTGAAAAAGCGCATCCGGATGTATTTAATATATTGTTACAGGTTTTAGATGATGGACATATTACAGATTCACAAGGAAGAAAGGTAGATTTCCGTAATACCGTGATTATTATGACATCGAATGCCGGAGCACAGGCGATCATTGATCCGAAGAAGCTTGGATTTAATGTGAAGGAAAATGCGGCCGATGATTATAAGCGGATGAAAGATAATGTCATGCGTGAGATCAAACTGATCTTCCGCCCGGAATTTTTGAACCGTATTGATGAGATTCTTGTGTTCCATCCGCTTGGAAAAGCAGAGATCAAGAAGATTGTCGGAATGATGTGCCGCGAACTTACGAAGCGTGCGAAAGAACAGCTTGGAATTAAACTGACGATCCGTGAATCTGTGAAAGAGTATATTGCAGAAACGGGAATGGATCAAAAATATGGCGCAAGACCGCTCAGAAGAGCGGTACAGAACCGGCTGGAGGAACCACTGGCAGAAGCACTTCTGAATGGAGAAGTAAAAAAAGACTCCGAAATAGTAGTCGGAATGTCTAAAAAAGAAATAAAATTTATCCCAAAAGCTACAAAATAAAAATGTTTTGATATATAATAGGGATACGAAAGAAGAACTGTAGGAGGACACATGAAATGGCAGCTGTGAAAGAATTATTAAGAGCTGAGAATGATGGAACATTAAGCTTTGGAGATTATACATTAGGGAGTAAGACCAAACTGGACGGTTTTGAATTTCAGGGAGACATTTACAAAGTAAAGACATTTTCTGAGATTACCAAACTGGAGAAGAACGAAATGTTCGTATATGAATCCGTACCGGGAACAGCAGTTACGAATTTTAATGCATCTGAACAAGTCGTTACATTTTCTGTATCAGCAATGCAAGATGTTCAGTTTACACTGGAACTGGAGGCAGATACCGAATATGTAGTATATCTGGATGATGTGAATGTCGGAGATATGAAGACGAATCTGAGTGGTAAGCTGAGCGTCAGCGCTGAACTGGAACCAGAGCGTTCGATGGAAGTTAAGATCATTAAAAAATAATCCCGACCGATTATTGATATTGATGGAAACAAAGTGAAACAGAAAAGTCAAAAAGGGCTGCGAGAGAGCAGCTCTTTTTTTACCAAATTGTAGGAGCGTTAGAATGGCAAAAGCAAAGAAGAGTGTATATTTCTGTCAGAACTGTGGGCATGAAGAGTCAAAGTGGCTTGGGCAGTGCCCGATGTGTAAGGAATGGAATACATTTGCAGAAGAAAAGGTAGTATCGATAAAAGGACAGAAAAGTTCGGGGGAAAAACAGGTACAGGCAGTAACTTTGTCGAGTGTGACAACAGACGAAGATGAGAGAATGACAACAGAACTGGTAGAACTGGACAGGGTGCTTGGTGGAGGAATTGTGCCAGGATCACTGGTCCTGGTTGGCGGAGATCCCGGAATTGGTAAATCGACATTACTTTTACAGGTTTGTCAGAAACTTTCTGCAATGAATAAAAAGGTGTTGTATATTTCAGGAGAAGAATCTCTGAAACAAATAAAACTGCGTGCGAACAGGATGGGTGAATTTTCAGAAAATCTTTATCTGTTATGTGAGACAAGTCTGAATCTGATCCAGACAGCAATCGAACGGGAAAAGCCGGATGTGGTAGTGATTGATTCAATACAGACAATGTACAATGAAGAGATTGGATCGGCGCCGGGGAGCGTTTCGCAGGTGCGGGAATCTACGAACGTATTTATGCAATTGGCAAAAGGTATGAATATTGCGATTTTTATTGTCGGTCACGTGACAAAAGAAGGTACAGTTGCAGGACCAAGAGTTCTGGAGCACATGGTAGATACCGTGCTTTATTTTGAAGGGGACAGACATGCTTCTTACAGAATACTTCGAGGAGTAAAAAACAGATTTGGTTCCACGAATGAAATTGGCGTGTTTGAAATGAGAAAAGAAGGCCTTGTAGAAGTTGAGAATCCGTCAGAATTTATGCTGAGCGGCAAACCGGAAAATGCATCGGGATCGGTTGTTGCCTGTGCAATGGAAGGGACAAGACCAATGCTGATGGAAATTCAGGCGCTGGTTTGTAAAAGTAATTTTGGAATGCCGAGAAGAACGGCAGCAGGAATTGACTATAACAGAGTGAATCTGCTGATGGCGGTTCTGGAAAAAAGAGTCGGATTGCCGTTATCCGGTTATGATGCGTATGTAAATATTGCCGGAGGAATTCGTATGAATGAGCCGGCAGTAGATCTTGGAATTATAATGGCAGTTGCGTCAAGTTATAAAAATCGTCCTGTAAGTGAAGATACGATTGTGTTTGGTGAAGTTGGGCTCAGTGGTGAGGTGCGTGCAGTAACCATGCCTGAACAGAGAGTTGCAGAGGCTAAGAAGCTTGGATTCAAGGTGTGCGTGGTCCCGGAAGTGTCGTTGAAATCAATTGGTAAAGTAGAAGGAATAGAAGTAATTGGCGTAAAAAGTGTAAATCAGACGATGAACTTATTGTAAAAAATAATTATCAGAATATTCGGAATTGAAGAAATTATAAAAACATTATTGACAATTATGAATTGTAGTGGTATTCTAATATAGCTGTCGCGTGAGACACACCTGAGAAGCGTAGATGTCACACGGAAGACA
>NZ_QTUV01000012.1:0-54008 GCF_003435815.1 Dorea sp. AM10-31
TGCCTCGCAAACCCGCATAAATACTGAATGTGTGGAGTTTTGCTCATGGCTAACTACAAATTAACTATGGAGGTTATTATGGTAAATTACACAAAAACAACTATTGGAAAGGAAAACCGAATTGAGCTACATGAAAAGTTGTCTTTAACAGGTGCAGAAATCAGTTTAAACGAACTACCTGCAGGAGCAAATGTCCCATTTGTTCATTCTCATAAAGAAAATGAAGAAATCTATGGAATTCTTTCAGGTAACGGCAAAGCCATAATTGATGGAGAAGAAATTAGCCTTTCAACTGGAGACTGGCTAAAAATCGCACCTGCTGCAAAGCGTCAGTTTTTTGCATCCGATATTTCTGGAATTACTTATATCTGCATTCAGGTAAAAGAAAATTCTCTGGAACATTTTACAGCAGAGGATGCCGTAATCGGCTAATTAAAAGTATTTATTTACAAAAATTATTTGTTGTCTGTTCTACATAATCTGCGGAACAGTCTCGTTTGTACGGGAAAAAAATAAACTGAGCCACGACTGTTCCTACATGAAATCAGCCGTGGCCTTATTTATATCATTTCACTCTTTTTTGAAATAGAACAACACCACAGCAACAACTCAAATCGACTTAAAATTCCAGACTATTCGCATTCAGCAAGAAATACTTCATTCCCATGATGACAAAACCTTCATCATTTCTCCAAGGCTTTTTGCTGCCATTTACAATGACGATCTTCTTGAAAGAGTCCGGGATATTACGCAGAGAATTGAACTCCTGCGTCTGTTTTTCTTCCGAAGTCATGTCATATGCAACCTGGATATAGTATCTCTGGTTTCCTTGATTCACCACAAAGTCAACCTCCAACTGCTTGCGAACACGTTTGCCCTCTTTATCCTTATCGAAGATATCCACGACACCCACATCAACATTGTAGCCACGGATCAGCAGCTCGTTATAAACAATGTTCTCCATGATATGAGTAGGCTCCTGCTGTCTGAAATTCAGACGTGCATTTCTCAGTCCCAGATCAGTAAAGTAGTATTTCAGATTTGCACCGATATATTTTCTGCCCTTAATATCGTATCGGCTTGCCTTGGAAATCAAAAAGGCATCTGTCAAATGGTCGATATGCTTGGAGATGGTTTTATTAGCATAAGTCATCTGGCGCTCACTGGCAAAGGTATTGGCAATCTTTGAAGGATTGGTCGGTGCGCCGATTGCAGATGCAAGCACATCAACCAGAATCCCAATCTCATCCACGTTCTGAACCTTATTTCTTTCAATAACATCCTTCAGATAGACATTTGCAAAGATGTTCTTCAGATAGTCCGCTTTCTGTCGTTCGCTCTGGAAACTTACGATCTGCGGCAATCCTCCGTAGATCATGTAGTCATCCCAGGCATCATCATAATCACCGTCATAGACAGAATAAAACTCTGCAAAGGAGAGAGGGTAGATTCTAATCTCATCACCTCTGCCACGGAACTCGGTCACAATGTCGCTGGACAGGAACTTGGAATTACTTCCGGTGACATACACATCAATATTGCTCATGCGGAGCAGGCTGTTCAGCACTTCCTCAAATCGTGGCATGAACTGCACTTCATCCAAAAGGAGATAATACTTCCCGTCGTCTTTCATGGCATCCTTGATGTACTTGAAGCATACCTTGGGATCTCTTAATTCCTCGTTCTCAATACCATCCAATGCAATTTCAATAATATGATCAACATCAACGCCGTTCTCCAGTAAGTATCTCTTAAAGATGGTAAACAGCAAAAAGGATTTGCCACATCTACGAATGCCGGTAATCACCTTTATCATTCCATTATCTTTTCGCTCAATCAGCTGCTGTAGGTAAGCGTCTCTTTTAATCTCCATCGTTACACTACCCATTTCCGTGCATCTGCACACTTTTTAGTAATGAGATTCTATCACAGAACGACCTGAATTTCAATATGTATTCCCATTTTATGTGCATCTACACACTTTTATGTAATGTTGATAAATATATTTTCAGATTTTTTTGATTGCAATGTCTATAATCGACTACTCCAATCGTTATTATAGGTAGACAACAAAAAGAAGATGGTTCCGATGTTTCATTAAATATGTTCGTTAGTCTTTTACGCAAAGGATTCTATCTCCTCTGCGCCCTAATGCTTTTCGGATTCAGTTCAACAACTGGAAGTTAATTATAAAGGTCTTTGCAAATACACCATATCTACTAACTGTACTCCGCTCTCGTAGATTGGGTGATCGTAATTATCTATAAAGAAATTTGATATAATATGTGAACGGACAAAACCACACTTTTCATAAAATGGTATTGTCAGTGGGCTATCGCCTGTTCCGACTTGCAGAATGGCGTATTGTTCTCTGTAATTATTAACAATAAACTCAATTAAGGCTCTTGCATAACCTTTCCCTTGATATTCTGGAACTGTAGCAATGTTCTTGATTTCGAGTATATCATTTTTTTCATCCGTTATGACACACTCGCACTTGACCCCATTATCATCAAGTACATACATCTTGCCGCTATCAAGATAACGGTCAACCATATCTTCCTGCTCATCTGCTAATAGGAGCAAATCAAGATATTGTTTTTTATTCTCTTTAACTTCAATAATTTTCATCAATCGCACCTTCAAATTTCGATTTCTATTTTCGTTTCCATAGCATGGTGTACTCTTTTTCACCAGTAGCTTCATCCAAACCTTCACATTGAATAATGAACCCTTCTCTTTGGTAAAAAGAAATTGCTCTGATATTCTTCTGGTATACATTTAATTGTAATCTGACTTTTTTATCCTTAATATAATCCAATAAAAGCTTACCTATGTCACATGACTGCATCTCATCAGAGACAAAAATACCTTCGATATATTCATCATTTAATCCTACAAATCCTTGTATCATTTTATCTGCTTCAAACACATAAACTTCGTATTGTGACATCATTTCTTTTACTAATTCATAATTACTCTTCCAGTATTGATTGGAAATAAAATAATGTGCTTTCAGATTTGTCTTTAACCATATGTCAGCAACTCTATCGATATCTCCGTTTAGCAACTTTCTAATCATAACAAATTTTCTCCACAACTACATCCTTTATGCTTTTCTCTTTTTTTCATTCTATCACAAGCTCACCATTAATCATCATTTTTTTGATATTTTTTCTTTTCCCCCACTGTAAAACAGCCTCTGAGCGTTTCGTTATATAGAGGGGTACACATACAGAGCAAGATCCACCCATGTTTAACAGTATTGCCATTTGGCATCCTGTTCTCCTATGGGATTTATCTTGATGGGGATCTCCCCATACCCTCTCAATAACAGACGTTTCACTTGTCTGTTGGTTCCACCTAAAGGTGTTCACAGCACTATTTCTAATATCGGAAGGGGCAGCCGATATTAAAATACGTGGACTCCCGGTAGGAGGAATAGTCTCAACGGAAGGAGGAGTATGAGAACAAAAAAAAAGATAAAGAACTGAATCACAGACATTTTATAGGATTACGTCTTACAGATGTCGAACTGGATTTATTAGACCAGTATCACTGATATATTCGTAGATCCATTCCTGTATTTCCTTATCGATGTAAGAGATATCAACGGCAACCGTGAATTGAAGCTTCTTGTTATCTACCAAATCAAGAAGTTCCGGAATAGGCTCTGTTAATCGTACAAATCTTTGTACCTGAGCTCTACTTTCCCCAACTTGCTTGCTCAAGACTTCATCCGATCTCAACTTCGTCTCATTTTGAGACAAAGTTAAATCTGCTCTGATTCCCTGCCTTTTCATTGCCTCAAGTTTCATCTTATAAGCAAAAGCTTTCTCACTCGGCAACAGTTCCTCTCGCTGAATGTTAGCGTCCATCATTGCCACAATGGCATCATCATTCGGTAATTCTCTTACGATTGCCGGAATTGTCGTAAGTCCTGCCAGCTGTGCTGCATGCATTCTTCTGTGACCGAACACCATTTCATATTCTTCATTATCATCCATGCGAAGCAGTACCGGTGTCAGTACTCCATTGATCCTTACTGTTTATATCTATCTTCTCCTAAATATTTTTCTAGTCATTGCAATATAAAATTGCTTATACATTCTCTCTCTTAAGAGTCCTGGTATTCTGGATAATATACAGAGCGACCGATATGACCATCATTATAGCGCACAAACCAATCAACAAATCTGATACCATCGGTGTAATGTGGAACCATATAATATGCACCGCTGCAGTTCCATATAATAAAAAGGTTACTATCTTTCCATGCCAGTCTGCACCATGTACTTTTCCTGTCTTTCGTATCACAAGACATCCACTAACTGCCATATACAGCTCCTTACCTGCCATTATTACGATTAAAAGAAGCACATGCGGAAAACGAGTAAACAGACAGATTAACATCGCTGCCTGTGTCAGCTTATCAGCCACCGGATCAAGTATTTTTCCTAAATTACTAATCCTATGGAATCTTCTTGCGATATATCCATCAGCAAGATCCGTAAGACCAGACAGCAATAAGATTTCACCAGCTAACAGAGGATTTTTCTTTACACAATAACTCCATATAATTACCGGAATCAGACAAAGCCGAAAAAAAGAAAGAAGATTAGGAACCGTAATAATTCTATTCAAATTTTCTTCCTGATTCACTTCACTCTGCATGTACGGTCACCTCACTTTCCTTTTTTTTAGACATAAACCAATAAAATATAACACAAAATGCTAAAGCAAATACAACACCAAAAACATTTTGAATCACTCTAAGGCTAACCGCTCCTTGTAGTCCATAAGTCTCTGCAGCAATGGCTAAAGCACCAAATGTGTTAAATAATGCCTGCCAGCCATATTGTGCTGAAAATCCTACACCGATTCCACCAAGAATTCCTATATATGCATAGATTGACGAAGGAAGCAGAAAATATAATACTGTAAAACATATAACACCTGCAATATTTCCGACAATCCTTTTACGGACTCTGTAGTGCATATCTTCCATAAACGGCAAAATCGCGGACATGGCCGCAATACCAGCCCACATTGCACGTGGCATATTACAAAGTTCTGCAATGCAAAGGACAATCGGTACGCATAAAATCTGACATATCTGCCATTTTGTTCTGGAAGAAGTGATATCAAATTCTTGTATCAGATCTTTCAGATTTCTTTTATAAGTTCTGTTTTTATGATTTCGATAAAATACAAAGCAGGTAAGTGCTGCACCTAAAGCCATTCCGACTAATCGCATCTGATAGCTTTTTCCCGTAACATCATAACCATATAGCAGCAGATACCCAAGAGCCAATGTAGATTGATTAAACATGAATGGATTATGGCATCCGAACAGAATCAACACAGCCAGTGCCGCAATATTTAACAGCATTCCCAATACCGGTGAAAACTGATTTGCTAAATGCGGACATACAGTCATAATTACAAAGAACAAAGCCAAAAGCATCGTAGATTGTCCGGTGTGGATCCCCAGATCCGCATTTCTAAACACCATGAGACATAATAAGACTACTACACCTACAATGCTGTTCTCATTTCCAAATAGGATGCTGAAAATACTAACAAAGAAAAAACAAAATGCCATTGTAACAGCTATCTTCACCAGATATACCCACATATGATATAATTTTTCTTTTAATGTTTCACTCTTTTTCAACAGGTTTTTAGAACCTGCCTGATTTAACTGCAACTCCTGATAAAATGTCATATAAATTCTCCCATCTTCTAATTTATCTTAAAACTATATAATCTCATCTTTCTGCTTTGGCAGCTCTATAACAAATCTGCATCCACCATATTCACGGTTTTCTGCTTTAATTGTTCCTCCGGCACTATCTACAATCCGTTTTACAAGTGCAAGACCTAGGCCATTTCCTTCTGCTTTATGAGATCCATCTACCTGATAGAACTTGTCAAATATTCTGGATTTTACATCATCCTCTATTCCTGGTCCTTCATCTTCCAAAATGAACTTAACAGAATCCTGTTCTTGTTTCAGAAACATCGTAATTGTCCCCTTTGAAGGGCTGAACTTAATCGCATTATCCAAAAGATTTATCCAGATATGCATAAAAAGTCCTTCATTCCCAGTATATTTAACTTCCTCCAATTCTACCTGAAAACCAATTTCTTTTTCTGTCCATTTTGTTTCCAATGAAAGAAATGCCTGGCGGATCTGTTCATCCAGACGATATTCTGTTTTTTTCATTGGTATATTCTGATTCTCTAACTTGGATAACAGCAAAATATTACCAACCAATCCGGAAAGTCTTTGGGTGTTAAATAAGATTTTTTCTACATATTCCTCTTGATCCGGAGACAGTTCTTCTCCCTGAAGTAGCATTGTATATCCTTCAATGGCATTAATCGGGGTCTTAAACTCATGAGAAACATTAGATACAAAATCCATCTGCAGCACCTCTGTTGCACGAAGTTCTTTTGTCATAACGTTAAAACTTTGATAAGATTCTCCAACTTCTGCTATACGGCTGTTCGTTTCCAAATGCTGTTCAAAATCTCCCTGAGAAACTTCCTTCATTGCTTTACTAAGTCTGGTAATTGGTTCCAGTAACTTTGCATTGATAAAGGAAGTGATCAGCCCTGCAATCAATGTATTGAAAATTAAAAGCCAGCCAAGCACAGATATGCTGCCCGGCAGATTAAAAAAATGATTCAAAAAAGCAAATAATAAAGCAGATATGACTGTTGAAAATACAAGTGCCAGCCAGATTGCACCAGTCAGACAGGATCGGATCCGCAATTCTTTTTTTTTCTTTTGTTCCATTATTTTTTCACCACCTTGTATCCAATTCCACGCATGGTTACAATTTCGAAATCCGGATTGTCTTTCAAACGCTCTCTGATTCTTCCTATATGTACCTCTACTGTATGTGGGTCTGCCTCTGTCTCATATCCCCATACTTCATCCATTAACTGTTGTTTTGTAAATGTTCGGCCTGGCGAAGCTGCAAGCTTGTACAAAAGTAGAAATTCTTTTTTAGGTAAAACAAGACTTTCCTTATCCGTTGCAACCGTCATTGCATCGTAATCAAACTCTGTTGAACCGATCACAATTTTGTGTTCATTCAATATTTGCGCACGACGAAGCAATGCCCCGACTCTCAAAACCATTTCATTCACATTTACCGGTTTTACCATATAATCGTCACTTCCCGAAAGAAATCCCTGGCGCATATCATCAAAGGAACCTTTTGCAGTGATCATAAGTACTGGTATCTGATATCCTGCTGAACGAAGTTCCGATACCAGTTCATAACCATCCATAACCGGCATCATAATATCAGAAATGATCAGATCAATATATTCCCTATCCAATACCTCTAATGCCTGTGCCCCATCTGATGCACTTTTGACCTGATATCCATTCTTCTCAAGCACTTTTTGGAATAGCTGACTTAATTCTTTATCGTCTTCTACAATTAATATTTGAAACACGTTTTTCTTCCTCCTTCATCAAAACAGGTACCTTGCCCATCCAAGCAGATGTTGTACCAAAAATATATTTCTCTGACGTTTCTTTGTTAATTCAATTGGCTCTACATGATACGGATCATTATAAGTTCCGCCTTCTAATATCTGGCGGGACACTTTTTCATATTCCATCATGCCTTCTTCTAACTGTTTATTAATATCTTTACTGCGTATTACAAGCATCAGTTCCGTATCCAGATAAGCACTTCTCATGTCCATATTAAAGGAACCGATTACAGACAGATCATCGTCAATCAGAATACTTTTTCCGTGGTATGAATAACCACCTTCATATTCCCAGATATTAATTCCTGTACTTAAGATTCTATTTCTGTTTTTCGCATAATCGGCAGACCCAAATGGATTCCCATTATTCGCAACTGAATTTGTCATGATAGAAAAATCTGAAACGGTCTCTGCAATCTCCTCCCATGTATTATACATCATATCATTACAGATAATATATGGCGTGTGGATCTTCACACGATTTTTTGCATTTTTCATCAATTCTCCCAACTGATACCACACTACTGGTTCTTTGGAACCTGTGTGAATAGGATTTGACACTAATGTAATCTTTTCTGTCTCAAAAGTTTCGTCCGTATAATCGGTCTCGCAGATTCTTTCCTTATTCTCTTCAAAATATTTCTGATAGCTGTTCTGCAGCTCTAAAACTGCGTTCTTTACAGATTTTCTATTTGCCAGTTTTTTATTGTTATGAAAATAACCACTGTCTTCCTGCTTCCATATGGTTTCAAAATACTCTGACAACTGGTTAACTGAATTTTCTTTCTCAGGTTCATCGCAAACCACTAACACGTCTCTGTCATAGTTCTTATGCCCCGGAAAATCACCCAGGAAATAATTGTATGTATTTCTTCCCCCAAGAATATATCTCTTTCCATCCGTAATCAAATATTTATCATGCATTCTACCCATCATTTTCCACGGTTTCAACGGATTGGCCTTATTATACAGTTTAATTTCAACATTCTCATGGGAAGATAATCCATAGAAATACGGATTTCCTTCCATATCAATCCAGCTCTCCATTCCATCTACTAACAGACGAATATGTACACCTCTGTCTGCCGCATCATGCAGTGCTCCTAAAATCAATTTTCCACTTTCATCGGATTGAAATGCAAAAGTAGAAAGAATAATTTCCTTTTTTGCATTCTTGATCAAACGCACTCTTTGTAAAAGCGCTTCTGGATTCTTTTCTATGATTACTGCCCGTTCTGTATTTTCACTGCATTCGTTCCGTGACCCATTTTTTGTTTCTTTTTTGGTTGTATTGGACACTTCCGGCTGCTTTTTATATGCAACGCAGATTCCGAGCAATTCATAAAAAGCCACACATAAAAAAATTGCCAGTATAACAAGAAGGATTTTACATATTTTATGCTTTTTCATTGTACATCACTTGATTCCTTTTTATTTCATACTTATACAATACAAAGTCAATCTCAATTTAACCTCAACAAGGTTTATTTTTTTCATCCATGCAAAATCTTCTTTGTACAACAGACTGTTAGATATAGCAAAAACGGCCTTTCAAAAACAGTTAACTTCTAAATCAACTGTTTTTTGAAAGGTCGTTTCATCAGATTCTTATAGCAATCCAGCAAATAATCTCATAAATAATTGTCCCAGTCGCAAATATGCACCTTGTCCGGTTTGATATTGGTCTGTCACATCACGACATTCTCCCATCGTTCTTATCAGATCATTTTTTATTTCCACAACTGCCTGACAATCTGCCATAAAACAGCCGTTTTCAAAATGGTGATATAAACTTCGATAATCCAGATTAATTGTTCCACAAGTTGCCATACAGTCATCTGCCACACTCATTTTTGCATGACAGAAACCAGGAGTCCACTCATAAACACGAACACCATGTTTAACTAATCCATGATAAAAAGAACGAGTTATATTATAAATGAATTTTTTATCAGGAATACCAGGTGTGATAATTCTTACGTCTACCCCTCGCTTAGCAGCCAGACATAACGCATGCGTCATTTCATCTGTTATGATTAGATATGGAGTCATAAACCAACAATATTTTTCAGCTTTATTTATCATACTGATATAAACTTCTTCTCCTACTTGTTCATTATCCATAGGGCTGTCTGCATAAGGTTGAACAAACCCAGTTTGCTGTGCCGCATAATCATAGTGGAAAAGGTATTTACTAAAATCAGAATCATTAGCATCCTTATCACTTACTGCATTCCACATTTCCAAAAATGTCACCGTAAGCGACTGAACAGCATCTCCTTCTAAACGAATACCTGTATCTTTCCACTGTCCATACGGGTGTGTGTAATTAAAATATTCGTTTGCTAGATTATATCCACCTGTAAATCCGACTTTTCCATCAATAACTGTTATTTTTCTATGATCACGATTGTTCAAAAACAGATTTAAACCTGGCACAAATGGATTGAATACACGGCAATGAATTCCTATTGCCTCCATCTTTTTCACAAAATCTGTGTTAATAAAGCCTATAGAACCCATATCATCGTAGAATACTCTAACTTTCACACCTGCTTTTACTCGCTCTTCCAGAACATCTTGAATCTTATGCCATGCTTCAGCGTCTTCTATCGCATGATATTCCATAAAGATAAACTTCTGTGCTTTCTCCAAATCCTTAAGCTGTGCCTCTAATCCTTTCACTGCTTCATCAAAATACACAATATCCGTATTCTGATAGATTGGATACTGCGAATTTCTTTGTATGTAACTTGCTATATTTCCTGCTTTCGGAATTGCTTCTTTTATTCTGCTCAAACACTCCTGACTGTCCGGAAGCATTGGTAACAATTTGCTATCAATTTCTGCATATCGCTCACGCATTTTATGTGTGCCACCATTCAAACCAATCAACAAATACAGGCCTACACCCATAATTGGGAAAATTAGAATTAAGATGACCCAAGGCATTTTCATAGAGGATGTCTTATTTGATGCGTACAATCCCAAAACCAAGATCCCACTCAAAATCCTTGTAAATAAATTTATGATTTCTGCATATTCATTCAAGCGTGTTACGATAGTAATAATAAAAATTACTTCCAGAAGAATGCAGATTATGGAAAAACATAGCCGCTTTACCCCATTTTTTGTTTTTGCTTTGCCCTCTAAAGTATCTTGTTTCATATATATTCCACCTTCCTACTTGCTCAGTTTTCTCCCTAAATTTCGTGGAACATACCAATTTTGTCTTTTATTCTCTGCATTTCATTATCTGCTTCAATGATAGCTCTTGCAGAATGAAGTAATTCTTCACTTATCTCATCATAGCCAGGCATTTCTTCAATTCCTTTTTTATAGCGAAGTTGATGTTCCAATGTTGCCCAAAAATCCATACCATTGGTTCGAATCTGTAATTCTACACGCATAGGTGTTTTACCCTTAGCAAAAAATACTGGTATTTCAACAATCATATGATAGCTTCGATAACCATTCGATTTTGGATTTTTTATATAATCTTTTATTTCAATAACTTTAATATCATCCTGTTGGGTAATCAAATCTGATATCATATAAATATCGTCAATAAACGCACAAACTATTCGAACGCCTGCTACATCATTGAGATATGTCTGTATATTTTCTGTTGTAAATTCATATCCCATCTTCTGCAGTTTATCGTAAATACTATTGGGCTTCTTAATTCTTGTTTTTATAAAAGAAATAGGATTTCGATTGTTCTCAACTGAAAATTCATCATCCAAAACCTCAAGTTTAGTTTGTATCTCCCGAATAGCACAACGATACATCATCATTAAATTATAAAATTTTGTAGCATTATTTAAAAACTGTAGTGATTCCGGACTGTCCATCCTGAGTTTTTTTACTTTATCTTTTGTCATGGAACTTTCCTTTCTACCTCATCCCTGATTTCAAAACATTATTTATTTTGATAGTTGATTCGTTCTCCTTGAATTACTGGATAACAAATTATTTTATCACTATCCAGATTTTCTACATGCATATCTACTGCACTGATCTGATGGTTTTCATAAAGGATAATCCTCTGCAACATGAGCCATTCCAATAATTGCATAATGATTTTTCATATCGCCAACATGGCGAAAATTAAACGCATAATTACGTGGTGTAATTACTATCTGATCACCATAAGAGCATTCATAATCGAGGGTTCGTCCCAAGTAAAAATCTTTTGTTTTATAAGTTGCTGCTGTACACATGATCGTTTATCCTCCTAAATAGATTGAAATATGTCAATGAGTTTTTTTCTTAAACAATAGTATAGCACAATTCTTTTATTTCGTTCCAACTTCATACATGATCATAACATGTAAACTTTAAACTATTTTCCTAGATTATTTCTTCATCAGTTTTTCAAATCAGGTATCCATAGCTAGGATGAATTGACCTACATCTGGCAATTCTTGCAGCATTTCATTTAGGATTTTGTGCTTCACATATTTCTGCACATACACCCAACAGGCAACGCTACTGGCTTCTGATACAATTTCAGCTATGGTTTTGCGCATAAGCTCTTCAAATTCAGCAATTTCTTCTTTCGGAACAACATCATACAGTGTGGTGCCTGATGACTTATTTTTACTCCATTTTCATTTGCATCTTTAAGCAGATTCTTAACTTTTTCTCTTGAATCCTCCGGTACTTTCATGTACTCCCACATAAATGCTACCACATCGGCTGGTGTGTCTTTTTTTAGTGGTGGTAACTGAATATAATCATTGTTTTCGCTCATTTTCATATCCTCCTCACGATATAATAAAATCAATAATACGTTCTCTTGTCATATCCAGTACAGTATCTACGAAAACTCCTGCAAACAGGATCAGATACAGAATAACACTCAGCGAAAACAAGAATGCAACCCAAATGTTAGCTGGAAATTGATCATTTTGAATGGAATTTTGTGTCACGAACGTGATTAGAAAATAACAAAAGCGTTCGTTGTCAGCTAATCCAGCTAACATTTTCGAACGCTTTGAAGCCCGTCGCCAAGAGGATTTGAACCTCCGACCCCTCGCTTAGGAGAGCTCCAACCTATTGTCACTCTCTGTCAATCTGAGGTAAGGTAAACCCATATGAGATACTATTAGAAACTGTTTCCTATTCAATTTGAGTTATTCTGAATACCCCCTCTGTCAAGCTCTGTAAAGCTCTGAAAGTTAGCTGATTGTTTGCTCCAGCTAATAATTGGGGAATGCCTTGATATTACCATCGACATCTGTTATATGACCACCATGCTTCGTACGTTCGATCATGGTAAACAGTATTCAATTAAACTTCCTATCGAAAGCACGAGATATTTTCTTGTCTATAAATAATATAACGCATACGAGACGGTTTGTCCATGCGTTTTTGACTGGCAAATTTTATATTTTATTACGATATTTTTTTCAAAATCTTTTTCTCATTTGTCTTTGAAAAATCACTTAACCGATAAGATCGGACTCGTGTCTTTACAATGATTGGAATTAACAAACCATTATTTACCAGCTTTGCACATCGATTAATAATCGTTTTGTTGGTTACACCAAGCATTTTGCTTACTTCAATTGGTGTAAACTCATATAATCGCTTTTTTAACAGAAATGCTAAGAATTCTTTTTCTTTTGCATTTAAATAAGATAGACTTCCATCTAACTCGTCGTTTTCGGATGTTTTTGATAATTCATATACCTTTTTAGAATACAATTCCATCATCCGCAAAAAATAATTGATCCATATTTCCGGATGAGGAGGGTTTTCTCTTCCTGAATAATATAACGCCGGTAACCCCATTTGCAGTGATGCATAATACTCATCTGGATCATAGGCAAAATATTCTTCCAGAGAACCTATTCCATTAAAACCATATCCATAATAATCAAGAATATAGCCTGACATTAATCTGGCGGTTCTTCCATTTCCATCTTCAAAAGGATGAATGGTAACCAATTGATAATGAACTACAGCAGCAATAATCAGCGGATGATCATCTGTAGTATTTACATATTCAACAAGTTCATCCAACAAGTCTGGAATATCAATATACTCTGGTGGAATATATTCCGCTGCGCCTGTTTCGGAATCATATACTGCAAATAACATTCCAGGTGGCATAGGGCCTCTTAAGCCTATCTTTTCTTTTGACGCACCTTTTTCAACCATTGCCTGCACTTCTAAAATCATTTCTTTTGAAAAAACTTCTTTCTTTTTCAGTTTTTCTTCTAAAAAATTTAAAGCTAAAAAGTAATTACGAACTTCCTGTTCTGGCTTTAAAAAATGTTTGTGAGGATCACTATCAATAGCCTCATTTGCCTGTTTTTCAGTTAATGGATTTCCTTCAATCTTATTAGAAGCATAGGAACTTTTTTTCTTAGAGTTTTTTCTAAGTCTGTTTTTTATAACAGGTGGCATTTCTATCGTACTAAGAGAAAAACGCTTTTCGTCTATTTCCGATATTCTTTTTAAAATTTCATTTGTTAGCGTAACCTTAATCACATGATCCACCTCCATTTCATCCATATATTATATCGTTTTATGAATCGTTTTTCCACTAAAATTACACTATTTTTTCACTATTTTTCATTACTTCATCGTCTTCGCCAGTGAATTGAGCAACGCCCGCATCTCTGGATTAGCCAACACTTTTACCAGAAGTTCCGGATCGACTTCATCAGCAACAGTAGTATTATTATTTTCCTGCTGTACATGCATCTGTGGATCCAGATTCTTTTTCTCATAAAACGCTTCTTCAAAAAGCTCTGCATTTTTCCTTCGGTCATCATCCAGAATATGAGAGTACACATCCGTAACCATATTGACCTGAGCATGACCGGAATCACCCTGTACCGCTTTGATGTCTCCACCATTCAATTTCAGCTTATAAGTAACGCTGCTATGACGGAAACTGTGAAATACAACCGGTGGGAGATTATAGTCCTCGATCAGTTTTTTTTAAGGACCACGGATTGCTCCATCTCCGAGAGGAAGACCAAAGGTACTTGCCATAACCAGGTTATAGTCCATATATTCATCACCAAGAATTTCTTTCATTTCATCTTGCTCAACTTTCCAGTCTACCAACATATTAGCAACACTCTTCGGTAAGAATATTTTACGCACACTGCTTTCTGTCTTCGGTGTTTTCAGAATACGGACCGTAGAATTCTTCTTATGATTTGTTGGGAATACCAACAACACATCTTTTCCATCCAATGCATTCAACGATTCTTTTCTTATACGCTGTGATTCTTTGTTGATGAAGACATATGCACGGTTTTCTTCAATTGCCTCAGAAGAAATATCTACACAATCCCAGGTAAGACCAAGCAGCTCACCAAGTCGCAGGGAACATGAGAAAGATAGATTAATTGCGAGCTTTAATCGTTCATCTTCACAGACACTGAGCGCATACATCAATGTATCCGCTGTCCAGATGTCTCTTTTTTGTGATTTATGTTTTGGTACAGTCGCATGAGTACAGGGATTCTTTTCCATCAGTTCCCATTTCACTGCCTGTTCAAAACAGTTCCTGAGCAGCTTATTAACATCCCTGACCGTACTGGACGATACAAATTCATTTCGACTGGTTTTATTTAATGGATTGATAACAGCACGCCTCTTCAAAAGACTCTGATAATATCTTTCGATGAATCTGGTATTGATCTCTGAGAGTTTCGTATCACCAATGATCGGAAGAATATAGTTATTGATAAGAGAGACATTTCCTTCATATGTAGAAAGCGCCCAGTTTTCTTTGCCATAAAGTGCAACATATTCTGTAATAAGCTCATCCAGTGTTTTGCATTTCCGGACGACAAATGATCCCATCTCTTTTTTATATTCAATTTCTTTTTTTCTTCTCTTTGCTTCGGCTTTCGTTTCATAGGTTTCCCATTTCTGTTTTCTCTGACATTTCTTTATCCTCTTTTCCTTGAAATATGAAAGAAAAATTATTCCTTCATATAACGAAACGCTCAGAGCATGTTTTACAGTGGTCAAAAGCAAATTTTTTTACTTTTTTTCTTACGAGTTTTCTTGCGAGTTTTTTTAATGCAATTCGCAAGAAACTCGTAACATTAGATTTTTACATTTTTCATGAAATTAAGTAAAGAAAAAGAGCATATGGAATTGAATCCATACACTCTATGATTACTGGAACTTTATTTCATTTTTAATTCAACAAACTGGAATTTAGCGATTTCTTTTTCCGGTATTCTCTGTTCCACGGACTTCCTCATGATAGAAATAATCTACGATGATTGGATGTCCCTGTGGCACCCTGCCGTAGGGCATTTCATTATCAACAAAGGAACAATCATATTGCTTTGCCATTTCTTCGGCTTTTTCTTCCAGAGTTTTGAAATAGCTGCGGTTGTGCTTGTTATAGATTTCGTCATAAAGCGGCACAAGGTCAGAATGTTTCTCTGCTATGTAATCCATAATCGTCTTTTTGAAGCCACCCCGAAGATTGAGGTTTTCTAGCCAGAACAGATCGCACTGATCCTTTACCCGCTCAAAGATCGCTTCAAAGTCCGTGATACCGGGAAATACCGGGGATACGAAACAGACTGTACGGATCCCTGCTTCATATACCTGCTTCATAGCAGCGATACGACGCTCAATGCTTGAAGCAGAGTCCATATCATTCTTGAAATTTTCATCCAGTGTGTTGATCGACCATGAAACGGTCACTCGTCCAAGCTTTATCAGCAGATCAATATCCCGTACCACAAGATCAGACTTTGTGCAGATCAGAATATCTGCGTCACTGCCGATCAGCTGCTCCAGAAGTTTTCTGGTATTTCCGAATTGCTCCTCCTGTGGATTGTATCCATCTGTCACAGAACCGATGACCACCCGTTGTCCGGCATATTTCTTCGGATTTTTAATTTCCGGCCAATGCTTCACATCAAGGAAAGTGCCCCATTCCTCCTTGTGCCCGGTAAAGCGCTTCATAAAAGAAGCATAGCAATACTTGCAGGCATGTGTACAGCCCACATAGGGATTGACCGAGTAACCGCCTACCGGCAGACTAGACTTAGTCATGATGTTCTTTGTTTCCACCTCACGAATGAGGATTCCATTTATTACTTCTTCCATGATTTCTGTACCTCTAACACTTTATTAAATTCTTCCGGCATTTCCTGAATCATATTTTCATCCCCTATGATAGGGACAAGGTCTTCCTTCATAAACACCGGAATACCGAGCTTATGTGCCTGGTCCGCCAGAGACCATGCCCATTCCGGCTCCGTATGAATCTTCCTGCTCTGAGCTCCGGTCATGGTGCCGACAACGATCCAATTGATTCCGGAAAGGTCAACTGTGCCGGGATCGTCGAATAACGGCTCAAAGGTAACATGGTAATGTTTTGCTCTGACGTTTTTCCGAAGGGCGTCGATACGCCACAGTTCTGCTTTCCTCGTCACCGTAGCGCCAAACCATGCGTTTTCCAGATCGGTATCAAAATCCAGCAAATCAGGTCGCTTGGTAAGGAACAGGAACTGATGCTGTGGATTTTCACGGATCTTTGCAAACACCTCGTCTCTCCATTCCGGCTTCCATCCGGAGAGATCGCTCATCCCGGTAAGAAGAAAGTTCTGCGGACGTTTCTTTTCCATCATCTTGAGCTTACCCGGAAAGAATTCAGGGTCAGCGAAGTCATCAATCATATGCCAGCGTTTCACGTTGTTGCGGGCATAGCAATATGTACACCCCACTGTGCAGCCGATGACGATATTCATGTTCTGAATCTGATCTTTGATACAAATACTCATGACTTCTGCCACTCCTCAAGATTCTTTCTGATGCGGTCGAGGCATTCCTCAAACCGGGTAATTTCTTCCTCTGAAAAACCTTTGTAGTAAATATTGCCCATCTCATCAGATACAGAATCGTACTCGCCCTTTAAGGCATGTGCTTTCTCAGTCAGAAACAGGAGTGTTTTCCTTTTGTCCGTTTCAGACTGAACACGGCTTATCAGCCCTTGATTTTCCATTCTTTCCAGCATCGTAGTAAGAGATGTTATCGCTAATCCGCATTTAGTCGAGAGTGACCTGATTGAGATACCATCCTCCTGCCACAGCACATAAAGAATACGTCCCTGGGCTCCATTAAACGCATCAATATTCTTTTCACTGAGAATCTTCTCGAAAATCCGGTCTCCAAGCTGTTTTATTTTGGTGACAAGAAATCCTCCATTCATTTCCATACAAAAGCTCCTATATAGTAGTTTATTAAAAACATACTATATAGGAGCTTTATTGTCAAGAGTTTATATATCTTAATAGGTAAATTCCGTTTTTTTCAATTCTCCAAACTGGAATTTGGTGTGTGCTTTATAAATTTTTTCCGATCCACTCAAGTTCGTTCATGGAATCCTTATTTTTTTCAAGTTCATCTCTGGCTGTTGCGTAATATGATTTTTTGAAAAGCATATCCCAAGAAAGATATTTTGCCATACAGTCAAACTGCTTATCAATCAGCTCATACTGGATACTGCCTACGGGAGAACCACCTACAACAATTGTGCCAACTTTTTTGTTTTTTAACTGCAATCCACGGCAGTAGCACTTATCAATGATAAGTTTCAATTGTGCTGACATTCCCCACCAATAAACTGGTGTAGCAAAAAGAATCATATCTGCGGCAGCAATTTTATCAATTGTAGGATTTGTATCATCCTTATCGACGCATCCCTTAGAGCATTGACAGACACCACATCCCTTGCATGGTGCAATGTTGAGTTTGTCGGGTTCAATGATTTCAATTTTATTCTTTTCTGACGCTCCTTTTATAAATGCATTGATTGCTGCCAGCGTATTTCCTTTTCTGGCACTTCCATTAATAATTACAATTTTCATGCGTGTATCCTCCAACTTCCGATTGAGATTTCACCTGTTTTAAGAAATTTAATAACTGTTATATTTTATTATTAAATTCTTCGCAACCCCTTGAAAACACTGGATTTGTCGCAGGTGAGCTTTCCCTTATTATTTCCCTTGTGTTATATCGTCCCATCAGTGTTTATGCACTCTGATAAGGGCAAATACAAGGGCAAGAAAAATCTATAAGACAGTATAACACAAAATAAAAGTGACATGGTGAACTGATTGAAATGCTTCTTAATTTTTGCTACTACTGATTGATTAAATGATAAGGAGATGGGATACGATGAGAACAATATTTGCAGAATACAATCCACAGTGCAACAGCATTGATGTATATACTAATACGGGCTATATACTCCGTATTGATTGTTGGGAAGCAGAAAAAAATTTAAGAACCACACCTGGATCTGATTGTGCTTTGACATCGCTTGCAATCGATGAGCCATTAGAATATGCAAGGTTATATCTTGATGGGAATTTACAGATGTGGGTAGATGCTGAAGATTCATTAGAGTTATGATTATTCCAATCAAAATCTACTAGAATTTATTAAAAATTAGCTTCATAATTTTAAAAGGACAGCCCTATTGCTATGAGGCTGTCCTTAAAAATACAATAGATAAACCTAGATTATTCTTGCTACTATCTGATTGTTAAATTTTCTGTATTCCATATTGCAAATCTCCCTTTTCGCAATATTTTATTAGTATGAATGCCAGAATCGCTGAAAAAACACGTGCCAATACCGTACTCCACCATATCATAATCTGTCCACCAAATAAAGGTGGTAAAACAAGCATAAATATCAGCATCAATACTGGTTCAATGAATGTAAGAATGTATGACAATCCACTTTTTTCAGTAGCATAAAATCCAGCTGTCGCTATTCTGGTAATCGCAACAAATGGTAATGACACTAAAAATATAGGTACAATTTTAGAAATCTCAATACTTACTTCATAAGAAGCTCCGAAAACCCCTCCAATATTTGCTCTGTTTACATACATGATAATTCCACCACAAACAGCAAGAATTATTGCAAAAATGTATGCCATTCTCTGAACTCCTCTCAGGCTTTCTTGATCCTTCTCACCATAAAAACGGCTCATTAAAGGTTGACTTCCATCACCTACGCCCTGCAATATGAGATATATGATACAGATAATATAGGATACACATGCATAAGTTGCAATAGCTTTTTCTCCCCCATAAGAAGCGGAGAATCGGTTTATAAACACCAATGAAATATTAGGAGTCAATGCTAGCCCAAATGGTGCAAGACCTACTCTGAATATAGCGCCACACATTTCTTTTACATTTTTTAAGGATACATACACATAAAACTTTTTATTATATAATGCGTATATGATTGCAATTGCTGCAGTCACACCCTGTCCGGCTATTGTAGCTGTGGCTGCACCTTTCATGCCCATTTCATATATCCATACAAAGATAAAATCCAGAACAATATTGGTTATGAATCCACCAACCATCGCAAACATTGACCAGAAAGAGTTTCCATAATTTCTAATGAATGGCATCATTCCAGTTCCAAGAATCTGCAATATTGCTCCAAGTGCTATAATTTTGATATAATCTGTCGCATTTGTTAATATAATTCCATCTGCTCCAAGCAATCCTAAAATTTTAGACGAAAAGGAGTAAATAATTATGGTACTGATAACACTTACTATTACAAGAAGCCACCAGCTTGTAGCAATAAATTCTTCTGCCCGTTTTCCTTTCTTTTCTGCTGCATTAATTGAGTAATAAACAGCTCCTCCCATACCAATTCCTGTTCCAAGAGCCTGAATCAAAGCCACAATCGGATATGCAATATTAATAGCCGAAAGTCCAGCATCTCCTATGGTATTGCCTACAAAATATCCATCCACTATCGCATATATTCCTGATAATGCAAATGCTATAATAGATGGAATAACATATTTAAAAAATAATGATTTATGATTCATTTTTCTTACAATCTCCTTCCTTGAAAAGTCTGATAAACAGCTCTGTATTATCATTAAGACTTTCTATATTCTCTAATCCCATTTTTTCGATTACATATATTTCTTTTGAGTGCAGTTTTTCTATGATATCTTTCGTATATTCCATTCCTGATTCTGTGAGGCATATCAGCTTATTTCTCTTGTCTGAATCATCAGATACCATATTGATGTATCCTTTTTTCTGAAAATCTTTTAGTATCGTATTTACCGTTTGCTTAGGTATATTCCATTTTTCACTTATCATTTTCTGCGTGCATCTTCCATTACTTTCATAAAATGAATACAAAGCAAAAACTCCATTTGAAGACAGTCCCTGATCCTTTGACCATTCCTCATACATTGCTGTACATTCTTTCCATAAAGCATAATATCGTTGCAACTGTATTATCATATTATTATCTTTTCTCATCTTTTTCCTCCTTAAATTAGTACGAATCCGGACTTTTGTATTATAGTCCGAGTTCGTACTAATTGTCAAGATTTATTTATATACTTTTTCTTTATATAAACAATCAATAGTCCCTTACTAAGGACAGGAAGATTATGAAATTTCCCTGTCCTCTTTTAATAATATCCTCGTTCTTCCATCCAGTCTTTCACATAACATCTGATTCCAATATAAATAATATGCGACAGTAATAGCAATACAATAAGATTTATCGGATTAGCGTTTTTAATCCATTCTCCAAAGTAAATTACAACAGCTGTACTCGTTATCGCTACCACGATACTGATGATATCCCAACAATATTTCCGGTAGATTTTTCCTACCTGATAACCAATCCCGATTATCAGCCACCCGGTTATTACGAATAAAATTGCCATGACAGTACCGGCAATCAGCCAGTACACAATCCCGGAAAGAATACTGTTAGGTATTCCACTGCTTAACTGTCCGAAAGAGTCTGCACCTGTCACAAACTCCCGAAATAAACTTCCCATTCCTTTTCCTAACGCACCGAAAAAGACGATACAGTCGTTAAGGAAAACCGGCGAAAGAATCGCAGTAAACAGTGTTGTTGTTATGCTGTACCATGCCAGTAGAAACAAGATACTTTCATAACCAATCGTCATATTTTTATATTTCTTTTCTAACTGGCTTTTACGGCTATCGCATTTTTCTTTTGCTTTCCGGTAAGCAGTACGGTCACATTTTTCACATTTCTCATAAGGCACTTTTTTCTCAACAGCTACCTCTACCGTCTTTTGGTGTGTCTGTGCATAAAGTTTTTCCTGCTCTGCTTTTTCATACTTAAATTTCCATGCCACGGCTTCTGCGTCGGCTCTTTTCCTGCTGTCTGTCTCGCTGGTCAATCGTTCCTCTGTTTGCCTTAATCTTGTCCGCAATGCTTCGATATTCTCGGCTCTGTTTTCGCTGTTCAATTTCTCGTTCAAGGTCAGCGATTCGCTTAGCTGCCTGTTTAGTTCCTGGATTGTCTGGTCTTTCTGATCCAGTTCGTCCTGCATCTGTTCGGTCATCAGCAGAAGTTCTTCCACCTGCCCGACGTTCTCTAAGTTTCTGCATTCGCTCATCGATCTCCCTCGCTTTCTCTATCTGCTGTTTAAGGTCAGCAATTCGCTGTTCTGTTTCTGCAATAAGCTGTTCTCGTTGTTCAGCTTCTGCGTTAATTCCTGCCATTGCTGATTCTCGTTTTCCAACTGTTCGATTCTGGTTTTCTGTTGCTCGATCTGTGAGAGCAGTTCTTCTGTATCTGGCAAAAGATTTAGCAGCCTGGATAATTCGCTGTTTAAGCTTTTTAAACTCTGGTTCTGCTCCTGAAAAGACAGGAGCTGCCTGTCCCGTTCCTGCAATTCCTGTACCATCTCTGCCATAAGATTCTGCTGTTCCTCGATCTGGTTTATCATTGTCTCCATCATGGGAATGACTTCCCGGCTTTCTTCTAATGTCACGCAATCGCTCCTTCCATTGTGTTAATGCACTGGATACTTTTCCAAAAGAAATCTGTATTTTATCCAGCAGTGCATTTTGTCTTTTTATGATCTGGTTTTCCTCTACTTTCCATGAAGTAGAGGATGTCTGTCCGTTTTGAAATTTCTCGTCAATTTTTCTGGCATCTGCGCCCTCATGGATCGTCGGTATCTCTAATTTTCCCTGCCTTGCATAAGAACGATGGTCAATGTGATTTTCCGTTTTCAAATGTGCATTACAGACGTTTGCCCATTCGCTCCGCCATAGCTCACAATTTTTCGGATTGTTCCACCCGGTAGCATCGGTTAATACACGTTTCCACTGTTTGCGGTTCCTTGTCCCGACTTTCTGGACTCCATTTTCATCAAGTACGGGGATTCGGATTCCATGACGGTCAGGGTTCTTTTTATCCTGCCACCAGTCCGGATGGGATTCATCCACCACAATATTTCCATTTTCATCTCTGACAAACTCCCAATCCTTGATTTCTTTGTTACCCCATGAGTGGTCTGAATTGAATGGTCGCATCGTCACCAGTAAATGCACATGGGGATTACCATCTCCTTTATCGTGGATACTCCAATCCGCACACATTCCCTTATCTACAAAGGTCTTTTGAATATATTCAGTTGTATAATCAATCTGTTCCTGTCGGCTCCATTCTTTCGGAAGTGAGAACTCAAATGACCTGCCGAGTTGTGCATCTGAACTTTTTTCTATCCTCAAGACTTCATTCCATAAACGCTGCTTCTGAAAAGTAAGTTTGAATTTTTCCAGTGCAGCATTTTGGTTATCTGCCCTTTTATATCGGACAGATTTCTGGAACCGTCTGATATTTTCAGCAGGTACATTCTGCCATTCCTGTGGTGCATTTTCACACATCAGCAGGCTGGTATAAACGACTTCTTTTTTTGAAGTATAGTAGCTGATCCTGCCTGTTTCTTCATTTTTCATCACATCGCCATTGAGATAAGCAGACGCCGATATGATGGATTTTCCTTTGCTGCGTCCAACAATCTTTACTGTATAATGAAAAATCGCCATGCTCCGTTTCCCCCATTCTGCCGTATCCGGCTTTGATTTCCGGCAGGTAACGTTTTTCCTAAAAGAAAATGGTATCTGCCGGAGCACCCTCTGCGTAAGAGTGCCCTGTGCATAACAGCCTGCATGGAATGTGCCCCTCTGGCGAAGAGTGCCTCCTGCGGCATGAGCAGGTCTGGCTGAAAGCCCCGCCGACGGAACGAGCCCGGCAAGCGTAAGCGCAGACCGGTTGCCACCTGTGGCAAACTTATACGGACGACCTCTGGTTGTCCATAAGTGCGCCCTTCATAAAAAAGCAATGAAGGGAATGGAAACTCCACTCCCTCCGGCATTACACTTCCTCCGTATTTGCAACTGGCTCTTTCTGCATTGCCTTTGAGAAGAATTTCCCATTTGCTTCCTGCCTTTTTAAGAAGCCGATCAGCTTTGGGATATCATCTTCCTCAATCGCAGAACCCAGTACCGATTCCACTGCACCGCCAATCTGGCAGAGCCTGTGTGTCCGTTTTTTGGTTTCCACATCTTTCTGACGTTTCTTCAGTTCCCGTTTCTGTGCTGCATACTGTTTTGCTTTCTCAAGGCTTTCCTGTTCTTTCTTTTCCAACTGGAGCATACGCTCCTCATAACTCTTTGTTGATCTTGCCATAAATATCATCGTCCTTTCTTTTTTTCCAAACATAAGTTTCCTGTTGTCTGTCAGACGAAGTACATGGTATAATCTGCTTGCGTGTAGGTATATCATGACTCCGGTCTGATAGAACCTTTGGCGGTTTCTTCGGGAACCGCTTTTTTAAGTTGAACCGTTTCTTGTGACTGCTTTCACATTTCCCTTATCCCTCAAGTCCCTGCCCTCGTTGGCTTCCATAAAAAGTTCCAGCATATCCGTTTTGATCAGGACTTTTCTCCCAACCTTCAATACCGGAAGTTTCTTCCACTCTACCAACTTTCGCAGGGTGTTCCTGCCAATTCCCGTATAATCAGCAGCTTCCTCAATAGATAAGGCAATCTTTCTTTGCGTCATATGACCACCTCCTTTCGAATTGCATTATGCAATTTCATTTGTGCTGTCAGTATAGCGTGTTTATATTGCTTTGTCAAGCATTATGAAATTTTGCTGCTTTTCTTAAAATTGCATATTGCAATATATTTTGTTGCGTGGTATAGTAATGACATACCGAAAAAGGAGGCACATCAGCATGAAAGATAAAGAACTACGCAAGCTGATCGGCAGCAGGGCAAAACAGCGCCGTCTGGAATTAAATCTGACACAGCCTTATGTCGCAGAGAAGATGGGAGTTACCGCTTCCACAATCCTGCGTTATGAGAATGGTTCGATTGACAATACCAAAAAGATGGTACTGGAAGGTCTTTCGGAAGCACTTCATGTATCGATTGAATGGCTCAAAGGGGAAACCGATGAATATGAAACTGATATTACGGATAAGAAAGAATTGCAGATTCGTGATGCGATGGGCGACATTCTCAAACAGTTTCCTCTTGACCTCAATAAAACAGAAGACGCTTTTTCTAAAGACTTACTGCTGTTAATGTTAAAGCAATATGAACTGTTTCTGGATTCGTTTCAGTTCGCCTGTAAAAATTACAAAGGCAGTACCAAAGATGCGGACATTGCCAAAGTAATGGGATTTGAATCGAAAGATGAATATAATGAGATTATGTTTCTCAGGGAGATCACACATACTGTCAACGCATTTAATGATATGGCAGATGTTGTAAGGCTCTATTCAAAGAAACCGGAAGCGGCAGAACAAAGGCTTGCAAATCTTTTATCCGAAGTTATGTATGACGATTCTGAATCGGTATAGTAAGATAATCGGAGTTATGATACAATGAGCGCAAGCGAGTCAAGCTGTTTACAGATTTGACGAGCGGCGAATTGGCTTATGGACTTGTCCATAAGATGCCTACACGCAAGAAGCATTTCAGCAGTTCCGATTGTCTGATATCGAAAGGAGACATACGATTATGGCAAAAGGATCTGTTAGAAAAAAAGGAAAAAAATGGTACTATCGTTTCTATGTAGAAGATGCAAGCGGTAAAATGGTTCAGAAAGAATACGCCGGAACCGAAAGTAAAAGTGAGACGGAAAAGCTTCTCCGCAAGGCACTGGAAGACTACGAAGATAAGAAGTTTGTTGCAAAGGCAGATAATCTTACCGTAGGGGAACTTCTGGATATGTGGGCAGAAGAAGAACTGAAAACTGGGACACTCAGCAACGGTACAGTGGAAAATTATCTTGGTGCAATCCGATGTACCAAAAAACACCCGATTGCAGACCGCAAACTGAAAACAGTTACTGCCGAACATTTACAGGCATTTCTTGATCTGCTTACATTCGGTGGTGAGTTTCCAGACGGGAAAGTAAAAAAGGGATACAGCAAAGATTATATCCATTCTTTTTCCGCAGTGTTACAGCAGTCATTCCGTTTTGCAGTATTTCCAAAACAGTTAATCAGTTTCAATCCGATGCAGTATATTAAGCTGAAAAAGCAGGCAGAGGAAGTTGACCTCTTTTCCGATGATGAAGTGGAAGAAGGTACACAGCCGATTTCACATGAGGATTATGAACGGCTTATCCAATATCTGGAAAAGAAAAATCCACCTGCTATTCTTCCGATTCAAATTGCGTATTATGCCGGGCTCCGTATCGGGGAAACCTGTGGTCTTACATGGCAGGACATTAACCTTGAGGAACAATGCCTGACCATAAAACGCAGTATCCGCTACGACGGCATGAAACACAAAAATATTATCGGACCAACGAAACGGAAAAAAGTAAGGATTGTTGATTTTGGAGATACGCTGACTGAAATACTGAAAGCTGCCAGAAAAGAACAGCTCAAAAACCGGATGCAGTATGGCGAATTATATCACCGCAATTACTACAAAGAAGTGCATGTGAAAAACAGGGTATATTATGAATACTATCATCTTGACGGAACACAGGAAGTCCCGACAGATTACAAAGAAATCTCCTTTGTCTGCCTGCGACCAGATGGCTCTTTGGAACTGCCGAGTACACTCAGCATTGTATGCAGATCAGTGGCAAAGAAGCTGGAAGGATTTGAAGATTTCCATTTTCACCAGTTGCGTCACACTTATACCAGCAATCTGCTTTCCAATGGAGCTGCACCGAAAGATGTACAGGAACTGTTAGGACACTCTGATGTCAGTACCACAATGAATATTTACGCTCACTCAACAAGAAAAGCAAAACGGGATTCCGCAAGACTTCTTGATAAAGTAGCGAGCAATGCTTAACTAAAAATTTCCCTTATTTCCCTTGCGGATTCCGCATAAGGGCAAAAATAAGGGAAAATACATATCATTTCACTATTTAATGGGCTGAAAAGCCTGTAAAATAAGGAAAGTTCAGGAAATCTCTCCACAAATTACGATTTGCACTTCAAATCGTTTTCTTCATTCTATCACAGCATCTATTATTCTGCCATCAATCTTTCGAACCAGGTATCCATGACAATAATAAACTGGCTTACCCCTTTCCATTCTTGCAGCATTTCATCCAGAGTTTTGTGCTTCACATATTTCTGTACATACACCCAGGTGGCAACACTGCTGGCCTGAGAGATAATTCCTACTATAATTTTACGCATAGTTTCTTCAAATTCCGCGATTTCTTCTTTTGGAACGATGTCATAGAGATCTGGAATCTGAAAATCTTCCTTCTCACAATTTTCATCCACATCAATTAGATCTGCCGTCACTCTCTTTCTGGATTCCTCAGGTAATTTCAAATATTGCCAGATCATTGAGACCACTTCGGACGGTGTGTCTTTTTTGATTGGTGGTAATTGTATAAAATCATTCTTTTCACTCATTTTCATATCCTCCTCACGATATAATAAAATCAATAATACGTTCTCTTGTCATGTCCAGTACAGTATCTACAAACACTCCTGCAAACAGGATCAGATACAGAATTACACTCAGCGAAAACAGGAATGCAACCTGTACCCAATCATGGTAACAGTATGCAGTCGCTATAATCAACAAAGTGAATATAAATCCAAGGATCCCTCTGACAACCGCATAAGTCTGTACTGTCATCTTCACTGCCAGGCCGATCACAAAAAGTATCAGCTATCTTGACTCCTTTCCTCCAGGATTCAGGAAATAAAAAATGCCTGCCTGGAACTTTTATAGATAGTAAAGTTCCAAACAGACATTGCTGTTTGACCATTAGCTGTAGCTAATAGAATTGAATACTGTTTCAGCTAATTCATGTTTGCAAGTTTGGGAGAGATTGTTTCTTTTCCCGCCTTTTCTCTGATTTACATCCCCGAATAAGAGGTGACAACGGAGCGGAACCCAAATGTTAGCTGGACTTCTTAAAACCCATGTTTGCAAACCGGTAATTTTGATTAGCTGTCAGCTAACAAAAATCGGATTGCGTTAGCTGGAAATTGATCATTTTGAATGGAATTTTGTGTCACGAACGTGATTTGAAAATAACAAAAGCGTTCGTTGTCAGCTAATCCAGCTAACATTTTCGAACGCTTTGAAGCCCGTCGCCAAGAGGATTTGAACCTCCGACCCCTCGCTTAGGAGGCGAGTGCTCTATCCAGCTGAGCTATGACGACACATGCCGCAAACCCTTGATTTTACTGGGTTTCTGGGATTTTTCCCTTCGGCCATATATAAGATTATCAACTCTTTTTCGAGTTGTCAATCTACAGATTTTTTTGATTTGGTAACATTAGAACGTTCCCCAATTTGGGGAATGCTTTGTTGTCACCATTAGCATTTTTCAGAATAGATTCGAACTGAAAGTTGTTTTTCATTTTTTCCCTTTGGGGAATGCCTCGGCTTTCTCTTAGGAGGCGCTTATTTTATCAGTTAAACTAACAAGACTTATTGCCAGAATGTTATTATAACACTCTGGCATATAAAAATCTACATTTCTTTCTAAACAGATCTTATTGTTTAAATGTCAATATTAAATGCGACATTTTTTTATTTTTCAACAAATGCTTATCCTATTTTTTCAATTTCTTTTTTAAACATCTTTTCCGCTGAACTCCATCCATGTATTTTACGTGGATATGTGTTGATCCAATTTTCTATATTTGCTATTTCTTCCTCTGTTTTATTATCAAAATTTACACCTTTCGGTAGATGTCTCCTTATTAACTTGTTTGTAACCTCATTAGTTCCACGTTCCCAACTGCTATATGGATGACAGTAATATATCTTTGTTCTATGTTTTTTCTCATCAAAAATAGACCGCTCCATACCTGTGCAATCTGCAAACTCTGATCCATTATCTACTGTAATTGTCTTAAACACTTTTTTAAATTGTTCTCCCCATTTTCTTTCAAGCATATCCAACGCATTTACTACGGACGCAGTAGTTCCGTCAGAAATTTTGGTCACTATCTCATTTCTTGTTTTCCGTTCTGTTAATACGAGAAGACTATTGCGTGATTTTCCTCTTTTTCCTTTAACCGTATCCATTTCCCAATGACCGAATACTTCTCTGGCATCTACTTCTTCTGGTCTGTTCTCTATACTCTCTCCAGCTTCTGTTCTGGCTTGTCTTTTCAAAGTCTTCTTTTTTCTCTTTTTATTTTTCTTCACTGGTAAATCTTTATTTGTCAAGCACAGAAATATTCCTTTATTTATATAACTATATAAAGTGGTTGTACAAATCATTACGGAAAACTCACTTTCTTTATTTTCCGCTTTAATCTCACCTAATACTGCCGCTGGACTATATTTCTTATCAACTATCTTTTCTTCTATGTAATTGGCAAGTTTTATATCATTTGCTATCTTTAATCCACTACCTTTACACTTCAAGTTTTCTTCATATTTTTCCTGTGCAATATCAGGACTATAACGTTCTTCTTCTGTCAAATTTGTATTTAAAGCTACAAAACGACCTCTTTTGATTTCTCTATAAATTGTACTACGATGAACCCCAAGCATATTCGCTATTTCTATAACTGTATGACCTGCCCTAATTAATGTTTCAAGCCGAATCCTATCACGCATTGATAAATGATCAAACTTTCCCCCCATACTGTACCTCTCTCATTTCCACTATATTTTCTTACCTTATTAATTTCAGTATAACGGAAATCAATTTGTTTTTACAATATTTCCATGCAGACAACAAAAGAGCACTACTTTCGCAGTGCTCTTTTGCTTGTGACAATTTATCTAATTCAATGCTGAAATTGAATTAACAACTACATTATAAAATACACTCCTAACTTTGTCAATACTTATTTAATCTTGACCTTCATTGCCATCTGCTTTTTACTGCCGTCTTTTGCAACGGCTGTAATCTTCACTGTTTTGCCTTTTCCTGCTTTCTTTGCCGTAACAACGCCTTTTGCATTGACTGTTGCATACTTCGTATTGCTGCTTACCCATCTGACCGCTTTGTAAGATTCCTTTGTTCCGGAAACTGCAACTTTTAATTTGGCTGACTTACCATTTTTAATGGTTTTCGATCCGGTAACCTTTACTTTGGTAACTACACCTTTTACAGTCTTGATCTTGTAAGTGCCATACTTTTTACTGCCATCTTTTGATATTGCTGTGATCACTACTTTTTTACCGATACCAGCTTTTTTCGTTGCAACCACACCTTTCGCATTTACTGTAGCATATTTTGTGTTACTGCTTTTCCATGTAACTGCTTTGCTTTTGGCATTTGCAGGTGTTACAGTGGCTTTTAACTGGATTTTCTTTCCTGCAGATAAGACATGGGATGTTCCGGATATAGTAACCTTCTTTACTTTTACAACCGGCTTAGTTGGTTTTACTGGTGTTGGTTTATCCGGTTCCGGATCATTAAACAATGAAAATTCTACCCATTCTGTATAAACGTCTTCATAAGATCCAGATTCCGTTTTGTACTGATAGTGTCCTCTTGCTCTATAAAAAGTCTTCTGTTTCTGATCATCCGGAGCAAATACCGTCCATCCATTCTCTTCTATCGTTTCATAATCCGTTCCATTAAGCTGCTGGATCTGTGTGCCCTGATAGGAAAGGGAGTCTTTTGTATCCCACTGGAATAATGCCTGGATATTGGATTTGATCTGTACAGAAAGCTTCAGATCAAACGTTAACATCGGGATTTCTTCCTGTTTCTTTTCATTGCAGCGTTCACAGGTATATTCCATTAAGCCTTTCTGAGTATAAGTGGCTGCTTTGATCACTTTTCCATTATCATAGGAATGTCCCAGTTTTTCGATTACATCCCCCTCAAGGAACAGCTCACCGCAATTTTTACAGTAACCGTCTCCAGTATATCCGTCTTCCGTACAGGTTGCTTCTTTCTGGTTCCGGTATTCCAGCTCTCCATGACCGAGTTCCGGAATGACTGTATCATAGTAGTAATCACACTCTGTACACTGATATCTCATGATTCCCGGTTCTTTGCAGGTCGCTTTCTTGATCACGATTTCTTCATAAGAATCATGTAGATGTTCGTACTTCGGGATTGTCTCTTCTTTCTTTTCACCACAACGCTTACAGGTATATTCCTTAAGTCCCTCTTCCTCTTTCGTTGCTTCCTTGATCACTTTTCCTTCATCATAGAAATGACCGAGCTTATCAATTGTCTTTCCTTTACTGATCAATGCTCCACAGGTTTTACAGTAGGTATCTCCAGTATAGCCATCTTCTGTACAGGTTGCTTCTACAGCATTGAGTACTTCCGGAGCATGACCGGTTGCTTTTGTCGTTTCCGTCTTTGTAGTACCGCAAACTTTACACTTACGAGTCACAAATCCATCTTCTGTACAAGTTGTCTTCTGCTCTTTTGTTGTGATCCAATCATGTTCACTTTTTTTATCATCATCAATCCTTCTTGATGTTCCACCACATCTTGTGCAGGTTAAGATATGGATGGTTCCGGTTTTACAAGTTGCCGGAATTACTGACGTTTCCTTATAATCGTGTCCGTATTTTTGGATTATATTTGTATAAGTGTCATTACACCGGCTACACGTATACTGTACTTTACCATTTACTAAGCAAGTAGTTTCTTTAAGAACAGTTTCCTTATAATCATGTCCTAACTTTTCTTTTCCCGGCTCTGTATAGGTATCATTACACCGGCTGCATGTATATTTAATATATCCGTCTTTTGTACAGGTCGGCTCTACTTCTTCCTTCTGATAATCATGACCAAGTGCCAATCCGGTTACTTTTGTATAGTCTGCATTTCTGCAATAATGGCATCGATATGTCGTGATTTCTTCATGTGTGCAATCGGCTTTTTGGGTAATAATCTCATCTCCATCGACATATTCATGATCTTCCTCTCCGGTATATACACAATATTCATAAAAGCAATTCTTACACTTATAGACAGTGCCTGGATAACATCCACCTTGTACTCCTCTTATAGTAAACTCATGTTTTCCATTACAGGAAGAATGATCTTTACTGTACATTTCAGATGCAATCGGGTATCTGTCCTTATATTCATTGGACGATTTATAAGATCGATGAAAGCTAAAATCATCTGATCCATATAAGAACTCTGCCTTTGCGGTTCCATTTACAAACGTAAAATTTTGAAAATTTGTTGGATCCGTATAATAATACATTCCATCAATCTTAACTAAGTTCCACGCATGTCCGGAATAGCCCAAAGTTCCACTATCTTCCAATGCCAGCAGCCCTGCTTTATTTGCCATGTAATAAAACAGGTCCGCATAATGTGCACAAACACCTGTCTTTGAAAAATAGGCGAATACTGCCGGACAATATCGCTCTGTATTACCGTAATTCTCTTTATAAGTGATATGCTTACCAACCCACTCTTCAATTAGCAAACATTTCTCATAGTCTGATTTTCCGTCCAGATTAAGACTGTTTAAGACTTCCGTTGTTCCTTCTTGAAAATTTTTATATACTTCCAGTGGGGTTTGATAATCTAATCCTCCTGTATAAACACCTGTATATTTTCCATCCTCATATTTAACTTCTAGACCATATAACGGAGATGCCTCTACTTGCAAGGTATGCCCTAAATCCGGATTACCTGTTTCTTCCTGAAAAATAGTATCGCCAACTTTTTTCTTAAATTTTTTTGCATAAGCTTCATCAATCTCAGGAATGCGTTCTTTAGCATTTATTACTATAGGAATTTTGATATTCTCCAATTGATGCGCTCTTTTAGCGCCAAAATTTCTAACTATCCTCCCTAAATCTTCTGCTGCTTCTTCCCACGAATCGTACTCATGTTGATTTAATGTATATTCAATCCTGTCATTAATACTATCTATAACTCTTTCATTCTCTATCGTATAATCTGCAGCTTTTACTTTACAAGGAAGTAGTAATACTCCCAGCAATAGTGCCATTCCTGCCCCTTTTAATAGCCAATTCAATTTCTGCATATTCATTACCACCTTTTGTCATAAGCATTTATAAGAAATGCCCCGGATTACCGAGGCACTCTCCTTTGTAACTATTATTATAGTACCATAATTCATTTCTAAAGTCTGTACTTTTCCCAGACTTTATAACTCTTATTTTTCAGTAAAATAGCCTGGATCATCTTCCTCATCCGTATGTGCATAATCAGATGTCGTATGTCGATTATCGTAAGCTGTACCATTGCCACCTTCCAGTTTTTCATCACCATAAAACATACCTTCATCTTCTTCTACATCCGAGAAATCAGATATAAGCCCTTTTTTCTTCCAGACTGCATACAGGTCAATACCGGATGTACTGGTCATCTTTATAGAATCCTCATCTTTATAAATTACCTTACCACGTTTTTCTGTACTCCATCCGGCAAATATATACCCGGTTCTCTGAAACGTATTCTTTTTCAATGTTGCAGTGGAATCATAAGCAATATCCTGTCCATCCATGGTTCCTATTCCACCGTTTGCATAGAAATTACACGGATAATTATTGGCTGTCCATTTCGCGTTTGTTGTGAAGCTGGATTTTACATTTGTCAGTGTTTTATCCCATCCGGCAAATGTATACCCGGTTTTTGTCGGTGCTGTTATGGATGCCGTGTTTCCTCTTGCCACAGTTGCTGTTTTGGTTGTCGTACTTCCCCAGCTTGTACCGGTTCCGGCATTGAATGTTACCTTGTACTTCGGACGTTTTAAAGTTAATGTAACGATCGCTCTTGAACCTGTCGTATAATTATATCTGTATCCATCAACAGTTCGCAGACCTACCTGGGCTGTATTCACCATCAGATACTGGCTTTTTGTTGTATCGTTATCGACACATGCTGCACTGTAATATTTTGATCCACTCTGGCTCACATAAAGTCCACATCTTCCTTCACTTTCATCTAGCTCAGTTGTTAGTGTCTGTCCGTTTACTTCATGGTTTGCCGGTACCACATAAGAAATAGGAATTGGAAGGATATAATAATCCCCTTCATTATCTTTCGTTGTTGTTACTTGGCTTTTCAACAGCTTGACACTATGGTTATTGGTTGCATCTGAGATTTCCACATTCCAAAGCATTGCCTTGTTTTTCATATCATCGTGTGTAAAATTTGCCGTTTTCCATACATGGATCTGGATTGTTGAGTTTTTATCTCCACCGGACAACTTGAAATACATGTATCCGCTTTTGTACACAGACTCCGCAGCATGAAGCTTAAGAGCCTGTCCAAAGATTAATAAAAAGAGAAGAATGACCGTTGTGCATTGTAAAATTCTATTTTTCTTGCTCTTTTTCATCTTGTTCACTTCCTTTTCTTTTCCTGTTTCTCATTCCAACCAGTCCCAGTGCTATACAAATCATAGCCGGTAATAACCATGGATACTGTTCTAATGCTCCGGCTTTTGGTATGTTCAGGATCGCACTGTTCGTAATGTCGTATGTCAATTGATAGAAATAATACTCTCCACCGATCTTGATACCCTTGCTTGTATCTGCTTTTTTTGCATCCACTTCATCCTGTGTCATCTGCAATGGGACAGTGATCTTCAACGCTTTTGAAAGTTTGTTCTTTCCAGAAACTGTATTTGTTTCCTCCAGCCAGTAACTTCCGATTGGCAGCCCAGTAAATTTTAGCTTTCCATCCGTATCTGTCTTTCCGCTTTGGATCAGGTTATGGTCCTGATCATATAAGGCGAAGCCTACACTTTCCAATGCTTTTCCGGAATCATCCTTTTTGTTGATCTCAACCGATCCGCTCCGTTCCTTATTGTAAAACGTCACTTCTCCATCCTTGGTACGTCCGGCAAGCGAGCCATCCTTACGTCCTAACTGATACGTGATTTTATTCTTATCAATGGAGATGCCTGTATCTGTACTCTCAATCTTTTCCAGTTCATAATAAGGATTATCGTCCTCTTCTGTAACAGTGTACGTACCCGGATCCAGATCATCAAAAATCAGATCCTTTGTCACTTTCCCATCTTTCGATTCTGATAACAGTTGTTCTATTTCATCTTTATTGAATGTGATCTTCTTACGAAGCTTTACATCATCCCCCTGCAGGGTTGTTCCTGTGATCAGGAAAGTGAACTCCGGATTACCCAGATTCCAGTTTACATCTCCATCAACCTTCTTATGGATCACAATCTTGGATTTTCCCGGAACATGCATATTGGTGATTGCTACGTTCGTATATGCTGTTCTATCTGTATCTGTCTGGTCTTCCTCTGCATAAGAAATTTCATATCCGGTCTTAGAATTACCATTGATCAGATCTGTAGACTCCTCTTTGATCTCATAGGTATATTCTATTCCCTTCGGATCTTCAGCATCCAAATGTCTAAATGTTGCATCATCTTTCCAATTATTGCTTTCATTTAATTCTGTGCTGTCAAAATACTTCCCATTCCGGTACAGATTCACCTTCACACTCTCCGGTCGGATGCCATCCTGATCCTCCCCATCATCCCAGATTTTCTGGACTACGAAATTTTTATATAACTTCTTTGGTCTGTTAGTGACAGAATAAACTCCTGTTTCCGTATCTGTATCATCTGTAACTTTCAAATAATCATCAGGCACTATTTCATCAAACTTCCAATCGGACATTTCTTCAACCGGAATATCCGTCTCAATCATCCAGTTATTCTCGGCAGTTAAGGTATAGTCTTTCGTCTGAGATCCATTAGTAGCTCTAATCGTAATGCTCTTTGGTCTGTTGCCAACGTTATTCTCATCATCCCAGATCTTCTGGAGCACAACCTTTGTCAGTTTTTTATTGGTAACAGCACTATATTCATTCTTGTATGCAATATCCGCTATGATTCCGGATTTTTCATAATCATGGATCACACCGGCAACTTCTCCATTGTAGCTCTCTACCGATCCGCTATATCCCAGTGTTTTTCCAGACATTTCTCCAATCGCATATCCCGGTGCAGCCTGTATTTCCCTGACATAATACATCCTTCCCGATCCGGAAGCATTCAGGTCTGACGGAAGGTTTGAGAACGTCACTACCGCCGCATCCCCTTCGCTGGTCAGTTCAGATTTAGCCATTGCGATCAGTTCATTTACTCTAAAGAGAACGTTTCCGTTTTTAGCTATGACATCTTTTGCCGCATATAATCCAAATGTAGCCCCTGCTACCGGATTACCGCTTTCATCTTCTTTGGCAATCCGGATCGTATGTGTGATCAGCGTATCTTCCACATCCAAGTTTACTTCCACGTCTTCCGGCTGACTTTTGTCCGCATCCGGGGCATCCACTACTTTTACGGTTGTTTCTGCTGATCCGAATTTAGAGCATTCCCCACTTTTGAATGTAAATCCAACCTGCTGCTCCCCAACTGGAGATGCCGTATCCGGATCGATTTCTACCTCTTTATCCGTTACAGCTACTTCTTTTTCAGATCCATCATCATATACCAACTTAAATGTAAAATCATCGGCCTCGTACTTTGTTCCCACCACAAATTCATACTTTGGTTCAACCTTGACTTCTACCGGTTGCGGTGTTGTCGGATCAGATTTAACGATCTCCGTATTGGCATAGATCGTAGTCAGTTTTGTACAGCCCCGGAACATATTTTTGACATATTTAAGGCTTCTGGTATCAAAATTTGTAAGATCTAATTCTGTAAGGTTTGTACATGCCTGAAACATACCTGTGGCATTTATAAGTCCGGATGTATCTGCCGCATCAAAATAAATATTTTCAATAGTAAGTCTGCCAAGGAACATAGAACTACTATCAGTATTCAATATAACGTCCTGTTCCTCATTCTGTGTCGATACAATACACTCTGCACCAACCGACCACATAACTACACTTCCATCTTTCAAAGAGGAAACGTCTTTCACATCTATTCCATCTGGTGCTTTTTCGTTGGAAAATACTACCGTTTTCATATTAGCTCCCATATCATTGTGAAATTTTCCTCCACTTTCCAGTATATATTTTCCTGAATTAGCTTCCGGATAGGTGATCGGTTTCGGATCTTCCGTATCTGTGTCCGGGTTTGGCTTTGTGATCTCATTATAATCATTGGCTTTTGTATCCCATGTAATCACAATCTCATATATAGAATCATCCAGTTGATATCCATATGGGGCTTCCAGCTCTTTGATATAATATTTCCCCTGCGGAAATCCATCTGTTTCTGTGCCATCCTTTAGCGTCCTTGTGAACTGTGCAATTCCTTTCTTATTTGTTGCTTTTTTTGTGATCTGTTCATCTGCTTCCCATAAAAGAGAACCATCATCTGCCAATATATCTTCTTCGGCATATAATCCATAGACAGCTTCTTCTACTTCTCCGGTGGAATACTGGAAGTTATCCATGGAAAATCCGGTCAGTACATCCCCAGTCTTAGTAAGCGCAATCTTTCCATATACCGGTTCATCCATATCCGTTAATGATAAAGTGCCTTTTTCTGCTGTCTCAAAATTTACTTCAAAAGTCTTTTCTTTGCTGCATTTATATCCATCCGGTGATACCGTTTCCTTTAAGTAATATTTTCCATAAGGAAGTTTGCAGCTTGCGACTCCCTCTTTTTCTTCTCCGGTTGTGATACTTGCAACTTTTTCGCCTTTTTCGTTATAAATATCATACGATGCATTGCTAAGTAAGATCTGTGTTTCTGAAGAACGTTTCGTGAGAATGACCTCTACCGGCTTTTCTTCATTCTCAAAAGATACTGTAACCGGTTCTTTTTTATTGGATTTTGAAAGTGTGACCTCCTGATCTTCCGCCAGTTCGTGTGTATCATTGCCAGAAATCTGATGGATCATATACGTTCCATACGGCAGCTTTCCGGATACCGCCTCACCACTTTCATTTGTAGTCAGAGTTTCTACAGTATCTCCATTGATGTCAATGATTTCAAACTCTGCATCTCTTTCGGCTTCTGTCACCGCCTTATCATTTACCCGGTCAGTCACCATGGATTTTTTAATCTTGATATAAGCATAGTCTTCAAATTCATCTTTTCCCTGTATGGTGTAGGTCGGATGTCCATTTTCCATAACCGGTGTATCTTTTTCTGAATAGTAAGGATCCATTAGAGCATATCCATCAGCTCCGGCCCACTGTAATACGATGAACTTCTTTCCGGCATCCAGCTTATTTAACAACATAGACGCTTCACCGTTTTTGTCTGTAGTCATCCTGCCTACGATAGCTTCTCTCGGCAACGATAAAGCATACAATCTTCTTTTCGTTCCGGTCGATAAATCTGCCTTATCAATGTCTTTTGCTAATGATTGATCCAGTATGATGAACTTTGCTTCTGCCTCTTCCGTTTCCTCTTCATCTTTGACTGTCACTTTTTTCAGACGGATTTTTGTAGCGATATTTTCATCTGCGAGGTCATACTGTAGAATTTTATGATCACCGGCTTTGATCGTTACTTGAAAATCTTTAACTTTTTCGTAATTCTCAGCACCTTTTGTCTGATGAACGGTATAGGTTCCAGGCTGCAGCTCACCACTGACTGCAAGTCCGTGTTCATCCGTCACTAGTGTTTCCACTGTTTTTCCAGAGGCATCCTGGATCTCAAATTCTGCATCCTTCTCGGCTTCATTCCATATGCTGTTCGTTTCCTGATCATCACAATGTATGGTTTTTGAAATGGCAATACCGGCATATTCCGGTTCATCGTTTGCATTGATCGTATATTCGGCTTCAGAGCCATCAATCTTAATGATCTGTGTCGGCAGGAATGCATATCCATCCATTCCTTTTGTCTGCTCGATCCGGTAGTTTCCGTAAGGCAGTTCCCTAGACAGCGCATCTCCGTTTTCATCAATAATCAGAGTGTCCACTTTTTCGTTATTACTGTTATAGAGTGCAAATTCTGCTGATTTTTCCGGAAGTTTTTCTGTTCCATAGGTCTTATGAATTGAAATTCTTCCAGTGATCAGTGTATCTGTTACATCTTCGGTCTGGTCGGTGGAACTTAAATCAACCGGATATTTCTTATCAGATAACAGATATCCTTCCGGAGCTTCGATCTCCTGCAGATAGTATTTTCCTGGCTTCAGTTCACTGACGGCAGCCTGTCCATCTTTATCTGTAGTCAGTTCTGTCACCTTATCATCTGTTTCATATAATACTGTTTTATTATCCGTATCATAAATTTTCTCTGCTGCATATAATCCATATACCGCATTGGCTAAAGTTGCTTCTATTCCGTATTCTCCAGTTTCACTGTCCTTTTGGAGCGTCAGTGTTCTCTTTTCCGGAAGATCTGTGAACTGGAAGTAAAGATTCTTATTCTGACTTTTTTCTGTTGCTGTCTGAATGGAATTGCTTACTTTATGACCAAACGGAGCTTTAACTTCTTCAATCTTCCAAGTATGTGTTTTGGATTTCAGAGTGTTCAATTCCGCATTGACCTTCTTTTTGATTTCTGCTCTTCCAGCTTTGATTGCTGCACTTTTATTTTGGTAATACCCATTTTGAGTCAGCTTTTTCCTTTGTGTCGAATCCAGATCATCCCAGTTTTCAATATAGGATTTACTGACGGTATATGTTTTGGTCGTTAATTTCCGACTATATGTATAATCGATGGAACCACCCTCTCCCGTTGTGATCTGTGCAACTTCTTTTCCATCACAAGTTACTTTAAAAGTCGCATTTGGGAGACCGGTTCTTTTCACAGCATCGATCTTATCAATCTTCAGATTCACTTTTTGAGTTGTTGAATCAAAATCCTTCACGGACACACTTTTTTTGATCGGTTCAAAATCTGCAACGACTTTGAAGACCGCAATCGGCTGATGGCTGTTACCGCCACTGACCAATTTATACGTCTTCTGACTGATCTTGTAATTCTTTAAGGCTGTTTTCGCTGCCGTGTAGATCTCATCATATAAGACAACCTGTTTTGCAGCCGGAAATCCACTGATATTGCTGATTAACTTTACTGTTTCGCCTTTGGTCCGGTTGTATGAGCCATGCTGCATGTACCAGGCAAATCCCTGGGCAAGCATTTTCCTGTCTCTTTTATCCAATGACATTAATTTTTTGCTGTTCGTAATACCACTTAAGGATACCTTTTTTGTGATCAGATATTCCTGTGCAAGCCCCACGTATTTATATTTGTCATAACCTGCTTTTTCTTCATACATCCAGCTTGTACGTTCATCATTTTTTACATTAAATTTTTTCGCCGCACCTTCCGGTGTATCCTGTTCTGCATAGACACACTGTCCCAGATCTCCATCCAGATAATGAAGCAGGACGCAAGCATTTTCTTTGATATAATCGAGACCTTTTCCAGAACCAAATTTTGCACTGCCTTTCCAGTGATAGGTAACGATATGGCTGCTTGTGTAGGCTTTGGCTGAAAGCTTATGGCTGGCAGCCTGCGCCGTTAATCCCTGATACTGGAAAGAAGTCATTACGATCACTATGGTGGTCAGCACAGAAATTAATTTTCTTAAGAAACCTTTCTTTTCACTGTTCATATTTTCTCGCTCCCTTCCGTCTTCGGAAAATTGATACAAATTCTAAAGTACACATCACTATCAATGCCGCACCACATAGCTGCCTGAATCGTCTTTCCTCTTCAATTTTTCTCGAAGCACTTTTTTCACTCATTTCATTCTTTTTCATCTTCATTTTTGTATTACTTCTTACACAGTAGACGACATATCTATATTTCCCATGCCCTCTGTATGGATGACACGTGATCAGCGTCACCATATCCCTTCCGGGCTGTATCTTCACTTTGTCTATATCATTCGGATCAATGATCTGTATCTGTTCCACAAGATATGTAAGTTTCTCCCATGGATTGCGGATCACAACTTTATCGCCTGTTTTCAGCCTTCCTATTTCACGGAAATATGGGATACCGCTGTATCCTCTGTGACCGGCGATCACGCTATTTGTATTCTCACCGCCCACCGGCAAGGATGTCTGTCCCAATACGGCTGCACCTTTCGCCAGATGTGAGTCCGATGCTCCCAAATAAAGCGGAAGTTTCAAATCCATTTCCGGAATGGATATATAGCCAAAATCTTTCCGGTTCCATCCCTGTACATGATACGGATTCTGTTCATAACTCCAAGGATCTTTAAATCCCTTTTGATGTTCTTTATAAATCCTGTGATTGTAAGCTACCGCTTTTTTATAAGCTCCGTCTTTTTCTTTATGCACCAACGATTTTTCATAGTATTTTATGTAATTGTTCGTCTTTTCTGACTGAATATGCGTTGCTATATTGGGATAGAAGAAGCATCCAATTCCGATAAAAAGAAAAAGTATTCCAATTACTCTTTTCATTTTACACACCTTATTTTTTCCGTATTTTCCGGATGATCTTATAAATTATGATGGCAACTAAAATTAACGAAAAAGCCATGAGCAATGCACGTTTGTACGCTTTCTGCCACTGCGAACCTCTGTTTTTATTTTTTTCAGCGTCATAATCTTCCGGATTATATTTCGTCCTTGTGCCTCGGACTAACAACCGATGGGAATTTACTCCATATGGGGTACAGGTAATAAGTGTAACGTGGTCTTCTCCCCGGAGGATGTTCAGCTTTTCCGTATCTTCCGGAAGAACTACATTAATCTCGTCCACTTTATATGCAAGGATTTTTCCTACAACATGTATATAAAACAGATCCCCTTTTTTCATCTCTGTAAGATCTGTGAACATTCTTGATGAATTGAGGCCCGTATGACCAGTTAATACCGAATGGGTATCATGCCCGCCTACAGGAACACTTGATGCAGATATATGTCCGATTCCTTTTTCCAGGGTTTTTCCTGCCGTTCCATGATAGATCGGCAGGTTCACACGGATACATGGAATTTCCACATAAGCCATGATATCCGTTCCTTTGATTTTCAGGATATCATCATATCGTAATCCAGTAGCTTTTACGCTCATCTCATCCGTGAACGGATCGGTAAGTACAACTTTGGCTCTTGCAAGCTGCTGATTATATAGTCTGGCTTCCCGGAACAATCTCTGATATTCCTTTTCGGATACCTGTTTGCTTTTTTGTTCATACACTCCAATCTTTGAGCTTGCGCTTTTATCGTAAATATAATTACTGATCCATGGATATAGAGCCAGTCCGATACCAAGAAGAATCAATGCCATCTGCATTATTTTTTTCGGTTTTTTTGAATTTATCATAACTTCATAGTTTCACATTTTCGTTTATTGGAAAAGGGACGGTCCGGGTATCTCCCGAACCACTTCCCTTTTCATGTTTTTTATTTATTAGGTTTTAAGGATTTCGGATTTATTATTTATTCATTATTTTGCAACGTTTTTCTTTCTGCTCCATGCGATTCCTGCTCCTGCAAGAACTACACCTAAAATAGTGATCAGATAGAGTCCGTCTCCGCCAGTTTTTGGAAGTGTAAATCCTTTCGAGTTCAGTACTTCCATGTCAACAAGACCGTGCTCAGAATCTGTAGTTGTCTTGTCGGCGTTCAGAGTTGCGTTTGTACCATCTACTGTTGCAGATGCTGCTGTAGTCTGTACTACAACTTTATTCTGCAGAGCTTCACCTTTAACCACGCTGTCATTTGCTGTACTTTCTGTTCCGGCTTTGCTCTGGATACCTGTGATATTTGCGGTTGTAGCTGTAATATCAGCTTTTGCACTGTTAATGGTAATGGTCATAGGCTCTTTCAGGAGGCTGTATCCTGTATCAGAGTGAGTCTCTGTCATTACATATGTGTCACCTTCGATACCATTGATCAGAAGTGTTCCATCTGCAGCCGGGCTGAACTCTGTAGCTCCTGCCTCTGTAGCTGATTTACCATTTACATAATATACACCGTTAGATCCGGTTGCTTTTACATAGTAGTTGTCTTTCTGGTTTTGAAGTACAAATTTAACTTTTGTTGCATCTCCGTTGTTGTCAGAGAATTTCTTCTGAAGATCAATACCGAATGTATAAACGATACTCTGATCTCTTAAAACGTCATAATATTCCTGGCTTGTTCTTCTCCATTCCAGAGAAACATCATTCGGGTTACCTTTATCTCCGGTTACAACCGTGTTATTTGATTTCACATCTGCTGTATAATATACAACCATGTATTTCTCTGAATAGTTTTTGTTGATCTCATTCAGTCCATCGGCTGTCATTGCAACTGTCATTTTGGCTGATCCATTGTCGTTCTCAGAATAGTCCTGTGTATACTTTCCAGAATCTTTTGTCCATACTGCAACAGCACCACTGTCTGCTACGTTGGCTACATTTGATTCTGCTTTGTCAAGAGAATCGTAAAATGCGATTACAGCATCTTTTCCATAGGTGATACCCTGGCTCAGCTCATCAATGAAAGTGTATTTGCTTAAGTAAGTTGTTGAGCTTGTAATACGTGGAAGTTTTGTAACAAGTTTGTAATCCAGTTTTTCACCTTCAGATGCAGTTACTGTATCAGAGTATGTATATTCCGGTCTTGTTTTTGTGAAGTCAGCAACTGTACCTTTTTCTGCAGTTGTGATGTTCGCTTCATCTGGATTATTTCTTACTTTTTTATCCAGTGTTGGAACACCTGTCTGGTTTTTCGGGTAACATACAACATCATAGAACCAGCTCTCACCTTCATAATCTGTCATTGGGAGTTGCACAAACCACGGATTGGTTGTATATACAACATCTTCCGGGACTTTCGTTTCAACGATCAGGTACAGACCCAATGCAAGGTCCTTCTTAGTGGTTGTTCCGGAAGCATCTGTAAGTGCCATCTTATCAGCGTCTGCTGTATAAGCTTCCAGCTTATCTTTTGTTGCTGTGTTATCTTCTAATGCTGTTTTCAGAGAATCATTGATCTGCTGAGAAGTGAAATACTCCTTCGTATCTTTTGTATGAACCGGATTCTGAGTATCGAGTCCGATGATTTTCTGTAATGCTTCCGGAATCTCATAGATCAGCTTCACATTTCCGCCGGAGCTTAGTGTATCAACATCTCCTACCCGAAGGTATGAAAACTCTACTCCTTTGATGGCATAATCAGCCAGTTTCTTTTCTACTTCACTATTCTGTTTTCCTGTAGAGATCTGGTCATCTACGTTGACACCAGCCTGCGTTGCAGCTGTAATATCATATTTGTGAATTGTTAATGATGCCGTTTTGGATGTATCAATAACATCCTCAGATGCGGCTTTGGCAGGCATAACTGATACAGCAGTCAGCATTGCAGCCAAAGCCAATGTCATGATCTTTTTCTTAACTTTTTTATTCATGATTTTTCTCCTTTACTTTTTTAATTATGATCATTCCATATGGTAATTTGGAATAAATAAGAAAATCCTCTTTTTATCTTCCCTCCTCATAGAGTATCTTCTTTCATAATTCATCTTTTTTTCTCCATAAGTTTTAGATAAAAGCTATCGTTTTTTTCTAACAGATATGCACTGTAATTCACTAATGCCTGAAAAATAATCTGAGATTTTTTGCAACCTGTCAGTTTTGTATATTTATCCAATCTTTCATCTTGGTCTTCATAAATATAGTTGGAATACAATACATTTCTTTTTATATATTTGTCTTCTCTCCTTGATGTAATCAAAACTTCATCATTCATAACTGGATCCACTTCAAAAAAGTACGATACTGCCCGATCCAGAAATACAATTTTGCTAATCTCTTCCATTTGAATCAGATAACTTATAAGTTCTTTTAGTGTTTCTGTTATGTAATATGATGTAATTCTTTTCTTTCTCAATTCTGTCATTTCTCCGTGCAAGCATTTATTTTTATATATAATATCACTTCAAAATTTAGGTGTCAGGAATGACACCCTATTTTTCAAACATTTATTTTTATATATAATATAGTTTTAAAATTTAGGTGTCAAGAATGACACCTAAATTTTTATTCTTCTACCAGTCAAAACTATCAGCAGTACTTCCATTACCAATATCAACATTGCGTTCCCTGTACTTAATGTTCCAACTTTGTCCTGGCTTCAAATCATCATATGTTCCTTTACTGCTTTTTCTCCCACTATTACTTTTTCTACTACTTCTTCTCGTTGAGCCAGTGCTGCTCCTTTTGCCGTAGGAAGAGGATGTTGATCCGGAACGATATGATCTGCCGGTTGTACCGGTGCTATTACTATAGCTATTTGATCTTGCGACCGTAGTTACCGGTTTATTCTTTACTGTTACTTTCACAGTCTTTGTAACAACTGTATCGTTTGATCCGGTAATCTTATATACCAGTTTATATTTTCCAACCTTTTTCAGCTTCACCTTGGAATCGTCTGCCTGAATACTTTTGATCAGTTTATCTTTTTTGATCCCTTTCATCCAGTCTGCTTTATTTCCTTTGATCACTTTGAAATTTCGGAAGCCCTTTACATGCTTCAGATAATCTTCCGTCACTTTAACAGTGACTTCTTTCATACTCTGATTGCCGTTATTATCTTCTGCCACAACTTCAATTTTGTTCTCTCCGGCTTTCGGAAAACTCAATGTATATTTGCTTAAGTCATTTACATCTTCTTTTTTAATATCACATCTGGAAAACTGGATGCTCTTAATACCAGATTTATCCGTCACACTCTTTACCAGATCAGATGCTTTCACATCCCGGTTCACAATGATATTTGCTGCTACATCATTTAATGTGATTTCCGGATTTTTGCTGTCCTGTACTTTTACTTTAAACTGTACCGTTTTATCTTTGTAGGTTGCATATGCCTGATAAGTTCCTACTTTTGATGTATCTACTCTGGACAGATCCAACTTTGTATTCTCTAATGCTGTTTCATTTCCGGCAATATAATCTGCCGGATCCGTACTTAATTTATCTCCATACTCCACCACATAATTTTTCTCTTTTGCAGCATATGCATTATATTTATATATACCTATACTAGCACCCAAAACAACAACTAAACCAACAACTGCTGCGATCCATTTTTTCTTCATAGCTTTTCACCTCATCTTGTGTTAGGTGTCAGGAATGACACCCTATTTTCATTTTTACTTTAGGTGTCAGGAATGACACCTAATTCTTTTAAAATCCAAAATACTCATACCAACGGTTCACAATATCCGCTCTATTCGCACATATATACTTTTGAATTTTCTTCAGATCACTTTTAGGAATATTTCCCTTATTATGTTCTAATATAACGCCATCTCTTTTTATCCAAAACTTTGCAGAATTTTCAGATGGTCTCCCTTTCGATACATGTATATGAATCGGTTCACTGTTTTCATTTGAGTAAAAATAAAATGTATATCCCAAAAAATCCAATAACGCTTTAGGCACTTTGTTTTTCCCCTCTTTCTCTGGCGATCTCCCATATGATAAAACTGTTATTTCTAAGATATTGCTGCATCTGCATCAACTCGTCTTCTGAAAATCCGTAAGATTTATAGACCTGATTTTCCGGGAGCTTTCCTTCTGCAAAATCAAAGCCTTTATCATTTGGTCGTTCAAAGCGAAAGGTAATTGTCTCAAACCCAGCACTATCTTCTTCAATATCAGAAAATGTAAGTGCTATATTATCTATCGTGCTGTAATAATTTTTCATCTTGGCATTCTCCTTTCCCACATCTTGTTTAGGTGTCAGGAATGACACCTAAATAATTTTTAATAATAGTCTTTCGTTTCTTTTATTTCAACGCCTGAAGCATCTACGGTCAATAGTAGTGCACAATAATCAATCAGAGCCTGAAAGATTACACAGCTTTTACTACATCCCAACCTTTCGGCCTTTTCTTCTATTAATGATATTTGATCTTCATCAAATATCATTGTTTCCAGCACATCCCGTCTTTTATAATCCGGATTGCTTCTTTCCGTAAGCATTACTCTTGGATCAATCTTTGAATTTACAGAGAAAAAATTTCTTATTGCTCTTCTATAAAAAACCGTCTTTGTGATTTCCTCTCGCTTGGAAAGAAATTTCACCAAATCCTTGATCTCTTTCGTTATATAAAAACTGGTCTGTACTTTTTCCATGCTGCGCTACTCCTTATTCAGTAAAGTTCTTAATATCTCTATACATTCATCATAACGCATTTTCTCTTCTTTCGTCAAATAAACATATTGCTTTTTCAGACTTTTCGTAATTCCTTTCATATCTTTTTTGAAACGTTCTAAGGATACCGCATTAGGGTTATCTGCTATTTTCTCTGCTTTCTTTTCTGCTGCTCCTGACGGTGTTATTTCTTCCCCTGTTTTTTCTGCTTCTTTCAGATAGTCTCTCTGCTCATCCTTATCCATCTTTTTTACGATCTCATCTGCCGTATTGATGGTTGTTTTTCCGAGCAATATTGCTTCTTTTAGTTCATCAGATGCGTGCTTTTCAATGTTTTCGAATTTATTTATTGTCCCACTGCTCATACCGGTTGTTTGCACAAGAATGTCTCTTGTTTTTTCACCTTTGATCATCAATTCATCTTCTGCTCCATCTTTGCTGGCAAAAGGAATACTCTCTACTCCATTCTCTCTTAACTCCTGAATAATCTCTTTCCATTCACGGATCTCCATCATTCGATCCGCATCTGTGTAATTCCTTGCTTCCTTATTTGTTGTAATAATCGAAAGCCTTTCCTTATTTTTACTACTAAGTGGAAGATCTATCTCTTCTGGATCTTTTACTACACACGGGATAAGGCTGTCCTGTGTCCATTTTGTATTTTCCGGATCTGCAATCAATTGGTCAATCGCTGTCAGTCTTCTTTCTCCACCTAACAATTTATATTTTCCGTTCTCCATTGCTTTTACATGCAATGGCTGAATTAGTCCGGTATGGTCGAGCGACCATGCAAGGCTGTTAATTTCGGCTATACTGTACTTATTCATTTCATTTTTTTCAATATCGTCTCTATTAAGATACGATATCTTTAAATCATTCTTTGATTTATCATTTAATAATCCAGCTCCTACTTTAAGCGTAGGTTCTTCTGTCTGTTCAGCTTTAAGGCTGTCTAACCCTCTGAATAACTCTTTATTAAACTTTGGCATCTTCCTTCACTCCCATTATATATTTTGTTAATTGCATGTACTCTTTTGTTGCCCGGCATTTTTCTTTACCATTATCATATGCCAATAACGGTTTTTGAACCAGTGATCCTTCTTCAATATTTTTCGTTACACTAATATTTGTCGGAAGGATATAATTTCCAAATGCCTCCTGTAACAATTCATAAACTGTTTTAGAAACATTTTTTCGTCCATTCCATTGTGTGAAAAATATACCGCCAATCTTAAGACGCGGATTATATTCCTGCACGGTCTGTACCAGATTCATGGTAATTGCTACACCAAGTAAGCTGCCGCCATCACATCTTACCGGAAGGTACACCCGGTCAGCAGCCGCTAAGCCATTTATATTGACAATCGAAACCGATGGACTACTATCCATTATACAATAATCGTATTCATTTTGCACTGCTTTTAAGTGTTTCTGTAACCGAAACTGCTGCGGCGTTTTTACATCGGCTTTCATCCGTTCCTCTGTTTCTGATAACGTCAGATAACTGGGAATGATATCCAGGTTCTCATATTCTGTTTTCTTAATTGCATCGTGAATATCCATTTCACGATCCATCAAAAGATCTTCCACAGATTTACTTCCCGGCGTATGTACATTTTCACCGTTATATACCTTGGCAAATAATTGTAAAAAATCTACTTCGCTATATAAACAGGTTGTATTCATCTGCGGATCCAGATCAATCAATAAGACCTTTTTTTGAAATTCTGTCGCTAAAATATGAGCAATTGTTGTTACACTCGCCGTTTTTCCCACGCCACCTTTGTTATTAAAAAAAATCAAATTTTCCATTTGTTTTCCTCCGATTTTATTTTATATTGATTATATAGTATAATATATTATATATATAATATTGTCAAGTAGATTTACCTCTCATACTCCTGTTCTTTCTCCGGTAATCGTGTCAGCAGCTCATGTTCCCATTCGTTCTGTCGCTGCTCATACTCATTATTCATAGATCTTTTCAAAGAAACGATTGCCTTGTTTAATGCCGATCCATACCTAATATACTCCAACCTTACACTGCTTCTTTTTTTCCCAGCATACATAGCTGTACGCATTTCCACGTTTTTTAATATTTCCTCTGCAAATGCGTTGCCCTGATCCTTTGCCTTTCCCAACCAATATTTGCTTAACTCAAAATTCTGTTCGCCAGGCTCTTTCTTCATATAAAAAATTCCCAATGACACTTGTGCATATTCATAATTATTTTCTGCAAGCTCCGTCAGCATCTGCATCCCCTCTTTTATCTCACTCTTTTGTTCTCCTTGATATGCCAGATATTTTCCCAGCACATACTGTGTTGATTCGGAAGCTCCCTTTTCCATAGCATCTCTTAATATATCCACACCTTTCCGCTGCTGTTCTTTCTCCGGCAATTTTAAATAACATTTTCCAAGAAGCTCCTTCACATAGTTATTCTCTGTACTTCCTTCCAGATAACCGATTGACTTATGCAGATCATAATATTCCGAATGCATATCTGAATAGATTTTTCCAAGTTTATAGGATGCATATTCATTTCCGTTATTCCTTGCCTTTTCCAGCCACTTAATACCTTTCTCCATCTGATACAACGGGCTTTCTTTGTCCGTATAAATATCTCCTAATGCATACTGTGCATAATCAAATCTTTCCGCTGCTTTCATCAAAAGTTTTTCTGACTCTTTAAGACTTTCAATATCTCCATTTTCCAGATTAATCTTTGCCAATTGATACATCGCATAATAGTTTTTCTTTTTTACTGCTTTTTTCAAATGTGCTTCTGCAAATTCTATATTTTTCTCCGTTCCCTGCCCCTTTAATTCCATCATGGCAATTTTATATCCCAACATATCATCACTGCTTTTTGAAAGCATTTTGGAAAATCCTTCGTATGCATCCCGGTAATATTTCTGCGCTTTTTCCTGATCCACCGCTGCTCCAACACCTTTCTCATACATACTGGCTAATCGATACGCTGCATACGCATTACCACCAATTGCAGATTTATTAAAATACTGTATTGCCTGATCATAACTAACCTCTACATCTTGCCCGTAATAATAAATATTTCCAAGTGAGTACATGGCATAAATATTCCCTTCTCCTGCAGCTTCTTCATAATACTTTCTTGCCTGTTCATAGTCTTTATCAACGCCCTGTCCATATGCATACTGCTTGGCAATTCGATATGGTACATATTGTCTTAAAAATTTATCTTTTTCTAAACTGGTTAAGCTCTCATAAACATCTTGAAATATTTGCAGGGATCCTTTGAAATATTCCCCCGCTTTTTCTTCATCCGCCTCAACACCACGACCGTAATTATAGCAAGTCCCCAGCTCATACAATGCCAATGCATTTTCCGGCTCCTGCTCCAGCAGCCGGATTCCACTTACAAATTTTTCTTTTTCATAAATCAGTTCTTTTGCTTTTTTGTAAATATTGGACCATACTACTCCTCTGCTTGATTCCACCTGATCAGAATACTTCCAGTCTTCCTCCACAGGATACCAGTTATCTTCCAGCTCCGGCTCAGGTAATTTTTCTTTTCGTCCCTGTTCCTCTGCCTGCTCCGCTGCTCTGTATTCCTGTTCCGCATTACTTCTTATTTCATTGTCATATTCTCGCAATTCTTTTAAGATGCAATTTCCAAGTTTCTTGTATAAATCCTTTATTTTGTTATTTACATATTCTTCCGGATTTCCTTTTGTCGAATATGCCTCTTGATATTTCAGACTTTGCATTTTTAATTCTGACACTAATTTTTGAAAATCATTTTTATGATACTGATCAATATATCTACGGCTCAATTCATCAATATCAGGTCGAATGCTTTTCATAAGATTCGTACTGTAATTCCACATCTTTTTATCACATTCCGGCAACTTTTTATATAACTGAAAAAATGCGTGTGCCAGTTCTTTATCCTCTGCAAGTGAATGATCTTTTTTCTGCTTAATGATCGTCCCACGTATGATCTCATTAATTTTATGATTGATATCCCTGCTTTTTATAATTTCATTTGCGATCGTACTTTTACAGGCTTCAATACTGCTTAACTTAAATCTTCCAACCATTTCCTGACTGCTTACCAGTTTTCCGTTTTTATTCCTTACCGGAGCTTTCACCTTTTTTCCGTTTTCTTCTTTCCATTCATACTCCTGATACTCTTTCACTTTCCGCATAGGATCTGGTTCTACTGTAGCAACATGGATATGGATATTATCTGTATTGTAATGAATAGAGCCACTCCATATCGCATTTTCCAATCCTTCTTTTTGCAGCATCTTCCGCATTCCTTTCCTGGTTACTTCATATATCTTTTTTTCATCCAGTATCCCATCGTGCAACAATCCATTTTCTTTTAACCAACTGTTATCAAAGGAAATCACCGTCTGCCACATCAGTGATCCTTTTTCCTGCGCTGCCGCAAATCTTTTTTTCATCTCTTTAGATTCCGCTTCTGTCAACCTATTCTTTTCAGCGGTAAATAATCCTGTAGTTTTTTCTGGATTTCCCATATAATCCGCATAAAGATCATACTCCATCGTATGCTCTGTTCTTACTGCTTCTGGGCGGTCCATATAATTAATATACTGGTTATACTTACTACTGCTTGGTTTACAGAACCGATTTTTTACTATTACTCCTGCTTTGATGTTTCCCATCCCATTTAGGTGTCAGGAATGACACCTAGTTCCTCCTTCCTCTAGGTGTCAGGAATGACACCCTGTCACTTCTTCCTCTTAGGTGTCAGGAATGACACCCTGTCACTTCTCCTCTTAGGTGTCAGGAATGACACCCTCCTGCTTCTTCCTTTTAGGTGTCAGGAATGACACCTTGTTCCTTCTTCCTCTTAGGTGTCAGGAATGACACCCTGTCACTTCTTCCTCTTAGGTATCAGGAATGACACCCTGTCGCTTCTTCCTCTTAGGTGTCAGGAATGACACCTTGTTTGTTTCTCTCTCCTCTTAGGTGTCAGGAATGACACCTTATTTTTTCAATCGTTTTCTTTCATCACTTTTCTGCTTGAAATGCTGTATTTTATCTTTCAAGTTTTTTCTCGATTGCGAAATCACCGGAGATGGCGCAAAATCACATCCAATACAAGTAGACAATTGTTTACTGTGTAAAATCGTATTCACAGCATCCAGTAGCACTATAGAATTTTGTTCCGCTGTTTGTACTGCCCATTTCATACGTTCTTTCTGAAGATAATTTTGTTCCAACTCCTTTCTCACAGCAATTGCAATCTTTTCTTCCCACGCTTCATTCTCTTTTGAGAGCAGATAATTAATAACCTGGCTGGATGTAGTAAAACCCAATTTCGCTTGCAGTTCATTTAAGATCTTTTCGTTTTCTTCTGCTATATAAAATGATTTCTTCCTCATATGAATTTTCTTCCTTTATTAAATTTTCGAGTTAGGTGTCAGGAATGACACCTAACTATGTTCCTTCATTATTTCAGCTTTTCACTAATCTTCTCCAACGCAAGAGTATTGGATTCGATAATGTCATTTGCCTGTTCCAGTCGATCAACTACAGCATCTACTAGGTTATGATATTTTTCATCGATGTTCTGGATATCTTCCAGCTCAGATACTTTTGTCAAATACCTCCGGATATATTCCTCCCGGCTCACTTTGTTCTTCCTGGCAAGTTCATCAATTTTCTTAACGACTGCCGCATCTAATCCACGCACTGATATGTTCATTATTTTGTTTCCTCCATATTTTTATATATGTTATTATATCTTTTTATTATATAGTTATCAATACATTTTTGTCACCACACTTTTTATATTTGAGAGCATGGAATCGTTAGGCTTTGCCTAACCATCAACGTAAGTTGATGTCAGATTCCTCTTATGCTCTTTACTTCTCCGAAGTTCTACTTTTTTCAATAAAAAAAGAAAATTTATTTTCTTTCTCCGCTTTACTGCTCCGATATGCTTCAGTTGCTCTGAATACTTTTTCTACTTAGGGTGTCAGGAATGACACCCTAAAATTATTTCTTTCAAAGAAAAAGAGTGGTCTTTCGACCACTCTGAAAAATACTTCTTTTTCATAAGGTGTCATTGCTGACACCTTACTTTTTTTCAGCAGATTCTTTCTCTGCTATGTTTTTATGTGTTGGAAATTTATATTTCCATTTTTCTTAGATAATAAATGCTCTGTTCGCCAACTGCTCTCTTTCGGCTACTGTACTTACATTGACATCACGAACCATTCTGGATAAATCACCCAAATCCGTATCCTCTGTTTTCGGAACAACGATACATTCATGAATAGAACTTGGCAAGATTACAAGGTTTTCAACCGCATATTCCTTTTTAATTTCATTCATCATTTCTTTATTAAGGAACTGGACAGCCCCCTTATTTCCATGTTCATTTGTTGCAACTAACATTGTATTGTCTCCAAATGAAACTTTCAAAATCTGTCCTTCTGCAAATGTATTCTTTTCTGCCATTTTCCATGCCATTTCTTCATCAATTTTAAACTGCTCCAGCATACCTCTTTTTAATTTCGTCTCCATATACAAGGAATCATTTTCAACTACTCTTCTAACAAGGAAGCTTTCGATTTCCTCACAATATTCGCATTTTCTTCTGATTTCATCCAGCGCATTGTTATTTACTTTTTCTACTTCGATATACAAATGTTTTAAAATATCTTCCTTGTTCAAAAAAGAACTAATTTCTTTTGGAATATTTTCATCACTGACAGCTTCAATAATTTCATCAACAACCCTATCCATTTTATCTCCACGCATTTCAGCTATGGCAATAAGTTCATCTGGATACAGCAACACAGCTACTCCATACCCATCCTTTTCTTTGGTTTCAAACTCAAATGCGTGTAACATTTCTCCGTTTTTCACCACTTCTTTTTCAATAAATTTTAAACCTCTTTTTCCTAATTCTTCTTTCAGCATTTCTCTTGTCATAATAAAATCTCCTTTTTCAAAATTATTTTTTTAATGTGCTTTTTAGATTCGACTCCGGTGGGGAGCGTTCTTTTTTTCTGTCAGCGTATTTGGGCATCCTTTTTCTCCTTTCTTTATCTATGTGCTTTTTGAGTTTTCCTCACGTCTGGGTTTGCGTGTATCATGCACGAACAGGTTTCAGCGCATACGCATGGTGGAGAACAAAGTGGACCTTGCGTATGCGCTGGAATCTGTTATGATACAAATTCGCA
>NZ_QTUV01000012.1:54018-62629 GCF_003435815.1 Dorea sp. AM10-31
CGCAAACCCGTGTGGAGAACTTAGCACATAGATAGCGAAAGAGAATAGCCAACGAATTTACGCTGACGAAAAAAGGGGTTCCCCTGGGGGAACCGATCGGCAAAAGGGGACTCCCATTCTTCCTTTTTCTGGCGTGCTTTCAGCAGCATATTTTCCTCAGAATAATATGCTGCAACGCCAAGTGGTCTGGGAGCCGGGCAGACCAACACAGGATGTGGTGCCGGGAATGGGACACAAATAAATCAGCATTTTACACGATTGATCAACAATGCTATTCCATCATTACCATTCCGATTCTCACCAGCAGCCACATGGCTATTTGAAATATTCTATTTACATATTTTTAAATTGCAAAAGGAACGGCATTAAACCGTTCCTTTTGCATCTGTTACTACTTATGTTTCTTTGTCTTTTAATTCTTATCTTGCCTCTTCTTGCTTTTTACCATATTTTTTTATTATCGGCCAGAACACTTCTTTTTCTGCTTCTTTCCTTGCTGCTGCGGCTTCTTCTTTCTTATCGTATCTTCCGAGGTAGTAGTTCTTCCCTTTAAATGTAATTTGCGCTTTCCACATGCCTCTCTGCTTATCCCAGGACACACCTTTAATCCCAGATGTATTATTTTTTGACATTCTTTGAGCAAGACTTTGTACACATGTGTTCTCTACTCTTATAAGTTTTTTCGTGTTCTCCTTCAGTGTTCTACCATTCTCTTGATTATGATGACCACATGTTCCTACATCTCTAGCGCGTGATATTAATCGTTCGCAATATCTTCCGCATTTCAAGCATTTGCATTTCCACACCATTCTGCCGGAAGTTTCTGCTCTCACAGGTTCTATAAACAACAAGTCTTTTACAACTTTACCTGTCATGTCTTTTTTCCGTTTACACCCGCAGGATTTTGTATGCCCGGAAGTTAATTTGTTTCTTACAATTTCTCTAATTGTCCCACATTCACATTTGCACGTGTAATATTTATTATGAGACGAATCTGTCTTATCAGACTCGCTTATTACAGTCCATGATCCGAATTTATCTCCAATATTAACTTCTTTGAGTTTTTTCATGGATTCACCCTCTTATTTACTGATTTCCCATATGTCTCCACCGGAGTTCCACTCTCCGTCTTCATCATATTCATTTTCCTCCACATAGTATTCTGTGACGTTGCACATTGTACCTGTTGCGGAGCTAAACTCATCTATTTCCGTATTGTATTTTTTCAGCTCTTCCAGAGCTTCTTCCTTGTTACGAAACTTTTTAATAAGCTCTGGACTTGCATTTGTATCATTAACTGCACATCCCACGGTCATATCTTCTTTTTTTATTTCAATGCTATTCTTTTTTAATTCATATAATTTCATAACATACCTCCGCCTATTTTTACAAATTAACATTGTCTGTTATTCTAGCTTCTTCTCCAATAAATTCAATACCTATCAGCCTATTACTAAGATAACTACCTTCAAACATATCTGTCATAGAATATTTATATCTCATAGCATCAAATCCACCGACAATAGTAGCTTTCATAACTCCGTAATATTTATTTCTGTAGGTAACTTCTACTTTCTGCATAGCAGAAAATATTATATCTACCGGATAATCTCCTTGAAGTTCAGAAATAACCTCTCTTTTAAGACCAGATAATAATTCTACATCAGAAATGCTAATGATTTCTTCCGTATATTTATTATCTTTTATCCACTGTATTGTACTTTCAATTGCTTTATTTTTTTTATGCATTTTACGCCCTTCAATATTTTCTTTTTTATTAATGAATCAATTGTATTTATATATATTTCACTATATATTATTGTGTGAATAAAAACAATACATCTCCGATCATTTATAGTTATATATCCATAATAATCTTCCGGCACTCCTTACAACAACCTGCTTTTGCCATATGTCCAGAACCCATACCCGTGTTATCACTGATACACATACCATTCTTTCGTGGTGGTATTCCGACAACTTTTCTTATATTCTCACTCCAGTAAATATGTCCGCTACTTTGTATGTATCCTGCTATCATTTCCTTGTCACAATATGGACATTTCATAATTCATTCTGCCCCTTTCATCCATTGTAAAATATCTTCCTTTTTGTTATAATCTTTTTATCGGAGGGCGGTGGCAAGCCCACCCTCTCTGGTTTCTCTAAGCCAAAAGGCTTATTTATCAGCTATTTCCAGTTCTGGAAATTTGATTCCCAAAATACCAGCTAAAGCTTTTAACGCCTCATATTCCGATGAACCTTTTTCTGCTTCCCGGTTTAAAAACCGTTGCATTTCTTCTTTCGTCATTTCTTCCATGGCTACTCCTTTCTCCTCTTGCCCGGTTGATGTCTTTATAAGCACATCAATTGTGATACACTTATTATCTCATTTGCAAAGGCTTATCACAACCTATTGATTAACCTATAAATGAAACTTTTTTCATTTTTAATGTGCTTTTTAGATTCGACTCCGGCGGGGAGCGTTCTTTTTTTCTGTCAGCGTATTTTGGCATCCTTTTTCTCCTTTCTTTATCTATGTGCTTTTTGAGTTCTCCTCACGTCTGGGTTTGCGTGTATCATGCACGAACAGGTTTCAGCGCATACGCATGGTGGAGAACAACGTGGACCTTGCGTATGCGCTGGAATCTGTTATGATACAAATTCGCAAACCCGTGTGGAGAACTTAGCACATAGATAGCGAAAGAGAATAGCCAACAAAATTACGCTGACAAAAAAGGGGTTCCCCTGGGGGAACCGATTGGAAAAAGGGGAATCTCATCCTTCCTTTTTCTGGCGTGCTTTCAGCAGCATATTTTCCTCAGAATAATATGCCGCAACGCCAAGTGGTCTGGGAGCCGGGCAGACCAACGCAGGATGCGGTGCTGGGAATGGTACACAAATAAATCTGCATTTTACACAATCGATCAACAATGCTATTTCATCATTACCATTCCGATTCTCACCAGCAGCCATCTGACTATTTTTGACTGTTTCTTTTATGTATTTTTATAATGAAAAAGAACGGCATTAAACCGTTCCTTTTGCATCTGTTTGATTCAATTAAATTTCTTCTGTTGAGGGAATTACACTTTCTCATCCTCTTTTTCTTCTATTGCTTTTGCATCCTCTTTAACAGCTCTTTTGCAGAGCGAGTCCGGCCACTCGATCTGTGCGGAGGGCGGAAGGTAGAATACACGAAAAGCCAGCTATAATGCCGGCTTTCGCTATATATAGAACCCATAAAATTTGGCGCGATTTTTTCATTTTTTCTAACTGCTCCGGTATAAGATTAGCCAATTTCATACTCTTCCAAGAAACATTAAATTACTACTTTATGTAATTTTACATTTCAGGATCTGTATCTTCAAATTCCTCCGGATACAGATCTTTTAAGATTTCATATAATCCTTCATAAATCCGTTGTTTCATTTCCGGTGGAACGTCCGGAACATCTTTACTTTCTTCTACTTCAGGTTCTTCATCCAGACAGGTATCTGCTAATAACTTTTCTTCCGGTTCTGCAAGCTCAGCAACTATAGTTCTCTTCCAATGCTTCATATTTTATTTCCCTTTTACTTTGCATACAATATTTCATGTGAAATTATATATGTCTTTTTGACTATCTTTTTATATCTTCTTAAATGTCCGCAAAGCCTTATTTTATAGGCTCTACGGGCATTTTGCTTTTGTGGTGAACCTCGCATATCTAGGTCTATCTTCTTATATTTTCCCTGTCAATCGTGGTTAAAATCGTGGTAAATACTTCTATGCGATTAGACGCTGAACCTCTGATTTTGCGGTATCTATGGACGCATGAGCGTACCAGTTCATTGTGATACTGATGTTTGAATGTCCCATGATATACTGTAAATCTTTTGGGTTCATGTTCTTGTTTGCCAATCTTGTGCAGAATGTATGGCGTAGCGTATGCGGTGTGATATGTGGCAAGGGATTGTCCTTGTGGTGCTTGTTGTATTTCTTTACCATACGGATAAATAAGGCGTTGTAGTCAATCGCAACTTTGGGCTTGCCTTTATGATTGACAAACAGAAAATTGCTCCGTCCGTCTATCACAAATGGTTCTGCCTTTGGGCGTTTCTTCATAACCCGTTGAAATGCCTGTATCGTTTCTCTGCTTAATGGCACTTGCCTTATTCCGCTTTTTGTTTTAGGCGTTTCAATATAATAGCCCTGTTCCTTGCTCTTTAGTAACTGGTGGTCGATAATCACAACTTCATTCTTAAAATCAATATCGGCTACTGTCAGTCCGCACAGTTCCGAGATACGAAGTCCTGTCTTTAACAGTATCAGCACATCATCATAATGCTTGTGATACACATTGTCCGTCTTAATAAATGACAATAATGCTTGTTCCTGTTCCTCTGTCAATGCGACTTTCTCTTTGGTATCATTTTCTAGGACTTCATTTAACTTGAAATCAAAAGGGTTCTTCCTTACGCAATCGTCTTGTATAGCGATATAGAATGACGCTTTTAACGAGCGTTTATGGTTGTTAATGGTGTTATAGGAAAAGCCTTTTTCTTTCATGCGTAACGCCCATTCCTTAGCGTCAGAGGGTTTTATCGTATCAATGCTCCTAGCACCTAACTTATCCTCTTTTAATAACCGCATGAGTTGTTCCCGTTGTTTCTGTGTGCTTTTCTTCACATTTGCCCTCTGTGCGTTCTGTTTGGCGTAAAGTTGGCAAAGCGTCATTTTCTTGCCTGTGCTGTCGATACCGTCCTCAATATCCCGTCTTATCTGCTGTTCCAGTTCTCGAAGTGAGGGTTTTTCCCGTTTTCCCTTTGGTGTCGGGTCTGTGGGTGTCAATCTCCAAGCATACACATATTTTGTGTTTCCAAATGCGTCCACATATTTATATAAGTATTTTCCGTCTGTTCGTTGGCTCTCTCCAGTATGCAGGATACGACCTTTGTTATCCCGTCTTTTTTCTTTCATGGTGTCTGCTCCTTTCCTTGTTGGAAAGAGCCTTGATATGACTTGTGTTCATCATAACACATACAAGGCTCATTTGCATTAGATTGCGTCCAATTTGTCAATAACCTTTTCAAACTGTCGGCGTTTAATCTGTATGCGGTTGCCATTCATAATGAGCCAGCCAGCGTCCTTGTTTTCCTCTGCCAATCGTCTTAACTTGTTTTCTCCGATACGGAAATACTTTGACGCTTCTTCATTGGTAAGGGTGTATTTTTCCCATACGGGAATATCGTTGTTGTTCATCAGATACCCCCTTTCCCATGTTTCGTGTCATACTGGATATAGGGGATAAGGTCGGTGCGGTTTATCCTCTGTAAATGGGCGGTTAATTTACTGGAAAGGGAATTGCTGTATCTTGCCCTATCAAGCATAGTTCCTACTTTTTCCAGTCCACCTAATGCGTCATGTTCTTCTAAGAAATAAAAACTTTTGACAGCGGAAATCACGCCACCCTCTGTGAGCCATTGCTGTGTTTCCTCAAGGGAATTATGCTGTTTTGGTACTTGCAGTTCCAAGACTTCCACAGCCCCCAAAAAGCGTTCCCAAAATCGACACGTTTTCCATCTGCTTTTATTACTTTCGTTTCTGTTTGGTACGACAAAGCGTAGGTTGTTTGCCAGCAGTCCGAAAGCCAGTTCCCCAAGTTCCAGCGGTCTGTCTTTGAATGTCATGGCAAAAACATGAGCCTTATCATCACGCAGTTGCATTTCTGTCCGTTTCCAACTGCCAACTTCATCAAGTGTCTTATTATGTTTTGAACAGACTTCCTTATCCTTATCATAAAAGCGGTAGGACAATCCCGATTTTCCAGCACCGATATAAACGGTCTTTGCAGTGTCGAAATCATCAAACTTGCTTTCGTCAAAGTGGTAGCCCTCACTATTCGAGATAAATTCCTCTTTTTCACATTTCTTCTTTATCTGCTCTATGGTAAAGAATGGCTTTTCGTTCCTATCATCAATGGCAATATCAAGTCTTGTGAAATGGAAGTTATCCAGTCCGTATCTTCGCTCACAGCGTCGGAACATATCCCCAAAGGTATAATTCCTACTGTCGAGAATACGGAAAATATCATCACAACCTCTGCCAGTCATAACAAGATAACAGCCTAGCCCTTGTGGATTGTCCTCTGTCTTTCTTGCGTCCCCCGATACATAAATATCTCCAATCTGCCAGCGTGCCTGATAGGTCTTGAATTTAACGCTTGCCGGATAGACATTGAAAATGTCAGTCGGTAAACCTAAAATGTGCATGATAACATCTTCTGCGGTTGCAGTATCAAATACAATGCTGATGTAATCAATCTTAACGGATAAATTTTTGTGTGTAGTTATAGTGCATTACTCCTTTCGTACTTCCCGTTTTTTTGCGAGGTAAAAATCGTGTTTTTTCCTTTATTTATCACAGTTTCTAGGTACTATGACATGTATGCGCAGGGCGGTGTTACATATACGCCCTTTACGAACGCCGAAAGGCGTTCCCTTTCTTCCTGTGTCTGATCCGTTCTTAACGCTCACGAGCCTTGTAAGGCTCGTGGCTAAACGGAACAGCCCCAGTCAGAAACCCGATTTTCAGTCTGATAGTCCATGCCTATTCATGCTATCAAAGTGAAAATATCTATTCTATATGCTTACTCAAGCATGTGATTGACCCTAGCGTGCTTAATCACTCTTTCCAATACGATAATAACGCCATTAGAATTACTTGTCAAGAAGTTTTTGTTGACTTTTGGATATATATTAAGTATGATATGCTTATAAACACCAAGAAAAGAAACGAAAGGAGCGGTTATACTAAGTTATGGAGCATTATGAAAAGAAAATCAGTTTCTTAGGAGAGAACATACAAACCATAAGAAAACACAGGAAAATGAAACAACAGGAACTTGCGGACAAAATCGGTATCAATATGCAGAGCCTTTCCAAGATTGAACGTGGTGTGAATTATCCTACCTTTGATACGTTGGAGAAGATAATGGACGTGCTGGGTGTAACGCCCAATGAATTGTTATCAGGGGAATGGAAATATATCGACCACACCGAGCCATATATCATGGACGTTATCAAACGGGAACAGGATTTTAATGTTTCTTTAGATTATCTGTCTGAAAATGAATTTTTCAATGACGAAAGAGAATGTAGATTTTACATGGAATATAAACTCATACAGTATATTCATAACTACATTACCAATGAGGTTACGGAGTTGGAAGAACTTATGGAAATCAAGCAGTTGATACAGCGTCAGAAATTGGAACGCATAATGAAAGTGCATAAGGAAATGCGAGGTTTAGACCGATACAGAGAACAGCCTAAAGAATATAAATACCACGACCCTTATGATGATTGGATATTCCGTCAGCTTGCGGATATTGACAACAGAAATAATATTCCTAATACTTCTCCACAAGTAGACTTTAACGAGGGAGATTATGAAGATTATCTAAAGGCGAAATGGAACAGAGGTCTTTAATTTCCTCTTGCATGGAAGATACAGCAAACAAAAAGCCCAGTAAAGAGTGCAAAGCACCACCAATGGTGGCAAGGCTCTTGACAGGGCTTTTTCTTTTCTGTGGTAGGTAATCAAGAGGAAGAAAGAAAAAGTGTGTATGTTCAATGCAGAAAATATTCAAAGGGTATGCTGATTTTTATTGTGGCGGATATATGGAACTGTTATAATATGGTATGAAGAAAAGGACAAATTAGAGTTTATAGAACTAAGAAAAGTGGAAGTTGTGGAGGTGATACTATATGAAGTATATAGGTGGCATTATAACGGCATATATTGTCTTATTAGTCTTAGATATAATGCAAAGAAGAAATCATACGCGAACACAATCTTTAAAAAAATTTACGGTAAGGACAATAACCGATGTATCATTTATATGTGCAATAGGCGCTTTGTTTGTACTTGTTGCTTTTATCTGGTGTTTGTGGAGTGACCCTGAAACTTTTTGTTCTAAAGGGAGTTTGATGATAATTATTCCATTTTCTATTATTTGGTTTGGAGTTACTTTTTTGGGTATGATTGCACCAATAAAAGGTGTCTGGGATATTTGTGTAGATAATAATGATGTGACTGTAATTAAGGCATTTTTTTATAAAAGGCATTGGAAAGTATCGGACATATCCTATTGTAAAATGAAACGTGGTGGTATGAATGTGTATGTCAATGGAAGAAAGAAAAAAGCTTTTTTTGTTGACGGTATAACAGACCACTTTGATAACTTTATAAAGAGAATGGAAAAAGAGGGAAAAGAGATTATTCTTCCAGAAACAAAAGAAAAGAGATAGGTTTATGGATAAGCAAATTACAGTTTGACAACTTCATATCCATTATACAAAGCAGTTAGTTGTATGATTGACTGCTTTTCTCTTACCTAAATTTTAGATTGGAGTGATGAAATAATGTACTGTTAGAGCTGTTCAATAAGATTATCGGTGCATAAAATTTTATTGTAGTGCTAATATGTGAGTGATATAATATGGATATGAAGAAAACGACAAATTTAGAATTTGAAGTAACTAGGGAAGTAAATACTATGAAAAAATTATTATAACTTTTTTAACACCAGAAATTTATTCTACTATGTCAGAAGAAGAACAAAATT
>NZ_QTUV01000013.1:0-35559 GCF_003435815.1 Dorea sp. AM10-31
TTTCAGGGTTGTTGTCTATTGTTTAATTATCAAGGTTCTTATCTGTTGTCTCATCGACAGCTATATTAGATTATCACATCTTCAAGCGTTTGTCAACAACTTTTTAAATTTATTTTGCTATTCGTTTGAACCGTTGTTCTTGCGAGTCAGCTTAGATATAATACCATTTACGCAATTACATGTCAATAGTTTTAGTAATTTTTTTTACACTTTTTTACATTTTCTTTTCTAATGCTACACAAAGTATTAATTTAATGCTTTTATACTATATATAGGTCTTTATATTCCCATATCATAACTGTACACTCTACATTCTTACTTCTTATTTTATATATCTTTTCACATTATATTTTTGTAACACAATTTTTTGCATTCGATTATTTATAATAATACATATAATATTATATTTTCTATAGCTTTCATTTTATTTGCCATTACAATTAATGATGCTTTCTCTGTTAAATAATAAAACCGGTAAACCTGACATTAATAATTCTAAATTCTAGTGCAAATCAACTTCATATGAGATATACTTTAAAAATCTTATTCTGATTAGATGGCGCAGAATGAATCTACATATATGTTTTTTCCTGTTTCCATAGAAAACACTTTGCGAGTTTTATTCGCTGATTAGCGGTCGACAAATGCTGTCATAAAAGCATGGCGTATTTTCCTCATCGCATAACAAAAAATCGCAATTCAATGAATTGCGATTTTCTTACGGAGAAAGAGGGATTTGAACCCTCGCGCCGGTCACCCGACCTACACCCTTAGCAGGGGCGCCTCTTCAGCCTCTTGAGTATTTCTCCAGCACGCATTATTATACTAGAGTTTATATTTATTGTCAATATAGTATTTCCATTTTTTTATTTTTTCTCAATTATGTCATTGTGAAACTAAATAAGCCCTTTTTACTTTCCCATTTGTAAAACCAACTTCTACTCTTTTTCTTCACTTCGTAGAAAAACAAGTTTCTTTACGTTGCACTATTTCTATTTAAAATCCAGCTTCTCTAATTGTACTCTGAATTCTTTCTCTGACTAGCGCTGCTATTTCTTTTGTATTCATATCTTTATAATCTTCATAATAAAGAGGTTTCAGAAAATGTACCTGAACTGTTACCTGACTTGTAGTATTTGTGTCAAATGGTTTAAATGAATCTATTAAAGCTACCGGAATGATTGGACATTTCGCTTTTGTAGCAGCTTTAAAGCTTCCACCTTTAAACTCCAGAAGCTCATTTCCATTTTTAGATCTTGTTCCTTCTGGGAAAATTAAATAGTTTCTTCCCTTTTTTACTTCATTTGTTACATTGATAATTACCTGAAGTGATTGCTTAATGTCATCTCGATCTATCATATATGCTTTCATACAGGCAAATACTTGTTTCAAAAACTGAATGTTCGCAATTTCCTTCTTAGCTACAACTGAAAATGGCTTCGGGCATACATCCAGAATAGCCAATACATCATAAAGCCCCTGATGATTCGGAAAGAACATAAATCCATTTTCATCCGGAATATTTTCCACACCGTATGCATCAATCGTAACGTTTCCACCTTTATTTGCTCTGTGAGTAATATACTTTAGTAACTCGTAATGTTGTTCTTCTTTGTATTTATCCACATGTGATGCATGATAGCACAATCTTATCCACATATAAGGAACTAGAAACAGATTCCGAAATACCATCATTATGATCCTTTTCATTGTAAACTCCTCTCCTTATTCGTTTCCCCACTGTTGGGGAATATTATCTATTTTAGTATAATGTTTTGTGGATAAAATGTAAAGTTAGTAAAAAGGGGACGGGGATTTTTTTTAAAGTGCCAGGTGCATGTCCAAAAGGGGACGGGGATTTTCTAAAAAATCCCCGTCCCCTTTTGGAAGTTTTCTACTGCTTTTTTCGCTTTATACCTTCCTAAATTCCAATTTCTTAAATTTAGATCACTTTGGTCTTTTTTCACTTCCCGGAAATATTCCGCCAGTACATCTTTTACATTATCTCTGTCTTCACTGTCCAGATCTTCCGATTTCAGATCTGCTAATACAGGAGCAGCATCTTCTGACCACATATCTGTCAGCTCTGCTATATCATTAAATTTCAGTTTTTTATTTTCTGCCTGTATATGAGCAATGTTATATTTTGAAATCATCCAGTCCGGTTGGCTGAATGACAAAAAAATATATAATCCAAATGCAATCACCATTGTATAACGAAACATTGGAAAGTTTCTTTTATATATCGAAATCACGACGCCACACATAACAAGTCCAAGTACCAACAATGACCATAATACAAGTATTCTTAAAAATGTAAGATGATAAACTCCGATATAAAGTAACATCCGGTATGCCGCTGAAATGATCATTATAAATGTACAACTGCAGACTATGGTTAGTATAATATTTAAAATTTTATTTTCTTTGAATATATAAAGGCATAATATAACAATTATAAAATTAAGTGCACTGACAAACAATAACTGCCAGAAGCCGCCTCTTGCATATTCCGCATAGGTTGTATTTGCCGGAAGACCTTTTTGCACTCCGATGAATAGATAAAAAATCTGTATTATACAATATAATACATAAATTGCGCTGATGATTCCTGTGAATGTGATCGCAATTACTGCATTTCCATTTTTCTTCTTTTCTTTATCCGTTTCCGCAAAATTTTTCTTGCTTGCTGTATAGAAAAATGTGTAGCATAAATGTACACCTGCTATAAATAAAACGATATATCCAGGTACCCTGCCTATTTTTATATGCTTTAATACATTCCCAAATATCCCTGCAAATATTGCATCCGAACTGAACAGCACCGGAAATATGATGAGAAGCAACAATGCTGCAATTACTATTCCAACTAAAACTGCAATCAACATATTTTTCTTTTTTGCTTTATCTTCTCCGGTGTGATCTCTTGTTAGATATCTTACTCCTCCAACATACAGGGCTGGCGTACTTTCGATCATTCCAATTCCAAGTAAAATGATTCGTTTCAGATAGCCGCCGAAATTCCAGCTTGTATCATCATAAAACTGATGCAGCATAAATACGGTTAATAAAATTGCTGTTCCTACCCAGTTGAAAAATATAAAAAAGTACGATGTTGTACATGCAGTTGATATTCCTAAAAGCAACATTCCTGTTATGTATATCCAGGAATCCTTTTTTAATTTCAGACCCAGTTTCTTTAAAAAAATTTTTATAAAAATAATTGTGATTCCGATGCATATTGGAAATGTGATTCCGGAAATATTTTCATACAATGATACTGTGAAAATAATTCCATATAATAAACTTAATGCTGCAAAAAACGGATATTCTTCTTTTATTTTTTCAATATATCGATCCATATTAAACGCTCCTTCAATATCCACAATCTTAATTACCAATTTTCGTAAAAATATACAATTGTATGAATTTCATCATTGGCTGCCCATCCACATACATAACCATGATTCCATTCGTATTCTTTTTCTTGTGTTCCACTACATTTTACAAAACTATATGTCCACTTTACTTTTGTTTTTGGCACATGGAATCTTCTCTGGGAAACTTTCTGATACTTCTCCGCCATATGTCTTAATAATGCTATTGTAATTTGTTTGATAAATACCCAATAGAACAGCAAAAAAGAATATTACAATTAAAATGGCCGAAATTAATTTCTTTCGCATATTACTCCTTCGTATACTCGATAATATCTCCTGGCTGGCAGTCGAGCTCTCTGCAGATAGCTTCTAATGTTGTAAAACGAATTGCCTTTGCCTTGTTATTTTTCAAAATTGACAGATTTGCCGGCGTAATTTCAATTTTATTCGCCAGTTCAACGAGTCCGATTCCTTTTTGTGCCATCATTACATCCAAATGTACTTTAATTCCCATTGTGACACCCCCTAAATCGTAAAATCATTTTCTTCTTTGTATGCGATTGCCTGATTGAATACACATGCAAGTACCTGACTGAACAGAGCTGCGATAAAGAAAACGATTATAATTACAAGTGCCGCCGGTATCGGATTGAAAAATAGTTTTATAATCCATAAAATTGTAATTCCAAAACTTAATCTTGCCATATGTCTGAGGTTCGTTACATTAGCGGTTACAAAACACTCTTCTTCCATTACGGTTTTCATCATTCTGCGGAGTTCATATATGATCGTCACTCCAAGGATTCCTGATATTCCGAAAATAATAAGCATTGGTATATACTGATTCATAAATACCTCAATCTTGAACTTTGCAAGATATCGTAAACTGATTGGCAATGTCAGAATTACAATAATTCCACTTACAAACATTACATCCAGAATATGTTTTGTAAATTTAACTGTCTTTGTATTCATAATTAGATTGCTCCTTCTTATTTTATTTTCTATAAAATAGCATATTGTTTATTGTTTTTCAATATGTCTTTATTGTTTTTCAATATTTTTTTATCTTTTTTCGATATTTAAAGGGTGGATTTTTGGTAAATAGCTTTTTTATATTTTTATATTCAACAAAAAAGACCTACCTCTGCAGGTAAGCCTTTTTTATACTCGCTTCTTAAATTTATCTTTGCTAAAAAGTGTAACTTTAATCTTTCCAGAATCTATGCTTCCAGTTCACGCAGAATAATTTCTGCTGTTTTCTTTACAGTTGCTGCTACAAAATCTGTACACTGTGCCTTACGTTCCGGAGAATTTTTCTCTTTTCCTTTTGTAAGTACACGACAACAGGTTGCTCCGCAATATTCTTTGAAGAAATCATGTAATTCATTTGTCAGGGCAAAACATTTGTTGATCTTTGGATCTCCCGGTGTGGTACGTCCAAAGAAATACCCGATCATCATTGTTGCTCCGGCAAGCGCTCCGCATATACAGCCGCCTCCTCCAAGTCCCCATGGAAATCCTGAGCTCATCGCAATTGCATCATCCGACATATCCAGATCAAAATTCTTGCGGATAGCATAGATCAGCGATTCTGAACAGGCGAACCCCTGATTGAAAATCTCTACTGCATCCTTCTGTAATTGCTCCATATTAATATCCGTATTCATAATAACGACCTCCTTTATTTTCCTCTTTTCATCTTACATCATTATTGATAAAAATTCTACGAAAATAAAATGTTCTCTTCCTTTCACTCTATTTTCACAGATTTTATGTACTATTATGACAATCAGGGAATATTAAGAGGCGAAGTCCCATAACTACACTGTAGTGGAATCCGGATTCCAGAGGATTTTTGCAGAATATAACAGCAGTCATAATAAAATAAATAAAACTGACGTACTTCAGATCTTCCTGAGATTCTTTCTGCAGATACGTCAGTTTTTCTATTTACTTAATCAATATAATATTTCTATTCTTCAGATGTATCGTTTTCTGTTACATCTGCTTCTTCAGATTCGGAAGTGCTCTCCTGCTCCTCCTCAGAATCATCCTCGTCGCCTTTTCTTACTTTCGCAATACTTGCAACGATGTCTTTATCTTTAAGATTGATGAGCTTCACTCCGGATGTAATTCTCCCAAGTACGGAAATTCCTTCACACTTCATACGGATGATAATTCCTTCCGTATTGATGATCATGATCTCATCTTCTTCGTTGACAGCTTTTACACCAACTACGTTACCGGTCTTTTCTGTGATCTTATAGCATTTCACACCTTTACCGCCACGGTTCTGTGGTGTAAATTCATCCATGTCAGTACGTTTTCCCATACCTTTTTCAGATACAAACAGAAGCTCACTTCCCTGGGAATCTAACTGCATACCGATGACTTCATCTCTGTCAGAAAGATTCATTCCGCGTACTCCCATAGATGTTCTTCCGGTAGAACGGACATCTGTTTCTTTGAAACGGATACACTGACCATACTTGGTAACAAGCAGGATATCCTGATTATTGTCTGTGTATTTTACTTCAATCAATTCATCTTCTTCACGAAGAGTGATTGCTGCAAGACCTGTCTTTCTTACATTTGCATAATCTGTAATAGGCGTCTTCTTAACAAGACCTTTCTTTGTAGCCATGAACAGATACTCACCTTCTCTGTACTCCTCAATCGGAATGACAGCACTGATCTTCTCACCCGGCATCAACTGCAGCAGATTGATGATCGCAGTTCCTCTTGAAGTACGGGAAGCTTCCGGGATTTCATATCCTTTCAGACGGTAAACTCTTCCGGTATTTGTAAAGAACATGATGTAATGATGTGTATGCGTCATAAACAGTTCTTCTACATAATCTTCATCCAGTGTCTGCATTCCCTTGATACCTTTACCACCACGGTTCTGTGCTTTGAATGTATCATTGGACATTCTCTTGATATATCCTAATTTGGTCATTGTAATAACAACATCTTCTCTTGGAATCAGATCTTCCATGGAAATATCAAATTCATCAAATCCGATGGATGTTCTTCTCTCATCACCGTATTTATCACGGATAACAAGAATCTCTTCTTTGATCACGCCAAGAAGTAACTTTCTGTCAGCAAGGATTGCTTTTAATCTGCTGATCTGCTCCATCAGTTCTTTGTATTCAGCTTCAATCTTCTCTCTTTCCAGACCTGTCAGCGCACGCAGACGCATATCTACGATTGCCTGTGCCTGTACTTCGGAAAGTCCGAACCGTTCAATCAACTCTGCTTTGGCGATCTGGACATTCTGCGAGCCTCGGATGATATTGATTACTTCATCGATATTATCAAGTGCAATCAGCAGTCCTTTTAAAATATGTGCTCTTTCTTCTGCTTTGTTTAACTCATACTGTGTACGTCTTGTCACTACTTCTTCCTGATGATTCAGGTAGTGATTTAACATCTCAAGAAGATTCATGACTTTTGGCTGGTTGCCGACAAGTGCCAGCATGATCACACCAAAAGTATCCTGTAACTGTGTATGTTTGTATAACTGATTCAGGACGACATTTGCATTGACATCTCTTCTGAGTTCAATGACAATTCTCATTCCTTCACGGCTGGACTGGTCACTCAGATCTGTAATTCCATCGATTCTCTTATCTCTGACCATCTCTGCTATTTTCTCAATCAGTCTCGCTTTATTTACCATAAACGGAAGTTCCGTTACAATAATACGGCTCTTGCCATTTGGCATAGCTTCAATATCTGTGATTGCTCTGACACGGATCTTGCCACGGCCGGTACGATATGCTTCCTCGATTCCTCTTGTTCCAAGGATCATACCACCTGTCGGGAAATCCGGTCCTTTGATGATTTTCAGGATCTCTTCAATCGTTGTCTCTTCTCTGTCTTCGATCTGATCATCAATGATCTGAACAACTGCATTGATGACTTCTTTCAGGTTATGCGGCGGAATATTTGTTGCCATACCTACCGCAATACCGGAAGTACCATTTACCAGAAGATTCGGAAATCTTGCCGGAAGTACTGTCGGCTCCTTCTCTGTCTCATCAAAGTTCGGCGCAAAATCAACGGTATTCTTGTTGATATCTGCTGTCAGTTCCATGGAAATCTTACTTAATCTTGCCTCTGTGTATCGCATGGCGGCTGCACCGTCACCGTCTACAGAACCAAAGTTTCCATGACCGTCTACGAGTGGATATCTGGTAGACCACTCCTGTGCCATATTAACGAGTGCTCCGTAAATAGAACTGTCACCGTGCGGGTGATATTTACCCATGGTATCACCAACGATACGGGCACATTTTCTGTGTGGTTTATCCGGACCGTTGTTCAGCTCGATCATAGAGTATAAAATTCTTCTCTGTACCGGTTTCAGACCGTCTCTTACATCCGGAAGTGCACGTGAAGCAATAACGCTCATCGCATAGTCAATGTAAGATGTTTCCATTGTTTTTTTCAAATCCACTTCATGGACTTTGTCAAAAATATTATCTTCCATTTATCCTTTTCCTTTCCTACACGTCCAAATTCTTCACGTATTGTGCATTTTCTTCGATAAACTCACGTCTTGGCTCTACTTTATCTCCCATCAGGGTTGTAAATGTCAGATCCAGTTCACTTGTTGTCTCTTCATCCATCTTAACTTTCAGAAGTATTCTGTGCTGCGGATCCATTGTTGTATCCCAGAGCTGTTCTGCATCCATCTCTCCAAGACCTTTGTAACGCTGAATCTTGTTGTTTCCGTCTCGTCCAACTTCCTGCAGGATACTGTCTAATTCTTCATCGCTGTATGCGTACCATACTTTTTTGTTCTTCTCCAGCTTATAAAGCGGCGGCTGCGCCAGATATACATATCCTTCTTTGATCAGATCCGGCATAAAACGATACAGGAATGTCAGAAGCAGTGTACTGATATGTGCACCGTCGACATCGGCATCTGTCATGATGATGATCTTGTGATAACGCAATTTTGAAATATCAAAATCATCATGGATACCTGTACCAAATGCAGTGATCATTGCCTTGATCTCGGCATTGCCATAAATCTTGTCCAGTCTTGCTTTCTCAACATTCAGAATCTTACCACGCAGTGGAAGGATTGCCTGTGTCGCACGGTCTCTCGCTGTCTTTGCAGAACCGCCGGCAGAGTCTCCCTCTACGATGTAAATCTCACAGTTTTTCGGATCTTTGTCTGAGCAGTCAGCCAGTTTACCGGGAAGCGACATACCGTCTAAAGCAGATTTTCTTCTCGTAAGATCCCTTGCTTTTCTTGCTGCTTCTCTTGCACGCTGCGCCATCACAGATTTCTCGACTGTCATCTTTGCCACAGATGGATTCTGCTCCAGATAAATCTCAAGCTGTTTGCTTACAACACTGTCAACGGCACCTCTTGCTTCACTGTTACCTAATTTCTGCTTTGTCTGTCCTTCAAACTGCGGATCTTCGATTTTTACACTGATGATTGCAGTCAGTCCTTCACGGATATCTTCGCCGGACAGATTCGGCTCGCTGTCTTTTAGTAATTTATTCTTTCTTGCATAATCATTAAATGTCTTTGTAAGCGCATTACGGAAACCAACTACATGGGTTCCTCCTTCCGGAGTCGTAATGTTATTTACAAATCCATACGTATTATCGCTGTAAGAATCATTGTGCTGCATTGCAACTTCCACAGATACATTGTTGACATTTCCTTCGCAGTAAATGATATCTTCATACAGCGGAGTCTTGCTCTTATTCAGATATTTTACAAATTCGCGGATACCACCTTCGTAGTGGAATGTCCGTTCTATCGTTTCTTCTTCCGGACGTTCATCTCTTAATACAATCTTCAGTCCGGCTGTTAAAAATGCCATCTCGCGGAAACGCTGTTTTAAAATATCATACTCGAAAACAGTCTCTTCAAAAATCGTATCATCCGGTAAAAATGTAACCTTTGTTCCCGTCTTTTCCGGAGCACAGGAACCGATCACTTCCAGCTTCTGAACGACTTTTCCTTTCTCATAGCGCTGTTTATAAACCTTGCCTTCTTTACAGATTTCAACTTCCAGCCAGTTGGAAAGCGCATTTACGACAGAAGCTCCTACACCATGAAGCCCACCGGATACTTTGTATCCTCCACCGCCGAATTTACCACCGGCATGCAGCACGGTAAATACAACTTCAACTGCAGGAAGACCCGCTTTATGATTGATTCCGACAGGGATTCCACGTCCATTATCTACAACGGTAATCGAATTATCTTTATTAATGCTCACAAAAATCGTGTCACAGAATCCTGCAAGTGCCTCATCTACGGCATTGTCTACAATCTCGTATACGAGATGATGTAAACCTCTCGATGATGTACTTCCGATATACATTCCGGGACGCTTTCTGACAGCTTCAAGCCCTTCCAGTATCTGGATTTCATCTGCACCATATTCGTGCTGTACTTTTTCTGTACTCATTCTATTCCTCCTAGTTTTCTTTCTTTACCTGTCCGCTCTGGACATGGAATACTTTATTTATAGAAAATCGATGATTTACAAACTCATCCATCCCCGTACAGGTAATGAGCGTCTGTATATCATGAATACTATCCAGTAAATAGTTTTGCCTATGTTTATCAAGTTCAGACAATACATCATCCAGTAAAAGAACCGGCGTATCATGAATCGACTGTTTTACCAGCTCTATTTCTGATAATTTGAGGGACAATGCCGCAGTCCGTTGCTGTCCCTGGGAACCGTATTTACGAATATCGATATCGCCGATCATAAATGCAATATCATCCCGGTGCGGACCTACAGATGTGCTTCTGATACGCAAATCTTTTTCTTTGTTCTTGTTCAGCGCCTGCTCAAGCGTCAGATAGCTATTGCTTGGCTCATATAAAATCCGGATGGATTCTTTTCCTCCGGTCAGTTTGTTATGGATTCCGGAAATGATCTCATTCATCTGTTCTACAAATTCCTGCCTTCTCTGAATGATCAGATTGCCATAATGAACAAGCTGCATGTCCCAGATATCCAGTGTTTTCAGTACATCACTGTTGTATGCCGCCTCTTTCAGCAGATGATTCCGCTGATTCACAATTCTGTTATAATTTGCAAGATTGCTCAGATATACTTTATCCAGCTGAGAAAGTTCCAGATCCACAAACCTTCTTCTCTCTCCGGGACCATTTTTAATAATATTCAGATCTTCCGGCGAGAAAAATACAATATTGACAATTCCGAATAATTCACTGGCTTTTCTGATTGGCATCTTATTGATCGCAATTCCTTTTGGACTGTTCTTCTTCAGATGCATGTCGATCTGATAATTAATGCCGTTCTTCTCTACAACTGTCTCAATGTGGGACTCATTCTGTTCAAAACGAATCAGATCCTTGTCTTTGGCTCCTCTGTGGGATTTTGTTGTTCCAGAAAGATAGACAGCCTCTAAGATATTCGTCTTTCCCTGGGCATTATCACCGTAAAAGATGTTTGTTGCTTTGTCAAATTCAAGAGATAACAGCTCATAATTTCTGAAATTTTTAAGCTTTAAAGACTCAATCTTCAATTCTTATCTCTTCTCCATCAAATAATACCATATCCCCGGCATATAATTTTCTGCCGCGTCTGGTATCTGTTTCTCCATTTACTGTTACGAGTCCTTCTGTGATTACTTCCTTTGCTTCCACTCCGGACTCAACAAGACCGGCAGCTTTCAGTGCCTGTCCGAGTTTAATATATTCATCTCTCAGTCTTATAACTTCCATCTTTTCACCTCTTAACCAGCCGCATTAAAGTTTACCGGAAGAATCAGGTAAATATAAGTCTCATTGTCATCCTTGATGAAGCACGGAGCTTTCGCATTCATCAGATAAAGTGTTACTTCCTCGTCATCAATAACTCTTAATGCATCAATCAGAAACTTCGGATTGAATCCGATCAGCAGATCCTTACCTTCTTTGTTGATCATAATCTCTTCATTCATGGAGCCAATCTGCGATTTGATCTTCAGTTCCATGATCTCATCACCAATATTGATGATAATTGGCTTCTTATCACCTTCTTTGACGAGAAGGGTAGCACGGTCAATACAGTTTAACAATTCTTTTTTGTTAATTCTGACCTTAGTATCATAATCGCTGGACAGCATCTGATCAATTTTAAAATATTCTCCCTCCAGAAGTCTGGATACAACAACTGTATTATCAAACTCAAATACAATGTGATTGCTTGTGTAAGAAATATTTACTTTGCTTTCAGCTTCTCCGGATAAAATCTTACTGATCTCGATCAGTGTCTTACCTGGAACAACAAGTTTCTTGTCTGTAACATCTGCATCCAGAGCAATCTTACGGATGGAGATACGGTGCCCATCCAGAGATACAACCCGAAGCATATTATTCTTAATCTCAAAGAGTTCTCCCGTCATCAGTTTATTACTGTCAGAATCAGCAATAGAGAAAATAGTCTGTCTGATTACTTCTTTCAGCGTAAACTGTGATACTTCGATCGATTCGTCTTTTTCGATGATTGGAAGATAAGAAAATTCATCGCCCGGTTTACCGGAAATATTGAATTTTGCTTTCTCGCAGACAATCGTAGTCTGTAAAGATTCGTCTGTTTCGATAATGACATCACTGTCTGGAAGTTTTCTTACGATTTCGGAGAAAAACTTCGCGTCAATAGCGATCATACCTCTTTCGATGATCTCACCTTCTATGTCTGTCTGGATACCAAGTTCCATATCGTTGGCAGTCAGACGGATAATATCTGTTGTAGCATCAATCAATACACATTCAAGGATTGACATTGTTGTTTTTGAAGGTACCGCTTTTGAAACAATGCTAACCCCTTTTACAAGATTACTTTTCGTGCAAACAATTTTCATGTGTGTAAAACTCCTTTCGCGGTGCGCAATATATATTATGTCTATGAAATGCTTCCGTATCCGTCGCCTTAGGGGATGTGGAAAAGGGGAAAACCCCTTCAAGCCCTCTGTTTATCGGCGTTTCCGGAATTAAAAACTCTGTGGATTTCGATGAGAATTCATGGGGATTGTATTGGGATAAAAAAATTCTATCCACCGCGTTGGTTAAAAATCCACATATAATCCCATAATTATCCACAACTATATGAAAGTTATCCCAAGCCAGTCCACATAATAATTCACATAAACTAAGCCGGGTTGATCTTCTTCTTAATGATATTGACAGTATTTGCCAGTGTTTCGTCGGTCTCCATCTCGGATTCTACCTTTTCAATACCGTATTTGATAGTAGAATGGTCCTTTCCACCAAAAATAGCACCAATTGCTTTTAAAGAAAGCTCTTTGGTAGACATCGTACGCATCAGATACATCGCTACCTGACGAGGATTGGCAATTTCTGCGTTTCTTTTTTTGCTCTTAAGATCAGCAATACTGATATTGAAGTGCTCTGCAACAATATCCAGTATGAGTTCCGGTGTAACTTCTCGGTTATTATCAGAAGAAATAATATCTTTCAATGCTTCGGCAGCGAGAGATATGTCAATCGTTCCTTCATTATTATTCAGTCTGTAAAGAGCAATCAGTTTATTAAGAGAACCTTCCAGTTCTCGGATATTTGTCTTGATATTTGTGGCAATGTACTGGATTACATCTAATGGGATGTTGTATTTTTCAAGCTTGTCCAGTTCGATCTTCTTCTGAAGGATTGCCATACGTGTCTCATAATCCGGAGAAGAAATATCTGCAAGCATACCCATCTCAAAACGGGAGCGCAGTCTGGCTTCCAGTGTCTCTATATCCCTTGGCGGGCGGTCACTGGAGATAATGATCTGCTTTCCGGAAGTATGTAAATGATTAAAAGTATGGAAAAACTCTTCCTGCGTACTTTCTTTACCAATAATAAACTGGATGTCATCGATTAACAGTACATCAATATTCCGGTACTTTTCGCGGAACTTTGTCATAGAAGATTCGTTGCCGGATGATTTACCGTTCTTTAATGATTCAATCAGTTCATTCGTGAATGTCTCACTTGTTACATATAAAATCTTTTTCTTTGGATTCTGATCTAAAATAAAATGTGCAATGGAATGCATCAGATGAGTCTTTCCCAGTCCGACACCTCCGTAGAGAAATAGAGGATTATAAACCTGTCCCGGCGATTCCGCTACCGCAACGGAAACTGCATGGGCGAAACTGTTATTTCCGCCTACAACAAAAGTGTCAAAAGTGTACTTAGGATTTAGCCCGGCTCTTTCGGCTACGGACTTCGTACGTTTCTTTTGACTTGCTTCAACTGCCATATTCTGTATTTCATTCAATCGGTCATCATCTTCGGATATGAAAGAAACTTCGTATTCTTCTCCTGTGATTTCAGCAATGCATACCTTCAAAGGAAGAAGATATTTTTTTTCAATGTATTCAACACTTGAATTCATATTTACCATAATAAATACAGTGTTGTTAATGACATCATATACTTTCAGCGGTTTAATCCATGTCGAGAATGATACATTGGATAATTCGTGTTCCACGCGCAAATGTTCTATTATTTGCGGCCATTTTTCCTCTACTGTGTTCATTTTATAAAACTCCTAATCTTCTATATACTCTATTATAGTTTACATCAAAATGGGGGATTAGGCAACGTTTAATCAATGTGGATAACTAATTTCCCCCCTGAAAACGGCATATTTGCGTTCGATTTGTGGAAAAAAAAGTTAAAATCCACAAGTTATCCACTGAAATCCACAAAGTTTTCCACATTTAGTGGATAATTCCATGATAAATAAGTTCTTACCTATTTATATAAGGCGAAGTGAAAAATGTGGAATACCGGCATATTTATCCCCATTAACTAAAATACAAAGAAAAAGTCTATAAACTCGCAGGTTTTGCTTGACGTAAAGGAATTTTATGAATATAATAAAAAATGATGTCTATAGAAAACTGAGGGATAACCCTTAAAAATATAAGGAGGTGGATATCAATGAAAATGACATTCCAGCCAAAAAAGAGACAAAGAGCTAAAGTTCATGGTTTCAGATCAAGAATGAGCACTGCAGGCGGAAGAAAAGTTCTTGCAGCAAGAAGAGCAAAAGGAAGAAAGAAATTATCAGCGTAGGCCGCATATATGTGGCCTTTTCTTCTCTCAAAATTAGGAGAAAATGAAAATGAAATATTCCGAATCATTAAAAAAAAACAGGGATTTCCGTTTAGTATATAAGGAAGGAAAATCCTGTGCAAACAAATATCTGGTCATGTATATTCGAGAGAATCATTCAGATGTAAACAGATTGGGAATATCTGTAAGTAAAAAAGTTGGAAATAGTATAGTACGTCATAGAATAACGAGATTAATTAGAGAGAGTTATCGACTACAAGAAGAGCACTTCAAGTGTGGATGGGATCTGGTTGTAATTGCCAGAGCCGGTGCGAAAGGAAAAACATATCGAGAAATAGAGAGCGCATTGATCCATCTTGGAACTCTTCATGAATTATATATATGAGGTAGCGTGTTATGAAAAGAATTCTGTTGGCATATATCAGATTCTATCAGAAATATTTATCGAACCTCAAAGGATCATCGACCTGTAAATATTATCCGACCTGCTCCTGTTATGCAAAAGAAGCAATTGAAAAATACGGAGCATGGAAAGGCGGAAGACTTGCGTTATGGAGAATATTGAGATGCAATCCATTTTCAAAGGGAGGCGTTGATCCAGTTCCATAAAAAATGTAGTTACGATGGAGGAAGAACGAATGACTGTAAGTTTACTGACTGCAGCAAACTGGCCGCTCGTAGGACAGTTATGCTGGCTATTAGGTAAAGTAATGAGTTTTATCTATGACTTCTTAGATAAGGCTCTGCCCTCAGATAATGGGCTTGTAGGATTATCAATTATCATCTATACGATTCTGGTATATACTTGTATGCTTCCATTGACGATCAATCAGCAGAGATCATCTAAAATGATGGCTGTGATCAACCCGGAAGTGCAGAAAATTCAGAAAAAGTATAAAAACAAAAAAGATCAGGCTTCTATGATGAAGCAGCAGGAAGAAATCCAGCAGGTATATGACAAATATGGAACTTCCATGATGGGAGGATGCCTTCCGCTGTTAATCCAGATGCCGTTCCTGTTTGCATTATATCCGGTTATTTATAATATTCAGCAGTATGTACCGGCAATCAAAGGAGCTCCGGCTGCAGTAAACAGATTTATCACAATACCGGATCTTACCGTATCTCCGGCTGCTATGCTGAAGAACAGTGGATCATACGGAATGCCGGCAATTGTGATCATGATCACGGCAATCGTGCTTCCGCTTCTTTCAGCTGGAACACAGTATGTAAGTATGAAACTGTCCCAGGCAATTTCCGGACAGCAGCAGATGGATAAAGATAATCCGATGGCAGGAACTATGAAGACAATGAATATGACAATGCCTCTGTTCTCTGTATTCATGGTATTTACATTGCCGACTGGTATCGGTATTTACTGGATCATCAGTGCGTTAGTACGTTGTGTACAGCAGGTATTTATCAACAAACACCTGCAGAAGATGTCTGTTGAAGATCTGGTAGAAAAGAATAAAGAAAAAGCAGAAAAGAAACGTGCAAAGAGAAGCGAGAAAGCAGAGAAGATCAATGCAATGGCTCAGATGAATACGAAAAACATTTCTGAGAAATCAAGTCTGGGTGTTTCTGATGCTGAAAAAGAGAAAAAGCTTGAAAAAGCAAGAAAGAATGCAGCGAATGCAAAAGAAGGAAGTCTTGCAGCGAAAGCCAATATGGTTAGAAAATTCAATGAGGACAAATAGGGGGCGCTATTATGGACGGTTACATTACTGTATCAGCTAAAACATTGGATGATGCGATTACAGAAGCATTGATCCAGCTTGGTGTGACAAGTGATCATTTAGATTACGAAGTAATTGAGAAAGGAAGTGCCGGATTTCTTGGAATCGGCATGAAGCAGGCAGTAATAAAGGCGCGCAGAAAACAAGAGGAACCTGTAGAGGAACCGGTTGTTGAAGAAGTAGAAGAAAAGCCTGTTAAAAAAGAAGTAAAAGAATTTAAAGAAGAGAAAAAAGATTTTCATAAAAAAGAATTCCACAAAAAAGAGCATGTGAAAAAAGATAATTTCAAAAAAGAGGCTCCAAAGAAGGAATTTGTGAAAAAAGAAGTTCCGAAGAGAGAAGTTGAACTTGCTCCTGTTGAAGATGCGACAAAAGAAGCATGTGTGAAATTTGTAAAAGATGTACTCGCTGCAATGGATATGAACGATGTTGAAGTGAAAGCAGAGATTGATGAAGAAGGTGCTCTGAGCATCACGATGGACGGAAAGAATATGGGTATTCTGATTGGAAAACGTGGACAGACACTGGATTCCCTGCAGTATCTTACAAACAGAGTTGCAAACAAAATGCAGGATGGTTATGTCAGAGTAAAACTCGATACAGAAGATTACAGAAGAAGAAGAAAACAGACATTAGAAAATCTTGCAAAGAACATTGCAAGCAAAGTAAAGAGAACAAGAAGATCTGTTTCTCTTGAGCCGATGAATCCTTATGAAAGAAGAATTATTCATTCTGCTCTTCAGTCTGATTCTGCTGTATCTACACATAGCGAAGGTGAAGAACCGTACAGAAGAGTTGTAGTAACATTGGTAAGAAGATAAAGAAAGAAAAAATAGGGGTTTTGATGACCTCTATTTTTTATATAACGAAAAATGCAATTTTATGTTATTAGGAGGAATTCGATGAATTATAATGAGCAGACCACTATTGCTGCTATTTCAACGGCTATGAGTAATTCCGGAATCGGTATTGTACGAATGACAGGAGAAGATTCTGTTGAAATTGCAGATCGTATTTATCGTGGAAAAAAGAATAAAAAGCTTAGTGAGCAGATGTCACATACCATTCATTATGGCTATATATGCGATGGTGACGAGGTGATCGATGAAGTCCTTGTAATGCTGATGCGTGGTCCACATACTTATACAGGAGAAGATACTGTGGAAATCAACTGCCATGGCGGTGTGTATGTGGTGAAAAAAGTGCTAGAGACAGTGATCAAATATGGAGCAAGACCGGCGGAACCAGGTGAATTTACAAAAAGAGCATTTTTAAATGGAAAAATGGATCTTTCCCAGGCAGAGGCAGTAGGAGATCTGATTACTGCTCAGAATGAATATGCATTGAAAAGCTCTGTCAGCCAGTTGAAAGGAAATGTAAAAGAGAAGATTTCAAACATCAGACAGAAAATTATTTATCATACAGCATTTATTGAAACAGCGTTAGATGATCCGGAACATATCAGTGTGGATGGATACGGAGAAAAGTTGAAAGTAACAGTGGACGAACTGCTCGGTGATATCAGACATCTGTTGGACACATGTGATGATGGAAGAATTCTGAAAGAGGGTGTGAATACTGTAATTTTGGGAAAACCGAATGCCGGAAAATCATCGCTTATGAATGCATTTCTTGGGGAAGACAGAGCAATTGTAACGGATATTGCCGGTACAACAAGAGATGTACTGGAAGAACATATCAATTTACAGGGAATTTCTCTGAATATCATGGATACTGCAGGAATCCGTGATACAGAAGACATTGTTGAGAAGATTGGTGTAGATAAAGCAATCAATTATGCAAAAGATGCGGATCTGATTTTATTTGTAATTGACGCGTCATCTGAACTTGATGAAAATGATATCGAGATTCTGAAGATGATACAGGGAAAACAGGCAATTATCTTGCTAAATAAGTCAGATTTAGATATGATAGTTACGAAAAAAGTAATTGAAAATAAAGTGAATGAATTACAGCCTGTAAATTCGAGTGAGACAGAAAATCATAACCCGATCATTGAAGTTTCTGCGAAAGAGAAGAGTGGAATTGCGGAGTTTGAGCAGATTTTAAAAGACATGTTCTATGATGGGAAACTGACATTTAATGACGAGATTTATATTACAAATGTTCGTCAGAAAACAGCACTTCAGGAAGCGTACAGATCACTTCAGAAGGTAAATGAAAGTATTGAAATGGGAATGCCGGAAGATTTTTATTCCATTGATCTGTTAGATGCATATGAATCACTCGGCAGTATCACAGGCGAGACAATAGGAGAGGATCTTGTAAATGAAATATTCAGCAAATTCTGTATGGGAAAATAAAGATCAATATGATGTAGCAGTGATCGGGGCCGGTCATGCAGGGTGTGAGGCGGCTCTGGCGTGTGCACGACTTGGTTTTCGTACAATTGTATTTACTGTCAGTGTAGACAGTATTGCACTTATGCCGTGCAATCCGAATATTGGAGGAAGTTCTAAGGGACACCTTGTAAAAGAAGTGGATGCACTCGGTGGAGAGATGGGGAAAGTCATTGACCAGACATTTATCCAGTCCAAAATGCTAAACAAATCCAAAGGACCTGCAGTACATTCACTGCGTGCACAGGCTGATAAGAATGAATACAGCAAAACGATGCGCCAGGTTCTGGAAAATCAGGAGAATCTGGAGATTAAGCAGGCCGAGATTGTGAATATTCTTACTGAAAATGATGAAGTGACAGGAGTTCAGTTGTATTCTGGGATGATTTACCGGTGCAAAGCTGTTATTTTATGTACAGGAACTTATTTGAAATCACGCTGTGTTTACGGTGATGTGAGCATGAGTACAGGACCAAATGGATTACAGTCAGCAAATTATCTTACGGATTGTCTGAAAGAGCTTGGAATTAAGATGTATCGTTTTAAAACGGGAACACCGGCGAGAATTGACAAGAATTCCATTGATTTCAGTAAAATGGAAGAGCAGTTTGGTGATGAGAGAATTGTTCCGTTTTCATTTACAACAAATCCAAACGATGTGCAGATTGATCAGGCATCTTGCTGGCTGACTTATACAAATGAAGAGACTCATCGGATCATTCGTGAAAATCTCGATCGTTCACCACTATATTCGGGAATGATAGAGGGAACAGGACCAAGATATTGTCCTTCAATTGAAGATAAGGTTGTAAAATTTGCCGATAAAAATCGTCATCAGGTATTTATCGAGCCGGAAGGACTTGGAACAAATGAGATGTATGTAGGTGGAATGTCCAGTTCGTTGCCAGAAGATGTGCAATATGCGATGTACAGATCAGTTCCGGGACTTGAAAATGCAAAAATTGTTCGAAATGCATATGCAATTGAATATGATTGTATTGACGGAAGACAGTTAAAACCGTCTCTTGAATTCAAAAATATTCATGGGCTGTTCAGTGCCGGACAGTTTAATGGAAGTTCAGGATATGAAGAAGCAGCGGCACAGGGAATTGTTGCAGGTATTAATGCAGCGAGAATGCTACAAGGAAAAGAACCAATGATTTTGGACCGTTCAGAGGCGTATATTGGTGTGCTGATCGATGATATTGTTACAAAAGAAAGTCATGAGCCATATCGTATGATGACATCAAGAGCAGAATACAGATTACTGCTTCGTCAGGATAATGCAGATCAGAGGTTAACAAAAAAAGGTTACGAAGTCGGTCTGATCAATGAAGAAAGATATCAGCGTTTACTGAAAAAAGAAGAGTTGATTAAAAACGAAATAGAACGTGTAGAACATGCAAATGTCGGCGCAAATGAGAAAGTACAGACATTATTAAAAGAATGTGGAAGTACACCACTTTCTTCTGGTTCCACAATTGCGGAACTGATCCGAAGACCAGAGCTGACATATGATATGTTAAAGCCGATTGATGATGCAAGACCGGATTTTCCGAAAAATCTTGCAGAAGAAGTAGCAGAGCAGGTTAATATTTGCATTAAGTATGCTGGATATATTACAAGACAGATGCGACAGGTAGAGCAGTTTAAGAAGCTGGAACGTAAGAAAATACCGGATGATATTGATTATGATAAAGTAAACAGTTTGCGTATCGAGGCGATTCAGAAGCTGAAAGAACACAGACCAGCATCAATCGGACAGGCATCCAGGATTTCCGGAGTATCTCCGGCAGACATATCAGTTCTGTTAATATACCTTGGAGGGGTATATAAGTAGCATGGTAGCTGTTGTTTAAAAGAGTGTTTAATGGTATATAATATATATAACATTAATAACATCCAAAGAAAAATATATGTATCATAAGTTTGGGATAATATCTCAAACATTGTATATGAGAGTTGAGAGTAAAGGTAATATATATGCATAAAGAAATATTAAATAAAAAAATGGAAGAAATAGGGATACAGTTAAGTGATATGCAAACAGAGCAATTTCTTACTTATTATGATATGTTGATCGAACGTAATAAAGTAATGAATCTCACTGCAATTACGGAATATGACGATGTAGTAGAAAAGCATTTTGTGGATAGTGTATCTCTGATCAAGGCATTGGATGAAGAAGAAGTTAAAAATGTAATTGATATAGGGACAGGAGCAGGATTTCCGGGGATTCCATTAAAAATTGTGTTTCCACACCTTAAAGTGACATTATTGGACTCACTAAATAAAAGAATAAAATTTCTGAATGACGTTATTGGAGCATTAGAATTGGAGAATATTGAAACAATTCATGGAAGAGCTGAAGATTTTGCAAAGCAGGAAATATATAGAGAACAGTATGATCTGTGCGTGTCCAGAGCAGTAGCAAATCTTGCTACTTTATCTGAATACTGCTTGCCTTATGTAAAGGTAGGGGGATATTTTATATCCTATAAGTCCGGTGAGATAGAAGAGGAATTACAGCAATCGAAACGTGCAGTAAGTATACTTGGAGGTACACTGGGTGATGTTATAAAATTTGCACTTCCGGGAACAGATATCGGTCGTTCTTTTGTGAAAATAAAGAAAGTAAAGAATACCGGTAAGAAATATCCAAGAAAAGCAGGATTGCCATCGAAGGAGCCATTGGTGTAAAAAGAATATAGGATAATAAAAAAGATGAATGTACGTAGCGCATGGGGCAGGCACATTCATCTTTTTGCTTTACCTTGTATAATACTAAATTGTCGTTTCATCTTCGTAGGAAAGTATTACAGCTAATTGCTCAATGAAAGCATCAGGTCTTTCTAATTGAGGAAGATGTTTGGTATCTTCTATTTTCATAATCTCGATAGATGGAAGAATACTTTCATATTTGCACGCAATATCAGCATTTCGGGAATCTTCATCTCCAGATATAATGAAAATACTATTTGTTAACGATTTCATACAATGATAGACATTAACAGTTGTATAATGGCCAAGCAGACTGGATAGCAAATATTTGGATGAAGAGTGGTCCAGATGAGCTGTTTCGTAGTAGTTGTTAATATATTCCTCTTTTAATTTGTAATGATCATAGAAATATTCGTTCTTGAATTTATCTGTAATAAGTCTCCTTTTTACTAATATGTTATAGAAATAAGTGCCGAATACAGGCATATTTAGAAACCATGTCAGAGATTTACTTCTCTTTGATGGCATCTTATTTAATTTATTCACATCTTCAGGATTTACAAGTATAATGCGATTTATAAGATTTTTGTTGTTCTGTACGGCTGCAATTACGAATGATCCAGAAATACCGGTTGCTATGACATCACAAGGTGAATCAATAACTTGATTAATGAAGTCTGTGATTAATTGCACATATAAATAATTAGTATAAGTGATGGATGGTTTCTCGGATCTTCCGCATCCAAGCAGATCAATTGTATAAACAAGATGGCTTTTTGCCAGTTTATCAATGATTCTGTGCCATTCATAAGATGAACTTCCGACAGAAAAATCATGAATCAGAAGAACAGGCTCACCTTCGCCATATTTCTCATAATATATATTTCCAAATTTCCAATCAAAGTAAGAACCGGCTGTGTTTTGCTCGTGATTTTCAGAAGTCGCGGAAATATCAATTATTTTATTAGCCAAATGTATAGTAAATGTTGTCAATGCAGATAATGCAGATATAGTAATAGCTTTCTTTTTCCAACTCATGAGTATTACTCCTTTTGCTTATATATTGTCACATCAAATGTTGATCTTCTGATTAATGGAATCAGTGAAAACGTTTGATACTACAATATAAATAATACCACATGCTAAAATTAAAGTAAATGTTTCACGTGAAACATAGTGATACAGATGCTTTTGGAAAAATATCGTAATATATAAATGAATAGTTGTTGTGAAACATTTGTTGCAAGAATTTAAAGAATGAAAGAAAACATTATTTCATAAATATTGCTGCAAGAATAATATAACGTTGACAGTTAGAAAATTATTTTTGTTAGTCATAAATTATTCTAATATTATAAGTAATATGTTTCACGTGAAACATATATAATATGGGACGATGAATTTTATAATTTGAAGAAAGAATATGTAATTGTAAATTATATGTAATTATAAATAAATCATCATAAAATCAGGGCGTTAATTTTCTTTACTTGCTTATAAATAAATTGATATGTTTAAAATAATTACAACAGTATAAGACAAAATTAAGATAATATTAAAGATAAGAATAAAATTTAATGATATAATATGATACCGGAATCAAAAGTTGCCTTGTAAATTGTTCTATGCTTTGTGCCGCCAAAAAGATCAGTCTTAAACGTTATATTCTAAAGACAGTCTAATTATTATAGTAAACAGGTAATATTCATTAAGATTATAAATAGACAAAAATATAAATGTTTCACGTGAAACATTTATAAAAAAGTGAAAAATTATGTTTCACGTGAAACATTTATAGAAAAGTAAAATAAAAAATGCTATACTAGAAGAAGCTCAAAATAGAAAGGTGATAAAAATGGGAAGAGTTATAGCTATTGCCAACCAAAAAGGTGGAGTGGGAAAAACAACTACAGCTATCAACTTATCGGCATGCCTTGCGGAAAAAGGACAGAAAGTTCTGGCAGTGGATATGGATCCGCAGGGAAATATGACAAGTGGATTGGGTGTTGATAAAAATAATGTTGAAAACACAGTGTATGATTTGATTATAGGAGAATCATCAATTAATGAAGTAATTGTGAGGGATGTTCTGGAAAATCTGGATATAATACCAACAAGTATTGATCTGTCCGGAGCGGAAATTGAGCTTCTTGATGTAGATGAAAAAGAGTATATTATAAGAAATGCGATTGCAAATATTAAAGAAGACTATGATTATATAGTAATTGACTGTCCACCATCTTTGAGTATGCTGACAATTAATGCAATGACTACAGCAGATTCTGTATTAGTTCCTATTCAGTGTGAATATTACGCGCTGGAAGGGTTAAGCCAGCTGATTCATACAGTCGAGTTGGTTCGTGATCGTCTGAACCCGCAACTGACAATAGAAGGTGTTGTGTTTACAATGTATGATGCAAGAACTAATCTTTCGTTGCAAGTCGTTGAAAATGTAAAAGATAATTTAGATCAGACAATATATAAAACAATTATTCCTCGCAATATTCGATTGGCAGAAGCACCGAGTTATGGTATGCCGATTAACAAATATGATCCAAAATCTGCAGGTGCAGACAGTTATATGCGCCTGGCGGATGAGGTGATGGAAAAAGAATAATACGGAAAATAGTGCAGGAGGCGAATGAGAGATGGCGGTTAAGAAAAAAGGTCTTGGAAAAGGTCTTGATAGTTTGATACCGGATAATAAACCGGCTAAGAAAAATACAGAGACAGTACAAAAAGCTGAAGAGAAAAAAGAAGAAATGAAAGACGGCGTTCAGATGATGAAAATCAGCATGATCGAACCAAACCGAGAGCAGCCGAGAAAGAAGTTCGAGGAAGATGCATTACTTGAGCTTGCTGATTCTATCAAACTTCATGGGGTTTTGCAGCCGTTGCTTGTCAGGAAAATTAAAGATTATTATGAGATTATTGCAGGCGAAAGAAGATGGCGTGCAGCAAAGTTGGCCGGTATCAAAGAGGTACCTGTAATAGTAAAAGAATACAGTGAACAGGAAATTGTGGAAATTCGTTTGATTGAAAATATTCAGAGAGAAAATCTGAACCCAATCGAAGAAGCTATGGCATTTAAAAAACTTCTTGAAGAATTTCAATTGAAACAGGATGAAGTCGCAGATCGAGTTTCAAAAAGTCGTACCGCTGTAACAAACTCTATGCGCTTGTTGAAACTGGATGATAAAGTACAGCAGATGATTATTGATGAGATGATTTCTACAGGACATGCAAGAGCGCTGCTGGCAATTGACGATAAGAAATTACAGTATGAGCTTGCAAATCGTATTTTCGATGAAAAATTAAGTGTACGTGAAACAGAAAAGCTGGTTAAGGAGATTAAGAATCCGAAAAAACCAAAAGAAAAGAAAGCAGTAGAGAATGAATTTGTTTATAAAGATCTGGAAAACCGTATGAAAGAAGTTATGGGAACGAAGGTCAGTATTGCATCAAAAAGCAATGGAAAAGGTAAAATAGAAATAGAGTATTATTCAGAAAAAGAACTAGAACGTATGTTCGATATGATTATGACAATAGGAAAGGAAGAATAAGAACTTATGGAAAGCAAAATCTTAAGTACAATAGGGATTGATCCGGGAATCATTATTATCTTAATGTTGATTTTGATTATTGTGTTGTTTATCCTTACTGTAAATGTTACAATGAATTACAATAGGCTAAAAAGCAGCTATCAGACGTTTATGAAAGGAAAAGACGGTAAAACTCTTGAAGAGAGCATGAAAGAACGCTATACAGATCTTGAATCCGTAGTAAAAGTTGTAAAACAGAACCGTCTTGACATTCGTGAACTGAACCGGAAGATGGATAGAAATTATCAGAAGATCGGTGTTGTGAAATACGATGCATTTAACGAAATGGGAGGTAAACTTAGTTTCGTACTTGCACTGTTGGATAATCGTAATAATGGATTTATCCTGAATGCAATGCATAGTAGAGAAGGCTGTTACACTTATGTAAAAGAAATTGTTAAAGGTGAGAGCTTTGTTGAACTTGCTGAGGAAGAGGCAGAAGCACTGGATAAAGCGATTTTCCAGGAATATACACCGGAAACTGTAGAAAAATAGCAGTAAAATGTAAAACTACTATATAAGGTAATTATAAAACTAAAGGATAATAATAAACCTATATTAATTACAAAATGAGGAGGATACAATATGTTAGACATTAAATTTTTAAGAATGAACCCAGATGTGGTGAAGCAGAATATTAAGAATAAATTCCAGGATGAAAAACTTCCATTAGTGGACAAAGTAATCGAGCTGGATCAGAAAAACAGAGATATCAAACAGGAAGTAGAAGCTCTTCGTGCAGAGAGAAATAAAATTTCCAAAGAAATCGGTGCATGTATGGCACATGGTAAGAAAGAAGAAGCAGAAGAACTGAAGAAAAAAGTACAGGCAAATGCAGATCGTGTAGAAAGCCTGTCAGCTGAAGAAAAAGATGTAGAAGCTGAAATTAAGAAGATCATGATGGTCATCCCGAACATCATTGATCCGTCTGTTCCGATTGGAAAAGATGACAGCGAGAATGTAGAGATTGAGAAATTTGGTGAGCCGGTTGTTCCAGATTACGAAATCCCGTATCACACAGATATTATGGAAAGTTTTGATGGTATTGATCTTGAGGCAGCAGGAAAAGTAGCAGGAAACGGTTTCTACTACCTGATGGGAGATATTGCAAGACTTCATTCCGCAGTAATATCCTATGCACGTGATTTCATGATCGACCGTGGATTTACTTACTGTATCCCGCCGTTTATGATCAGAAGTAACGTTGTAACAGGTGTTATGAGTTTTGCAGAGATGGATTCCATGATGTATAAGATCGAAGGAGAGGATCTTTACCTGATCGGAACAAGTGAACACTCTATGATCGGTAAATTTATTGATACAATGACTAAAGAAGAAGAACTGCCAAAGACACTGACAAGTTACTCTCCATGCTTCCGTAAAGAAAAAGGTGCACATGGTATCGAAGAAAGAGGTGTATATCGTATTCACCAGTTTGAAAAGCAGGAAATGATTGTTGTATGTAAACCGGAAGAAAGCAAACAGTGGTATGATAAGTTATGGAAAAATACAGTAGATCTGTTCCGCTCTATGGACATCCCGGTACGTACACTGGAATGTTGCTCTGGTGACCTTGCAGACCTGAAAGTAAAATCATGTGATGTTGAAGCATGGTCTCCAAGACAGAAAAAATATTTTGAAGTAGGTAGTTGTTCAAACCTTGGAGATGCTCAGGCAAGAAGACTTGGTATCCGTGTTAAAGGAGCAGATGGAAGCAAATATTTCGCTCATACATTAAATAATACAGTTGTTGCTCCACCGAGAATGTTAATCGCGTTCTTGGAGAACAATTTACAGGCTGACGGATCTGTCAAGATTCCGGAAGTTCTCAGACCGTATATGGGTGGTAAGAGCGAGATCAGACCAAAATAATACCGGAATAAATGTGTAAATTGTGGATAAATAAGTCCACAGCGAATGACTCCGGGGATAATTAATGAGGAAGTAAAATGCATCAATATTTAACTGCAATTGGAATGGAAAGTGTAAAGTCAAAACAAGAACTGGATCGTTTATTGCAGGGGCTGGAGCAGGAGAATAATGAACGTGCTGTAATGTCTGTAACTGCAGATAAATATGACCGGTGCGAGTATAAAAAAGAATTTGCAAAAAATATTGGAATTGCAGCGGGCGGATTTCAGGACAGTAATGGAATATTTGAAAGAGAATATATATATCCTTATTTTTACGGAACCGGAATTACAACATATGCAGATGTAACGGTGGAAAGAACAAAGGATCAACAGTCCTACATCGGCATCTGTGAAGATGTGAAAATAGGTGTTACATTAATGTTCCGGATTCAGAATTATATGGAATATCTGAAAAAGAAATGGCATCCGCAGGAGCCGGGAGGTTATGACTCTATTACATTATCCGGGCTGTGCAATGAGGGAAAGATTCTCCTGCCGGTAATGAAGGACGAATCACAGAAACAGCAGCAGTCGGAAGATGTGCATAACCGGATGATGCTTGTCAGTGCTGCAAGAGCCGGAGATGCGGAAGCAATCGAGAATCTGGCGTTGGATGATATAGACATTTACACAAAAGTATCAAGAAGGCTGATTAAAGAAGATGTATTCAGTATTGTAGATACATACATCATGCCTTACAGTGTAGAGTGTGACCGGTATTCCATCCTGGGTGTGATAACAGGTGTGCGGATTGTGGAAAACATTTACACAAAAGAGGAACTTTATGTGATGAATTTGGAAGTAAATGACCTAAAATTCGATGTCTGCGTGCCGGTTCATCGAGTATTTGGAGAGCCGAAAGCCGGACGCCGGTTCAAAGGAAAAATCTGGATGCAAGGGCGGATTAATTTTTAGGTGTTTGTGGGCAATTCTGCAGGTGATTTATTTGCAATAAGATCTGTTTTATAAGTTTTAAAATTAAATGCGACAAGAGGTTTTAAACCTCTTCCGCATTTATTTTTTTACCTAAATTTAGTGTCGGAAGATAACCTCTTCTGACATTTTTTTGTTTAAGGAGAAGTGAATTATGCCAAGAAAATATACGAGATTAACGTACGATGACAGATTGAAAATTGCACAGTTATGTAAAGAGAGAGTATCAACAGAAGATATTGCAGAAATATTAAATGTACATAGAGGAACGCTATATCGAGAATTACAACGTGGCGGTGGTGGGAATGGCAGACGGGATCTATATGATCCGGACACAGCACAGAGAAATTTACGATAAAAGCCTGCTTATAAAATAAATATGCAATGTCAGGAGGTGAGTTCATGATAGCGAATACCGGATTAATAGGAATTACATTTTGGATACTTGCTTGTATAGGAATAGAAAATAACAAATCAATACAACAAGTTCTTCCATACTTATTAATGGGAACATTAATTATTCTTGTTGGAATAGCAGTAGAAAAACTACAAAACTATAGAGATGAGCTGGAAGAGATAAGAAGACAAAAAAAGAGCACATCTGCCGCAAACAGATGCGCCCATGGCTTACGCCACACCAATTAAATCCAAACCAATATTAACATGGGGTGAGGTGGTAAGTCAAGCAGATATGGAATATTGGTTAGTAGAATACAGACAGTTACGAGAGACTTAAGATAAAAACTACTGATCAATATAGGAGATTAGTAGTTTTTTTATTTAGAACAGGAGGAAGAGATGAAAAACATAAAAAAATGGATCGCCGCATTCCTGGCGATCGTAATGTGTGCCAGTATTCTGCCAAATCTTCCAGCATCAGCGGCGGCAGATAAGGTGGCATATCACGGAAAAATGACCTATGGAGGAGTAACCGTAGGAAAGTTTTCAGTAAATGGGAAGGTTGCTTTTTGTATGGAACATAAAAAAAGCACGCCACCGACTGGAACGAAATTAACAACCTCAATCTATAAGAATAAAAATGTACAGAAAGTACTTTATTACGGATGGAAAGGCCAGGAACAGTGGAATGGCTTTAAAAGTGAAGCACAGGGATATGTATGTACTTCACTCGCATTGAGTTATTATTACAGTGGCGCGAAATCTGTAATCAGTTTAGGTGGTCCTACAGATGCAAAAATAGGATTATCTAAGTTTCTGAATTATATCAAAAATAAGACAGTACCGTCCAAAGAAGTAGATTTTAGCGTGTCTGTTGCAAAAAGTTATATCAGTGGCTCTGTGCAGCGGACAAAAAATATAACTTTTAAAGCAGATAGCAGAAATAAGGTAACGATAACATTACCGAAAAATGTAACGTTAAAACGTGTTACTGGTAAAACCAGTGGCACTACCGGAAAAGTACAGATCTATGGTGGAAGCACCTTTTATCTGACCGCTCCATTGTCCATGAGTGGAGCTTTTAGCACAGGTAAAATTAAAGGTACGCTTCATGAGTTCCAAAGTATTTTGTGTAAAACAAAGAGTGCTAAAACACAGAATCTTATAAAATCAGGAGTAAAAGATCCAACAAAAACGACATCACTGAAAGTAGAATGGACTGCCGCCCCGGGGAAGGTCATTATCAAAAAAATGTTGAAATCGACTGCAGGTGTGGAAGTGGCTGCTGGTGCAGGAGTAGAGTTTACCGCAATTAATTCTACTACAAAAAAGAAAGTCGTATTTAAAACGGATTCAAAAGGTGTGGCAGAAGTAACGCTTTCTGCCGGAGACTGGATCGTTTATGAGACAGATGCACCGGAAGGCTATACTCCGGCAAATCCGTTTAAGGTGCACATCGTAGGAGCTACGATTGCCAAAAAAATAGTTAATCAGGAGATTAATAGCATACAGATTCTGAAAAAAGATGCAGTGACAGGAAAACCATTAGCCAATGCAACTTTCAAGATCCGTTCCAAGGAAACAGGAGAAGATATTACCTGGAAGAAAGAAGATGGAAGCTCTTTTGTAGAATTTACAACAGGTGATAATGGTGTCGCAATTCTTCCTTATGCAACAAGCGTGAAAGAAGGCGAAACAGAATCGTTGAATTATCTGCAGCCGGGTGAATATGAACTGGTGGAAACAGATGCACCAGAAGGATATTTTAAGGCAAAGGATTTGACATTCTCAATCAAAGATGGATGGAAAGGCGAGCCGATCAGCTTAACGGTATCTGATCAGCCTACAGAAATCCTTATTTCTAAAACAGATATCACCGGTGAAAAAGAACTGCCGGGAGCAGAGCTGAGTGTGACCGATGAAGAAGGAAATGAAATTGATCATTGGATCTCAGAGGAAGAAGCTCATAAGATAACCGGACTGGTTGTGGGAAAGAAATATACGCTTACAGAGGTACTTGCACCGGATGGATACTGCAAGGCGAATAGCATTGAATTTACAGTGAAAGATGAAGGCAGCCAAAAAGTTGTCATGAAAGACAAGCAGGTGATAATCTCAAAAACAGATATAACCGGTGAGAAAGAACTGCCACGAGCAGAGCTGAGCTTAACGGACGAAGAAGGAAATGAGCTGGATCATTGGACATCCGGAGAAGAACCGCATGTGATTTCCGGATTAGTTGTGGGAAAGAAGTATATTTTATCCGAAAAAGTTGCACCAAGCGAATATTGTAAAGCAAATGATATTACATTCACGGTTGCTGATGATGGAAAAAATCAGAAAGTTGTCATGAAAGACAAACAAGTACAGATCCTGAAACTGGATGAAAAAACGAAGAAGCCACTTGTTGGTGCGGAGCTGGTAATCAAAGACGAAAAGGGAAATGAGATCGATCGTTGGATTTCAGAAGAAACTCCACACAAGGTAGATGGTCTGATAGTAGGGCAGAAGTATATCTTGTCTGAAAAAACAGCACCGGATGGATACAGCAAGGCGAAAGACGTGGAGTTTACAGTCAAAGATGATGGCGAAACACAGACTGTAGAAATGAAAGATGTCAGGACAAGAATTGAAGTAAAGAAGCTGGCATCAGATACTAAGAAACTGCTAGAGGGATGCAAACTGCAGATCATAGCTGCAGAAGATATTAAGTCGGAAGCAAAGCTGGGAGAAGATGATCAGAAAATCCTTTATAAAAAAGGAAAAGTAATTGAAGAGTTTTCTTCCAGAAAAACGAGCTGGAAAAAGGAAAAGTTTCCGGCAGGAAAATATATTCTTCATGAAGTATCTTGCCCGAAGAAGTATAAGCTGGCTAAAGATGTGAAATTCACGATCAAAAAAACATCCAAGCTGCAGACGGTCGTAATGATTGATGAACTTCAGATTGGAACGATCGATACCAATATTCCACATTCAGGACGTGAAGATAAAAATACAAATGTAAAAACAGGGGATCAGGCAAATCCGTTACTTTCTGTAATATTGCTTGCCGGATCAGCAGCACTTGTCCTTTATATAAAAAAGAGACAAGGAAAGGAAGAAGAGGATGAGGAAGCAAAAGAAAAGAAATAGAAAGATGCTGATTAGCTGCCTGTTGACAGGTAGCATCCTGTTAAGCGCGTTGCCGGGACAAGTTGTCTCAGCAGGCGAAAAAACGGTTACAAAATCAAAAACATATACGGCAGATAATAAAAATCAGACATATGATTTTCCAAAATCGATCACAAAGAATGGGAAAAAATATTTACTCAGAGTCACGAAGTATGATGTACTCTCCGAAAAGCCGGCAAAAAAAGAAAAAGAAGTACAGATTTCCAGAAAAAGCAATGTAAAAGCAAAAGGAAAAAAGGCTGATTTTCCCAAGCAGATAAAGAAAGATGGAATTACTTATGTACTTCAAAATGTTGATCAGAAAGACGTGGAGTATAAGAAAGCTTATACCCAGTCAGTGACCGGATATACAGACTATGATCATCAGGTATCAAGCAGCCAGGTACCGGCGATAAAGACGATCACGGTAAAAAACGCAGCGACAGGAAAGATGGAAAAAGTACAGTGTAAGCTTTCTGGAATAACAAAAACCAGTAAATCCGGATGGCAGAATACACATATCAATATCACATTTAAAAATTATGATGCGGATGTGTATGAGTGGCAGGGAAAACAGATTAAAAAAAATACAACTAATCCATTGAAAGGTTATGAAAGTGAACTGTTGAAATCCGTTGGAGCATCTAAGTCAGATCACAGGGTGCTCCGGTCTTACTGGGTTGGCAAGCCATATACAAAAAATGGAATGACTTACCGGAATGCCAGGGCAGATGTGCAGAGGAGCGTTGCTTATTACAGAGTAAATTACCGTGGCAGCATAAAAGAAAAAAAGAGATGGGAGTTGTATATACAGCCAACTATTCAGGAAAAAAGGTAATAGAAAGTGACAGTGAATCTATTTACCAGATTAAGGCTGTAGCAACGTATCATCCAGAACCAGTGGATTATACGCCGATATATGTGGGGATTGGAATCTTCCTGCTGTTGGCATTGATCGTGATTATTCTATTTATTTTGAGAAGAAAAAAGGAAAAGACAGAAGAAAAGGAGAGAATAAAGAATGGACAAGTGGGCGAGTAATATTAATAAGTTATGTACAGCAGTTACACCGTATACATACATTCTTATTGCAGTTGCATTTATTGTGATTGGTGTAATGTGTGCAATTCCAAGTGAGGAATCAAGACAGAAAGGGAAAAAATCACTTCCATGGGTAATATTAGGAGCGTTATTGATCTTAGGCGCAATCTATACAGCAAAATGGATCACAGGGCAGATTGCATTTTAAATGCAATGCCTACAAGAGAGCTATGAGATGGTTATATTCATGGATATGAAGATAACTATGTTTTGAGATGTGGAGAAAAGGAGAAGGTGGAAAATGGAAACTATCAAAATTGAAATAATTAAGAAAAACGAACAAAAAACGGAAGAAAGATATGAAGGATATGTTAAGCAGTTGATCGAAAGAAAGCAGAGGTAGCAAATGGAGAAGATACAGATATTTATTGATGAGGATACATTGACTCAAGAAGAAGTAGAAGAATGTATGACGGAGATAACGGAAGATGAAGAACAGCAAGATAAATGAGTATCGTGAAAATTTAGCAAAAACCTTTCTGTCTGTTCTTGAAGAAAAACAGTTAGATTGGAAAAAAGGATGGACAGCAGAAAAGCCTCAAAATGCCGAAACAGGATATAAATACAGGGGAATCAATTTTATGTATTTGAAATTGATTGCCAGGGCGAGAGGATATGAAGATAATCGTTGGGCTTCATTCCTGCAAATAAAAAAGAATGGATGGAAGCTTCAAAATGCGAAAGGACATGGTGTAAAAGTTGAATATTGGTTTCCTTATGATGATGAAGAAAAAAAGGCAGTCACATGGAAGGAGCTGAAAGATGTAGATGGACGGATCGGAGAAGGATATTCTCTGCGAGCAACATATACCACAGTATTTAATGGTGATCTGATTGAAGGTATTCCGGAAAAAATTAAGGAAAATCATAAAGAAGTTGATCAGGAACAATTGATTGAAAAGATTGCAGAAGGCATGCAAGTACCAATCTATAACGATGGTCAGGATCAGGCTTATTATATACCTGCAAAAGATGAGATCCATTTGCCAGAAAAGAACAGCTTTTTTAATTCTTATGCATATAATGCGACTGCATTACATGAACTTGCTCATGCAACAGGGCATGAAAAAAGATTGAACAGGGAAATGAAAGGACATTTTGGAACTCCGGAATATGCACACGAGGAGCTGGTTGCAGAAATGACCTCCTGTTTTTTGTCTGCGGATCTGCAGGTAGAACAGACACAGGAACATATTGATAACCACAAGGCATATGTTCAGAGCTGGATTCAGATGATTGAAGACAAGCCGGAAAATCTGGTGAAAGCGATTGCACAGGCAGAAAAAGCTTCACAATATATGGATGAAATGGCAGAACGAGAGAAAGATAAGGCTATTGAAAAGGCAGAAGAACGAACCATGGAAGTGGACGAAAGCTGTATAGAATCCAAAAATCCGATAGAAAAACGGAAAGAAGTAATGAAAGAAACCCCTGTGCAGGATTTTCTGCAGGCATTAAAGATGAAGGACACAAATAAGATGTCTAACATTTTAAAAAGAGAAGAGCTGGAAATTGGCAACGCTGTATTCACTACGAATGAAAGTGCAGTGAAAAGTCAAGAGGTTCAGTTTGGTGATAAGTATAATCGAGTGGTTGCAAGATTTTATAGCACATATGAACCGTTGCAGGTGTTAGAGCCTGAAAAGCCAATTGTATCAAACATTTCTGCAATTGTATATCAGAATGATGTTCCAGTTGCAGTTGGAAATGTAGGTGGAAAAGAAGCAATATCCCTAAAAGAAGCTAAAGAAAACTATGAAGAGGTTAAGGAAACATGGGAAAGGCTTACAGATCAGAAAGGCATTACATGGGATAAAGATTTGCAGAAAGCCATGCAGGATACAATAAATAAAGCCAGAGCTATGCAAAAAGGACAAGAGTTGGAGCGGTAAACGTCAGAGGTAATGATTATGGAATATAGAGGCGTAGAGATTGATGGCAGCATCTTAAAATCAGAAAAAGATGTAGATGAATTTCTGGAAAGATTAACAGTAGATCGATTGAAAGTTGCAACAGAAATATTTGCTTATAAGCCTACAATGGATATGAGTATTTATATTGACGAGCTTTCAGAGAAACTTGTAAATAAGTTTGGATATACTTGGGAGAAGATAGATGAATTGGAAAAATCATGTCTTAAAAATGTAGAAAAGGAAAATTGCGAAACTATTGATCTGTGGAAAGGTGAAATGTTTGTAATTCCATCTATTGACGTATATTCAAGGGCTGAAAAGAAAACGTCCATGATCATTACGGATCCTAAAATGGAATTATATAAATGTTCAAAAGAAACATTGGAGAAAAGAGGGTACATAGTTCATTTATTGAATCTGGATGATCCCTTGCATTCTATGGGATTTAATCCATTGGAGCAGATTAAAGAAGAATAATTCATTAGATGAAAATATAGAAAAAGCAATGTTGAAAAACGTAAAAGAAACAAAGAAAATGCAGCAGGAGATGGAACGATAGAAAGATGTTACAGAAGAAAGAAAAAAGCTATAAGCAAACCATGAAATTAAATCGGTTTCTTGCAAATAAATATGTGATTGCAGCAAGATGTATATTTACAGATATTTTTTTCTTTTTATTGGTTTCTTATATAGTGAATATTATATGCAATTTTCCTAAATTGGTTAAGAATCTGGAGCATCCGGAAAAATATATAGGGTTATCCAATCTGATTCCGGATTTCGTAAAAATTAGTACATATCCGATTTTGAAAGTTATATATATCATAGTCGGAGTCGGTTGCTTGCTATGTAATATCGTGATGATATATCAGATACGTTCTGGATTTGCAGAAGAAAATCTTAATGTTGGCCAAAAGGGGGTAGCCAGATGGACAACAAACAAAGAGATAAAAGAGCAGTATCGGGAAATACCGGATAGAGATAAAGAGTTCCCTGGATATGGGGGAACCATTATTTCAAGAATAGGAAAAAATTTATATATTGATCATTCTGTAATCAATAACCTGATTATCGGAATAACCAGATCTGGCAAAGGTGAAATGTTTGTAATTCCATCTATTGACGTATATTCAAGGGCTGAAAAGAAAACGTCCATGATCATTACGGATCCTAAAATGGAATTATATAAATGTTCAAAAGAAACATTGGAGAAAAGAGGGTACATAGTTCATTTATTGAATCTGGATGATCCCTTG
>NZ_QTUV01000013.1:35569-49973 GCF_003435815.1 Dorea sp. AM10-31
GATCCCTTGCATTCTATGGGATTTAATCCATTGGAGCAGATTAAAGAAGAATATATGAATGGGAATTACGCAGAGGCAGAATTACTGGCACAGGCATTCAGTTATTCTATTTTTAATCCAGATAGCCCGGCAAATACAGATTCTTTCTGGCAGGATACATCTTCTTCATTGTTAACTGCATTGATATTAGCACATGTAGATGATTGCCTGCGAGAACACGAAGAAGAAAAGATAAATATGTATTCAATCATCAATACTTTTACAGAATTAGCCACTATCACAAATGAAAAAAATCCAAATGTAACGGCACTGGATAGTTATTTTGCGCAAAGACCGGCATTGGATCGTGCAAAAATGAAATATGCTGGTATTCAGGTTACCGGAGATCGTACAAAGGGATCAATATTTGCATCCATGCTTACTAAACTTACAATATTTACTTTTGAGAATATTGCAAAAATGACAGCTAAGAGCAGTGTACAGCTAGAAAATATCGGATTTAGTGAAAAACCAATGGCAATATTTTTAGGTATTCCGGATTACGATAAATCGACACATTTCTTGGCAACGGTGTTTATACGTCAATTAACATTTGTGCTGGAAAAGAAAGCTACCAGATCAAAAACTGGTAAATGTGATAGACCGGTGAAGTTCATTTGTGATGAATTTGGAAATTTACCGGCAATAGAAGGTATGGCGAATATTATTACAGTATGCCTTGGAAGGAATATATCATTTGATCTTTATATTCAGGCACATTCACAAATGAAAAAGCTGTATGGTGACGATGCAGAAACATTGATGGGAAACTGCGGAAATCACATATTCATATTAACGAATGATGATGCAACTGCTAAAAACTTTTCTGAAAATCTGGGAAATGAAACGATCGTAGATATCCAAAGATCGGGAGATAAACTGACAATGAAAAAATATTTTTCGGAATCAACAATGGAAAAGCCATTACTTAGCATGAACCAGTTGGAAGAGTTGCAAGAAGGTGAGTGTGTAATTAAGCGTGTGATGAAGCGGCGAGATCTGAAGGGACACAGAATTCGACCGACACCGATTTTTAATTCTGTAGAATCTGGAAAAGTATTTTTGTTCCGTTATGAATATCTGCAAAATACATTTCCAAATCCGGATCAGATTGATATGAATAAAATGAATCCGGAAGACTGCAGTTACATACAACTGGAGAATATTGTATTTGATTACCGAAAAGCATTTGCTCATTTTCAAAATGGTGGGGACAGTCGGTCTGCGGAACCAAAAAAGTTGTCCGAATTGTCAAATTGTGATGAAATCATTCGCTTGACAAAGCATATGTTCGGCATAGATGTAAATACGAATACATTTATTATAGATCTGATAAAAGTAATAAATGATAGTGATGCAAAAAAAGAAGATAAGCAAGCCATGATCAGTATGATCGAGTTCAGTATGGCAGCTTAGAGGAAGGATTTGATTATGCACAGGAAAAAATATTACATAGGTGCAGCGTTGATTGCAGCATTGGTCATTCTGTTTCCAGCAACAGCATTTGCTGTAGACGAAAAAGGCATATTGAAAGTGCTCATGAGGAACAATGATATTCTTGCAATCAACAACATAGTTTCATCAGCAGTCCGGTGGTGTGGATGGTCACTAGTGAAAGGGCTGGCATGGGTTGCCACGAATGCAGCTAATTTATTTGATAATTGCTTTAAATTAGTGGATTTCACAAAGTGGGGGCCGGTAGAAAACTTTATCAAAGCATGGAAACCGGTATTTGTATCATTAGTTTCGCTATCGCTGCTTTTTCTTGGCATTGTACTTATCTTTTGGCATGAAAAGAAACCAAAGTTTGTCATGAATCTGTGCCTGGCGGTATTAATCGTATCGTCTTCCGGCTATCTGATCCAGCAGTTGAATGGCTTTCTTGCTGATGATATGCGTAGTGCAATCGTGAACGATAATGCGGCGGAAAAATCAAAGGGCATTGTATATGACATGGTGGGTTCTTCCGTATTTGACCTTATATATTTAGATGATCACATTAAAGGTGGTCTTATGAATATGACGAAGAAAAATCGGGTTACCTATTCCGATTTTTCAGAAGATGATATGGCAATGATTGATATCAACGAAATAGTGAAGCCTGATGATGTGAAAGAAAGCTCAAAAGATCTGATGTCTCACAGAATCCTATACAGACAGGATAATATCCAGGTAAAAGAAAGTTATAACGGAATTGCCTGGACAGATTTATTAAATGAATACTATTACCGGTATAACATACAGTGGTTTAACTGCATATTAGGGTTATGTTCTCTGATATTGATCTATGTCTGCCTGGCATATAAAGTAGTTCGGATTATATACGAAATCGTGATACAGCGAGTGCTTGCAGTATTATATTCCGCTAATTTATCAAATAGCCAAAAGACGTTAAAAATTATGGATAGCATTAAAGACAGCTACATTACGTTAGTTCTTGTGATGATATGTTTGAAAATATACCTGTTAGCATATAAGTTCATAAATCAGACAGGATTTTCAGGATTCACACAGGCTATGATCCTTCTTTTTATCGCTTTTGCGGTAATTGATGGACCTAATATTATCCAGAAACTTACTGGTATTGATGCAGGATTATCTTCCGGAACCGGAAAAATCATGGCAGGTATTCAGGCTTCCAGAATTGCAGGAATGATGATGAGTAAAGGACTTAGCGGAATGACAAATAGCAGTACTTTGGATAAAGAGAGTCGTACGAATAATACGGATCAGAGCGCAAAGGCAAATATTGCAGAAAATATGAATCAGAAAAATGCGGAAATGCCTGGAGAAGCAAGTACAAATGCAAACGAAACGAATGAAAATCAAAAAGAAGAAAATAGCCAGAATGATGCTGGAAATGCTATGAATTTGCAAAATAACAATACAGATCCGGAAATGGAAAACGCAGTTGATTCCGCAGAGTTAGGAACGGAATCTGCAAATTCTATAGAAAGCTTGAATGGGGCAGATAGCGGAGAAATGACAGGGGCAGAACTTCCGGAGTCTGAAAGTATAGATGCAGAGATCCCGATTTCTAATGACATGATGGATAGTTTGAATGGCGTTGATCCGTTAAATAAAAATGCAAATCTGGAAGATATGAACAAAGAAATCAGCCATCCGGATGAGTTGACAAAAAGAGATATCAATCATAATGGAACGGTAGAGTTTGACGGACAGATTTTTCATCAGACATGGAAAGGTGTGTTAGAAGCAGATTCTTCTAATGGAAAAACGATGGATTCTACAAGTAAGACACAAGGACAGATGGAACAGAAGAAGACAGCTCCAAAGGATATTTTTAATCCATAAAAAAATGGCAGGAAGGAAGAAAGGCAATGCGATATCTGGTAGCAAAAGATATTAAATCCGAAACGAAGGTTTCAAAAAATATTTATATTTACGACTTTTTCTTTATCTTAATATACATGAGTGTATCACTGGTGCTTGCAAATTTAGTGCACCCGTCACTTAAGATTGTTTTTTTCATTTATTCTTTGGGGATGGCTGTGTTCTTAACCGCAAAATCTTACTATAACAAAAAAAGGCGTAATTACGAAAGCGTCATGATTATGCTGCGGAGAGATAAAGAAAGTTATTCCCCGGTCTTGAATAAAAGCCGGAGGCGGGAACGTATAGAGAAGGAAGAGGGATACCAAATGAAGAAAGGAAAAAAGGTAAAAAAAAGTATTCTTGAAAAAATAGATGTTGCAGAGTACCTGGAGGAAGGCTATTACCGGATGAAGGATGGAACTTATATGAATCTTGTTCAGATCAATTCAAAAGACCTGATCAATTCATCGGCGGATGAAGTGGAGTACGATTGCATGAAGTTTGCGAAGTTGTACAAGCTGTTTGAAAATGACTTGAAATTGGTAGTGTTAAATTTCCCTTGCGATACAAAGGAACAGCAGGCTTATCTGCAGCGGAAAATAAACGCAACGAATAATCAAATGTACAGAAAGTTCCTGCAGCAGAAATATGATGAGCTTGTATGGCTGGCGAAAAATAATACAACCAGAGAGTATTATTATATGGTTTATGCGAAAACACAGGAAGAGATGCAAAAAGAGATGTTGACATTGAAATCTACGCTTCATCTTGGAAATGATGGATTATTACTGGAAATACCGGAAGAAAAAAAGCACAAAATATTATACCGCTTATATAATAAAAATTCACTAGTCGCATAGGAGATAAGGATGTTTAGGAAAAAGAAAAAAAAGCAAAAGAAAAATAGTTATGATCCATATTTGATGGAACGAATCCAGCCGCAGGGGGGAGTCACATTTGCGGACAGTCGCTATGTATTAACCGGAAGCGGATATGAGACATGTATACACATATATGAATTTCCGCAGAAACTGGAAGAGTTTTGGTTATCCAAAATTTGTAATATCAATAACACGATCACAACCGTTGATATTGCAACCGATAATATTATCGAGGTGCAGAAGAATATTAACAGGTCAATGAGAGAGCAGCAGAGCCGCTATATGGAAGCGACCGATTTTCAGGAAAAATATAATGCTAAGCAGAGATATCAGGAGATGGAACGACTCTACGATGAAATATCTGCAATGGGTGAAGTAATCAAATTATTACATGTCCGTATTTTTGTGGCAGATCCATCCTGGAATCAGTTGGAAGATAAAGTAAAAAATATCATGGCAAAATTAGAAAGTGGTGGATATAAAACTGCAATTTTCCTGAATGAATCCGAGACAGAGTGGATGTCTGTATTTCGTTCATATAACCGTCAGCAGCAAGAACCTTTCTTTACATATGGACAACCGTTAACTGCAAGTGTTGTGGCGGCCGGAAATCCGTTTCACTACAGCTCCTTAGAAGATCCGACAGGAGATTTTCTGGGACGTACGCCATGTGGTGGAAATGTTTTATTTAACGAATTTACAAAAACAATTACAAGGCTGTACTATAACTCCATTGTTTTCGGAACAATGGGTTCCGGAAAATCTACTCTTTTGAAAAAACGTTTTCTGAGCAATGCGATCAAAGGAAATTATGTACGTACATTTGATATTTCCGGAGAATTTACGATCCTAACCAAAACACTTGGTGGCAAAGTAATTAAACTGGATGGAACAAATGGCGTATTAAATCCATTAGAGGTATTACGTGCGGAAGACAATGAAGGAATCTCCTTTATCCGGCATATCTCTAAGGTTTCCACTTTGTATAAATATCTGGTGGAAGGAAATACAAGCGTAGAAGAAATCGTTGAGTTTGAAGAGCTTTTGAGAGAACTATATAAGAATTTCGGAATGGAATTGAAAAGTGGACAGGCTGTTACCCAGATTACTGGATTGCCGGCGGACAGATATCCGATTTTTTCAGATTTTCTAAAATTTCTTGATAAAAAAATAGAAGAAATGCAGGAAAGTACCTATGTAAATGAAGTAGGGATGGAGCTGATCAAGAAAAAATTAATTTTGGTAGATAAGATCCGGCGTGTGATTGGAAACGTTGTTGAAACATATGGATCCTTATTTGATGGGTATACATCTATTGACAATATATTGGATGAGCAAATCGTAACTTTCGATTTGTCAACCGTAAAAGAAATGAAAGCATCGATTTTTGATGCACAGATTTTTAATATGATCTCTCTGTGCTGGGATAACTGTGTAACGAATGGAAAGTTAATGTCAGAAATGTATCGAAAAGGTGAGATTGAATTAGAAGATATTACCAGTTTCCTGATGATTATTGATGAGAGCCATCGATGGCTGAATGCTAAAAAAAGACACGCGCTGGAATTAATTACCATTTATTTACGAGAGGCAAGAAAATTTTTTGGCGGCATCATGTTGGCAAGCCAGTCCATTCGTGACTATGTTCCGGAAGGATCTGCAGATGAGGCAATCGATGATTTGAAAAAGATTTTTGAATTGACACAGTACAAATTTATATTTCATCAGGATTCCAACACACTGCCGTTACTTGACCGGATATTTGAAAGTACATTGACCAGATCGCAGCGAAATAAGATCCCTAAATTGGAAGTTGGCGAAAATATCTTATGCATTGCATCGGATAAAAATTTGGAGTTCCGCGTGCATCTGACGAAAGAGGAAGAAAAGCTGTTTAACGGAGGCGTTTAGTGGATGTTACAAGGAAGATAAAAAAAACAATATTTATAATAGGAATTGCTGCGTTGGCATTAATGCTGATCGGAGTCACTACAACAACACAGAGTATCGTAATGATTTTAGGTATCATTAATGGAGAAAACGAGAATGGAAATGATGATGTTCAGGATGTAGAAATCGATTTAGATGGGATGCCGCCCTGGGTTACAAATGAAATCTTGGTAACTAGTTTGCAACTGCAGGAAAAATATGGAATCTATGCTAGTGTGACGATCGCGCAGGCTCAGCAGGAAGTTGGCGGTACATGGGATGGAACGTCTCTATACAATACAGCGTCAAAAGAATATAACTTATTCGGACTCAAAGCAACGGGAACTGGAAGTAGCTGGAAGGGTGAAGTCACATGGGATGGAACCAGAGGAGCCACCGGTACATATCGAAAATATACGTCCTACTCGCAAGGACTGAAAGATAGGGCGAGGCTTTTACTTACTTCTTCAGCTTATAAAAAGATAGCAGAAACAGCAAGAAAGAGATCTGGAAGCCAGGCACAGTTAGAAGCATTATCAAAATCTCCATGGTGCGAGAATCAGTATAATACTTTGAATATGTATATGAAAAAATTCAATCTTTCCAGGCTGGATCATATGACTGTGGCAGGATTATCTAATACCGATAGCACCGGAGGCGAATCTACCGGAGGGCAGGATCTGAAGCACGCTACAAAAAAACAGAAAAAGGTATATAACGTAGCCATGCAGGGAAGTTTGTTTGGCTGCCGTGGCGGCCAGTGTCAGAAATGGGTTGCTACGGTATATCAGAAAGCGTTAGGTGGACGGTATAAATCTATATGCTGTGCACACAATGGTTGGATGACATGGGGCGTATCTACTTCGACAAAAAATATTCCGATTGGGGCAACGGTTTATAACAGGGGTTCCGGAAAATCGGGAAGCTGCCACGCATTGCTCGGTCATGTTGGTATATATGTTGGCAACGGCATGGTTGTGTCGAATACCGGTATTTGGAAAAAACAGACATTAACTTCATTTGTGAAAAATGGATGGTTTGGATGGGGTTGGAACGCAGGCGAACCATTGAATTAATAGGTTGCACCAATGGATAGGCTGGTGTATCACACCGTAACCATTTAACGATAGATTCCTTCCGGCTGATCCGGCCGGAAGAGAAAGGAGAAGATGGATGAAATCAAGAAGAATAATAGGAGTATTACTTATTATATTTGCAGTTGTATTGATGGGCATTATCTTTTTTGGAATGCCTGGACAGAGTAAAAAATCAGGAGAAAACGCAAAAATAGAAAAAGTTAAAAAAGAAAAAATACGTACTAATAATGAAGAGAAAAGTGAAGAAGAAAAGACACAACAGGATGAATATCCACAGGAAGAATCAGAATTGAGTGATATTAAATGTGAAATCTGTGATATGCGGACGGAAGTGAAAGAGCAGATAAAAAATTATGCAGCATTTGAAAATGCAATCAAAAACTGGATGCTGATGAATGGATATACAAATGAAAAAATTATATCCAGAAATGATGTGACCACACAATATGATTCGGGGAAAAAATTATATTGGATGATCTTAGAAAAAGGAAACAAATCTTTTTACGTTGTGGAAGATATGCAAAGCGGAACTTGTAAAACCATCGACAAGAAATAAAAATGTAAACAAATGAGGAGTGAGGAAAATGAGACAGATGTATATATGTTGTCCGAGTGACAAGAAACTAGCATGTGAAGCAATTGCCAGAGAAAAATATAAAGATATGAAGATCTGTAAAGATCTAATGATGGCGGATGTGATGTTTGTCGTTGGGCCACCGGAATCCTGGAGTGAAAAAATGTGTCAGGATATGGAGTGGGGACGGACAGTGGAAATGGAATTGAAATACGTTAATGAAAAAATGGTAGATTCGAAATTCTATGAAGCGTTAATTTCTGAAAAAAAGACGGTTCAGATGTTACGCTCAGAGAAAATCTATGATTATGAGAGGGAACGCTAATGGCAAGCGAAAGAAAAAAACGAAACCGTAATATATTTTTCTCAATCGTTCTTTTTCTTTTTATTGGAGGATATACAGTTTTTTTTACATCCAGATTTTGGCTGCGTATTCCGGTTCAGTCTGGAAATGCTACGAAAATAGGTACTACAGTAGATTGGAATGACCGAGAAGTAAAATTGATCAGATGGGAATATTCTAAGCAGCAAAATGAAATGGAAGTGGAACTTGACATTACAAACAAAAGATATGATGGAATTAACCGATACAAGTTTTCGGCAGTGGATCTGAATGGAAATCCTCTATATGTCGATAAGATCATTGAAGAAGATGACTGGATAGTGTTGCAAATAAAAGATCTGCCAAGTCGTTGGTCCGATATCTCACTTCGGATGGACATGCCGAAAGAGAGTGAAGACACGACGTTAAAACTGTATAGCAGCTTACAGGATGTAAAAAAAGTTGGAAAAATTGAGAAGAGATCCCGAACAGAGTATAAAGTCTTGCGCTGTGACAGCCAGATAGCAGATTATAATAAGAAGATTCAAAAAGCGGAACAAAAGCAAGGCAAACTGAATCAGGAAAATCTCCGGATTGATGATAAGATTGCAGAATTAAAAGAAAAGGAAACTTATCAAACAGATGAGGAGAAAGAAAATACAGAGCAATTGATATCCGATGCAGAGAGCCAGAAGCAGATGAACACGGATGAAATGGAAGAATTGAAAAACAAAGTAACGGAATATCAGCAAAGAGTATCTAACATTGAAAAACAGAAAGAGAAAATAGCAAATGAGTAACGTTTATCAGATCATAAAAGAACAGATCCGGATTATTGATTATGCACCACGGCTGGGATTTACTGTGAAACGAAAAGGAAAATATTATAGTTTGAAAGAGCATGACTCTGTGATCATAGATCCGGAAAAAAATTGCTTTTGGCGTAATTCTGTTCCGACTATGGGAACTGCGATTGGGAGAGGCGGATCGATCATTGACTTTGTTCTTGAGTTTACCAATATGGATCTTCATGAAGTATTAAAAGTGCTGACACAGGAGATTGGTGGAGCAGAGCAATTGTCACAGCTTCCGCAATTTGAAATCCGGTCAGCAGATAAAAAAAGGATATTCCGGTTACCGGAGAAAGACCAGCATATGCATAATGTTTTTGCGTATTTGGTTAAGACAAGAAAAATTGCTCCGGATATAGTGCAGGAAATGATTCATAGAAAGCAGTTATATCAGGATGTCCATAAGAACTGTGTGTTTGTCGGATATGACCATGCAGAAAAAGAAAAGCCGGTATTTGCCTGTCTACGCGGAACCAATACATACAGATCTTTTTATGGAGACGTTCCAGGATGTGATTATAAACAGGGAATATATGTAGATAACCAGGCGGCCGCTATATATATCACGGAAAGTATGATTGAGAGCTTATCAGTCATGACGCTTAAGCGAGAACATTGGAAAAATTTCAATTATCTTGCTCTAGCTGGTGTCGGAAAAGTGGAAAGTATATATTCTTATCTGCCGGATAGGAGTATAAAGGAAATCTGGATCGGAACAAATAACGATCACGGTGGAAAGCTGGCTTGTGATCTCCTGAAAAAGATCATAGGAAAGGAAAGACCGGATGTTCAGATTATAGTAGATCTTCCGGAACAGGAAAATGATTGGAACGACTTGCTTAAGAAGAAAGGATAAAGATATGCTTGTTTACGTTGGGAATACAGAAAAAGGCTATTGGACAGAAGATGTAGCGAAAAAACATGGATGGCAGGTAAAATACATAAAATCCAGTTTGCATATAGAAGATCAGGTAAATGATATATTGTCCTGTGAAGGGTGTAAAGTGATTGTGTATGATATTGGTCAATATGCTACTCCGGCAAAAGAAATTGCTGAAGTGATCAAAAAAATACAACTTGCGAATCAGGCATTGCCGGTGATGGATGCGACCGATATTAACAGACAGAGTGATCTGATCATGCATTTAAATTATCAGGGGATTTTTACATGTGTATTTTGTGATCGTTTGGCTGATAAAAAGGAAGAACTGGAAGCGTGCATTGCCGGGAAACGTACAAGACCAGATATGGGACAGAATTTTGAAGATGAAGTTGAAATATCACAGAAAAATAATGATATTGCTAATGCAAAGACTATAGGTGTAGTGGGAGCTATAAAGCGGATGGGAACTACTACGCAAGCTATACAGCTTGTGAAATATCTCATATATAGCGGATACAAGGCTTGTTATATTGAAATGAATGAGCATAAATGGGTAGAAGCACTAGTAGAAGCATATGAAGATGTGGAAGTTGATCCGGTGAATGGAAAGGCGACATATCGGGGAATTGATATGTACTATAAGATGGAAAAACTTCCGGATATTTTGCAGCAAGATTATGATTATTACATATACGATTATGGGGTGTATGATGACCGTGGATTCAATAAAATTTCATTCCTGGAAAAAAATATACAGATCAGCGTTGTCGGCGTTAAGCCTGGGGAATTTGAAAAAACATACATGTTGATTGAAAATAACTTCTATCAAAAAATGGCATACATTTTTAATTTTACATCAGAAGACCGGGAAGAACAGGATGATATTTTAGAATTGATGGGTGATAAAAGGGACAGCACATTCTTTGCGAAAGACTGTAGAGATCCATTTAAATTAACACATCTTGAATTATATCGTGATATATTGGATGATCCGGAACAGAAAAAAGAAAAGAAAGCGAAAAAGAAAAAAGGCTTTTTCAGAAGAGGAAAACATGAGTAAATACAGGAAAAATATAGTGGAAGACATTCAGGCAAAAAATGACTTCCAGGAATCACAGAGAGAGCTGAAGAAAAAGCATCATATAGATGATGCTGAAGAAAAAATTATAGTAGAAAAAAGCAGCGTATTCCGTACGTTGGTAAAAGTGATCGGGACGCTGATCCGGATTGCAGCGACAATAGTGATCGCTGCACTGGCAATAATAGGACTTGCCGGGCTTATATATCCGGCACCACGAACAGAGCTTTTTAAAATCGGAACAGAAATGTATCTGCAGCTTAGTGCATGGATCCCAAAATAGAAAAAGGGGCAAGTCTTGGCGGAGACTTGCCCGAAAGGAAAAATGCTTACGTTATGTACTTATGAAAAAAGATTCTCCCTATGCATCTATATTAATGAAAAAATGTATAGATGTCAATATATAAAATGGAAATTAAGGAGGAGGTGAGCGTATGAGAATCAAATATAGTTTGTTACCCAAATTACGAAATTTAACAAATAAGGAGATGGATTTCTTCCTTTGTATTGCAAAGGTTCAGGATATCAGCGGTAACATTTATGGAGTACACTATAAATATATATGTAAAAAAACTGGCATGTGCAAACAGAGCTTTTATAATTCTCTGCGCTCACTGTCTGAAAAAGGAATTATCACTTATGAAAAGAAGACGGAATCAGATTATGATATCGTCATATTAAGAAATGATTTTTCATATCCGGAATCATTCAAGGAAGGTTATGTGAACCTTCACCGACAGGTATTTCATCAGAAGAAATTCCAAAAGCTGAAGGCAAATGAAAAATATCTCTTAATGGAGCTCCTTAAGCGGACGCATGAAAACCGGAGCAGCTATCAGGTTGGTGTGCATAACTTTTATAAGATATTTCGGGAAATGTTATGCGTAACCAGTAGAGTATTGCGTTACTATATACATTCCCTGAAAGAGTTCTTTTCTATTGGCATCAAGGATAAAAAATACTATATGACATACCGTCATTCCGTATTTTCACCGATGCAGAAGCAAGGTGTAGAGGAGCAGGAATTTGAGTACTTTGTGGCAACTGAATGTAGAAGAAATCGTTTGCAAAGCACACAGCAGGAGCTGGCTGACACGGCAAACTTATTGAAGCAGTACCGTCCGATGTTAAAAGAGGAAGGAAAGTCGCTAAACGCATTGAAACGGATGTTGGCATCTGCAATCCGGATCAATGGTGAGAACGGTAATCTTCTGAACTGTCGATACGTACATAAAATTTTAAAACAGAGCATTATTGGATAAGCAACAGATCTTTCAGCATAGCTGTCAGGTCTGGTTTAAGTGGAAGAATATGGTCTCCAGGAAAAGGAAAGCTCTGAATCCGGGGAAAACACAAGAAAAATAGCATAGAGTTAATCGTAAAAGCAGCCTATAACGTAATATGGATGCTTTTTCTTTTTATTGAACAGTCCAAAATCATGTACATATTTTAAAGATCGGTCTAAATCCATTCCGGATATCAGAAATTAAGTCTAATCTGATGATCATAAATTGCGGAATCAAGTCTAAAAATGTTCCTGCCATTATTACCAGAAAACCTTATTTATAGGGCGATACAGGGACGTAGAAAAGCAGAGCATATTATTCCTATATGCATATTCATACTATCCTATATATTATATTTATGCTAAATTGGATAAATTTCTTGGGAAAGATACAGATTCATATCTATAAATGGAATGGAATATACACAGAAAGAGATTTCTATAAAAAAGAAAAAGATATGGGACGTTGCTTTACGGTTAAGGAAGACCAATATTTACATATATCTGAAGTTCATTTATACTATATAATATAAATATGAAGGAATAAAAATACATGAGAAAAATAACATTTACATTTGGAAAGAAAAGAAGTTATGAAAGATACTATGAACAGTATATGAATTTAATAGGGATGGACAATTTGGAAAAAAGTAGAAGTTTAATCATTGAAAAGATTAAAAGAACTGCTGCAAAAGCAGGTGGAGATCAGTCCCAACGGGAAAAAGAACGTACAATTGTAGAAACTATGAAAGCGGATATTAAAGGATTTGAAAATTCACTTAATAGAGAGGGTGATATTGCAATTCTAATTGGGGTTGTTACTTTGATATTTACTGCTATTGATATAAAGGCGGAAGGAATATTGAATAAATTGGCAATGATTATAGTTATAATAACTGGTATAATTGATGTTTATATGGGATATCTTATTATTGTTAGAAAAAGAAATGCAGATAAAAGAGGCTTTTTATTATCTATATTGGAAGATTGGAAGTATGATGATGTTAATGAAAAAGAGAATGTAAAAACAGTTAATTTAAATTTTATATATAATTTTCGATTATTCGCATAAACACTATACTTTCAAGCAATTTGAAGTATAGAAAATTATTCAATTTACCACGAATTTACCACGATTGAGTGAGCCTTGATATGACAATAAAATAGCACTAAAAAGACACCCTTAACACCTAAGCGGTGTCTTTTATTAAAAAGCAGTCAATCCTAAGACTAACTGCTTTGTGTGTATGGATATGAAATTGTCAAACTGAAATTTCTTGCTATTCCCCAAATATACTTGCTAAAATAGCAAGTGTAACCATTTCAACACGGCTTGATACAGTACATTATAATGGATATAATACATTATCTAAAAATGTCATTTTATTTAGGTACATCTACCGAATAGCTTAAACAGTCACCTCTTTTGTTACTTTGTAAGTCATTGTAATACCATAGATACATGACTCTGTCATATACATTGATTTCAATTACACCGTCCGGTTTTTGTCCTTCTACTTCCAATGAATAGATTTCTTTATCATGTGCATAGCCGTAAACAAAACGCTTGCTTGGATAATCGGGGTTTAAGTCTTGTTGGAAATCACTTAATTTCAAAGAAGAGTGAATAAGCTCTGTAATATCATCTAACAAAATTCTATCTCGTTTCGTTGTAACCGGTGTAGCATTTATAAATTCGTATTGTGTATGCCCATTCTGTATCTGCTTTTTACAACGAGCCATTACTAAGCCTTGAATATCATCGTTATCATTTCCAGCCCGATAGAAAATCGTATCATATTTTTTGCCTTGCCATATATGCAAGGTTTCATCAACATGATTAAGAAAATCAGCAGGAACCGAAAGTTCCTCATTTTCAGCATTCAAAGTGGAAAGTTGAATAGCTTCTTCAATCGTGTCATAATATACAAGCTTGGCATTATTTTTATCATAATCATTTATCGTAATGTCTTTTATAATAGCTTTTCATATATTATATAATCAATCTTTATAAGTCCTTTTATAAATTTCTTTTCTACCATTTTCGATAAATTCCTGTTTAATATTTTTAATTCCATAAACAATAGTTTCAATAGGATAATATTCTTCAACTATATCTTGATATTCTT
>NZ_QTUV01000014.1 GCF_003435815.1 Dorea sp. AM10-31
AAACTAACTGCCACGTCCTACTTTTGAATTAATGTGTTTTGCTCATCTCTATATATTTCTAATGATACCTACGGATTACTACGTGCCAGGCACTCTCGCAATCCTACACAATATTCGCATATCGCAAGGCTACGCCTTGGCTTTTATGCTCATATTGCAAGGCTACGCCTTAGCTTTTATACTCATATTGTTGCAGGTCTCTCAAACTCGCAAGCACTTTTATGCAAGCATAACGTGCATACGGGTTCGGAGACCTTAGGTATCATTAGATCAAATTCTTTGTAATTGTGCAGAATGCGTCGCATTCGATTCTCTCAAGCATGCTGTATGCGAGGTAGATGCTTGGACCGGATACAACAACGCCGTGTTTTGGCATGATCATTCCGATTGGTTTTTTCACTGCTGTCTCGCGGTGATCTTCGAAATACTGATATACATTTCTGCTCAGCTCTTCAGAGTAAGCTTTTGTCCATTCGATACATCCGACTTCGCCACGTCCCATAGTAGCTTCTGTTACGTTCGGAATCGGTTTGGACTGAGCAACGAATGGCATACAGTAGAACGGATGTGCATGGATTGTACACTCAATCTCTTTGAAGTTCTGTAAGATCAGTACATGCATCAGACTTTCTCTGGAAAGTTTGCCTTCGCCTTCAATGATGTTGCGGTCATAGTCGATCAGAAGGAAATCTTCCGGCTGCATCTCGCAATGTTTTCTTTCAGACATCAGAGATGGAGAGATTAAGATACGGTTCTCGTCTACACGTACAGCAAAGTTACCGCCTGCAGCATTTGTCAGTCTGCGGTCCCACATCATTTTTGCTACCTTGCACATTTCCAGTCTCATTTCATAGTAAGATAAGTTGCTCATAATTCATTCTCCTTTTATTGTATTTGATTTATTTGTTTTTTTCAATTGTTACCTGTTGGTTTTGGGTATCTATTTGATCTTCTCGATTGTTACCTGCTCTTTTAATTCTTTCGCGCGTTCCAGATCATAACCGGCAGAAAGCTTGGATTCTGCGGTTGCGGCAGATACGGCAGTTGCGATACGAATGGTATCCTCAATGGAATATCCTTCGGATAAACCATATACAAAACCAGAAAGGAAGCAGTCGCCACATCCGATCGTGTTCTGTACATTTACTTTCGGCGGGTGTACACGGTAATAACCTTCCGGAGCTTTTACAATAGATCCGTCTCCGCCTAATGAAACGGCGATGATCGGGACATTGTAAGAATCCAGTGATTCAATCGCTTCTACTATAGAGGCGTCGTCTTCAGCAATCGGATGACCGGCAAGTGTGGACAGCTCATCCAGGTTCGGCTTGATCATATATGGAGTCTCGCGGATACATTCTTTCAGAGATTTACCACTTGTATCTAAGAAAAACTTTAAATCCCGGTCGCGGAACATCTCGAGGATCTTATTATATACGGAAGGATCCGGTGAGTTGGATGCGTCTCCGGAGAAAATAAGGTAATCACCCGGCTGGATGGTTGCTTTCATATCTTCAAGAAGTTCATTTAACTCCTCTGTCTTTAAAGTAACACCACGCTCGGCTGCAATTGTGCAGTCACCTGTATCTTCTATAATAAGGTAATTTGTTCTTGTCTCTCTGGAACCGTCATCATAATGTTTAAAACGGACCTCGATGCCGTATTCATTCAGCATATTTATGACTTTCTGCCCGCTTTTGCCATGGCTGATTCCGAATGCAGTGTTCTCTTTGCCGAGAATCTTCAGATTAATAGAAACGTGTGTACCTTTGCCTCCGATCGTATCGACAGTTTTTTGGATTCGATTTGTAATATTTTTGTCGAATCTGCTCAAATAAAGAATTCTGTCAATAGCGGGGTTAAGTGTCAATGTGTGTATCATATTCTACCCCTTTCTGTATTACACAAGTAAACAAACAAGTTCTGAAAGTATAATAACACAGAAACGGAAATAAAACAACACAAAACTAAGAAAGTTAATAAAATAACAAATGCAAACGGATAAGATTATGAACGAGATATGAACAAAAAAATCATAAATTTACAACAAAATTAACAAAAAAGACAAAAAATAACATGCCGAAAGATAAAAATTGACTTGACATACAACGCGATAGGTAGTAGTATTGAGCACATAGAAAGCGTATTGCATAAATAAATTGATATAAAGGTGAACAGAATTATGAAAAATGTATAATCCAAAACATATACAATCATAAACGGTCACAAACAAACACAAAAGTAACATCAAAACAACATGCAAGAGCGAAATATTTAAGGGAGGGAATGGAAAGTGGAGAACATCAAAATGCGTGTCAGTGGAATTAACAAGTCGTTTCCGGGTGTTAAAGCTCTGGACAATGTTAATTTCGCCGTTAGAAAAGGAACGGTTCACGCTCTTTGTGGAGAGAACGGTGCCGGTAAGTCAACATTGATGAAAATCATTAACGGAATTTACAAAGCAGATTCCGGACAGATCTTTCTTGATGAGAAACCGGTAACAATTAAAGATCCGATTCAGGCGAGAGATTATGGTATCGCAATGATCGCACAGGAACTGAACTATGTACCGGAAATGTCAATCGAAGAGAACTTGTTCTTAGGACGCCTTCCGGTGACTAAATTTGGCAATGTTGATTGGAAGAGAGTTCGTAGAGAGACGATTGAATTTCTGAGACAGGAGAATCTTCCATATAAACCGGATCAGAAATTAAAAACATTAACAGTATCTGACATTCAGATGCTTGAGATCATCAAAGCAATTTCCAACAACGCTCAGATCGTAATCATGGATGAGCCTACATCAGCAATCACAAACCGTGAGGTTGAGGTGTTGTTCGGCAAGATCGCAGAACTGAAAAAGAAAGGCGTAAGTATTATTTACATTTCTCATAAGATGGAAGAAGTATTCCGTATTGCGGATGACATCACAGTTCTTCGAGACGGTAAGACAGTTGAGACACATCCGGCATCAGAGATCGATCTTGACAAAGTCATTGCACTGATGGTTGGACGTAAGATGGACAATGTTTATCCGAAAGAAGAAGTTGAAATTGGTGAGCCGATCCTTGAAATAGAAGGACTTGGAAGCAAAGGTGTATTTAAAGATATTAACTTTAAAGCTAACAAAGGTGAGATCGTAGGATTTGCCGGATTGATGGGTGCAGGACGTACCGAAACAATGAGAGCAATCTTCGGACTGGATCCTTATGATGAAGGAAAGATCAAAGTTCACGGCAAAGAAGTTACTATTAAGAAGGTAAGCGACAGTATCGCACAGAAAGTCGTAATGCTTTCCGAAGACAGAAGACGTTATGGTATCATCCCGATCCGAAGCGTTATGGAAAATGCAAGCATTTCCAGTCTGGACAAGATCATCTATGGCGGAAGATGGCATCCGAAGGTGGAAAAAGAACTGGTAAGCAAGTATTTTGAAAAGATGCATGTTAAAACACCATCTCTTGAAACTGCAATTCAGGGACTGAGTGGTGGTAACCAGCAGAAAGTACTTCTGGCTAAATGGATGTTAAGAGATCCGGATGTATTGATTCTGGATGAGCCTACCAGAGGTATCGACGTCGGAGCTAAATTCGAGATTTACAGACTGATGACAGACCTGGTTAAAGAAGGAAAGACAGTTATTATGGTTTCCTCTGAACTGCCGGAGCTGATCGGAATGTGCGACAGAATTTACATAATGAACAAAGGTAGAATCACTGGTTGTCTGAGCAAGGATGAGTTCTCACAAGAGACAATCATGAGATATGCAATGTAATTAGCGGAGGGATTGAGAAAATGAAAAATTCAAAAGCGAGAGATTTTATACACAAGTTTTCGATCTATATCATCCTGGTGGCAATGTTCATCATCTGTGCGATCGTAAATGACAACTTTTTATCTGCACGTAACTTAATCAACGTTGCCCGCCAGCTTTCAGTTGGAACAATCCTGGCATACGGTGAAATGTTACTGGTAATCGCAGGACTGATCGACTTGTCTGTTGGTTCTGTACTGGCACTCGCTGGTGTGCTTTCAATCGCAGCATACCAGTCAACCGGATCACTGTTAGTTGGTTTCCTTGTAGCAATCGCAGTTGGTGTTGCATGTAACTTCATCAACGCAATCCTGGTTACACACTTTGATGTACCGGCATTCATTGCTACACTGGCTATGCAGATGTCAGCCAGAGGTGCGGCACTTCGTTTCACAAACGGACAGAACTTACTTCAGTTAAAAGATTACACAGTATTTGGACAGGGTAACTTAGGACCGATTCCGATGCCTGTAGTATTCATGATCATTATTACAATTATTACATGGTATATTATGACACATACAAGATTCGGTCGTTCTCTTTACGCTATCGGTGGTAATGAAGGAGCAGCAATCGCATCTGGTATCAATGTTAAGAGGAACAAATACATCATCTACATCATCAATGGTATCTTTGCAGGTATCGCAGGTGTGCTCTTTATGTCTCGTGTAAATGCAGGTCTTCCGAACGGAGCTGTAGGATATGAGATGGAAGGTTTGACAGCTACTATCGTCGGTGGTACTAGTTTCTCAGGTGGTGTTGGTACAACAATGGGAACTCTTGCCGGTGGATTTATCATCGGTTTCCTGAACAACATCATGAACCTGATGGGTGTAGACTCTTATGTACAGCAGATTGTTAAAGGTATCATCATCGCACTCGCCGTAGTTGCAGATATCAGATCTAAGAATAAGAAGACACAGAAAGTTATCCTTGCAGCAGATGACAATGATGACAAGAAAGAAAAAGCAGCAGCCAAATAATGAATGCACAAGTTGCAGAACTTTTACAATATAAACCAAATAAGGAGGATTTCAATCTATGAAAAAGAAAGTAATCAGCGCTATCCTTTGCGCAGCAATGGTATCTACAATGGCAGTAGGATGTAGCTCATCCGACAGCAAAAAAGACTCTAAGAGTGACAAAAAAGACGGCTACAAAGTAGCTTATATCGCAAGAGCTCAGGAAGACTCTTTCGCAGCTTGGTTAGCTGACGAGATGAGAGCAGCATTCAAGAAAACAGGGGACATGTCATTAGAGGTATTCGATGGAGAAGCTAACGACGAGAAAGAGAACTCTATCATTGAGAACTGTATCGCAAACGGATATGACGGAATTATTGTTCAGGCTAACAATGGAGAAGCTCAGCTCCCATACATTCAGCAGATCGTAGAAGCTGACATCCCATGTATCACAACAAACCCACGTGTTGAGTGTGAAGGAACAGGATCTGTAGATGCTGATCCATACGAGCAGGCAAAAGTAAACTGTGAACTGGCTCTTAAGAAAATCCCGAAAAACGCTAAAGTTGTAGTTCTTCAGGGACCTGCAGGAAACTTCCACAGCACAAAGAGAAGAGAAGCATGGAAGAAAGAATTCTTCGACAAGAGATCTGATGTTAAGATCTTAGCAGAAGATATCGCTAACTGGAACAAAGACGAAGCTATGCAGCTCATGGAAGACTGGGTACAGGCTTATGGAAAGATTGACGCTGTTATCTCTATGAACGACAACATGGCAGCTGGAGCAATCGAAGCAGTTAAAGATAACGCTAAATACAAAAACATGCAGGCATATGGTGTAGACGGAACTGCAGAGGCTTGCTTACTTATCAAAGAAGGTAAGATGACATCTACAGGACTTCAGTCAGCTATCGACCTTGCTAAGATGAATACAGAAGCTATGCATGATGTATTAACAGGTAAGAAGAAAGTTACTGACATCAACGACAACGTTCCTGCACCACTTATCACATCTGACAATGTTGACGAATACATCCAGATGTACAAAGACAACGGACAGATTAAAGAATAATTTGAACGTATGAAAAATTAATCACAGAATTAGATTAATGACTTAATCAATGTCAGTGAGAAAAAGTATATTGTAAGAGTAGACATAACTGGCAGGTCAAATATCGGCTTGCCAGTTATTATTTTCAAAAAATAGTTCGAGAAATTTTTAACAGATTGAAAGGAGATACGTGAAATGAAAAACAGAGGAGCATTTATGACAGACCTGGATAAAATGGAAATCCGTGATATTCCAATGCCAACACCGAAAGAGAAAGAAGTTCTGGTTGAACTGGAATATGTAGGAATCTGTGGTTCTGATGTACATTATTTCCATGATGGAAGATGCGGAAGCTATGTAGTAGATGGAGACTTCATGCTTGGACATGAGTGTGCCGGAACAGTTGTAGAACTTGGAGAAGGTGTAGAGAACCTGAAAGTCGGAGACAGAGTAGCTCTGGAGCCGGGAATCACATGCGGACAGTGTGAATTCTGTAAATCAGGACGTTACAACCTTTGCCCGGATGTACAGTTCCTTGCAACACCACCGGTACAGGGATGCTATGAGAACTACATCGCATTCCCGGAGAACATGTGCTTCAAACTTCCGGACAACATCAGCACAAAAGAAGGTGCACTTGTTGAGCCATTATCAGTAGGTATGCACGCAGCTAACCAGGGAAATGTACAGCTTGGAGACTCTGTAGTAATTCTTGGAGCAGGTTGTATCGGACTTGTAACATTACTTGCTTGTAAAGCACACGGTGCTACAGATATCACAGTTGTTGACGTAATTCCAAAACGTCTGGACTATGCTATGAAATTAGGAGCTACACGTGTGATCAACGGAAAAGAAGTAGATGCTATCGAAGAAGTTAAGAAGATCACAAACGGAGCCGGTGTTGACAAAGTTATGGAAACAGCAGGATCTCCATTTACAATCAAAGAGACTCCATTCATGGTTAAGAGAGGCGGAACAATCGTATTAGTTGGTATTTCTGCTCAGGAAACAGTTGAATTTAACTTTGCTCAGATCATGGACAAAGAGCCGGAAATCAAATCTGTATTCCGTTACAGAAACATCTACCCACAGGCAATCGCAGCTATCTCTGATGGCCTGATCGATGTATCCGGAATCGTTACACATGAATTTGATTTCGATAACATTCAGGAAGCATTTGACTGTGCAATCAATAACAAAGACGATGTAGTAAAAGCTGTAATTAAGATCAAATAATATAATACCAAGGTAAAAAGGTCGGTCGCCACGTGAGCTAGATCATATGTGGCGGACAGACCTTGGGACCTGTCCCAATATGAGCATAAAAGTGGGATATTAATCCCACGATATGCGAATAGTGGGTAGGATTGCGGGAGTGCAACGCACGTAGCAATCCGTGGGTATTATAAAAAACAGATGAATACAGCAAAATGGAGGTTTATGATGGTAGACTATAGAAATTTTAATGAAGATTTCAGTCTGGAAGGCAAGACAGCAATTGTAACTGGTGCAGCTAGTGGTATCGGATATGAGATTGCAAAAATGTATGCAAGAAAAGGCGCTAACGTAGTAAGCTTTGACATGAACAAGGCAGATGACCTTGACGATTACATGAAGGAGCAGGGCGTAGGTTATCTCGCATATGTTGGAAACATTACAAAAACTGCAGATATTGATGACTGTGTGGCAAAGACAGTTGAGACATTCGGAAGACTGGATATTCTTGTAAACTGCGCAGGAATCGGTGTTGTACAGAGTGTTCTGGATCATGAGGAAGATCTCTGGGATAAGACACTTAGCATCAACCTGACAGGAACAGTAAGATTTGGACGTGCTGCTGCAAAAGTTATGAAAGAACAGGGCGGCGGAAAGATCATCAACATGGGTTCCCAGGCAGGAGTTGTTGCACTTGACGGACATCTGACCTACGGATGTTGTAAAGCTGCTGTAATCTATGCTACAAAACAGTTCGCTATGGAACTGGCACAGTACAACATTAATGTAAATGCAATCTCTCCAACAATTATCCTGACTCCGATGGGAGAAGAAAACTGGAATAATGAACGTGGAGTAGAATTTAAAAAGAAAATTCCGGCACATAGATTTGGTTATCCGGAAGAAGTGGCAGCATGCGCAGTATTCCTTGCAAGTGACGCATCCAGCCTCGTAAACGGAGCAAATCTTGTGATCGATGGTGGATTTACCATCTGCTAAACAAGAGTAATTACTCAAATATTTTATTTCAATGATGCTTTCGCCGTGCAGTCGTTAGCCCCGCTGCATGGCGATATAGCTAAAAAAGCTAAGAAAACAATGACGGAGGTCTAAAACAATGGAAGAAAAAAGAGTGCAGGAGCTGGCTGCGAAGGCAGTAAAAGTCCGCAGAACAGCATTAGAAGCAATCGAAGCCGCTCATTCAGGACACGTAGGTGGATCCTTTTCAGTGGCAGATATTTTGACAGTTTTATATTGGGAAAAAATGAACATCAACCCGGAGCAGCCTAAAGATCCCGACAGAGACAGATTTGTACTGTCAAAAGGTCATTGTACACCGACTATGTACGCGACATTGGCACTTCGTGGATTCTTCCCGGTAGAAGATCTGAAAACATTCAGAAATGTAGACAGTTATCTCTCCGGACACGTAGAGATGACAAAGGTACCTGGTGTAGATATGTCAGCAGGTTCCCTTGGACAGGGCTTATCCGCAGCAATCGGAATGGCTCTGTGCGGAAAAGTGGATAAGAAAGATTATCGTGTATATGCAGCATTAGGAGATGGCGAGATTCAGGAAGGACAGATCTGGGAGGCAGCTATGGCAGCCGGAAATTACGGACTGGACAACCTGACCGTATTCGTAGATAACAACAATCTGCAGATTGACGGAACCATTGAAGAAGTAATGTCACCATATCCGATTGAAGATAAATTCAAAGCCTTCAAGTGGAATGTACTTACAATCGACGGACACGATTATGCACAGATTGCAGATGCAATTGACAAAGCAAAAGAGACAAAAGGTGCTCCGACGGTTATCGTAGCAAAGACTGTAAAAGGAAAAGGTGTTTCCTTCATGGAAAACAATGTAAAATTCCATGGAAGCACACCGACACCGGAACAGTTTGAACAGGCATTCAAAGAATTAGATGCACAGGCTGCATCATTGGAGGTGTAATTATGGGAGAAGTAATAGCAACAAGAGAAGCCTATGGAAGAGCTCTGTGTGAATTCGGAGCAGATGAGAACATCATGGTATTTGATGCGGATCTTACAATTTGTACAATGTCCTGCTATTTTGCACAGAAGTATCCGGAGAGATTCTTCAACGCAGGTATCGCAGAGTGTAACATGGCAGGTATGGCAGCAGGAGCAGCATCCTGCGGAAAGACAGCATTTATCCATACATTTGCAATGTTTGCGGCAGGAAGAATTTACGATCAGGTAAGAAACTCCATTGCATATCCGGGACTTAATGTAAAAGTTGTCGGAACACATGCAGGACTTTCTGTAGGAGAAGATGGAGCAACTCATCAGTGTATCGAAGACTTAAGTCTGATGCGCACCATCCCGGGAATGACAGTTATCTGCCCATGTGATGCAAATGAGACAAGAGAAGTTGTAAAAGCAATGATCGATTATGACGGACCGTGCTATTTAAGACTGGGACGTTCCGGAGTTGAAAATATAACTGACTCCATCCCGGGATATAAATTTGAACTTGGCAAGGGTGCACAGTTAAAGGACGGAGATGATGTAACAATCATCGCAACAGGTCTGATGGTTCAGGAAGCACTAAAAGCAGCAGATCTTCTCGCAGCAGAAGGAATCAAAGCCCGTGTGATCGACCTGCATACGATCAAACCGATTGACAAAGACATTATCATCAAAGCAGCCAAAGAAACGGGTGCAATTGTAACAACAGAAGAGCACAATGTTATCGGCGGACTTGGCGCAGCAGTAGCAGAAGTCGTTACAGAAAGCTGCCCGGTACCGGTTGTGAAACATGGTGTAGAAGATGTATTTGGACATTCCGGAACTGCAGAAGCACTGATGGTAAAATATGGTTTAACACCGGAGAAGATTGTAGAAAAAGCAAAACAGGCAATCGCCTTAAAAAAATAAACTACAAACAATAATTCAATCGACAAAGGCGACAGCAAAGGAGAAGTTACTATGGACATGATGAAAGCAAACGTATATGACAAACCAGGTCATTGCGAAGTAAAACAGGTTCCGGTACCGGAGATCGGACCACATCAGGTACTGATCAAAGTTATGTCTTGCGGTATTTGTAAAGGCGCAGACGTAGCACTTGCAGCAGGTGGATTCCTTGCAGAGTTCCCACTGTTAAACGGACATGAATTTGCCGGATATGTATACAAAGTCGGTGAGCATGTAGACACATTTAAAGTTGGAGACAGAGTAACTGCAGATAACACAGTACTGTGCGGAGACTGCTACTACTGCAGAAAAGACGAGCCATTATACTGCAAAAATTTCTACTCACTGGGATGCAACGGCCCTGGAGGATTCGCTGAGTATGTAGCAGTGAATGCAGATAAAGTATTTCCGATCAGCGATAACTTGTCTTTCAACGAGGCAATTTTCGCAGAACCGACTGCATGTGCGGTACATTCCATGGACCGTATCCAGGTGAAATTCGGTGATGACGTTCTTGTATATGGATGCGGACCGACAGGAATCATCATGACACAGCTGCTGATGCACTCTAACGCAAATCGTGTTGTAGTATGCGGACCAAGCCAGGACAAACTGGATATCCTGAAGAAATACGGATGTAAAGAGACAATCCTTATGGATCGTAACGATCCAAGCAAACACGAAGCTAAATTAAGAGAAATCGCTCCGGAAGGATTTGATATTCTTGTTGATACAACTGCAAATGTAGATGTAATGGAAAGCATGATCAAATTCGGAAAAATGGGTGCAAAATTCATGATGTTTGCAATGCCGCACGCAGGTGCAAAATGGGCAATTGATCCAGAGTACTGGTATCTCCACGAGATCCAGCTGATCCCGACATGGGCGCAGACACACTGCTTCGGACGTGCACTGGAATATCTTGAGGCTGGAAAAGTACAGGTAAAAGAACTTGTTACACATGAAATGCCACTGGATGATTACGATAAAGGAATTGCGCTGGCTGCCAAGGGAGGTCCGGGCACACTGAAAGTCATCCTTCATCCAAACTACGAAGAATAATAACGGAAAATAAACAGTTAGTGTAGAATTTACAGATTGAATATAAGATTTTCATATGCGCTCCGACAGGTCACTATCGGGGCGCATGCTATATAAAAAATTCAGAAGATAATCGTCAGATCGGTTTGGGAAAAAGGAAGGCAGGAAGATGAAAGCAATAGGATTAGATATCGGAACAACAACCGTATGTGGAGTGCTTGTAGACGCGAAGACAGGAGAACTTTTGGATGCGAAGACGCTTACCAATGACTCTGTGATAGAGAGTGTACATACATACGAACGCACACAGGATGCAGATAAAATTCTTGTGAAATGCAAAAATATATTAGAAGAGTATCTTTCCGAACAGGAAGATATTGTGAGCATTGGCGTAACCGGACAGATGCACGGAATTGTCTATGTAGATGAAAATGGCGTGGCAGTCAGTCCGCTGTATACATGGCAGGATGGCAGAGGAGATTTAGTATGTGCTGATATCCAGAAGAAACAACCAGTAGTGGATTCTGAGGGCATGGGAAATACAGATACTGAAAGCAAAGTGGCAGACAATTCAGAGATGGGTGATTCTGGAAATATAGATAACGGAAACAAAGTGGCAGACAACGCAGAGGTTGCAGAATTAGGAAACGGCGCTATAACATATGCAGCAGAATTGTCTCAGCTCACCGGCTATCACATGGCATCCGGATTCGGACTGACAACCAATTATTACAATACAAAACATGGACTTGTACCAGAAGAAGCAAAGTCATTTTGCACGATCCCGGATTATGTTGCAATGTCTCTGGCAGGTGAGAAGAGACCGAAGATGCATCAGACAATGGCGGCAAGTCTCGGACTTTACAATATGGAAGCCGGAGATTTCGACCGCACGTCGGTAGAAAAAGCCGGTATGAACCCGGAATTACTTCCGGAAGTAGCAACAACAAGCACGATATGCGGGGCTTATACAGCAGATATGGAGAAATATCCGACATATGCGGGGAAAACAATCCCGGTCGCAGTTGCATTTGGAGATAATCAGGCAAGTTTCTTAGGTTCTGTCAATCAGGACTGCAAAGTATTGTTAAATGTAGGAACCGGCGGACAGGTATCTGTTTACAGCGAAGAGCTGGTAAAAGCAGATGGAATCGAGTGCCGCCCATATTTGAAAGGTTCCTATCTGATGGCAGGCTCTTCTTTGTGTGGTGGATATTCCTACAATCTTGTGAAACGATTTTTTGAGGAAATCTATGCACTGGCAGGCGTAGGCTGCCCGAAAGATATTTACAGTATCATGAACCGGATCGCAGGAGAAGCTGCAGAAAAAGAGAAAACATTGACAGTCGATACAAGATTCAATGGAAGTCGTGAGAATCCGGCACTGACCGGAAGTATTACCGGGCTGACAGTAGATACCTTCCATCCGGGAGATCTGGCGTACGGTGTACTTCGAGGACTGTGCGAAGAGCTGTATCAGTTTTATAATGTACTGCCGGAGAATCTGAAAGATGGCAGTCACTTTGTCGGAAGCGGAAATGGAATTCGCAAAAACCCACTGTTGCAGAAGATTGCAAGCGATCGTTTCCGGATGAAACTTCGTATCCCGAAATACGCAGAAGAAGCGGCATATGGAGCAGTGTTATTTTCCCTGCTTGCAAGCGGCGAGCGTGAAACTCTGGAAGATGTGCAGAGGCTGATACGGTATGAAGCGTAGAAAGCTGCAGAAGATTGTATTTGATGAGTGGATATATAAAAGACTCTTAGCAATACGTAGGAGGAAATGATGTTAAGAGGGATCTTTTTAATAGATTTGTAAAAATATTTGGTAAAGATTGCTGAAAATGGAAAGAATTTCGAAACGAAAGTAAACGAAAGTAGACAAAAACAATCGATAATGCTAGAATAATTTTATAAGAAATTTACGTATTATATAGGAGGAATGAACCATGAAAATTGCAATCGGATGCGATCCAAATGCACAGGCAGCAAAAGAGGAAGTTATCAAGTATATCGAATCTAAAGGATACGGAGAAGTTACAGACTTCGGAAGCGAAGACCCGATTTACGCACATACAGCAGTCAAAGTTGCAGAAGCAGTTGCAGCAAAAGAATATGATCGTGGTATTCTGATCTGCGGAACAGGTATTGGAGTATCTATCGCAGCTAATAAAGTTAAAGGTGCATATGCAGCACTGATCTCTGACGTATATTCAGCGCAGAGAGCAAGACTGAGCAACGATGCTAATATCGCTTGTATGGGAGCTTTTACAACAGGAAATAAAGTAAGAGAACTTCTTGTAGATGCATTCCTTGGCAACGAATTCGTACCGGGATGCTCATCACAGCCGAAGGTAGACGCATTCGTTAAATACGATAACGAGAGATAATAAAAAATAAGACAGACACCGCTTATGGAAAACCATAGGCGGTTTTTTTACAGCTTCTTTTATATATGAGAAGCCAAAACTATATAATTTTTGGATATTCCGTCCCTCTCATTCGTATATAAAGTGAAAACAAAAAGGAGGTGGAAAGATATTGGAATGGACGAAAGACAAATTCTATCGTATGTATGAAGAATATAATGGCATGGTATATCGGTTGTGTATGTTGTACCTGAAAAATAAGAGTGATGCAGGGGATGCGGTTCAGGATATATTTTTGAAAATGTGGGAGAAGGAGCCGGAATTTGCAAATGAAGTACACATTCGTGCGTGGCTTCTTCGTACAACAAAACATACATGCCTGGATATATTAAAGAGTGGTTGGTTTAAAAGAAGAGCAGATCGCGAGCCGGATTTGCAACAAATTCCACAGGAACAAAAAGAAGAATATTGCTTGTTGGAAAAGGTTCAAAAGCTTCCGGAAAAGTATAGGGAAGTATTGTATTTTTATTACTATGAAGAATATTCAGTAAAGGAAATCAGTGCTATGACCGGAATAAAAGAAAGCACGATACAATCCAGATTATCAGCAGCAAGAAAACAGTTAAAAATGATGTTAGAAACGAGAAAGGAGGAAGAAATATGAAGTATGGGCAGATGAATAAGAATCAGATAAAAAAAGCATTTTTGCTGTTAGAGCCTTCAGCGCAGGTGCAGGAAGATATATGGAATAAAATAGAAAAACAGATAGATGAACCAACAGTGGGACGGATGATAAAATCGGAAAATAGGAAAAGAACAAAGGAAAAAGGATATTACAGGAAGGTTTTTCTAAAAGCGGCAGCATTTTTGGTGCTTGCAGTCGGAATTTTAGGAGCCATTGACAGGATGAATGGTGGAAAAATGATGGAGGTTCTTGCAAATTTCTGGAAAGTGGATAAAGACAGTCAGCATGTAGTGCAGAAGATGACGGACTATCATGTGAAAGTAGATACTGCTTACGCACCGGAACTTCTGGAAGATACGAAAGAAAGAATTATTTTTGCAGGGACATTTGGCGTCGTTATTTATGATCAGGAGAGAGGACGGGTAGAAGGGACGATAGATCTTGATAAAATTCAAAGTAATTTCTTCGGTACAGAAACATTAAAGACAAGATTTATTGTTGATGGAGATAATTTGTATATTTACAATTGCCAAGAAGGGAAGCCATATGGAAAATATTATCGCTATGATCTTGGTATGTGTAAGGGAAATTTAAAGAAGAAGGAAATTTCTTCGCTGTCGCCGGTCGAGACAAAAAAAGTTACAGAAAATCTGGAAAAACAAAGAAAGAAATCACAAAGATATAAAACAACCTGGGAGCAATTTTCAAATGCAGAAAAAATATTTGAAGGAAAGATTTACAGTGAAAAATGTTTGAGAACGAAAGTAAAAAATGGGGGAATCCAGAACTCTTGCCTGGTATTGAAAAAGAATGCCGGTACATCAAAGTATCAGATGTATATATATCGACAAAACCAGAATACAAAAAAAATAACAAAAGATAAACTTTATGTTTTTGCTATAGAATCTGATGCAGAGGAGAAAAACTATCCAAAATATTATGTAGCGGATAAAAATTCAGTGAAACAGGCATTGATTAACTGCTTTTACGAAAATCCAAAAGTATATGCAGGAAGTGTATATCATGGAAAGAATATAGAATCTACATTGCCTGAAAAGCAATATGAATTGGTGCTTCCGATTATTCAAATTACAGGTATAAAAAAGCAGGGTGATACGGTTAAAATAATTGGTACATTTTACTGGTATGGCTTTGTGACTTCAGGTAAGACATTATACGAGTCAGATGCGGATGGAAACAGAGCGGTTGCATATCTAAAAGAAACAAAAGATGGCTATAAAGTGGAGAAAATTATCTGTCCAAGAGGTGGAGGCTATTACCGGAAAGACTTGGAACAAATATATGGAAAAGATGATGTGGCAGTTCAAAAAACATTGGACATGGATGTCGAGAGTGGTGTAGTTGAAACATTAAAAGAATATGTGAAACAAAATCAGCAGAAATTTGTATATTATAAAGCGTTTGGACGGGATCCGCAAAATCTGAAATAAGACGGATGGGGTTGCCGCACAAATGATATATTCATTCTTTTTGATAATAAAATTTGCATACAAAAGTTGTGAAATAAGTTGAAAAGATGCTTTGATAGTGCTAAACTCCTATAAAAGCATCTTTTTCTTTTGCGCTTTTGAAGCGTGTCTTATTCATATCTAAAGTATCTGAAAGGAATTCATGCTTTTAAATTTCACTAATAGCAGCAGGAGTCCTTGAGGTACTTAAAAGACCGCACAAATTTCTTGTGAAGGACTCATAATCAAAGAAGGGAGAAATTCATGAGAAAAAACAGAGAGTACAAAAGCGATGTGTTTTCCATGTTAATGGAAAGCAAAGAAAATGCGCTGGAAGACTGGTTGAAAGATAATGACAAAGATTTATTCAGCAGAAGGCAAATACAGATACCGACACCGCACTTTATTGTATTTTATAATGGGATGCAAAAGAAACCAGAATACGAAGAAATGAGATTGTCGGATTCTTTTTACCACAAAGCACAGGAACCACAGATAGAGATCATCTGCAAGGTTTATAATATCAATCCGGAAAATAATCAGAAGTTGAAAAAGAAATCAACAGTGCTGGAGGGATATACATACTTTGTGGAAAAAGTAAGAGAGAATCAAAGACAGCAAATGAATCTGGAAGAGGCAGTTGACAGTGCGATACATGATTGTATAGATTATCATGTATTGGAAGATTTTTTCAGGAGAAGAAAGGATGAAGTAAAGAAAATGACACATCTGGATTACACATGGGAAAAGCGGGAAAGGTTAATACGCATGGAAGAATATGCAGATGGCGAAGCGGCTGGACTGCGTGAAGGCAAAGCTGTTGGAATACGTGATTCTCTACTGGAACTCTTACAGGAGTTTGGCGATATACCGGAAGCACTTCAAACCCGGATTGAATCAGAAAAAGATTTGCAGGTTTTAACAAGCTGGTTGAAAGTCGCCGCGAGAGCGGACTCCCTGGAAGAATTTCAAGAGAAAACAGGACTGCTGTGATGGTGGTATGAGTAAATAAAGTGAAGAAGCACCCACAAAACCTGCCACTGGCAACTTCTTTCGGATGCAATAGATGTTTTAGAAAAGATAGTGTCGTAGTACCGATTAAAAAAATCGTTACTGCGACACTTTTTTTATATAAGTTATCTATAATACTTATATTAATTTCGAATTTGTTTTCCAACCACACCTTTTGTAGAATGGAGCTAAGAACTATTGGCGCAAAATAACATTATAACCAGAAGGAAAGGAAGGAAAAAGTATTGAAAAATCAAGCAAAACGAGTGCTGATGTTTGGACTGATGATAGCAGTAGCATTGTCTATGTTATTGCCAAATGTCAGTGAGGCAGCAGCGAAGAAACCGGCAGCAGTAAAGGCTAAGACAGTGAAAGTCTACAAGAGCACCAGCAACACGAAGACAGCAACCGTGAAAGTAAAATGGAAGAAAGCAAAAAATGCGAAGAAATACCGCGTTGCTTACAAAGCAAAGAGCAAAAAGAGCTGGAAGAAAGTGACAACCAAAAAGACAGCGGTCACATTAAAGAATCTGAAAGGAAATACAAAGTATTCTGTAAAAGTACGCAGTCTGAATGGCAAGAAGTACAGCAAATATAGTAAGGCAAAGACATTTAAGACAAAGAAACTGGTGAAGAAGCCATCAAAACCGGATGAGCCGAAACCGCCGATTGACGAGAAACCGGAATTAAAAATTGATAAATCTGAAGTGACATTGTATGTAAAAGATGGCTATACAGCGACAGTAACAGCAAGTGGAATCGATACAGACAAGCTGACATGGGAGTCTTCCGATGAAGCAGTTGCAACTGTAGAAAATGGTGTGATCACACCGGTAGGAGAAGGAAAAGCAGTGATCAGTGTATCTGGAGAAGACCAGAAAAAAGAGTGTCAGGTTACTGTAAAATCCAGCGCATATCAGTATGTTACAGCGAAAGATGTACTTACGTCACTTGCATCCGGTAACAGCGAATACGAATTGATCGACGTGCGCCAGAACATAGATAAGAGCGGACTGGACATGGGTTCTTATACAAAAGCACATGTGATCAGCGCACTTGGTGCCCCGATGATGTCTGATGAATACGATTACCTTGCAGCTGATCAATGTGTAGAGAATCTGAAGAAAGTGGGCTTGTCCAATGAAAACGGTAAAAAACATGTATTTATCTGCTATTATGGTGGCGAAATTGCACAAATTGGAGTAAAAGTCGCAAGAAGTCTGATGGGAATCAACAATGATGACATCTATATCTTGGAAAGCGGACAGTGGTCTATGGATCCGGAATGGTCATCCATGGCAAAGAATCCATATGAAGCGCCACAGTATCTTATCGGAATGGGAACATTGAAAACAGGAGAAGCAGTGCAGACTATGACAAAGAGTCAACTTACAACAGCAATGACAGGAGAGATCAAGATCTGTAACGTACTGGATGTTCGTGTAAAAGCAGATTACGATGCAGGTCATATCGACGGAGCTGTGTCAGCATCTGTAAAAGAAAATGACGGAAGTGCATTGAAAGAAGAAGTGCAGAAAGCCGGAAAGACCTCTGTATTCGTACTTGTCGGAGATGGACAAGGCGAAGACGTAGCAGAAGCATATCAGAAAATGCTTGGTTACGGAGTAGCAGCAAATCAGATCGTAGTACTTGACGGCGGTATGAGTAAATAAAATGAATAAGCAATTTTAAACAGCTCCCCGGTACAGTAGTGTATCGGGGAGCTGTCTTTGAAAATAGGATGAATTGAAGTTACTAAGCCTTAACCCACTTGCCAATCCATTTATGAGTCGTTTTATTGTATTTCCGCTTGTACAGAACACCATTTACTGTTTTATATCTCCACTCGATAACATCACCACGTCTTGGAGAGATAGAGATTTTCTGAGGCGTTGCCGTATAAGTGGAATGAGTAATATTTGTGGAAGCCTGCGTAGTACATGGTGCAAATAAGCTAAATACTAATAGATAAACTGGAATTAATTTGACTCTTTTTTTCATATATTTATTGCTCCTTTATCTGAAAATCGGTCATTTCCTCAGGGATATGATCTAAAGTTGTTAAATATTTTCCATCTACATATAAATCATAATTTGAAGAATGTTTGGGATGGATGAAGTAAGCATTTTCTGAAGTGATAGCCATAACGCCTTCGGGATCTGGGAAAACTAACTCTGTCACGAATACAAAAGAAAATATCAACAATATAGTGATAAATGCTGACTGAAAAATTCGGGATATATTTTTTCGTTTTTCATCAGTAAAATCTGTTGTGATAAATTTGATTCGTGTTCGCAAATTAGATGGACTCTTTCCAACAAAGTTCATGGATAATGCATGGTGTGCACATTGCCTGTAATGTACAGTCTTTGCAGTGGACACAATTAAATTGGCATATTGGATATGTTCTTTTCGGCTGCTGTTCTGCAGGATTGCCTGATCGTTGGAAACTTCCATAAAGAGTGTATACTCTTTTTTTAGAAGATAGATCAATGGATTCCACCAGTGAATACAGCAGACGACATCTACCAGTAACGTGATCCATAGATCATGTTTTTTATAATGCATGAGTTCGTGTTTGAAAACATATTCCAGTTCTGTGTCGGTAAAAGAAATATCCGGTAATAGTAATGTTGGTGTGCAAAGTCCGGTAATAGCCGGAGAAATAGTATCCGGCAGCACGGCAATGCGGATATTGTCAGTTGTATAGTGCGATGCCAGTTCATATAAGTGATGATACTCGGCAGTGTCTTTTACTTCAAATCCCTTTATATAGTTATTCAATCTTATCTTGCTGATCAATAGCCGGATTAATTGAATAACAGCACCAATAAAAACAATGCGATATAGGATATCTAAAATACTCCATCCATGAAATGGTGTGGTATCATATAGAAATCCGATTAACGTTGGCAAAATATGTTCTGATCGAAGTGTGTAAGTAAAAGGAAAATTCAAGGGAACTGCCATGCGCAGAAGAATCAATATGATTCCAATAAATACAAAGCGTTTTCCCTGTGCAAAAAATGTCTTTTTCCTATATAAAACATAATAAAAATACACGGTTAAAATCATACTTGTCGTCAGACAAGTAAGAAATGGTCCGAGAGAAAGTTCCATAAATTGCTTATTGCTCCTTTTTCAGTTCTTCTTTTTTCTTAGCAATTAACTGTTCTAATTGCTCTAATTCTTCGGCGTCCGTCTCCGCGTCTATCAATGAAGCGAAGAGAGCGAAGGGGGAAGATCCAACAATGTCTCTGAATGATTCATTGAAATATTCTTCTTTTGAAACACATGGTGTATAGCTTCGTGTCAATACGGTTCCGCTATATACAATATCTGCGACTTTGATATATTCTGCTTTCATCAGTGCCCGCAGACAAGCCTGTATGGTATTGATGTTCAAAGAAGGATTACTCTTTTCAATATCAGAGGCAATCATAGGGGTTGGACTGTTCCATAAGATCTTCATGATTTCCAGTTGCTTTTTAGTAAGCTTTTGCTTTTTAAATTTTTTCATCATGTCGTCCTCCTAAGTTGTTGCCTGTTCATACTATAACGCAAAAGAGAAATTAAGTCTATAGGTAAAAAGTAATAAAAATATAAAATAATAATTTATTGACAAATTAAAAAAATAATGATACTGTAAACAAAACAAAAACGGATCCGAAAAATAAAGACAAAAGGAGAAAATGTTATGAAGAAAAGAATTGTATCGTTAGCATTAATTGGCGTATTGACAGGGGCATTAGTGTTTGGAGCATCTGTAAATTCCACAACGGTATATGCACAGGAATCAGATAATCAAGAAGTGCTTGAAAACGATAACGAAATATGTGACAATGAATCTGATGAAGATATTGTATTTAGCGCGGCTAAAGCTGCTGCAAATACATATACAAGAGAAGTATCAGAATACGATATGCTTAAAGCGGCTCAAAAAGCATCAAATGTTGAATTGAAAAATAATGGGTTTACAGAAGCGGATATTATAGCACTGAAAAAACCATTGAAAGGAAAAGAACACTATGGAAAAGTGACGTATACGATAAGCTGTTTAAAATTTACACCTAAAAAAGATCAAACGGATTTAAAAACAAAAATGACATGGTCATGGAGCAAGGAACCAGCGGCATTAGTAACAGATATTGCGGCTACGACAACCAGTGAAAATTTTACAAAGGATTCTTCAAGTGCTACGGTTAAATATTATAAATACGGACATAAAGACCAGGGGGTAACTTCTCAGAATGCAATTGTAAAAACTAAAGATGCTGGAAGAGGTGTATTTACACGAATTACAATGGGAAAAAACTGGGATACAGATAAAAAAAGATATAAAAATGTAGCTATGGCTGGCAGCATTACAACATCATGGAGTATTGGAAAAAAGGTAACACAGGTAGGTATTGCGTCAAATTATGGTCATATAGTTGTATCAGCTGCGCCAACTCCGTCAGTATCGTTCGGAGGAGGTGCGTCAATTAGTTTTGCTCCGAAATTGGTATGCAGAAGTGGAGATGAAGCATATAAAAAGGTAGTTCAAAAATAAAGAGGTGAAGAAAATGAAAGGATGGTTATTGCTAGTGGTATCGATTTTTACTGCTGGTATTGGAATGCTTGTAGTAGGACTCCCGGGTGGAGAATTAACAGATGCAGCATTGATGGGAGGCGCAATTATTGGTTTCTTGGCACCGTCAATTGTGTATTTGGGAAATCATCTGAAATAAAAATGTGCTATATTTATAATTTAATTGGTTATCACGTTAGCAGTGCTTTTGATCCTTGCTGGGATTAACCTGGCAAGAAACAGCACATTTCCATAATTATATAAAATGCACAAAAATCACAAAACTTCCCATTTTATGTCACAAAATGGGAAGTTTTGTGGTTACTATATATGTAGAGGTTATAAGCGGAGTATGCGCTGGGGAAACTAAGGTATGAAGAAGAATCGGAGGTACGTGTATATGTTAAAACCGGGATTAATACTTTTTTGTATAGCACTTATAACAGGAGGAATCGGATTCTTCATAGGAGGGGGAGCTTTCATGCTTCTTGGATATTTAACGCCGTTTTTGCTGTATATAGTTAATCATATAAAATAGTTGCAGTTGTGAGCTTTGGCATCACCTGCTTTTGTGCTGGATACACATTCGGCAAGGATAATCATAAACCACAAAAATAACCGCCCCAGTCTGACAAACTAAGCGGTTACTTTTGTAATCATAAGTATGCGGACTAACCGTCTATCGGGAGTCCACTTAAATATCCTGCCTCAAATGAGCGACAAACTGCTCGGTGAAACTCTGAATATATGGAACTGCGGCGCCGATTGCTACGGCGTCTTTTTTGCATTTGCCGGAGAGAATGTAAGTAACATTGCTGTCGAATGTGGAGCGCGCGGCTACCTTTTCGCGGATCAGGTCGAGATCTTCATCTGTGAAATAAGACGCAATGTGTCCGCCTAGAATGACCGGTGTTTCCAAAACCATATGCAGGTTGTTGATCAGCACGGCAACGTCTGAAAGATAGTGATCCAGACGAGTCAGGCAGTTGGTATTCCCGGCTGCTTTTTTCTCAAAAAATTGATCCAGCTCCTGGTGAATGTCATCGGCATCGGAGCCTAATAGAGCGTGTCCGGAACAGTAACATTCGGCGCAGCCTTTCTTGCCACAGTAACAGGTAAGTCCATCCGGAACGAGTGTCATATGCTCGAAAGTACCACTTTTTCCTGTGGCGCCAACCTGCAGTTTTCCGTCAATCAGCACGGCGCCGCCCAGATGCTGCCCAAGAGAAATGTAAATAGCATCAGTCAGAGAACGCCGCTCCCATAACTCGCTGTAGCAGGCACATTCCGCATCGTGAATGAGTTTGCATGGAAAACGAAATGCATTTGCAAAAGTATCCAGACGCAGTCCGGTACTGTTTAAGATCTCACCATAAGTAAAACTTTCTCCATCCGGGGAAATCAGTCCCTGTACACCAAGTCCGATGCCAAGTACTTTTTCTTCTTCGTAGTGATTAGTGTTCATGAAGTTCTGTACAGCATCTTTTAAAGAGATGAAATAATCATCTGTCGGTTCGAAATCCAGAAAAATCTTCTCGCGTGCAATCACCTTTCCATATAAATTAAGTGCAACAATCGTCGCCCGGTGCGGCAGCAGTTCGATCCCGATCGCAATACGCGCAAGCGCTTCTACCTGATAGGCAACCGCACGGCGTCCGACCGTGGAATCCAGCCTTCCGCATGTCTTAATAAGAGAAGCATCCAGAAGTGTATTCAGATGCTGTGATACCGTTGGCAGGCTGATGCCAAGCTCATTTGCGATCATCTGCTTCGGGCAGGACGGATGCTGGTAAATAAATGAGTACACGTCCGACAAATTCTTTAATTTTATATCTGTAAGTGTGAAAAAATCCATAATCTAGTCCCCTATTCATCTGCAACTGTTTAAAACCTTTTACCCCAGCAATTCGCAAAATACACATAAATGTGTTCTTTCGCAGCTACGCAGCTATTTTACAAAATCAATTAATAAAAAGATATAAGATAAGTATACATAATAAAAGTACAATCGTCCAGAGACAGATTGAGATCGTAAGTGTTTCACAAATTCGAGGGTAAAAGATTGTGAAGTTTACAGTATTGTATATTTACTTTAAATAGGCTATTCTGTAAATACATTATATAAAATGATTTTATAAAATAAAATTATAAAATGATTCAAAACGTAAAAACACACTATAAATTAGGAGGAATCATCATGGGAATTATTGAGAAAATGAGACTGGATGGAAAGAAAGGTTTTGTAACAGGAGCAGCAAGAGGAATTGGTAAATGTACCGCAACTGCATTTGCAGAGGCAGGAGCTGATGTGGCAATCGTTGACCTTGATATCGAGGAAGCAAAGAAGACAGCGGCAGAACTGGCTGAGAAGACAGGAAGAAAAGTCATTGCGATCCAGACAGACTGCACGAACAAAGAGCAGGTTGACGAGATGGTAGAGACAGTTGTAAAGGAACTTGGCGGACTGGATTTCTGTCATAACAACGCAGGTATCTGCATCAACGCTCCGGCGGAAGAGATGACTTATGAGCAGTGGTCAAAGGTTATTAACATCAACCTGAACGGTATTTTCTTAACAGATATCGCAGCAGGAAAATATATGCTGGCTCACGGCGGCGGATCTATCATAAATACTGCATCCATGTCTGCACATATTGTTAATGTCCCACAGCCACAGTGTGCATACAATGCATCTAAAGCAGGTGTGATCCAGTTGACAAAATCTCTCGCGATCGAGTGGGCTAAACGTGGTGTGCGTGTGAACTGTATCAGCCCTGGATATATCGGCACAGAACTGACACTGAACTCTCCGACACTGATTCCGCTGATCGAGAAATGGAACGAGATGGCACCGCTTGGAAGAATGGGAAAACCGGAAGAACTGGAATCCATCTGCGTATATCTGGCAGGTGATACAAGCACATTTACAACAGGATCTGATTTCGTGATCGACGGAGCATTTACATGTTTCTAAACATAGAATATAGGAGAATACAGATATGAGTGGCACAAATAGCAGAGAAATTGACTTGTTTTTATAAGTCAGTTTCTCTGCCTATTTGCTCGTTTCAGATGATTTCGGCAGGGAGAAGATAAATTCTGTTCCGACACCTTCTGTGCTGATAACGTTGATATTTTCTCCATGAGCCTGTATGGCTTCTTTGACGATGGCAAGACCGAGTCCGGTTCCTTTCTTATCTTTGCCACGGGAAAGATCCGTTTTGTAAAAACGTTCCCAGATCTTATTCAGTGCATTTCGCGGAATACCGATACCGTAATCCTTGACAGATGTGTAAACTTTATCGCCACGCTCGGTTGTCTCGATCGTAATGGAAGAATCCTGATCACTGAATTTGATCGCATTATCGATCAGATTATAAAGAACCTGTTGGATCTTCCTTTTGTCTGCAAAGATATAGAGATGTTTGGTTGCGAAAAGAAGTTCAATCGAAATCTTTTTCTGGGTGCAGCGCCCTTCAAAGGATGCGGCTACGTTTTTGATTATCTCATGAATATCGAATGACACTTTATCTAACAGAAGATGTTCCGTATCAAATTCATTCAATGTCAGAAGATCGTGTGTCAGATCCGTCAGACGTTCTGTCTCAAATAAAATGATTTTCAGATATTTTCCCTGTAATTCCGGCGGGATCGTACCATCTGCCATCGCTTCCACATAGCCTTTGATGGAAGTCAGCGGAGAACGAAAATCATGGGAGACATTTGCAACAAATTTCTTCTGGTAGTCTTCCATATCCCGGAGCTGGGAAGACATATAGTTGAGGGATGCGGAAAGGTATCCCATCTCGTCTTCGGTATTGACAGGTATCTCGTAATCCAGATTGCCGGAAGCATACTGCTTGGCGGCTTCCGTGATCTTGCTGAGCGGCCGGTAAACGAAAAACTGGAACGCCAGCAGAATCATAAAGGACAGAATATAGATGACGAGAAAGCACGTATAAGCTGCATTCAGAAGATAATGCTGTGTCTCGGAAACACTGCTCAAGTCTTTGTGGATGATCAAATATCCCTGAGAAGTATAGTTACTGTTCACCGGTGCAATGACCGTGAGTACATCTTCATTAAAGTAACCGTGGTAATCACTGACCTCATATTGGTTATTGCCAATTTCTGCCGGATCAAAGTTCGCAATTCTGGTCGGAGCGGAAGGAAAATCACCGGAGGATGCCGAGGTCAGCACTTTGCCGTTGCGGTCAACAAACCAGCATGCAGCATTCAGATGCGATTCGATACCGGACAGTTGCAGATGAACATCGTTGAGCGTAATATTTCCATAAAAATATTGCGGCAGGTAATTCGTTGCAATGATATTCGCTTCCTGATGAACGGAAGAACCGGTGCTGGCTGTCAGCGGATCACTGATTAAGCCAGAGCCGAGCGTTGCGATCGTAAAAAGGCTCAGGAAACCGAAAATGATATATACAATAACAAATTTCAAATATAATGTACTTTTCATGTAGTGCCTCTGTGGTTTATTTCTTATTTTACTTCAAATTTGTAACCAATACCCCAGACGGTAGCAAGTCCCCATGTAGCATGATCTTTGATCTTCTCGCGGAGACGTTTGATATGTACGTCTACTGTACGGGTATCGCCAATGTATTCATATCCCCAGATCTGATCCAGAAGCTGCTCTCTTGTGAACACCTGATTCGGAGAAGCAGCAAGGAAATAGAGAAGTTCCAGTTCCTTTGGCGGCATATCGACAGTCTGACCATCCACAATAACCGAATAGTTGGTAAGGTTAATGGAAATGCCCGGATATTCGACACGCTTACTTTTGTCTTCCACCGGAGATTCCATCTTCTGCCCCGGTTGGTAGCGACGGAGAACAGCTTTTACACGGGCAACCATTTCTTTGGAATCAAATGGTTTCATAATATAATCATCAGCGCCCATTTCCAGCCCAAGTACTTTGTCAAAAACCTCGCCTTTGGCAGACAGCATAATGATCGGTGTGTTCGATCTTGCACGGATCTCACGGCAGACCTGATAGCCGTCAATGCCCGGAAGCATGAGATCCAGAAGCATCAGATTCGGCTGGTAAGTGTCAAATGCGACAAGTGCTTCTTCACCGTCATGGACCATCATCGTGTCAAAACATTCTTTTGTTAAATATAAGGAAATCAGTTCGGCGATATTTTCATCATCGTCTACGATTAAAATTTTCTGTTTATTTACCATATAAAATAGTCTCCCTTCGTTCGCAGTGTTCTATCTGAGTTCTGCGATTGTAACTCCGGCGTCACCTTCTCCGAAAGCACCGAGCCGGAAGGATTTGACATGTTTTTGGCGCTTCAGGTATTTGTGGATGCCCTGGCGCAGTGCACCGGTTCCTTTTCCGTGGACAATGCGGACAGAGCTTAAATGTGCAAGGCTTGCGTCATCCAGATATTTGTCTAGTTCAGCAACCGCTTCATCGACTGTCTTACCGAGTAAATTGATCTCAGTAGCAACGGTAAGTGATTTGTTCATCTTGATCTTGCCTTTGCCGGTACGCTTCGCTGTCTTCTGGAGATAGTTCGGCTTCTCGTCGATGATCTCCAAATCGGAAATGTTTACTTTGGAGCGTAAAATTCCCATCTGTACATCCAGATTGCCCTTTGCATCCGGAAGAGATACAACCGAACCGGTAAGATTCATGCTCAGAACCTTAACCGATTCGCCAAGTTTGAAATCTGACGGTTTGTATTGTTTCTTCGGTTTCGCTGGTTCTGGTGTCATGCCGGAACGGGTTTTCGCCATCTTCTTGCGGAGACGTTCACGTTCTTTCTCCATCTCGGCGGCAGAAATATTCGCCTTGCCGAATTTGTGGAAATTTCGCATTGTCTCATCGGCAGTCTCTTTGGCATCTTCCAGAATAGCATGTGCTTTTTCATTTGCCTCACGTAAAATACGGTCTCTCTGGGCTTCTAACTTCTCCTGCTTCTGGGAGGTTTCCATTTTCAGACGTTCGATCTCACGCTTGTAAGCAGCGATCGTCTCGCGCTCTTTGTCCAATGTTTTACGGCTCGTTTCCAGATCTGTCAGAATGTCCTCGAAAGATTCATCCTGTTCTGTCAGATGTGTCTTCGCATCTTCGATGATGTAATCCGGAATCCCCAGTCTGGAAGCGATAGCAAAAGCGTTACTCTTTCCAGGAATGCCGATCAGAAGCCGGTAAGTCGGGCGGAGCGTCTCAACGTCGAACTCACAGGACGCATTTTCCACGCCCGGCGTAGACAGTGCATAGACTTTCAGTTCGCTGTAATGCGTTGTTGCCATCGTGCGGATGCTGCGGCTGTGAAGATGATTCAAAATAGAAGTCGCAAGTGCTGCACCTTCGGTCGGATCAGTTCCGGCACCCAGCTCATCAAAAAGAACGAGAGAGTGTTCGTCTACCTGTTTCAAAAAGGAAACGATATTTGTCATATGAGAAGAGAATGTACTGAGACTCTGCTCAATGCTCTGCTCGTCTCCGATATCGGCATATACATCGTGAAATACGGCAAGCTCGGAACGGTCCAGTGCCGGAATGTGAAGCCCTGCCTGTCCCATCAGAGTAAAAAGTCCAACGGTCTTAAGCGAAACCGTCTTACCACCGGTATTCGGTCCGGTGACAATGAGGAGATCAAATGTATCCCCCAATGTAAGCGTGATCGGAACGACATTCTTCTTATCTAAAAGGGGATGTCTTCCTTCTCGGATGTGGATTCTTCCTTCCGTGTTAAAAATCGGCTGGCTCGCATTCATATCAAGTGCAAGTGCACCCTTTGCGAAAATAAAATCAAGCTGACGCAGGATTGTATAACAGGTGTGGATTTCCGTTGTATATTCGGCAGCGTCTGCACTCAGACGTGCCAGAACCTTCTGAATTTCTTCCTGCTCCTGCCCATATAATTCTTTTAAATCGTTATTCAGTTTTACGACAGCCATTGGTTCAATGAAAAGTGTAGAACCGGTTGCAGACTGATCGTGGATCATACCGGAAACCTGGCTGCGGTACTCAGCTTTGACCGGGATGCAATAGCGGTCGCCACGCATCGTAATGATCGGATCCTGTAAATAAGTGCGGAGAGATCCATTTACCATATTGGAAAGAGTGGCGTGTACTTTGTCATTGATCTGGTTCATTGCCCGGCGGACATGTTTTAATCCCGGACTGGCATCGTCACTGATTTCATCCTCGTCGATAACGCAGCGGCGGATCTCATTTACCAGAATGGTTACCGGATTGAGCTGTTCAAAATAGCCGTCCAGACAATCTTCCATCTCATCGGCATTGTCATGTCTGCCATAAGCTCTTGCACGACCGGCGGTCTCTAATAATTTGCAGATGCGGAGAAGTTCCCCGCTTCCGAGCACGCCGCCGATCTCTAGTCGGCGGATGGAATCGTTGACCGGATTGCAGCCGCTAAAAGACGGGCGTCCCTTCTTCACGATCCTTGTAAAAGCGGCCGCAGTCTCATCCTGCGCGTTCCTGATGGCAGAAATGTCTGTCATCGGTTTCAGTCTTCTGCACAGTTCTTTTCCACTGAAAGAAGAGGCATGTTCTATTAATTGTTCGATAATTTTGTTATATTCCAGTTTTGCTAATGTTTTCTTATTCATAATTCTCACCTGGATATATTCTACCTTATTTGCAGGATAAAGAAAAGGATAAATATTGAACATTTGCAGGTGATACGCTATACTAGAAAAAGGATTGCGAAGGAGACGCGAGGACCTATGGATGAGCAAAAAAGACAGCAAGAAGAATCAGAAATGAACGAGACTCCGGAGTATTCTTTTTTACAGGAAGTCATCAAAGATGAAGTGGGTGGCACAGGAAAGCGGAAGAAGAGAATCCTGCGTAAGATAGGCGTGGGAATTTTTATCGGACTGGTTGCCTGCTTTACTTTTAGTGTGTTTAAACCATGGGTAGAGAGCAGAATATCCGGCAATCCGGATGAAGTGACGATTCCAAGAGACACGAAGCAGACTGCAGAAAATGAAGCAGACAGATCCGGGAAAGATGGAAACGGACAGAAGAAAGATAATTACAGCAAGTCTGTGAAGTCATTAAGTGATGTTGCGAAGAAAGGAAAGAGAAGTGTAGTATCGCTTCTTGTACTGACGGGTGCAACGATTGGCAATAAAGAGTTTGTCAGTGAGAGCCAGTCGGTATCCGGTGTCCTGATCGCAGACAACGGGCAGGAACTTCTGATCCTGGGACCGACGATGGAAGTGGGAGAAACACAGCAGATCCAGGCAACATTCTGTGATGGAAAAAAATATCAGGTTACAGAGAAGAAGAGCGATGCGAACCTAGAACTGACGATTTACGCAGTGAAGGAATCACAGCTGGAAGAAAAGACGGCAAAGAGTATCCGGCTTGCAGCGCTTGGCAGTTCCTATGAGGTGAAGAAGGGTGATACCACCGTATTGCTTGGTATGCTTTTCGGGCAGGGAGATGCAGTGGGATATGGTGTGCTGAGATCCAGTACCGAGAAAGCAGAGCGGGCTGATGGTACATATCATATTCTGGGAGCAGAGCTTGCCGGATTTACGGGAGGCAGTGGTATTATGTTTAACCGGCAGGAAGAAGTGATTGGAATTATCTGTGATGCGGCAGGCGAAGATGCGAAAGAAGAGCTGATGCATGCATATGCGATTTCAGACATCAAAGATGTTATGCAGTTTCTGGCGAACGGAGAGAGCGTTCCGTACATCGGAATCCATGCAACGGATGTGTCCGAGAATATAGCGGAAGATCGCAGGATTCCAAGAGGAATCTATGTAGATAAAGTAGAAGCAGATTCTCCGGCGATGCGTGCCGGTATCCAGAGCGGGGATGTGCTGACTGCGATAGGAGGAACAGATATAGAGAATTTTGAACAGTATCATGAACTTTTGATGGAAGAAAAAGAAGGCACACATTTGTTGATCAAAGGTTACAGACGCGGTGCGAAAGATCAGTATGTTGCTGTGCATTTTAATGCTACAGTGGGAAATAAATAATAGAAAGAGGCTATAAAATATGAGATATATCAACACATTAGTAGAAGGCGAAACCATCCGGAATATTTATCTGTGCAAAGGAAAAAGAAGCGCAGAGACAAGAAACGGGAAGCCATATGACAATCTGATCCTGCAGGATAAGACAGGAACACTGGACGGAAAGGTCTGGGATCCGAATTCTAATGGAATCGCAGACTATGATGAGATGGATTTTATCGAAGTATTTGGCGATGTGATCAGTTATAATAACAATCTGCAGCTCAATATCCGTCAGATCCGTAAGGCGTATGAAGATGAGTATGTGGCAGCAGACTACATGCCGACAACCGAGAAAAGCACAGACAGTATGTTTGAAGAACTGATCGGATATGTGAAGAAGATCGATAATGACTATCTGCGTCAGGCGGTAGAGTATTATTTTGTAAATGATGAAGCATTTATCAAGACATTTGTCGGACATTCTGCAGCAAAGACCGTTCATCATGGATTTGCCGGAGGACTTCTGGAACATACATTAAGTGTCGTGAAAATGTGCGAATACATGGTGAGTGCATATCCGATTCTCAACAAAGATCTGCTATATGCTGCAGCCATTTGTCACGATATCGGAAAGACAAAAGAATTGTCACCGTTCCCGACAAACGATTATACAGATGATGGACAGCTGCTTGGACATATCGTGATCGGTGTGGAGATGATCTCTGATGCAGTCAGAAGTATTCCGGGATTTCCGGAGCAGCTGGCAAGTGAATTAAAGCACTGTATCGTTGCGCATCATGGAGAATTAGAGTATGGTTCACCGAAGAAACCTGCGCTGGCAGAGGCACTGGCACTGAATTTCGCAGATGCAACCGATGCGAAGATGCAGACACTGACGGAACTTTTCAAAGACAAGAAGAACAATGACTGGCTTGGATACAACCGGTTATTTGAATCCAATCTGAGAAAGACGATTGTGTAGGAAAATAAAATTACAAAGATGCAGCGATAAGATTCAATTTAAGTGGAGAAAGATATGCAAAAAAACAATGTTGTAACAGTTACAATTGAAGATATCGGCGTAAATGGAGAGGGCATAGGCAAAGTTGATGGCTATACCCTCTTTATTAAAGATGCCATGATCGGAGATGTGATCGAAGCGAAAGTCATGAAAGCGAAGAAGCACTATGGCTATGCGAGATTACAGAAGATCCTGACGTCGTCCGAGGCGAGAGTGAAGACACCGGCATGTCCGATGGCGAGAAAATGTGGTGGCTGTCAGATTCAGGAAATGAAATATTCGGCGCAGCTTGCATTTAAAGAGGGAAAAGTGTGCGGCAATCTGGAACGGATCGGTGGTGTGCCAGCGGAGCTTTTAGATGAGATCATGGAGCCGGTTGTTGGGATGGAACGCGGCGAAACCGCAGAAGTTGCGGCTGCTGCGGGTACTGAAAAGGCAGGTGCAGCGGACTATCAGCCGTTCTGTTACAGGAATAAGGCACAGTTTCCAATCGGCACAGATAAAGAAGGACATGTGATTGCCGGATTTTATGCCGGAAGAACGCACAATATTATTTCAAATACAGACTGCATTCTTGGTGTTCCGGTAAATAAAGAGATTCTGGAGTGTATTCTTGCATTTATGGAAGAATACAAGATTCTATCTTATAATGAAGAAAAGCATACCGGTCTTGTGCGCCATGTGTTGATTCGTTACGGTTTCAAAACCGATGAGATTATGGTCTGTCTGATCTTAAATGGAGAAAAACTGCCGCACGCAGAAGTTCTTGTGGAGCGTCTGCGAAAAATTCCGGGAATGACAAGTATTACTGTTAATGTGAATCGCGCAAAGACGAATGTTATTATGGGAGATAAGATTAAACTTCTGTGGGGACAGACATTTATCACAGACTATATTGGAAATGTAAAGTATCAGATTTCACCACTGTCATTTTATCAGGTGAATCCGGTGCAGACAGAGAAAGTATATGAGCTGGCGTTGGATTATGCAGACCTGACCGGTGAGGAAACGGTGTGGGATCTGTACTGCGGAATCGGAACAATTTCCCTGTTCCTTGCTCAGAAGGCAAAGCAGGTGTACGGTGTGGAGATCGTGCCGCAGGCGATTGATGATGCGAAAAATAATGCTAAGATTAACGGAATTAAAAATGCAGAATTTTATGTCGGAAAAGCCGAGGAAGTTCTGCCGGAGTATTATAAAGAATATGCGAAGATGCACAATGGTGAGAAAGCACACGCAGATGTGATTGTTGTCGATCCGCCGCGCAAAGGCTGCGAGGAATCGCTGCTTCAGACGATTGTTGACATGCAGCCGGAGCGTGTTGTGTATGTCAGCTGCGACAGCGCAACACTCGCAAGGGATGTGAAGTTCCTGCGCGAGAAAGGCTACGAGCTTGCGAAGGTGCGCGCGGTGGATCAGTTCCCTCATACGGTGCATGTTGAGAGCGTAGTTCTGCTTTCCCACAAAAAGCCAGACGGACATATCAACGTAAAAGTTGAGTTTGGCGAGGGTGAGGGAAAAGTTCCGCTTGATAACATCGCTAAAAGAGCCGAAACATACAAGCCCAAAGAGCGAGTGACCTACAAAATGATAAAGGAGTACATAGAAGCTAAATACGGCTTCAAAGTACATACCGTATATATTGCAGAGGTAAAAAGAGATTTGGGCTTGCCGATGTACGATGCTCCTAATGCGGTAGAAGAATTGAAACAGCCGAGGAAGCATCCGACAGCGGAGAAAGTGGAAGCGATAAAGGATGCGTTGCAGCATTTTGAAGTTATTAAATAAACAGTATTTTTCTACGAAAGGAGGGGAAATTTGTTGATGGAAAATTTCGATATAGTGAATGAAATATATAATGAAATATTTTGCAACATACAGCACGGGAACATTGACCTATTTTTATGCGGTGCAGCAAGTATAAAAGAAAAAACTTCTTATAGAGATATTATCAGGGGCAAATTAGAAGATAATGCCAATTTATCGATATTATATCCCGAAGATATGTTTATGGAGATGCTTAATAGAAAGAAATATGATTTACTAACATTAGAAAAGTTTTTGGCAAGCAACAGCGACATAATCTTGATTGTTTGCGAAAGCCCCGGTTCGTTCACAGAATTAGGAGCATTTGTTAATAATAGTGAGACGTTAGAAAAAGTAGTAGTTTTATTGCAAACAAAATATAAAAATGCCAAAAGTTTTATTAGGCAAGGACCTGTAGAGTATGTCAGAATGAAAAATAAAAATAACGTAATTTATTTCAATAACAATATTGATGAAGCCGTAGAAAAGATTAAAAAGTATTTGAGAAACAGATTTTGGTATTTAGGGTATAAAAGGAAAGAACCAAAACTCAAAGACTTAAACTTGATTTCTGGTCAATATTATTTTATAATTTTATTGTTGTACTTCTATCAAGAATTAAATGTAAAGACGTTGGTAGCAATTCTAAAGGATTTATATAAAATGAAGTACAATATAGAAGAATTTGATATTATTTATTCATCTGCAATAAAAAGATTGTTTAAAGAAGGCTTGATTAAAAAAGAAGAGTCCGCTGGGAAAGTAATCTAATATAAGCTTACAGATAAAGGATATGGTTTTGCTAATCTTCTTTTATCATATGTTTCTTTAGAAAATAGGACGAGGACTATTGATAAAATAAGATTGAAAATTATATATAGTCAATATTATTAGCACTGCTTTCTTAGAACGTTACAGATACATATCTGTTTACGGAAGATGGTTCGTCTTCCTAAGAAAATTAACAAACACAGAGTTACTCCAATCAATGGAGAAACTCCACGACAGTGAACTTCCTCCATTGATTGGAGACAAAGAGATTTAAGGTAAGGAAGTGGTGCTAATTTTATGAAAAAGTATAGTAATAAAACAGTTATTGAGTCTTTAGGACTTCCAATGTTGACTTGTTTTGATGATTTGGTTAAGGAATTAAGTTTAAGTGGAAAACTTGTTTATTGGTTAACAAAACAGGATGCTGAAGGAAGATACAAAACTTTTTTTATTGAAAAAAAAGATGGTGATAAAAGAAAGATTAATGCGCCGTCCCTATCGTTAAAGATAGTTCAAAGATGGGTTTTGGAAAATATCTTATATAAGATAAAAGCATCACAATATTCATATGGATTTACGAAAGGAGACCGAAAAGGCTCTCCATTGGTGTATTGTGCGGAAAAACATAAAAACAATTTATATGTATTTAAATTAGACTTAAAGGATTTTTATCCTTCGATTAAGCGAGAGAAAGTGTATTATGCTTTTGCAAATATAGGATATAATGCTGATGTATCAAATTTACTAACAAACATATGTGTTGTTGATGATGAATTGCCACAAGGAGCTGTTACATCGCCGTATCTTGCTAATTTGATTTGTAGAAAATTAGATTTGAGGATAGCAGGGTATTGCAATAAAAGAAATATTGTATATACAAGGTATGCTGATGATTTGACATTTTCTTGTGATGATAGAGAATTATTAAGAAAAATATACGGCATGGTTAAAAAGATAGTCGAAGATGAGGGCTTTTGTTTAAATCAAAAGAAAACTGTTTTCATGACACCTAAAAGTCATAAGGTAGTATTAGGTGTAACGATAAATGATAGTTTATTAAAGGCTCCCAAAGAAATCAAAAAAAGTATACGTGCAATGATACATTATGAAGTAGCCACTGGTGATTACACTATGAATGATAAAATACGTGGTTATGTAGCTTATGTAGATTCTATAGAAAAGAATTATAAGAACAAATGTATAAGTTATTTACAAAAATTATCTGAATCGACACTTTGCCTATTTCCAGATGTCGTAAAAGCATATAACAGTAACAAAATATATAAAGAACTACCAGATATGATAGAAAAACGAGCAACAGATTTTGTTGAATTAAAAGATGCAGATGATTTTTATGATATGATATATTATGAACATGAGGAATATTTAATTTCAAATGGTTTATTAAATGAAAAGGAAGATATAACGGATTTAGAAGAAACATTTTAAGAGAAAATAGTGGTAGAATTATTTTGCGATTGTATTTATTAACAGTTGCACAGGCAGCTATCGCAAATAGGTAGGAGTTCTCTTTCCTTTGAATTGCGGCTTAGTTTCGAGCAGGCAGCAGCCTATCGAAAGGCTAACGGACAGTATGTAAGGAAAAATCAGTGGAGAGATACCACTGTAAGGGAATTCATAGACCTTGATTAACAGTTAAATACGATAAGCGTATCATTAGAAATAGTGGTACGTTTATTTTTTTGCCCCTTTTTGCAGATTTGTCCTTTCAACCGCTTTCAAATATAATGGAGTTAATAGAGATGAGCAAAACACATTAATTCAAAAGTAGGACGTGGCAGTTAGTTTC
>NZ_QTUV01000015.1:0-1220 GCF_003435815.1 Dorea sp. AM10-31
ATGAGCAATTTACCAGAGAAAATGAAAGCAATCGTTGCGTATGCACCTGGAGACTACAGATTTGAGATGGTGGACACACCAAGAGCCGGTGAGGGCGAGATGATCTTAAAAGTAGAAGCATGTGGTATCTGCGCAGGTGATACGAAAGCGTATGCAGGAGCTGCCAGCTTCTGGGGATTTGACGGACAGCCGAAGTACATCAAAGAACCGATGATCCCGGGACATGAGTTCGTTGGTAAAGTTGTAGAGATCGGACCAAACGTAAAAGGAAACTGGAAATTAGGCGACCGTATCTGTCCGGAACAGATCGTTCCTTGCGGAGAGTGTATGTTCTGTAAGACAGGCCGTCATTGGATGTGTGAGAAACATGATCTGTTCGGATTCCAGAAGAACGTAAATGGTGGTATGGCTGAGTATGTAAAATTGACAAAAGAAGCTCTTCCATATTTCGTACCGGCAGATATGCCGATCGAGCAGGCAGCGTTGATCGAGCCATATGCATGCTCTTTCCACTGCGTAGACCGTGCACAGGTTAAGACAACCGACGTTGTTGTACAGTCTGGTGTAGGAACACTCGGACTTGGTATGGTAGGTGCACTCCGTCAGGCAAATCCGAAGCTCCTCATCGTACTGGATATGAATGATGCACGTCTTGAGAAAGCAAAAGAGTTCGGAGCTGACCTGGTTATGAACCCTGGAAAAGAAGATGTTGTTGCAAAGATCAAAGAACTGACAGGCGGATACGGATGCGATATTTACATCGAAGCAAGCGGACATCCGTCCAGCGTACAGCAGGGACTGGACTGCATCCGTAAGATGGGAAGATTCGTAGAGTTCTCTGTATTCGGACAGCCGGTAACCGTAGATTGGAGTATTATTTCTGACCGTAAAGAATTAGACCTTCTCGGTGTACACTTAAGCCCGTTCTGCTATGACACAGTCATTGAATGGATCGGCAACGGCAAACTGCCGACAGACGGCGTCGTAACACACAAATTCCCACTGGAGAAATGGGAAGAAGGATTCCACATCGCGAAGACAGGCGAGAACGGAGCACTGAAGGTTGTGCTCGTGCCAGAGATGGAGGCTTAGTGATACCACGCAGCACGGAACAATCCGTGGGTATCACGTAATAGTATAGAGCATTATTATAGAAATGACATAGGAGATTCAGGAGGAAAATAGATATGCAGCGGATTATGAACAACCCGGACAATATC
>NZ_QTUV01000015.1:1230-16858 GCF_003435815.1 Dorea sp. AM10-31
AGGGACAAAGATCTGTATCCACATAAGCTGGCTTATAAGTGGATACAGACCTTGGGACCTGCCCACCCGACATGAGCTTAAAAGCGGGATGATAATCCCGCGATATGCGAATGAAGGGTAGGATTGTGAGAGTGCGCAGCACGGAACAATCCGTGGGTATCACGTAATAGTATAGAGCATTATTACAGAAATGACATAGAAGATTCAGGAGGAAAATAGATATGCAGCGGATTATGAACAACCCGGACAATATCGTAGATGAGATGCTTAAAGGTTTTCTGAAAGCACATTCCGATATTGTAGAGAGCACAGAGAACGGAAGAGTTGTAAAAGCAAAAGACATTCCGGAGGGAAAAGTCGGAGTCGTAACCGGAGGAGGATCCGGACACAAACCGGCATTTGTCGGATATGTTGGAAAAAATATGTGTGACGCAGCAGCGGTCGGAGAGATCTGCTCTTCACCGACAGCAGCCGCATTCCTGGATGCATGCAAAGTAGCAGACCAGGGAAAAGGTGTTGCATGCTTATACGGAAACTATTCCGGAGATAACATGAATGTAAAGATGGCAGTGAAGATGGCAAAGAAAGCCGGAATTACAGTCAAAACGGTTGTAGCAAACGATGACGTAGCTTCCGCACCGAAGGATCAGAGAGAGAAGAGACGAGGTGTGGCAGGCGAAGTGCTGATGTGGAAAGTCGGCGGAGCAAAAGCTGCAAAAGGTGGCGATCTGGACGAAGTTATCGCAGCTGCGCAGAAAGCCATTGACAATACAAGATCCGTAGGAATCGGTCTGACACCGTGTACCCTTCCGGCAGTCGGACATCCGAACTTCGAGATCAAAGAAGGAACGATGGAAGTCGGAATCGGACATCACGGAGAGCCGGGTATCGAAGTATGCCCGTTAGAGTCAGCCAATGAGATGGCAAAACGTATGGTAGACGTTGTCGTACCGGATTATCCGTTCGTAGAAGGGGACGAAGTTGTCGTACTCGTATCCGGACTCGGAGCAACACCGGTGATGGAACTATATGTGCTGTATGATGAGATCGACAGACTCCTTACAGAAAAAGGAATCAAGACACATAAGGCATATGTAGGCAACTATTTCACATCCCTGGAGATGATGGGAGCAACCTTAACGGTCATGAAACTGGATGATGAATTAAAAGAGCTCATAGATATGCCGGCATACTCTATGGGACTGAAACAGGATTAGGAGGCTTTGTAAAATGGGAGCATTTAAAAACGCAGCAGGAAAACCGGTGCTGATGCGCATGGTAAAAGGGATCCAGGATAACAAAGCATATCTTGGGGAAGTAGACGGACTGATCGGAGACGGCGATCACGGAATGAACATGAACAAAGGATTCTCTGTATTTGAAGAGAGATTCAAAGATGAAGATATCAGTTTCTCCGAAGGATTGGATGAACTGGGAATGATCCTGTTAAATGAGATCGGAGGATCTATGGGACCAATCTATGGAACGATCTTCATGGACATGGCAGAAGCAGGAGAAGATCTGGATGAGATCACAGCGGCAGATCTTGGAACAATGCTGGAAGCAGGTCTTAACGGGCTGTACGGGATCGTTGATGCAAAAGTCGGAGACAAGACATTAGTAGATACACTGGCGCCATCCGTGGACGTAATGAAAGCAGCCGGAGCAGAAGGAAAAGATTTCAAAGAAGCACTGGCAGAGATGAAGAAAGCTGCAGAAGCAGGACGCGATTCTACCAAGGACATGGTAGCAAAATTCGGACGTTCCAGCCGTCTGGGCGAGAGATCCAGAGGTGTGCTGGATGCAGGAGCAACCTCCTGCTGCATCATCCTCAGCGCAATGGCGGACGGAATCAGCGAACTATTATAAAACAGGGATAAGAGAACATATCACAAATCCTTTTATAGCATGGATTTCGAGAGAAAAGTAAGGAAAATAAAGATAAAATCTCCGGGAAGGAAAGAGTCCCGGAGGTTTTTTTATGATGAAGTAAAATGGCTGGACTTTTCATAAAACTACTCCTACGTAAGCACAGTGTGTTTTCAGGCTTTTGCCCCTGGCATCATAATAAAATATTAAGAATTTTGTAATGGAAATATTAACAATTAAGGAATATGCTTTCCATGTAAAGCAAATATACAGACGCGATGACAAGAATGGAGGAGAACAACATGAGGAAAGCATTAAGAAAGTATCTGTTTGTCGCAGCAATTTGCCTGTGCACGGCACTGACAATGGCTCCGGTGCATGCGAAGGCAGCCGGTAAAGTGAAGAATCCGGCGATTGTCAGACTGAAACCGGGGAAAACTTATACAAAATATGATATTACCGGGGATAAAAAGAAAGATAAGATCAAGATTACACTCGGAAAACGTGATGAAAGTGACTTTATCAAGCGGATCACAGTATCTGTCAACGGAAAGAAAATTGTGAAAAAAGGAATCGGTTCTTTCTATTATAAGACCAGCCTTGTAACACTGAAAAACGGAAAAGTATATCTCTGGGTGAAGAGTTCTTCAGAAGATGCAGATGATACATGGGGATGCCTGTATCAATATCGCAAAGGCAAACTGGAAAAGAAACTGAAATTTGATGGATATGTAAAGAAATATTACTATCATCTGAGTACGGATGTAGTTAAAGTTTCCAGCAACACGCTTACTGTAAAGCAGAGCAATATGACGAGCCCGCTTGGTGAGGCTGTTTATAAATATGATTACAAATATGAGAATGGAAAATTCCATATCGTATCAAGAACTGCTGCTATCGTAAAAGCATCCTATTCTTATCGCACGAAGAGCAGCTGGGGCACATTGAAAAATAATAAAATGCTTTATACCAGTCCATCCACAAGTAAACCAACCGGTGTTGCTGTGACTGCGGGAACAAAAGCAAAAGCAACAAATATTTATATGTGCGATAAATTTATAAGTGTAAAGATTAAGACTGCTGACGGTAAAACCGGATGGTTAAAATGCAGCAAGAAATTTGACGAAAGCAAATTGCTCTTTAAAGAGTGCTTTTATGCGGGATAGATAGTAAGAGTTAGTTGAAAAAATATATAAATGGGGACGGGGCTTTTTTAGAAAAGCCCCGTCCCCATTTAACGGTAATTGCACTTTTGTCGCTGAAAAATCGGAACAGAAAAGCGAATATATGACTGGTAGTATCTTGTGTGATCTGCAAGTCAATGCTATCATCAAAGTATCAATTGTTGCAGGAAAACATAGAAGAAAAGGAGGAGCTTATGAGAAAATGGAAAAAGGCAGCAGTAGCTGCAATGGTATGCCTGACAGGAGTTTTATTTATGTCGCCGATGAAAGCAGAAGCAAAGAATCCGTCCATGGTGGAATTGAAAGTAGGAAAGACTTACAAAAGTTATGATATCACCGGTGATAAAAAGAAAGATACAGTGAAGATCAGTATTCCAAAAGACCAGTATGACAGATACGGGACTGTAAAGATTACGGTGAACAAGAAAACGACAAAGATTACAAGAACATGGACTTCCTATGCGATCCACACAAGACTGATAACATTAAAGAACGGAAAAGCATATCTCTGGATACAGGGCGAGACAGATAACGAAGACGATCCGTGGGAATGTATTTACCAGTATAAAAAAGGAAGATTTGCAAAAGTCGTTGATTTCTCAAAGACATCTTACAATTATACGAACCATCATCATACGGATATCCTGAAAGTGTCAGGCAACACGATCAGCACAAAACAGTATATTATGTCCACAGCGATGGCTGGTGTTGAGTACAAAGTAAATTATACTTATAAAAAAGGCGCATTAAAGAAGACATCTTCCGCATATGAGATTACAAGTGCCGGTTACACTTATCGTGCAAATGGAAAATACGGAACGATGAAGAATACGAAAGCATTATACAACAGTGTTTCCTGTAAGAAGAAAGTAGCTACTGTAAAAGTCGGAACAAAAGCAAAAGCAGTGAAGATTTATATGACAGGCAAAGCATTTAACATTAAGATTAAAACCGCGAGCGGCAAGACCGGCTGGGTAAAAGGCTCAAGAAAATTTAGCGACAAATCGTTACTTTTCAAAGAGTGCTTTTACGCAGGATAAAACCTTTGTAGAAAGAAAAAAGCGAGAGCGAGAGCCATGTACAAAAGGCTTGGATACAGAGAGGCAGACATTGTGCCATGTGAATTTAACGGTATTTCGGAGGCAGCTTGTACTTCTGGAAAAGAGATTATAATTGTAAAGATAAGCGTTGTTATGATATAATAGGAAAAGCAGTGAAACGAGCAAACAATATATTCTTATGAAATATAAGGAGGGAGAAACCGGTGAATTATTCACACGAGATTATTATGCCAAATGACGATATCCCTTTTAAAATGTTTGTTTTCGAGGGACGACGCGGTAATTACTCGAGAGAGAAGCACTGGCATCGTTCTGTCGAAATCTTTGCTTTGTTCGAAGGAGAGATTGAATTTTACGTGAATGAGATTAAGTATTCCCTGAATCCGGGAGAATTCATGTTGGTCAATTCCAATGAGATCCATTCGATCCACTCTCCGAAAGAGAATTTTACTGTAGTGCTTCAGATTCCGCTGACAACGTTTGAACGATATTATACGGATGAGAAGTTTATTTATTTTACACACAGCAGAAGGATACATGATGAGGAATTCATGCAGGTGATCCGGGACATGTACGATGCTTATGAGAAGAAAGAGATCGGATATGATCTGAAAGTACAGAGTTATTTTTACGAGCTGATCTATCTGCTTGTGAGTAAGTACAGAGAAGTATCTGTGGACAGTGAAATGATACGAAGCAACAAAAAACTGAACAAGTTATCGGCGATAACGGCATACATGAAGGAAAACTACACGAAGGATTTATCGCTTGAAAGCCTGGCACAGACTTTTGGATATTCCTCTACTTATCTGTCGAGGATGTTTCAAAAATATGCAAAGACGAACTATAAGAATTATCTTGACGACATACGTCTGGAGCATGCATATAAGGATCTGGTCAACAGCGATATGCCTATCGGAATGATCGCGAGTCAGAACGGATTCCCAAACAGTAAGGCATTTACAAAGGTATTTCAGAAAAAATACAATAAATTGCCTAGTGAATTCAGGAAAGAATTATAGGACAGAGCGCAGTAACAATATTTGTTACTGCGCTCTGTTTCTGTTTTTGCGGGGAAAATAGGAAGAAAATAAAAAAGTTCACAGGACAAAGTGATCAAATTGCAAGAAGGACAAGAATTTGCCATGAACGGTTAAGTATTTGGTCGAAAGATCGTTGAAAAATTGCTATAATAACCTTGTATTTTAGGAGGAATTATTATGAAAATTCAACAAGTGGAAGACAAAGCGTTTTCGACATATGGACGAGTACTGAAAGGGTATGCGTTATCACCGCTTTTAAAAGCCATGGAACATACACCGCTTCCTAAAGGGGAAGTGATCTATGTGCCGGGGATGGAAGAGCTGGAAGATCTTCCTGTTGCAAACGCTTTTAAAGACCGTGCGTTTGGAGGACTGCCGATCCAGGTGGGATTCTGCAACGGGTTCAATACTTATCTGAACGCAGTAGAGTATCACAGAAGTTCAGAAATCAATGTAGCAGTGACAGATATGATTCTCCTCGTAGGAAGACAGCAGGATATTACAGAAGAGTATACTTACGATACAGATCAGATCGAAGCATTCTTTGTTCCGGCAGGAACAGCAGTAGAGATGTATGCAACAACGCTGCATTATGCACCATGTATGACGAATGAGAAAGGGTTCCGCTGTGTTGTGATCCTGCCAAAGGGAACAAACACAGACGTAGAGATACCGGCGGATGCCAAGGGAGAAGCAAGACTTCTCACAGCGAGAAACAAGTGGCTCATCGCACATGAGGATGCAAAGATTGAAGGCGCCTTTTGCGGGCTGAAAGGCGAGAATGTGTCGGTTTAATGCCGGCGGCGTTACGAGTGTAACGGATTTATAAAACAAAAGATTTACAAAACATGTATTATGAAAAACAACATTTTTGAAGGAGGAATTGGTATTATGAACAACATGCCAGAAGTAAAACTTGGAATTGTAGCAGTAAGCCGTGACTGTTTCCCGGAGAGCTTATCTGTAAACAGAAGAAAGGCACTGATCGATGCCTACACAAAGAAATACGGAGCAGAGAACATTTACGAATGTCCAATCTGTATCGTTGAAAGCGAGATCCATATGGTGCAGGCACTCGAAGACATTAAGAAAGCGGGATGTAATGCACTTTGTGTATATCTTGGAAACTTCGGACCAGAGATTTCTGAGACATTGCTTGCAAAACATTTTGACGGACCGAAGATGTTCGTGGCAGCAGCAGAAGAGACAGGAGACAACCTGGTACAGGGACGTGGAGATGCTTACTGTGGTATGCTTAATGCAAGCTACAATTTACAGCTTCGCAATATCAATGCATATATTCCGGAATATCCGGTCGGAGATGCAGAAGAATGTGCAGATATGATTCATGAGTTTATGCCGGTAGCAAGAGCTGTCATCGGATTAAATGATTTAAAGATCATCAGCTTTGGACCGAGACCGTTAAACTTCTTAGCATGTAATGCGCCGATCAAACAGCTTTATAATCTGGGTGTAGAGATTGAAGAAAATTCAGAGCTGGACCTGTTTGAAGCATTTAACAAACATGCAGGAGATGAGAGAATCCCGGCAGTTGTCAAAGAGATGGAAGCAGAACTTGGAGCCGGTAATAAGAAACCGGAGATCCTTGAGAAACTCGCACAGTATGAGCTCACATTAAAAGATTGGGTAGAAGATCACAGAGGTTACAGAAAATATGTTGCGATCGCAGGAAAATGCTGGCCTGCATTCCAGACACAGTTTGGATTCGTACCATGTTATGTCAACAGCCGTCTGACAGACCAGGGAATCCCGGTTTCCTGCGAAGTAGATATTTACGGAGCGCTCAGTGAGTTCATCGGAACGGTTGTCAGCGAAGATACAGTAACACTTCTGGATATTAACAACACAGTACCGAAGGATATGTATGAGAGCGAGATTAAAGGAAAATACGATTATACACAGAAAGATACTTTCATGGGATTCCACTGTGGAAATACAGCATCCAGCAAGCTTGCATTCTGTGAAATGAAGAACCAGATGATTATGGCAAGAACACTTCCGGAAGAAGTAACACAGGGAACTCTGGAAGGGGATATCATTCCTGGAGATATTACGTTCTATCGTCTGCAGAGCACAGCAGACTGCAAACTGCGTGCATACATTGCGCATGGTGAAGTCCTTCCGGTAGCAACAAAATCTTTCGGAGGCGTTGGTATTTTCGCAATTCCGGAGATGGGAAGATTCTACCGCCACGTACTGCTCGAGGGAGGATACCCACATCACGGAGCAGTTGCATTTGGACATTTCGGAAAAGCTTTATATGAAGTTTTCAAATATATCGGAGTTCCTGTAGAAGAGATTGGATATAATCAGCCAAAAGGTGTAAGATATAAGACAGAAAATCCATTTGCATAAGAAAGGGGATAAAAACAATGTTATTCATTGGTGTAGATTTAGGAACATCAGCAGTTAAATTGTTATTAATGGATGAAGAGGGAGATATTAAGAAGATTGTCTCCAAAGAGTATCCGTTGTTCTTCCCGCATCCGGGTTGGTCTGAGCAGAAACCGGAAGACTGGTTTGCACAGTCTATGGAAGGAATCAAAGAACTGACAGCAGAGTGTGATAAGTCACAGGTTGCAGGAATCAGCTTTGGTGGACAGATGCACGGACTTGTTGCACTGGACGCAGAAGATAATGTGATCCGCCCGGCAATTCTGTGGAACGATGGAAGAACCGGAGAAGAGACAGATTATCTGAATACAGTAATTGGAAAGGATAAATTATCCGCTTACACAGCAAATATTGCATTTGCAGGATTTACAGCACCGAAGATTCTTTGGATGAAGAAGAATGAACCTGAGAATTTCGCTAAAATTGCAAAGATCATGCTTCCAAAAGATTACCTGGCATACAAGCTGTCTGGATCTTTCTGCACAGACGTATCCGATGCATCCGGTATGCTTCTTATGGACGTTAAGAATCGCTGCTGGTCAAAAGAAATGCTTGATATCTGCGGAATCACAGAAGAGATGCTTCCGAAGTTATATGAAAGTTATGAAGTAGTAGGAACTCTGAAAGAAGACATTGCGAAAGAACTTGGACTTCCTGCAGAAGTAAAAGTTATCGCAGGAGCCGGAGACAATGCTGCAGCAGCTGTTGGAACAGGAACTGTAGGTGACGGAAGATGTAATATTTCTCTTGGAACTTCCGGAACAATTTTCATTTCCAGCAAGAACTTTGGAGTAGATGAGCACAACGCTTTACATTCCTTTGCACACGCAGACGGATATTATCATCTGATGGGATGTATGTTAAGTGCAGCTTCCTGCAACAAGTGGTGGAATGAGGAAATCCTCAAGACAACAGACTTTGCGGCAGAGCAGGCAGGCATTCAGAAATTGGGTGAGAACAATGTATTCTTCCTGCCATATCTGATGGGTGAACGTTCTCCACACAACAACCCGGACGCAAGAGCAATGTTTATCGGAATGTCTATGGACACAACAAGAGAAGACATGACACAGGCTGTTCTGGAAGGTGTTGCATTCGGACTTCGTGATTCTCTGGAAGTTGCAAGAAGTCTTGGAATTAAGATTGAGAGAACAAAGATCTGCGGTGGCGGAGCAAAGAGCCCACTGTGGAAGAAGATCATTGCAAATGTTATGAACATGAAGGTAGATGTTATTGAAAGCGAAGAAGGGCCGGCACTTGGCGGAGCTATGCTGGCAGCAGTCGGATGCGGAGCATATCCGGATGTTGAGACGATCGCTTCCAAACTTGTAAAAGTTATTGATACAGTTGAGCCGGAGAAAGAACTGGTTGACAAATACGAAGAGAAATACCAGAAATTCAGAAAGATTTATCCAACTGTAAAATGCTTATACTAAAAGCATACATAAAGGATTGAGATGCCGGTAAGGTTATTCTATAAAATCTTGTATCATATAATGGGACAAAAGGAGATTGCAAATGAGATTTTGCAATCTCCTTTTTCTTTTCTTATAGATACCGATATGATACAATGGACAAAGTGAAATAATATAATTACACAAACTTAAAGGAATGAAAGGTACAGGAGGAAAACATGGGAGAACGTAAAATTATTCAAATTGAGGACAAAGTGCCATTTAAACTGCTGCTTCCACTCAGCATCCAGCATATGTTTGCAATGTTTGGGGCTTCGGTTTTGGTGCCGTTTGTATTCGGTATTAATCCGGCGATTGTATTATTTATGAACGGTGTCGGAACATTGATTTTTATGACAGTAACAAAGGGGCAGGCGCCGGCATATCTTGGCTCCAGCTTTGCATTTCTGGCACCGGCAGGTGTTGTTATTTCGAAAATGGGATATGAATATGCACTGGGCGGTTTCGTTGCGGTTGGATTCTGCGGATGTATCTTATCGCTCATTATTTATAAATGTGGAACAGACTGGATTGATGTTGTATTGCCGCCGGCAGCGATGGGACCTGTAGTAGCATTGATTGGATTGGAACTTTCCAGTTCAGCAGCGAGTAATGCAGGACTTCTGGATGACAAACTGGACATGAGAAATGTGATCGTATTTCTTGTGACACTCGGTGTTGCGGTCTTTGGGAATATTTTATTCCGCGGATTTTTATCGGTTATTCCAATTCTGATTGCGGTTATCGCAGGATATCTGACAGCGCTTGGCTGTGGCATCCTTGATTTTTCTAAAGTGGCTTCTGCGTCCTGGTTTGCACTGCCGAACTTTACAATGGCAAAATTCGATACAGGTGCAATCCTGATGATTCTTCCGGTACTTCTCGTTATTACGTCAGAACATATCGGACATCAGGTTGTAACGAGTAAGATTGTAGGCCGTGATCTGTTGAAAACACCGGGGCTACACAGATCTTTATTCGGAGATAACTTCTCTACCATGATCTCCGGTTTGATCGGTTCCGTACCAACAACGACTTACGGTGAGAATATCGGTGTTATGGCGGTTACAAAAGTATACAGCGTGCGCGTGATCGCAGGGGCGGCAGTGCTTTCTATCATCTGCTCTTTCGTAGGAAAATTATCTATGCTGATCCAGACGATTCCGGGACCGGTTATCGGAGGGATTTCCTTCCTGTTATACGGTATGATCGGAGCATCCGGTATCCGTATTCTGGTTGACTCACAGGTGGACTATGGTAGATCAAGAAACCTGACACTTACTTCAGTAGTATTTGTAACTGGACTTTCCGGAATCAAAGTGGCGTTTGGGGATATTGAGCTGACCGGTATGGTGCTTGCATGTGTAGTCGGCATGATTTTAAGTCTTATTTTCTACATTCTTGACAGACTGCATCTGACGAACGATCAGGATGAAGAGGCGTAAGAACCAGAGACTGTGGAAAAAAGAAAAGTAAGAAAGTTGGCAAGAAAATGTCAGAGAAACAAAATATAATAAAAAATGAATTAACAGCAGCGAATCCGTGTGATCTGCATGTGCACACGACACATTCAGATGCATCCAGAACGGTTGCACAGGTGATAGAATACGCTGCAATGATCGGACTTAAGTATATTGCAATCACAGACCATGATACAATGGCAGGTGTGGATGAAGCTGTGGAGCTTGGCGGGAAACTTGGCGTGCATGTGGTTCCGGGCGTGGAAATGTCTACGCTTGATGAAGAAAGTGGAAGAAATGTGCATTTGCTCTGCTATCTGCCAAAGGATTGTCAGATGATCGATAGATTTCTGGAAAATACATTGAAATGGCGAAGAGAGCAGAAGCTGGAGATGGCGCGCAGAGTACATGAAATATATCCGCTTGTGACACCAGAACTGGTGGAATCTTATGCAAAAGACAGCGAATCGATATATGAATGTCATGTGATGCAGCCGTTATGTGATTTTGGCTATACAAATGTGGCAATCGGAGAGCTGATGAGTTCACTGATTTCTTCAAAGGGAAGCTGTTATGTACCGAAACGATATCCGACGACGTTAGAAGCGGCGACGGTAATCCGGGAAGCTGGAGGTTTTCCGGTGGTAGCGCATGCGGAGCAGTTTGACAGCTTTGAGCTGATTGAGCGATATGCCAAAGAGGGTTTGCTTGCAGGTGTAGAAGTATGGCATCCAAGAAACGGAACGGAATCCAGACAGCGTCTTCTGGAGATTGCGAAGAAATATGATCTTCTTACAACCGGTGGCAGCGATTTTCACGGGCAGTATACAAAGAAACCTCATCCGCTCGGCTTCTGTGGCTGTGAAATCGCAGATGTGGAAGCTATGCTTGCGCGGAAGTAGCAAAATGTCTTGATTTTAGAACTTATAGATTTGATAAAAAAGAAGCTGGATAAAGGAAAGTTTCTTCAATAGATTGTAGGTGAGTTAGAAAAAACAGAAGAGAGCATCCAGAAGAGAGCATCCAGAAGATAATGGAAAAATATAAATTATAAAAAAGTTGCCAATGTTTTTCGTGATACATTGGCAACTTTTTTGCTAAGTGAAATTACTGTACGGAATATCCGCCGTCTACGATAATATCGCTTCCGGTTGTATATCCGGAGGCATCGGATGCAAGATAGAGAACTGCAGGGATGAGTTCTTCCGGTTTTCCCATTCTGTGCATTGGCATAAGCGGAATCCATGCGTCAATCAAGTCTTTCGGTACATCGACTGACATTGGTGTTGCAATATATCCAGGGCTTAAAGAGTTTACACGGATGCCGTATTCAGCCCATTCAATGGCAAGAGATTTGCTCATGTGGATAACACCTGCTTTGGAAGCGTTGTAAGAAACCTGCCACTGTGGGATGTTAACGATCGTTCCGGACATAGAAGCCATATTGATGATGCTTCCTTTGATGCCACGTTCGATCATGATACGTCCAACGGCACGGCACATGATAAATTCTCCGGTCAAGTTGATATCAACAACTTCGCGAAATTCTTCAACAGTAGCTTCTAATGTGGACTGATGCATGCAGATACCGGCATTATTGAACAGGATATCGATAGAACCTGAACGCTCAAGAATCTCTGCAAGAGCTTTGTCCACCTGTGTTTCATCTGTAACATCAGCTTTGAGATCGTAAGCTTTTCCACCTGCTTCTGTAATTAATTTTACAGTTTCTTCAGCACCGGAACGGCTTAAGATTACAACTTCGGCACCTGCTTCGGCAAGCCCCTGTGCGATAACCTGTCCGATACCGCGTCCACCACCTGTTACGATAGCAACTTTTCCGTTAAGTCCAAACATTTTTTCTAAGTACATCTTTAAGTTTCCTCCTGGTAAAATATATTATTTCTTTTTAATCCAGATAGCCTTCTCTTGGTGTTACACCAAAGCTTCTGGCAAGTTCGCCTAACTGCTCTTCCGGAATTTTATTTACGATCGGAAGCGGAGCAATCTTCATATAAATTTCAGCTGCTTTCTCGACTGTCTCGATCAGACCGAATGCCTCATCAAGCGTATGTCCGGCAGCGAAAATTCCGTGCTGTGCCCAGAGAATGATTCTGCGGTCGCGGATCTTCTCAGCTGTGAGTTCGCCGATTTTGTTCGTTCCTGCGATCATCCAAGGAACGATTCCGACACCGTCCGGGAATACAACGATACATTCTGTGCACATACCCCACAGAGTTTTTGTAAATTCTTTTTCGTCGATGGAATGTACAAATGTCATTGCAATTGTGTTTACCGGGTGGCAGTGCATAATAACACGGTGTGTAGGATCTACTTTCAGACGCTCCATGTGGTTCATCAGATGTGTTGGAAATTCGCTTGTCGGAGCGGCATTTCCTTCAAATCCCCATAACAACTCCAGACTTTTTCCATCCTGTGCCACACGTACGATACCAAGGTTCTCTGCCGGGTTTGGAGTAATATTTTTGAAATATTTTCCGGTTCCTGTTACCATAAAGATACGACCTGCAACATAAGAAGCATCGAAATTAATCGGGATCGTACGGATAACATGATCAAGATCCAGATAATATTCCAGAGGTTCATCCTCAAGCAGCCAGCTGATGTTTCCGCCGTTTCGTTCATCCCAGCCAAGGCGGTACATGTTCGCTGTCATTTCAGAAATTTCCTGAATAAATGGTGCGGTTAAAATGTTTTTCATAGTTTTTCCTCCTCATAATGTATGTGATGTATGTGATTTATTTGTTAATGATACATTTCTGATATTTAACATCCCACTCTTCGTGATTCTGAGGTAAATATTCGCGCATTTTGGAGGCAGATGCCATGATATTTTTTGCTTCATCAAGGGAAGAAGCGGCTCCGATGGCAATTAACTGTACAGTAATATTTCCGATGGCAGTTGCCTCGTCCGGTCCTGCAATGACTTTGCGTCTGCAGGCGTTGGCAACAAACTGGCAAAGGATTTCAGCCTTGGAACCGCCACCCATCATGTTGATGACCGGTAATTCTTTTCCGGATACCTTCTCAAGCTGTTCGACTGTCCAGCGGAATTTCATGGCAAGGCTTTCGTAGATACAGCGGATAATCTCGCCGACTGTTTCCGGAGCCTCTCCGTAGTGTTCCATACAGTACTTCTGGATTTTCTTTGGCATATTACCCGGATTATAAAAAACAGGTTCATCCGGATCAAATAGAAAACGGAATGGTTCTGCAGCTTCGGCGAGTTCACCGAGTTCACTGAAACTGTAGTCTTTTCCATGTTCTTTGTAATAACGTTTGCTCTCCTGTATGAACCAGGAACCCATCACATTGCGCAGGATGCGGTGATGACCTTCGTAGCCACCTTCATTTGCCAGATTGGCGGCATAGCCTTCCGGGGTGATCACGCAGTGGTCAAGCTCCGTACCGATCAGTGACCATGTACCACAGCTTACAAGTGCGCAGTCTGTGTGGAGCGGTGAAGACAGATATGCAGAAGCAGTATCGTGCTCACAGACAACGGATACAGGGAATCCCTTTGTTCCCATCATTTCATTGTAACTTTCCTGCGTATTTCCAAGCAGTGTACCCGGCTTTGTAAGCGTGCCGAATAATTCGCGTGGAATATCATAACTGTCAAGGATTTCCTGACACCAGTCATCTTTCTTAAAATCATACAGCTGGCTGACAGAAGAAATCGTATATTCGGAAATTGTCTTGCCGGTCAGGAAATTGATCAGAAGATCCGGGATAAACAGAAGTTTATAAGCGTTATCTAATAAAAATCCGTGACCGTCTTCGCGCATGGCGCCTAATTGCAGATAAGTGTTAAAGAGTGCATTCTGGTTGCCGCTCAGTTCATAAAGCTTTTCTTTTGAAAGCTTGCTGTAAATCTTGTCTGCATGTCTGGCAGTACGCTCATCACGGTAGCAGCGTACCTGTGTGAGTAACTGACCGTTTTTGTCGATCAGACCAAAGTCATTGGAAAAAGAATCGATGGCAAATGAGTCGATCTGATCATCTGTCATTTCAATGGCTTTTTTGATTCCGACATTCATTTCTTTATAAATGTTAATGATGTCCCAGAAAAGTGCGCCGTTTGCTGAATAGGAAACATTGTCAAAACGGTGGATATTCTCAATCGATACATTGTCCCCATCGATTTTGGCGAGAAATAATTTGCCACCGCTTGCGCCGAGATCAAAAGCTAAAATATTCAATTGTACATCCTCCCTTACGCAGTGATGATCCGGACCCCATGTTTTTTTGTAATGGTCCGGAGAGTTTCGGAAACCTCTGGAGTATAGTTGAAGTTGTCTGTCACGATGCAGTCAATTTCATTGAAATTGCCGAGGAAGAAAGGACCTGCTACTTCAAACTTTGTGTGGTCAACAAGAAGGTAAGTCTCTTCAGACTTGTCCATCATTGCTTTCTTGGTGTCAATTTCGTTCAGACTGATATCTGTGAGTCTTTTGTTCAACGTAACTCCCGTGCAGGAAATAAAAGTTTTATCCGGATAAAATTCTTCGGAACTCTTAATTGTACGTGTTCCGTAAAGAGAATAGTTATTACCATTGTAAAATCCTGCAAGGCAGATCAGAGACAGATTCGGATTCTCTAATTTGGCGGCTTCCAGTAAAACCTTTACAGAGTTGGTAATGATAGTCAGATGCATCTCTTTTGGAATATAATCCAGTAAAAATAAAGTTGTGGAACTGTTATCAATAAAAATAGTATCCCTGTTTTCAATCAGAGAAGCAGCTTTTTGTGCAATGAGCTTTTTCTGTGGGATATTGCGCCCGTGACGCAGCAAAAAAGGAGACTCACTGTTTAAAACGGTGTCTCCATATTTGGCTGCGGTTCCTACATTTAATGGATTCGCATTCAGAATGGCACCACCATGTGTACGGGTTAAAATGCCCTCGGCTTCCAGGCTTTTAAGATCCCGACGGATTGTTTCTTTGGAAGTGTGAAGCATATCTGCGAGGACGTTCACACTGACCGAAGACTGAGCCCCCAGAAGATCTATGATTTTTGTTTTTCGTTCCTGACTATACATGTTAATACCATCCTTTTAATATATTTCTAGCCATGAGCAAAACTCCACACATTCAGTATTTATGCGGGTTTGCGAGGCAT
>NZ_QTUV01000016.1 GCF_003435815.1 Dorea sp. AM10-31
TAGCCATGAGCAAAACTCCACACATTCAGTATTTATGCGGGTTTGCGAGGCATGGCAACCTCATTAATCACTTCAAATTTATAGTAACAATCAGCTCCAAATGGTATAATTAAGTTGTCAAAATCAATTCACCAAAAGGAGCTGATTGTTATCTATCGTCAAGAAATTTTGAAAGACATTCGTCTTTTCACTTCACAACCAGTTGCAAAGTTTTATGATTCTCTTTTTTTGAATCTTGATTTATCCTTTGTTCCGGAATTCCCCAAGACAGGAAGGAAAGGCTTTTCAAATCACGCTATGATTTGTTCCTTTATTGTCATGAAATGCGAAGGCTTCTCCATGATTTCCGATCTTGTCGATTATCTTCACAATAATCTTCTGATTGCGCATTTTTGTGGCTTTGATATTTCTCGTCCACTTCCTTCTTATTGGACTTTTGATCGCTTCCTGAAAAATTTCGATAACAAAGTTCTCTCTGAAATCATGAAAACTCAGGTGTTATTCCTTTCTAAAGAAGGTATTGTAGACACTTCTTTTATTGGCTTAGATTCAACCCCTGTCTCTGCAAATACTTCACAGAATAATCCGAAATCTTTTCTCTCAAATAAGTTTAAACCCGGAAATCAACCAAGGGCGGATTCGGATTGTAAACTCGGCGTCCACACTGCATCCAATCAAACGAACGAGAAAAAATATGAATTCTATTGGGGCTATAAAAATCATGTCCTTGTAGACTGTATTTCAGGTCTTCCTATTTATGAAATGACCACAACCGCGGAAGTTCATGATGCTACCGTCGCTTTAGATATCCTTGCTGCTACCCATTCCTTTCAACCAATAACGGACTGCACATTCCTTGCCGACAAAGGTTACGATGTCAAAAATATCTACAATCAGGTTAAGGATCTTTACAATGGAGAATGTATCATTCCATTAAACAAACGTAATTCCAAAAATCCGAAACTTCTTCCTCAAGGGAATCCCATTTGCGAAGCAGGGCTTGCCATGTGGAAGGATGGTAAGTTTTCCGATTGTGGTCGTACCCGTCAAAAGTTTTGTTGTCCTCTAAAATCAAGTAAAGATACCGTTTGCCCATGCCACCACAAAAATTTCTATAATGGTAAAAAGCATCGTGGCTGTACGAAATATCTCACCATTCCTGATGATTTAAGACTTTCCATTGATAGGGACAGCAAATATTTTGAAAGTAATTATTCACTCCGCACAGAATGTGAACGCTATAATTCGCGTTTTAAAAATACTGGTCAGGAGCGGATGTGGGTGAGAAATAAAGCGTCTGTTACAAACTTAAACACACTTGCCCATATCAGTTTACTGGCAGTTGCCGTTGCCGCAATCACTAGACATTCCGGTCAGTCTTATCGCAAACTAAAAACAATAAAACGAATTGCTTGATTAAAAATTTCTCATAGTCTTATGATTTCGTAAGTTTTGGACTTACGTTAGCTTTGCTATGCCATAAAATCGTAACCTCAAACTTTATGGAAACTAACTGCCACGTCCTACTTTTGAATTAATGTGTTTTGCTCATCTCTA
>NZ_QTUV01000017.1 GCF_003435815.1 Dorea sp. AM10-31
AATTTTGTTCTTCTTCTGACATAGTAGAATAAATTTCTGGTGTTAAAAAAGTTCCTTTAATTTCTTTATAACCTAGTATAGATAATTCATCACTAATATACGAATATTCAATATTAGGAATTTTTACATTAGTTTCTAAATTTGTATTTAAAAAATTATATATTGCTTTTTCTTTTGCATAACCTTTTTTCTTATTAGTACTAAATTTTGTTTTAAAAATGTATTCATTATTAACTAAATATGCCACACTATCATAACCACTACCGATTATTTCAATACTATCTACTTTGAAATTATCAAAGTAATGCTCAATTAAATATTTCATTGCCTTAACATTTGTGGCATTATCATCATATCTATATTCCATTAAATAACAATCTTCTTTTTTGCCCTCGTGTAATTCATGTTCTGGCAAATCTTCAATAATTCTAAAACCAGATTTTTGGTATGCCCTTATTGCTCTTGGATTATTTTTATGAGGGTCTAAAATAACTGCATTAGCATTTCTTTCTTTTTTCAAAAATTCAAAAATCAATTTAATATATCTTGTACCAATTCCTTTACTCCAATAATTTGGCTCTCCTATAAATTGATCCATACCATAGACTATCTCATCAGTTTTTGGATAATGATAATCAGTATATAACTCATCATACATTTTATATATTTGTCCATATCCAATAGGAACATTGTTATATTCAATAATTACTCTAAAAACTTCATCTTCCCAAGGCTCTGTATAATGTTTTTTTAATGATTCTAATGTATATTTTTTATCTCTACCACCATAAAATTCTAATACTCTTTCATCAGTTAACCATTTTAACATCAAAGGAAAATCATCATCTATTAAAGTTCTTATACATATTTCATTTTCAACTATATTCATTTATTTATCACCTTTTTCATAATCATATACATATACTATTTCATCTTTATAATCATTTTTACCACCTAATTTTTCATATACATGGCAAGCTCTAGGATTACCTTTATCAGTTATTAAAAACATTTCAGAACAACCAATCTCTTTAGAATATTCCTTAATAAAAGATAATAATTTTGAACCATAACCTTTGTCTTGATAGTTAGGTAACATTCCTATTGAGTGTAAATAAAACATTGTTTTTCCATCAGGTCTTAAAAGTGTATAGCAATATGCAAATCCTATAATTTTATTATTTTCTTTAGCTATAAACCCAAATGAACTGGTATCATTAAGAAATCCTTTTAAATTATCAATATCAAAAACCATATTATCATCAATAAACAATAGTTTCAATAGGATAATATTCTTCAACTATATCTTGATATTCTT
>NZ_QTUV01000018.1 GCF_003435815.1 Dorea sp. AM10-31
AACTTTTTTAACACCAGAAATTTATTCTACTATGTCAGAAGAAGAACAAAATTTGTTAAAACGAGATATTGCCAGTTTTTTAAGACAAATGCACGGTTTAGATTATACAGATATTAGTGAATGTACTATTGATAATAAACAAAATGTATTAGAAGAGTATATATTGTTGCGTGAAACTATTTATAATGATTTAACTGATATAGAAAAAGATTATATAGAAAGTTTTATGGAAAGACTAAATGCAACAACAGTTTTTGAGGGTAAAAAGTGTTTATGCCATAATGATTTTAGTTGTAATCATCTATTGTTAGATGGCAATAATAGATTAACTGGAATAATTGATTTTGGAGATTCTGGAATTATAGATGAATATTGTGATTTTATATACTTACTTGAAGATAGTGAAGAAGAAATAGGAACAAATTTTGGAGAAGATATATTAAGAATGTATGGAAATATAGATATTGAGAAAGCAAAAGAATATCAAGATATAGTTGAAGAATATTATCCTATTGAAACTATTGTTTAT
>NZ_QTUV01000002.1 GCF_003435815.1 Dorea sp. AM10-31
TGCCTCGCAAACCCGCATAAATACTGAATGTGTGGAGTTTTGCTCATGGCTATATGATATGCTTATGGAGGTGATGACTATGGAAACAAAAAATATTATTTTGAAACTTCGTACAGAAAGAGGAATGTCACAATACGAGCTGGCGGATAAAATTATGGTAACAAGGCAGGCGGTATCACGCTGGGAAAATGGAGATACCGTTCCGAATACTGATACCCTTAAGCTCTTATCGAAAGAATTTGATGTCTCGATCAATACGCTTTTGGGAGAACCCAGAAAGCTGATCTGTCAGTGCTGCGGCATGCCTATTGATGATGATTCCATATTGGGACGTGATAAGGATGGCGCATTAAATGAGGAGTATTGTAAATGGTGCTATGCAGATGGAACATACACATATAATGATATGGATGAATTGATTGATGTGTGTGTAAAGAATATGGTAAATGAAAACTTTACCGAAGAACAAGCACGTTCTTATCTGAAAGAAATGCTTCCAAAGTTAGATTACTGGAAAAGATATGATGAGCTTAGTGACAATGGGCAGTTTGAAGAGTTTAAAAAGCAATTGATAAATGAAATTAATGATCTGCATATAGACGGACTTCCAAGGGTAGACAAACTAAATGCACTTGTGGGGAAATATGTGAATCTGGAATATACTCTGCCTAATGGTCAAAAAGTGAAATTCCTTAATGATCAGAAAACCTATCTGGGGAATCAACTGGAGTCTGAATTTGGAGGAGACAGGTGCTTCGGTATTCTGGCAGGTATGGATTTTATTCTCGTATGTACATATGAGAAGGATGGTAAAAATCCGGAGCTGTTGATTTATAAAAAGAGATAATATAAGCAAAAAGAAAATCTTGACAATCATAATATTGTAGAGTGCGTATACTCACTCCGGTAAGCTTGCTCACTTCATGCACTGTCATCATTAATATTTTCTCCTATCTAACTTTGTGTTCTAAGCATAAACTATTACGTAACGTCGGAGTCAATACTTTTTTACAATTATATATGCACCTAAAGCTATGAATCTATACGACTGACAAGTTATTTAGCTAAAGTCAGAAGAATAAGAGAAATGCAAAAGAATTTGGCAGGTAGTACGGGATACGAAAATGTGGTATGATTATGGGCAGGATATCAGAAGAATCTGGAGTTGAATAGATTGTGAAGAAAGAAGAAATTTTTGAATATGTGCAGAAACAGTACGGCACAGTTCCGGAATATTTATGGAGTAAATCGCCAGACAGTGCTGTACTTCGTCATAAAAATGGAAAATGGTATGCTGTACTCATGACAGTTGAGAAATCTAAGTTGGGATTAGAGGGAAATGATCTGGTTGACATCATGGACGTAAAGTGCGATCCGGAAATGACCAGTATGATTATTCAGACTTACGGTTTTTTACCAGGATACCATATGAATAAACAGCACTGGATTACGATTTTACTGGATGGTTCAGTCAGTGAAGCAAAGACATTAGACTTTTTGGATATGAGCTATGACCTAATTGATGGAACAGGCAGAAAGGAAGAAAAATGAGAACAGCGATAGTATACGCATCTGTGCATCACGGAAATACAGAAAAATTAGTAAAGAGGATAGCAGAAGAATGTCAGGTGGATTTGATTGATGCTGTGAAACAGCCAGATGCAGATCTGAGCAGTTATGATATAATTGGGTTTGCATCAGGAATCTATTTTTCAAAGTTTCATCAGTCGATATTGGGATTTGCAGAGAAGAATCTACCGGATGACAAAAAGATATTTCTGATCTGTACTTATGGTGGGAATGCGAATTATAAATCCATAGAGCAGATTTTAGACAAGAAGCATTCTAAAGTGATAGGAAAATTCGGGTGCAAGGGTTATGACACATTTGGTCCATTTAAACTGGTGGGTGGTATTGCCAAAGGGCATCCAGATGAAGAAGATATAAAAAATGCAGTTAAGTTTGCAAGAGGACTATAAATAGTTAAGCAAAAAAAACCGGGGAACAGTCCTCGGTTTTCTGATATTTGTGGTTCAGTCTTCAATTTGAAAAAAGTAACATGAACATTATGTATTGCATCAGCTTCGAAATGATCCGGTTTATGACTATGGGACCGATTTGTATTACTCCGGAATTAAAAAGACAAGGGTATGGGAAAAGTGGATTTACGATGATGTGGAAGAGTGAAGAGAATTAGAAAAGACAGCGGAATATAATAAGTACAATCTAGGGTGTCAGATGGAGGCGCCGGCAGGAGTTGCGTATGTTGTGGCGAGAAAAGAAGGGTGATAAATCGTATTTGCAATACAGCAGAAGATAATATTATAATAGCATATAAAGATGCCAGGGGCAAAAGCCTAAAACGGTATGGAATCTTTTGACCCTAACATCATACAAGTAAAAATATACGCTGGGAGGAAATAATATAATGCTGGTTGCGACTGCAATTGAAAAAATGATTGATTTTTATAAGGGAAACAGACACGATATCAATCACTTTCTTAAAGTCTGGTCGTTCGCAAAGACGATCGGAGAAAAGGAAGGACTGGATGAGGATACACAGAAGATTCTGGAATTAACGGCTGTTGTACATGATATTGCATGTCCGTTGTGCCGAGAAAAATACGGTAATGCAAATGGCAAAATGCAGGAGAAAGAAAGCGCGCCACTGGTAGACGCATTTTTTGCTGAATTGCCGGTTGAGAAGCAGAAGGTAGAACGAATCAGATGGCTGGTTGAGCATCATCATACATATACAGATGTAAAGAGCGCGGATCATCAGATCCTGCTGGAGGCGGATTTTCTGGTGAATGCCGATGAAAGCGGATATTCTGAGGAAGTAATTGAAAATACGTGCAAAAATATTTTCCGTACTTCAACGGGAACGCATTTGTTAAAGAGCATGTATTAAATCAGGGGTGTGCAATTTTTGACAAAATATATTTCATTCGGGAGAAGAACAGGAAGATCGTCTATCCTGCCGTTTTCGTATTATAAACAGCATTGTGAAGAAAGGAAAACTATGAAAGAGAATGTAATCGAAGTCAGCCATTTACATAAAGCATTTGGTAAAGTTAAAGCAGTCCGGGATTTAAGCTTCCGGGTGAAAAGGGGAGAATTGTTTGCATTTCTTGGTGTAAACGGAGCAGGAAAAAGTACAACGATTTCCATCTTGTGCGGGCAGCTATCTAAGGATGCCGGAGAAGTAAGAATTAACGGGGCAGACCAGACGCATGCCGGGCAGGACACAAGGTATCTGCTGGGAGTGGTATTTCAGGACAGTGTGTTAGATAAACCGCTGACTGTCCGGGAGAATTTGAAAAGCCGGGCAGCACTATATGGAATTACAGGTAAAGCTTTTGAAAACAGATTGCAGGAGTTAGAGAAACTGTTAGGATTTGCAGATTATACAGACCGTGCAGTTGGTAAGCTTTCCGGCGGACAGAGACGAAGAATAGATATTGCGAGAGCACTTTTGCACCGCCCGGAAATACTCATCCTTGATGAACCGACAACCGGACTGGATCCGCAGACGCGTAAGACATTATGGAATGTTATAGAAAACCTGCGGAAAAAAGAAAAGATGACCGTGTTCCTGACAACACATTATATGGAAGAAGCTGCAAGTGCGGATTATGTAGTGATTCTGGACAGTGGAAGTATTGTTTCGGAAGGAACACCGCATGATCTGAAAAATCAGTATGCGGATGATGTGGTAGCACTTTATGGAGTAACAGAAGAACAGGTGCAGCTTCTTGGAAAACAGTATAGAATAATCCGGGACGGTTATCAGATCATGGTGCGGTCTACAAAAGAGGCGACAGAGCTGATCGTGGCACATCCGGAACTGTTCCAGGATTATGAAGTGATAAAAGGCGGTATGGATGATGTATTTCTGGAAGTTACCGGAAAGAGACTGGGAGGGGATGAAGTATGAAAACATTACAGGCATTGATAAACCGTAACCGAAAATTATTTTTCCGGGACAGAGGAATGTTATTTTCTTCGCTCATTACACCAGTTATATTGATTGTGCTTTATGCTACGTTCCTTGCAAAAGTATATAAAGACTCATTTACGTCTTACCTGCCGAAGATCCTGCATGTATCTGAAAAACTGATCGATGGTGCGGTGGCGTCCCAGCTTGGTGCGGCGCTTCTTGCTGTCAGCTGTGTAACAGTTACGTTTTGCGTGAATCTTACGATGGTGCAGGATAAAGCAAGTGGCGCAAGAAAAGATTTTGATGTGTCACCGGTAAAAAGACCGGTTCTCTATCTGGGATATTTCTGCGCAACTGTGTTCAATTCCCTAATGGTAAATGTACTGGCATTGGTTCTGTGTCTTTTTTATATAAGGAAAATGGGTTGGTACTTATCAGCAACAGATCTTGCGTGGATGGTTCTGGATGTACTTCTTCTGGTATTGTTTGGAGCAGTGTTATCTAGCATTATCTGTTATCCGTTAAAGACACAGGGGCAGATGTCAGCAGTCGGAACAATTGTCAGCGCAGGATATGGTTTTATCTGTGGTGCGTATATGCCGGTGTCCAATTTCGGAGACGGATTACAGAAATTTTTATCTTACCTTCCGGGTACGTATGGAACATCTCTGCTGAAAAATCATATGTTAAGAGGCGTGTTTGCACAGATGAAAGAGGATGGATTTCCAAAACAGAGTGTCACAGAGATTGCAAAAAGTCTAGACTGCCGTCCGATGTTCGGAGGCGAAGTTGTTTCTACGCAGGAGATGATTGCTGTTATGGCAGCGAGCATTCTGATATTGGGAGCGGTTTATTTGGTGGTGACAGCTATTTTTATAAAAAGGAATACCGTCAAATCTTAGGAATCGACAAAAGAGCTGACGATAGTGTAAATATTGACAAAAAATGGAATAATCTGACTAAAATAAAAATATAATTAAATAGAATGAGATATAGACACAATAATAAGAATCGTATATAATTACAGTACTTTACAAAAAGCAGCTTGAAAGACTGCCACGATAAATGAAGCTCTGCTTTAGCAGATTTCATGATCCACACCAGAGAAAGAATAAGCTGGAAAGGAGTGGAGCAATGAAAAGGCAGTTTTTTGGAAGAAGCAGATGTAAGAATACGATCAGAAGAGTTCTGACGATCATGCTGATGATGGCACTGGTCTGGGGAATGTTATCTTCTGGTATGGCAGTACAGGCGGAAGAACAGACATCAGAGGGTACACTTTCAGGAGTGACATCTCAAAGCGAGGGTACGATGGCAGATGCGTCCAGTATTACCAATTGGAAAAAAGCACTGACGGATGGAGACGGGAACTATTTGATAGAAAATACCGGTAAGATCTGGTCAGACAAAACAGTTACAACAGAAAATCTGGAAATAGAAAACGGAGGAAAGAAGATCACGGTATCAAATGACGGATCTGATTTCCTCGTTGCATTATCTGCACTTTCTTCTATGTCCAACAGGAAAACAGTTTCGGATAAGCCGTTAGATATCGTGCTGACACTGGATGTATCCGGATCTATGAGCGATAATCTGAATGGAAGCACTTCTAAACTTTCTGCGCTGAAAACAGCGGTAAATGATTTCATTGATAAAACAGATGCAGTCAATAAAAATATCACGGATGCATCAAAAAAACATAAGATTGCAATTGTAAAATATGCAGGAAATAAATCCGATAAAATTGGAAATACCACATATACTTCCAATGGTTATAAGTATAATCATACGCAGATTCTCAGCAATCTGACGGATGATGCATCTGTATTGAAAGCGGATGTAAATGCACTGAATGCCAGCGGATGTACGGCAGCGGATTATGGAATGGAATATACAAAAAAGATCATAGATCAGATAGAACGGAAAAAATCGCAGAAGATCGTCATCCTGTTTACGGACGGAGAACCGAATCATTTTAGCGGATTTGACGGATACGTTGCAAATCGGGCGATTTCTTATGCGAAAGATCTGAAAAAGGATGGAACAAGGATCTACACGATTGGTGTATTCGATTCGGCAGATCCGTCAGATACGCGAAATTCATTTAATGCATATATGCACGGCGTTTCCAGTAACTATCCGGATGCACAGAGTTATCAGAACCTCGGCAACAGAGCAAAAGACAGCCAGTATTACAAGGCGGCATCCAATGTGGCGGAACTGAATAAGATTTTCGATGAAATCGCGCAGGATATCAGCCAGTCAACAAGTGGTGTACCAACAGAGTTAGGAGAGGCAGACGGCAGTAAAGACGGTTATGTTATATTTACAGATCGGCTTGGGGATTATATGAAAGTGGATCGCTTTGCAAATATTGTCTGTGCAGGAAAAACATTTGATCTGAAAGAGAAGACAACCAGCGGAAATAAGGATGTCTATCATTTCTCCGGCACGGTTTCGGCGAATGCTTTATATGAAAATGCCAGTCTTGATGACCTGATCATTCAGGTAGAAAAATCAAATGATTTAAAAACGGGAGATCTTGTCACAGTGAAGATTCCGGCATCGCTGCTGCCACTTTTGAATTTCAAGGTGAACGAAGTGAACGGAAAAGAGAACGTGACAGTGGAAGAAGCATCACCAATCTCCATCTGTTATGGTGTAAGCCTGAAAGATGGTGTGGAAGAGAAAATGGCAGTTCCGGATGAGAATATGCAGTCTTATCTGGCTGAAAACCAGAAGGATGGAATTGTATCATTTTACAGCAATGTTTATACGAAAGGAGAAGATAACGGAGACACAACGTGCATATTTACACCGGCATCTGAAAATCCGTATTACCGGCAGGCGAAGAATGAGACTGAAACAAAGCAGGAAAATGTGACAGAAACCGCAAAAAATGTCTGGAGTTCAAAGAGGACAAGTGGAGATGCCTCTGAGATAAAAGAAGAACTCGGTAATAACGGAAAGTTACAGGTTGTGTGTCCGGGAGCGCTTCTGATCAGCAAATGTGCGGAAGTGGCAGAAGGATTTACAGGACCGGAAAAAGCCGGTGAAACGGAATTCCATTTTAAAATCCAGATTCCATCTGCAACGAATCAGACATTCCAGGTGCAGAAATATCAGAATGGACAGAAGTCTGGCAATCTGATATCACTTACATTTGCAAATGGAAAAGCAGACATTGTCTTAAAAGACGGAGAATCTCTCTGCATTTACGGATTGGAAGCAAATGCGGCATACAGCATCGAGGAAGTGAATCTGCCGGGAGGATATACGCTGGATGAAAAATCAGGAGAAAATGGAAAAATTAATGCAGGAAAAACGATGGAAGCAGTATTTCATAATGTTTACAGGGCAGATCCGGCAGAACTTGCAAACGGAATTTTCTGCGTACAGAAGCAGTTCCCGAACTGGGAAGCATTTCAGGGACTGTCTTTTGATATTGTGCTGAGCAGTGACCAGAAAAATGCGCCGTTCCCGGAAGGAGCGCAGGTGACAGAAAAAGACGGTGTCCGGTGCATGACAAAAAATGTAACAAATGCACAGAACATTGGGTTCGGAACAATTAAATTTACAAGACCGGGTACATTTAAGTATCAGATCCGGGAACAGATACCGGCAGAAAATAATCGTGCCGGTGGTGTGAAATATTCGCAGGCACTCTATGAAGTTGTTGTGAAAGTGACAGATGACGGAAAGGGGAATCTGCATGCGGAATTAACGATGTGGCAGAAAAAGGATGATAAAGGCGCGGAATTAAATCTTGCAGTTGCAGATCAGATTGCAAGGATTCAGAATGACTATGAGACCGATGCGGTGACACTTCAGGGCGCAGCAAATCTGAAAGTGAAAAAGGAACTTATCGGACGGGACTGGATGTCGGATGATGCGTTTACATTTGCAATCGGATGGGATAAAGACAATCCAGATGCAGCAAAAGATGTAAAGCTTCCGGAAGCGATTACTGTAAAAAATGGTGTGGAAGCGCATTTTGGTGATATCGTATTTAAAGAGCCGGGAGTTTATAAACTGGTTATAAAAGAAAGAACAGGAAGTCTTCCGGGTGTTACTTATGCAGACGGAAATGTAAAAGTGACAGTGGTCGTGACTGATAATCTGGATGGGACACTGACTGCAAAAGCACTTCCTTCCGGATATCAGACAGAAGGAAACGGCGTGTCGATTACAGGAGACCGTGTGATGACATTTACGAACCGGTACGAAGTAAAACCGGTGCAAACATCTGTTCATGGAAAGAAAGTGCTGGAGGGCAGAGACTTAAGAGCAGATGATACGTTCCATTTCCGGATCAAGGCAGAAAATGATGCGCCACTTCCGGGTGAAACGGTTGTAACAAACGATGTAGACGGAAAGTTCCATTTCCAGATGTCTTATGTGAAGGCAGGGATTTATAAATATACGATTCAAGAAGTGGAGGACACGGAGCATCCGATTCCGGGTATCCGTTATGATAAAGTTAAATACGAAGTGACAGTAAAAGTAACGGATGATGGAAAAGGAGCATTAAAGGCAGAAGTTATTTATCCGGACGGAAATCCATTGAAGATTATGAACCGCTACAAAGCAGATCCGGTTGTTCCGGCTGATTTTAAAACCGGTATACGCGGCACAAAGCAGGTACAGTCAAGTGAAAATAATATGTTTACAATGAAAGGCGGAGAATTTACATTTGTACTGGAAACTGCTGAAAATAATCCAGAGTCAGATCCGGTGAAAGCATTGTCAGAGGCTGCACGCACAGTGAAAAATGATGCAGACGGACAGTTCCGTTTTGAAAATACTATGCGGTACACAGAAAGTGGAACATATGTGTATACAATCCGTGAAAAGCAGGAAAATGCAAACGGAATCAGCTATGACGGAGTTCCGGTAACGGTAATCGTGACGGTAAAAGACAATCTGAACGGCAAATTGGAAGCAACGGTAACTTATGAAAAAGGACAGAAAAAAGCGGATAGCATTTTATTTACGAACAAATACAACCCGGACAAAGTACTTGTTACTTTACAGGGAATGAAAGAACTGACAGGCAGGACACTGGAAGAAGGAACGTTTCAGTTCAGGCTGAAATCAATCAGCGAAGATATTCCGGAAGAAGTGCAGGAAGAGTTGCAAAATGATACAGGAAAAGCAGTGGCAGAAAATGTAGACGAAACCGTTACAAATAGCCAGGGTGGAAGTTTTCATTTTGGAGAGCTTACCTATACACATCCGGGAACGTACATTTATCAGGTATCTGAAGTTCAGGGGGATAAGGAAGGGTACACGTACGATTCCCATGTTGCAACTGTGAAAGTTGTCGTTACAGATCAGGACGGCATATTACAGGCAGAAGTCTATACGGACGGACAGAAAGGAAAGTATCCAGAATTCCACAACCAGTACGCGCCGAATCCGGTAACACTGGAAGGAAAGAATATCATTCACGCTAAAAAAACGTTGCATGGACGGGATATGAAGAGTGGAGAATTTTTGTTTGAGCTATTAAATGAAGATGGAACAGTTGTTGCAAAAACCAGGAACCAGGCAGACGGAAATGTCATATTCCCTGCAATGACTTATGAAAAAGCAGGAATTTACCGCTATACAATGAGAGAAACAAAAGGAACTTCCGGTGGCGTTACGTATGATGAGACTGTTTATGGGGTGACAGTGGAGGTTACGGATGCCGGAGGATATCTGAAAGCAGAGACATCGTATGCATATGCTGGAGATGCTGTGAATATTCCGACGTTTTCCAATCAGTATCAGGCAGTGCCGGTAGAAGTGGTTCCGGGCGCTGTGAAAGTGCTGAAAGGCAGATTGCTCGCAGAAGGAGAATTTACGTTTGAATTAAAAGACGTAAATGGCGCGGTTATGCAGACGGTGAAAAATGATGCGTCCGGAAGAGTGACATTTGATAAATTAACATTTAACCGTGTGGGCACGTATATTTATACAGTAAATGAGAAGCATGAGCAGGCGAAAGGTATTACCTATGACACTTCTGTATACACGTACAAAATAACGGTGACGGATAATGAGCAGGGCGCTTATCAGGCGAAGGTCGAGACAACGCCGGACGAAGTGTTATTTACAAATGTGTACACGAAGCCGCAGGAACCACAAAATCCACAGAAACCGACTAACCCGCAGAAACCAAACCAGCCACAGAAGCCGGTAAAAACAGTTACAATCCTGCCGAAGACCGGTGATCCGGCGCAGACAGGACTGTTGATCGGAATTATGGCAGGGGCAGCAGGACTTGCTGGCGTCTGTGTAATTCGGAAGAGAAAAAGTGTGAGATAAAAGGTTTCCGGTAGCAAAAATATCTATATTATAAAAGGATGACAAGAGCTTTGACGCAGGCGATAAAACCGCAGGTGTCATAGCTCTTGTTGTATGATTGTTCCTGATATGTCATTCCAGAAAAGAAGTTTCTTTCATATACGGTATCCAGGAATCATGTTATAATAAAAATATGTAGAAAAATTGTATGGAGGAGAGACAGATGGAAAAAAGCACAAGAGCAGAATTTTCATATGTGATATTTTTTTTGGCAATTTTGTGCGGATATGTCTTTCGCCTGCTCCCACGGAATATTTTACTCCCAGGGGATGTCTTTATGGGATTGGATGTATTACGTTCTGCAATTTACATGGAACTGGTTCTGTACTGGATTTCATCTGTGAAAAAAAGGATCTTGTACAGTGCAGTTCGGAAATATTTGTTGATGATCGGTTACCTTCTTATTTTCTGGTTGTTTATACGTACAATAAAGTATCTTTTCCTGGGAAATATGGATTTCCTGAAAAGTCTGTGCTGGTATGGATTTTATATACCGATGTTATTTATACCATTATTTGCACTATATCTGGCAGTCTGCCTTGGACAGCCAGAGCATTACAGGTTACCAAAGTATTTGTATAGTCTTGTTTTCCCGGCAGTTGTGCTCTGTCTTCTTGTTTTGACGAATCATATCCATCAGTGTGTGTTTCGCTTTGAAAATGGGGTGCCTTCCAGTGATGGAAATTATTATTACGGATGGGGATACAAAATGATTCTTGCGTGGCTCAGTATGGAAGTTTTGATCTTTTTTGTATTGTTGTTTATAAAAAGTCATGTGCCCGGAAGAAAAAAACGAATCTGGTTGCCAATGATTCCGTTGGGCGTGGGGATTCTATATGTAGGATTGTACCTTTCCGGAATTTCGTTTCTTCGGACTTATGCAGGAGATCTGACGGTGATGATGATTCTTGTGATCCTTGCTATCTGTGAAGGATGTATAAAAAGCGGTCTGATCCCGTCAAATACAGGATATGAAGAACTGTTTGAAGCAACTACAATCGGAGCACAGATTCTGAATCAGAATAAGGAAGTTTGTTTTGCATCTGGAAATGCAAAACAAATATCAGAAAATGTACTGGAAGAGGCAAAAAATAGACCGATTGATCTTGGGGAAGAACAATTGCTTCTTGCACCGGTCAGAGGAGGAGCGGTTGTATGGTGTGAAGATGTAACAGATATCAGATGTGTATTAAAACAATTAGAAGCAAATGCGGAACAACTGGAATCCAGCCGCAGTCTTTTGCAGGCGGAAGTGGATTTAAAGAAAAAACAAAGCAAACTGGATGAGCAGATGCAGTTTTGTAATAAAATTACAGAGTATACAAAAGGTCAGATCGATCAGATTAAATACTGGCTCGAAAACAGTAAAAATGAGAAACAGAAATGGGAAAATCTGAAAAAAATCTGTGTACTTGCCGCCTATGTGAAACGGATGAGTAATTTAATATTACTTTGTGAAGAATCTGATTTTTTGCCGGCAAAAGAATTGGAGTATTGCTTGAGGGAGTCGGTGGAAAATCTGAAAGTATGCAAAATAGCAGTATCTTTATCCGGAAAATGTGAAGGAGTTTTGAAAAAACAAGATTTGATCGCATTATATGAAACATATGAAAAGCTGATGGAACAGATCCTTGGTGATGTGGATGCAGTGCTGTTACATTTACAGTCGGCAAATAGGCAGGCGGTATTAAAATTGAATATAGCGGGAAATACCAGATGCCTGTCTCATGTAAGAGATATTGCAGTGGCAGGGAATATACAAATCAGGAAAAGAATACAGAATGAGGAATGTCAGGTACAACTGTATGCCGGAAAGGAGATAGGAAAAAATGAGCGCAATGATATGTAGTTTATTGTTTCTTTGTTTCTTTTTACAGGCAAATGCATTTTTGAAAGAAAAGAGCAGACGAGAAGTCAGAACAGGTCTTTTAGTCAGCAGTTTACTGAATCTGGGATTGTTAATTATATTTGCGGCAGGGGTACAGAAGCTGGCAGATAAAAGCACCACTTCAGCGATAGAAAATGTGGTACTTGGAATTCCGAAAATATACATATTTCTCTATATTGCTATGGCAAGTGTAGTGGCAGGAAAGGTTTATTACCGGCAAATTTGCAGAAGCAAAACGGAAATAACGAATAATACAATACGTGAAGCTGCAGATACGTTACCAATGGGACTATGCTTTTATGATACAAATGGTCAGATTCAGCTTATAAATAAGAGAATGAATCAATTGGGACATAAATTGCGTGGAAAAGCAATTGTAAACGGTGAAGATTTCTGGGAGTTTTTAGAAGAAGGAAGTTTGGTGCCAGGATGTAAGCGCCTGTCCAGGAAGAGTCCAATGATTTTTCAAATGGCGGATCAAACAGTCTGGCAATTTGACCGGGAAGAAATCTATGTGAGAAAAAAGAAAATGATACAGGTGACAGCTTCAGAAAGAACGATGCTATATCAATTACTGAAGAGGCAGGAAGAAGAAAATGAAGAACTGAAAAGTATCAACAAAAGACTGAAAGTGTATGCACAGAGGGTAGAAGAACTTACGCGTGCGCGTCAAAGACTTGATACAAAAGTCCGGATTCATGATACGTTCGGACAAATACTTATGGAAACCAGATATTTTCTTTCAAGCAAAACTGTAAAAGATAAAACGGATGAATTATTAAAAAAATGGCATCATATCATTTCGCTTTTACAGCAAGAGACAAAGGAAGAGCAAGAGGATGCCTTGTATTATTTGAAAAATGCAGCAGCATCCGCAGGAATAAAACTTAAAGTAACAGGAAAAATCCCAGATGACAGAAGTATTCAGGAATTGTTTCTGGCAGCGGGGGCGGAAGCTTTGACAAATGCTGTTCGCCATGGAAAGGCGGACAATTTGTGGATTGAGACAGGAACCGAAAAGGGAGAAATATATTTTATTTGTTCAAATGATGGAGTGATTCCACAGAAAAAAATTACAGAGGGCGGAGGGTTGTCAACGCTTCGTCAGAAAACAGAACTGGCAGGCGGGTCTATGAAAATTACAGCTGAAAATGTATTTTCCTTGAAAATACGGCTGCCAAAAGCAGGGGAAGGAAGAGAGAATGATACATGTATTGATTGTGGAAGACGATCCAATGGCAAGAAAATTGTTTGAGATTATTTTGCAGGAAAGTGACAGATATATAGTTACAGCGGCAATTGAGAGTGCATCTCTTGCAGAATTTTACTGTATGACGAGCACGGTGGATCTGATTTTAATGGATGTCTGTACAGCGCTACGCTCGAGTGGATTGGAAGCGGCAGCAAAAATTAAAAAGATTTATCCAAAGAAGAAAATTATTATTGTGACAAGTCAGCCGGAGTGTGATTTCGTGGAGCGTGCAAGAAAAAGTGGAGTAGAAAGTTTCTGGTATAAAGATCCTTCGGCAGAACATTTGCTGGATGTCATGGATCGGACGATGAGAGGAGAATCTGTTTATCCGGATAAACTGCCTGTATTGCAGATCGGACTTGCAACAAGCGAAGAATTTACGGCAAGAGAGCTGGAAGTACTGCGGGAACTGACCAGCGGAGATACGGATGATGAAATTGCAAAAAGATTACATATCTCAATACATACAGTAAAAAAATATGTAAAAACACTGCTACAGAAAACTGGTTTTACAACGCGGACACAGCTTGCGGTAATGGCAAGAGAAAGCGGAATTGTGATACGGGGATTTTAGAAAGGGAAAAAATATAAAAACATACTCTTTTGAGGGATGTTATACATTTTTTCTTCTGTTAAACTGAAACTAGAATTAGAGATCTTATGTACAAATTCAAGGAAAAGGAGGAGATAAATATGAAAGAAAACGAAGATATTTTGCGAGCGTGCTTGTAATGCTTCTGACATTGCTTCCGGAAGCAAAGGAAGTTTTAAAAAATGTGTTCTTTAAGTTAGGGATAACTGGAAAGGAAAGCGTATGGATAAAAAAATATGGAGATGTATAAGAAAAAACTTTTTGGCGGTTGCAATGGTAGCAATTTTTATATTTTCCGGAGTACAGGGATGTAGAGTAGAGGCGGCAGCGAAACCAAAGCTCAATAAAAAAAGTGTTATGTTGTACGTGGCGCAGAGCAAAAAGTTGAAAGTGAATCATACAAAGGCAAAAGTAAAATGGTCGAGCAGTAATAAAAAAATTGCAAAAGTCAGTAAAAAAGGTACAGTAAAAGCAGTTAAGCCGGGAAAATGTACAATTTATGCAAAAGTAAAGGGCAAAAAGTTAAAGTGTAAGGTGGAAGTTGTTTCCAAACAGCAATATTATGGAAGAAATTTATATATGCTTGTGAGACAAAAAGGAGCAAAAGGTTCATCGGATGTCAGACGCATATCAATGAAAATAAAACAGTATGACGTAGAAAATTATCGTACAGTTATAATAAGTGCGTATCCGAAAAAATGGCAGATGCAATTTGTGTTTAAGGAGGATCTGGAAGAACCGGATGAATTAACGAGAGTGGATATAAAACTGGATGTTTCAAAAGATAAGGCCGGACAATTAAAATATGTATATGAAGACGGTTACAGTGACATTATTACCCGCATACAGGGCAAGGTTGAGAAAAACTGTGATGAAAACAAAAAAGGTCTGGACTTAACGTATTATGAAATTATTAGAGAAGAAGAAGATCCTGACAAAGGAGTGCCGGGAGAGTGGGCATGGCCAAAGACATCCGAAAGTGTAAAAAATGCATTTAGCTATTATGACGATTTGTTAAAAAAATATGGATATTCCATGAAAAAAATTGGGTTTATGAATCGACTTTAAGTGGCTACGAAGAGTTTTTCGTGCTTGTGTGGAAAAGAACAGGGAGCAGTATCGTTTATCAGGACGAACTGCTCCCTGTGTGTTGTTTTATTTTATGGAATAATTTCATTCATGTTTCACTTCCATTGGAAATAAAGAATATAAAAAGCAGATTTCACAAAATATTCAGAAAAAATTAAGTGCATTTTCCGGTATATCTTCTATAATAGTAAGAAGAAAGACAAGAATGGAGGACTTAAGATGGACATAGAATTAGAAAACGAGATTCAGAAAAGGTTACACAAATATCATAAGAAGATGTGGGCTTCGTATGGAGCCATTGCAATAGATATTTTGTTTCTGATTTACATGGTGATTTTCAAACTGGATCTGGATATATGTTCCTGGTCATTTGGAATATTTGGAACTTTCCTGATATATGTGGCTGTTTTTGCAGCATATGCCGCAATTGCTGTTCTGGCATGTCTGTTGGAAGCATTTGGGAAACTGGAAATAGAGAAGATTTTATTTGAGGAATGTGATCCGTTTTTATATGAGGCATGTGCAATGCGTATAAAGCAGCCATTTTTCAAAGATCGTGTGAATTGTAATCTTGCAGTCGCAAGGTACTATCAGGGAAATATAGATGCAGCATATGATACGCTGATGGCGATTAATCCAGAAAAATTAAAAAGAGAATTCGCACTGAATTATTATCTGTTATTATCCATGATCTATTTTCAGAGAGACATGGGACAGCAAGTTCCGGAGCTGGAACAGGCATGTCGCAGAAAACTTTCTAAAAATAAAAAAGGACAGGCTCTTTTTGCACATTTGTGTGCATGCAATAATTTCCGGAGGGCAATGGCAAATAAGGACTATGATGCAGCGTTCGGATTTATGCAGGATGCAGCGACTGCACCAAATCGTCTTTTTTATAAGTTGCATCAGGTTGCATACAGCTACGATGCAGCGTTGTTGTACAGAGCAGCAGGTGAAAAGGCAAGCACCGGATGGAATCTGGATTATATAGCAAAAGAAGGAAATAAGCTTTTTGTTGTACAAAAAGCAGAAGAAATGCGATAGTTATTCCTTTTTTGAAATTCCTATGTTATAATTACAACAAGTATGTGAAAACATAAAAAGAGAAAAGATAAGGAGTTTGAAAACCGATGAAAAGAGTATTATTAAAACTCAGCGGGGAAGCACTCGCAGGAGATAAAAAAACCGGATTTGATGAAGCTACATGTGTAGGCGTTGCAAAGCAGGTTAAGAAACTGGTAGACGATGGCATCCAGGTTGCAATCGTAACCGGAGGCGGTAATTTCTGGAGAGGAAGAACCAGTGAGACGATTGACCGTGTGAAAGCTGACCAGATCGGTATGCTTGCAACGGTTATGAACTGTATTTATGTATCTGATATTTTCCGTTATGTCGGAATGGAGACAGAGATTTTCACACCATTTGTATGTGGTGCATTTACATCACTATTTTCCAAAGATGCAGCAGTAGAAGCACTCAATGAAGGAAAGGTTGTATTCTTTGCAGGCGGTACAGGACATCCGTATTTCTCAACAGATACAGGAGCTGTTCTCCGTGCGATCGAGATCGAGGCAGATGCAATGCTTCTGGCAAAAGCAATTGATGGAATTTATGACAGCGATCCGAAGGTGAATCCGGATGCGAAGAAGTATGATGAGATTTCGATTCAGGAGATCATCGATAAGAAGCTGATGGCAGTTGACCTGACAGCATCTATCATGTGCCTGGAAAATAAGATGCCGATGCTAGTATTCGGACTGAATGAGGAGAACAGTATCGTTGAGACGATGACAGGAACATTTACAGGTACAAAAGTAACTGTATAATAATAGGAGGAAATATTTATGAACGAGAAATTAAAAGCATATGAAGAGAAGATGACCAAGACAATGGGTAATCTGGATGGAGAGCTCGGAGCAATCCGTGCAGGACGTGCCAATCCAAATGTTTTGAATAAAATCATGGTAGATTATTATGGAACACCGACACCAATCCAGCAGGTTGCAAACGTATCTGTACCGGAGCCGCGTATGATCCAGATCCAGCCATGGGAGAAGTCGATGGTAAAAGTAATCGAAAAAGCGATCATGACTTCTGATCTTGGAATCAATCCGACAAACGATGGAACATGTATCCGTCTGGTATTCCCGGAACTGACCGAGGAACGAAGAAAAGAACTGGTAAAGGATGTTAAGAAAAAAGGAGAGGCAGCAAAGGTTGCAATCCGTAATATTCGTCGTGACGGAAATGATGCATTCAAGAAACTGAAAGGTTCTGATGTATCTGAAGATGAGATTAAGGATATGGAAGATGATCTTCAGAAACTGACAGACAAATATGTCAAAGAAGTTGACAAAGCAGTTGAAGCAAAATCAAAAGAAGTAATGACGGTTTAATAAATGAGGGGACAGAAGCCAAAGAGATTTTGGTAACTGTCCCCCATTCGTGGGAGGAGAAACCAGATGAATGTACCGCAGCATATTGCGATTATTTTGGATGGAAACGGACGTTGGGCGAAAGCAAAAGGAATGCCACGTAATTATGGGCATGTACAGGGAAGCAAGAATGTTGAGAAAATCTGTGAAGAAGCATGGAAAATGGGGATCAAATATCTGACTGTATATGCGTTTTCGACAGAGAACTGGAACCGTCCGGCAGATGAAGTGAACGCGTTGATGAAGCTGTTGCGCAGTTATATGAAGACCTGCCTGAAAACAGCAGCGAAAAATGATATGAAAGTCCGTGTAATCGGTGATAAGACCAGACTGGATGATGACATCCGAAATCGTATAGAGGAACTGGAAGAAGCTACAAAGGATAACGGTGGACTGAATTTCCAGATTGCATTGAATTACGGAAGCAGAGATGAGATTATGCGTGCAGTCCGCAGAATTTCCGCAGACTGTGCAGAAGGTAAATTAAAGCCGGGAGAGATTTCAGAAGAAGTTATTTCAGGCTATCTGGATACACATGGAATCCCGGATCCGGATCTTCTGATCCGTACAAGTGGGGAACTCAGATTATCCAATTATCTGCTCTGGCAGCTTGCATATACGGAATTTTATTTTACAGATGTTCCGTGGCCGGATTTTTCAAAAGCAGAACTGGAAAAGGCGATTGAGCAATATAATAGAAGAGACCGCCGCTACGGAGGCGTGAAGGAGGAACAGAAAAAAGATGTTTAAAACAAGACTTTTAAGTGGAATTGTTCTGGTGATCATCCTGATCGCTACAGTTGGATGCGGAGGAGAAGTACTCTTTGGCGTACTTGGCGTAATCAGTCTGATCGGTATGACAGAATTGTATAAGGTAGTGGGTGTGCAGAAGAAACCAATTGCATTTGCCGGTTATCTGGTAGCAGTAGCTTATTATGCACTTCTGTATACGAATCAGTTAAATCGTTTGCCGCTACTGATCATGGGATTTATGATCGTATTGATGGCAGTTTATGTATTTTCGTATCCTGCATTTGTAGCAGATCAGGTTGCAACAGTATTTTTTGGAGTATTTTATGTGGCAATGATGATGTCTTATGTATATCAGACAAGAATGTTAGAGGATGGTGGCATTGTAGTATGGCTCATTTTCCTGAGTTCCTGGGGATGTGATACCTGTGCGTATTGCGTCGGCATGCTGATCGGTAAACATAAGATGGCGCCGAAGTTAAGCCCGAAGAAGTCGGTAGAAGGTGGAATCGGAGGAATTGTAGGTGCAGCGTTGCTTGGCGCGATATTTGCAGCTGCAATGAATCATTTTGCCGGAGCACAGGCAAATGTGTTGCATTATGCAATCATCTGCGGAGCCGGAGGAGCGATTTCCCAGATTGGAGATCTGGCAGCTTCTGCCATTAAGAGAAATCATGATATTAAAGATTATGGTACGCTGATTCCGGGACACGGCGGTATTCTGGATCGTTTTGACAGTGTTCTTTTTACAGCACCGGTCATTTATTTCCTGACAACATTTCTCGCCGGCAATCTGTAAAATAAAACAGTGGTTATAGGATTAAAGAGAGGGATTTTATGAAGAAAATAGCAATTCTTGGTTCCACCGGATCGATTGGAACACAGACACTCGAAGTAGTCAGAGAAAATAAAGATATTGAAGTGCTTGGGCTTGCAGCCGGTAAGAATATCGAACTGCTGGAACAACAGATCCGGGAGTTTCATCCGGTGTGTGTTGCTGTATGGAGCGAAGGCAAAGCAGAAGAGTTAAAAGTAAAAATTGCAGATACAGATACAAGAGTTGTAACAGGAATGGAGGGGCTTATTGAGATCGCAACGCTTGAAAAGGCAGAGATTCTTGTGACGGCAATTGTAGGAATGATCGGACTGCGTCCGACGATCGCAGCGATACAGGCAGGAAAAGACATTGCGCTTGCCAACAAAGAGACGATGGTAACAGCCGGACATCTGATCATGCCGATGGCAAAGGAATATAATGTCCGTATTTTACCGGTAGACAGTGAACACAGTGCTATTTTCCAGTCTCTTCAGGGAAATAAAGGCAATCCGATCCACAAGATACTTCTGACGGCATCCGGCGGTCCATTCCGCGGAAAAAAAGAAGAAGATCTTCTGAATATCCGTGTGGAAGATGCATTGAAACATCCAAATTGGTCGATGGGACAGAAAATTACCATTGATTCTTCTACAATGGTAAACAAAGGACTGGAAGTGATTGAGGCGAAATGGCTGTTTGATGTAAATGTGGATCAGATCCAGGTTGTTGTACAGCCACAGAGTGTCATCCATTCCATGGTTGAATATGAAGACGGAGCCGTAATGGCGCAGCTTGGGACACCGGATATGAAACTGCCGATTCAGTATGCGCTTTATTATCCAGAGCGTAGATATCTGCCGGGTGACAGACTGGATTTCTGGGAAATGGGAAAACTGGATTTTGAAAAGCCGGATATGGAGACGTTTTATGGTCTAAAACTCGCATATAAGGCAGGAAGAGAAGGCGGAAGTCTTCCGACCGTGCTCAATGCGGCAAATGAGCTGGCGGTAAGCAAGTTCCTGAAACGTGAAGTCAAATATCTGGAAATTATGGAAATCATCGAAGACTGTATGAATGCACATAAGAATATAGCGAATCCGTCACTGGAACAGATTCTCCAGACCGAAGCAGAGACGTATGAACGAATCGAAAGCAGGAGGTAATAATTAGATTGAGTAATATAGTAGGTATTATATTTGCAATACTGGTCTTCAGTTTTATTGTAATTTTTCATGAACTGGGACATTTCACACTGGCAAAAAAAAATGGAATTGATGTGGAAGAGTTTGCAATCGGAATGGGACCGAATCTTGTTTCAAAAGAGTATAAGGGAACAAGATATTGTCTGAAACTTTTTCCAATTGGCGGCTTGTGCATGATGGGAGAAGATGACGAAGCGTCAGATGCACCGGGAAACTTTAATAATAAATCTGTGTGGGCGAGAATTTCTGTTATTGCAGCAGGACCGGTTTTTAATTTTATTCTTGCATTTATCGCATCAATAGTATTGATTATGATGGTAGGATATGACGCTCCGGTAGCGGCTTCTGTGGAACAGGGGTATCCAGCTGCTGCGGCAGGCATTCGGGCAGGAGATAAGATTGTAAAAATCGGAGATAAAAAGATTCACATTTTTCGTGAAGTTACTTCTTACAATCAGTTTCATCAGGGAGAGGCTGCCAAAGTTACCTATGAGCGAAATGGGAAAACCTATACTGTAAAGCTGACTCCGAAGATGGATAAGAAGCTGGGATATTATCGTTATGGAATCACTGGGGCCGGTAATACAAAAGCTTCTTTTGCAGAGAGTCTCCAGTATGGTGTTTATGAAGTGAAATATTGGATCTGTTCGACGGTAGACAGCCTGAAAATGTTAGTTATGAGAAAGATAGGAATGGATCAGTTATCCGGACCGGTCGGAATTGTAAATGTTGTAGCAGATGCATACCAACAGACGAAGAGCTATGGAGCGATTGTTGTAATTGAACAGTTTCTCTATATCGGAATTTTATTATCGGCAAACCTGGGAGTTATGAATTTGCTGCCACTTCCGGCACTGGACGGAGGAAGACTGGTGTTTCTCTTTGTAGAAGCAATCCGGAGAAAGAGGATTCCACCGGAGAAAGAAGGCTATGTGCATGGACTGGGATTCGTGCTTTTGATGCTTTTGATGGTGTTTGTATTGTTTAATGATGTAAAGAGAATATTCTTCTAGGATTATACGGTATTAGCAGAACGTCACAGACGGAAGGTAGTGCTTATTATCCCGGATGATAAAAGAAAGCTGTCCGGAACAATATCATGAAGTGAAAATGATATTGCTCCCGGACAGCTTTTTGAAAATATAATTATGTTAATTCAGCAATTCTGGAGACTCCGACATAGATTTCAGAAATTTTATACCATGTTTTATAATCTACAACTCCGGTTTGGGGTAAATTAAAAATGGACTGGAATTTCCGAACTGAGTTTTCCGTAGCTGTGCCGTAAATTCCATCGGCATCTACTTTCGGAAGCGCAGGATAGGCACCGGCAATCACATTGAGTTGTTCCTGCATCTGACGTACTTTGTCACCGGAAGAACCAACACTAAGATCGTACCCCGGCCATGATGCCGGAACACCGGAAATTGCTTCAGCAGTATTGATATACATGTCATCTCCATAATAATAGCGGAGAATTTCGATTGGTGTGTAACCCTGATCTCCAAGTGATTTAGATCCCCACTGTGTCATCCAATTCGGGCACTGTACCTGACGCCCATCACAGTATTGCGTGAGGATCGGCTGTTTGACATTTGGTCTGGAGAGGTAGTCGGCAAACAGCTCATCGACTACGACAGAGATGGAATCGAAAATATTCCGGTTCGGAATCCATTTGTGATCGAAAGCCGTAGAGGAAGTAATCGTAAAGTCATAGCCCTGATTGCGGTACCACTCTGTGTAGACACGGTTCAGGGTAAAAGACATGATGGCAAGCACATTTGCACGGATCGTGGCGGCAGGCCAGGTCGCATAGATTTCACTGGAAGCAACATTTTTGATGTAATCTTTATATTTTACATAGTAGTTTTTAGCGGTGGAATCTCTCGGACTTCCATCATGGACAACGATATATTCAGGAACAACAACCCGGCTTAAAACAATTTCCCCGGATTCCTGAACAGGTTTTATTTCTTCTTCCGGAATTTTTGCCGGATACTCTCCATATAGAGTATGAGCAGGAATAACATAGACGGAATCATTGTTTTCAGCGCCAAGGGGTGCAAGCGCAAGATTTTGCAGAGAGAGCGTCGATGCAAGAACTTCTGCACCGGCAACACTGATTGGTGCATATCCTTCGGCTTCTATGCGGAGTGTGTATTCAGAGTAAGGCTGTTCGTCAAAGGCGGGATCAAGACTGTATTCCAGGGGCGGTGCATCTAATGTAAGAGATTCTGTTTGACCGGAAGAATCAGTCATCAGTTCTTCCAGAGTACTGTCTGGTATACCGGTGTAAGAGATGGATACTTTAGCATTTGCAACCGGGGCGGCAGTGAGAGAGGAAGTAAGGCTGACTTTCAGACTGCCTTTTGCAGAATTGTCCGGCAAAGACGTATTTATACGGTCGTTTTCTGGCATGGGATCATACCTCAAAATACTTTGTCATGTATAATGTATGCAGATAAGAAAAAGAATATGAATATTTTTACGGGAATGAGGTTGAAATTAAAAAAAATATGTAGTATAATTTTTACAATTTGTGGAGACGAAGGCGTCTGAACAAGTGTCATAACAGAGCAGTTGTGCATACGCAGACTGCTTTTTTTATGGAGGCGACAAGCCGGGGAATGCGTTTGCTTAAAACTCTGGCGGAAAAAGATACCTTGGAAACCCACGGATACAATAGGATAATCAGGAAGGGAATAGGTGGATATATGAAAGCATTTCTTATATTAGAAGACGGAACCGTCTTTACCGGAACCAGCATAGGCTCTAAAAAAGATATGATCAGCGAGATTGTGTTTAATACTTCAATGACAGGATATTTGGAAGTATTAACTGACCCTTCTTATGCGGGACAGGCAGTCGTTATGACATACCCATTGATCGGCAACTATGGAATTACACCGGATATGGAATCGAAGAAAGCCTGGCCAAAAGGTTATATCGTCAGAGAACTTTCCAGAGTACCGAGCAATTTCAGATGTGAAGGAACAATTCAGGATTTTCTTGAAAAGCAGGACATTCCGGGAATTGCAGGAATTGACACGCGTGCGCTGACGAAGATTCTTCGTGAGAAAGGTACGATGAACGGTATGATCACAACGAATGAGAATTACGATCTGGATGAGATCCTTCCGAAGTTAAAAGAATATGTAGTCGGAGACGTTGTATCAGAAGTAACCTGTGATAAATCTTATATCTTGGAAGGTGATGGACCAAAAGTTGCATTGATGGATTTTGGTGCCAAGAATAACATTGCCCGTTCTTTAAATAAGCGTGGATGTGAAGTGACCATTTATCCGGCACATACATCTGCACAAGAAATCATTGATTCTAAACCGGATGGTATCATGCTCTCAAATGGACCTGGAGATCCGGAAACCTGTGTTTCTATTATTAAAGAAGTGAAGAAGTTATATGACAGTGATATCCCGATCTTTGCAATCTGTCTGGGACATCAGCTTATGGCACTCGCAAATGGTGGAAAGACATATAAGTTAAAATATGGACACAGAGGTGGGAATCACCCGGTAAAAGATTTAAGTAATAACCGTGTGTACATTTCTTCTCAGAACCATGGATATGCAGTAGATGCTTCTACATTGGATTCATCAATCGCAACAGAAGCATTTGTAAATGTCAATGACGGAACCAATGAAGGTCTGTCTTATGTCGGAAAGAATATCTTTACCGTACAGTTTCATCCGGAAGCTTGCCCGGGACCACAGGACTCAGGATATTTATTTGACAGATTCATGGATATGATGAAGGAGGTACAGTAATGCCAAGAATTAAAGATATCAAAAAAGTATTAGTAATCGGTTCCGGTCCGATTGTAATCGGACAGGCGGCAGAGTTCGATTATGCCGGTACCCAGGCATGCCGTTCACTGAAAGAAGAAGGGCTTGAAGTTGTTCTTCTGAACTCTAACCCGGCAACGATTATGACAGATAAAGATATTGCTGACCGTGTATATATTGAACCACTTACCGTTGAAGTTGTAGAACAGCTCATTTTAAAGGAAAAACCGGACAGTGTACTTCCTACGCTTGGTGGACAGGCAGCACTGAACCTTGCCATGGAGATGGAAGAGAATGGTTTCTTAAGAGAGCATAACGTACGCCTGATCGGTACTACTTCCCAGACGATCAAGAAAGCAGAGGACCGTCTGGAATTTAAAGAGACGATGGAGAAGATCGGCGAGCCATGTGCAGCTTCTCTCGTTGTTGAGAATGTGGAAGATGGTATTGCATTTGCGGAGAAGATCGGATACCCGGTTGTACTTCGTCCGGCTTACACACTTGGTGGAAGCGGCGGTGGTATCGCCCACGACCGAACACAGTTAGTTGAGATTCTGGAAAATGGTCTCAGACTTTCCCGTGTCGGACAGGTACTGGTAGAGCGTTGTATTGCTGGATGGAAAGAGATTGAGTATGAAGTGATGCGTGACGGCAATGGAAACTGCATTACTGTATGTAATATGGAAAATATTGATCCGGTTGGTGTGCATACCGGTGACAGTATTGTAGTTGCACCTTCCCAGACACTGGGTGATAAGGAGTACCAGATGTTGCGAACTTCCGCGCTGAACATTATCAGCGAGCTGAATATTACCGGAGGATGTAACGTACAGTATGCGTTGAATCCTGACACATTTGAGTACTGTGTTATCGAGGTAAATCCGCGTGTAAGCCGTTCTTCTGCACTGGCTTCCAAAGCAACCGGATATCCAATTGCGAAAGTTGCTGCAAAGATCGCACTTGGATATACACTGGATGAGATTAAGAATGCAGTTACGAAGAAGACCTATGCAAGTTTCGAGCCAATGCTTGACTATTGCGTTGTAAAGATCCCGAGACTTCCATTTGATAAATTTATCAGTGCAAAACGTACACTGACAACACAGATGAAAGCAACCGGAGAAGTTATGAGTATCTGTGATAACTTTGAAGGTGCACTTATGAAAGCAATCCGTTCTCTGGAGCAGCATGTAGACAGCCTGATGTCTTACGATTTTTCATATCTGAAAGGTGAGGAGCTGTTAGAAGAGTTAAAAGTTGTAGATGACAGAAGAATCTGGAAGATTGCAGAAGCGATCCGCCAGGGAATCAGCTATGATGAGATTCATGCAATCACAAAGATTGACAAATGGTTTATTGACAAGATTGCAATTCTTGTTGAGATGGAACAGAAGCTGCAGAATGAAACATTGAATGCAGAGACATTAAAAGAAGCAAAACGTATGGAATTTCCAGATTCTGTTATTGCAAAATTAACAGGCAATACAGAGCGCCAGATTCACGATATGCGCCATGAATATGGAATTACGGCAGCATATAAGATGGTTGATACGTGTGCGGCTGAGTTCGCGGCAGAAACGCCGTACTATTATTCTGTATTTGGCAGCGAGAACGAAGTTGAAGAGACGAATGACAAGAAGAAAGTACTTGTTCTTGGATCAGGTCCGATCCGTATCGGACAGGGAATTGAGTTCGATTTCTGTTCTGTGCATTGTACATGGGCATTTGCAAAAGAAGACTATGAGACAATCATTGTAAATAATAACCCGGAGACAGTAAGTACAGACTTTGACATTGCAGATAAATTGTATTTTGAACCGCTGACACCGGAAGATGTAGAGAGTATTGTTGATCTTGAAAAACCGGACGGAGCAGTTGTACAGTTTGGTGGACAGACAGCGATCAAGCTGACAGAGTCGCTTATGAAAATGGGTGTTCCAATCCTTGGAACTTCTGCCGAGAATGTAGATGCAGCGGAAGACCGTGAGCTGTTTGATGAGATTCTGGAAGAGTGTAAGATTCCAAGACCAACAGGTGGTACTGTATTTACAGCAGAAGAAGCAAAAGAAGTTGCAAACAGACTGGGGTATCCGGTACTTGTGAGACCTTCTTATGTACTTGGCGGACAGGGAATGCAGATTGCGATCAACGACCATGATATTGATGAATTTATCGGCATCATCAACCGGATTGCACAGGATCATCCAATTCTTGTAGATAAATATCTGCAGGGTAAAGAGATTGAGGTCGATGCAGTATGCGATGGCGAAGATATCCTGATCCCAGGAATCATGGAACATATTGAGCGTGCAGGAATCCATTCCGGAGACAGTATTTCCGTATATCCGGCACAGAGCATTTCCGAGAAGACGAAGCAGACGATCGCAGAATATACAAGAAGACTTGCAAAATCACTGCACGTTATCGGACTGATCAATATCCAGTTTATTGTATGTGGTGAAGAAGTGTACGTCATTGAGGTAAACCCTCGTTCCAGCCGTACGGTTCCATATATCAGTAAAGTAACCGGTATCCCAATCGTTCCGCTTGCAACAAAAGTCATCATCGGAGCAAAGATCAAAGATCTCGGATACACACCAGGATTACAGCCGGAAGCAGATTATTTTGCTGTTAAGATGCCGGTATTCTCCTTCGAGAAAATACGTGGTGCAGATATCAGCTTAGGACCTGAGATGAAATCTACCGGAGAGTGTCTGGGAATTGCGAAGACATTTGACGAAGCATTGTATAAGGCATTTATCGGAGCCGGAATCCGTCTGCCGAAGCATAAGAATATGATCATGACTGTTCGTGATGAAGATAAGGAAGAAGCAATCGATATCGGACGCAGATTCGAGAAACTTGGATATAAGATCTTTGCAACGAGAGGAACTGCGGATATCCTGAAAGAAGCAGGAGTGAAAGCAAATGCAGTAAATAAGATCGAGCAGGAATCTCCGAACCTGATGGATCTTATCTTGGGACATAAGATCGACCTTGTTATCGATACACCGCATCAGGGAGCAGAACATTCTAGAGATGGTTTTGTGATCCGTAGAAATGCGATTGAGACAGGTGTGAATGTATTGACAGCGATTGATACAGCAAAAGCGCTTGTATCCAGTCTGGAGAATACAGATATTAAGAAACTGACATTGATCGATATTGCCACAATTTAAAGATGTCAAGATAAAACCTGCTACAGGATTCTGTAGCAGGTTTTTTACATATTAGGAATGTTGTCCTATTTGATTTTTCTATTCTTCGAGTAATATTTGACAGAACAGCCAGATTATGATATGATACCAGACGTTGTGCGTAACATTTTTGTAATATTTGTAATAAAATTGAAATGAATGAGTATGATTTATGTAAAGAAAATGGTTTGGCACATATAGGAGGGTATTATATTTATGAATTGTCATAGCATCCGGAGGAAGTTGCCAGTGGCAGGTTCTGCAGGTAAGGGAAGTAAAAAGATTGTATTATTCTTAGCGGCTTTGATATGTACCGTGTGTATGACTGGATTTACAGCGAAAGCGGCATCGGTGGAGGGAAACGTCAGACATTCCAGATCGATTGCAGTTCAGACGAGGGAGACAATACGAGTACAAAAGATCAGATTAAAGCAGGCAGTATTGGAAAAAGAGCAGGAAATCAGACGACAGAAAATCCGTGCAAAAAGAGAAGCAAGAAAAAAACAGGAACAAAAGAAACTGAAAAAACAGCAGGAGCTGTTAGCAGCGCTTATATTCTGTGAAGCGGGAAATCAGCCGTATAAAGGACAGGTTGCTGTGGGAGCGGTTGTTTTAAACCGGATAAAAAGCAAAACTTATCCGGATTCTATGAAGGAAGTTATCTATCAGCGCGGACAGTTCGGACCGGCAGGCAGCGGATGGCTGAATCGTGTTTTGCAGAATAAAAGTTATACCAAAACCGCCTGGAAAGCAGCAGCGGATGCATTAAAAGGAAAAGATCCGATAAATGGATGTCTGTATTTTAATCAGGGAGGCTCCGGAAAGAAGATCGGTGATCATTATTTCCACTAAGAGATAGAGCAAAAAAGTCTTATTTCTGGAATTGACAACTTCCGGACAAGGTATTAGGATGTAAGAGCAGAGGCGGGACGTTTCTGCTCATTTTGTTATGGCGACGAGGAAAATGCACCATGCTTGCATGGCTGCATTTGACGACCGCTAATCAGAGTGGGATGGCTACCATAGTCTCGGCAGGTGGGGAAAAAGATGTATAAGATTTTAATTGTAGAAGACGACCAGACGATTGCACAGACAGTGGCAATGCATTTGGAAAAATGGAATTACAAAACAAAAACGACAGAAGATTTGAAAAATGTATTGCAGGAATTTCTGGCTTTTGAACCGGAACTTGTGATCCTGGATATTATGCTTCCGTTTTTTAATGGCTTTTACTGGTGCCAGAAGATTCGTGAAGTGTCGAAAGTACCGATTGTTTTTCTTTCTTCAGCAAATGACAATATGAACATTGTCATGGCGATGAATATGGGTGCGGACGAGTTTATTGAAAAGCCATTTGATCTGACAGTTCTGACTGCAAAAGTACAGGCACTGCTTAGAAGAACCTATTCTTTTGGCGGAACGACAAATGCGATAGAATATAAAGGTGCTCTTTTGAATCTGAATGATGCAGTGCTGACTTATCAGGAGCAGAGAGTCGAGCTGACAAAAAATGAATTTAGAATTTTACAGATATTACTTGAAAATGCGGGAAAGATTGTTTCAAGAGATACGATCATGGAACGACTCTGGGAAAATGATTCGTTTGTGGACGATAATACACTTACAGTTAATGTGACAAGACTTCGTAAAAAACTGGAAAGTATCGGAATGACAGATGTGATCCGTACGAAAAAAGGAATTGGATATTTGGTGGAACTATGAAAATCTTAAGAGCATATATAAAAGAACATCGGACGCAGATCTGTATGTATCTGGGTGCGTATGGAATCTTTTTCGTTATATTTGATCTGTATCATATCGATCTGGCATGTGTGGAATATGCATTTCTACTGTCAGGTGTGTGGAGCCTGCTTTATGCGGTTCTTGGATTTGTAAGATACAGAAGAACGCACAGAGAACTGCAGAATGTTATAAAAGGTGAGAAAGAGCAGATTCTGGAATTTGCAGAAGGAACCACACTTCTGGAACAGGATTATCAGAAACTGGTACAGAAATTATATACGCAGATCAATGAGACTGAGTCGGAACAGGCAATAGAGCGGCAGGACATGCTGGATTATTACAGTATGTGGGCGCATCAGATCAAGACTCCGATCGCAGCGATGAATCTCCTGCTTCAGACAGAAAAAGAGGAGCATCCGGTTCTGGTAAGAGAACTGGAGATGGAATTATTTAAAATCCAGCAGTATGTAGAAATGGTCTTAACTTATCTGCGTATGGAAGATATGTCAGCGGATCTGTCCTTTGCAGTCTGTGATCTTGATACGGTTATTCGCCAAGTAGTGCGCAAGTATTCCAAGATGTTTATTTTAAAGAAAATCACACTGGTATATGAGCCGATTCAGGAAACAGTATTAACCGATGAAAAATGGCTGTCGTTTGTTCTGGAGCAGCTGCTTTCCAATGCTTTGAAATATACAGAAAACGGAAGTGTGCATATTTATAAAAAAGGTCAGATACTTGTTGTGGAAGATACTGGGATCGGTATTCGTGAAGAAGATCTGCCACGGATTTTTGAACGCGGATTTACCGGCTATAATGGCAGAAATGATAAGAAATCGACAGGCATCGGACTTTATTTATGCAAATCGGTAATGGATAAGCTTCAGCATGGATTGTGGCTGGAATCGGAAGCGGGGAAAGGAACAAGAGCCTGCATGGATTTGTCCAGAGAAAAATTACCGGTTGAATAGATACAAAAGAGAATCTGGAAGTAAAATGAGATATCTTACAAAAATGTAAGAAACAGGAAGGAAAATGTAACCTGAATCGATGGCTGTACATTTTCCTTTTTTCTATAATCATAGATGTAAAACAGATGATATGGAAAGGGTGAAACAAATGGCATTATTAGAAGTAAGAAATGTAAAAAAAGTATATACGACCAGATTTGGAGGCAACCAGGTAGAGGCGCTGCGAAACGTTAATTTTTCAGTTGAACCGGGAGAATATGTAGCAGTTATGGGAGAGTCCGGTTCCGGAAAATCAACACTTTTAAATATTCTGGCAGCACTTGACAGACCGACAAAAGGAAAGGTGTATTTGAAAGGACGCGACCTTTCCGGGATAAAAGAGAAAGAAATGGCAGCTTTCCGAAGACAAAATCTCGGATTTGTATTTCAGGATTTTCATCTTCTGGATACATTTTCGTTAAGAGACAACATATTTCTTCCACTTGTATTGTCTGGAATGAAATATGGGAAAATGGAAGAGCGGCTGCAGCCGGTTGCAAAGCAGCTTGAGATTACGCAGCTTCTGGACAAATATCCATATGAGGTATCAGGAGGACAGAAACAGCGTGCGGCAGTTGCCAGAGCGCTGGTTACCAAACCACAGCTCCTTCTCGCGGACGAACCGACAGGAGCGCTGGACTCTCGGGCTTCCAAAGCACTGCTTGATCTCTTTACCGGTATCAATGAGGACGGACAGACGATCGTCATGGTTACACATAGTGTGCGTGCGGCAAGCACAGCGAAAAGAGTGCTTTTCATCAAGGACGGAGAGGTGTTTCATCAGTTATATCGTGGAAATCTGAGCGAAGATGAGATGTATCAGAAGATTTCAGACACCTTAAGCGTTCTTGCAACGGGAGGTGAGCACATTGGCTAGAAACATTTATGCAAAACTTGCCGTCACAAACCTGAAAAATAACCGGAAGACTTACATGCCATATATATTGACCTCTATGTTGATGGTTATGATGTTCTATATGTTTGATGCACTGACAAAAAGCAAAGACCTGCGAATGGAAACGCTGCGGCTCTGCCTGCAGTACGCAACAGGCGTGATGGTTATTTTTTCTGTGATTTTTCTCTTTTATACAAACAGTTTCCTGATGAAACAGCGAAAAAATGAAATTGGTGTTTACAATGTTCTCGGAATGGGAAAACGGCATATTGCGAAAATGATGGCAGTAGAGACGGTGATTATTGCAGGAGTCAGCATGATCGGAGGATTGATCCTTGGAATTATATTCGGAAAAATGATGTATCTGATCCTGCTTAAAATCCTGCACAGCGGAGTGGAAATGAAGTTTGCGGTCAGCATGGCGGCAATAAAAGACTGTCTCGTTTTATTTCTGATCATTTTCATGCTTACGTTTATTTACAACCTTCTGCAGGTGCAGCTTGCGAATCCGATGGAACTTCTGCGTGGAAGCAGTCAGGGAGAGAAAGAGCCGAAGACGAGATGGCTGCTCGCCCTTGTCGGAGTCCTGGCACTGGGAAGCGGATACTATATCGCCCTGACTACAAAAGAGCCGTTAAAAGCTTTATTAACTTTTTTTCTGGCGGTGGTTCTTGTCATCATCGGTACTTATGCGCTGTTTACAGCAGGTAGTATTGCGCTTTTGAAGATTTTAAAGAAAAACAAAAAATATTATTACAGACAGGGACATTTTACAACCATATCAGGGATGATCTACCGGATGAAACAGAATGCAGTCGGGCTTGCAAATATCTGTATTTTAAGTACGATGGTGCTTGTAATGATATCTACAACAACATCACTGTATGCAGGAATGGAGGACGTTTTACATACACGTTTCCCGAAAGCAGTGGCAGTAACAAATTATCAGACTAGCAGAGAATCCAGAAATCAATTGCAGGAAGCCCTTGAAAAAGAATGTGATCGTCTGCATTTACAGAGACAATCACAGATTTCTTACCGATGCGGTCAGCTTATGGCATCACAGAAAGACGAACAGTTTGAAATAAATGCGGATGCATATAATTCATCAAAAATCTGCTATCTGACTTTGCTTCCGCTGGAAGATTATAATCACATGGAAGGAAAAACAGAAACATTAAATGAAAACGAAATTCTGTTGTACTGTCCGGATGGAAAATATAATTATTATGATCTGAAAATTGCAAAAGAGAATTTTCATGTGAAAAAACAGATCAGGAAATTGAAAGCAGAGGTGGAGAAAACACAGTCGGTATATGGTAATTATTATATTGTTTTCAAAAACACAGATGCGATTTTAAAAATTTTGCAGATGCAGAATTATTCTGGGCAGAATGTACCGGAAGCTTTTAAGAAAAATCAGCAGATGCTCCGCTATTATACAGCATTTGACCTGAATGGAAAGAATGCAGAAAATGCAAAGATACTGGGAAAATTACAAAAAGGGCTAAACAAAGTTCCTTATACAGAAATGGAAAGCAGAGAGACGAGCAGGGAGAGTTTCTATGGTCTCTATGGCGGATTGTTCTTCATTGGAATTTATTTGGGAATCCTGTTCCTGATCGCAACGGTGCTGATCATTTATTATAAACAGATATCCGAAGGCTTTGAAGACAGAAAACGATTTCAGATTATGCAGAATGTCGGAATGAGTAAGCGCGAAGTGCGTCATTCCATCGGAAGCCAGATCTTAAGTGTATTTTTCCTGCCGCTTTTTATGGCAATTCTGCATGTAATTGTGGCATTTCCGATCATGGTGAAACTTCTGCGAGTATTAAACTTAAATAACCGGTCCTTATTTGCCGGATGCACACTGGTAACGGTTGGTGTGTTTGCAGTTTTTTATGCAATCGTCTACAGTCTTACTGCAAAAGAATATTATCGAATCGTAAATTAGATTTTGAAGTGTACGAAAAGGCATAGTATTTTGAAAAAGTGGATTGACGGATTGCCACCACAGGTTGTATCTTGTTTTTATAGGACTCTGAAAAACTGTTTATCAGCAGAGGCAGAGTGAGTGGAAGAAGGAGGTAGAAAACAATGACAAGAGAAGGCGAAAGAGAGATCGTAAAAGTAGAAAAACCAAGTGGCGGTGAAGGATATATTCTGAAAGAGGCACTTCTTGGTGCAGAAGAGCTTGGTGCACATTGTAAGATGTTCAGCAAAGTGACATTGCCGCCACATTCGGAACTTGGACACCATGAGCATCACGGCGAGACAGAGACATATTATATATTGTCCGGTGAAGGGATTTACGAAGATAATGGCACGAAGATTCCGGCAAAGCCGGGAGATGTATTCTTCTGTAAGGACGGAGACGGACACGGGATCCGCAACGACGGGGAAGAAGATGTTGTATTTGCAGCATTAATTCTGAAAAAATAAGGGAGTTATTTCCCGGACGCTATAACAGCGATAAAACACGCTCCGCGAGTTTTATTCGCTGATTAGCTACCGTCAAATGCTGCCATGCAAGCAGGGCGCATTTTCCTTGTCGCCATAACAAATAAAAAAGTCAGCTTCCGGTTTGGGAAAGCTGACTTTTTTGTGTTGCCATAGCATCCAGAGGAAGCTGCCGATGGCAAGTTCTGCAGGTATACGATGAGCCAGGTACAGATTTATGCTTACACAATGAACTGCATTTATACGCCTGTAACATAGGAGATGACATGCAGACATTCGTCTTTTAACTTCGTATTGTCAAGATCCATATTCGCTCGTTTCTGCTCCAGCTTGTATTTGCAGTAGCTGACAATAATCTCATTTACCATATCCATATTATCTGCAGTCACCTTATCTGTTTCATTCAGGACAGTTTTGAGCAGGTTGCTGCTTCGTTCCTCAATATTCTTGCCGTAATACATGTTGTGGATATCGTCCGTATATTCGTTACGTTCTTCCGGATAGAGTTCATAATAATGGTTCATATAAGGCGTCAGGTCGTCGCTTCGCTTTCCGTAGAAGAAATTAAAGAACAGATTTGGCCACTTGAAAACCGTTGTCAGGAAATAATCCCAGATCTTAATGAAAGTCTCACCGGATGTAGTAGCTGTCTTGCTCAAAAGACTGAGAGAGTGACTGTATTTCTGAAAAAATTTCATGGAAGCGAGGAGCAGAAGTTCATCCAGGTCTTTAAAATAAAGATAAATGGTTGAGTTGTGGAATCCGGCTTTTTCTGCAATCTTTCGAATCGAAATATGTTCAATCCCTAATTCAGCGATCATCTCTGTCGCAGCATTGATGAAAGTGATGGTATTCTGTTTCTTCTGTAATTCCTTACTGTTATTCGCATTTAAAGACATCTGAAAATGCCTCCTTTCTGTGGTACATATAGAAAGTACTTAATCTACTATATCGGTAGTTTATTTGTATGTCAAGGTGAAAATACATAGAAACAATTTATAGAAAATCATAATAAATATAGACTTTTTATAGGAAAGGTGTTGGTGGCAATCGCGCTTATCACTGTTATTCTTGTAAGAAATAACAGAAAAATATTGTGTATGCAAGAAAAGCTGCTCCGGGTATTTTCTTTAGAAAATCTTTAGAAAGCTATCCGGCGGCTCTTAAGAAAAGATCTTTATACTTTGAATCATAAAATGTGATATGATACAAAGGTTAGAGAAAAAGAAACTGTATCCACACATTTTTTAAGATACCGAATAATGCGGAAGAATCCGCAGGTATCGGAGCCGGGTTTGCCCCGACATGATATTTAAGAGAGAAGCAGGGAGAAAGAAAATGGAAATGAATCACGTACTTGTAGTGGAAGATGATAAGGAGATCCGTCAGGGAATTGAGATCTATCTGAAAAGCCAGGGATACGAAGTGTACCAGGCAGAAGATGGAATCGAAGGTCTGGAGGTGATAGAAAAAGAAGAAATCCATCTCGCGATCGTAGATATTATGATGCCGCGCATGGATGGAATTACAATGACGGTAAAATTAAGAGAAAAATATGACTTCCCGGTTATCTTCTTATCCGCAAAATCAGAAGAAGTAGACAAGATCATGGGACTAAATATGGGAGCGGATGATTATGTGACAAAACCATTTATACCGATGGAACTGTTGGCTAGAGTTAATTCCCAGCTTCGCAGATACCGGAATTTTATGGGCAGATTAAAGGAAAAAGAAGAAAAGGAACATATTTATACAATCGGTGGACTGGAACTGAATGAGGACCGCAAAGCAGTGAGCGTAGACGGTGAAGACGTGAAAGTGACACCGACAGAGTATAAGATTCTTCTGTTGTTAATGAAACATCCAGGCAGAGTATTTTCCGCTGATGAAATCTATGAATGGGTATGGGAAGAAGAGGCGGTGAATACAGACACTATTATGGTGCATGTGAGAAATATTCGGGAGAAAATAGAAATTAACCCGAAAGAACCAAAATATTTGAAGGTGGTGTGGGGAGTTGGATACAAAATTGAAAAACAGGCATAAACTGGCGTGCATACTAATCTTTTTTACGATACTGATACCGGCTGCGATGGTTGTCGGAAGATATCAGCTCTATCAGAGAGAGGCCGCGGCAAACGTAGAAAAGGAAAAAAGAAGCCACGAGTCATCTGAAGATTTTATGATGCCATTCGTTCAGAATGGATATATTATGTATACAAATGAAAACGGAACGGAAAAAGAACGCACGAAGTTACGGGATATGCTAGATCAGGATGCATACTGGGAATGGCTTACAAATTACAAAATGCTCTATCCATATATTGATTACGAAATGGAAAATGAAAAAGGTGAGGTCATAGCAAGAAGTTCTGTCAGTACAGGTGAACAGGCGATGGAAGATGATATGACGAAATATGCATTTTCATTTACTATCCAGTATGATAAAAATGGAAAACCAATGGCGCAGATTTTATCCGGAAGTAACAAAAGCAAACAGCTTCTTGCGCTCAGGCGGGCATTGAACGATGTAAGTACACAGCCGGATGAGGCGTTTCTTTATGAAGATGATGAAGCAGATACGCAGACAGACGGAAAAACAAATACGATATTAAAGAATCCGGAGAATTGCACATTCCGTTATGGAATTACAGAGAAAAATCTGAAAGCTTATTTAAAAGACAGCACGGAAATGGATTTCAGTGAACAGGATGAAGTACCGGATTCAGCAGACAGGATGATCTATGCACTGCTTGCTGCAGTTGCGCTTCTTGCATGTGTTTATCCGTCAGTGAAGAGCTTTCAGACCGGAGAAGAACGGATTTTCCAGGCTCCTGTGGAAGTAGCTGTGCCTGCATTCATTGTGTTGCTTACGTGTGCGCCGTCGCTTGTCCGGGCACGTGTTACAGACGGTTTGCAGTCAGAAGGCATGGAAACGCTTTTGTGGGCGGCAGTATTTGCTGTGGATTACTGGATCGTGACGAATCTCAGACATATCTGGACCTGTGGAGTCAGAGGATATATAAAAGAATATTCACTGTGCTGCAGAAAAAGGAAGACGATAAAGAATATTTCCGGAAAAATCTGCGGCACCGTGAAAAGTGCTGGCAGAAAAATCCTCTATATGCTGGAAAAGATTGATTTTAGAGACAGAGGACAGCGTTATATGTTAAAGGTTGTTCTTATTAATTCCATATTATTAGTGCCTTGTTTTATAGTCGGACAAGGAGATATGTTGTGGTTTCTTCTGTGTGATGCAGTCCTTTTATTTGTTGTATTAAATATCTGGTATCGCAGAATGAGACGCAGATACATGCAGCTTTTGAATGCAGCAGAAGCAATCGCAGACGGCAATCTAGATGCAGAAATAGGTACGGATTTAAGGATGTTCCAGCCGATCGGTGACGCGCTAGGAACGATTCAGAGCGGATTTAAAAAGGCAGTGGATGAAGAAGTGAAGAGCCAGCGGATGAAGACAGAGCTGATCACCAATGTTTCGCATGATCTGAAGACACCGCTCACGGCGATCATTACTTATGTGGATCTTTTGAAAAATGAAAAAGATGAAGAAAAACAGAAAGAGTACATTGAGATTCTGGAACGAAAATCACTGCGACTGAAAGTACTGATCGAAGATTTGTTTGAAGTGAGCAAAGCGAACAGCCAGGCTGTCAAACTGAACCTGCTGGATCTGGATATGGTAAATCTGTTTAAGCAGGTAAAATTGGAACTGGATGAACAGATCCGGAAATCCGGTGTGGAGTTCCGTTGCGATTTTCCGGAAGAAAGGCTGATCGTACATCTGGACAGCCAGAAAACATACCGGATCTTTGAAAACCTGCTTGTTAATATTACAAAATACGCGATGCCGCATACGAGAGCCTATATTTCCATCCGTGAAGAAGATGGAGAAGCGGTTGTGCATATGAAGAATGTTTCCAGAGAAGAACTGCATGTAAAACCAGAAGAACTGACCGAACGGTTTGTGCGGGGAGATGAATCCCGAAAAACCGAAGGTTCCGGACTGGGACTTGCCATTGTAAGCAGTTTTACAGAATTGCAGAAAGGACATCTGGATATTGAGACAGAAGCAGATCTTTTCAAAATAACATTGAGATTTCCACTTGTCTCCCATTGACAAATGCCGATAATTCGCATATAGTATATTCTATATGAAAAGACGATGAACGAAAAGAGTAGCGATACTTGCAACTGTCAGAGAGAGACCGTCACCGGCTGAAAGCGGTCTTCAGAAAAGAGCATCGTGAAGTGCATTCGGGAGTTGATCCGGCGAGCGTAGTCTGATGCGTTCAGATAAGATGGGTAGCCGGGTACGGAATTACACACGTTACGTGTACTTAAGCAGAAGAAGATTTTCCTTAAGCGGGGGACATTTCAGCAGGAAGGTCTGATTCTGGAAGAAGAGTGGAACCGCGATATATACGCCTCTTGCGAAAGCAAGAGGCGTTTTTTATAATGAAGGAGCGATAGATATGGGAGTTATTTCTTACGTAAAAGAGGAGATTCAGGTTGTTCGTGAACGGGATCCTGCGATCAAATCCAATATGGAAGTTTTTTTATATTCCAGTTTCAAGGCAATTTTACATTACAGAATTGCACATAAATTATATTTAAAGAAACATTATTTTCTGGCAAGATGGGTGTCACAGCGTGCCGTGCGCAAAACCGGTATTGAGATCCATCCGGGAGCTACGATCGGCAAAGGACTTTTTATCGACCACGGAAGCGGTGTGATCATCGGAGAGACAGCAGAGCTTGGTGATAATATTACACTGTATCAGGGTGTCACCCTTGGTGGAACAGGTAAGGAACAGGGAAAGCGACATCCGACACTTAAAGATAATGTCATGGTAAGTGCCGGCGCAAAAGTACTTGGTTCCTTCACCATCGGAGAAAATTCCAAGATTGGCGCCGGAGCGGTTGTATTAAAAGAAGTACCGCCGAACTGTACAGTTGTCGGTGTGCCGGGAAGAATTGTGAAGATGGATGACCAGAAGATTCCGCGTATGGATCTAGATCAGGTACATTTACCAGATCCGATCAGCGCAGATATCCAGAACCTGCAGGAAGAAAATCTCCGCATGAGAGAAGAGATCCGTGCAATGGAGAAGAATATGAAATGCCTGCGTAAAGATAAGAAGGAACTGATCAAAGAAATAGAAAAAATGGAATTCATAGAAAGTTCCAGAGAAGAATAAGAAAAGAGAGGAAGAGACAAAGATGAAACTGTATAACACACTGTCAAAACAAAAAGAAGAATTTACCCCGCTGGAAGAAGGCAAAGTTAAGATGTATGTCTGCGGACCAACGGTTTATAATTTTATCCATATCGGAAATGCAAGACCGATGATTGTATTTGATACGGTCAGACGTTATTTTGAGTACAAAGGATACGATGTTAATTATGTATCCAACTTCACAGATGTAGATGATAAAATCATTAAGAAAGCTAATGAAGAAGGCGTTTCGTCCGATGAGATTTCCAAACGCTATATTGCAGAGTGTAAGAAAGATATGGATGGAATGAACATCGAGCCGGCAACAAAGAATCCGCTTGCAACAGAAGAAATCAGCGGAATGATCGAGATGATCCAGACACTGATTGACAAAGGCTATGCTTATGAGAAAAACGGAACGGTATATTACAGCACAAGAAAATTCAAAGACTATGGAAAGCTTTCCCATAAAAATCTGGATGATTTAAGATCCGGTGAGAGATCACTCCTTGTAAGCGGCGAAGATGAAAAAGAAGATCCGTTGGATTTCGTTCTCTGGAAACCGAAAAAAGAAGGAGAACCTTTCTGGAAAGCACCGTGGAGCGAGGGACGTCCGGGATGGCACATTGAGTGCTCAGAGATGTCTAAAAAATATCTGGGTGAGCAGATCGATATTCACGCCGGTGGAGAAGATCTTGTATTTCCACATCATGAGAATGAAATCGCACAGAGTGAAGCTGCCAACGGAAAAGAATTTGCTAAATACTGGATGCACAATGCATTTTTAAATATCGATAATCGCAAAATGAGCAAGTCATTAGGAAACTTCCGCACTGTCCGTGAGATCAGTGAACAGTATGATCTGCAGGTGCTTCGCTTCTTTATGTTAAGCGCACATTACAGAAATCCGCTGAACTTCAGCGCAGATCTTATGGAAGCATCCAAGAATGGTCTGGAGCGTATTGTCAATGCGGCAGATAATCTGAAATTCTTAAAGAAAAATGCTGCAAATGAAAAGATGACAGAGGAAGAGAACAAGTTATTTATACAGACAGATGCATTTGTTGCTGATTTTGAGAGAGCAATGGAAGATGATTTCAATACAGCAGATGCAATCGCAGCAGTATTTGACCTTGTTAAATTTGCAAACAGTAATACAGACAGTGAGAGCTCAGCAGAATACCTTGGCAAACTTTTTGATCTTCTGGTAAAATTAACAGATGTACTTGGACTGCTCGTTGACAAGAAGGAAGACATCTTGGATGAAGATATTGAAAAACTGATCGAAGAGCGTCAGGCAGCAAGAAAAGCCAAAGATTTCGCAAGAGCAGACGCAATCCGTGACGATTTATTAGAAAAAGGTATCGTTTTAAAAGATACAAGAGAAGGAGTACAATGGAAAAGAGCATAAACTGGGAGTTTGACTCCTGCATGCAGGAAACGTTCCGGTTAAAAGAGGTGGATATAAGAGAATATTCACCTCTTACTCTGGCGTATATCGGTGACAGTATTTACGATCTGATCATGAAGACGTTAGTTGTAAACCAGGGCAACAAACCGGTACAGAAACTGCACAAAGAAACCAGTACCTATGTGAAGGCAAAAGCACAGTCTAAAATGATGCGTGTTCTGCAGGAAGAACTGACAGAAGAAGAGCACAGCATTTACAAAAGGGGACGGAATTCCAAGAGTGTATCACCTGCGAAGAACCAGTCTGTGACCGATTACAGACGTGCGACCGGTTTTGAAGCAGTGATGGGATATCTGTATCTGAAAAAGGATTACGCAAGAATGATGGAACTGGTGAAAATGGGACTTAAGAGCCTTGAAGAGGAACAATAAGGAGTCGGACATGAGCGAAGATTATAATAAGAAAACAAACGAAAATAAAATCGAGGGAAGAAATGCGGTTCTGGAAGCATTTCGTTCCGGAAAACCGGTTGACAAATTATTTGTTCTGGACGGCTGCCAGGACGGACCGGTGCGCACGATCATAAGAGAAGCAAGGAAACACGACACGATCATTCAGTTTGTAGAAAAAGAGCGTCTGCATCAGCTTTCTGAGACGGGAAGACATCAGGGTGTGATTGCTTATACTGCATCGTATGAATACGCAGAAGTAGAGGATATGTTAGCGCTTGCAAAAGAGCGTGGAGAAGATCCTTTCCTTGTTCTTCTGGATGGAATTGAAGATCCGCACAATCTTGGCGCGATCATCCGTACGGCAAATCTTGCCGGTGCACACGGAGTGATCATCCCGAAGAGAAGAGCAGTCGGATTGACAGCAACCGTGGCAAAAACATCTGCCGGTGCACTGAACTATACACCGGTAGCAAAAGTTACAAATCTGGTAAAGACAATGGAAGAACTGAAAAAAGAAGGTCTTTGGTTTGTCTGTGCCGATATGGGCGGCGAGAAGATGTATGATCTTAATCTGAAAGGACCGATCGGACTGGTGATCGGAAACGAAGGCGAGGGAGTCAGCCGCCTCGTAAAAGAAACCTGCGATTATGTAGCAAGCATTCCGATGCACGGTGATATCGATTCACTGAACGCGTCTGTGGCAGCCGGTGTCCTTGCTTATGAGATCGTAAGACAGAGAATGTCATAAGAATCAAAAGGAATGGAAGCGCATGAAATATGAGAAGATGACAGATGAACTGCTGATTGAGAAGCTGCGTGGCGGTGAGAAAGAGATCATTGATTTTCTTATGGAAAAATACAAAAATCTTGTCCGCAAAGAAGCCAATGCAATGTATCTTCTCGGCGGTGAGACAGATGACCTGATTCAGGAAGGGATGATCGGTCTGTTTAAGGCTGTTCGTGACTATGCACCGGATCAGAATTCATCCTTTTACAGTTTCGCAAAATTATGTATTACAAGACAGTTGTATTCAGCAATAACGGCATCCAGGAGAAAAAAACACAGCCCGTTAAATTCGTACATTTCTCTGTATGAGACCGGTGCGGATGACCAGAATCCGTTGATTGAAACAGTAGAAGCGGAAGGTCAGAACAATCCGGAAGAGCTGCTTATCAGCCAGGAATATGCGACTCTTATTGAGAGCCGTCTGGAAGAAGCACTCAGTGATCTGGAAAGCAGAGTATTGTATCTGCACCTTCGGGGAACAGACTATAAGACGATTGCAAAGCTTCTGGATAAGAGCCCGAAAACGATTGATAATGCACTGCAGCGCATCAAAAATAAGACCGAAAAAATCTTAAAGAGTGACGAAAAATCATATTGACAAATATAGCGTATGTGTTGTATAGTATTAACGTTGCATAGCACATATGCGTGCTGCCTTGGCTCAGTCGGTAGAGCGTCGCCTTGGTAAGGCGGAGGTCGGCGGTTCGATTCCGCTAGGCAGCTTGTACAAAAGATAAAGACCTCTGGAAGTCATGACTTTCAGAGGTTTTCTTTTGTTTTAAACCTTGTTCGTCCATATGTTTTATGGTAAGATAAGGGGCAGAATAATCACTAGGAGGAAGAACATGGGAGAAGAGACAGTTTCTAAGAATTTTATAGAACAAGAGATAGATAAAGATCTGAAAGAGGGCGTTTACCAGGAAGTATGTACCCGTTTTCCACCGGAACCGAACGGATACCTTCACATCGGACACGCTAAATCCATCATTTTAAATTCCGGTCTGGCAAAGGAGTATGGAGGAACATTCCACCTTCGTTTTGACGATACGAACCCGATGAAAGAGGACATGGAATTTGTAGAGTCCATCAAAGAAGATGTAAAGTGGTTAGGTGCTGACTGGGGAGACCATCTCTATTTCGCATCCGATTATTTTGATACAATGTATGAATGCGCGATCAAGCTGATTAAAAAAGGCAAAGCATATGTCTGCGACCTGAGTGCGGAAGAGATCCGTGAATACCGTGGAACGCTGACAGAACCGGGAAAGAATAGCCCGTACAGAGATCGCTCCGTGGAAGAGAACTTACAGTTATTTGAAGAGATGCGTGCAGGTAAGATTGAAGACGGAAAACGTGTTCTCCGTGCGAAGATCGATATGACATCACCGAATATCAACATGCGTGATCCGGTTATTTACCGTGTGGCACATATGACACACCACAATACAGGAGATAAGTGGTGCATTTATCCGATGTATGATTTTGCACACCCGATCGAAGATGCGATTGAGAAGATCACACACTCTATCTGCACACTGGAGTTTGAAGATCACAGACCGTTATATGACTGGGTTGTAAAGGAATGTGAATTTGATCCGGCACCGAGACAGATCGAATTTTCCAAATTATACCTGACAAATGTTGTAACGGGAAAACGTTACATCAAGAAGCTTGTTATGGATGGAATCGTAGATGGATGGGATGACCCGAGACTTGTTTCTATTGCAGCTTTGCGCAGACGTGGATTTACCCCGGAATCTATCCGTAAGTTTGTAGAATTATGTGGCGTTTCCAAATCCCAGAGCTCTGTAGATTATGCAATGCTTGAGTACTGCATCCGTGAAGATCTGAAGATGAAGAAACCACGTATGATGGCAGTGTTAGATCCAATCAAATTAGTAATCGACAACTATCCGGAAGGAGAAGTAGAATATCTGGATGTTGAGAATAATCTGGAGAATCCGGAGCTTGGCATGCGTAAAGTTCCATTCGGAAGAGAATTATATATTGAGCGTAACGATTTTATGATCGAGCCTCCGAAGAAATATTTCCGTTTGTTCCCTGGCAATGAAGTACGCCTGATGCATGCATATTTTGTGACTTGTACAAGTTATGAGACGGATGAGTATGGCAATGTAACAGTTGTACATGCAACTTATGATCCGGAGACGAAGTGTGGAACCGGATTTACAGGAAGAAAAGTGAAAGGAACGATCCACTGGGTATATGCACCTCTTGCGAAACAGGCAGAGATCCGTCTCTATGAGAATCTGATCGATGAAGAGAAGGGTGTGTATAACAAAGAAGATGGTTCTCTTAATTTAAATCCGAACTCACTGGAGATCCGCAAGGGATGTTATGTAGAGGACAGCTTCGCTGAGGCAGGTCCGTCTGACAGTTTTCAGTTTGTAAGAAATGGTTACTTCTGCGTAGATTCCAAAGATTCTACACCGGAGCAGCTCGTATTTAACCGGATTGTTTCACTGAAGAGTTCGTTTAAACTTCCAAAATAAAGGATATGAATGAATTAACGATTGATCTAAAAGCACACAGTAAGGTTCCACTTTATGAGCAGATCTACGAACATATTAAAACAGAGATCCGCAGAGGGAAGCTCTCCTATGGGGAGAAGCTTCCTTCTACGAGAGCGCTGTCCAGACATCTGGAAGTCAGCCGCAGCACGATTGAACTAGCCTATGAACAGTTATTGTCCGAAGGTTATCTGGAATCAGAACCGTGCCGCGGTTATTTTGTAGCACAGATTGAAGAATTGTATCAGTTGTCGGCAGCAAAGCCTGCAGTTGTGGAAGAAAAACAAGAAAAACAAGAAAAATATCGGTTTGATTTTACACCAAATGGTGTAGATCTTAAGAGTTTTCCGTATAATGTCTGGAGAAAGCTTTCCAAAGATATATTGATTGATGATCGGACAGAATTATTCCGAAGCGGGGATTCGCAGGGAGAATATGGATTCCGCAATGCAATCTGTAATTACCTGTATCAGGCGCGGGGAGTGCATTGTACGCCGGAGCAGATTCTGATCGGAGCCGGAAGTGATTATATTCTGATGTTGTTAAGTATCATTTTAGGAAAGAATCACCGGATTGCTTTTGAAGATCCGACTTATAAACAGGCATACCACGTACTTTCCGGTCTGGGATACGAGACAGTGCCTGTTCCGGTAGATAAAAATGGTCTGCGTGTGGATGCTTTGAAAATGAAAAATGCTGATATTGCTTATGTAACGCCGTCTCATCAGTATCCGACAGGGATTGTCATGCCGTTGAAACGCCGTCTGGAATTATTGCGATGGGCAAATGAAAAGGAAGGACGTTTCATTATTGAAGATGATTATGACAGTGAGTTCCGGTATAAAGGGAAACCGATTCCGGCATTACAGGGATATGATTCCGATGAGAAAGTTATTTATCTGGGAACATTTTCCAAATCGATCGCGCCGGCGATCCGACTGAGCTATATGGTTCTGCCGGTACCGCTTCTAAAAAAATACAGGGGAAATTACCGGTTCATTAATTCTACCGTATCGAAGGTGGATCAACTGATTGTGCAAAAATTCATTGAAGAAGGATATTATGAGCGCCATCTGAACAAGACGCGAGCGTTATATAAGAACCGGCATGACGTGCTGATTGAGGCATTAAAGCCACTGCTTGGCAGATGCAGGATTTCCGGGGAACATGCAGGTGTGCATCTGCTACTTAATTTCAAGGATGGTACATCAGAAGAATTTCTGATCCGGAAGGCAAAGGAAGCCGGCGTCCGTGTGTACGGAATGTCCCAGTACCGTATCGAAACTACAGAAGAGCCGGCGACAATTCTTCTTGGATATGCGAATATGTCTGAAGAAGATATCAAAGAAGCAGTAAACCTTCTGAACCAGTGCTGGACAGAGTTATAAAAAGCTTCAGCGGCTGTCGGTTACTGCCATGGCAGAAATAAACAAGATGTGAGCATATAGAGCACAGGCATAAAATAAAGGGCGTTATACAAATTTAGAATTTGTGTAATGCCCTTTTGCTCATTTAACAAAATCTGTGTTTATTATTAAATGAATGCTGATTTGAAAATTTATTCCTGTTCTTCCTTATCCGGATCAGTATTTTCTGTTTCGGTTCCTTCGCTGGAAGTGTCAACGTTTTCTGTTATATCAGTTTCAGTACTGTTATCAGAGGAGTGATCCTCATCAGAGTCAGCATTTTCTTCGCTGTTAGTCTTTGGTGTAAGTGGTACATAACCTCTGTCAGAGACCGGCTTCAGATCATTGTCCAGATCAAAGCCTTCATTTTCAAAGATATCGTCGAGATCATCGTCAAAATCGTCCTCGTCGTCAGCTTTTGTCTTCTTAAAGTAATAGAAAATACCTGCGGCAGCACTGCCGATCGCAGCGAGTCCGAATAAACGTTTCCATAATTTATTCATAAGTAAATACTCCTTTCGTCGTGTTGTTCTAATAGATGTATTGTAATACTTTTCAGAAGAAAAAGAAAGGGATAGACTTATAAAAATACTATAAAACTTGACAAAATTGTGATACACTGTAAAATATATTTTTTGAAGAAAGTGTAGTAAAAGAGGAGATTGGTAGTTAGTTTATGAAGAAACATGAACCAAAAAAAACAGCAAAAAAAGGATTGTTTCGTATTGTTTTCAGTCGTTCCGGTATTATGCTCCTGCTGATTCTCATGCAGATCGGAGTCTTTACGATAACTACATTCCGGCTGCAGGAATATTCGACAGCAATCAGCGGAATCATGCTTTGCATGCGAGTTATAGTAATCATTTACGTAATCAATTCGGAGGGCAATCCGGCATTTAAGATGACATGGATTTTGTGTATTATCACGTTTCCGGTTGTAGGAACGCTGTTTTATATTTATGTGAAGCTGCAGGTGGGGACACGCTTTCTGAAGCACAGACTTAGTACACTCAAAACAGAGATGTCCCAGTATATGGTGCAGGATAAAGATACAGTAGATGCACTATGGGCAAGCCGATCAGCGAATGCAAGGCTGTCGCATTATCTTTCAAACCAGCTGAACTTTCCGACATACCGGAATACGCAGGTCCGTTATTTCCCATTGGGGGAAGACAAATTCCGTTGCCTGCTTGCGGAGCTTAAGAAAGCACGAAAATTTATTTTTATGGAATATTTTATTGTCGAAGAAGGATACATGTTGGATCAGATTCTGGAGATATTGATCCAGAAAGTAAGAGAAGGTGTGGAAGTTCGTTTTATGTATGACGGAATGTGTGCGATTTCCATGCTTCCGTATGATTATCCGGAGAAATTAAAACACTATGGAATCCAGTGTAAAATGGCAAATGCAGTAAAGCCGTTTCTGTCTACAACACAGAATAACAGAGATCACCGGAAAATCTGTGTTATAGACGGAAAAACAGCATTTACAGGAGGAATCAACATTGGAGATGAGTACATTAACCGGAAAGAACGGTTCGGCCATTGGAAAGATACAGCAATCATGTTAAAGGGGGATGCGGTACAGAGCTTTACAATGATGTTTCTGGAGATGTGGAATGTAGATGAGCGATATTCAGAAAACTATCATCGCTATCTGACACCAAAACGCCGGGAATTGCACCGGGAATACGGCTATATAATTCCTTATGCAGACAGTCCGTATGATGATGAAAATGTAGGCGAAGAGGTTTATTTCCATATTCTGAACCATGCGAGAAAATATGTACATATTATGACCCCGTATCTGATATTGGATAACGAGATGATCACGACGTTGACGCGTGTGGCAAAAAGTGGCGTGGAGGTCAGTATCATCATGCCACATATTCCGGATAAGTGGTATGCTTTTGCTGTGGCCAAGACATATTACAAAGAGCTGATAGAAGGCGGCGTCCGGATTTATGAATACGAGCCGGGGTTTGTTCATGCAAAGGTATTTGTGGCAGACGATGATACGGCAAGTGTAGGTACGATCAATCTGGATTACCGGAGCCTATATCTGCATTTTGAATGCGGAGCCTTTATTTACAATAATTCAGAAATTGACAGAATTGAACGTGATTTTCAGGAAACACTGGAGAAATGTCATAAAGTGACGCTGATGGAAGTAAAGAATCGGTCACTGCTGACCAAGATTGTCGGACAGGTATTAAAACTTGTAGCGCCGCTTATGTAAAAATAGAAAAAAACGTAGAAAAACAGTGAAAATGTACAAAATTTGTTTTACAGAAACACGGAAATATAGTATAATAACGAATGGTGTCTTAGGACACCCGAATGAAGAATGATATGTGATAATAACACAGGAGGAATTGATATGGTTAAAGCAGTCGTAGGTGCTAACTGGGGAGACGAAGGTAAAGGAAAAATTACAGATATGCTTGCTGAGGAAGCTGACATTATCGTACGTTTCCAGGGTGGAGCCAATGCAGGACATACAATCGTTAATAATTATGGAAAATTTGCCCTTCATACATTACCGTCAGGGGTATTTTATGATCATACAACAAGTATCATCGGAAATGGTGTTGCATTAGATATTCCGGTACTTTTCAAGGAAGTACAGTCTATCGTTGACAGAAATGTTCCGATGCCGAAGATTCTTGTATCTGACAGAGCGCAGATGGTAATGTCTTACCACAAAGATTTTGATGCATATGAAGAAGAGAGACTCGGAGGCAAGTCTTTCGGATCTACAAAGTCCGGAATTGCACCGTTCTATTCAGATAAGTATGCAAAGATCGGTTTCCAGGTAAGCGAGTTATTTGATGATGAATTATTAAAAGAAAAAGTAGTAAGAGTTGCAGAGCAGAAGAATGTTCTTCTGAAGCATCTGTATCACAAACCGCTGATCAATCCGGATGATCTCTATGAAGAGCTGATGGAGTACAAAGCAAAAGTTGAGCCGTTTGTATGTGATACATCCCTGTTCCTGCACAATGCATTAAAAGAAGGAAAGAATATTCTGTTAGAAGGACAGTTAGGTTCTCTGAAGGATCCGGATCACGGAATTTATCCAATGGTTACTTCTTCTTCCACACTGGCTGGATACGGAGCAATCGGAGCAGGTATTCCACCGTATGAGATTCAGAAGATCGTGACAGTATGCAAAGCATACTCCAGTGCAGTTGGAGCAGGTGCATTTGTAAGTGAGATCTTCGGAGAAGAAGCAGACGAGTTAAGACGCCGCGGCGGAGACGGTGGCGAGTTCGGAGCAACAACCGGACGTCCGAGACGTATGGGATGGTTTGACTGTGTAGCTTCCAAATATGGATGTCGTATGCAGGGAACAACAGATGTTGCATTTACAGTATTGGATGTCCTTGGATACCTGGAAGAGATTCCGGTATGCGTAGGATATGAGATTGACGGTGAAGTTACAACAGACTTCCCGCCGACACATCTTCTTGAGAAAGCAAAACCGGTATTTAAGACACTGCCGGGATGGAACTGTGATATCCGTGGAATCAAGAAATATGAAGACCTTCCGGAAAACTGCCGTAAGTATATCGAGTTCGTAGAAGAACAGATTGGTTATCCGATCACAATGGTATCAAACGGACCTGGAAGAGAAGACATTATTTATCGTAATAAATAATTAAGATTCTTAATACCTCTTAAGAAAAGTGTTATTTTATCTTTAGAAATCTGCCACAGGATGTACACATTCTGCTGATAAGATGATTTTGCCGCTAAGATTACGTCATATACAGAGCAATCTGTGAATATAATAGTAAGGCGGGAGTAAGAATGACCGAGAAGGAGGTATACTTATGAATCAGAAAACTACTTCAGAATATCAGGAAGTGATATCGATGGAAGAGTATTTAGACAAGAGAAAAAGACAGAAAAAGAATGCCCCTGAGAACAGTAGCAAGATGGAAGCTACCATTCCTGTGAATGTTGCATGGGCGTTCGCCGAGATGTATATATAAGAGAAATGAACTAGAAACATAAGAAGGAGTAACATAGATATGAGTCGTACATTATTAGAACAGTGGAAAGACATCGCTTATGATGAGACTGCTGACAGAGGACAGCTTCAGAACTTCTGGGGAAGCTATTTCCAGATTGAGAAGGAGATTTATGAAAAGCTTCTTTCTAATCCGGATGAAGAAGTCAGAGGAACTGTAAAAGAGCTGGCTGAGAGATATGGACAGGATGTCATGACAATGGTAGGATTTCTGGATGGTATTGACGAGAGTTTGGTTGTGCCAAACCCAATCGATACAATGGACGAAGATACCGTTGTGAATCTTGTGTTTGACAAGGAAAAGCTTTACAAAAACATGGTTGCAGCGAGAGCTGACTGGCTGTATGAACTTCCGCAGTGGGAAGAGATTTTTTCTGAGTCTGAACTGAAAAAGTTATACAAAGAGCAGAAAGAGTCTACAACAATCCGCAAAGGCAAGAAGATCGGACGTAACGATCCGTGCCCGTGCGGTTCAGGAAAGAAGTATAAGAAATGTTGTGGAAAATAATATTGCTAATGCTCGCAGTTTTGTGCCTGGTCTATTATGGAGTGATTCGACTGGCAACCGGGCGATGGAATTCAACATTTGCAAGAGTCTGGCCAGTAGCAGGAGTCCTGTTACTGGCTTTTTCCTATCTGGAATGGAGAGGACGTCTGCCACATGTAATGATGCTGGCAATATTGGCAATCTGTGTATTGATCATACTGACCTGTATACCGATTCTGTATACGATGTTTGTTAAAGAAAATGATGCATGCGATTATCTGATCATATTGGGTGCGCATGTGAATGGCAGGGTACCAAGTGATTCACTGGAACGCAGAATCAGAAAAGCGGAGCAATATCTGAAATCACATCCGATGACTAAAGTCATCGTCTCCGGAGGTCAGGGAAAGGGCGAAGATATTACAGAAGCAGAAGCGATGGAGATCTATCTGTGGGAGCATGGCATTGAGAAAGAACGGATTTTAAAGGAAACGGCATCGACAACGACGAGAGAGAATTTAAGATTTTCCAAAGCATTATTTACACCGGAGATCGTAAAGGTTGGAATTGTGACAAATAATTTCCATTTACACAGGTCATGTGCTCTTGCAAATAGACTCGGATATCCACATGTGTATCCGATTTCTGCCGGATGTAAAGGAAGTCTCTTTTTGAATTATATGATGCGTGAGGTTCCGGCGATGTGGAAGTTCTGGCTTGACAAAGAAAAAGACAGTGATATAATATAAAGCGTATATGAAAGACATATGCCAAATGCGTAGATGAGACGAGTAAGTTGGGAAAGGAATAGCAGAGAGAGAAGTCACCGGCTGCAAGCTTCTTATTTTGGAACCTTCTGAAGACTACCTCGGAGTGGCTGTAAAACAGCCCGGTGATTCCGTTATCATCATGAATGAAGTGGTTTCGATCAGAGATATTTTTAACATACAAGTATGATCGTTTCAAACAGGGTGGAACCGCGAGAGAACTCGTCCCTTACAGTGATTGCTGTAAGGGATTTTTTTAATAATAGAAAACCGCATTTCCTATTATTTTAAAAGCCTCCGGCAGGATGTGTACTCGCACATTCTATTTAACCCCTTACCAGCGAATAAAAAGCGAAATAATAAAATAAAAGGAGAGAAAACATTATGAAAATCACATTAAAAGATGGATCTGTTATGGAATTTGAACAGGAAATGTCCGTTCTTGATGTTGCAAAATCAATCAGCGAAGGTCTTGCAAGAGTAGCAACATCTGCAAAAGTAGACGGAGATATTGTAGATCTTCGTACTGTACTTGACAAAGACTGCGAACTGGAAATTCTTACTTTTGATTCAGAAGACGGAAATGGTGCATTTAATCATACAGCAGCACATATTATGGCACAAGCTGTAAAACGTCTGTATCCGGAGACAAAACTGGCAATCGGACCTTCTATTGCTAACGGTTTTTACTATGATCTGGATCGTGAAACTGCATTTACAGCAGAAGATCTTGAAAAAATCGAGAAAGAAATGAAAAAAATCGTAAAAGAAGCACTTCCTCTGGAAAGATTTACAAAATCAAGAGAAGAGGCAATTGCATTTTTCGAAGAAAAGGAGGAACCATATAAAGTAGAACTGATTAAAGACCTTCCGGAAGGAGCAGAGATCAGTTTTTACAAACAGGGAGAATTTACAGATCTCTGTGCAGGGCCACATCTGATGTCTACCAAGGCAGTAAAAGCATTTAAGCTGACAAGCCTTGCAGGTGCTTACTGGCGTGGAGATGAGAAGAATAAGATGCTGACAAGAATCTATGGTGTTGCTTATCCGAAGAAAGCACAGTTAGATGAATACCTGCATATGATGGAAGAAGCGAAGAAACGTGACCATAGAAAACTCGGAAAAGAGCTCGGACTTTTTATGATGTGTGAAGAAGGACCTGGATTCCCGTTCTTCCTTCCAAAGGGAATGGTATTAAAGAATACACTGCTCGATTACTGGAGAGAACTGCATAAACGCTGTGGTTATCAGGAAGTTTCCACACCGATCATCTTAAGCAGACATCTGTGGGAGACATCTGGACACTGGGATCACTATAAAGAAAATATGTATACAACCGTGATCGATGATGAAGACTTTGCAATCAAACCAATGAACTGTCCGGGTGGAATGCTTGTTTATAAAGCAGAGCCTCGTTCTTATAAAGATCTTCCGCTCCGTGTCGGTGAACTTGGACTGGTACACCGTCATGAAAAATCCGGTCAGCTTCACGGACTGATGCGTGTACGCTGCTTTACACAGGATGATGCGCACATCTTTATGATGCCGGAACAGATCCGTGATGAGATCAAAGGTGTTGCAGCACTGATCGATGAAGTATATAGCCTGTTCGGATTTAAATATCACGTAGAGTTATCTACCCGTCCGGACAACAGTATGGGAAGCGATGAAGATTGGGAACTTGCAACGGAAGGTTTAAGAGGAGCATTAGACGATCTTGGCCTGGATTATGTTGTAAATGAAGGGGATGGAGCATTCTATGGACCGAAGATTGATTTCCATTTGACAGATTCTATCGGAAGAACATGGCAGTGCGGAACGATCCAGCTTGATATGCAGCTTCCACAAAGATTCGAATTAGAATATACAGGAGCTGACGGAGAGAAACATCGTCCGATCATGATCCACAGAGTTGCATTTGGTTCTATCGAAAGATTTATTGGTATCTTGATCGAGCATTTTGCAGGAGCATTCCCGACATGGCTTGCACCGGTACAGGTTAAAGTACTTCCGATTTCCGATAAATACATGGATTATGCACAGAAAGTACAGGATACATTATACAATGCAGGTATCCGCTCAGAAATTGATTCCAGAGCAGAGAAGATTGGATACAAGATCCGTGAAGCACAGATGCAGAAAATTCCATACATGCTTGTTGTGGGAGCAAAAGAGGAAGAAGCAGGTGTGGTATCTGTAAGAAGTCGTTTTGCAGGTGACGAAGGACAGAAAGATCTGACAGCATTTATGGATGCTTTGAAAGAAGAGATCGATACAAAAACAATCCGCGAAGTCGAAAAAGAAGATTAAAACTTTTATGATATCAAACGGGTAAAAATTTTATTTCCGGATATACTAACTTTGATCTGGTAACAGGATAGAAAAGGAGGGTATAATATGCCGGAATTAAAGTGTACCGTACAGACATGTAAGCACAATCAGAATTATTATTGTGATCTTGACAAGATCACAGTGGGCGGAGACGCCGCAGTTGCACCGAAGGACACTTGTTGCGACAGTTTTGAAGAACGTAAAGACGGATATTCAAACAGCACAGGAAAACAGGCATCGCCGGTCAGCCAGGTAGACTGCCAGGCAACAGAATGTAAATATAATAACAACTGTTCCTGTCAGGCTGGTAAGATCAGCGTGGAAGGTGGAAACGCCTGCACATGTGGGCAGACAGAATGTGCAACATTTGATTGCAGCTGCAGATAAGAAAAATAAGCGTGCCTCTCATAGCACAAAGGAAACTCCCGGAGATCTCTCTCCGGGAGTTTCCTTTTGTGCCGCTGATTGCTTACTGTTACGCCTTTATAGTTGACGCATAAAAGATCGGAGAGTATAATTATTTTATGTGCATTTGTGCAAAGAAGAGGAATAATTATATGAGTGAAAATGAAAAGAAAGAACGGGAAACATATTACAATTCAAAACCAAGACTTGGCGGAAATGGTCCTTCGAAAATCAGACAGCAGTTTAACAGAGGAATGACATATTTTCTTGTGATAGCGGCATCGCTTGCATTTTATTTTGCACTGTTGCGTTTCCGGCATATTTTTAACGTGCTGTGGAAGGTATACGACGTATTGAAACCGATTATTTACGGAGCCGTGATCGCATATCTGCTGAACCCAATCGTCAAAAGAGTAGACAAGAGGCTGATCCCTGTATTAGAGAAAAAGGTTACAAAACCGGGAAGAGCACAGAATATTTCCAGATCTGTCGGTGTGTTTACATCGCTGATTATATTGGGCGCATTGATATCTGCTTTATGCAACCTACTGATACCGGAATTATATGTTAGTATCCGTGATATGATCTATACATTACCGGGACAGCTCAACCATATGGTGTCATCACTGAATAATATCAAAATGGATGATTCTACAACCGGTTCCATTGTAAAGACAGCGATTGAGCAGGGAACAACAATGCTTCAGAACTGGCTGCGCAACGACCTTCTTGGAAAGGTCAATGAACTGATGTCGAATCTAACAGTCGGAGTGCTCAATTTTCTTGGTGAAGTTGTGAACTTCCTGATTGGAGTGATTGTATCCATCTACATTTTATTCAGTAAGGAACTGTTTGCAAAACAGTGCAAGAAGATTGTTTATGCAGTATTGCCAATAAGACATGCTAATCTGCTCCTGCATCTGACAACGAAAAGTAATGAGATATTTGGTGGATTTATTATTGGAAAGATCATTGATTCTGCAATTATTGGAGTACTGTGTTTCTTTGGATTGTCAATTTTAAATATGCCATATACGTTATTAGTAAGTGTGATCGTCGGTGTGACGAATGTCATCCCGTTCTTTGGACCGTACATTGGAGCTGTTCCGAGTGCAATCCTGATCATGCTGGATAGTCCGATAAAAGGACTGTATTTCCTGATATTTATACTGGTATTGCAACAGTTTGACGGTAATATATTAGGACCGAAGATCCTTGGAAATTCCACAGGATTGTCTGCATTCTGGGTAATCGTTGCAATTCTTCTCGGGGGAGGTTTGTTCGGATTCCCGGGTATGCTTATGGGAGTGCCGACATTTGCTGTGATCTATTACATTGTTCAGATGCTTGTAAGCAGCAAGCTGGAACAAAAAATGCTTCCTAAAAATACGGAAGCTTACGATCAGTACAGTTATGTAGACAATGCAGGACAGTATGTACATTCTTCACAGGAGCATGTGCATGCGACGCAGGAATATAAGTATCCGGAACATTCCGCAGTACATATGGAGCATTTTGGTCATATGGAAACCTTTGATGCAAAAATTAGACCAAAGAAAAAGGATGATCAGGAAGAGAATCATAAAAAAGATAACAAATAAAGGGGAATTTAATTATGCCGATTCGTGTGCAGAATGATCTCCCGGTAAAGGAGATCTTAGAGAGTGAAAACATATTTGTAATGGATGAACACCGTGCGATGCATCAGGATATCCGTCCGATCAAGATCGGACTTCTGAATCTGATGCCGCTTAAGGAGGATACGGAGCTTCAGATCCTCCGGTCGCTGTCCAATACACCGTTGCAGGTGGATGTAACGTTTGTTATGGTATCCAGTCATGAAGCAAAGAATACACCGACCAGTCATTTAAACCAGTTTTATAATCGTTTTGGCGAGATTCGGGATGAGAGATTTGACGGATTTATCATTACGGGAGCTCCTGTAGAGCAGATCCCATTTGAGGAAGTAGATTATTGGGAAGAATTAAAGCAGATCATGGAATGGACAAAGACGCATGTTACCTCAACACTGCATCTGTGCTGGGGTGCGCAGGCAGGTATGTATTATCATTTCGGAATTGATAAGAAGCCGTTGCCGGAGAAAGCTTTTGGATTATTCTGGCATAAAGTACTCAACCGTAAGATTCCACTTGTCCGTGGATTTGATGACTGCTTCCTTGCACCACATTCCAGACATACAGAAGTGCCGATGGATGCAGTAAGGAATGACGAGCGAATTACTGTGCTTGCTGAGTCCGATGAAGTTGGACTTTTCCTTGCTATGGCAGATGACGGCAGACAGATTTTCGTAATGGGACATCCGGAATATGACCGGGTAACTCTGGATGGCGAATACAAACGTGATCTTTCCAAAGGCCTGGAGATCGCAATGCCGAAGAATTATTATCCGGGTGATGATCCGGAAAAGACACCGCTCCTTAAGTGGAGAGCGACTGCGAATAACCTGTATACAAACTGGTTGAATTATTACGTATATCAGGCAACGCCGTATGATATGATCGGAACACCGGATTTTCGTTGATTTTACGGGGATTACGAGTATCCTATATATCACATAATTTATTATAATTTAGTATGATTTGTTACGAAAATGGTGTAGAAAAGGTGTACAGAAATAGAAAAATTGTTAAAAAATGGGAATGCCAATTAAGGCATTCCTTTTTTTAATGCAAAAATAATATAAACAGATGTTTTACATTGACGAATACAACATATATGATGTATTATGTGTAATATAAAAGAAGAAAGGAGAATATGTAATTATGATACTACATGATTATGAAACTTCTTCTGGAAGGAATGTAATTAAAGAATATATTGATTCTTTGACAATCCCTGAAATGGTTGATGGATATAGTGTCAGAGAAAAAATGGAGAATGGAGAATTCGAGAAACTGAATATTAAAAGATGGGAGAAAAAAATATACGAAGTATATTTTTACAAATACAATCGCATATTTTATATTATCCCAGACGGTGACAATATTTATTTATTACATGCATGCAGAAAGCAAAAAAACAAAACGGAAAAGGGAGATTCAAAAATAATAAAAAAGAGAGCAAAAGAATTGGGAAAGGCATTGGGAAAGAAATTTATATAAAAATATAGAAAAAGAGGAGTGAAAGATATGCCATTCATACAAGCAAATATAAAAAAAGAAATTGAAGAAAAAAGAAAGGATGACAGTGAATTTAGAGAAGCATGGGATGAATCTCGTGCGGAGTATGAATTAATAGAAAAAATGATTATGCTGAGAAAGGAAGAAAATATAACACAAAAAGAATTAGCAAAATTATCCGGTAAAAGACAACAGACAATTTCAAAGATAGAACGCAAGGAAACAGTTCCTACTATAACGGCATTTAATAATTTATTAAATGCATTAGGATATGAGTTAAAGATTGTAAAAAAGCAGTAATTTGATTAATATATTGGGAGATATATTATGTTATGAACACCGGATTTTCGGTAGAAAAAGGAGAAGGAAAATGAAAAGATCAAAAAGAAAAGTCGTACAAAGCTGCCTGCTTGTCATGCTCTCTGCATTGGTTGTGGGAGGTCTTGCATCTGGACGAACTTGCATAACTGCGTCGGCAGATTCAGCAAAAAAGGTCGTTCTTGTGTAAGGACAGAAAAAACAACTTAAGATTCATCCGAATTGTTAAGAACTCAAAATCATCTTATAAATATAAGGTGAAAAGTTTAAAATATAATATAAACGTCTAAAAAGAAAACATACATAAGTAGTTAAAAAGAACCAGCGCATGATTTCATGTGCTGGTTCTTTTATGAGGGGCAAATATCTGAACAAAAATGATAATGTCACTTAGGAATGAGCGCGTTCCCCGGCAAGCTGTCTCACGTCCGGGATAGCGATCAGAGCCGGATATAAGATTGCGGAAATGATCAGTCCTCCGATACCCTGGATGATGTTGGCAGGAACACTTGCAAGTGCACCAGATACACCATAAAGAAAAATTTCGCAGAGGCAGTAGCCGCCGGCAACAAGTACAATATCAGCAATTCCACCAAGGATAACTGATGTAAATCTTGTCTTGGAAGAATGTCCAAGTTTCTGGTAAATCAGTCCTGCTGCAAGAGCAACCAGACCTTTGATCACAAATGTAATCGGTACATAGATAAAATATCCGCCAATCAAATCAGCCATTGCAGAACCGATACCGCCGGCAAGGAGTCCGTATACCGGACCAAGGATCACACCGGAGAGAATCACAACTGCATCACCCGGATGGATATATCCGCCGGTTCCAGGAGTAGGAATGTGAATCGACATGGTTGCTACACACGATAAAGCAGCAAATAAAGCTGTCATAACAATTTTTTTCAGATTTGAATTCATAACTATCAGACCTCATTTCTTTTGTTTTGTTGTAGAAACTTTACAACGAAACTGGATTGAAATAAAGAACCAGTTATTGCAAAAATAACCACGCCAGTTTGGAGAGTGATAATATTTATCAGTTTGGAAACCCTTGTTTTACAGACTGACATTGACAGAAAATAAAACTACTTTGGCTGTCTTCTTTTTTCTTAAATTATAGTCATATACGGAATATTTAAAACATATAATATACAAAAAATACTTGCATGCAAATTCCAAATATGGTAGTATAATTTCGTAAATTGGTTTAATGAATACAAGTTGTGCGAAAATTAGACTCCAAGGATGGAATTTCCCCGGAGTCTTTTTGTTATGGCAAAGAGGAAAATACACGCACTTATGCAAGTGCATCTTCGAACGCTAATCAGCGGATAAAACATACCAGTGTGTATTGACGAATACATGCAAGGACAACTTATTTGAAAAGAGATTTTCTAAAAATATTAGATAAAACGCCGAATTGTTCGATAATTATATAACAATTATTGATGTGTTCAATAAGTTCGGTTAAAATGTATTCAATAACTAAATAACCGGTATAGAAAGTACATGTACAGTAACTTAAGGACAGAGAATTCATGAAAAGGGGGCACATTATGTTAGAAGCAATTAATTCTGTCGTTACCGCAATTAATGGTGTTGTATGGGGCTGGCCGATGATCATACTCTTGTTTGGAACTCATCTTTATATGACTTTCCGGACAGGATTCATCCAGTGGAAGTCCGTAACAAAAGGAATCAAGTTATCTGTAACAAAAGATCCGGATGCAGAAGGAGAAGTATCACAGTTTGGTGCGCTTACGACTGCTCTGGCGGCAACAATCGGAACTGGTAATATTATAGGTGTAGGAACAGCAATCGCTCTTGGTGGACCGGGAGCAGTTCTCTGGATCTGGCTTACCGGCGTTTTTGGAATCGCAACAAAATATGCAGAGTCACTGATCGCAGTGAAGTATCGTGTAAAGACAGACGATGGACGTATGCAGGGCGGTGCTATGTATGCGTTGGAGCGTGGATTGAATATGAAGTGGTTAGGTCTTCTGTTTGCAATTTTCGGAGGATTTGCTTCATTCGGTATCGGATGTGCAACGCAGGTGAACGCAATTGCAACAGTCTGCTATACAAACTTCCACATTCCAAGATGGCTGGTAGGTGTGGTAGTTGCAATATTAACAGCAATTGTTATTTTCGGTGGAATCAAAGCGATTGCAAATGTATGTGAGAAGCTTGTTCCATTTATGGCAATTTTCTATGTACTGGGATGTATCGTGATTCTCTGTATGAATTATGATTACATAATTCCAGCACTTGGAGTCATATGTCGGCTTGCATTTACACCAGGCGCAGCAGCAGGTGGTCTGGTAGGAAGCGGAATTATGATGGCACTCCGGTTTGGTGTAGCAAGAGGACTTTTCTCCAATGAATCCGGTCTTGGATCTGCGCCGATCGCAGCAGCGGCAGCACAGACAAGGAATCCGGTCCGTCAGGCTCTGGTATCTTCTACAGGAACATTCTGGGATACTGTTGTTGTATGTGCAATGACAGGTCTTGTACTTGTAACAACAATTATGAAGAACCCATCGATTAATGCAGATGAGATCCCGGATGGTGGTGTCTTGACATCTCTTGCATTTGGTCAGATTCCGGTTCTTGGACCGATCATTCTGACACTTGGTATTGTTTCATTTGCATATTCTACTGTTCTTGGATGGGCATATTACGGAGAACGCTGTGTAGAATATTTTGCCGGCAAAAAAGTATTATTACTGTATCGTTGCCTGTATGTGGCAGTTGCAGTTATCGCACCGGTTGTAGCGCTGGATCTTGTATGGCTGATCGCAGATACATTGAATGCGCTGATGGCGATACCAAACCTTGTGGCAGTATTGTTGTTGTCAAATGTTATCATCAGTGAAACGAAGAAATACATCAACGATCTCGACGCAAAAGATGACACACCAATTCCGGTTATTAAAGATTAGTTAAAAATTTGAGTTGCAAAATTAATCAAAGTTGTTCTTGACAAATATACTTTAATGAAGTAAAGTAGTGATTGTAGATAAGCAAAACCGTTGAGAAAGAGTAGTAGATTATCTGATGACATTACAGAGAGCGATGGGTGGTGGAACATCGTATGGAATGGATAATTGAATGGCCTTTCGAGGGCAGTCTGAAATCTTTGAGAGTAGGGCTTGTCGGGAACCGAACCCGTTATCAATCAGGAGTGTATGTTAGTACATGAGAAAAGTGGACGATTCGTCAAGTTGAGTGGTACCGCGATAATATTTCAGAATAATATTACCGTCTCAAACCGATAGGTTTGAGGCGGTTTTCTTATTTTATAAGACTTCCTTATCTGCCAGTCGGTTCCGATCATTTTTCTCTCCTAACAGGAAACAAAAATCAATAAACACAGAAAAAGGAGAAAAAGACAATGAAAAAAAGAGTATTAGCAGCAGTATTAGCAACAATGATGGCAGCAACGATGATGGCAGGATGTGGAAAGTCAGAGACAAAGAGTGAAGCAAAGAAAGACAGTTACACAATCGGTATTGAACAGTTCGCAGAGCACGGTTCACTGGACAACTGCCGGGAAGGTTTCTTAAAAGGACTGGAAGACGAAGGAATCAAAGAAGGCAAGAATCTGAAAATTAAGTATAAGAATGCAGCTGCAGATATGGGAACTGCCGGACAGATTTCAGACAGTTTTGTTTCAGATAAAGTGGACCTGATCTGTGCGATCGCAACACCAAGTGCACAGAGTGCATACAATGCAGCAATGGACAAAGACATTCCGGTTATCTATACAGCCGTTACCGATCCGGTAAGTGCTGAACTTGCAGACAAAGATGGCGAAGCCGTAGGAAATACAACCGGAACATCTGACAAACTTCCGATAAAAGAACAGCTGGAAATGATCCGTAAGATGTTACCGGATGCAAAAAAGATCGGAATCATGTATACAACGAGTGAAGCAAATTCTGTATCTGCGATCAAAGAATATGAAAGCCTTGCAAAAGATTATGGATTTATACTTGTGAAGAAAGGAATCTCAACAACAGCAGATGTTTCGCTTGCTGCAGATGATCTGTTAAGCAAAGTGGAATGCATCACAAACCTGACAGACAACACAGTCGTATCTTCCCTGCCGACAATTCTTGACAAAGCAAATGCAAAGAAGATCCCGGTATTCGGAAGTGAGATCGAACAGGTTAAGCTCGGATGCCTTGCAGCGGAAGGACTGGATTACATTGCACTTGGAGAGCAGACTGGTAAGATGGCAGCACAGGTATTAAAAGGCGAAAAGAAAGCAGAAGAAATGAACTATGAAACCATTAAAAAACCAGGTTTCTATGTAAATAAAAAAGTAGCTTCAAATCTTGGAATCAAAGTTCCGGATGAACTGTCCAAGAGTGCAGTAGAAAGCTTTGACGAGATCACAGCAAGCAAAAAGACAGAAAAATAAGAAGAATTAAGAAAGTAATGTTTTGGGAGGAAGTTTCATGGATTTTATCATAACGATTTTAGAACAGGGGCTGATATATGCAATATTGGCGCTGGGTGTATATATTACTTATAAGATACTGGATTTTCCTGATCTGACAGTAGATGGAAGTTTTCCACTGGGAGCAGCTGTAACAGCTGCTCTCATTACAAGAGGGATGAATCCTTATCTGACACTGCCGGTCTCCTTTTTGGCAGGAGTGCTGGCAGGTATATGTACCGGACTGATTCATGTGAAATGTAAAGTAAGAGATCTGTTGTCCGGAATTATTATGATGACGGCACTGTGGACTGTAAATCTTTACATTGCAGGTACAGCGAATGTACCGCTTTTTTCTCGGGACAGTATTTTTAAAAATGATTTTCTAATAGGAATTGTACCGGAGAGTATGAAAAGTTATGTGACGCTGATCGTCGTACTCATCCTTGCGGTTGTATGCAAGATCATTCTGGATCTTTATATGAATACAAAGTCCGGATACCTGCTCCGTGCAGTCGGAGATAATGAGACAGTCGTAACTGCACTTGCCAAAGATCAGGGCAATGTGAAAATATTAGGACTTGCAATTGCAAACGGACTTGTATCTCTGGCAGGATGTGTATTCGCACAGGAAGAGCGTGTGTTTGAAATCTCCATGGGAACAGGTGCAATCGTTATCGGACTTGCGAGTGTAATCATCGGAACAAGTATTTTCAAGAAAATCTCGTTTGTAAAGACGACAACAGCGGTCATTATCGGTTCGATCATTTACAAAGCATGTGTGGCGGTTGCAATCCGTAACTTTGAACCGCAGGCAATGAAGCTGATCACAGCAGTATTATTCCTGATCATTTTGGTCATCAGTATGGAAAGAAAGACGAAGGTGAAATAGATGTTAGAATTAAAAGGAATTCACAAATATTATAATCCGGGAACAGTCAATGAGATGTGTCTGTTTGATGATTTTGGACTTCAGATTGGAAAAGGTGAATTTGTATCCGTAGTTGGAAGCAACGGCTCCGGCAAGACATCTATGCTGAATCTGATCTGTGGCAGTATTTCACCGGAAAAAGGCAGTATTCTGATGGATGGAAAGGATATTACAAAAGAAAAAGAACATAAAAGAAATCTCCGGATTGGAAGAGTATACCAGAATCCAGCGATGGGAACCTGTCCTTCCATGACGATCCTTGAAAATATGGCACTTGCCGACAACAAAGGAAAAATGTATGGACTTTTGCGGGGAACAAATAAGAACCGCATTTCTTATTACAGAGAACAGTTATCCAGACTGAATCTCGGACTGGAAGATAAGATGAGTGTGAAAGTCGGTGTATTGTCCGGTGGTCAGAGACAGGCGATGGCACTTCTGATGTCAACGATGACACCGATTGATTATCTGATCCTCGATGAGCATACGGCAGCGTTAGATCCAAAGACGGCAGACCTTATCATGGAACTGACCGATCAAATCATAAAGGAGAAAAATCTTACAACGATTATGGTAACACATAATCTCCGTTATGCAGTAGAGTATGGGAACCGGCTTCTTATGATGCATCAGGGAAAAATTGTTTTAGATAAGAAGAAAGACGAAAAAGAAGCAACCTCTATTGATGATATTCTTACAATGTTTAATGAAATCAGTATTGAATGTGGGAACTAAATAATGGTATGCTATATGATAGTTGATCAAAATAAGGAGAATTATGATATGGCTAAGAGAATTGCACAGTTTGAAAAAGTAAGTTTTGTACAGTTTAAAGAAGGATACAAAGATGCATTCGGAGATGTTTCGGATGAAGAAATCCGGGAAATTTATGAAAAAATAAAACTTCCAAGACGAGCAACAGCAGGTTCGGCAGGATATGATTTCTTCATGCCTGTGACGAAGACATTAAAAGTGCAGGAGACATTAAAAGTTCCGACAGGAATTCGTGTGAAGATGGATGAAAACTGGGTACTGAAATGCTATCCGAGAAGTGGTCTTGGATTCAAATACCGTCTGCAGCTTAATAATACAGTTGGAATTATTGACAGCGATTATTATGGTTCCGATAATGAGGGACATATTTTCGCAAAGCTGACAAATGACGGAAAAGAAGGGAAAGAAGTCGAATTAAAAGAAGGTACCGGATTTATGCAGGGAATTTTCGTTGAATATGGAATTACCGTCGATGATGATGTAGAAGAAGTACGCAACGGAGGATTCGGAAGCACCACAAAGAGTGAATAAGATAAAAGAAAAAGGACATCCTAACTGTCAGTAAGACAGTGGAGGGTGAACATATATGAAAGACGGGAAAAAGATTACCGCTTCAAGAGAAGAAAGCACATCCTATATGAATCAGACTCTCCCGATGAGGGAGAGCTTTGACCTGATTCAGCGCGATCTGATGATCGGCGAAAGGATGGCTTCTTTTTATTTTATCAATGGTCTGAATAAAGACGATGATATGTTAAAGTTGATGGATGCACTTTTAAAGATCAAAAAAGAAGATATGCCGGCAGGGATTCTGCAATTTATGGAAATGGCGATTCCCTATACGGAAGTAGAGCTAATAGAAGATTTTGACCAGGTGTTAAAAAATCTGTTTTCTGGTGTTACCTGTCTTTTTGTGGATGGCTATGAGGGAGCAATCGCAATCGATTGCCGTACTTATCCGGCAAGAAGTGTGGAAGAGCCGGATAAAGATAAATCACTTCGTGGTTCCAGAGATGGTTTTGTCGAGACTGTTGTCAGCAATACGGCAATGATAAGACGAAGGATAAGGAGCGAGCATCTTGTAATGGAGATGCAGGAGGTTGGCGACAGTTCGCGCACAGATATTGCCATCTGCTATATGAAAGACCGGGTGAACAAGGAGATTCTCTGCGATTTAAGACAGAAAGTCCTTTCAATCCGAACCGATGATCTCAGAATGAACCAACAGAGTCTTGCAGAATGTCTGATGAAGAGAAAATGGTACAATCCATTTCCGAAATTTAAGTTTACAGAACGACCGGATACGGCTGCTGCATGTCTTTTTGAAGGAAAAGTGGTTCTGCTGGTAGATAATTCTCCATCAGCGATGATCTTGCCGACATCGATCCTGGATGTCATAGAGGAAGCAAATGATTATTATTTTCCAACACTTACAAGAGTGTATCTGAAATCAGCGAGAGGGCTGATTAGCTTTTTGACGATTTTTTTAACACCGGTGTTTCTTCTGCTTATGCAGAATTTGAACTGGCTCCCGAAAATGTTTGCGTTTGTGGCAGTAAAAGATATGATAAATATTCCGCTTATTTTCCAATTGTTGATTCTGGAGATTGCAATTGACGGATTAAGACTTGCAGCTCTTAATACACCGAGTATGTTAAGCACACCGCTCAGCGTGATCGCAGGTCTTGTGATGGGAGAATTTTCCGTAAAGTCCGGCTGGTTTAACAGTGAGGTAATGTTATACATGGCTTTTGTGGCTGTCGCTAATTACACCCAGCCGAATTTTGAACTTGGCTATGCACTCAAATTTATGCGGCTTCAATTGCTTATATTGACTGCTCTCTTTAACTGGATCGGTTTTCTGATCGGATGTATCGTTGTGGTGTGTAGTATCTGTTTTAATAAGACATTGTCCGGGTGGAGTTATCTGCATATACGGTTAAACTGATACGCCGGAAAATGTGAACAAACCGTAATAATTTTGGTGTGATTTTGGTGTAAGTTGGTGTAGTATTATGTTTTGCATATCCTGTTTCCAGGTGGTATAATGTAGCCAACCTAAGAAATAGGAGGATTTGAAAGATGAGTGAATATGTAATTTCTGTCAACAGTACAGTTGACTTACCAAAGGAATGGCTTGAGGAGAGAGCTGTTCCGGTGATTCCGTTAAAATATACGATAGATAAGGAAACTTATGATGATATGTCAGGTCTTACGTCAAAGGAATTTTTCCAAAAGTTAAGAGAAGGAAAGATGGCTGTGACGACACAGGTAAACCCGGAGCAGGCAAAAGAAGGTCTGGAGAAGATTGTAAGAGAGGGAAAAGATATCCTTCATCTGGCATTTTCTTCCGGACTCAGCGGTACATATAACAGTATGCGGATTGCGGCAGAAGAGCTGAAAGAAGAATATCCGGAGCGTAAGATCATCGTGATTGACACGTTGTGTGCTTGTATGGGAGAAGGACTTCTTCTGTATTATGCACTGAAACATAAGAAGGAAGGCATGTCCGTTGAAGAACTTGCAGACTGGGTAGAGCAGAATAAATTACATGTCTGCCACAATGTCACAGTAGATGACCTGCATCATCTGCAGAGAGGCGGGCGTGTGTCAAAGACAGCGGCAGTTCTCGGAACAATGGTACAGATTAAGCCGATTATCCATGTAGATGACGAAGGTAAGCTGCAGGTGATCGGTAAAGAGAGAGGAAGAAAACGTTCTATCCAGAAGATTGTAGATATGTCTGTAGAGCGTTCAAAAGGATGGGATAATGAGATTATCATGATCACACATGGAGACTGCCCGGAAGATGCAGAATATCTGGCAAAAGTTGTCCGTGAGAAGATGGGAGTAGAGAATATTCTTATCAATAATATCGGAACCGTGATTGGAAGCCATACCGGTCCGGGTGTACTGGCGGTATTCCATATGGGTGGAAAGAGATAGGCAAAGAAGCCTGCTCAGATCTTGCCAGACAGTCTATGGATGGAAAGATTCAAAAGGCAGTCATTCAATGGCGATTTTTACGAGCTTCTGGTAATTAAATAAACAGCGGACAGGATTTTAGAAAATATTAACTGAAATCCTGTCCGTTTTATCTTGGGAAGAAAGTCCCCAATTATCATATTCTGCTGTTGGCGTATAATGTATTCCTGTGGTTGCAATATACTTCTTACAGAGTAAAGATTCCTAATGCACTTGCTACGGAACTTAAGAGGATCAGCACAAGGAAGATCGGAGCGATCCATTTGATCATAACTGCAAATAATTTTTCGCCTTTAAACGTTCCATCTGTCACTTTTACTTCGTCTGCGATCGTAGATGGCTTAATTACAAAACCGATAAAGATACAGGTGAAGAATGCTACGATCGGCATTAGTACGCTGTTGCTGACAAAGTCCATAATATCAAGTACAGACATTCCCATCCAGGAAATGAAACTGAGTGGACCGAATCCGAGAGAAGACGGAACACCCATAACAAGTGCCAGAATTGTTACAAACACACAGGTTCCTTTTCTTGTCCAGCCAAGTTTATCTCTTAAGATTGATACAATCGTCTCCATCAGTGAAATTGCGGAAGTAAGCGCCGCAAAGAACACAAGCAGGAAAAATACTGTTCCGACAACATTGCCAAATTTCATATTGCCAAATACTTTTGGAAGTGTAATGAACATTAGCCCCGGACCTGCCTGCAGTGCAGAACTGTCACCACCGGAAAATACGAATACTGCTGGGATAATCATAAGACCTGCAAGGAAAGCAACACCGGTATCGAATATTTCAATCTGTCGTACAGAACTTTCCAGATGATCTTCTTTCTTCATATAGGAACCATATGTGATCATAATACCCATGGCAAGTGACATGGAATAAAAGAGCTGTCCCATAGCTGCAAGGATTGTCTTCGCAGATACGTCAGCCATATGTGGTTTCAGATAGTAAGAAAGTCCGTCCATGGCACCGTCGATCGTCAGTCCATATAAGGCAACGAACAGAGTCAGAAGAACGAGGATCGGCATCATGAATTTGCTGACCTTTTCGATACCCTGCTCTACACCAAAACCAACGATAACTGCTGTAACTGCAATAAACAAGAAAAACCATCCGATCGGTTCGAATGTTCCTCCAATGAAATCTGTAAAATAACTGTCGCCCGCTGCTGCGTGACCGGAACCAGTGACAAATACGAAAAAGTATTTGACAACCCATCCACCGATAACGGAATAATACGGGAAAATAATGATCGGCACTGCTGATGCCAGAATACCGAGAAACTTGAATCTTTTATCAAGTATAGTGAAAGCACCAATGGCGCTGAGTCCTGTCTTACGTCCGATTGCGATCTCTGCGGTCATCAGTGTAAAACCAAATGTGACTGCCAAGATCAGGTAAATAAATAAAAACGTTCCTCCACCATATTTTGCAGCGAGGTAGGGGAATCGCCAGATGTTACCGAGTCCTACCGCAGATCCGGCGGCTGCCAGTACGAAACCGAGCTTGCCGGAAAAACTACTTCTTTTTTGCATGTTAAAACCTCCTCTGATGATAAGCATTCCTTATAGATGTATTGTGTTATATTATGACACGAAAAACTTGTATTTTCAAGAAAAAATCATGCGAAATACACAATTTGAAGGATGAAAATATAACTCAACTGACAGTGTGGTGAGAAAAATAAGAAATTATGTTATGATATGGGCAGTGAATCAGAGAGGAGTACAGAATATGATTGATGTACGGAAGACGGGAAAATTTATAGCACAGTGCAGACATGAAAAAAATCTGACACAGAAAGAATTAGGAGACAGACTGAATGTAACAGACCGTGCAGTTTCCAAATGGGAAAACGGAAGGTCCTTTCCAGATGTGAATCTGATCGAGGAGATTTGCAGAGAGCTGGATATCGAAGTAAGTGAACTGTTGGCCGGGAAAAAGATAGAACCGGAGCATTATAAAGAAGAGACCGAAAAGATGCTTATGGGAACAGTAAGAGAAAATACGATGCACAGGTTTCAGCTGATTATTTATCTGTTGATGACTTTACCACTTGTATTAATTTTATTGCCGACATTATGGGGGGATCCGGTATGGATATTGAATGTACTGTTCTGGCCAGAAGGAAATGTATTGCTACTAAAAGGACGAAGCATATTGTTGATTGGTCTTATTATAGTGTTCATGTGGTGTGGTTCCTATCTGGAACGTTACCTGCCAGAAAAAAATCTCAGACATTCCAGCAAGAAAGTAGAACTGTTTTATGCAACTATGGGAGCTGCATGGATGATCTGGATTGTTGGCTCAGGTGCTGTAATAAATGGAATTAAAGCAGGTGGTATAGAAGGAATTGCAGCGGCAGGTATTGGAACAGTGATAACGGTTGGATGCAGTATCATTTATTTCAAGAGAGCGATAGAAACAGCAAGAGCAAACAAAGAAAAGTATGAAGAGGAGAACCCGGAGGAAAAATAGATTTTACTCATATTTTATGTAAGCATTTATTATATTAGTAGTAACTACATAAAATTGGTGGATGCCGGATGAAACAGATTATAAAAAGAGGGATAGTGTTTTTGCTAGCGGTTGTTATGATGACCTGCCAGAGCAGTATCTTAAGTCTGGCGGAAGAAGAAAGGGAAACTACAGAAAATACAGATAATGAAGAAAAAGAGCAGAAGGAGACAGAGGATACAAAAGAAATGGTATCAGCTCCGTCTGCTCTTTTAATGGAAGTATCGACTGGGAAAGTTTTGTATGAAAAGAATGCAGATGAGAAACGCCCGCCTGCAAGCGTAACGAAGATTATGACACTTCTGCTTGTATTTGACGCACTGGATGCTGGAAAAATAAAACTGGAAGATCCGGTGACCGTTTCTGAGTATGCTGCATCTATGGGTGGTTCCCAGGTATTTCTTGAACCGGGAGAGACACAGAGCGTTAAGACGATGATCAAATGTATTGCTGTGGCAAGCGCCAATGATGCGGCAGTGGCAATGGCAGAACATGTCGGAGGCAGTGAGAAAGTGTTTGTCGGACAGATGAATAAGCGAGCAGAAGAGCTGGGAATGATGCATACACATTTTAAGAACTGTAACGGTCTGGATACAGACGGACATGAGACAACAGCAAGAGATATTGCAAAAATGTCGAGAGAGATGCTGCGTAAACACCCTCAGATTGAAAAGTATTGCAAAATCTGGATGGAAGACATTACACACGAGACGAAAAAAGGAAAGACAACATTCGGACTTAGCAATACGAATAAACTGATCAGGCATTATGCATATGCAACCGGACTGAAAACAGGTTCTACCGGAAAAGCAAAATTCTGCATTTCTGCGACTGCAAAAAAAGACGATGTAGAACTGATCGCAGTGATCATGGCGGCAGATGACAGTAAGAAGCGGATGAAAGATGCCATTTCTCTTCTGGAATATGGATTCGGCTCATGCAAAGTATACCGGGAGAAAGAAAATCTGAAATTAAAAGAGATAAAACTGATACGCGGCAAAAAAGATATGTTTAAAATTATGACGGAAAAAAGGTTTTCCTATGTCCTGTCACAGGGAGAAGATATATCCAAAATCAAGCGTTCTCTTCATATAAAGAAGAATCTTCATGCACCGGTGAAGAAAGGTGACAAAGTGGGAACAATAGAATATACACTGGATGGAAAGTCGATTGGAACTGTTCCGGTTGTATCGAAAGAAAGTATCGGCAGACAGAGATTATTTGATGTTATCCGGGAGTTTGCGTCTTCTTTTCTGTTTGCAAAGTCCTGACATTAATTATATACTGTTACTGAATGAAATGAAGGAGAACATATATGCTGAAAGACAAAAGATATTTTTTATTTGACATAGACGGAACATTGGCAGTGGACGAGACTTTATATGACGGAACAAAAGAACTGCTGGATTATATAGAGGAAATTGGAGGGAAATCCTTTTATATCACAAATAATTCTGTGAAAAGCAGAAAAGATTATATAGAAAAATTTGCCCGCTGGGGGATCCGGGCGGAGGCATCCCAGTTTATGACAGCATCTTATGCAACCTGTGAGTATTTGAAAGCGCACTATGCCGGAAAAAAGCTTTTCGTTCTCGGTACACCATCTTTCAGAAAAGAAGTAGAAGAATGTGGATTGTTTGTAACAGAGCAGGTAGAGCCGGATGTTGCCTGTGTTGTGGCAGGATTTGACCGGACGCTTCATTATGGAAAAATCGAGACAGCCTGTGAATTGCTTCTTCGCACGGAAGTGGATTATATCGGTACAAATCCAGATTATCGTTGTCCGACAGCGTTCGGCTTTGTGCCGGATTGTGGTGGAATCTGTGAAATGTTAAAAGTGACGGTTGACCGGACGCCTTATTATGTCGGAAAACCGAATCCGGAGATTGTACGGATGTGTATGGAACAGGTGAATGCCAGGCCGGAAGAAGTGCTGGTAGTCGGAGACCGTTTGTATACGGATATTGCCTGTGGCATCAATGCCGGAGTGCAGACGGCACTCGTCTATACAGGGGAAGCAAAGCCGGAAGACTTAAAAGAGACAGAATATATGCCGGATTATGCATTCGCAGATATTCGTACACTGTTGCAGGCATTTAAGAGGGCAAAAGGAGAGTAAGCCGTGCAGATCATAGCAGAAATTATTCTCGTTCTGGCTATTCTTGCCGGAATCGAGATTTACAGAGAAGTACATTGTTTTAAGAGAACCGATTATGCGATCGTATCTGAAAAACTGAATATTCCGGAAGGAAAAGAAAAGAAAATTGTATTTTTAAGTGATCTTCATAATCAGCAATACGGACAGAATAATGAGAACCTTGTAAAAGCGATCCGTGAGTCTGATCCGGATTTTATCTGGATTGGCGGTGATATGTTGATCGGAAAAGAAGATACCGATTATGCGCCGGCGCTTTCTTTTGTAAAAGAAATAACCGGGATCTGCCCGGTTTATTGTGCGAGTGGTAACCACGAGCAGCGTATGAAAGAGAACCCGGAAGATTATCAATATTCTTATGTGGAATACAAAGAAGTATTGGAGGCTTGCGGAGTACATTTTCTGGAAAATGAAACAGTGCGTTTTGCGGAGTATAATATCACACTTCGCGGGCTGGAGATTCCGTTAGCCTGTTATCGGCGTTTCCGGAAAGGTACGCTTACTGTGGAAGAAATAATCGAACGGATCGGACAGCCAGATGAGACAACGTACGAGGTATTGCTTGCACATAATCCAACTTATATGGAGACATATCAGAAGTGGGGGGCGGATCTTGTGCTGTCCGGACATCTGCATGGAGGTGTGGTGAGAATACCAGGAATCTTAGGGGTTATTTCTCCGGCATTTGAACTATTTCCGAAATATTCAGGTGATCTGTACCGGGATGGCGACAAAATCAGTGTTGTAAGCAAAGGTCTTGGAACGCATACATTTCATATCCGTCTGTGGAATCCGGCGGAATTTATCGTATTGCATTTGAAAACTTGTAATTAACAGGAAAATTCTGTATAATAAATAAGTTACGGTATATGAAAATAATGTGAGGATGAGAAATGGGAATTCCGGTAAAACTACAGGTGTTTGAAGGTCCGTTGGATCTGCTTTTACATTTAATAGACAAAAATAAAATAGATATTTATGATATTCCAATCGTAGAGATCACAAACCAGTACATGGACTACATCAAAGCCATGGAACGGGAAGATCTGAATATTATGAGTGAGTTCCTCGTTATGGCGGCTACGCTTCTGGATATTAAGTGCCGGATGCTACTTCCAAAAGAAGTGACGGAAGACGGGGAAGAGGAAGATCCGAGACAGGAATTAGTAGAACAGTTACTGGAATATAAGATGTATAAATTCATGTCCTATGAGTTGAAGGACAGAGAGACAGATTCGGAAGGAATCCTGTACAAGGAAGCAACTATTCCGGAAGAAGTCATGGAATATGTGGAGCCGGTCGATCTGGACAAGCTATTAGGAGATCTTACGCTGGCAAAACTGAACCGTATTTTCAAAGATGTCATGAGACGTCAGGTGGACAAAGTCGATCCGGTGCGGAGCAAATTCGGTAAAATCGAAAAAGAAGAAGTGACGCTGACAGACAAGCTTGGCTATGTTTATGAGTATGCAAAGGAACACAGAAACTTTAGTTTCCGGAGTCTTCTGACAAAGCAAAGTTCAAAAACACAGGTTGTGGTAACATTTCTTGCGATTTTGCAGATGATGAAGGAAGGACAGATCAGTATCAGTCAGGAACAGCCGTTTGATGACATTCTGATCACTTCGCATGTAGGAGAAGAAAGGTATGGAGACAGTGGAGATCAATAGATTAGAAAGCGCAATAGAAGCAATTTTATTTACAATGGGAGACTCTGTGGAACTTGGCAAGATTGCATCTGCCATTGAACACGATGAAGAGACAACAAGAAAGATCGTCCATCAGATGATGGATAAATACCAGGCAGAAGACCGTGGAATCCAGATCGTAGAACTGGAGGATTCTTTCCAGTTATGTACGAAAAAGCAAAATTATGATTATCTGATCCGTATCGCCAAACAGCCGAGACGGTATGTGCTTACAGATGTCCTGCTGGAAACGTTGTCGATTATTGCGTACAAACAGCCGGTGACGAAGCTGGAGGTTGAAAAGATCAGAGGTGTGAAGTCGGATCATGCGGTGAATAAACTGGTGGAATATAACCTTGCCTGTGAAGTGGGAAGGCTGGATGCGCCGGGTAAACCGATTTTGTTTGGAACGACAGAAGAATTTCTGCGCAGATTCAGTATCCAGTCTGTAGATGATCTTCCGGTTCTGAATCCGGAACAGGTGGAGCATTTCAAATCAGAAGCGGAAGAAGAAGTGCAGCTAAAATTAGATGTATAGATTCTGGACTGTCTGCATACATTTAGGATAGTAATGTATGGGCGGTGCAATATGAAAAATAGAAGAAACAGAGCATGTATTTTGCTTATCGTTTTTCTTGTGAGTTGGTGGAGCCGGAAACCGGTTGCAGTTAAAGCAGAGGGAGAACAGTTTGCAGAACAGTTATACGCCCGGTCGGCAGTCCTGATGGATGCGGATAGTGGGCGTATTTTATTTGAAAAAGAAGGAAATGCAGTGCGCCCGATGGCAAGCACAACGAAGATTATGACGTGTATTCTGGCACTGGAAGAAGGAAAAACAGACAGTGAAGTAAAAGTTTCAGAAGAGGCATGCCGGCAGCCACAGGTCCGTCTCGGCGTGCGGAAAGGAGAAAATTACAGACTGAAAGATCTGTTATATTCGCTGATGCTGGAGTCCCATAACGACAGTGCAGTGCTGGTTGCGGAAAACGTTGCTGGGAGTGTACAGGAATTTGCTGTGGAAATGAATAAAAAAGCGAAAGAGATTGGATGCAAAGATACGCACTTTGTGACACCGAACGGTCTGGATGGAACAGATGAAAAAGGTGCACATCGGACGACAGCAGAAGATCTTGCACGGATTTTCCGATATTGCATCACAGAATCGCCAAAACGAGAACAGTTTCTTGAGATTACACGAAAGGAGATGTATTCGTTCCAGAACATCGAGCAGACAAGGACATTTTCCTGCCGGAATCATAATGCGTTTTTGAAAATGATGGATGGGGCACTAAGCGGAAAAACGGGATTTACAGCGAAAGCAGGATACTGCTATATCGGAGCGTTAAAAAGTGATAACCGGACATTTATTGTAGTACTTCTTGCCTGCGGGTGGCCAGGGAACCGTTCTTATAAATGGAAAGATACGAGAAAACTGATGGAGTATGGACTGAAAAATTATCAAAAGGCAGAGTTTCCGGATGAAGAAGGAATCCAGGTATATATAAAGGATGCTGTAAATAAAGGAAATCCATACCAGAAAGGGGAACATCTGACGGCACATATCCAGAAAGAAACAGAGAAAATCCTGATGAGAAAAGATGAAAAATTGGAAGTAAAAAAGAAGATTCCGAAGAATCTGCATGCGCCGGTAAAAAAGGGAGAACAGATTGGTGAAGTACAGTATTTCCTTAACGGAAAAGCCGTGTGTGCCTGTCCGGTTATTGCAGATGAAACGGTAGAAGCCCGTTCCCCGGGAGGATGTCTTGCGTTTGTTATGAAAAAGCTGTTTTTGTCACCATAGCATTAGGATGGAGCAATCAGTGGCAGGTTTTGCAGGTAAAAGGATTTCATATGGGACGGTTGCGCTTGTGAAAAGAAAAAAGTATAATGTTTTACATATGACAAAAGAAGAAAACGAGGAATAAAAACATGGCAATTGAAAAAGTAAAAGCATATTTTAAGAATTATGGGATGGAAGACAGAGTCATGGAGAAAGACAGTTCCAGTGCAACGGTGGAAGAGGCAGCAGATGTATTAGGCTGCGAGCCGGGAAGAATCGCTAAGACACTGTCTTTTCATCTGGATGAAAAAGTAATCTTGATCGTAACGGCGGGAGATAAGAAGATTGACAATAAAAAATACCGTACAGAGTTTGGAAGCAAAGCGCATATGCTGAAATTCGAGGAAGTAGAACTGCTGGTAGGTCATGCAGTCGGCGGCGTATGTCCGTTTGCTGTCAATGAAGGCGTAGAGGTATATCTGGATGAATCACTCAAAGCTTATAAAACGGTCTATCCGGCAGCAGGAAGCGGCAACAGCATGATCCAACTTACGATTCCGGAACTGGAGCGATACGGACAGTGTAAGAAATGGATCGACGTGTGTAAATAAAGTGTGGCGATATCAGAAATTCTCTTTGACTTGTTCCGGAGAGTATGCTAGAGTAAAAATGTATTTAAGCATGCTGAATATATAAATACATTCTGTAATTCAACATCGGCACTTCGCCGGATTATTTCACAGAGAGAGACGAAAGTATATTGACAAAACAGAACAAGTGTACTACTATTGTAAACAGAAAAACGAACATGCGTTCGTCGCGAGAGAAGGAGATAACTTTTATGGCAGGTAATGATACAAAGAATGAGAATAAGAAGAAGGCATTAGATGCAGCCATTGCAAAGCTGGAGAAGGATTTCGGTAAAGGTACGGTTATGAAGCTGGGAGATCCGGCAGCACAGGTTGCAGTTGAGACAATTCCGACAGGATCTCTGAGTCTGGATATCGCGCTCGGTATGGGGGGTGTGCCGAAGGGACGAATTGTGGAAATTTACGGACCGGAGTCCAGTGGTAAGACAACGGTTGCGCTTCATATGATTTCAGAAGTGCAGAAGCAGGGCGGTATTGCCGGTTTTATCGATGCAGAGCATGCGCTGGATCCGGTATATGCAAAGAATATCGGTGTAGATATTGATGAGCTTTATATCTCACAGCCGGACAGTGGAGACCAGGCGCTGGAGATTGCGGAGACGATGGTGCGCTCCGGAGCTATGGATATTATTGTTATTGATTCGGTAGCGGCTCTTGTACCGCGACAGGAGATCGAAGGAGATATGGGAGATTCACACGTTGGTCTGCAGGCAAGACTGATGTCTCAGGCGTTGCGTAAACTGACACCTGTAATCAGCAAGTCCAATTGCGTCGTGATCTTTATCAACCAGCTGCGTGAAAAAGTCGGTGTTATGTTTGGCAATCCGGAGACAACTACCGGCGGACGTGCACTGAAGTTCTACGCATCTGTCCGTATGGATGTCAGAAGAATTGAGACATTGAAGCAGAGTGGTGAGATGATCGGTAACCGTACAAGAGTGAAGATTGTGAAGAATAAGATTGCGCCTCCGTTTAAGGAAGCAGAATTTGATATTATGTTTGGTAAGGGAATCTCAAAAGAAGGAGACATCCTTGATCTCGCAGTAAACCTTGGACTGGTAAGCAAGAGTGGATCCTGGTTTGCGTATAACGGTGATAAGATCGGGCAGGGACGTGAGAATGCCAAGAACTATCTGACAGAACACCCGGATATCATGGAGGAACTGGATCACAAGATCCGCAAGCACTATGCATTTGAAGACGGTGAAGAGGAAGAAGAACAGACAGAGACTCCAAAGAAAGCTGAGAAAGAGTAATGACAGTCACCAGAGTGGAACCACTGACAAAGACAAAGTTCCGCATCTATATAGATGAACATCCGGCATTTGTTCTCTATCAGGGAGAGGTTAAGCGGTATCATCTGGCAGAGAGCCGGGAGATAGCAGAAGACATATATCAGAAGATCCGGAGTGAGATTGTACTGAAACGTGCAAAGCTTCGAGCCATGCATTTACTGACAGATATGGGGAGAACGGAGGAGCAACTCCGTACGAAGCTTAAGCGTGGAGGCTATCCGGATGATATCGTGAAGGAAGTGATTGCTTATGTGAAGTCTTTCGGCTATATCAATGATGCGGCTTATGCCCGCAGCTTTATCGACAGCAGGAAGGATAAAAAGAGCAAGAGAGAGATTTATGCGGCGCTGGCAGAGAAGGGAATCGCAAGAGATGAGATTGACGAGGCGATGGAAGAGTGTTACGGGCATGAAGATGCCAGACATGCGATCATGACGCTTCTTGCAAAGAAGCATTATGACCCGGAGACGGCGGATCATGTGCAAACCCGTAAAATACTGGGCTATCTGACGAGAAAAGGATTCCGCTATGAAGACATACGTCAAGTAATACAAGTTTCTGAGGGGAGCGCTTGACATCTTTGGTAAAACAGTATAAAATTTAAGTGTTGTATTTGTACGTTGTATTTTTACAATAAAAATTAAATAAGGAGGTGCTCCTGTGCCGGACGGAATTATGATTGCTGTTACAGTAGTGCTTGTCATAGCAGGTGTAATCATCAGTCATTTTGTTACAGTTTCGAATCTGCGTAAGAATGCAGAATCGAAGATCGGAAATGCAGAATCAAAGGCGCGTGAGATCATTGATGATGCAGTGAAGACGGCTGAGGCAAAGAAAAAGGAGTCTCTCTTGGAAATTAAAGAAGAGTCTATCAAGAACAAGAATGAACTTGAAAAAGAGACAAAGGAACGCAGAGCTGAATTACAGCGTTATGAGAAGCGTGTACTTTCCAAGGAAGAGACTTTGGACAAGAAAGCAGATGCTATAGAAAAGCGTGAAGCAGGATTTGCAGCAAAGGAAGAACAGCTCAGACAGCGTGAAACTAAAGTAGACGAGCTGAGTAAGCAAAGGGTACAGGAACTAGAAAGAATCTCAGGACTTACCTCCGAACAAGCAAAAGAATATTTGTTGAAAACTGTTGAAGAAGATGTGAAACATGACACTGCCAAGATGGTAAAAGAACTGGAAGCCCAGGCAAAGGAAGAAGCGGACAAGAAAGCAAAAGAATATGTAGTAACTGCTATTCAGCGCTGTGCCGCGGATCATGTTGCTGAGACTACGATTTCCGTAGTACAGCTTCCAAGTGATGAGATGAAGGGCAGAATTATTGGTAGAGAGGGACGTAATATTCGTACACTGGAGACGATGACAGGTGTTGAACTGATTATTGATGATACACCGGAAGCAGTTGTCTTATCCGGATTTGATCCAATAAGAAGAGAAGTTGCACGTATTGCACTTGAAAAATTAATTGTTGACGGACGTATTCATCCGGCAAGAATTGAGGAGATGGTGGAAAAGGCACAGAAAGAAGTCGATACGATGATTCGTGAAGAAGGAGAAGCAGCAGCGTTAGAAGTCGGTGTTCACGGAATCCATCCGGAACTGATCAAGCTTCTTGGACGTATGAAGTTCAGAACAAGTTATGGTCAGAATGCGCTGAAACATTCTATGGAAGTTGCACAGTTATCTGGACTTCTTGCAGGGGAAATCGGACTGGATGTCCGTACTGCTAAGAGAGCAGGACTTCTGCACGACATCGGTAAATCTATAGATCATGATGTAGAAGGATCGCATATTCAGATTGGTGTGGATCTTTGTAGAAAATACAAAGAATCTGCAACGGTTATTAATGCTGTCGAAGCACATCATGGAGATGTAGAACCGGAAACTCTGATTGCATGTGTTGTACAGGCTGCAGATACGATTTCTGCTGCAAGACCGGGTGCGAGAAGAGAAACATTAGAAACATATACAAACAGGTTAAAACAATTAGAAGATATCACCAACCAGTTCAAGGGTGTTGATAAATCTTTTGCAATTCAAGCAGGTAGAGAGATTCGTGTTATGGTAGTTCCAGAACAAGTATCTGATGCAGATATGGTATTAATGGCCAGAGATATAGCAAAACAGATCGAGTTTGAACTCGAATATCCTGGACAGATCAAAGTCAATGTAATCCGTGAATCACGTGTTACAGACTATGCCAAGTAGAAGATAAAATAGAGGCAGAATCGGTGAATATCGGTTCTGCCTTTTGTTATGGCAACAAGGAAAATGCGCCATGTTTGAATGGTAGCATTTGCTGACTACTAATCAGTGAACAAAACTCGCGAAGTGTGTTTGGTTGCTGTTGTGGCAAGGAGGTAAATTATGAGCAACGAAGTAAAAAGAGTAAGCAGAGAACTGGCTTATACAGGAACAGTTCTAAAAATATACAAAGACCGTATGGAATTTTCTAATGGCAATCATGAAGACTGGGATTTTATTCACCATGACGGAGCGGCTGCCGTAATTCCGGTTATGGATGACGGCAAGATTCTGATGGTCACACAGTACCGTAATGCACTGGAGCGAGATACACTGGAAATCCCGGCAGGAAAGCTGGATGCACCAGGAGAGCCTGGAATCGAATGCGCAAGAAGAGAACTGGAAGAAGAGACTGGCTACAAGGCGGAGAATATAGAGTGGCTTATGGATCTGCGTACAACGGTCGCATTTTGTGATGAAAAGGTAGAGATTTTTCTTGCAAGGGATCTCAAACCTGCGAAACAACATTTGGATGAGAATGAATTTATCCAGGTGAAGGCATATACATTGGAGGAGTTAAGGGAGATGATCTTTACCGGCAAGATTGAAGATTCCAAGACAATCGCCTCAATTTTGGCATACGAATCCAAATACTGTCATTAAATGTATTTATTTTAGATAAGCCTCTTAAAAAACACTGTCATTAGTAAGAAGAATCCTGACATATAATAAATTATCTTTAGGTCGGGAGGCGTGGCAATGCGTGAACATACAAAAATCTGGGTAGCAGTATATGCAGCGGGAGTGATGGCAGGAATCCTGTATGCGAATTTGATTGCGCAGGAATCCATCATGCAGATGGGAATATTTGCAGAAAATCATTTAACAGAGAGTGTGAAAGTGTGCGTACCTGGACTGGAATATATATGGTACATTGTGCGTATGCGCCTGTTACCTCTTTGCATTCTTACGCTTGCAGGGGCAACAAGATGGAAAAAGACAAGTGCGGTACTGTTTTTTCTATGGACAGGTTTTCTGGCAGGCGTATTGTTCTGCGCAGCAGTCTTACAACTTGGAATAAAAGGAATATTTATCTGCGTGCTGGCACTGCTGCCACATATGCCTTTCTATGTCGCGGCATATGTGGCAATATTGATCTATTTACTGAATTATCCTGTTGTAAATCGCTGGAATATAAATAAGACAACTGGTGTGTTAATTTTGTTTGCTATCGGTATTTTCCTGGAATGCTATGTGAGCCCAGCTGTCCTTCGGTTCGCATTGAATCTGTAATGATAATGCAGATAAATAAAACAGAAACAAAACATAAATATCTGGCTTAACAGTAGTCCAGTCAGGTATCCTCGGATTCCGTATGCCGGGATGCTGAGATAGATACTTGCAATACGGATGAGTATTGTAAACATATTGATGAAAAGGGATATGCCAGCTTTACCGATTCCGTTTAAAACACTGATAAATGTTGTATTCGTATACAGAAATGGACAGATCCATGAGAGTGTAAAAATGTATCTGGATGCTAAAGGACTGTGAAAGAGACATACTCCTATAAAAGAGCTTGAAAGCAGAAGCAGGATACAACATGTGCTTCCGAGCAAAATGCACGTAGTTGTCACTTTACGTATCAGACGACGTAATTTTCGGATATTGTTTTCTGCTTCAATCTGTGCAACAGATGGCAGGATCATTGTTGCAAGAGATCCGGTCAGCGCACTTGGAAACAGGACACACGGAAGTGCCATTCCGGTCAGTACGCCGTAGATACGAAGAGATTCATTCCAATCCAGACCGTAATATTGTAGATTCCATGGAATGGAGAATGCCTCCAGACATTGCAGCAGTGTAAGCATGATCCGGCTTACGGTAAGCGGAATTGAAAAACGAAGCAGTGAAAGAAATGCCTTTAAATTATCCAGACAGCACAGCCTTCGGAGAAAAAGGATGTCTGTTGATTTGCGGGATGATAATGTCTCGGAATATGAATTTAAACTGTGGAGACAATACCATGCTGCGGCAGCTTCGCCTGCGATCATTCCAAGTACTGCAACGGAGACAGAAAAATGCTGCCCGTGTCGGATGCCAAAAGAATAGACTGCATATACAGAAAGAATTCGGACAGACTGTTCCAGAAGTTGAGACCAGGCGGGAATTTTAGCCTGTTTCATACCGAAATAATAGCCGAGGATACAGCAGTGGATGGCAGCAAAAGGAAAACAGTAAGAGAGCAGGAGCAGCAGGGATTTGCATGCCGGTTCTTTCAACAGCGTACATGCGATGTCATGCGCATAGTGCTGCGTAAAAAGCATAAGAATCACTGAGAGAAAAACAGTATAAATCATAGAAGTAAAAAGAAGCAGCTCTGTTTCTTTTTTTTTCCCTTTAGCAACGTAACCGGCAACATGTCGGGAAAGCGCAGTCTGGATTCCGGCGCATGTTATGGCAATCCCCAGTGTATAGACCGGGAAAATGAGCTGATACAGCCCGACATTTGCTTCGCCGAAGGTGTGACTTAAATACATACGGTAGAAAAAACCGAGGAATCGTGATATAAAAGCGGCAAGGGTCAGAACAAAGGTTCCTTTCAGGATGATATGTTTCTCTGTCATAAACAGACTCCTTTCGGTCGGAAAACCGCTGAAAATATTATTATATTATATTTGAATGAAGTCCTTGACAGAACTTTAAGAGGGTGCTATTCTACAAAAGGAAAAATCCTAGTAATTTAGTGGGAATTGAATTGGTAGGAATTAAAGAAGGTGATGAGATGAAGCTCTCCACGAAAGGCAGATATGGCTTAAGGGCAATGATAGATCTTGCCAGATACAGTGAAGAGGAACCGGTTTCTATTGGAAGTATTGCAATGAGACAGGGAATTTCCGAACGGTATCTGGAGCAGCTTGTGGCTAAGATGAAGAAAGCAGGTCTGGTGAAGAGTATCCGGGGAGCCTCCGGCGGGTATGTACTGGCAAAAGATTCCAGTGAGATTTCAGTGGGAGATATTTTGCGGGCACTCGAAGGAAGTCTGGAACCGGTCAAATGTGCAGCTTTTTTTTCAGAAGAAGGATGTATGGCTTCTGAAGGCTGTGTAACCAAATATGTCTGGCAGAGGATCAACGACAGCATCAATCATGCAGTTGATGAGATGATGTTAGATGAACTGGTAAAAGAAAGCAAAGAAATGAATCCACACGGTGTATATGATCATACGAAGTGTACTCATTCAGAATAGAAAATGGAGGAATTTATCATGGGTAAACTGTTATATCTTGATAACGCAGCAACAACAAAAACAGCACCGGAAGTCGTAGATGCAATGCTTCCTTATTTTACAGAGCATTATGGAAATCCTTCCAGCGTTTACAGCTTTTCGTCCGGTAATAAAGAAATGATCAGCAAACAGAGAGAAGCAATTGCTGATACACTTGGAGCCAGTGCAAATGAAATTTATTTCACAGCAGGTGGTTCAGAATCTGACAACTGGGCGTTGAAAGCAACAGCAGAAGCATATGCAGGGAAAGGCAATCACATTATTACAACAAAGATCGAGCATCATGCGATCCTTCACACTGCACAGTATCTGGAAAAAAGAGGATTTGAAGTTACTTATGTAGATGTAGATGAAGACGGAAAAGTAAAACTGGATGAATTAAAAGCAGCAATCCGTCCGACAACCATCCTGATTTCTGTTATGTTTGCAAATAACGAGATCGGAACGATCCAGCCGATCAAAGAAATCGGTGAGATTGCCAAAGAGCACGGTATTTTATTTCATACAGATGCAGTACAGGCATATGGACAGCTTCCAATTAATGTAGACGAGTGTCATATTGACATGCTCAGTGCAAGTGGACATAAATTTAACGGACCGAAAGGAATCGGTTTTCTTTATATCCGTAAAGGTGTGAAGATCCGTTCATTCGTTCATGGTGGAGCACAGGAAAGAAAACGTCGTGCAGGTACAGAAAATGTTCCTGGAATTGTCGGAATCGGAACAGCTGCAAAGCGTGCTGCGAATACAAGAGAAGAGAGAGTGGCAAAAGAGATCGAGGTCAGAGATTATCTGATTGATCGTGTATTGAAAGAAATTCCATACTGCCGTCTGAATGGACACAGAACTGACAGACTTCCAAACAATGCCAACTTCAGTTTCCGGTTTGTAGAAGGAGAATCTCTTCTGATCATGCTGGATATGAAAGGAATCTGTGCATCCAGCGGATCTGCATGTACATCCGGATCTCTTGATCCTTCCCATGTACTACTTGCAATCGGACTGCCTCATGAAATCGCACATGGCTCTTTGAGACTGACGATCAACGAAGAGATTACAAAAGAAGACATTGATTACGTTGTGGATAATCTGAAAGAGATCGTGGCACACTTAAGAAATATGTCACCATTATATGAAGATTTTGTAAAGAAACAGAAATAAATAACAAGACACAGACAAGATATAAGATACAGGAGGAATTTAATATGTATTCAGAAAAAGTAATGGATCATTTCCAGCATCCGAGAAATGTCGGAGAGATAGAGAATGCCAGCGGAGTAGGAACAGTTGGTAATGCAAAATGTGGAGATATCATGAGAATTTATCTTGATATCGATGAGAACCAGATCGTGCGTGATGTCAAATTCAAGACATTTGGATGCGGAGCTGCTGTAGCAACAAGCAGTATGGCGACAGAACTTGTTAAAGGAAAGTCAATCCAGGAAGCAATGGAGGTAACAAATAAAGCCGTAATGGAAGCGCTGGACGGACTTCCGCCGGTAAAAGTACACTGCTCACTTCTTGCAGAGGAAGCAATTCATGCAGCACTCTGGGACTATGCAACAAAAAATGGTATTACGATCGAAGGATTAGAGAAACCAAAGTCTGATATTCACGAAGGTGAAGAGGACGAAGAAGAGGAATATTAAAGCCGGGAGACAAACATGGAAAAAAGCATGGATAAAAAGAAGGTAGTTGTAGGCATGTCAGGAGGAGTTGACTCCTCCGTGGCTGCCTGGCTTTTAAAAAAACAGGGATACGATGTAGTAGGGGTAACGATGCAGATCTGGCAGGATGAAGATGAATTTGTCCAGGAAGAGAATGGCGGATGCTGCGGTTTAAGCGCCGTAGACGATGCCAGACGCGTAGCAGCAGCAATCGGTATCCCTTATTATGTTATGAATTTCAAGGAAGAATTCAAAGAACATGTCATTGATTATTTTGTAAATGAATATAAAAATGGAAGGACACCGAATCCGTGTATTGCCTGTAATCGATATGTAAAATGGGAATCTCTCCTGAAGAGAAGCCTGGATATCGGAGCAGATTATATCGCAACCGGTCACTATGCGAAGATCGAACAGCTTCCAAACGGACGCTATGCGCTTCATACATCCGCAACCGGAGCAAAAGACCAGACTTATGCACTCTATAATCTGACGCAGGACCAGCTTGCGAGAACACTTATGCCAGTCGGGGAATATACGAAAGACCAGATCCGTGAGCTTGCATCGGAAGTCGCACTTCAGGTGGCGCACAAACCAGACAGTCAGGATATCTGTTTTGTTCCGGATGGAGATTATGCTTCTTATATAGAAGAGTATACCGGAGAGAAGATACAGCCGGGCAATTTCGTGACAAGTGATGGAACTGTTGTAGGCAGACATAAAGGAATCATCCATTATACAGTAGGACAGAGAAAAGGTCTCGGACTTTCTCTCGGATATCCGGTATTTGTCCTTGAGATCAGACCGGAGACGAATGAAGTAGTAGTTGGTTCCAATGAAGAGTCCATGTCGCGTTATGTCCGTGCCAATGCGGTTAATTTCATGTCTGTGGAGAACCTTAAAGAACCGAAACGCGTCTGGGCGAAGATTCGTTATAATCACAGAGGCGCCTGGTGCATGGTGGAGAAAACAGGGGAAGATGAGATCCTCTGTACATTTGAAGAACCGCAGAGAGCAATTACGCCGGGACAGGCAGTTGTCCTCTATGACCAGGATTATGTGCTTGGCGGTGGAACGATCATCGGAGACAGCTAGAGAATACGAAACAGTAAATGAAAAACAGTGACAGGAGGAAATGCGATGATGCGGGCAGATGTGCATATGCATACGAATTTTTCACATGATTCAAAGTCCGCACCGGAGGAGATGATCCTTGGTGCGATAGCCAAAGGGCTTCAGGCAGTCTGTTTTACGGATCACCACGACAAAGATGATTTTGCATGGGGACCGGAAGAAGTGTTTGAGCCGGAAGAATATTTTAAAGTAATGCCGCCGCTGCGGGACAAATACAAAGATAAGATTGATGTACGGATCGGTGTAGAAATCGGACTTCAGCCTTATCTGGAACCGTTTTACCGGGAATTTGTAAAAAAATATCCATTTGATTTTGTGATTGGATCCGTACATTCCACACATAAACTGGATATCGCACACGGAGAGATCTTTGATGGAAAAACAGATGAAGAAGTTTACCGGGAAGTTCTGGAAGAGATGCTGGAAGATGTCCGTATTTATGAAGATTATGATGTGCTCGGACATCTGGATTATATGATCCGTTATGGAAAAGATAAAGAACAGGCATATTCGTATCTGAAATATGCAGAGCTGATCGATGAGATCCTGAAAAATATCATTGCGAAAGGCAAAGGACTTGAACTCAATATGGCAGGATTAAAATATGGACTTCCATATGCACACCCACACCCGGATGTATTAAAAAGATACCGGGAGTTAGGTGGAGAGATCATCACAGTCGGTGCAGATGGACACTGTCCGGAGCATATTGCATGGGATTTTGATAAGGCAAATGGCATATTGCGGGCATGCGGTTTTACATATTATACAGAATTTAAGCAAAGAAAGCCTGTTTTTAAGCAACTTTCATAAAAATATAGAAGACACTTGAACTTTTGTACCAGATTTAGTACAATTAAGCCAGTTGGGAGTGCTTTAAAATGTTAAAGCGTTCACAATGAAGTACAGTTAGAATAAACTTTAGGAGGAATTGATCATGGCAGTAAAAGTAGCGATTAATGGTTTTGGACGTATTGGACGTCTGGCATTCAGACAGATGTTTGGAGCAGAGGGATATGAGGTAGTTGCAATCAACGACTTAACATCTCCTAAGATGCTTGCTCACCTGTTAAAATATGATTCATCACAGGGAAAATATGCACTGGCTGATACAGTAGAAGCTACAGAAGATTCCATCATTGTTGACGGAAAAGAAATCAAAATTTATGCAAAGGCTAACGCTGAGGAACTTCCTTGGGGAGAAATCGGAGTAGACGTTGTCCTTGAGTGTACAGGTTTCTACACATCTAAAGAGAAAGCATCTGCACACATCAAAGCAGGAGCAAGAAAAGTTGTTATTTCCGCACCGGCAGGAAACGATCTTCCTACAATCGTATACAATGTAAACCATACAGAACTGAAACCGGAAGACACAGTTATTTCCGCAGCTTCTTGTACAACAAACTGCTTAGCTCCAATGGCTAAAGCATTGAACGACCTTGCATCTATCAAATCTGGTATCATGTGCACAATCCATGCTTACACAGGAGATCAGATGACACTTGACGGACCGCAGAGAAAAGGTGATTTAAGAAGATCCCGTGCTGCTGCAGTTAATATCGTACCTAACAGCACAGGTGCTGCAAAAGCAATCGGTCTTGTTATTCCAGAATTAAATGGAAAATTAATCGGATCTGCTCAGCGTGTTCCAACACCTACAGGATCTACAACAATTCTTACAGCAGTTGTTGACGGAACAGTTACAGTTGACGAAGTAAATGCAGCTATGAAAGCAGCTTCTACAGAGTCTTTCGGATATAACACAGATGAGATCGTTTCAAGCGACATCGTAGGAATGAGATATGGTTCTTTATTTGATGCTACTCAGACAATGGTTCTGCCATTAGACAACGGAACAACAGAAGTTCAGGTTGTATCTTGGTATGACAATGAGAATTCTTACACAAGCCAGATGGTAAGAACAATCAAATACTTCTCTGAATTAGCTTAATTATGACTCAAAAAAGGGTCCGGTCTTATTGGACCGGGCCTCTTTTTTTGAATATTAGGAGGTAAACGATATGCTTAACAAAAAATCAGTTGATGACATCAACGTAAAAGGAAAAAAGGTACTCGTAAGATGCGATTTTAACGTACCGCTTATCGATGGTAAGATCACAGATGAGAATCGTCTTGTAGCAGCTCTTCCAACAATCAAGAAGCTGATTGCAGACGGAGGTAAGGTTATTCTTTGTTCTCACCTTGGAAAGCCGAAGGGAGAGCCAGTACCGGAGCTGTCTCTGGCACCGGTTGCAGTACGCTTATCAGAACTGCTCGGACAGGAAGTTAAATTTGCAGCAGACAGAGAAGTCGTAGGCGAGAATGCAAAAGCAGCAGTAGCTGCAATGAAAGACGGAGATGTTATTCTTCTTGAGAATACCCGTTACAGAGTAGAAGAGACAAAGAACGGGGATGCATTCAGCAAAGAACTCGCTTCTCTTTGCGATGTATTTGTAAATGATGCATTTGGTACAGCACATCGTGCGCACTGTTCCAATGTGGGTGTTACAAAATATGTGGATACAGCAGTTGTAGGATATCTTATGCAGAAAGAGATCGATTTCCTCGGAAATGCAGTAAACAATCCGACAAGACCGTTTGTTGCGATCCTTGGAGGAGCCAAAGTATCCAGCAAGATTTCTGTAATCAACAACCTGCTTGACAAAGTTGACACACTGATCATTGGTGGTGGAATGTCTTATACATTTGCAAAAGCAGAAGGTGGTACAGTTGGTAAGTCCCTTCTGGAAGAAGATTACTGCCAGTATGCACTGGACATGAAAAAGAAAGCAGAAGAAAAAGGTGTAAAACTTCTTCTTCCTGTAGATAACGTAATCGCAGATGATTTCTCTAACGATGCAAATATCAAAGTTGTAAAACGTGGCGAGATTCCGGACGGATGGGAAGGACTTGACATCGGACCAGAAACGATCAAGATTTTCTGTGATGCAGTAAAAGACGCAAAGACAGTTGTATGGAACGGACCAATGGGATGTTTCGAGATGCCGAACTTTGCAAAAGGAACAGAAGCAGTAGCAAAAGCACTTGCTGATACAGAAGCTACTACAATTATCGGCGGTGGTGATTCTGCGGCAGCTGTTAACCAGCTTGGATACGGTGACAAGATGACTCATATCTCTACTGGTGGCGGTGCATCCTTAGAGTTCCTGGAAGGAAAGGAACTGCCGGGTGTTGCAGCTGCAAATGATAAGTAAAGACTTACAAATATAAAATTAGGGAGAGATAAAAATGGCTAGAAAGAAAATTGTAGCAGGAAACTGGAAAATGAACAAAACTCCAAGTGAAGCAGTTGCTTTGGTTGAAGAATTAAAACCATTAGTTGCTAACGAAGAAGTAGATGTTGTATTCTGCGTACCTGCAATTGATATCATTCCGGTTGTAGAAGCATGTAAAGGAAGCAACATTGAAGTCGGAGCAGAGAATATGTATTTTGAAGAAAGCGGAGCTTACACAGGAGAGATCTCTCCGGCAATGCTCACAGACGCTGGTGTTAAATATGTTGTTCTCGGCCACTCTGAGAGAAGAGAATATTTCGCAGAGACAAATGAGACTGTTAATAAAAAAGTCCTCAAAGCATTTGAACATGGTCTTACACCGATCATGTGTTGTGGAGAGACGCTTGAGCAGAGAGAACAGGGTGTAACAATGGATTTCATTCGCCAGCAGGTTAAAGTCGGATTCCAGAATGTTACAGCAGATCAGGCTAAGACAGCAGTTATCGCTTATGAGCCAATCTGGGCAATCGGAACAGGTAAGACGGCTACAACAGAGCAGGCTGAAGAAGTATGTGCAGGAATCCGTGCATGCATCGCTGAAGTATATGACGAGGCAACAGCAGAAGCAATCCGCATCCAGTATGGTGGATCTGTAAATGCAGGAAATGCTGCTGAATTATTTGCACAGGCAGATATCGACGGTGGTCTTGTAGGTGGAGCTTCCCTGAAAGCTGACTTTGGCAAGATTGTAAATTACAAATAATAAGTATTTTGACTGCTTCGATTTCTGTATGCAGGAATCGAAGCAGTTTTTAATTGCAAAAAACGAGAAAGGAGATACAATATTTTATGAGTAAAAAACCAACAGTTTTAATGATTTTGGATGGTTATGGATTAAATGAGAATACAAACGGTAATGCAGTTGCGCAGGCAGCCACACCGGTTATGGATAAATTAATGGCAGAATATCCTTTTGTAAAAGGAAATGCAAGCGGAATGGCAGTAGGTCTTCCGGATGGACAGATGGGTAACTCAGAAGTCGGACATCTGAATATGGGAGCCGGAAGAATCGTATATCAGGATCTGACAAAGATCACAAAAGCAATCCAGGATGGAGACTTCTTTGAAAATAAAGCGCTTCTTGCTGCGTGCGAGAATGTGAAGAATAATGGCAGCGCACTGCATCTTTTTGGACTGGTATCTGATGGTGGAGTACACAGTCACAATTCACATATTTACGGACTTCTGGAACTGGCAAAGAAACAGGGCATCGAGAAAGTATATGTACACTGCTTCCTGGATGGACGTGACACACCACCGGCATCCGGTAAAGAATATGTAGAAGAACTGGAAGCTAAGATGAAAGAAATCGGTGTAGGTAAAGTTGCATCGGTTATGGGACGTTACTATGCTATGGATCGTGATAACCGCTGGGATCGTGTCGAGAAAGCATATCGTGCACTTGTCTGCGGTGAAGGCGAGCAGGCAGTAAGCGGACCGGAAGGAATCAAGGCTTCTTACGACAAAGATACAACAGATGAATTTGTTCTGCCGACCGTTGTTGTTGAAGACGGGAAACCGGTTGCAACGATTAAAAATGATGATTCTGTTATTTTCTTTAACTTCCGTCCGGATCGTGCAAGAGAGATCACAAGAACTTTCTGTGATGACGCATTTGACGGCTTTGAGAGAGGTGACAGAGTAAAGACAACATTTGTATGCTTTACAGAATATGATGTTACGATCGAAAATAAACTGGTTGCATTTGTCAAAGAAGAGATTACAAATACATTCGGTGAGTATCTGGCTGCACACGGTCTGAAACAGGCACGTATTGCAGAGACAGAGAAATATGCACATGTAACATTCTTTTTCAATGGTGGAGTGGAAGAACCGAATGAGGGCGAAGACAGAATCCTTGTTAAATCTCCAAAAGTAGCAACTTATGATCTGAAACCGGAGATGAGTGCATACGAAGTATGCGACAAATTAACAACTGCGATCAAATCTGATAAGTATGATGTTATCATCATCAACTTTGCAAATCCGGATATGGTAGGACATACCGGAGTACAGGAAGCTGCGATTAAGGCAGTGGAAGCAGTTGATGAGTGTGTTGGCAAGGCAGTTGAAGCTTTGAAAGAAGTTAACGGACAGATGTTCATCTGTGCTGATCACGGAAATGCAGAACAGCTCATTGATTATGAGACAGGAGAACCATTTACCGCCCACACAACAAACCCGGTACCGTTTATCCTTGTAAATGCTGATCCGGCTTACAAATTAAGAGAAGGTGGATGCCTGGCTGATATCGCTCCAACACTGATCGAATTAATGGGTATGGAGCAGCCAAAAGAGATGAATGGCACTTCTTTACTGGTGAAATAATGAACCGTGATACATGTAAATACATTGCAATTCTGACAATGGTTTGCAATCATATTGCCCGGATGTTCTTGACACCGGGCAATTTTTTATATGAGAGCTTAAGCGACATCGGATATTTTGCAGCAATAACCATGTGCTATTTTCTTGTGGAAGGGTATTATTACACGAGAAGCCGAAAAAATTATGCAGGAAGATTACTTGTTTTTGCAGTCCTTTCGCAGATCCCATATAGTATGGCGTTTCGGGATGGACAGTTAAATATGCTGTTTACATTGCTTTTATGCCTGGCGGTTCCGGAGCTTATGGAACGCCCGATGGCAGAGTGGGAACACAGGATTTCTCTGGTTCTGATTTTTGCAACCAGTTTCTTTTGTTGTTGGAAATTAATTGCGCCACTTGGCGTGTATTTATTTGTCCGTTATCGTGGTAGGAAAAAAGAGCTTGCAAAGAGTTATGTGATCGTGATAATTTTATTTATGATTTTAAATTTCAGTACTTATATAAGTGCGCATGGAATTTTTAAAGCGGCATGCCTCGCCTGCGGAAACGGACTTGGAATCGCCTTGTCCGGGATTATACTTTTGTGCTATTATAATGGAAATCAGATGACAAAGTTCAAAAAATGGAACCGGTGGTTTTTCTATATATTTTATCCGGTGCATTTGCTGATTTTATGTCTGATCCGCTATATGATAAAATAAATCAGGGGGAAGAAGCTCATGGAATACAACACATTTTTATTTGACCTGGACGGGACATTAATTGATTCGTCAGAAGGGATTATCAATTCAGTTATTTATGCGTTGAAGAAATTCGGAATCGAGGAGACGGAACGTGAGAAACTGCATGCGTTTATCGGACCGCCGCTTACGGATTCTTTTACAAAATATTATGGATTTTCTGAAGAAGAAAGCTGGAAAGCGGTTGACGCTTACCGCGAGTATTATCAGGACAAAGGCATTTTTGAGTGTAAGCTGTATGATAGGATACCTGATGTGCTGAAAGCCGTTAAACAAGCAGGAAAAAAAGCTCTGGTGGTAACTTCCAAACCGGAAGTATATGCAAAACAGATTATGGATCATTTCTCGCTTACGCCGTATTTCACATGCGTTGCCGGAATGGAACTGGATGGTGGCAGAGGGACGAAGGCGGAAGTGATAGAATATGCTTTTCGTGAAAATGGCATTACAGATCTGAAAAATGTGCTTATGATCGGAGACAGAGAATATGATGTTATCGGCGCGCATAAGATTGGAATAGACTGTCTTGGCATTTTATATGGATTCGGAGACAAAGAAGAATTTGCACAGGCAGGAGCCGATTATGTAGAGGCAGATGTTGCGGATATACTGAAATATGTATGATGCCGTAATTTCTGGTGTAATTGGAAATAAAAAATGACACAGAGAATAAATTAAAAGTAATTTTTCTCTGTGTCGTTTTTATATTGAAACTTTATTACTGATTTAAATTCTTATTAGCCGTAGACAGCATCAGTTTGATACGGTTCAGCTGGTTTACTTCACTGGCGCCCGGATCAAAGTCGATAGCGACAATGTTGGACTGTGGGTAGCGTCTGCGCAGTTCTTTGATAACGCCTTTTCCTACGACGTGGTTTGGCAGGCAGGCAAACGGCTGTGTACACACAATGTTCGGTGCGTCACTGTGGATCAACTCTAACATCTCGCCGGTCAGGAACCAGCCTTCACCGGTCTGGTTTCCGAGAGATACGATCTTGGAAGCCATCTTGCCAAGATTTTCGATCTTAGCCGGTGGATCGAAGTGTTTACTTGCTTTGAATGCCTCGGTTGCCGGTGCACGAAACCACTCCAGTGCCTTGATACCAAGATTGCCGAGTGTGGCTTTGGATTTCTTAAATCCAAGTTTTTCTACCTTGAAGTTCTGGTTATAGAAGCAATAAAGCAGGAAGTCCAGAAGATCCGGAACAACAGCTTCGGCACCTTCACTTTCCAGAAGTTCTACAAGATAGTTGTTTGCCGCCGGAAGGAATTTGACAAGAATTTCTCCAACAACACCGACACGCGGTTTCTTAATATCCAACAGTTTAATGTTGTTGTCAAAGTCTTCGATGATCTCACGGCACAGTTTCTTGAATTTGCGTCTGGACGGATATCCGGAAGATAAGAAGTCAATGCAGACTTTCTTCCATTTCTCATGCATGGCATTTACAGCACCTTTTTCGGCTTCGTAAGGGCGAAGTCTGTAAGTACATTTCATGAAAATATCTCCAAATATAGCCGCATATACGCCACGGAGTGCGAGAGAAGGTGTAATCTTAAATCCAGGGTTGCCTTCCAGTCCGCTTAAGTTGATGGAAATTACCGGAATGTGTGCATAACCGGCTTTCTTAAGGGCACGGCGGATAAATCCGATATAGTTCGAAGCACGGCATCCACCACCGGTCTGGCTGATGATCACAGCAATCTTTTCAGTATCGTATTTGCCGGAAAGAATTGCCTCCATGATCTGGCCGACAACCATCAGAGATGGGTAACATGCATCATTATTTACATATTTAAGTCCTACGTCAACAGCCTGTTTGTTGTCATTCGGAAGTACTTCGATGTTATATCCGGAAGCACGGAATGCAGGCTCCAGAAGTTCAAAGTGGATTGGTGACATCTGCGGGCAGAGGATCGTATAGTCTTTACGCATTTCCTTTGTGAAGGAAACTTTCTTGATCGCGGAAGACTGGATATGTCTTTCGTCTTTTCTCTGTTCTCTGACACGGATCGCAGCCAGAAGAGAGCGGACACGGATACGTGCAGCACCTAAGTTATTTACTTCGTCAATCTTCAGAGAAGTATAAATCTTATCTGAATTTGTAAGAATCTCAGCAACCTGATCTGTCGTAACAGCATCTAGTCCACAGCCGAAAGAGTTAAGTTGGATGAGATCCAGATTATCTACTGTCTTCACATAGTTTGCGGCTGCGTAAAGGCGGGAGTGATACATCCACTGATCCATAACATTTAATGGACGCTCGACAGGATTCAGATGAGAGATCGAATCTTCTGTCAGAACTGCAATGTTATAGGAGTTGATCAGTTCCGGGATACCGTGGTTGACTTCCGGATCAATGTGATATGGACGTCCTGCAAGGACAATGCCGCGGTTGCCGGTCTCTTTAAGAAATTTAATTGTCTCTTCGCCTTTTCTGCGCATATCTTCACGACATGCTTTTAATTCTTCCCATGCTGCATGTACAGCAGTGCCGATCTCAGCTCCGGAAATATCAAATCTTTCGCAGAGTTCTTCTTTTAAACGATAGCGGATCGTCTCTTCGCTTTGCAGGGAGAGGAACGGATGAATGAAATTCACTTCGCCCTGGACGATCGCATCAATATTATTCTTAATATTCTCCGGGTAGGAGGTTACGATCGGACAGTTATAGTGGTTATTTGCTTCTTCAAACTCATTGCGCTCATAAGGAATACTTGGATAGAAAATATTCTGTACGCCCTGGTTGATCAGCCACTGTACATGTCCGTGTGCAAGTTTCGCCGGATAACATTCGGATTCACTCGGTATGGACTCAATTCCCAGTTCATAAATCTTACGTGTAGAAGCAGGAGAGAGTACAACGGAAAATCCTAATGTATTGAAAAATGTAAACCAGAACGGATAGTTCTCATACATATTCAGTACACGTGGGATACCGATCGTACCGCGTTTTGCATCCTCGGCTTTTAATGGTTCATAATTAAAATAACGTTCTAATTTGTAAGCAAAAAGGTTTGGAAGGTTATTTTTTGATTTTTCTTTGCCCAGTCCTTTTTCACAGCGGTTTCCTGTAATAAATCTGCGTCCGCCGCTGAAATGATTGATCGTCAGACGGCAGTTATTTGTACATCCTCGACATTTAGTCATTGTTGTAGAGTATTCCAGCGCTTCAATGTCCTCAATGGAAAGCATCGTAGTACCTTCACAGTCAACATAACGTTCTCTGGCAATGAGGGCAGCTCCGAATGCTCCCATGATACCGGCAATATCCGGACGTACGGCTTCGCAGTTTGCGATTTTCTCAAAACTTCTGAGAACGGCATTGTTATAGAAAGTTCCTCCCTGCACAACAATATGCTCACCGAGCTCGGATGCGTCGGAAACTTTGATTACTTTAAACAATGCGTTTTTGATAACGGAATAAGCAAGACCGGCAGAAATATCGGAAACTTCTGCGCCCTCTTTCTGCGCCTGTTTTACTTTGGAATTCATAAATACCGTACAGCGGGTTCCGAGGTCGATCGGATTTCTTGCAAATAATGCTTCCTGTGCAAAATCTTCTACACTGTAGTTCAATGATTTTGCAAATGTCTCGATGAAAGAACCGCATCCGGAAGAGCATGCTTCATTGAGCTGTACACTGTCAACTGTATGGTTCTTGATCTTAATACATTTCATATCCTGACCACCGATGTCAAGGATACAGTCTACATCCGGCTCAAAAAAGGATGCAGCATAGTAGTGGGAAACTGTCTCGACTTCACCCTCGTCCAGCAGAAGAGCAGCTTTGATCAGCGCTTCGCCATATCCGGTCGAGCAGGAGTGAACAATCTCAACACCTTCCGGCAGTTTACTGTAAATATCCTTGATCGCACGGATTGTTGTACCAAGCGGATCTCCTTCGTTATTATGATAGAAAGAATAAAGCAGTGTGCCGTCTTCGCCGACAAGAGCAGCCTTTGTAGTTGTTGAACCGGCATCGATTCCCAGGAATGCTTTTCCTTTATAAGAGGCAAGGTCGCCCATCGGTACCTGGTCTTTGTCGTGACGTTCTTTAAATTCTTTGAAATCCTGTTCCGTTGCAAATAATGGTTCCATACGTTCTACTTCAAATTCCATCTGGATCTTGCCTTCCAGACGCTTTTGCATCTCCTGTAAGGAAACGTGCAGGTCTTTTTTTGAATTCAGTGCAGAACCAATCGCTGCAAATAAATGTGAATGGTGAGGAGCAATCGTATGCTCATCATCCAGTTTTAAAGTACGGATAAATGCTGCCTTTAACTCGGAAAGGAAGTGTAACGGACCACCTAAGAAGGCAACGTGACCACGAATCGGCTTTCCGCAGGCAAGACCACTGATGGTCTGGTTGACAACAGCCTGAAAAATAGAAGCAGCCAGGTCTTCTTTGGAGGCTCCTTCGTTAATAAGTGGCTGGATATCCGATTTGGCAAATACACCGCATCTCGCGGCAATCGTGTAAAGCGCCTGATAATTCTTTGCATATTCATTAAGACCAGAAGCATCTGTCTGTAACAGAGAAGCCATCTGATCAATGAAAGAACCGGTACCACCGGCGCAGACACCGTTCATACGCTGCTCTACATTGCCGCCTTCAAAATAAATAATCTTAGCATCTTCTCCGCCAAGCTCAATCGCAACATCTGTCTGTGGTGCGTAATCCTGTAATGCTGTAGATACGGCAATAACTTCCTGGACGAACGGCACTTTCAGATGTTTGGCAAGTGTCAGTCCGCCGGAACCGGTAATGACCGGGGATGCGTAAACAGGTCCGACTTTATAAATGGCACGTCCTAACAGATCGGACAGTGTCTCCTGGATATTAGCAAAATGTCTCTCATAATCAGAAAAGACTACTTCATTATCAGAATCTAACAAAGCAATCTTCACGGTAGTAGAACCAATATCGATCCCCAGTGTGTATACTTCGTTTTGGCTCATAATATGTACTCCTTATCTAGTTAAATATATGTATTCTTTCTTATTAAATGCATGTAAGCTTAATAGACTGTAACATTATACGACAAAAAAATCAAAAAGACAATTAACAAATGTTATAGAATTGTAAAAAAGCTGTGAAACTTATATGACAGAATTGACAAACATTTTTGAAGCCGTTAGAATGAGAGTCATGATAAGAAAAAGGAGTATAGAAGATTAGATTATGAACTGGTTAGATAAATTAGAGAGAAAGTTTGGCAGGTATGCCATTGACAATCTGATGCTTTACATAGTAATATTGTATGGTTTCGGGTTTATACTTGACATGGTGAATCCAACATTTTATTCTACATGGCTGAGCCTGGATGCTCCGGCAATCTTACATGGTCAGGTGTGGAGAGTTATTACATTTATTATTGATCCGCCGAGTACAAGCCTTATCTGGGTGGCATTTGCATTAATGCTGTATTATTTTATCGGAAAGCAGCTTGAAGCAGCATGGGGAGCGTTCCGATTTAATGTATATTTCTTTGCGGGAGTACTGTTCCATGTGATTGCAGCGATCCTTGTCTATCTGATTACAGGTATTTCCATGCATCTTGATACAGCGTATCTGAATATGTCGCTGTTTTTTGTATTCGCATTTCTGTATCCGGACGTACAGTTCCTGGTATGGTTTGTCATTCCGGTAAAAGCAAAATGGCTTGCATGGCTTGACGGTGCATTTTTCCTTTACGGGATTGCACAGGCGTTTATTCCAAGTTATGGCGGAAATGCCGTTTATGGCATTTATTATAAAGCAAATGCGCTTGCTGCATTTGTGTCGATTCTTAACTTCCTGCTGTTTTTCTTGAGTTCAAGAAAGACAAGAGCATACAGCCCGAAGCAGATGAAACGCAAGAGAGATTTTCAGAAGAATGTAAGACAGGCGCGTTCGACACAGAATCCGTATGCGACAGGTGGTGCAAAGCACAGATGTGCAGTATGCGGGCGGACCGAATTAGATGATCCGAATCTTGAATTTCGGTATTGTTCAAAATGCCACGGCAACTATGAATATTGCCAGGAGCATTTGTTCACACATATACATGTTCAGTAAATGAACAATAGTAAATTTAGTAAATGAAGTAAATGGGAAAGGATGAAGAGGTTTATTATGAAGAAAACAAAGATTGTATGCACAATGGGACCAAATACAAATAGCGAAGATACAATGCGTGCGCTTGTACGCAATGGAATGGATATTGCAAGATTTAATTTTTCACACGGAGATCATGAAGAGCAGAAGTTCCGTATGGATATGCTGAAGAGAATCCGTGAAGAAGAAGGCAAGCCGATCGCAATCCTCCTGGATACAAAGGGACCGGAGATCCGTACCGGTGTTCTGAAAGACGGTAAGAAAGTACATTTAAAAGAAGGCGAGACATTTACTCTGACAACAACAGAATGTGTTGGAGATGAGACAAAGACTTACATCACATACGAAGGACTTGTCAATGATGTGCAGATCGGAAGTACAATTTTGATCGATGACGGACTGATCGAACTGAAAGTTAAAGACAAAGGAAATGATGAGATTGTCTGTAAAGTCATCAACGGTGGTGAGCTTGGTGAGAAGAAGGGAGTCAACGTGCCGAATGTACCGGTCAGACTTCCGGCTATTACAGAAAAAGACAGAGACGATATCAAATTTGGTGTAGAACAGGGTGTTGATTTTATCGCAGCTTCTTTTGTAAGAAATGCAGAGTGCATTTTGGAAATCAAAGCAGTATTGAAGCAGTGCAATGCACCTTATATTCCAATCATTGCAAAGATTGAGAACGCAGAAGGAATTAAGAATATTGATGAGATCATCCGCTGCGCAGATGGAATCATGGTTGCCCGTGGAGATCTTGGTGTAGAGATTCCGGCAGAAGAAGTTCCGTATTTACAGAAATTGATGATCCAGAAATGTAATGATAATTTTAAACCGGTTATTACTGCAACACAGATGCTAGATTCCATGATCCGTAACCCACGTCCGACAAGAGCGGAAGTGACAGATGTTGCCAATGCTGTATATGATGGAACAGATGCAGTAATGTTATCCGGTGAGACTGCACAGGGTAAATATCCGGTTGAGGCATTGCAGATGATGGTCCATATTGTAGAAAGCACAGAAGAGCATCTGGAATACGATTCTATTCTGAGAAAAGCTGAAGAACACCGTATGAAGAGTGCATCCAGCGCATTGGGACATGCAACCGTTACAACAGCAACGAACTTAAGAGCAAAATGCATTATTACTCCGACTGTATCCGGAGCAACTGCAAGAGTGGTATCTAAGTTCAAACCAAAGACAAATATTATCGGTGTAAGCCCGAACGAGGCAACTCTCCGCAGAATGCAGATTTACTGGGGTGTACAGCCACTGAAATCTATCGAAGTAACGACAACAGAAGATATCTGTACAGGGGCGATTGATCTTGTATGCGCAAAACAGCTTGCAGAGACAGGAGATATCGTAATCCTGACAGCAGGAATCCCTTCTCCAAATGTTGGAGCACAGAAGAGCGGATTCAGTAATATGATGCGTATTGCAATTATTGATTAAGATTATATTCTATTCTATATGTGAACAAGTGGGAAATTGCAGTTAAGCAAAGTGTAAAGCAATCTGCAAGTATTCAGATACCAAATATTTAGAAGTAGAAGTGAAAAAGGATAAACGAATGACGGTAACCAGAGTAACCGCCATCGTTTATCCTTTTTTGATAAAATTTTCCAGTAGTATCCGTTGACATACGATAAAATATGCTATATAGTGTTCCTGTGGAGAACTACTAAAGAATAAAGGTGGAGTTATGGAACATACATCATTTGTTGAAAGATTAATGGATTTTGGACTGACCAGACAGGAGGCCGGTATTTACGAGTGCTTGCTCAGAGAAGGCAAAACAACCGGATATGAAGTCGCGAAACAGCTTGGAATTTCCCGGTCGAATGCTTATAATTCGCTGGCGAGCATGACAGAGAAGGGTGCGGCATATCTAGTTGAAGAAGGTACAACTAAGAAATATGTTCCGGTTGTGCTGGATGAGTTTTGCAAGAACCGTATCCGGCATATGGAAGAGAACAAGAAGTGGCTGTGCAAGCACAGACCGCTGGAGAAGGAGCATGTCGAAGGATATATTACGATCGAAGGTTCGGAAAATGTGCTGGATAAGATGCGTAACCTGCTGGAAGATGCCAGAGAACGGGTGTACGTATCCTGTACACGTAACTATCTGCTCCTATTTGTAAAAGAGTTAGAAGAGCTGATTGATGCGAAGAGAAAAGTTGTGATCGTTACGGATCAGCCGGTCAACTACGAAGGAGCAAAGGTTTATATCGGTGAACAGCGAGGCACATCAATCGGTGTGATCACAGATTCTAAGTATGTACTGACCGGAGAATATGGGGAAGGCAGTATGAATACATGCCTCTATTCCGGACAGAAGAACTTTGTTGAGTTATATAAACGTACACTGGCGAATGAAATAGAATTACTTGCAATGAAGAAGGAGAATGAGAAGCGATGAAAAAAATACCATTTGTAACAAAAGAACAGCTTGATGAGATTGTAAAAGAATATCCGACTCCGTTTCATCTTTATGATGAAAAAGGGATCCGCGAGAATGCAAAAGCATTAAAAGAAGCATTTTCATGGAACAAAGGATACAAAGAATATTTTGCTGTAAAGGCAACTCCAAACCCTTTCCTGATTAATATTCTGAGAGAATATGGATGTGGATGCGACTGTTCCTCTTATACAGAGTTGATGCTGTCAGAGGCAATCGGAGCAAGAGGAAATGACATCATGTTTTCGTCCAATGATACACCGGCAGAAGAGTTCAAAAAAGCAGAAGAATTAGGTGCGATCATCAACCTGGATGATATTACACATATTGATTTTCTTGAGAAAGCAATCGGACATATTCCGGAGACGATCAGCTGCCGATACAATCCGGGCGGACTTTTCAAAATCAGTAATGACATCATGGACAATCCGGGAGATTCCAAGTATGGAATGACAACGGAGCAGATTTTCGAGGCATTTAAGATTTTGAAAGCAAAAGGTGCGAAAGAATTCGGTATTCATGCATTCCTGGCAAGTAATACCGTTACGAATGAATATTATCCGATGCTTGCGAAAGTTCTTTTTGAAGTGGCTGTCAAATTACAAAAAGAAACAGGCGTTCATATTAAATTTATTAACTTATCCGGTGGTGTCGGCATCCCTTACAACCCGGATCAGGAGCCAAATGACATCCGTGTGATCGGAGAAGGCGTAAGACGTGTGTATGAAGAAGTGCTTACACCGGCAGGAATGGGTGATGTTGAGATTTACACAGAGCTTGGACGTTTCATGATGGGACCGTACGGTTGCCTTGTTACAAAAGCAATCCATGAGAAACATACATACAAAGAATACATTGGTGTAGATGCATGTGCTGTAAACTTAATGCGTCCGGCAATGTACGGTGCTTATCATCATATTACAGTTATGGGCAAAGAGAACAAACCATGCAACTGCAAATATGATGTCACAGGCTCTCTCTGTGAAAATAATGATAAATTTGCAATCGACCGTATGCTCCCGAAGATCGATATGGGAGACTTGCTTGTAATCCATGATACCGGCGCACACGGATTTGCAATGGGATACAATTACAATGGCAAATTAAAATCTGCAGAAATGTTACTGAAAGAAGACGGCACAGCACAGCTCATTCGACGCGCTGAGACACCAAAGGACTATTTTGCGACATTTGACTGTTTTGATATCGGAAAAAAACTGGTAAAATAAACAGATACATATTGAAAACTTCCATCCTGTAAGGTATCGTAAAGACAGGCTATAAGCGATAGCTTACGGGAAAATGGAGGAAAAAGATATGAGTAGAAAGATGGTTCTTAAAAAATATGGAAGTATTTTCATTGTCTGCATACTGCTTGTGGGACTCCTGTCCGGCTGCGGGATGCGTGAAAAAGACGCAAAAGCCTATGTGACGGCAACACTGGATGCCAGTTATAAAGGGAAGTTCGAGGAATACAAGAAGCAGACAGATGCTACAGAGAAAGAAGTAAAGAACTTATATCAGGAAAATATTGATACGATGATGCAGAGCAGTGGTCTGGACAGTATAGGTGCTTCCGAAAAGATGACAGAGAAGTTCCGGCTGCTGTTTCAGGATATTTTAAAAGCAGCGAATTACAAAGTGCAGAGCGCCGAGAAGACAGACAACGGATTTGCAGTGAAAGTAAAAGTGAAACCGCTTAAGTGTTTCTCGGGGTTACAGGACGAGCTGACGAAGAAGCTGGAAGCGAAGATGAAGACGTTAAAGAAGATTCCGTCAGACGATAAGCTCAATGAGCTGATGCTGCAGGAAATGTATGATCTCATGGCCGACAAGCTCAAAAATCCGGAGTATGGGAAAGCGGAAGTTCGTAAAGTCCAGATTGAGAAGGACGATGATGGCGTGTATTCCATCCGGGAGAAAGATCTGACTTCGCTGGATGCGGCAATGTTCCCGATGTAGATGAAATATAATTTGAAATGGCGGAATACATATGTTATACTGCCGTCAGGCAAAGAATGATATGAGTATTCAATGGGTATACGAAATAAACCTCCCTGGAGTTGTAACTCCGGGGAGGTTTATTTCGTATTATGAATATTAAAATTGCAGAGTTTTTAATGCCTGTTGCGCATGGCTTTGATCAGATTCTTAAGAGCAGTTACTTCTTCTTCAGAAATACCGGATAAATCTATCCCCTGCTGTGATTCTACACCAAGCAGATAATCCGTAGATACTTTGAAAATTTTAGAAATATGGATGAGCACATCATAAGACGGCAGACGTAAACCAGTTTCATATGCACTGATAACGGATTTGGTCAAACCAAGTTTTTGGGCAAGCTGCGCTTGTGTCATATTTTCTCTTAATCGTAATGTCTTTAATGTGTTTCCAAAATCAACCATACCAAAATCTCCTTTTGGTTAGTGTACTACATTATATGTATTTGATTGGTGGAAAATACCTTTAATTAGTTGACTTTACAATCAACTAATAGTAAACTAATAACATCTGGATAGCAGAATTGAAAATTATGCTGTCACACCAAAGTAGGAGGATTACAGAATGAAGAAAAAGGGTGGTAAGTTAAAATGGATAGTCATCATAGTGATTGTTATTGCAGCAATTAGTATGGCTACAAAAGGAGGAAACAATGATTCATCAACAGGGAATACAGAAAGTAATACTGCATCTTCGGAAAAGAAAGATACTAAGAAAAGCGAAAAGAAAAAAATAGAATATAAAAATGTATCTGCAAGTGAATTAATGAAAGCTTTGGAAGATAATGCTGCTGCTGCATCTGACAAATACAAAGGGAAATATTTAAGAATTACAGGAAGAGTATCAACAATTGATAGTGATTGTAAATACATTACTGTACTTCCGGATGATGATGAATACGCTATAATTGGAATTCAATGTAATACACAAAATGATAAACAAAAAAATGATGTAAAAAAATTATCAAAAGACAAAAAAATTGTTGTTAAAGGGAAATGTACAGATGTAGGAGAAGTTATGGGATACAGCCTGGATATTGATGCTATGGCACAATAATATCTCTTAATAATAATTAACGAACCTCACCTGTTTCTGATGATATGAGAATCAGGTGAGGTTATTTTATAAGATGAATTATATTTTGCGGAAACGGGAAGTTTTATGCAAAGAAAAAGCAGTAATGACCAAAAATCATTACTGCTTTTTTAATGCTGCGGATAGTGGGACTTGAACCCACACGAAGTCACCCTCGCAAGATTTTGAGTCTTGTGCGTCTGCCATTCCGCCATATCCGCATACTTGTTACTCAAAGCAACAAAATTATGATAATGTATTTTGAAACGAATGTCAAGAAAATTCTTTATAAAAATAGAAAAGAGGCTTATAATAATAACGGCAAACGAGAAAAGACAGGGTGGAGGAAAGAAACAGATGAAAATTCGTTTTATTGAGCCGGGCAATCGCCCGTATAAACCCACAATTTTAAATTATTTCGTATATGACCGCTATATCCGCACACCGTCGGTGGGCTTAAATACACTTGCGACGATTGTGAAGCGGGAGTATCCGGATACTTATATGTACAGTGAGTCGATTTCTAAGATTCCGATGAAGGATCTTCAGGATGCGAATATTATATTTATCAGCATTTTTACTTATGCGGCGGTTCGCGGGTATCAGATCGCAACATATTTGAAGGAGCATACGAATGCAACCATTGTGATGGGTGGGTTACATGCATCCATGAATGTGAAAGAAGCAGTGAACTATTGCGACTATGTGATGCTGGGTGAAGGTGATGAGACGATTCTTCCACTTATAAAAATGATACAGGAGAAAAAGAAACCGGATACGGCTGGATACGCCTGGCTGGAAGAGGGAGAATTTTACAGCACAGGAAAGCCGGTTCCGCCGGAAAATATCGATGTGATCCCGGACAGAAGTCTGATTCATAATTATAAGAAGATGACAAAACATATGACGATTTGGCCGCAGGTACATGCCTCTAGAGGATGTCCGCATAACTGCGACTACTGTGCGCTTGTGAGACATTTTGGCAGATGTGTCAGAAAACGTACACCGAAAAATATTATAGAAGATATTAAATATTCCATTGATTTTTTTGAAAAAGGAAATCACAGAATTGTGCAGGATTTGTGGATCACGGATGATAATTTCTTTGCTGACCAGAAATGGGCAATGGAAGTCCTGCATGCGATCATAGACAGCGGAATCAAATATCGTTTTAATATCCAGGCAAGATATGAAGTGGGTTTCGATGATGAGATGTTAGAGCTGTTAAAGAAAGCTGGATTTTTTGAGCTAGATATGGGTATCGAGTTTATTGATGATGCATCTTTTGAAACTTATCACAAAAAGAGTACAAGAAAAGAGATTGAAAAATCTATCCGCAATATCCAGAAACATGGACTGAGCGTGCGCGGATTATTTATTCTTGGGTCGGACAATCAGAAAAAGGGTTGTGGAAAAGAACTGGCGGATTTCGTGATCCGCAATCATATTCAGGGCGTACTGATCCAGAGCATGTATTTTGTACCGGGGACACCGGCATATGAGGCAAATAAAGACCGTCTGATACATAGAAACTGGGCAAAATATAATGGAAATACGGTACATTATCCAAAGCAGATGACACCGTACGAACTTCAGCTTGAACAGATAGATGCCAGCAGACGGATTTATTCCGTGAGACGGCTGATCGGAGCATGGCTTAAAGAAGACTGGATGCATAAAGTTTTATTTACAGGAGAATTTTTCTGGCATATGAGTACCCGGTATGATCTGAAAAAAGAATTGAAAAATCTGCCAAAAGAGAATATGATAGAAAAAGTGAATAAAAATGCAATGGAGGTACTGCATAATGCGTGAAATTGATGTAGCAAAAATTACAGAAGTTGTAGAAAAATTATGCATTCAGGCGAACCAGTTTCTTCCGGAAGATGTGAAAGGTGCAATCGAGAAGTGCCGTGCATGTGAAGACTGGGAGATTGCGCAAGGCGTGTTAGACAATATTATAGAGAATTATGAGATTGCAGGTGCACAGGAAGTACCGATCTGTCAGGATACCGGTATGGCATGTGTCTTCCTTGAAATCGGACAGGATGTACACCTGACAGGCGGTGATCTTACAGAAGCGGTAAATGAAGGCGTAAGAAGAGGATATGACAAGGGTTATCTGCGCAAATCTGTTGTGAAAGATCCTGTGCGCAGAGGAAATACCGGAGATAATACACCGGCAATGCTCTACACGGAGATCGTTCCTGGAGAACAGGTGAAGATCACAGTAGGCCCGAAGGGATTTGGCAGTGAAAATATGAGCCAGATCCGTATGTTCAAGCCATCTGCAGGACTGCAGGGCATCAAAGATTTTATTCTGGAAGTCGTTGAGACAGCAGGACCGAATCCATGTCCGCCAATGGTGATCGGTGTCGGAATCGGAGGTACGTTTGACAAAGCGGCACTTCTTGCGAAGAAAGCGCTGATGCGTCCGGTAGATTCCAAAAATTCGGATCCATACTATGCAGATTTGGAAGAAGAGATGCTTGAAAAGGTCAATGAGCTTGGAATCGGACCACAGGGATTTGGCGGTCGTACGACAGCAATCGGGCTGAATATCGAGACATTGCCAACGCATATCGCAGGTATGCCTTGTGCAGTCAATATCAACTGCCATGTGACCAGACATAAAACGGAGGTGATCTAAAATGGAAAAACATATCACACTTCCTTTGACAGAGGAACTTGCAAAAACATTACATGCCGGAGATACCGTGTATCTGACCGGAACCATTTATACATCAAGAGACGCAGGACACAAGCGGATGTGTGAGGCGCTTGCAAGAGGAGAAGAACTTCCATTTGATCCCAAAAACGCAACGATCTACTATGTCGGACCGACACCCGCAAAACCGGGACATGTGATCGGTTCTGCGGGACCGACAACAAGCGGTCGTATGGATGCGTATGCGCCGACGATGATGTCTGTAGGTGCAAGAGGCATGATCGGAAAAGGTGCCAGACTTCCGGAAGTTGTTGAAGCAATGAAGAAATACAGCGGTGTGTATTTTGGAGCAATCGGAGGCGCCGGAGCACTTCTTGCAAAATGTATCAAAAAAGCAGAATTGATCGCTTATGAAGATCTTGGGGCGGAAGCGCTCCGCAGATTATATGTAGAAGAGATGCCGTTAGTTGTCGTGATAGACAGCGAGGGAAACAACCTTTACGAAGAGGGAAGAGCGGCATATTTACAGAAAAAAGAGAAATAAAGGATGTGAAAGTAAGTTCATGCTACAGTTAAAAAGACAGGTTTCAGAGTCTTATTTCATAGGACTTCTTCTTGCGATTGCAGGAGGCTATCTGGATGTCTATACATATATAAGCCGGGGCGGCGTATTTGCCAATGCACAGACGGGAAATATCGTCCTTCTCGGGATTCATATTGCACAGCAGAATTTTGAAAAAATAACAACGTATACTTTACCGATCCTTGCGTTTATGGTCGGAGTTATGATTACGGAAATTGTAAAACTGAATTTCCGCTACAGCACAAAGATCCACTGGCGTCAGATCGTTATCGCACTGGAGATTCTTGTACTGCTGGCAGTTTCTTTTGTCCCGGAAGGCATTTGCAATGATCTGGTCAATACGGCAGTTTCTTTCGTCTGCTCTATGCAGGTAGAGAGTTTCAGGGCTTTTGGCGGAGGAAAGAAATACGCAACAACGATGTGTACCGGAAACTTAAGGACAGCTACCGAGAATCTTTTTTATTCCGGTGTGCACAGAGACCGGAAAGTACGTAATAACAGTCTTCAGTATTACGGAATTATTGCAGCATTTATCTTCGGCGCAGTTATCAGTACAAAATTGACGACGGGGGTTGGCACAAAATCTGTATATACCGTGTGTATCCTGCTTTTTGTTGTATTTGTCCTGATGTTTATCCAGGCTGAGGAAGAAGAGAAAGAAGAAAAAGAAAAGCACTTTTAAAATCAAAGGATTTGGTGTATAGTATTAAGGTAGCGAAAAAATACATGGAGTGTTGTTTTTATGAGCGAGAAAATAGTTCTGATCGACGGACACAGTATATTGAACAGGGCATTCTATGGGCTTCCGGATCTGACAAATTCAGAGGGGCTTCATACGAATGCCATTTATGGTTTTCTGACGATCATGTTTAAAATATTAGAAGAAGAGAAGCCGGAGTATCTGACGGTGGCCTTTGATGTGCATGCACCGACGTTCCGTCACAAGATGTACGATGCGTACAAAGGAACGCGTAAGCCTATGGCAGAGGAACTGCGTCAGCAGGTTCCGGTGATCAAAGAAGTGTTAAAGGCGATGGGAGTGCGCATTATCGAGCAGCCGGGACTGGAGGCAGATGACCTGCTTGGAACGCTGTCGAGAAGAGCAGAAGAACAGGGCATGGAAGTATCTGTGATTTCCGGTGACAGAGATCTTCTGCAGCTTGCGACAGAGCATGTGAAGATTCGAATCCCGAAGACGAAGCAGGGACGCACCGAAGTGGAAGATTATTATGCGGCAGATGTAAAAGAACGCTATCAGGTGAATCCGGTTGAATTTATCGACCTGAAAGCGCTGATGGGTGACACTGCCGATAATATTCCGGGAGTTCCAAGCATCGGCGAGAAGACAGCAACGAAGATCATTACCGAGTATCATTCTATTGAGAATGCACATGAGCATGTGGAAGAACTGAAGCCACCACGAGCATCCAAGGCATTAAATGAACACTGGGATCTTGCGGTTTTAAGCAAGACACTGGCGACGATCGAAGTGCACGCGGATGTGGAATACGATTTTGAAGAGGCAAAACTTGGCAATCTCTATACGGAAGAGGCTTATGCATATTTCCAGAGATTACAGTTTAAGAACCTGTTATCCCGTTTTGATGTACAGCCAGAAGCGCCATCGATTGAAGAGACTTTCTGTGCGATCAAGACAAAGAAGGAAGCTGAAACATATCTGAAGAAGCTTGAGGGAGAAAAAGTTGTTGGCGCAGCTGTTTATAAAGATACAGAAAATGTATTGCCATTATTTGCCATGCAGGCAGCTCTTGGAGGAGTTGCATTCTGTGCATCACAGGAAAAGACAGCGTTAATTCTTACAGGTGGAGAGATTTCCGCAGAATGGTTATTAGAGCAAGTCTCGCAGATTCAGCGGAAAGCCGGACAATTTGTTGTATTTGATCTGAAAAATGTCATAGCTGAACTGCCGATAGAAAACAGGGCGAATTGTTTTGATGCGACAGTTGCGGCGTATCTTCTGAATCCACTGAAAAGCGATTATATGTATGAAGATGTCGCAAGAGAACAGCTCGGACTTATGATTGATGAGAAAGCAGACGGGAGAACAAAAGCCTGCTATGAAGCATATACAGCATTTGCGGCGAAAGAACCGCTGGAGAACCGTTTAAAAGATACAAAGAGCTGGGAGCTTTTTGAAAACATTGAGATGCCACTTGTATTTACCTTATATGAGATGGAACAAAATGGTGTGAAAGTGGAAGCAGAAGCGCTGAAAGCTTACGGAGATCAGCTTGTCGGTAAGATTACTGAACTGGAAAAAGATATCTACGAGCTTGCAGGAGAAGAGTTCAACATCAATTCACCGAAGCAGCTTGGAGTAATTCTGTTTGAAAAAATGGAACTTCCGGGCGGAAGAAAGACAAAGACCGGATATTCAACTGCGGCGGATGTGCTGGACAAGCTGGCACCGGATTATCCGGTCGTATCAAAAGTACTGGAATACCGACAGCTTACGAAGCTTAAGTCTACGTACGCAGACGGGCTGGCGGGGTACATTCAGGAAGATGGAAGGATCCATGGAAAGTTCCATCAGACAGTGACGGCAACCGGGCGTTTGAGCAGTGCGGAGCCAAACCTGCAGAATATACCGGTCAGAGTGGAACTTGGCAGAATGATTCGTAAAGTATTTGTGCCGGAAGAAGGATATGTATTTGTAGATGCTGATTATTCGCAGATTGAACTGCGTGTGCTTGCACACTGCTCGCAGGATGAGCAGCTTATCCAGGCATACAGGGAGGAAGCAGACATTCACAGAATTACCGCATCACAGGTATTTCACATTCCGTTCGATGAAGTGACACCGTTGCAGAGAAGAAATGCAAAAGCAGTAAACTTTGGTATTGTATATGGAATCAGTTCCTTTGGCCTCAGCCAGGATCTGAGCATTACGAGAAAAGAAGCGGCAAAATACATCGAAGATTATTTTCAGACATATCCAGGAATCAAAAAGTTTCTGGATGATACAGTCGCACATGCAAAAGAGAACGGATATGTAGTAACACTGTTTGGCAGACGGCGTCCGGTTCCGGAATTATCATCGAGCAATTTCATGCAACGCTCATTTGGAGAACGAGTGGCGATGAATGCACCAATCCAAGGAACAGCGGCAGATATTATGAAGATTGCCATGATCGGTGTGGAACGCAGACTGAAAGAAGAGCATTTAAAATCAAGACTTGTGCTTCAGGTACACGATGAACTTTTGATCGAAGCGTACGAAACGGAAGTTGAAGAAGTGAAGAAAATTCTGGAAGAAGAGATGGAACATGCGGCTGACCTTCGGGTGCCGCTTGAGATAGATATGCATACTGGAACGAATTGGTACGAAGCAAAATAAGAGGTGAAAAGACATGAAGATAATAGGATTAACAGGTGGCGTTGGTTCCGGGAAAACACAGATTCTGGAATATCTGAATGACAAATATGGTGCAACCATCTGTCAGGCTGACAAAGTCGCAAAGCATTTACAGAAAAAAGGAACAGAATGTTATGAGCAGATTGTTGCTTATTTCGGAGAAGACATCCTGGATGAGAAGAAAGAGCTGGACCGTGAGAAAATTGCGGATATCGTATTTACAGACAAAGCCAAATTAGAAGCACTCAATGCAATTGTGCATCCGGCTGTAAAGGAAGAGATTAAGAAAAAAATCCGTCATGAAGAGCGGAAGAATACGAATCTGTTTATTCTGGAATCTGCACTTCTGATCGAAGATCATTATGAAGAGGTCTATGACGAACTCTGGTATGTATATGTGAAGACAGAGGTCCGTAAGAACCGTCTGTTTTATTCCAGAGGATACAAGGAATCCAAGATTGATGATATCATGGCTTCCCAGCTTACAAAAGAGCAATTTATGAAGGAATGTGACAGAGTTATTGACAATAATGGTGTTTTCGCCGAGACAATGATCCAGATCGATCAGATCGTAAAGAATCTGTAACAGTTAAAAGACAGCATGACGGTACATAATAGAAAAAATAACATTGTAAAGAACAGGTGGAAATAACAGATGAGATTATGCAGCATTGCCAGTGGAAGCAGCGGAAACTGTATTTACATAGGAGATGATACTACGCATCTTCTGGTAGACACTGGAATCAGCAAAAAGAGAATTGAAGAAGGCTTGAAAGAGCTGGAGATCAAAGGAGATGAACTACAGGGGATTCTCATTACACATGAACATGTCGATCATATACAGGGACTGGGTGTATTCAGCAGAAAATATGCAGTTCCTGTTTATGCAACTCATGGAACGATTGAAGGAATCAAAGCCAATAAAAATATTGGCAGGCTTCCGGAAGGTCTTCTGCATGAGGTGCAGGTAGATCAGACATTTCGTCTGGGAGATATGGACATCCGTCCTTTTGCAATTTCCCATGATGCAAATGAACCGTCCGGTTACCGGATTGAGAATGGCAGTAAGTCTGCTGCAGTTGCAACAGACCTTGGAATATATGATGACTATACCATTGAGAACCTTAAAAATCTGAATGGCATTGTACTGGAGGCGAACCACGACATACATATGCTAGAAGTCGGTCCATATCCTTATCCTCTGAAAAGAAGAGTTATGGGCGACAAAGGACATTTATCAAATGAATTGTCAGGGCGCCTTCTTTGTGATATACTGCATGATGATATGTCCGCAGTTGTACTCGGACATCTGAGCAAGGAAAATAATTATGAAAGTCTTGCTTATGAAACTGTGAAACTGGAAGTTACGATGGGAGACAATCCGTACAAGGGAGAAGAACTTCCGATCACAGTTGCAAAAAGAACATCCGTTTCTAACATTATTCAGCTGTAGGAAGAGATGAACAGGCTTTGAAGGAGGACTCGCATATGAAGAAATGTATCATTACAGTAGTTGGAAAAGACAATGTCGGAATTATCGCAAAAGTAACGGCTTATATTGCCGGTGCGAATATACATGTGTCTGCTCCGTTGGGTTAGATATGATCGCAATACCTGGAAAGACAAAAGCAACAACCATTTCCGGGATCATTGCCGATGAGATGGCAATCGGAATGGTGAACCAGAAGACGACAGCGGTTCGTCTCATTCCGGTTATTGGAAAAGATGTAGGAGATGTGGCGCAGTTCGGTGGGTTGTTAGGCTATGCACCGATCATGCCGGTAAACGAATACGACTGCAGTTCATTTGTGAACAGGAAAGGACGTATTCCGGCACCGATCCACAGCTTTAAAAATTAGTGAGGTATAGGTAATGGGAAAAATAGCAATTGTAACAGACAGCAACAGTGGTATTACACAGGAAGAAGCAAAGGAACTGGGAATCCGTGTTGTGCCGATGCCATTTTATATCAATGGGGAACTGTATTACGAAGATATTACACTGACACAGGATGAATTTTATGAAAAACTGGAAACCGGTGCGGATATTTCAACATCTCAACCGTCACCGGGAGATGTTATGGAACTGTGGGAAGAACTGCTAGAGGAGTATGATGAAGTCATTCATATTCCGATGTCCAGCGGACTGAGCAGTTCCTGCGAGAACGCGATCATGCTCGCCAGAGAATTTGAAGGAAAAGTACATGTTGTGGATAACCAGCGTATTTCCGTAACACAACGCCAATCTGTGGAAGACGCCATGATGATGCGCGATAAAGGAATGTCCGGTGAAGAGATCGTCGATGTTCTGATGCGTGAAAAGCTGGAATCCAGCATTTATATTACAGTTGATACTTTGAAATATTTGAAAAAAGGTGGAAGAATCACACCTGCTGCCGCAGCAATCGGAACGGTACTGAATCTGAAACCGGTACTCCAGATCCAAGGCGAGAAACTGGATGCATTTGCAAAAGTGCGCGGATGGAAGGCTGCAAAAAAGACAATGCTGGATGCAATTGACAAGGATATTCATTCCCGTTTCGCAGGAGAAAAGGTTCATCTGGAAGCTGCATATACATGCTCAGAAGAAGAAAAAGACAAATGGATTGCGGAGTTACAGGTGAGATTTCCTGATTATGAGATTCGCACAGAAAAATTATCTCTGAGCGTGGCATGTCATATCGGTCCTGGAGCAATGGCGGTTGCCTGCAGTAAATATATAGAAGTATAGGTAGCTGGGACAATCAAGACTGGACGACAATATGTGCCATTCGCGGATACTTGGTGGCACATATGAATGGAATAAAGCAATAAAAAGACGATCGCAGTAAAGTGATCGTCTTTCTTTTGCTTTATTCCATTATCTGTGATCGTCAGCTGAAACATCTAAAGAATACCAGCTACTAGTGATTTTTTTGGAAATTATTCGAATAATGAAGTTCGCCATCATTTGTAATAAAAATGGCGTCAACATTATCTAACTGGTTTACCATATTCAGTGCGCGGTCATATCCCATCATCAGACAGATGGTACTCAGCGCATCTGCCGTTAGTGATGAATCTGTGATAACAGATACACTGTACAGATCTGTCTTGCATGGCTTTCCGGTTGAAGGCGAGAGCACGTGATGGTAAATCTTTCCGTTCTTTTCAAAATATCGTTCGTAAATGCCACTGGTGACAACAGACTGATCATCAATCTTTACGGAAGCGATCGCTTCGCCGTTTTTCCCAAATGGTTTTTGGATGCCGATGTGATAATCCGAACCATCCGGCTTGGTACCAATCGTCTGTACATTGCCGCCGAGATTAATCGTCGCGTGTTTCACGCCTTTCTTTTTCAGATAGTCTTTTACGCGGTCTGCAATATAACCTTTGGCGATTCCTCCGAGGTCAATTTTCGCATGTTTGTCTGCCAGCGTAACAGCATTGCCATTTATTATTACATCGTGATAATTGACGTGGGAAAGCTTTTTGTCGATTTTTGCGGAAGATGGTACCTTTTTCTTGCCGGAACGGAAATCCCACAGGCGGGAAACAGAACCGATGGTAATATCAAATTCACTTTTCGAGAACTTTCCATAATAAAGCCCTTTTTTGATCAGACTGATCGTATCGTCCGAAACGGTAACAGCTTTTCCTTTTGCATGATTAATCTTATATACATCGCCTTTTTTGTTGTCCGGTGAGAACATAGCGTCGTATTTCTTACATAATGTTTCGCAGCCCTTGATGACAGAAGTATTGGCAGAATCCAGGATCTGCACCTTAATTGTGGTGTCAAATAATGTGTCACTGTAAGTAAGCCCGCGTTTTCCGGAAAGTCCGGAACAACCGGTCAGAAGAAGTGAAACACACATGGCTGCTGCCGTGATTTTTTTTAGTTTCATAATACACCTCCAGGTCGGCAGTCATAATCTTAAGTTATTATACCATGAAAAATAAGATATGCAATCGAACATGTGATTGCAGTGTTTGATTTCTTGTGTTAGAATGTAACGCAGAGAGGAACGGTGTATATGAAAGAAAAGATGCATTTGAAGAAAAAAGACTGGGTTTTAATTGCGATTATCATTGTTGTAGCGGGTCTTGCCTTCTTTCTCCATAACCTTCTTGGCGCCAAAGGTGCGAATTGCGTTGTGGTGAAAGTAGACGGGAAGATTGAGGGAACCTATTCTCTTGGAGAGGATCAGGAGATTTCCATCAATGGTGGAACGAATACACTTGTGATCAAAAACAACAGAGCGAAGATGAAAGAGGCAGACTGCCCGGATCAACTCTGCGTGAACCAGAAAGCAATTTCAAAAAACAATGAGAGCATTATCTGTCTTCCGAATAAAGTAGTTGTTGAAGTTGAGAGCAGTGAGAACAGTGAATTTGATGCTGTATCAAATTAAGGTATTGTAGCAGGAAGGAAGATAAGGAGTACGTGAAGAGCAGAGTAGCATATTTTGGAGTGTTTACGGCATTGGCATTGATTTTTAGTTATGTAGAGACATTGATTCCGGTCAACCTCGGGATTCCCGGTGTGAAACTTGGACTTGCGAATCTGATCATTGTTGTTGCCTTATATAAGATGCGCCTTTCAGAGGCGTATCTTCTTTCTGTCGTGCGTATATTGCTGGCAGGATTTATTTTTGGAAATTATTTCAGCATTATATACAGCCTTGCCGGAGGACTTTTAAGTCTGACTGTAATGGCGCTTCTTAAGAAGTGGGGAGGATTCAGCTTGCAGGGAATCAGTATTGCAGGCGGTGTCTTCCACAATATCGGACAGCTTATTGTTGCGGCTGTTGTGGTAGAGACATTCAGCGTTACTTATTATTTCCCGGTACTTCTGGTAGCAGGGCTGCTTACCGGACTTGTGATCGGCATTGTTGCGGAGATGATGCTTAAGAGGCTTGTGAATATACAGTTTTAGGTAAATGGAGGAACAGATGATTCAATATATCAGAGGTGAACTTGCGGTTGTGGAAGCAGATCGCGTGATCGTAGATGTCGGTGGCGTCGGCTATGGTATTTTCATGCCGGTAGAGTCGATCAGCCAGCTGCCGCCGGTCGGCAATGAGGTGCGTATTTATACTTATCTTAATGTAAAAGAAGACGCGATGCAGTTATTTGGATTCCTGACAAGAGATGATCTGCAGGTATTCAAGTTGTTGATCGGTGTGAACGGGATCGGACCAAAAGGCGGTCAGGCAGTACTGTCTGTATTAAGCCCGGATGATCTGCGTTTTGCAGTATTATCCGGTGATGTGAAAGCAATCTGTGCGGCACCGGGAATCGGCAAGAAGACAGCAGAAAAGGTCATTTTAGAGCTTAAGGACAAGCTAAGCCTTGAGGATGCGTTAGAGCATACGATGACCGGAGACGCCGGGGATATTTCTTACGGAGATTCGTCCGGAGTCCAGAGCGAAGCTGTTCAGGCGCTGACAGCACTTGGCTACAGCAGTACAGAGGCTTTAAGAGCTGTGAAGAAAATAGAAATAACAGAAGCAATGGATGTCGAAGCTGTATTAAAACAGGCTTTGAAACAGATGCTGTAAAGGATCGATAAAGATGAGCAGAAGAATCATAACAACAGAGAATCTGGAAGAAGATGCGAAGATCGAGAACAATCTCCGCCCGCAGCTTCTGGACGATTATATCGGACAGGCAAAGGCGAAGGAGATGTTGAATGTATATATCCGTGCGGCGAGAGAGCGAGGAGATGCACTGGATCATGTCCTGTTTTATGGTCCGCCGGGACTTGGAAAGACAACACTTGCCGGGATCATTGCCAATGAGATGGGCGTGAATATTAAGATCACATCCGGACCGGCAATTGAAAAACCGGGTGAGATGGCAGCAATTTTAAATAATCTGCAGGAGAAGGATGTTCTTTTTGTAGATGAGATCCATCGGCTGAATCGGCAGGTAGAAGAAGTACTTTATCCTGCGATGGAAGATTATGCGATTGATATCATGATCGGAAAGGGCGCAACTGCAAGATCTATTCGGTTGGATCTTCCAAAATTCACACTGGTAGGTGCAACGACGAGAGCAGGTATGCTGACAGCGCCGCTCCGGGACCGTTTCGGAGTTGTACACCGGATGGAATATTATACAACTGAGGAACTGGTGACGATCATCAAGCGTTCAGCGAGAGTACTGGAAGTAGGAATCGATGAAGCGGGCGCTCTGGCGCTGGCGAGACGTTCCAGAGGAACACCGAGACTGGCAAACCGTCTGTTAAAGCGTGTGCGGGATTTTGCACAGGTAAAGTATGACGGAGATATCACAAAGGAAGTTGCAGACTATGCACTGGATCTTCTGGATGTAGATAAAGAAGGTCTTGATCAGACAGACAGGGAACTTTTGCTTACGATTGTGAATAAATTTGCCGGAGGCCCGGTAGGGCTGGACACACTGGCAGCTTCTGTCGGAGAAGATGCAGGAACGATCGAGGATGTATACGAACCGTATCTGCTGAAAAATGGATTTATCCAGCGTACTCCGAAGGGAAGAATTGTCACAGAAAAAGCATATATACATCTTGGCATTGAGATGAATATGGAAGTCTGAAAAATCGGCAGAAAAATCAGCAGATGAAAAAAAGGTTGGTTTTTTGCACAGATTAGTTTATAATGGTAAAAAGATTATGAATGTATGCGGGAGGCATTTATGGCATCATCAAAGAATTTTACAGAAGTATTAATCGGAGGAAAGGTATTTACACTGAGCGGATTTGAGAGCGAAGACTATCTGCAGAAAGTATCTACTTATCTGAATCATAAACTGGACGAGCTCGGAGCAAGCGACGGATATCGCAAGCAGAACGCTGAGACAAGAAGTATCCTTCTGGCACTTAATATTGCGGATGATTATTTCAAAGCAAAGAAGCAGGGGACTTCACTGGAAAACGATATCGAGGAGAAAGACAAGGACATGTACGAACTGAAACATGACTTGATATCCGTGCAGATCAAGCTTGAGAATGCTGAGAAAGCGATGGATAAGTTAAAAGAAGAGAACAAAGAACTTCAGCTTAAGATCGTTCAGTTGGAGACAGAGAATAAAAATAAGTAAGGGCTGTCGAGTGACAGCCTTTTTCATGTAACAGGAAAGTGCATTTTCTGTTACATGAAAAATCTCCGGCGGGATGCGCACTCGCACGAAGAGGTAGATTGTTGTAAACTGTCTACGTTTCACTCCGGTAGTTGCTAAATGAGCGTCGCAGGCGCTCAGCAACGCGCTCGGTGCGGAAATATGCTAGGACACAATTTATTTGTTTAAAAGGAAACTTCGCTGCCAGAGATATTCAGATGAGATGTGAAGTATCTGGCAGGGTAGATATTATAGAACAAGGAGTAGTTGGATGAACAGAGAGGCGGAGAATAGGCACAATCATATAGAGATACTGGCACCGGCAGGTTCCTATGAAAGTCTGACTGCGGCACTTGCCGCCGGAGCGGATGCGATTTATGCCGGCGGGATGCGTTTTGGCGCAAGGGCATATGCAGGCAATCTGGATGAAGAGCAGTATCTGCGTGCCATTGATGAGGTACATTTACAGCAGAGGAAGATTTATATGACGGTGAATACGCTGCTGAAGGATTATGAACTTGCAGAATTGTATGAGTATCTGTTGCCATATTACCGTCAAGGGCTGGATGCCGTAATTGTTCAGGATTTGGGTGTTTTTTCGTTTATCCGTGAGGTTTTTCCGGATCTGCCGGTGCATGTCAGCACGCAGATGACAGTGACAGGCGAGTACGGAGCAGAATTTTTCGGCAGAAAGGGTGCAACGCGTATTGTTCCGGCAAGAGAGATCAGTCTTGAGGAAGTGCGTCGGATGAAAGAACGAACAGGTCTGGAGATGGAATGCTTTGTTCACGGTGCAATGTGTTACTGTTATTCTGGCCAGTGTCTGATGAGCAGTATGATTGGCGGAAGAAGTGGTAACCGGGGACAGTGTGCACAGCCGTGCCGTCTTCCATATTCCGTAGAGGGAAAGAAACCGCAGGATCTGATGAGCCTTAAGGATCTGTGCACAATAGAGATGATCCCGGATCTGATCGAAGCTGGAATTGACTCTTTTAAGATTGAAGGCAGGATGAAGCAGCCGGAATATGTCTATACGGTTGTACGGATGTACCGCAAATACGTGAATCTTTATTTGCAGAAAGGGCGCGATGGTTTCCGTGTGAAGCCGGAAGATCTTAAAACTCTGGAGAATGCCTACAGAAGAAGAGGCTATATGAAGGGTTATTATCAATGCGAAAATGGCAGATCGATGTTATCACTAAAACGGCCAAAAGGAGAAGAACAGGTAGAGACGCTTCCGGAATTTTCAAAAAAGCAAGAAAAAATTAAGGGAGTCTTCACACTTTCCGAAGGAAGTCGTGCTAAAATAGACTTATGCTGTCGGGAGGTATCTGTTTCTTGTGAAGGCGCTGAAGTGCAGAAAGCACTGAAGCAGCCGTTAGATGAGAAGCGTATTGATAAGCAGATGCGCAAGACAGGTCAGACGCCATTTACATTTGATGAGTTGGAAATCCATACGGAAGGCAGTATTTTTCTACCAATGCAGGCAATCAATGAACTGCGACGGGAAAGTCTGGGATTATTAGAAGAAAAATTATTAGAACCATATCGTAGAACTTCAGAGTCGTCGGAATGTGTTGAAACATTTTTTGAGAGACAGGATGAGATCTGCCACGAATATAATAATGTTCCGGCGGATGAGAGATTTACAGTGCGCGTATGCACACCGGAACAGTTTGAAGCCGCAGCAGGCAGAGAAGATGTTGCAGTGATCCTGGCAGAAAGTACACTTTGTGAGGCGAAAGAATGGAAAAATCTCAGAGAGAAGCTCTCTGATGATCAGAAACTATATCTTGCTATGCCATATATTTTCCGGAAACGTGCAGTTAAGCTGTTTGAACAGTACTATGCAGAACTTAAGAAGAGTTTTGATGGCGTGATGATCCGCAATTTCGAGAGCCTTGCATGGTTGAAAGAGAAAAATTACACGGATGAGATTCTGACAGATTACAATATGTATGTATTTAACCACAGTGGAAAAGCTTTTCTGAAGCAGGAAGGCATTTCCCGGTTTACGGCATCTGTTGAACTCAATGGCAGAGAATTAAAAGACTGCGGTCTTTTGGGCGGTATGCTGAGTATTTACGGATACCAGCCGGTGATGATCACGGCAAACTGTATACAGAAGAATACGAGGAGCTGTGAGAGAAAGCCGTCACTTTTATATTTGACGGACCGTTATCAGAACAGATTTCCGGTAAGGAATGAGTGCAGTTTCTGCTATAATATTATTTATAACCCGGTTCCGCTTATGCTTATGAAACAGCATAAAGAGATCCGGAATTTACAGCCATCGGCACTGCGGCTGGATTTCACGATGGAATCCGGAAAAGAAACGCGGGATATTATAAATGTATATGGAGATGTATTTTTACGGGGAAGAAATGCACAGCTTCCGGAAGCCTCCTATACAAAAGGACATTTTAAACGAGGAGTGAAGTAGGTGAGAGTTTGGTAAATATAATCGTACAACTATCCAAATATGTGATGATTCTGCTGATCATTATGTACACATTCTTATGTTTCAGCATATTTGGTTATCAGGACCCGGACAGAAAACGTTATCTTCTGCGCCGACAGAATATATTAATGTTTCTGATGCATGCGATCGCATTTGCAGTGATGTATTTACAGACGGATGACATCAAAATGCTGGCGTTTTATCTGATGCAGGTAGTATTGTTTGGAGCTACGATCATTTTGTACACATTGTTATATCCAAAGGTGTCCAGACTGGTCGTCAATAATATGTGTATGCTGTTATGCATTGGATTTATCATGCTGACGAGGCTGAATTATTCTTACGCGATCAAGCAGTTTATGATCGCGGCGGCAGGTATTGCATGCAGTCTGGTTGTACCGGTGATCATCCGGAAATTCAAGTTTCTGGCAGAATGGAGAAAATTTTACGCAGTAATCGGTATCTTTTCGCTGGCGGCAGTTGTTATCTGGGGTGGAGTTACCGGAGGTGCAAAGCTTAGCTTTTCAACAAAGGTTGCAAATATCCAGCCGTCAGAGCTTGTGAAGATTGTTTTTGTATTCTTTGTTGCCTCCAGTTTTAAGCTGTCACTGGAATTTAAGAATATTGTGATCACGACAGCGCTGGCGGCATTCCATGTGCTGATCCTGGTTGTATCCAAAGACCTTGGTGCGGCACTCATCATATTTGTTGTATATCTCGTTATGCTCTATGTGGCAACGAGACAGCCTCTGTATATATTTGCCGGACTGGGTGCCGGGAGTCTGGCGTCCGTGGCGGCATATTATCTGTTCAACCATGTGCGTGTGCGTGTCATCGTATGGAAAGATCCGCTTGCTGTATACGCGAACGGCGGACAGCAGGTAGCACAGTCTTTATTTGCAATCGGCACCGGAAGTTGGTTCGGACTTGGTTTATTTGAGGGAGTGCCGAATACGATCCCGGTTGCAGTATCCGATTTCATTTTTGCAGCGATCGGTGAAGAGATGGGACTGATCTACGGACTTTGTATGATACTGATCTGTGTGAGCTGTTATATTATGTTTTTAAATATTGCAATGCAGCTTCACAACGGATTTTACAAGCTGGTAGCGCTGGGGCTTGGAACCTGTTATATTTTCCAGGTGTTTCTTGCCATCGGAGGTGTGACCAAGTTTATTCCATCCACCGGTGTGACCATTCCTCTGGTCAGCTATGGTGGTAGTTCACTGTTCAGTACAGTGATCATGTTTGCGATTATTCAGGGACTTTATATTTTAAGAGAAGACGAGGAAGAGGACATTGAAAGAAAGAAGAAGGAACGGTTACGAGCAAAGAGAAGCAGACAGGAACATGCGCCGCAGAGAAGAACGCCGGCATATGACCGCCAGAGACCGCAGGCGCGCCCGCAGGGAAGAAAAGCGCCGCGCAAAGCGCAAACGCGCCCGCAACAAAGAGTTCGCTAGAGTAACATATGTTTTTGTCACACTTTTCTTAGTCATGATGGGATATATATCCTATTTTAATGTTGTAAAAAGTAAAGATTTCATAAGCAGTCCGTACAACCGGAGATCAGATACGCTTGCCAAACGTGTTACAAGAGGTAAGATTCTGGACAAAAGAGGGAAAGTACTTGCTCAGACGACAACTTCCGCAGATGGAAGCGAGACGAGGGAATATCCGTATGGAAGAGAATTTGCCCATGTAGTCGGGTATACGGCAAAAGGGAAATACGGTCTGGAATCCAGAATGAATTCCGAACTTCTGTCGTCAAATGCATTTTTTTTGGAGAAGCTAACGAATGAATTTCAGGATAAGAAGAATCCGGGAGACAATGTTGTCACAACACTGGATGTGAAATTACAGAGAGCAGCGTATGATGCGCTGGGAGACCGAAAGGGTGCGGTTGTTGCCATGGATCCGAAGACAGGCAAAGTTCTTGCCATGGTATCAAAGCCGGACTTCAATCCGGAGACAGTGGAAGACAAATGGCAGACACTCAATACGGATTCATCGGCAAGACTGTTAAACCGTGCAACACAGGGACAGTATCCGCCGGGATCTACATTTAAAGTGATAACAGCACTGGAGTATATAAGAGAACATGGCAATCCGGATGATTATTCTTATGTGTGCCAGGGACAGATCGAAGCTGGATCGAATACGATCCACTGCTTTGGCGGAAAAGTGCACGGACAGGTAAGTTTCAGAGACAGCCTTGCTTATTCCTGCAATACCTCTTTCAGTAATATCGGACAAGGACTGAAGATCCCGGATTTTAAGAAGACTACAAAGAAGCTGCTGTTTGATTCAAAACTTCCGGGGAATATTTCTTATAAAGAAAGTCATTTTGCATTAAGTGACCAGGCAGGAATCGCGGAACGTATGATGACAGCGATCGGACAGGGAAAGACACAGGTAAGTCCATATCATATGGCACTCATTACTTCGGCAATTGCAAATGGTGGAACATTGATGAAGCCGTACCTTGTGGATTCTGTGACAAATTACAAAGGCGCTGTGATAAGCTCGACGAAACCGGAAAAATATGCAGAACTGATGACAGCGAAAGAAGCTTCCATGTTAAAGGATTATATGTCCAGTGTAACAAAATACGGAACAGCAGCATCAGCAATGAGCGGAACAAGTTATACAACAGCAGGAAAGACCGGAACAGCAGAGTACAGTTCGGATAAGAACAAAGACCACTCCTGGTTTATCGGTATGTCGAACGTGGATGATCCGGATCTTGTTGTCAGCGTTGTGATCGAAGCAGCAGACGGTAATGCGAAAGCAGTTAATGTGGCAAGGAAAGTTTTTGATGCCTATTATTAAAGAAAGAGGGCGGCATATGCATATTTATAAATATTTATATGTGCCGGAAGGCCTGCAGAAGAAAAAAGAAAATCTGATTAAAAAACTGAAAAACGGGAAATTATTACCCGGAGTTTATCTGATCACACTTGCATCGACAGATCAGAACCAGCTGGATATTTTCCCGGCATGTATCCGCAGGCAGAAAAATTATCCGGAGGAGCTGCCGCTTGTCGTGGGTCTTACAAAAGATTTTGAGGATGCGCTGGAAATAGTGGAAGGAATCACACAGGAAGTGTATAATGAAACCAAAGGTGCGGATATCCGTTCCTATATTTTAGAAAAAGAACGGGAAGGTTAAGATGCTACATATATTGTTGTTGATCTTGAAAATAATAGGAATCATAATCGCAGTGATACTGGGAATACTGCTATTGCTGATTCTGATCCTGCTGTTTGTTCCTGTTCGTTACAAAGCACAGGGCGTATGCAGAGGGACTACAGACAGCTTGAAAGGAAAGGTGTGCATAACGTGGCTTTTACATTTGTTCAGAATCGATCTGCTGTATAAGGACAGCCATCTGATATGGAAATTACGGATTGTGTTCTGGAAACGAAGATCTGCAAAGAAGCGAAGCGCAGAAATAAAGGAGGAGAAAGCCGATGAGAAAGATGACGAAAAAGAACGGTCTGTTAACGAAGAACCGGATACAACAGTGGAAGAAACTGATGAAACGCATGAAGAGCCAGAGAAAAAGAGGTCTGTTGAAGCGTATGAAGAGCCAGAAGTGGAAGAAGAATTACAGGTGGCTGAAAAAGCACAAGATGTTAAGAAACTTCCGCAGACGGTACAGTGTGAAGAAGATAAAGAAAAATCTGGACAAGTTTCAGAAGATCCTGAAAAAACTGAAAAGAAAAAATCTAAACGGAAGAATCCGGATAAAAAAGAATCTTACATTCAGAGGATTGTAAAGAAGATAAAGAGAACGCGCGATAAGATGCGTGAGCAGAAGCAGACAGTTGTGGATAAGAAAGAGCAATTGATGTCCTTTCTTCGGGACGAGACGCATAAAGCTGCATTTGAAAAAGCTAAAAAAGAGCTTTTCCGTTTTCTGAAAGCGTGGAAACCAAAGAAGCTGGAAGGAAAGATAAGATTTGGATTTGAAGATCCGGCTTATACCGGTGAAGTGCTGGCTGTATTAAGTGTATTTTATCCGCTCTTTGGGTCGGCATTTGAAGTGCATCCGGATTTTGAACAGGCAGTATTTGGAGGAAGCCTTCTCTGCAAAGGAAACTTACGGTTAAATCATCTTGCGAGACTTGCATGGGTATTGTTCTGGAACCGGAATATCAGAACGACCTATCGGGATATAAAAAATTATGAAAGATAAAGTCAGGAGGAAATAATATGGCAGACAATAATTTTAAAGGAACAGTAGAAGCATTGTTCCGGGGAATGGATAGTGTTGTTTCATCAAAGACAGTTGTCGGAGATGCAATTCACATCGGAGATACGATCATTCTTCCACTTGTAGATGTCTCTTTTGGTATCGGAGCCGGCGCATTCAGCGGCGATAAGAAGGAAAAAGGGGCAGGAGGTGTCGGCGGTAAGATGTCTCCGTGTGCGGTGCTTGTGATCCAGAATGGTAAAACAAAACTTGTAAATATCAAGAATCAGGATACGATGACGAAGATCCTGGATATGATTCCGGATGCCATCGACAAGTTTACCGGCGATAAAGATGACAAGATGACGGAGAAAGATGTTATGGATATTCTTGACGAGGAATAACCAGGCAGAGAACTTTGTAATGTTTTCCGGCAAATTTGCATAAAATAATATGAAAAGAATTGATAAAGGCAGTGAGAATTATGAAGAAAGTAATCGGATTTGCTTTGTTCTGGGTTGCTGTCGGGCTTATTCTGTCTATGATCTTACCGAATGCTTTTATAGAAGTGATCTGTATTATTTTATGTATACTGGCAGGGTATAATCTGTTCTGCTGCTAGCAGGCGGTGCAGACAGGAGAGAACACTTTTGCCGCCTTGAAAACATATTTTCATCTTAAGATTACATTTTTATAAAAAATACTTGCAATTAGATAACAAGTCTGTTACAATGTCAATGTTGCGAGTCTGGAGAACAGACTTATTATGAGCGTTAGGAGGTGCAGTCATGGCTAAATGTGCTATTTGTGAAAAGGGTGCTCACTTTGGTAACAATGTAAGTCACTCACATAGAAGATCACCAAAGATGTGGAAATCAAACGTAAAATCAGTTCGTGTTAAGACAGAAGGCGGAGCTACAAAGAAAATGTATGTTTGTACTTCTTGCTTAAAATCAGGCAAAGTTGAACGTGCTTAATCAAGAATGTGATTGGAATTAAAAACTCAGGTTCGATTTGGAATCTGAGTTTTTTATATGACAAAAAATTATATTTTTATGACAGAACAGGCGCTGTCTGCTATGCGTGACTTGTAATAAATGAGCAAACAGGGTATAATATAGAAGATTAGACTATACTTAAAATGATAAATAGAAGAAGTGGAGGTTGCAGTATGAAGGGATGCGTTAGTACAGATCTTGGAATTATTACAATTGATCCTGAGGTTATTGCAAAATATGCCGGAACCGTTGCAGTAGAATGCTTTGGTATCGTTGGTATGGCTGCTGTTAATATGAAGGATGGTTTTGTACATTTGCTTAAAAGAGAGAGCCTGACACGTGGTATTCAGGTTCACATTTCTGATGACAATCACATCAGTCTTGATTTTCATGCGATCGTCGCATATGGTGTCAGTATCTCTGCAGTAACAGAGAACCTGATCAGCAATGTACAGTATAAAGTAGAAGAATTTTCAGGTATGCCGGTTGATAAGATCAATATCTATATCGAAGGTGTAAGAGTCATCGATTAGTTAAGGAGGAACATAAGAAGTGGCTACAAAGACAATTAATGTGGACATGCTTGCAAAGATGTTTCTTGCAGGTGCACAGAATATAGAGGCAAAGAAAGAATTTATCAATGAGCTGAATGTTTTTCCGGTTCCGGATGGAGACACAGGAACGAACATGTCACTGACAATTATGTCTGCAGCAAAGGAAGTAACAGCACTTGAGAATCCGGGTATGAAAGAGCTTGCAAAAGCAATCTCATCCGGTTCCCTGCGTGGCGCAAGAGGTAACTCCGGTGTTATCCTGTCACAGCTTTTAAGAGGATTTACCAAGTCAATCCGCGAAGAGAAAGAGATTGACGTGATCGCACTTGCAGCAGCATGCACAAGAGCGCGTGATACAGCTTATAAAGCAGTTATGAAGCCGAAGGAAGGAACAATTCTTACAGTTGCCAGCGGTATTGCTGAGAAGGCTTCTGAGCTGGCACAGGAGACAGATGATCTCGAAGAGTTCATCCCGGCAGTGATCGAACATGCAAAAGAAGTGCTTGCAAAGACTCCGGAGATGCTTCCGGTTCTTAAAGAAGCCGGCGTTGTAGATTCCGGCGGACAGGGACTTCTGGAAGTGATTTCAGGAGCATATGATGCATTCCTTGGAAAAGAAGTAGATTACAGTGCGATCCAGCCTGCCGGCGGTGTGACTGTAACGAAAGTGAATGCAGAAGATACGGCAGATATCAAGTTCGGATATTGTACAGAGTTCATTATCCTTACAGAGAAAGAATTTACAGAAGCAGATGAACATGATTTTAAAGCATATCTGTCATCCATCGGCGATTCTATCGTATGTGTTGCAGATGACGATGTTGTGAAGATCCATGTGCATACAAATGATCCGGGACTTGCGATTCAGAGAGCGTTGACTTACGGACAGCTTTCCCGCATGAAAATTGACAATATGCGCGAGGAGCATCAGGAAAAACTGATCCGTGATGCCGAGAAACTTGCGGCAGCACAGGAAGAAGAGAAGGCTAAAGAGCCTAGAAAACCAATGGGATTTATTACGGTATCAATTGGTGAAGGACTGAATTCCATTTTCAAAGAACTTGGAGCTGATTATATTATCGAAGGCGGTCAGACAATGAATCCGAGTACGGAAGATATGCTCAAGGCAATTGATGCAGTGAATGCAGACAGTGTATTTATCCTTCCGAACAATAAGAATATTGTCCTTGCTGCAAATCAGGCAAAAGCGCTTGTGGAAGATAAAGAGATCATTGTAATTCCGACAAAGACAGTACCACAGGGAATCACAGCACTGATCAATTTTGTGCCGGACGCAGATGCGAAGAGCAACGAAGAGACGATGCTGGAAGAGATTAAGAATGTTAAGACCGGACAGATCACATATGCAGTCCGTGATACGAAGATTGATGAGAAAGAGATCCATGAAGGAGATATCATGGGAATCGGTGACAGCGGAATCCTTTCTGTTGGAACGGAAGTGGAGGCAACAGCGCTGGATATGCTGGAGCAGCTTGTAGATGATGATTCAGCACTGATCAGCCTGTATTATGGAGCTGATGTATCAGAAGAAGATGCAGATGCATTTACAGAGAAAGTGACGGAGAAATATCCGGATGTAGACGTTGATGCGCAGTTTGGTGGACAGCCGATCTATTATTACGTATTGGCAGTTGAATAGAAAAAAAGCAGGATAAAAGGGGACTTTAAGCGGTCCCCTTTTTGTTATTGATGTTACTACGCAGGAGCAGTTATGATCAAAGAAACAAGTATTAAAGAATTAAAAGGAATCGGAGAGAAAACAGAAAAACTGTTTGCGAAGATTGGTATTTCTACGGTAGGAGATATGCTCCGTTATTATCCGAGAGGCTATGATATATATGAAGAGCCGGTGTCAATAAGCGATGTAAGAGAAGGGCAGGTAGTGGCAGTAAACGGCATGATTTTTGGCCGCGTGCAGGTATCCGGGAACCGCAGCCTGCAGGTGACGACGATGCATGTGAAAGATCTGACCGGAACGCTTAAGGTTATCTGGTTCCGGATGCCGTATCTTCGTAATACATTTCAAAAAGGCGGTGCAGTTACGCTTCGCGGTAAGATTGTGCGAAAACGAAACGAACTTGTCATGGAACATCCGGAGGTCTTTTATCCGCCGGAACAGTATGACGGGAAAAAAAATACGCTGCAGCCAATCTATGGTCTGACAGCCGGACTTTCCAATCATGCCATTATGAAAGCAATGCATCAGGTGCTTGACGGGATGGATCTGACCAGAGAACGTCTGCCGAAGGAACTGCGTATGCGTTATGAACTTGCAGAGTACAATTATGCGGTCCGGGGAATTCATTTTCCAGAGGACAAAGCTGTTTTCATGCATGCAAGAAAGCGTCTTGTATTTGAAGAATTTCTTCAGTTTATTCTTGCAATCCGAAAATTAAAAGATAAGAATGAAAAACTGGAAAATGAATATGTGATCCCGGTACACCCGGATATAGATGCATTTATAGCGAAGCTTCCATATAAACTGACAAATGCACAGAAGAAAGTCTGGAAAGAGATTGCAACAGATATGGCGGGAGAGATGACCATGTCACGTCTGGTGCAGGGGGATGTCGGTTCCGGAAAAACGATCGTTGCAGTTCTGGCGCTTTTTAATACAGCACTTTCAGGATGCCAGGGCGCAATGATGGCTCCGACAGAAGTTCTTGCAAGACAACACTACGCGTCAATATGTAATATGCTGGAAACCTATGATATTCCAGTGAAAGCAGTGCTCCTGACAGGTTCCATGACCGCAAAGGAAAAACGGCGTGCCTATGACCGGATAGAGTGCGGATTTGCGAAGATTATCATCGGAACCCATGCGCTTATACAGGATGCGGTAAATTATGATAATCTGGCGCTTGTTGTGACCGATGAACAGCATCGTTTTGGCGTGAAGCAGAGAGAGAGTTTCGCGCAGAAAGGCGGTACACCGCATGTGCTTGTTATGAGTGCGACACCGATTCCGCGCACGCTTGCAATCATTTTATACGGTGAACTGGACATATCGGTGATTGATGAGCTTCCGGCAAATCGTATCCCGATCAAAAACTGCGTCGTAGATACCGGATACAGGCAGACTGCTTATCAGTTTATGAAAAAACAGATCGCAGAAGGAAGACAGTGTTATGTTATCTGTCCGATGGTCGAAGAGAGTGAAAACATGGAAGCAGAAAATGTCACGGACTACAGCAAGATGCTTCAGGATGAGATGGGCGCAGATGTGCAGGTGGGCTGCCTGCATGGAAAGATGAAACAGGTATACAAAGATGAGATCATGCAGCAATTTGCAGAAAATCAGATTCAGATCCTTGTATCCACTACGGTAATTGAAGTCGGAATCGATGTGCCGAATGCGACAGTCATGCTGATTGAAAACGCGGAACGTTTTGGTCTTGCCCAGCTCCATCAGCTCCGGGGACGTGTCGGAAGAGGTGCATATCAGTCTTATTGCATTTTTATGACCGGTTCTGATGCAAAAGAGACGAAAAAAAGACTGGATATTCTGAATCATTCCAACGATGGTTTCAAAATCGCAAGTGAAGATCTGAAGCTTCGTGGTCCGGGTGATCTGTTTGGCATCCGTCAAAGCGGTCTTATGGATTTTAAAATCGGAGATATTTATCAGGATGCGGCAATCTTGCAAATGGCAAATGAAGCGGCAGACTGGATTTTAGAAGAATATCCGGAATGGTTGAAAAAAATTCCAGATTATGAAAGAACTTCTAGTGTAATAATTTAATTCCTCCATATACTAGGATCGTAACCAAAACAAATATTACAAAAGGTTACAGAACAACACAGAGATTAAAAGGAGGAGTATAAAATGGCAAATCGTTCATCAAACAGAGCCGCCGTACCGGAGGCAAAAGGAGCATTAGACAAATTCAAATACGAGGTAGCAAGCGAACTTGGTGTACCATTATCAGACGGGTACAACGGAGACCTGACATCAAAACAGAACGGATCTGTTGGTGGTTATATGGTTAAGAAAATGATCGAAGAACAGGAAAAACAGATGTCCGGTAAATAAGGAAAAGAAAAATCGGCGCATGGCAGAAAATGCTGTGTGCCGATTTGACTTTTATATAGTAAATACGTATAATGAACGGGAAAAAGATATTTTGCTGAAAGAAGAAATATTAATAGAAGAACTATATAATAAGCGAAGCAAGTGAGGATGTTATGAGAGTAATAGCAGGATCTGCCAAAAGATTACAACTGAAAACGATTGAAGGAATGGACACACGTCCGACAACCGACCGGATCAAAGAGACATTATTTAATATGATTACACCGAGCCTTTATGACTGCCGGTTTCTGGATCTGTTTGCCGGAAGCGGCGGTATCGGAATCGAGGCTTTAAGCCGTGGCGCGAAGGAAGCCGTGTTTGTTGAGAAAAATCCGAAAGCAGTTTCATGTATCAAAGAGAATTTAAAATATACAAAACTGGATTCCAATGCACAGGTAGTGGCAACAGATGTATTAAGTGCACTGGCAAGACTTCGCGGAACCAGTGCGTTTGGCATTATTTTCATGGATCCGCCGTATAACCATAATCTGGAGAAACAAGTACTTGCGAGTCTGAATGATTCAAATCTGGTGGATGAAGATACACTGCTGATCGTAGAAGCGTCCAAAGAGACAACGTTTGACGATGTAGAAGCACTCGGTTATTCGATTATCAAGGAGAAATTATATAAGACAAATAAACATGTATTTTTGGAGAAAACAGGAGGAACGGTATGTTAAGAGCAATTTATCCGGGAAGTTTTGATCCGGTGACGAACGGACATCTGGATGTGATCAGAAGAGCAAGCGGACTTGTTGACGAACTCATTGTCGGAGTGCTGAATAATAAGGCAAAAACCCCGTTGTTTTCCGTAGAAGAACGTGTTAAAATGTTAAAAGAAGTTACAAAAGAACTGCCGGGAGTGAAGATTGTACCATTTGAAGGACTTCTGATCGATTTTGCGAAAGAGATGTCAGCGAAGATGGTCGTGCGTGGCTTGCGTGCTGTGACAGATTTTGAATATGAATTGCAGATGGCACAGACGAATCACAAGCTGGCAGAGGATATTGAGACAGTGTTTTTAACAACAAGTCTGGAATATTCTTATCTCAGTTCCACGATAGTAAAGGAAGTGGCAGCTTTTGGAGGGGATATATCTCAATTTGTTCCAGAACATGTTGAGGAGAAAATAAAATCGAAGATCACGAAAAAAGGAGAGTGTGAATAATGAGCAGCCGTATTGAGCAGATTATTGAAGAAATTGAGGAGTATATCGACAGTTGTAAATTTCAGCCGTTATCTACAACGAAGATTATTGTAAATAAAGACCAGATGGACGAGCTTCTTCGTGAACTGCGTATGCGTACGCCGGAAGAGATCAAGCGTTATCAGAAGATTATTGCAAATAAAGATGCAATCCTTGCTGATGCACAGAACAAAGCAGACAATATGATCGAGGAAGCGCACATTCAGACGAATGAACTTGTCAGTGAGCACGAGATCATGCAGCAGGCATATGCCCAGGCAAATGAAATCGTAACCGCAGCAACTGACCAGGCACAGGAGATTCTGGATAATGCGACAAGAGATGCGAATGATATCCGTATCGGAGCGATCCGTTATACTGATGATCTGCTTGCCAATGCAGAGAGCATTATTGGACATACACTGGACAGCTACACTACAAAATACGATGGGCTTGTCAATTCTCTGCAGGAGTGTTATGACCGCGTACATAACAATCGTCAAGAATTAGAAGTTCCGGATCAGAATATGGTTCAAGAAGAACCGGTCTACGAAGAGGCGGAAGAGATTCCGGAAGTAGAAGAACCGGTCTATGAAGAGGCAGAGAATGTTGAATACAAGGAATAATTTCTGTATAAAACAGAATATAATATAGATCCTGTTTTAAAAACAAAAGATATATATGTAAGCAAGCAAGCTGGTTATCCCTGTGATGATCAGCTTTTTTGCTATGTAATCGCCAATAGAAAGACCGCTTCCACGGATCATGCTGTACGTCTGTGCCACGGAACACCAGCCTCCAAACGAAGCCAGTCCGGTTGCAAGTACAAAAGCCAGGTCTGTCGGAACTCCCGAATTACAGATTAAAGCAATACCATTTGTAATTTCAAGGGAAGGAAGAAATAGGAAGGTCAACAACGGATGTGTAAATGGCAATTCTTTACCAAACTGCAGAAAAACGGAAAAGATAATAATATAACCGCCAATTTTTGTGATTGTCTCAAAAGACTGCATGATGCAGTCATCCAGCATATTCCAGGTAAAATGAGGTGAAGGAGAAGAAGCGCTGGATGTGACAGCGGGGCAGTATATTTTGCGGAACGGAATACTCATAAGGATAGGAACGCCCTCGATCAGGAGCATACCGGGGAACAGAAGATCCGGACGCTTTAAATGAATGTAGAAAATGTAACTGATCAGAAACATTGGACTTGTCTGGTTGCAGAAAGAAAGCAGATAAGAGGCTTCGTTTACTGTGATTTTACCTTCTCTTTTTAAATCAGCCGTGACTTTACTTCCCATCGGATAGCCGCATAAGAAACCGACAAGCAGTGCGAAAGAACCATAGTCGGAGATACCGAACAGAGGACGGAGTATGGGACGGACAAGTCTGGAGATCAAGAAGAATCCGTTGCTTTTTAAAAGCAGGGCTGTCAGTATTAAAAATGGCAGCAATACAGGAAGGACTGTCTGAAACCAGAGCATCAGACCAAGGCTTGCCCCACAGATCGCAGTCTGCGGAAAAAACAGCATCAGGAAAAAAATGATAATTGTAACTACGATAAAAAAATAACAATCCATAATTCAGACTTTCGTAAGAAGATTCTTAATTTATTTTATGAATTAAGTTGATTTTTTATGATTTGTATACCATAATATAGATAGAATTTGTCGAAAAGAGAGGTAAGAAAAATGGCAGTATTAGAAAATTTAGAACCTAAGAAAGTATTTCACTTTTTTGAGGAAATCAGCAAAGTTCCGAGGGGAACATTTGATACGAAGAAGATCAGTGACTTTTGCGTTGAGTTTGCAAAAGAAAGAAATCTTGAGTACATTCAGGACGACACGAACAATGTAATTATCAAGAAACCGGGAACAGCAGGATATGAGAACAGCGATCCGGTGATCATTCAGGGACATCTGGATATGGTCTGCGAGAAGAGACCGGGAAGTACACATGATTTCAAAAAAGATGGACTGGAGCTTTATGTAGAAGATGGTTTTGTAAAAGCCAAAGATACAACGCTTGGTGCTGATGATGGTATTGCGGTTGCGATGGCAATGGCATTATTAGACAGTGACGATATTCCACATCCACCGATCGAAGCAGTTTTTACAATTGATGAAGAAACAGGCATGTATGGTGCGATTGCTTTAGATTTCAGTAACTTAAAAGGCAAGACACTGATCAATGTGGATTCTGAGATTGAAGGCATTCTGACAACTGGATGTGCAGGTGGAATTAACATTGAAGCAAGAATTCCATTCCACAGAGAAAAGATGGATGGAACAGAGGTGTTGGTGAAAGTTCACGGACTGCTTGGGGGACACTCCGGTATGGAGATTGACAAACAGCGCGGTAATGCAAATAAGATGATGGGACGTCTTCTGGATGCCGTTTCCAAAGAAGTTAAATTCCATATGGTATCCATCAATGGAGGATCCAAGGATAATGTTATTGCTCGGAATTGTGAGGCAGTTTTACTTGTAGCTGAGAGTGATATTGAGAAAGTAAAAAAATGTACAGATCAGATGAGAGAAATCTGGACAGCTGAATTTGTCGGTGAAGAACCAACATTGGAACTGGATGTAGAAGTCAAAGGTCAGACAACGATGGATGCTTTTGATGATGAAGCAACAGATCATATTATTACATATATTATAATTTCGCCAAACGGATTGGTTGAATTCAGCCGTTCCCTGAAAGGTCTTGTAGAGACTTCCCTGAATATGGGTGTTGTCAGCACGGATGAAGATCATGTAAAAGTAAGATACCAGATGCGAAGCTCTTTCGAATCCAAGAAGCAGGAGATGCGTGCAGAAATCGAACGGTGCTGTAAAGCAGTCGGAGCGGAAGCTGTTATCAACGGAGAGTATCCGGCATGGCAGTACAATCCGGAATCTAAATTACAGAAATTGATGTCTGATATATACGAAGATATGTATGGAAAGAAAGCGGTTGTATTTGCTACGCACAGTGGGCTGGAATGTGGTTTCTTCATGGATAAGTGTCCGGGATTGGATTGCGTATCTATGGGACCGGATATGCTGGATGTACACTCTTTCAATGAAAAACTGGATATTGCTTCTACAGAGAGAACATGGGATTATCTGAAAGCAATTCTTGCGAAATTAAAATAATACGCAGTATCTGAAGAGTAATAATACAGAACGCTGAAGGATGTTTAATTAGCAGTTTAATAAGTTTAATAATTGAATAAGAAAAATAAAACACGGGTACTGTGGATCATAACGATCTGTAGTGCCTGTGTTTTGCTTTTTCAATCATTAATCGAAAGCAGAGTCGCTATAACAGAAGATTATATAAAGAATTATGTTGTATGATACGCCAGGGCATAATGATATGCTTAAAATACATATAGTGGTATTAAAAAGAACTAATAATAAATGCGAAATGAAACGAAGATTCAAAACAAAAAGAAATAACTGCCGAAAAGTGGGAATGTATATTTTGATAATGCTGATAGTGGTTCTAATTAAAACCACCTATGATAATAGCGCGAATAAAAGCATAGAAAAGAATATGCTTGTTGAAGAAATACGCGCGGGATTCGCGTCGGAAAAACTTGAAAAATCCAGTAGCAAAAATACAGATGTCCTGCAAAAATACCACAGGTGGACGAAACAGGTAAAAAAAGAAGTGGTGTATTTTCCACTGCCCGAACCGGTAGATAATGCAAAATTTAAAATCACTTTTGAAAACTCCTGGATGTTGGAACGCACTTATGGTGGGAAAAGAGGACACGAAGGCTGCGACCTTATGGTTGCGAACAGTAAAGCGGGAACGTGTCCGGTTGTAAGTATGACGGATGGGACGATTACGAATCTTGGGTGGACAGAAAAAGGCGGATATAGAATCGGCGTAACTTCTGACAGTGGTACTTATTACTACTACGCACATTTGCATAGCTTTGGCAATAAGAAAAGAGGGGATACAGTTATAGCGGGAGAGGTGATTGGGTTTATGGGGGATTCCGGTTATGGGGAAGAGGGGAAAACAGGAAAATTCCCAGTACATCTGCATGTCGGAATTTATAAATACGATAAAGGAATGGAAATCAGTGTAAATCCATATTACATTTTACAAAAATGCAAACGACAAAAGCTTAAATATCATTTTTGACGGTGCCGATTTTGCAATCAGTATTGTTATATGTTATACTAAAAAAGCGTATAGGCATTTGCGAAACGGATGATGAATCAGCGATATGTTATGCGTATATTTTGCAAAGAACATAAGGAAGGTAAGACATGAAACTGCCCGATAAATTTGAAGAAAAGATGCAGGCACTTTTAGGAGATGAATTTCCGGAGTATTTGTCCTGCTATGATGAGCCGAGATATTACGGCTTGCGTGTAAATACAAATAAAATATCTGTAGAAGATTTTAAGAAGATCTGTCCATTTGAGATCACGCCGATTCCGTGGATTGAAAATGGGTTTTATTACGATGGAGACAAGGTAACACCATCCAGACACCCATATTATTTTGCTGGATTGTATTACCTTCAGGAACCAAGTGCCATGACACCTGCCAATCGTCTGCCGGTAGAACCGGGCGATAAGGTGCTGGACGTTTGTGCAGCTCCGGGTGGCAAGGCGACAGAATTAGGTGCAAAGCTAAAAGGAGAGGGGGTTCTGATAGCCAATGATATCAGCAATTCCAGAGCAAAAGGATTGTTGAAAAATATAGAAGTATTTGGTATTGGCAATGTTCTGGTGCTGAGCGAAGAGCCTGGAAAGCTGGAAGATTATTTTGCAGAATATTTTGATAAAATTTTGATCGATGCACCGTGCTCCGGCGAAGGTATGTTCCGGAAGGATAAAAAGATGGTGAAGGCATGGGAAGAACATGGCCCTGAATTTTTTGCTAATATCCAGAAAAGTATTATTACGCAGGCAGCGAGAATGTTAAAACCTGGTGGCATGCTGCTCTATTCTACCTGTACCTTTGATGGCAGGGAGAATGAAGGGACAATTGAATATTTATTGAAAAAATATCCGGAATTTGAGATATTAGATATAAAAGGCTACGAAGGATTTGAAAAAGGGATGCCGGAGCTTACAGCTTCAAAGTCTGAAGAATTTGCAAAAACAGTCCGTATCTTTCCTCATAAGATGAAAGGGGAAGGACACTACCTTGCGCTTCTGAGAAAAGGAAAGCCACTCCCTGCAACCGATAAGAAATTGCTTCCTGGCAAGAAAAGCAAAAAGAAATTACCGGAAGATCTGGAAGTGTTCCTTGAAGATACTACGTGGGAACTGGATGCTGCAAGGCTGGATGTTCATGGAGAACGGGTTTACTACATGCCGGAAGATCTGCCGGATGTATGTGGCATTCGTTTCCTGCGGACAGGGCTGTTGCTTGGCGAACTTAAGAAAAAACGGTTTGAACCAAGTCAGGCGCTTGCCATGTGCCTGAAAAAGGACGAGTACAAAAAAGTATTAGATTTCCCGGTATCAGATGAGCGCGTGAAACGTTATCTGAAAGGGGAGACACTGGATGTAGAAGATATGACCGGATCAAAGGAAAAAGGCTGGTATCTGGTTTGCGTAGACGGCTATCCGCTTGGATTTGGTAAATTATCAGGACAGACGCTGAAAAATAAATATCTTCCGGGATGGAGGCTTTGCTAATGATCAGACTGGATAAATATCTGGCAGATATGAGTATCGGTACACGCCAGGAAGTAAAGAAATATATCCGTCAGGGACGCGTGAAGATAAATGAAGATATTATAAAGAAGCCGGAATATAAGATCCGGGAAGACGAAGATAAAATTACGTTTGACGGTGCACCGGTTGCTTATGAAACATTTGAATATTATATGCTGAATAAGCCGGCTGGTGTGATATCTGCAACAGAAGACAAAAGAGATATAACAGTTCTGAATCTCATAAAAGAGAAAAAACGTAAAGATTTATTTCCGGTCGGTCGTCTGGATAAAGATACAGAGGGGCTTCTTCTTATAACAAATGATGGAGCACTGGCACATAGACTGTTATCGCCCAAAAAACATGTCGATAAGTGCTATTATGCGAAGATCAGAGGTGGCGTGACAGAGGATGATGTCCGTGTATTCAAAGAGAGAATCAATATTGGTACTCAGGAAGAACCAGAGTGGACAATGCCTGCGGAACTGAAGATTCTGGAAAAAGGCACGGTTTCACGTATCCGGCTGACAATCCGGGAGGGAAAATTTCATCAGGTAAAACGTATGTTTCTGGCTGTTGGTAAGGAAGTTGTCTATCTGAAACGGGAACGTATGGGTGCACTTGTACTGGATGAAGAGCTTGCTCCGGGAGAATACCGGAAACTTACAGACAGCGAATTGAAGAGTATTCTATAATTTAGTAAGATAACTAGTAATTAATATGAGAAAACATGAATCTCAGAAGAGATAGATAAGAGGTATAACGATTAATGAAACAGCAATTTTTGCCAATCTGCAGACAAGACATGATCGACCGTGGATGGGAGCAGGTGGATTTTGTATATATTTCCGGTGATGCTTACGTAGATCATCCGTCTTTCGGACATGCAATTATTACGAGAGAACTGGAAGCTTTTGGTTACAAAGTCGGGATCATTGCACAGCCGGACTGGAAAGATAAAAACAGTATAATGATATATGGAGAACCAAGGCTTGGTTTCCTTGTGTCTGCGGGCAATATGGATTCGATGGTCAATCATTATTCTGTATCAAAAAAACGAAGAAGCAAAGATTCCTTTACTCCGGGCGGCATAATGGGAAAAAGACCGGATTATGCGACAATCGTTTACAGTAATCTGATCCGGCAGGTCTATAAGAAGACGCCGATCATTTTGGGGGGAATTGAAGCGAGTCTCAGACGTATGGCGCATTATGATTACTGGTCAGATAAATTAAAACGATCCGTACTCTTAGATTCCGGCGCAGATCTTATTTCTTATGGAATGGGAGAGCGTTCGATCATCGAGATCGCTGAGGCTCTGGACAGTGGGATCGATGTGAAAGATATTACTTTTATTGATGGAACAGTCTGCAGAGTAAAGAGTCTGGACAGTGTGTATGATGCAGTTATGCTGCCGGCTTTTGAGGATTTAAAAGCGGACAAGCTCAACTATGCCAGAAGTTTTTATACGCAGTATTGTAATACAGATCCATTTACCGGAAAGAGACTGGTAGAGCCGTACGGCGAACATATGTATATCGTACAGAATCCGCCTTCAAAGCCTCTTTCCCAACAGGAGATGGACGAGACATACAGCTATCCTTACATGCGGACTTATCATCCGTCTTACGAGAAAGATGGTGGCGTCCCGGCTATTTCGGAAGTCAAATTCAGCCTGATCAGCAACAGAGGATGTTTTGGCGGCTGCAATTTCTGTGCGCTTACGTTCCATCAGGGACGCATCATACAGACGAGAAGTCATGAATCCCTGCTGGAAGAAGCAGAACATATCACACAGGATAAGGATTTTAAAGGTTATATCCATGATGTGGGCGGACCAACGGCTGATTTCAGACATCCATCCTGTGAGAAACAGTTAAAATATGGAGTCTGCAAGAACAGGCAGTGTTTGTTCCCGACACCTTGCAAGAACCTTAAAGCGGATCACAAAGATTATGTATCGCTTCTCAGGAAACTGCGGAAGATTCCCAAAGTAAAAAAAGTCTTTATCCGTTCGGGAATCCGATTTGATTATGTGCTTGCAGATAAGGATGATACATTTTTTAAAGAGCTGTGTAAATATCATGTGAGCGGTCAGCTTAAGGTAGCGCCGGAGCATGTTTCAGATGCGGTACTTACCTGTATGGGTAAGCCGCGGAATGAAGTTTATCAGAAATTTACTGAGAAATATAAAAAAATCAATGAACAGCTTGGTATGAAGCAGTACCTTGTGCCCTATCTGATGTCTTCCCATCCGGGATCGACATTAAAAGAAGCTGTTGAGCTTGCGGAATATCTGAGAGATCTTGGGTATATGCCGGAACAGGTACAGGATTTTTATCCGACACCGTCAACGATTTCTACCTGTATGTATTATACAGGTGTGGATCCAAGGACGATGAAACCGGTGTATGTTCCGAAGAATCCGCACGAAAAGGCGATGCAGCGTGCTTTGATCCAGTATCGCAATCCGCAGAATTATGATATCGTGCTGGAAGCGCTTAAGAAAGCGGGACGTATGGATCTGGTAGGCTATGATAAACACTGTTTGCTGCGTCCAAAACGGCACGGTGGGAAGAATCAGGGAACATCCTATAGTAAGAGCCGTGCGCCGGAGCGGGGAAATGATTCCGGTCACAGAAATACATCTAGTAGTGGAAATGCTTCTGGCGGAAAGCGCCCGTATAAAAAGAAAGCAATCCGTAACGTACACAAAAAGAAAGGCAGATGATCCTATGAAAATTGCATTAGTAACAGGAGCTTCTTCTGGCATTGGCAGAGAATTTGCAAGACAGATTGTAAAACTGTACCGGAATCTGGATGAGATCTGGCTTGTGGCAAGAAGAACAGAGCGCCTGCAGGAACTGGAAAAGGAATTTACTGTTCCGGTACGGATCTTTGACGGAGATCTGAACCGAGATTATATTTATGAAAGAATCGAAAAAGAGCTGGAACGTAAAAATGCAGAGATCCGGATACTTGTTAACAGCGCGGGCTGCGGGTTGTCCGGCTGTTTCGGAGAAGGAGAGCAGGATACAGAACTTCGCATGGTAAAACTGAATTGTCAGAGTCTTACAAGAATGCTTCTGCTCTGCCGGCCGTTTCTTGGCAGAGGAAGCCGTGTGATCAATCTGGCGAGTGCAGCGGCATTCGCACCACAGCCGGGATTTGCAATATATGCTGCGTCAAAATCATATGTTTACCGTCTGTCCATGGCGATCCGCGAGGAATGGAAACCGGCGGAGATATCTGTAACAGTGGTGTGCCCGGGTCCTGTGGACACGGAATTTTTTGCACACAGCGGTGAACTTCTTGGAAAAAGTAACAAAGTTACAAAAGTGGATCCAAAAGCGGTTGCCAGAAAAGCATTGCTGGATGCGGTGGACCATAGATGTGTTTCTGTATACGGCACATCTATGAAAGTTGCCAGAATTGCAGGAAAATTGCTGCCGGATGTTCTTAGCGCATATTTGATGCGTAAGTTAAATGGAATCTGATTCGTATCAGGCATGCTGATTGATAAAAGAGGATAGAATAACAGGAAAGAAGGATAATAATAAATGAAGATTGAAAAAGGACGTCCGGGATATATCCGTTTCCGCAAAACAAAATATCTGCTCTGGGCGGTCATTGAATTTGCAGTGGTCATAGCGCTTGTTGTGATCGGTATTGTACAGAGTGGTTCCCGCATGAACTTGCTCACTGTAGTAGCAGTTGTCGGATGTCTTCCGGCTGCAAAGATGCTTGTTGAGTATATTACAATGGCTCCTTATCAGAGCATTGCGTCGGACAAGTGCAAAGAGATTGAAGAAAAAGCACCGCTTCTGACAAGAGTCTATGATCTTGTCATTACAAGTCCGGAAAAAGTCATGCAGGTAGATGCAATCGTCATTTCCGGACATACGGTGTGCGGCTACACCAGCAATGAAAAAACGGATGAGACAAAGGCGGCAAGATATATTAAGGAAATGCTTCACAACCATAAATATGAGAAAGTTACTGTAAAAGTTTTTCATGATTATGTTGCATTTTTATCACGTGCGGAGGGAATGAACAGTATTGCGGCAATCGAGAAGCCGGATAACCGGAGAAGAGAACGGCGGATACGGCATCTCCTTCTGACAACATCCATGTAAAATATTTATATAAGGAATCGTGTATGAGAGAAATATATATTAAGGAAAATGAATCCGGACAGCGGTTCGATAAATTTTTAAAGAAATATTTAAGTGAAGCTCCGGGAAGTTTCCTGTATAAAATGCTGCGTAAGAAGAATATTGTGCTGAACGGCAGAAAGGCAACAGGTAGTGAAAAGTTAAAAAAAGGGGATCAGGTGAAACTGTTTCTTGCTGATGAAACACTGGAGAAATTTACCGGAAAGCAGGAAACTGCACATAGTAAGAAAAAGCTTCCAAAGATCCAGATGCCTGTTGTGTACGAAGATGAAGATGTTGTTTTTTATAACAAACCGGCCGGGGTGCTATCCCAGAAAGCAAAGCCTTCGGATGTATCGGTTGTCGAATATTTAATGGAACATTTGCTTGAAACGAAAGCTTTGAGGCAAGATGATTTTAAGACATTCAGACCATCCATCTGCAACCGGTTGGACCGGAATACGAGCGGCCTTATTACTGCCGGAAAAAGTCTGGCGGGATTACAGAAGCTTTCAGAACTTTTCAAAGACAGAACACTGAAAAAATATTACCTCTGTCTTGTGAAAGGAACAATCGATAAAAGAGCACATATCTGCGGCTATTTACAGAAAGACAAAGCGACCAACCAGGTGCGAATTTCAAAACAGGCCGACGCTGATGCAGTTCCAATCGAGACAGAATATGTTCCGGTTGCATGGAATCAGGAAATAACACTTTTGAAAGTGCATCTGATCACCGGACGGACGCATCAGATCCGCGCACATCTGGCATGGCAGGGACATCCGCTTCTTGGTGATCCGAAGTATGGTGATCCAAAGTGGAACCGGAAATGGAACGGAAGAATGAAGACAGCACAGACAAGACAGATGCTGCATGCATATGAACTTGTAATGCCGGAGATGAATAAGACATTAAAGAAACTTTCCGGGCGAACGTTTACAGCTCCGGTTCCGGAAGATTTCTATAAAATCATAAAGGAGACAACATGGGAACATGGAACTCAAGAGGTCTTAGAGGTTCAACATTAGAGGATTTCGTAAACCGGACCAATGAATATTATATGGAAAAAAATCTGGCGCTGATCCAGAAGATCCCGACACCGATCACGCCGGTCCGCATGGATAAGGAACACCGGCAGATCACACTGGCATATTTTGAACAGAGAAGTACGGTTGATTATATCGGTGTTGTGCAGGGCATTCCGGTTTGCTTTGATGCAAAAGAATGTGTGGCAGATACCTTTCCATTACAGAATATCCATGAGCATCAGATAGAGTTTATGGGCAGATTTGAAAAACAGGAAGGAATTGCATTTTTTTTGCTTTATTATTCAGCAAAAAATATACTGTATTATATGCGCTATGAAGAAATGATGAAGTTCTGGAACCGTGCAAAAAAAGGCGGCAGAAAAAGCTTCCGTCTGGAAGAACTGGATCCGGAATTTTTTATGGAATTAAGGCGTGGAAGTCTTGTTCCGTATCTGGACGGGATTAATAAAGACCTGGATGTCCGGGAGCAGAAACAGAAGTAATGGCAGGCTTTGTCATATACTTGACAAAGAATCAGAAAATGTATATAATACGGAAAGGGTTTTAACGTATTAGCACGCTAAAGTGAAAGAGCTAACAGGAGGTCATATGAAGAAAGTATTGCATACACCGGAAGGAGTCCGGGATATATATAATGTAGAATGCGGAAAGAAACTTGCACTGGAGAGCCGTTTAAAGAAGACGTTCCATTTATATGGTTATCATGATATCCAGACACCGATGTTTGAATATTTTGATGTGTTTCGTAAAGAAATCGGAACAACGGCATCCAAAGATTTATATAAGTTTTTTGATAAAGATGGAAATACACTTGCACTGAGGTCAGATATCACACCGTCCGTTGCAAGAGCAGCAGCAACACTGTTTGGTGAGGAAGAAGTGCCGATCCGGCTTTGCTATACAGGTAATACATTTATTAATCATTCCAACTATCAGGGGAGATTAAGAGAAGTCACACAGATGGGCGCAGAGCTGATTGGTGATGATTCCGTGGAAGCAGATGCAGAGATGCTTGCACTTGTGATTGAATCGATGCTTACAATTGGCGTGAAGGAATTTCAAATCAGCGTGGGGAATGTTGATTTCTTCCAGAGCCTGATTGAAGATGCATCGCTGGATGAGGATGCAAGAGAACGCGTCATTGAACTAATCAATAACCGGAATTATTTCGGTGTGGAAGAATATCTGGACAGTATTCTTGTAAAGAGAAGCTCCAAGGAAGCTTTTGCAGCACTTGGAGAAATGGTTGGCGGAGTAGAGATCCTTTCCCAGGCAAAAGATCTTGCACCTAACTCTGCCGGTATTATGGCAATCAGACGTCTGGAACATATATATGACATTTTAAAATTATATGGAATGGAAAAATTTGTAACATTTGATCTGAGCATGACAGGAACTTACGGATATTATACCGGTATTGTTTTCCGCGGTTATACTTTTGGAACCGGAGATGCGATCGTAAAAGGTGGACGTTACGACCATCTGTTGGAGAAGTTTGGTAAGAAATCACCTTCTATTGGATTTGCAATTGTCATTGATGAGCTGATGAATGCGATGAACCGACAGAAACTCCGTATCGTATATACAAGAAAGAATACGATCATTTTATATGATGAAGGGAAGACAAAACAGGCGGTTATGCTTGCAAAAGATTTCCGTAACAAAGCAAAGAATGTGGAACTGATCAAGAAAGCGGATGACAAGATCCTGGAAGAATATATTACTTATGGAAAAGAGTATTATGCAGGAAACCTTGTATATATAAGAGAAGATGGAGAAGTGGTCATGATCAATCTTGTGACAGGTGAACACAAGATTGCCGGAAACGGAAAGAAGACCACATCATAATATATAAGAGAATGGAGTTTTTACTATGAGATATCTTACATTTGCCCTTGGAAAAGGGCGTCTGGCAAGACAGACGCTGGAACTGTTTGAGAAAATTGGTATAACCTGTGAAGAGATGAAAGACAAAGATTCCAGAAAACTGATCTTTACAAATGAAGAGTTGAAGCTTCGCTTCTTCCTTGCAAAAGGACCGGATGTACCGACTTATGTAGAATATGGTGCAGCGGACATCGGAGTTGTCGGAAAAGACACGATCCTTGAAGAGGGACGTAAGGTTCATGAAGTTCTGGATCTTGGTTATGGGAAATGTAAAATGTGTGTGTGCGGTTATAAAGATGCAATACCGTTATTGAAACATCATGAGCTGATCCGTGTCGCAACAAAATATCCGAATATTGCAAAAGACTATTTCTACAACACAAAACACCAGACTGTAGAGATTGTAAAATTAAACGGTTCGATTGAACTGGCACCGATCGTTGGTCTCTCTGAAGTGATCGTGGATATTGTAGAAACGGGTTCCACACTGCGTGAAAACGGTCTGGAAGTGTTGGAGGAAGTTTGCCCACTGTCTGCGCGTATGATCGTCAATCCGGTAAGCATGCGTATGGAGAGTGACAGAATTAAGGCATTATTAATGAAATTACGCGCACAGATATAGGAATATAGGAGTGATAAAAATGAGAATACAGCATCTCGATAAGAATACAAAAATGAATCTGCTGGAGGATCTTTTAAAGAGAAGTCCGAATAACTATGGCAAATATGAGCAGGGTGTTGCAGAAATCCTGGATCATGTACGCAGCGAAAAAGATGCGGCTGTATTTGCATATACAGAAAAATTTGACGGAGCAAAGATTGATGCATCGAATATTAAAGTAACAGAAGAAGAGATTAAAGAAGCTTACGAATTAGTCGGCGAAGAGTTAACAGGTATTATCCGCAAGGCATTATTTAATATCCGTGATTATCACGAGAGACAGCGTCAGAACAGCTGGTTTGAGAGCAAACCGAATGGAACAATGCTTGGACAGAAAGTTACACCTCTTCAGAGAGTCGGCGTCTATGTGCCAGGCGGAAAAGCTGCTTATCCGTCTTCTGTCCTTATGAATATTGCACCAGCGAAAGCTGCAGGAGTTGACGAAATCGTAATGGTAACACCTCCGGGAAAAGACGGAAAAGTCACACCGACAACACTGGTTGCAGCACATGAAGCAGGTGCTGATGTTGTATATAAAGTCGGCGGCGCACAGGCGATCGCTGCACTTGCTTATGGAACGGAGAGTATCCCGAAGGTTGACAAAATTGTAGGACCTGGAAATATTTATGTTGCACTTGCAAAGCGTGCTGTATACGGACATGTAAGCATTGATGCGATAGCAGGACCAAGTGAAATTCTTGTAATCGCTGATGAGACAGCAAATCCACGCTATGTAGCTGCGGATCTTCTGTCCCAGGCAGAACATGACGAGCTCGCTTCTGCAATTTTAGTGACAACCAGCCAGGAGCTTGCAGAGAAGGTATCTGAAGAAGTAGACGGATTTTTAAATGAACTTTCCAGAAGTGAGATCATCCGCAAATCACTGGATAATTATGGATACATACTGGTAGCAGATACCATGGAAGAAGTGATTGACATTGCGAATGAGATTGCTTCGGAACATCTGGAGATCCAGACAAAGAATCCGTATGACATTATGACACGCATCCGCAACGCAGGCGCTATTTTCATTGGCGAATATTCCAGTGAACCGCTTGGAGATTATTTTGCAGGACCGAACCATGTCCTTCCGACAAACGGAACAGCAAAATTCTTCTCACCGCTTTCTGTTGATGATTTTATTAAAAAATCAAGCATTATTGCCTACTCACAGGAAGCACTTGGTGCGATCCATACCGATATTGAGAAATTTGCAGAAGCAGAACATCTGACAGCACATGCAAATTCCATCAAAGTACGTTTTGAGAAGAAGTAAGGAGGATGTAAAAAATGAGCAGAATCGTTACTTGTGAAAGAAAAACAAAAGAAACCGACATTTCCATTACGCTGAATCTGGATGGAACCGGAAATAACGATATTCATACGGGGATTGGATTTTTTGACCATATGTTGGACGGATTTGCAAGACATGGACTGTTCGACCTGACTGTTCGACTAAATGGCGATCTGGATGTAGACAGTCATCATACGATCGAAGATACAGGAATTGTGCTAGGAAATGCCATTTTAAAAGCCATCGGAGATAAAGCCGGTATCAAACGCTTTGGGGATATGATCCTTCCGATGGATGAGACGCTAGCACTTTGCGCGGTAGATCTGTCCGGTCGTCCATACCTTCGCTATGATGCAGAATTTACAGTTCCAAAGATTGGTGACATGGACACAGAGATGGTGAAAGAATTTTTCTACGCTGTTTCTTACAGCGCAGGAATGAACATCCATCTTAAGATCATGGATGGTGAGAACAATCATCACATGGCTGAAGCACTTTTCAAAAGTTTTGGAAAAGCGCTTGATATGGCAACTATGGATGAACCACGGATCAAAGAAGCGTGGACGACAAAAGGAAGTCTTTAAAGGAGTTTTTGAACATATATGAGTTATAAAAGATTGATTCCCTGCATTTTTATTGCAGGTGGGAAGGCTGTAAAATGGTTTAATGATAAGAGCGTGTTACAGGACGATGTGATCGCACTTGCAAAATACTACAGCGATCACGGGGCAGATGAGTTGCTTGTGTTCGATCTTTCTACATCTGATGATGAGCACGAAGAAGCCATTGACTTGATGCGCCGTATTAATCGCTTGATCCGTATCCCAATGGTAGCGGGTGGTAATATCAAACGGCAGGAGGATGTAAAGAAGATTTTGTATGCCGGAGCAAAGCGTGCAATGCTGAATTTTTCCAAACCGGACAGTGCGAAGGCAGTGGAAGAGGCGGCAAAACGTTTTGGAAAAGAGAAAATTGCAGTATCGCTGAATGATTTTGATGCGCTTTTCAAACATCAGCATCTGATTGATGAATATTCCAGTGAGATTGTGTTCATGCATCGTCTGGATCTTAATTCGGTTATGGACGTAACGGATATTCCATGTGTAATCGTAACAGATACGCTGGAAAAACCGGAGTTATTCAAGATACTTAAATGTCCGGGAGTGAAAGGGCTTTCAGGAAAATATGTCAGTCAGCCGGATATGGATTTTGTGGAATTTAAGAAAGAGTGTTCAGAGGAAGGCATCCAGATGACTTCTTTTGAAAGTATTATGGAATTTTCACAGTTTAAGACAAATGAGCAGGGGCTGATCCCGGTTATTGTACAGCATTATAAGACGAGAGAAGTATTGATGTTAGCCTATATGAATGAAGAATCATTTGATCAGACGATCAAAACAGGAAAAATGACTTACTTCAGCAGAAGCCGCCAGAAGCTCTGGGTGAAAGGTGAGACAAGCGGGCATTTCCAGTATGTCAAGTCGCTGACAATTGACTGTGATTATGATACGTTACTTGCAAAAGTAGATCAGGTTGGTGCGGCATGTCACACCGGTAATCCGACCTGTTTTTTCCAGCACCTTGCAGGAACGGAATATAACGAAGCAAATCCGCTGGAAGTTTTTGAAATCATCTATAATACCGTTGTAGACAGAAAAGAGAATCCAAAAGAGGGTTCTTATACGAATTATTTATTTGATAAAGGAATTGATAAGATTTTGAAAAAAATCGGCGAAGAGGCAACGGAGATTGTGATCGCTGCCAAGAATCCAAGTGCAGAAGAGACGAAGTATGAGATCTCGGATTTCCTTTATCATATGATTGTATTAATGGTTGAAAAAGGACTGAACTGGGAAGATATTGTAAAAGAACTGGCAAGCCGCTAATGCGCGTGCACTGTCTTTTCAGGTATAGAACCGAATATCCATGCATATCCTAGAGTGGAAAGGATGTGACCGGGATTGAATGAAGCAGAAAGACGAAGGCAGAAATTATTAATGCGGACACGGGAACTGTACCGGGATTCTTATGACTCTCCGGCGGTACACCCGAGATATGGAGCGGCATACCGTTTGCTTTATGAAGAGCCGCAGGAATTTAAGAGCGGTACACTGGGGCTCCGGCTTTTCATAAGCTTTCTGCTGTTTGCTGCATTTGTTGCAATGGATTACAAAAAGGATGAGTTTATGAGTGTGAACAGCTCAGAAATCATTCAAATGATCTCTGAAGATACATCGGCGTTTCCGATTCTGGAACACCGGTAATTTCATGAGTAAATGAGGAACGAAAGAGGAGGATGAAACATGTTAAAAATATGGATTGCAGGATCGGCAGGACAGATCGGAACTGCTATTAACGAAGTGTTAGATCCACTGGAGATGGAAGTTTTTAACACAGATAAAGATGAGTTGGATATCACACAGACAGATGAAGTATTAAGCTTTGGTGAGATCAACCGTCCGGATGTGATCATCAACTGTGCCGGAATCACAGATATGGATCTTTGTGAAAAAGAACCGGAACTGGCGTACCGTGTTAATGCACTCGGTGCAAGAAATTTAAGTATCGTCGCACGTAAGATCGGTGCTAAAATCGTCCAGATATCTACAGATGATGTCTTCGATGGTAACAAAAATACGCCTTACAGTGAATTTGATGATACGAATCCGAAGACCGTGTACGGACGCTCTAAGAGAGCCGGTGAAAATTATGTGCGGGAATTTACACACAAACATTTTGTGATTCGGAGCAGCTGGATTTTTGGACATGGCGATAATTTTGTGACACGTGTATTGCGGAAGGCGGGAAATGGAGAGTTGATCGAGGCTGCAATAGATGAGACCGGATGTCCGACCAGTGCGAAGGATTTGGCACGTATTATTTTGTATCTTATTACAACAAATGAATATGGAACCTATCATGCAACATGTAAAGGACTTTGCAGTCGATATGATTTTGCAAGAGAGATTCTATCTCTGGCAGGTCTTCATGCAGAAGTAAAAGAGATTTCAATTGCAGATTCTAAAGAACATCTGGTACGGCCAGCATATGCGGTTCTGGATAATTTTATTTTACGGATCATTGATGTATATGAAATGCCGAAATGGAAACAGTCTCTTGAGGAATACATTGCCGAGTGGAAGGAGGAGACTCATGAGTAATACAAAAGAAAAGAAAAAGATGGGACTTACTACGAAAATATTCATTTCCCTTCTTGCAGGAGCGCTGTTTGGTGTGATTTTATGTTATCTTGTCCCGAAAAGCAGTATCAAAGATGATGTAATCGTAGAAGGAATTTTATATGTAATCGGACAAGGATTCATCCGTTTGATGAAGATGCTTGTTGTTCCACTTGTATTTTGTTCGATCGTATGTGGAAGTATGTCGATTGGAGATACAAAAAAACTCGGAACAGTCGGCGTGCGTACACTCGTTTTTTATCTGTTTACAACAGCCGTTGCAGTTACAGTTGCGTTATCTGTCGGTAATCTAATTAATCCTGGCAAAGGACTGGATATGAGCAGTATTCAGCAGAATGCTGCGGAAGTGGAGTCCATGAAAGCAACTACACTGACAGAAACGCTTCTGAATATCATTCCGGACAATCCGCTGAATGCGCTGGCAAACGGAACAATGCTTCAGATTATTGTATTTGCACTGATCGTCGGTGTTATTCTGGCAAAACTAGGAGAGCGTACAGAGACAGTCAGCAATTTCTTCAGTCAGTTCAATGACATCATGATGGAAATGACAATGATGGTTATGGGACTTGCTCCGATCGGAGTGTTCTGCCTGATCGCACGCACTTTTGCTAATATCGGTTTCAGCGCGTTCATTCCGCTTGCAAAATACATGATCGGTGTCCTGCTTGCACTTGCCCTGCAGTGTTTTGTTGTATATCTGGGACTTTTAAAAGGATTTACAGGACTGAATCCATTCAAATTTATTAAAAAATTCTTCCCGGTTATGGCGTTTGCATTTTCAACAGCAACATCCAATGCGACCATTCCGCTTTCCATCGATACGCTGTCTAAAAAAATGGGTGTATCCAAGAAAATTTCGTCCTTTACGATCCCGCTTGGTGCGACGATCAATATGGATGGAACAGCGATTATGCAGGGTGTAGCTGTTGTGTTTGCGGCACAGGCATTTGGAATCCATCTTTCTCTTACCGATTATGTTACGGTTATCGGGACAGCGACACTTGCATCTATCGGAACGGCCGGAGTACCAAGTGTAGGTCTTGTTACACTTACAATGGTATTTAATTCTGTAGGACTCCCGGTTGAGGCAATCGGACTGATCATGGGTATTGACCGTATTCTTGACATGACACGAACAGCCGTTAATATTACAGGTGATGCTGTATGTACAACAATCGTTGCACATCAGAACAAGGCGCTGGATCGTGAGATATTTAATAAAAAGGAAGAAAAAGCTTAAGATAAAAGGAGAGATGTTTCTATGAAAGAATGGTTGAAACACTGGGATGAGACAAAGAGACTTACGAGAGAGGAAGCAATTAAAATTTTAAATCTTCCAAAGGAAGACATGGATGATCTGATCGCATGTGCCTATGCGCTCCGTACAAAGTATAAAGGCAAGAAAGTAAGCGTACAGCTTCTGACTAATGTCCGCAGCGGAAACTGTTCGCAGAACTGTGCATATTGTGCACAGTCCTGCGAGTCGCATGCGGCCATTGAAAAATATCGTCGTGTTTCGGATGAAAAACTTTACGGGGATAACGATCTGGTAGATGACAAGCATCTGGCAAGACACTGTATCGGTCTGAGCGGAATTCAGTTTTCAGATGCAGAGATTGAAGATCTTGCAGAACGTATCCGGGAAATGAAGAAGAAAGGAACGCAGATCTGCTGTTCTATTGGATTTCTGACGGAGAAGCAGGCGAGACTTTTAAAAGATGCCGGACTGGACAGGATCAATCATAATCTGAACAGCAGCCGGAGATTTTACCCGGAGATTTGTACGACGCACACTTACGAGCAGCGTGTGGCAAATATACATATGCTTCAGGATATCGGCTTTGAGATCTGCAGCGGTGGTATTATCGGAATGGGAGAGAGAAAAGAAGATGTTGTGGACATGCTTCTGGATCTTCGTGAAATTCATCCGGAATCTGTACCAATCAATTTCCTGCTTCCGATTCCGGGGACACGACTTGCAGACAGGGATATTTCCGGACTTACACCAGAATACTGCATGAAAGTTTTATGCCTTGCAAGACTTATGATCCCGACTTCTGATATCCGTTGTGCGGCCGGAAGAGAAGTATATTTTAAAGGAATAGAGCCGACGCTTTTCAAAGTTGTTGATTCGATTTTCGCATCCGGATATCTGACCGCAGACGGTCAGGGGATTGATGCCACAATGCAGATGATTCGAGATGCCGGATTTGATGGTGAAATAGAGTCTACAGACGAAGAGTAGGATAATACAATGAAAAAAAAGAATAGTAAAATACTTCGGACTTTATTTTTATCAACTTTATATTTAAGCACATTCACCTTTGGAGGTGGATATGTCATTGTGTCATTAATGAAAAAAGATTTTGTCGATGCCAGACACTGGATCGATGAGGAGGAGATGCTGGATCTTGTGGCAATCGCCCAGTCAGCGCCGGGGGCAATTGCTGTCAACGGCGCGATTGTTGTCGGATATAAACTGGCAGGAATTCTAGGCGCATTCGTTGCTATTTTCGGAACAGTTATCCCTCCTTTTGTCATTATATCGATATTATCTGTCTGCTATCAGGCATTCCGCTCCAACCTTCTGGTTGCACGGATGCTGGAAGGTATGCAGGCGGGTGTGGGAGCTGTAATTGCTTCTGTTACTTTTGGAATGGGATGTTCGGTTATAAAGGAGAAAGATGTGATATCCGTGCTTGTTCTGATTCTTTCATTTCTTCTTGCATGCAGCGGGGAAATTAATATCGTCTGGATTATTCTCGGATGCGGAATCCTTGGTGTCATACGGACTATGCTTGAAAGGAAGGTGCGGAAATGATTTATATCCAGCTTTTCCTTAGTTTCCTTCAGGTTGGATTATTCAGCTTTGGCGGTGGTTATGCAGCGCTTCCGCTTATTCAGAGCCAAATCGTCGATGCGCACAGATGGCTGGATGTTAAAGAATTTACAGATCTTATTACATTATCACAGATGACACCCGGACCGATCGCCATCAATTCGGCAACATTTGTCGGAATTAAAGTAGCAGGAGTGCCGGGAGCGCTTGCAGCAACACTTGGGAATATCCTTCCGTCCTGTATTATTGTGACAGCTATTGCGAAACTATACTTAAAATACCGGAAATTAGATTTGTTGCAGGGAGTTTTGAAATCCCTGCGCCCGGCAGTAGTCGCACTAATTGCCTCCGCAGGAGTCAGTATTTTAAAAAATGCTTTCTTGGAAGCAGGCAGTGTACTGTCTGTCACTGGTATAAATATACCGCTTTTCGTAATTTTTCTGATTTGTCTGATATTATTATGCTGGAAAAAATGGAACCCGATTATAGTCATGCTACTGGCAGGCATACTAAATGTCATATTTTGTTATGTCAAATAGTGAAGAATTTTTGGGGATTTTACCAAAGACTAAGGTACAGATTTTATTCATTTGCATATACGATTTAAAACACCTTTTTGCAAAATATACAAAAAGGTGTTTTTTTTATGTACAATCAAATTAAAATAGATCAACTTAAAGTGTATGAATTGTGGAAAAGATGAAAAAACTATCTAATTTTTATACAAATAAGATAATATCAAACAGCTTTCACAATGCTACAGTGAATTGAAAATATTTTTCAGCATATTGACCAAAATTTCAATAAACTATTGTTATTGTTGAAAAATGTATGTATAATAGGGATAAATCAGATGAATATATAAGGTTCATCTATAACAGTCGTGAAACAATGAGAACGAAGGAGGGTATTCTATGTTAAGTTCAGTATTTCAAAATCTAGTCGGGCGGGAATCGCTCATCGCAGCAGAAGATACATGGGCATTACTCGCAATCATGTGTCTTGGTGTTGCTTTTTCTATCTACTTAGAGCAAAAGTACAATTGGGCATCGAAAGTTTCCGGTGCGATCCTGGCACTGATCATTGCAATGGTACTTGCAAACTTAAGTATCATTCCTATTCACAGTGTACTGTATGACGATATTGTCTGGGGTATGATCGTACCAATGGGTATTCCGTTATTGCTTCTTCAGTGTAACCTTTCCCGTGTATGGAGAGATACCGGTAAGATGTTGATCGTATTCCTGATCGGTGCAGTTGGTACAGTATGTGGTGCAATTATTGCATTCTTTGCACTGCGTGGACCATTCGGTGATGCAAGCGGACTCGCAAAAGTAGCAAGTATGATGACCGGTTCTTATATCGGTGGTGGTGTAAACTTTGCAGCAATGGCATCACAGTATGCGGCAGGTGAAGATTTAACAGCGGCAGCAACAGTTGCAGATAACCTTTTGATGGCTGCATATTTCTTCGTATTGATTGCATTTGCAGGTATGAAATTCTTCCGTTCACACTTCGCACATCCACATATTGACGAAGTAGAAGCGGGAATTTCAAAAGACGCTGCTCAGACACAGGCTGCAGCATTTTGGAGCCGTAAAGATATCTCTTTGAAGGATATCGCTTACAATGTTGCATATTCTGTAACAATCGTATGGGTTTCACAGTTTATCGCTGGAACGATCAGCGGAGCTGTTGGTGAGAATGCAACTGGATTTATGGATTTCATCGGTAAATTCTTCGGAAGCCAGTATGTATGGATCACAACATTCTCAGTAATCGTTGCAACATTCTTCCATAAACAGGTAGAAGAGAATCTGCATGGATCACAGGAGATTGGTACTTTTTTAATCTACTTATTCCTGTTTGTAATCGGTGTTCCAGCAAACATTATCACAGTAGTTACAAAGTCACCTCTGCTTCTTGTACTTACAGCTATCATGGTTTGTGTAAACATGTTATTCTGTTTCATCGGAGCAAAGATCTTCAAATGCGATTTGGAAGATGCGATTATTGCCTCCAATGCAAATATCGGTGGACCGACAACAGCTGCCGGTATGGCTATTTCACAGGGATGGAGCCGTCTGGTTGGACCTGCAATGTTAGTAGGTACTCTCGGATATGTAATCGGTAACTACCTTGGAACTATGATTGGAGTTCTCTTAGGAGCATAAGAATTACATAATATATTGAAAGCGACTGGTAAACGGCGCGTTCCCGTAAAAGGGGACGCGCCGATTATAAAAATGGGATTTTATAAATGTCGGAACTGAAAGCAGAATGGATTAGACAATGTAAGAAAGGATGGTAGATTATGTATTTTGACGCACATTCGGATATTTGGTGTGATGTAACCGCACGTAGATTAAAGGGCGAAACCGATGTATTACGCAGACGTCATCTGGAAAGGCTTAGAAAAGGCGGCGTAGAAGGAAGCATTTTTGTAATCTGGGTAGATCCGCCGTATGATGTAGATTATGTAAAGAGAACAAAAGAGATTATGCAATGTGCAAAAGCGGAGGCTGAGGAATGTGATGAAATCCGTATTGTACATAACTACGCAGAGATGATGCAGGCGAAAGCTGATGGCAAGATTTATGTATTTCATGGAATTGAAGGACTCGCAGCAATCGGGGAAGATATTTCTAAGATCGATGAATATTATGATTTTGGCTGCAGGCATGCAATCCTTACGTGGAATGAAGCAAATGCACTTGGCGCAGGCGCAAACTCCGGCGAATCCTACGGACTTACGGAAACAGGTAAGAAAGCTGCCAGAAAAGTACAGGATAAGGGCATGATCCTTGATATGTCACATCTGAATGAAGCTGGTTTCTGGGACTGCATGAAGCTTGCTACGAAGCCAATCATTGCTTCTCATTCAAACTGCCGTGCGCTCTGTGATGTGCCGCGTAACCTGACAGATGATCAGCTTCGTGCCATCCGTGATGTAGACGGTGTTGTCGGACTTAATTCTTTCAAAGACTTCATTGATCCGAGAGGACCGGAACAGACCGTTGAGAATCTTGCAAGACATGCAGATCATATGATCAATGTAATGGGCATCGATCATGTTGGCTGTGGATTTGATTTCTTTGAGTTTATCAATGATGAGGCGATGGGAACTATGACAGAAGATTCCAGCCCGGCAGCACACGGTATGAAGGATGCTTCAGAGATTCCGAATCTCTTTAGCTGTTTCGAGAAGATGGGAATGACCAAAGAAGAGATGGATAAGATTGCCAGAGTTAATTTCCAGAATCTTGTTAAACGGACAATTGGATAATAAAAAAATTTAAAAACATGCAATTCGAAGGCTCCCTTTTGAGGGAGCCCTTTTTAGGTTACCATAATAACCAGTGAAAGCTGCCGGTGACAGGTTATGAAGTGATTTGGGAAAAAATACTTCCTATTTACCAATGTGTTCAATTTGTGGTACAATTAAACGAGTGTATGCAAAGAGAACATTTAAAAACCAAGGAGTAACCATGAGAAAATTAGCATTAACTGATGATATATTGATGAAGATCGAGAAGCCGGCGCGCTATATCGGAAACGAAGTGAATTCGGTCATGAAAGATAAGACGAAAGTCGATATCCGGTTTGCCATGTGTTTCCCGGATGTGTACGAGATTGGAATGTCACATCTTGGAATCCAGATTCTCTATGATATGTTTAACCGCAGAGAGGATGTCTGGTGTGAGAGAGTTTATTCACCGTGGACAGATCTGGATGCGGTTATGCGCGAGAAGAAGATTCCGTTGTTTGCGCTGGAATCGCAGGATCCGATCAAAAATTTTGATTTCTTAGGCATTACGATCCAGTATGAGATGTGTTATACGAACATTTTACAGATTCTGGATCTGTCCGGGATCCCGATAAAAACAAAAGACAGAACAGAAGAAGATCCGATCGTGATCGGTGGTGGTCCATGCACGTACAATCCGGAGCCACTGGCAGATTTCTTTGACCTGTTTTATATGGGTGAAGGCGAAACCGTTTATGATGAATTACTGGATCTTTACAAGAAGAATAAAGCAGCAGGAGGCTCCAGATGGGATTTCCTTGAGATGGCTGCAGAAGTAGAAGGAATATACATTCCGTCTTTTTATGATGTAGAATATAAGGAAGATGGTACCATCCTCTCTTTTACACCGAACAATGTTCATGCAAAAGAGAATATTAAGAAGCAGGTTGTAATGGATATGTCCAGTGCGCCATATCCGGAAAAACCGGTAGTACCTTTTATTAAAGCAACACAGGATCGTGTTGTACTGGAGATCCAGCGCGGTTGTATCCGTGGCTGCCGCTTCTGCCAGGCAGGAATGCTATATCGCCCGACAAGAGAAAAAGACGTAGAAGTTTTAAAAGATTATGCATATAAGATGCTGAAAAATACAGGACACGAAGAAATCTCTCTAAGTTCTTTAAGTTCCAGTGATTATAGTCATTTAAAAGAGCTGGTCACATTTCTGATTGATGAGTTTAAGTCCAAGGGAATTAATATCAGTCTGCCATCGCTTCGAATAGATGCATTTTCGCTGGATGTGATGGGACAGGTGCAGGATATCCGCAAGAGCAGCCTGACATTTGCGCCGGAGGCTGGGTCCCAGCGTATGCGTGATGTCATCAACAAAGGACTGACAGAGGAGATTATTTTAGATGGCGCAGGACAGGCTTTTGAAGGAGGCTGGAATAAGGTAAAACTTTATTTCATGCTGGGATTACCGACAGAGACCGAAGATGATATGCGTGCTATTCCAGAGCTGGCAGATAAAATTGCAAGACGTTATTACGAGATCCCGAAGGATCAGCGGAACGGAAAATGCCAGATTACGACAAGTACATCGTTCTTTATACCGAAACCGTTTACTCCGTTCCAGTGGGCGAGAATGTATACGAATGAAGAATACATCTCCAGAGCTGCGATTGTAAAACACGCATTTAACGATCAGTTGAACCGGAAGAGTCTGAAATATAACTGGCATGATGCAGAAGTAACGGTATTGGAAGGTGTTTTTGCCAGAGGAGACCGTAAGACTTCCGCAGTTATCGAAGAAGCTTATCGTCTGGGATGTCTGTATGATTCCTGGAGCGATCAGTTTGATAATAATAAATGGATGCAAGCGTTTGAAAATACAGGACTGGATATTGCATTTTATAATCACAGAGAGCGTTCACTTGATGAAGTGTTCCCGTGGGATTTCATAGACATTGGCGTGACGAAAGATTTTCTGAAACGGGAATGGAATCATGCAATGAACGCAGAAGTTACACCGAATTGCCGGATGAAATGTTCCGGTTGTGGTGTGGCAAAATGGAAAGGAGGTGTCTGTATTGAAAGCAAGAATTAAATTCCGTAAATATGGAGTAATGCGTTTTATTGGACACCTGGATGTGATGCGTTTCTTTCAGAAAGCGATCCGCAGGGCAGAGATCCCGATTGCATTTACGAGTGGATACAGCCCACATATGATCATGTCGTTTGCGCAGCCACTTGGTGTCGGTGTGACAAGTGACGGAGAATATTTTGATATTGAGTTGACAGAAGCAATCGCCTCAGAGCAGGCAGTTGCACAGTTAAATGCTGTGATGGTCGAGGGAATTGAAGTTACCGGTTTCCGTGAGATCTCTTCGGATAAAAAAGCGAGCGGTATGACGATCGTAGCTGCGGCAGATTACAAAGTGACTCAGCCACAGACTTTTCAACATGCGGAAGATATAAGAGTACTTTCGGCAAAATGGAAAGACAGTGTGTGTGCATTTATGAAAGAACCGCAGATCATCGTATGGAAGAAAACAAAACGAAGTGAGAAAGAAGTCGATATCAAACCGATGATTTACGATATGCATGCAGAGGATGACGGCATTTTTCTGTTCCTTGCAACAGGTAGTGAGCAGAATTTGAAACCGGATCTCGTAATGGAAGCGTTCCTGCGCTTCATCGGTGAAAATCCGGAGGAAGTACCGCTTCATTTCCACCGCCTGGAAGTATATGCGAAGAATCCGGAATCAGCAGGTGGAACAACAAAAAACGATTTCATTTCGTTGGAAGACCTGGGAAAAGACATTGTAACCACTTAAATATGTGTGCTTATACAGATATAAACATGAATGATATAAAGGAGTGAACTTCTTATGAGCAAGAAGGAATTAAAGACAAATGCCATGCGTATGCTGGACCGCATGAAGATTCCTTATGAATATGAAACTTATGAATGTGAAGACTTCACGGATGGTATTGAAACTGCAGATAAACTTGGATATGACCATGCGCTTGTATACAAGACGCTTGTGACGACCGGCAAGAGCGGTGAACATTATGTGTTTGTCATTCCAATCGAAGCAGAGATTGATTTTAAGAAGGCAGCAAAAGCGGTCGGTGAGAAATCGCTGGAGATGCTGCATTTAAAAAATCTGACAAAAGTAACCGGATATGTGCGTGGCGGCTGTACGGCAATTGGAATGAAAAAACAGTTTCCGACAGTCATACAAAAAGATGCGGAAGAACTTACGCAGATGCATGTCAGTGGCGGTAAATTAGGAATGCAGTTAAAACTTGCTCCGGCGGATCTTAAGAAGGCAGCAAAAGCACAGTTTGCAGACGTTATCCGCGATCATTAAAAATCTGCGGATATATGGGAAATATTTCCGTATACAGTTTTTGGAAACAAAGTACAATCAAGAAGAGAAGGAAGAAAAAATGATACCTGAATTAAGGGAGAATACCAATACAGTTATTTTTGATATTGGAAATGTATTAATTTATTTTGCGTGGAAAGAATATCTGGAATCATTAGGATTTTCAGAAGAGACGACCAAGCATGTGGCGGATGCTATGTTTTGTAATAAAGACTGGGATGCAGGAGATTCCGGTCTGGTAACAACCGAAGAATGGCTGGAACTTTTTATAGAAAATGATCCGGCGTATGAGAAAGAGATACGGACAACCTTTGCTGGATTCGGAGCATCTATCGTACCATTTCCTTTTATTGAAGAATGGTTTGCATATTTTCGCGAAAAAGGAATGAAGCTTTATTATCTGTCTAATTATTCGGATGAAATGTTCCGTCAGTCAGAAGAAAAGCTTGCGTTTTTAAAGAGTTTTTACGGCGGTGTGTTTTCATGGCAAGAAAAATGTATGAAACCGGATTCAAAGATTTATCAGATATTATTAGACCGATATAACATAGATCCAAAACATACAGTATTTTTTGATGACCGTGTCGCGAATGTGGAAGCTGCCGAGAAATTCGGCATACAGGGCATCCTGTTTCATACAGATATTCCATTGCAGATGATGGGAAAATAAGGTAATATAGTAGCAGCAAAAGAAAAGGCAACCTGGAGGAATACAAAAATGTTAATTAAAGTTGTTAAATTCGGAGGAAGTTCACTGGCAAGCGCCGAACAGTTTGAAAAAGTCGGTGCGATCATCAGAAAAGATTCCAGCAGACGTTATGTGATTCCGTCTGCGCCGGGAAAACGTACCTCTGACGATACAAAAGTAACGGATATGCTGTACAGTTGTTATGGACAGGCAATCCTTGCATATGACGACGAAGAAAAAGAAGAACACATGGAGAATTTTGAGAATCTTCTGACTGCGATCAAAGCACGTTATCAGTCAATTATTGACGGACTTGGACTTAAAATTTCGCTGGAGGAAGATTTCAAGATCATCCGTAAGAATTTTCTTGCCAAGATTGGAAGAGATTATGCGGCATCCCGCGGTGAATTTCTGAATGGTAAGATTATGGCTGAATATCTCGGATATACATTCATTGACGCAGCCGAAGTTGTTTTCTTTGATGAAGAAGGTAATTTTGATGCAGAAAAGACCGATGAGGTGTTGACTGCAAAACTTGCAGATATAGAACGTGCGGTAATTCCGGGATTTTACGGTTCTGAACCGGATGGAAGTGTGAAAACATTTTCCCGTGGTGGATCGGATATTACCGGATCTATCGTTGCAAAAGCGGTTCATGCAGAGATGTATGAAAACTGGACAGATGTATCCGGATTCCTGATTACGGATCCAAGAATCATTCCGAATCCGAAACCGATCGATGTGATCACATACCGCGAACTTCGTGAGCTGTCCTATATGGGCGCTACGGTTCTTCACGAAGATGCCATTTTCCCGGTGCGCAAGGAAGGTATCCCGATCAATATCCGCAATACGAATGCACCGGAGGATAAAGGAACTCTGATTGTGGAAGCAACATGTCAGAAACCACGTTTTGTTATTACCGGTATTGCAGGTAAGAAGGATTTCGCTTCTGTAACTGTGGAGAAAGCGATGATGAACTCTCAGGTTGGGTTCTGCCGTAAAGTGTTGGAAGTTTTTGAAGAGAACCATGTTTCTATCGAACATATGCCATCCGGAATTGATACGATGACAATTTTTGTTCACCAGGAAGAATTTGAAGAAAAAGAGCAGAAAGTGATCGCAGGCATTCACAGAGAAGTGGAACCGGATTATCTGGAACTGGAATCTGACCTTGCACTGATCGCAGTTGTAGGACGTGGAATGAGAGCAACCAGAGGTACTTCCGGACGTATTTTCTCTGCGCTTGCACATGCAAATATTAACGTCCGTATGATCGACCAGGGTTCCAGTGAGCTGAATATTATCATTGGTGTCAGCAACCATGATTTTGAAGGTGCGATCAAAGCAATTTATGATATTTTTGTAACTACACAAATTTAGGAGGCTGTTCAAAAGATGAATATTTTATTTTTCCTGAAGCCAAAGAGTGAACTTGCATTTATTTATGATTATCATACACTCAGACAGGCTTTGGAAATTATGGAACACTACAGATATACATGTGTCCCGATTTTGAATAAAGAGGGAAAATATGTCGGCAGTATCACAGAAGGTGATCTTTTGTGGGCTGTCAAAAAATTAAAACTATTGAATCTTAAAGATGCTGAGAATATCAGTATCATGAAAATTGACAGAAGGAATGATTACCAGTGTGTCAATGCCGAATCTAAGATGGAAGACCTGATCGGACGTGCAATGGAGCAGAACTTTGTGCCGGTTGTGGATGATCAGGAACATTTTATCGGAATGATCACAAGACGTGATATTATCAAATATTGTTACGACAAGGTACAGGAGTATGAAAAAAATGGTAATTGATTTTCATACACATATGTTTCCAGATAAGATCGCTGACAAAACGATTACATTTCTGGCAGAGGTCTGTCAGATACCACCGCAGACAGATGGAACATACACGGGACTTTCAGAGTCTGCGAAAAAGGGTGGTGTAGACTTAAGTATTGCACTTCCGGCTATGACAAAGCCTTCTCAGTTTGATTCGGTCAATACATTTGCCGCTGCACATCAGGAAGGAAATGTCATCTCTTTCGGAGGCATCCATCCGGCGACAGAACATTACCGAGAAGAACTCCGGCATATAAAAGAACTGGGACTTAAAGGGATCAAATTACATCCGGATTATCAGGACATGTATTTTAATGATATCCGTTATAAAAGACTGGTAGATTATGCCACAGAGCTTGGACTTATCATTGTCGTCCATGCGGGACTTGACCCGAAATGCCCGGATGACGTTCACTGTACACCGGAGATGGCTGCAGAAGTTATAGATGAGGTTCACCCTGTGAACCTTGTCCTTGCCCATCTCGGCGGCAATGAGATGTGGGATGATGTAGAAAAATACCTGGTCGGAAAAGATGTATATTTGGACACTGCCGTGGTACTTGATGTGATAAAAGAAGATCAGTTTCTTCGGATCGTGCGTAATCACGGTGCTGATAAGATCCTTTTCGGAACCGATGTTCCGTGGCGGGATCAGGGGGCATTTGTACATCTGTTAAATGATTCTAAACTTACACAGGAAGAAAAAAATAAGATTTTTTATAAAAATGCTTGTAAACTGCTTGATTTTCAGGGAAACATGTGCTAATATACAATAGTATGCCGCACAATGAGGTTGAAGTTCTGCCATAATTCATGTGACAGACACCGTAATTGGCGAGTAATGATAATAGGAGGTGCCATATGTACGCAATTATAGCAACAGGTGGTAAACAGTACAAAGTAGCCGAAGGCGATATCATTAAAGTAGAAAAGCTTGGTGTAGAAGCCGGAGAGACTTTTACATTTGACCAGGTGCTTGCAGTAAGTGACAACGGATTAAAGATCGGTAATCCTACAGTTGAAGGTGCAACTGTTGAAGCTTCTGTAGTTGAAAACGGAAAAGCTAAAAAAGTAATCGTTTACAAGTACAAGAGAAAAACAGGATACCACAAGAAAAATGGTCACAGACAGCAGTACACAGCAGTAAAGATTGAAAAAATCAATGCTTAATATTGGAGAATATCCATGTTTCATGTAACAGTATATGTGAATTCAGCAAAAGAATACATCGGTTTTCAGACATCAGGTCATGCAGGATATGCACCGGAGGGACAGGACATTGTCTGTGCAGCAGCGTCGGTTCTCACGATTAATACAATAAATGCGATTGATCAGTTTACAGGTGATCGTGCAATACTTGAGGCAGAACAGACGGAAGGATACATTTCCTACCGGATTGACGGAAAAGTGTCTGCGGATGCGGAACTTCTTCTTAAGTCGATGGTTCTCGGATTGACAGAGATGTCACATGATGAAGACTATGCACAATATATTGATCTAACATTCGAGGAGGTGTAACAACCATGATGAAATTAAACCTTCAGTTTTTCGCTCATAAGAAAGGTGTTGGTTCTACAAAGAACGGTAGAGATTCTGAGTCTAAAAGACTTGGCGCCAAGAGAGCTGACGGACAGTTTGTAAAAGCTGGTAACATCCTTTACAGACAGCGCGGAACAAAGATTCACCCAGGTGTTAACGTTGGACGCGGTGGTGATGATACATTATTCGCACTTGTTGATGGTGTAGTTAAATTTGAGAGAAAAGGAAGAGATAAGAAACAGGTTTCTATCTATCCAGTTGCTCAATAATTAAGAATCAGAGGAGAGTGTTGCGATATAACTGATCACAGTTATGAGGCAGCACTCTTTTTAAATAACAGAAAATTGCATTGTAACCGATTAGACAGGTTTTTATATATTTAAGGAGAAAGATTTATGTTTGCAGACAGAGCAAAGATATTTATCAGATCAGGAAAAGGCGGAGACGGACATGTCAGCTTCCGCCGGGAGCTCTATGTCCCGAACGGCGGTCCGGATGGCGGTGATGGCGGCCGCGGTGGCGATGTCATCTTTGAAGTTGATGAAGGTCTTAACACACTTCAGGATTTCAGACATCGCAAAAAATTCTCAGCAAAAGACGGAGAACAGGGCGGCAAGAGACGCTGCCATGGAAAAGATGCTGAAGATATCATTTTAAGAGTACCGGAAGGTACTGTGATCAAAGAGTCTGAGTCCGGAAAAGTAATCGCAGATATGTCCGGAGATAATCGCAGACAGATTGTTTTAAAAGGTGGCAAAGGCGGTCTGGGAAATCAGCATTTTGCAACAGCTACAATGCAGATTCCAAAGTATGCACAGCCTGGTCAGCCTGCACAGGAGCTCTGGGTGAATCTGGAGCTGAAAGTAATTGCTGATGTGGGACTTGTCGGATTTCCAAATGTAGGCAAATCTACATTGTTATCCAGAGTAACAAATGCGCAACCGAAAATTGCAAATTATCATTTCACAACACTAAATCCAAATCTTGGTGTTGTCGATCTGGAAGGAGCAAGCGGTTTTGTAATCGCAGATATTCCAGGATTGATCGAAGGCGCTTCTGAAGGAGTCGGTCTTGGACATGAATTCCTTCGCCACATCGAGAGAACAAAGATGATGATCCATGTAGTAGACGCTGCCGGAAGTGAAGGACGTGATCCGGTTGATGATATTCATAAGATCAATGCCGAACTTGAAGCTTACAATCCTGAGATTGCAGCCCGTCCGCAGGTTATTGCTGCAAATAAGACGGATTTGATATACAGCGAAGACGAAGATCCGGTTGCAAGATTAAAGGCCGAATTTGAACCAAAAGGAATTCGTGTATTTCCAATCTCAGGTGCAACCGGAGTCGGTATTTCAGAGCTTTTATATTATGTATCCGGCGAAATTGCCAAGCTGGATGATACACCGATTGTATTTGAACAGGAATATTTCCCTGAGGAAGAACTTTTATATATCGATCTTCCATATACCGTTGAAAAGGAAGACAATGTATATGTTGTAGAAGGACCAAAGATTGAGAAGATGCTTGGTTATACAAACCTGGATTCTGAGAAGGGATTTGCATTCTTCCAGAAATTCCTGAAAGACACCGGTATTTTAGATGAACTGGAAGAAGCCGGTATCCAGGAAGGTGATACAGTAAGAATGTATGGATTGCAGTTTGATTATTATAAATAAATGATAACAAAATAGGAGAGAAAGCATGACAACGAAACAGAGAGCTTATTTAAAAAGTCTTGCCATGACAATGGATCCGATCTTCCAGGTCGGGAAAAACAGCATGACACCGGAATTTACAAAAGCAATTGCTGAAGCTTTGGAAGCACGCGAACTAATTAAGATCAGTGTGCTGAAAAACTGTGCAGATGATCCGAAAGAACTGGCGTCACTGCTTGCTGAGCGTACACGCTCCCAGGTTGTACAGGTGATCGGCAAGAAGATAGTCCTTTACAAAGAAGGAAAAGATAAAAACAAAAAAATACAGCTTCCATAGTGAAATTGAAAAACAGCGGAACAAAGTAAGCAGGAGAGAGGCAACCATGAAAATAGGTATTATGGGTGGTACGTTTGATCCGATCCATAACGGACATTTAATGCTCGGAGATACGGCAAGAGATCAGTTCGGTCTGGACGTTATATGGTTTATGCCAAACGGACGTCCTCCGCACAAGGCATTGGATTCTATAGGATCAGACACAGATATGCGTGCAAAGATGGTGGCACTGGCTATCAAAGATCACAAATCATTTGAATTACAGGATTATGAACTAAAAAGAAAAGAAGTCTCCTATTCGTATGAGACACTGGAATATTTTCATGCAGTATATCCGGAAGATGAATTTTATTTTATTATTGGTGCGGACTCTCTTCGTGATATTGAAAAATGGGTGCATCCAGAGCGGTTGCTTGCGGTCTGCCACGTGCTGGCTGCTTACAGGGATGAGTGGAATACCAGACAGACAATGCTGGAACATATTTCTTACCTGAATGATAAATACCATGCACGTATCAAGCTTTTACAGTCTCCGCTGATTGCAATATCTTCTCACGAATTGCGTGCAAAGATAAGAGCAGGAGAGTCTATTACCGGGCTTGTTCCTGCGGAAGTGGAAGCATTTATTGCAAAGGAAGGTTTGTATGAATCATAAAGTACGTAAAATACGCAAAAAATTAAAGTCAGAACTGGACACAGACCGTTATGAACATACATTGGGCGTTATGTATACAGCTTCATCGCTCGCTATGTGCCATGGCGAAGATATTGAGAAGGCATTGCTTGCTGGACTCCTGCATGATTGCGCCAAATGCATTCCTTCAGAAACCAAGATCCGTCTCTGTGACAAATATCACCTGAGCATATCTGAAGTAGAGATGAAGAATCCAAGTCTCCTCCATGCGAAACTGGGCGCCTTTCTGGCTGCCAGAAATTATCATGTTGAGAATCGGGAGATTGTAGATGCAATTGCCTGTCATACGACAGGAAGACCGCATATGTCCCGTCTGGATAAGATTTTGTATATTGCCGACTACATTGAGCCTGGGCGCAGGGAATTGCCGAATATGGCGGATGTGCGGAAAATGGCATTTCAGGATCTTGATGAATGTCTCTACAGAATTTTAAAAGATTCGCTGGTATATTTAAACAGCCGGAATCTTCCACTGGATCCAATGACGGAAAAGACATATTTATATTATAAAGAAAAACTCGGAAAGGAGAGTTGACGATGGATCAGGCATTAGACATGGCTAAAATCGCTTATGAAGCACTTGACGAAAAAAAAGGCGAGGCGATCAAAGTAATCGATATCTCACAGATATCTGTAATTGCTGATTACTTTATCATCACAAACGGTACCAGTGACAGTCAGGTGAAGGCACTGGTCGAAAATGTACAGGAAAAACTGGCAAGAGTCGGTCATCATCCAAAGCAGACAGAAGGAAATAGAAGCGGAACTTGGGTACTGCTGGATTATGGTGATATTATCGTACATGTATTTGATAAAGAGAACCGTTCTTTCTACAATCTGGAGCGCACCTGGAGCGATGGGACAGAGGTAGAGATGTAAAATAACAATTCTTTTAAAGGATTTAAAAGGCGTTTGTGAAAATAATTATAGAATAAAAAATAGAAATGATAAAAGGCCTGCAAGTGCGTCTGTTAAAGTCAGCGCTTGCAGGCTTTTTTGTTATGACGACGCTTAAAATAAATGCATGCACTCGTACAGATGCAGCCTCCAACCGCCAGCGAATCAATGATAAAATTATTAATCTTAGCGCATAAAGCGGAACACACCGATAACTTTACCTAAGATCGTACAGTCCGGAACAATGATTGGATCCATAAAATCATTCTCCGGCTGCAGACGAATGACACCTTCCTCTTTATAAAAGGTTTTAACTGTAGCACCATCTTCAATCATAGCAACAACCATATCACCGTTGTGTGCAGTATTCTCTTCCTGAGCAAGAACATAATCCCCATTCAGAATTCCGGCATTAATCATACTTTCACCACAGACTTTTAGAAGAAATGTTTGCTTATTCGGCATAAATTCCATTGGGATAGGAAAGTATTCTTCAATATTCTGTTCTGCGAGAAGTGGTTCTCCGGCTGCGACACGCCCTACGATCGGGACGTTGACCATCTCACGTCTTGTAAAGTTAAATGCTTCATCTAAAATCTCAATCGCACGAGGCTTTGTCGAATCACGGCGGATATATCCGTTCTTCTCCAGTGTTTCTAAGTGGGAGTGTACAGAAGAAGTAGATTTTAAATGAACAGCCTCGCAGATATCACGAACGGCAGGTGGAAAACCACGTTCCAGAATCTGTGACTTAATGTAATCCAGAATCTCCTGTTGTTTTGCGCTTATCTTTCCCTGTGCCATATGTCATTGCCTCCGTATTCTATAATATATTATATAAGATATCAAAGCAAAATCCTCCGCAGTGATACCTGTAGTTCGTTATATGTCAGGAACTTTCTAATACCTAAAAATATTTTATCATAGAGATATTTAAAAAGCAAACAAATGTTTAGAAAATATGTTCGATTATTTGAAATAAATCTATTGACAACCGAACATTTGTTTTGTATAATGCATTTAGAACAAATGTTCAGGAACATATATTCGAAACTGTACAGAGGGGGAATCAGTTATGCGTAAGGGAAGTAATCATAGAACAGTAAAGAGAAGAAGAGAAGTGTTTTTGAAAAAAATATGTATTACGCTTGCACTGGCAGGTATTGTATTAACCGGTAGTATTGTCGGTGGAAGCCGGCTTGTATCAGCACATGATAACGCAGCGAAGGAATCTGTTGAATATAAGTACTACAAGAGCATTGAAGTTTCCAGAGGAGACAGTTTATGGAGCATTGCAAAAGAATATATGAGTCAGGACTATGATTCCATTTACGATTATATAGATGAATTAAAGCAGATGAATCATCTGGATTCGGATGATATTCATGCAGGACAGTATTTGACAGTATCATATTATGAGGCGAATTTCCAGTAATCAGGTAAGGATGTTTAATTGTCATAGCATCTTGAGAAAGTTGTCAGTTGCAAGTCTTGTAAGTTATTAATCCCGTGGATTTCAAAGGATTAATAATTAGTAATCTATTTTGATATATAAGGGAAACCCTATCTTATATATATTATACTCACCAAAAGAACAGATTTTGATAATGGTATTTCGTTATCTGAATTTGTTCTTTTTTATTTTAATTTTTCAAAATGTTGTTTATTTTCGCAAAAAGATGTATAATGAATTTAGAATTTCAATACGGATATAGAGATTATAAATATACAAAACGTCAATGAAAAAAGACGTTAATATAAAAGAGGAGGAATGTTACAATGAAAAAACAACTTTTTGATGCACATGGGGATATCTGGTCAGATGTTACAATTCACAGTCTGAAAGGAGAACGCGATATTTTCAGGAAGTACCATTTGGATAAGTTCAAAAAAGGTAATGTTTTTGGTGGTACGTTTGTAATGTGGATTGATCCACCATATGATGAAGATCCAAAGAAACGTATCAAACAAATTGAAGCTGCCGTACGTCAGGAGATTGAAGACTCAAAAGATATTCTGAATATCGTTAAAAAGTATGAGGATTTTGAGAAAGGTACAGCGGAGGGTAAGATTAATGTATTGATGGGACTGGAAGGTTTATCTTACATAGGCGAAGATATTGATCAGATCAATTATTATTATGACGAATTTGGTGTACGTGATATCATGGTAACATGGAATGAAGAGAATGCTCTTGGTTCCGGATGGCCGGGAGACAAGAACAGAGGCTTAACTCCAAAAGGGAAAGAAGCAATCAAACGTATGAATGAACTTGGTATTGTTCTGGATGTTTCTCATCTGAATGACAAAGGTTTCTGGGATATTATTGAATTATCAGACGGACATCCGGTTATTGCATCCCACAGTAACGCAAGAGCATTATCTGCACATGGACGAAACTTAAGTGATGAAATGATCAAAGCTTTAGCTGCAACCGGCGGTGTAATGGGAATGAACCGTCTGGATGCATTTATCAGTCCTGATAAAGCAAAACAGTCCGTAGAAGGTCTGGCAGAACATGTAGATTATATCGTCAATCTGGTAGGTATTGATCATGTTGGATGCGGATTTGATTTTGAAGATTATCTGAGTTCAGATGCACTTTCTAAGAATGGTGCACCGGACGAGAATCCGCTTGGAACAAAAGGCCTGTTATCTGCAGCAGATGCGTGGAACTTCATTGAGACATTGAAGAAAAAAGGCTACAGTGATGAAGATCTTGAAAAGATTGCTTATAAGAACTTCTACAGAGTATACAAACAGGTATTAAAATAAGAGACGCAGATAAAAAATATTTTATTATAATTTAATTTATGAATAAACGCATAATCTCTTCATAATATTTTTTAGCAGGAAGGTCAGGTGATTCTCTATCAACTGACCTTCCTGCTGTATCAAACATCCATCTTTTCTCTTATTATAAAATAAAAGTTTTTATTTTCCATATTCATAATATTATATCTCGTAGTTTGTTATCAAAAAGAGAATATGGTTCATAATATATCTATACGACAAATACCGATTTTTCAAAAAGATATAGACACGAAAATCAAAAATATGGTATAATACGGTTGTCAATATAATACACGGCAATTAAAATTAATCTTGATACAAAGTCTTTTCATATTGATGTTAGTTAGCTTTTAAGTTAAGTATATCTATATTGTGTAAATAAGTTCAAATAGTAAATAAATTGTATAATAAGGAGTCACAAGATATATGCAGACCAAAACATACCACGAACAGATTCAGATTGATGAAACGATACGATTAAGAGAAATCCTGCAGACACTGCCGCCATTTGCCAAAGATTATTTTCGTGCCATAGAGCCCAGATCTTCCGCAAAAACAAGAATGAATTATGCATATGATATCCGGGTTTTCTTTCATTTCCTGATGGAAAATAATTCGTTTTATAAGAATTACACAATCGATCAGTTTAAAGTCAGTGATCTGGAGCGTTTAAAACCGGTAGATATCGAAGAATATATGGAATATTTGAAAGTATATAACCGTGAAGGCGAACGGATCACGAACAGTGAAAAAGGGCTTTCCAGGAAGATGTCGGCTCTGCGTAGCTTTTACCAGTATTATTTCAAACATCAGATGATTGAGAAAAATCCGACATTGCTGGTTGATATGCCCAAATTACATGAAAAAGCGATTATTCGTCTGGATACGGACGAGGTAGCGCTCTTGCTTGACTATGTAGAACATGCAGGCGAACATTTAACCGGTCAATCACTAACATATTACAGGAAAACAAGAGATCGTGATCTGGCAATCCTGACATTGCTTCTTGGCACTGGAATCCGTGTTTCAGAGTGCGTGGGACTGGATCTTACAGATGTAGATTTTAAAAATAATGGAATTACAGTTACACGAAAAGGTGGTAATCAGATGGTTGTTTATTTTGGGTCAGAGGTTGCGAATGCATTGGATACTTACATCTGTGGAGACAGAAAAGCAGCCACACCTCTCTCCGGTCATGAAAATGCACTTTTTTTATCTACTAGGCGCACACGTATGGGTGTTCAGGCTATAGAAAATATGGTGAAAAAATATGCCAGACAGGTGACACCGAACAAAAAAATAACACCGCATAAGCTGCGCAGCACTTATGGTACGGCGCTCTATAAAGAAACCGGTGATATTTATCTTGTTGCGGATGTTCTAGGACACAAAGATGTAAATACGACAAAGAAGCATTATGCCGCAATTGACGAAAACCGGCGTCGTCTTGCCGCTTCTGCTGTAAAATTAAGAGAGAGCTGACCGGCTTTCTCTTTTTCTTGTATTAAGAAAACCACGCGATAGTCGCGTGGTTCTATAATTAAATTCCGATATTACAGCTTCTTATTACTGTCGCGTTCTTTCAGTTCTACAAGTTTCTCAATAGCCTCTGCAGTTCCATCGATGCCAAGCACGGAGCTGTCCAGGCTCATATGATAACTTTCTGCAGATCCCCATTTCTTATTGCTGTAGTAATTATAATAGCTTGCACGCTTTTTATCTGTTTTCATGATCATATCTTTTGCTTTTGCATCTGTCAGATCATAGATTCTGGCAATTCTGCGGATCCTTGCATCCAGATCGGCATGAATAAATACACTCAATAAATTCTCATTATCTTCCAATGCGTAATCTGCACATCTTCCTACAAGAATACACGGTCCTTCAGAAGCAATCTTCTTGATCGCATCAAACTGTGCAAGAAATACTTTATGGTTGATTGGCATATCTGCATAACTTCCGGATGAATATCCAAGAGAATAAGTATCCATTACAAGAGAATAAAGGAAACTGTTCGTTGGTTTCTCATCATGTGTCTCAAATAATTCTTCGCAGAGCCCACTTTCTTTTGCTGCTCTCGCAAGCATTTCTTTATCGTACAGCTTAATTCCAAGATCTTTTGCAACTTTATATCCGATCTCACGTCCGGCACTTCCAAATTGTCTTCCTATTGTAATGATTGTATTTGTTTTTTCCATATCCATCACGCTCCTTTTTTATACCTGCGTATACAAGAGAAGCTGAAGATAACAGGTTCTCTGTATATCTGTTATTATACAATAATTCAAGTGGAATGTATATAATTTTTAGATAATTTATGCTTTTTTTCTAAGTATATCGAGAAGATTGTTAAAATACTCTGGAATTGGCGCATCTACTTCAATATATTCACCGGAGCGCGGATGAATGAAACCAAGCGTTTTTGCATGAAGTGTCTGACCGGTAAGTCCTGGAAATGGACATTTTTTCGGTCCGTACACCTGATCCCCTAACAGTGGATGTCCGATACTGGACATATGCACGCGGATTTGATGTGTACGTCCGGTCTCCAGCTTACATTGGATATAAGTATAATTGCCGAAACGTTCCAGTACTTTATAATGCGTTACTGCATGCCTGCTTTGCTTTGCATGCGTACTCATTTTTTTCCGGTCAATGGGATGTCTGCCGATCGGAGCATTTACGGTGCCTTCGTCTTCTTTTATATTGCCGTGTACAATTGCAATATAAATCCGGTGGATTGAATGTTCTTTAAGCTGTTCAGACAGGTTCTGGTGTGCCAGATCGTTTTTACAGACGATCAGAGAGCCTGTCGTATCCATATCGATACGATGGACAATACCAGGCCTTAAATCACCATTGATTCCGGACAACTGATCTTTGCAATGATACAACAATGCGTTTACCAGCGTACCTGTATAATGGCCTGGAGCCGGATGGACAACCATCCCCTTTGGTTTATTTACAACGATAACATCCCTGTCTTCATACAAAATATCCAGTGGAAGCGCCTCAGGGAGGATATCCGGCTCTTTTAGCTCCGGAATGGACAAAGATATTACATCATCTGTAAGAAGCCTGTAATTGGATTTTACAGGCTTCTCATTGACAGTAATATGTGCATCTTTTATTAACTTCTGAATCCGGGATCGGGAAAGCTCCGGTGTTGCATCAGCGAGAAAACGGTCAATCCGAGCCCCGTTATTTTCCTTTTCGATTATGAAAGATCTGCTCAAGGTCTTCCTCCTTATAATAAAATAATAATAAAATAATCAGTCCAAATGCCGAAAACGTTACATAAATATCAGCAACATTAAATATAGGGAAATCAATGAGAGAAAAATAAAAGAAATCCACTACATAATGCCGGATCACACGGTCGATCATATTACCGAACGCCCCTGCTAATATAAATACCGCACAGATACGAAGTGGCAAAAAATGTTTCGTCATCGGAACTGTCCTGTAAAAATATATGGAAAAAAACGCAATAAGAGCGACACAGAAAATAAAGAAAAACTGTTTGCCCTGCAGCATCCCAAAAGCAGCGCCTCTGTTTTCCAGATATTCAAGTTCAAATACATTTTTTATAACAATATAAGAATCGTGTCCTTTAAGATGCGTAAGTACCAGCAATTTGGTCCACTGATCAAATAAAACTCCGGCAACAACTGCGATAATTGCAATGAAATAATGTACCGGACGTGATTGTTTTTTCTTCATAATTTTCCTCTTTTTCTTTTAAATATATTTTCTGACAGTTACCATATAACGCCCTTTTTTCGTAGCAGCAATTGTTTCTTCATACATGATCCTGCCGAGCCCGCGTACGGAAATAAAATCTTCCTCTTTCAGATGGCATCCGTTGCTTGTGATAAGCTTTCCATTTACAAATACTTTCCCAGCTTGAATATAAGCGGTCAGCTTGCTGCGGGACAATGGATATGCCACAGAAAGGATCGTATCCAGTCTTACCGACGGAACCGTCCCCTTTATCTGTTGGTATTTGGGTTCATAGGAAATGTCTCCTGGTTCCTGAATCTTAGTCTGTACTGTAGTGTGACGGATACGTGTCAGATTATCGGCGATAAAGTCAGCAATCTCCGGTTTAACAAATACGATTGCTCTCTGGCCGTCAATGAGAATATCGCCCATACGGCTTCTTTCAATACCAAGATTCATTAAAGCGCCAAGGTAATCTCGATGTGTCAGTGATTCTGAAAAATTCAGATTTAACGGTTCGATTATCACTGTTTTCATTGGATAAAAATATTCATAACAAAGAGCATCAGGTAGAAATGCAACCATCTGACGCTCTGCTGTGTCATACCCACCGTAAGTTTCGTAGGCAACCGGAAACTGATCCTTTGGCGTAGTATGAAGTATATTTAATTCATTCAGATTCAGAAAATCTGAAAATGTTACGATATCTCTCTGATAAGCCTGATTCGATAATTCAATCAGACGTTTTCTTAACATAAGTTCTTCTTTGTTCATAGCTTCGCTGTTAAAGATCCTTAAAATCTTGATCGCATGGAAGAAGCATCAAAAGAAGTATTTAAAAGATCCTGAAGATCACCGGAAATATCTACATCTGTCGGTGTTACCAGGAATATGTAATTTGAAATCTTCTGAAGATTACCGCTGATTGCAAACGCAGCTCCGGAAGTAAAGTCGATAATACGCTGAGCCACTTCCAGATCCAATCCTTCCAGATTCAGAATTACAGTTCTTCCACTCAGAAGTGTCTCTGTAATCTCGCGTGCATCTTCTACGGAATTTGGTTTGATAACACAAACTTCCATATTAACATTGCTTCTTCTTGCAGGCTGACGCATCGGAGTAACTTTATTGCTTGAATGAACCGGTTTTGTAGATTTTTCCGGAAGATCAAAGTCCTCTTCTGCTTCTTCATCATCAAAATCTTTTCCCTTATTATTTTTTTTGAAAAAGCTCTTTTTCGGTTTTTCTTCAAAATCGTCATCATACTCATCATCATAAAAGTCATCATCGTAATCTTCGTCATCGCTTAACTTCATGATGTCTAAAAACTTATCTAATACTCCCATTTTCAATAATCTCCTATCTTCCGTTTATACTTGAGCATAATTGCGCGCACCGAAAATACCTGTTCCGACACGAACCATTGTTGCCCCCTCTTCTACGGCTACTTGATAATCATTCGTCATACCCATAGAAAGTATACTCACATTAACATTATCAACGTTTTTCTTTGCAATGTCAACAGATAATTTACGTAAATCAGCGAAAACTGTACGATTTTTTTCTGGATTTTCTACAAATGGAGCAATTGTCATAAGTCCTTTTACCTGAATATGTTTTAAGTTTGCAATTTCATCAATGAAGCCGTCTACTTCTTCCGGCATAAGTCCGAATTTGCTTTCTTCTTTTGCAACATTGACTTCTACAAGAATGTTTGCGATCAGATCATGTTTCTGCGCTTCTTTGTCAATTGTCTCAGCAAGACGGATGGAATCTACAGAGTGGATCAGATCTACTTTATCAATAATATATTTGACTTTATTGCGCTGCAGATGACCGATCATATGCCAGTGTATATCTTTTGGAAGTGAGTCGTATTTTTCTGTCAGTTCCTGTACTTTGTTCTCTCCGAAGACACGGACACCAAGATCATAAGCTTCCTGAAGTGTCTCTACAGGTTTTGTTTTACTGACCGCGATCAGTGTTACATCTTCTCTGTTACGACCACTTTTTTTACATGCTTCCTGAATTTTTTCTTCTACGCTTTCCAGATTTTCTTTTAACATGTTGTACCTCCTTTATTCAAAGACGATATCATTATCCTGAACAGATTTACCGTCTAATGCAATATGGTCATAATTAGACAGACCATAATCGTTTCCCTCTTCCACAATGTAATATTCATCGCTCTTACATAAAATATTGATCTGTTTGAATACAGCATAACCTTTGTTAATATTATAAACGCCTTTCAGCGATTTTGTCTCACTTAATGTATATTTCTGTGTAGAATCCGGCTTGATCAGTACAGCCCCTTCTTTAAAATCAGCTGGATTCAGATAAACAAGTCCCTTTTTCGAATCGCGGTAATAAATCGTTTCGACCTGAAATTCCGCATTCTCCGATCCATTATCCAGCAGGACGCCCGTACTCTTGCTGTTGCCGCCCTGTGTCAGGTAATCTTCCGGAACTGCATAAAAATCTTTGGAAACAACAGAGGATTTTGGAATCTTAAGTCCTGATTCGTCTTCCAGTATAAGTTCCAGGTCAAGGAATCGTTCATCTGCATAACGGATCATCCCATTCCGGAAACTTAAATATGCAAGATAGCCTCCATCTTTCTCTTTGATCGTGAGACCTGCGGAAGCTGTTTCATTATCTTTCAGAAACCGCACTTTGACCATGGACTGCTTTTTCAGAGAATCTGCAGTTTTGGAATCCAGCGGAATGATCACTGTCCAGGAATCTCCTGTAACAAGACGGTATACCGGATTCTGCGCTTTTACATACTGGTTATTAGATAAAATCTTTTTTTCATAAGATTTACCGGAAATCATCTGCTCCGTGACCTGGTTCGCCGCCGTGCTTTCATATCCGTCATAAGAATAAAAAACAACGCCGTCCTTCGTTCCCTTATATACACTCACGGTTCCGGTATTGGAAGTCAGAATATCCGACAACTGTGCCTGACGATTCTGACTGGATTTGTTGTCCAGTACGGATTTTACAGAATCCTTTACGGAATATACATCCCGAAAAGAATCTTCTTTGAAATTCTCGCTGAAATTCTGAATCTTTACAAGCATCGCCTCTTCTTCTTCACTGCTCAGTTCATTTGTTTCAGTGGAAGTACTGTTATTTAGATTTAATTTCTTCGCAGATGATGTATAAACACTGGTTCTTGCACCGACTTTGCTCTCCTCCGGAGCAAAATAATTTACGTAGCCATCCCGGTCTGCGGTGATGGTACTCTCCTCACGAATTACAAATCCGGTATAAGTATTATCTTTTACAATGGATCCCTCTCTTACTTCATAAGCAGAAACATGCTTATTGGTCAGATACATCAGTACCGTTGCAAACAGGTAAATGAAAACAGCACCAAATATAATGATCCCGATATTTATATGTGTTTTTTTGCGGTAAACCGCAATATTTGTCATTTTGTTATCTGCCAAAATACAGCCCCCTATTTTTCATTTAGTGCAGCACCGTCAAGATATCCGGATAATCTTCCCTGATAATGCTCTCCGGCTATCATGTGTGCTTCAAGTTCGTCTTTTAATTTCCACCAGCTTGTCTGCCAGTTGCAGAATACAGCATCCTTTTCCGGAATACGGCTGAAAAGCCGCTCTACTGCAATGCGTGGTTTCAGATACTCAAGAAATACCGTTACACGCCGGAAATATTCTTCTTTGGAACACAAAGTTATTGTACCATTTTCGTATTCTTCACACAACCGCGTGTTTTTTGCAATGTAAAGGGAATGTACCTTCACGCAATCATTAGAAAGAGCACTTAAGATTTTTGCGGTTTCAATGCTGTCTGTGATCGTATCTCCCGGCAGATTTAGTATTACATGTGTGCAAAGATCAAAACCGTATCGTTTTATCTGTATTGCGGCATCGATATATTCTGCAAGTGTATGTCCACGGTCAATCTTCAAAAGTGTATGATAATTTGCGGTCTGCAGTCCTAGTTCAATCGTGATATTGCAGTGGTATTGTTCAGAAACACTACGTAAAGCATCAAGATATTCCTCTTTGATACAATCCGGTCTTGTAGAGACCGCAAGCTCTGTAATATCTGGAAACTGTGCTGCTTCTTCCATATATTTCCGGAAATCATTAAGTGGAAGAAATGTATTTGTATAATTTTGGAAATAAGCGATATACTTCTTCGCTTTGTATTTTTTTGCAATATGTTCCTGATTTTTTGCAAGCTGTTCGGTAACGGTATAAACTGCATCTAAAGATTCAAATCCGGTTCCACATTCTGCGCAGAAGCTGCAGCCACGTTTGCCGTTTAAACGGTTTGGACAGGTGATTGGCAGATTAATCGGAAGCTTGTATACTTTCTCTCCATATTTATTTTTTAAATAATCCGAATAAGGATAGTATAACGGTGATTCTTTTACCATTTTGAATTTCGTCCCTCTAAAATAGAATAAAATGACAGATCCTGTATATTTTTCGTTATATTAGTAATACTAGCAAAAAGGAGGTATTTCTAATATGAAATGGTTTGACAATACATCATTAACACTTGTCATTATTGGCGCCGTCAATTGGCTTCTGATCGGTATTTTTCGCTTTGACTTTGTGGCATTTCTTTTTGGAAATCTGACATGGCTTTCCAGAATTATCTATACACTGGTAGGTCTCTGCGGGCTGTATCTGATCAGTCTGTATGGAAGAATCGGTTCCATGTCCGATTAATCATACACACAAAAGGGGCAATCATTTCTGGCTGCCCCTTACATATAAATTCTAATTTGTATTTGGTATCTGATCAATAATGGATGACATATCTTTATATAACAATTCTTTTGATGTAGCCCCCATTATAATCGATATATATGGTGCCTTCTCATCTGTCTGGTCAAGAAGAACAAGGCAGTTTCCAGCTTTTGCGGTAGTTCCGGTCTTACCGCCTACTACAGTCGCTCCTGATGGGCGTTTAGCTTCTCCGGTTGCATAGTAGTTCGTCGGTTTCCAGGTTACTTTTCGTGTTGTTCCATTGGCACTCTGAATGTCCGCAGTATAAGATGATCTTCCGATGATATCTGTAAACTCTTTGTGTTTGACACATTCATTGAAGATCAGATAAATATCATAGGCAGTCGTATAATGGTTCTCATCATGTAATCCGCTTGGATTTGCAAAATGAGTGTTAGTAGCCATTAATTCCTGTGCTTTCTTATTCATCATATCTGCGAAGCCTTCGATACTTCCGCCAATGTAATAAGCGATTGCCTCTGCATTGTCATTGCCGGAATACAGAAGTAATCCGTTTAACAACGCTTCCAGTGTCAGTTTATCTCCTTTGTGGATTCCGCAGGTCTGTTCATCGGCTGCAAAATCTGAGGAATCTACTTCTACGGTGACCTCTTCGGATAGATCAGCACTCTCTATTGCAACAAGAGCCGTCATAATCTTCGTAATACTTGCAGGATACATCTTTGCAGTTGCATTATATGCATACGTGGTCTTAGAATTGTTCACATCAAACAGCGCCGCAGCTTTATACGTGGAACTGTCCGGAGCACCGGACATCTCTGTATCGCCATTCACAAGACACAGATCCTTTGCAAATAATTCACCGGTATATATTGCTTTATTATACTGCTTCTTTTCATAGGCATAGACAAGCTGTTTCGTTCCCATTCCGCCGGAAATGATAAGATAGCCGGCAACAACACATAACACAAGAAAGATTCCTGTCATCAGGCGCAGTGTCCGCTGACGTTGTCTTCTCCTTCTGGAATATGATTTCTTTTTTCTGTTATTATCGGTACATTTCACGCCAGTCAAGATCTCCTCTGTCAATTGATAAAATAATAAGTTCAGCCGTAGCAAGATTCGTTGCTAACGGAATATTATAAGTATCGCACATCCGAATCACATCATTAAGATCCGGATCGTTTGGCTTCGGTGCATATGGTTCTCTTAAGAAAATCAGTGCATCGATATCATTCTGTGCGATCTGTGCTCCTAACTGCTGCTGTCCCCCCAGGGAACCTGCAAGATATTTGTGAATATTAAGATTCGTCACTTCCTCGATCAAACGTCCGGTCGTCCCGGTTGCATATAAATGATGTCTGCTTAAAATACCTCTGTATGCGATACAAAAATTCTGCATTAATGTTTTCTTTGAATCGTGTGCAATTAGACCTATGTTCATTGTATTCTCTCCTTATTTGTATTTTTTCGGCTGTAAACCAACATTCAATACAATTCCGATACCAATGTACAGACTGACAAGAGAAGTCATTCCGTAACTGACAAACGGAAGTGGAACTCCTGTGTTCGGAATCAATCCTGTTGCAACACCGATATTGATAAAGCTCTGGACTCCTATGAGTCCGCCTACCCCGCAGCAGATGATCCTCCCTGCGAGGTCCTTCGCTCGAATTCCTATCAGAATACATTGTAGCACAATTAATAATAATAAAGCAATAACAACGCAACTTCCAATGAAACCTAATTCTTCACCAATGATCGCAAAAATAAAATCAGTCTGTGGCTCCAGAATAAAGTTACCATTTTTTACAGAGGTTGTTGTATTATTATTCAGTCCTTTTCCGGAAAGCTGTCCGGAACCAATTGCCATAACAGAGTTGTTCTGCTGATAGGCTCCATCATCTGCATATTTATCCGGTTCAAGGAAGGAAAGAATACGTTCCTGCTGGTAATCTTTCAGGAATGGCTGGTTCGGCTGCACAACAATGCTCAAAAAGATAATTGCTGTCGGAATCAGGATTATCAAAACAGTTCCGATAAAGCGGTAACTGAGTCCTGCAATATAAATCAGAAAACAGATTACTACAGCTGTACAGATCGTTGTGGAAAGGTTTGGCTCCATAATGATAAGCGCCAACGGTAATCCCGCAAGAATCGCATATTTGCAAAGTGTGTTACGGTCGTTTACATCCCGTTCATGTTCCATCAGGAACTTTGCGAAAAAAAGTATCAGCAGGATCTTTGCCATCTCAGATGGCTGGAAGGTAGTAAATCCCAGATCGATCCATCTAGTCGCTCCGCCGACCTTTTTACCTGCAACAAGTACCAGCCCCAGTATAAAAATAGAAAAGCCATAGAAAAACCAGTAAAAATCAAGCAGCCAGACATAATCAATGAATGTGACGATCATCATAAAGACAATTCCGATCACGACCCCCAGTACCTGACGACTCTGATATACCTGCTTGGCACTTCCTACAACAAGTATTCCAATTACAGATAAGATAAAAACAAGTGTAACTAATGTAAAATTGTAATCTCTTAACCGATACGGTTTCGTAAATTTTGGTAATTTCACTCTTCTTCTCCTGAAAAACTAATTAAAATTTGTGTTCTGAATATTTCTACTTTAAAATCCTCTTCTGTAAATTCCACATACTTGGAAAGCGTCTCATACAATTCCCGACATATTTTATCATAAGAATCTGGTGTGCATTTCACCCTGTCGCTGGTAACCAGTGCTTTTAAACGGTTTTTTGCAACAAAAACAGAAGATTTTTTTAACATAGGCTCTGCCTCCTACCCTTTCCGGAAAATTCCAGAAAGCTTTGAAAAGAATTTGTGGCTGCTGTTAAGATCCATAAATGGAACATCTTCACCCATAATTCTTCTGCTGATATTACGATACGCTTTTCCAGCCAGAGAGTCAATTCCGATGACGGGTTCTCCCTGGTTTGTGCCAATGACGACGTGTTCATCATCCGGCAATGCACCGATCAGAGGGATCGACAGAATCTCTGTCACATCATCCACGGACATCATATCGCCGCGTCTGACCATATCCATGCGGATCCGGTTAATGATCAATGCGTTATCCCTGAGACCGCTTTTTTCCAGCAGTCCGATGATACGGTCTGCGTCACGGATCGCAGACACTTCCGGAGTTGTGACTACAAGTGCGCGGTCAGCACCTGCGATCGCATTATGGAAGCCCTGCTCAATTCCCGCCGGGCAATCCAGCAGGATATAATCAAAATCTTCTTTTAATTCAGAAGTCAGCTTTTTCATTTGTCCCGGTGATATTGCCGACTTGTCCTTCGTCTGTGCAGAAGGCAGAAGATATAGATTCTCATATCGTTTATCTCTTATAAGCGCCTGTTTTAAGCGGCAGGAGCCTTCGATCACATCTACCAGGTTGTATACGATGAGATTTTCCAGTCCCATGACTACATCCAGGTTCCGAAGGCCGAGATCGGTATCGATCACGACAACCTTCTTGCCGGCTTCTGATAAGCCGGCACCGATATTTGCTGTTGTAGTTGTTTTACCTACACCGCCTTTTCCTGAAGTAATTACAATAACCTCGCCCATGAATAACTTCCTCCTATTACTGGTTTTACTTCGATCTCACCGATTCGAAGCAATTCTGGCTTCATATCAATTGCTGCGATCATCGCATTATAATCTCCAGTTGCGCCTGCAATGACTGTTCCGTATATCGTCCCGGTCACTGTAACGCTGCCCTTACATATGACAGTTGCGCCTGTCTCAATATCTCCAACAATTACAATGCTTTTATCCGCTTCAAGGATGGCACGTCCTCTCAGATTGCCTCTGTAGAACAGTCCATACTCTGTGTGTATTGTCTCTGCGGAGTCATAAGCTTCACCTGCTGTATCATTAGAAGTATTGTCTCTTGTCTTACGGCACAGATGTCTGCCAGACACCGGAGTATCTGTTATAGTATGTGTTTCCTGTGTATTATCTTCCGTGTCTGTCAGGCACAGAATCTGAATCCCGGCAGATTCTTCAATTGTCTCTGCCATTGCCTGTTCTTCCTCTTTCGTAAACGTACGCCCTTCAAAAGTTACTACCATACATGCATGATTAAAAAAATGAGTAAATGCATGCAGTTTTTCGTGAACCCGTTCTCTTAACAGATCAAACGGAAGTTCCGGATCAAAACGAAGAGTCATACCATATCTGTTACTTTTGATCAGAACAGGATCTTTCACATAGAACCACCTCTTTCTTTTAGTCGCCTCCGGAACCGCTTCCAATCGTTGCAGCTTCTCCGGTGATGATCTTCTTCTTGTCGCCTTTGTTGTAATAGTATTTCATAACATCTCTTCCGACTTCGGCCGCACGGGAAGAGCTGTATCCGTTTGCAATACGGATTGCCCATGCGACTTCCGGAGAATTGCTTGGCGCAAATCCGACAAACAATCCATGATCCGGATGTGTCTTTCCCTGCTGTGCAGTACCGGTTTTACCGGAAATTGCGAGATTTGTATGATTCAGGCTCGAGAAAATATCATTATGTTCCAGAAGTACCACATTACGCATACCTGTGTGTACTGCACTCCAAGTGGAATCCGGAACATCTGTGATCTTATTCTTTACTTTGGCTTTGTAAGATTTGATCCTCTTTCCTTTAACATTGGTTACTTTATCAAGAACTGTCAAATTGTATACAGTTCCTTTATTTGCAACAGTTGTAATATATCTTGCAAGCTGGCTGGTCGTGTAGTTATTTGTACCTTGTCCAATTGCTGACGGAACAGAAGAATCATCAGAAATCTGTGGCTGCGCCTCCGGAATCTCAATACCGGAAGTACTTCCAAGTCCGAATTTTTTCGCATATTTCTTCAGTACATTAAGTCCACGGTCGCTGGAATAATAAGAAGAAGTTGCTTTTCCTTCTGCATTGTCTGACTGTATCTGATTCAGTCCATTCTGTTTCAGACTCAGACGGTATCCGACTTCATAGAAGAAGCTGTTGCAGGAATGCTGGATTGCCTGTGAGACGTTCAGACTTCCATGCGCACTCGGATAAGCCCAGCATTTTGGATTCGGTGTTACTTTCTTATAAATACCGGAACAATTAATAATAGATGATGTTGTAATAACACCTTCCGATAATCCGGCAATTGCAGACAGTGGCTTGTATGTGGAACCGGGCGCTGTCTTTTCCTGCGTTGCACTGTTATATAACGGTCTGGAACTGTCATTTAACAGCTTGCTGTAATAATTGGAATCCATTGTATTTGCCAGCTTGTTATTGTCATATCCCGGATAAGATACACATGCCAGCACATCTCCATTATTTGGATCCGTCATGACAAGTGAGCCTGTAGATGGTTCCAGTCCCAGCTCGCCCGGCGTGATTTCCAGTTTCTTGATCTTTGCACGGATAAAATCATAAGAGCCAAGACTACCGGCTTTTAACTGTGCATACTGTGCATCACTCTTCTTCAGCACATTCTGCTCATATAACATCAGACAAATCTGGCGTCCGGTGATTGTACCGGCTTTGATCATGTACTTGTATATCATCTTATCAAAACTGCTGTTTGATTTCAGTCCGTCCATGATATACGAAACAAGTGCTTTGTATAGCTCTGTAGAATCCGAATATTTTCCGCTCTTCGGCATATAATTTGTTAATTTTGAAGTATCAATCCAGTTCTTGGAAATCGCATAGTTCAGATACTTTTTAATGTTGATTGTCTCAGAATCATGCCATGCTTTGTAAGTTTTGTCACTGGAATCGATTTTTCCTGAAAGCAGTACTTTATTATTGCTTGTCAGCATATCATTAACAAGGTAACTCAAGTATGCCTGATATTCCTTTGACTGATCTTTATATGCGGCAGCACCTGAACTGTTTAACATTTTTTTGAGCTTTTTAAGCACGGCTTTTTTATTGGATGAAAATGTTTTGTGAACTGCCTTTTCTGTAGACTTGGCATCATCATCCGAAAAATGTGTCATATCCAGAATATCATTGGAAATGAAGGAATTATATACATCACCAACCGGAATGATCACATCACTTCCGTCGGATACCTTCGTACGGTCATAATTCAAAGTATTCTGCAATTTACTTAATATAATTCCGGCAAGTTCCTGTTCCAGAATATTATAAGCTGCAACCTGCAGATCCGCATCAATTGTAAGATAAAGGTCGTTTCCTGCTTTTGCCTTCTTGCCCTGAACAGTATCCAGAACTTTACCTACGTTATTAACATACAGCTTGACTGTTCCTTTTTTACCTTTTAAGGTTGTATCCATTGTTTTTTCAATACCGGCTTTACCAACGGTATCGGTCTTATCGTATTCTTTCTGTTTTTTTTGGCTCAACGCATCGTATTCTTCCGTAGAAATCTGTCCGGTATAACCGATCAGATTGGCGAAACATTTGCTGTTCGTATATTTACGGAGTGATTTCTCATCGATATTGACTCCCTGTAAATGATCCATATTTTCCATTACATCTGCAACGGTATCATCGCTGACATCTTCTGCAATCGTTGTTGCAATGTATTTCTGATAACTGTTCAAAGCGATCGCATAGCGAATATTGATCAGCTTAAGAACACTCTGCTTATCCAGCTTCTTCTCATTGATTCCGTAACCACTCCGCTTGTCTGTGCAGAGGTAATGGATAATATCTGCAGCAGATTCATTTTTCTGCTCTTTGCTGAGCTCATCGATCGTCCTCTTGCCGTAAACATCGGCAACAAAACGAAGTCTCTGTGTATCTGATTCTGCGGCAAATACATATTCTTTATCCTTGTCAAGAATAATACCAAAATTATTGATCACCGTATCACCATTTGATTCAACCATCTTGATTACCGTTGTGATGATCTTGTTCAGAGCTTTGTTCTTTTCTTTTAAAGTATCATACTCTCCGTTATCTTCAATCGTAACAGAATATGCCAGTTCATTATAAGCAAGCAGCTTTCCGTTACGGTCATAAATATTCCCGCGGGTACCTTCAACATCTTTTGTTTTCTGGATTTGCAGTTTATAGTTATCCAGATATTCCTGCCCTTTTACAATCTGCAAATAAAAGACACGCTGTACCAAAACCGCAGACATAATACAGAATACAACAACGGCAACAAATATTCTGGATTTAAATATTTCTGCAATACGATCTCTCAATCGTTCGAATAAATTAGACAAATTTACTAGCACTCCTTTGTTCTTCTGATTCAAGTTTTCGGTTAATATGAAGGATCACCTGATAAAGGATCAGGGTTACCAGTATGGTGTATACAAGTTCCGGTATAATAATACTAAACAGGTATGTTCCAAATGCAAAGTCTCCCTGCAGCATATATACAAATACATAGATACAGATTCCATATAAGAATTCGCTTGCGGAGATCAGTACGATCGGAAGTTTGATATCTTCATCGTAAAAAAGGCGCTCAAACGAACCGTTCAGATATCCGATCACGGTATATAGCAGTGTATGAAATCCAAGGAGCTGTCCCCAGAATATATCTACTAAAAGTCCGGATATGGCACCGACAGCTATTCCGGATTTGCGTCCTCTCATAAATCCGAAGGAGGACGTTACTACGAGCATAAGATTCGGACTTACTGCACCGAATTTCAGTTTGACAAATAGCGTACTTTGCAAAAGGAAACTGATTAATATGATGAAAAAAGTAATTACTTTTCTTTTCATGAATCCTTACTCCTTCTTACTTCTTTTTTGACCGGCTGCTGATCATCTCCTGCTTGGTTTTTGTAATGACAAGCACTTCCTGGATCTTGCTGTAATCAACAGCTGGTGTAATATAACCAGAACGCGTCAGATTGTTGGAATCTACCTTCACTTCACTGACATATCCGATAAACAGTCCCTGTAAGTAGCGGTCACTGACGTGGGATGTGACAACCTGCTCTCCCACTTCAATCTTATTGTCGTTATTGGCAAGTTTTTCAAAACGAAGTCGTCCGTCAGAGGCAAGTTTTAAATCTCCGCGGACAATACAGGTATCTGAAGTAGAAAGCATCATTGCACTGACATTGCTTGCATCATCAATCAATGCACGAACTCTTGCATAATGTGGTCCGACTTCTGTGACAATACCGACCAGACCGCTTCCGGCAAGAACGTTGCAGTTCTTTTTGATACCGTCTTTGCTTCCCTTATCAATTATAAAATCACTGAACCAGTTCGTGCCATTATCGGCAATGACATGCGCTCCGATCTTCTTATAATCAGAGTAGTTTTCATCCAGTTTGTATAACTGCTTGAGCCTGTCCAGTTCATACTGTTCCTGACGGAGCCTTGTATTATCGGTTGTAAGCTCATCTACTTTTTTCTGTAATTTTTTATTTTCCTTCGTCATATCTTTCATTGTCTGAAAGTTTTTGGATACGTCACTCATCCATGTACCGGCATAGCTGATCCCTTTTTCCATTGGAATAACCGTATAGTTGGCAACAAAAGTAACCGGACCGGCATGGCCGGTAAAATGTTCAATTCCCATCAGAAGTATACAGACAACCGCTATGATCAGAAGCCAGTATTTGCTTGGAAGTGACGATTGATTCTTTATCTTCATATTATCTCATCCACCTATAATTTTGATCTAACATTGAGTATGCAAGTTTGCTTAATTCTTTTGATTTAATGATCTTCTCCAATCCGTTTACGACACAAATGTCCGGTTCCGACGACGTCGATGTATGGATACCGGTTGCCTTCTCGATATAGGTCTCAAGTCCCGGCATATATGCCATGCCACCAGTCAGGTAGATCCCGTTCTCATGAATCGCTTTGCGTACTTCCGGTGGTGTCCTGTCAAGTAAGGAATGAATGGCGCGTACGCAGTCCAGCAAAGGATCACGAAGCGCTGCACGGATCAATGTATAAGAAATTGTCTTACGCATTGGAAGTCCTGTGATTAGATCACGTCCTGCAACAGACAGTGCTGCATCTTTCTCGCCGGTAAAAACGCCGAAACGTTTTCTTAAGATCTCAGCTGTATGATGACCGATCAGGAAATCATGGCTGTGCCGCACCAGATTAACGATTGCCTGGTCATAGGCTGTTCCGCCGAGCTTTAACAGCCGGTTCAAAACCATACCGCCTTCTGCAAGAACCGATAGTTCTGTCGTCTCACCGCCAAAATTCACGATAAGCACACCCTTTGTCTCTTTGACATCAAGTCCGAGCCCGACTGCATCTGCAATGGAACGCTCCACGATGTTTACTTCTTTTGCCTTTGCAGTAGAATGGATCACCAGGTCAAAGAATGCCTTTTTCTCAACTTCTGTCACATCCGTCGGAACTGCGATTACATATTCCGAACCTCTGGCGAACTGTCTTCCTTTCTTCAACAGATTCTGGAGCAAAAACTGCATATCATTAAAATGGGAAATTACACCCTCCTTCATTGGAAATACAACATTAATGTTGTCCGGTGCTTTCTCATACATGCCATATGCATCATCTCCGACAGCGAAAATCTCCGTACCGTCTTTGATCGCAATTACATCTTTTTCTTTCCAGATCGTATCTTTTTTCTTATCATATACCTTGATCTCATAAGATCCAAGATCCAGTCCGTAAGTATTTCTTGCCATCTGATATTTATCCTTTCTCAAGCATTTTCTAATAGTCCTTCTTCGCGAAAGCTCATATAACAATGATTGCCAATAATAATATGATCTAACAAATCAATTCCAACCAGCGCTCCTGCCTGTGCGATACGACCTGTGATCAGTCGGTCATCCGCGCTCGGAGTCGGATCTCCGCTCGGATGATTATGTAACAGCACAATGGATACAGCTTCCTGTTTCAAAGCTTCCACAAAAAGCTCTCGCGGCGTAATGATCGATGCTTTCACTGTTCCTTTTGAAATGTTTCGTTCACAGATCAGTTCCGCTTTTGTATTCAGCATCAGAAGTTTCATAACTTCCTGACTCTCATGCCGTAAATCTTCCATATAATAATCAGCTATTGATGTGGGGGATGAAAATCTGAGATGCTCTTTCGCAGACGCTTTTGCCAATCGTTTTGCCAGCTCTGACAGACACAGAATCTGTATGGCTTTCACTTTCCCTATTCCCTTAAGCTTAAGAAGCCTGGGTAAGGAAAAATGGTGAATACCCAGAATCCCGTTCTGACCGGAATCATATAAGATCCTTTTCGCCAGTTCAACAGCATTCTCACCTTTGGTCCCCGTACGGAGAAACACTGCCAGAAGTTCGATATCTGTCAAACTCTCCGGTCCCATCTCCACACATTTCTCATAAGGCCGTTCCACACTTGGAATTTCTTTCATGGTATTTGATTGATTCATCTCATCTTTAGATTCGTACGACGATCCCTTTAAAATCTTAAATTAAAGGAAACGATAAATGAAAATTGCTACAATCACGCCAATGATGCTTGCAATGGTAATTTTAATTGTAAGTCCGAATGTCACAACAAGCAGTCCCAGATTCAGAACCACCGGATCATCCAGTCCGAACGTCTGTCCATAGCTGAGCCAGTTCAGTGAAGATACACCGTCTGCCAGCATGCCGATAAAACCACCAAGAACAATCCCTGCCAGTAATAGCAGAAATAAAGCCCAGGCGTTTTTGCCTCCTTTTCCCTTCATAATATGTACTCCTCCTCGTGTTTATCTCTTCGAAAAACTCAATACATTTTATCATATTTCCGAAAAAGTGTATAGAGTTATCCCATTAATTTTTTCTTAACATGTACCAGATATGTCGAAAGGACGGTAAACCCGGCTGATTGCTTCGGCTGTCTTAAGCCCGTCCATTGCAGCGGAAGTAATTCCTCCGACATACCCTGCGCCCTCTCCGCAAGGGTAAAGTCCGCGTACGCTGCTCTGCAGTGTCTCATCCCGCAGAATGCGTACCGGAGAGGATGTCCTGCTCTCCACTCCTGAAAGCACCGTGTCCGCATCCGCATATCCCTTTATCTTCTGATCAAACGAGCGTATCCCCTCTTCCAGTGAATCAGCGATCACTTCCGGGAATACCGGACGCAGGTTTGTCCAGTGATATGCACCTTTCATCTGTGGGGTAACTCTGCCTTCTGCTTCAGAAGCTTTGTCTTCACAGAAATCTCCGAATAACTGCACCGGGATTTTCCCTTCTCCTGCTCTGTATGCGGCTTCCTCGAGTTTCCGCTGAAATGCCATTCCTGCAAGTACATCATCCGTGCCGTAATCTTCCGGTGTTACCGTGACAATAACTGCACTGTTCGCATTTTGACCATCTCTGCCACTGTAACTCATTCCATTTACGGCAAGTCTTCCGGCTTCCGAAGATGCATTCACGACATATCCGCCCGGACACATACAGAAAGTATAGACGCCTCTTCCATTTTCCAGATTGACAGTCAATTTATATGGAGCTGCCGGAAGTCCATCCGGCTGTGCGCTTCCATACTGATTTTCATTGATCATGGACTGTTTATGTTCCACACGGACACCAACCGCAAAAGCCTTTGTTGTCATCGGAATTTCTTTTCTTTTCAGCATTTCAAATGTATCTCTTGCACTGTGTCCGATTGCAAGGACAAGTGCCTGCGTTGGCTTGTCTGTCACTTCGCCACTATGTGTATCCTGAAGTTTTATTCCGGTAAGCTTTCCCTCTTCTGTTAAAAGTTCTGTTACCTGTGTATGAAAATGGACTTGTCCGCCCAGACGGCAGATTTCTTCTCTCATACGTTTTACAACAACAGCAAGAATATCTGTCCCTACATGTGGTTTATTATCATAAAGAATTTTTTTAGGCGCTCCGAATTTTACAAATGTTTCCAGAACAGCTCTGCCTCTGCCCTCTTTATCGTGAACCAACGTATTCAGTTTTCCGTCTGAAAACGTTCCGGCTCCACCTTCTCCGAACTGGACATTGGAATTGGGCTTTAAAGAGCCTCCGTTCCAGAACGCTTCTACATCCTGCATTCGTGTATCCACATCTTCTCCCCGCTCTACAAGAACCGGTGCATAGCCCATTTTTGCCAGGCTATATGCACAGAATAATCCTGCCGGTCCGCTTCCGGCGATTATCGGCGCATGTGCAAGTGTTTCTGTGCCGGTTGGAACCGGTGCATATATCGGCTTTGCTTTGCAGACGTTTACATTTTTCGGCAGATTTTTCTTCTGTAATCCTGCTTCGTTTTTTACTGACAGTTCCAGTGTATAGACATAATACAACACCGGCTTTTTCCGTGCATCCAGAGAACGTTTTGCAATCCGGAATCCGATAAGGTCCTGCTCGCGGATGTGCAGTTGTTTCAAAGCTTTTTCCTTAAGACGCTTTGTTGTATGTGGAATCTGTAGTTTCAGATTTGAAATTTGGATCATCCGTTTTAACTCCTGTTATTTTATTACTTTTATTTTCCGGTGTTTTTCTTACCTGCGGCAGCACATCCGGCAAGATACCCACTTGCCCATGCCCATTGCAGATTGTAGCCTCCGCAGATGCCGTCAACATCCAGCAGCTCTCCGGCAAGATACAGGTCCTTACAGATACGCGACTCCATTGTATCAGATGCAATCTCTGTAAGATTTACACCTCCGGCGCAAACCTGTGCATTGTCAAACCCATTCGTGTCAGAAATGACAAGTTCCAACCTCTTTAATGTAGAAATAAGTCTATCCCAATCCGGTGTTTTCAACTTTTTCACATACAGTTTTTCCGGTATTCCGGCCGTTTTTAAAAGCACTGTGATTAGTTTCTGATTCAGAAGACCGAGTAGAAATTCGGAAACCATATAAGTTTCACGGTTCTGTGTACGTTTCTGTAAATAGGATTTTAATTCTTCTTCAGACATTCCAGGAAAGAAATCTATCCGTACAACCGGCGTCTTTTTCTCATACAAAAGTTTTGCCGCCAGACGGCTGATCTGAAATACCGGTATACCGGAAATGCCATAAGCAGTGATCTGAACTTCTCCGGTGTCGCTTCCGAGAATTACGGGGTGATTGTTCATATCGCTTCCATCAAAGATTTCAACTTTTGTTTCTGTGCGCACACCGGAAGCCTTTGCCAGTGGATGCGATTTTACTTTTAACTGCACAAGTGCCGGAACAACCGGAACAAGCGAATGTCCAAGCATCTTTGCAAGTGTATATCCGCTTCCGTCTGAACCAAGAACAGCCGCTGCGCGTCCACCACATGCGAGAATCAACCGATCGGCATGAATACTCATTCCCGGTGTATCTGTAAAAATGCGGAATCCTTTTTTATTTCGCTGCACTTCGGTTACATGAATGTCTGTCTTATATGTTACGCCCAGTGCTTTTAATTCAAGAATCAACAGCTGCTGGATTGTCTGTGCCTGATCCGATCTCGGATAGTAATAACCGTTCCGGTCTTTCGGATATACACCTAATTTTCGAAAGAAATCCAGCGTCTCATCTGTTCCGAATTTATCAAGAACACATGGTATCACATCTTTTGAATCACTGTAAAAACATTCTTTTTCCATATAAGCATTTGTGAAATTACAGCGACCGTTTCCGGTAGATAATAATTTCTTTCCTAATTGATTTTTATGTTCTAATATAAGAATCTCATGAGACGGATCTGCCCAGGCTGCTGCGATCGCTGCCGTCATGCCTGCCGCACCGCCTCCGATGATTACGATCTTTGCCATAAATACTCCTTATATTTATTGCTTATAATTTTACAATACCGGCTCTTACAAGATGTTCCAGAGACATCAGGATTCCAAGTTTTGCGCTTGGCCATGTTAAACCGCCCTGGAAATAAACCGCATACGGCGGTTTGATTGGTCCGTCTGCGCTCAGCTCAATCGAAGAGCCCTGTACAAATGTACCCGCCGCCATAATTACATCACTGTCATATCCCGGCATTGCCCACGGTTCCGGAGCAACATAGGAATCTACCGGTGCGGCCGCCTGGATACCATGACAAAAGGCAATCATTGCCTCGGCAGAGCCAAGTTCTACTGCCTGGATAATATCATGACGGCTTTCCGTTCCGTTTGGTACAACCGGGTACCCCAGTTTTTCATAAATTTTTGCCGCAAGAATAGCACCCTTTAATGCACTTGCTACAACTGTCGGGGCAAGGAACAGTCCCTGATAGAATGACTGCATGATTCCGAGAGATGCGCCGACTTCTTTTCCAAGTCCTGGAGAAGTCAGACGATATGCACAGTTTTCAATCAGTTCTTCTTTACCGGCAATATAGCCGCCGATCGGCGCAAGTCCGCCTCCCGGATTTTTGATCAGAGAACCGACAACCATATCCGCACCTACATCACTTGGCTCGATTTCTTCTACAAATTCTCCGTAGCAGTTATCAACCATGCAGATCACTCCTGGTTTGATCTCTTTGACAAAACGGATCACTTCCCCGATCTGTGCAACAGAAAAGCTCGGACGCGTCTGGTAACCTTTGGAACGTTGTACCGTAACCATCTTTGTTTTTTCATTGATTGCTTCACGGATGGAATCAAAATCAAATGTCCCATCTTCCAGAAGGTCTACCTGTCTGTAAGAAATCCCATATTCTGCAAGCGATCCTTTGGAAGGGCGGATACCGATTACTTCCTCCAGTGTGTCGTAAGGCTTGCCGCCAGCCGCCAAAAGCTCGTCTCCCGGGCGTAAATTCGCTGCAAGAGAAAGTGCCAGCGCATGTGTTCCACAGGTAATCTGTGGGCGAACCAGTGCACTTTCTGTATGGAAGACATCTGCGTAAATTTTCTCCAGTGTATCTCTTCCATGATCGTCATATCCATATCCGCTGACATAGTTAAAGCAGTCTGCACTTACGTGATTTTTCTGCATAGCGTGCAATACTTTTAACTGATTGTACTCGGCACGCTGATCAATCTCGCCAAAACGTTCTTTTAAATCTTTTTCAATAGTATTTCCAAATTTCAGTACTTCCGGGCGAATACCCATTTTTTCATACATATTTGTAATCTCTGACATGTTCTTATCCTCGCATTATATATATTATTTTTTTTCTGCTTTCCACGGGAGTTTTGAAAGCATTTCGTCTAAAATCTGCTCCGCATCATAACCAAATGACTGTTTGTTGATCCAGATTACATCCCGCTCTCTCTTAAACCAGGTGAGCTGACGTTTGGCGAAATGCCTTGTATCCCGCTTAATTGTATAAATAGCTTCTTCCAGCGTACAATTGCCATCCAGATAATCCAGAATTTCTTTGTAGCCAAGTCCCTGCATGGAAACAAGCTGCTTTGTGTAGCCCTTGTCTTTTAAAGCCTGTACTTCATTTACCAGACCTTCCTCAATCATTTGATCGACACGTCGGTTAATACGTTCGTACAGATGTGCTCTGTCATCTGTCAGCACAAAATAGGCAAATGCATACGGGGACTCCCTTTGACGCTGTGTCTCGTTGTGTTCGGAAATTCGTTTTCCGGTCTGCTCATAAAATTCCAGCGCACGTATCACACGCTTGATGTTATTTGGATGAATCATTTCAGCAGATGCCGGATCAACCAAAGCAAGCTTCTCATGCAAAGCTTCTGCTCCATGTTCTCTGGCATAAGCTTCCAGTTCTTTCCGGCATGCATCTTCTTTTTCATTTTCATCAAAATCAATATCATAAAGCAATGCCTGGATATAGAAGCCGGTTCCACCGGTAACGATCGGGATATGCCCGCGTTCCCAGATTTCCCGCATCGCTTTTTTGGCAAGCTGCTGAAATTTTACAACATGAAATTCATCATCCGGCTCCAGTACATCAATCAGGTGATGCGGTATGCCTTCCATCTCTTCTGGTTTTATCTTCGCAGAACCGATATCCATATGCCGGTAAACCTGCATCGAGTCAGCAGAAATAATCTCGCCGTCAACTGCTTTTGCAAGTCCGATGGAGGCCTTTGTCTTGCCAACGGCCGTCGGACCGGTAAGAATGATCAATGGTTTTTTCTTCATTATACAATCCTCTTAAATTTCTTTTCTAACTCCCGTTTAGTCATGGAAATAATCGTCGGTCTTCCGTGTGGACAATGATACGGATTATCCAGAAGAAGCAGTTCGCCGATCAAGGTGTCGACTTCTGCAGCAGAAAGACTCATATTGCCTTTTACAGCCGCTTTGCAGGACATAGACGCAATCTTCTCATCAATCAGGTCGGACGGCTGGTTTCTGTTAAGCTCATCCGATAAATGGTCAATCATTTCCAGAAGCAGATCTTTTTTGGCAATGCTGAACAGATTATCCGGAACACTTCTTACCGCAAAAGAATCCTGCCCGAATTCTTCAAACTCAAATCCAATTCTTGTAAAGCGATCCATGTACTGTCTGAGCAGCTCCGCCTCTTGCATCGTCAGGTTCAGAATGATCGGCGGGCTGATCATCTGGGATGTGAATTCCCGGTTTTTCATTTCCCGCAATGTCCGTTCATACAGAACTCTTTCATGTGCTGCATGCTGGTCGATAATATACAGACTATTTTCGAACTGGACAAGCCAGTAGGTATCGAAAATCTGCCCAATCAACGTATAATCTGCTTTTCGTTCTTTGTCAAGAAAACGATCTTCAAAGAGATCCATCTGTTCCGGTTTTTCATTTGCTTTGATGTCAATACCTTGTTCATTTGCTGTTGTCTTTTCAGTCGTTGTTTTAGCAGTTCCCGGTATTTCTGGTGTTACATCTGTCTTTTTAGGAAACTCTTGTTTTTTCGCATCCCTTGCAGTCGCTTTGTACTGCGAAACCGCTTCTCTTATCCGGTCTGCCTGCCGTTCAGGCTTAAAAATATCTGACCGGCTCTTTACTTCCGCAGATGAATTCTGCTGGTGATAAGATGTTACACGCTTTTTCATCTGTTCCATGAAATAATCCAGATTCCTCTCTTCTTTCGGCGGTATTTTCGATTTTTGTTTCACCGGTGTCTGCACCCCAGCCCACATTTCTGATTGCGCTGCCTGTTTTGTCATATTCCCGGCAGTTGATGCAAAGCTGACCGAAGATCCGGTTGTACGGAAATTTTGCTTTTCCTTCGTTACCGGCACAACCTCTGCCCTCGGCACTTTCGGCTCATCTAGTGTCACCTTCGGAATCAGTTCTCTTCCGTGAAGTGCCGAGTCGATTGCTTCATAGAGTGTATTATACACTTCCTGCTGATTGTTAAACCGAAGCTCCATCTTTGTTGGATGGACATTCACATCTACATGTTCTCCATCAATCGTAATGTGAAAGACAGTAAATGGGAACTTATGCTGCATGGAAAAATCTTTATATGCATCTTCAATGGCACGGTAAATAATATTACTTTTCACGTAGCGGCCATTAATAAAATAATTTTCAAAATTACGGTTTCCTCTGGAAATGAGCGGCGCTCCAATGTAGCCGCTTAAGGAAAGCCCGTTATTCTTATATTCCAGAGGAATGAGATTAGCAGTAATCTCTCTTCCATATACGTGATAAATGACATCTTTTAAATTTCCATTTCCGGATGTATGCAGTCTGGACTGCCCGTTATTGATGAACTGGAAAGAAATCTCCGGGTGCGACAGTGCAAGTCTCGTCATCAGATCGCCGACATGGCTTGCTTCGGTGATCGGTGTCTTCAAAAATTTCCGTCTTGCCGGTACATTATAAAAAAGCTGACGGATCAGAAATGTTGTTCCATCCGAAGCTCCGGTATCTTCCAGTCCTTCTTCTTTTCCACCGGCGATCTGGTAACGCGTTCCAAGAAGCTGTTCCTTTGTTTTTGTAATCATCTCGACCTGTGAGACAGCCGCAATACTGGACAACGCTTCACCACGAAAGCCTAAAGATGCAATATGTTCCAGATCTTCGGCAGCGCGGATCTTGCTCGTAGAATGTCTGAGAAATGCATTCTGAACATCGTCCCGTGCAATTCCGCAGCCGTTGTCAGCAATGCGCATATAAGAAATGCCGCCTTCTTTGATCTCTACAGTCACAGAACCGGAACCGGCATCAATGGCATTTTCTACCAGCTCTTTTACGACAGAAGCCGGACGTTCAATCACTTCTCCGGCTGCGATCTTATCGATTGTTATCTGATCTAATACATGTATGTTTGACATAAACTACCACCTGTTTTTTAACTTGTTCTGCAACTGATACAGTGTATTCAGTGCGTCAATCGGCGTCAGATTCGTTACATCCAGGTTTTTGAGCTCCTGAAGTACATCATCATCTTTGACGGTATCAAACAATGACATCTGTGCCAGATCCACATCATCATACTTCTTTGCTTTGTGTTTCGACTCACTTCCTGCCACTGCAATATCTTTGATCCGTGACGTGATGTCTGCCTGCACCAGTTCTTCTACAATTTCTTTTGCACGGTCTGTAACAGAAGCTGGGACACCGGCAAGACGCGCCACCTGAATACCATAACTTTTGTCCGCACCACCGCTTACGATTTTACGAAGGAAGATAATGTCATCGCCTTTTTCTTTCACGGCAATGCAGTAATTATTCACGTTATCAATCTTTCCTTCCAGTTCCGTCAGCTCATGATAATGCGTTGCAAATAATGTCTTTGCTCCCAGCAGTTTACTGTTGCTGATATGCTCAATCACTGCCCACGCAATACTCAGTCCGTCAAAGGTACTTGTTCCACGCCCGATCTCATCAAGGATTAGGAGACTCTTGCTTGTCGCATTTCGTAAAATATTCGCGACTTCTGTCATCTCTACCATAAAGGTACTCTGTCCGGAAGCCAGATCATCCGATGCTCCCACTCGGGTGAAAATACGGTCAACAAGTCCGATATTTGCCGAAGATGCCGGAACGTAGGATCCAATCTGCGCCATCAGTACGATCAAGGCTGTCTGGCGCATATAAGTTGACTTTCCAGCCATGTTCGGTCCGGTGATAATAGAAATTCTTTTCTTCTTATCATTCAGATAAGTATCATTTGTAATGAACATATCATTCGGAATCATCTTCTCTACGACCGGATGTCTGCCGTCTTTGATATCAATGACACCTTTCTCATTGATCTTCGGACGCACATAATTATTACGTTCAGCAACCAGTGCCAGAGAAGCCAGAGTATCAATCTTCGCAACCGCTTTCGCTGTTGTCTGGATACGCACAACTTCTTTTGCAATCGTGTCACGCACCTCACAGTAGAGCTGATATTCCAACGCATACAGCTTATCTTCTGCACCGAGGATCGTGTCTTCCAGTTCTTTTAATTCTGGAATAATGTAGCGTTCCGCATTGGCAAGTGTCTGTTTCCTTGTATAGTACTCCGGCACCAGATTCTTGAAAGAATTAGTTACTTCCAGATAATAGCCGAATACTTTATTATATTTGATTTTGAGATTCTTGATTCCGGTCTTTTCCCGCTCGTCTTCTTCCAACTTGGCAAGCCATTCTTTTCCGTCAGACTTGGCATGTCTTAACTTGTCTACTTCTGCATTGTAACCATCCCGGATGATGCCACCCTCTTTCATGGCAAGCGGTGGCTCATCCTTAATTGCCTTTTTCACCAGTGTACACAGATCTTCCAGTGGATCTAACGCATCGTACAGTTCCCGGTTCAGGGTACTTTGCATATCACTTAAGATCGTCTTTACATGTGGCAACATGGAGAGGGAACTCTCAAAAGCAGTCAGATCTCTTGGATTGGCAGACTGGTATGTAATCTTGCTGACGAGACGTTCCAGGTCATAGACCGGTGTCAGGTATTCTCGGATCTCTTCTCTTGCGATCGCATTGTTTTTAAATTCCTCTACCGCATCCAGTCTCTCATCAATTTCTTTTTTATGTAACAATGGCTGTTCAATATACTTGCGCAGTGTCCGCGCTCCCATCGCAGTTTTCGTCTTATCGAGAACCCAGAGTAGGGAACCTCTTTTCTGCTTCTCACGCATTGTTTCACAAAGTTCCAGATTCCGTCTTGTAGAACTGTCGAGAAGCATATATTTGCCATTCGTATACGGTATCAGTCTGGACATATGTGTCAGTGCATTCTTCTGCGTCTCCTTCAGATACTGGAACAGTGCACCTGCCGCTACAATACCGCAGTCATAATCCGCAAGTCCAAGCCCTTCCAGTGTTGCACAGTGGAAATGTTCTTCCAGCGTCTTCGTGCAGATTTCATCATCAAAATACCATGCATCCAGCGAGTAAACGGTGATACCAAGACGTTCTCTTAAATCATCAAAATCCATGCCACTCATATAAAAAGCCTCATTGCAAATAAGCTCTGAGGGCATAAATTTGTAAATTTCATCAAATAACTTTTCACTGTCTTCTATCTCGGTCACAAAATAATCTCCGGTTGTCACATCCGCAACCGATACACCATACCGGTCTGCAATGTATGCGACACACATAAGATAATTGTTCTTCGTCTCATCCAATGCCTGGGTATCCAGATTCGTACCCGGTGTTGCGATCCTGACAACTTCTCTCTTTACAATTCCTTTCGCTGTCGCAGGATCTTCCACCTGTTCACAGATTGCAACTTTATATCCTTTGGACACAAGCCGGTTCAGGTAACTGTCCACAGCGTGATAAGGTACTCCACACATTGGTGCCCGTTCCTCCAGCCCGCAGTTCTTCCCTGTCAGGGTGATCTCCAGTTCTTTTGATGCTGTGATTGCATCGTCAAAGAACATTTCATAAAAATCTCCCAGTCTATAAAACAAGATACAGTCTTTGTATTCTTCTTTTGTTTTCATGTATTGCTGCATCATTGGTGTTAATTCAGCCACATCTATTCTCCTTTGTATCGATTCTAAGTTTACATTTTATTATAACATTATTTTTCCGGTGGGAAAAGATAGAATTTCTCATCTCAGAACATGAAAAACAGGTTTTTCTTCGCCGAACAGGTAACAGGCAAGGTAGCTGGAAAGAAAAATTCCAACCGCACAGAGTCCTGCAAAAATGATTGCAAAAGGAAGACAGATCTGCCCTAAGATCTGAAATGGCATATCTGTATAATCCCATACATTCATATGCCACATACAGTTTACAACGATTCCTGTCATAAATTCCATGGAAACTACAAAAATATCGCATCTCAAGATCTGTTTCCACAGTGGTTCATCCCATCCAATCTTGCTGCCCTGCAGATAAATAAACAGGAAACAAATTCCACCAAGCAGAAACATGCTCCAGTGCGAAAATCCACGAAACAATTGTTCAAATACATAATACAGACTGCCTCCGATTCCGATGAGGCAGAGATATTTTCCGGTTCTACCCATAAAAACGCCCTCACTATCCTTCTTACCAGATAGTTTGAGCGTTTTTGTATCTCTTTATAGGTGGAAGATATTGCAAATGATTTTATTCTGCAAGTTCTCCCAGATAATAGAATCCTTTACATTCTGTCAGGTGTGCATTGACATAGCTTCCGATCATGGAGGCCTCTCCTTTTAAATGTACAAGCAGGTTATTACTCATACGTCCGGTCACCATAGTCGAATCATGATCGCTGACAGACTCAATCAATACTTCCTGTGTTGTTCCTTCATGAACCGCACATACTTCAGCTGCGATGGATTGAACTTCATGAAGAAGGCGGTCAAATCTCTTTTTCACAACATCTGCCGGTACCTGGTTTTCCATTTTTGCGGCAGGTGTTCCGGTACGTTTGGAATAAATAAATGTAAATGCGCTGTCATAGCGGACTTTTCTTACAACGTCCAGCGTCTCTTCAAAATCTTCTTCTGTCTCCCCCGGAAATCCGACGATAATATCTGTGGTAAGAGAAATATCCGGCACTTTCGCACGCAGCTTTTCTACCAGTTCCAGATAAGATTCTTTCGTATAATGACGGTTCATTTTCTTTAAGATTTCTGTACTTCCTGACTGTACCGGAAGGTGCAAATGCTTACAGATTTTCTTTGAAGTTGCCATTACATCGATCAGTTCATCGGAAAGATCCTTTGGATGGGAAGTCATAAATCGGATACGTTTAAGTCCTTCAATCTTTTGAATTTTCTGCAATAACTGCGCAAAACTTATCGGTTCATCCAGTGTCTTTCCATAGGAATTGACATTCTGTCCGAGAAGCATAACTTCCGTGACACCGTCTGAAACAAGGCGCTCAATCTCCCGGATAATATCTTCCGGCTTTCTGCTTCGCTCACGGCCTCTTACATATGGTACAATGCAGTAGCTACAGAAGTTATTACAACCGAACATAATATTGATTCCTGATTTGAATGAATATTTTCTCTTATTCGGAAGATCTTCTACGATTTTATCGGTATCTTTCCAAATATCGACAACCATCTTACCGCTTTCATAGCGCTGGCATATAAGCTCTGCAAATTTGTAAATATTGTGCGTTCCAAATACAAGATCCACAAATGAATAGCTCTTCTTTAATTTTTCAATAACTTCCGGCTCCTGCATCATACAGCCACAGAGTCCAATCTTCATATGTGAATTTTTCTTCTTATGAGGCTTTAACTGTCCCAGTCTTCCGTACACACGGGTATTGGCATTTTCACGCACGGTACATGTATTGAAGATTACAAAATCTGCTTCGTCTTCAGGTGCTTCCATATATCCGATATCCAGTAAGATTCCCCTTAATTTTTCAGAATCTCTTGCGTTCATCTGACATCCAAAAGTAGTAATACATGCAGTCAGTGGACGTCCTGCTTCCTCAGACTCTTTCTGTACATATTTTTTTGCTTTTTCTATGTAATAATACTGTCTCGCAGTATCTTCCTCTGGTGGAGTTTGCATAAGATCGATGTTGTATTTCATATGATTTGACATATTGTTTCCTTTCTTCTATACAAATTGATTGGTATTTTCGTCGTAAGTGTAATCAATGTTCTGTAATTTAGTTTCCATCTTTTCTCTGTCTGCCTGCATATCCTCACACAACGCATCAAGAGATGTATACTGGTCGCGCAGTTTTGTATTCACGACGCTTAAAAGCAGCATCGGATCTTTTGGTAAATTCATTATTCATATATCCTTTCTTCTGTGATCAGTTTCTGTGGACGGATATCATTCGCCTCTGTCGGCACACCTTCCACAATCTGAAATCCGAATGCAACCGCAGCCGTAAAAAGCTCCGGATATAGTTCCAGATATTTATCATAGTAACCACCGCCGAAGCCGATGCGGTTTCTGTCTGCATCAAAAGCAACACCCGGCACAACCATGAAGCCATCTCTTGCTTCTTCTTTCCCGGCTTTACTCTCGCCTTTTGGCTCCAGGATTCCGTATGCTCCGATCTCGAAGTCATCTTTCGATCTGACCCGGAAGAAATCCATAATATCACCGTTCACTCTCGGAAGCCAGAGATTCTTGCCAAGTCGGAGAGATTCTTTCAGTATCATTTCTGTCTTTACTTCCCCCGAAAAATCCATATATGCGTAAATATTCTTCGCTTTCCGGTATTCCGGCAGGGCAAGCAGTTTTTCGGCGATCACCATGCTTGATTTCTCGCATGTCTCTTTGGACTGTGCTCTCCGCTGTTTTAAAATGCAGGATCTAATTTCCTTTTTTGTTTCCATATTTTTCTGCATGTCTTTTTCCCAGATCTGTAACACTTCCGTCATGTTCTTTGATAGAAATATTATTAAGCTGACCGCGCAGGTTCATCCGGACAGAATCAATATATTCGCGGCGCAGGATCTGCTGTTCCTTTCTCTCTTCTTCAGTAAGTGTTCCTTCTTTTGATTTATGATATAATTCGTTAATTCTTGCGATTTTCTTCTCGTCCATTTTCTTTTGTCCTTTCCGTCATTTATCTGTATTCGTTTAAATCTTTTCATTTTCTATGGTTTCAGCTGGAATAATTTTCCAGAAATCCGTACAGATCTGCCTGGGAACGGATATATTTTCCATAGCGGATCTCATTGCGGACATTCTCCGGCAGATCATCATAAGCAATATCTGTATATTCATATACAGTTTTACGATCACTGGCATATACAACCAGGAATCCGCCTTCCTCTATCAGATAATATCCTTCTTTTTTATTTGCATCCGCAGGAACTGTCTGCGTCTCTCTTTTTACTTCCGCTTCTTCCTGTGCATGTTCTCTTGCCTTCTGGAAACTGAACTGATAGGCAAATGTCAGGATCAGCACTGCCAGAACTGCTGTCGTGAAAAAACCAATACCATACTTATTCATAATAAGGACAACTCCTTTTTAGTATAGTATTGGCATGTAAAATCTTTTTTATACGCTCCTAAGACGGAAACAGACGGCATTTTTTACAAACGGCAACCAGTTTTGTTCCCATCGGCATCTGCCGCATTTCTGCTTCGGTAAGACCGCCAAGCAGGATGATTGCTGTACCATAAACAGCTACCGCCGCAAGAAGTGCCAGAATTGTAGCAATATGTGTTCCAAGGAACAACTCAAAGAACAGGTGTACAACTAATGCCACAACACCCATGATCACAGAGGCAATCGCAGGTATAATAAATGTCTTCTTGCGTTCCTGTACAAAGCCAGCATATTCTCTTAAGGCATGTGCATTGAAAATACAAGCAGTAACAGAGAATACAATCTTACTTAATACAACAGCATAAATGCCCCACTTAAATACAACCATCATAATAAACAATGAAATAATATGTACAACAAGTGCTGCCGCTGCACTGTATACCGGTGTCATCATACGATCCATGCCCTGTAACGCCGCATTTGTGATTGTTGACAAACAGTAGAAAATAACTGACAATGCTCCAAACTGCAGTGTCACGGCTGCAATCCGGTTATCTTCTGTAAAGAAAATAAGATCCAGAAGCGGTTTTGCCAGCACGATAAATCCTACTGCACTTGGAAGTGCCACAACCATTGTAAAACGGCTGAAAAGTTCAATCTTATTATGTAACTGTTTGCGGCTTCTGTTCTTAACTGCCGCTACAATACTCGGCATCATCGCAGATGCGATCGCACTGGAAAAGGCAAGTGGAACGTTGATCAGCGTATCGTACTTACCACTGATGATTCCAAGAAGTGCTGCGTATTCACTCTCCTTGTGCCCCTGTGCTGCCATGATCTTGCCAAACATTGCATTGTCAATAACACCACAGATATTATATACCGTCGCACTTAAAATAACCGGTGCGATCGTCAAAAGCAGAACCCGGAATATCTCTTCATAAGTTTCCTTGTGCCTGCTTCTGTCTTTTTTCATTTTTTTCTTTACAACTCTCTGGTAAACGAGAAAGATAAAGACTACAAGCACAAGTGCTGCGGCTGCACCGGCAACTGTTCCTAATGTACCACCGGCCGCACCATAAGCTTCTCCGTAAGAGGAATCACCTCTTGTCTTTCCAACCGCACGTCCTGCTTTTAATAAGACATAAGCGCCACCGATGCTGACAACCGCATTGATGATCTGCTCTAAGATCTGCGAGATTGCCGTCGGCATCATAGAGCCGTTGCCCTGAAAGAAACCACGGAATACACCAAGAATCGCTACAATCAGAATACAGGGTGCAAGTACGCGAAGTGCATAGACACTCATGCTCATCGCCATAATATTTTTGGCAATGACTCCCGCGCCGAAGAATATAATCAGTGCTGCCGTTCCTCCTACTGTGATTGCAAATGCAAGCGCACCACGGAATACTTTATATGCATTTTTATATTCGCCGACTGCAACTCTGGCGGATACCAGTTTGGAAACAGCAACTGGGAGACTGTACGAAGTCAGTGTCAGCGCAATCGCATAGATCTGGAACGCAACACCGTAATATCCCAGTCCTTTATCACCAAGAATACCAACCAGCGGAACTCTGTATACCGCACCGATAATCTTGGTAATCACTCCTGCGGCTGCCAGAATTGTCCCCTGGATCAGCAGATTTTTTTCGCTTTGTTGTTTTTCCGACATGTTCTACTCCATCTTAACGTAATATTTCTAATTTTTCTAAAATCTCTCTTTGCTTCTGTTCCATAACGAGGCGTTCTTCTTCCTCCATATGGTCATATCCACATAAGTGTAACACAGAATGTGCAATTAAAAAAGCATATTCTCTACGGGGAGAATGTCCGTATTCTTCAGCCTGTGCGAGAACTTTTTCCTTTGATATGACAATATCTCCAAGAACAAGCTCTCCGCTTTCCGGATCAAAAGCTTCCTCACAGTTTTCAAGGAAATCAAAATTACCTGCCTCTTCATAATCAAGCATCGGAAATGACAGGACATCCGTCGGTCTGTCAATCTCTCGGAATTCAAGATTCATCTCATGGATTTGTTCATTCATGGTAAGAAGCAGATTCACCTCCGCTTCATAAGGACATCCGATATAATCCAGTGCTCCTTCCACGACTTCTTCGGCAATCTCTTTTGCATTTACAGGCAATGTGAGGGCACCCTCTTCTTCAAAGTAAACCGTCATTATTTTCTCCTTTTTTCACGTCCGCGTACCTTGGCGGCATTTGCTTTATTTTCATATTCTTCATAAGCTTTTACAATCTTCTGTACAAGTGGATGACGCACAACATCCTTGCTTGACAAGCGGCAGATGCTGATATCATTAATGTTTTTTACAACTTTTACAGCTGTATCCAGACCGGAAATCTGACCGGACGGCAGGTCTTTCTGCGTCTCATCTCCGGTGATAATGACTTTGGAACCAAAACCGATACGGGTAAGGAACATCTTCATCTGTGCCGGAGTTGTATTCTGCGCTTCATCCAGAATAATAAATGCATTGTCCAGTGTACGACCGCGCATGTAAGCAAGTGGCGCCACCTCGATCAGACCTTTTTCAGAATTTTTCAGAAAACTCTCCGCCCCCATGATCTGATACAGTGCATCATACAGTGGCCTTAAATAAGGATCGATCTTGCTCTGCAGATCTCCGGGAAGAAATCCAAGTTTTTCTCCTGCTTCAATTGCCGGTCTTGTAAGAATGATACGTCCTACTTCATTATTTTTAAATGCCGTGATCGCCATCGCCATTGCAAGGTAGGTCTTTCCCGTTCCTGCTGGTCCGAGACCGAAGGTAATCATCTGCTTACGGATCGCATCGACGTATTTTTTTTGTCCCAGCGTCTTTGGCTTGATCGGCTTACCCTGGATCGTATGACAGATAATATCTTTATCAATCTCCAATACACTGTCTTCGCTGTCTTCCATTGCAAGTGAAAGTGTATAATCTACCTGCTGTTCTGTGATACCACCACCACGTTCGGACAGTTTTACCAGATTCGCAAGTACGCTTTTTGCTTTCTCAACGCGGGCAGCTTCACCCATGATCTTTACATGTTCATCTCTTGCTATAAGTGTGACATGTAAAGATCTTTCAATTTTTTTCGCATAAACATCGAACTGACCGAACACATTCTGCTCATGCTCGGTCGGAATCTCAATGACTGTTTCCATCATTCCCATCTATATTCTCTCCTTGTTGCGATTTTGAATTTCGCGGAATCTTTTTTATCTTCGACGGTCTTAAAACACCGATACTCCTGACTGCAGTGATCGTGCCTCTCGCACTGGCGTTTCCTGACCCTGTGTATATTTTAACATCATTCTCCAGAATTTCTACCCCTTTTTTCTCCAAATCACGGCAATATTGTGAAAATGTATGGCTTAAAAGCTGCTGTTTTTCCTTTGTTGTATGATTTTTCTGACTTATTCTGTAAAAAACTGTTGTTTTCGTGCCATAAGAAACCGGCAGTTTGATGCGGTCAAAAAGGCAGAGTGGATGATTTGTGATATAAATTTCCTGTTTTTTCGTCTGTTCCGTCTGTTTTTCGGGGAAAATATCTCCGGTCTGAAACTGCCAGTCTGCAATCCTTATATAGTCTTCTTTCTTCTTTATTGTTCCATAAACTTTTTTCGCATAACTGTTTGCTAAAACCTCTTTATATGGAATCTTTACTTCCGCTTTGATATCCGCATCTGCCCTGTGATACTGGTAATCGATCACTGTCTGACTGTCGTCCTTTACCGGAACCTGACCGGACACAAGCACCTGTCCCTTTCTGACCTTCTTTCCTTTCCGGATTCTGGGAATACCTTCCCTTGGAACAATTTCTGTGATCACACCATCTGTATCTGCGACAAGATCATAAGGGGACACGGCTTTCTCTTTTCTATTTTCCGTCAGTTTCTTTGTTTTACTTCTGTATGCATCCATATTTTCCCGGACACGGATACAGAGCCGATTGCCGTCAATGCTCGCTGAAACCCATATGATATTTTTATAATTCCTTCTAAGATCTGCTGCAATTTTGTCGCAGTTTACTTTCGATTTCACCATTCCGGTATGTACCTTATTATTTTCCAGATAATGAAGAATCTGCTCTCTCGTATAGATCTGATTTCCCGACAGATCAATATCCCAGATAAAACGTGTCAGCATGACCAGTAATGCAAAACACAGTACACATCCAGCAAAAAATAATTTTCTCCTGTGGTAGCGGAGCAGAAAAAAAGGAAGACCAATACGCTTCACGATCGTGACTTTCGTACCGGTCTTTCGAAGAATCGTTTTTAGTTTTTTGAAATCGCATACGAACATATTTACTTCATATGCGCCATTTACCACCTGCAGATTCCAGAGACGGATGTTCCTGTGACGACAGCCATTAATAAAACGCTCGGTTCCGGAGCCTGTAATACGGATTCTTAAATATCCCCGGGTATATCTCCACAAACGGATCAGCATCTTTTCCGACACCTCCTTATTCACTGCAATGATATTCGATATCCCGGATCCATCCGGTCATTTTCATCTCATCATTCGTATAATAGGAGATCATCAGATGCTCTCCGGTAACTTTTAACTGACCGCCTTTTACCTGCACCCGGACAAGTTCGCCTGTATATTCCAGAATCCCACGGTAGTTCTCCAGCGTAAGCTCCACATTACCGGTTACTGTCAGAACCGACAGCCCCGGAAGTACATCTTTCGGTATCTCTGCAAACTCCATACACACCGACTGCCTTCTTATGGATGTTATTGTAATCTATGCAGATCTTTATATCAATATGCTCACATCCACGCAAAAAACTTTACTGATCGTTGGTTACATCCCCGTCTCCGCTCACCGGGATCGCTTCTCCAAGATACGTCGGTTTTGTCTTGCGCAATACCGATACAACGTCTTTATCTCTTGCCAGAAGTTCCCGCAGATCCCGGTACATCTGTCCTGCATAGCGCGTTTCCTTTGCCGGAACTCCGGTCACCTTCATTCCAAGCCCCTTGCCACTGTACAGTGCACGATACAGATGATATTTCTGTGACACAACGATCATATTCTTTACCTGAAAAACCGCCTTTGCACGATACATACTCTCATAAGTGGAAAATCCGGCATGATCCATAAAAATATCTGAAGACGGAATCCCTTTGTCTATGGCATAATCTTTCATAACCTGTACTTCGTCATAGTCTTTTCTACCATGATCGCCACTCATAATGATCTTGGATGCTGCTCCTTCTTCATAAAGTCTGCATGCCGTCTCCAGACGGTCCCGTAACATAAGCGACGGTGAATTGTCCTTGTGTACGCCTGCTCCAAGTACAAGGATACAGTCTGCTTTTGAAGATTTCACTTCAGATTCCTTTTTGATCAGACCTTTCGTGCTTCCGATCACCCATGCATTTCCAAGAAGTGCTGCAAGAATAACAAACAATCCGATACAGATCAGATTTCTGAAAATACGCAGTATCAATCTTTTTTTCTTTTGTCTTTTCATATACTTCCCCATTTCTTTTTTACTTAACTACAATTCTTTGTCGCCATAGCATCTGAAGAAAACTGCCAATAGCAAATTTTGCATGTGCTGTATTTTAACGTTCCTTAATCATTTGATAATAATCAAGTCCTTCATATCCAAGCCTTTTGTATAACGCGATTGCTTTTTCATTGCACGGTGTTGCCTCCAGGCGGTATCTCTTAGCATCCGGGTATTCTTCTTCTACCCATGCAAATACTTTTGTTCCATAACCTTTGCCTCTCGCTTCCGGTTTGAAGAAAAGTTCTTCTAAGAGAACTGTCTGTCCTCCCGCCTCGTTGCTCCAGGTAAGAGACATATTAAAATATCCGACAACGCCGGTTTCATCTTCCAGCATCAACATTCTCGCATACTGTCGGCTGCGCAGGCATTCCTTAAGTGTTGCCTCAAAATTCTCTTCCGGAACTGTGTGGTCACACGCCGGTCCTTCATAAAATTCCTTCTCCATCGCAAAAAGGACTTCTCTGTCTGTCTCTTTAACATCTCTGATTGTAAACATAAAAACCTCCGATACTTTTCTTATTTCACATCTGTTATATACAGATTCCATACGAATTGTTTCGCACTTCGTACTCCCACAATTCTACCCAATATTCGCATATCGTGAAGCTTACGCTCCACTTTTATGCTCATATCGGGGCGGGGCATTAAGCCATAAAACTACTCATGTGCAAGCACATCGTAGTTTTAGGCTTTTGCCCCTGGCATCTAACATTATACATGAGTTTATTCCGCCTGTATAGTCTCTTAGACCTTGCATTCTGATTTCTGGATGCTATAATAGTACAAGATATGCATTTACCGAATGAAGGAGGAACTATTTTATGAAATTTATATATCCTGCCATCTTCCGTCAGACTGAAGAAGGCAGCTACAAAGGTTATTTCCCGGACCTGGAATATTGTTACGGAGAAGGGGAGACTCTGGATGACGCCATCGACAGTATCAACGATGCCGGAAAAGACTGGTTGACACTGGAATTATCCGAAGACGAACCACTCATCCCATATGTCAGTGATCTGGAAGATCTGACTTTGGAAGAAGGCGATATTGTCCGCAACATTTCCATGAACATCCGTTTTTATGAAGGATGGGATGAATAAAGAGATAACAGAAAGCATGTAAGATAAAAATCTCTGGAAATAAAGAGCGTGACTGCTCCTGTTTTCCCAGAGATTTTCTTTTATTATTATTTCGTTCAGCGAACTCTTTCACACAATGTTTTGTAAATTTATTTCTGATTTTATTCTTTGAGAATGTAATTTCCATCCGCGTTTGCTTTTATGTGCGTTTGATAAAATTCCTGTATGGCACGTATCATAGAATCCACATCTTTGACACCGGCTGTCTCATATGCGGAATGCATGCCAAGCTGTGGCAGCCCGATATCAACTGTGTTCATGGACACCTGAGCCATAGCAAGATTACCAAGCGTACTGCCACCTGCTTCATCCGAACGGTTTGCGAAAAACTGTACCGGAACACCTGCTTTTTCACAGATCATCTTAAATACCGCAATACTGACCGCATCACTTGTATATTTCTGACCGGCATGTGATTTCACAACAATTCCTTCGTTCATATAAGTACAGTTCGTCGTATCTGTTTTCTGCCTGTAATTCGGATGCACAGCATGTGCATTGTCGCAGCTTAACAGAAAGCTTCCTGCAAGTGCACGGTAAAAATCTTCTTCGCTGTATCCCAGTGCTTGATTTGTGCGCCACAATACATCAAAAAGGAAGGTAGACTTGGCTCCTTGTTTCGTTCCGGAACCGACTTCTTCATTATCAAAGCAGGCAAAGACATTGATATTTTTCTGATTACCGGCTGTCAGGAATGCTTTTGCAGAAGTAAATGCACACTCTAAATCATCCAGTCTCGGACATCCAATAAATTCTTCTTCACTTCCCCAGCGTACCGCTTTCATACGGTTATATAAGAAAAGATCCATTCCATAAATATCCTCTGTTTCTACATCCAGTTCTTTTGCAATGATCGCTTTTATCTCGCCGGATTCTTTTACACTGCCGGACAGAACCGGAAGCATGTCGATCTGTTTGTTGTAGGATTTTCCATCGTTTACTTTGCGGTCCATATGAATGGCAAGACTTGGGATCATAAGCAGATCACGATTGATTTTCACTAATTTTGTTTCAATACTGTTTCCATCTTTTACCATAACACGGCCTGCCAACGAAAGCGGTCTGTCGAACCATGTAGAACAGATCATACCGCCGTATCCTTCTGTGTTGAGCACGGTATACTTTCCAGCGACATTTATCTCGATATTTTCTTTTAATTTGAATGTCGGTGAATCGCTGTGGGATGCCGTCACATGAAAGCTGTATTCATCCAAAGCATTTCCTATTTTCAATGCAATAATGCTGGAATTATTTCTTGTGACATAGTATTTTCCGTCTGGTTCCAGATGCCATTTTTCAGCTTCCTTTAATTCCTGGAATCCATCTTTATCCAGCATGGTTTTCAAATTTTGTACCGCATGGAAAGCGGTCGGTGACTGCTCTATAAAATCCGTTAATTCAGTTATCCTGTTTATTTCCATTTTATTATGCCCTCTCTAATTTTTATTATATACACATCATACAGCAGATCGCATTTTCTCACAAGGACTATTCCCAGACGCAATATATGCTTTCCTTATCTGTAAATCATTTTTATGTTTCACTTGACATCTCACTACTATGTGTTACAATATAGTCAATAGCTACTATGTATTGTAAGGTAGTAAATAAAGAATTTGAAAAAAGGATGGTGATTACAATATGTATGACAAGTCACAGCTTATGCGCGGGACACTGGAAGGTTGTATTTTACAGATTCTGTATCGGGAAACCACTTACGGCTACCAGATTGTAACCAGCCTTACAGAGTATGGTTTTGAGGATATTAAAGAAGGAACGATTTATCCACTTCTCGTCAGATTGGAGAAGAAGAATTATATTAGTTCAACTCTGCGTCCGTCTCCTCTTGGACCAAGGCGCAAATACTATTCCATTACCGACGAAGGACTTACCTATCTGCATGGATTTATAAACTGTTGGAATCAGGTGCAGAAATCAGTAAATGAAATCTTAAATATGGAGGAATCATTATGAAACTAACAAAGGAAAATGAAAAAATTATGAGAAAAGCAAAACGATATATCCGTACGTTCCCTCTTTCTACTGAAGAGATTCGTCAGATTGAAGAGGACATTACTGGAATGGCATTAGAATCACAGGAACGAGGGGAAGATTTTATGGAGGTTATCGGAAAACCGATTCGGGAATTCTGTGAAGATCTTGTATATTCCATCGGCGGAATGCAGGCACTTGGCGGCAGAAAATTATTGCGAATCAGCGGAATCTATTTTCAGCTTTATGGACTTCTCCCAATCTCAATGGGACTGGTGGCTGTATTTGGTGGTCTTTCTGCGACGGAAATTATTTATTATAATATATTTGCAGCTTATGCTTTCTTTATGGGATATTATGCCGAACATGGCTGTAATACACCAGAAAAGGGAAATAAAATCCTTGCACTTGGACTTATTTTCCTCATATTCATAGCCGGAAATGACATTTATAATGCCATTATGAGTATTGACAGCCCGATTGAAACGGGTGATTGTATTATTTTCCTTTTCGGGTTGATATTAGATTATCCGATGACGCTTATCTATATCATCGGAGCCAGACGTAACCGAGCACACTCTCCAAATGAAATTTAATATACTGCAACGTATAATCTGCTAATGACAGATTATGCATCCGATTCAAAAAGGCGCCTAGATTGCTCTAAGCGCCTTTTTGAATCGAACAGAAAATAAAATTGCCGTAAATGTAACTGCGATCAAATCTGCGACCGGCTCTGCCATATAAACCGCTGTTGTCTGATCCGCGCGGAAGATCTGCGGAATAATATAGATAAGCGGAATCAGAAGCACGAACTTACGTACAACTGCAACGATAATGGATTCCACAGCTCTTCCAAGTGAATTAAACGCCATCTGGCAGGAAATCTGGATACCGAACAGGAACATCACTGCAAGATATACACGGAGCGCTTTTGCTGTAAATGCAACCAGTGCCGTATCTGTTGTGAAGATTCCGGCAAAAATCTGCGGGAAGAACATGACGCAGCCCCATAAAATAACTGCATAGATCATACTGATCTTTAATAGTAATAAAAAGGCGGCTTTTACACGCTTTACATTTTTTGCGCCGTAATTGTAACTCATGATTGGCTGTGCCCCCTGGCCGAATCCCTGAAGCGGAAGCATTGCAAACTGCATGACGCTTGTAAGGATTGTCATAGCTCCAACTGCCATATCTCCGCCGTATTTCTGAAGCGAAAAATTGAAGCATACCGAAATAACGCTCTCACTTGCCTGCATAATAAATGTTGCAGATCCAAGTGCAAGACACGGTAAAATTACTTTCGGTATCAGTTTCAGATTCTCTTTCCGGATACGGATAAATGTCTTCTTCCCACACAGAAAACTCACGACCCAGATGCAGGAAAGAGCCTGCGAAAGTATTGTAGCAAGCGCCGCTCCTCTCACTCCCATACCCAGTAAAAAGATAAACACAGGATCCAGGATGATATTGGCAACTGCACCAATCAAAACGGAATACATTCCAGTCTTAGCAAATCCCTGTGTCGTAATAAATGCGTTCATACCAAGTGTCAGTTCTACAAACAGCGTTCCAAGTGCATAAAGATTCATATAGCTGTTCGCATAGGGAATTGTATTTTCACTGGCACCGAATGCAAGCAGAAGATCCCGATTCCAGATAATCAAAACTGCTGTCAGTATCAGCGATACAAGAATCTGCATTGTAAAGCAGTTTCCTAAAATCTTCTCTGCCGATTCAGCATCTTTCTTTCCGAGATAAATGGATGCTCTCGGCGAGCCTCCATATCCGACCAGTGCTGCAAATGCAGACACGATCATAATCAGTGGCATGCAGACACCGACTCCTGTCAGTGCCGCCGCACCTACATGTGGGATATGCCCGATATAAATACGGTCCACAATATTGTACAGCATATTGATAATCTGAGCCGCTAGGGTTGGAAGCGCCAGTCTTAATAATAATTTTCCAATTGGTTCTGTTCCTAAAAATTCTTTATCTTCGTTCATGTTCTAACCTTCTGTTCTATATAATCTATATAATGTTGATGTTGCGATGTCTGCAGATAATTACGTACTATGCACTTTCACCACACCTTATCTGATATCATCTTATTTATGATACGGCTCTCCATTGATAATGCGATAACTTCTGTAAATCTGCTCCAGCAAAATGACGCGCATAAGCTGATGCGGAAATGTCATTTTGGAAAAACTGAGTGCATAGTCGGAACGCCTTAACACTTCTCTTCCAAGTCCGATCGATCCGCCGATCACGAATACCAGGTGGCTTTTCCCCTGGATTCCAAGTGTCTCGATCCGGTCTGCCAGTTCCTCGGAAGTTAACATCTTTCCGCTGATTTCCAGCGTGATGACATATGCGTCCTCTTTGATCAGCTTTAAAATCCGTTCGCCTTCTTTTTCGCGGATATTCTCTTCTACTATCTCACTTGCACCATCCGGTGTCTTCTCATCAGCAACTTCCAGAATTTCCAGTTTGCAGTAACGGCTGAGCCGTTTGCTGTATTCTGCAATTGCATCTTTCAGATATTTTTCTTTTATTTTCCCTACGGTTATCACTGTTATTTTCATAGATTTCTTATCTCTCCTTATATCTGATAGACAAAAAGTTCATGCAGCGCCCTTGTCGCACTGATGTAAGCCGCCTGCTTGTAAAGTGGATTGTCACGATGGAAAAATGCAGTGAATACCTGGTCAAATTCCAGCCCTTTTGCCAGATAAAAGGTTGTCACGGTAAGCCCTTTTTCAAACGCAGATGTATTGCGATCAATATAATGATAATTTTCTCCCCTGTCCTTCAAAATCTGACAGACGGTTAAAGCATCTTCTTCTGTCAGTGTTAAAATGGCAGCAGTCTCGTATTTTTCCAGATTTACATCTATAAGAACCTGATCCAGCAACGCTTCTTTTGAAGCAAATGTCTGTTCTGTAACACCCTGTCCATGACGCATCAGAAGTTCCAGCTCCTGATCGCCGCTCAGTGCTCTTGCATACTCTGCGATCTCGACAGTATTACGATAACTTTTATTCATCTCCAGTTTCCTTACTTTCCGGTCAAAAATCTTCGGAAGAAACCGGGTGACATCCTGTTGCTTTTCATCCATTGTCTGCATGCGGTCGCCGAGGATCGTCATTCTGCACGGGAATAACATGGCAAGAATACTGTACTGCAGATAAGAATAATCCTGCATCTCATCGATGACAAGATGTTTGACATTTTTATGCTGTGTGGCTCCGCACAGGCGGTATTTTAAATATAACATCGGATAGACATCTTCATAAGAAAGGATCCTTTTTTCATATGGCAGATCTGGTAATGTTTCATAACCTGCAAACTCCAGAAAGCGGTTATAAATATGATAAATATCACGTTCCATATACATCTGCCCTGCCTTTTCTTTCAGATATTCCTCTTCTTCCTCGGAGAGTTCCCTGCCTCTTAAAGTCACAAATTCATCTTTAAAATAATCCATGACTGCATCCATTCTTGCGAGCAGCGGTGTATTCTGGAATTTGAAATAAAAGAGAGAGATAATTTCACTCTCTGACTTAGTATATCCTTTATAAGAGATCTCTTTCAGATCAACCAGCTCTTCTTCCAAAAGTGCAAGAAATGCCTCCATCATTCCGATGATCTCCGGTGACTGTTTCAATTCATACTGCTTCTTTGCAGCTGCGTCCGGGAACTGCATCTGATGTTCCAGTTCGTCATAGCGGTCTTCACAGTCATTTACAATACTATGCAGTTCTTTGTATGCAAAAAGATCAAAGCTCATCTCCCGGATGTTTTCTTCTCCAAGTTCCGGCAGAATATGTGAAATATAATCCGAAAACACACTGTTCGGCGATAAGATCAGCACATTTGACGCTTTCAGATGTTCTCTGTCATGATACAGAAGATATGCCACACGATGAAGCGCTACCGATGTCTTGCCACTTCCTGCCACACCCTGGATCACAAGGATCTGGTCTTTGCGGTTACGGATGATTGCGTTCTGTTCCTTCTGGATCGTGCGCACAATATTCTTTAACTGTACATCGCTGTTGCTTCCAAGCTCCTGTTTTAAAATCTCATCATCAATCTTCGTATCGCTCTCAAAGGCATAGATCATTTTTCCCTTACGGATCTTATACTGCCACTTGGATGCAATCTTTCCTGTGATCGTACCGGATGGCGCCTCATAGGAAGCTTCTCCGGCATCATAATCATAGAAAAGTCCACAGACCGGCGCACGCCAGTCATAGATCAGCGGACACATACCCGCTTCCGGCGCAAAATTTCCGATTCCAATATAAAATGGCTCCGATTCGTCTTCTCCATCATAGATGAAATCCACTCGTCCAAAAAAAGGGGCATCCATGAGCCTTGCAATTCTCTGCTGCATGCGCAGTTTTTCCTGATTTGCATTCACCTGATGCAAAAGTGCCTGCTGATTATCATAATCTTCATATCCATACTGGTCCATCTCGGTATAATTTTCCCAGTAATAGTCATGCATCTGGCGGATCTCCTGTTCCCCGGCAGTCAGATCCTCTTTCAGTTCATCCATCTTTTTATGTAATTTTTCTAATACGTCTTCTAAAAAAAGTTCTCCGTCAAAGCGGATATCCTCAAGGTTCTGTCCCATAGCTGTTCATGTCCTTTTATTTATTGTAACTTTCTGATATACAGCACTTTTATCCCAGTGCCACATCCAGAATCATCATTAATACGAATCCTGCTGCAAATCCGATGGTTCCAATATTACTGTGTTCACCTTCCGCTGCCTCCGGAATCAATTCCTCAACGACAACATAGATCATCGCCCCTGCCGCAAATGCAAGCAGATACGGCAATCCCGGTGTAATAAAAGAAGCAAATAATACAGTAATCCCACCCGCGATCGGTTCAACGATTCCAGAAAGCATACCATAGAAAAATGCCTTTCCACGTCCATTTTCACTTCTTATTGGCAGAGAGACAATAAATCCCTCCGGAAGATTCTGGATTGCAATACCAATAGACAGAGCAAATGCTCCCGCCAGAGTTATATTGGTATTGCCGCTGACGATGCCGGCAAATATGGCACCGCTGGATATTCCTTCCGGAATATTATGAATCGTTACAGCAAGAATCAGCATCGTTGATTTTTTCAAACTGCATGCCGGGCCCTCTGCCTCCTCGCATCCGATGTGCAGATGTGGAATAGCCCGGTCCAGAATTAGCAAAAACAGGATTCCGATAATGAATCCAACCGCAGCCGGAAGAAATGCAAGCCTGCCCATTGACCCGCTCATCTCCATTGCAGGTATCAGAAGAGACCACACAGAGGCTGCAACCATTACTCCCGCTGCGAATCCGAGCAGCGATTTCTGGATCAACGGTTTTAATTCATTTTTCACAAAAAATACGCAAACTGCGCCAAGAGTTGTTCCGATAAAAGGAATGATAAGTCCTAAAAATACAGTCATAAATACTCCTTTCTGCTTGCTGTTTCCATCACGTCATATTTCAAAATTATACCACACCCAGAAAAAAAGACAAGGCACAGAATTACCTGTCCTTGTCTTTTCGTCTTCATAATCTTAATGATTAATGTCTGTATAAAACTTTAAGATTTTTATATGTTCTATTTGGATAATGCTTCGTGGATACCCTTTGCTCCTGCTTTACCGGCTCCCATAGCAAGGATAACTGTAGCAGCTCCTGTAACGGCATCTCCGCCGGCAAATACAAATGCTTTGGAAGTCTGTCCGTTGTCTTCTTCGGCAACGATGCATCTTCTCTTGTTTGTCTCCAGACCTTTTGTTGTAGAAGCAATCAGTGGGTTCGGAGAAGTACCAAGAGACATGATCACTGTATCCAGGTCAATATCATACTCAGATCCAGGAATCTCAACTGGACGTCTTCTTCCGGATGCATCAGGCTCACCAAGTTCCATCTTCACAACTTTCATACCTTTCACCCAACCGTTCTCATCAACGAGAATCTCTTTCGGATTGGTAAGAAGATCAAAGATGATACCTTCTTCTTTTGCATGGTGAACTTCTTCTGCTCTTGCCGGAAGCTCTGCTTCGCTTCGACGATATACAACATGTACTTCTGCGCCAAGACGAAGTGCCGTTCTCGCAGCATCCATAGCTACGTTACCACCACCGACAACTGCAACTTTCTTGCCTGCTGCGATCGGTGTATCATAAGAATCATCAAATGCTTTCATCAGGTTACTTCTGGTCAGATATTCATTTGCAGAGAATACGCCATTTGCAGTTTCTCCTGGAATACCCATAAACATTGGAAGTCCGGCTCCTGATCCGATAAATACTGCTTCGAAGTTCTCTTCTTCCATTAACTGGTCAATCGTTGTAGATTTACCGATTACAACGTTTGTCTCGAACTTAACACCGAGTTCTTTTACTTTCTCAATCTCTTTCTTAACAACTTTCTGCTTTGGAAGACGGAATTCAGGAATACCATATACAAGCACACCCCCGAGTTCGTGAAGTGCCTCAAATACAGTTACTTCATATCCTAATTTGGCAAGATCTCCTGCGCAGGTAAGTCCGGACGGACCGGAACCGATCACTGCAACTTTGTGACCATTGGTCTTCTCAGCTTTTTCAGGTTTAATATCATGTTCCAGTGCATAATCTGCAACGAATCTTTCCAGTTTACCTATAGATACGGCGTCGCCTTTGATTCCACGAATACATTTGCACTCACACTGTGATTCCTGTGGACATACACGTCCGCAGATTGCAGGAAGTGCAGAAGACTCACCGATTACTTTATATGCGCCTTCGATATCTCCTTCTTTTACTTTTGAGATAAATCCCGGAATGTTGATCGATACTGGACATCCCTGGATACATCTTGCATTCTTACAGTTCAGGCAACGTGTAGCTTCTTCCATTGCCTCTTCCTGATTATATCCATAACAAACTTCTTCGAAATTCGTAGCTCTTACTTTTGGATCCTGTTCTCTGACAGGCACTCTTTTTAATACATCTGCCATTAGTTCTCACCTCCGCACTGGCCACATCCACCGTGATGGGTGTCACCTTCCTGTAATTTTAACATCGCACGACCTTCCTGTGTCTTATACATCTGCTGTCTCTTCATAGCGTTGTCAAAATCAACGAGATGTCCGTCAAATTCCGGTCCGTCTACGCATGCGAATTTTACTTCTCCGCCTACGATCAGACGACAGGCTCCACACATACCGGTTCCGTCTACCATGATCGGATTCATACTTACAACTGTCGGGATCTCCAGTTTCTTTGTAAGCAGGCATACGAATTTCATCATGATCATTGGTCCGATTGCGATACAGACATCGTATTTGTTGCCTTCTTCTACAAGCTGTTCGATCTTTGTTGTAACCATACCTGCATGACCATAAGATCCATCATCTGTACATGGATAATAATTTCCTGCAGCTGCCTCCATCTGGTCTTCCAGAATTAAGAGGTCTTTTGTCTTGGAGCCGATGATAACATCCACATCGATTCCATGCTCTTTCATCCATTTTACCTGTGGGTATACCGGTGCGGCTCCGACACCACCACCGACAAATAAGATTTTCTTCTTTTTCAGTTCTTCCAGATCTTCATGAATAAATTCAGATGGACATCCAAGCGGTCCTGTGAAATCGCGGAAATAATCTCCGGCTTTCATCTCTGTCATCTTTGTTGTAGATGCTCCTACCGGCTGGAATACAATTGTAATCGTTCCGGCTTCTCTGTCATAATCACAAATTGTAAGTGGAATACGTTCCCCTTTTTCATCCATCTTAACGATAACGAACTGTCCCGGTTCACAGTGACGTGCAACACGTGGAGCTTCGACATCCATAAGATAAATGTTCGCAGCCAATTTCTCAGCTTTCAATATCTTGTACATCTTTCTTCCTCCTCGAATATAATCCTTTTATCATAATAAAATATTTTTAGAAAAATAGCAAGCAATACATCCTGTTTTTGTACAATTGTTTTGCAGTAATTCTCTTCTTTTGACTATTTATTATAATTATATACTTATAGATAAACATTTAACATTCATCAAATGCAGCCTGACGGACACATAAATGTTATATTTTTTATATTGCCCTGACGGCGATAAAAGAAGGAAGCGGAGTCAGGTTCCGCTTCCTTCCTTATGTATGGTAATTGGAAAAATGCCGAATTAAAAGTCAACTTCTGTTCCGTAATAAATGCATGTAAATAACTTTTCCATTGTTGCCGGATCGATGGCTCTTGGGTTAGATCCTGTACAGGCATCACCAACAGCATTTTCAGCGATTGTAGCAATCTTCTCTTTGAATTCATCTTCTTTGATTCCGAACTCTTTTAATGTTGCCGGAATGTTAAGTTTTACATTGAATGCCTGGATCTTCTCACACAAACTATTGATCAGTGCCTTTTCTGAAGCTCCCGGAAGTCCTACTTTACGTGCGATCTCCGCATAACGTTTTGCTGCGATCGGATCTTTTGCATTGTATTTGATTACATATGGCAGATACATTGCATTCGCAAGACCATGTGTGATATGACCGGTTGAGAAGACTGCACCCGTCTTATGTGCCATAGAGTGGACAATTCCAAGTAATGCATTGGAAAATGCCATTCCTGCGAGACACTGTGCGTCATGCATCTGTGCTCTTGCTTCCATATTTCCGTTGTAAGATGCCGGCAGGTAATCGAATACCATTTCAATTGCCTGGATTGCAAGTGGATCTGTATATACACAGTTCAGAGTAGATACATAAGCTTCAATCGCATGTGTCAGTGCATCCATTCCTGTATATGCAACCTGTTTTGCCGGAAGTCCTTCTACCAGTTCTGAATCAACGATTGCTACATCTGGTGTGATATTGAAATCTGCCAGAGGGTATTTGATTCCTTTTGCATAATCTGTGATAACGGAGAATGCCGTAACCTCTGTTGCCGTTCCCGATGTAGACGGAATCGCTGCAAATTTTGCTTTCTGTCTTAATTCCGGGAAACTGAACGGTGTGATCAGATCTTCAAATGTAATGTCCGGATATTCATAAAATGCCCACATTGCTTTTGCAGCATCGATTGGTGATCCTCCACCCATAGCAACGATCCAGTCCGGTTCGAACTCCTGCATTGCTTTTGCACCTTTCATTACAGTTTCTACAGATGGATCAGGTTCTACACCTTCAAACAACTGGACTTCCATACCAGCTTCTTTCAAATAACCGACTGCCTTGTCCAGAAATCCCTGTCGCTTCATAGAACCGCCGCCTACTACGAGGATCGCTTTTTTACCTTTTAAATTCTTAAGTTCTTCCAAACATCCTTTGCCGTGATATACGTCTCTTGGTAATGTAAATCTTGCCATTGTTCGCATCTCCTTTTCTTAAGATATATTATTTTGTTAATTCTTTAACGCAATTATATATCTGTTAAAAAAATAACGCAATAGTTTTTTAATAACTTTTTGCACTTATTTTCGTACAATCTTTTTTCATATCGTCATAACAAAATAGAATGTGCCAAGGCATTTTCTTACGATGAGCGCTGTTGCTTTTACACTCTGCCATTTCACGTGAGTGCGCGTCCTTCCGGAGAGTTTTTACGTAGTAGAAACGAAACTATTACACAAAAAAAGGACACATGATAAGCTTCACTTTCCATGTGTCCCTGCTCATTTCTTATATTATCTTTTTGCTTTATTCTGACATCGATCCTACTCAGAAGCTCCTCCCTTTCCGGTGATTACACGGTTGGAACGGCTTCCGGTTGTTGTATCTGTTCCCAATCCGTCAGTATTACTGTCGGACGTAGATATATCCGAAGAATCGCTGTTACTTCCGGATATATTGGATGAGGTATCTGAATTGCCCTTCGAGCTGCTGAGATCCAGCACGTAATTACGTGTTGTAACACCACTTGAACGTCCGTCACTGTTTACAAGAATCGCCTTAAACAATGTCTCGCCCTCCGGCATCTTAATCGGCCCGGTATATTTCTTTGAGGATGTTGTCGGTGTCTTTCCATTCATCGTATAGTATGCCGTATATCCATCCGGTACTTTAATTTCAATCGTCTGACTACTTTCGTACTGTCCGGTAGACGGTGAAATAGCCGGTGCTTCCTCAATCGGGAACACAATCTTATACACCTTCTGTGCAGTGCTGCTCGGTATCCCTTTTTTATTGACAGCAATTGCACGCACGTCATTTTCCCCTTCTTCAAGCTGAATCGGTTCCTTGTATTTGTCGCTGTCAAATGTCGGATCCGTTCCATCGGTTGTATAATAAATCGTCATTCCTTTACCGGCGGTAAGTGTCACCTGCTGTACATCATCATATGTCTTTTTATCATCCAGACTGTATGTTGGTCTGTCAATATCATATTCTGACAACTGTTCCTGTACAGAATCATCAGCGTCATCGAGAAGTTCCGGAATCTTAAGTGTCTGGTCTGTATCCAGATAAAACTGGAAACAGGCATCATAAAGATCCGCATTTCCTGACTGCGTATCAATCGCGTCCAGGAATACATTCTCTGCCTTGTCATCTTCATCCTGACCGAGATATGTCTTTGCAAGACCGCTATAAGCCTCCGGCCGTTGCTTATTCTTTTTGATCGCTCTTTTAAAATAACTTTCCGCTTTTGAATATTCCTGATTCTTAAGTGCATTATTACCACTTCTTACAATTCCCGTATAGGAATTGATATAAAGTGCATAACTGATACCAGCGATCGCAGCAATACAAAGAATAAGAACAAGAATGACAATCCGGCGCTTTCTCCTAAGTCTTGCCATCTTCTGTTCTTTCTTCTTACGACTCACAGACCTTTTACCGCCTCCGGTACGGTCTGCGATCTGACCGGTACGTCCGGTTCTGCCTGTATTTCCTGTTCTTCCGGTCTGGCGAAGCACCGTAGTTTTACCGGTTGCCCGGATAGATGTATCGCCCGTCACACGCGTATTCATCGTTCGTCTTGTCGTGCGGGCAGATACTCCTGTTATTCTACCGGTTGCGCCAGATCTTCCGCTGGTACGTCCACCCGTATTACTTCGGACATCCACCCGGGTACGGTCATATGCCAGATAATCCGGATCTTCTTTCCCTTCATTTTGTTCATCTATCGAAAACCGAACCTGCTCGGTTAACATATCATCAAGAGGATTATAATCAGGAACAATACGGACTTCATTCCCACATGCATCACAATACAACACACCATCCGGTATCTCATGTCCGCAGAATTTACATTTCATGATTCATCATGTCCTCCTCCCTGTATATTTTCTCGAAACTCCACTATTATACTTCAAAGTTTTTCTGCTTGCAACTGGAAACTTATGATTTTTTTGTAATATACTGCTCAAATTCCTCCGCAGACATCAAAATCTTTCGTGGTTTCGTGCCTTCTTCGCCGCCTACAACTCCGGCTTCACAAAGCTGATCCATAATGCGCGCTGCACGATTAAATCCAATCTTAAACGTACGCTGCAACATACCAATAGACGCCTTGTCCTTTTCAATGATCAGTCTTCCGGCCTCTATAAAATGCACATCCGTCTCCCCGGTATCTGCACTTCCGATGCTTCCACTTCCGATCTCCGAAGTATTCACATGGTTTACAACGTTTTCATCATATCCGGAATCATCATTATGTGATTTCAGATACTCCACAACATCCTGCACTTCTTTATCTGTTACAAACGCACCCTGTACTCTGGCTGGTTTCTGATAACCGGACGGGTAGAAAAGCATATCACCTTTTCCAAGCAGTTTCTCTGCTCCGTTCATATCGATGATTGTTCTGGAATCAACACCGGATGATACGGAAAATGCAATTCTTGACGGCATATTTGCCTTGATCAGTCCGGTAATAACATTTACGGATGGACGCTGTGTTGCAACAACCAGATGGATTCCGGCTGCACGGGCAAGCTGCGCCAGACGGCAGATTGCTTCTTCTACATCTCCCGGCGCTACCATCATCAGATCTGCAAGCTCATCTACGATAATGACAATCTGTGGCATCAGAACCGGTTTTGCCGGTTCACCCTCAGCTGGTTCCGGCATTGCTTCTACTTTCGCATTGTAGCCTTTCATATCACGTACATTGTATTCTGCGAATGCCTGATATCTTCGCGTCATCTCTGCAACCGCCCAGTTAAGAGCACCTGCTGCTTTCTTCGGATCAGTCACAACCGGAATCATCAGATGCGGAATCCCGTTATATACACTTAACTCTACAACTTTCGGATCAATCATGATAAGCTTCACTTCATCTGGTCTTGCTTTATATAAAATACTCATAATGATTGTGTTGATGCAGACAGATTTACCGGAACCGGTTGCACCTGCGATCAGAAGATGTGGCATCTTCGCAATATCCGTCACAACAACTTTGCCACCGATATCTTTTCCAGCTGCAAATGAAATATTTGACGGACTGTTCTGGAACTCTCCTGTCTCCAGCAAATCACGGAGCATAACTGCGGAATTTTCCTTATTCGGAACTTCAATTCCGACTGCCGCTTTTCCGGGAATCGGCGCCTCGATACGAATGTCTGCCGCTGCAAGATTCAGTTTGATATCATCGGCAAGCCCAACAATCTTGCTAACTTTAACCCCCATCTCCGGCTGTAACTCGTACCGTGTTACCGCAGGGCCACAGCTTACATTCGTCACTGTAACCTGGACTCCGAAATTCTGCAGTGTCTGCTGTAACTTCATTGCGGTCTCTCTAAGGCTTGCATCAGATTCTCCACCTTTATTCTTTCCTCGTTTCAAAAGTGAGATTGGTGGGAACTGATATGCTTTCTTTGATTTTCTCTCTCCTGAAGCAACCGTAGCCGCAACCTGTGCAGTCTCCTTCGCCAGTTCTGCAGCCGCTTCACGTGTTTTGCGTCTGCGCGGTTTCTCTTCCTGAACATCTGCGTCTGCCACTGACGGCATCTCATTCTTATCAGCCGGCATAGACGCATCATCCCCGCGGTGGATCACGAACTGTGGTTCTGCTGAAACTTCATGCATATCTTCGTGTGCCGGTGTTTGTCCGTCGCCAAGTGTTGTATCAAACGAAACACCTTCCACATGCTTCTCACTGCGCTTACTTTTTCCGACACTCTTTGGTGGTTTCTCTGCCTGGAATTTCTTCTGTTCTAGCACTTCTTTTGCTTTCTGTTCACGCAGTCGCTCCCGCTCTTTACTGCGTTCTTCCCGGCGCTCTTTTGCAATCTTCCTTCTTCTGGCAGAATCTTCTTTTGCTTTGCCGTATGCTCGGTCTCCACTTTCTTTTACTCCCTTAAGCAAAGACTTTCCAGTCATAATGACAAAACAAATGATCATGAAAATAAGAACAACAACATATGTACCTGCGACTCCGATAACCGGTGCCAGTACATTCGTAATCTTTTCGCCGATGATACCTCCGATCTTGTCCACCAATTCCAGAAGTGCGCAGGTCAGGACAACAAATATAAGTCCTGCCGCTGTCTTTAAATATGCATTTACATTCCCTTTGTTTGAGATAAGAAATGCAACAATTCCAAATAATAGAAACGGAACTACATAGGCAACTGCTCCAAATGCATAATATAATCCGTGGGAAGCCTTTGCTCCCGCCGAGCCGCCCAGGCCGAAATTACTGAGCATGATCAGAATGCTGACTGCCAGTGTCAGCCAGATTGTCACTTCATCCCGCAGGAAACTCTGTTCCTGTTTTTTCTTTTTGGTCTGCCTTGTACTCCTCTTTTTCCTTGACTTTGCAGCCATTTATATTCCCCCTTATTCTTGGCAATACTATTATTAGTATAGCATTATTAAGAAGGGATGTCATTACGTTATTTTGCTCTTTTTTGCTTCTCCTGCGCGATCATTTCATGCAGTTTGCCAAGTGCATCCTTAAGTCCCCCAACCGCATCGATCAGACCTTCCCTCACAGCATCTTCACCTTCCAGCAAAGTACCGACATCTTTTACAAGTTCTGTAGGATTGAGCATTAATTTTTCAATTCTCTCCTGACTCATTTTCGAATGATCTGAAAGAAACCGGGTGATCCGATCCTGTGTTTTCAGCATATTGCGAAGGCTCTGTTCCACGCCGATAAACATGCCGTTCGTACGCACCGGATGAACAACCATCGTGCCGCTTGGAACAATAAAAGAATATCTGGCTGATACTGCAAGCGGTCCGCCGATAGAATGGCTGCCTCCAAGAACAAGCGATACGGTAGGCTTGCTGAGCGATGCGATCATCTCTGCAATAGAAAGCCCCGCTTCCACGTCACCGCCCAGTGTGTGCAGAAGCACAAGCAGTCCATCAATCTCTTCGCTGTCTTCTATTTCCGCAAGCACCGGGAGAAGATGCTCATATTTCGTTGCCTTTGTATTGGCTGATACTGCCTCATGACCTTCGATCTCGCCAATAATCGTCAGTAATTTAATCCTGTCTTTCTGTTTATTTGTTCCCAGATCAAGACTCCCCATTTCTTTGATCTGTTCTCTCTCTTCTGACTGCTTCTGATCCATAAAAAACACCTCCATACTTCTTTATTGTTAGTATGAAGGTGTCCTGTTATTTTTATTCGTAAATCAGAAAATTAAGCCTGCTCAAGAGCCTGTGCAAGATCCGCAATAATATCTTCTGCATTCTCGATTCCAACGCTGAAACGGATCAGATCCGGCTGTACGCCAGCTTCTTTCAGTTCCTCATCATTCATCTGTCTATGTGTGTGGCTTGCCGGATGCAGTACACAACTTCTCGCATCCGCTACATGTGTCACGATCGCAATCATCTTCAGGCTGTCCATCATGCGTACAGCAGCATCTCTTCCGCCTTTTAAGCCGAATGTGATTACACCACAGGTTCCGTTCGGCATATACTTGGATGCCAGATCGTAGTATTTGTCACCTGGCATGGACGGGCAGCAAACCCATGCAACCTTTTCGTGGTTTTTCAGATATTCAGCTGCTTTTAAAGCATTCTCACAATGTCTCGGTACACGCAGATGTAAAGTCTCCAGTCCGATGTTCAGAAGAAATGCATTCTGCGGTGCCTGGATTGAACCAAGGTCACGCATTAACTGAGACGTTGCTTTTGTAATATAGGCGCCTTTTCCAAATCTCTCTGTATAGACAATTCCATGATACGTCTCATCCGGCGCAGTCAGTCCCGGGAATTTGTCTTTGTGCGCTTCCCAGTCAAAATTACCACTGTCTACGATTGCCCCACCGACGCAGGATGCATGTCCATCCATGTACTTTGTTGTAGAATGTGTAACGATATCTGCTCCCCACTCAAACGGGCGGCAGTTGACTGGAGTTGCAAATGTATTATCCACGATAAATGGAACTCCATGTGAATGTGCAGCTTTGGCAAATTTCTCCAGATCAAGTACAACAAGCGCCGGATTGGCGATCGTCTCACCGAATACAACTTTTGTATTCTCCTGGAATGCTGCATTTAACTCCTCTTCGGAACATTCCGGATCAACAAATGTTGCATCCACACCCATTTTCTTAATCGTATGGGCATACAGGTTATAGGTGCCTCCATAAAGCGCAGATGCGCATACGATATGGTCTCCTGCTTCTACAATATTCATAATTGCGTAAAAGTTTGCAGCCTGTCCGGATGAAGTCAGCATTGCGGCAACACCGCCTTCCAGATCACAGATCTTTGCTGCTACAGCATCATTTGTCGGATTCTGCAGACGTGTATAAAAATATCCGGATTCCTCCAGATCAAACAGTCTGCCCATCTGCTCACTGCTGTTATACTTAAATGTTGTGCTCTGATAAATCGGAAGCACTCTCGGTTCCCCATTTCCCGGTTCATAACCGGACTGAATACATTTGGTTTCCAGTTTGTAATCACTCATTTCCTTTTCCTCCTGACTATACCTTATAATATTCTGATATTTAGATATACTGCATTTTAAGATTCTGTACCATCTGCATATATAATGCCTGGCACTGTGCTTTCTTCCCTTGCTCGATCAATTGCACGCATGGTAGCAAATATTTACAATACAGTTGCTTATAGATGGCAGCTGCATCTTTCTGCATATTTAAAATCATCACAATTCCCGGCGCGACCTCATAGTAGTCCTTTATAATACTACGTCCTTCATCCGTCTGCATCAGATATTCATCTCGGAATCTGCGCATCACTTGCATTTCATAGCAGTCGTCTTCTTTCTGCATATGTTCACACACTGCTGTAGTGATATAACATAGTTTGCTACGAAATCCTTCCGCAATATCATCATAAGAAGAATGAGAAAGTGTTAAGGATGTAACCTTCTTCTCATTCCATACTTCTACAATGCGACGGGACAATTTCTCGCAGTCTTCATTTCTGGAGTAATTCAGAAACGGAATAACATATACTGCCATATTCATATTATAATCTACACCCAGACGCTCTCTGTTTTTTTTCGCTTCTTTCTGCATCTTATCATACGCATAAGCTGGAATCACCTGCGAAAGTTTTTCTATTAGCGCATCTTTCTCCTCATCTTCTGTCTCAGCTAAAAGCTGCTCAAGACTTACAAGTACAGGGCGGTATTTCAAATATCCTTTTTCAAAAACTCCGTTGTATGTTTTTCTGCGAAAGCCTTTGACATGTGTCAACATCTCGTCAAACAGCTCTTGCAGTGTCTTTTCTATATTGTCCATGCTTCTCCTCCGAAGTTTCCAGATATCCTATTCATCCCAGTTGTGATATACATCCTGTACATCATCGTCATCATCCAGCATATCCAGTGTCTTCTGAATGCTTGCAATATCTTTTGCATCTGTCAGTTCTACATATGTCTGCGGGATCATAGTTACTTCTGCGGAAGCCATAGCGATTCCTGCATCTTCAAGAGACTGACGTACTTCACTGAATGTATCCGGATCTGTAACAACTTCATAGCTGTCTTCCTCTTCTATAAAATCATCTGCACCCGCATCCAGCGCCTGCATCATCAGCTCATCTGCATCCCCTTCGTATTCCTCTTTATCAATGATAATCTGACCTTTGCGGTCAAACATGAAGGATACACATCCAGGAGTTCCGACATTACCGTTTCCTTTAGTAAATGCATTCTTAACATTCGTAGCTGTACGGTTTCTGTTATCTGTCAGTGTCTCTACAATAATAGCTGTTCCGTTTGGTCCATATCCTTCATATGTAATATGCTCATAATTCGCTGCATTGGCATCTCCGGATGCTTTCTTGATATTTCTGTCGATTGTATCATTCGGCATATTATTAGCTTTTGCTTTAGCAATAACATCACGAAGTCTGCTGTTGTTAGCAGGATCTGAACTTCCTCCTTCTTTTACTGCAACGGCAAGCTCTTTACCGATTTTTGTAAAAATCTTTCCCTTTGCTGCATCATTTTTCTCTTTCTTATGTTTGATATTGGCAAATTTTGAATGTCCAGACATAAATCTTATCTCTCCTTGTATCTATTCTTAATTATTTCACATCGTTTTATTCTAGCACTATTCAAGTACTTTTTCAATCTTAACTCTCTGTATTGTATTATTATCTACGGATAAGATTGTAAATCGGTAGGAATTGTAGAGAACTGAGCAGTTTTCATCCTCTCCGGGAATACGTTCAAGTTGCCGGATCAGGAATCCATTTAACGTGTCACATTCCTCTTCCTCAAAAGAAATCTGCAGAATATCTTCCAGATCTTCCAGTTCCGTCAGCCCATCCACAAGGTAGCTTCCGTCCAACTGCGCATGGATCATCTCTTCTTCTTCGTCGTATTCGTCCAGAATATTTCCAACAATCTCTTCCAGAATATCTTCCATCGCAACAAGACCGGAAGTCTGTCCATATTCATCCAGAACGATAACAATGTGATTTTTCTTTGTCTGCATTTCTTTAAATAATTTATCAATACTTTTCGTCTCTGGTATGAAGGAAACCGACCTTATATATGTATCCAATTCTTTTACCGGACGTTTTCTGAGCGATTCATCCAGATAACAGGTCGCCGCCTCCCGCAGATGGATAAAACCGATGATCTGGTCTATATCCTCCTCGTAAATCGGGAAGCGGGAATAGCTCTCTCCCAGCATGAACTGAAATGCATTTTCCAGTGTTTCTGTCGCATCAATCGCAACGATATTTTTCCGGTGTGTCATAATATCCTTTGCATCTTTGTCCATATAACGGAAGATATTACGGATCAGACCTGCCGCCTTTCGTATCTGTGCTTCGTCCATCTCGTCATCGAGTTTGAGACTCTGCCTGATCCGTTGAAATAAACTTTTCTTTTCCATAGTAAATTATCTTGTACTCCTTTTCTATGTATGAAGACTGAGACTGATTTTCAGTGCTTCATCAACTTTTGTCATAATATTTTTATCCAAGTGGCATACCAGATCTTTTAACCGCTGCTTATCGATCGTGCGAATCTGTTCCAGAAGGATTACTGAATTTTTCACTAGCTGGTACTGCCTTGCATCAATCTCCACATGCGTAGGAAGTTTTGCCTTATTCATCCTGGACGTGATCGCTGCACAGATCACAGTCGGACTGTGCCTGTTACCTGTGTCATTCTGAATAATTAAAACCGGCCGGATTCCTCCCTGTTCTGATCCAACAACCGGACTTAGATCCGCATAATATATATCACCGCGTCTTACCTGCACGTCTTCTTCACACTCCGCTCAAATTAAGATACTTTCAGTATTCCCATATTTTTCGGATGTATGCTTTTGTTTTATATTATGCGAAACAATCAGCCTGCTCTACAACTTTTCCGTCACGGATATATTCTCTCGGAATCCGCTTTCCGAGGTCACATACAAATTCATAGTTAAATCTTCCTGACAGCTCACTTAATGTCTCTACCGGCAGGAATTCGTCTCCGTCATGTCCGACAAGTGTGATCTTATCACCAAATTTCACGTCATCAATCTCTGTCGCATCCACCATAAACTGATCCATGCAGACACGTCCGATGATCGGTGCTTTCTTTCCGTGGATCAGGACATAACCTTTGTTGGACAGACTTCTCGGATAACCGTCTCCGTAGCCGACCGGAACCGTAACAATCTTTGTCCTTTTTGTTGTCCTATAAGTTCCGCCATAACTTATCAACTCATCCGGATCTTCCCATTTTACATATGCAACGTGACTGATCAGTTCCAATGCCGGCATCAACGCAACATTTTCCTTATGAACTTCCTCAGACGGATACATACCATAAGTGGAAATACCTGCACGAACAAGGCTCAGATTATCTTCTTTGCAGTCAATGATTCCTGCACTGTTGCAGCAGTGATAATAAGTAAAATATACTTTCTTTTCATCCAGTGCATGTTTCATCCGCATATATTTCTCAAACTGACTGTTTGTATATGTCTTATCTGTCTCATCAGCTTTGGAGAAATGTGTAAACATTCCTTCCAGTACAAGTCCCGGAAGTTTGCTGATTCTTTCAATCGTATCAGCGCTTTCGTCATTGATTTTGAATCCGATTCTTCCCATACCGGTATCCAGTTTGATATGTACATAAGCTTTTTTGCCAAGTTTCACGGCAAGATCAGACAGTTCTTTTGCCATCTCTTCTGTATATACTGTCATTCGAATCTCGTTATTGATAAGATCTTCTCTCTGATCCTGGAAGACGCATCCAAGAATCAAGATCGGTTTTGTCACATCTGCTTTACGAAGTAATACTGCTTCATCTAATGTAGCAACTGCAAATCCCCATACATAAGATTTTGGCTCCAGAAGATGTGCTACCTGAGCAGCACCGTGTCCATACGCATCTGTCTTAATAACAACGATCATCGGAACATTTTCCTGTAAATTATTCTTCATATTCTCTACGTTTGATTCAATTGCATCCAGATTGATTCTTGCACACACTCTTGTATAATTTTTCATTGTTCTTCCTCCTTATAAATTACTATTTGTAATGTCCGTTGTTGCAAGGATCTCAAGCAGATCCCTTGCCAGAATACTGTAACTGTTTTTCTTTCTCGCAGCTGTTTCACCACTTAATCCATGTATATAAGTTCCGAGAGTTGCCGCCTCGAATGTACTGATTCCTTGTGCCAGAAGTCCGGCGATCACACCGCAAAGCACATCTCCGGAACCGCCTTTTGCCAGCGCCTGACAGCCACTTGTATTGACACAGGTCCGTTTTCCGGCTTCTCCGATCAACGTTCTTGAATCTTTCAGGACACAGGTAACGTTCCATTCTTCTGTCAGCGATTCCAGCACCTGCTGTCTGTTAGCTCTGATTTCAGGAACAGAAAGTCCGGTCAGTCTGGACATCTCTTTCATATGCGGAGTCAGGATAAAACTTCCTTCTGTAAGATATTCTGTATATTTCAAATGCTCCGCAAGCAGATTCAGTCCATCTGCATCGATCACACATGCTACTTCCACATTGGACAATACGGTTTTTAAAATCTTCTTTGCAGTCTTGGATCTGCTAAGTCCGGAACCAATGCATACCGCATCTGCGTGGCTTAAAAGCCGTTTCACTTCTTCCTTGTCAAATTCTGTATAGGTTGTGATGATTGCTTCCGGCAGGAGTGCCTGTAAAATGATCCGATTCGATTCCTCCGTATAAATCTGCACCAGTCCGGCTCCCATCCGATAAGCTGCCATTGCATTAAGAAATGCAGCTCCGCTCATCCCTTTACTTCCGGCGATCACAAGCAGCCTTCCATAAGTACCCTTATTGGAATCTTCCGGTCTGTCCGGCAGCATTCTGATATATTCCTCTCTGTCCGGCAGATATGCAATGTTCTTGTTCTTCTCCATCGTCCGGAGTGATATTCCGATATCTGTCACTGTGACTTTACCTGCATATTCTTTTCCAGGATAAAAGATAAGTCCGATCTTCTCAACCTGAAACGTCACTGTATAATCTGCGCGGAATGCAATACCAAGCACACAACCATTTCCGGCATTGATTCCCGATGGAATATCCACTGCAACTTTTGTTCCGGACGTTTCATTCATCCACTCAATAACTTCCCGGTAATGCCCGGTTACTTCCCGACTCAGACCAACACCGAATATAGCATCAATGATCAGGCTGTATGTGCCATCCGGGTAGTGGTCGCGGATCGATCCTCCAATGCTTTCAAAAAGCTTCCACTGATACCGGCATTCCGCACTTAAATGTGCCGGATTCCCCGCCATAAAAACAGTAACCGCACATCCTTCTTCTTTTAAAAGTCTCGCAATAGCAAAACCATCTCCGCCATTATTTCCCGATCCACAGACAATCAGAACATCTGTAAAATCCAGCTTTTCCTTTTTCATGGAATCAATACAACTCCTCGCCGCACGTTCCATCAGTTCCAGTGATGGGATACCGAGATTCTCTATCGTATCCTTATCTGCCGCCTTCATACTGTCTCCATCCGGTAAAAACCTCATATGCTCATCTCCCTAATATAATCGTACTTATGACACCTGCGGAGTCACAAAATCTTACATCCGCTTACTGACAAGCTCACATGAATGCAGGCTTTTCTGCTCTGGTATCATATAAAAAGGACGTATAAAAACAAGCCTGTATACACATGCCTGTTTCTATACGTCTGCTTTTACTAGTTCTTTCCTTTTTTGCGCTGGTCTTCATTATAACGACTGATGTTATAAGATAACTGCATCAGACTCTCTGACAAATGCACATTCTCAACAATGATGTTATCCGGCATATTGAGGTCCGTATGTGCAAAGTTCCAAATCGCGCGCACGCCGTTCTCCACAAGCATATTCGCAACTTCGATTGCCTTCTCTTTTGGAATTGTAAGTACAGCAATCTCTACATCATTCTTCTGGACAAAGGACTTCAACTCGTCCATCATGCGGATCGGCACTCCACGAATCGCAACTCCCTCCAGACGCGGATTTACATCAAAAATTCCGGTCAGGATAAATCCACGTTTTTCAAACGCTGCATAATTTGCAAGTGCCTGTCCCAAATTACCTGCACCAATGATTATGATCTTATGATCTTCTTCCAGTCCCAGGATTTTGCCGATCTCTGTATATAGATATTTGACATTATAGCCGTATCCCTGCTGTCCGAATCCTCCGAAATTGTTAAGATCCTGACGAATCTGAGACGCAGTAACCTTCATCCTTTTGCTCAGATCGTTAGAAGAAATACGTTCTACCCCATTTTCAAGGAGTTCACCTAAATATCTATAATATCGCGGCAAACGTCGGATGACTGCCTGTGATATTCCTCGATTATCCAATTTTTTCACCTTCCCATATGTATTCTAACTGTTATTATATAAAATTGTATGAATAAAGTCAATTTTTTAGTAGTTTTTTTATTACGTTTTCGCTATAATAAGAACGTATGTGAACAGATAAGGAGGAATTTTTTATGATACTCGCCTGTCATGGAATTAACAAAGCATTTGGTGAAGAAATCATTGTGAAAGATGGTTCTTTTCATATAGAAGATCATGAGAAAGCTGCCCTTGTAGGCCCGAACGGAGCCGGCAAATCTACTATTTTCAAGATAATTGCCGGAGAACTGCCGTCAGATGGTGGTTCCGTCATCCTGACCAAAGGAAAGACTATGGGATATCTCGCCCAGCATCAGGACATGAATACAGATCGTTCGATCTACGAAGAAGTGCGCACGGCAAAAGCAGATATCATTGCCATGGAACAGAAGATCCGTCAGTTGGAACTGGAGATGAAGGACTTAAGTGGAGACTCTCTGGAAAACCACATGGACTCCTACAACCGGCTGACCGCAGCATTTGAACGCGAAAATGGATATGCTTATGAAAGCGAACTGACTGGCGTCTTAAAGGGACTAGGTTTTCAGGAAGAAGAATTTACCAAGCCGGTGAATACGCTCTCCGGAGGACAGAAAACCCGTGTTTCTCTCGGCAAACTTCTGCTTACTAAACCGGATATCCTGCTTCTGGACGAGCCGACCAACCACCTGGATTTGAATTCAATCACGTGGCTGGAAACTTACATATTAAATTATCCGGGTGCAGTACTGATCGTCTCACACGACCGTTATTTTCTGAACCGGATTGTTACGAAAGTCATCGAAATAGAAAACGGTGAACTGATGACTTATTCTGGTAATTATACTGATTACTCTCAGAAAAAACAGCAGATCCGCGAAGCGCGTATCAAAGAATATCTCAACCAACAGCAAGAGATCAAGCATCAGGAAGCTGTTATTGAAAAGCTCCGCTCTTTCAACCGCGAGAAATCAATCAAACGGGCGGAAAGCCGTGAGAAAATGCTTGAGAAGATCAAGCCGGTAGAAAAACCGATAGAAACAAACAAAGACTTTCAGTTAAAGCTTGAACCTGCAACCATCAGCGGTAATGATGTACTGACGGTAGAACATTTAAGTAAAGCCTTTCCACCACAGACGTTATTTTCAGATATCAGTTTTGAGATCAAGCGTGGCGAACACGTTGCGATCATCGGCGATAATGGAACCGGCAAGACGACTCTGCTTAAGATTTTAAATCAGGTTCTCCCTGCAGACAACGGAACTTTCACCCTTGGTACGAATGTCCAGATTGGCTACTACGATCAGGAACACCATGTGCTCCATATGGAAAAGACAATCTTTGAAGAGATTTCGGATGATTACCCGACTCTTACAAATACGCAGATCCGGAACATGCTTGCAGCATTCTTATTTACCGGAGACGATGTCTTTAAACGGATTTCCGATTTAAGCGGTGGTGAAAGAGGACGTGTTTCTCTTGCAAAGCTTATGCTCTCTGAAGCAAACTTCCTGATCCTCGATGAGCCGACCAACCATTTAGACATTACCTCAAAAGAAATTCTGGAAAAAGCGCTGAATAATTATACCGGAACACTGCTCTATGTTTCGCATGACCGTTATTTCATCAATCAGACTGCCACAAGAATCCTGGATCTTACGCATCATACGTTTGTCAATTACATTGGAAATTACGATTATTACCTGGAGAAAAAGGAAGAACTCACAGCTGCATATACAGAAAATATCGATATGACTTCTGATTCTTCCACCGATTCCGGTGAAGTCTCCGCTTCCAAATTAAGCTGGCAGGAACAAAAAGAACTGCAGGCTAAGGAACGCAAACGCCAGAATGAATTAAAAAAGACGGAAGAACGCATCAGCGTACTCGAAGACCGCGACCGGGAAATTGATGAACTTATGGTACAAGAAGAGATTTTCACAAACTCTGTCAAATGCCAGGAACTCGCCAAAGAGAAAGTACAGATTGCGGAAGAGTTGGAAACTCTTTATAAAAACTGGGAAATTCTTGCTGAAGACTAAATTATCTTAGTCAAAACTACTGTTCTTATCGCATAAGATAAATAATACAAAAAGGCTTTGACTGCGAGAAGTTAAAGCCTTTTTTACTTAACGGTGCAATTCCAATTATATAATCATACCGAATCATCACTTCATCTTTATTCGATTGTCCATCTCATTATGATTCTGCCGTTTCCGTTTTCACCTGTGGCTGCTCTTTTTTTCCGGCTTTTTTATAAGCCTCCTCATAAAAATATTCCTGGGCAGAAAGTGGCTCTTTGTCATTCCTTATTCTTGTATAATTTCCATCCGGGTTCATTTTCCGCGCCTGGACATTGTCATTTAACATAATCCGGAAATCTTTAAGCAGACATTCCTTCAATCTTACATCCTCCACCGGCGCAGCTACCTCCACGCGGCGTACCGTATTTCTTGTCATAAAATCCGCCGATGCGATATAAACTTTACTGCGCTCTTCTGTTCCGAAAATATAAATACGGGAATGTTCCAGAAAACGTCCTACGATACTGATCACACGGATATTTTCTGTCTTTTCCGGAATTCCCGGCAGCAGACAACAGATTCCACGTATTACAAGATCAATTTTTACACCTGCTTTTGACGCTTCCGCCAGTTTATCAATGATTTTCTTATCTGTCAGCGAATTTAATTTCACACCGACATATGCCGGTTCTTCATGTCTGGCGTGTTCAATTTCCTCATCAATCATTTCCAGCACACGGTTCTGCAGGCATTTTGGTGCGACAAGAAGTTTCTCTGACTGTTCAACAACTTCACCTTTCAGAAGCGCCTGGAATACATTGGATGCTTCCAGACCAATTGCAGGATCTGATGTCATCAGGGATAAATCTGTATACAGTCTGGATGTTTTTTCATTATAATTTCCCGTTCCGATCTGTGTAAAATATTCCACATGATTATCATTTTTTCTTGTAATCAAACACAGCTTGGAATGCACTTTATATCCATCCAGCCCATAGATTACCTGACATCCGGCATCTTCCAGTCTTCTGGACCATTCAATATTATTTTCTTCATCAAATCTTGCACGCAGCTCTACAAGAACAATAACCTCTTTTCCATTCTCTGCCGCCTCTACCAGTGCTTCCACGACTTTGCTCTGCTTTGCAAGGCGGTACAGAGTCATTTTTATTGAAATAACATCCGGATCTTCTGCCGCCTCATTTAACATATGAAGAAATGGGCGGATAGACTCATATGGATAGGAAAGTAACTTATCTTCCCTGCGTATCTGCGCAAGAATACTCTCACCATCCTGAAACATCGGTGATTTCTGCGGCACCTTTTTCTCATAAAACAGTTCCGGATTTTTTCTCAGACGGTCCTGGATTTCAAATACAAATGAGAGATCCAGCGGTGCATCCGACAAAAACACATGCGTCTTGTCCATTTCCAGATATTTACACAATGTTGCAACAACATTTTTATTCATTTCTCTTGAAAATTCTATGCGAACCGGAGTCAGTTTTTTACGCTTTTTGATAAGATCTGCCATAAAATCACGATAATCCAGATCTTCATCATACAATGCATCCGCATCGATATCCGCATTTCTTGTAATACGGATCACAGATTTTGCCTTGATACGGTATCCTTTAAATACTTCCGGCACATAATGCAGGATAAATTCTTCTGACAACATAAAAGTGCCCGGATGATCCGGCAGTTCGATCAGACGTTTAAACACATTGTTTGAGCACGGAATGATACCGAGACGCTCTTTTTTACTCTTCGTTTCCAGTACTGCAACAATATATATATCTTTGTTCCTAAGAAATGGGAACGGCTGTCTCTTGCTGATGATCGTAGGCGAAATGAGAGGTGCAATCTCTGTCTTAAAATATCGTTCCAGTCTCTGACTGACTCCCTCGTCGATATGCCGGAAATCTACAAAACGTACGCCATACGCTTCCAGTTCCTGCAAAAGATTTTCGAAAGCTTTCCCGTGTCTTTTGCCAAGCCGCTTTACTTCTTCCAGAATTGCCTCGATCTGTTCTTTGGCTGTCTTCTTTGTTTTGTTGTCACGGATTTCTTTGTGCAGTAACATCTGATCCTGCAGCGATCCGACTCTGACCATAAAAAATTCATCCAGATTTGTCTGAAAAATAGAGGCAAAGGTAAGACGTTCACATAATGGAACGTCTTTACTCTCTGCCTCTTCTAATACACGTTCATTAAACTTTAACCACGATAATTCCCGATTACAATATATATTCTTCATAACAGTACTCCTTTTACTTTTTTGCCTTTTACAAAATACCATAGTTCTGTTTGAAGTATATCTATTTTCCGTAAAATCTATGTAAAGTTTAGTCCTCTTTTAATTTTTCTGCAATTGCTTTAATAAAGTCTTCGCTGTTCAGCACAGTCGGATTCTCAAGTGTTGTAATAAGTGCCAGGTCTTTTGTCATTTTGCCGCTTTCAATTGTATCAATCGTTGCTTTTTCCAGCTTGTCTGCAAATGCCATCAGCTCTTTGTTTCCATCCATCTCACCACGTTTACGTAGTGCTCCTGTCCATGCAAAAATTGTTGCCACAGAGTTTGTGGATGTCTCTTCACCTTTCAGATGTTTGTAATAGTGGCGCTGTACGGTTCCGTGTGCTGCCTCGTACTCATAATATCCTTCCGGAGACACAAGCACAGATGTCATCATTGCAAGTGAACCAAATGCAGATGATACCATGTCACTCATAACATCTCCGTCATAATTCTTGCATGCCCAGATATAACCACCCTCGGATTTCATAACACGGGCAACCGCATCGTCGATCAGTGTGTAGAAATAAGTGATTCCTGCTTCTTCAAATTTGTCTTTATAATCTGCATCGTAGATATCCTGGAAAATATCTTTGAATGTATGGTCATATTTTTTGGAAATTGTATCTTTCGTAGCAAACCAGAGATCCTGTTTTGTATCCAGTGCATAATTGAAACAGCTTCTTGCAAAGCTCTCAATCGAATGATTGATATTATGCATTCCTTGTACAACTCCGGCACTGTCAAAATTATGTACGAGTTCTCTTGTCTCACTGCCATCTTCTGCAGTATAAACAAGCTCTACCTTTCCTGCTCCCGGAATCTTCATCTCAGAACCTTTATACACATCTCCATATGCATGTCTTGCGATGGTGATCGGCTTCTTCCAGTTTTTTACACAAGGTTCAATGCCCTTTACAACGATCGGTGCACGGAATACCGTTCCATCTAAGATAGCACGGATTGTTCCATTCGGGCTCTTCCACATTTCTTTTAAGTTATATTCTTTTACGCGGGCGGCATTCGGTGTAATTGTTGCACATTTTACAGCGACTTTGTATTTTTTCGTCGCATTTGCCGAATCAATCGTCACCTGATCATCTGTCTCGTTTCTGTGTTCCAGTCCGAGATCATAATATTCAGTATTTAACTCTATGAAAGGTTCCAAAAGATTTTCCTTAATCATCTTCCAAAGGATTCTTGTCATCTCGTCTCCGTCCATTTCCACAATTGGTACTGTCATTTTAATCTTAGCCATGTTCTTCTCCCTTTCTACGTTATTTTCTATATTCTATCTGATTATTATTCTTCCAGATGCAGGTTCTGCATTACATTTTTGATATGCTGATTCGCAAGTTCTTCTGCCTTGTCTGCGTCTTTCTGTTTGATTGCTTCCAGAATCGCCCGATGTTCCTGAATGGATTTTTCGGCCCGGTGTTCTTCGCCAACAGAAGTCTTTCTTGCCAGCTTCACATACTTATGAAAATCTGTCAGGACATGTTCTAATATACGGCTGTCCGATGCTTCGTAAAGAACTCTGTGAAATCTTCCGTCAAGTTCGGATACTTGTTCTGCGATAGAACTCTGCTCCTTTTTCAGACGAAATTCTGACAGAAGAAGCATCTCTTCCAGCTCTTCAATCTGTTCATCCGTAATATGCTCAGTTGCCCATCTGGCGCACAGACCTTCTAACATCGAGCGGATCTTAAAGATGTCTGCTACATCTTTTCTTGTAATTCCGGTCACATAAGCGCCTTTATTCGGTACGATCCGTACCAGTCCTTCCAGTTCAAGCTGACGGAGAGCTTCCCTTACCGGTGTACGGCTGACTCCCAGTTCATCCCCGATGGAAATCTCCCTAAGCTCATCATTTTCTTTGTATTTACCATTTAATATATCTTCACGCAGTCTCTGAAAAACTCTTCCTCTCAGAGACTGATCCTGATATTCCATCATTTTTATACCTCTCTCAATTTGTTCGTTGTTATCTGAGACGGATGCCAAGCTCTTTGCACGCCTCATCAATAACACCTAACAGTTCTTCATCTGTCAGGACGGTGACACGACCGCTTTCATATTCCTTATCTACCCACTCTTTTACTTTGTCAACAAGCTTGCTGTTCTTGTCAACCTGCTTCTCTTCTTTCAGTCCGAAGTAAGTATTGATCCAGTGTGCGATTCCCGCAAGACCGGATGTATTTGAAATTGCAACAAGCGGCGGGCGATTCAGGAATTTATCTGTATCGAAAATATTATAAATCTCTTCATTTTTCAGCAGACCATCCGCATGGATTCCTGCACGGGTAACATTGAAATTCTTTCCGACAAACGGTGTCCTCGACGGGACTCTGTAGCCGATCTCTTTCTCGTAATACTCTGCAATCTCTGTGATCACTCTTGTGTCCATGCCATCCAGTGTTCCTCGAAGCTGTGCATATTCAAATACCATAGCTTCCAACGGTGTATTACCGGTACGTTCACCGATTCCAAACAGCGAACAGTTTACACTGCTTGCACCGTACAGCCATGCGGTTGTAGAATTGCTGACTGCTTTGTAGAAATCGTTATGTCCATGGAACTCGATCAGTTCGCTCGGAACTCCGGCATGTACACGAAGGCCATAGATAATACCCGGAATGGATCTTGGGATCACGGCACCCGGATAGTTGATACCATATCCCATCGTATCACAGACTCGGATCTTCACCGGAATCTTATATTCTTCCATCAGATGCATAAGTTCCAGACAGAACGGAATCACGAATCCGTAAATATCAGATCGTGTAATATCTTCCAGATGACATCTAGGTGAAATTCCTGTCTCCAGACATTCACGAACGACAGAAAGATAATGGTTCATTGCCTCTCTTCTTGTCATTTTCAGTTTATAAAAAATATGATAATCAGAACAGCTTACAAGAATACCGGTCTCTTTCATACCGATCTCTTTCACAAGTTCAAAGTCTTTCTTGCTTGCACGGATCCAACTTGTGATCTCCGGAAACTTATATCCTCGCTCCATACATTTATAAACGGCATCTCTGTCTTTTTTACTGTAGAGGAAAAATTCACACTGTCTGATCTTTCCATTCGGTCCGCCCAATCTGTGAAAATAATCATAAAGCGTTACGATCTGATCTGTCGTGTACGGAGTTCTGGACTGCTGTCCATCGCGGAAGGTTGTATCTGTGATCCAGATTTCATCCGGCATACTGTGCGGTACAATACGGTCATTGAATGCAATCTTCGGGATCTCATCATAGTGGAACAGATTCCGGAATACATTCGGTTTATCGACATCTACGAGCGGATACATATGCTCTTCCAGCTGCAACAGATTGCTGTGTTTATCAAGGTATACTTTTCTATCTTCCATTGCTGTCATCTCTCTTTCCGTAACAAATACTATTCTTTTTCAATCTTTATGTATGATTGTATACAATCATACATTGTATGTCAAGAAAAACTTACAATTTTTATGAGGAAAATAGAAAAGCAATATGAATATCTTAGGTTCTCTCCTATTATACCCATACTGCTTTTATGTCTGTAGCATCTCTGTATTCAATTATTACTTCCACCAGATGACCTGGCAGAAAGTCATGTTTTGCTATATCATACTTTCAGCATTTCTTTTCATTAGTACAGTTTTGCACTGATCTCTCTCGGGCGAAGTCCTTCATCTTCCAGTGCCTGGAGAATCTCATTCTTATGCTCTGTTCCAAATGCTTCCATTGTGATACGAAGCTCCACAGCCGCATTACGGTTCGTGCTTACAAACTGGTTGTGTTCCAGTTTGATAACGTTACCTTTGGCATCCGCAATCGTCTTCGCAACACGCACTAGCTCACCGGCTTTATCCGGAAGGAGTACAGATACAGAGAAGATACGGTCTCTCTGGATCAGACCATGCTGTACGATAGATGACATCGTAATAACGTCCATATTACCACCGCTTAAGATTGCAACTGCTTTCTTACCTTTTAAGTTCATCTGTTTCAGCGCTGCAACTGTCAGAAGTCCGGAATTTTCGACAACCATCTTATGGTTCTCTACCATATCAAGGAAAGCGCCGATCAACTCATCGTCCTCTACGAGCAGAATCTCATCGATATTCTCTTTCGCATATGGGAAAATATTTTCTCCGACACGTTTTACAGCTGTACCATCAGCAATCGTATCTGCGCTGTCCAGTGTAACCGGCTCACCCGCATTAAATGCTGCAGTCATACTTGCTGCTGCTTTCGGCTCTACACCGATGACTTTGATCTTTGGGTTCAGCATCTTCGCAAGTGTTGATACACCTGTAATCAGTCCGCCACCACCGATCGGAGCAAGAATATAATCAACTGTAGGAAGTTCCTGTACAATCTCCATTGCGATACTTCCCTGTCCGGTTGCAACTTCCAGATCATCAAACGGATGTACAAATGTGTATCCTTTCTCTTCGGCAAGCTTCAGCGCATACGCACATGCATCGTCATAAACATCACCATGAAGGATAACTTCCGCTCCATAGCTCTTTGTACGGTTGACTTTGATAAGTGGTGTAACTGTCGGCATAACGATTGTTGCTTTACAGCCAAACTGCTGTGCTGCATAGGCAACACCCTGTGCATGGTTTCCGGCAGAAGCAGTGATGAGTCCACGTTCTCTCTCTTCTTCTGACATTCTGCTGATCTTATAATAAGATCCACGTACTTTGTAAGCGCCTGTATACTGCATATTTTCCGGTTTCAGATAAATCTTACCACCTGTCTCTTTGCTTAAATACTCGCTGTAAACCAGCTTGGTAGGCAGTGTGACTTTTTTCACGATCTCACTCGCCTGTTCAAAACTTTCCAGTGTTAAACTTTCCATCTTTGTTGCCCTCCTAATTCTCGTCTTCCTTCGCAAATAACGCATTTACAAATGCATCCGCATCAAATTTCTGCAAATCATCTATTGTTTCTCCGACACCGATGTACTTCACCGGTATACCAAGTTCTGCCTGGATTGCAACTGCAATACCACCCTTGGCTGTTCCATCCATCTTCGTCAGTACGATTCCGGTAATATCCGCAACATCATTAAAATCCTTTGCCTGCTGCAATGCATTCTGTCCCGTTGTCGCATCCAGCACGACCAGCGTCTCTCTGTATGCTTCCGGAAATTCCCGGTCAATGATACGATTCATCTTTCTGAGCTCTTCCATCAGGTTCTTCTTGTTGTGCAGTCTTCCTGCCGTGTCGCATAAAAGTACGTCTGCATGTCTTGCCTTTGCGGCTGCAACTGCATCAAATACAACGGATGCCGGATCGGAACCTTCCTGACCGCCGATCAGCTCTGCCTGCGATCTGTTTGCCCATTCTTTTAACTGTTCACCGGCAGCAGCACGAAATGTGTCCGCAGCAGCCAGTACGACTTTCTTATTCTGGGCACGCAGTTTTCCTGCGAGCTTGCCGATTGTCGTTGTCTTTCCGACACCATTGACACCGATCATCATTACAACAGAAGTCTTGTCTTCAAATTCATAAGCAGTCTCACCAACATCCATCTGTTCTTTGATACTCTCAATAAGAATTTCTCTGCAGTCTGCCGGTTCCTTGATGTGACGCTCTTTTACCTTTTCCTTCAGGTCATCCAGAATATCGTAGGTTGCCTGAACGCCAAGATCTCCCATGATCATAACTTCTTCCAGTTCTTCATAAAAATCATCATCAATATGTATAAATCCGTGAAAAATGCTGTCCATTCCGGATACAATATTATCTCTTGTTTTCGTAAGCCCTGAAACGAGCCGGCTGAAAAAGCCGCCCTTTTTCTCCTCTGCCATAACAGCCTCCTCTTATCATACTATTATTTTAATTCATTTTCCAGTAAATCTACCGAAACAAGGGTTGAAACACCTTTTTCCTGCATTGTGATTCCATATAATCTATCCGCAGCGATCATCGTTCCTCTACGATGTGTAATTACAATAAACTGTGTATTCTCTGTCAGCTTGTGTAAATATTTTGCAAAACGGTCTACATTATTATCGTCCAGCGCCGCCTCGATCTCATCTAAGAGACAGAACGGTGAAGGCTTGAGATTCTGTATTGCAAACAACAGGGAAATCGCCGTCAATGCTTTCTCCCCTCCGGATAACTGCATCATATTTTGCAGTTTCTTTCCCGGTGGCTGTGCGATAATGCGGATTCCTGCTTCCAGAATATCTTCATCTTCCATAAGCTCAAGCGTTCCTTTACCACCACCGAACAGTTCTTTGAATACGGTGTCAAATTCCTTGCAGATCCGTTCAAACTGCTCCCTGAACTGCTTACGCATCGCTGTATCCAGCTCCGCAATGATCTGTTCCAATGTCGCTTCCGCTTCCACAAGGTCATCGTGCTGGTTCTTTAAGAACGTATAGCGCTCGGAAACATTCTTGTAATCCTCGATTGCGTTTACGTTTACGGAACCTAACTGCCGGATTTCGCCTTTTAACTCCTGGATACGCTTTTTCATTCTGGAGAGATCTGTAAGGTTCGCATCCCTTAATTCCTGTGCATGACCATATGTGATCTCATATTCATCCCACATATAATTAATCTGTTTTTCTGTGGATTCCTCGTAGCCTTCTTTCTGGCTTTCCAGACGGAATACTTCCTTATCCAGATTAGACATATGTCTCGAAAGTTCTTCCCGTTTCTCTAAGAAACTTTTGTGTCTCTGGTTCAGTTCTTCACGCTCTTTCCTTGATTTCTCAATCTCCTGCCGGATCTCTGTAAATAAATCTCCAGAATTTGCAATCGTCTCTTTCAGCTCACGGATCTGTAATTCCTTATCTTCGATTTCTTTGGAATTACCGCCCTGGCTTGCTGTAAGTTCTTCCATTTCCTGTGTGAATTTATCAATTTCTTCCTGGATACGTGTAACATTTTCTGTAATAAATGTTATCTTCTGCTCCTGACTTGCATTAGCAAGATGCAGAGTCTCCACCTCTTTCTGACATAAAGTTTCTTCCTCTCGGATCTGATCTAATACAGTCTGATCCGCTTCAATTCTGGCATTTAACTCCTGCTCCATCTTCTCTGATGTATCTAGCTCTACCTGTATAGATTCCTGATTATCAGAAATATTTGACATCTCATGTTCCAGCTCTTCTGATTCTCTGTTAATATCTGAAATCATGTTCTCTGACGTATGGATCTTCGCCTCCGCCTGATCAAGGTTCATCTTCGCTGTATTCTGAACGACATATGCCTTCTGCAATTCTTCTTTTAACAGCTCTATCTTCTCATAATATCCGGTACGCTTCGTTCTCTTTTCATTCAGAGACTGCTCCAGATCATTCATCTGTGCTTTTAACTTCTGTACCGCTTTTTCCAATTCTTCGATCTCTCTCCTGCGGCTTAACAGATTACTCGTATTCTTAAATGCACCACCAGTCATAGAACCACCTGGATTGATCAGTTCTCCTTCTAACGTAACAATGCGGATTGACTGTTTGTATTTTCCCGCAATCTGGATTCCATGATCAATGTGGTCAACAACAAGCGTACGTCCCAGAAGATTCGATGCAAGACCGTTGTATTTCGGATCGACTGTAACAAGTGCATTCGCAGGTCCGATCACTCCCGGCTCTTTCAGCGCTTCCGGTCTGCCGATTCCATTTCCCGGACGAATACTTGTAAGCGGAAGAAATGTTGCACGTCCAAACTTATTCTTCTTAAGAAACTGAATCATCCGCTTAGCAGTATCTTCATCACGGGTAACAATATTCTGGATACTTCCGCCAAGTGCAGTCTCAATCGCAATCTCATACTGCTTTTCTACTTTGATGAGATCTGCAACAACACCGAGAAGTCCCGGTTCCTGATTCTTGTTGTCCATGACACGCCGAATGCTGTTTCCATATCCATCATAACGCTCTGTAATATTTTTCAGAGACTCCAGTCTGGACTGCTCCCGGTGATAAGAAGTCTGGCTGATACGGAACTGTTCCGACAGCCGGTTCATCTCTGCCTGAATACTTTTAATCTGTTCTTCATATGTATTCTGCTTCTCATTAAGTTCAATGATCTGTGCGGAAATATCTTCTAATTCCGCAGCATATTTTTCTTTCTCTTTCTGCTGTTTGTTTCCGGATGTCTGTTCCTCTAAAATCCGTTTTGTAAGCTCGGAACGACGCACCTGGATCTGCTCCCGCATCGTGTCATATTTCTGGATCTTTGCTTTCGTAGATGCACGGTTATTCAGCACATCCATTATATTGCTGTTACCGCGGTCAATCGCATCTGTCAGTTCTGCAATCTTACTCTGTACTTCAACAAGTGTCAGTTTCGCCTTATCTTCCTTGTCCCGGCTTTCCTTATGTTCCGCAAGAATTACCGTCTGTTCTTTCTTAAGTTCAGTAAGCTGGCTTTCACGTTCACTCAGTTCCATCTCAATGCTCTGTGCACGCTGGGCATAATGCTCATCGTTCATACGTGCACTGTGGATCTGTTCTTTTAAAAGTGCAATCTGGTTCTCCAGCTGCTGCTTAAGCATGGAAGTCTCATTCAACTGATTCTTGGAGTGTTCAATGGATTCATCAATCGTCTCCATCTGCTCTTCTACAGCTTCATATTCCTGCTTCATTCCATCATAATCTGCAGAAGCTTGCTCCAGCTCTTCTTTAGTAAGCTTAAGCTTGTCTTCCACCTGACTGGAAAGATTCTTAAGTCTCTCTGTCTCCAGAAGAAACATATTAATATCGTATGTCTTGAGCGCTTCTTTCTTCTTCAAATATTCTCTTGCCTTTTCCGATTGTCGTTCCAGTGGACCGATCTGTTTCTCCAACTCAGCAAGAATATCATTGACTCGCAGAAGGTTCTGACGCTCTTCTTCCAACTTCTTAACAGAAGTATTCTTCCGTCTCTTAAACTTAACGATACCTGCCGCTTCATCAAAAAGCTCTCTTCGTTCCTCCGGCTTTCCGCTTAAGATCTTATCAATCTGGCCCTGTCCGATGATCGAATACCCTTCTTTACCTATTCCGGTATCATAAAAGAGTTCATTGACATCTTTCAGCCTGCATGTACTGCCGTTGATCAGATATTCACTTTCGCCGGAACGGTATAACTTTCTTGTTACCGTCACTTCCTCATAATCAATCGGAAGCTGATGATCAGAATTATCCAACGTAATCGCAACCGATGCATAACTTAAAGGCTTACGGTTCTCTGTCCCGGAGAAAATAACATCCTGCATCGTGCCTCCACGCAGTTGCTTGATTCGTTGTTCACCAAGTACCCACCGGACGGCATCTGCAACATTACTCTTACCGCTTCCGTTCGGTCCGACAATTCCGGTAATTCCGTTATGAAAGTCAAACTTTAATTTGTGCGCAAAGGATTTAAATCCATGCACTTCAATACTTTTTAAATACATACCTCACCTACTCAAAGTTCTTTTTCCGAAGTGCCAGTATACTCTGGTAAGCAGCCTCCTGCTCCGCTGCTTTCTTTGTGCGCCCGGAGCCGACTCCATATCTGTCGTCACCGATCCGGACAGCCACTTCAAACACTTTATTATGATCCGGTCCTTTTTCTCCAAGCAGCTCATAGGACACAGGTTCCTTAAAGTTTGACTGTACAATCTCCTGCAGGATAGTCTTGCTATCATAAAAGAGCTTCTTATTTTCCAGATCTTTTAAAATAAATCTCTCAATAAACTCTTTTGCATTAGCAAAACCACCGTCCAAATAAATTGCACCGATCAGTGCCTCCATCGCATCTGATGTGACAGATTCTCTCTTTCTTCCGCCGGTTGCATCCTCACCTTTTCCGAGCAGCAGATATTTACCCAGCTCAATATCTCTTGCACAGAAAGCAAGCGCAGGTTCGCACACCATACTTGCGCGCGTCTTTGTAAGCTGCCCTTCCGGCATCGTCTTGTGCAGGGAAAATAAAAATTCACTGGAAATAAGCTCCAGCACCGCATCTCCTAAAAATTCCAGACGTTCATTGCACTCGTATTTTGGAAGATGCTTCTCATTTGCATAAGAACTGTGTACCATCGCTTTTTTCAGAAGTTTATCATCCTGAAAATGATAACCGATCCGATCCTGTAACTCTTTTAACATATTATCCATAAATTATCTACCTCATAAAACGAAAAAGCCCGCTTGGGCTTTCTCGTCTTGTTCATGCCTAGTCATTTGTTGCGTTTTTTATCTGTTCTACAGCATCTCCGACTGTAACAATCTTCTCCGCATCTTCATTATCGATCTCGATATCAAAAGTTTCTTCGATTCCCATAATAATCTGGAAAATATCCAGTGAATCTGCTCCGAGATCATCTACAAATGTAGAATCCATGTGAATATCATTCTCATCAAGATTTAATACATCTGCGATAATTGCTTTCAATTTTTCAAATTCCATATCTGTTCATCCTTTCTGCTCTTCTATCTATCCAACGGAAATTACTCCGGCTGAATACTTTCTTTGATCTTCTCATTAATCTTCTGTTCTTTAAATGTAACACACTGTATAATCGTATTGCAGATTTCCTTCGCAGTAGAGCTGCCGTGTGTCTTGACAACGAGACCGTTGAGTCCCAGAAGTGGCGCTCCTCCGTACTCGGACGAGTCAAAACTCTTCAACGCCTTCTTCAGTGCCGGTTTTACAAGAAGCGCACCGATCTTGCTTCTTAAGCTTCCCATCATGCCTTTCTTGATCTCGGAAATAAGCACACTTCCGACACCTTCGAATAATTTAAGAATAATATTACCGGCAAATGCTTCACAGACAATGACATCAGCCTGTCCATGCGGAATCTCTCTTGCCTCCACACTTCCAATAAAATTGATATTCTTCTCTCCTTTTAATAATGGGAAAGTTTCTTTTACAAGCGCATTGCCTTTCTCTTCTTCTGCTCCGATATTCACGATGCCGACTTTCGGATTCTTAATGCCGACAACATGCTCCATATAAATGGAACCCATCTTCGCAAACTGTACAAGATGAGACGGTCTTGCATCTACATTGGCTCCACAGTCAACCAGAAGGCTGACGCCTTTCTCCGTCGGGATCAGCGGTGCAAGAGGAGGCCTCTCCACGCCTTTGATCCTGCCAACGATTACCTGACCTCCAACTAGTACAGCCCCGGAACTTCCGGCAGAAACAAAGGCATCTGCCTGTCCTTCCTTCACGAGCTTCATACCGACCACAATAGAAGAATCCTTCTTACGACGGATCGCATTCACCGGCGGTTCTGCTGTCTCGATCACTTCCGTTGCATTTACAACCTCGATACGTGCTTTATCATACGTATACTGTGCAAGTTCTGCACGGATCACATCTTCTTTACCTACAAGGAGTACCTGCACGGCATCTGTTTTCTCAAGTGCCTGCACAGCTCCCTTGATCATTTCTTTTGGGGCATTGTCCCCGCCCATAGCATCCAGGGCTACTATTGTTCTATCTGTCATCTTAATTCCTCCCAGAACTACTAGAATAATTCTACTAGACATCATTGTAAAAATCAATCATTTTATAATGATATAAAAAGATTGTGTCAAAAAAAATCAAGAGCGACAAACGCCGCTCTTGATTTTAACTTCATTCTCAAAATTAGTCCTGAGCAATGATTTCTTTTTTGTTGTACGAACCACAAGCTTTGCATACTCTGTGAGGCATCATTAATTCGCCGCATTTGCTGCATTTTACCAGGTTTGGTGCGCTCATTTTCCAGTTCGCTCTTCTTTTGTCTCTTCTTGCTTTTGAAGATTTATTCTTTGGACAAATTGACATAGGTTACACCTCCTTAAAATTCTTAAAAACATCGCGGATAACTGACATTCTCGGATCGAGGCCTGTATCTTCACAGCTGCAGGTACCCTCATTTAGGTTTTGACCACATACGCTGCAAATTCCTTTACAGTCTTCGCTACACAGAACTTTCATCGGCCATCCTACCAATATCTCATTATAGAGTAATTTTTCTACGTCAAGATGATATCCGTCAATATAATTATTTTCGTCTAATTGATCCGCTTCATCCGAAGCGACTTCTGCTTCTTTTGTCTCAACTTCTCTTGTAAAATCCAGTTTGAAATCAACCGGGACCTCTTCAAGACATCGATCACACGGAATTCCAATCGTCAGATTTGTCAGACCGGATACTCTCAGCTTCTGATCACCTGCATATTCAACCTGAATATGCAACTCATCTTTTGAAAGAACCGGATAAGTCTTTCCTCTGAGTCTGAATTCATCCATCGAAATCGAAACATTCTTATCCACAGATTTGTGCTGTTCAGACAAAACATTGGATAGGTCTAATAACATAATACTATCACCCCTATTCATACCTAAATTATTATATCATGGAAAATTGTTTTGTCAACTGGTATTTGAGATATTTTTCTTATGTTTGTCCACATTTTTTCAAAAGCTGCTCTAAAACACTTAATCTGTCAAGTCTACTGTTACAGATTTAAGGTTCTGGAAGTTTATCAGATAATCTGCTGTTCCTGTCTTCGCATCTGTTCCGGACATATTAAATCCTCCAAACGGATGCTGCAATACAACAGCTGCTGTAAATTTACGGTTGAACTTGCAACACCTTGGGCTGCCTTTTTAATATTTGCTGAAGAATCAACGATGATCGCATTCTTTCACCCATCTCAGCAACAACACGTTTGATCCATTTTTCCGTCTACATAAAAAAAATATGTGCATACTGCCGAAGGATTTTTATTTATATGAAATGAATGAAATTTCCTATCACGCAACAATAAAAAATAAGCGAACAGCCACAATATTCACGGTAGCTGTCCGCTTACTCTATGATTCTGTTTTGTTATCTCTGTATTTACAGCCTGCACTATTACATTCTGTATGCGATGCGCAATTACAATTTATTTCCATTTCAGAGAATACCATCCTGAAGATTTGGAATTACCACGGTATACTTTAATATAATAAGTTCCTTTTGACCATTTGCCTAATGACTGTAAAGTATAAGAAGAATTTGAATAAATCAATGATCGAGTTCCGATCGTTCTTCCTCCCTGATATACGGTAATCTTCATTGTATCATTGGTCTTTGCTTTCCATAAAATCTTCACACTCTTCTTGCTGGTCAGTTTGAATTTGTACCAGTCTGCCTGTGAGCTTCCTGCCTGCAGTGTTCCGCTTACAGTCTTGCCTTTCTTTATTGTTACAGCTTTTCCCTTGCTCTTGCCACTCTTTTCAGAAACTTTGTAATTCTTAACTTTAAAGAAATATCCACCATTGCTGTTATAGGATGACGCTACTTTAAAATAATATGTCTTTCCTTTTGTTACTCCATAAGAAGGATTGTATCCAACCGCTGTATAATCGGAATAAGCTTTTTTCTTGCTGTTACAAAGTGCAACCTTTACTGAATATTTGCTGTCTTTGCTGGCAAATGCAGAGACATATCCCGTCTGTGTTGCTTTGAATTTAAAATAATTTGTCTGTGGCTCTTTTTGTCCAATCGCAATCTGCTTATTATGCAAAATCGTACGGTCTGCACCGTTATAGAAACCTGCTGCAGCCACAAATCCCCAAGCATCATAGACTCCATCTGAATAAGTGTTTGCATAAACATAGATTCCAAGATAATATTTTCCCGGTTTCGGGACTTTGAACATGCGGGAAGTTGTCTCTCCCAGCTCATCACAAAACTGATAAGAATCTACCGGCTTTGTTAAAGCGGAATCATAAAACAATCCGTAAGTAGCTGATTTCTGCTTTGCACCGTCTGATTTTGCCGAATAATTCATTGCGAAATCCAATGTACCTTTCGTTTTGAATGTTACAGCCTGACTGTACTGATAGTGATTGCCTACTGTTCCATTCCGGGCCGCAAGTATAATCTGACCTACTTTGTTGACACTCTCGTTTCCTGTATTCATCATGATAACCGGAATACTTCCATCTACAACTGTTGTTTTCGTTGCTTTCACAGTTGCGCTCTGTGCGCTTACCGGACTCACTTTTGCAGCCTTCACTGCCTTTACAATACTGCTCTGTGCTTCCAGACTCTGCGCCTCTGCCTTCACTGCCTGTGTATTCTGTACTTTTGTCGATGTATCTGCCGCCTGTACTACACTTCCTGAAGAAACAGTAAGGATAGCCGCTAATACAAGTGACAATACTTTGCCTTTTCTCTTCATCATAACCTCTTTCTCCTTTTCCTTTATTGTGATATAAAATCAGGGGCAATCATCGTAATATCATTCTATTTAAAATGGTATTGAGAAAAACTGTCCCTCTTTTTATTCATTATAATATAAATATCTGATTATTTCCATCTTAAAATATACCAACCGGAAGATTTTTCTGTATCTGTATATACTTTCAGATAATATGTATCTTTTGGCCATTTTCCAACGGACTTAAGTTTGTAGGAAGCATCTGCATAAGTCAACGTCTTTGTATCAATCTTTCTGCTTCCCTGATAAATAGCAAGTTTCATCTTTTCATTCGTTCTTGCTTTCCAGGAAAGTTCCACACTCCGTTTGGATGTAAGGCGGATCTTATACCAGTCCGCTCTCTTCACTCCTGTTTCCATTGTTCCTTTGATTGTGGTATTTTTCTTAATCTCCACAGCATTAGATTTACTGCTTCCGCTTTTTTCGGAAATCTTACGATTTTTTGCCACCAGCGTATAACCGCCATCTTCACTCGCCGGAGACCATACTTTAATATAGTAAGTTCTTCCCTTTGGTACACCATATGTGACACCATATTTTGCAATTGTACTCTCTGTAAGACGATTCTTCTTACTGTCATAAAGAACGATCTTATTCTTCGGATCACTTGTGATCACTGTGATATAACCGCTTTCTGTGGTTTTCATTTTAAAATAATTCGTCTGCGTTGTTTTGTGACCGACTGCAATCTTCTTATCACTGGTAATCGTACGATTATTGCCATTCCAGTAGATCGCTCCTGTCGTAAACTTCCAGGATTCGCTCTTATCTTTTGCATTGACCATTGTATAGATGCCGATATAATAGGTTCCTGCTTTCGGGATCTTTACAACGACTGTCTTGTGATCGCCTTTTTTCGTTACAACATCAACGCTTGACTTATCAATCGGATCTTCCAGGGATGCCTGCTTGAATACTCCGTAGACAACATTACGTCCCGCCGTCTTTGCTTCTGTACATTTAACAGAAAATGAAAAAGAACCCTTGCCCTGAAATTCAACTTTCTGTGAATAGAGGTATCTCTTTCCCATCGTGCCATCTGTAGTTCCGACAGAATTACCAAGTGCAACATTGCCCTGCTTGCCTTCTTCTGAACCTGTTACACCTTTGACTACCGGAATATAACTCATATTCTTCTTTGTTGTTGCTTTGGCTCTGACATTCTTGCCAGTAAGTGCTGCTTTTTGCTTTGCGGCGCCTGTCTGGATTGCAAGTTTCTTCTGGCTCTTCCCGGTATCCTTTGTCAACACGTCTGTTGTCAGCGCATTTCCTTTTTCTGCACTAACTGTCCGAAGTCTGACACTGGATGTATCTCCTGCCGCCTGTACATGACCTGCACTTCCCAGAGATGTAACACTGAGAATTGCTGTAAGTAAAACTGCTGCATACATGTTCCTTTTTTTCATTCTATATCTACCCCTTTTTATTTTATCTCCTATCTTAAGAACAAGCACATTATACTTGATATTTCTCTCAAATTCAATTCTCTTTCCGCTCATTCCCGGAATCTTAAGAAAAATATTAGAAATACTGTTCTGCCTCTTCGCGCGAGTGCGCTTCCTGCCGACGGCTTTATATCTGCCGAAAGCTTTATATATAAAGAAGGCTGCCGCTCCCGCGACAGCCTTCGATACACCTCTCAATTCTATGATCGTTCAACTATGCTGATTAAACTAATGCAACAGTCTCTCTTGCAATTGCAAGTTCCTCATTTGTAGGAATTACAAATACATCAACTTTAGAATCCGGAGTTGAGATCTTCACTTCTTCACCATGTGAATCATTTGCTTCTTTATCGATTGCAACTCCAAGGTATCCAAGGTATTCCATAACTTTCTCACGTACAAGACTTGCATTCTCACCAATTCCTGCTGTAAATGCAATTACATCCACACCATTCATGGCAGCTACATAACTTCCAACGTACTTAGCTACACGGTAGCAGAATACATCAACTGTTGTAGCAGCAATCTCATTTCCGCTCTCAGCAGCGCTTGTAAGATCACGGAAATCACTGGATAAGTTATTAGAAAGACCAAACACACCAGATTTTTTATTTAACATTGTCATAAGCCCTGCAATATCAAGGTCTTCTTTCTTAGCGATGAACTCTAAGATAGCCGGATCGATATCTCCGGAACGTGTTCCCATTACAAGACCCTCCAGTGGAGTCAGTCCCATAGATGTATCTACGGATTCACCATTCTCTACAGCACAGATACTTGCACCGTTACCAAGATGACAAACGATTGTCTTCACTGCATCATATGGTTTTCCAACAAGTTCAGCAGCTCTCTTGGATACGAAACTGTGGCTTGTTCCGTGGAATCCATAACGTCTTACTTTGTATTTGTCATAATACTCATATGGCAGACCATACATATACGCCTTTGCTGGCATTGTCTGATGGAAAGCAGTATCAAATACAGCTACCATCGGCGTACCCGGCATTAATTCCTGGCATGCATTGATACCAATCAGGTTAGCTGGGTTGTGAAGAGGTGCAAGGTCATTACACTCTTCGATTGCTTTCATAACTTCATCTGTAATTACTACAGATTTGGCGAACTTCTCTCCGCCATGTACAACACGGTGTCCGACTGCCCCAATTTCCTTTAAGTCTTTTACGACACCTGTCTTGTCATCTGTCAGTGCGTCAATAACGAACTGAATAGCCTCTGTATGAGTCGGCATAGCTTTGTCAGATTTGACTTTCTCTCCGCCTGCCGGCTGATAAGTAAGGCTTCCATCAATTCCAATTCTCTCACAAAGTCCTTTTGCAAGAACCTGCTCTGAATCAGAATTGATCAGCTGGAACTTCAATGAAGAACTTCCACAGTTGATTACTAATACGTTCATAATCTTTTTTCCTCTCTTTTTTATTCTTCAGCCATACACTGTACAGCTGTAATGGCAACAACACCTTCAATGTCTTTTGCGCTGCATCCTCTTGAAAGATCATTAACCGGCGCTGCAATTCCCTGTGTTAAAGGACCGTAAGCTTCTGCTTTACCAAGTCTCTGTGCAAGTTTGTATCCGATATTACCAGCATCCAGGTCTGGAAATACGAGTACATTTGCTTTACCTGCAACCGGGCTGCCCGGTGCTTTGGATGCTCCAACTTCCGGAACGATTGCTGCGTCAAGCTGGAACTCTCCATCTAATAATAAACCTTCTTTTGCATTTTCTTTTGCAATACGTGTAGCTTCTACAACTTTGTCTACGTCAGGATGTTTTGCACTTCCCTTAGTAGAGTGTGAAAGCATTGCAACGATTGGCTCTTTTCCTGTCAGCAGTTCGAAAGAATCTGCAGAAGAAAGTGCGATTGCTGCAAGTTTCTCTGGATCCGGATTCTGCTCCAGACCGGAATCTGCAAATACAAATGTTCCGTCAGCTCCCATATCGCAATCCGGTACTACGATTACGAAGAAAGCGGATACGAGTTTTGTACCTGGTTTTGTCTTCAGGATCTGAAGGCATGGTCTTAATGTATCTGCTGTAGAATGGCATGCTCCGGATACCATACCGTCAGCATCCTTCATCTTAACCATCATAACACCATAATATAAGTAATTTGTCAGAAGAAGCTCTCTTGCCTGTTCTTCTGTCATTCCTTTTTTCTGTCTTAATTCAACAAGTTTGGCAATGTATGCGTCTGTCTTTTCAGACGTTGCAGGATCTACAATAGTAGCTCCGCTGATATCAAAAGATCCTTTGTTCTTTGCGATCTCTTCTTCGCTTCCGATCAGGATCAGATTAGCTGTTCCTTCTTTTAATACAGCTTCTGCTGCTTCATAAGTTCTGCCGTCTTCTGTTTCTGGAAGAACGATTGTCTTTTTGCTTGTTTTTGCTTTTGCTTTAATCTCATCTATGAATCCCATGATAAATAGACTCCTTTCCATATTTTCTCAGATAGGACTATTATAATACAAAGAGACCTTGCAAACAAGGTCTCTTATGTGTATTTTTTCATACATTCTGTCACTTTATCTCATTTTTTCTGTCTATATGCATATATCACGCATCTATAACTGAAATACTGCACTGACAATTGCAAAGTATACGCTGATCGTGCTGATATCTACCAGTGTTGAAATCAGAGGTGTTGCCATAATCGCCGGGTCCAGACCTACCCGCTTTGCGATAAGCGGAAGTGTACATCCAACAACTTTGGCGATCACAACGGTACAAGCCATCGTCAGACCGATCGTAAATGCCATCAGCGCATCGCCCTGCCCCATCAGCATAATTCGCAGTCCATTTACCACAGCAAGCACAATACTGATACATACTGCGATACGGATTTCTTTCCATATTACTTTCAGGAGATCCCGGAATTCAATCTCGCCGACTGCCAGTCCCCGGATCACCAGTGTTGAGCTCTGGGAACCGCAGTTTCCTCCGGTACCTGTCAACATCGGGACAAATCCTGCGAGCTGCGGCATAATGGCAAGCGCTGATTCATAACTGTTCATGATCATCTGTGTCACGGTTGCCGATAGCATCAGAAACAGAAGCCATGGGATTCGGCTCTTCACATGTTCCATAACCGTTGTCCCAAAATAAGATTCTTCATTCGGATTGACACCCGCCATGATACTGATATCTTCCGTCGTCTCTTCCTGCAATACATCCATTGCGTCATCTACTGTTACAATACCGACCATACACATCTCATGGTCTACGATTGGAAGTGCGATCAGACCATATTTGCGGATCGTCAGTGCAACTTCCTCCTGGTCATCTGTTGTATGTGCATAGAGCATGTTTGTCTCCATGATCTCTTCCACTGTCTTCGATTCACTGGTCGTCAGTAATTCTTTGACATCTACAAGACCGATAAGCTTACGCTTTTCCGTGACATAACAGGTATAAATTGTCTCCCGGTTCAAACCGACCTGACGAATCTTCAAAATAGATTCTGCAACCGTCATCTCTTTACGGAGTGCAATATACTCCACATTCATAATGCTGCCCGCACTGTCCTCCGGATATTGCAGGAGCTGATTGATCTGCACTCTTGTCTCTTCATCTGTCACCATCAGGAGACGGTCAACAACATTCGCCGGCATCTCCTCCAGCACATCAACCGTATCATCCAGATACATCTCTTCCATGACTTCTTCCAGCTCGGAATCAGTCAGTGCATTAATCAGAATCTCACGCATGTCACTGTTCATATAAGTAAACGTTTCAGCCGCTTCTTCTTTAGCAAGAAGCCGGAAGATCATAACAAGCTGCTTCTGGTCAAAATCCTCTAAAATCTCAGCGAGGTCAACAGGATACATATTACTTTCCAGTTGTTCTTTTAATTCTTTGTACTGCCGATTTTCCAACATCTCTTTAATCTCATCTTCTGTCAGTATATCTTCGATTTCCTGGCTCATATATATCCTCCTTTCTCTCCTGAAAACAATTGTAATAAACTAAACGTGAAAATAATGACTTTTTTGACCTAAAGTCCCTTTTTATAGTATAATCAATTTCAAATAGATATACAAGGAGATTTTTTATGAAAATTGTCGGACTGATTGCTGAATACAATCCCTTTCATAACGGGCATTTATACCATATAAGAAAAGCAAAAGAAATCACCGGAGCAGACGCTGTTCTTGTTATTATGAGTGGAAATTATGTACAGCGTGGAACACCCGCGATCATGCCAAAGCATCTGCGCGCCCAGGTAGCTCTGGAAAGTGGTGTTGCCGCCGTCTTTGAACTTCCGGTCTGCTACGCAACTGGAAGCGCCGAATATTTCGCCACAGGTGCTGTTTCTTTGCTTAACCATCTTGGCTGTGTAGATGCACTCTGTTTCGGAAGTGAATGTGGAGACTATGCACTACTGGAACGTATCGCCGGGATTCTTACAGAGGAACCGGAGGATTATACCTTCTATCTGAAAGAAGCACTGCGCAAGGGGCTTTCTTTTCCGCGTGCAAGGCAGCAGGCATTATCCTCCTATTTAAAAGATGAAAATGTGGATCAGGTGCTGGATGAACCGAACAACATTCTCGGCATCGAATATATCAAAGCATTATATCAGACCGGAAGCCTGATCAAAGGCTATACAATCCAGCGTAAAGAGTCCGGTTATCATGATCGGGATCTGTCCGGAAATTACAGTTCTGCCTCTGCGATCCGCAGACTCCTTGCGCAGGCCGGAAGTTCGATTCATTTAAGAAGTGACAGCATTTACGACGAACCACCGCTCTCTGATGTACTGACAAGACTGGAAGACCAGGTACCTTCTGCTTGCATTGATCTTCTTCGGGATACACACCTGATTCGGTATCCGGTATATGCAAATGATTTTTCACTTCTTCTGAAATACCGGCTTATGAACGAAACTTCAGATTCTCTTATGAAATATCTTGATATCACAGAGGATCTTGCAAACCGGATCATGAATCACATTGATGACCTGATCTCTTACGAACAGTTTTGTGATCTTCTGAAATCAAGAGATCTTACCTATACAAGAATCAGTCGGTCACTGCTTCATATTCTTTTGCAGATTAAAACCGCAGATATGCTGGATTATCAGGCTCGTGGAAATTGTCAGTATGCACGCCTTCTCGGTTTCCGAATGGATCAGTCTTCTGTCCTTACAATACTTAAGCAGACTTCTCGCATCCCATTGATTACGAAACTAACACAGACAGACAGCTTATCAGAGACAGGGCTTTCCATGCTCCGCACAGATATCCAGGCTGCTAATTTATATGAGAGTGTTTTAACTGATAAGTTTAAGATTCCATTCTTTAATGAATACAGACAGCAGATCATAAGAGTTGACACCGAATAATCCTGTTATTCAGAATGATTAACAGATTTGATACAGATCCATTCTGTTGACACAGGTTTCGGAATGATATCCAATTTAAAAATTTATTATATAAAATCATTGGACAAATAAATTTGCAAGGAAATTTTTGCAAGTATGCAGCAGATTCCCAGAGTAATAGCTCATCGGTGGTTCCCCCGGAAAATAACACACCATGCGGTAAATATAAAAAATCACAAGTGCCACAAGTGCGATTCCTGCAAGTATCTTCATACTCTTTGGCTGCCTTAACTGAAGCCTGATATAACGGTTCCAGCAATAGCGAAATACAAGAATTGCAACCACATAGATAAATGGATGCATATGCCATGCTCCTGCAAAATCAAAATGCAATAGCCGGATACCGGCTCTTGTAAGTCCGCAGGACGGACATGGATATCCGGTAAGCATAATGAGCGGACAAATACTATAAATAAATTTTCTACCAAACACAAAATAGGCGATTATAACAATAATCGCCCATTTTGTTTGCTTTATATCTTTTATGAATTGTTCATATCCTTCGGATATTATCGTTTTGAAAGATCTTTTCATACGATTCTCCTGTATACCAATTTCATAAATCTCTGAAAAAGACGTTCTTCTACAGAATGATCTTCTTCGGACATTTTGCTGCACATGCACCGCATCCGATACATTTTTCCGGATCAATGTGTGCAATGTTATTCTCAACCTTAACAGCGTCGAATTTACAGATCTTCTCACACATCTTACATCCGATACATCCAACGGAACATACAGACATAACATCTTTACCTTTGTCCTTAGAGCTGCACTGTACGAGGTGTTTCTGGTCATACGGTACAATCTCGATCAGGTGTTTCGGACAAGCTGCCACACATTTACCACATGCTTTACATGCTTCTTTGTCTACAACAGCAACTCCGTTTACAATATGGATGGCATCAAACGGACAGGCTTTCACACATGTTCCCTCTCCAAGACATCCATAATTACATCCTTTCGGTCCTCCCGCCTGCATCATGTTCATCATAACACAGTCGTTCAGTCCGTGATATTCATATTCCTGTTTTGCTTTGTCACAGGTTCCTGCACATTTTACAAATGCTACTTCGTGTACCTGTGCACCGGCTTCCTGTCCCATGATCGCACCAATCTTTGCTGCAACCGGAGCTCCACCGACCGGACATCCTCCAACTTCAGCTTCGCCTTTTACAATAGCAGCTGCAAGTCCGGAACATCCTGCATATCCACAACCACCACAGTTGTTTCCAGGCAATACTTCAAGGATTGCTTCTTCTCTCTCATCTACTTCTACTGCAAATTTCTTTCCTGCAATACCAAGGAACACACCAATGAATAATCCGGTGCCGCCTACGATTGCAGCAGCTAAAATAATACCTGTTATACTCATAGTCTGTTTCCTCCTATATTAATCCTGAGAATCCAAAGAACGCAATTGACATCAGTGCTGCTGTAAGCAGTACGATAGGAGTTCCCTGGAATGACTCAGATACATCATTGTATTCGATTTTCTCACGGATACCTGCCATGATCACAATTGCGATTGCGAATCCGACAGAAGTACCGATACCATTGATCACACCTTCCAGAATAGAATACTCATTCTGAACGTTTGTAAGTGCTACACCAAGTACTGCACAGTTTGTTGTGATCAGAGGAAGATACACACCAAGTGCATTATACAGAGACGGCATGCTCTTCTTCAGAAACATCTCTACAAACTGTACCAGTGCAGCGATTACGAGAATGAATACGATCGTCTGCAGGTAAGAAATATTCAATGGTAACAAAATAAACTTATAAATCAAACTTGTAAAGAATGATGCGATTGTAATAACGAAGATTACAGCTCCTCCCATACCGGAAGCAGTCTCAACCTTTTTGGATACTCCAAGGAATGGACAGATTCCCAGGAACTGGCTGAGTACAACGTTGTTGACAATCGCAGATCCAATTGCGATAAGTAATAATTCTTTCATCTATGTACTCCTCCTATTCTTCGTTTCCTGTAGGGAATACTTTTCCGCCGCATCCATTACATGATGCACAGCCTTCGCCGCATCCCTTAGCTTCTACAACTTCTTTACCCCTCTTGGCAGCATTGGCTTTGATCTTGTTCTGAAGAGCAACCAGTCCTGCAAGTACCAGGAATGCTCCCGGTGCAAGAATAAAGATTGTAACCGGTACATATCCGGCTTTTCCTGCTGCTTCGTCAGCGATCGGAATAATCTGTTTACCGAAGATCTGTCCTGCTCCGATCAGCTCACGTACAATACCAATACATGTAAGACCTACAGTAAATCCAAGTCCCATACCGATACCATCAAAGATTGACGGAAGAACCGGGTTCTTGGAAGCATAGCTTTCTGCACGTCCTAAGATAATACAGTTTACTACGATCAGTGGAATGTAAAGACCAAGTGCGTCATAAAGACTCGGTACAAAACCTTCCAGAAGAAACTGTACAATTGTTACGAATGATGCTACGACTACGATGAATGCCGGCATTCTGACTGAATCCGGGATGATCTTACGTAACATGGAAATCAGCATATTGGATAATACCAATACTACTGTTGTTGACAAACCCATACCAACACCATTGGTTGCGGATGTAGTTACGGCAAGTGTAGGACACATACCAAGCATCAGCACGAAGGTAGGATTCTCTTTAACTAAACCATTATATAGTCTTTCAGTACATCTGTTCATGTCTGCTACCTCCTAAAATGCATTCTGATAATAAGCCAGTGCTACGTTGACAGCTCCTGTAACTGCACGTGATGTAATTGTTGCACCACTGATTGCATCGATCTGTTCACCGTCTCCACCATCTTTTGATACAACGAATTTCTCAGCTTTCTTGCCCTTGTACTGATTGTAGAACTTCGGCTCTTTTGCTTTCATACCAAGACCGGCTGTCTCGCTGATCGATAAGATAGAAATTCCGTTTACTGTACCATCAGAAGTAATACCTACTGTAATCTGGATATCTCCACCATAACCTTCCTTGTCTGTGGTTGTGATTACATATCCTTTGTCACCTGCTTTACAAACTTCATCGACAGTTGCTTTTGCACCGACTGATTTGATTGCTTTATCTGCAATCTTCGCATCTACGTCCTGTGCTTCAAAAGCATTCGCATCTACATCTGTAAATACCGCCTGCCATGCTTCTTTCTTAGCTTTTTCCTGCGCCTGTGCGATCGGGTTTTTGGTGATCTCATATACAAAGCCAAGACCTAATCCTGCGATTAATGTAATAATTGTAAGAATAAGTGCATTCTTAATAATTGGATTTTTCTTCATTATTTTTCTCCTCCTTTACCAAATGGTTTTGGAAGAGTAACTCTTTCAATCAGTGGGACTAAAAGGTTACTGATGATGATCGCATAAGATACCCCCTCTGCGGAACCACCGAACAGACGGAACAGTCCGGTCAGTACTCCAAGAAGGATACCATATACATACTGTCCTTTTTTCGTAATCGGAGATGTTACATAATCGGTTGCCATGAACCATGCTCCGAGCATCAGACCACCACCGCAAAGGTGTGCTGTGATGTACTGTGGATCAAAGAATCCTACATGTGCTTTTGTAAATGGTCCGAAAATTCCGACGAAAATAACAAAGGATACAATGTATGTTCCCGGAATACGCAAATCAATAATACCAAGCATAATAAGGAATACTGCTCCGATAATGATTGCGATCACAGATGTCTCACCGATTGTTCCCGGAATTGTTCCGATAAGCATCTTCATGGAATCAACAGAGCCACCGTCTTTTAAAGTAGCAAGCGGTGTCGGTCCGGATACTCCATCGTAAACAAACTTTGTCATCGGTCCTGCGAAAGAAATCAGCAGGAAACATCTTGCACCGAGCGCCGGGTTCATGAAGTTCTGTCCCAGTCCTCCGAATAACTGTTTTACAACGAGAATTGCAAATACACTACCAAGAGCGCCCATCCACCATGGTGCTGAAGCCGGCATGTTAAGGCCAAGCAACAGGCCGGTAACAACTGCACTCCAGTCGTTGATGGTAATCTTCTTGTGCATCAGTTTCTCATATATGTACTCTGTAAGAACCGCTGATACGGTTGTGCTGATCAGTACGATCAGTGCTGGTATTCCAAAGTTATAAACTCCGAATGCCGAAGCCGGCAAAAGTGCAATAACAACCATAAGCATGATATTGCTGGAGGTAACTTTGTCACGAATATGTGGTGAAGATGACAGTTTATAATTGTTCTCACTCACGTTTGTTCACCTCTTCCTCTCTTCTCTTATTTTTTCTTCTTACGATTAGCAAGTGCAATTTTTCTCATAGAACCGATTGCCTGTTTCAACTGACGTTTTGCCGGACAGACGAAACTGCATGATCCACATTCCATACATTCCAGACCATTATGTTTTGTAAAGGTCTCTTCGTCATGATGCTCTGCATAATCTGCAAGTCGAGATGGAATCAGACGGCTTGGACAGGCATCTACGCATCGTCCGCAGTTAATACATGCGGTTGGCTCGAATTTTGCTACTTCGTCTTTTGTAAATCCAAGAATGGATGATGATGTCTTTGTAACCGGAACATCTAGTGAAAACATTGCAAATCCCATCATCGGACCACCGGAAATCAGTTTCTCCGGTTCTGTCTTGAATCCACCGGCAGCATCTACCAGCTCAGCCTGGTTCATACCAAACGGAACACGGAAGTTCCCCGGTTCATTCACTGCATCTCCGCTGACTGTTACGACACGTTCCATAGAAGGTTTTCCTTCTGCCACAGCCTGATAAATGCTTACAAGTGTTGCAACGTTGTCTACAACGCATCCTGCATCTGCCGGAAGCATAGCAGAGTTAATCGCACGACCTGTCGTCGCATAAATAAGCTGACGCTCACCACCCTGTGGGTATTTTGTCTTAAGCGCCAGAACCTCCAGACGTGGGTCATCTGCTGTGAGTTCTTTTAATTTTGCGATACAATCTGGTTTGTTATCTTCAACACCGAATATACCTTTCGCGTTATCGAAAAGTCTCAGAACGATCTTCATGCCTTCCACCAGTTTCTCCGGTGTCTCGATCATCGTTCTGTAGTCTGCTGTAATATATGGCTCACATTCTGCACAGTTTGCAATAATATAATCAATCTTGTCAGGCTCTTTTGGAGAAAGCTTAACTCTGGTCGGGAAACCTGCTCCTCCCATACCAACAACACCTGCGTTGCCAATTGCGTTAAGGATCTCTTCCTTTGTCATCTCATCAACCGGTTTTATCGCAGGATATTCTACTTCTTTATATTCACCATCATTTTCAATGACAATGCTGTTGACAGTACCTACAGTCGGGTTCAAATGTGGAGCGATCGCCTTAACTGTTCCTGATACTGAAGCATAGATTGGTGCAGAAACAAATCCTCCGGCTTCTGCTATCATCTGTCCTTTTAAAACATGATCGCCAACTGCTACGATCGGATTGGCAGGCGCCCCGATGTGCTGGGAAACCGGATATACCAGATCTCCTGTGGGTTTAACATCAACGATTGCCTTGTCTTTTGCAAGACGCTTACCGTCATCCGGATGAATACCACCCTTAAAAGTTAACAATGCCATTCCCTTTTCCTTCCTTCCTTTTAATTTTCATATTAACTATACCCAAAAAGCACCAGACTTACCAGTGTGTCAAGTGATTTTTTTGTACATTTTAATGAACATCTTGTTCATTTTTTAACAGATGTTCAGACACACAAAAGATAGAGGTATGAAACCTCTATCTTTTCTCTTTCGCTTTTATATATACGCTTGAATTCTTACAGTACGATTACTCTTCAGAGCTTTCGTTCTGTGAAGCCTCTGACTCAGCCGGCTCTAAAGCTTTCATGCTCAGGCTGATCTTCTTGTCAGCTTCATTAAGATCAACAATCTTAGCTGTTACTGTCTGTCCTACAGACAGTACATCAGACGGTTTGTCAACATGTGTTCTGGAAATCTGTGATACATGAAGAAGTGCATCTACTCCAGGAGCTAATTCAACAAATGCTCCGAAGTCTGTCATTCTTGCAACTTTTCCTTCGATTACAGTTCCTACTGCATACTTCTCAGCTGCATCTGCCCATGGATTAGTCTCCGGGAATTTTAAGCTGAGTGCGATCTTTGTATCGTGAATGTCTTTGATCAGGACTTTCAGTTCATCGCCAACTTTGAATACTTTCTTCGGATTCTCAACGCGTCCCCAAGACATCTCTGAGATGTGAAGGAGTCCGTCTACTCCGCCAAGGTCGATAAACGCTCCGAAGTCTGTAACATTCTTAACAGTTCCTTCTACAGTATCTCCAACCTGTAATTTAGCAAACAGTTCTTTCTGTTTTTCTGCTTTCTCTGCAACAAGAAGCTGTCTTCTGTCACCGATCACGCGGTTTCTTCTAGGATTAAACTCGCTGATAACGAATTCGATCTCCTGATCCTGATATTTGCTCAGATCTTTCTCGTAGGTATCAGATACAAGACTTGCAGGGATAAAGACTCTTGCCTCATCAACAACTACGCTCAATCCACCGCCAAGGATCTGTGCAACCGGAGCTTTCAGAACTTCATGGTTCTCATAAGCTTCTTTCAGTCTCTCATTTCCTTTCTCGGCAGCCAGTCTCTTGTATGTCAACAGCACCTGACCTTCTCCGTCGTTTACTTTCAGTACTTTTACTGTCATTGGATCTCCAACAGATACGACTGTTGTCAGATCTACGTTAGGTTCGTTCGTATACTCATTTCTCATAATGATACCGTCTGCTTTGTAGCCGATATTCAAGATGATCTCATCCGGTTTTACATCAATGACTGTACCATCTACGACTTCTCCATTTCTGATTGTCTTAAATGATTCTTCCAACATTTGTTCAAAAGTTAATTCTGACATTATTTTGAACCTCCTCAATTATTTTCTTGGGCGTGGATGCCCCTGCTGTAATACCTACTGTTTCCACGGACCTTAATTGATTCATATCAAAATCGTCAAGTGTCTGTATATAGTACGTATCCGCACATGCATTACTGCATATCTCAAATAGTTTGCGGGTATTAGAGCTTCTCTTGTCTCCTATAACAATCATAGCGTCCACCCTCTTTGCAATGTCGCGAGCCTCTTCCTGGCGCTCTTTTGTTGCACTGCAAATCGTATTTAAAACAAGTATATCATACCTCTTTTTCTCAATAATTTCAACTATATCTTTGAATTTATTGTAATTAAATGTCGTCTGAGATACGACACACAGTTTTTGCTTTTTATTTTTTAATTGAAAACTTTTCGCTTCTTCTACAGTCTGGATGACTGTCACATCATTTCCACTCCATCCTTTAATGCCCTGCACTTCAGGATGTTCCGAATTTCCGATCACAACAATGTGTGCACCCTGTGCGCTCTGCTCTTGGGCAATTTTATGGATTTTCTTGACAAATGGGCAGGTTGCATCCACACAGGTCAGTCCTTTTTCAGTCAACAAATCGTAGACTTCTTTTGCTACTCCGTGAGACCGGATGATTACGATTCCGCTGTCCAAATTCTCCAGCTCTTCTGCACTTCCAATCACCTTCACGCCGTGTTTTTTCATATCTTTGATGACTTCTTCATTATGGATGATCGGTCCGTATGTGTAAATCGGACTGTCTGGGTGTGCTTCTATCTGTCTGTATACAGTATCCACTGCCCGCTTTACTCCGAAGCAAAATCCCGCTGTCTTCGCAAGTTCAACTTTCATATATGCCTCCTAATGGCAGAGCGCCGTAATTGCGGCGACTACTTCCGGGATTGTCATATCTGAGCTGTCTACGAGTGTCGCATCTTCTGCCTGTCTAAGCGGTGCGATCTCTCTCGTCATATCTCTTCTGTCGCGCTCTTCAATGTCTTTTTCAATCTCGGCAAGATCACAAGTTTCACCCTTTTCTGTCAGTTCATCAAAACGACGTTTTGCTCTTGTCTGTACACTTGCAGTTAAAAATACTTTCACATCTGCATCTGGTAATACACAGGTACCGATGTCACGTCCGTCCATGACAACATCTTTTGTTTTTGCAAGATCTCTCTGCAGTCCTAAAAGTGCTTCTCTGACTGCCGGGATCGCAGAGATCTTAGACGCCATATTTCCTACTGCTTCTTCTCTTAATTTCCCTGTGATATTCTCACCGTTTAAGTAGACCTGCTGTCCGCCTTCTTCATAGCCGATCGTTACTTTTACATTCTTGCAGTCTGCTGCGATCACTTCTGTATCTTCCGGCGAAATATTCTTTTCCAGAAAATAAATTGCCATTCCACGGTACATCGCTCCTGTATCTACATAAATGTATCCTTTTTCTTTTGCCACCAGTTTCGCAATGGTGCTTTTTCCGGCTCCTGCCGGTCCGTCAATTGCGATATTATATCCCATTCTTCTGCCCTCTTTCTCTATCTGTTTTATTTAATAATTAATAATATATAGCTTGCTTTTCAAACTCACGTGCCTTCCCGTTACAATCTTTGTCTGTTTTCCAAAACAGCACGTAAGCATACACATATCCATTTATTTCTGCCATGCACAGGCTCTTGCAGCCGCACATGCAGTAGACCATGCAATCTGTAAATTAAATCCTCCGGTCACTGCATCCAGATCCAGTACTTCTCCTGCAAAATACAAGCCAGATACTGTCTTTGCCTCCATCGTGCCCGGATCGATCTCTTTCACGCTGACACCACCTTTTGTGATGATTGCCTCATTATATCCGCGCAGTCCGGTTAATGTCACTGGAATTTTTTTGATCAGGGAAACAAAATGCTGTCTTTCCTCTCTGGAAATTACATTGACCTTTTTCTCCGGATCGATTCCGCTAAGTTTGATCATCACCGGAATGAGTTTCGCCGGAAACAGCTTGTGGATCGCATTCTTGAACTGTCGGTTATGGTTTTCTTCAAAATCACGCAGGACTCTCTGATCGAGCTGCTCTATAGACAATGCCGGTTTCAAGTCGATTTCCAATGTCAGTGGATGAGCTTTTAGTTTCTTGCCAATTACACTGCTGGCACTTAACATAAGCGGACCGCTGACGCCGTAGTGCGTGAAAAGCATCTCTCCAAAGTCTTCATACAGCTTCTTCTTACCGTCTTTGATAACCGCATTTACATTTCGAAGAGACAGTCCCTGAAGCTCCGGCACCCAGTCTTCCTGAGTCTCCATCGGTACAAGCGACGGCAGACAGTCTGTCACTTCAAGTCCCAGTTCTTTTGCAAACCGGTAGCCGTCCCCAGTAGAACCTGTAGACGGATAAGAGATGCCTCCGGTTGCAACGACACACGCATCTCCGGACACTTTCTTTCCATCAGATAATACGACGCCTGTAAAATGCCCGTCCTTCGCTTCAATCTTCTTCACAGATGTATTCAGGCAGATCTTCACACCAAGTCTCTTCATCTCTTCTTCCAAAGTACGGATCACATCGGAAGAATGATCAGATAACGGGAATACCCGTTCCCCTCGTTCAATCTTCGTCCGCATGCCAAGCTCTTCAAAGAAATCCATGACATCCTGGTTTGTAAATCCGTAAAAACTACTATACAGAAACTTCGCATTCGTTTTCACTGCCGGAAACAGATCTTCTACATCACAGGCATTTGTCAGATTGCAACGACCTTTTCCTGTGATAAATACCTTCTTGCCCAGTTTTTCATTTTTTTCAAACAGTGTAACCGCGCAACCTTCTCTTGCCGCCATAACTGCCGCCATCATGCCCGCAGCGCCACCACCTGCGATTAATACTTTATTCATAAGTCTCTTCTCCATCTATCTGTGCTTTGGACGAAGACAGTTCTACTTTATCATCTACCATGTTCAGTTCATCTTTGCTGTATACCTGATACTCATCCCAGATCCGTTCCAGCGTCTCCAGTGTTGTGATGACTTCATCCTGCTTCTTCATACAGAGTGCTACCACAAGCGCATTTACCACGCTCAGAGGTGCTACAAGTGAATCTACGATAGACGCCATGTCACTTCGCGCGATCAGATTGCAGGAAGAATATAACGTCATCGGCGAATGGACGCTGTCTGTCAGCGTGATTACTTTTGCCTTGCGGTTACTTGCAAATTCCAGCGCTTTTAAAGTACGCATGGAATACCGCGGGAAGCTGATTCCGATAATCACATCGTCTTCATCGATCCGGATAAGCTGTTCAAAAATCTCACTTGAACTGTTTGTGTGCACAGCAACTACATTATCACAGATCAGGTTCAGATAAAACCCAAGAAAACTTGCAAGCGGTGCACAGCTTCTGATACCGATCACATAGATCTTCTTCGCATTCAGAATCGTCTCCACTGCAAGTTCAAATGATTCATGGTCAATGGACTGCATCGTCAGCTTGATCTTATCAATATCTGACTGTAATACAGATGTCAGTATCTCGCCCTGACTGATGCGTCCATATGTGACTTCCATTCTCTGGATGGAATTTAATTTGGTACGGACCATCTCGCCCAGCGCTTTCTGGAATCCCGGATAGCCGTCATATCCAAGCGCCATCGCAAATCTTACAACCGTAGACTCACTGACGCCGACTTCTTCCCCCATCTTCGCAGCAGTCAGAAATGCCGCTTTATCATAATCTTCTTTGATAAAATCCGCCAGTTTTTTCTGACCTTTGCTGAATTTTGAATAACCTTCATCTATCTTCTGAAGTAATTCATTTTTATTTCCCATATCGTTTTTGTCCTTTTCTTCTCAATTTACCGTATCCATTATATATAAATTTGAGAAAATATTCAAGGACTATAAACATTCCATCTGCCCGGTTATTTCCCTGTAAAATGCATCTTTGTCTTCCCCTGCCTTCAATTCTTTGAGAATAACTCCATCTTTCAGAAGCAGAATCCGCCCGCAACAGCTCGCCATCTTTGGATCATGCGTCACCATAAGAATCGTTTTTCCAAGTTCTTTCGAGATTTTTCCAAGCGCATTAATCACGATCTGCCCGGATTGGGAATCCAGATTTCCTGTCGGTTCATCTGCAAGAATCAGTTCCGGTTCATTCATGAGTGCACGGCAGATCGCCACTCTCTGACGCTCTCCGCCGGACAGCTCGTATGGATATTTCTTAAGCAGATGTGTAATCTCAAACTGCGTGGCATAGGCGGCAGCTCTTTTCCTCATTTCTTCCGGCTCGCTCTTTGCGATCATCATCGGAAGCATAATATTTTCTTCAACAGACAGACTGTTCATCAGGTAAAAATCCTGAAAAATAAATCCGATCTTCCGGTTGCGGATGTCTGCCCTCTTTTCTTCCGGCAGTTTTCCGGTATCTTCTCCTTCAAGCCAGACACTTCCGGACGTAGGACGGTGGATCAGACCGAGAGTCTTTAAGAGCGTCGTCTTTCCACAGCCGGATTTACCCATGACTCCGACGAATTCTCCTGCCTCCACGGAAAAATCCAGTCCCTTCAATACATGGATCTGCGTCCTTTCTTTTTTATCTTCACTGATAATGCTGTAATCACGCACCAGTTCTTTCACTTCCAGTATATGCATATCCACTCCTCCTACAGTTCCTGCATCTTGTCCACAATTCTGTGGTAAAACGCATCCTGGTCTTTTTCTCTTTTCAGTTCTTCCAGAATCTGTCCGTCTTTCAGCAAAATAATCCGGCTGCAATAGCTTGCCATTTTCGGATCATGCGTAACCATAAGGATTGTTTTCTTCATTTTCTCGTTAATCTCGGTCAGTGCGTCAATAACGATCTGTCCTGACTGGGTATCGAGATTGCCTGTCGGTTCATCTGCAAGGATGAGTTCGGGATCATTAATGAGCGCGCGGCAGATTGCTACCCGCTGACGCTCCCCGCCGGACAATTCATTCGGTTTCTTCTTTGTCAGATGCATCAGACCAAATTTCTCCATATAATAAGCTACTTTTTCCAGACAGTCCTTCACCGGCGCTTTATCAAGCACCATCGGAACCATGATATTATCTTCTACCGAAAGACTGTCAAGCAGATAAAAATCCTGAAATATAAATCCCATTTTTCTTCTGCGGATATCAGCAAGCTCGTCGCTCCACAGTTTTCTCGAATCCACGCCATTGAAATACAATGTACCATCGGTTGGTTTATCGATCAGACCAAGCACTTTCAGAAGCGTTGTCTTTCCACAGCCGGATTTTCCCATGATCCCGACAAATTCTTCTGTCTTCACAGCGAAATTCAGTCCTTTTAACACCTTGATCTCCCGGTCTTCCGGATTCTCTGCGTAGATCATCCGATAATTCCGTGTCAGATCTTCTACTTTTATGATTTCCTGATTATTCATCGTCTTTTTCCACCTTTCGAACCATAAACTTTCCAAGCAGCCACATAAACAGAAGTTCTACAAGAATATAGCCGCCCCAGAGCCATACTGCGTGAGTTATAAACTGTAGCTTAACTGCATTTGTATACATCCGCACATAGAATGTAATTCCGGTAAATACAGCTGTCACAAGCGCGGTAAACGCTCCCGGAAGCCAGAACATCAGATGTAATTCACCGAGAAGAATGCGGATTCTCTCTTTCTTTCTCATACCCATACAAGTGAAAAATTCGGCTCTTTTGTTCTTCTCATCCAGTTCAGAAAGCACTTTAATATAGACAAGGAACATGCTTATAAAAAGCATTGTTGCCGTGACAAACAGGTTCACGATCAGCTTCATCATGCGTTCCGTACGCAGGTCTTTTACACTTTCATCCTTTGCATAATAATTTGCGATTTCCGCATCGTAAGCCTGATCTTCTTTATGTTTTTCCTGGAATTTTTCCAGTTCTCTCTTGATTGCTTTGTGATCTTTCGCTTTACTGTTTATCAACACCAGTTTTGTCGGTCCCTGCTTCACAGTCAGCCCTTCAATCGCATCCGTTTTCTTTTTAATAAACGAACCATTCAGCACATTCGTTGTCTTCCAGAGATTCTGTGCTTTTGTGAAGAATGCATCCGAAAACACAACGAGATTTTCCAGTTTTCCATCGCGGAAACATCCGGTCAGGCTTCCAATCTCCTCGCCTGCGATTGTACGTTGCTGATATGTCGTCTCCTCGGAAAAATGCTCATATGGGGTATATCCTTCACATACAATGCCAACATGGATATTGGGTTTCTTCTTACTAAACGTCCAGTCTATCGGCTGTGCTTTCACAGAGCGGTCCTGCTGGTGCACAAGATAGACTTTCTCTCCCTTTGCATCCAGATGGAGAAAGTGTGGTTTATAATCCGGATCAATTGCTTTTTTCAGTGCATGATAAGTAGATTCTGAAATACCGATCTGTTGTCCCTGTATTCGTTTTTCATAATAGCCCTCATTCTTCTCCGTTTTATCCGAATTCGAGATTCTTACCATCGGATAAGTCGTAACCTTTGCTCCGTACTGTTTCTCCAGATTTTCAAATGTCTTCTGGTCTTCATCGTAAGAAATGCACATGAAATCATATGGGAACAGGCTTTCCGGTTGTTCTGCAACCGTTACAGATACTGACTGGAATGCAAAATAAAACATTCCGCAGATATGCAAAGCTGTAAGCGCTGCCAGATACCACGCAGTTGTCTTTGAACGGTGATAGCGGTCATTGCGTTTCAGAAGCGTACCCAGATACCCTTTTGATGCCTTGTCTTTTCGCAGCAACAATGTCCCGCCAAAGCGGTAGAGAAGAAACAGTCCGACAAACAATGCCAGCATCAGTGTAATCTTCTCGTAATTGTAAATCTTGCTGTAAGAAATAGCACTGTATCCGCAGATAGCAGCTCCGATCACAGTAATGATCTTCAAAAACCTCCGCGGCATCTTCTCTTTTGCAACATTACGTGTTGCCGCTGAGATCAGGTTAAAATCCGACACAATGTCTCTTGTTGCCATCAGTGAAACAAGATAGACAAGGAACAGAACGGCAAGTGATACCAGATACGTTGTTTTACTTGCATATGACAGATTGATCTGATCGCCCACCATGTTTCCGACAATTTTACGGAAAAGCAGAAGGACTCCATTTCCGACAATTACTCCGCCTATATAGGAAAATACAAATCCCAGTCCGATTTCCAGTCCGGCGATCGTCCAGAGCGCCTTTCTTCTGATTCCGAGTGTTACAAAGATACTATAGTTCTGAATCCATTTTCTGAGATAAAAGATCAGCACAAATACCATCAGGAAAAGGCAGCATGCCGCAAGCGGGATCATCGCATTGATCAGGATTCGTCCAAGTCCTTCGCCACCATACATAGACAGATCAGCCCGGTGGGAAGAAGACAGCATCTCATAAGCTCCCAGTCCGGAAAATGCCAGTGTTCCGACCATGATTCCGCAGAATAGGAAAAGCCGGTAATCTTTCCAGTCAGAGCGGAAATTCTTCCAGATCATATGATAGAAAAGTTTCGTGTATTTGCCCGGAAAATCCAGTCTTCTGTGCGCTTCTTCTTTCTTTTCCTGTTCCTGCACTTCATAATTTCTAGATCTTGCCAGTGCTTCATCATAGACATCGATCATCTTCTGCAGGGCAAGCTCAAGAAGACTCATTACTACCATAGGCATAAAAAACATAAATGCCATCACATTATCTGCAACTGTACCGTAAGCTGCATAATCACTCAGAAACATCTCTGTGATCGCAATACCGATCACAACCGGCTGGATATACCGGTATTTGTTTAAAATCAGCAGTATCAGATACAATACTGCCACGATCTGCATAATTACAAACAGGCCAACCTGAATCTTTATGGCTCCCATATTGCCGTCCCACACATCCCGGCAACTGTCTGTCAGTGCGGCAGCTCCTTTCTGCGACAATAATCGGAAAACACCATAAAAGGAATGATACCCATCCCGGAGCCGGTAAACCGGCCACATGGAATAGATCAGAAATATCGCATATCCGATGACTCCGACACATATTTTTTCTTTTCTTCTGCTCTTTTTCTTCTGCATTTCTTTTTCCTCTCAATCCTAAGATTTTCTCTATTTCATGTCATATATGGATACACTGACAAGAAAACTGGTATCTGTAGTTATATATTGTAGATCACCTTCATGTTTTTCTACGATTTCCCGAACATTTTTCATACCGTATCCATGCAGTCCGTTTTCTTCTTTCTGCGACCGGAGCTGTCCATTTTCCACTTTCACTGCTTCCTCTGCACTGTTCTCAATCTCCACGTAAAAAAGCCGGTTCCGTCTTATAAATTTCACATGGATCCATGGATTTTCCGAAGTCACTTTCTGCGTTGCCTCCAGTGCATTATCCAGAAGATTCCCAAATAGCGTGATGATCTCCCAGTCCGTAAACGGCAATTTTGTAAATACTTCCGTCTGGATCGTCATCTGTACACCGGAGTCTTTCGCATCCTGCATCTTCTGGTTCAGAATCATATCCAGCATCTGGTTTCCTGTCCACACCTGATAATTATGCACCAGTATCGCATCACTTAATTTTTCCAGATATTCGTGAATCCCATCCCAGTCTCTTTCCTGTTCATAACGCCTTAGCGCCAACAGATGATTCTTCATGTCATGGACAACCTGCCGGCTCTTTAACATTCCTTTGAACCGCTCTTCCAACACATTTACCTTAAGTTCCAGTACTTCCTGTTCTTTCTGCTCCAGCTTTTTCTGGCTGGAAAGATTCATATACTCCAAACTTTCTGTCATCCTACATGCAAAATACTGGACACCTTTGACCACAAGCCACGTATTCAGGTAAATGAACATGGACATCGGAATATAAAACTGCTCATCTGCTCCCTGATAATCTGCATATTCAAGGAAGAACACCCACGTCATCGCGATAACCCAAAACAGTCCCTGATGATCTCGGTACGGAATCTGGTTCATATTCCGGTATAAAAGAAGCAGATCCACTACCTGCGCCACAAAAAAACTCATCAGATAAACAAGGACCAGGATTGCCATCTTCTGTTCATAAATCCCCAGATTTTTCCCCGGATAATATGTCTTGTTAAACGCTTCTATATAGTCGTTTCTTGTAAGCGCCCGAAAAATATACCGGTGCAGAGAACAATGCTGGTTGCCATACTTAAGCCACGGGAAGAAATAAAAAATCTGCATCAGTCCGCAGAATATAATATTTATCAGTTGGACACTTGTCCATTTTCTTTCTCTTCCCATTAGTTTTTTCTCCAGTACGCAGTTACTTTTTGTTTCACTTCCCAAATCAGTTCTCTTCCGGCTCCGATTACATCCCCATTATCTAATTGCACCGACTCTGCTGAAATACCCGCAATGTGTTCAATATTTACAAGACAACTTCGTCCGACCATGATAAATGCATCTGTCCCCAGTTGTTCCTGTATATGAAATAAAGGCATCCGCTCCCGGTACACTTCTTTCTTCGTTCTGTACTCCGAGTATTTCTGCCCTTTTACCTTACTCACACAGATGATGTCTTTATAAAACAACTTCTTCTCATGATCTCCAACCCACAGGAAATCCTGTTCGCTCGTTTGCTTTTCCTTCGCAATCCCCCGGAGCACATCTCCGAGTCGCTCTTTCATATCCCGCTTCAGAATATACTGATAAGCCTCCAGTATATAACTGTCTGCCGCAAATTCTGCAAAAGACGTCAGAAATACGAGATATGTTTCTATGCCGTTTCCTTTTAACTCCGCTCCCAGTTCAATTCCATTCATTCCCGGAAGGTCAATGTCAGAGATTACAACGTCCGGATACGCTGTTTCTTTCTTCACTTCAAGTGCTTTAAGGAACCTCTCTGCGTCCTCGTATTTTTCTATATAAACTTCCGTCTCACCGGACAGTTCCTGTATGACAAGCTCGCCGATTCGCTCACGCGCCGGCTGTTCGTCTTCTATAATTGCTATTGTTAAATGCATATATTCCCCCATCTCCCTCTGTACACATATCCGAAGACTTTCGTCTTACTTTTATGCTTGTAGCAGGGCAGGCACTGAATGATTATTCTCTTTGTATGTGAAACCTATGTAGATGTACCATATTCACCTGCCGATATCACACATTATAGCACATCACAAAATTTTCTTATACATTTGGACATGAATCCAGGTATTTCAGGACATGAAAAAGTCCTGCCGGACAACTTTCATTGTCTGACAGAACTTCTGCATCGCATATAAAATATACAATTTTTAATTAAAAGAAGTTATTATACCGGATAACTTCCGTTCTCTGTATCAGCAGCATTCGGATCGATCTTTGTCTGCTGTGCTTCTCTGTATTTGAAGAAGTCAACAGCTACCTGCGGGAATAATGCATAAGTTAATACATCTTCATCCTGCTGGATCCACTGTGCACACTCTTTGCGGAGTGTATCTAATTCTGCCGGAATCAGATCTGCCGGACGGCATGTGATGATCTCAGCATCGTCTCCTAATACTTTCTTCTTCACTTCTTCGTTAAATGGTTTTACAGTTGCACCGTATTTACCACTTAATACGTCTTTTGTCTCTTTTGTAGCCATCTTATAACGTTCGCCCATCAGTACATTAAATACAGCCTGTGTACCTACGATCTGTGAAGACGGTGTTACAAGCGGCGGTTCACCTAAGTCTTTTCTTACTCTCGGCACTTCTTCCAGTACTTCATAGTATCTGTCTTCTGCATTCTGCTCTTTTAACTGAGATGTCAGGTTTGAAAGCATACCACCCGGTACCTGATACAGAAGAGTCTTGATATTTACACCAAGGTTCTTCGGATTCAGCAGTCCGCTGTCTAATGCATCGTCACGGATCGGGCGGAAGTAATCAGCGATCTCCGCAAGTAATTTCTGATCCAGACCTGTATCATAAGGTGTTCCTTTGAACGTCTCAACCATAACTTCTGTTGCCGGCTGTGATGTTCCCATTGCAAATGGTGACATTGCAGTATCAATGACATCTACACCTGCCTCTACTGCTTTTAAGTAAGTCATAGAAGCAACACCGGATGTATAATGTGTATGAAGCTGGATCGGAAGGTCTGTGGCTTCTTTTAATGCACCGATCAGCTCTGTTGCCTTGTACGGAAGGAGCAGACCCGCCATATCTTTAATACAGATAGAATTTGCACCCATATCTTCGATTCTCTTGGCGATATCTACCCAGTAATCCAGTGTATAAGCATCTCCCAGTGTATAGGAAAGCGCTACCTGTGCTTCTGCTTTTTCTTTGTTTGCTGCTGTAACGGCCGTCTGCAAGTTTCTAAGGTCATTCAAACAGTCAAAAATACGGATCACATCAATACCATTTGCAACTGATTTCTGTACGAAATACTCTACTACATCATCTGCATACGGACGATATCCTAAGATATTCTGTCCACGGAACAGCATCTGTAATTTTGTATTCTTAAATCCGTCACGGAATTTACGAAGTCTCTCCCATGGATCTTCTTTCAGGAAACGTAAAGATGCGTCAAATGTTGCACCACCCCAGCACTCTACAGAATGATAGCCAACCTTGTCCATCTTGTCGATGATCGGAAGCATCTGTTCTGTTGTCATACGAGTGGCAATCAGAGACTGGTGTGCGTCACGCAGAATTGTCTCTGTTATTTTAATTGGTTTTTTTTCAATTTCTGCCATTATTTCTTCCTCCATATAATCAGTATTCAATCGTTATCATACGAAATATCCGGTTCTTAAACTCCGAAGATCGCCATAAATGTTCCGGCCGCAACTGCTGTACCGATAACTCCGGCAACGTTCGGTCCCATTGCATGCATCAGAAGGAAGTTCGTAGGATCTGCCTCTGCTCCAACCTTCTGGGATACTCTGGCTGCCATTGGAACGGCGGATACTCCGGCTGATCCGATCAGCGGATTAACTTTTCCCCTGGTAACTTTGCACATGATCTTACCGAATAATACTCCGGCTGCTGTACCAAACATAAATGCAATCAGTCCAAGGATAACGATGAAAATAGTCTGTTTGTTCAAAAATGCTTCCGCACTTGTTGTCGCTCCGACAGATGTACCAAGTAAGATAACTACGATATACATCAGTGCATTGGAAGCGGTCTCTGTCAACTGTCTTACAACACCTGATTCACGGAAGAGGTTTCCGAGCATCAGCATACCTACCAGCGGTGCTGTTGTAGGAAGGATCACACAAACAACGATTGTAACGATGACCGGGAACAGGATTCTCTCCAGTTTGGATACCGGTCTTAACTGCTCCATCTTGATCTTACGTTCTTCTTCTGTTGTTAAAAGCTTCATGATCGGCGGCTGAATGATCGGGACAAGCGCCATGTACGAGTACGCCGCCACTGCGATCGGTCCCATAATTGCTGTCTGCTGTAACTTTCCGGCAAGGAAGATGGAAGTCGGTCCATCCGCCCCACCGATAATGGATACAGCCGCGGCCGCTTTATCAGAGAATCCAAATGCCATCGCTCCAAGGTAAGCTGCGAAAATACCAAACTGTGCTGCAGCACCTAAGAGGAAACTCTTCGGATTCGCGATCAATGGTCCAAAGTCTGTCATTGCTCCAACTCCAAGGAAAATCAGAGACGGCAGGATTGCCCATTCATCTAATTTAAAGAAATAATACAGAAGTCCGCCCGTTCCATTTGCCGAATCTTCTGCATGCAGCATAATATCCGGATAGATATTAACAAGCAGCATACCGAATGCGATCGGCACAAGGAGCAAAGGTTCAAACCCCCGCGCGATTGCCAGATACAGGAAAAAACATGCTACAGCAATCATGATCAAATTGCCCCATGTGAGACTGAAAAAAGCTGTCTGATGCACGAGGTTTCCCAATGTTGATGTTATATATTCCATTTCTTAACCTCCAGTCGTATTCATTCCATAAGGAATCAGTTTCACATTAGTTTAATGTAGCTAAAACTGCACCGGATTCGATTGCGTCTCCAACTGCTACGTTAATGCTTGCAACTGTTCCGTCTTCCGGAGCTACTACTGGAATCTCCATCTTCATTGCTTCAATGATGATAACTGCATCACCTTTCTTCACGCTCTGTCCGACACTTGCTTCCAGCTTAAATACTTTTCCGGCTGCTCCTGCTTTTACTTCAATGCTTCCGGCATTTCCAGCCGCAGGTGCTGCTGCTTTCGGCGTTGCCTTAGGAGCTGCCTTAGGTGCTGCTGCTCTTGGTGCTGCTGCAGGTGCTGTGCCTGCGCCGTTCTCTTCAACAGTTACATCATATACATTTCCGTTTACTGTAATTGTATAATTTTTCATGATTCAATCCTCCTAAATTCTCTATGCGTTCCATTTATTAGACGGACGGCGTCTGATGCTTCTTACTACAAATCCATCTGTGCCTGTTCCTTCATATTCTGCAATAGCCGCTGCAATAACCGCTACCAGCTCTGTATCATCCGTAACATCTTCTGCCTCAGCAGATGCGCTCTGTGTTGCCTCTTCTACTACAACAGCCTCAGCTTCTTTTGCCGATTTCTTTCCTCTGTTCTTCCATGCTTCTTCCAGCGCAGGGATGAATCTGAAAAGAGAAATGATCAGGGAGATAAAGATCAGCACAACGAATACCGTTCCCATTCCAAGTACGGTATTCAGTCCGGCTTTTTCCAGGACTTCACCCATGGAATATTTTCCGTCAACTGTCATACTCTCCAGTTTTAATTTCTGGTTATATACAAATGTCAATGTGGCATCTCTGTCTTTGAATTTTGCCGCCGTTGTAACCTTAAGTTCGTCTTTGGAAGCTTCATATTTGAAATCTCCATGACTTACATATGCTCCACACTCTTTGATTCCAGACTGCCAGCTTTCCAGTGCACTGGTAAATCCGTCTGCTGTATACGGAAGTCCTGACTGCATCAGCTGATATTCCAGATTAAAGTCGTCCATATCTTCCCACTGCTGAATCGTCGCATCATCTGCACTCTGGCAATAGTTGATCAGAAACTCTGTTGATTCTTTAATAGAAGATTTGTCATACTTCAATTCATTGCCTGAATTGGAACAACCGGTAAAGCATAATACAGCTACAAGCATACAAATTATTAAGCTAATTTTTTTCTTCACTTTGCCTCACCTCTCTAAATTGTTCCGTGTTTTTTCATCGGACGATCCTCTCTCTTGGTAAATAACATCTCAAATGCGCCAATGATGTATTTTCTTGTATCTTCCGGATTGATGATCGTATCCACATATCCTCTTCTTGCTGCTGCATCCGGGCTTGTCTGAAGCTTTGCATAAGCAGCTGCTTTCTCATTAATTGTCTCAGCATCTGTATCTGCATACATGATTTTGGCAGCCAGCTTCGCATCCATCATACCGATCTCTGCCTGTGGCCACGCATATACCATATCTGCTCCGACAGATTTGCTGTTCATTGCTACATAAGCACTTCCAAAAGCTTTGCCGATCACGACATTTACTTTTGCTACAGTTGCCTCTGTAAATGCATAAGTCAGTCGTGCTGCCGCTTTTGCAAGATGTGTCTCATCGTATGCACTTGCTGCAAATCCGGATACATTCGTAAGAGTCAGCACCGGAATTCCAAATGCATCACAGAAACGTACAAAATCTGCTGCTTTATCTGCTCCGTCAGCAGTTAAAGATCCGTCAAATTCTGCTACAACTTCTGCTTCTTCATTATATACTTTTGAACGATTGGCAACGGCGCCAACAGTCAGTCCGTTTAATTTGATGAATCCTGTTACCATATCTTTCGCAAAATCACGTTTTGTCTCAAAGAAAATATGGTCATCAGAAATCTCTGCAAGTGCGATTGCAGTATCTTCTGCTGCATTCGCCAGATCTGCACATACACGGTTCAGATCATCCTCGCATGCCTCATAGGAAGCATCATCTTCGTTGTTAGAAGGTAACATGCATACGAGAGAACGGATATCTGCAAGAATCTCTTCTTCTGTTTCTGCAACATCTACCAGACCGGCTTTCTCGCTCTGGAATTTTGCAGATGATGTATCACATCTGGAAATCTCATTTCCTGCAACTGCGTTCGGAGAGTTTACGAAAAGCTTTCCTTTCTCTGCTTCCATAAATGTAAAATCAGAAAGAGCCGGAACTACGGAAAGTCCTCCTCCGCATGTTCCAAAGATTGCTGTAATCTGCGGAATCACGCCGGATGCAAGTGCCTGTTTTGTATATAACTTACCAAAAGCATCCAGTGCATCGGTTGCCTCTTGAAGTCTCAGTCCCGCACAGTCGATCATTCCGATCACCGGCGCTCCCATCTTCATTGCCATATCATAGATGTTTGCAATTTTCTTCGCATGCATCTCGCCGATCGCACCGTTTAATACGGATGCATCCTGGCTGTACACATACACTAAATTACCGTCTACTACTCCATATCCGGTCACCACACCGTCTGCCGGAGTTTCTTTGTCCTGCATGTTGAAATCTGTTGTTCTTGCTGTTACAGCGCCACCGATCTCAACAAAGCTTCCTGCATCAAGAATCGATAAAATACGATTACCTGCTGCATTTTCTGTTGCCATGTTGCCCATAGTCCAGCCCTCCATTTTCCTTATTTTAAGGTTTATACTTCTTGGAAAAGTAAAACCAAATTTTAGCCAATTATATTATATCTTTTCCGACATCAATCTGCAAGTATTTTCCTTTATTTTTGTTAAAATCTTATCAACTTTTTATAGTTATAGGTTTTTATGCACAAACATGTTGTTTCCTATTAATAATATGCATAATTATAAACTTTTATATTGCATTTTTCCTCGTCGCCATAATAAATAAACAGGACACGGAAAGCAATTGCATTGCTTCTCCATGTCCTGTTCTTTAATAATATCTTAAAATTTCTTTACTTTCTTGCGCCTCATATTCGTACAGCGTTCCAATAAAAATGCTCTCAGCTCATCAATACTTCCTTGTTCCAGCGCATCCTTCGGGAAGCCGCACATTGCTCTCGGTGATCCTTTGCTGTCCGGTTCTGTCTTCACAACAACCGCAAATGCATCTTCCGATTCCAGTAATTTAACGACATTCGCATACTGAAAGGATCTTGTCTTCATTTCCATTACACTGTCAAAATGATCGTCGTAAAAATCCAGCTCAGTCGATACAGTTCCACCGTTCAGTTTATTTCTTCTAAGGAACTGGTCTTCCGCATCTCCGATTGCTGTAGCATCCAGAGCCTTTCTCCAGATTGTACGGTTAAATGTAATACCAACTACAAAAGCTGCAATCCACCAGATTATATACCGTACAACAAACTTTGTCATATCATTGCCAGGATTTCCAAATTTCATAACAAAATAAAAAATCAGGATTCCAAGGAAAAATACTACAAATTTAAGCGTAATATCACTCTCATCCATTCGGAACAGCTTACAGATCTTCTGCAATGTATTCTGAGATTCCTTATACTTCACACAATAACGTCCTGCCATAAATCTTCCCCATCTTTCTTCTATTATCATTTTGTAAAACATATCCGTTTCATTATATATGTTCAGATACTAACATTCAAGCATTTTACGTTTTTTTTATATTCCCCGTTAATTTTCTGACAATTATGCATTTTGCATTACCAAATGGGTGTTTTTTTATCCTTTTTATGGCATATTTATGTCAAAAAAACGACAAAAAATGAAAAACTTAACATTTTCTTAAATTAATTGGTTGTACTTTAGTCTAAGTTATGCTATCATATAGGACATTGAGAGCGCAAAATTTAGAACTTATGTCTCTACATTTTGTACATCATGAAAAATTTCATATTGGAGGGTGAAACTCATGGAAAACACTAAGAAAAAATTTCCATTTGGCTTCTATGTATGCTGCCTCTCTTTCACATTCGAAAGACTTGCATACTATGCTGCTAAGTGGGGACTGTCGATCTTTATCGTAGTCGCTGCAGCAAAGGGTGGTCTTGGATTAGACAAATCCGTAGGTGCTGCAATGAGTTCTAACCTGGTAGCGTTTACTTATATCACACCAGTTATTGGTGGATATATCGCTGACCGCTGGATTAGTCCTCGTCTTCTTGTACCAGTTGGAGAGATTCTTATGGGACTCGGATACCTGTGTGCATGGAAAGCTAACGGAGTTGGAATGCTTTGGGTAATGATCGTCCTGATTGCTATCGGAACTGGATTCTTCAAAGGAAACGTTTCTGGTATCAACGGACGTCTGTTCCCATCATCTGATGAGGATGAACTGGATACTGCATTCAGTCTTCAGTACTCATTCGTTAACATCGGATCATTCATCGGAACAACTTTCCTGTCACTGGTCGGTACTAACGTTGGATATCGTGAGATGTTCCTCGTTTGCGGAATCTTCATGTTCATCGACTGTGCATGGTGGTTATTCGGAATGAGATTCTTCGGCGATGCTGGTAAGAAACCATTCCTGGTTGACAACCGTACAGAAAATGTTGAGAAAGCTGACAAAGAGAAAGACAACGCTCCACTTACCAAACTTGAGAGAAACCGTGTTATCGCTATTCTGATCGTAACATTATTCTCTGGAGTCTTCTGGCTGATCTGGTACATGGCATACATGCCAGTTTACTATGAATTCGGTCCAGCTTCTCAGGGAGGACAAGGATGGGCTAACTGGAACATCGGTTCCTTCGAGATGCCTACTGCATGGTTCGACTCTATGAACGGTCTGCTTTGTATCATCCTTTGCCCTGTATTTGCAGGAATCTGGGCTAAGATGAGACAGCGTCCACAGGGAGACTGGGGAATGTTCACAAAGACAGCTTTAGGAATCATCGTACTTGGTCTTTGTACAGCATCCATGGTACTTGCAGCAGTTCTTTCAGGACAGAGCTCTGAGCATCCGGTTGGTATCTGGGTAATCATTCTGACAGCCGTTTGTATGACTGTTGGTGAAGTTATTTTCTCACCACTTGGAAACGCTTTCATCAGCAAGTATTCTCCGAAGAAACTTCTCGGAACAATGCTTGGTGTATGGCCACTGATCATCTTCTTCTCTGGTAAAGCTTACGGACCACTTTATAACTGGCTCGGAAACTTCGACTTCGTTAAAGCTTATGGTACAGTAACAGCTATCATCATCGCTTGCGGAGTTATCATGTTAGCATTTACTAAGAAGTTCGACAGAATGGTTGAAGGCGAATAATTCAAACTGAATATCGTACATAAAAAGAGTTGTCTACTAACTTCGGTTAGTACGACAACTCTTTTTGTTATAGCAATACACAATAAATGGGAACCAGCACTTGTCTGATTCCCATTTATAACTTACTTCTTCTTATGATTCTTTTTTGACTGCGTATAAGTCATCTTCGTCTGGCTGACACTTCCTCTGGATGTGATCTTCTTGGAAGTCCGTTTCTCTTTCTGGTCTTCAAAAGCAGGTTTTAATAAAACTTCTGCTCCGATTACAAAACATGCTGCCTGCACTGCAAGCTGTATGTTATCGGCCCAGCTTCCCATCTGTGCAAATACTGGATCCAATACCCTCGCACCTGCCAGAATGATAAGACTTAATCCCGCATATGCAAACAATGCATAGATACGCATTGTCTTACCGGAGCCTTCATTCTTCTTCATAAAAGAATATCCAGCAAGGAAAATCAGGCCACCGGCAACTACTAATAAATACTTTACCATGTTCTCTCCTCCGTCTTGTACCCTTTCTTCTATTGATTCCTGCGTATACCGCTCTGACATCTTACAAATTTATAAGTCTATATTTCTTCGTATACCGCTTTGTCTATTATACGCTAAAACATCCCGGCTTTCAATCAATGATAATAAAAGATCTATAAAATGATCTATAAAATTTCAGGAACAGGTTTGTACTTTAGTCTAATAAGTGTTAAAATATAGACAGATTTAAATACTAAGGAGGATTTTCAAATGAAAGTATCAGAAAGAATCGCAAAACTGCGTGCTCTGATGGCTGAAAAAGGAATTGATGCCTATGTCGTTCCAACAGCCGATTTCCACCAGAGTGAATATGTAGGAGAACATTTCAAAGCCAGAAAATACATCACCGGCTTTAGTGGTTCTTACGGAACTGCTGTTATATGCCAGGATGATGCAGGTCTTTGGACAGACGGACGTTATTTCTTCCAGGCTACAAACGAACTGGAAGGCAGTGGAGTCCGCCTTATGAAAATGTTCGTTGGGGATACTCCATCTGTTACAGAATATCTGGCAGACAAGATTCCGGAAGGCGGAAAGGTTGGATTTGACGGACGTGTTCTTTCCATGGATGAAGGAAAAGAATATGAAGATGCTCTTTCACCGAAGAATATTTCTATTGATTACGAAGAAGATCTGATCGACCAGATCTGGGAAGACAGACCGCCGCTTTCTGACAAACCAGCATTCTTCCTTGAGGAGAAATATTCCGGCGAAAGCTCAGCACACAAACTGGAGCGTGTCCGCAAAGTCATGAAAGACAATGGTGCAACAGTACATATTATCGCATCTCTGGATGATACGGGCTGGCTGTTAAATGTCCGTGGTGATGATATTGATTTCTTCCCATTACTGCTCTCTTACTCTATCGTAAGAATGGACGGTGTAGATCTCTATGTTGACGAGACGAAGTTAAATGACCGTATTCTGGAAGAGTTCAAGAAAGTAAATGTTACACTTCATCCGTACAATGACATTTACGAAGACATTAAAAAACTGGATGCTTCCGAGACTGCCCTCATCGATCCGATGAAGATGAACTACGCACTTTACAAGAACATTCCTTGCAAGATCGTAGAAGCTGCCAACCCGACAATTCTTATGAAAGCTATGAAGAATGATGTTGAGCTGGAGAACATCAAAGAAGCGCATATCAAAGATGGTATTGCGATTACAAAATTCATGTACTGGATCAAGACTCGTTACGACAAAGAAGATATTACAGAGTTAAGCTCTGCTGACAAGCTGACAAGCTTAAGAGCGGCTCAGGAAGGATATATCCGCGACAGTTTTGAACCTCTGTGCGCATTTGCAGATCATGCAGCTATGATGCATTATTCTCCGAGTAAAGAGACAGACGTTGTATTAAAAGAAGGCGCAATGTTCCTGAATGATACAGGCGGCGGATACTATGAAGGATCTACAGATATTACACGTACTTTCATCCTTGGTTCTATCGATCAGGATATGAAGAAATATTTTACAGCCGTTGTACGTGCTATGATGAACCTGTCCCGTGCGAACTTCCTCTATGGATGCCACGGTTACAACCTGGATGTCCTCGTAAGACAGCCGATCTGGGATCTGAACATTGACTTCCAGTGCGGTTCCGGACATGGCGTCGGATACCTTGGAAATGTTCACGAGCCACCGACAGGCTTCCGCTGGTATGTTGTTCCAAGCAAGAACGAGCATCATCAGTTAGAAGAAGGTATGGTTATCACAGACGAGCCTGGTATTTACGAAGATGGTAAATTCGGTATCCGTATCGAAAATGAATTTATCGTAAGAAAAGGTGAACTGAACAAATATGGTCAGTTCATGCACTTCGAGACGATCACTTTCGCTCCGATCGACCTTGACGGAATTGATCCGGAAGAGATGACCAAATCTGAGAGAGAATGGCTCAACAACTACCACAAAGACGTATATGAGAAGATCGGACCGCACCTTACAGATGAGGAAAGAGAATGGCTCAAAGAATACACAAGAGCAATCTAGGCTTTGACTACGAGGCTTCTCTGGCTACACGATTTTCTGGCTGCCAGCTAAGCTATTTGCATAGTAAAATTGCATATATTGATTGCAGGCTCCGGCGGGAATCCGCCGGAGCCTGTTTTTTGAAAATTTTCGGCTTAATTTCGAATTTTTTTAATTGGAGCTTATTTCTTAGTTAATTTCTTATCTCTGTTCCGAATTGTCTTGATTCAAGCTTATCAAATCCATTTTATTTATAGACCTAATATAAAATTTTTTCAATTTAAGCTTTCTATTTTCTAAAACATCCCAGTCATAAAGCGAATCACAAATATTACATCGCATAATATTGTTCCGACCATGATTACCACTATAAGAATAGCAAATACGCGCAAAATCTTATGTTCTCTTGCAAGCAGTGCGCTCACAATCCCAAGCAGTGCTGCGAAGCCCGCAAAAAACGGATACATAAGGAAACCACTTACCGGCGCGAGAAACACCGTGACTGATATGAGTCCGGTAATGATCATTCCTACAAATGTGATAATTGATATTTTATTCATCATAAGTATTGTCCTCCCAGTATTTTTCGCATCTTCCGGCATTTCTTTTCCAAAGTTGATTTCTTCGTGTACCAACTGTCATAGCCAACGCTAATGCTCATATTTTCCGGCGTAAATATCTCATTTGCCAGTTGTTTTAATTCTTCAACTGTAACATTTTCATATTGGCGGATAATCTCTTTCACTTCATATGCAGAACTACCCTGTGTAAACACACTTTCCGCAATATACTGATTATATTCGCAAGAGTCATCCCATAGTCCCGGCTGGAATGTATGAAATCCAATCACTTCTTCTCTGTCTTTTTCGGATAAATTTTCTTTTGCTTTCTGAAGTGTCTTAGCAAAACAGATCATGGAATCTGGCAGATCTTCTTCTTTGACTGCATAATCAATTTTAAATCTGGCAAAATTTGCAAAATTTTCTATGCTGCCAAAGACATCTCCTGTCCAGCCCTTTTTATCCTTTAATTTCCATTGTAACTTTGCTCCATCTCCATTTACGAATATGTTCATCAGCATATCCACAGCAAACGGATTACATTCCCGTAAAATATCAAAAGAAACACTCATATCACACAGACTGTAGCCGCAATCTACAAGCAAATCATCTTTCTCCGTCCGCTTGCCGAAATGTTTCGGGAGCACATCTTCCATCTCCGAAGTATAAATGCCCTGTCGATTGTCAACTGCTTCTATTTGCTCGATTTTATGACTGATTTCCTCCTGTACTTCATTTGTGAAATTCCCCGTCATGATAAATACAGCATTTTCACTGCAGAACAGTTTGTTTTTGTATTCATTTACCATAGTGGCATCTATCTTCTCAACATCCTTTTGCCGCCCCATGATTAATTTGGCAAATGGCGTGTTCCGATAGTATTTCCGGTGCGTCTTCTTATCAAAAAAATACACGGATTTCTCATCTATCTGACGCAATACAACACGCTTTTCTGCTTCTACTTCCTCTTCCGTGTAGTCATATTTTTGCAGAATTTTTAACAAAAGATCTGCCGCATCGTTAATTTTTTTCAGCGGTGTCTGAATATAGAAACCGATCATTTTCTCATTTGTAAAACCACGCAGATCAAATCCCTGCCTGTTCAGATTCCGGTAAAGCTCCTTCATCTTCAGCGTATCCAACCGCCGGAAGATCATATGTTCCAGTAGATGTGAAATACCTCTGTTTTCTCTGTTCTCAACTATATTCCCACCGTGAAAATACAGACCTGCCACGCAGGAATGCGTGTGCTGCATTGGAATAAAATATTTTTTCATGTTCTTCTCCTATAAATCATATCTCATCAGTTGCCTTCTCGTATAAATGTTCCACCTGTTTATCAGCATCTCTGAACCGAACACATAATAATACGAGAAACAATAAAATCACAACACCGCAGAATATACTCATAACCGGAATTACTCTTAAGATTCCATATAGCATCCCGCATATAAAGACAAACGCTACAATTAGCCACGCAGAAAATACTCGTTTTTTCCATTCTTTTACTTTCTTTTCCAGCTCTTCTTTTCCAACTCTTAGATAATATAACTTTTCTAAATTTTCTTTACATTCAATCGTAACGACATAACCTTTTGATGGACTGCTCCCAACGCATGATAACTTTAATGCAGTATCTTCCCGAAATTCACCAGATATTTTCGTACCGATCAAACCAGATTCTCCATCCAGAGGGCTTCCTATATCACCATCCAGCAGATAGTATAATCCCCACAGAAAATGATCCAGAAAATTGCCTGCTTCTTCTGGCTCTTCGTAAGAAACAGCAACCAGAATTTCTGTCTTGCCATACTCTGGCAAATCTATGTCAGTCACACAGTCTTCGCCTTCCGATAAATCGATACTCAGAATATTCTGGCTGCACTGCCATAATTCAATTTTGACTTTCTCTTTAATGTATGATTTGATTGTAATCTCCATATGTACCTCGCAGGTTATTTCTATCCCGGCGTAAATATCTCTTCCGTCATTTTTTTAACTCTTCATTTGACGAAATAACCAACCTTTTCTTTAATTTTAGATTGGTTATTTCTTATATTTTGTTGAAACATATTGCTCCACATATGTTATTAATTCTTTTGCTGTTTGAATTTGTTCTTCCGCTTCGTCTTTTGTTACAATGTAAAAATTAGGCTGCTTCAAACAATTTCACTCCCTCTTTCATTACATTTGTACAAAACGGATATACATCAACCCACTTTTGAAAATGTATTTCACTTTTCGCTATCGGCTTAATATCAAGATCATGATCCATATTGAACTCAAATGTCTCCCCAGACAAGTCATGCCGATACTGCTTAATATCCATATCCGACATATCCAGCAAAATCATAATATCTATGTCAGAATCTTTCGTATAATCACCTCTTGCATAAGAGCCATACAAAATCACTCTTCTTAAATGATTTCCATATATTTTTTGCAATATCTCTGTATATTGTTCCAACAAGATTTTTGTATTTGTGAACATACTGGTGCTCCGTTCTCAAATTCATAATTAAAAGGATTCCCTATAATTTTATTATAGCTGGAATATACAGGTTGTACAACCGGAGAATCATATCTCATACCAGAACATATAATCACAGCCTCTGACTGCTATATACCGATTCCCAACAAATTGAATTTCACACCAGCTAAGCTCTGAATCTTTCAAAGTAATTTCCCGCTCACATGCTTCTTTTTCGAGAGAATAAATGTATACTTTTGAGGTCTTCCCCGGTATCACATAAGCGCATCGCTTTCCATCCTCGGAAAATGCAAGCAAATCATTTATTTCAGTCAGTTTTCTAAAGCTATCCATTTTTCTGCTATCTTCTAATTTTACCAGATATGATTTCCAAGCCGGCGCAAAACATCCACGAAACCAAATTTTTTCTTTTCTGTCAAATGCATAATCCCAAAAATCCTGATCTTGCTCCATTTCATAGCGCATGAACATTTTCCCGCTTCTAAGCCATGCCAGCTCCTCCCAGAATACTTCTCTCCTATTTTCTTCGTATATCTTTCTATAACACAGCAAGTAATCTTTTTTTCTCTTGTTATAAAGAATCTGCAATAAATATGTATGCTCTGATTGCCAGACAACCTCTTCCCTGTAATCTTCATTTATATGAATTATCGTTAAAACAGCAGTGTCTTTTTTATCAGAATACAAGCCTGAATATACAAGTTGTTCCTGCTTATTGTATATCATATTTGTCGATTCACTTCGTACAAAATATCGTTCCTCATTCCATTTGATCCTTTTCACTAATTCTAAGGATGGTATTTTCAGCACATCAATAAATGTTGTATCTTTCCCCATCGCGAACAATGTATCTTCTACAACTAAAATCTGCGCATAATAATACTGCGGATTATCTCTTTTCAATATCTGATCAAATGATTGGTTATAAACACGGATTGAACGCGTATACAGTTCAATATAATACAAATTCTTATATTCAACAATCTGCCATGCTTTATCATTATATACAAAACTCATTGGCTTTCTCCTCTGCTTTCAGTCGGAAACTGTCTCTCTAACCTCTACTATCTTCTAAACGTTGTATCTTCTTCCCTCATGATAAATTTTACACCCACAAAGTCTTCTGCTCTGATTCCCTGATGTTTTCTGCCATCTGCAACAACATATGGCGGGCAAAATTTTCGGTCGGCATAGAGCCTTTTCCCATTTTTCAGATAAACACGCACTTCATACAATATATAAATCATTTCTTTTATATCATCTTTTGATACAACAATTACTTCTTCCGGCAATTCAAAACAAATATCATTTCCATTTATGATTACTTCGGCAATGAAATTGTAATCTTTGAACTTTATTATTATTACAATCATCAAATTTGCGACTATAAACCAGCCGCACAGTGCAAAAGTCGCATCTCCTCCGTACTTTACAGCCAAAACAAAAAACACAATATTTAATATAAATATTCCTTTTAAAATTTTCTTACCTATCCGAAGTGCTCTCGCATGTGTCCATGGATCTGACTTCGGTCCAAAAATATTTATAAGTAGCTTTTTCAGTGATTCCAACTATTATCTCCTTATCAAAAACTTATTCTATTACCTACTTTTTGACTCAATGTCTGTTTTTTTTTGTTTAAAGCTTGTTTTCTTGTTCAGTTTCTTAGCTCTATTTCTATCTTTTTTAATTTGAGCTTAGAATACTTCCTAATTTCTTTGGCTTTATTTTGAATATTCTGGATTAAAGCTTAACTCTTAACCAGTTTCTTTGACTTTATTTCGAATTATCTCAACTCAGACTTACTCTTGCAATTGATCCTATCAGGTTCATTCAATATTTCGTCATTTTAGGCTTATTTCCCCACTTATTTTTATTGACCGAAAAACGAATTTAATGCTTCTTATTAGAAATCTGTTCAGTGTATTTTTACAAAGTTTTCTCATTTACACTCTTCCCCTTAGAATACCCATAATAAAAATCATCCTGATTGACTAGCAGTTTCTTAATCCGAAAACACCTTGGAAACTCTTTAAATCCTTGTACCTGCGAACGATATTTCTTCATCACCTGGCGCGCTTTTTTCCAGCTCCCGAAATAACCTATCACTTTAATGCTTATACCATTCACATGTGTCAACTGATATACATACATAAATCATCACTCCATCTCATTAAGTCTTATCGCTTTTAATTTCATATCAGAAATACCATAAGTTTCCTGTAAATGTTTCTTCATTTCTGCTTCTAACTTTGTTTCAAAGATAATCTTCTTCTGCTTTTTATCAAAACAATAGAACTGGTTCTTCTTCCGATTTTGATACACAAAACATTGTGCATGATCTTCATAATCATGTACTTCATCCATAAATAATGGATCTCCCCAGACATTTGTATCATACATAGCAAAATCATACTTTATATCTATCTGTTGCAACACAAACCCCTTTTCTACAGTTATTTCATAAGGTTCATAATACTCAATTATAAAACCTTCTTCCCAGAAATCATTTTCTTCATTGATCTTTCTTTCGCTAACCCCAAAGCTGTCTTCTTTCCCTGCAAATCTTGGTTGCTTTTTGAATTTCTCCAGCCCTTTCTTTAACTGCTCTTCGGATGAGTACACTGCCAGGATTATCTCGTCATCATTCGCCGGATCATCGTCCCAGTAGTTAAATGATAATTCATATAACATAGATTCACCTCTTTCTCAGATAATTTATCTTACATATATAGTAACAATCCACAGCTCCACTTTGTGACATATAATTTCAAAGTTTTTAAAAACAGCAGGGAAATTCTGTTTCATGTATTCAGAAATTGCCCTGCTGTCGTGCTGTTTATATTATTATCTTTCTTTGATTAAAGCTTATCATTACTGTAAGTATAGCAAAGTTTTGTTGCATTTGGAAGTTTTACTTACGGAATCTGCCACTGGAAGCTTCCTCCGGATACTATAACAATTAAAAAGCACCTCTCCCATGTCCTTTTACGGAACAACTGAAAGCGGTGCTTCATCTTATTTTCTCATTTTATTCTCTTCTTAATTATTTCTGATTGCGGAACTGAATCGGTGTCATGTTGTAAGCTTTCTTGAACATACGATTGAAATGCTCCACGTTCTGATAGCCGACTGTGAGTGCAATATTTTCAACGGTCATATTGCTGCTCTTGAGTAATGCTTTTGCTTTTTTCATGCGGATTTTCTTTACCAGTTCGCCAAATGTCATGCCGGATTTTTCCTTAATATATTTGGAAATATATGGCTTGGACAGGTAGAATTTCTCTGCCAGATCATCCAGTGTCACATCAATATAATTTGCCTGAATATAATTCATAATCTCGATCATTCTTGCATCTTTGCATGTATCGGCGCTCCCAATATCTTCCAGCTTGTTGACTGCAACTGTCAGCGCTTCGATAGATGCTTTGATGATATCTGCATCGATACCAACGCCCCAGAATGGCTTGCCGTTGCAGAGGATTCCGACATAAGCAACAGCTTTGGAAGAAGATCCCTTTGTCAGAGAATGTTCTTCATAGAAGCTCAGTTCATAGCTAACGTTGAAATACTGTTTCAGTGCGTTGCTGACAGCGTCCAAACGTCCGTTACCCATTGCTGTGATCGTGCGGTTCTCATTCTGGTGATTGATTGTTACTTCTGCAGTAATTCCATCCGTCTGTTTGAAATGGCACTCGTCTACATGGAATACTGGTTTTGTATTAATGTAGTTATCAGAGAAGATCTGATATACCCATTCCGGACTCAACTCTTTGTGCGCCTTGTCGGATACGTCTTTTACAAGGTATCCTACCTCTGCACGCATCTGCTGTGGCAGGTTGATGCCGTGGCTCTGTTTCAGGATGTAGTTGACTCCACCCTTACCGGACTGGCTGTTGATACGGATAACATCGGAATCGTACTCTCTTCCGACATCCCTCGGATCGATCGGCAGATACGGAACTGTCCACAGATTGCTCTTGCTCTCTTCTCTGCACTGCATTCCTTTGGCGATCGCATCCTGGTGAGATCCTGAAAATGCCGTAAATACAAGATCTCCGGCATATGGCTGACGCTCGTAAACGTGCATTCTTGTCAGTCTCTCGTATGTCTCGCGGATCTCTTTCATATTAGAGAAATCCAGTCCCGGATCCACACCCTGTGAGTACATGTTCATACCCATAGTTACAATATCTACGTTACCGGTACGCTCTCCATTTCCAAATAAAGTTCCCTCGATTCTGTCTGCTCCTGCCAACATTCCAAGCTCTGCTGTTGCAACACCGCATCCACGGTCGTTATGTGGATGTAAGCAAAGAATAACATCATCTCTGTATTTCAAATGTTTATTTACATACTCTAACTGACATGCAAATGTATGTGGCATCGCATTCTCTACGGTTGTCGGAATATTGATGATCGCTTTGTTGTCAGCTGTAGGTTTCCATACATCCAATACTGCATTACAAACTTCTACTGCATAATCTACTTCTGTTCCATGGAAACTCTCCGGGCTATACTGGAATGTGAAGTTACCATCTGTCTCGTTTGCCAGTTTTAACAATAACTCTGCACCATCTACTGCAATCTTCTTAATTTCTTCTTTGCTTTTCTTAAATACCTGTTCTCTCTGTGCAACAGATGTAGAATTATAAAGATGTACAACTGCATGTGGAGCACCTTTAACTGCTTCAAATGTTCTCTTGATAATATGTTCTCTTGCCTGTGTCAGTACCTGTACGGTAACATCATCCGGAATCATATTTCTCTCGATCAATGTGCGCATGAACTGGTACTCTGTCTCAGATGCTGCCGGGAATCCGACCTCAATCTCTTTGAATCCGATATCTACAAGCATCTGGAAGAACTCTAACTTCTCTTCCAGACTCATTGGCTCGATCAGCGCCTGGTTACCGTCACGTAAGTCAACGCTACACCAGATCGGTGGTTTTTCAATATGATCTTTCTTTGCCCAATCGTATGTGACCTCCGGCGGCATAAAATAAGACCGCTGATATTTTTCATAATTTTTCATGTGTATTACCTCTCCTTCTATACAAAACTCATTGAATAATAATCATCAATTTAGTTGTTTATTTTTAACACTCACTTATACTAACACAGCTACATTAAAAAGGGAAGTGGTAAATTTAATCACTTCCCTTGATGTTTTTTAATTTATTGTATTAGATTGTGTCTTATTTTGCCTCCAAAGAGCGTTTTTTCGTTATCACGACTTTTTCATCGTAACATTCAAAAATCTGATCCACCTTTCCGGTATCCGGTTTCGGTGATAATGCGCTCACTATCGGCACAATGATAAGTCCTGCGATCATCGCGATCGCTCCTGCATTGATTGGTGAAGCAATGTAGCCGATAAACATGTTCGATACGGTAATACCGACACCTGCTGCGAAGCTTGCCCATACAGCCGCTTTGGAAACTCGTTTCCAATACAATCCATATAAGAACGGTGCCAGAAATGCTCCGGCTAGTGCGCCCCAGGAAATTCCCATAAGCTGTGCGATAAAGGTCGGCGGATCTAATGCGATTGCTACGGAAAGCACGATGAAGAATACGATCAGTACCTGCATCGTCCGCACCTGCTTCTTCTCGCTCATATTTTTCATAACATTGTCTTTTAAGAAGTCCAGTGTCAGTGTAGAACTGGATGTCAGTACGAGTGATGCCAGCGTGGACATGGATGCGGATAAGACAAGTACGATCACAATTCCGATCAGGATGTCCGGTAACGTAGACAGCATATACGGAACGATACTGTCAAAGACGACATTTCCTGTCTCATCGTAAATAGATGCATTGTCAAATAATCGTCCGAATCCTCCGAGAAAATAACATCCTCCGGAGATCACAACTGCAAATAATGTGGATATCACAGTTCCTGTATTGATTGCTTTCTCGTCTTTGATCGCGTAAAATTTACCGATCATCTGCGGCAGTCCCCATGTTCCGAGGGATGTCAGGATTACAACGCCTAACAGGTTCAGCGGATCCGGTCCGAAAAAGGATGTAAATGCGCCCGGCTGTCCCATCGTCACAGGTACATCACTTGGAATCTCTGCCATCTTGCGAATGGCCTGGATAAACCCTCCCTGTCCGCTAAGAACAGCTCCGATAACTCCGATAATTCCGCCTAACATGATGATTCCCTGGATGAAATCGTTAATCGCTGTCGCCATATAGCCTCCGAGGATAACATACACTGCTGTAAATGCTGCCATTCCGAGAACGCAGTATGTATATGGAATGTTAAATGCCATTCCGAACAGTCTGGATAATCCGTTGTATACGGACGCTGTATACGGTACAAGGAAAATAAATACGATTGCTGATGCAGTAATTTTCAGTGCCTTACTTCCGTATCTCTCTCCGAAGAAATCCGGCATTGTCTTGACATTCAGATGCTGCGTCATAACTTTGGTTCGTCTTCCCAATACAACCCATGCCAGCAAACTTCCAATAATCGCATTGCCAAGTCCGATCCATGTACTTGCAAGTCCGTATTTCCATCCGAACTGTCCTGCATAGCCGACAAATACAACTGCCGAGAAGTAGGATGTTCCATATGCGAAAGCAGTCAGCCACGGTCCTACTGACCTTCCTCCAAGAACAAATCCGTCAACACTGGTTGCATGCTTTCTTGAGTATACACCTACCGCCACCATCACAGCGAAGAATAATACAAGAAGTACAATCTTGATTCCCATAATAAACCCTCATCTTTCTTTTTACTTTTGTTTCTCTCGTTCCTTTTTAAGCAGAGGTTAGCTTCTCAATTCCTATCTTTCACCTGTTTCTTTACTAACTCCGTTTCTATTGTCGCTTTAAAGCGTAACGCTTTAAAGCATTAAAGCTTTAATTTCTTTTCATAGGATATCACAGCAACTGTGTACTTGTCAATAAATTTTCTCTCTTTCACCTTATCAATATCTGTAAAACCTGACACTGGCAGATTTCTCAGATACTATGGCAGTAAAAAACAACCACCTTGCAAGTAATATTGTATTTATAACAATGTTTTCCTGCATGATGGCTGTTTTTTATTCTATATAATCTTTACGCTATAATACCTGTAGATTGTTCCATGCTTCGCACTCTCACAATCCCTCTCTCTATTCGCATATCGTGGTCTTAAAATCCCACTTTCATGCTCATATCATTACTTCATCTGATTCACGCGGTCCTGGATCGTCTTGTTGAAGTTCTCAACCGTACGGCTGTAGCTTTCAGACATATATTTGGACTGCAGCATGAAATCTGCTGTTGCAAGGTTATTTGCAACCGGGATGTCATAAACAACAGCAATTCTAAGCAATGCCTTTACATCCGGATCGTGCGGCTGTGCCTCTAACGGATCCCAGAGGAATACCATGAAGTCAATCTGTCCTTCTACGATCTTAGCACCGATCTGCTGGTCTCCGCCTAACGGACCACTGTTGTAAGCTTTCACCGGAAGCCCGGTCTTCTCTGCGATCAGTCTGGCTGTTGTTCCTGTTCCGCATAAGAAATGATTTTTCAGGATGTCTTTATTTCTGTCACACCAATCTACAATTTCTTTTTTCTTTCCGTCGTGTGCTACCAGTGCAATGTGTTTTGTTTTCGCAATTTCAAATGATACATATCTGTCGTCCATATCTGGTCCTCCTTATCATTAATCTTCGTATTTCTCAACCACTTCACCCTGCTTTTTGTAAATGCTGTTTGCCGGCACATAACCGCGCACGCTGGAAAGCGGGTAAATATTGGTGTGGCTTCCGATCACACTTCCCGGATTCAGGATGGATCCACATCCGACTTCTACTTCGTCTCCGACCATAGCGCCAAATTTCTTGATTCCAGTCTCGATATTTTCTTTCGGTGTCTTCACAACAACCAGTTTCTTGTCTGATTTTACATTGGATGTAATAGAACCGGCTCCCATGTGGGACTTGTAGCCAAGAATCGAATCACCGACATAATTGTAATGCGGTACCTGTACTTTATTGAACAGGATAACGTTTTTAAGCTCTGTAGAGTTTCCGACAACCGCACCTTCACCTACAATCGCATTTCCACGAATAAATGCACAGTGTCTGACTTCTGCGTTCTTTCCGATGATCGCAGGTCCGTGTACATAAGCAGATGGAAATACATTCGCTGATTTGGCGATCCATACGTCCTCTCCTACTTTGTCATATTCCTCTTCCGGTAATGTTTTTCCCAGTTCCAGAATGAAAGCACTGATCTTCGGCAGCACTTCCCATGGATATGTCACACCTTCAAAAAGATTTTTTGCGATTGTCTCATCCAGTGTGTATAACTCCTTCACTGTTATTTCTTTCATTTGTTTCTTTTCTCCTTTACAGTAATCTCTCTTTTGTATCAGCATACCACGTTCTTAAGTAGCTGGCAAATCATTTACCTTTATTCGTCTTCTTATAAAACTGCGCGATCTTATCATAGCAGTTTCTGAGCTGGCTCTGATTTCTGAGTCCACGCACACCCTCGGTGCGACTGACGATAAAATGATCCAGCTTCTGCATATATTCTTCGGAAGTAATGTCACCTTCCGCAACATAGTTGAGTCCTTTTTCCCAGCTTGCGGTCAGTTCCGGGTTAAGGAGTGAACGGATGGAATTCTGCACAACGTCATATACCATCTCTCCGAGCATGGACGGAGTTACGATCTGCGTCTTTTTATTAAGAGATAAATATTTGATGTTAAATAATTTTTTTAAAATCTCTCCCCTTGTTGCACTTGTTCCGATTCCGCTTCCTTTAATCTGTGCACGCAGTTCCTCATCTTCGATCAACTGCCCCGCATTTTCCATTGCAAGAATCAGTGAACCGGAATTGTAACGCTTCGGCGGTGATGTCTTTCCCTCTTTGATGTCTAACGCCTGTACCGGGAGAGACATACCCTTTTTTAACGTCTTGATCTTCTCAAAAAAGTTTACATCCGCCTCCATCTGTCCATCGTTTTGTCCGTCATCCGGACTGTCAGCGTTATTTGTCTTTGCTTTTTTCTTCGCCGGATTGCCTGCGACTTTCAGATATCCTTCTTCTGCCAGTACTTTGAAACTGGAGAAAAAGGACTCTTCCTTGATTTTTGTCACAATCGCAACTTTCTGGTATACAGCCGGTGGATAGAAAATACTCAAGAAACGTCGCACGATCACTTCATACACCTGTTTGGATAGATGGGATAAACCATTCAACGCCCCCATACCCTGTCCGGTCGGAATAATTGCATAGTGATCTGTGATCTGTTTGTCATTTACATACCTTGTCTTCTCCAGTCCTTTATGGGAACCGAAGGATACGATTTCTTTCAGATATGGAACGGCAACGTCATATTTCATCAGCCCGTTTAAGTTCTTGTGGATCTCTTTTGCCACTGCTGTTGAGAGGACACGGGCATCCGTTCTCGGATATGTAACCAACTTCTTCTCGTATAATTCCTGCACGATTCTGAGTGTCTCATCCGGGCTGATCTTGAATCTTTTGGAACATTCATTCTGGAGCTCCGCCAGGTTATAGAGAAGCGGCGGATTCTTCTTTTCCTTTTTCTTCTCAATGGAAGTGATCTGACAGGTCAGTGGTTCATTATTTTCTTTTAAATACTGAATGAGCGCCTCTGCTTTGTCTTTTTCTTTGAAACCATTTTCCTTATAAAGATCAAAGGATTCAAAATAGCGGGAGCCCTTCACGGCGCGCCATTCTCCCTCGAATGTCTGTCCGCTCTCCCCGATCGCACTGAGCACACGGTAAAATGGCGTCTCCACAAACTCACGGATCTCCCGCTCTCTGCGCACGACCATTCCGAGGACGCACGTCATGACACGCCCTACCGATATCACGGAATATTTTGTATTCAGGTAACTGGAAATACTGTTCCCGTATTTCAGTGTCAGCAGTCTGGAAAAATTAATTCCCATCAGATAGTCTTCCTTCGCGCGAAGATAAGCGGACGCCGACAGATTATCATACTCGGAGAGGTCTTTTGCTTCTCTGATCCCTCTTAATATCTCTTCCTCTGTCTGCGAATCAATCCACACACGAAGCCTTTTCTTGCCGGTCACCTGTGCCTGCTGCTCCACCAGGCGGTAAATATATTCTCCTTCTCGCCCGGAGTCGGTACAGACATAGATTGTATCCACATCCGCTCTGTTTAATAACCCTGCCACGATCCGGTACTGTTTTGCAACACCTGGGATTACTTCGTATTTGAATTCCTGCGGAATAAAAGGCAGAGTCTCAAGGCTCCACCTTTTCAGCGACGGATCATACTCTTCGGGATAACTCATTGTAACAAGATGCCCAACGCACCACGTTACAACGGCTTCTTCCGATTCCAGATATCCGTCTTTTCTCTTTGCAAAAATATTCAGTGCTTTGGCAAATTCCTGCGCCACACTTGGTTTCTCCGCGATATATAATGATTTCCCCATATATCTTATCTAACTCCTAGTGAAATATATTTTTTATCTTTGATAAAAGACCTTTTTTCTTCTTCGGTCGTTCTTTTGTTTTCTCTGCCGCCCGAATCATCTCGTCCATGAAAACTGCCTGTGAATCAATATATGGTTCTGTCAGTTCTCTCTTTCTGTAAGTGCCATCTTTCTGCAAAATACGCGCTTTGATATTATCACTTAACATCACTTTCAAATCATGATTAATAATTTTCTTAATCTCTTCATCCAGCACCGGACACGCAACTTCCACACGTTTTTCTGTGTTTCTCGTCATCATATCTGCCGAACCGATATAGATCTTCTGTTCTTTTCCGGTTCCAAAGCTGAAAATACGCGGATGTTCCAGAAAGCGTCCGACAACGCTCATCACGCGCACATTTTCTGTATATCCCGGTACACCCGGAAGAATACAGCAGATACCGCGCACGAGGAGATCTACTTTTACACCGGCACAGGAAGCCTTAGATACTTTCTTAATAAAATCAACATCTGTGACGGAATTCATCTTCATCACGATGCGTCCTTTTACGCCTTTTTTAATCTCCTCATCCATCATTACAAGAATTTTCTGCTTCAGGCTGGTCGGTGAGACGATCAGATACGTATAATGACCATCCAGATTGCCCGTCGCCATATTATTGAAAAATGCAGACGCATCTTTTCCAATAGCCGGATCTGCTGTTATCAGAGACAGATCGGTGTACATTGTTGCTGTCTTCTCGTTATAATTACCGGTTCCTACCTGGGTAATATACTGGATATCTCCACGGTTCCGGTAAGTGATCAGGCAGATTTTGGAATGAACTTTGTAATTTTCAAATCCATAGATTACACGGCATCCGGCTTCTTCGAGACGCTCAGACCAGTCAATATTATTCTGCTCGTCAAATCTTGCCCTCAGCTCAATGAGAACGGTAACTTCTTTGCCATTCTCTGCTGCAGCACACAAATATTCTACCAGTCTCGCCTTACTTGCCAGACGGTAGATCGTAATCTTGATCGTCAGCACATTCGGATCTGTCGATGCTTCTTTGATGAGATTCAGGAACGGTTGCATACTTTCATATGGATAGAATAATAACAGGTCTTTCTTCCGGATCTGACGCATGATACTGCCATCTTCTACTGCCGCAGACGGCTGTGGTGAAAACGGCGGATAGATCAACGCTTTCTTCAATGGCTCCGGCAATTTTCCGCTAATTGCAAAAATATATGACAGCTTCATCGGCATCTTTGTCCGGAAAATCTGATCCGGAGTGATCTGGAATTTCACGCAGAAAAATGCCTGCATATCTTCGCTTAATTTCTCAGCTACTTCCAGGCGTACCACTGCCATTTTTCTTCTCTTATGCAGGGTGCTCTTCATAAGTTTGCGGAAATCGTCCGTTACTTCCAGTGCCTCATCATCCGGCGCAACGTCTGCATTTCTTGTCACGCAAATGTAGTTTGCATCGGAAATGTCATACCGGGTAAAGACAAGATCCAGATATTCCATGATCACTTTTTCCATGCGGATATAACGGATATCCTTGCCTGGTAAATATAAAATATCGGAAATAAACTGCGGAATCGGAACGATACCCATATGCACTTTATTCTTTTTGTCTTTCTGTGTAAGACTTGCCGTTACATAGATTTCTTTATTCAGAAGATGTGGGAACGGATGATTCGCATCCACAATCTGCGGAGACAATACCGGAAGAACCTGTTCTTTGAAATATTTCTTCACATATTTTCTTTCCTGCTGGTCTAACTCTTTAAAATCCAGCCCGCACACACCGTAAGGACTCAACTGACTCTTGATGTCAGCATAGGTCTTATCACGCTCTTTGTAAAGCGGTGCCACCGCAGCGTAAATCTTCTCAAGCTGTTCCATCGGTGTCATGCCGGACCGGCTGTCCGTTGCCTGCGCATCTGTATGTGCCATGTCAAACAGACTTCCGACCCGGATCATGAAAAATTCATCCAGATTGCTTGTGAAAATCGCTACGAATTTCATTCGCTCCAGAAGCGGAACGGTAATATCTCTTGCTTCTTCCAGTACCCGTTTATTAAATTCCAGCCAGGAAAGCTCCCGGTTCTGTGTATAATTCAAAATTTCTTTTTTCATGTCCTCTCGTCCCTTCCTGTCTGTGCGTGATTATTTCTGTATTCTGCATGCTCCCACAAGATTACATCCTACTTTCGTATGTTTTCTATCATACCACATTCTGCCCGGACGGACAAGAAAGGAAGGCGTAAGCCCGATTGTGTCCCGGCTCGCCTTCCTTTTATGCATCTCTGGTATATCTTATGATACCAACGGATTACTATGTGCTAACGCACTCCCGTAATCCTACCCACTATTCGCATATCGCGGGATTAAAATCCCACTTTTATGCTCATATTGGGGCGAGCCCCAAAGTCTTACAGCCACTTATGAGCAAGCTCCTGTGGCTTCAGACTTTTTGGCTCTGGTATCATTATTTCGCCTGAATGTATCCCTTGGCTGTAAGTGCTTCTGCGCAGAGCACAGCTCCACCTGCTGCTCCTCTGACTGTGTTGTGAGACAGACCAACAAACTTATAATCAAACATGCTGTCTTCTCTGAGACGCCCGATGGATACGCCCATTCCATTCTCGTAATCTACGTCCATTTTTACCTGCGGACGGTTGTCCTCTTCCAGATACTGGATGAACTGCTTCGGAGCACTCGGAAGTTCTGCTTCCTGTGGGAATCCTTTGAAGTTTACAAGCTTCTCGATAAGCTGTTCCTTTGTAGGCTTCTTCTCAAAATTGATAAACACTGCTGCTGTATGTCCGTTAAGAACCGGTACACGTAAGCACTGGCATGTAATCTTCGGTGACTCGGCAAGTGTGATCTGTCCATTCTCATATGTTCCGAGAACACGAAGCGGCTCCTGCTCACTCTTCTCTTCTTCTCCGCCGATATAAGGGATAATGTTCTCCACCATCTCCGGCCAGTCTTTGAATGTCTTACCTGCTCCGGAAATTGCCTGGTATGTTGTTGCAACAACTTCCTTCGGTCCGAATTCTTTCCATGCTGCAAGGCAAGGTGTATAACTCTGGATAGAACAGTTTGGTTTTACTGCGATGAATCCTCTTGTTGTCCCAAGACGTTTCTTCTGGTCGTTGATCAGTTCAAAATGAGCTGCATTGATCTCCGGTACTACCATCGGTACGTCCTTTGTCCAGCGATGTGCACTATTGTTGGAAACAACCGGTGTCTCTGTCTTCGCATATGCTTCCTCGATCGCACGGATCTCGTCTTTTGTCATATCTACAGCGCTAAATACAAAATCTACATCAGCAGCTACTTTCTCCACTTCATTAACATTGGCAACAACCAGTTTCTTCACTGCTTCCGGCATCGGTGTGTCCATCTTCCAGCGTCCACCAACTGCCTCTTCGTATGTCTTTCCTGCAGATCTCGGGCTTGCTGCCACTTTTACTACTTCAAACCAAGGGTGATTTTCCAGCAGAGAAATAAAGCGCTGTCCTACCATACCTGTTGCTCCTAAGATTCCTACTTTTAACTTCTGTTCCATCTTTTCTCTCCTTCTTTAATTCTCTCTATTCACTTACACCATCTTCATATGCTGACAGATAATCCTGACAGATCTTTATTACCTGTGCCATCGCATCGTGTCCCGGCGCACCGATCGTCAGACGCTTATTTACACAAGTCTTTAAGCTGATAGCTTCATAAATATCTTCTTCAAATACCGGGCATATCTCCTTGTACTCATCTAACGGAAGATCATCCAGTGCGATCTTTTTCTCGATACACAGAAGTACCAGTCTTCCGACAATACCGTGTGCATCTCTGAACGGAACTCCGTGATTTACCAGATAATCTGCCGCATCCGTCGCATTGGTAAATCCATGTCTTGCACTCTCTGCCATGCGCTCTTTATTAAACTGCATGGTCTTTAACATTCCTGTAAATAAAGCAAGACAGCCCTTTGTTGTATCGATTGCATCAAATACCCATTCCTTGTCTTCCTGCATGTCCTTATTATATGCAAGCGGGATTCCCTTCATCGTTGTAAGGAACGAATTAAGTGCTCCATACACTCTTCCGGTCTTACCTCTTACAAGTTCTGCAATATCCGGATTCTTTTTCTGTGGCATAATACTGCTTCCGGTGCTGTATGCATCATCAATCTCCACAAACTTATATTCATTGGTATTCCAGATGATCACTTCCTCTGAAAATCTGGATAAATGCATCATGATCGTAGACAATGCAGATAACAGTTCGATCAGATAATCTCTGTCGGAAACACCGTCCATACTATTAAGTGTCGGTCCGTCAAAGCCAAGCAATTCTGCTGTATACTCACGATCCAGCGGGTATGTAGTACCTGCAAGTGCTCCTGAACCAAGCGGGCAGGTATTCATTCTCTTCGCAATATCGATAAGTCGCTCATGATCTCTCTTAAACATCTCAAAATATGCGCCCATATGATGTGCCAGTGTGATCGGCTGTGCTTTCTGTAAATGCGTAAAGCCCGGCATATAAGTGTCAAGGTGTGCTTCCATCATCTCAAGAAGTACTTCCATCATCTCTTTCACCAGATGATTAAGCTCTTTGATCTCATCTCTCGTGTAAAGTTTCATATCTAATGCGACCTGATCATTACGGCTGCGTCCGGTATGCATCTTCTTTCCTGCATCACCGATCCGGTCGATCAGTACCGCCTCTACGAAGCTGTGAATATCTTCATACTCAGAGGTGATCTCAAGCCTTCCTTCTTCTACATCTTTTAAAATTCCATTCAGTCCATCAAGGATCTGGTCTCTCTCTTCTTCGGTCAGGATTCCCTGTTTTGCCAGCATTCTGACATGTGCCATGCTGCCCTTCATATCCTGCGCATAGAATCTCTTATCAAAAGAAATCGATGCGTTAAAGTTATATACAAGCTGGTCTGTTTCTTTGGTGAAACGCCCGCCCCATAATTGTGCCATCAGCTCTACTTCCTTTCGCAAAAATATTGTAAATAATTTTATCACATTTTGTCACGGTTTTCCATGGAAAATTCACATCCACAATAATCTTGTCGATATAGTCCATATATTTTCGATAATTCGATGGAACGTTTGTATCCATTTTTCTTCTTAAAATCAGATAACAGATATTCCACCTCGTATTCTTCACCCAACCGCTGTCCAATCTCATTTAAACGCTCTGCTTTCTTAAGCGGGCTGATACTGAGTGTCGTTGTAAAATAATCAAACCCGGCATTTTTAGCGATCTTTGCCGCTTCCCTTAAGCGCAGCTCATAGCACTTCATGCAACGTGCGCCTCCTTCTTTTACATGCTCCAGACCACTTGCCATCTCATAAAAGCGTTCCTTATCATACGGACCTGCCATAAAGGATATCGGATGCTTCGCAGGCAGCTCATCAATAAGCTTCTGCTGCTCCCAGATTCTTTTTGTATATTCGCTCTCCGGATAAATATTCGGATTATAATAAAAAACCGTGATCTCAAAATACTGGCTCAGATATTCCAGCACATAGCTGCTGCATGGTGCACAACAGCTGTGCAGAAGAAGTTTTGGAACTCTCTCCTCCTTCGTCAGTTTTTCAAGTGTCTTGTCCAGTTCTTTCTGATAATTCATAAGTTACCTTCTCTCTGTTGTTTTAACATACTACAAAATTATAGCTTTTCTGAAATCCTATGACAAGTAAATACTTGCACTTATTTCTTATATTTACATAAACTAATATTAAATTCCTGTGCGGAGTCTGTAAAATATGGAACAAGTGCTTGAACTTCGACACATTTATTATTCCTATCACACGCCGGAAGGAGAGACACCGGCGCTTGCCGATATTTCTTTTTCTCTTTCCAAAGGAGAATTTATCGCCATCGTCGGACCGTCTGGCTGCGGCAAATCTACCCTGTTATCCGTGATCTGCGGTCTTCTGTCTCCGGAAAAGGGGCTGATCCGTATCAATGGCAAATACATGCGGGAAAGTACGACAAATATCGGATATATGTTACAGCATGATGAGCTGTTCGAGTGGCGGACAATTTTCAATAATGTCATCCTCGGACTGGAAGTACAGCATATGCTGACTGCAAAGACAAAAGAGAAAGCCGGAGAACTTCTGGATCTTTACGGTCTTGGAAATTTCAAAAATTCCCGACCTTCTGAGCTGTCCGGCGGCATGCGGCAACGTGCCGCTCTTATCCGCACACTCGTACTGGATCCGGATCTTCTGCTTCTGGATGAACCATTCTCCGCGCTGGATTACCAGACCAGACTCCAGGTCGGGGATGATATCGGACAGATCATACGGAAAGAAGGCAATTCTGCCATTCTGGTCACCCATGATCTCTCAGAAGCAATTTCCCTTGCTGACCGGGTGATCGTCTTATCCGGAAGACCGTCAACGATACAGCAGACGATTCCACTTATCTTTGACCTTGATCGGGATACACCGCTTGCAAGACGCAATGCTCCCGAATTTAAAACATATTTTAATCTGATCTGGGAGGAGCTGAATGCAAATGTATGAAATATCCAGAACACATGCAGACTATCTGAGGACAATACGAAGGCATAAACACATTGTACACATTTCCCGAATACTGATTCTTCTAAGTTTTCTTTTTATCTGGGAATTTACTGCAAATGTCGGCATCATCGATTCTTTTATTTTCAGCAGTCCGTCAAAGATTGTACAGTGCTTTGCCGGCATGGCTGCTGACCAGAGCATTTTCCTGCACATCGGTGTCACGATTTACGAAACACTTTTAAGCTTCCTGCTCGTCATTGCCATCAGTATCCTGATGGCAGTTCTTCTCTGGTTCAGCCCAAAGCTTTCAGAAATTGCAGATCCTTATTTGGTCGTGCTGAACAGCCTTCCAAAATCTGCTCTTGCACCGCTTCTGATTGTCTGGCTCGGTGCAAATAAAACGACGATCATTGTTGCAGGAATGTCTGTTGCCATCTTCGGGAGTATTTTAAATCTTTATACAAGTTTCCACACCGTAGATGCCGGGAAACTGATGCTGGTCTACACACTTGGCGGCAGCCGCTTCCATGCGCTGTATAAAGTCGTTCTCCCCTGCTCACTGCCTGCCATCATCAGTAATATGAAAGTCAACATCGGGCTCTGTCTGGTCGGCGTTATCATCGGCGAATTTCTTGCCGCCAAAGAAGGGCTTGGTTACCTGATCATCTACGCAAGTCAGGTATTTAAAATGGATTGGCTTCTAATGTCTATTCTTTTGCTCTGCATCCTTGCCACTATCCTCTATTCGCTCATCAATCTTCTGGAGAGGCGGTGCAGGCGCCGTTATTAGAACAACCAAAAAGGACCATTCACTGCTACGTGACGGTCCTGTCTACATATCTTATTCTACAAACACGCAAATTCATCCTGAATCGCATATTCTGGTTTTTGAAATATATTCTCTAAAAGTCTTCTGAAAATAAATAATAAAAAAAGCTGGAAATCGGACTTGAACCGACGACCCCTTCATTACGAGTGAAGTGCTCTACCGACTGAGCTATTCCAGCATGGACTGCATCAACTCGCAGTCACAAATTATATTATACCTGATTTTTTTACTTTTGCAAGAACTTTTTTACGAAACCGATTTCAAACTGATTTTCAAATCGGCTTTTCCATTTTCAAACCAGTCTAATTTTTAAATCTGTTCCAGACTTCGTCCTTATGCGTTTTTGTTCATATGAACGGTCAGCTGGCGATACGGAATCTCAATCTGGTTCTCATCCATCTTCTCTTTGATGTTCTCCAGTATACGCCATTTTGCCTGCCAGAAGTCCGCACTCTTCGTCCAGGCACGGGCACCCAGAACAACAGAACTTTCACCCAGTTCATCTACAAATACGACAATCTCATCTTCTCGGAGCACTGCCGGATCATTATTTAACACATCCATGATCATTGCTTTCGCCTTTTTAAGATCCGCATCATAGGAAATATCTACCTTGAGATCCAGACGTCTCTCATCCTTCGCTGTCGCATTGGTCAGACTGTTATTCGTCAGTATCCCGTTCGGTATGACAATTGTCTTGTTATCAATCGTTGTCAGTTTCGTGTAAAAAATCTGTATCTCTTTTACAGTTCCTTCATTTTTGTTCGTATCTTCAATAATGTAATCCCCGACTTCAAATGGCTTCAGGAGAAGGATCAATACACCACCCGCAAAGTTGGAAAGACTTCCTTGCATGGCAAGGCCGATTGCCACACCACCGGATGCGATCAATGCCGCTACAGAAGAAGCATCGATTCCAAATTTCGTTCCGATCATAAACAACAGAAGAAAATATAATGAAAACTTTAAAAGTGAATCAACGAATTGTTCTACACCTTTGTCAGCACTTGAGCGCTGCATGGATTTGCGTACGAGTTTGCGAATCCAGCGGATTACAATTCTTCCAATAAAGAAAAACACAAGTGCAAATACTACTTTTATTCCAAAAGAGATAAAATCGGGAATATGATTTTGCAGATATGTCGTAAACTGACTGACTTCTTTAACCGTATCCTGTGTCGTCTTTGTTGCGGCTTCTACCGTTTTTGTTGTGTCATCCATAGATTTTATTATCCTCCTGCATATTATTATATATGCTTTTTCTTACATACGCTTTCTCTTACACTTCTTGTAATGCCAGGAACGCACTTAAATTGCCTCTCGCATTGCCTGTTGTTCTATGTGAAAACAGCAGATCCGGGTTACAGTGTGTGCAGAGATTTGTCACCGCTATATGTTCTTTTAAAATACCGGCTTCTTCAAAGACTGCCTCATTGGCACGCCACAGATTTAACTGGTATTTTGCATTTTCTTTTTTATAAAATAATTCTTCCCAGAGTGACGCATCAAAAGCTTCTTTAAATTTTTCAATTACATCTTCGCTCACTTCATAGCAGTCCTGGCAGATCGAAGGTCCGATCGCAGCGAGAATATCTTTCGGGTCACTGCCGAATTCTTTCACAAGCTTCTCTACTGTTACTTTTCCCATCTTGCCGACTGTACCACGCCATCCGGAATGGCTGAGTCCAATCGCTTTCTTCACCGGATCTACAAAGAAAAGCGGTACACAGTCTGCGTAAAATGTTACAAGGCAGATCCCCGGCACATTTGTAACCAGTCCGTCTGTCTCCATAAAATGTCTGCCTTTATCCTCCGGCATGACACGTGCAACATTCGTCGTATGTGTCTGGTGTGTGTAGGTAAAGTCTTCCTTATGTACACCGATTGCACCTGCGATACGTTCCTTGTTGATTTCCACATCCTCCGGATCATCGCCTCTTGTGATACTGATATTCATAGATGTCCAGCATCCTTTGCTGACACCACCCAGTCTTGTAGAAAATCCATGATTTACAATCCCAGTATTTTCGAACAGCGGGTACGAAAGAAACGGCACATCATTTACTATCTTTTCATTAAAAATATGTTCGTCATTTTTATATTTGAATCCCAGCATATCGCTCCTCCTAATACGCCTCAAATGCATTTTTTACAAGACAGATCTCGTCATTCATAATTCCAATCACATCAAACCGACATGGTACTTCAGATAATCCGTGGTTTATAAGATAAATTCCTGCACATCGTGCGATCGTCCTCTGCTTCTTCACATCAACAGCCTCCAGCGGATGTCCGCCGGATGAACCATTCCGGTACTTTACTTCACAGAAGACAAGATATTCACCGTCTCTTGCGATAATATCAATCTCGCCTGCACGGCATCTGTAATTGTATTCCAGTATCTCATATCCGTGCTTCTTAAGATATGCACCGGCTTCTTTCTCAAATTTGCTTCCGATTGCTCTGTTATTCTCTCTCATAAACAGATCTTGTCCTCATCTTTGTCCTATACAAAATGTGTAATAAATGTTTTCCTGTGTATCGGTGTCGCTCCAAGTTCTTTTAAGCCTGCAATATGCGCTTTTGTTCCATAGCCTTTATTTTTTGCAAAATCATACCCCGGCAGAATCTGGTCGTACTCGATCATCAGATGATCCCTTGTGACTTTTGCTACGATACTTGCCGCTGCAATGGAAATACTCTTCGCATCTCCCTTGATGATCGGCACCTGTGGAATATCCACTTCCGGAATCGTCACCGCATCATTGAGCAACAGATCCGGCTCTTTTCCGAGTTTTCCTGTCAGATCCTCAATTGCCATCCGCATTGCTTCATAAGTTGCCTGCAAAATATTAATCTCATCGATCCTTGCCGGACCAACCGCGCCGATCCCGACCGCAACAGCTTTTTCCATAATTTCATCATAGAGTAATTCTCTTTTTTTCTCAGATAATTTCTTAGAATCATTGAGATATAATATCGTAACGTCTTTTGGCAGCACAACTGCACACGCCACTACCGGACCCGCAAGCGGTCCGCGTCCGACTTCATCAATCCCGCAGATATGCGTATACTGCGCATATTCTTTCTCGTACGCGGACATGACTTCCAGTCTCTCCAGCTCTTTTCTAAGCTTCTCTTCTTTCTTGCGCAGTCTCTCTTCTTCTCTTTTATTCATGTTTGATCACTCCGAACTTATTCAGCGGATAAATTCTGATAAATGCTCTTCCAAGCAGATCACTCCGCTTCAATACTCCAACATACGGATCACGGCTGTCCTGGCTATGATTCCGGTTATCTCCCAGCACAAAATACTCATCGGAGCCAAGCTTAATTGGTTCTTCGGCAATTCCCGGTTCATCCATCACTTCTCTTCCGTAAATGTCACTGGTTAATTTCTTTCCATTAATATAAGTATAGCCATCCTTTACCTGGACAATCTCACCCGGCAGTCCGATAATTCGTTTGATATAGAATGTATTTTCTTCATATTTGTATGGAAATACGATAATATCATAGCGCGACGGGTCATGGAAACGATAAGATATCTTATCTACGATCAGATTGTCTCCATCCTGCAGTGTCGTCTCCATCGACTGTCCGCTGACTCTTGTTCTCTGTCCTACAAATGTTACGATCATCCAAGTCAGTCCGATGATCACTAATATGTATAAAATATACCCAAGAATCGTTCTTAACATGCTCTTTGAACGCTCCTTTTCTTTTCCTTTTGCCATTCTTTAAACCCCTTTCCGGATGCTCTCTTTCTAAAAAACTTCCATCCGTTATCTGTCCGCGAAACCTTCTGTCGGCAGTTTTCAGCAGATATGCTACTTGTGCCGGAGCAGTCCGAACTTGTTAAACGGATAGATCCGAAGCCACGCTTTTCCCATCAGATCCCTTTTCTTCAGCACGCCGACATCCGGATCACGGCTGTCCGTACTGTCATTGCGGTTATCTCCCAGCACGAAATACTCGTCTTTTCCAAGTTTTACCGGTTCTTCGGCAATTCCCGGTTCATCCATCACTTCTTTGCCGTATATATCACTGGTCAGTTTCTTTCCATTAATATATGTGTAACCATCCTTTACCTGCACTGTCTCGCCCGGCAGTCCGATGATACGTTTGATATAAAATGTATTTTCTTCAAACTTGATCGGAAATACAATAATATCATACCTCTCCGGATCATGGAAACGGTACGATAACTTATCTACGATCAGGTTATCTCCATTATGGAGTGTATTCTGCATGGAAGGTCCGCTGACTTTTGTACGCTGTCCTACAAATGTTACGATGAGATATGCAAGCCCGATAATCACTAACAGATATAAAAGCCATCCAATTAATGAACGTCCTGTGCTTTTCTTCTCTTCTTTATTATCTAACATACGCCCTCCGGATATTCCAGTGTCAGTCTGCCAAGACGTCCGTTACGGAAATCATCTAACAACAGCATGGCTGCCTTCTCTGTATTTAATTCATTTCCTTTGACAACACAGTTACGGTTCTTCGCAATCTGATGCAGTACTACATAAGGATCTTCATCCGGTTCTACGGCATATTTTTCCGGTAAAACATCCGGATAATATGTTCCGAGGAATTTAATAAGCTCTGCCGCCAGTTCTTCTGTGTTTAAAATCTCATCCTTCATAGAGCCGATAAATGCAAGCCGGAGTCCGACTGCCTGGTCTTCGAATTTTGGCCAGAGGATTCCCGGAGTATCCAGAAGCTCCACCTGCTTGTTCAGGCGGATCCACTGCTTGCCTTTTGTGACACCCGGTTTATTTCCTGTCTTTGCACAGGCTTTTCCTGCCAGTGCATTGATAAATGTAGATTTACCGACATTCGGGATGCCGACAACCATCGCACGTACCGGACGGTTTAAGATTCCTCGCTTTCTGTCGCGTTCGATCTTTTCTTTGCAGGCTTCACGGATCACACCCTGGATGGACTTGATTCCGCCGCCTTTTTTGGAATTAACCTTCACAACAGAGTATCCTTTGGCTTTAAAATATTCTGCCCACGCATCATTCCATTTATCTTCTGCAAGATCAGCTTTATTCAGTAAAACCAGTCTTGCTTTGTTCTTTCCTAGTTCATCGATATCCGGATTCCGGCTGGAAATCGGGATTCTGGCATCTACCAGCTCAATCACAAGGTCAATTAATTTAATATTTTCCTGCATCATACGCTTTGCTTTCGTCATATGACCAGGGTACCACTGAAAATGCATATATCTTTACCTCACAAATCCAAAATGTTTTCTCGGTAACGCAACAAACCACGCTTTTCCGTAAATATAACTGCGCTTCACATTACCGATATCTGCATCACGGCTGTCATCGCTGTTCTCTCTGTCATCTCCGAGGACAAAATATTCATCGGAAGCAAGTTTCATCTGCTCACCTACGATACCGACATCACTGATCTTCGATGTCTTGTAATCTTCTTCCAGTTTCTTTCCATCTATATAAACATTATTCTCGATAATCTGGATCGTCTCACCCGGCAATCCGACAATACGCTTCGTATAATAATGATCGTTCTCATTTCCTTTTGGTTTAAAGACAATAATATCTCCCCGCTTCGGTGTCGTAGCATTATACACAATCCGATTTACCAGTACAACATCTCCGTTCTTCAGAATCGGATTCATGGAATCGCCAACTACACTGACACGCTGTCCAAAATACCATACCGATACAAATGCCAGCAAACAGACTACTGCAATCTGAAAGATCCATTTGAAAACGCCTGCAACGATGTAACGGTCCGGTTTGAAAGAAAACTTCTTCTGTCCGAATTGTTTTCTCCTGTACCTTCTGCTTCGATATTTTTTGCTTTTAAAATCTTTTCTCCGCAAATGTCTTCCTTTAAAAAGCGCCCTTCTCTTTCTTTTCATAAGATCCCCTTATATCAGAAAAAGGACAACTACAAATATGTACTTGTCCTTTTTAAACCTGTTTCTTATTTTACTAATTCTTTAACTTTCGCTCTCTTACCAACGCGGTCTCTTAAGTAGTTCAGTTTAGCTCTTCTTACTTTACCTCTTCTTACTACTTCAACCTTCTCTACGTTTGGAGAATGAAGCGGCCAAGTCTTCTCAACACCTACTCCATTAGAAGTCTTTCTAACTGTAAATGTTGCTCTTGTACTTCCGCCCTGTTTCTTAAGAACTGTACCTTCGAAAACCTGAATTCTTTCACGGTTTCCCTCTTTGATCTTACCGTAAACTTTTACAGTATCACCAACGTGGAACTCCGGTGCATTCTCTTTTAACTGCTCTGCTTCAATATTCTTAATAATATCGTTCATTGTGTGACCTCCTTGTTTACTTGGATGTTCTTAATACGCTTCGTACCAGAGGACCATCTATTTTCTTCACAACATATAGCATTTTACCATAATCCTAACCCAAAAGCAAGAAGTTTATTCGCTTTTTGTAATTTCTTTCTGTATCTGCGCTGCGAGGATTCTCTCCTTGTCTGTAAGCTCTGCTTTTTCCAGCAGATCCGGACGGTTCTTCGCTGTACGGATGACAGACTGCTCTCTGCGCCATTTTTCAATATTGGCATGGTGACCGGACATCAGAACTTCCGGAACTTTTTTATCATGCCATGTCTCCGGTCTTGAATACTGCGGATATTCCAGAAGATTATCCTGAAAACTTTCAAACTCTGCGGAAACATCATTGTGGAGCACTCCCGGAACAAGTCTGGAAATCGCATCTACCATGATCATTGACGGAAGTTCTCCTCCGGTCAGCACATAATCTCCAATCGATACATAATCCGTAACAATCTCTTCCAGCACGCGCTCGTCAATACCTTCATAATGACCGCACAAGAATACGAGTTCTTCTTCTTCCGCAAATTCTTCTGCCATCTTCTGGTTAAATGTCTGTCCCTGCGGCGACAGATAGACTACACGCGGACGCTTTCCGATTCTGTCTTCCAGTGCTTTGTAACACTGGTATACAGGCTCTGCCTGCATGAGCATTCCTGCACCGCCGCCATATGGATAATCATCCACGCTGTTATGCTTGTTAAATGCATAATCCCGGATATTAATTGCTTCGATGGAAAGCAGTTCATTCTTTATCGCACGTCCGATAATACTTGTCTTAAGACCGCCCATCACCATCTCCGGAAATAATGTCATAATATAAAACTGCATTTGTTATGATTCCTTCCTGTAAGCAATCAGATCAGTCCATCCATCAGATGGATCATCATCTGCCCTTTTTCTATATCTACACTGCGGATACATTCTTTGATCGCAGGAACAAGCACTTCGCCGTGCTCCGCATTTTCAATCACATAAACATCGTTGGCGCCTGTCTCGATCACATCTTTTAATGTACCGAATATATTGCCATCTTCTGTGCATACTTCCATGCCGATCATATCCGCAATGAAATATTCGTCTTCTTCCAGCGGTACTGCATGTTCTCTTGTTACATAAAGCGAACATCTTTTATACTTTTCAATATCATTTATATTATCAATGCCTTTAAATTTTAAGATTACAAACTGTTTAAAAAATTTTACACTCTGAATTTCTAACGGCATTGTCTCTTTTCCTGTATCAAGAATGACCTGTTTTAACTTTTTGAAGCGGTTCACATCATCCGTAGTCGGAAAAACTTTGACTTCTCCCCGCACGCCGTGTGTCTGTGTGATCACGCCTACCTGAAGCATATCTTCCATTTACAAATCTCCTTCTGACTGCTTTAAAAAAGGACAGGTACTACTACAGACCTGTCCTGTAAGCATCCGTTGGTAATTAATCTAAAATATCAACGATTACTTTCTTATCTTCCTTTGCAGCTGCTGCTTTTACCACAGAACGAATTGCTTTTGCAATACGTCCCTGTTTTCCGATTACTTTTCCCATGTCGGAATCTGCAACCTTCACTTCCAGAACGGTAGCTTTCTTATCTTCACGTTCTGTTACAACAACACTGTCAGGATCATCTACTAAAGCTTTTGCGATAACTTCTACCAGCTCTTTCATAGCTGTGCACCTCCAGGGTATTAATTATTTCTCGATGCCTGCTGCTTTGAAAATCTTGCTTACTGTTTCTGTCGGCTGTGCACCTGTTCCTAACCATTTCTTAGCTGCTTCTTCGTCAACTGAGATTGCGCTTGGCTCACAGTTCGGATCATATGTTCCGATCTCGTCGATGAATTTACCATCTCTTGGTGATCTAGAATCTGCTACTACGATTCTATAAAAAGGAGCTTTCTTCTGTCCCATTCTTCTTAATCTGATTTTTACTGCCATTTTGTTTACCTCCAAATAAAATTTTATAAATATTTTTTGATTTCTATATATAATGCGTAATCACGCCTTATATCAATGTTAGAACGGCATGCGGAACTTGCCGCGTTTTCCGCCTTTTCCCATCATCTTCATCATCTTCTTCATCTCACCGAACTGCTTGACCATACGGTTCACTTCACTGATGTCCACACCTGCGCCTCTTGCGATACGATGCTTTCTTGAAGGATTCAGAACATCCGGATTTCTTCTCTCTTCCACAGTCATGGAATAAATGATTGCTTCCATGCGCGCCATGTTCTTCTCAGCCTGCGCTGTCTGCTCATCATCAAGACCTTTCATCTTGCCCATTCCCATACCGCCAAGTCCCGGCAGCATGCTCATGATGCTGGAAAGTCCACCCATATTTTTCATCTGCTTCATGCTTTCCAGATAATCCTCGAAGTCAAACTGTGCTTTCTTAAGCTTCTTGGACATCTCTTTGGCTTTCTCTTCATCAATCTGTGACTCTGCCTTTTCGATCAGTGTCAGCACATCACCCATACCAAGGATTCTGGATGCCATACGTTCCGGGTAAAACTGCTCCAAATCTGAAAGTTTCTCTCCCATACCTGCGTACAAAATCGGCTTTCCGGTAACTGCCTTAACAGAAAGTGCAGCACCACCTCTTGTGTCACCATCTAATTTGGTAACAATCACACCGTCAATGCCGATCTTATCATTGAAATTCTTCGCCACATTCACGGCATCCTGACCGGTCATCGCATCAATTACAAGAATCGTCTGATGTACTTCTACGGTTTTTTTGATCTCCTGAAGTTCTGCCATCATATCTTCATCAATATGAAGACGTCCTGCAGTATCGAGGATCACCGGCGTGTTGCCATTCTTCTTCGCATGCTCGATCGCAGCTTTTGCGATATCTGCCGGCTTGTGGTTTTCTCCCATTGCGAAGACTTCCACTCCCTGTTTCTCACCGTTGACCTGTAACTGCTTGATTGCAGCAGGACGGTACACATCACACGCTACCAGTAATGGCTTCTTGCCTTTTAATTTATATTTGCCCGCCAGTTTCGCGGTCGTTGTTGTCTTACCTGCTCCCTGAAGTCCTGCCATCATAATGACAGTGATTGCACTTCCCGGCTGTAACTTGATCTCCGTTGTCTCAGAGCCCATCAGCTTAACCAGCTCTTCATTAACGATCTTGATCACCATCTGCCCCGGATTCAATCCATTCATGACATCCTGTCCAATGGCTCTCTCCTGGACATTCTTGATAAACTCCTTTACAACCTTGAAGTTTACATCCGCAGCTAACAATGCACGTTTGATCTCTTTTAATGCTTCTTTTACATCTGCCTCTGTAAGTCTACCCTTGCTCCGCAGATTCTTAAACACATTCTGAAGTTTTTCTGTCAGACTGTCAAATGCCATATATCTATAACTCCTCTATAATCTCATCCGATATCTTACGGATCTCTTTCACGATCTCTTCTGCACGCTCTTTCTCATAGCCATCCAGCAATTCCTTGATCGTTCCTGTCTTCTCTTTTATTGCCATGAACTTCTCTACCAGATGAAGTTTCTCTTCATATCCGCTCAATGTCTGATTACATCGTCGGATCAGATCGTGTACTCCCTGCCGGCTGATGCCTGCCTCTCTTGCAATCTCACCAAGAGACAGATCTTCCTGAATGAACTGTCCGTAAATCTCTTTCTGATGATCTGTCAGCAATTCTCCATAGAAGTCAAACAATAAAGCCTGTTCAAGAATTTCATTCATGTTTATCACCTGTGTTATCATACACGATAGCTGCGCAGGTGTCAAGTATTTTTTCTTGACACCCTGGTTTTCTTCCTTTTTTCTTATTTTTCCTACTTCTTTCGTGTCTCATTTTTATGCAAGCAACTGTTCCACACGCAGTGATCTGCCACACCGCTTCAGCAAATATCTCTTCAGCTCCTCACCTTCCAGTTCCGGATATTTGCTTTTTGCAAGTGCAAGCGCACCTGTTACGACAGGTGTCGCCATTGACGCACCGCTCTTTCTTATATAAGGAAAAAACTCTTTTCTTTGAAAACAGCTTTCCCCGTTTACCGCTTCATATCCGCAGGATACAATTCCCTCTCCCGGTGCAAAAATATCCGGTTTCCACACACAGATTCTTTCCCGTCCTGTTCCGCTGCAGTATCTGCCCATGCCACTGCGCCTGTAAGCTCCGACAGTGAGTACTTTTTCATTTGTACCCGGAACACTTACTTTCCGGCTTTGCAGTCCATAATTTCCAGCAGACACAACGACCGTGATTCCACAGTTACACAGTTCCTCCACAGCTTCTGTAATGCGGTTCTCCTTGACCGGATCAAGTCCCACGCCTGCACCAAGTGACAGATTCACAAGTGCAATTTTATTTTTCTTATTCACTTTTCTTACATGTTCCATTCCCCGTAAAATATGCATGGCATTTCCTTCCCCTTTTTCATCCAGTATTTTCACGATCAGAAGTTCCACTCCCGGTGCCATCCCTGCATACCTTCCACCGGACATTTTCCCGTCTCCGGCAAGAATTCCTGCCACATGTGTTCCGTGCCCGCTGTCATCATAAAGTCCGCATCGTCCATGCTGCATATCTGCAAATCCAATGACTCTTCCTTTAAAATCCGGATGTGGATATGCACCTGTATCCAGGATAGCAGCTCTCACACCTCTTCCTGTAATCCTTCCATTTATTGTATCCGGACATGCATATCCGATCTGGCGCTTTACGTTGTCCATATGATTATCACCTTTTTTATCAGCATATTCACTGGTATGCTTTCCGGCAGATATTATCCGCTAAAATTTTCCAGAATTTCAAATTGATTTCCTATAAAAACTGTCGTAATATAAATATGTTCTATTTACATAGACATATAAGGGGAGAATCTATGAAATCAAAAAATTATTATGACATTCTGGGTGTTTCTGTGAAAGCGTCTGCGGAAGAAATCACATCGGCGAAGAATGAACTGGCAAAAAGATACCATCCCGATGCAAATATGAAGAACGGCGTTGATACAACCAGCCGGATGCAGGAAATTCTCGAAGCATATAAAGTACTTTCAGATCCGGCACGCCGCAAGGCATACGACCGCTCCTTAACCGGGCGGAAAGCCGTTATGCGTACTTTTGATCTGTTCGATATAGAAGAAGAATCGAACGGCGACACCGGATTTGTCGTTTACTGGAAAGCAGCAAATACATTATATGATATCGTTCTGGAGAGTGAACCGTTATTTCACAAACGGGAGGCTAAAGGCAGACTGACTGCACTTGCCATCCGAGCCCTGCGCCCGATCATCACGCTGCGGGAAGCGCAGATCCCGGAGCGCTACTGGCATCCGGATATTATGAACTGGCTACTTTTTACGTCTTACCAGAATCCAAACTATACTGTTACTTATCTGCTTGCACTCTATGACACCCATATCAGATCAAGCCGCAGCATGGTTGAAAAGCTAAAAGCCCAGAACGCTGCTGCCAGATATGAACATACTGTCAGGAAATTATTAAAATATTAGCCGGTGCTTTACTCACACATCCTCCGGATTCGCATATGTTATTACTGTAAATATTTCATCGGAGGATTTTAATATGAGTGATTTAAGTGCTACAAACTGTGGCTGCGGATGTGACGCTGACAGATTCGGAGGCGGATGCGGCAACAATAACAACTGCGGATGTGGTTTCGGCAATAACAGCTGCCTGTGGATCATCCTTCTCTTATGCTGCTGTGGCGGATGCGGCAACAACAACGGATGTGGCTGTGGCAATGACAGCTGCCTGTGGATCATCCTTCTCTTATGCTGCTGCGGTGGTTTCGGCAACTGCGGATGTGGAAACGGATGCTGCTAATTCATCCTTCACACTGTTTCCGATATGATTCGGGATGGAGTTTATACTCCATCTCCTTTTTTATGTATATTTCCACGTTATTCCTCATATATATTTACAACGTAAAAGGAAGGAACTGCCATGGAAAAGAAAACACCCAGATCATTGCTGCCGTTCGATGAACTGACCATGCCCGGGGACTTATATCTTCTGAAACTTCTTTTGCCGTTCATCCCCGCACATATGCAGAAATTACTTGCCATTTTTATTAAATATCTGGAACTTTCCTATACCTTGCGTACGTTTCAGGGATTTGCCCGGAAAGAATTTTCCCTGCAGTCTGTCTCCGAACTTCTTCCATACATGGATCCGGACAGCTCAGACAAATTCCGCCAGTTGGAAATGATGATGCAGATGTTTTCCATGTCAGAAAATGACACAGACTTTAATCCTTCTGATATTTTAAATGGAATGTTTACAGATACACAGCAGGAAGAATTTGCTGCATACAGTCAGATGTTTGATGATGCGTTAAACAAAGATTTTGGAAAATGAAAGGAGTGTTTATCTATGGCAAATGAATGGATGAATCACCCGGATCTTAAAAATCTCGATCCGATCAAATTACAGCTGATCCGCACTGCTGCCGCCAATGCAGGGAATAAAACCGGAAAGGATCTTGCTCCGGTTATGATGGCTCTTATATCCAGTGCCGGAAAGAAAGGAATCCGCTTCACTCCGGATGAATTTTCCCTGATCCTTGAGATCTTGAAAGACGGGAAATCGGATCAGGCGAAACAGAATATTGATCAGATGGTACAGATGATAAAAGGTTATATAAAGTAATAACATTCTAAAACCCTTCTTCCTTGCGGAGCATACGGATCTCCCGACGCTTCTTTGCCTTTTCCCATTCCGCTCTCTCTTCTTCTGTCTCAAGAACGAGTCCCGGAACATGCGCCGGTCTGTCATTCTCATCAAGACCAACCATTGTAAAATATGCACGATTGATGAGTGTACGTTCACTGTCCATATGCTCTACATAGGTGTCTACCTTTACTTCCATGGAAGTAGTTCCGACATACGTTACGCTTCCTATAATAATCACGACATCCTTCTGATACGCACCGTGGAGGAACTTCAGATTGTCTACGGATGCTGTGATCACATTCATTCTTGCATGTCTCTTTGCCGCGACTACAGCCACTTCATCGATCCACTGCATCAGGATTCCACCAAACAGACGATCTGCACCGTTTAGATGGTTTGGACGCACAATATGGATTGTCTCAACGACTGATTCAGATACTTTTCTTTCTTCTGCCTTCATAAAATAATCTTCTCTTTCTTATTTTCGTGTCTTTTATTATACCACAAGATTTGTTATACTAACACTACAAGCATACAAAAGGAGCATTTAAACATGAGAAATATAAAACTTACGATAGAATACGATGGCAGCCGTTATCAGGGTTGGACAAGACTTGGTAAGAATGAATCGAGCAATACAATTTTCAATAAGATTCAGGAAGTTCTGCGGAAGATGACCGGTGAATTTGTTGTGGATCTCTACTGTGGATGCCGTACAGAAGTTGGTGTGCACGCCTATGCACAGATTGTCAACTTCAAGACTGAGAGCACGATGGATGTACAGGATATCAAACATTATCTGAACCGCTATCTTCCAATGGATATCGCGATTACAGATGTAGAGGAAGTCGATGACCGTTTTCATGCACAGCTGAATGCCAGATACAAGACTTATGTATACCGCATGACGATTTCCGATGTGCCGAGTGTATTCGACCGCAAGACAACTTACCACTGCTATAAGATTCCGGACAAGAAACGCATGCAGCAGGCTGCCCTGCACTTGATCGGCAAACATGATTTCAAGAATTTTTCAACCGTCAAGAAGACCAAATCTACTATCCGTGAAGTTACAAACATTGAGATTTATGACGATATCGAAGAAATGCAGATCACACTCCGCGCCGATGATTTTCTTCATAACATGGCACGTATCATTATCGGCACACTTCTGGATATCGGTTTTGGCACACGAAGTCTTGATGATATCGATGCAATCTTTGACGGCACTGCCGATGCAAGTGCCCCGTGCGATCCGAAAGGATTATATCTGCAGGATATTGAATATGCTGCACCGGTCGGCAATGCACCAACAATGGGCGAGATATAGTTCTGGAGACTTAAACAACAAAAGAGTATTGCAATTAGAACATCTCTATTTTGCAGTACTCTTTTCTTATCTTATATCCTTATTACTTTATAGTGTATCTCTTACATAGTTACTTTCACGTTACATTTTTCTCTTCTGCGAGATTATTTTCACATTACATTTTATAGAAACCCTTTTTTATCCTGTAGCCCCATCTGTTCATCCAGAGCTTCATCTACAGCAGCGTCAATCTTATCCAACGTATCCTGACGTATCAGTTCCCGCAGCCGTTCCAGATAAGGATGTGCTTTTGCCTGCTCCTGCCCATAAGTCAGCTGCAGATCATACTCCAGTGGCAGCCACGTATCAATCGACGCTTCATTGTGCTGGATTATAGCTTCCATCTTATCCAAAGCATGCACAATCTTCGCTTCCATCGTCTCACTTGCTTCCAGTTCTTCAAGAAGCATAAGAAATTCTTTTCGCTTTTTATCCGGCAGCACTTCTGCAATCTGATAAATCGCATCCTTCTCTGTCCTCCGGTCTTCTTCTTTCTTCTCAAATGCCGGAACATCTCCTGTCACTGCTTCTCCCATATCATGCAACAGACACATTTTCATAATGCGGTCACTGTCACACTCTGGAAATGCATCCTCCACAAGCCACGCAAACATTATCAGCCGAAACGTATGCTCAGCCACACTCTCCGGACGTCCGCTGCTCGTACAAGAATGGCGGAGATTACATTTTAATTTCTCCGCAATCGTCATAAATTCTAACAGACTTCTCTGATCCATTTTATTCCTCCAGATATTTCATCATTGCATCGTACTGTTTTTCCATCAGCTTATAGCCATGATTATAGAAATTCATCAATGTATCATAGTCTTTCTCCAGACGGGAAACTGTCGGGATCAGTGGGCGAAGCACGAAAATCTTTCCTTCTTCTTCCAGTTTCTCTACATGCTCCATTGTCTGATTATATACATGATTTCTGCGGATCGCTGCTCGCACCAGATTTGGATATTTCTTATATGCTTTCCGGTAAATTCCTGCCATTCCTTTGGAAATTGGTTTCTTTCGGTAGCCTGGATTCCTTGTCAGTATCAGAACAATCTTCTTATTGCCAAGCTCCATCGCACGGCGTAGCGGAATGGAATCCGCAATTCCACCGTCCAGATACGGAACTTCGTCAATATTTACAATCGGAGATACGAGCGGCATACTGCTGGATGCACGGCAAATCTTCATCAGTCTGTCAAAATCATGATCTTCCGTCATGTATTCTGCTTTTCCTGTCTCACAGTTTACTGTCACGATTTCGCATGTCATATCTGATGCGAAATATGTCTCATAATCAAACGGGAAGATTTCCTTCGGATATTTGTCAAATACCATGTCCATATCCAGAATACTCTTCTCTTTGATAAACTCACGGAAGCCATAATAATAGCTATACTCTTTATCTTTATGAATCATGCAGTCTCTTGTGCGTCCCGGCTGTTTCGACACATAGTCCACCGCATTGCAGGAGCCTGCCGATACACCGATCACATGAGAAAAATACTGATCTTTCTCCATAAGATAATCCAGTGCTCCTGATGTAAATACACCTCTCGTAGCTCCGCCTTCTAATACAAGTGTTCCATTTATCATAAATTCCACGCTCCTTTTCTTTATATAGCTCGATTCTGTCACCTTCTATGCTCTATAGTATTTCTGATTACAGCCTGTCTTAATAGCAGACTTCTCTTGCCCTGTATATTCTATAACATTTCCAGTTGCGGTCTGTCTTAATATCGTTACTTCTGTAAATCTGTATATTCTATAGCACTTCCAGTTGCAGTCTGTTTTAATATCACCACTTCTGTAAACCAGTATATCTATAGCATTTCCAGTTACTATCCTGTCTCAATATCATCAACCTGTATGTTCTATGATATTTCGGTTACTGCTTATCATAACATGATTTTTCAGGAAACGTAACCCCTATGCGACAACAAACCCGAAAAACAACCTCTGCGTCCAGCTTAAATTCCCTTGCCATTTTCCACCAACTCTGATAAGATAGGCTTTGTATGCAATGAAATTAATAATAAGAAGATAATCAAAATAACAAGGAGAATGTAAAATATGATCAGCACAAGCAATATTACACTGCGTGTGGGTAAAAAAGCATTATTTGAAGACGTAAATATCAAATTTACAGAAGGCAACTGTTATGGTCTGATTGGTGCAAATGGAGCCGGTAAATCTACTTTTCTTAAGATTTTATCCGGACAGCTTGAACCAAGCAAGGGAGAAGTCATCATCACTCCGGGTGAGCGTCTTTCTTTCCTGCAGCAGGATCATTTCAAATACGATGAATTTCCGGTACTGGATACGGTCATGATGGGAAATGCTCGATTGTACGAAATCATGAAAGAAAAGGAAGCCATCTACGCGAAAGAAGATTTCACTGATGAAGATGGTATCAAGGCAAGTGAATTAGAAGCTGAATTTGCTTCCATGAACGGATGGGAAGCTGAGTCTGACGCTTCTACTTTATTAAATGGTCTTGGAATCGGGACAGAACTTCACTATGAGACAATGAAAAATCTTGCAGGTCCTGAGAAAGTCAAAGTGCTTCTCGCACAGGCATTATTCGGCAACCCGGATATCCTGCTCCTCGACGAGCCGACCAACCACCTAGACCTGGATGCGATTGCATGGCTGGAAGAATTTCTGATCGGATTCGACAATACAGTCATCGTTGTATCCCATGACCGTTATTTTCTGAATAAAGTCTGCACACAGATCGCAGATATCGACTATGGAAAAATCAAACTGTATGCCGGTAACTATGATTTCTGGTATGAATCCAGCCAGCTTCTGATCCGTCAGATGAAAGAAGCCAACAAGAAGAAGGAAGAGAAAATCAAAGAATTGCAGGAATTTATTTCCCGATTCAGCGCTAACGCTTCCAAATCCAAGCAGGCGACATCCAGAAAACGTGCACTGGAGAAAATCCAGCTTGACGATATCCAGCCGTCCAGCAGAAAATATCCTTACATTGATTTCCGTCCAAACCGCGAGATTGGTAATGAAGTTCTGTCTGTAGAAGGCTTAAGCAAGACCATCGACGGTGAAAAAGTTCTGGATAACATTTCCTTTACACTGAACCGTGATGACAAAGTTGCTTTCGTTGGCGGTAATGAGCTTGCCAAAACCACTTTGTTTGAAATTCTCGCCGGTAACATGGAACCGGATGAGGGAACTTATAAATGGGGAATCACTACCACACAGGCATATTTCCCATTAGACAGCGGAGAAGAATTTGACAACGATTATACGATCGTTGAATGGCTGACTCAGTATTCTGAAGAGAAAGATGCTACTTATGTACGTGGTTTTCTCGGACGCATGTTGTTCGCCGGTGATGACGGTGTGAAACGTGTAAAAGTATTATCCGGTGGTGAGAAGGTGCGCTGTCTGCTTTCCAAGATGATGATTTCCGGTGCAAATGTGCTGATGTTTGACGAGCCGACTAACCACTTGGATATGGAATCGATCACTGCACTGAATACAGGTATGACCAAGTTTTCTGGCGTTATCCTGTTCTCTTGCCGTGACCACCAGATTGTCCAGACAACTGCCAACCGTATCATGGAGATTGTTCCGGGTGGAAAGCTCATCGACAAGATTACTACTTACGATGAGTACCTTGAAAATGACGAAATGGCAAGAAAGAGACAGACTTACACTGTTCAGGAAGAAGACAACTAAACAGCTCCGTGAGGATCGCATTTTTGCGATCCTCTTTTGTTATGTCTTGTTAGCGTTTTCTTTTAACTTGTTAGAGATTCCTTTTAGTTTATATCAGCTTGTTTGAGATACGTCAAACATACCCCTTACAGTTCTATTGTTTATATAGGGATATCACATCTCATTAGCTTGTTGGGGATACGGCAACCCGCCAGTCTGTATCTAATTTACAATTATCTATCTGAAAATCTAAAATAGCGATCTGCTTCTAATTCTGTAGGAAACATCTGTGCACCTATTTGTTTTAATTTTTCTTTTATCTGCCTCTCACATTTTCCCGGCTTATGTATAGCATAATAAAAATAAAGTACTTCCTCTTTCTCAGGCATCTTCCTGTACAATTCCTCAATCATACATTCATTGTTCTTCTGTAATTCTTCAACCACAGCACCTTTTCCCCAGAAATAAAAGTCTGTTGTACTGCAGATCCAGCCAGTCAGCAGCTGTATTTTAGTTGCCATAGCATCCGTAGGAATCTGCCAGTGGCAGGTTCTATAGGCATTATTTTTAAAATTTGCTTCCGCATATTGCTCTAAATTCCAATCACGAACCCTGAATCCGTTCCGTTCTTTACTTTCTTCTTATAGGTGTCGCCCCATTTCGGTTCTCTATATTTTACATTATAATTTGCTTTCCAGACACCATTCTCATTTACAATATCAGCATTCCAGGTAATCGCTGCACACTGTATTTCATCTGCTATATAATAACTCATCTCATATACTTGTTCCGGAACACCTTTTCCAAGAGCATTCTTCGGTATGCTGATATAATATTGATATTCTGTTGCGTCTTTGTCCCAGTTAAACAGCTTAATTTTATCATGACTTCTCTTCAGCCATGTATGCTTAACCGGCTTCTCTGAATCTCCGGAAACCTTAACTTTCACAACATTTACATCCTTAATCTCTTTTCCATTATATGTAATATGAATCTTACATGTTGTAAAATGATTCCATCCAATTCCTGCATACATTACAATTGCCAGACATACAACAACTACTACACACTGTGAAATTCTACTTTTCTTCATCTTTTTTCCTCCTTACCAGCTTCCTCTGCACGCGATTCGCTCGATTGCAGCGACCATTACAGTAGTTACAACATTCGCAGCCGCAATCACACCGAGACTTTTCTTTTTATCATGAATTTCATCCTGCACAATTACATAAACAATCGGACATTCTATGATCAGCGTCAGGAACAGGTATGCACTGTTAATGGTATAAAAATCCATCGATTCAAATGTCTGTTTTATCGTTTCATATACTCCATCTTGATAATAAGTGGCAAAATACGGCACCATAAAAGATACGAGATTTGATATACAGACAGCGATCAGCACTCTTTTTTTATTCTGAATATGTAAAATATTTTTAATCATCAAATATTCGATCACAATTGTCAGCACAGCTACAAATGGCAATAGCTGATATGGTGCCGTCGTTGTAAACCATATCCAGGAAGAATCAGCATACACAACTTTCGGAATACAAAGCACCAGTAAAACAATAAGCAGTATGCTCTCTTTTGTTCTTGCAAAAATTTTATCTGATTTTTTCATAGGCTTTTTCCTCCTTTTTCTCATTATAACAAATCAGGGCTTCAATTTTATGACATATTTTCTGAAAATTCCTTTAAGATTCCCTTAATTTTTCTCTTTAATCATTTGAATATTTCTTCAAAAACTCTTCCAGATGCGTATTTATTGCGATTTTATTAATACAAACTGTAATAAAAAAGAGAGAACCCTAATCGTCCTCTCCTACTCCTTTTTCAAGTATATTATGTTGATTATATTGCTTATAATATTAGTCAGCAATGCTATTCCCAGAATCAAGTTTAATCCTTCTGTTACTGCCATATAGCATAGACATGCGAATGTCACCCATGATGTTATTATTATACTCTTCATCTACCAATTCTTCACCTCTTCTTTGTAAAATGTCCGGTTCTCATAAATAATCCGGGCAACGCCATCCTGCACTTCTACTTTTGTTACTGCACAGTTTTTATGTACACCAATATCCCAGTATGCTTTCAGCGACTGATTCTTAATATTATTCATAAGCCCTGCAAGCGCTACACCATGGGTGGTAATCAGTACACATTTATACGCATATTCCGGTGCATGTATCAGCCAGTCCAGAAATGCGCCGGTACGTTTTTTCACTGCCAGAAAATCTTCGCCGCCCTGTGCAGGCTTGAAACCAACCGGATCATTAAAAAATGCTCTGAAAGATTCCGGAAGATCCCATCCTTCTTCTGCGCAGCATTTTCCTTCGTACTCTGCGAATCCCATCTCTATGATCCGTTTATCTTCTATGATCGGCACATCTTTCCCCGCAAGGATAAGCTCAGCCGTCTCTTTCGCTCTTTTTAATGGGCTTGTAAAACATACATCAAATGGTATGTCCTGAAGCGCTTCTCCTGTTTCCACTGCCAGTTGTCTGCCAAAATCATCTAAAGCGACATCCGCCTGTCCCTGCAGCCTACGCTCTTTATTCCATTCTGTCTCTCCGTGTCTCACCAAATATAATTCCATCCTCTAAAACTCCTTATATATCTCATGTCCACTGCACTTGACAGCGACATCTTCTCACTCATGTGCTGTTGCACATGTCTGTATCCTGTCAAAAGCAACAGTCTTAAAATATTTGCTACTCTTCCATAAAAATGCTATACTCTTACAGAATCATTGAAACAGGAGGATATTCACATTATGGAAAAAGTAACAAGTTTTACAATTAATCATCTGAAATTAAAACCGGGTATCTATGTATCGCGTATCGATCATGTAAACGGTAACCCACTCACAACTTTTGATCTTCGCATGACAACACCGAACAAAGAACCAGTTATGAACACAGCGGAAGTTCACACGATCGAGCATCTCGGTGCGACATTTCTTCGCAATCATCCAACTTACAAAGATCAGACTATTTATTTCGGACCAATGGGATGCCGTACCGGATTCTATCTGATCCTTGCCGGAGAGCTTACTTCTAAGGAAATCGTTCCACTCATCTGCGAAATGTTCCGGTTTATCGCAGATTTTAACGATGAAGTTCCTGGTGCGGCGGCAAGAGACTGCGGCAATTATCTGGATATGAACCTTCCAATGGCAAATTACCTCGCAAAGAAATATCTGACAGAAGTTCTGGATCACATTACCGATGATCGTCTCGTTTATCCGGAATAATTCTTACAGATAATTCTTCTAGCATTTGATCTGGCACATCCGCATAGCTGCCAGCGCTGTCTCATGACTGTCTGTTGTCACTCCGGCACAACAGTCTTTGTCAACATATACCGGCACTTCCGGCAATGCGGCTTTGCTGATCATTGCATTTGAAATCACACAGATATCTGTGCAAAGTCCGACAAGCGTAATCGATGTAATCCCATCCATGCCATTTCCACGCAGCTCTTCATCTTTTTTCTTTAACAGTTCTCCCAGCTCCATGCTTCCAAATGTCGGCTTATCGATCACAATGTCATTTTCACTGCGAAGCGCCTCTAACTGCGGGCAAATCTCCCAGCCTTTTGTACCACGGATACAATGTGCTACCGGAAGATTCCTGCCTTCCTGTGTATCCAGATAATTCTCTTCATGGGTGTCTCTCGTATAAATAATTTCACCGTCAAAGTCTTTAATTTTTTTTGCAACATCCGGTACAATCGCTTTTGCTTCTTTCGTTCCAAGTGCGCCGTCAATAAAGTCATTCTGCATATCCACAATAATTAATATATCCATGATCTGCCTCCTTAATGTTTCCCATACAAATTATCAGAAACACCTTCCGCCTTATTCTGATATTGTGGGCGGTTATCAAATACATCATGCTCCCATGAATGTATTTTCCTCATCGCATTTACAAAAAGCAGTTACCGGAATTTCCAATAACTGCTTTGTATATTCTATCTATATTCTGCTAAAATTAAGCAAGTTTTGCTTTTGCAGCTTCTGCAAGTGCTGTAAATCCTTCAGCGTCATTAACAGCCATCTCTGCAAGCATCTTTCTATTGATGTCGATGTTTGCAAGTTTCAGACCGTGCATCAGTTTGCTGTAAGAAAGACCATTCATTCTTGCTGCAGCGTTGATACGAGCGATCCATAACTGACGCATCTGACGTTTGCGCTGTTTTCTTCCTGCGTATGCAGATGTAAGAGCTCTCATAACAGACTGTTTTGCTACTCTATACTGTTTAGAGCGTGCTCCTCTGTATCCTTTTGCTAATTTTAAAGTTCTATTGTGTCTTTTTTTAGCGTTTAATCCGCCTTTGATTCTTGCCATGTCTTATCTCCTCCTTCTATTCTCTACACTATCTTACAGATATGGTAATACTTTCTTCATGTTCTTTACATTAGTTGCATCTGTAATGATTGATTTTCTAAGATTTCTTTTTCTCTTTGTAGATTTCTTAGTTAAGATATGGCTCTTGTAAGCTTTATTTCTTTTTAATTTTCCTGTACCTGTTTTTTTGAAGCGCTTTGCAGCTGCTCTATTTGTTTTAATTTTTGGCATTGTAATATTCCTCCTTAGATTTATAAATGTATTTTTAACGTTTTTCAGTTAAAACCATGCTCATACTTCTGCCTTCCTGCTTTGCCGGTTTCTCGATCACAGCAACATCAGCAAGTGCCTGCGCAAAATCATCCAGAATGTGTTTACTCTGTTGCATATGCGCCATCTCACGGCCACGGAAACGTAAAGTGACTTTTACTTTATTTCCTTTACCGATGAACTTCTTTGCATTGTTCATCTTCGTATTCAGGTCATTCGTATCAATATTCGGTGAAAGACGTACTTCCTTAACCTCTACAGTTTTTTGCTTCTTCTTTGCTTCTTTTTCTTTTCTCGCCAGCTCATACTTATACTTACCGTAGTCGATGATCTTACATACCGGCGGCTGTGCCTTCGGAGCAATCTTTACAAGATCAAGATCTGCCTCTCTCGCAAGTTTCATGGCATCTTTGGATGACATGATACCAAGCTGTTCTCCACTTTCGCTTATCACACGAACTTCCTTATCTCTAATCTGTCCGTTAATCATTAAATCGCTAATGTTCCTGCACCCCCATTATAAAATAAAAAGTGAATAGTTTTCAGACTATCCACTTTCCTGTCACAATAAAATCAAATCTATCTAAAAATGATTCATGTTCAATATCAACCAATAGTCACCCGATTGTGCTATGGTGAGAGTGGATACTCTTCTTTGTTGTTTCACACAAAAGATAATTTACCATAAATTCATATTACTGTCAACTGTTAACTTGAATTTTCTTATCATTTTTCTTATCTTCTGTTCCTCTTCCACATTATAAGCTTCTTTTTTCTCAAATGCAATTGTTAATTAGCCGACTGAGACTACTTTGTAATCTTTGTCTTCTACTGCTTTTGTAAGTACATCATCTGCAACTTCGTGGCTCATCTTTACAACTGCTGTTCCTGCTTCGTGGCTGACAATTGCCTCTTCTACGCCGTCTAATGCTTCCAGCGCTTTTTTTACTGCTGCCTCACAGTGTCCACACATCATTCCTTCAATCTTCATTGTTTTCTCCATTGTTGTTTCCTCCTTTTTCTTTTCATTATTTTTAATTGTTAATCCTTCATCTGCCATTTCTACAGTTCCGGTTTTTGCAGCTTTTTTTAATTTTTTATCTTTGCTTGCATCCAACATGTTAAACCAGTTCAGACGCAATGCATTGCTTACAACACAGAAACTTGAAAGACTCATCGCTGCTGCGCCGAACATTGGATTTAATTTCCACCCAAAGATCGGATACCACAGTCCTGCTGCCAGCGGGATTCCGATCACATTGTAGAAAAATGCCCAGAACAGATTCTCATGAATATTCCGAAGTGTTGCGCGACTTAACCGAATCGCCGCCGGAACATCGCTTAAGCGGCTCTTCATCAATACAACATCCGCTGCATCAATGGCAATATCTGTACCTGCGCCTATGGCAATACCAACATCTGCTCTTGTCAGTGCCGGTGCGTCATTGATACCATCGCCGACCATCGCTGTCTTGCCCTGCTTCTTTAAATCACGGACCACTGCTTCTTTTCCGTCCGGAAGCACACCTGCGATTACTTCATCTACGCCTGCCTGCTTTCCGATTGCTTTCGCTGTCCGCTCATTATCACCGGTCAGCATGACAACATGGATACCCATATTCTGTAGTTCGCGGATCGCACGCGGACTGTCCTCTTTCATAACATCCGCTACGGCAATGATTCCCATCAATTTGTCTTCTCTTGCGAAGAACAAAGGCGTCTTCCCATCTTCGGCAAGCTCCTGCGCCTGTTCTTTCATTTCCTCACTTATTTCAACCAGACCGCTGATATACTGGTAACTGCCTCCAACCAGCTTCTGTCCGTTTAACATACCGGAGAGACCATTTCCAGCTGCGATCTGGAAATCTTCCACTTCTGCAAGATCCTCAAGACCTTCTGTGCCAAGACTTTCTACAGCCGATGTGATTGCTCTCGCCAGTGGATGTTCACTCTTTCGCTCCAGCACATACGCTGTGAAGAGCAATTCTTCCTCACTGACATTATCTTCCGCAACAAGATCCGTTACTTTCGGTTCTCCCTTTGTAATTGTTCCTGTCTTATCTAATGCGACAATCTCTGTCTTTCCTGTCTCTTCCAGGGAAACGGCTGTCTTAAACATTATTCCATGCTTTGCACCCATTCCGTTACCAACCATGATCGCAACAGGTGTTGCCAGTCCAAGCGCACACGGACAGCTGATTACAAGAACTGCAATTCCTCTTGCCAGTGCAAAACCAATCGTCTGTCCGGCGATCAGCCAGATCAGAGTTGTTACAGTCGCAATCCCGATAACTGCCGGCACAAATACGCCGGATACCCGGTCTGCGACTTTGGCGATCGGCGCCTTTGTAGCCGCTGCGTCACTGGCCATCTGAATAATCTGTGATAAGGTCGTATCTTCTCCGACTCTTGTCGCTTCACATTTTAAAAATCCGGACTGGTTCATGGTAGCTGCCGACACACTGTCTCCAACTGTTTTGTCCACCGGAATACTCTCTCCGGTAAGTGCCGCTTCATCCACTGCACTGCTTCCTTCTATAACCGTCCCATCTACCGGAATATTCTCACCCGGTCTTACAACAAAGATATCACCAATCTTCACCTGATCAATTGTTACTTCTGCCTCTTTTCCCTGACAAAGAACGACTGCCTTCTTCGGCGCAAGCTTCATAAGTCCTTTCAGCGCATCGGTTGTTTTACCTTTCGATCTTGCTTCAAGCATCTTGCCGACTGTAATAAGCGTCAGGATCATTGCCGCTGACTCAAAATAAAATTCATGCATATAGGATATAACAAGTTCTGCATTGCCCTTCATCTGCGCATCTGTCATCGCAAATAATGCATACGTACTATATACAAATGATGCGCCGGATCCAAGTGCAACCAACGTGTCCATATTCGGTGCACGATGAATCAATCCTTTGAAGCCGCTGATAAAGAACTTCTGATTGATCACCATGATCACGATTGTAAATAACATCTGGATAAGTCCCATTGCTACATGATTGCCGCTAAGGAACCCCGGCAGTGGCCAGTTCCACATCATATGGCCCATAGATAAATACAACAATGGCACAAGGAAGCATAATGACGCAATCAGTCTCTTCTTAAGAACCGGTGTTATCTTATCCTTCAGGAAATCTTCATCCCGGGCTTCTTTTAATTTCTCCGTTCCTTTCATAGAAGCTCCGTATCCTGCCTTTTCTACCGCCTCTATAATCTGCTCTGGTGTAGCTGTTCCATCAACTCCCATTGAGTTTGTCAAAAGACTTACAGAACAGGATGTCACTCCGTCTACTTTCAACACAGCCTTTTCTACACGGGTACTGCAGGCTGCACAGCTCATACCCGTAACGTTATACTGTTCCATTCTGATCATCCTTTTCTTACTATTTCATCAGTTTTTGAAGTGTAGCTACCAGTTCATCCACTGTCTCTTCTTTTCCTTTGCGGATATCTTCTGCTACACAGGTTCGGATATGGTTTGCAAGCAACACTTTGTTGAAACTATTAAGTGCTGCATTCACAGCTGAGACCTGCACAAGAATATCGGTACAGTAAACATCGTTCTCCACCATCTTTTTGATTCCCCTTACCTGCCCTTCAATACGGTTCAGTCTGTGGATCAAATCTTTGTATTCTTTTTCCGAACGTTCTTTCGTTTTGTGACAGCATGTTTTTTCTTCCATATTCTTCACCTCTTTCCGGTCTATATTATATACCCCACATAGGTATATTTCAACCATTGTTTTTCATTCTTACTGAATCTTTTTTTCGATACGGATGTCAGAATTTTTTTATAATATCTTTTCGAAACCTATGCGGAGTGCACCTTTCTCCGGTCCACCTGCCAGATGGATCTCTCCGCATCTTTCAAATCCGGCTTTTCCAAGCGCTCTCTGCATCGGAATATTCCCCGGATGGGTATCAATACGCACACTTGAAAATCCAAGTGTTTCTGCCATACGGAACCCATGCGCAAACATCTTTCCTGCCACTCCTTTTCCTTTTGCTTCCTCTGCTACACATACGCGGTGCATTGCTGCATACGGTCCCGCACTAATCCACTCGCCTTCTATTTCATAATAAGATATGTCCGGTGTTGTCTGAAATGCAAAGATTCCAAGAATGATTCCATCTTCTTCTGCTACGTAAGTACATTGATTCTTAATATCATTCTCCCAGATTTTTCTCGATGGATATCCTTTCTGCCACTGATCCAGTCCAAGATTTTTAAGTCCAGCCTTTGCCTGTGCGGTAATCTCACACATACGTTCCAGATCTTTCTCTCTTGCAATTCTAAATTCCATTTTGTTTCTCCATTTCTGTTTATTTTTCTTTGCTTTTCATTTTTTATTCTTTGAAATAATATTTGCCGCTATTATTTGCAATCATTGCATTTCATTTCTATCCTCTTCAATTTCACATATTTCAGCAACACCATCCACTACCCGGAAACGCACTTCCATTCCTGCAAAGCTCATTCCATATACCCTCTCCGGGTTTTCCTGATACGCCGGTCTTGGATCTTCTGCAAGTATTTCCTTTAAAGCCGGAATCTTTTCACGTTTTTCTTCAGATAGTGACTCTTCAATTTCAGGAGGGATTGATACTCCCAGACCGTATTCTTTTACTCGTCCTGCAAATCCAGCTTCTGCTTCCGGATACGCATCGATATGTGGTAAATATGGTTTCACATCATAAATTGGTGTCCCGTTCATCAGATCTGCTCCGCTTACGATTAGCACCGGTCCATCCTCATGTTCCCAGTCAATGGTTGTCAGTTTTACACAGGATAACCCCATTCCATTTGGACGAAATGGGGATCTAGTTGCAAATACACCGACTCTCTGATTTCCTCCAAGCCTTGGCGGGCGGACAGTCGGACGCCAGTTTGTACCCTCTGCCTCTGAAAAATCCCAGATCAGCCACAGATGTGAATACTCTTCCAGTCCACGGAACGCTTCCGGCTTGCGGTATTCCGGCAGGAAATGAATCTCTGCCTGTGTATTTACAAGGCCACTCTGCCTTGGGATTCCGAATTTTTCTGGGAAATCCCCTTCTATATATGCAATTGGCCGAATACTCTTTTCTGTCATCATAACTGAAGCCCCCGGTAACGGTTCAGACATGCGCAGAGTTCCTCTTTTCGCGGAAGTGCCAGATTGCCTGGAAGCTCATGCTCTCCAAGAACATCCTTTAACCCCTGTCTTTCTATATCTCTGTACAAGGATTCAACCAGTTCACAAATGGAAGTCTTCCCATTCATCCGATGTGTTTCCAGTTCTCTCATAAGATACCCCAAGCAGTTAAGCTGTTCTTCATCTGCCACTTGTTCTACATAACGCAGATCAATTGTTTCTGATCCCAGCATAATACCATCTTTTCCCAGTGTTTTTAATTTGATTCTTCCTCTGTGTTCCAGTCCTGTATTTTTCTTTGGACATCTTTTCATGATCGGTTTCTGAATTTCTTTTTCTAAAAACTGAAGTCCCTGATATCCGGCTGTTGCCTCTTTTGCTCTGGACGTGATCTCACGTGGCTGGTAGCGGTCCATCTGCACGATCACATCTGCCACCTGAAAATAAGCCCCGGAACTTCCTGCTACAAGTACTGTTGAGATACCAAATTTCTTATAAAAATACTGCATCCGTTCTATAAATGGTGTGATTGGTTCCATATCTTTGTGAATCACTTTCTGCATCAGCTCGTCTCTCACCATAAAATTTGTTGCACTGGTATCTTCATCAATTAAAAATGTACTCGCTCCGGCTTCCATCGCTTCAATCACATTTGCCGCCTGCGACGTACTGCCGCTGGCATCTTCCGTATCAAAACTGACGGTATCTTTCTGATTTGGAAGATCACTTATAAACATAGAAATATCTGTATGTTTAATACTTCTTCCATCTTCTGCCCGAATCTTCACAGCATCCGGATCTGTGATCACATATTCTCTTCCGTCTCCGGCTATATGAGGATAAATCCCCATCTCCAGTGCTTTCAGAAGCGTAGATTTTCCATGATAGCCTCCGCCGACGATCAACGTAATCCCGCGCCTGATTCCCATTCCGCTTATCTCACCATAATACGGAAGCTTTAAAGTCACTCTCACAGATTCCGGTGATACAAACGGTACTGCATCTTTCATCGGCTTTTGGGATACACCTGACATTCTCGGCAGTACAGAGCCATCTGCCACAAAAGCCACCAGACCATATTCCTTAAGCTGTCTGCGGATTGCTTCCTGATCCTCCGAAAGTTCCATAACATTTTCAAGTTTCCTTATATCCAAATTTTTATAATAAAGTGTCTCCTGCACGCAAGACGGCAGATATTGAAAAAAAATCTTCTCCAGTTCTCTCGCATTTACCGTTCTTCCATTTGCCGGGAAGCCCACTTCAAACCGTAGAATAACGGTTCCGTCTTCCCTTATATCTGCGGCTGTCCGCTCCAGTACTTCCTGTCCGCAGTTTGTCACACGGATCAGACCACTTTTACCGGAACCTTTTGCCTGAAACGAATATTTTCTGATCCCGGATGCAAATATACGGATAAGCGCATCTTCAAGCGCCATCTTCTTCCACTGTTTATCATACAGTCTTTCTGGCAATCCTGCTGTTTTCTCCTCAACTTCTATATGTACTCTGGACGGTGCCGCAAACGGATCACCCTGCACATGGTCAATTCCAAGCACATATCCTGAAAACCGGTAACTGCCTTTCAGATTTTTGTATGCCGGATAGCTCTTACGATCGATCTGTCCTAATAAATTTCTTAATTCTTCTGCTGTTTTCATCTCTAATATGCCTCTGCTTCTTCTCTTGTCATCCAGAAATGGATACCGGTTGTGGAATCCATCCACCGGTCTTCGTTAAAATCTTTTACTTCCACCCACTCACCTCTTTTATATTCAAAGTTTTCATCTACGAGAGACCATGCCTCATCATAATTTTTTTTGAAATCGAAACTCTTGATCGTCAGGACCTTGGCTTTGTTGCACCGGCAGGACGGCAATGTTGCTGACGTGCGAAGTGCATCTGCCGGAATCAGAAGCTGTACCATCCGGTCATTAATGCATTTCTTATATCCTAAAAATGCTCCCGTCTCCGGGCAGCGCAGACGGAACCACTGTGTCGCTTCGTCCGACTGTATATTTGTAAGATCTGCATTTTCCAGCACAGCCCCATAGAGGTTTGCGCCTTTTATATTGCAGTCACTCATATCGCAGAACCTGAAAGATGCGGTCCTCATATTTGCATTTTCAAAATTTGCACCGTGCATGGAACATCCGTCAAACAGCGCATTCTCCACACTGCTGTAGTGGAAATCTACATTATTTAACATCACGCCATCAAAGGAACACAGTGTAAAATCCGTATTACTTAAATCCGTTCCGCTTAAATCTCCTTTTTCCAGCTGTACTTCACGAAATACAAGCCGTTCTCCCGATTTCCTGTTTTCAAGCTTCTCTTTCAGGTCGGATAATTTCAATTCCTGCATCCTGTCATTCATATACTCACATCCTTTTACAAATCAACAATTTTAGCTCTATGATGAATATGCGGCAAAAATTTCTTCAACAGATCTTCTGTCTTAATCTTCAAATGCGTCGTATTGATTCCTGTATTGCATACAAAATACTCGCCCTCAGCCACCTCTTTATCAAGAATAAGCTGTACATAATCATCTTCATCATTCAAAAGTCCGACAACACTTGCAGATCCCGGTTTTGTTCCCAAATGCTCCCACATATGCTCCGGTGAAGCAAATGACATATGTGATACGCCTAGTTTTTTACTGAATGAGGACGCGTCAAAGTCTTTCTCCTCCGGCATTACAAGAAGGAAAAATGTAGTCTTCTTCCGGTTGCACAAAAACACATCTTTCCGCACCGGCGCGCCAAGAACTTTACCGATATCCCTACACTCTTCCATGGAAGATGCCGGATCGTTATCGACTCTTTCAAATGGGATTCCAAGCTTGTCAAATACTTTATACACTTTCTGCTCCAGCGGCACACGCTCGCTGACATTTTCCGGTACTGTTGTTACAATTTCACTGATATACATTTCTATGTTCCTCCTGTCTGTTTCCTATTTTGCTATTATAACACAACACGCTTTTCTTCCAATATGGTCTTTCTATTTTTCTTATAATATAATAGCATTTTTCATTCGGTTTTTCAGAAAATACAAACAGTACTGTAATTAACTACAGAAAAAATATTGATTTTTACTTTCTTAGGGAAAACTGATATAATATGAAAGAATTTTCAAAGAAAGGAATTTTATTTATGAAATATATTTTAGCTTCTGCTTCTCCACGTAGAAAAGAACTGCTCAGAAAAACCGGCATTTCATTCGAAATCATGCCATCTTCCAAAGAAGAAGTCATTACCGAGGAATTACCGGCTGATGTTGTTACTGAACTGGCTTATCAGAAAGCCGCAGATATTTTTAGTCTTTACCACAAAATTCATGACGAAGATTTTACTGTCATTGGAGCAGATACTGTTGTTTCTTATAAAGATGAAATACTTGGCAAACCTGCCGATGAACAGGAAGCATTGGATATGCTTTCTATGCTCGCCGACCGTACCCACCAGGTCTACACAGGTGTTTCACTTCTAATCTGGAAAAATGGCAGAAAAATAATACGAACTTTTTATGAAAAAACAGAAGTTACATTCTACCCGATTATGAGAGAAGATCTGCTGTCTTATATCGCCACCGGCGATCCAATGGATAAAGCGGGTGCCTACGGCATCCAGGGGGATTTTGCTATCCATGTAAAATCTATCAATGGCGATTATAATAATGTAGTAGGTCTTCCAATCGGTCATCTGTATCAGGAATTGAAACTTGCATTTTAGCCTGCAAGTTTCAGCTCTTCGTATTTTTCTGCTGCGTCTGCAATGGCAGCTTTCATAATGATCATCAGTTCATCAATCTGTTTCTTTGTAACAATAAGCGGCGGGATCATACGGTTAACGCTGTCTCCGATCGCTGTGATCAGTGCCATGCGGTCCAGGCAGCCATGTTTTACTTCCAGTGCGATCGGTATATCATACTCACATCCAACAAGAAGTCCTCGTCCTCTTGCTTCTTTTACATGTGGAAGTTTTGCAAGCTGTTCTTTCATATATTCTCCCATTTCTTTTGCATTTCCACTCAGATCGTTGTCCAGGATTTCACTGACTGCTGCATATGCTGATGCGCAAGCAAGTGCGTGTCCGCCATAAGTAGATCCGTGTGTTCCTGCTGTAAATGCTTTTGCAACTTTTTTTGTTGCGCAGCATGCTCCGATCGGCATTCCGCCACCCATTGCTTTTGCCATGGATACTGCATCCGGTTTTACGCCATATCCCATGTATGCCATCGGCGCTCCGGTACGTCCCCATCCGGTCTGTACTTCATCAAACAGAAGTAACATATCGTTATCATCACATAATTTGCGGAGTCCTTCGATAAATTCCTGTGTTGCAGGATGTACACCACCCTCGCCCTGTACAGGTTCGATCATGATCGCGATTGTATTTTTTGTAACTTTGGATGCAAAATCTTCCAGATTGTTATATTCTGCATAAGAAAATCCTGGAAGCATCGGTTTGAATCCCATCTGAATCGCATTGTCTGTCTGACCGGTTGCAGACATTGCTCCGTAAGTTCTTCCGTGGAAACCATTTTTCGCTGTGATGATATGATATCTTTCCGGTCCGAAATTATCTGTTCCATATTTTCTCGCCATCTTGATCATACATTCATTTGCTTCTGTTCCGGAGTTTTGATAAAATATCTTATCCATTCCGATCGTATCACAGATTTTCTTTGCAAGTAATGCCTGCGGGATTGTATATGGATAGTTAAATGTATGTACAATGTCACCTAACTGGTCTTTGATTGCAGCTTCTACTTTTGCATTTCTATTACCTGCACTGTTTACAGCAACACCGCCGTAGAAATCAAGGTATGCATTTCCCTCTTCGTCATATATATACATTCCTTCAGCACGTTCTGCGATAAAATCATATCTTTCGTAAGTTTCTACCATGTATTTGTTGACAATTGCTTTCAGTTCCTTTGCTGATAAACCTGTATCTTTTAATCTCATTGTCTCATTCCTCCTAATAATAAATTTATCTTCCGCTTCGCGCGAGTACGCATCCTGCGGAGTATTTTTATATATCTTTCAAGATATATTTTTGTTACACAGAAAATAGAATTTTCTGTGTACAGCGATAAAACACGCTTCGCGAGTTTTATCCGCTGATTAACGGTCGTCAAATGCTGCCATGCAAGCATGTCGCATTTTCCTCGTCGTTATAACAAAAAAGGACACTGTATCATCTGATACAGCATCCTTGCTTTGCACATATTAGTTATATTTGCGCTTTCTTGCAGCTTCTGATTTTTTCTTACGTCTTACGCTTGGTTTTTCGTAATGCTCTCTCTTACGAATCTCCTGCTGAATACCAGCCTTTGCGCAGTTTCTTTTAAATCTGCGTAAAGCGCTATCTAACGTTTCGTTTTCTTTAACGATTACATTTGACATAGTCTCACACCTAACCTCCCCTCCAGTCCTATATTGTGCATCATACGACTGATCGGGTATTTTTATTGCACTACATAAGATTATAGCACATATTTTCTTTACGTCAATGTTTTTCTTTAACTTTGGGAAAACTTTCCAATTTTTTATGCCATCTGGTGCTGTTTCATCATCATTGTTACTACACTGTAATACAAACTGAATGCAATCACTGCACACACACCGGTTGTCACAATATATTGTGGTATCCGACTTATGAACAGCGCAGTAAATGATGTTCCGTACAGCATGCTCAAAGCATACGTTGAGACAAAGAGCACTGTAACCAGATTACTTACTGCTGTTGCAACAACAAAACGCATACAGCTTTTTTTCTCCCATCCCATCTGTTTTTCATTCTGTTCTGTTTTTTGCACTTCTTATAACGTGGCTTGCAAGCACGGACGTTGTTACACTGCCCACTCCTTTTGGAACCGGGCTGATATAAGAAGCCTTCTCCTTTACCTTCTCATAATCTACATCACCGCACATATTACCGTTTTCGTCAATGTTAATTCCTACATCCACCACAACAGCTCCTTCTTTTATCATATCTGCAGTAATAAATTTTGCTTTTCCTGCACAGGCAACGACAATATCTGCGTTCCTACATTCTTCTTTCAGATCTTTTGTTCTTGTATGACATACCGTGATCGTTGCATGATCTTTTAACATCATCATAGCCAAGGGTTTTCCAACCACCATACTGCGCCCCACGATCGTCACTTTCTTTCCTGTCAGATCTATGTGAAAATGATGAAGCATCTCCATAACAGCCTGTGCTGTGCATGGTGCATGTCCTTCAGTCTCACCTAAAAATACTCTCGCACTGTTGAACGGACTCATGCAGTCCACATCCTTCTCCGGATGTATCATAAGCTTCACCGGTTCTTCATCCAGGCCTTCCGGCAATGGACGGAATAATAAAATTCCATCTACTTTCGGATCGTCATTTACTTCTGCAAATGCGCGTTCGAAATTCTCCTGTGAAATCGTCTTCGGAAGTTCTACAACCTTACAGTCAATTCCTACCATTTCCATACGTTTTTTTGCGCTTCTTTCATACGCAAGGTCATCTCCTCTGGTGCCAACACGGATGATTGCAAGGCATGGATGGATTCCTTTTTCTTTTAACAATTCCACATCCCGAATCAGCTCTTCCTTCATGGTCTTCGCCACTTCTGTTCCAAGCATTACTGTACTCATAGCCTTCTCCTCCGTATTAACTTTTAAGCTGGACACAGACACCGGCATAAATTCTTTCTTTGTATGCCTGCCCCTCAGCAATAAGCCGGTTTGCAGTTTCATTCAGTTCGCAGGCACGTTCCGCGTTCTTCATTAGACCTGTATTGATAAATACATTCAGTGAAGCACCCTCCAGTGCCGCCTGCGCAAACAGGATTCCAACACCGACATCACTGATCGCGATGCGGCTGCCCTTCTCTCCCAGTATCTCCAGAAGTTTCATGGATTCCAGAACTGTTTTCATGATCTCCATCGGAGTCAGACTTGCCTCGTACAAAGCCTGCTCCAGGATCCGCTCTTTCTCCGCCTTCTCCTCCGGCGTATTCTTCGGAAGTCCATATGCTTTTGACAATGGTTCAAATGCTTTTGCATCCTCATCTGTAAGCACAATAAGACGATCTCTGATCTTCTCTAATCTTCCACATATCTCAATCATTTCTGCTTCTACATCCGCATACTTTTTCTTTCCGACTGTCAGATTGGCAACCATCATGCCAAGTGCAGCCCCAAAAGCACCAACAGCGGCGGAAGCTCCTCCGCCGCCTGGAACGGGTGCAGAAGAAGAAAGAACATTCAAAAATTCTGTTGTTTTCTTCTCCAGCATCATCCTTCATTCCTCCTGCCTTTTTATGCATTTCCCCAATAGCCGGAAGATGATATTGGAAATTCAGCTTTCGGCACTTTTTTCATTATATTTTAAAGTGCTGTCTGTTGCAACTAAATTTCTTCTATTTGGATGAATTCCTGTTAATTTTTATCTTATTTTTTCTTTTTTGGTGCAATATGGATTGCTCCACCTTCCAACTCTTCCAGTGCCTCCCCAATACCTTCATTGTAAGTCGGATGTGCGCGCATTCCTTTTAACAGCTGCGCTACTGTCATTTTATTTGCAACTGCTGTTGCGATCTCGCCGATCATATCTGTTGCACGTGCACACATCATCTGTGCTCCGAGAACAACATCTGTCTCTTCATTTACAACAATTTTAATAAAACTTCTCTCTTCTTTTGTGATTAATGATTTTCCGTTGGCGCTCATAATGAACTTACCTGTTTTTACCGGAATTTCCGCTGCCTTCGCATCATCCTCTGTTATACCTACCGAAGCAATCTCTGGCTCTGTATATACACAGCCCGGCACAACTGACAAATCAATGGATGGATCTTTTCCGTTCAAATATTCGATTACAACCACCCCCTGTGCACTTGCTGTATGTGCTAACTGCATTCCCTTGATCAGATCACCGATCGCATACACTCCCGGGATGCTGGTCTTGAAATGTTCATCTACAACGATTCTACCTCTTTCCATCTCCGGCACAGCATCTTCCGCAAACAATCCTTCTGTATTTGGAATACGTCCGACTGCGCAGAGAACATACTGGGCAGATGCTTCGCATTCTTTCTCCTTTTCGGTATATTTGCAAACGTATGCGCCGTCTCTTTCCTCTACGGACTGTACGCCGGCAGATGTATGCACATCAATATCTCTCTTTTTCAGCAGCATCTTAAGGCTCTGTGAAATCTCTTTGTCCATATTCGGTACAAGTCTTGGCATTGCCTCAAGAATCGTTACTTTACATCCGAGTGCTGAAAATGCAGTTGCGAACTCGACACTGATAACTCCGCCGCCAATAATTACGAGACTTTCCGGCATTTCTTCCAGCTTGAATAATTCATCACTGGATAATACCCCCTTAAGATCCATTCCAGGAAGTGGAAGCATAAATGGTTTACTTCCTGCTGCAAGAATAATATTTCTAGCTTCAAGTACCTGTATTTCTTTCCCTTCCACCTGTACTCTATGACTTCCAAGCAATGTTCCATGTCCGGATACAAGTGTTACTCCGTTCGCTTTTAAGAGCTGCTCGATGCCCTGAACAAGCTGATCGGTTGTTCCCTGTTTGTATTCCAGAATCTTACTGTAATTAAAAGAAACATCGGATGCCGACACACCAAATTTTTCTGCTTCCTTCATCTCTCTGTACAGAGAGGATGCATGAATCATTGCTTTTGCCGGAATACAGCCGCGGTTCAGGCATGTTCCTCCAACACGGACATTCTCTACCAGCGCAACCTGCATGCCTTCTTTTGCTGCCTTGATTGCAGCCACATAGCCACCCGGTCCTCCTCCGACAACAATTACATCAAATTTATCACTCATGTTCTCGATCTCCTCTACAATCTGATTACCATTCGACGGTTTTTAACCAGGCAATAATGTCTTTCATCATTTGGTTTTCACCGTCATCTTCCGACCAGTACAGCCCAAGTTCTGTACAAATATTATCTTTTTTATACTTGATTCCCTTTAAATATTTTGGAATTTCTTCTGCTATTGCCGGCTTTAACGCATCTGTATACACAATAATATCTGCAATCCTACCTTCCTGCACACACATATCCAGTGATATCTGTCCCCAGTTAAACCGATGTGTAAGTGTCTCGTCAAACGGAATTTTACGCCCAAACTTCCAGTTCCATGAACCCAGACGTTCTGTAATATTATTAACCTCAGCCGGTTCTGATTTTTCCATTGACAGCACTTCAGCCTGCCCGCCATATACTTCTTCGAATGCTTCTCTAAGCGCTTCTTTCATGCGGTCCACTGTAATATCCGGAACCAGCTCTTTTATATTCACTACCCTGGATTTTACAGAATTTACACCTTTGGACTGTAATTTTTCTTTAGAAACTGTCAAATATTTTGACATCTCATCCAGCTTTACATCCAACATGATTGTTCCATGATGATAGCAACGTGAACCTTCTTTGTAAAATGCATTTCCGGAAAATTTTCTTCCATTAATTAGAATATCATTTCTTCCGGATTTTTCAGTACAGACACCGAACTTTGCTACCGCTTTTTGAATAACTTCAAGCTGTCTGTCTACATTATAATTTTCTTTATTTACAAGGAAAGTAAAATTCAGATTACCAAGATCATGATAGACTGCGCCGCCGCCGGATAATCTTCTTGCCAGATATCCACCTTCATTTTCCAGCTTCTCTGTCAGACATTCTGCCCATGCATTCTGATTCCGGCCGATCACAACCGTATGCTGATTCTGCCACAGATATAAGATACATTCTTCTTTTTGACAGTGGAAGAAAAGATATTCTTCCACTGCCAGGTTTTTATAAGGATTATACTGCTCGCTCTCAATATATGTTAACTTATTAACCACTTTATTATTCTCCTGCCATTCTAATTAGTCTTCAAACTGATATCTAAGAATCGGATGTCTTGCTGCTCCTACTTCATCCATTCTTGTTACTGGTGTTGTCATCGGAGCATTATGAAGACTCTCTGCATCCTCACCGGCAGTCTCATACAATTTGCGGAATACTGCAATCGCCTCATCCATTGTCTCTTTAGATTCTGTCTCTGTAGGCTCAACCATTAATGCTTCGTCCACGATCAGAGGGAAATACATTGTCGGTGGATGGATTTCGAAGTCGAGAAGTCCTTTTGCAATATCCATTGCTGATACACCTGTCTGTTTTTTCAGATCTGCAAGACTCATAACAAATTCATGCATGCACACTTCATCATAAGCCATTGTATAGAGATCTTTTAATTTATTCATCATATAATTAGCGTTCAGAACTGCATTCTTGCTTGCTTCCGGAATTCCTTCTTTTCCAAGTGTCATAACATAAGCCAGGGCACGTACTACAACAAGGAAATTTCCATAAAAGTTCTTCATCTCACCAATACTGTCTTTTTCTTTTACAGCAACCAGTTTGTCTTCACCTTCTACAAGAATCGATGGAAGGAATGGAACAAGGAATTCCTTGCATCCTACCGGTCCACTTCCCGGGCCGCCTCCACCGTGCGGAGTTGAGAATGTCTTATGAAGATTCAGATGAATAACATCAAATCCCATATCTCCTGGTCTTACTGTTCCCATAACTGCATTTAAGTTTGCTCCGTCATAGTAGCAGAGTCCGCCACAGTCATGAATAATCTTTGTAATCTCAAGAATATTCTTGTCAAACAAACCTACTGTATTCGGGTTTGTAAGCATAAGCCCGGCTACATCATCGCCTGCAATTTCTTTTAATTTTTCAATATCTACGCATCCATCCGGTCCTGAAGGAACACTCACTACTGAAAATCCTGCCATTGCTGCACTTGCCGGGTTCGTTCCGTGTGCAGAATCAGGAACGATAATCTTTTTACGTTTTTCATCTCCGTGGCTTTTATGATATGCTTTGATCAGAAGAAGTCCTGTAAACTCTCCATGCGCACCTGCTGCCGGTTGGAAAGTCATACGCTTCATTCCGGCGATCTCGCACAGATAGGATTCCAGTGTTTTAAATACTTCCAGACATCCCTGCACAGTCTCTGTCGGCTGTAACGGATGAATATCTGTAAATCCTTCCAATCCTGCTGCCACTTCATTAACTCTCGGATTATATTTCATAGTACAGGATCCCAATGGATAGAATCCATCGTTCACACCATGTGATTTCTTTGCCAGTTCTGTGTAATGTCTGCTAAGCTCGCCTTCTGAAAGCTCCGGCAGATGTAATTTCACTTCTCTTTTATCTTTTGCATCTAAAGTAACGACTGGTACATCGCACTCCGGAAGGTTCTGGCATTTTCTTCCTGTTTTGCTTTTTTCAAAAATCAGCATCCACTACACCTCCTTTAAGATCGATACTGCTTTGTCGATCTCTTCTTTTGTGTTCATCTCTGTACAGCACCAGAGAATCCGCTTGTCATCCAGTGGATATCCACCAAGGATGTCTTCGTCTTCCAGTGCCTTCAGTACTTTTTCAGAAGGTGTATCTGATACAGTTACAAATTCATGGAAGAAATTCTGTTTGTTTTCCACCTTAAATCCTGCTCCCGCAAGTTTCTCTGCCATGTAATGTGCTTTGGACATGCTCTGCTCGGCTGCTTTTGTCACACCTTCATTTCCCATGCAGGAAAGATATACACCAACAGCAAGTGCACAAAGTGCCTGGTTTGAACAGATGTTGCTGGATGCTTTCTCACGTCGGATATGCTGCTCTCTTGCCTGTAATGTCAGAACATAGCCTTTCTTTCCATTGTGATCTTCTGTCTCTCCGACAACTCGTCCAGGAAGCTTTCTCATCATACTTTCCACGCATGTCATGAAGCCGAGATATGGTCCGCCAAATGCAATTGGAAGTCCGAGTGGCTGTCCGTCGCCAACTGCAACATCTGCGCCATACTCTCTTGGTGTCTTCAGTGCTCCAAGAGAAATCGGATTCACACTCATAACGTATTTAGCGCCTGCCTCGTGTGCCACTTCGCCGATTGTCTGTGCATCTTCCAAACTTCCATAATAATTTGGATGCTGGATCAGCACACATGCTACCTGTTTATCAATATGTTCTTTCAGATAATCAATATCTGTCACTCCGTCTTTTTCCGGAATTACTTTGATTTCTAATTCGTTACCGAAGCAATATGTTTTAATAACTTCTAACACACTTGGCATTACTGTTGCTGAAACAAATGCTTTCTTACGTTTTCTGTCAGCACACATTGCAACCGCCTCTGCTGCTGCCGTAGCTCCGTCATAAACAGATGCATTGGATACATCCATTCCTGTAAGATCTGCCATCATTGTCTGATACTCAAAAATGGATTGCAGAATTCCCTGACTGATTTCTGCCTGATACGGTGTATATGCAGTCTGTAAATTTTCTTTTGAAATGACATTGTTTACCATAGCCGGAATATAGTGTCTGTATGCGCCTGCACCACGGAAAATTGTCGGAAATACTTTATTTTTCTTTGCGATTTCTTTCATCTTTTTCAGAACTTCCATCTCTGACATTCCTTCCGGAATATCTAAGCCGCCCTGGATCTTAACCTGCTCCGGGATGTGGCGGAATAAATCATCGATGCTCTCATATCCGATTTCATTCAGCATCGCTTTTCGCTCATCTAATGTGTTTGGAACATAACTACCCATGTTCTTTATCCACCGCCTTTCTTCACATTCTTATGTATTAAGCCTCTTCGCTTTCTACAAATGCTTTGTATGCGTCAGCATCTAACAGTTCTTCTGTCTCTTTTACTTCACCAACTTTTACAAACCATGCATCATAAGGTGCTTCGTTGATAGATTCCGGAGCATCTAACAGTTCTTCGTTGATCTCTGTTACAACACCTGAAACCGGTGAGAATACATCAGATACTGCTTTTACAGACTCAACATCTGCGAATGCTTCTCCGACTGTTACTTCATCTCCAACTTCCGGAAGGTTTATAAATACAAGATCTCCTAATTCAGACTGTGCATAATCTGTTAATCCGATCACGCTTACGTCTCCATCCTCTTTTATCCACTCGTGTGATTTTGAATACTTTAATTCTGCTCTTAATTCCATTGTTTTAATCTCCTTTTCTTTTATGATATAATATGCCCCTGTTTGTGATACCCTCGGTTTCAGACCTTTTCCCTGGCATCCTTATATTTATTTTGCTCTCTTATAGAACGGAAGTGCTACAACTTGTACATCAATCATACGTCCTCTGACATCCACCTGTAATTTTGTTCCGACATCTGTATAGTCAGTTTCCAGTAATGCCATTCCGACAGCCTTGTCAATGAAAGGACCTTTTGTACCGGATGTTGTATGTCCGATCACTTTGCCGTCTGCATATACATCCTGATGTTCACGGATGATTCCTCTTCCAATAACTTCCAGGCCTACTCTCTTTCTCGTTAGTTCTGCATGTTCTTCCAGAGCTTTCTTACCGATGAAGTCATCTTTTTTCATCTTCACTGCGAATCCAAGTCCTGTCTCCAGCGGTGAAACATCATCATCCATCTCGTGACCGTAAAGTGGCATTGCTGCTTCCATACGAAGTGTATCTCTTGCTCCAAGACCACACGGGATAAGTCCTTCTTCTTTTCCATTTTCAAGAAGTGTATCCCACATCTTCTCTGCATACTCGCTTGGCAGATATAATTCTACTCCATCCTCACCTGTGTATCCTGTCTTGGAAATGATACATGGGATTCCGGCTACTTCTGTGTCGAATACTGCATGGTAGTATTTCTGAGGAATGTTCTCTTCTGCTGTCAGCTTTCTTAAGATATCCATTGCTTTTGGTCCCTGCAGTGCAAGCTGTGCATACTGAGCAGATACGTCTGTAAATTTGACTTCTCCAAACTGATGATTTAACATCCACTGATAATCTTTATCTTTGTTTGCTGCATTGACAACAATAAAGTAATGATCATCGGAATGTTTGTAAACAATCAGATCGTCTACTGTTCCGCCATGTTCATTACACATCGGACTGTATCTTGCCTGTCCATCCACCATATTGTCAAAGTTATTCGTCAGTATCATCTGGATATTTGCAAGTGCATCCTTTCCTTCGCATAAAACTTCTCCCATATGAGATACATCAAATAGTCCTGCCTGAGTACGAACAGCCATATGTTCTTTGATTACACCTGCTTCATACTGTACCGGAAGAAGGTAACCTCCAAATGGTACGATCTTACCTCCTGCCTTCACATGTGCATCATAGAGTGGCGTTTTTAATTCCATGATAAAAATCCTCCTTTTTTCTCATCATGAACTGCTCTGTCAGCGGGTCTTGTTCCGTTAAAAGTTTGTCGGAGCAAAAAAATAAGAGACATATCCTATTTCAGGACTTTCTGCCTCCCTGTCTGCTTTCTTTCAGAGCTTCGTCCGAACCCAATTCTTCTGCCTGAGAGTTTCGAATTACTTCTTGCCCCTTCGGCGCTATTGCTTATTGCTAATAACCTCTCTTAGGTTCATCACCCGATCACTTTTCTTTTATTTTGACAGGCTTATTGTAACAGCCCTTAAATTATCTGTCAATAATTGTTTATTTTTTAACTTTTCTGTTATTTATAGGCAATTGCAACAGTCATTATAGTTATTATCTATAAAAAAGAAAGATACATTTTCACTTTTTTGTAGAAAATGTATCTTTCTTTATTTTCATTGTATTTTATTGTACTATTATCTGCGTATTTTCATACTTCTAAAGTGCACTTATGCAAGCTGTTCAGCCAGTACTTCTTTCGCTTTTGTGAGTGCATCATTCATGCCTTCCGGCTTCTTGCCCCCAGCTTGGGCCATATTCGGGCGGCCACCACCACCACCGCCAACGCATGATGCACAAGCCTTGATCAGATTACCTGCATGTGCGCCTTTATCAATTGCTCCTTTGGTAGCCATAGCCATCAGGCTGACTTTACCATCTGTAGCCGATACAAGCACAACAACACCTTCGCCAAGCTTGTCTTTTAACTGGTCACCAAGATCACGGAGTCCGTTCATATCCACGCCTTCTACCTTTGCGGCGAGCAGTTTCACACCGACAACCTCTGTCACCTGATTCATCACATCACCTATAGCATCTTTGGCAAGCTTGCCCTTCAGGCTCTCCACTTCGCTCTTTAATGCCTTATTCTCAGCCTGCAGATGACTGATCTTCTCTTCCATATTATCCGGAGTTGTCTTCAACATCTTCGCAGCTTCGTGAAGCTTCTGCTCCTGTTCCTCGTAATAATCCATCAGTCCTTTGGAAGTCAGTGCTTCAATACGGCGCACACCGGCTGCGACACCGGACTCGGAAAGGATCTTAAATGCCATGATATCACCGGTATTTGCCACATGTGTACCACCACAGAACTCAATAGAGAAATCTCCCATGCTGACAACACGTACAATATCTCCGTATTTTTCACCAAACAGAGCCGCTGCTCCTGTCTTTTTTGCTTCCTCGATCGGCATGTTGCGCACAACAACCGGAAGATGATTACGAATTTCTCTGTTGACGATTGCCTCTACTTCTTTGAGCTGTTCTTCTGTCATAGCAGAAAAATGCGTAAAGTCAAACCGAAGTCTGTTCGCATTGTTCAGAGATCCAGCCTGTTCTACATGTGTTCCAAGCACCATGCGGAGTGCTTTCTGTAACAGATGTGTTGCACTGTGGTTATTTGCAGCAAGTGCACGGTTCTCACGATCAACTTCCAGTGTCACTTTATCACCGATTTTGATCATGCCTTTTGTCACATGACCGACATGTCCGAATTTTCCACCGAGAAGTTTTACAACATCTTCTACTACAAATTCACCGTCTGCACTGCGGATCACACCTTTATCAGCTTCCTGTCCACCGCTTGTTGCGTAGAACGGAGTCTTCGCTACAATGACCGTTCCCTTTTCTCCGTCAGAGAGTGCATCTACAATCTCTTCTTCACTTGTAAGTGCTGTAACTTCTGACTCTGCTTCCATATTGTCATATCCGACAAATTCTGTTGTCAGTTCCGGATCAAGCGCATCATAAACGCTTGCGTCTGTACCACTGTAACTGTGTGTTCCAAAAGTTCCTTCGGACTTCGCGCGCTGTTCTTTCTGTGCTTTTTCAAAGCCTTCTTTATCATATGTCAGTCCCTTTTCCTCCAGTATCTCACTTGTCAGATCCACCGGGAATCCATAAGTATCATAAAGCTTGAATGCATTCTCTCCGGAAAGTACGGTTGTACCTTCTGCTTTCATATCTGCTTCCATGTCAGCAAGAATAGACAGTCCCTGATCGATCGTCTTGTTAAACTGCGCTTCTTCTTTTGCAATGACATTGAAAATAAAGTCTTTTTTCTCTTCCAGTTCCGGATATCCATCCTTGGAACCATCGATAACAGTCTGTGCCAGTTCTACGAGGAATGCTCTCTCAATGCCAAGCAGTCGTCCATGACGGCAGGCACGACGCAACAGACGCCGCAGCACATAACCTCTTCCACTGTTGGACGGCATAATTCCGTCAGAGATCATAAACGTGACAGAACGGATATGATCCGTGATAACACGGAGAGAAACATCTGTCTCATCGCTTGTTCCATAAGATACACCTGTAATGCGGCATACATGGTCGCGCAGTGCTTTCATTGTATCGATATCAAACATAGAATCTACATCCTGCACAATACATGCAAGACGCTCCAGTCCCATACCGGTATCAATATTCTTCTGTTCAAGTTCTGTGTAGTTGTTGTGTCCGTCATTGTCAAACTGTGTAAATACGTTATTCCAGATTTCCATGTACCGATCACATTCACATCCTACTGTACAATCCGGACGTCCGCAACCATATTTCTCACCGCGGTCGTAATATACTTCTGAACATGGACCACAAGGACCTGAACCATGCTCCCAGAAGTTATCTTCCTTGCCAAACTTGAAGATTCTCTCCGGTGCAATCCCAATCTCTTCATTCCAGATCTTCCACGCTTCATCGTCCTCAAGATAAACAGATGGATACAGACGATCCAGATCAAGACCTACAACTTCTGTCAAAAACTCCCATGTCCAGTGAATTGCATCGTGTTTAAAATAATCTCCAAACGAAAAGTTACCAAGCATCTCGAAGAACGTACCGTGTCTTGCAGTCTTTCCTACATTCTCGATATCTCCTGTACGGATACACTTCTGACAGGTTGTCACTCTCTTTCTTGGTGGAATCTCCTGTCCTGTAAAATATGGTTTTAACGGCGCCATACCGGAATTGATAAGCAACAGACTCTTGTCATTGTGCGGCACCAGTGAAAAGCTTTTCATAGCCAAATGTCCTTTACTTTCAAAAAATTCAAGGAACATTCTACGTAATTCATTTACTCCGTATTTTTGCATAATTTCCTCCTCCAAACTCACTATCTCCTAATTATAATAAGATACCCGCCGTTTGTCAACGACAGGCATCTTTACACATTTCTTCTTTTTTACTTTAATTCAATCTCTGCCAATTCTTTTGGCGGAAGTTTTTTCGTGGATGCTTTTACAAATTCTTTGATATTCTTCTGCGCTTTCGGAACCGGAATATTTGTTCCTGCACCTGCCACGCATCCTCCTGGGCATCCCATTCCTTCAATCAGGCATCCGTTCATGCGTCCTGCTTTTGCAAGAGCAAGCATCTTCTTACACTCAGCCAGTCCTTCCGCATGTTCGATATTTACTTCTACATCCGGATAATACTCATGGATACATTTCTCGATTGCCTCTGCAACGCCTCCTGCTACTGCATACCCTCTTCCTGCTCCGGTCGCATCATGGAAAGACGATTCTGCTTCATACTGTGTCAGGTCAATATTCTTAGCATCGAACATTGCCTGCAGTTCTTCAAATGTAATAACAAAATCCACATCACTTCGCACATCCCGGCGCATCGCTTCCAGCTTCTTTGCCGCACACGGTCCGATGAATACCACTTTGGCATTCGGATGCTTCTGCTTGATCGTACGTGCAGTCGCAACCATCGGCGTTAACTCCTGTGATACCTGATCAATGAGGTCCGGAAAATACTTCTTAGCAAGCATCGCCCATGACGGACAGCAAGATGTAAGAAGGAACGGCAGTTCTCCTGTCACAACTTTTTCCACATAATGATGCGCCTCCGCAACTGCACCAATATCTGCCCCAAGTGCAACTTCATAAAATTCCGAGAAACCAAGTTCCTTGAGTGCCGCTTTTAGATTTCTCGGCGTGATATTATCTCCAAACTGTCCTGCATATGCCGGAGCAATCTCGGCAACAATCTCTTCACCATCTTTCAGTGCATGCGCTAACTGGAAAATCTGCGATTTATCAGAAATCGCACCAAACGGACAGTTTACCATACACATTCCACAGGATACGCATTTATCATTGTTAATGTAAGCTCTTCCCATAGCATCTGACTCAATTGCTCCTACACCACATGCCATTTTGCAAGGTCTTGCCTTACAGGAGATTGCGTCATACGGACAGGCGGATTTGCATTTTCCACACTTGATGCATTTTTCCTGGTCAATGTGAGATTTACCATTTACCATGGAAATCGCACTCTTCGGACAGACTTCCATACACGGATGTGCCAGACAGCCCTTACACATATTGCTCACTTCATATCCACGTTCCTCACATGCTGCACACGCTGACGGTATGACTTGCATAAGCGGCGGCTCATAGTATTTGTCCGAAATATTACTTGCCTCCACACCGGCAGTCAGATGAACCGGTTTGTTCTCCGGACGGAGTGACAATCCCATAGCAAGACGAAGACGCTCCCTGACAACTGCTCTGGCTCTGTAAATGCTGTCCCTGTAAACAGGGCTTTCTTCATTCACCATAGCATATGGAATTGCTTCCATGTCGTCACAAAGCGTCTCATCATTTGCCTCGAAGCCAAGTCTTGCAACTTCTTCGAATACTTTCCGTCTCAAACGTTTGACTGTCGTATCTAATCCTCTGATCATATTGACACATCCTCCTGATTCTCTTTCCTAATAGAATTTCTCATAAACTCCTTTAAGTATAAAAAATCGTTAATACAGTGTCAATATTCCCACATGTACAGAATTAAATACAACTTACAGTAATACGATATTATGCTCTTTGCATGTCTTTTTCATTTCTTCCGGCCAGATACTTGCCTGAACCTCTCCAACATGGGCACGATCCAGAAGCAGCATACAAAGTCTTGACTGACCGATACCTCCACCGATCGTATACGGCAATTCTCCATTTAAAAGCATCTTATGATACGGCAGTTCTTTGCGTTCCTCACATCCGGCTTTTTTTAGTTGTTCTGCAAGAGATTTCTCATCTACACGGATACCCATGCTGGAAATCTCCAGTGCACAGTTCAGATTTTCAAACCAGAATAGGATATCTCCATTTAACTGCCAGTCATCATAATCCGGTGCACGACCATCATGCGGCTCCCCGCTTGCCAGCTTGTCACCGATCTGCATAACAAATACACAACCGTATTCTTTCGTAATCAGATTTTCTCGTTCTTTTGGTGTCTTATCCGGATAACGGTCTTCCAGCTCCTGGGAAGTGATAAACGTCACTCCGTCCGGCAGATGTTTCACTGCCTGTGGATACTTATACCATACTTCATGCTCCATATGTTTGATCACTTTGAAAATTGTACGCACGGTATCTTTTAATGTCTCAACTGTACGCTCTTCTTTTGTAATTACTTTCTCCCAGTCCCACTGGTCAACATAACAGGAATGAAGATTATCCAGTTCTTCATCGCGGCGGATTGCATTCATATTTGTATAAAGTCCTTCGCCTGGTTTGAAGCCATATTCATGAAGGGCCATACGTTTCCATTTTGCAAGAGACTGTACAACTTCTACATCTTCTCCTTTGATCCCTGCAATATCAAACTGTACCGGACGCTCCACGCCATTCAAATTGTCATTCAGTCCGCTCTTCTTTGTAACGAAAAGAGGCGCTGAAATTCTTTCCAGATTCATCTCTTTTCCAAATTCTTTCTGAAATGTGTCGCGAATGTACTTGATTGCTTCCTGCGTCTCTCTTACCGAAAGATGAGGGTCATATTTTTCAGGTAATATTAATGCCATGTTTCTTCCTCCTAGCTGTGACTTGTTTTATGTTTGCTCTATTGTTATGAATCTTCTTATCTGTCTATTCCCGTCCGAATACTTTCTGTGCATAGTATACGGATTGCATTGCATCTTTTCCATAGAAATCTGCATGGATCTGGTCTGCATAATCCTGATTTAGGACTGCACCGCCTACCATAACTTTACAATCCGGCTTTTCTTTGTTGAGCTGTCTAATCGTTTCTTCCATGCTGACTACAGTTGTCGTCATAAGCGCACTTAATCCAACCAGTTTAATATCTTCTTTTACTGCTGTCTCAACAATCAATTCCGGCGGTACATCTTTTCCAAGATCCAGAACATCAAAGCTGTAATTTTCAAGAAGTACTTTCACGATATTCTTGCCTATATCGTGAATATCTCCTTTTACAGTTGCAAGAATGATCTTGTCTTTTTCCTCTTCTTCTGTGCCGCTCTTTGCCAGTTCATCCTTCAATACCGCAAATGCAATCTTAGCGGCATCTGCACTCATCAAGAGCTGCGGAAGGAATACCGTACCTTTTTCAAATCCTTTTCCAACTCCGTCTAAAGCCGGAATCATCTCCTCATTGATAATATCAAGCGGCGCCATCGTCTTTACAAGCTCATAGGCTGCATGATGCGCTTCTTCTTTTAAGCCTTTTTCAATTGCACTCTTGAGCGTAATCTGCGTATCTTTGGCAACAGGTTTGTCTGCCTTTACGCTTCCGTATTGTCTGATATATTCTTCACAGTTCTCATCATAGTTCATCAATGCACAATAAGAATAGTATGAACGCATCATATCTTCTGACAGAGGATTGATAATTCCTGCACTCAGACCGTTCTGCATTGCCATTGTGTAGAAATTGGAATTGACTGCCGGGCGGTATGGAAGTCCGAATGAAATATTCGATACTCCAAGCACCGTACAGACTCCATATATCTCCCTGACTTTTCTCAGAGATTCCAATGTAATCCGGGCGCCTTCCGGTTCTGAACTGATCGTCATTGTAAGAACATCGATAACAATATCTTTCTTCGGGATGCCATATTTTGCTGCTTCTGTAATGATCTTTCCGGCAATCTCCACACGTTTTTCAACTGTCTGTGGAATCCCGTCTTCATCAATTGTCAGCGCTACTACTGCTCCGCCATACTTTTTGATCAGCGGGAATACCTGATCCATGGACTCCTGCTTTCCATTCACGGAGTTTACCATCGGTTTTCCGTTATAGATACGCATAGCGGCTTCCATTGCCTGCTGGTCAACTGTATCGATTTGAAGTGGCAGGCTTGTAATACTCTGCAGGTTCATGACAACTTCACGCATCATCTCTACTTCATCAATATCCGGAAGTCCGACATTGACATCCAGGATATGTGCTCCATGATCCTGCTGGGAAATCGCTTCACGCAGAATATAATCCATGTCGTGATCTTTGAGCGCCTGTTTAAACTTTTTCTTACCGGTTGGATTGATACGCTCTCCGATGATCAGCGGCTTCTCACCTAAAAATGCTGCTTTTCCGTAGGAAGATACGATCGTTCTCTCACAAACTTCCGGCAGTTTTCTTCTGCTCCATGCATCGGATGCTTTCACGCTTGCAATCATCTGGCGGATATGCTCCGGTGTTGTACCGCAACAGCCTCCAATTACAGCAGCGCCTTTCTCAACAATCTTTATCATATATTCGGAAAATTCTTCCGGATCTACATCATAATAAACTTCTCCGTCCTTCTGTTTCGGAAGTCCGGCGTTAGGCTTGACAATGACCGGAACGGAAGTATATTTTAAAATCTCATCAAGGATCGGCATCATCTGTTCCGGTCCCATACCACAGTTAATACCGAGTGCATCTACGCGGAGCCCTTCCAGCATCGCAACTACAGACGGAACATCTCCACCTGTGAGAAGTTTTCCTTTTTCATCAAAGATCATCGTTGCAAATACAGGTAGTGATGTATTCTCTTTTGCAGCCAGTATTGCCGCTTTCACCTCATAAGTATCGCTCATTGTCTCAATGTGGATCAGGTCTGCACCGGCTTTTTCTCCATAAATGGTAACTTCTTTAAATGCATTATAGGCATCCTCAAAGTCCAGATCTCCCATTGGTTTTAATAATTTACCGGTCGGTCCGATATCAAGTGCTGCATACACTTCTCTTCCATCCGTAACACCTTCTTCTGCCGCTTTCTTTAAATTTGCAACAGAAGCATTCACAATCGCTTCCAATGAATACTGCGAATCGTGAAACTTCAATGCATTTGCGCCAAATGTATTACTCAGTACAATATCGCTTCCAGATTCATAATATTTTTTATGAATCTGAACCATTGTATCTGGATGCTCAATGCTCCATGTTTCCGGAAGTTCTCCCGGTTTTAATCCATTTTCCTGCAAAAGAGTTCCTGTTCCTCCATCAAAAAACAAAAGCTCTTTCCCCAGCCTGTCTAATAGCATATTCTTGCTCCTTTATCTTTGATTTTCTATGATTCTCTGCGATAAATGCAGTCCTTCTTTCCACAGACCTCGCAACCTTTCTGATGACAGTTCTCCTGCGTCGTACTAAGACCGATCAAAGCGGTTACTGATTTTGTCGGTGTGAGCATACTGCTTTCTGTCATCGTCAGACCAATCTTCTTCGATGCCTCCATCAATGTTAAAATCTCTCGCTGGTGAAGAATGGAAAAATCACCGTATCCCGGGCTGAATCGCGGGCGCAGATACAAGTCCTGTTTTTCCATCTCTGTGCGTATCTCTTCCTGCCTCTCATCCAAATACTCTTCTAACAGTGCTGCTGCACACGCCTGCATTACAACAGCTTTTGCCATTTCCGTATAAGAATATCTCTTAATGAGATAGTCCACTTCAATCCCCAGTGTCCCGCACAGCAGAACGACCTGACGGCAGCCTTTCAGATTCTTTGAAAGATTCCTGCTATGTATTTCCATCATCTCTATCCGGATCGTATCTGTCTGCTTCCACTGAAGTTCAAATGTACGATATATGCTTCTCGGTTTCGCAGTTTCATCCAGTTCTCTGAACGCATCTGCCACCAATCCAAGCGTCTGTTCATCCGCTTCCTGTCTTCCATATCCAAGATAGCGAATTGCTTCTTTGGTTCTGTTATTCATTCACTATCACACCTATCCGTTTTTTACGATATCAGATAAATTGTGCATAATTGCTGTTGCTACTGCCGGATTATTCATAGAATATACATGCACATGATTGATTCCATTTGCAAACAGATCAATAATCTGATCGGTTGCATATGCAATACCGGCCTGCTGCATTGCTTTCGGATCTTCGCCGAAGCGATCCAGTACATCACGGAATCTCTGTGGCAGCACTGTTCCGGACATCTCACTGATTCTCTTCATCTGGTTGCCTTTTGTTACCGGCATAATTCCTGGCACAACCGGAACCGTAATTCCGATTTCACGGATTCTATATAAGAAATTGTAGAAAATTGTATTATCAAAAAACATTTGTGTTGTAAGGAAATCCACACCGCAGTCTACTTTTTTCTTCAGATTATAAATGTCATCTTTCTTATGTTCTGCTTCCACATGACCTTCCGGATAGCATGCAGCTCCGATGCAGAAATCACCCTTGCTTTTGATCTCTTCAACCAGCTCATATGCATATCTGTAATGATTCGGAAGTGGAAATTCAGATTCCTTCGGAATATCCCCACGGAGTGCCAGAACATTTTCAATATTATTCTTCTTCAACTCGTCAATTACGCGTGCTACATGTTCTTTTGTAGAAGAAACGCATGTCAGATGCGCCAGACTGGTAAGTCCCAAGTCGTCCTTGATATGTGATGCAATATTTACCGTATTCTTGCTGGTTCCTCCACCTGCTCCATAAGTTACACTCATGTAAGATGGTTTTAATGCACCAATCTGATCCGTAGCAGATAATACACTTGCAAATCCGGCATCTGTCTTCGGTGGAAATACTTCAAAAGATATGTGTGGTGTCTTTTCTTTTAAAATGTCTTTAATCTTCATATAATCTCCTTTTCCTTCTATGTAAATATATAATTATTCCTATAAAGGCTTTATTATATACGATAAAACAAATTTGCATAAAATGCAAGAAAAACATCCTTCTCATTCATATTCATTCATATGAACAGAAAGGATGTTTTCTCTTTTTAATACATTATTATATAATATTGTGGTTAGAACTCATTCACTATGATACCTGTGAATGTTTCATGATCTATGCTCCTGCAAACTTCTACATGCTTTCATATAAGTCTTCATACTGTTTTGCAGAATTCTTCCATGAAAAGTCCCGTTTCATGCCACGTTCTACAATCTTATTCCAGTCTCTCTTCTTATCATAATAGATACGTTCTGCATAGCGGATTGTTCCAAGCATCTCATGTGCATTATAATTCATAAAGCTGAATCCAGTTCCTGTCTTTTCATATTCATTATATGCTTCTACAGTATCTTTCAGTCCTCCGGTCTCTCTTACGATCGGAACTGTTCCGTATCTTAAGCTCATAAGCTGACTCAGTCCGCATGGTTCAAAGAGTGACGGCATCAGGAATGCATCACAGGATGCATATACTTTATGCGACATCTCTTCGGAATAATAAATATTCGCAGATACTTTATCCGGATACTTCCATGCAAAATGACGGAACATATTCTCATACTGTTCTTCGCCAGTACCGAGTGCCACGATCTGCACAGCATCCTGACAGAGCTCGTCCATCACATATGCTACCAGGTCAAAGCCTTTCTGGTCAGTCAGTCTGGAAACGATACCGATCATCATCGTCTTATGGTTCTTCTCCAGATTCAGTTCTTCCTGAAGCGCTGTCTTGTTCTTGATTTTCTCTCTCCGGAAATTCGATACATCATAGTTCTTCACAATGCTTGGATCTGTCTTCGGATTATAATCCTCATAATCGATTCCGTTCACAATACCGGACAGACAGTTCGCTCTTGCATTCATCAGACCGTCCAGGCGTTCTCCATAGAATGGCATCTTAATCTCTTCTGCATAAGTATTGCTTACGGTTGTGATCCGATCTGCATAGACAATTCCACCTTTCAGATAATTGGCATCCTCATATGCTTCCAGCTTATCCGGCGCGAAATAATACTGTGGCAGTCCCGTGATGTCACGAATCCGCTTCGTATCCCATGTGCCCTGAAACTTCAGATTGTGAATGGTCATGATCGTCTTGATTCCTCTATACCACTCATTACCATAGCGGAAATTATCAAGGTATACCGGAACGAGTCCTGTCTGCCAGTCATGACAGTGAATGATATCCGGTCTGAAATCAATAAGCGGCAGTGCACTTAAAACTGCTTTTGAGAAGAATGCGAACTTCTCAACATCTGTATAGGTATCTCCATATGGCGCGAAACCATTAAAGTAATATTCGTTATCTATGAAATAAAAAAGGATTCCCTCATATTTCATCTGAAGAATTCCTACATATTGTTTTCTCCAGTTCAGATCCATATAAAAATGTGTGACGTATTCCATCTTCTCTTTCCATGTCTCTTTCATACACATGTACTTCGGTAACATAACACGTACATCATATTTATCTTTATCAAAATACTTTGGCAGTGATCCAACTACATCGGCTAATCCACCTGTCTTGATAAATGGTACTGACTCTGAAGCTACAAATAGTATTTTTTTCATATTGCTTCCCTTCCTCTCGATCCACGATATACAATCATTATATCGTATTTTTGTCAGGAAGAAAAGTGTTATCTGTTCTTATATTCCAATCGAATCGTATCTGCAATCAGTGCTATGAACTCTGAATTTGTCGGTTTCCCCTTTCCAGTGCTCACCGTATATCCAAACAGATGATCCAGTGTATCCAGTTTGCCTCTGCTCCATGCGACCTCGATCGCATGTCTGATTGCACGCTCTACGCGGCTTGCTGTTGTCTGATGCATCTTAGCAACTGTCGGATACAGCACTTTTGTGATTGCATTTAGCACATCCATATCTTCCACTGCCATGATGATCGCATCTCTAAGGTAATGATACCCTTTGATATGCGCCGGGATTCCGATTTCATGGATCATATCTGTTACCCGGTTTTCAAGCTGCATCTGTGGCTGTGCCGGAAGCACACCGCCTTCTTTCGCAACCGGCTTTATATTTTTTGTCATATTCTCTCCGGCATTTTTTATCCTTTTTATCACCGTATCGTTGTGGAACGGTTTCAGGATATAATAACTTGCCCCTTTCTTGAAAGCATCTTCCGTGATCCGTTCCTGTCCGATTGCCGTGATCACAATAAAATCCGGATGCTTTCTTAATTCCTGATCATTGTTTACCTGATCCATAACACTTAATCCATCCATCTTCGGAAGGATCAGATCCAGTAATACTACATCCGGCTGTTTCTGCCTGATCATTTCATAGGCATCTTCTCCATTGTTGGCTTTTCCGACCAGCTTCAATTCCTTATCCGCATCAATCATATCGCCAAGTAAATCCAAAATTCTCTCATTATCATCAGCAATTGCTACGTTTATCTCATTCATTGCTCGAAATGCCCCCTTTCCGTTTGTCACAGGTTCTTTCTTTTTGTTAATTGTCATTATAAAGAGTGCCAAAATGTAAATCAAGAATTTAATGTCGTAAAAATCTGACGGTTTACGACTGCATTTTCCATTCATTTTCCATGTTCTACCGGGAGAGCATATTTTCTATGAAAATTGCGTAACCTTTTGTCGGATTATTAACCAGTACATGTGTCACCGCACCCACAATTTTTCCATTTTGCAGTAATGGGCTTCCACTCATTCCCTGGACAATGCCACCTGTCACTTTCAGAAGTTCCGGATCTGTCACTTCCAGAAGTATTCCTTTATTTGCTTCTTTCGCTTTTGTATTGATCTCCAGAATACGCACCTCATACTCTTTGACTTTTCCTTCTACAGCACAGCGGATCTTTGCTTTTCCTTTTCGGATCTCTTCTTTTTTTGCCGTTTCTACCGGCTTCTGTTCCGTAAAAAGCGTATCAATCCGTTCGACTTTTCCAAAAATTCCATTTTCCGTATTCTCACTGATTTTTCCAAGGATATTGTAGTTATTGTAAACAATGATTCCTTCCATGCCGCCGGGTGTTCCGTATTTTCCTTTCTGGATATCGCGAATACTCGTCGCATACACCCTGCCTTCTGAAATACTTAAAAGCTTATTCGTATCTACATCATGAATACCATGACCGAGCGCTCCGAAATGGCTGTCCGCATCCAGATACGTGATTGTCCCAAGTCCCTGTGCATTATCTCTCACCCAGATTCCGAGCTTGTATTCTTTTTTTACATCCCTGACTGCTTTTGTTTTAATCCGGATATTTTCACGGTTCCGCCGGATTGTAAGGACAACTTCCTCTTCTTTCAGTTTTTTCATCTCTTCGATCAGTTCATTTTTAGTCTTTACTGTTGCATTATTGACCTTCTGAATATAATCTCCTGCCTTTACAAGATGACTGGAGGGATTCTCTTTCACACCGTCCTCACGCTCAATTGCATCTGTTCCAAGCACCATAACACCTTTTGTCTCCAGATAAATACCGATTGGCATCCCGCCAGGTATCACCAGCTTCTTGTCCATCGGACTGGCATTTACCTCCTTTTCAAAATCTTTCTGTCTTAATCGGATATAAGAATAGCTGCCACCTACTGACAATACAAAAACAAGTATTATGATCCACATTTTACGCCACCAGTATTTCCGCATAGTTTTCGCCCTTTCCCATTTATAATAAATCGAGCAGGCTGACTCCTGTCCGATTCGTATATCAGCACTTATCGCCATAATTCATAACATAAATAAAGATGGATATCACAAATGTAATATCCATCTTAGTATATGTTTCTTTTTCAATTCTATGCTTTCATCTGTCTTGCAAGTGTCTTCATTTCTTTTGCATTTTCTCTGACTGCATCTGTAATTTTTGCCCCACCTAAGATTCTTGCCAGTTCTTCCACCGACTCTTCTTCAGTAAGCTCGTGGATCCCGGTTGTCGTATCCAGATTGCCGACTGTCTTCTCAATCATGAAATGGTGATCTGCCATCGCTGCTATCTGCGCAAGATGTGTAATACAAATGACCTGATGATTCCTTCCGATCAGTGCCATTTTCTCGGAAACTTTCTGTGCAGTGCGCCCGCTGATTCCTACATCAATCTCATCAAAGATCAATGTCTCTGTGTCATCTTTGTCCGCCAGCACGGTTTTGATCGCCAGCATAATGCGCGACAATTCGCCACCAGATGCAACATTCGTAAGTGGTCTTACCGGCTGTCCCGGATTCATTGAAATCATGAATTCCACTTCATCCATTCCTGCCGGAGTACATGCATCAAGAGTGCGAAACTGAATCTCAAATTTTACATCTGCGAAGTTCAGCTCTTTTAAGCTCTCCCCAATAGATTTCTCCAGCGTTTTTGCCTGTTTTCTGCGGATTTCAGACAATTTTCCAGCTGTCTTTTCCATCTTTTCTTTTGCTTTCTGACAGTTTTCATTCAAACTGCGAATGTAATTTTCATAGTCTTCCAACTTCTTTATTTTCTCCTGCTGCTCATCATAATATGACAGAATATCCGAAATCTGACTGCCATATTTTAATTTGAGATGATTGATCTCGTTGAGTCTCTGTTCCGTCTCATAAAGTTCCTCTTCGGAACATTCACAGGAATCCCTGTATTCAGACAAATCTCTGTTGAAATCATTTAACAGACTGTCAATCTCCGACAACTGGTCAAAAAGTCCCTGCACGGTATCATCGTAATCGCGGATTTCTCCAAGTGCACGGATTGCCCGGCTTAAGCTTTCGCTTGCATTTCCTTCTTCCTGGCTGGTAAATGCATAGGCCTCTGCCGCCCCGTCTGCGAGCTTCTTACTGTTGACTATAAAACGATAAGCCGTCTCCAGCTCTACATCTTCCCCTTCACGAAGCTCTGCCTTTTCGATCTCTTCCGTTTCAAACTGCAGGAAAGAAAGCTCTTTGGCTCTGGACGCCTCATCCTGATCTGCCTCTTCCAGTTCTTTCATCCAGCTCCGGTACTCCCGGTAGTTTTCAGTTATCTTTTTTTTCAGTTCACTGATTTCATCCTTGGCAAATGCATCCACAATTGCCAGATGATTCTTCTTGTAGAGAAGTGACTGATGCTCGTGCTGTCCGTGAATGTCTATCAGCACCGATGCCACTTCTTTTAAAAGTGTCATCGTCACAGTCTCTCCATTGATCCGGCTTACACTTCTGCCTTCCATCAGACGTCTGGAGAGAACTACCATTCCATCTTCCGGGTAGACATCCAGTTCTTTCAGCCTGTGCAGTTGCTTTGCATTTTCAATCTGAAAATTCAATTCAACAAATCCATATTCTGCTCCTTTGCGGAGCATATCTTTGCTGTATCTGGCTCCAAGCGCCAGATTGACAGATCCTAAAATAATAGATTTACCTGCTCCTGTCTCACCGGTCAGAATATTCAGTCCGTCTTTTAACTCTACTTCGATCTCATCGATCAATGCAAGATTTTTCACATATAAACGTTGTAACATGCAGCCTCCTACAAGACAATTTTTCGAATCTTATCCATCACTTTCACAGTATCTTCCACACTTCTGACTGCACACATGATCGTATCATCCCCCGCAATACTTCCGACAATCTCTGTCCATTTCATTGCATCCAGCGCAGCACATACTGCCATTGCCATTCCTGCAACTGTTTTGATCACAAGAATATTCTGTGCCATGTCCATAGATACATATCCGTCTCTTAGAATACGGATATATTTTTCACTCATGCCATTTTCCGTCCCCTGATGGATTGCATAACACTGCTTTCCATTTTCAGACGGAACTTTTGTCAACTTCAGATCACGGATATCCCGTGACACCGTTGCCTGCGTAACTTTGAATCCTTCCTTATTCAGATGATCTGCAAGTTCTTCCTGCGTCTCGATCTGAAATTTACTAATCAGTTCAATAATTTTCGCATGTCTGTTTACTTTCATGACCATTAATTTCCTTTCATTTTTCTACGCAATGTTTCCAGAAAACTGACTTTATTCAGTCTTAAGATCTCTGTTCTGGTAGCGGATCTGCGGATGGTAATCCGCTCTCCTGTATGCATCATAAGCATCTGGGTTCCGTCAAAGGATACCAGCACTTCCTCTTCTGTACCGTTTCTGCCTTCTCCGATCTCAATCTCAATCTCATCTTCACCGGATAAAATCACACTGCTCGTATTCAGTGCATGCGAACAGATCGGTGTGACTACAAGCAGCGATGCTGTCGGTTCTACGATCGGTCCGCCCGCAGAGAGATTGTATGCGGTAGAGCCGGTCGGTGTCGAGATAATGATTCCGTCCGCTTCATAGCAGTTCAGCAATTCTCCATTTACCCATATACGGAAATGAATGATGCGAATTCCACCGTTTCTTGATACGACAATATCATTCAGTGCAACGTCCTTTACAGACGCTCCGTATACTGCTTCCAGCATCATTCTGGATTCCAGCGTATATTCTCCTCTCAATAGCTTCTCAATGGATTCGTCCAGATCTGCAAGCTCTACTTCTGTCAGATAACCGAGTGTTCCCATATTTACCCCAAGCATCGGAACATCCCTGTCATGCAGAATCCTTGCAGCTTCGATAAAACTGCCATCGCCTCCAATTACGATCACACAGTCAATGCCCTCCGGAATACTCTCTTCAATTATTTTCTTTTCTTCATCTTTACGACAAACCGAACAGGTTTTGCCGTAATCTTCGATTATTTTTTTTATGTGTCTTGTCACAGAATGATCTTTGTCTTTTCCATCATTCGTGACAATGAATATATGTTCCATATCTGTTACCTGTATTATTTGGTCAGGGATTCAAATGCACGCTTTGTTATTGCTTCTATATCGAAATTTTCTGAAATCTCTGCCTGTCCTTTACTTTTTTTCAAGTGTACAAGGTACTCAATATTTCCCTCCGGTCCGCGGATCGGTGAAAATTCTAGTTCCAGTACATCAAAACCGATGGAAACTGCATATGCCGTAACCATCTCAATGACTTCTACATGGGTACTTCGTTCTCTTACGACACCTTTTTTTCCGACTTTCTCTCTTCCTGCCTCGAACTGTGGTTTGATAAGCGCAACAATCTCCCCGTCTTCCGTCAGGTAATTGTAGATCGGAAGAAGCACTTTCGTAAGCGAAATAAATGACACATCAATGGACGAAAACTGTACCGGTTCCCCAATATCTTCCGGTGTCACGTAACGGATATTTGTCTTTTCCATGCAGACAACACGGTCATCCTGTCTTAATTTCCAGTCAAGCTGACCACGTCCGACATCAATCGCAAATACTTTGACTGCACCATTCTGTAGCATACAGTCTGTAAATCCACCTGTTGAAGATCCGACATCCGTGCATGTCTTTCCTTTTACACTAACGTCAAAATTCTTCAGTGCTTTTTCGAGTTTCAATCCGCCGCGGCTGACGTATGGCAGTGTATGTCCGCGCACTTCAATCTTGCTTTCTTCTTTAAATAATGTTCCCGGTTTGTCTTCTTTCTGGTCATCCACATAGACATTACCGGACATGATGATCGCCTTGGCTTTTTCTCTGGACGCCGCCAGATTACGCTTTACAAGCAAGACATCCAAACGTTCTTTCATATCTGTAACTCCTTATATGTTTCCATGATTTTCTCTGTCACTGACTGTGCATCAATACCAGTCTCTTTGCGAAGCACTTCCACACTTCCGTGTTCTACATAATTATCCGGAAGTGCAATCGGCAGAACGTGGCAGGAAAGCTGTTTTCTCGCTGCACATTCCAGCACCTGCATTCCATAGCCGCCAGTTATAACATTTTCTTCCAGTACAACGATCAGTTTGTGATTTTTTGCAAGCCTTGCAATACATTCTTCATCTATCGGCTTTACAAAACGTCCGTTTACGAGCGTGCAGGAATACCCTGCATCTTTGAGATTCTTTCGTACTTTTACCGCTTCTTCAAACATATGTCCCATACTGATGAGTGCGATCCCACTCTCCTCGCAGATCATCTCGCTTTTGCCATATTCGATCGGTGCACGATATTCAACATACTGATCGTACGCTGCACCTCTTGGATAACGGATTGCAACCGGACCGTCAGATTTCAGTGCAAAGCGAAGCATGTCTGCCAGTTCCCATTTATGTTTAGGTGACATCACTGTCATATTCGGAATACTGCTTAAAAATGACAGATCAAAAATTCCCTGATGTGTCTCTCCGTCACTTCCGACCAGTCCTGCTCGGTCAACGGCAAATACAACAGGGAGCTTCTGAAGTCCCACGTCATGGATAATCTGGTCATATGCTCTCTGCAGAAAAGAAGAATAAACCGCCACAACCGGGCGCATGCCTCCCGCTGCAAGTCCTGCCGCAAATGTCACAGCATGCTCTTCTGCAATTCCTACATCAAAAAAGCGATCAGGGAACATACTGTGGAAACGGGACAACCCGGTTCCATCTTCCATTGCAGCTGTAATTGCTGTAATGTCCGGATTCTCTTTTGCTTCTGCACACATAACTTTTCCAAACACATCGGTATAGGTATCCTTTTTCTTCTTCTCTGATACCTCACCTGTCGCAATGTCAAACGGGCTAATGCCGTGGAATTTGCCTGGATGCTCTTCTGCCGGCGTATAACCTTTGCCTTTCTTCGTCAGAACATGGACAAGAACCGGTCCTTCTATTCTCCGTGCTTCGGAAAATACACGGCAAAGCGTAGGAAGATCATGTCCTTTTACCGGTCCGAGATATGTAATTCCCATATCTTCAAAAAACATACCCGGAACGATCAGCTGTTTGATACTGCTCTTCGTCCGGCGGATCTGCTCGATCAGAGAATCCCCGACCTTCGGGATCTTCTCAAGCGTCGTTGTCACGCCTTTCTTCAACCCGGTATAAAAATCTGCTGTCCGGATCTTTGCCAGATATCTGGACATTCCTCCGACATTTTCAGAGATCGACATATGATTGTCATTCAGCACAATAATAAAATTACTGTTCAACTGGGACGCATTATTAAGCGCCTCAAACGCCATTCCACCCGTCATCGAACCGTCACCGATCACGGAAATCACACTATAGTCTTCTCCTTTCAGGTCTCTCGCTCTTACATAGCCAAGGCCTGCTGATATGGACGTAGAGCTGTGTCCGGTATCAAATGCATCACAATCGCTCTCCTTACGCTTCGGGAACCCACTCATGCCGCCGTATTTACGCAGGTTTTCAAAACCATCTTTTCTTCCGGTCAGAATCTTATGGGTATAAGACTGGTGTCCGACATCCCAGATAATCTTATCTTCCGGCATTTGGAATACAAGGTGCATTGCCATTGTAAGCTCTATAACGCCAAGATTCGATGCGAGATGTCCACCTGTCTTGCTGACCGTCTCTACAAGAAATTCACGAATCTCCTCTGCCAGTATCGGGAGTTCCTCTTTTTTTAAATTCTTTATATCATTTGCTTTCTGAATTCGTTCCAACATCACGAACGTCCTCTCTTATTTCACTCTATGGATTAGTTTGATGATCAACTCTTCCAGATAATCATTCTCTCCCGGAAGTTCATGTAAAAGAGCAATTGCTTCTTTTGATCTTTCTTCTACAACTGCTGATGCTTTCTCTATACCATACAGAGTTACATATGTAGTCTTCTCATTCTTCTCATCACTGTGGATTGGCTTTCCAAGCACTTCTTCCGTACTTGTCACATCCAAAATGTCATCCTGCACCTGGAATGCGATACCGATATTCGATGCCATCTGCTCAACTTTTTCAAGCTCCTCATCTGTAGCACCTGCAAGGATCGCTCCAACCATCATAGATGCTTCGATCAGTGCAGACGTCTTCAGTTCATAGATCGTATCCAATACTTCCCTGTCGATCTGTTTTCCGGTCTCTTTTACATCAATGACCTGTCCTCCGATCATTCCATGAATGCCGGCTTTTTCCCCCAACACCTGAAGTGCTTTTCCAATCTTAAGGCTGTCCTGAGGACAAAGCTCAAATGCGTGAAACGCAGTCTCAAATGCATAATTTAAAAGTGCATCTCCCGCAAGGATTCCTATATCTTCGCCATACACAACATGGGTAGTCTTTCTACCTCTTCTGTAATCGTCATTATCCATCGCCGGCAGATCGTCATGCACAAGGGAATACGTGTGAATCATCTCAATTGCTGCCATAAACGGTTCGATCGCTTTCATTGTTCCTCCAAAAAGCCGGAATACTTCCTGCATCATCATCGGACGAAGCCTCTTGCCACCTGCCATCAGACTATATTCCATAGCCTCCGTGATAATCTTCTGATAACCGCTCTGCACCGGCAGATATTTCCGCAGTAATTGTTCTATCTCTATTACCTTTTCCTGTTGTAACTGTGCAAAATTATTGTTCAAACTCATGCGTTTCTCCTTCATTATCCAGCACCAGTATCTTTTTCTCTACTTTATCTATCTTTTCATTACACATCTTAAGTGTATCCACGCCTTTATGATACAGTGCAAAAGCTTCTTCCAAAGAGACCTCACCCTGCTCCATCTCCCGGATCACATCTTCCAGTTGTGTAAATAACTTTTCCAGAGTCTGTTCTTTCTCAGCCATGTCTCTCCTCCTTCGTCTCTTCTGCACATACTTTGATCGTACCATCCGTGACATAGATTGTAAGCTCATCTCCCACGTCTACCTGTCCGATTCTTTTCACTGCTTTTCTGTCTGCTGTTTCTACGTAAGAAAATCCTTGATTCAGCTTTTCAAGCGGAGACAGCTTCTTCATTTTCTCCAGATCAACCGTAAAGCGCATCTTATTCTTCTGCAGACTGTTCTCCATAAGAAGACGCAGTTTCTCTTCGTAATCTACTATGCGTTGTCTGTAATCACGCACCTGATTTTCCGGATGGAGATACATAAGCTTCGTCTGATATTCCCGCAGACGCAGACGCTGCATACGAATCTGCTGTTCCAGAAGTCTTGTAGCTTTCTCACGATATTCAATCATCGTCCGTTCTGTCAAGCGATAGTCATAAACTGCAAGTTCTGCAGCCGCAGACGGTGTCGGTGCCCGAAGATCCGCCACATAATCAGCGATTGTCGTGTCTGTCTCATGTCCGACTGCGGAAATCACAGGTGTCTCACATTCAAAAATCGCTCTTGCAACTGCTTCTTCGTTAAACGCCCACAGATCTTCGATCGATCCGCCTCCACGTCCAACAATCATTACATCTACGCCATATGCATCCAGTGTCTGTATTCCTGTAACAATACTCTGCACTGCACCTTCGCCCTGCACAAGCGCCGGATACAGGATCAGCTGTACAAATGGATTCCGCCGCGAAGAAATATTCATAATATCCCGGATCGCAGCGCCGGTCGGTGCTGTCACAATTCCAACAGTTTTCACAAAAGACGGAATCGTTTTCTTATATTCAGGGGCGAACATCCCCATCTCACCAAGCTCCTGTTTCAGTGCCTGAAAACGTTCATAGAGTACTCCTTCGCCATCCAGACGAATCTCTCTTGCATAAAGCTGGTAAGAACCACTTCTTTCATAAACACTGATTCCGCCAAATACAACAACCTGCTGTCCTTCTCTCATATGAAAAGCGAGCCCGCCTCGCTGCCCGGCAAACATAACGCAGGCAATCGTTCCGGACTCGTCCTTTAACGAAAAATATATATGTCCCGATGTGTGGTATTTACAGTTGGATACTTCGCCTTTTACATAGATACGGTTCAGCATATAATCCTGCGTAAACATATTCTTAATGTATGCATTTACCTGTCTGACCGTATATACGTTCTGTGTCATGCTACACCTCTTCTACGCCTTTGCCAGTTTTGCAAGCACGCCATTTACGAAAGACGGACCTTCGTCACTGCTGTATTTTTTAGCAAGTTCTACTGCCTGATCGATCGCAACACCAACCGGAACCTCATCGTCCCATTTCATCTCATAGACTGCGACACGCAGGATGCTTAAGTCTACTTTGTTCATACGACTTGTCTTCCAGCCTTTCGTATGTGTATTGAGCAGCGCATCAATCTCTTCTCTCTTCTCGGCAATATGTTCTGCTTTCTCACGGATGTACTCCATGTCTCTTTCTTTTACATCATCCAGCTGTTCAAAATAAAGCTGGATCTGCTCCGGAATCTCTTCGCCTTCATTAAAATCCAGTCCGAAAACCATCCGGAAAATGTGTTCTCTTAATTCTGATCTTCTCACTTAGTCTTCCTCCGGTACTTTCACGCCTGCAACGCGAATATTCACATCTGCAACTTCCAGTCCTGTCATGTTCTCGATGGAAGATTTGACCTTCTCCTGTACTTTTACAGAAATGTCTTTGACTCCATATCCGTATAATAAATTGAGTGTCAGGGATACTGTAACAATACCGTCCAGAACATCTACTTTCACACCTTTGGAAAGAGACTTCATTCCAAGCTTACTGATCAGTTCTCTTGTTGCATTGCCTGCCATAGAAGCAACACCCTCTACTTCCATCGCAGCCAGTCCTGCGATGATTGCAACAACTTCATCTGCAATCTTCACTTCTCCGATGTTGGCGTCATTTTTTATTGTATAAGCATTTCTTTCTTCTTTTCCCATTTCAGAAACCTCCTGTCTGGTTTATTCGTTCTTATCATTATAACAAATTTCTATTCTTTTGCAAATAGCCAGCACAAAAAACTTCCATCTGCCGACTTCCTTTTCTCACAATCTCCCGGATTAAGATCTTCCAAACTCCTCCAGTATCAGTCCGTCGTTTCTTTCCTGTGTCATACGGATGCTCCACTCATTTACAAACAGAAGCAGCGGTCTTCCTTTGAGATCCTTGATCTTCTTCATATCCGATGTTCCGGAAAGTTTGTCCATATCCACTTCCTCATTGCCGATCCAGCGAATGTATTCATATGGAAGACTGTCCATACGGATCTCTACGTTATATTCATTCTCCAGACGATATTTTAATACGTCAAACTGCAGAACACCGACAACGCCGACGATAATCTCTTCCATGCCTGTATTGTATTCCTGGAAGATCTGAATCGCACCTTCCTGCGCAATCTGGTTGACCCCCTTGATAAACTGTTTTCTCTTCATCGTATCTACCTGACGGACTCTTGCAAAATGCTCCGGTGCAAATGTCGGGATACCTTCATATGCATACCTCTTTGCTGAAGTCGTCAGTGTATCACCGATTGAGAAAATGCCCGGATCAAACACACCGATAATGTCTCCGCCATAAGCTTCCTGCACCAGATGTCTCTCGCTAGCCATCATCTGCTGTGGCTGCGACAGACGTACCTTCTTGCCGCCCTGAATATGGAACACATCCATTCCTGCCTCGAATTTACCGGAACAGATACGCATAAATGCGATACGGTCTCGGTGCGCCTTGTTCATATTTGCCTGAATTTTAAATACAAATGCTGAGAAATCTTCTTCCTCCATCGGATCAATGAGACCTGCATCTGATTTTCTCGGAAGCGGTGAAGTTGTCATTGCAAGGAAATGCTGAAGGAATGTCTCTACACCGAAGTTCGTAAGTGCAGATCCGAAAAATACCGGTGAAAGTTCTCCCTTGCTGACCAGCTCTTGATCGAACTCGGCTCCTGCACCGTCCTGCAGTTCAATCTCTTCTTCTAACTGGCTCTTCTGATCCGCTGTAATAAGATCTGCAATCTCTGGATCGTCAATGTCGATCTTGCGCACCTCACCTTGTGTTGTTCCTTTTCTTGTATCTGAGAACAGCTCGACTTTCTTTGTATTTCTGTCATAGACACCGCGGAACTCCTTACCGGAACCGATTGGCCAGTTTACCGGACAGGTTGCGATTCCCAGCTCGTTCTCGATATCATCTAATAATTCAAATGTATCCATCGCTTCGCGGTCCATCTTATTGATAAAAGTAAAAATCGGGATATGACGCATCGTACATACTTTGAACAGTTTTCTTGTCTGCGCCTCTACACCTTTGGATGCATCAATGACCATTACAGCTGAGTCTGCCGCCATCAGAGTACGGTAGGTATCCTCCGAGAAATCCTGATGTCCCGGTGTATCCAGGATGTTGATACAGAATCCATCATAATTAAACTGTAATACCGATGAAGTTACAGAAATACCTCTTTCCTTCTCAATCTCCATCCAGTCTGATACTGCATGCTTTGCTGTTGCCTTTCCCTTGACACTTCCTGCCTGGTTAATGGCTCCTCCGTAAAGCAGGAACTTCTCTGTTAAAGTTGTCTTACCTGCATCGGGATGGGAAATAATTGCAAACGTTCTTCGTTTTTTAATCTCATTTGTTATTTCATTTGTTATCTCTGACATATATTCCAACACTCCTACATTAGTATATCCGTTTATAGACACTGTTAGTCAGTATAACATATCCTCTGCAAATGCTCAAACAAAAATCCCGCTGCTGCGGGATTTTCCATATATTTTATTCTATTTTTTACTGCCTGCCGGTGTGATCACAATATTTTCAGCTGCCATTCCGGTCTTCCTTATAACAATGTCTTCAATTTGTGCCCGGTTTGCTTCACTTAATTCTTTGGCATTTACCACAACATCTGCGGATTCTTCGGAAAGACTGACTACACTGTCTGTAAATCCTTTGGCAGAAAGCATCGTCTCCGCAGCTGCCTCTTTTTCTGCAATTTTTGTAAGCTCAACCATTTCATTTACCGCTTTTTTCTTCTGCTCTCCTGTCAGTTGTTTATTGTCTATGATTTCCTGCAGGGACTCTTTATTTTTAGCCCGCACCTGTTCTCTTGTGATCTTTGCCTGTGATACGATGGATGTGGCATCTCCTCCTGTCAGTACCGCCTCGCCCGGCGTACTCGTCTGCGCTTCATTATCCCCGTCCTGACTCTTAATATCCGAGGATGCACTCTGACTGTCCTCCTGTGAAATATCCAGAAGTTCCTGACTTGCCACTTCACTTCCTGTCTCACTGGATTTTTCCTTATCCGGGAACAGGCGTCCGGAATAATTCAAATATCCTGCTGCCGCTATCATCACCGCCAACGCTGCAATGATCACCTGATTTTTCTTAAACACTCGTTTCACGTTCTCTCCTCCTGCCTTTTATGGTTTCTGATTCTTTTTCATTATTCTAATCTTATGCGTGTCTATTCCAAATAATGCCTGCACCGCTTCCGTAATATGTTTAGCTACTTCAGGATTATCACCCCCTGTGGCAAGCACGACAACACCTTCAACCTGCGGTGTCAGTTCTTTCGTTACATATGGGCTGTCTCCATTACTGTTTTGCTTTTTATATACCGTTTCTTCAGACAGGGAATCTTTATCTGTCGTACGCTCTCCGCCCTGATGATCGGACTCTTTTACCTGCTCACTCTGAGTGTCACGATCTTTCTCTATCACTTTTTCCGCTGTTGATGCAAGTGTCAGCATCACTTTCACTTCTCCGGCGCCATCCATCTGCGACAACATTTCTTCCAGTTCCTGTTCCATCTCTTTTGTATAACTTTCACGGTCTGTTATCACGCTCTGCCCGGTTCTGCTTCCGACAGTTTTCCTATTTTCTTTTTCCTTACCGGCAGGCAATGTAATAACTAATAAGAGTACTCCGGTAAGAAACAGGATCAGAAGCTGGTCCTTCTTCAGTTTTTCCCCTTTCCACAGCAATTCTTTTAACATCTTAAGGCTGAACTTCAATCTCTTTCACCTCTATTTTTTTCTGCTCATCCTGCGCTTTCCCGTTTTCTACTGCATCTGCTGTTTCCGTCATCTGCTTCCGGACTTTTGTTTCTGTCTTCTGAAGCTTATCCTGAAACTCCTGCCAGTCTGCATCCTGCAAAATCTCTGTCTTCAAGTCGCCTGCGTGCACCGTCTTAAGGACCGGGGTAAGAAGCAGTGCAATCAACACAAGTCCTGTAAAAAAACGGATATATTTCCGGTAATCGCTGTCCGGAAGCATTTGTAAAAGAGCCGTTACAAGAACCAGATAAAAGCTTAAGTTCTTCACCCATTCATAGATTTTGTCGATCATTTCCCCTCCTATTCTCCGGTTGTAGCTGCGACCACAACAATTGTCAGAAGAAATAAAAGCCCTGTTGTAAACAGCACACGCATAAAAAGCCGTAGTCCGTCTCCCACACTTTCAATACAGCCAATCACACGCGCATCGGAAACCGGCTGCAGAAGAGCCGCCGTGAATTTATAAAGTAGCACGACCAGCCCGACTTCTACGAGCGGAACCAAACATAAGAGTACCGCAAACAGTGCGCCCACGACTCCAATTCCATTTTTGACCAGTACGAGTGTACCAATCGTCACTTCCGCAGCGCCGCCCAGAAGATCCCCCACACCCGGTATGGCTTCCATTCCTCTTGTCACAAGACTCTGCTTCACATCATCGACGGACGGACCGATCAGTCCCTGCACCAGATTCCATCCGACTACAGCAGCCAACATTGTCCGGAGCGTCCAGGAAACAAGCATTTCCAGAAAGCCGGCAAATTTGCTCAGATAATCTTCTTTCGAAAGATAATTGAGCAGTCTCAATATCATGTAAATATGGATCATCGGCAGCAGGATCTTGGCAATTACAAGTTCTACCAGATAAATAATAAAAAGCACAAGCTGATAAAATGCGATCGCTGTTACACTGCCTTTCGCAATCGCTACAGCAAGAAAATACAGCGGGCAAAATACACCCATAAATGCAGTCAGTCCTTCTACACCGGTGCTTACCCATTCCGTTACCGCAAGAAATACTTTCAGACACAATGCGATCAGCAAAAGATACAGAACATAGAAGCCGGTTTCTGAGAGCTGGCCGCTTTCAAACACCTGTGAAAAATTATGAAACAATGCCGCCAGAAATGCCAGAAATACAATCGGAATCAGATATTTTCTTCCGCTTTCCACAGCCTGAAAAAGCTTGTCTCTTAACATTTTTCCTGCCTGGCTTAAAAATTCTTCATAATCCCCTTCTGTAATTTTCCGGAGCATCTCTTCTAAATTATAATTCTTTTCCGGAAACATCTGATCTATGTAGTTCTGCATCTCATCAAAGGAAAACTGCTGTATCCATTTTTCTGTCTCTGTCTGTGCATCTTCTGATATTCCTGTTTCATATGCCGGTTCTGCTGCATACACATATTCCATCTGAAAACCTGCCGGAAATCCAGTCAGCAGTATAAACAGGATTGTAAGTCCAGGTACTATTTTCCCACAGCGCATCTTTTTCTGTTTAACCTTTCTTCTCATGACAACACCTTCCGGATCGTGTCCAGAATCGCAAGAAGCACCGGAAAACTAAGCACCATGATTGCAAGTTTCCCGAAAATCTCAATCTGTCTTGCAATCGTCTGATATCCCGCATCTTTGCAAATATTCGATGCAAATTCTGCCACATAAGTAATTCCAAGCATTTTGAACAATGTTCCCATATACATATCATCAACCGATATATATGTACCGATTTTTCGTATTACTTCCGCGATTGTTTCTATTTTCTCGAGTACAGAAAAGAAAATAAGAAGACTCAGCGCTATGCTGATATAGATTCCATACTCCGGTTTCTGCGCTTTAAACTGCACAGCAAGAAGCATACCTGCAACAGCAGCTGCGCAAATCTGTATGATACTCATATGCCCCCTTCTTTCCTACAGGTAAAATAACTGCCGGATATTCTGAAACAACTGGTAAATGTATGGCACGATCCAGAACAATACAAGCAGAAGTCCTGCAAAGCTTGTTAAAAATGCCTGTTCTTCCCTGCCACTATGTTTCAGCACCTGACTGAGTACCGATACTAAAATCCCGACAGCCGCAATCTTAAATATCAGATTTACATCCATCTCTTCCTCCTTCAGATCAGAAGCACGACTGTCAGAATCCCGCCCATGATCCCCATAAGATAATAAAGTCTCATCTTCGTGTACATCTGTTTCTGTATCTGCCTTAACGATTCCTCCACTTTCTCTTCATACAGCTCCAGAGAACGGATCTGCATCTTAAGATCCAGATTTCCAAGTCTTGCACCGACTTCTTTCAGATTCTCTTTTTCTTTTCTTGAAATCATCAGACCCACAAGACAGACATCTGCCGATTCCTGCCATATTTTTACGAATCGTTTTTCTTTTTTGCATCGCATTTCATTTCTCATCATAAGAAGCCAGTTACGGTACGGATCTTCACATTTTTCTGCAACGGATGCAAACACTTCTTCCAGGCTGGACCTGGCATAGCAGATCTCACTTTTTAATAAAGAAATAAGATACCGTATCTTTTGCAGTTCTTCGTATTCCTCACGAATCTTATGTGCATGCCTTGTCCCTTCCATGGAAGCCGAGAAAAGGATAAGAAAAGCGCCTATGGCTTTCCACATTTTTCATCACCTGCCATGCCGGTATAGCCCGCTGTGTTGGACTGTCCGACAAAAGAATACAGTGTATTCCCCCTGTCATCATAGATGCCGCCAACTTCACCGACTTTTCCTTCTCCTGATAAGACAATATATCTTTCAAAACGCTTCTGTTTGATCAATGTGCCAAGTACCGGCTTTCTCTTCACTTCCTGCATGGATTCTCCATGTACGGTCGCAAGCATTTTGCAGCCACAGTGCATTGCATACTCTATGGCATGTACATCCTGCGCCGTGCCGATTTCATCAACTGCTACGACTTCCGGTGTCATGGAACGGATGAGCATGATCATTCCTTCTGCCTTCGGGCAGGCGTCCAGGATGTCTGTCCGCATCCCGACATGATTCTGCGCAACGCCCTGATAACATCCTCCGATTTCCGAACGTTCATCTACAATACCCACTGTTTTCCCGCTGATGTATGTATTCCCTTCCGAAATCTGCCTTACAATATCACGCAGAAGTGTTGTTTTTCCCTGTCCCGGCGGTGACACGATCAGGGTGTGAAAAAGCGATCGGTTTCGTGTTATATATGGAAAAATCCAATCGGCACATCCCATCACTTCATGGGCTATCCGGATATTTACGGACGAAATATATTTTAGATTCTTCACATGCCCTCCTTCTAAAATCGCCTGTCCTGCAAAACCAATCCTGTGCCCTCCCTCCACAGTCAGAAATCCCTGCCTCATCTCTTCTTCGTATGCATATAGCGAATAATGGCTCACATATTCCAGCAATTCCCGCACTTCTTCTTTTGTCGCAATATAAGGTCTCCCCCACTCATCTTTCAGCATATATTCCCTGCCATCCTGAAAATAAAAAACCGGCTTCTCAATGCGTACTTTGATCTCCTGCAGTTTTTCATAATCTTTCACGATCTTCTGCATCTGGATTCTTAATTTCCCCGGTAGTAACGATAAGATACATTCTTCTTTCATGTTTTGTCCACCTCTTATCTCCAATATATGCCCGGGACAGTTATTTATTCCTGAAATCCACAAAGGACCGTACCGGATAACCCGGCACGGTCCTTATTTATCATACTGTCTTTTATTTTACAACGTATCACGCAGCAATTTATTCTGCAACATCTTTCATGCTGAATGAAAATCTTCCCATCTTGTCTTTTCCAAGGCATACAACTTTGACTTTATCGCCAAGTGTCAACACATCTTCAACATGGTTTACACGCTCTTTGGAAATCTTGGAAATGTGAACCATTCCTTCTTTTCCCGGTGCAAACTCAATAAATGCTCCAAATTCTTTGATACTGATAACATGTCCTTCCAGAACCTGTCCTGCTTCATAATCTGTAACAATGATGTGAATCAGCTTCTGTGCTTCTTCCATGCTCTTGGCATCTGTTCCGCAGATAGATACTGCTCCGTCATCTGTAATATCAATCTTCACACCAGTCTGCTCGATGATCGCATTGATCGTCTTGCCTCTCTGTCCAACAACATCACCGATCTTCTGAGGATCGATCTGCATCTGGATAATCTTCGGTGCAAATTCACCAACCTCTGTTCTCGGCTCTGCGATTGCTTTTGACATACACTCATCCATGATGAACAGACGAGCCTGTCTTGTACGTGCGATTGCTTCCTCAACGATCGGTCTTGTAAGTCCGTGGATCTTAATATCCATCTGGATTGCTGTGATACCTTTCTTTGTACCAGTTACCTTAAAGTCCATATCACCAAAGAAGTCTTCCAGTCCCTGTATATCTGTAAGTACCAGATAATCATCATCTGTATCTCCTGTTACAAGTCCGCATGAGATACCTGCAACCATAGCTTTAATCGGAACACCTGCAGCCATAAGTGACATACAAGATGCACATGTAGAAGCCATTGATGTAGATCCGTTAGACTCAAATGTCTCGGATACGGTACGGATTGCATACGGGAACTCTGTCTCACTCGGAAGCACCGGAACCAATGCACGCTCTGCAAGTGCTCCATGTCCGATCTCACGACGTCCCGGTCCTCTGGATGGTCTTGTCTCTCCAACAGAGTATGACGGGAAGTTATAGTGATGCATATAACGCTTTGTTGTCTCTTTTTCATCCAGTCCGTCAAGTCTCTGTGCCTCTGACAGTGGAGCCAGTGTGCAGATATTACAGATCTGTGTCTGTCCACGTGTAAACATAGCAGAACCATGTACTCTAGGAATCAGATCTACTTCTGCAGCAAGTGGACGAATCTGGTCGATTGCTCTTCCATCCGGACGCTTGTGATCTTTCAGGATCATCTTGCGGACAGTCTTCTTCTGATACTGGTAAATTGCATCTCCAAGAACAGCAAGCCATTCTTCATTATCAGCAAACGCTTCCTCTAACTTATCTGTAATCTGACGGATATTTTCTTCTCTTACCTGTTTATCATCTGTAAATACAGCTTCCTCCATAGTCTCCGGCGGTACGATTTCTTTGATTGCTGCAAATAATTCTTCCGGAATCGCAAAACTCTCATAGCTGTGTTTTTCTTTTCCGCATTCTGCAACGATTGTATCGATAAATGCGATTACTTTCTGGTTCACTTCATGAGCTGCGTAAATCGCTTCGACCATCTGTGCTTCCGGAACTTCATTCGCTCCTGCTTCGATCATGATAACTTTCTCTCTTGTAGATGCAACCGTCAGCGCCATATCAGATATTTCTTTCTGTTCTGCTGTCGGATTAAATACAAATTCACCGTCAACCAGTCCAACCTGTGTTGTAGAGATCGGTCCGTCAAACGGGATATCAGAAATTGTAGTCGCAATTGCTGCTCCAAGCATAGCTGTCAACTCCGGTGAACAATCCTGATCTACAGAAAGTACCAGGTTCTCCAATGTAACATCATTACGGTAATCCTTTGGGAACAGTGGTCGCATCGGACGGTCGATAACACGGCATGTCAGGATCGCATTCTCAGATGCTTTTCCTTCTCTTTTGTTAAATCCTCCCGGGATCTTACCTACGGAATACATTCTCTCATTATATTCTACACTTAACGGGAAGAAATCGATTCCTTCTCTTGGCTTCTCAGAAGCAGTTGCTGTACAAAGTACAGTTGTATCACCATAGTGCATTAAAACCGCACCGTTCGCCTGCTTCGCTACTCTACCAACATCTACGCGAAGTGTTCTTCCGGCTAATTCCATCTCATACTTCTTATACATAGTATTCTCCTTTTATCTTCATTCATCTGTTCTGCGAAAGAAGGATACCGAAACTACTGAAAAAGACACTCTCTTTTCGCTACCACCGGACAATATCCTTTTCAGTGGTCTCGGATTATATCTCCCTCGTCCGCAATCCAATATATTATAGCATATCTTATGTAAATACACCATATCTTTTTTCTACAAAAAATTCCGACTGCATAACGCAATCGGAATTTTTATTAAAATCATTATTATTTTCTAAGTCCAAGTTTCTCGATCAGAGCACGATATCTGTTGATATCTGTCTTCTTCAGGTATGCAAGAAGTCCTCTTCTCTGTCCTACCATCTTAAGAAGTCCTCTTCTTGAGTGATGATCCTTCGGGTTAGCTTTGAAATGATCTGTCAGGTCATTGATTCTTGCTGTCAGGATAGCTACCTGTACTTCCGGTGAACCTGTATCTCCTGCTGTTCTTCCAAAGTCTTTAATGATCTGTTCTTTCTGTTCTTTTGAAACCATTGTGATTTCCTCCTTTTAATTCTCTTAATTATCGCCTGATATTAAGCAACGGTTGGAGTATCCTGTTACCGAACACCGGCTGTTCATACCAGATGAGTATAACACAACACTTATCCTCTGTAAAGGATTATTTTACTCTTCTTCATCAGATTTGTATTCATCCGGTACCATGATCGCAAATGCGATATTGGTTCCATGGTCGGCTACACGCTCCAGACCAGATACTGCATCCGCAAAGATCATTCCTGCTTCCGGTGTACATTTGTTCTTCGTCAGCCGCTTGATATGTGATCTTTGCAGTTTCTTTTCCAGCTCATCAATGGCATCTTCCAGTTCCAGAATCTCACGCATATGTTCTTGATTTCCATTTGTAAACATATCCAATGCATATTCCAGAAGTGTCTGTACCGACTTCATCATATCATTCATCTGACGTATCGCCTTGTCGCTTAATTTTACGCCGGAATCAATTCTCTCTCTTGCAGCCTCAGCCATATTTTCTGCATGATCACCGATTCTTTCAATATCATTTACTACATGGAACAGTCCTCCCAGCTTATCTGCATCTGCAGTCGGAAGTTCCAGCTCATTTGCCCTCACAAGGTAATCCGTGATCTTACTGTTCATAAAATCAATATATTTTTCGGTTTTGTATACCTTTTCAATTGCTTCTCCGTCCAACTCACAGAGTGCATGCATGGACAGTTCCAGATTGCTCATTGCAACCTTTCCCATATGCTCGATCTCATGGATTGCATCCATAACTGCCGTTGCAGGTGACATCATAGACTGTTTGATATAATTCAGTTCATACTCATCTTCGTCTGTATCGTCATTTCCCGGAACTACTTTGTAAGTCAGCTTCACGATCCAGCCCATAAACGGGAACAACATAGCCACTTCTATGATTTTCATCAGAGAATGTGTATTGGCAACCGCACGTGCCACATTTCCACCGGAAATTCCAAGCAGTGCACCTGTGATCGGTTTGGTAAATATAAAGATCACAGTAAACATAATTGCAGATCCGATCACGTTAAATAAGAAATGAATCATCGCTGCTCTCTTTGCATCTTTTCTTCCGTTCAGGCTGGCAAGAAGTGCAGACACGCAAGAACCGATGTTACAGCCAAGAATTACAAACGGACAGATCATAAACTGGATCAGATTCTGTGATGCCATCAAAATAATAATACCAACCGTTGCCGAAGAGCTCTGCAAAACAGAAGTCGCAATAAATCCGACAAGGATCGCAATAAACGGACTGCTTAAAGAGCTTAAAAATTCTTTTACAACCGGTGACTGTTTTACAATGGTCAAGGATTCACCCATAACTTTCAGCCCCATAAACAAAATGCCAAATCCCAGAATCACATCACCGGCTCTCTGCACCTTCTGGTTCTTACAGAACATGGACATAATCACACCGATGATTACAAATAGTGGCGCTATATCCGACAGATTAAATGCGATCAACTGTCCGGTGATTGTAGTTCCGATATTGGCTCCCAGAATAATTCCGGTTGCCTGCATCAGATTCATCAGTCCGGAGTTTACAAAACTCACGACCATAACTGTTGTAGCATTGGATGACTGGATGATCGCTGTAAAGATCATACCTACCAGCAGTCCGATAAATCTGTTTTTCGTAAAGACTGCCAGAATACTTCTCATTTTGGCGCCGGCTGCTTTTTCAAGGCTTTCGCTCATCTGGCTCATACCATATAAAAACAGTCCAAGTCCACCAAACAGAGAAAATATAGTTATTATATTCATCTGTTTCTCCTTTTACTCTTTTTCAAAGTATTCTCTGACATACTGTATATCCTGACGGACTCGTACCTGCATTTCCTTAATGGAAGAAAATTTATGTTCCGGGCGTCGGAATTCCAGTAATTCAATTTTAACGTTTTTTCCGTATGCATCTCCGCTATATCCATATAAATAACTCTCGATCAGCACTTTGTTTTCATCTGATACGGTTGGCTTGACTCCGATATTGGATATTGCGCCATAAACTTCCCCATCAATATAAACACGGCTTACATACACTCCTTTTGGCGGCAGTACTTTATGCGCCGGCCATTCTACATTACATGTGGGAAATCCCAACTCACTTCCCAGATGTTTTCCATGTTTTACAATTCCTTCTACCGGGTATGGATATGTCAGAAGGTAATTCGCGGTTGTAATGCTTCCATCTTTGACCAGACTCTTAATAAAACTGCTACTGATCTCCCGATGCTTAAACCGTGCTTTTTCAACTACGATTGCCTTATAATGATATTTTTCGGCATACGCCTCCAGCATATGCGCATCGCCTTCTTTTCCATATCCAAAATGAAAATCAGTCCCTACAACCACATATTCAGCATGAAAAACACCCTTTATAACCTTTTTAATAAAATCTTCCGCACTCATGTGCCGGAGTTCATCTGAAAACGGACATTCCACAAGATAGTCTATTTTGCCGTCCATTCTTTCTCTTCTCTCATCCGGAGTCATAAGAATGTCTTTTTTATTCATCTCAAATGCACACAAAACACTTTTTATATTTCCATTTGTGCAGCATCTGAGCACTTCTTCAACTAACTTCTGGTGGCCCTTATGCACTCCGTCAAACTTTCCAAAGGTCACTGCTGACTTTTCGGTTTCTGTATATTCATTCAGACCTTCTATATATTGCATATTTTTTCCTCTCATGTTCTATACATCCGGCGTATAAAACATTTTTACAAGTTTGTATTTATTTTCGCTTTTCTTATAATCGTACAGACCGATAAACTCCTCCTTTGAATTGTAGATCCTCACTCTGTGAACGTCCGAAATGCTGTGCCCGTCTGGCACATCCCCCACTGCATCCTTCGGAAGTGCGTTACCATTATATGCGAATTTGTCCCATTTTTCCGTCACACACAATGCCGGATAGTGTGCAAACATTGCGTCGACCGGTGTTATGATTTCAGAAAGTCTGCCGTCTGCCACAAAATTTTCCACTTCTGCAAGCGTCTTCGCTTCCGTGAGCATAAATGAACTCACCTTTGTACGGACAAGCTCTTCCATACAGCCGCCGCATCCTAACTTCGCACCGATATCATTGCAAAGCGTACGGATATACGTGCCTTTGGAACAGTGCACCCGCATCTTCACATGCGGCAGATCCATTTCCAGAATATCAATAGAAAAAATTTCAACATTCCGCGGTTTTCTCTCCACTGTCTTTCCTTCTCTTGCAAGCTCATAGAGCTTCTTTCCACCAATCTTAATTGCCGAATACATCGGCGGAGTCTGCGCATAAGCACCGACAAAAGAAGCCACCACACTTCTTACATCTGCCTCTGTCACAGTACCGGTCTGCTTTTCACTCAGTACAGTTCCGGATATATCCTGTGTATCTGTTTCCCGCCCAAGCAGCAGTACCGTTTCGTATGTTTTATCTTTGTCTGTTAAAAGATCACATAATTTTGTTGCTTTACCAAAGCAGACCGGCAGCACACCGGTCGCATCCGGATCCAGTGTTCCTGTGTGTCCGATTTTCTTCTGCCCGACAATTCTGCGTAATTTTGCAACGACATCATGTGATGTATAGCCTTTTTCTTTGTAAATATTTATAATGCCATGAATCATAGTTACTCCTCAAGCTGCGCTACAATCTGTGCGGAGACATTGTTCAACACATCAAACGGCTGACCTGTCATTGTAAAGCCTGCCGCTTTTTTATGTCCGCCGCCGCCAAAATACTGTGCGATCTTGCTGACATCCACATCGTCATTCGAGCGGAGACTGACTTTGAATTCATTCAGCTTTAATTCATACATGAAAATCGCAACTTTTGTATCTTTTGTATTGCGCAACTGACTTACGATTCCTTCCAGATCTTTCGGTTTTACACCATAGAATTCCATCTCTTTCTGCCGCACATAAGTTGCAATGCACTGTCCATCCAGGAGAAGGATACTCTCTAAGAGTGCACGTCCTAAAATCTGGTTCTGGTTGTATGTTTTTTCATAAAATGTATCATGAATAATCTCCGGCGCATCGATTCCTTTTTCCATCAGTACTGCCGCCGCCCGCATCGTATCCGGTGAAGTGCAGGAATACTGGAATACACCGGTATCGTGTACGATTCCAAGATACAACGCTTCTGCCGTCTCTTTGCTGATACGCTTCTTATCCAGCAGTTCATACACCAGTTCCGATGTAGAACTTGCATCCGGCCGGATCACATTATCCATCGCAAAGCTTACATTGCTGATGTGATGATCCACACAGAATGTGTGTGCTGCCTGTTCAAAAAGCGGTGCTGAAAATCCAAGTCTTCCCTTATCTCCACAATCCAGGCAGATAAAGAGATCATAGACTTTATTCTCCGGGATTTCTGAACGGATTTCCTCAATTCCTTTCAGGAATTGAAAAGAATCTGGGATTTCTTCCAGATATACCGTCACTTTTTTATCTGGATAATTCTCAATGATATACTGACGCAGTCCCATACAGGAACCTACACAGTCTCCGTCCGGTCTTACATGACCACCGATTGCGATTTCTTTTGCTCCGCTCAGTATCTTATTCAGCATCTTCGTCACCTTCTGTTTTCATTCCTTTTGTCACTTCATCGATCTTTTTGGACATATTTACACCATATTCGATCGACTGATCCAGAACAAATGTAATCTCCGGTGTGTTGCGCATATTTAATGTATGCGCAAGCTCCCGGCGGATATAACCTTCTGCACTCTGTAAACCTTCCAGTGTATCTTTCTGTGCTTTTTCATCACCGAGCACACTGATATAGGCTTTACAAGTCTTAAGATCCGGTGCGACTTCTGCCGCAACAACAGAAGTCCATGGAGCAACTCTCGGATCTTTGAGCCCGCCCCGGATAATACTACTTAATTCGCGCTGTACTTCTGTATTTACTCTTGTATTCTTAATGCTACGTTTTCTCAAATTGCTCTCCTCTTTTCTTCCTATCTAGGAATCTCAACCATCTTGAATGCTTCTACAAGATCGCCTTCTTTTACATCATTGAAGTTTGCAAATACGAAACCACACTCATAGCCTGCTCTGACTTCTTTCACGTCATCTTTGAAACGTTTAAGGGAAGCAAGTGCACCTTCAAATACGACAATGCCATCTCTTGTGATACGCACAGAACAGTCTCTTTCAAATGTTCCATCCAGTACATAAGATCCTGCGATCGTACCAACACCGGATGCTTTGAACAGCTGACGTACTTCTGCATGGCCAAGTACTTTTTCTTCAAATACCGGATCCAGAAGTCCTTTCATGGCTGCTTCCACATCTTCGATCGCATTGTAGATGACACGATACAGACGGATATCTACACCTTCACGGTCTGCGGTTTCTTTTGCTGTTGCATCCGGACGTACATTAAATCCTATGATGATCGCGTTAGATGCAGATGCAAGGCTTACATCAGATTCATTGACCGCACCAACACCGCCATGGATGATTTTTACAACAACTTCATCATTGGAAAGTTTCAGAAGACTCTGTTTGATTGCTTCTACAGATCCCTGTACGTCTGCTTTTACAACGATGTTTAATTCTTTTAAGTTACCTTCCTGAATCTGGTTGAACAGATCATCCAGAGACAGTTTTGATTTTGTTTCTTCCAGAAGTTTTACTTTGCTCTGTGAAATAAATGTCTCAGCAAAGTTTCTTGCTTCTTTATCATTTGCACATCCGACAAATACTTCTCCGGCATTCGGTACATCATTGAGTCCGAGAATCTCTACCGGCACAGACGGACCTGCTTCTTTGACGCGGCGTCCTTTGTCGTCCATCATTGCTCTGACTTTACCATGTGAAGATCCTGCTGCGATCGCATCTCCGACACGCAGTGTTCCTTTCTGTACAAGGACTGTTGAAACCGGACCTCTTCCTTTGTCGAGCTGTGCTTCTAGGACAAGTCCTCTTGCACGTCTGTTTGGATTTGCCTTTAATTCCATTACTTCTGCAGTCAGTACGATCATTTCCATCAGATCTTCCAGACCTTCTCCTGTCTTTGCAGATACCGGGACAAAAATTGTGCTTCCGCCCCAGTCTTCCGGAATCAGTTCATACTCTGTCATTTCCTGTTTTACTCGCTCGATATTAGCGCTTGGTTTATCGATCTTATTAACTGCAACGATGATCTCAACACCGGCTGCTTTCGCATGGTTGATTGCTTCTACTGTCTGCGGCATTACACCATCATCTGCTGCTACAACAAGGATTGCGATATCTGTAGAGCTTGCTCCACGCATACGCATTGCTGTAAACGCCTCATGTCCCGGTGTGTCAAGGAATGTGATCTTCTCACCTTTAACATCTACGACATAAGCACCGATATGCTGGGTGATTCCTCCGGCCTCGCCGCCTATTACATTCGTATGACGGATTGCATCCAGAAGAGAAGTTTTACCGTGGTCAACGTGTCCCATAACACATACAACCGGCGGACGTTTTTTCATCTTCTTCTCATCTTCTTCCTCTTCTTTTAAGAGTTCTTCGATAACATCCACAACTTCTTCTTTTTCACATAATACATCAAATTCCAGCGCGATCTCTTCTGCTGTATCATAATCGATCTCCTGGTTGACTGTTACAACTTTGCCCTGCATAAACAGCTTTTTAACAATCACAGAAGGGACAACTTTCATCTTGTCAGCAAGCTCTTTGATCGTCAGAACTTCCGGAATTACGATAGACTTAATCTCTTCTTCCTGTTTCTGCTCCTTCGGCTGTGGTTTCTGCATTGGCTTCTTGTTATTCTTTGGCATTCTTTCTTCTTCATCACGGCGGTAATCTTTTTTCTTATGCTCATCCTTGCCTTTGCCCTTGTTACTTCTCTGCGGCTTCTGTGTCGGTGCCTCAGGTGCCGGAATTGAAGGTCCGTTATTTCTTCTGTCATTATTTCTTCCGCTGCGGTCGTTTCTTCTATCATTATTTCTTCCGCCACGGTCGTTTCTTCTGTCGTCATTTCTTCCGCCGCGGTCGTTTCTTCTGTCATCATTTCTTCCGCTGCGGTCATTTCTTCTGTCGTCGTTTCTTCTGTCATTATTTCTTCCGCCACGGTCATTTCTTCTGTCATCATTTCTTCCGTTGCGGTCGTTTCTTCTGTCATCATTTCTTCCGCCGCGGTCATTTCTGTTATCGTTACGACCGCTTCTATCACCGCGCTCTGATCTTGTTGTACGCTCAGAATTCGGTCTGTCGTTATTTACACGTTTCTCGTTATTCTTCACTACTTTTTCTTCTCTCTTTTCTTTATTCTCTTCCTTTATCTCCGTTTTCACTGCCTGTTTCTCTGCTGTCTTCACTTCTGCTGCTTTGGCTTTCTCAGCTGTTTTAACTCTCTCTTCTGTCTTCGGTGCTTCCGGTTTTACCGATCCTTTTGCCGGTCTTCCGTTGTTCACTTGCATCGGACGCCCCTGGGGCATGGTCTGCTTCGTCCCCTGACGTCTTCCATGCTTATTGCCATTCTGTGTATTCTGCGGCCGGAATACATGAACAATATTTTTCTTTTTCGGTGCTTCACCGGATTCCCCCTCAGATTTCCGGTTCTTACTGAAATGTTCTTTTACCTGACCGGCAGCAGTCTCTTCCAGTGCACTCATGTGATTTTTCACTTCTATTTTTTTGCTCTCCAGGAACTCCAGTACATCCTTACTCTGTACATTCAGCTCCTTAGCTAATTCATATACTTTGATTTTTGCCATATATTAACTACCTCCTTTATGCAATTATTCTTCTTCCGTTTCCAGATGTCTGCGAATTCCCTTTGCAAGACCTTCATCCAGAATTGCAAGGGATGCACGAAATTCTTTTCCCATTGCATGCCCTAAGGTATCTTTATCTTTGTAAAAATAAATCGGTACCTGATAAAATTCACACATATTGCGGAATTTCTTCTTTGTATTCTCAGACGCATCTCCTGCTACGATCACAAGATATGCTCTTGCGGATTTTACTTCCTTTTCTGTACTGAACTCACCACTGGCAACTTTTCCGGCTTTTGTAGCAAGCCCAATCATTGACAATGCTTTACTGTGACTCAAGATGCTCCATCTCCTTTTCCAGCGACTCATACACTTCTTTCGGAATTGCCTGCTTAAAAGAACGCTCCAGTCCTTTGCTCTTAATTGCCTGTGACAGGCACTCTCTGTTCGGACAAATATACGCTCCTCTGCCATTCTTCTTGCCGGTTGCATCCAGAACAAATTCCTGTTCAGAAGTACGGATTACCCGGATCATCTCTTTTTTATTCTTCATTTCCCGGCATCCTACGCACTGACGCATAGGTATTTTTTTATTCGCGCTCAAACAATCACCTATTCTTCTGTTTCACTGATTTCTTCCGGTTTCTCAGTTTCTTCTACAAGATCCAGATCTATATCTACATCTGCGGTCTCTTCTTCGTATCCGTCTTCCACTTCTTCTTCAAAGACACCTTCGCTCAGTTCCATATAGTTTTCCGGAAGTTCTCCTGATTCAATTGCCTGTGTTTCACTCTTAATATCAATTTTATAACCGGTCAGCCTTGCCGCCAGCCTTGCATTCTGTCCTTCTTTACCGATTGCAAGTGAGAGCTGGTAATCCGGCACGATCACGCTTGCGACCTTCTCATCCGGATCTGCCATTACGGAAATAACTTTCGCCGGGCTTAAAGCATTCTCGATCAGGATTGCCGGGTTGTCACTCCAGTTGATAATATCGATTTTCTCACCGCGGAGTTCATTTACGATTGCATTAACTCTTGCACCGTTCATTCCGACACAGGCTCCTACCGGATCAACATCCGGATCATTGGACCATACAGCAATCTTTGTTCTGCTTCCGGCTTCTCTTGCAATACTCTTGATCTCTACAATACCATCTTTTACTTCTGTTACTTCTGATTCAAAGAGACGTTTTACAAGTTCCGGATGTGTACGGGATACAAGGATCTTCGGTCCCTTCGTTGTATTCTTAACTTCTACGATATATAATTTGATTCTCTCTGTCGGTTTGAATACTTCACCTTTTACCTGCTCATTCTCTGTCAGCATCGCATCTGCTTTACCAAGATTAATACTCACATTCTTGCCAACATAACGCTGTACGATACCTGTTACGATATCTTTTTCTTTCTCAAAGTACTGATCATATACAACTTTCCTCTCTTCTTCACGAATTTTCTGAAGAATCAGGTTCTTGGCATTCTGTGTTGCAATTCTTCCAAATGATTTGGATTCGATCGGTACATGTACGATATCTCCAATGTCATATTTACCATCCATCTTTCTTGCATCTTCCAGACTGATCTGTTCCAACGTATCTTCTACATCTTCCACAACTTCTTTCTCAGCATAGAGCTGGTAATCACAGGATTCACGATCCATGATCACTTTAATGTTATCAGCCTTGCCAAAATGACTCTTGCAGGCATTCAGCAGCGAATTTTCGATTGCATCTAACAGACTCTCTTTGCTGATATCCTTTTCTTTCTCTAAAATATTCAACGCTTCTAATAATTCTGTGTTCATGATTATCCTCCTCCTAAACTAAAAATCGAACGCCTGGCGAATCAGCGCTATCTCGCCTTTTTCAAATGTTTTCATTGTTTCATCATCAAGCTCAATTGTTACCGTGTCTGCATCGTATGCTTTCAGGATTCCGGTAAATTCTTTGCGCTTATCTATCATACGGTAAGTACGGATCTCAACTTTCTTATTCAGATTACGTTTGTAATCCTTCTCCTTCTTAAGCGGTCTTCCCAGTCCCGGAGAGCTGATCTCCATAATATAGCTGTCTTCAATATAATCTTTCTCATCCAGAATGTCTGACAGTCTGCGGCTTACTTTCTCACAGTCATCTACACTGATTCCGCCCGGTTTGTCAATGTAAGCACGTAAATACCAGTTGCTTCCTTCTTTCACGTATTCTACATCGACCAGTTCAAATCCATATTCTTCTACGATCGGTGTCAGATATTCTTCTGTCTTCTGTTCGTAAATTTCTCTTTTTGACAACGCTAAACTTCCTTTCTCTGATTTAAAGTAAGATACTGTAGCAACAAAGAAGAGTGAACTTTCGTCCACTCTTCTGTCATCGGGTTGCTTATGTTACTATGTGTCAGTATAACACTGTTTCCTTTTAAAATCAAGGAATTATTTATATTTTGCCTATTTTATATACATAATTTGCACGCATATGTTTTTTCTGTCTCGACTTTACTGTTTTTAGATTGTCCGGAAATCCGATAACTGTACTTCACATTATAAATCCAGAAAACTTCAGGATGATCATAACTGAAGGCATCTACTGCATTTTGTGCAATTTCTGAAATCTCTTCTTCCAAATGTATAAAATCTTCATCCTCTTCCAGATTCTCCCAGGCGCTGTTCGAATCTAATTGGAATTTGTCCCGCCGGTGATAATAACATCACAGCCAGAGCAATAATAAGTGTTCCTGCAATTCATTTTTTCATTCTGCTATACTCTTCCTTCTTTAAATGCCATCATCATGTCATTTGTAAGGCTTAAATCTTCACGCTCTACCGGCATCTTCTCCCGGTCAAACCATTCTGCCATTGCCAGTTCTTCTCTGTCGAGATTAATTTCTTCCTCTCCATCCAGATCACAGAAGAATCCCATCAGCAGTGTATCGGAGAAAGACCATGGCTGACTTTTGTAATAACGAATATTTTTAACCTTCAGGCCTACTTCTTCCATGACTTCTCTTGATACGGTTTCCTCTATCGATTCTCCGATTTCATTAAATCCTGCAAGCAGTGCATAATTTTTATAACTTCTGCCTGTGTATTTGGACATCAGGATTCTGTCTCCATGAGTCACACCGATGATCACAGCCGGGCAGATTTTGGGAAATTCCATCAATCCGCACTTCGGACATTTTAGCATTCTCTCTTTTCCATCTGCTTTCATACGCGTTCCGCAATAACCGCAGAAACGTCTCGTATCATACCAGCGCTGTAACTGCCATCCGGTAATCGCTGCAAACGCCTGATATTTTGGCTTTGCACTGCGGAAATATTCTACAGCCTTCCACACATATCCGGCTACTTGCAGGCGTTCCACACTCACAGATGTATTCACATCATCTACAACTTCCATCTTATCTGTCGTCTTATGATTCAGAAGATAGTACACTTTTTCATCAATCGTGAACAGATAAATAAGTTTCTCCCCGGCAGTCTCTGACGCTTTGCAGATCTCTGCGACTTTCGGAAATGCAATCTCTCCTTCTGTCACAAGCACTGCTCTTCCATCATAGTAAAGCACATAATCCTCTGCTTCCGGTTTCTGTGGTCTGTATGTATTATCATACTGATGTGGTGCAATTTCCTGTATCATTTGTCCATCCCCTTATTTATGCCCTTGTCTTTGTTCCTGTTCCGTCACGTTTTGCCATTTTCAGTCGATTTAATGTCACTTCTTTTTCTTTGTACATGACCTTTGTCTCGGTTCCTTCTTCAAACAGATAAACATGTTCCAGCTCGTCTTCTTTCCGGAGTTTGATTCCACGCACACCAATTGCACCTTTCTTCTTCTCCGAAACTTCATCTGCCGCAAAACGCAGAAAATATCCATCTTTTGTCTGTAAGACGACCTGCTGGTTATCGGTGATCACCTGAATGCTTACTACTGCATCATCTGCCTGTAATTTCGTAGCTGCGATCGTACGCTTTGCCACCTGGAATTCCTGTCCGTCTACCTTTTTGATCATGCCCTGTTTCGTTGCAAATAATAATTTTGCATAACGGGTTTGTTCTGCATCACAGATATAAACAATTTCCTCTGCGGTGCTATCATAATTACTTACATTGTCGATTGGCAGACCTTTGTCACGGAATTTTCCGTGCGGCAGATCTAACACTTTGATCTGATGCATCTTACCTCCCGCTGTAAATACACACAGTTTTCCGGTATTCATCGCATGCAGGACATATTTATTCTCACTGTCCGCCGCTTCTTTATTTCTCTCATATGTTGCGGCATCTACCGTTCTGGCATAACCGAAACGATCCATCAGGAAGACAACTTCCTGTTCTTCGATCTTATTCTCTTCAAAGACAGCCTCTTCTGCATTTTCAATAACAGTCCGTCTCTTTCTGCCGAATTCTTTCTTGATCTGATCTAAATCTTCCATGATCACTGCTGCCATGGAATCATAATTATTCAGAATATCTTCGTATTTTGCAATATTTGCAAGCGTCGTCTCATGCTCTTTCATAAGCGCTGCGATTTCCAGACCAATCAGCTTATAGAGCCGCATCTCCAGAATGGCATTTGCCTGACGTTCTGTAAAACGGAGCATTGCCGCCATTTTTCTGGAAATATTAGATTTAAACTTAATATTTTCCGTAATTCCTTTTGTCAGACATGCTCTGGCGTCTTTTACAGACTGGCTCCCACGCAGGATCTCAATGATCAGGTCAATGACGTCACATGCCTTGATAAGACCCTCCTGGATCTCTTTTTTATCCTGCTCTTTCGCAAGCAGATTTTTATATTTTCTCGTTGTTAGCTCAAACTGGAAATCCACATGATGCTCAATGATCCTTTTGAGTCCCATCGTCTCCGGGCGCCCATTTGCAACAGCAAGCATATTTACGCCAAAGGTATCTTCCAGACGTGTTTTCTTATATAACATGTTTGTCAGATTGGTTACATCTGCACCTTTTTTCAGTTCAATAACAATCCGGATTCCTTCCTTAGATGACTGATTGGAAATATCTACAATATCACTTGTCTTCTTTGTCTCTACAAGATTGCAGACATCGTTTAAGAATTTTCCAATTCCGGCTCCGATCATCGTATATGGAATCTCGGAAATGACAAGACGTTTCTTGCCACCTTTCATCTCTTCGACATCCACTTTTCCACGAAGTTTGATCTTACCGGTTCCACTTTCATAAATACTCACAAGATCGTCTTTATTTACAACGATTCCTCCTGTCGGAAAATCCGGTCCTTTGATATATTTCATCAGCTGTCTCGTACTGATATCATCATTTTTCATATATGCTTTGACAGCATCTACAACCTCGGCAAGATTGTGTGTCGGGATACTGGTTGCCATCCCGACCGCGATACCTTCCGCACCGTTTACAAGAAGGTTCGGGATACGGACCGGCAAAACTTCCGGCTCTTTCTCTGTCTCATCAAAATTCGGCACGAAATCAATAACATCTTTATCCAGGTCAGCCAGATACACTTCCTGCGTAATCTTCGCAAGCCTTGCTTCTGTATAACGCATGGCGGCCGCTCCGTCTCCTTCGATGGAGCCAAAATTTCCATGTCCGTCTACAAGTATCATTCCTTTTTTAAAATCCTGTGCCATCACGACAAGTGCATCATAAATCGAGCTGTCACCGTGCGGATGATATTTACCCATCGTATCCCCAACAATACGGGCGCATTTCCGGTATGGCTTGTCATAGCGGATACCCAGTTCGTGCATATCGTAAAGCGTACGTCTCTGTACCGGCTTTAATCCGTCACGTGCATCCGGCAGCGCTCTGGCAACAATAACACTCATCGCATAGTCAATATATGATTTTTTCATCACTTCCGAATACTCGGTTCTTATGATCTGTGAATCCTGCATCTTTCTTCTCCTTTATACGTCCAGTTCTGCCTCTGCAGCATTTTCATAAATAAATTCTCTTCGCGGCGGTACTTCCGTTCCCATCAACATCTCTGTCACTGCAGAAGCCATTCTCGCATCTTCAATCTCAACTCTTTTTAAAATACGGGTTTCCGGATTCAGTGTTGTCTCCCAGAGCTGCTCTGCATCCATCTCGCCCAGACCTTTGTACCGCTGCAATGTAAACGGACCTTCGTGTGTCTTCCGGTAACACTCCAGCGCTTTGTCATCGTACAGATATTCTTCTTCGCCTTTTTTCGGCATCGCTTTATAAAGTGGCGGCATCGCAATGTAGACATGTCCTTCATCGATCAGTTCTTTCATAAAACGATAGAACAATGTAAGAAGCAGTGTCGAAATGTGTGCACCATCCACGTCCGCATCTGCCATGATAATGATCTTATCATAACGGAGTTTGCTGATATCAAAATCATTTCCATAACCTTCCGAAAAGCCACAGCCGAATGCATTGATCATCGTCTTGATCTCCGCATTTGCAAGCACCTTGTCGATCGTTGCTTTTTCTACATTCAGGATCTTACCACGGATCGGCAGGATTGCCTGATACATACGGTCACGCGCTGTTTTTGCAGATCCTCCGGCGGAATCTCCCTCGACAATAAAAATCTCACATTTTGATGCATCACGGCTTTCACAATTTGCAAGCTTTCCGTTGCTGTCAAAGGAATATTTCTGCTTTGTCAGAAGATTGGTCTTCGCTTTTTCTTCTGTCTTACGGATCTTTGCCGCTTTCTCTGCACAGCCGATCACTTTCTTAAGCGTTTCCAGATTACGATCAAAATAACGCACGATTTCATCGCCGGTCACCTTACTTGTCGCTTTTGCCGCATCCGGGTTATCCAGTTTTGTCTTCGTCTGTCCTTCAAAGCGGGGGTCCGGATGTTTGATGGATACGATTGCAGTCATTCCATTTCGGATATCTGCTCCGGTAAAGTTCGCATCTTTATCTTTCAGAATTCCAAGTTCTCTTGCATATTGGTTGATCACGGTCGTAAATGTCGTTTTAAATCCGGTCAGATGCATTCCGCCTTCACTGTTGTAAATATTATTACAGAAGCCAAGAATGTTTTCATGGAACTCATTGACATACTGGAATGCCACTTCCACTTCAATTCCGTCCGCAGTTCCTTTAAAATAAACCGGCTCATGGATCTTCTCTTTCTTTCCATTCAGATCCTGGATAAATCCGATGATTCCTTCCGGTTCGTGGTAGGTGATCTTCTCTTTTTTTCCATCTCTTAAGTCTTCAAAAACGATCGTCAGCTCTGGATTCAGATATGCCGTTTCATGCATACGGCTTTTTACATCTTCAGCCTTGAATCTTGTTTTCTCAAAAATCGTTCCATCCGGCAGGAAATTTACTTTTGTTCCGGTTTTTCTTGTTTTTCCAAGTTTTGGAAGAAGACCATCTACCAGCTCTACGACCGGATTTCCCTTTTCATATCTGTCATGGTGGATATAGCCGTCACGGCTGATCTCCACATCCATATATACGGACAGTGCATTTACAACAGAAGAACCTACACCGTGCAGACCTCCGCTTGTCTTATATGCCGAGTCATCGAACTTACCACCGGCATGAAGCGTTGTATAGACAAGACGCTCTGCCGGCACACCTTTGGCATGCATATCGACCGGCACACCACGTCCATTATCTGCAATCGTGGCAGAACCGTCTTTTTCCAGTGTGACATGAATCTCGCTGCAGTATCCTGCCAGATGTTCATCTACCGCATTATCTACAATCTCATAGATCAGATGGTTCAGACCTTTTGTAGATACGCTTCCGATATACATTCCCGGTCTTTTTCTTACCGCTTCCAGACCTTCTAATACTGAAATACTCTCCGCATCATATGTGTTTTTCTTCGCCATTCCTTCTATATCCTCTCTCTTTTTTCCACATGTTTCCGTTTTTTCTATACTTTTCCATACTTTGTATATATTAGCATAAAATCCGGCACGAAGTAAATACTTTTATGGATCCACCACCGCATCTAAAAGGTCTGCGAGGACTTTCATCGATCTTTGCATTTCTTTTACCGTATTCGTCTGTGCACCTGCCTCGATCAGCAGATATTTGGGCATCAGATGCATATTATAGCGATAACTTTTCAGATAAATCCTTCTTGTGAAACCAGGGTATTTTTTTGCGGCAGCAAGCTGCATTTGCATGGAAAATGCAAGATTATCCTGTATGTATGGATTCTTAAGATAAGCAATATCTCCATTCTTCTTCGTCCGGCTTAGTCCATTAAAGAACATGATCTGTCCGGTTTTCTTTCCATCTATGGATGTCACCAGATGTGTGTTGTTTCCGACACCGTCTCTGTGCAGATCGATCACAACTTCAATCGACGGATATTTTTTCAGGATTTTCCTCACCTTTACTTCTGCAAGCTGGTATGCACGGCTACGATCCATTTTCCCGCCAATCAGATCATACACTCCTTCGTGGTGCATTGTCGGGATCCGGTAAGTATCATTTAACTCTTTCGTCAGAATATCTCCCATACCGACAATCGATGTTTTTTTATCTCCCGCTTTGGAATCTTTAAATGCCTCCTGGGAATGGGTATGATAAATTAGAATCTTCGGTTTGCTTCCGTCTTTTCTGATCTTCATATTCTTTTTCAGAAGTTTTCCGGCATCCAGCTCCTTTGCATCCGTCTTTGTTGTCTGATCTACGGTATAAAAATGGCTGCGCAGATATGCATAATTTTTCAGCTTCTTTTCGGATATCTTTGCAGTCTGTGTTTTTTCTGTTTTCTCTTTGTTGTTTTTTACAGTTCCGTCCTCCAGCACTTCATTTTCATCTTCTGCCTGTTTCTTTAAAATCAGACGGTAAGTATCTTCATCCTCAACCGCCAGCGTCTTTTCTTCTTCCCCATTTGCCATATATCCGATTGGAAATAATAGCTCCATCTGATTGATAAGCCATTTTTCAAAGGATTCTTTTCCTGTTTCTTCTATATACATAAGTTCCGGCATATGCAGCTTCCAGGCACATTTTAAAATTTCCCGGTTCACATATTCTCTTCCTTGATATGGATACTTTGTTTTTCTGGCAAGCATAGTTCCTGCCCATGCAGCGGCAAGCAGGCATACTGCCATCAGAACCATTACTGCCATGCTTTTTCGCTGCCTCTTTCCGGAAGTTCTTCTGCACCAATTTTTCATCTCTTCTCTTTTCTCATATCTTTTCTTAACACTATATGATGTGCAATTTTTAAATATGTGCCTGTCCGGCAGCAAGAGCATTTAACGCTTCCGAGATTGTATAGCTTGTCCGCTCCATTGTTTCATCGATATCTTTCGGTGTGACAAACATTCCATACAGATACGGCGGAATCAGATGTTCTTTATTTTCTCTCATTCCTTCGTCACGGCATTTTGCAACATATTCTTCGATAGAATCACCTACAATCGTCGCGGCATCAACAACAGTCGGGACACCAATGGCGATTACCGGAACCCCCACCGTCTCCTTTGTGATCGCGTTTCTGTGATTTCCAACGCCGGAGCCCGGCGCGATTCCGGTATTTGCAATCTGGATTGTCCGGTTCAGCCTTCTCACACTTCTTGCAGCAAGAGCATCGATTGCAATTACAAAATCCGGTTCTGTCTCTTCCACAATTCCCCGCACGATCTCTACTGTCTCCATCCCGGTCTGTCCCATGACACCCGGTACAACTGCACTTACGAGCCGGTCCGCCTCCCCGCCAAGTGCATATTTTCCATATTCTTTCACCAGATGTCTTGTAATATCCAGATGCTCAACAACAAGCGGTCCCAGTGCGTCTGGCGTGACATTCCGGTTACCCAGTCCAATGATCAGAATACTCTGTCCATCTTCCTTCTCTGGCAGGCACCCCTCAAGTACTTCCATTAATTTCCCTGAAATCTCTCTGTGATAGCTCTCATCTGCTTCTGCCATTTTCGGTGCTTCCAGCGTGATATAATTTCCTACTGGTTTTCCCATCACTGCAGCACCGTTTTCTGTCTCAATCCGTACTGTCGTCACACGCACTTCACACATGTCATCATAGGTTTCTTCCACAGCAACTCCAGGAATCTCAATCTGATCCGAGACAAATCGTTCTCTCTGCTCCAGCGCAAGATCCGTCCGCACATTATATCGATCCATCATTTTTGTTTCCGCCTTTCTTCTACATTTTTTCACCTGTATTTCCTAGTTTTTACAAATAATTGATAAATATGTATTGACAGAAAAGCTTTCGTGACATAAAATAAGTTCGTATGTTTCGTTAGAACGTCCGTGTCCGGATCTAACGAACTGGAAAATCGACAACAGATCGAAATATTTAATCGGAGGTGGACAGATTGGCTAACATCAAATCTGCAAAGAAAAGAATTTTAGTAAACGAAACAAAGGCTGCTAGAAATAAAGCAATCAAATCTAAAGTTAAAACTTATGTAAAGAAAGTTGAGACTGCAGTAGCAAAGAAAGATGCTGAAACAGCTAAAGCTGCTTTAAAAGATGCCATTGTTGAAATCAACAAAGCTGGAAGCAAAGGTGTTTATCACAAAAATACATGCTCCAGAAAGATTTCCCGTTTAACAAAAGCTGTTAACGGAATTGCTTAATTATAGAATGACATATTAAAAAAACAGCCATACCGTCATGTGGCTGTTTTTTTGTTGCTGTTTTCTCCGTCAGGAACTGTCAGCGACAGTTCCGCCGAGGTTGTTTTTAATGAATATAACTTCTATTCTAACTTAGAATATCCAAAGCTGTTCACGAGCGCTTCTACCCTCTCGCCCTTCTGGCACATTGGACAATTCAGCGAATCATAAGCATGATATGCCGGTACGTCTGCACTTGTGAAGATTGTCTTAATCTCCATTCCAGCAACTTTTGTAACAGCACTGAAGATCGAACATACTCCACATACATTTCCACCATAATAAAGAACAGACTCAATGGCACGCATGATTGTCTTTCCGGTTGTAACAGATGCAGCAAGGATCAATACCTGTTGATTCCTAATCATACGTAATTTGTTATCACGGAACATGATCTGTCCCTGCATATTGTACTCCGGTGTGATCACAGAAATATTATTCCCCGCACTCAGAGACATCTGGCTCGAATTCGCAAGATGCTCTGCCATAAATGTTCCGATCACTTCTGTCTCATCCAGACATACAATCGTATCGATCGTTGCATTCGTCATATATGCATTGGCTAATTCCTTCGCTGTCTCTTTTGCATTGTTATGACGAGTCTTGACTGTTGACATATCGATATATGTATTCAGATGCGAGTTACTCGTCGCAAAATGTCCTTTCATAATTTTAATACGTGCTTTTGGATTTCTGGTGGATCTTAAGTCTTCTAATCTGCTATCCATGATGCTCACCACTCCTTTCTAAATCTATATCCAGATTACCACGAAAAAAGGACGGCGTAAAGATGAACTTTACACCGTCCGTTATTTCTTTTACAGTCAGATTTTAAACGCTTCGACTTACTGATTAATTGTTGATCAGTTTGTCTTCTCCGTTCCAGCTGTACAGTTTTCTGATCTCTTCTCCGACTTTCTCTGATGGATGCTCGGAAGCAAGTTTTCTCATTGCTTTGAAGTGTACCTGACGTCCTGCTGGTGACATATCTACTAAGAATTCTTTTGCAAATGTTCCGTCCTGGATGTCTGTCAGGATCTGTTTCATAGCTTTCTTTGTATCTTCTGTGATGATCTTCGGTCCTGTAATGTAATCACCATACTCAGCTGTGTTAGAGATAGAATATCTCATTCCTGCGAAACCGCTCTGGTAGATCAGGTCTACGATCAGTTTCATCTCGTGAATACACTCGAAGTAAGCATTTCTCGGATCATATCCAGCTTCGCAAAGTGTCTCGAAACCAGCCTGCATAAGTGCACAAACACCACCGCAAAGTACTGCCTGCTCACCAAAGAGGTCTGTCTCTGTCTCTGTTCTGTATGTAGTCTCAAGAAGACCAGCTCTTGCCCCACCAATTGCAAGACCATAAGCAAGTGCACGATCCCATGCTTTTCCCGTAGCATCCTGCTCTACAGCGATCAGACAAGGAGTTCCTTTACCAGCCTGATACTCACTTCTTACAGTATGTCCCGGTGCTTTTGGTGCGATCATTGTTACATCGACATTCTTCGGTGGTTTGATACATCCAAAGTGAATGTTGAAACCATGAGCGAACATTAACATGTTACCTTCCTCAAGGTTTGGCTCGATGTCTTTTTTGTACATATCAGCCTGTAACTCATCGTTGATCAGGATCATGATGATATCAGCCTGTTTTGCTGCTTCTGCTGCTGTGTATACTTTGAATCCCTGAGCTTCAGCTTTTGCCCATGATTTACTTCCTTCATAAAGTCCTACGATAACATCACATCCTGACTCTTTTAAGTTCAGTGCATGTGCATGTCCCTGGCTACCATAACCGATGATAGCGATCTTCTGTCCGTCTAATACAGATAAATTACAATCTTCCTGATAAAAAATTCTTGCTGCCATTTTAGCATTCCTCCTAAATAATATAATAAATTTTTATTGTGTTATAAATATATCATTAAACGAAAGTATCTTTCGTTTAATACCATAAAGTATCACTCCTGTGTGAGTGTCTCTACATTGCCGTCCTGATCGATGAGTGTTACATCTTTCATGCCACGGTTCAGACCTGTAATTCCGGTTCTTGCAAGTTCCAGAATATCATACCCTCCCAGAAGATTTAAGAAAGCATCCAGTTTGGACTGTGTACCGGTAAGCTCAACCATCAGGGAATCCTTCTCCACATCAACGATCTTCGCACGGAAAATATCGGCTACTGAGATGATCTCTGAACGCTCCGACTTGTTTGCCTTTACCTTAACCATAATCAGTTCACGGTAAACGGAATCTGACGGCTCCAAAACCTTAATCTCAATAATGTCTTCCAGCTTTCTGACCTGCTTTTCAATCTGGGATAAAATCAGTTCATCACCACTTGATACGATTGTTATCCTTGTAAACCTTGGATCAGCGGTAACGCCTGCTGTAATGCTGTCAATACTGTATCCCCTTCTACTGAACAATCCTGAAATCCGACTTAAAACTCCTGGATTGTTGTCAACTAATAATGAAAAAACTCTCTGCATGACTGCACCTCTCTTTCGTTATATTTAAAAAACAGAGTGCGTTCTGTTTTTATATAATAGCAATACCTGTCACTTTTGTCAAGCGTATACGAATATCTTTTTTGTTTTCTTTTTTATTTATCTGCTCCTACGACCACGATTCCGAAATATAAGCGATTACTTCTTCCTTTTTCTCCTGCCTGATAATCTCATCCGCAATCTTTTTTATCATCTTTTCTTTGTCTTTTTTTAAGTTCCCGCGCACACGGAATTCAATAAAATCATGAAACCCGTCATAAGCAAGATCCATTGGTTCCAACTCTTCCAGCAACAGCTTTTCTTCTTTCAGATTCTCCAATTCTGTTGCCGGTTTGAAATTGCCGTTCCGAATCTCCTGATATAACGGTGCATCTGTATGTAAAAACATAGAGAAATTAATCACTCTTTCCGGCTTTGTCTCATTTAAGAATGCCGCTAATGCCCTGGCATTTTCCATGCCTTTTCCATGTCCTGCAACTCCTGTCATAATATGTGCGTCAAATACAATACCTACGTCCTGTATTCTTGCAATTGCCTTTCCCGCCTGAGAAATCGTATGATCTTTTTTCATAAAAGCAAGCACCTCTTCCAGACCACTCTCAATGCCCAGATACAGATGCTCCACTCCCAAACTATGTAATTGTTCCAACTCTTCCGGTGACTTTGCAAGGATTCCTGTAACGGTTGCATCCATGCGTACAGATGGCCCTTCCGGAAAATATTTTCTGACAAGCTTAAGGATCTCTGCCAGTTCTTCCGTCGGGAGATCAAATGCATTGCCATCGCCTAAAAATACGGCTTTGGGCTTTCCTCCGGCTTCTTTCACACGGATCAGATCATGTTCTACCTGGGCAAGTGGAAGTTTACGGAATTTTAAATGTTTGAACAATGTGCAAAACCTGCACCGGTTATAAGAGCATCCTACCATCACCGGCAGCATATAAGATGAACGCTCCATCGGTGCGCGGCAGATCTGACCTTCGTATTCCATATGCATCCCTCTCTTTCTTTTGCAGATGCCTATTATTATACCATGTTTTCCTATAAATCTGCCATCTTTCCGAGAATCCTGAAATAAAATCTTTCCTGTTCTTTAACTCTTTTCATTTCTTCCAGGATCTTTCCATCTTTCAACAGAAGAATCCTGTCACAGTAGCTTGCCATTTTCGGATCATGTGTCACCATAATAATCGTTTTTTTATACTCCATATGAATCCGGTTTAATGTGTCAATAACAAGTTGTCCGGAATGGGAATCGAGATTCCCTGTCGGTTCATCTGCAAGAATCAGTTCCGGATCATTGATCAGTGCCCTGCAGATTGCCACTCTCTGACGTTCTCCACCGGATAATTCATATGGATTTTTCTGAAGCAGTTTTCCAATTTCAAATTGTTCTGCCAGATTTTTTGCTTTTTTTTGCATCTCTTTCACCGGACTTTTCTTCAAAATCATTGGGAGCATAATATTTTCTTCCACAGACAGGCTGTCCATCAAATAAAAGTCCTGAAATACAAATCCGATCTTCTGATTTCTTATTTCTGCCAGTTTATCACCATATAGAGAATCCGTATCTTCTCCCGCAAACTGTATTTTTCCATTTGTCGGCTTATCAATCATACCCAAATTTTTTAAAAGTGTTGTTTTTCCACAACCGGATTTTCCCATAATTCCAACAAATTCACCCTGCTCTGCCTGAAACGAAATTCCTTTTAACACTTTTACATCTTCTTCACTTTCTTTCCATGTCGATTTTTTATAATTCTTTATAAGATTTTCTACTTTTATAACGCTCATCTTCTATTTCCTTCCTCCACTCTCTTTGCAACCCATTTTTTTAATAGTTCAAGCATGACTTCTGTAAGCAATATATATCCTGCTGACAGACAGCCCCAGTAAATCCATACTTCTTTTCCATGTACAACGCCAAGGTAAGATTCCCGTATTTTTTCCATCTCTACATAACCGGCAGAGAGCAATAACACAGCAACAGCCGTAATTTCCGGCAGCAGTTTTACTTCCCATGCAAGCGTTCTTTTCTTCATTTTCTTTGTAATCCCCATACATGACAGGAACTCATAACGTTTCCTGTAATCCGGCAGTTCAGATGCCGTCTTTACAAATAACGCAAAGTTTCCACTTACAAGCAATGCAAGAAAAAAGAACGCTTTATTTGATAATTGAAAGAGCAGGCTTTTTTCCAGCTCTGTTACAAACGTTGCAGTTACATAAAGTGTTTTCTGTACTTCATCTGTCAGTCCATAGTCCTGATTTCCATATTTATTTACATATTTCTGTAATTCTTTCGTTCCCTGTTTTTCTGTACGATCCGGAAATGAAAATAAATACAACAGATCCGGTTCTTCTTTTTCTTTTTTTAATTTCTCATGCCATTTATTAAAATAATTTTCAGAAAATACTACAACATTCTCTGCCTCTACACCGATCCTGTATTTTCCGAACCAGTTTCCTGCTTCGATTCTTTTCATTCTGTACAGATGATCCCAGTCTTTACTTGCAATCGGATGATTGGACTCCGGACTGACATATTCATCTTTTCCCTTATCAAAGCTCCCAGGCATCAGCCATGTGTATCCTTTGCGTCCATAATCCATCGCTCCCATGGTTACTTTTTTCCCATTGTAGGTTTTGTATTCATTTTGAATATATACAATCTCTTTATTCTTAAGATGAACCTGTTTTCCGGATAACTGCTCATATGTTTTCTCTGAAATTCCAACCAATTCAACACTATAACCACTCACCCGGATCATTGGAAATTTTTTTACACTTCCTTTGTATTCCTTTACACACTGATTTACAAAGTTTTGATTTTCTCCTGTATCTTTTCCCATCCATACTGCATCGTACGGAAAATATTTTTCCTGCCCTGAAATTGGAAGAATCTCTGCAATCTGTACACCGCAATAACCAACCGCTGCAAACTGTACGGTAAATATCATTAAGAAAAACAACATATTACTTTGATATCGGCTGTACAATCCATTTAATCCGAGAAGATGTTTCAGATAAAATTTTCTTCTTTTATGTAGTATCTCTAGCAAGATCCCTCCACCAAATAAAACTACAAAAAATGTTCCAAAATTCAAAAATAAATGAGAATACAGATATCCATAATCCAATGAATATCTGGCATAGATCCAATATCCTGCCGCTATAAGCAAAACTCCTGCTACTGTAAATACCAGCCACTTTCTGCTCTGTGGTTTTTTCTCTTTCTTCTTTCCATCATTCATCAGATCCTGCAGTCCATGATTATCTGCCCACACAAGCAGGGAAAATGCTACCGCAAGGAATACTGCCACGCTTAATTTACATGTATCCATATAGACAGAGACTGTAATCGGAACACGACGTATATATTCCGGAAAAAAATAATGCCATGCTTTCAAAACACCTCCAAGCATAAGCCGTCCTGCAAGCATTCCGGCAAATAAAGTTCCCAGGCAGCCTGAAAAATACTCAAAAAGAATCATTCCATACATTTTACGCCGTTTCATTCCAAGTACATAAAACAACTGATACTCTCTGAGTCTTAACCGCATAAATTTCTGCATAGAATATGTCATAATCGCCACACTGAAAATGCAGACCAGAATACATGCAAACATAACATCCTGTATCGTTCCAAAATCTGCAGATGCATCCTTCATAATTACTTTCGATACAGAATACAAGCCTAAAAACACAAAAAATTCTGCGACTCCTATAATGTTCCCTGTAAAATAGACAAAATAATTTTTCCAACTGCTTTTGAAATTTTTTAAAATAATCTGATATAACAAAAAACCACCTCCATCAGTTACTTATCCTTTTCTAAGAATAAGCACACTGACAGAAGTGGGCAATACCCTCGCCATAAACGGTATTTTTCAGGACATGAAAAAGGAAACCTGTACTTCGAATCTGTCCTTTGTGGCCAGATATCTGATTGTTCCTTCATATTTTTCAACAATGCGTTCTACACTTATAAGACCGTAGCCATGGAATTTTTGATTCTCTTTCTGGGAAATCCATCTTTTTCCTTCCCTCACCGGCTGTTTTTCCATACTGTTAGCAATGTTTATAAAAAGCATATTTCCCGGATTCTGTATTTCTGTTTTTATCCATTTTTCTCCTTTTTCAACTTTTTCACTTGCTTCCAGCGCATTATCCAGCAGATTGCCAAATAAAATACAGATTTCATTTTCTTCCAATACGAATTTTTCAAGTGAACAGGCGGTTATTTTCCATACAATTTTCTTTTTTTCTGCCATATGCATCTTCAGATTCAGCAGAAGATCCAGTGGCTGACAAGTCGTCCATGGATAGAACTTCACAGATTCATACTCCGGTGTAATCTTATCCAGATAACTCCGAAGTTCTTTCCAGTCCTGCCTCTTCTCATATTCTTTTAATAAGAGCAGATGATTTTTCATATCATGATTGATTCTCCGGTTCTCTTCCAGTGCTTCTTTCAGATTTGCATAATTATTTTCCATCATCGTATTTTGAAATTCAATCATCTGATTCTCTCTTTGCAGGCTTTCATAGCGGAAAATAAATTTACTGAACTGCCATAACAGCCAGATCAGCAGGAGCGCTATTACATTTGCAGTCACAATATTCTGAAAATACCATTTGGTTCCTTCACCCATCAACATCAACTGATAGATCAGAATTACAATATGTAAACCTGCTCCAAATGTTACAATCAGTCCTTTATATTCCTCTGCGATTCTCTTTATGGTTTTCTTTTTGCAAATAAAACAGACATAACCAAGAAATATTACACCCGCGATCAGGCAGCTTACTGTTTTTGGCAGCATGTCCAATTTCCACATCTTGGATGGATTCTGGCTTGTTCCCTGCATCAGAACTGCCCATGATGCAATAAATACTTCCAAAAAACTTAAACCACCATAGCAAACAGCAGGTACTCCAAATGCAAATGCGTACGCCTCTGTGCCAAGTGCAACACAGATAAAGCCGCACAGTGTGAGTAAGAACACTGTCAGATACATTCCAATCGGATACTCTTTACCTGCCACAAGTAAAACCACAGTTCCCACACTTCCGGCATATATAAATCTGTCTGCTTTTTTTCCTGCCGTTGCCGGCATTCCCTGTTTCATCAGATATGCAGACATCAGTGCCTCCAGAACCGCAAGTATAATAATAATGCTTCTATATCCCATGATACCTTTTCTTCCTCTCCCAGTACTGTCTGACACATTCTTTTAATTCCATCAGATGCCTTCTTGCAATTCTTATTCTCACACCGCCGGAAAGTTCAAGTTCCATTCCGTGTATCTGTATGACTTTCTCTATATTGACAAGGCAGCTACGGTCTGCATATACAAAATCTCTGTGCTGTAATTCCTCCCACAACGTTTTCATATTGATCTGTTCTCTGTAAACCTTATCCTGTGTGTAATACTCTACATATTTCTTTCCTTTTGCTTTCTGAATATAAAGAATATCTCCATATCGGATTTTCTGCATACCTTCTATCGTTTCAAGCACGCGGTATGAGTCTTCTTCCTCTCTCCGCTGCTGCAGTATATTTCTTAAAACTTCTGGTATCCGAACTTTCATCTCTTCTTTCAGAATATACTGATATGCATCCAGACGGTAACTTTCAATCGCAAACTCTTCATGTGATGTAATAAAAATGAGGGGAATTGCTTCCCCCTTTTCCTGTGCACGTTTCTTGTTCAGCCACTTTCCGAGTTCAATTCCATTCATCGTATCCATCTCGATATCAGAAAATACGGCAAGATATTTTTCATCCTTTTTCACAGATTCCAGAAATTCTTCTGCCATACAAAACAACCGCACATTAATCTTATCTGTCATATTCTTTTGTTTCAGCGTCTCTGTTACATATCTTCCGATAACCTTTAACATCTGCACTTCATCATCTATGACTGCTATACTTTTCTTTTCTGTTTTTCTCATAAATTTATCTGTTGCCTTCTAATTCTGCCAGCTTTCTTCGAAGCAATTCCACCTCATTTCTGGCTTCATCCAGCTGCCCTTTCGTTTCATCCAGCCGTCCTTTCGTTTCATCCAGCTGTCCTTTCGTTTCATCCAGCTGTCCTTGGGCTTCATCCAGTTTTCCTTTCGTTCCAACCAGCTCATCCTTCGTCTCATCTAATTCCTTCTGCATGTCATCAATCATTAACTGCACTGTATTACGATCCATCTCCAGTAATTCCTTTGAAAACATAGCCATCACCTCTTCTATATTCCGGCACATATCATAGATCTGACTGTACAGATCTTTAAAATCCGGATACTTCTCAATGATTGCGATGATCTCTTCCGGTCTGTCCATACATAGGAAAGCAAGCCACGCTTCAAGACGATTCGCAATCTTTATTTCTCCATTTTTATTGTGCTGAATCTTCTGAAAAATGTCAAGCGGAACAAATAAATATTTTTGAAGCAGATTCATTTCCAGACCAGTATCTGACTCCTGCTCAAACCGATGTATATATGTATCTGGAAAGTGTTTAAATTCTTCCAGCTGCACTACCATATCCATGATCAGCAGACTATTTTCATCTGCAAGTCTTCAAGAAATTCCTTCCTTCTTTCTTCTCTCCAGCTATAAAACATATCCTTCAACTGTTTGTCCTTCTCAATATCCTTCATTACTTCTTCCCGTGAACGGATCACCGGAAAATACTGACGTAATTTGTTTGTCATGGCAAACGCTCCTCTTCCTGATGCAGTCATAAAACCTTCCTGCATTTTTCATCGTTACTTTTTACATCTTGTTACGAACTAATTTTTTACTAAAAATCAAATTAAGTATTTAAACAAATATTACATATCAAAGGCAAACTGACGTCGTAACATCTTCACATGACACTCAGCAATCGTTTCCCTCTAAAATTAAAGTTTCTGGATTTTGCTCCAAACCGGAGCATTGGAATATTCGTATTTTCTAATACAAATAGAATCTCTTTAGAACTATAAGATACAACTTGTGTTTACTTTACCAGAAAAGCCCACAAAACACAAGTTGTATTTTGCAGGCTTTCTCTCCTGAAATTATTTTCAATTATTTTTCTTCCGGTGCCGGCATTCCTTTTTCTTCATCTGCCTCGTAAGAGAAAAAATCAAAATCGGCATAATGTTTATGCAATACACGGTCTGCACATGTAAGACCTACAAATGTTCCTGTGAACTCACCATATTTACAATACTCATCAGAGAACTTCGTTGTGTCAAATGTCCTTCCGATTCTTGTATAATTCTCACCGTCATAACTCCACTCGAACCAAAGCTCTCTTCCCTCAATCCGAAGTCTCAGATAAATCGGAACATCCTCCACTGCAATTCTCGTATCCAGATATTCTGTCTTTTCTCCATTTTCAAGCTGGATGATCGACAGTGCACTTCCACCCAGTGTCTGACTGTAATATTTACGCAGATTAATATAATTCATATTATCGTAATAAATGATCAGTCCGGCACTGTGCTGGTATACTTCCGGCTTGTATTCCATCTTTGTTGTAACCGTTGCATAGACACTGGTCAGTTTTCTTGCAAGGATACTGACCTTATTCAGCGATGTTCTGGACTCCTGTCCGCGGATTCTCACATAACCCGGACGGGCTTTTACATCAGCAAAACTCTGTGGCATAATACGTGGTGCATAATACCAGTTTCCAAGCTCCTCACCGTCAAAATCATCAAAATCCGGAATCTGTGGAACCGGATATTCCGGCAGTTTGCTTTCTTCTACATATTCTTTCGCCAGATTATCTCCATCTGCCATGCGAAGCCATCCGTCTTCGGTCCACTCCATTTTCTGTATTGCTGTCTCTCTTCCAAGCGTGCAGCGAAGCTCCGGTGCAAACGGTCTGGAACAGAGATGTACCAGATAAACCTCGCCAAGAGAAGTTTCTACATAACTTCCGTGACCGGATTTCTGCAGAACGCTGTCCGGATTGAAATATTTCGGTTTCAGATGATCCGGATCATGTCTTTCATTCGACTCGCCCGGAACACTTGTTACGATCGGATTCTTCGGATCCCCTTCATATGGTCCCCATACATTTTTGGATCTTCCCATCGTCACACAGTGATTGTATCCGGTTCCGCCTTCCGCACACATAATATAATAATAACCATTTCTCTTTGTAAGATGCGGTGCTTCGATACATCCTCTGTCTGTACCGCCGCGCCAGATTCGTTTCGGATATCCGACTACTGCCTTTTCTTTGGGAGAATACTCAACCAGACAGATCACACCCGGTTTTTCATATCCTTCTCTTGTCTCCCACTCCAGAGAAACAATCCATTTTCTTCCGTCATCGTCGTGAAGAATAGAAGCATCAAATCCTGCGGAATGTAAATAAACCGGCTCACTCCACGGTCCACGAATGTCTTTTGCTGTTACAAGATAATTGTCTACATCAAAATATCTTGCATTCATGGAATTCATCACACCATATACGACATAGAACAGATCTTCCTCTTCACAGTAAGTAAGGCACGGCGCCCAGATTCCTTTTGCTGATGGAAGTTTTTTCAGATCTACCTGTTCATCTGTCAGCACATGTGTATACAGCTCCCAGTTTTTCATATCCTTTGAATGATAAATCGGGATTCCCGGCATCCACTCAAACGTGGATACCGCAATATAATAATCGTCTCCTTTTCTGCAAATACAAGGATCCGGATTAAAACCTTTGAAAATCGGATTCTTAATCATTGTCCGCGACACCTCTTCCTTCTTTTAAGTCTGTTACGATTCCATCGTATTCTTTATCCAGTTTGTAGAAGCACATGATCGCTACGATCAATACTGCTGCTAACACCGGAATGTAGATAAATAACGCATTGATCGCTGTCAGTGCAGATGCACTCTGTGCTACCGCTTTTTCTGCATATCCTCCAAGTGCCAAAATCCATCCGAGCATAGCGGATCCAAGACCATTTCCGACTTTGAATCCAAAGCTTGAAGCACTGTTGATCAGTCCTTCTGTACGATATCCGGTCTTCCACTCTCCATATTCGATCGTATCCGATACAATCGCAAACATGCAGGAAGAAATTCCGGCATTACCGACACCTTTTAATCCAGATGCGATCATGATTCCGATATAACTTGTTCCGACAAATGCAAACATTGCAAATCCGAGTCCATAGATGATTGCTCCGAGAATCAGCATATTTCTCTTACCGATCTTCTTAATGATAAATGCGGTAAAGAACATTGCCACGATCTGTACGATACTTGCTACAAGATTCATCGGTCCGACCAGATTTGGATTTTTCAGTACAACTTTTGCATAATAAACAGCAGCTCCGCCGTTCAGAGAATAAATGATGAAAATAAATACCAGTGTCAGTGTGATCATGATCCAGTATTTATTCTGGAATAGTAAGCGAATTCCTTTGAAGAACGGGATCTTCTCCTGCTTTGTATGTTCAGAAGGTTTTACTCTCTCTTTCGTTCCTGTAAATGTAATTAAAAATATGATAACTGCAAGTACTCCGAACACTGCAAATGCTTTCGTCCATGCAGATGCGTTATTTCCAAATGCCTGTACAAGCGGAAGTGTCAGGTTTGTGATGATCAGCGTTCCGGTTGTTGCAAGGATCATACGGAAAATACTTAAAACAGATCTCTCGTACTGATCCTGTGTGATCAGAGCATTCAGGGTTGCATATGGTACATTGATCGCTGTATAGATCACAGACGATACTAAGTTATATGTAATGAAAATGTATGCGATCTTCGCTGTCTGCCCCAGTCCTGACGGTACACTGAATAAGAGGATTCCGGCAATTGCAAACGGAATTGCCATCCGTAAAATCCACGGTCTGCATTTACCCATTTTGGATTTGGTACGGTCTACGATCACTCCCATGATCAGATCCGTAACACCGTCAAAGATACGTGAAACGAGCATGATCGTTCCTACGATACCGGCACTGATATGCACATAATCTGTGTAGTAAAACAGCAGAAATGCTGACATTGCGGAATAAATGATGTTACATCCCAGGTCTCCGCATCCATAGGAAAATCTTTCCCAGAAACTGATTTTCGTCGTTTTTTGTTCCATTTTCTCTCTCCTTCTTATGTATGCTTTTCTTTCTATCTGCATTTATCATAACAGGCATTTTTTATCTTTAGAACAAACAAAAGCGACCTAAAAATAGGACGATTCCGACTTTTTATTTTTCTTTCTCTCTCGATTTCTTTCTTGCCTCTTTGGGAGTACATCCATAATTTTCTTTGAATGTACGCATGGCAACACGGTAATTGGTACATCCGTGTGCTTCGAAAATCTCTCCGATAGAAGCATCTGTTGCAAGTAATTCTTCATGCACCTTGACAATCCGGATCGCATACAGATATTCCATCAGTGTCATACCAATCTGCTTCTTGAAAAATCTTGCCAGATAATCTTCACTGTATCCAAAATGTGCGGCAATCTCCGGGACAAGACATTTTTCTCTGTGATGCTCTTTTAAGTAGACCATGATCTCATTTACACGTTCCAGATTTTTCTGATTACGGTCTGCTTCTTTTCTTACAATTTTTTTAGAGTAAGAATGAGCCAGCGTGTACAGAAGTTCATACAGCAAACTGTTAAAACGCAGCAGATAAGCCTCCGGACGGATATCGTAGACAATATACATATCTTCAAAGATTTTCTTCATCTTCTGAAGTCTTGTCTTATCAATCTCATTTTCCGGATGCATATCCACTTCAAACTGATACAATTCAATATCCGGAATGTACTTAGTAAGCATCTCTTTCGGGATCTGTAATACAAGAGCCCTGTTCTTCTCACTCAATACGGAATGCATCACCCTGGAATTAATAATATTAAATTCTCCTGCCTGCAGCACATTTTTCTGGTTCTCGGTCGTCACGATAATACTTCCTTCCAGCATATACACCAACTCCAGACTGTCATGCCAGTGCGGTGCGACATAACTTCCTTCATCTACCGATAAATAAAACCGTACTTCCACATCCGGGTTACGCGATACAATTTCGTGACGCATAATTTCAATCCTTTCCATTTTTGTAAAGTATAACACATACTGCGTAAAAACAAAAAGAAGATATTCTATGTTATATGAATCATCAGCCGCATGAATTAGCTGCTTTAATACTTTATGAAATATAATATGAAAAATCAAGAAAAAATATATGAATATGCTATAAAAGAAATGGTTGGTCACAGCATTAAGGACATCACCGAATCAGTCTACACTGTCCGAGATCTTGAATGGCTAAGAAATGACCTAGAGAAATTAAAATAAAGCGGCTGACTCGAGTGACTAATAGACAGTGTCTAATAAGTGTCTAATCAACCGCTTTTTCTTAGCTTTTATTCAATTCTACTAAGTCTAAAGCCCTTGTAAATTGGGCGTTTCTTAGAATTTACCTGCCTTTGCAGCTTCCTCGATGGAAACAGCTACAGCTACAGTCATACCAACCATCGGGTTGTTACCTGCACCGATCAGTCCCATCATCTCAACGTGAGCCGGTACAGATGAAGATCCAGCGAACTGTGCATCAGAGTGCATACGTCCAAGTGTATCTGTCATACCGTAAGAAGCCGGTCCTGCTGCCATGTTGTCCGGGTGAAGTGTACGTCCTGTACCACCACCGGAAGCAACTGAGAAATATTTCTTACCCTGCTCGATACATTCTTTTTTGTATGTACCTGCAACCGGGTGCTGGAAACGTGTCGGGTTTGTAGAGTTACCTGTGATAGATACATCTACTCCTTCTTTGTGCATGATTGCAACACCTTCACGAACATCATTGGCACCATAGCAGTTAACTTTGGAACGAAGTCCCTCAGAGTAAGCAATTCTCTGTACTTCTTTCAGTTCTCCTGTATAGTAATCATACTCTGTCTGTACATATGTGAATCCGTTAATTCTGGAAATGATCTTTGCAGCATCTTTTCCAAGTCCGTTCAGGATAACACGAAGAGGTTTCTTACGAACTTTGTTTGCTTTCTCAGCGATACCGATTGCTCCTTCAGCAGCTGCGAATGATTCGTGACCTGCCAGGAATGCGAAACAATCTGTATCTTCTTCCAGAAGCATCTTTCCTAAGTTACCGTGTCCAAGACCTACTTTACGCTGATCAGCTACAGATCCCGGAATACAGAATGCCTGAAGGCCTTCTCCGATTGCTGCCGCTGCGTCTGCTGCTGTCTTACATCCTTTTTTGATTGCGATTGCTGCACCTACTGTGTATGCCCAGCATGCATTCTCAAAACAGATTGGCTGAATACCTTTTACCTGATTGTATACATCAAGTCCGGCATCCTTTGTGATTTTCTCTGCTTCTTCGATAGAAGCAATGCCATAGCTGTTTAATACTTCATTGATTTTATCAATTCTTCTCTCATATGATTCAAATAAAGCCATTTAATTGTCCTCCTGAAAATTTTACCTGATATGTAATACCTGTACGCTATCGCGATTATTCTTTACGTGGGTCGATGATCTTAACTGCATCTTCAACACGACCGTACTGTCCTTTTGCTTTCTCCCATGCATCATTCGGTGTGTCACCTGCTTTGATGAAGTCTGTCATTTTACCAAGGTTTACAAACTGATATCCGATGATTTCATCGTGGTCATCTAAAGCGATACCTGTAACATATCCTTCAGCCATCTCAAGATAACGAGGACCTTTTGCTAATGTACCATACATAGTTCCAACCTGAGAACGAAGTCCCTTACCAAGGTCTTCCAGTCCTGCACCGATCGGAAGTCCGTCTTCAGAGAATGCACTCTGTGTTCTTCCGTATACGATCTGAAGGAATAACTCTCTCATTGCTGTATTAATCGCATCACAGACAAGGTCTGTATTCAATGCTTCCAAAATAGTCTTTCCCGGAAGGATCTCAGATGCCATAGCAGCAGAATGTGTCATACCTGAACATCCAACTGTCTCAACAAGGGCTTCCTGGATAATTCCTTCTTTAACATTCAGTGTCAGTTTGCAGGTTCCCTGCTGTGGAGCACACCATCCAATACCGTGTGTCAGACCTGAAATATCTTTAACTTCTTTTGCCTTTACCCATTTTGCCTCTTCCGGAATCGGAGCTGGTCCGTGATTTGCACCCTGAGCTACCGGACACATCATCTCTACTTCATGTGAATAAATCATTATAAAACTCCTTTCAACTATGTGTGTGTTTTCTCTTGTAGGCATTGTTATATGTTTAACGCCGTACTTGATTTTATTTTCTCATAAATTCTTTTACTCGTCAATTGTCACTTTTTATCAAATTCCGGCGCTTTCTGCGCCTTTTCTCTGCATTTTACCTGTCAAGTCCCTTCCAGAACGCTGTATCTGCAACGGAACTCTTAATTTCGTCGAATGTATACGGTGCTGTCACCCATGCATATTTTGTACTCTGCTTACCGGATGAAGCGCTTCCCATATTGAATCCGATCTCGATTCCGTCTTTGCTCACAAAAAAATTTGGAACATAAGCTCCTGTTTTGTCATTGCCTTCCAGTGCCTTTTTCATCTCAGCCGTAGTAAGGTCAGTAAGAAAACTGCTGTCACCGGTCTCTTTCTGCATGATCTTTGCCCAGTTTTCTACAAATGTGTCATCCAGCTTTACAATATCTCTGACTTCGTAAATTTTCCCGTCACGAAGACGGATATTTACAGTACGAAGGTCTGTCTGATACTCGCTGTATTCACCTCTGGCACTTGTATCTTCAAATACAACACTGATAAAATCATTCGTTGCATAGGTCACTTTGCATTTTACATAACTGATCAGTGCCGGTGTGTTTGCTTCGATTACTTTCTGCTTGATCTTCTCATCCGGATGTGTATAAATCTCATCCACGGTAGACATTGCACAGTTTTTTATTGTTTTATTAATTTTATCTGCATTCTTTCCTTTCAGGCCACTGATCTGTGGATAAGCAACATTAAAATCAATGATTGTAGAAGTCTTTTCCGAATCACGGAAGCTGTATGTCTCATTTTTCACCTTGTAAGAAAGATTATCTGCCTTATAGGCTTCTATCTTATCAACGCCTGACACACTGCTTTCGTCTGTCTTGTTCTGGCTGTCTGAACCACTGTTTCCATTATTCTCATCATTATCGTATATATCATCCGAATCATCCCAGCTGTCACCGTCATCCTCATACGGCTGATCTTCTGTGATTCCTACGTCATCTTTTGCTTTATAATAGATAAAACTTCCAAATAAAAATGCGCCGCCGACCGCTACGATCAAAAGTATGATCGCCGCAACAACTCCAACGATGACCGGTACTGCAGATCTCCGCTGTGGCATCTGTACCTGATGACTGTATGTTCCTGCTGGTCCCTGCCCGTTTTCTTCCGGTCCCGGGCCATAACTATAAGAGCCGCTTGAAGAACTGCCTGCACCGTAACCATAAGTATTCTGTCCCGGATTTCCGGTGCCGTAATGATAACTATACTGCCCGTATGCACTCTGCACCAGCTCCGCTTCCATCGGTACAAAACGGATTCCATCCTTTTCCTGTTCTTCTGTCACCTTGTGCATTCCAAGATGTTCATATGTCTCTACAGCCTGTGGCGCAGCATTTACTGTAATCTTAGAAGCATGCACTTCTCTTGCCGCAAATGCAACAGCTGCCAGATAAAGCATACGTCCGATACCGTGTCTTTGAAATGCCTTTCGTACAAAGAACAGACTGATGTGCCCGTTGTTTGTAACTGCGATCATTCCACAAATCTGCACACCTTCAAACGCACCAAATATAGTCACTTCCTGCCGTTCAAACATCTCGCGGAAAGAGTCATAGCTGATAAATTCATGGAAACGTCCGACGCCTTCATCAGTATATGCCGGTGCAACATCTTCTGCAAATACTTCTGCCGCCAGATGCAGTGCCGGCAAAAGTTCCTGTATCTGTATTTTTCTGATATTCATTTCGGATTTAACTCCTTTCTTTTACCAGTTCCTCCCGTAGGAATGTCAGAGCACGCACAACGGCATAATCTCTGTTTTTCGCACGATTTCCGGTAAAATGAAATTCTTTTACTTCTGTATGTCCCTTTACATAGCATCCAATATAAACCAGTCCGACCGGTTTCTCTTTGGTTCCGCCCCCAGGCCCTGCAATACCGGTCACCGCCAATGCGGCATCTGCTCCGGCTGCTTTTGCTGCACCTTCTGCCATCTCTCTGGCAGTCTGTTCGCTTACTGCGCCGTATGCTTCCAGTGTCTCTTCTTTTACACCAAGCAGTTTGCTCTTTGCACGATTGGCATAAGTAATATAGCCTTCTTCATACACTTCCGATGCGCCTGCAACATTCATGATCCGTCCTGCGAGCAGACCAGCCGTACAGGACTCTGCGGTTGTCACTGTCATCTTCTTCCCTTTCAGGAGTTCCACAACTGCATCTTCCAGCGTCACATCTTCTTCGGTTGTGTAGATTTTATCTCCGAATCTGTAGAACAGCTCATCCATCATCGGCTTCATTAAAGCATCTGCCTCTTCTTCACTCTTTGCTCTGGCTGTCACACGGAGATGTACTTCTCCTGTCTTTGCATAAGGCGCAAGTGTCGGATTGGTCTGTGTCTCCAGAAGATCCGTAATAACCGTCTCCACTCTGCTTTCTCCCATAGAGCAGATCTTCACCATTTTAGAATAAATACCTTCCGGTTGTAAGCCATTCAGATATGGAGCAATCTTTGACTCAAACATTGGTTTCAGTTCATTAGGAGGACCTGGAAGCAAAATCGCTGTCTTGTCGTTTTCTTCCAGTATCAGTCCGGGAGCCGTTCCATTGTCATTATCAACAACAACCGCGCCTTCCGGAACCATTGCCTGTTTCCAGTTATTTGCTGTAATATTGCGGTTGTGTACCCGTGCAAAATAATCTTCGATTCGGGCTCTTGTACGTGCATCTTCGTACAGTTCTTTTCCAAATACTTTTGCTGTCACTTCTTTTGTCAGGTCATCCTTTGTAGGGCCAAGTCCACCGCCAAGAATCACAATATCACTTCTTGACAGTGCCAGACGAAGCGCATCTTCCAGTCTCTTCTCATTGTCCCCGACAACACTCTGGTGATAGCAGGAAAGTCCCAGACCTGCACACTTTTCAGACAGATATGCTGCATTTGTATTTACGATATTTCCAAGCAGAATCTCTGTTCCGACAGAGATAAATTCAACTGTCACTTTACATTCCTCCCTGCGTAAGAACCTCAACATTTTTCGCAATATAATCAATTAAAGAAACAATGGTCAGAATCAGTGCTGCCCACATCAGGACTGTTCCGATCACATCAAATACCCCGCCCAGATCCATGATCATCACGATCACCATAAACATCTGTGAAACGGTCTTAAACTTTCCCCAGTAACTTGCCGCAATGACAATGCCATTGTCAGAAGCTACCAGACGGAATCCGCTGATAATAAATTCTCTTGCGATAATAACGATCACAAACCATGCCGTCAGCTTGCCAAGCGGAATGAGACAGATCATTGCAGAACATACAAGCAACTTATCTGCAAGAGGATCCATGAATTTTCCAAAGTTTGTAACCAGACCTCTTGCTCTAGCAATCTTACCGTCCAGCATATCTGTAAGACTTGCCACGCAGAAAATAATAAGCGCGATCCATTTATTGGCTGCACCGCCTGCGTCCGTCAACATAAAAAAAACAAAGAAAGGTACCATGATAATTCGTAATACTGTCAGCTTATTTGGTAAATTCATTACAACAACTCTCCTATCAAATCATATTCTACTGCACCGGTCACTTTCACTCTTGCGAAATCTCCCGACATCAGTTCTTCATCTGTATTAATAAAAATCAATCCGTCAACGCCCGGCGCATCTTTGTAAGTACGTCCGACATATGCATTCTCATCTGCAACTTTTCCCTCGATCATGACAAGCACTTCTTCACCGATCATATCTTCTGCCTGTGCAAATGCAATCTCCTGCTGCAACTCCATGATCTCAGCCTGTCTGTCTTCTTTGACTTCTTCCGGTATCTGATCCGGCATCTCTGCCGCCGGTGTGTCTTCCTCCGGCGAATATGTGAATACGCCGAGCCGGTCAAATTCCATCTCGTCTACAAACGCTTTCAGCTCTTCGTGCTGTTCTTCTGTTTCTCCCGGGAAGCCAGTGATCAGTGTTGTGCGAAGTGTGATGTCCGGAATTTCCCGTTTTAATTTTCCAATGATTTCTTCTAACTGTGCTTTGGAAGTTCTTCTTCCCATGCGCTTTAAGATTTCATCGTTAGCATGCTGAATCGGCAGATCCAGATAATGACAGAGCTTCTTTTCTTCTTTCATAACCTGGATGAGATTATCATCAATCTCTTCAGGATAACAGTACAGAATACGGATCCAGCGAATTCCATCTACCTTGCACAATTCACGTAAAAGCTTATGCAGAGATTTTTCTCCGTAAATGTCTTTTCCATATAACGTTGTCTCCTGTGCCACAAGGATCAGTTCTTTTACGCCCTGTTCAGCCAGATCTTTTGCTTCCTGTATCAGCCGCTCCATCGGAACACTGCGGTAATTTCCACGAAGCTTCGGAATGATACAGTAAGTACAGTGCTTATCACAGCCTTCTGCAATCTTCATATAAGCATAATGTCCACCGGTTGTCACCAGACGCTTTGTATCGACAAGCGGAAGTGCATTCACATTTTCAAGTTCTACATGTCCGGCACCCGCCAGTGCTTCTTCCACTGCTTCTACAATCTTATCATAGGCTGTTGTTCCAAGAACCGCATCAACTTCCGGAATCTCATCAATGATCTCCTGACGATATCTCTGTGCCAGGCATCCGGTTACGATCAGTGCTTTCAGACGCCCTTCCGTCTTATATTCTGCCATCTCCAGAATCGTCTGTATGCTCTCTTCTTTTGCATCGTGCACAAAACAGCATGTGTTGATCACAATGATATCTGCCTGTGTCTCATCATCTACAATCTGATATCCTTTTGCATCCAGGAGGCCCAGCATAACCTCAGAATCTACCAGATTCTTATCACAGCCCAGTGAGATAAATAATATATTCATTCTTACGTCTCCTCTTATTCTTTTATCAGAATTTATCCTTCTATCAGAAGAAAGGCAGATACCATCTGGCATCTGCCTTACATACATTACCTGTCAGACTCTATTCTTCCTCGTCTTCTGCTGCAATTGTAATCTTCGCCTGATTCAGCTCGTCAATTGCGATAGAAAGTGGCTTCTCTCCCGGCTTTGTATCTACTAACGGCATAGAACCATCGATGATCTCTCTGGCTCTTTTTGCTGTTGCCATAACGATAGAGTATCGGCTGTTGACAACCTTTGTCTCGCCTTCCTCGACGTCTTTGTTTACCACTTTCATTAAATCTGTGTAAGATGGGTGTAACATACACTATTCTCCTTTCAACTCTTCTTTCATATGTTCAATAAATGTGTGATTTCTGAAACTTCTTCTATGCTCTCCCTGAATGATCTCATGCATCTGCTGCACGCATTCCTGAAGATCGTCATTGATGATCAGATAATCGTATGCATCCATGCCTTCCGCTTCCTGTGCGGCTCTGCTTAAACGGCTCTCGATCACATCCTGTGTCTCTGTGCCACGTCCTTCCAGACGTCTGCGAAGCTCTGCTGCACTCGGCGGAGTTACGAACAGTAATAATGTCTCCGGGAACTTTTCCTTCACTTTTAATGCACCCTGGATTTCTATCTCAAGAATCACATCTTTCCCTGCTTCTAACTGTTCTTCCACGTATGCACGCGGTGTACCATAGTAATTCTCCACGTATTTAGCATACTCTATCAGTTCATCTTTCGCAATCATTTTTTCAAATTCTTCGATCTCATGGAAGAAATATTCCCGTCCGTCTACCTCTCCAGGTCTCGGAGTTCTCGTCGTTGCTGATACAGATAAAGCATAATTATCATACTGCTTCAGCAGTTCTTTCATTAAAGTTCCTTTACCGGAGCCGGAAAATCCGGAAACAACAATGAGTATTCCTCTCTCTTTCATTTGCTCTTCCTCACACTTCTTATTCGATATTCTGAATCTGTTCTCTGACTTTTTCAATCTCTGTCTTCAATTCGATTCCGATATTGGAAATCTCCAGATCATTCGCCTTTGACAGGATTGTATTCGCTTCCCTGTTCATCTCCTGCGCAATGAAATCCAGCTTACGTCCGATTCCACTGTCTTCTGATTCCAGCGTCTCTTTCATGTGTACAACATGACTTCTCAAGCGTACCACTTCTTCATCGGTACAAATCTTATCTGCGAAGATCACAACTTCTGCTGCGATCCTGCTCTCCTCAATCTGTGTATCTTCGAGAAGTTCTTTTACTTTATTTTCCAACTTCTCACGATACTCCGCAATAATCTTCGGGGAACGCTCTTCAATCTGTTCAACCAGTGTCAGCAGATGATCCAGTTTTTCGATCAGATCTTTCTTAAGATTCTCTCCCTCCAGCGTTCTCGTCTCAACAAACTGCTTCACAGCACCGTCCAATGCCTTCTTAAGTCCCTTCCACAGTTCCTCTTCGTCAACAGCCTGCTCTTCCATCGTAATGACTTCCGGATAACGTGAAAGCGCAGATACACGGATGTCATTCTCCAGTGAGAATTTCTCTTCCATCTGTTTAAAATAAGACAGATACTCAGTTGCCAGTGCCTCATTATATTTCAATACAACCTGTCCCTCTGAAGAATCCTCATAAGTGATAAATATATCGACTTTTCCTCTGTGCACACTTTTTTTTAAATGATTACGGATAGATGTCTCGAAAAAATTTAATTTCTTCGGCATACGGATATTGGCATCCAGATATCGATGGTTCACGCTTTTCATCTCAACTGTAAATTTACGTTCTCCGTCGGTCACTTCACAACGTCCGAATCCCGTCATACTCTTTATCATAATAGAAACCTCGTTCCTGTTTTATTAACGCTCTACATATTACAGACCGTTTTCCATCGTCCATTATAAGCTATTTGGAAAACAGAGTCAACTATGATATACTATACAAATGAGCCTGAAATCAGACAGAAAGGAGCTATTTTTATGGCATTTGACGGAACAACTGTTGCAGCAGTTACAAAAGAACTTACCGAGCAGCTCTCCGGCGGGCGGATTGCCAAGATCGCACAGCCGGAAACCGATGAGCTTCTCTTTACAATAAAGACACCACAAGGGCAAAAGCGCCTATATATCTCAGCCAGTGCATCTTTACCACTTATTTATCTGACAAATGTGAATAAGCCAAGTCCGATGAATGCGCCGAATTTCTGCATGCTTCTGCGCAAACATATCGGAAACGGACGCATTACCAGGATCACACAGCCGGGACTGGAACGGATTATACAGATCCAGATCGAGCATCTGGACGATTTAGGTGATCTCTGCCGGAAGACACTGGTTGTTGAGATTATGGGCAAACATAGCAATATTATTTTCTGCGATGCAGACGGACGGATCATCGACAGTATCAAGCACATCTCCGCACAAATGAGTTCTGTACGTGAAGTATTGCCGGGCAGACCGTATTTTATTCCGGATACAATGGGTAAAAAAAACCCTCTGACGGTAGATGCTGATACTTTTATTTTCACATTAAAAGAAAAACCATGCCCGCTGGGCAAAGCGATCTATACAAGTTTCACAGGTATCAGCCCGGTAATCGCAGAAGACATCTGCTTTCTTGCCGGCATGGATTCCGGTATAACGCCAAAAGAATACGAAGACGATCTTCTGTTCCATCTATATCGTCAGTTTTCTTATTATATAGAAGATGTAAAAGCAGGGAATTTTCACCCGGTCATCTACACAGATGGTGAGACGCCAAAAGAATTTTCTGCACTTCTGTTATCACATTTTGATACTTTTACAAAGCAGGAATACGATTCGATCAGCGAAGTACTCCATATTTACTATGCAACGAAGAACACGCTGACAAGAATCCGACAGAAAAGTGCAGACCTGCGTCACGTTGTCCAGACTGCATTAGAACGTGCACGTAAGAAATACGACCTGCAGAAAAAGCAGTTAAAGGATACTGAAAACCGGGAAAAATACAAAGTTTACGGAGAACTGATCAATACCTATGGATACAATCTTGCACCAGGTACAAAAGAACTGACAGCACTTAACTATTACACCGGCAAAGAGATCACTATTCCGCTTGATCCGCTCAAAACACCACAGGAGAATTCCCAGAAGTATTTTGCACGTTATAATAAGCAGAAACGTACTTTTGAAGCACTGTCAAAACTTCTCACAGAAACTGGTGACGATATCCACTATCTGGAATCGATTAGCAACGCTCTGGATATTGCCCGAAGCGAAGCAGATCTGGCACAAATTAAGGAAGAACTGATTGAAAGCGGTTATGTCCGCCGAAAATATACGAAAAAGAAAGTGAAATTAAAAAACAAACCAATGCACTATATCTCTTCCGATGGTTATCACATCTATGTCGGCAAAAACAATCTGCAGAACGATGAACTGACCTTCTCTTTCGCAAATGGCGGTGACTGGTGGTTCCACGCAAAAGGTGCTCCGGGTTCCCATGTCATCGTCAAAACGAATGGGGATGAACTTCCGGATCGTACTTTTGAAGAAGCCGGAAGACTTGCTGCATACTATTCCAAGAGCCGTGGCAGCGATAAAGTTGAGATTGATTATGTAGAGAAAAAACATGTAAAAAAACCAAATGGGGCCAGACCGGGATTTGTAGTTTATTACACCAACTACTCTCTCATGATCGACTCTGATATCAGCAATATAAAAGCCGTGCAGGATTAATTCCCCGCACGACTTTTTCTGTCATATCTCCCATAACGTTTTCTATATTATCCCGTCCTGTGTAAAAAAACTCATATCTTCTTTTTCTTCATATATAAAACTCCCGTTATATCAGCAAGAAACCATCCGATTATAATTGCCCACCAGATCATCCGCACTCCCAGTAATGGTGCCAGTGTATACGCAAGCAACACCCGTGTTCCAAGAGAAATCACAGTCAGCACAACCGACATTTCCGGTTTCCCAGTTCCACGGTAATAAGCATACAGAAGAAACAGAAGTCCGATTCCACAGTAAAATGCGCCTTCAATCCGCAAATACTGCACACCAATCTGCAATACTTTCACTTCGGTTGCTTTCACAAAGATAAGCATCAGCGGTCTTGCAAACAAAAAGATCAGCACAGATACAATTCCACAGAAGATAAGAGATGTTTTCACTGCTGCCCGCACGCCTTCTTTCACTCGTTTTTCATCTTTTGCGCCATAATTCTGCGATGTAAAGATAGAGAACGAATTGCTGAATTCCTGTGCCGGCATGTAGGCAAAGGAATCAATCTTCACTGCTGCTGCATAAGCTGCCATTACCGCAGTTCCAAAACTGTTGATCAGTCCCTGGATCATCAGGATACCGAAATTCATCACCGACTGCTGCACACTTGCGGCAAGCGAAAACCGTACCACTTCCGGCAGTACTTCTTTTGAACATGCCTCCTTCAATGAAATGCCATTTCCTATGAAGCGTAGCTCCGGCTCCTTCTTCCAAAGATAGTAGCCGATTCCGACTCCCGATATGATCTGCGCAATCACGGTCGCCCACGCAGCTCCTCCAACTCCCATTTTCCATTTCACAACAAGCAAAAGATCAAGAATAATATTCAGCATAGATGCGATTGCCAGAAAGAGAAGCGGCGTTACCGAATTTCCAACTGCTCTCAGCAAATACGCAAAAAAATTATACAAAAATACAAAGAAGATTCCCCAGAAGATCACCCATACATATTTTTTCATATATGTATAGATATCTTCCGGTATCCGCATCAGCTTAAGAATCAGGTCCATTCCTGCAAATACAGCAATATTTACAATCACAGAAATGATTCCGATAAAGAGAAAAGACGCAAGGATCGATTCCTGCATCTTTCTTTTATCTCCTTTTCCATAGTAAAAGGAAAAAACGCTGCCGCTCCCCATACACAGTCCGATCAAGACAGATGTCAGAAATGTCATAAGCGTATATGCCGTCCCGACTGCCGCCAGCGCTCCCGCTCCCAGAAATTGTCCGACTACCCATGTATCCGCAATGTTGTAACATTGTTGCAGAAGATTTCCGACAATCATCGGTCCTGCAAATACAAGCATCGTTCTTTGTACATTTCCATGTGTCAGATCTTTTTGCATGTTATCTTGTCCCCAGGAGATAGTCAATAAACTGCTGTGCTGTCCGTCCGGATAAGCCGCCGTGGCTTAATTCCCACTTATTTGCTTCCAGAAGCAGTTCATCTTCCGGCATATCTATGCCATTCTTTTCTGCAAGAGCAAGTACGATCTCCTGAAATTCCTTCTTCGCCGGTTTTCCAAAGTAAATCGTAACGCCAAAACGGGCAACCAGCGATAATTTTTCCTGCACGGTATCATTTGTATGAAGCTCTTCGTCTCTGTCTTCTTTGTCCTTGAATGTTTCACGGATCAGATGTCTGCGGTTCGATGTTGCATAGATCAGAATATTATCCGGTTTCTTCTCCAGACCGCCTTCAATGACCGCTTTCAGATATTTGTACTCAATTTCAAATTCTTCAAAAGAAAGATCATCCATGTAAATGATAAATTTATAATTCCGGTTTTTGATCTGTGCGATCACGTCATTCAGATCCTGGAACTGATGCTTGTACACTTCGATCATACGCAATCCCTGATCATAATACTGATTCAGGATTGCCTTGATGGATGTGGATTTACCGGTTCCTGCATCTCCGAATAACAAACAGTTATTTGCACGTTTTCCTTCTACGAATGCCTTCGTATTATCAATCAGCTTCTTCTTTGCAATCTCATATCCAACCAGATCATCCAGGTGTACATGTGCAATCTTGGTGATCGGCACGATCTGTGCACTCTCATCTGTATGCTCAATCCGGAATGCTTTGTGAAGTCCCAGTTTTCCAACGCCGAATTCCTTATAAAATCCTGTTATTTTCTCTTTGAAGTCCTGTGCGTCTTCTGCTTCTGCGAGGCTCTTTGCCAGATCACAGATACGGTCACGGATACGCTTGTTAAATACATTACCGTGACTGCTGTCTCCTGCATATTCTTTGATCATGGATATGCAATCCACGCCAAATGCCTCTTCCATTTTTCTAAAATCATAATCAAATAATTCTTTGAATATCTCAAAATCATGCAACGCAACCTGGTTCAGACTTCCATCGATTGCTCCTGTAATCTCACAGGAAGTACTGTATGCATTTTCATGGCTTGCCAGAAGGTATGTAAGATATGTATGCCACAGATTTCCTTCAAATCCATGACTCGCTGACAGTTCTAAAATGTCATTCATCTGCTCAAACAGCAGACCTTTCATATCTTCTGTATTATAATAATCGTTATCATAGTTTTCCATCAGGAACGTCATATCCGTCAGAATCTGACCGTCTTCCATATGTTTGTAAAGCATTAATTCTTTTGTTCTCATCTTCTTGCTCCTTGCTTATCTCCTGTCACTTACACTTTTATTCGCTCTTACAATCCTGTACATCGCAGAAATTATATATACTGAAACTAATAATTTCCAAGTATCCTCATATTACGGCTTTCCTCTCTCAGTCCGCGGATTGCATTTTTCACAGCCGGATCTGCCATATTTCCTTCAAAATCAATAAAGAAACGATACTCCCAGTTTTTTCCCTCAATCGGGCGGGATTCAATCCGTGTCATATTCAGATCATTGTAAATGAAATGCGACAGCAGTCTGTACAGCGAACCGCTCTCATGTGGCAGTTCCAGGCAGATGCTGATCTTCTGTGCGTGCTTTAAAAATACTTTCTGGTTTGTAACCACAATAAAGCGTGTACAGTTTGTCTGATCATCATTGATATTCTCTTCTAATATTTCTAATCCGTGTACCTCTGCCGCATAAGCACTGCATACAGCCGCCTGTGCCTGATCTTTGTCATCCCGTATCTTACGCGCCGCAATCGCTGTATTTGCCACACTGATCTGCTGCCAGTCGCTGTGGTCATCCAGAAAATGTGATGCCTGCATCAACGCAACGCCTTTGGAATACACACGCTCAATATCTGTAAGTTTTGCTCCCGGAACTCCGGACAGTGTATGAATGATCGGAATAATTGTCTCACCTACGATATAATTTTCAAACTCAACAAGCAGATCGTACATCTCATCTACGGAGCCGGCTGTTGAATTCTCAATTGGCAGCACGGCATAATCTGCTGCCCCATCTTCGATCGCTTCCATTGCTTCACGGAATGTCCGCACATAAAAACTATTGCAATTTTCACCAAAATAATCTTTTGTAGCTGCCTGACTGTATGCACCTTCTGTTCCCGGAAATACGATTCTTGCATTTTTCGCATCCAGGGATTCCATCTCAATAAACGGAAGTCTCCCAAGTGCTCCTGCCTTTACAAGCTGCTGGTACTGTAATTTACGGCTCATGGACATTAACTGCTCATACAATTCACGTACACCTTTTTTATTAAATTCAGAAGAAGCTTTCTCTGACACTGCCTGTAATTTATTCTTCTCTCTCTGGCGGTCCAGAACCTTCTTCCCATTCTTGATCTTATACTCGCCGACCTGTGCACATACTTTCATACGTTCTTCGTACAGGCGGACCATCTGATCATCTATCTCATCTAACTGCAATCTCAATTCTTCTAATGATGCCATCGTCTGTTCTCCTCACTTTTTTGCATAAACCGTCAATTATTATAATACATTTTACGTATAAAATCTACATTTCCTTCTTATACTATCTTCCATGAAGCGAAAATTTCTCCAATGCGGAATGTTCGGCTGGTGTATCGAAATTCTCTATACCGGTCTTCGTTCCCTGAAAAAAGACAACCACACATTAACCGGACACACTTCCATCTGGATGTTCCCCATCTACGGAATGGCATGCCTGTTCTCTCCTATCTGCCGACGGATCCAGCATTTTCCTGCCTTTGTACGTGGGTGCTTTTACACCGTCTGTATTTTCTTTACAGAATATACGACCGGAAGCCTCCTCAGGCACTTCCATGCATGTCCGTGGAATTACAGCCATGCACGCTTCCAGATCCGCGGACTAATCCGGCTGGACTATGCACCGTTATGGTTTTTCACCGGATTGTTCTTTGAAAAAATTCTCTGCAGACATTGAAAAACTTTTTTATTTATTATATGATGTATGAAAGATTTTCAATAGATTTGAAAATAACAGGAGGTTTTTTATGAGACATTTGATTAGTCCACTGGATTTTTCTGTGGGAGAACTTGATAAACTGATGGATTTGGCGAACGATATTGAAGCCACCCCGGAGAAATACGCACATGCCTGTGCAGGCAAGACACTGGCAACTTTATTTTATGAACCTAGTACACGTACCCGTTTAAGTCATGAAGCAGCGATGTATAATCTTGGCGGTAATGTTCTAGGTTTTTCTTCTGCCAGTTCAAGCTCTGCCTCAAAAGGCGAAAGCGTTTCCGATACACTCCGCATGATATCTTGCTATGCAGATATCTGTGCAATGCGCCATCCAAAAGAAGGTGCCGCAACTGTTGCATGCAAACATTCCGGTATCCCGGTTATCAATGCTGGGGACGGCGGACACCAGCATCCGACACAAACTTTAACTGATCTTCTTACAATCCGTTCTTTAAAAGGACATCTGGATAATATGACGATCGGTCTCTGCGGCGATCTGAAATTCGGACGTACTGTACACTCTCTGATCCATGCATTAGTAAGATATCCAGGTATCCGTTTTGTACTTATTTCCCCGGAAGAATTAAAACTTCCAGGCTACATCCGTTCCGATGTATTGGATAAGAAGAATATCCCTTACGAGGAAGTAGAACGTCTGGAAGATGCACTTCCAAAACTGGATCTTCTCTACATGACACGTGTACAGAAAGAACGTTTCTTCAACGAAGAAGATTATGTACGCATGAAAGACTTTTATATTCTGGATGCCGCTAAGATGAAGCTTGCCCCGGAAGATATGTATGTCCTTCATCCGCTTCCAAGAGTAAATGAAATCTCCGTAGAAGTAGATGATGATCCGAGAGCCGCTTATTTCAAACAGGCACAGTACGGTGTTTATATCCGTATGGCTCTGATCCTTACATTGTTAGAGATTGAAGTATAAGAAAGGAGCATACATAATCATGTTAAATAATACATTAAGTGTTGGAAAAATCGAAGAAGGTTTTGTTCTGGATCATATTCAGGCAGGACGAAGCATGGATATTTATAAATATCTGCACCTGGACAAACTGGACTGTTGTGTCGCTATTATCAAAAATGCGAAAAGCAGTAAGATGGGCAAGAAAGATATTATGAAGATCGAGTGTCCGATCGACTTTATGGATCTGGATATTCTCGGATTCATCGATCATAATATTACAGTAAATATTATTAAAGACTCACAAATCGTAGACAAGAAAGCACTTCGTCTTCCGAAGAAGATCACAAATGTGATCCGTTGCAAAAATCCGCGCTGCATTACTTCTATCGAGCAGGAACTGGATCATGTCTTCGTACTGACTGATCCCGAAAAGGAAGTATACCGCTGTCTCTACTGCGAAGAGAAATATCACGGACGCGGCTAATTTAACACAAGTAAAGCTAACATTAATAGCTTATTTGAATCATTCTGGCACAGCGACAAAACACGCTTTGCGAGTTTTGTTCGCTGATTAGCGGTTGTCAATGCTGTCATCAAGCATGACGCGTTTTCCTCGTCGCCATAACATAAAAAGCAGCTCATATCGAGCTGCTTTTTATTATGATGACAAACTAAAATCCAAATCAGCTTGGAACGGATAGCATCATCTATAATACATTTTTCAAATCGTTTCATAAATATATGCAAGCAAAACGATAAGCCGGGTTATGTCGTTGGGTAATCATCTTTCTAGACCTGCCGTTACCGGCAGGTTCAAGCGACCTACCTAAGACGTGACGGGCCGCCACATCGTCTTTATCCGGTCTTGCTTCGGATGGGGTTTACATCTGCCTTCGCTGTTACCAGAGAAGCGGTAGTCTCTTAAACTGCCATTCCACCCTTACCTGCATGCACAGGCGGTATATTTCTGTTGCACTTGCCTTGGAGTCACCTCCACCGGACGTTATCCGGCATCCTGCCCTGTGAAGCCCGGACTTTCCTCGCCTGTCCCCTTTCGGTCCTGACAGCCGCGATTACCTGTCTTACTTGCAATTTAATAAATATAACACATATCTTTCAGAACTGCAATATCAATTTTTCTTTGTTTTACTTACACTTCTATATCTACTGGATCGTATCATCAATCAGGTCATTTCCATCTGCCGCAGTTGTGGCAAGTGTGTCGCACCGTTCATTCTGCGGGTGTCCGTCATGTCCCTTCACCCAGATAAATGTAACCTGGTGAGGTTCTTTTGCTTTCAACAGACGTTTCCAGAGATCTGCATTCTTCACCGGCTCATTCTTGCCGCGCTTCCATCCCTTCTTCAGCCAGCTGTCGATCCAATGCTGGTTAAAAGCATCTACAACATACTTGGAATCCGAATATAATTCCACCTCGCACGGTCTGTTTAACGCTTCCAGTGCCACGATCACTGCCATTAATTCCATCCGGTTATTCGTTGTCTTTTTATATCCCTGTGACAGTTCTTTCGTATGCAGTGTTCCTTTCGGATCTACATACTCAAGCACTGCTCCATATCCTCCCGGTCCGTCCGGGTTTCCCCTCGCCGCACCGTCTGTATATATCTTTACCTGCATATGATTCCTAATTCTCTTTCTGGCCTAATTCTGCTGCATGAACAATTTCTGGAAGAATATATTCCAGAGACTCTTTGGCTGCACCTGCTTTTCCCGGAAGGTTCACGATCAGTGTATTACCTCTGAATCCGGCAACACCACGGTTTAACATAGAACGTTTTGTCAGATGCATCAAGTGCATACGGATTGCTTCCGGAATCCCCGGTACTGGTCTGTCAAGAATCTCTGTTGTTGCTTCCGGTGTAACATCTCCCGCTGCGCATCCGGCTCCGCCTGTTGTCAGGATAATGTCTGCCATATTACCATCTGCCATTCTCTGCATAACTGTAGATAATACCTTCTTATCTACAGGAAGTGCTTTTGCAAAGATCACATGCTGTCCTGCTTCTTCCACAATCTTGCGGATAACCTTTCCGCCTTTATCTTCTTCCTGTTCTTTATATACCTGCGTATTTGCAGTTAAAATTGCTACTTTCATATCGTACCTCCATAAAACCTCTTTCTGTTGTCCATATAGTAGAATTTTAACGCTTTTGATACAAGAATGCAATCCTTAAATTATAATACAGACCATTCCGCCATTGCTGTCATTTACGATCTTCTTCATTGTATCCTGTAGTTTTTCCTGACTCTTTTCGTTGATCGCCGCCATTTTCCCGCGCATGCCGTCCATTACGAGCTCTTCTACTGATTTTCCGAAAATATTTGTCTCCCAGATGCCTTCTTTTTCTTCAGACTGCTCTTTCAGATATTTCAGAAGATCCTGTGCCTGCTGCTCATTTCCAACGATCGGCGCGATCTCCGTCTCCACATTGGCTCGGATCAGATGGATCGATGGCGCCTGCGTGTGGATCTTTACACCGAATTTATTTCCCTGCCGGATCAGTTCCGGCTCATCCAGTTCGATTTCTTCTTTCCTTGGACTCACCATGCCATACCCACGCATCCGTACAGACGCAAGCGCATCCCGGATTCCTTCATATTCTTCTTTCAGCTTCGTAAGCTTTCGCATTGCATCGATCAGTTCATACTGACCACGGATCGGTGTTCCTGTAAGAGACGTCATCCACTCATAATAATAACTCTCGCCAATGTCGATCTGTATTTGTATGCGGCCTGTGTCTGTCTCAATATTCCGTATATGTACACGATCTATGTAACTGCTGTCCCATTCCGGCACTTTTCCTGCCACGTCCTGTATCCGACCGTACATATCAAGAATTTTTCGGACATAGCTGATTACTTCTTTCCGGATCTCATGATCCGCCGGCAACATCTCCACCCATTTCGGGACAAAAAATTCGATTTCTGAAACTGGAAATTCATAGAGAACTGTCTCCATGATTTTTGTAATATCCTCCGGTTTTAACTTTTCACAGTTCACAGTCAGCGCACGGACACCATAAGTTTCTTCCAGCCACTCGGCTGTTTCCTGCGCCTCTTTTGCATATGGTTTCTTTGAATTTACCAATACAACAAACGGCTTGCCAATGTTCTGTAATTCCATGATCGTCTTTCGTTCTGCTTCCAGATATGCCTCTCTGTCTATTTCTGTGATTGTTCCATCTGTTGTTACTACAATCCCGATCGTCGCATGCTCATGGATCACTTTTCTTGTGCCCACTTCCGCTGCATGTGTAAACGGGATCTCTTCTTCAAACCAGGGAGTCTTCACCATCCGTTGTGCATTTTCTTCCAGATGCCCCGTTGCCCCGTTTACCATATAGCCTACACAGTCGATCAGCCGGAGTTTCAGGTTCAGGTCTTCCTGCAAATGAATGACTGCCGCTTCCTTTGGAACGAATTTCGGTTCGGTTGTCATAATTGTTTTTCCGGAACCGGACTGTGGCAATTCATCTCTTGTCCGTGCCTTTGCATGCTCATCCTCCATATAAGGCAGCACCAGCACATCCATAAATCTCTTGATAAATGTAGATTTTCCGGTCCGCACAGGTCCGACCACACCTATATAGATTTCTCCGTTCGTTCTTGCTTTTATATCCTCGTACATCTGAAACGTGTCCATATGAATACCCCCTTGTTATGCTGATAACAGTTTATGCCGCCAACACATCCGTTTAGAACACGTTTCTCTTTGTTTTTTTGTTTTCACAGTCCCTGATAAACAAGCTGGCTGTGTTGTTTTAATGCAAGATCGCAGATCCCGATCCATCCTTCCATCTCTTCTATAACTTCCCGTCTTGTCACCGGTACTTCCCGGTAACAGATATCCGAATCTTCCTGTATCGTCAGGCAGAAATTTTCCGGCGACGCAAGAAACAATGCCTTCCACGGTCGTATGATCTCCAGTATCCGCTCTACTTCCATTTCCGTGATTACAGCGAATCCCTAGTCCGGGAATCCTTCCAGCTCGATCTGGTCATTCCAGCTTGTATGAATCCATCTCATACTATCCTGAATATACCGCATCAGGTGATCCGATACAAAAATATACTCTTGTTCCGACGGAATCAATAATTCTTCTTTCATTCCCCTTACTATAAATTGATGTGCTAAAGCCATAAATTTACTCCCCCATCTGTTTTTGTTTTAAACATAGCACATTCATTTCCTGAAAGTATTCGTTTTTTCCACCTGTTTATCGACCTTTATCGACCTTGCACGGATGACTCCTGCACTTTTCTTGCCAGTGTATGAATGACGGTTCCGTTTGTCGGCCGTCCTGTCTTATACTCGATCATCCCACTGCCAAAGTCATCCAGTCTCTGTAAATTTCCTCTCGTCCAGACTTTTTCAATTGTTGTCCTTATATTCCTCTCTACATTTGCTGCATTCGTGCTGTATTTTTCCGCCACAGCCGGATACAGTTCTTTTGTAATGCTGATCTGTCGTTTTTGTTTCTGGATAAAATAAAAGATCCCCTCTTCCAGATAAATCGTGCCACAGGCACTGGATGGGAATCCTAATCCTTGTAATTCTTTTCTGATACTCTGTCTGTAATCTTCCCGGATAATAAAGCCATTTTCTTTGTCCGTTCTTATTTGAAAGTTTCCTTCCAGGAAGCAATTTCTTTCTCCGTACTGCAGTTCCAGTTTCAGGTTTACATTGATACTTTTTCCTCTACTCTCGTCCATAAGTTCCCCTATGATACTTCAGCCAGCCGTTTTCAACCACTGCTATTAACTTAACTCTATTATATCGGTATTTTTCCCTGTTTTCTACAGAGTATTTACATATATTGTTGCGAAGAGCCACTTGACACACACAATCAAGTGGCTCTTCGCAACAAATGTCATATTTATATTTTTACCATTTTAATGTCATATGTTCTGTTTTGCTGTCACGCAGCATCAGTTCATCTACTGCTTCTCTCGGATCTTTTCCTTCAAACAGCACTTCATTCACTTTATTAACGATTGGAAGTGCCACATCGTATTTCTTTCCAAGCTTTGCAGCAGCTTTCGCTGAGTATACACCTTCAACTACCATCTTCACTTCATCCATCGCTTCCTGCATGGACATTCCCTGGCCCATCAGATAGCCCGCCTTACGGTTACGGCTGTGTACACTGGCACAGGTTACGATCAAATCACCGATTCCGGTAAGGCCTGTAAAACTCTCGATACTTCCGCCCATTTTTACACCAAGCCGGGCAATCTCAGCAATTCCTCTTGTAATAAGCGCAGCTTTTGTATTATCGCCATAGCCAAGTCCATCTGCAATACCTGCAGCCAGAGCGATTACATTTTTCAGAGAACCTCCCAGCTCCATACCCAGCATATCCGGACTGATATACACACGGAATACTTTATTCATAAACTTATCCTGCAGATAAGCGGCTGTCTCTTCTGTCTTTGCCCCGATTACGACTGCTGTCGGAAGTCCGCGTCCAACTTCTTCTGCATGACTCGGTCCGGATAAAACTGCCACATCCGCCTGCGGGATTTCTTCCTCGATCTGCTGTGACAGCGTCATCAGCGTATCTTCCTCAATACCCTTTGCAACATCGACAATAATCTGCCCATCTGCAACATACGGTTTCATACTCCGTGCCGTGCTTCTTGTAAATTTAGACGGAACCGCAAGAACAAGAAAATCTTTTCCTTTGATTGCAGACTCCATATCGGAAGTAAAGAGCATATCCTCCGGAATCTTAACACCCGGAAGTTTTGATTCATGTTCTCTTTTTTCCGAAAGCATCTGCACTTCCTCTTCACTGATCGACCATACTGTCACTTCATGCCCGTTGGAATGAAGCAAAAGTGCCAGTGCAGTTCCCCAGCTTCCGGCTCCCATAATACCTACTTTTACCATAATACCTCCTCCTAACATTTTATTTATTTTTACCGACACTGAGTTTGTTCTCTGTACCGGCTAACAGACGTTTAATATTTTCTTTGTGCTTGTAAAATGCAGACAGCATCAGAAGTGCAGCGATAATATACATTTCCATTAAATGCGCACCCTGCATTCCAAATCCGCCCATCTTCCCATATACAATAATCTCTATCAGATAAATGATAACAACTGCCAGTGATCCGAGTGATACATATCTGGTCACTCCTACGATCAAAACGAAAGACACAAGACAGATCAGTACCATCCATACATTTGTTGTACTGACAAGAAGACCTGCCGTAGCCGCAATTCCCTTGCCTCCTTTAAAATGCATGTAAAACGGATAGTTGTGTCCAAGCACCGCACCCATTCCTGCATACATAGAAAGAAGCGGAAGAATGTCTCCATAATTTTTCGCAAACAGAAGATGCACGACCACTACTGCGAATACACATTTGAAGCAATCACCTAAAAATGTCACCGCTCCTGCTTTCCAGCCCATTGTGCGGAGTGCATTCGTTGTTCCTGCGTTGCCGCTTCCCTGTTTGCGGATATCTACATGATGTGCCTTTCCATAGAGATAACCGGTCTGGAACAGTCCAAATATATAGCCGATCACCAAACATACGATACGTTCCATAACTAACGGTCTTTCTCCTTTCGCTCACGAATAAAAAACTTCAGTGAAGTTCCCTTAAAACCAAAAGCTTCCCTGATCTTATTCTCCAGATATCTGGTATATGAAAAATGCATTAGCTCTTTGTCATTTACAAAGATGACAAAACTCGGCGGCTTAACCGCAACCTGCGTAATATAGTAAAGCTTCAGACGTTTTCCTTTGTCTGACGGTGGCTGCTGCATGGCAACCGCCTCTGACATGATCTCATTCAGGACACCTGTAGCAACACGAAGTGTCTGATTCTCGATCACCATGTCGATCATATCGAATAATTTCGGAAGTCTCTGCCCCGTCTTTGCAGACACATACATAATCTCTGCATAAGGCATAAATGAAAGAATTCTTCGAACTTCATTCTCATACTCACGCATTGTCTTATCATTCTTCTCAATTGCATCCCATTTATTCACAACAATAATGATGCCTTTTCCTCTCTCATGTGCGATCCCGGCAATCTTCGCATCCTGTTCTGTCACGCCTTCTTCTGCATCGATCACGATCAGCACCACATCTGCACGTTCCACCGCAGTTACTGTACGGATAATACTGTAACGTTCCAGTTCTTCTTTGATCTTATTCTTGCGGCGGAGTCCTGCTGTATCGATAAATACATATTCTTTTCCATTATGAATAATGTTCGTATCAATTGCATCTCTTGTTGTACCGGCAATATCTGATACGATTACACGGTCTTCTCCGACCAGCTTGTTGATGATCGAAGACTTTCCAACATTCGGCTTGCCGACGATTGCCACGCGTGGACGTTCATCCTCTTCCTCTTCCCCGGTATGTTTCGGAAAATACTTGATCACAGCATCTAACATATCGCCGATCCCGAGACGTGAAGATGCAGAAATCGGATGTGGATCACCGATTCCCAGATTATAAAACTCATATACATCTGCCATGAATTTCTGAAAACTGTCCACTTTATTGACAACAAGCACGACCGGTTTACCGGAACGTCTGAGCATATCTGCTACTTTCGAATCGGCATCCACCAGTCCCTGTCTTACATCTGTAATGAAAATGATCACATCCGCAGTATCAATTGCGATCTGCGCCTGTTCTCTCATCTGTGAAATAATAATATCCTTGCTCTCTGGTTCAATACCACCGGTATCGATTAATGTGAAGTCTCTGTCAAGCCAGCTGGTGTCTGCATAAATACGATCTCTTGTTACTCCCGGAGTATCTTTTACAATCGATATCTTCTCGCCTGCCAGCACATTGAAAAGCGTTGACTTTCCTACATTCGGCCTTCCTACGATAGCCACTACTGGTTTACTCATCTTTTATCTCCTATACTTTATATCTTTATGAATCTTTTGTTATCTGTTATTCTTTTTCGTGTTTCAAAACGGCTTCTATAAAATCTCGCCCGCTTGATTTTACAATATCTGTCTTTACTTGTAAAGCCTCTTCTACCTGATCTCTTGTCAGATCGTCCAGAAAATCCTGCTCCTGTATACGCACCATATTACATGGAAGAAGCAGACATGTTCCAAGCGGCTGATCCGTAAGCTGGCTGATCAGATCTCTTCCGGTAATCAACCCTGACACGGTGATCTTCTCTCCAAAGAAATCATTGCGTATACCATAGACATGGATCTTTGTCTTTGTGTATTTCTTTTCAATCGCCGATGCCATCTTACAAATCAATGGATACGCCAGCACTCCTGTCGCAATTGACACTTCACGTTCTGTGTCATCCCCCTCCAGCCCGGCATATTCTTCTGCAAATTCATTCTGTAAAAGCCGCATCATGCCAACACCGTTCTCCAGTTGCAGATAACCATCATAGCGTTCCTCTTCCGGCATCTCTTCTTCAGCGAGAATATACCATTCATCTCCGGCATGAATGAAATGATAACCATATTCATCATATGCCTTTTTCTGCCATTTATGGATAATGGACAGCACTTCTTTCGCATCTTCCTTCGTGAATGATTCCAGCGGATACAGTCCTTCTCTGTATTTCGTAAGCCCAACCGGTACAACCGACACGCTCTGAAGACACGGAAGATACTTCATCATGTCACGTATGCTCCTCTCCAGCTCCTCGCCATCGTTCACACCTTTACATAATACGATCTGACCGTTCATCGTAATTCCACCTTCATACAGCCGGTCGATCTTCTTAAGTGCTTCACCTGCAAACCGGTTATGCAGCATCTTACAGCGAAGTTCTGGGTTCGTCGTATGAAAGGATATATTGATCGGCTCCAGATGATACCGTATGATACGGTCCACATCATCATCACTCATATTCGTCAGGGTGATATAATTCCCCTGTAAAAAAGACAGTCTAGAATCATCATCTTTAAAATATAATGTCTCGCGCATCCCCTTCGGCATCTGATCAATAAAGCAAAACATACATTTATTCCTGCAGGAACGATATTCATCCATCAGTCCCTGTCCAAATTCAATTCCCAGATCATCCTCGTAATCTTTCTCAATCTCCAGTTCCCACTGTTCTCCCGTCGACTTTTCAATGAGCACCGTCAGAAAGTCATCATTTACCAGAAAGTGATAGTCAAAAACATCCCCGATCTCCTGTCCGTTGATCGAAATCAGCCTGTCTCCTTTTTCAATTTCCAGTTCTTCTGCGATACTTCCCGGAAGAACTTTATCAACAATGTGTACATGTTTCATATATACGCCCTGTTTCCTTTCTCTTTAACTATATTATTATAACTTACATAGACAGAATTGACAAGAAGAGGAAAAATAGTCATTTGGAAAGATTGACCTGTTCCTATAAATAGTGGTATAAATAAGTAAGAGCTATAAGCGAAAAAATATACTTAAGGAGATTATTATGCCAAACATAAAATTAATGGAATCCTCTTTACCGGTAGCACCGTTAAAGATTGCCGCACATGCAAGTTGTATTGATCTCGGAAAGAAAGTAAATGATTATATTGTTTCTTTTCGCCAGAACACACTGACAGAGAATCACACTTCTCCTTTATTCCGTGCGTACAGTACCGACAACTATCTGATTGACTGTGACTGTCCACGTTTCGGCACTGGTGAATCCAAGGGACTTCTTGGTGAATCCATCCGTGGAAAAGATCTTTTTGTAATGGTTGACGTCTGCAACTACAGTTTAACCTATACTGTAAGTGGTCATTTGAACCATATGTCACCAGATGATCATTATCAGGATCTGAAACGAATCATTTCTGCTGCAAACGGAAAAGCACACCGTGTGAATGTAATCATGCCATTTCTGTATGAGAGCAGACAGCATAAACGTACCAAACGAGAATCTCTGGACTGTGCACTCGCACTTCAGGAACTGATCGATATGGGTGTCAGCAATATCATCACTTTCGATGCTCATGATCCACGTGTACAGAATTCAATTCCATTACACGGATTTGACAGTTTCAACCCACCGTATCAGTTTATGAAAGCACTGCTCCGCGCTGAACCGGATCTGATTGTAGACAAAGATCATCTGATGATCGTAAGCCCGGATGAAGGTGCAATGCATCGTGCCGTTTATTTTTCAAACGTACTTGGTGTAGATATGGGAATGTTCTACAAACGCCGTGATTATTCTACCATCGTCAATGGGAAAAACCCGATCGTTGCCCACGAATTTCTCGGTACAGATATCAAGGGCAAGAACATTATCATCATTGATGATATGATTTCTTCCGGTGAGAGTATGTTAGACGTTGCAAAACAGATCAAAGAGCGTGGCGCCCGCTGTGTATTTGTCTGCACAACTTTCGGCTTATTTACAGAAGGCTTTGAGAAGTTTGATGAATATTATGAAGCAGGGTATATCGACCGCGTAATTACAACAAACCTTACTTATCTTCCACCGACTGCACTTGAGAAGCCTTATTTCGTAGTTGCCGATATGAGTAAATTCATTGCGCTGATCATCGATTCTCTGAATCATGATATCACAATGAGTTCCGTACTCGTTCCGACAGATAAGATTCACAAACTGCTCGACAGACATAACACTGATCTTGCTGCCAGACATATTATTTAATTCTTACATAGATTATAAAATGATGATAACAATTCTTCCAAATTATTATAATACCTGGGAGAATCTGTTATCGGCAATTTATACTAATACAACAACAGCAAAAAAAGAAAGGTGACTTGCATACTCTGCGAATCATCTTTCCTTTTTATTTATAACTTCTATTCTTCTGATTCCTGATTTTCTTTTGCTCTGCTTAGTGTCTTTGCCGTAAAGTCACAATACTTCTCACCATTCTCCAGCTTCTGACCTTTGGCTTCTGCCATCTCAGAAATTGTCACAAGTTGATAGCCCTCTTTTTCCAGTTTCGGGATCAGTTTCAATGCAGCATCCACACTTTCTGTATGAATATCATGCATCAGGACGATATCACCATCCCCTACATTGTTCATAACCGTTTCAATCGTCTTCTGCGCATTTCTTGTCTTCCAGTCTAAAGTATCAATATTCCACAGGATCATCGGCATCTTAACCTTCTCATGCATAACACCACCGATTGCTCCATATGGAGGTCGAAGCACAGTTGCTCCTCTTCCGACTATTCCTTTTATCAGATCATTGGTCTTATCTACCTGATCCTTCAGGCCCTTGGCATCCTGTTTTGAAAGATTCGCATGATTATAAGAATGATTTCCCAACTCACAACCAATCTCTTTCATCTTCTTCAATGCATCTTTATGAATAGAAACATTCTGTCCGACCATAAAGAATGTTGCATGTGCGTTGTACTTCTCCAATGCCTTCAACAGCTCCAGCGTTCTTGGTCCCGGGCCATCATCAAATGTAAGCGCTACCATAGGTTTCTTCGGATCAACTTTTCCCGCTTTTTTAGAAATCAGATTACCTTTTTTGTCAAATTTGCAGACAGACAGACCAATATTCACTTCGCCGGTTACCATCTTTCCATCATTTTCAAAATAATATGTATTCTTTCCAATCTTCTGCCAGCCGGTTACTGCTCCTCCGGACTTCGTCATATAATACTTATCCGAGCCATTCTTCTGCCAGCCGGTCTGCATGATTCCTTTTTTATTGAAATGATATGTTGTACTTTTAATTGTATGCCAGCCAGTCGCCATCTTGCCATTCTCATCAAAATAATAAGTATCACCACGGGATACAACAAAATCAGATTTGACATAAGTACCATCGTAACGTTTAAATTTATTCTTCTCCCACCGTCCGACTTTATTCTTTACACGGACTTTTCCGTCCTTGACTGTAAGCTGTATTTTCTTACTCCAGTCATCATCCAGCTTCTTCTGTAAGGACTCACTCAGCTTAATTGTTGCTTTATAACTTCCCTCTGTCTTCGGATCAACTTTACAGATAATCTTATAGCCTTTTCCCTTTTTCAGATCTCTGATAAAATCCTTTGATGTATATTTGCTTTTCTTGTCCAACGTAGGTCCATCATCCTTCTCAACTTTTACCTTCGCCTTCAATGTTGGAACATCTTCTCCCTGCAATATTGCAACATTCTCAAATTGCAGTGTCAGTACAGCTTTTTTACGAAGAACTCCGGCTATCATATATGCAAGAATTAATACGATACATACTGCGACAATTGTAATCAGACAGCGCATCTGCCGATCCCTTTTTCGTCTCTGCTCATGTTGCTTAATTCCGTATTGATGCCTTGTGCCACTCATTCGTATTCCCCCTCATTCCATAATCTTTTTCAACACTTATTCAGTATACTCTTCTTCGACATAATTCGCAATGAAAGTAATATTACTTTTTTATTAAGAATCCTTTAAGATTGTTACAAAAATCCCCTTGAATTCCAATTACTGAAAATCAAGGGGATTGCATCATCTGTCCTATAATTTTAAGCCAGAATACGAACCCGGAGTACCTCTCCTACCGCTTTTAATTCTTCTACAACACCTGCCGGCACCGGTGAATCAATGTCGATCATTGTATATGCATATTTACCTTTACTCTTATTTGTAAGATCTGCAATATTCATATTATCTTTTGCCAAAATCGTTGTAAACTGGCCGATCATATTCGGTACATTGTGGTGCAGAAGCAATAATCTCGTATTCTCTCCACGAATGCCCATATCACAGTCCGGATAATTGACAGAATTTTTTATATTTCCATTTTCCAGATAATCTTTCAGCTGTTTTGCTGCCATTACTGCACAATTGTCTTCTGCTTCTTCTGTAGATGCTCCCAGATGTGGGATAACAATTGCACCTTTTACTCCTGTCACTGTAGGTGTCGGGAAATCTGTCACGTAATGTTTCACATGTCCGGATACAAGTGCATCTACCATTGCTTCTTCATCTACAAGAATATTTCTTGCAAAATTCAGTATTACTACTCCGTCTTTCATCAGACTAATCGCATGCTTATCGATCATTCCTTTTGTGCTGTCCAGTGCCGGAACATGAATCGTAATATAATCACAGTCACTGTATAACTCATCCACTGTCTTAGCATGATGGATACTTCTGGAAAGTCTCCATGCAGAATCAACAGACACATACGGATCATATCCATACACATCCATGCCAAGGTGTGTCGCTGCATTGGCAACCAGAACTCCGATTGCTCCAAGACCGATCACTCCAAGTTTCTTTCCTTCCAGCTCACAGCCTGCAAATGCTTTCTTCGCCTTTTCTGCGTCTTTGGCAATATTGCCGTCTTCTTCATTTTCCTGTACCCAGCCAATACCGCCAATGATATCTCTGGATGCGAGCAGCATGCCTGCCAGCACCAGTTCTTTAACTCCGTTTGCGTTTGCACCCGGTGTATTAAATACAACAATACCTTCTTCTGCGCATCGCTCCAATGGAATGTTATTCACGCCGGCTCCGGCTCTTGCCACTGCTTTCAGATCTTTTGAAAATTCCATCTCATGCATAACAGCGCTTCTGACCAGAATCGCATCTGCTTCTTTCGCCTCGTTTACAGGTGTATATTCTTCTGTCAACTGATTCAGCCCCACCTGAGAGATTGGATTCAGGCAATGATATTTATACATACTACAGATTCTCCTCTTCAAATTTCTTCATAAATGCAACTAATGCTTCTACGCCTTCAATCGGCATTGCATTGTATATACTTGCACGCATACCTCCGACTGTACGATGTCCTTTCAGATTCTCCAGTCCTGCAGCTTTTGCTTCTTTTACAAATTTCGCATCCAGTTCTTCATCTCCTGTAACAAAAGGAACATTCATCAGAGAACGATCTTCTTTTACAACTGTTCCTTTGAACAGTTTACTCTGATCCAGATAATCATACAGGATCTTTGCTTTCTTTTCATTACGCTCTTTCATGGCAGCCAGACCGCCCTGTTTTTTCAGCCATTTAAATACTTTTCCGCAAATATAAATGCCATAAGCCGGTGGTGTGTTATACAGAGATTTTGCATCTGCCTGTGTCTTGTAAGTCAGCATTGTCGGTGTACCCGGCAGTACATCTTCTGTGATCAGATCTTCACGGATGATCACAATCACTACTCCTGCAGGTCCGATGTTCTTCTGGACACCGCCATAGATCACACCATATTTGCTTACATCTACCGGTTCGGACAGGAAGCAGGAAGATACATCTGCTATCAGCGTCTTGCCCTTTGTATTCGGTAATGTTTTGTATTTTGTTCCATAAATCGTATTATTTTCACAAATATATACATAGTCTGCATCTTCAGAAACCGGGAGATCACTGCAATCTGGGATATAAGAAAATGTTTTATCAGCAGAAGATGCGATACGGTTTACTTTTCCGTATTTTTCTGCTTCTGCTGCGGCTTTTTTTGCCCACTGTCCGGTAATAATATAATCTGCCACTCTGTTCTTCATCAGGTTCATCGGGATCATGGCAAACTGCTGTGATGCACCACCCTGTAAAAAGAGCACTTTATAGTTATCCGGAATGTTCATCAGTTCTCTAATATCCGCTTCTGCAGTGTCAATAATTTCTTGGAACGACTGCGAACGATGACTCATTTCCATTACCGACATGCCGGTTCCATTGTAATCCAACATCTCGTCTGCTGCTTCTTTTAATACCTCTTCCGGCAAAACTGCCGGTCCTGCTGAAAAATTGTACACTCTTTTCATAGTCGTTCCTCCATCTAGCTAATTTATATGTTATTTTGTTTCCAGATCGGTCTCGTCAAAAGCTTCGCTGATCGCAGCTCCAGGTGCTACCATCGGCCATACTTTATCATCCTGATCGATCTGACAGTCTATCACAACAGGTTTCCCTGATGCTAACGCTTCTTTGAACGCCTCTTTAAATTCCGCCTGTGTTGTTACGCGAACACCTTTGGCACCCATTGCTTCTGCCAGTTTTACAAAATCTACTGCATCATTCAGTACAGTTGCTGAATAACGCTGTCCATAAAACAGATTCTGCCACTGGCGTACCATACCAAGTACATGGTTGTTGATAACAACCTGAATCACCGGAATGTTATGTCGGGTTGCTGTCGCAATCTCATTCATATTCATACGGAAACATCCGTCTCCTGCAATGTTGACAACAGTCTTATCCGGTCTTCCGGTCTTAGCTCCAAGAGCAGCTCCAAGTCCATATCCCATCGTTCCAAGTCCGCCGGATGTCAGCAGTGTTCTTGGCTTCGTATATTTGTAATACTGTGCTGCCCACATCTGATGCTGTCCAACTTCTGTGGAAATAATTGCTTCACCATTTGTCTGGCGGTAAATCTCCTCTACAATGAACGGACCTGTAAGCGCTTCCGGATGATAAGTCAGTGGATATTTTTCTTTGTAATCCATAATTTTCTTCATCCATTCCGGATGGCTCTGCTGCTCTAATTTTGCATTTATTTTTTCAAGAATTACTTTGATATCTCCAACTACACCTTCTGTGATCAGCACGTTTTTGTTCATCTCTGCTGCGTCCACATCAAACTGTAAGATTTTTGCATTCTTTGCAAATTTCTTTGCATTTCCTGTTACACGGTCACTGAATCTTGCACCCACTACGATCAAAAGATCACACTCGCTGACTCCGTAGTTGGATGCTTTTGTTCCATGCATTCCAAGCATTCCTGTATATGCCGGATCGTTTCCTGGAAATGCACCTTTTCCCATAAGGGAATCCGTTACTGGCGCATCTACTTTCTTCGCAAATGTATATAATTCTTCACTTGCTTCGGAAAGGACAGCTCCTCCACCTACAAATATGTACGGTTTCTTAGATTTTTTAATTAATTCCAATGCTTCCGCGAGTTCTTCTTCTGAAATCTTATCAGATGGTTCTACCGGTTTGATCTCCTCTTTTATATATTCTGTCTTATTTGCTGTAACATCTTTCGGAATATCAATAAGGACCGGTCCCGGTCTTCCGGATTTGGCGATCACAAACGCTTTACGGATCGTGTCAGCCAGATTGGCCACATCTTTTACAATATAATTATGCTTTGTGATCGGCATTGTAATACCGGTAATGTCAATTTCCTGAAAACTGTCTTTTCCAAGAAGTGACACTCCTACATTACAGGTGATCGCTACTACCGGAATAGAATCCATGTATGCGGTAGCGATTCCTGTCACAAGATTCGTAGCACCCGGTCCGCTGGTGGCGAAACATACACCAACTTTACCGGTTGCTCTCGCATATCCATCCGCTGCATGTGCTGCGCCCTGTTCGTGGGAAGTCAGGATATGAGTAATCTCATCACTGTGTTTATATAATTCATCATAGACATTTAAAATTGCGCCTCCCGGATATCCGAAAACAGTATCTACGCCCTGCTCTTTCAGACATTCGATGACAATCTCTGATCCTGTCAACTGCATACCTATCTTTCTCCTGTTCTGTAACCTTACTCTCTTATGTCTTGTCTTATGACTGTTTTGGAACTTCCAGAATAGCTCCTCTGTTTCCGGATGTTACCATAGAAGCATATCTTGCCAGATAACCGGTTGTAACTTTCGGCTCTCTCGGTGTCCATGCTGCTTTTCTCTTAGCCAGTTCTTCATCAGATACATCCAGTTCCAGTTTCAGATTCGGAATATCAATCTTAATAATATCTCCTTCTTCAACTAACGCAATCGGTCCGCCAACTGCGGCTTCCGGTGAAACATGTCCGATGGATGCTCCTCTGGATGCTCCACTGAAACGTCCGTCTGTAATTAAGGCAACACTGGAACCAAGTCCCATTCCTGCGATTGCAGAAGTCGGGTTCAGCATCTCACGCATACCCGGTCCACCTTTCGGTCCTTCATAGCGGATTACAACTACATCACCTTTTACAATTTTGCCACCCTTGATTGCTGCGATTGCGTCTTCTTCGCATTCAAATACTCTTGCCGGTCCTTCATGTACCAGCATCTCATCTACAACTGCGGAGCGTTTTACAACACTTCCGTCCGGTGCAAGATTACCTTTCAATACTGCAAGTCCGCCTGTTGGTGTATATGGATTGTCGATTGGACGGATAACTTCCGGATTTTTGTTGACTGCTTCTTTAATATTTTCTCCGACGGTTTTACCTGTAACCGTCATACACTCTGTATGCAGTAAGCCTTTTTTATTCAGCTCGTTCATAACTGCATATACACCGCCGGCTTCATTCAGGTCTTCCATGTAAGTCGGGCCTGCCGGTGCCAGATGGCAGAGGTTCGGTGTCTTCTCGCTAATGCCATTTGCAAAATCGATTTCAAAATCCATACCGATCTCATGAGCGATTGCCGGCAGATGCAGCATACTGTTTGTAGAACATCCCAGTGCCATATCTACAGTCAATGCATTTAAGATTGCTTCTTTTGTCATAATATCTCTTGGGCGGATATTCTTCTCAAGCATCTCCATAACTTTCATACCTGCATGTTTTGCAAGGCGGATTCTCTCAGAATATACGGCCGGGATTGTTCCGTTACCGCGGAGTCCCATTCCAAGCACTTCTGTCAGACAATTCATGCTGTTCGCTGTATACATTCCGGAACAGGATCCACATGTCGGACATACTTTATTTTCAAATTCACACAGATCTTCATCTGTCATTGTTCCTGCTGCATTGGCTCCAACCGCCTCAAACATGCTGGACAAACTTCTCTTTTGTCCTTTTACATGACCTGCAAGCATAGGACCGCCACTTACAAATACTGTCGGCACATTAATTCTTGCCGCTGCCATCAGAAGTCCCGGTACATTCTTATCGCAGTTCGGCACCATAACCAGTGCATCAAACTGATGTGCCATTGCCATTGCTTCCGTAGAATCTGCGATCAAATCTCTTGTTACAAGGGAATATTTCATTCCGATATGTCCCATTGCAATTCCGTCACACACAGCGATTGCCGGAAATACAATCGGTGTTCCACCTGCCATGGAAACTCCCTGTTTTACCGCATTAACGATTTTGTCCAGATTCATATGTCCCGGCACAATCTCATTATATGAACTTACGATTCCGACCAGTGGTCTTTCCATCTCTTCCTGTGTAAGACCAAGTGCATTAAATAATGAACGATGCGGTGCCTGCTGTTTTCCTTTTGTTACTGTATCACTTCTCATGTTTCTTTCCCTCCTGTAACCTTATTGACATTCCTATTCGATATATCCTGCGATCAGGTCTCCCATTTTCTCAGTTCCAACCTGTGTCTTTCCTTCTGACATGATATCAATCGTACGATATCCTTCTTTTAATACTTTTTCAACCGCATTCTCAATTGCATCTGCTTCTTTATCCAGATCGAAGCTGAATCTTAACATCATTGCCGCAGATAAAATTGTTGCGATTGGGTTTGCGATTCCTTTTCCTGCAATATCCGGCGCAGAACCGCCGCTTGGCTCGTACAGGCCAAATTTGGTTTCATTAAGGCTCGCACTTGCCAGCATTCCGATGGAACCGGTTACCATACTTGCTTCATCAGATAAAATATCTCCAAACATGTTCTCTGTAAGAACTACATCAAACTGTTTCGGATCTCTGACAAGCTGCATTGCACAGTTGTCAACGAGCATATGTTCCAGTGTTACTTCCGGATAATCCTTTGCAACTTCTTCTACAACTTTTCTCCACAATCTGGAAGAATCAAGTACGTTTGCTTTGTCTACACTTGTTACCTTCTTTCTGCGCTTCATAGCAATGTCAAAACCACGCTTTGCAATTCTGCGGATCTCATTTTCATTATATGTAAGTGAATCGTGCGCAGTTATCACGCCGTCTTCTTCTATGGTCTTTCTCTCACCGAAATAGAGACCTCCTGTCAGTTCACGCATGATCATCAGATCAAATCCGCCTTCTGTGATTTCTTCTTTTAATGGGCATGCGCCTTTCAGTTCATCATAAAGAATCGCCGGTCTTAAGTTAGCAAATAAATTCAGTTCTTTACGAATCTTTAAAAGTCCTGCTTCCGGTCTCTTGGACGGCTCTAACTGATACCAAGGTGAAGTCTTTGCATCTCCTCCGATGGATCCCATCAGCACTGCATCACTTGCTTTTGCTTGTGCAACTGTCTCACTCGTAAGCGGTACTCCGTGTACATCAATAGAAGCTCCACCCATCAGAAGCTGTGTGTAATTGCATGTATGTCCGTAAACATCTGCAACTTTGTCGAGAACCTTCATTGCTTCTGTTACAATCTCCGGTCCGATTCCATCCCCTTTGATCACACCAATATTTAAATTCATAATCGCTCTTCCTTCCTGTGTAAATATATCTTTCAACGCACTCACGTATCTATAAGAACCTGCCACCGGCAAAATCTTTCGAATGTTATATCACTTAAAACAGAGTGTGCTCTGTTAATATAAATAATATACATCCTATAATATCTTATTTTCTTACAGCTTTCAAGACTTTAATACGCTAAAATTACAAATTGTCTGCGCCGAAACCAAGTGGTAATAATTCTTTCAGGCTGTAAGTTACATATTCATCCTGACTTTTTGCCAGAATAATCTCTAATTTATCAGGATCTGCGAACTCCTGCATCACCTGTCTGCACACTCCGCATGGCGGGCAATAAGTATGCATACCTTTTGTATCTTCATTCACTATACAGATCTTTGTAAAATGTCGTTCTCCTTCACTGACCGCTTTGAAAAATGCCGTTCTCTCCGCACAGTTGCTTGGCGTATATGCGGCATTTTCAATATTACATCCGGTGTAGATTTTTCCACTCTCTGTAAGAAGCGCCGCACCGACTTTAAATCCCGAATACGGTACATAGGCATATTCAAGCGCAGAAAAAGCTTCTCTGATCAGTTGTTGTATACTGTCCATCTGTCGCTCCTTCCTTATATTTTCTGTTTTTTCCGATCTTCTCTTATCAGGCTACGGATTGCCTCAACCGCAGTTTTTATTGGAAGTTCCGTATCATGAACTACCGGATTGTCCAGACCTTCTTTTGCGCGTTCCTGGTTTGCCATCACCAAAAGCACGGTTCCTATCCGCACGCGAAGATAACTTCCTACTATATATAATGCAGCAGATTCCATCTCAGACGCAAGGCAACCCATTCTCTTCCATGCTTCCCATTTGTTCAGCAGCTCATAGCTTACCGGTTTGCTCTCCGGTGTATGCTGTCCGTAAAAGGAATCTTTACTTTCCACTACCCCGGCATGATAGGGAACGCACATCTCCTTCGCCGCTCCGATTAATGCATTCACGACTTCTATATCTGCTACAGCAGGATATTCTATCGGCGCATATTCTTTACTTGTTCCTTCCATGCGGACTGCTCCGGTTGCAATAACCAGATCTCCGCTTTTTACGGAAAGATCAATTCCTCCGCTTGTACCGACACGGATGAATGTATCTGCTCCTGCCTTTACTAATTCCTCCAGAGCAATTGCCGCCGAAGGACCTCCAATTCCGGTAGATGTGACACTGACCTTTACTCCGTTCAGTGTTCCGGTATAAGTTACAAACTCCCGGCTGTCTGCAACCAGTTTTGCATCATCCAGATGTTCTGCAATCTTCTTACAGCGTTTTGGATCTCCCGGAAGAATAACATACTTTCCAACTTCACCGGGTGCGACCTGTATATGATACTGTCTGTTTGGATCTTCCGAATAATTCACCATATCCAAATCCTCCCTTATCATTTTTCTTCTTATTATATCATGTTTTCCCGGATAGCTCCATAGCTGCCATTTGTCACAGCATTTTCCTCATCACAAAAAAAGAATGTGCCTTGGCACATTCCAGTATTTTCATATACTTTTATAAATATGATGCAGTCTTCAGAATCTCATTCGCATTCTGAATTCTTTCCTGCGTCGGAGGTTCGATGCCTTCCAGTCCGTAAGGGATACCAAGTTCTTTCCACTTGTATACTCCCAACGTATGATATGGAAGCACTTCCACACGTTCTACGTGATCAAGTTTCTCTATGAAATCATGCAGTTTCCATAAATAGTCGTCCCTGTCACTTCTTTCCGGCACCAGTACATGACGAATCCACATAGATTTACCTGTATCCGACAGGTATTTTGCCATATCAAGAATGTTGTCATTCTTCTGTCCGGTCAGAAGCACATGCTGCTCCTCATCCATATGCTTAATATCTAACATTACAAGATCTGTTACTTCCATCAGCTTTTCAAATTTAGAAAAGAATGGTTCTTCTCTTGTAAATGGATTACCACAGGTATCTAGAGTTGTGTGAACTCCTTTTTCTTTCGCTTTTGTAAACAGCTCCAGCAGAAAATCAATCTGCAGGAGTGGTTCTCCTCCACTGACGGTAATACCGCCCTTACTTCCCCAGTAAGAGCGGTATCTCAATGCTTTTTCAAGCAGTTCATCTGCTGTGTAAGGCGTTCCTGCCTGCATATTCCAAGTGTCCGGATTGTGACAGAACTGACAGCGCATTGCGCAGCCAGATAAAAAGATCACATACCGTACACCCGGTCCGTCAACGGAACCAAAACTTTCCAGAGAATGGATATATCCTTTCGTCATTGTTTTGCTCCTTTAGTATTTTTCAAATCAAATGTTCAGACTACATCTGCTCGTGGCATGTTCTTGCGATTACGTCTAACTGCTGCTCACGTGTCAGGTCAATGAACTTAACAGCGTATCCGGATACACGGATTGTAAAGTTTGCGTATTCCGGTTTCTCCGGATGTTCCATAGCATCACGCAGTTTGTCTACACCAAATACATTGACATTCAGATGATGTGCTCCGCGGTCGAAGTATCCATCCATAACATGTACAAGGTTTTCTTTTCTTTCATCATCGCTGTGTCCAAGTGCGCTCGGACTGATTGTCTGTGTATTGGAAATACCATCCAGTGCCAGCTCATATGGAAGTTTAGCTACGGAGTTCAGTGAAGCTAACAAACCGCTCTTCTCTGCGCCGTATGACGGGTTAGCACCTGGTGATAACGGCTCGCCACCTTTTCTTCCATCCGGAAGAGATCCTGTTGCTTTACCATATACAACGTTAGAAGTAATTGTAAGGATAGATGTCGTCGGTACAGAATTTCTGTAAGTGTGGCATTTGTTCAGCTTGTGCATAAATGTCTTCAGAAGCCAGATTGCCATGTCATCTGCACGGTCATCATCGTTACCATATCTTGGGAAGTCTCCCTCGATCTCAAAGTCAGTTGTAATTCCGTCTTCGTCACGGATTGGTTTAACCTTTGCATATTTGATAGCGCAAAGGGAATCTACTACATGAGAGAATCCTGCAATACCAGTTGCGAAAGAACGTTTTACATCTGTATCGATCAGTGCCATCTGTGCTGACTCATAGTAATATTTGTCATGCATATAGTGGATCATGTTCAGTGTATCAACATACAGCTTGCTTAACCACTCCATCATCTCGTCATATCTTTCCATCACCTCATCGAAGTCAAGATATTCCGATGTGATTGGTCGGTAAGCAGGTCCTACCTGAACTTTGTTCTTCTCATCAATACCACCGTTGATTGCGTATAACAGACACTTAGCAAGGTTTGCACGTGCTCCGAAGAACTGCATCTCTTTACCTGTCTCTGTTGCCGATACGCAGCAGCAGATTGAATAGTCATCGCCCCATACCGGACGCATAACATCATCGTTCTCATACTGGATTGAGCTTGTCTCTACGGAAATCAAAGCTGCAAACTTCTTAAAGTTCTCTGGCAGTCTTGAAGAATATAATACTGTAAGGTTTGGCTCCGGTGACGGTCCCATGTTCTTCAATGTGTGCAGGAAGCGATAATCATTCTTTGTTACCATAGAACGTCCATCCTGTCCAAGGCCAGCTACTTCCAGTGTTGCCCATGTCGGATCTCCTGAGAACAGCTCGTTGTAAGATGGGATTCTTGCAAATTTAACCATACGGAACTTCATTACCATATGGTCGATCAGTTCCTGAGCTTCTTTCTCCGTCAGTTTTCCGGCTTTTAAGTCTCTTTCAATATAAATATCAAGGAATGTAGAAATACGTCCGACACTCATTGCAGCTCCGTTCTGAGTCTTGATTGCTGCAAGGTATCCGAAATACAGCCACTGTGCTGCTTCTTTTGCATCTTTTGCCGGCTCTGAAATATCAAATCCGTAAGCAGCAGCCATTTCCTTCATCTCTTTCAACGCTTTGATCTGATCTGCAAGCTCTTCACGGAGACGGAAATCTGTTCCTTTCATACCATGTCTTGCATAACGCTCAAAATCATACTGTTTCTTTTCAATAAGAAAATCGACACCATACAATGCAACACGACGGTAATCACCTACGATACGTCCTCTTCCGTAAGTATCCGGAAGACCTGTGATGATCTTGTTATGTCTTGCTTTTTTCATCTCCGGTGTATAGATATCAAATACTCCCTGGTTGTGTGTTTTATGATATTTTGTGAAAATCTCATGCAGCTTTTCGCTTGGCTGATATCCGTAAGTTGTACATGCCTGCTCAGCCATCTTAATACCACCATATGGCATAAACGCTCTCTTAAGCGGTTTGTCTGTCTGAAGACCAACTACTTTTTCAAGATCCTTTGTTTCCTCACTGATGTATCCCGGTCCATAAGCTGTAAGTCCGGATACAACTTCTGTCTCCATATCAAGGACTCCGCCTTTGGCACGTTCTTCTTTCTGCAGTTCCTGAAGCTTTTCCCATAATGTGTTGGTTGCTTCTGTAGGACCTTCCAGGAAGGACTCATCTCCCTCATATGGTGTGTAGTTTTCCTGAATAAAATCTCTTACGTCTATGGAATGTCTCCAGTTCTCTCCGGAGAAGCCTTCCCACTGTTCACGCTGTGTCATCGCACATACTCCTTTCATCCTTCGTTTTCTGTTTTTCGTTGCAAAGTATATCATCTTGTGAATAAAATAGCAAGCATATTTTTGATAATCGTTCTCATTACAACGCTTGTACATGATTTTGTGCAATTTTGCCTGTTTTTGCGCCTTATATTGTATTTTCGCACGTACAAAACTGGTCTTTTTTATATAGTTTTTCTATATCTATATAGGTGCATGCAATATGCTAACATCAAGAATATATAAAAAAGGACGCCCTCTACGGACATCCCTTTCTGATATCTTCTTCAATTATATCTCTTATTCAGCAGATGCCTTCTCGACCTGTGCAATTGCTGCTTTCTGCATCGGGATACGGCAATTCTTGTTGTTACCGAATTCCACGATCAGATCATCATCACTGATGTCGATGATCACACCGTAAAAACCGCTTGATGTGAGTACTGTATCTCCAACTTCCATCTCTGCGATCATAGCCTGTACTCTCTTCTGTTCTTTCTTCTGTGGTCTGATGAATAAAAACCAGAATCCACCAAAGATCAATGCATATATTAAAACTAAAACAATCCCGTTTACCGGTGAACTCTGTGCTGCTAATGTAAACATATTTCTTCCTCCTAATATTTTTAAACACTATTGCTATCATACACAATAATGCAGGCTCTAGCAAGCTATTTCCCACAATTTCATAGAAATTTTACGAATTATTCCCCGAAACTGCGTCCAGTTTCCATTTCTTATATTCCTTATATCTTCCCGCTTCTATAGCATCCCGTATTTCTTCCATCATCGTATTATAGAAATACAGATTGTGAAGCACGCAGAGCCGCATGCCGAGCATCTCTTTTGCTTTCAGCAAATGTCTGATATACGCTCTGGAATAGGAACGGCATGCCGGACACTGGCATCCTTCCTCGATCGGCTTATCATCCAGTTCAAATCTGGCATTAAAAAGATTCAGTTTTCCATGATTCGTATAGACATGTCCATGTCTTCCGTTACGGCTTGGATATACACAGTCAAAGAAGTCTACTCCACGGTCAACCGCCTCCAGAATGTTTGCCGGTGTGCCGACTCCCATCAGATACGTCGGTTTGTTCTCAGGCAGATGCGGTACAACCGCATCCAGAATCCGGTACATCTCTTCATGTGTTTCTCCGACCGCAAGTCCGCCGATCGCATAACCATCCAGATCAAGTTGTGCAATCTCCTGTGCATGGCGGATACGGATATCTTCATAGACGCCACCCTGGTTAATTCCAAAAAGCATCTGCTGCTTATTGATCGTATCCGGAAGACTGTTCAGACGGTTCATCTCTGCCTTACAGCGTTTCAGCCATCTGGTTGTCCGGTCAACCGATTTTTCCATATAATCTCTTTTTGCAATACTCGACGGACATTCATCAAATGCCATTGCTATTGTAGACGCAAGATTAGACTGAATCTGCATACTTTCCTCCGGTCCCATAAAAATCTTGTGCCCGTCTATATGGGAGTTGAAATAAACTCCTTCTTCTTTGATTCTTCTGAGTCCTGCCAGAGAAAAAACCTGAAACCCGCCGGAATCTGTAAGGATTGGCTTATCCCAGGTCATAAATTTATGAAGACCGCCCAGCTTTTTCACAACTTCATCTCCCGGACGCACATGGAGATGATACGTATTTGAAAGTTCCACCTGCGTCTTGATCTGCTGGAGGTCATCTGTGGAAACTGCGCCCTTGATCGCGGCCGCCGTTCCCACATTCATAAATACAGGTGTCTCTATAACACCATGCACTGTATGCAATCTTCCTCTTTTGGCAAGACCATCTTTTTTAATTAATTCATACATGATCTTATCCTCATTGCTTTCTGTGATTTTCATCATTTACTGCTTATTATCTCTTTATTCCTTAATTGCTGCCAGCAGCACTTTTCTAATTATGACATACAACCGGCACATCTTTGTATACCAGTTCATACATCTTCGGTGCAACTGATGGCGGTAAATTGACACAACCATGGGAACCGTGTGATTTATAACGGCTTCCTCCGAAAGTCGGCTGCCATGAAGCATCATGAAATCCAATTCCTCCATTGAAAGGCATCCAATATTTAACCGGCGTCTCATAGGAATAAGTACCATCCGGTCTTCTCTCACCACGAAGTGTTGCATTCTTTGTTTTATATGTCAGAGAATACACGCCCGGAGGTGTTGCATTGCCTTTGTTCGGATTACCGGTTACAACATCTGTGCTGAGCACAACTTTACCCTTCTTAATAAAGTATGCTCTCTGATTCGTTAAGTCTACCTCTGCATAAGTATCTCCCATATCCATCGTATCATGGGATGCTGCTTTACTTAAATATTTCGGTTCACGGGTGACTGTCTCACCTTTTTTGATATTCTTTGTCAGCTCTTTGTATTCGCTGTCCTGCGCTATGCACCAGCCATAATCTCCGCCATCCACTTTGACTGTGTTTCCGGTTGCGGTTTTGAAAGTGCGTGTCTTTCCTCTGGTATTATATTTGGACGCAAGACTCTGAATATACTTCTTCACCGCATCTTTGTCAAACTTCACTTTCATCTTCTTGTTTACTTTCACCCATTGTGAAATAACAGAAGAATCTACGACTTCTGTCTTCGGACTGAAATCATATGTAACCTTTGCTCCGAGATAACTGTTCATCTTCTCAGCCGCATCTTTGACTTCCTGTGAGTCTTTTGTATAATCCGGCTTAATATAGCATCCCTCTTTTGTAAGATCCAGTTCTGACTGGAATCCGTCTAATGCTTCCTTAATTGCTTCATTGAACGCATCTTCATCAATCTCTGTGCCGATAACTTCCGGTTCAATCTCAAATCGGGTATCCATGAATTTCGGATATGCATTTTTTGATTTAGTCTGGTTCTTCTTATCCATACAATTCAGACCACTGACCTCATCTGCCAGTGCTTCTTTGTCGTATTTTACACCAACTGAAGCCTCAATCTGCGGATGATTCCAAAGTGATATGATCCACAGGAAATTGTTCTGCTGTTTTATACATTTCGCAAGTTCATCAGACTGCACATACTCCAGGGAAATGTCAGATCCGTCAATCTCTTCTGTACTTCCGTCAGATTCTTTCAATGTAAGTACATAATCTCCGACATCTTTCTTTAACTTGCTCTCCACCTGGCTTACACTCTTAAGCGCAACATCGTTGCCATTGATCTTCGTATAGAACATAAAATGGCTTCCAAAATAAAGTGCAATTCCAATATAAACTACAGCGAGGATCCCCACGATAGTTCCGATCACTTTTCCTGCTTTTTTCTTACGTCTGCGTTTCTTGTATGCTTTTGATGCCTCTTTTACTGCGTCCGACTCTACCTCGCCTTCTTCACCCTCAAAGTCCTCAAAGTCCTCATAATCCGGTTTTTCATCATAACCTGCCGCATGAGTTTTCTTTGCTTTTCTGTGGCTGATTTCTTCATAATCATCTTCATCAAATTCTTCGAATCCATCTTCATCGAAATCATCTTCATCTATTGAATCACGGATCTCAGACTTATGAAGATCACCATATAATTCCCGCATTGTTTCTTCGATAATCTCATCGGCTCTTTTGTCATTCTTACTCATAAGCGCTTACTCCTTTTTTATTCACATGTCCCATTATAATATGCATATCCATAAAAGTACAGACTAAATTTTAAGGAAAATATGAAGAATTTTTGAATATCCGCCCTTATTCATCCGTTGCGCTTTTCTCCTGCTTCCTATATAATAAGTTGTAACGTTTTACATACCGAACAATTTCAAAGACTACATATTATAGAAGAAATGGAGAACAACTATGGCAGGTTCAACTTTAGGAAATTTATTTACAATCACAACCTGGGGCGAGTCACACGGTGCCGCAATCGGGGTTGTTATAGACGGATGTCCTGCGGGACTTTCTTTAGATGAAGAAGATATTCAAATCTATCTCGACCGCAGAAAACCGGGACAGAGCCGCTTTACAACTGCAAGAAAAGAGTCCGATAAAGCACGTATTTTATCTGGCGTTTTTGAAGGTCATACAACCGGAACGCCAATTTCCATCATGGTCGAGAATACAGACCAGCGTTCCAGAGATTATGGCAAGATCAAAGACTGCTATCGTCCGGGACATGCAGATTACACTTTTGATGCCAAGTACGGTTTTCGCGACTACCGTGGCGGCGGACGTTCTTCCGGTCGCGAAACGATCGGACGTGTTGCAGCCGGAGCAATCGCCGCAAAGATATTAAGACAACTCGGTATCACCATTACAGCTTATACCCGTTCCATCGGAGATATTGTCATTCCGGAAAATGAATATCATTACGATCAGATTACAGAAAATGCACTCTATATGCCAAATAACGATTACGCAGCCAGGGCTTCTGACTACCTTGCTGAATGTATCAGAAAGCAGGACTCCTCAGGCGGCATGATCGAATGTGCGATCACCGGTGTACCTGCCGGTATCGGAGAGCCCGTATTTCATAAACTGGACGCTGCACTTTGCAGTGCGGTTATGTCCATCGGTGCAGTCAAAGGTGTGGAGATTGGCGACGGTTTCCAGGCTGCTGCCGCACTTGGAAGTAACAACAACGATTCTTTCCGTCTTGACGCTGGTAAGCTTACCAAAGCAACAAATCACTCTGGCGGTACACTCGGAGGTATGAGCGACGGCAGTCCGATCATACTGCGGGCGGCAGTCAAGCCAACGCCATCTATCTCCCAGCCACAGGATACCGTCATGAGAACAGACTGTCAGGAGCTTACAGATACTACAATTGAGATTACCGGGCGCCACGATCCTGTCATTGTTCCCCGCGCTGTCGTTGTCGTAGAAGCAATGACAGCTGTCACAGTACTGGATCTGCTCATGCACAACATGAGTTCCCGACTGGACAGCCTCATCAAATTCTATCGTTCTTAAATTATCACAGCAATTATCTCAAATCATATGGTCAAGAATTAAATTTGAAAACATCCACCTCCAATGAATTCCCGCAGTAGGGAGTTCGTTGGAACGTTTTCACTTCCGATTCCCACAAAATAATCCAGGAATTTTAACAATCGTTTTGCTTCTACATATTCCGGTGCTTTTCTGTCCACTCCGAACAGAAGTGCTTCCACATATGGTTTCAATACAGCAAGTTCATAAATCAACGCCGAATTGAACATCACATCCGCTTCTTCCTGATATGGGAAAATATTCTTCTCTTCCCCTTTTCTTACAGATGGCCACATATTGATTGTCCGCGCAACCGAAGCGCCTCTTGTTCTTGCATCCCGGACAATTCTCCGGAGCAGACGTCCGTCTGTTGTCGGAATCCGGTTATGCTCATCAATATTCAGCTGTGTCAGTGCACTGATATAGATCTTGAATTTATTTTCATCCGGAAGACTCTGCGTCAGTTTCGGATTCAGGCAGTGGATTCCTTCGATGACGAGAACATCATTTTTTCCCAGCTTCTTCACGTCCGGTCCGTATTCCTTATGTCCGGTCACAAAATTAAACCTTGGAAGAACAACTTCCTTTCCTGCAAGCAGATCTCCCAGTTGTCTGTTAAATAACTCCACATCTACTGCTTCCAGACATTCAAAATCAAAATCTCCATTCTCGTCCACCGGATTCTCTTCCCGTTCTACAAAATAATTATCTACCGCGATCGGATGCGGCACCAGACCACAGGCACGAAGCTGTACTGACAGTCGATGGGAAAATGTTGTCTTTCCGGATGATGACGGACCGGCGATCAGGATAAATTTTAATTCCGGTCTGGCAGCGATCGTTGCAGCTATTTCCGCAATTTTTTTCTCCTGTAATGCTTCCTGGACGAGTACTGTCTCCCGCACATCACCTTTGGTAATCCTGTCATTCAGTGCACCAACAGTCTCAATCCCCTGCATATCACCCCAACTTGTGGATTCTTTTAATACATGGAATAATTTGTTCTGCGGCTCAAATGGCGGAACAATTTCTGGTTCCTTCTGTTCCGGCATCTGGAGCACAAATCCGTCATCATAAAGATACAATTTAAAGTATTTTAAATACCCGGTGCTCGGAACCATATATCCATAATAATAGTCTTCAAATTCATTAATGCTGTAGATATTTACTTTGGAAACCCTGCGGTACGCAAACAACTTCTCCTTATCATGCATACCGTATCTGGCAAATGTCGCAATCGCATCATCGGTATTTACAGATTTCTTATTGATTGGAAGATCTGCCTCTACCATCTGATGCATCCGTGCTTCTACCTGATCCAGGAACTGCTGATCCAGTACAACATTGCCTTCAATTGTACAATAATATCCCTTACTGACGGAATAGTGGATCCGGACTTTATCAACATTCTCGTGTTCTGCCACATCATAAATTGCTTTGACAAGCAAAAGGCTCATGCTTCTTTTGTATGTTTTGTGCCCACTGTCACATGCTGTTGTCTCAAAGTTAAGTGTACAGTCTCTGTTTACTTTCTTGTGAAGTTCCTGTAATTTACCATCAACCGTGACAAGTACGATATCATGGGAATATTCTTTCTGATATTCTTTTGCGATCTCCAGATAGGTTGTTCCGGCTTCATACTGTCTGATCTCGTCATGGATTTTTACCTGATACATTTCACATCATCCTTTCTTTGCATCTGTCCGAAAATGTCTGTGCAATATCTGCCATTCCTATACCACCGTAAACGGATGATGGATGGCAGCACTTATAACCGCTGTCTGCGGAAACGCTTCCTGCAGATAATTCTTCATATCTTCTATAAAAATGTGTTCCACACCATAATGTCCTGCATCAATGATTGCAAGTTCCTGTGCAACTGCATCAATCCCCTCGTGATGACCGATATCTCCGGTAATCAACACATCCGCTTTTTTTGCCAGCGACTGTGTGATCACGCTTTTTCCGGAACCCGGACAGAGAGCGATCCGCGATACCTGTTGAGCAAGATCACCAAATACTTTCACTTGCGGAACCCCATATGCTTTCTTTACTTTATCACAGCATTCTTTTAAAGTTACCGGTTTCTGCCAGCTGCCAATCTCACCAATGCCTTCCGGATACTCCTCACCTGTTTCCGGCTGTATGCGCATTCCGGTAACATCCAGTACTTCTGTATCATTGAGCCCCAGAAGATTGCCTGCAAGCTCAGCCATCCTGCATACATCGTAATTTGTATGCATTGCATAATAAGAAATATCATTACCGAGCAGCTGTAACAGACGTCTGCCGATAAAATCCCGGTTGTTGATCTGTTTCATACCGCCAAAAATCAACGGATGATGTGTTACAAGCATATCTGCTTTCTGACAGATCACATCCTCCACCACTTCATCTGTCGCATCCAGCGCAACGTAGATTTTACGGACTTCTTTATCGTCTCTTCCGGCAAGAAGTCCGACATTATCCCAGGAGAGCGCCGCATCCTTTGGATATACATTTTCTATTTTTTCCATGATCTCTTTACAGAGCATACTATTCACCTCTGTTTCCTGTATTCCCGTTTCCGGGTTGCTCATTTATTTTCTATTATAATATGCTGTTAATCAGATATCTCCGGCTATAATACTTGCAGATTATTCTGCATTATGCACATCCGTGATTCGTTCCAGTGCTTCTTTTGTTCTTAGCATCTCTTCTGCAAGCTCTGCTTTCCTCACCCGAATACTTGTACTGTCTGCCTGTTTATTTAACTGCTTCAAAATCTTCTCCTGGATCGCACATTCCCGCAACAGAAAATCCCTTAGCACCGGATGCTTTTTTTCAAGTAATTTCTTTCCATAATAGAATTCATACTCTTCATAGGTTTCCGACTCTCCATGCTCCACTTTGAGAATCGGATAGTATTTGCCATCTTCTTCCACCATATCCTCATCGACGATCAAAAAATGTTCCTGCGTAAGATACCGTCGTACTTTGTCAATCTCTGACTGTGGCTGTAAAATACAGGTTTTCATCTGATTGATCACATCTTTACCCTCTTCCAGAATATGGATCACAAGTCCACCACCCATTCCAGCGGTGATAAGCGTATCTGCTTCTCCCGGAACAAGTGCCTGTGTACCATCCGACAATCTTGTCTCAATCCGATCCGACAGTCCCTGTTCTTCAATATGTATTCTCGCCCGCTCAAGCGGTCCTTTATTAATATCCATAGCGATTACCCGTGATGCGATCTTCTCCTGTATCAGATAAATCGGGATATAGCCATGGTCAGTTCCAACATCTGCAACAGAGGCGCCCTCTGTCACAAGAGCTGCAACTGCGTACAGTCTTTTTGATAGTTCCATAGGCGCCTCTTTCTTAGTCTAAATAATCTCTTAATTTTCTGCTGCGGCTCGGATGACGAAGCTTCCGAAGTGCTTTTGCTTCAATCTGTCTGATACGCTCACGCGTAACGTCAAATTCCTTACCAACTTCTTCCAGTGTACGTGCACGTCCGTCATTCATACCAAAACGCAGTCGCAATACTTTCTGTTCTCTCTCTGTCAGCGTGTCCAGTACTTCGTCAAGCTGTTCTTTCAGAAGAGTCTGTGCTGCTGCCTCTGCCGGCACCGGTACATTATCATCCTGAATAAAGTCACCAAGATGACTGTCCTCCTCTTCACCGATCGGAGTTTCCAGTGACACCGGTTCCTGGGAAATCTTAAGGATCTCACGCACTCTGTCTACCGGCATGTCCAGCTCAGCAGCGATCTCTTCCGGCGTAGGTTCACGTCCTAAATCCTGCAATAACTGTCTGGAAACACGGATCAATTTGTTGATCGTCTCTACCATATGCACTGGAATACGGATCGTTCTTGCCTGATCGGCAATTGCTCTTGTAATCGCCTGACGGATCCACCATGTTGCATACGTACTAAACTTAAATCCTTTATGATAATCGAATTTCTCTACTGCTTTGATCAGACCTAAGTTACCTTCCTGAATAAGGTCAAGAAACAACATGCCTCGTCCAACATATCTCTTTGCAATGCTGACAACAAGTCTAAGGTTCGCTTCTGCCAGTCTCTTCTTGGCGCTCTCATCGCCTTCTGCCATACGTTTTGCAAGATCTACTTCTTCTTCCGCTGTCAGAAGTGGAACTTTACCGATCTCTTTCAGATACATTCTGACCGGATCTTCAATGCTGACTCCATCCGGAACAGACAGGTCAATCTTCTCAACATCTACTTCATCCTCGTCTGAGATTACAATATCCGAATCATCAATATCGTCATCATCGGAGCTGATACGAAGCACATCGATATTCTGTCCTTCCAGATATTCAAATACTTTCTCCATCTGTTCAGAATCCAGATCGATATCATGGAAGAAGTCATTGATTTCCTGAATCTCAAGAATCCCTTTTTTCTTCTTTCCAAGCTTCACCAGTTCTTTTAATCTCTCTTCAAATTTTGCCATGTGTTCGTCCATGTAATGCCATCCTCTCATTGCTTGTTTATATTTTATCCCTAATTAATGGAAATATGCAGTTTCTCAAGGTCCTGCAGCTGACGTTTTGCTTCCATCAGACGCTGCAGTCCTGCAATATCTGTCGGCGCAAGATTCCTTGCTGCCTCTTCAATGCTGTGGTTCTTCACACGGATGATTGTTTCTTTCAATGCTTTCTCCTGCTCCCCAAGAGTTGTCAGTTCCTTGATTTTCGTATGGAACAGACTCGCAACTTCGCGATGTTCTTCCTCATCCGTAAAATGATTCATGATCTGTGCCGGATTCACCTGCTGTTTCTCATATTGTTCATACAATATAGAAGCAACTGTCCGATATATATCGCCGGTAAAATCTTCCGGTGAAATGTATTTACAGATCTGTGAAAATATATTCTCATCTTCGATCAGCCACGTCAGAAGCACCTTCTGGGACGTAATATTCCCATCTTCTTTCTTCTCTTTTCGTGTCTGTTTCGGTCTGGAAACCGGCTTTGCCAGTCCCTGCTGTACGGCAGTCTTCACAACTAATTTGCGAAGCTCTTCATATCCCACGTGATATGCCTGCGCAACAGCTTCTATGTAATTATTGCGCTCAATCTCTTCTTCAAACTCTCCAAGCCGTCTTGCAACTTCCCGCATAAAATCAGTCTTTCCTTCCGGTGAATGCATATCATAATCCCGCTCCAGAACTTCCAGGCTGAACATGAATCCATTCCTTGCTCTGCCAATCCGTTCTTCAAAAGCTTCCGCTCCGAGATTCTTGATAAATTCATCCGGATCTTTGTAAGGTTCCATACGGATAATCTTTGCCGTAATCCCTACATCCTTAAGAATCGGGATTGCACGCAGTGCTGCTTTCGTCCCTGCCTCATCACTGTCGTAAGTCAGATATACTTCCTTCACGTAACGCTTGATCAGTGAAGCATGTCCCGGTGTCAATGCAGTTCCTAAAGATGCGACCGCATTGGTAAATCCTGCCTGATGCAACGAAATCACATCCATATACCCTTCGCACAGAAGAAAATATGGCTTTCTTGTGCTTCTTGCACGGTTCAATCCGTACAAGTTCCTGCTCTTGTCAAAAATCAGTGTCTCCGGAGAGTTCAGATATTTTGGTTTCGCATCTCCCATCACGCGACCGCCAAATCCAATCACACGGCTGTTCACATCCATGATTGGGAACATCACACGGTTCCAGAACTTGTCATGCGCACCATGCCGCTCATCAATACTGATCAAACCAGCCTTCGCAATCATCTCGTCCTTATATCCTCTTTCTTTCAGGTAACGATACAAATCGTCGCTATACTTATTGGAATATCCCAGTCCAAAAGCCTTAATCGTATCATCCGACAGTTCCCGCCTCTTTAAATAAGAAAGTCCGGCTTCTCCTTTTGAACTCTTAAGCTGTACGTAAAAATACTGTGCTGCGATCTTATTGATCTCAAGCAGAATTGCCTTCAGATCAGCTCTCTCCTTCGCCTGTGCAGAATATTCCGTTTGCGGAAGTTCTACCCCGGCCTTGTCAGCCAGATATTTCAGTGCTTCCTGAAAAGTATAATTTTCATACTCCATCAAAAATGTAAATACATTCCCACCTGCACCACAGCCAAAGCAATAATACATCTGCTTCCCGCGGCTTACTGAAAATGATGGAGACTTCTCATTGTGAAAAGGACACAGACCGAAATAAGAGCTGCCCTTTTTTTGTAATTTCACATAGCTGGAAATCACATCCACAATGTCATTGCGGGATCTGACTTCCTCTATAATCTCATCAGAATAATACATATACTCCGCCCTTTTTCTTTGTCTTAAAAATACCCTCATGCTAAATATTCAACAAAGAACTTTGATTTCCTTTTAATATTTCCAAGATTCTGGGATAAAATATTCCTGAAACTTCTTTACGGCATAGTTATCCGTCATTCCGGCAATATAATCACACACGATCATTTCTTCCGGCTCACCTCGTTCTTCCAGAATGGTCAGAAATTCTTCTGGCATTGCCTCCAGATGTTCCATATAATACTGATACAGACTGGTGATCATATGAATGGCTTTTCCTTCCTCACCTTTTGCATCCTGATTTGTATAAACACGTTCAAACAAAAATTCTCTGAGTCCGCTCATCGCATCCTGGATCTCCGGTGACATCACGATCTTATCACGATCCATACTGGATATGATCACATCATGCACCATCGTATTCAGCCTTTCTCTTGTCGTCATTCCGAGAATATCCGTATAACGCTTCGGAATATCTTCTATCCTCAGGATTCCTCCACGGATCGCATCATCAATATCGTGATTGACGTACGCAATTTTATCCGACAATCTCACGATCTGTCCTTCCAGCGTATGCGGATTTCCACTAGTCTTATGATTTTCAATTCCATCAACTACTTCCCAGGTCAGATTCAGTCCCTGTCCCTGTTTTTCCAGATATTCTACTACACGCACACTCTGTATATTATGACTGAATCCAGATGGACTGACACTGGCAAGCGCACGTTCCCCTGCGTGTCCGAACGGTGTATGCCCCAGATCATGTCCCAATGCGATTGCCTCCACCAGATCTTCGTTCAGTCTCAACGCTTTCGCGATTGTTCTTGCATTCTGCGATACTTCCAATGTATGTGTAAGTCTTGTCCGGTAATGATCCCCCTTCGGATAAAGAAAGACCTGCGTCTTCTGTTTTAACCTGCGGAATGCTTTACAATGTAAGATTCGGTCTCTGTCTCTTTGAAATACCGGTCTGAGATCACACTGTGGTTCCGGTCTTTTTCTTCCTCGTGATGCAATACTTTTCGCTGCATAAGAACTTAAATATTCTAATTCACGCTCTTCGAGCTGCTCTCTGATCGTCATAACAGTACCCTCCTTGACTCTTCCCGCATATTTACAACAACATATTTCAATGCTATATTACTTTTATTATAAAAAATTAGATTTTGTCCGTCAATGAACAGCAACTCTAAATTAAGGCGGGAATCACAGGAACCATTAAAATAATCCTATTCAAAAAAAGAGCGGGAACCCTTGAAAAAATCAAGGATTCCCACCACAAATAAAAAATGCGGAAGATGGGACTTGAACCCACACAAGCGCAATGCTTACAAGATCCTTAGTCTTGCTCGTCTGCCAGTTCCGACACTTCCGCATAGGACGTTGAGCTTATTTTTATTTATCTCTCTCGCTCTGTCCGTAGATTATAATACTATAGCCCAACCCAAATGTCAACATATTTTTTAAACTTTTTTAATTTTTTTAAATCTTTTTTCAATCGTGACATTTTCCTATATCATATGCTGGCGTTTCAATTCTCTGACCTGCTCTCTTACATACTTGAATGTTGCACGCTCACCTTTTTCTGCCAACATCTTCAAAAGCTTATGTATAAGTGCCGCTGTCTCCGGATGGATCATCTTGCCAAGCTTCGCCGCACCTTTCTCATAATACTGAAGCGGCTCTTTGTCTGTATACTTATCACCCAGATAAGTTTTGGATGCTGCGATCCGGTCCATAAACATCTCATACACATACTTTACCGGCATCTTCTGTCCTACAATCCCCTCTCCCGGAACTATACTGTAATCAATCCAGTATTCATAATGATGCTTATTACGACCTTTGTGATGCAGCCACGCTGTAGAATATCCGGTTGCTTCACGTTCTGCATTATTCGGGCTTCTTGTTCCCTGATAATACCTACAGCCGACCAGAAATTCTGTCGGAGAATATTTGGACAGATCGTGAAGCAGCCCTTGCTTGTATAATCCAACTTTAAAACAATGTTTCATAACCAATAGTTTGTGGTGATTGATCGTTTGCAGATGTTTTAACGCCTTCATACTTATATCTCCATTCCTCTTCATTTATTCTTTGTCATTTCTTTCACATACTTTATATTTATTATGCACTTTTTTTCAATAACTTTCAAGAGAGTATCCCTGTTTTCTTATTTTGCAACCAGGACAACTATTGTTCTTTCTTCAATTTCGATAGATTTCTGTCCACCCAAACAGATCATTTCAGCTTTTATACCGTCTTTTGTGGAAGCGGCAAGATACCATTTTTTATTTTTCGGAAGAGATGGCAGAGCAAATGTATGACGGATCCAGTGCATATTATAAGCGACATAGCAGTCCTCTGCTTCAAGCGATGTTCCACTGTAATATACGCCCAGCTGTCTACTTGCGACTTCCTTCTCTATTCTCCATGCATATTCTCCGTGGTAGGATACATCCGGAACTCCGCATCTAGTCGTATCTGTTCCGCTCATCTCCTGCGCCGGATGGAATACTTTATAACGTTTGCGGAATGCGATCAGATCCCGCACGAAATCATGCAGTTCCTGATTCGTCGTCAGCTTTTTCCAATTTACCCAGCCTGTTGGATTGTCCTGACAATAGACATTGTTATTTCCTTTCTGTGAATTGCCAAACTCATCCCCCGCCAGCAGACACGGTGTCCCCTGTGCCAGAAATACAAGAAACAGCGCATTATACAGCTGTCCTCTCCTTAAGTTTACAACCGCTTTCTTCCTTGATGGGCCTTCTGCTCCGCAGTTCCAGCTGTAATTATAATCCGGTCCATCCTGGTTATTTTCTCCGTTCGCTTCATTGTGTTTTCCTTCATAGGATACAAGATCCATAAGCGTGAAGCCATTATGTGACGCAATATAATTGAAGTTTCCTTCTTTCTCCGACAGGTGACGTAGCCAGTAAGTCACTGCTTCCACCATACCCTCGTCTCCTTTTAAGAAACGGCGCATCACATTCTGAAATTCCGTATGATGAACCATCAGCTTGCAGTCCTGTAAATACGGATCTTCATACGCTGCTCTGGTTGATACTGCTGCCGGATTCAGGATATATCCGTCTATATGATATTCCTGCCTGTAATAGCGCAGGCAGTCCAGCACCTGATAGATCGGCGTCTCCGGACAAAAGGGCATTTCCAGCACGACTTCAATCTCCGCTTCATGACATGCTTTCACCATGTTTTTCAACGAACGCACACCGTCAGATATAGCAGAATAGCTGTTCTTCGGTGCAAAGAAATACCCAGGTCCATATCCCCAGTAATTTGGCTTTCTTTTTCCTTCCAGAAATGAATAAACCGGCATACACTGAATCTGGTTGATCCCCAGGTCTTTCAGATAAGGAAGCTTTTCTATGACGCCTTCAAAGGTTCCTCTGTGTGCAACCTTTGAATAACTATCCTGTGTAAATCCACGCACGTGAAGGCTGTACGCAATAACATCCTTATATGCATAAGCCGGATATCTGTCATCCTCCCAGTCATATTCTGGGATCAGGACCTGACTCTTATTCTCTTTTGTAAATGCTTTTGTGTACGGATCAGTCACAACTTCTTCATCCATCAGATACTCATAGGCATATGCACCTGACTGGATATCCGTCACCTTTACTGTATATACCGCACCTTCACTTTGCCGCATCGGATATCTGGCACATGGTTCTTTTTCCCCTGCATGATACAGGAGAAGGCAACATGCCTTCCCCTTCTTCGCTGCAACGGAAAAACTGACTCCATCTTCCTGTACCGTAACCCCCATCGGTAACTGCTGCCCTTGTGTATTCTTCATTCTTTGTGTCCTTTTTCCCTTTCTGTACTCTATTGCCAACCATCTGTGCCGTACATATCTACATTATCTTTATTGATCATAAAGACTTCTTCATAGACTTCCTTCTCATAATCGTTTCCATCCAGAATATTGTCTGCTGTCTCTGCAGCTTTCTTTCCTATATTAATCGGTGACTGTGCTGCTGTTCCTACAATCTGGTTCTCTCTTTTCTTTAATTCTTTCTTAATATCCGGTGATCCATCCACACCGTAAATCAGTACTTTATCATTACCGACAACATTCACTGCTGTCTTTGCCGCAACCGCAAGCTGGTCATTGCCACACATGATCGCAGTCAGATTCGGGTATTTCTTCAACATCTTCTCTGCTGCCTTCAATGCTTTGTTAAATTTTCCTTTTGTATCTGCTCTGTCTACTACTTCAAACCCTTTTTCTGCTTTGGAGATCGCCTCTTCAAATCCGGTGATACGTTCATTCATGGAATTCTGTGTCGGGCATTCCAGAATTGCAACGGTTCCTCCGTCCGGACTCTTTTTGATCAGATCTTCTCCGCAGATATATCCTGCATTCTTATTATCAGAGCCTACATAGGCATCCACATAGGACATCTCTTTTACCTGCGTATCTACATTAATGATCTTCACACCGGCATCCTTAAGTTTCTTAAGAGATGGTGTGATCTTCTCCCAGTCTACCGGGCTTAAAATAATGGCATTGATACCATCCTTGATCATCTCATCAATCTGCTTTGCCTGTTTGTCCGCATTCCCGCCTGGATCTTTTGTGATCAGAGTAGAATCATCTGCTTCCACAACTTCTCTCGTCGCACTTTCCAATGTAATAAAATACGGGTTCTCCATATCGATCACGGAAAATCCGATTAAGTACTTTTCCTGATCTGCATTTTCGTCTGTATCTTCTTCGGCTGTTGCATTATCTTCCGGTGTTCCTACATCTTTTTTGCATGCAGTCATTCCTAACATGCAGACTAACAGGACTGCCAGAAGCAGTGATATTTTTTTTCTTAACATGCTGTTTTCCTCCTTATGTACACGCAGATTTATTTTACAACATTTTTCTTAATTTGGCTACTACATCCTTGCTTTTTGCCTGTTCCTTTGATAGAGTTAAGTTATCTTAGAAAAAGGAGAATTATATTATGAGTGAACAGAATATGAACACAGATGAAGAGCAGATCACAGTAACTCTTACAATGGAAGACGATGAAGAAATCGACTGCGCAGTTTTAACTACATATTCAGCAAACGGAAGAGAGTATATTGCGCTGCTTCCTCTGAATGAAGAAGGTGAGAGTGAAGACGGTGATGTTTATCTCTACCGCTACGAAGAAGTAGACGGCGAGCCGACACTTGGCAATATCGAAGACGATGACGAATACGACATCGCTGCCGATGCATTTGACGAGTGGATGGATGAGCAGGAATTTGAAGAATTATAAGAAGAGCTCTTTTACAAAACGGGAAGGACTGCAGTCTTTTCCGTTTTTTTCTTTTACATAACTGATGACAAGCTGGCGTTTTGCCCGTGTCATCGCCACATAGAACAAGCGCCTCTCCTCTTCCGTCTCATCCTGCATGACAGCCCGCCTGTATGGCATGCTGCCCTCATTTGCGCCAAGGATAAATACGGTATCATATTCCAATCCTTTCGCCCCGTGCATTGTCAGCATACAAATGCCTTCTTTTTGCGTTTTTCTGCTGTTTTCCCATAAATTTTCTTCATATTGTTCAATGTGCGCAAACCACTCTGGAATTGTCGCATACGCTTTTGCTCTCTCCTGAATCTCATCGAGCACCTCAAACAGTTCTTCTGTACACAGTCTGCGATAAGCGGCATATTCTTTCAGAAATGCATCATAACCGACTCTTTTTCGTATATACTGGATCACTGCATACGGACTTTTTCCTGCAATCATCTTCATATCCCATTCCAGTTGATCAATGCGATCCTGCATCCATTTTTTATTCTGGTAATATTTCCTCAGACTTTCATAATCTGCCCTGTCACTGCGCATGCTGTCCCGGCTGATGTAGCGGTTCGGGCGGTTTGCAATCCTTAAAAGGTCTTTCCTTGTGACAATTCCTTCTGCCAGGTGCAGATAGCTTTTGATATCCTGTCCGATAAAATGTTCATATATATTATATAAATGTTCTTTCATCTGAAACGGTATCTGATGCTCCATCAATGTTTCCGCCATCACTCTTGCCTCAGCAGCAGTGCGGTATAAAACCGCAATTTCTTCATACTGTATCCCACTTTTTAAAGTTTCCCTTATCCGGTCCAGAATATACCTGCTTTCTTCAAACGGATCTCTCACTTCCTGTACATGAACTGTCAGATCTGCTTTCTGTTCTGCCTTGATTTTCTTCAAAAAACGATTTTTATTATTTGTGATCACACGCAGTGCTCCATTCACAATATGTGCTGTTGAACGGTAATTCACATCCAGCAGGATTTGCTTTGCCTGCGGATAATCTTTCATAAACTGCTGCATAATTCCCGGACTCGCTCCGCGGAATCCGTAAATAGACTGGTCATCATCCCCCACTACAAACAGATTGGCGTTTTCGCCCGCCAGCATCCGCAGGACATCATACTGTACCCGGTTAATATCCTGAAATTCATCCACCAGAATATGCGGGAAACGTTTTTGCCATTTTGCCAGTATATCCGGTCTGCTCTCAAACAGGAGGCTGCACTCCAGCAGCATATCTTCAAAATCCAGCTTATGAAGACGCTTCTTTTCCTTCTCATAAGCAGTATAAATATCCCGAAAACGATTTTCGCCATATTGCTTTGCTTCATATGTTTCTATATTGTAGCGGTGATTCTTCACATTTCCAATCTCCTCCGACAGATTCTTAAGAAAATCTTCTTCCCGGAGCAACTCTTCATCCTCACCCCAGTCCGTCTTCGAAACGATCCCTGTAAGCAGATTTTTTCGTTCTTCTTCCGTCAGAAGATTCGCGGAAGTAAGTTTGTAAGCCCACTTTAAAATCCCGTAATAAACACCGTGAAATGTTCCAAATGTCACCGCAGACGCCTGCTGTTTCATAACTTTGGCAAACCGCTGTTTCATTGACTTTGCCGCATACTTTGTAAAGGTAAGGACCAGAATTTCTTCTGGTCTTACCTTATAATTCATAATCAGATATTCAATTCTTTTTGCAATGGTAAGAGTTTTCCCTGAACCGGGACCGGCAAGAACCATACAAGGTCCTTCCTTATGGGCGACCGCCTCTTTCTGAGCATGATTTAATTGCATATATACCTCTATTTGCTTAATAATTCAATACCTTTTTTAATTCTGGCTACAGATTCTTCTTTGCCAAGAATCTCCATAATCTCTGTAGCACCGCCAGGTGTGCTCTGTTTTCCGGATACCGCAGTACGGATCGGCCACATAACGAAACCAGTCTTGACACCTTTTTCATCAACATATTTCTTCAGAAGAGCAAATAAAGCATCATTGCTGAAATCATACTGCTCTTCCAGGAGCGGAAGTACTTCTTTTAATACTTCCAGAGAATTTTCTTCGTTTGTTTTCATCTTCTTATGACAGTACATTGCTGTGTCATATTCCGGAAGTTCTTCAAAGAAATCAATCTGATCCTTGATATCCGGGAAAATCTCAATTCTTGTCTTAACTAATCCGGCAATTTTCTTCAAATCATAATCTTTTGTAATAACTTCCTGAATATACGGTTTTGCCATTTCAAAGAATTTGTCTTCGTCCATGGCTTTCAGATATTCTCCGTTCATCCATTTTAATTTCACAATATCAAATACAGCCGGAGACTTGCTCATATGACGGTAGTCAAATGCTTTCACAAGTTCTTCCAGTGAGAAAATCTCCCGATTATCAGATGGGCACCATCCAAGAAGTGCAACATAATTTACAACTGCTTCTTTCACAAATCCCTGATCGATCAGATCTTCATAAGAAGAATGTCCGCATCTCTTACTCAGTTTCTTATGTGTCTCGTCTGTGATCAGCGGACAGTGCACATAAGTCGGAATCTCCCATCCAAATGCTTCATAGATCTTGTTGTACTTCGGTGCAGAAGATAAATATTCATTTCCACGTACAACGTGTGTAATTCCCATCAGATGGTCATCAATAACATTCGCAAAATTGTAAGTCGGATATCCGTCAGATTTGATAAGGATCAGATCCTCCAGCTCATTATTCGGAACCGTAATATCTCCATAAATGTCATCTTTGAAAGTTGTTGTTCCTTCTGTCGGCATATTAAAACGGATAACGTAAGGCTTACCTGCATCCAGATTTGCCTGTACTTCTTCTTTGCTCAGTCCCAGGCAGTGTTTATCATAGACAACAATCTCTGCACTTCCCTCTCCGTCTACTTTGCTTTTCAGTGATTCCAGACGTTCCTTATCGCAGAAACAATAATAAGCATCTCCCTGCTCAATCAGCTGTTTGGCATATTTCAGATACAGTCCGGATTTGTTTCTCTCGCTCTGTACATATGGTCCAACTCCACCATCTTTGTCCGGGCCTTCATCATGAACGAGTCCTGTCTCTTCCAGTGTATGGTAGATGATCTCCAGCGCTCCGTCAACGAAACGCTCCTGGTCTGTATCTTCAATACGAAGAATAAAATCTCCATCCTCATGTTTTGCAATCAGATATGCATACAATGCTGTTCTTAAATTCCCGACATGCATTCTTCCTGTCGGACTTGGGGCAAATCTTGTTCTTACTTTACTCATGATTCTTATCTCCTAACTATATATTAATTTAAAATATTTTTCTTTTTTCTGTGATATTTCAGCTGCTTCCAGTAGCCTTTCTGGAACACATCTCTCGGAATGGATAATACAATGGCAATTCCAAGGACTATTCCAAACGAAACCTTGACTGCTTCCAGGCCTTTTGATGCTGCCATTCCCAACTGATTCATAACCAGATAATAAGTTGTATAATAAATCCCGGCACCCGGCACCATCGGAATCACTCCGGATACAAGGAATATTGTGATTGGGCATTTCATCCGCACGGTCAGCATACGTGATAATAATACCACTACCAGTGTACCACAAAAAGAAGCAATTGCAGCCGAAAGTCCTGCATATTCTTCCAGTATCAAATACACACACCAGCCTGCTGCACCTGTAATTCCACATCCGATGTAAAAATGTCTCGGTACACTAAATAATACTGCAAACGCAACCGCTCCTGCAAATGCACAGACTCCATTGGCAATCAGTTCTACTATCATCCGACAATTCCTCCTAACGTGTGATAAATGCTAAGAGTCAGTCCGACGCCGATCGCAATATACACAAATACTAATAATGTATCAATCATTCTGACTGTTCCCGACAGAAAATCACTGTCTGCAATCTCGCGGATTGAATTGACAAATGCCATTCCCGGAACCAAAGGCATAAGCGCACCAATGATCATACCATTTAACTGCACCGGTGCAAGCCATGGCACCTCTCTCGCTGCAAGCGCCAGCCCGGTAATGATCACGCCACCTGCAATATTACTGATAATCTTAGACATATGATATCTTCTCGCCAGCAGTACCCAGCAATAGAGGATACAGCCAATAAAGAACGCAACAACGCTTTCTCTCGCCGTCGCTCCAAGAAGATATCCAAGACATCCACTTGCAAATCCGGCACCTATGATCTGTACACCCGGATGTATCGGCTCAATTTTGTCGATCTCTTTTAATCGTTTCTGCGCCTCTTCCAGTGACATCCTCCCGGCTGATATCGCTCTGGAAAGCGAATTTACTTCCGCAACAATCCCCAGATGTGTTCCCGATAAAGGTACATTCTTCACCTTTGTGTACACTTCCTCTTCTCCGCTCTTCGCCGTAACAAAGATGGCATGACTCAGAGTAAATATATCTACCTGATCAATATGAAAACGGTTGCATATCCGCGTCATCGTCTCTTCTACACGGAAGATCTCGCCACCATTCTTCAAAAGGATCCTTCCTGCTTCCAGTGCCACATCCACGACTTTTTTTATATCAATCTCTGCTTCTAGCCGCTTCTTAAAATATACCATATCTGTAAGCGGAATACCATCATCATAAACAGGTTCTTTGTATTTTTTCAGAAAATATCCTGCTAAAATATGAGAATTAGAAAATCCACATTTTTCAAAAAAGCCAAGCAGTTTTCTGCAATTTCCGATTCCCACATACAATTCGTCACACCGGTCACTGTAATGCTCACAAATATAATGAACCATATATTTACCGTAGCCACATCCACGCGCTTCTTCCATGGTTACAATGCTCAAAATCTCGCACTTCCGGTTTTTCCGGAATCTGACAGCACAGATCGTTTTGATCACTCCGTCTTCCTTTAACAGAAACAGATCCATTGTATCCAGTTTTTTTTCCAAAGCTTCTTCGTTCGGATCCGCAAACTGTAATAAATCAAGATATTGGATTTTGTTGTCTTTTACTTGTTGAATTCTCATGCGTAGCTCCTATGTACCTAATCCAACACATTATATCACCACATTTTCCAAATATCAACCTCGCGGTGTTGCAACAATTTCTCCAGTTGTTCTGTACAATACACCTTCTTCACTGTAATAATAAGGATTTCCGGACGCTGCTTCTATATAAAGAAGATTTGGAAGTCTGTCAAAAATTCCGTCTGCGATATAATGAATGTTCGCCGGAATATATACTTCCATGATCCGATCTTCCACTCCATCAAATGCACTTGCCGCAATCCCTGTGCATGAAGCAGATGTTGGAAGCACAAGAAATCCGTCTCTCAGCATCGTATCTGCATTGGTACATGCTGTTACGTAACCATTTGCATCACATACAAATCCATCAAATTCTTTCCAGCCGGCATACAAACGGATATTTTTCACATCTATTACTCCTGAAAATGGCTTTGTACATCCTACATCTTCATACCATCCGGTAAATACTTTTCCAGGTCTTGTCGGTACTTCAAAATCCTTTTCTGAAAATGTCTTTTCTGCAAAAGAATACTCACGAATTGCCGGAATACCACCGTTAGCATCAAGTGTCACACTCCATGGAACTTCCGTCTCCAGCTTTTTCTTTGTATCTTCTGCCACCGAAGAATCCGAAAGAGCCGTCTTCACAGATTCTTTGACAGTTGCCGCCTTTGTCTCATTTTCAGATTCGCTAACTGTTGCTGCATACGATCTCTTCACAGACTTTTTCATAGCAGGCTTTGAAACTCTGGTTGCTGATCTCGCAACTGATGATCTCGCAACTGGTGCTTTTGCAGCGGTCGATTTTGCAACTGATGCTTTTGTTTTAAGTGCTGATTTTACATCTGTCTTTCCAGACACTGTCATTCCCATAGCTGCTTTTCTATGTTCAGACATATCTTTAAAATTAACTTTCGCTCCTGCTGTTCCTGCAAATAGGTTCGCTCCTGCTGTTCCTGCAAATAGGTTCGCTCCTGCCGGTCCTGTATGTGTTTCTTCTATCACCGCCTGGTGCATGGCGGCCCCATCCGGCAATCCTTCTCCTTTTCCCTTTCAGGTTGTCACGCCCAGATATAAGAGTGCCAGACTTACCAGAACAAATATTCCGGTCACAGTATTTCTTGTTGTCATCTTACTGCGGAATGCACATATTCCTTCCACTTCCAATCCCTGATTTAATTTCTTTAATACGAGTTCCATAATGCCACCAGCCTTTCCGGTTCTTTCTCTTATAAGTTCATTATAAATTGACTCACAAATAAAAGAAAGTGGCGTCTTGACACATTGTCAAAACGCCACCCGGTCAGACTATGACTTTTTTATCATCAGACTAATTAATATATCCGGCTTTCTTTAATTCTTCTTCAGCTTTTGCAAGATTTGCATCCGATACACGGATGATCGGTCCGGTACATCCCATTCCGCTCTCTGCATAAATATTGAGTTTCCACAGGACTTTAACTGCATCCTCAAGATCCATAACTTCGATTCCTGCGATCTGGCTTGTAACGATCTCCTTCGGTGGCTCTTTTACATCTTCTTCAGCCGCTGCCGGTTTGTTCGCTGCCTTTCTTGCCTCAAGAATCGCTTTTAATCCAGCTTTGTTTGCTGCTGCAAACTCTGCTTTTGCGATTTCAAATACTTTGCTTCTTACAAGCTGTGCTGCATAGCGGATAGCTCCTGCGATAAGCGGTGCTCCACTTGCTCTTGATACGATCATGACTAACTGGTCATATCCTTCTCCGATTCCAGGTCCATATCCGTAACCTGTTGCCTCATAGCTTCCTCCCGTTGTGTATGAAGACAGCATCTTAATCAGGATATTTCCTGTAAGGGAATCTGTTACCATGATATCCGGAGTTCCCTGCAGTACGTCATTTCCTCTCATGACACATCCACCGTCTGCTCTTGCTGACTCTGCAAATGTAATGTCATATCCGTTTTCTTTTAATTCTTTTAATGCTTTTTCTGTCTGGCGTGCACCGTCTACATTCAGGATTCCAACTGTAGGATTTACTTTTCCACATGCTTTTGCTGCAATGATTCCGTAAATCGTATTCTTGATCATTCCTTCGATACGGTCTGCACTAGATGTTCCGGTTGTATTTGCCACGAACATTTCTTTTCCCTTGGATGGTGTGATCGCACGTCCGACTGTGGATACTCCGATCGGGAATGGGAAATGCATGGTAACTGCTCCGTCTACTTCCTTGTTTGCCAGCATTTCTTCCATCTTTTTGTGGCCTTCCTCATCATCTGCCACTTTGACGGTTGTAACGCCTTCTGCTTCCAGAGATCCAATGTAATAAACATCAATCCCTTCTTTTGCAGCCATGAGCGCTGCTTCCATCGCATTCTCTTCGCCATGCTCAGATCCCATTCCTGTAAGCGCGATCTTCGGTCTTTTACCAAAGCTTCCTGTTTCCAGTCCCTGCGCCATCTCAAGGAAGGTCTCTGCGATCATTTTTTCAATTTTATCTGCCATTATAATGTACCCCCTTATTCTGCCATCAGGGTCGCTGCAAAATCTTTCATTGCTTTTGCGATTAAGCCTTTTACTTCTTCCTCTGATACTCCGGATGCTGCTTCTTCTTCAGCTGCTGTATTTCCGTGAATTACGAAAGATACTCCATCGAATAAGTTTGTCATACGTCCAAGGAACAGACTTCCTTTTCCGATGATCATGGCATTTTTGATCTTTCCTTCTAAGATATCTTCACGTGCAAATCCTACAAATGGTACTCCTGACGGGATATGTCCCTGTGTCGGTGCCCATCCGGTCAGTCCGTGATCTTTTGTAAATGCTGCCAGCTCTTTTCTGTCAAGCTCGCCTCTCTTTACTGCCAGAGCAGCGATCATCTTATAGTTTGCAAGCGGTACATCTCCTGCTCCTGCCGGTTTTGTGATATCCGGGTTCTGCATCTCCGGTGAGAATTTATCGATATCTGTGATCTTCATTCCTGCTCTGTCAAGCGGATCAGCTACCAGGCTTCCGATTACGTTCTGCGGTGCAGATCCAGTTCCTACTGTGTGGCGTCCTAACATGTTCAGATCGATCTCCGGGTTTACTCCGTCGTTCTCTGCGATGATCACACAGAATCCGCCCAGGCAGTCCTCTAAGATCGGAAGTTCTTTTTTCACATGGTCTTTTCCGTTCATTCCTAATTTAGCTGTACATCCACCTGCTGTAACAGCTACGCATTTGTATGCTCCGGATTTAACGAGTGCTGCTGCTTCGATCAGTGCGTGTGTCGGTGCTGCACAGAATCCTCTTGCGTCAGATCCTGTAGCGTTAGACAGTCCGGCAATCTCAGCTGCTGCTTTAGCGAAGTTTCCTCCACCTCTCTGGTTCATATCTCCACATGCTTCCTCAGCACAATCGATAACATACTCTACGTCAGATTTTTCAATTCCTGCATTTTTAACTCCGTAAAGCAGTGCTAAAACACTAGATGCTTTACTCATTAAGTTTTCATGCATAACGTGAGAAGATAAGTTTACATCGATATCATGAGCTGGTTTTACACATCCAACTAATTTGTCTTCGAAGTAAAGAGGCTCTGCGTGATCGTCTTTAATCAGTGCTTCGATCTCATCGATCTCTACACCTTCATGTAACAGAGCTACAATATCTTCAGTGATAACCGGGTCAGCTGCAAATGCATCTTTGTGTGCTGCTACGAATGCTTTCTCCAGTCTTACTACTTCAAACATATCACAAGCCTGAACTAAAAGAAGGAACTCTTCTTCCGGCATGATCTCACCATATTTTCCATAACGCTCTGCGCCTTCCATCTTCTTGTCGAAGTATGGGAACTCAATCTCAGCTAACTGATCCGGATGAGCATTTCCGATGTATGTCTGGTTCGGCCAGTAAGCTACAACATCCTCATAAGAACGTAAGTGCTTCGGTACCTCTTTCAGATACTCTGATTCCGGGTTAACAATTCTTTCTGTTGTCTGAGTTGTTCCATTATATAAAACCATATCTGGAGTGTGTGCTAATACATAGCTTGCTCCCTTAATTACACTGTTCATTGGTTTTCCACCTTTCCTTTTACGTAAACTTTTACTTTGTCGTATACAATCAAGACAAAAAGAGGGCTCCCCTTATGCGGGGATCGCACCGGGTTCGCCCTCTAAACACAACATGATCTTTAACAAAAAATGATTAGTTTTCTGCTGCCTGCTCTCTGATAGCATTCATCTCATCTACGATGTCGTCTACGTCAAGAACCATTTCCATCATGCTTACCTGTTCATCATAAACTGCTTCGTCAAATTCCTTTTTGATCTCTGGCTCACATACGTGATAAGTCGTAAGTCCAAGCTGGACTCCTGTCAATGGACCTGCGAAAGTAGGATCGCCTAACATTACAGTCTCAGCTGCAAGACCTGCAGCTTCGCCTTCTGCTGCACCAAGAACTACTACTAAGTTCTCTGCACCATACTCCTCTGCGAACTCTTTTACTCTCTTCTGGTTTTCCAGATCCATTGCGCCTGCGCTTGTTCAGACGAAACATTCCGTTGATGAGAAAATTACTTCAGCACCAGCTGTTTTTACGCATTCTGCGATAGCCGGTCCCGGAATTCCATCACGGTCTCCGATAATTATTGCTTTTTTGCCTTCTAAAATAGCCATAATTACTCTTTCTCCTTTCTTGTATTGTATACTAACAACTTGATCAAATATCTATGATTATAGAAACAACATCCAGATTAGATGTATTTCTTAATCAACTCTTCGATAGACTCTGGTGTACAATCATCTTTTACCAGCTCTTCTACTTTCTCTCCGTCTTTGTAAATTGCCATAACCGGCAGACCTAAGATTTTCTGAGAGATTGCAAGACGACGTGCCTTTGTTGTATTCAGGCATGTGAATTTCATCTTGTCACCATATGTATCTGCATATTCATGTACTTTTGGCATCAGAGCCTGGCATGGAACACATCCATCACCGAAAAAGTCTACAAATACATATCCTTCTGCTTTTAATACTTCTTCTTCAAATGTTTTCTTATCTACTTCTAACATTGCTTATCTCTCCTTATTAAATACAAAATTTGACGAATTAAAAAGGTTTTAGAAATAATCTGACATACTTCTCTCAACCTGAACGGCTGCGATTGCTCCGTCAGCTGCTGCAGTTACTACCTGCCTCAGGCTCTTCACGCGAACATCACCTGCTGCATATACACCCGGGATGTTTGTATGCATGTCTGCATCTGTCTTGATGTATCCACGCTCATCCATGTCGATAATTCCTTCAAACGGTTTTGTATTCGGTACTGTTCCGATAAATCCGAACACACCAAACATTCCGTCTTCTTCATCTGCTTCCACTGTTGTAACTTCACCAGTTTTCACATTTTTCACTTTCATCCACTGGAGAATATCATCTCCACCGACTTCTTCTACAACTGTATCCCACATAAAGTGCAGTTTTGGGTTCTTGAAAGCCTTTTCCTGAATGGATTTTGCAGCACGAAGTTCGTCACGTCTGTGAATGATTGTAACTTTTCTTGCAAATTTTGTCAGATACATAGCTTCTTCTACTGCAGAGTCTCCTCCACCAACTACGTATACCTCGAAATCCTCAAAGAAGTTTGCATCGCATGTTGCACAGTAAGAAACACCTTTTCCTGTGAACTCTGCTTCCCCTTTGCATCCGATTGGTCTTGCATGAGCTCCTGTAGCGAGGATGACATGTCTTGCTTTGTATTCTGCTTTTGAGCTCTTTAACACTTTTACATCTCCCTCAAGAGATACTTCTGTAATTGTGTCAGATACACGCTCAGCTCCGAATTTAGCTGCCTGTTCTGTCATTCTTGCGATCAGGGACGGTCCGGACTCACCTTCTACGATCTGTCCCGGATAGTTCTCGATCTCATCTGTGATTGCAATCTGTCCTCCGTCCTGTCCTTTTTCAAGAATCAGTACAGAAAGACGACTTCTTCCTGCATACAGTCCTGCCGCTAATCCGGCAGGTCCTGCACCAAGAACGATAACATCATAAATCTTATCCATGTCTGTTACGTCTCCTTTTCATTAATAGTATTCTCATACTCTACTCGAAAATAGTCTGTCCGTCAACCTCTGTTGTAAGAGCTTTCAGAGCTTTCTCTACGATCTTACGACGAAGTTCTTTTTCCTCATCTTTATCCAGTGCCGGATTTCCAAGTGGATGAGGGATTGCGATAGCCGGAACGATTCTGTTAGCACCAACTGTCATGGAAATTGGTGTTACTGTACAGATATGTACTACCGGAATTCCTGCTCTCTCAATTTCTTTTACCATCGTTGCACCGCAACGTGTACAGGTACCTCAAGTAGATGTGAGGATTACTGCATCTACCCCATCAGCTACCAGTTTCTTAGAGAATTCATCAGCAAATGCTTTTGCAGATGCAACAGCAGTACCATTTCCTGTTGTAGTATAGAATAAGTGATGTAACTCACCGATAATTCCTTCTTTTTCCATATCACGAAGAACATCAACCGGAAGTACACGGTCAGCGTCTTCATTTGCGTATACTGGATCGTATCCACCATGAGCTGTCTCATATGTGTCTTCTGTCAGATCCGTAACACCTGTAATATCATACTCACCATAGTGGGAAGCACTTGAACTTTCGATGTGATCCGGATTTCCCTTCGGAACGATACCACCGGAAGTAACTAATGCGATCTTAGCATGTGCAAGGTCTTTTACAGCCGGATTCGGATCAACTCTGTCGAAGTCTGGCATTGGGAACTCTGTCTCGAAAGGTTTTCCAGCCAGTTTCTTAATGAGCATCTTAACAGCTCTCTGAGATCCTCTTTCTTTTTCAAAGAAGTTTACACGAATACCGTTCGGCATATATCCTTCTTCTGCAGAAGAACCGATTTTCTCACCTTTTCCAAGTTTAACAGCCAGAGGAGCCATCTTCTTAACAGCGTCTCTCATACCTGCTGCACTGTTCTTTGTAGAGACCATGTATACCTGGTTTTTAAACATATCAGCACCTGGGTTCTCTACATACATACCAGTCAGGGAAGGAATACCAAGTTCTTCCTGAACTGCTGCTGCGATAGTACCGCAGGCAACTCCGTAACGTCCAGCGTTGAAAGCCGGTCCTGCAATAAAGATGTCCGGAGCCTGTTCTTTAACCATCTCAAGAATCTCTGCTTTTGCTTTTTCAAGATTCTCGTTGAAATAAGAGTCACCACATACGATTGTTGCAATGATCTCTGCTTCATCTTTAAAATTCTGTGTTAATGCCATACCTGGTCCAACAACTTCGCCAACACGCAGTTCAACCGGGTAATCTGCTTTTTCTTCTCCACCAATCTGTGCAAAGAACTGATTGATGTAATGAACAACTTTTAATTTAGCCATTATTCTATATCCTCCATTCCTTATCTTGCACTCAGTTTATTGAAACCAGTTTCGTTTGTTGCGCCTGTCAGAACCTGAAGCTCAACTTCAAGAGATCCGTCCTCGCGCAGTGTCTCTTCACTTGCACCAGCAATCTTTGTTACATAGTCAAGAGTTCCAATTACTTTGTCAAGTTTCGGCAGGATAACTACCTGGTTTGCATTTCCGCCTGTTACTACTGCATCAGCAGCCTGATCAGCATCAGCAAGTGACTGAGATTTTCCATCACGTCCGGCATACTCGTCTGTGATGATTACAGTCTTAACGCCTTCTGCTTCAATCTTCTTACAATTCATGATAAGGTCTGTATCCGGGTTACCGAATCCTTCCTGAGATACAATAACTCCATCCAGGTCTAACATCTTGCAAAGTTTTGCTGTCCAGTCAGAAGAACGCTGTTTATCAGCAAGATATACGTTCTCGTTTGTGATAATCTGGCAAACAAAGTTTAATGTTTTTCCGTGCTGTTCAAATAAGTCATGTACAACCGGGTTGTTCAGATGAACATATGTAGGGTTCTTATCACATGCAGATACACAGTTACCGGAAACAATTGCTCCGTCCATGATCTCTGTAGGGCTTAAAATTGTAGGAACGATTTTCTTAGCATCTACACCATATACATATGTGTCATGAAGAAGTCCCTGGCTCTGAAGCATCTGTACATATGCAACTCTCGGCAGGTCCGGATATTTTTCCATTCCTTCTTTGATTGTGCATGTCTCGTAAACTTTTGTCTCATCCGGTGTCAGATCACGTGCTAACTCACCAATGTAAGTTGCAACTCTGAATCCAGCGAAACGAACTGCTTTTTCGTATTCATGCTGTTTGATATTGTCAATTGGCTCACATACCATAACCAGGTTTAATGTCTTGGAGAATGGTGTGTAATCTGCTCCAGGACCTGTCATATCAATGATACCTTCCTGGAATCCCACGATCTTACCAGCTGTAACAACAGCCATTCCTTTTAATGCGTAAGTCTTTCCTTCTCCAACTGTGTCTACTTTAGAGATAACTCCCGGGAAGATTCCTCCTCTTCCTTCAACTTTAACTCTAGGTTCGATAACATCTTTAACAGGTGTGATTCTTACAGACTCACCCGGTTTTGCAATGTCAAATGATACGCTCTTAATCTTTTCGTCCTCAAGAGCTACTGCCTTAACGGCTTCTTCGGATACATAAAGGATTCCGTCTTCAATCTTTGACTCAGATGCAAACTGAATATCCTTGATGTAAATGTGTCCCATTTCTAATCTCACTTTAAGTTCCCTCCTTAAAAAAATTATATTGTTTAAGCTGCAACGCTCGACAACCTCACTCAATGACTTACCAGGCATCTGCTGATGCCAGGCCGCTTTCCAGCAGAGTCCAGTCAATCAACTGAAAATCTTCCAGTACGCTTTCTCCATATCGTCCAGTCTTATCTTGGAATTTATGGCATGCATCGATTGCATTTTCTATAATCGTAAGCGACCTTCTGTCCACTTCCTCCTTTCCAGCTGAAATCAAAACCGATTTGTATGGTGTCTCATTTGGCTTCACGCTTCCGGATAACGGATGCGTCAGAAGTAAATGTCCGTCATGTATTCTGTCTCTGACTTCCCGGAGAAGCCCTTCATAAGTAGTTTCCAGATATATTACTTCGTGTGTCTTCTCAAGCTTATCGAAGACCAGTGGATTATTGGTCAAGACTATATATTTCCCCCTGTTCATCCTGAACCGTATCCTCCTTTCCGGCCTGTTGCCTCGGCAATCGATAAATACAATAAAAGTCATCGGTATTCCAAATAAAAAAGGACGTCCAGATATACAATTATATCTACGGCGTCCTTCCTGTCTTTTGCCCTGATAAATTGAAATCATCGATAAGCTTTATCACACAGCACAAGATTCAGAATGTGGTACATTTTCCAGTCCTTTTGCCTGAAAGTTTCACCTTTTTGCATACCCACCATGTATGTCCGGCTTGCCTCTTCGGCGGCTGATCCGTTCAACTCTCTCTTGGAAAACATCATCCCACGAATATTCTTTTCATAGAAAATCATTACACAATTTTCATAGACATTTTTTATATTATTTATTGCCTGTATCTATAATAACTTATTGTAACTTTTTTTGCAACCCATTATACTAATTAATATTATTTTAGTGAGTATGCACAATTTCCATTCCTGATTTTTGTTATATTTATTAGTCGATTTTATAATATTTATTAAAACGTCTATAAAAAACAACATTTATGATTGTCCTGCATTTCATCCACTTATAGATAATATCTATTTATTCTTTTTAAAGTTCTGATAGTAATCATCATGCAACTTCTTAATCGTACCGCTCAGAACAATCAGACCGATAAAGTTCGGAATTACCATCATGGAGTTGAAGCAGTCTGCCATATTCCATACGAGATCTACCTGTGCAAGTGATCCAAGCACTACGCACACAGCAACTAATACGGAATATACTTTTACAGCTTTTGGTCCAAACAGATACTTAATATTTGCCTGTCCAAAGAAATACCAGCCAATAATTGTTGAAAATGCGAAGAAGAACATACAAATCGCGATAAAGATATCTCCGCCTTTTCCATACAATGTAGAGAATGCATACTGGCTTAACTCTGCACCTGTCTTACCACTTGGAATAGACTTCGTTGTAATAATTACAAATGCTGTCAGGTTTAGTACGATAAACGTATCGATAAATACACCGATCATTGCAACAAATCCCTGCTCGACCGGATGATCTACTTTTGCAACTGCATGCGCATGTGGGGTAGAACCCATACCAGCCTCATTAGAGAACAATCCTCTTGCAACACCTTTTGTAAGCGCAAGTTTTAATGTCGCACCCACAGCACCACCGGATACTGCTGACGGATTAAATGCTCCAACGACAATTGCCTGGAATGCATATGGAATATTCTTATAATTATAAATAATAACAATCAGCGCACCAAGAATATAGAAAGCTGCCATGATCGGTACGAGCGTCTCTGTTACTTTTGCGATACGCTGCATACCACCTACGAATACAAATAACGCGATCAGTGCAACTACAACACCAACTGCTGCCTGTGGCACACCAAATGCTGTATGGAAGGCTGCTGCGATGGAATTGGACTGTACTGCATTACCCATAAATCCAAGCGCCAGGATGATCAATACTGCAAAAATTCCGGCAAGTACTTTTCCAAACGTTCCTTTAAATGCTGCACGGATATAATATACAGGTCCTCCTGTGATCTCTCCGTCAACTCCTACCTGCTTATACTTCTGTGCAAGTACAGCCTCGCCAAAGATCGTTGCCATTCCCAGGAATGCTGCGATCCACATCCAAAAAATAGCTCCCGGTCCTCCGATTGCAAGAGCGGTCGCCGCTCCGGCGATATTACCGGTTCCTACCTGAGCTGCAATTGCTGTTGCCAGTGCCTGGAATGATGACATTCCATCTTTGTCAGCATTGCCTTTTTTACTGAACAGGCCGCCAAAAGTCCGGCGCATTCCTTCTCCAAATCCACGTACTTGAATAAAACCAAGCTTAAATGTGAACCAGATTCCACCTCCGAGAAGTGCGATGATCAACACATAATCAGACAGATAGTGCTGAATTGTCAGAACAAGATCGTTTAATGTTTTCATTGTTACATCCCCCTTTTCTTTGTATAGATTTTCCGTATATTTATACGAACTTATTCATTACACCTATCATAACACTTATCTATATACAGCGCAATATGTACAAAACCTTCTATATTTTCTTTGTGTATTTTATACATTGTGTGCAATCGCGCTTATTATTTTACATACAAAAAACGGCGTAAACTCGTTCGCTTACACCGTTTTTTTGTCAAGTTATTTTCATCATTAAAGATTTTTTCGTCACAATTACTATTGCACGTTTGTAACTTCTATCTATTCGTTTCATCTATAGATATTCTTTATATATTCCATATATTTTACACGTTAATTTCCGCTGTCATTCCAAGAATTTCTTTATTCTCTTCAAGCATTGGGCGTACAACATTGTTCAGATAATTGTCTACCTGAACCGGTGCGCGTCCAACATATTTGGACGGATCCATTGTCTTCTTCAGTTCATCAACACTCAGATTGAATGCCGGATCTGCTGCAATCAGTTCCAGAAGATTATTGTCCAGCCCTTTTTCTTTTACATTGCGTCCTGCTTCCATAGAAAGCTCACGGATTCTTTCATGTAACTCCTGACGGTCACCGCCTGCTTTTACAGCATCCATCATAATATTCTCTGTTGCCATAAATGGAAGCTCTGACATCAGACGTTTCTCGATTACTTTCGGATATACAACCAGTCCATCTACAACATTCAGGCAGAGATCCAGAATACCATCAATTGCAAGGAATCCTTCCGGCACACTCAGACGTTTATTTGCGGAATCATCCAGCGTTCTCTCAAACCACTGCGTTGCAGATGTGATTGCCGGATTCAGCGCATCTACTATCACATATCTGGATAAAGATGCAATTCTCTCGCTTCTCATCGGATTACGCTTGTAAGCCATTGCGGATGATCCGATCTGTGTCTTTTCAAATGGTTCTTCTACTTCTTTTAAGTGCTGAAGCAGACGGATGTCATTGCTGAATTTGTGTGCACTCGCAGCAATTCCTGCCAGTACATTAATTACTCTTGTATCTACTTTTCTGGAGTAAGTCTGTCCTGAAACCGGATAACATGCCTCAAATCCCATCTTCTGTGCGATCATTGGATCGATCTTATCAATCGTCTCCTGATCTCCATCAAACAGTTCCTGGAAACTTGCCTGTGTACCGGTAGTACCCTTTGAGCCAAGCATCTTCAAGCTTCCTTTTACATACTCCAGATCTTCCAAGTCCATCATAAATTCCTGCATCCACAAAGTTGCACGTTTTCCAACCGTTGTCGGCTGCGCCGGCTGGAAATGTGTAAATGCAAGCGTCGGCAGATTCTTATGCTCATCCGCAAATTTGGCAAGTTCTGCAATTACATTTACCAGTTTTTTCTTCACAATATCCAGTGCCTCGGACATCAGGATAATATCTGTATTATCTCCTACATAACAGGATGTTGCTCCAAGATGAATGATTCCTTTTGCCTTCGGGCACTGTTTTCCATATGCATATACATGAGACATTACGTCATGACGCACTACCTTTTCACGTTCCTTTGCGACATCATAATTAATGTCTTCTGCATGCGCTTTTAATTCATCAATCTGTTCCTGGGTGATTGGAAGTCCCAGCTCTTTCTCTGTCTCTGCAAGTGCGATCCACAGTTTTCTCCATGTGCGGAACTTCTTGTCCGGCGAGAAAATATACTGCATCTCTTTGCTGGCATATCTTTCTGAAAGTGGGCTCTGATATCTGTCGTTTGTCATCGTTTTTTTCTCCTTATTCTGAATTATATTTAAATAATTTATATCTTCTACTCAAAGGCAAGGGATACATCTCTGCCCGGCACTTTCATCGGATAATTGCCTGTAAAACAGGCATCACAGTAACTTAAATCCCCAACCATATCTTTCAACTTCTCAACTTCCATATATCCAAGAGAATCGGCTCCGATCATCTCCCGAATCTGTTCTGTCGTATGTGAATGTGCAATGAGCTGATCATCTGACGGAACATCTGTACCGAAATAACATGGATGCAAAAACGGCGGCGAGCTGATTCTTACATGCACTTCTTTTGCCCCTGCTTTCTTCAACATCTTAATAATATTCGCACTTGTTGTTCCGCGAACAATCGAATCATCTACCATAACAATTCTCTTGCCTTTTACAACTTCTTCAATTACATTCAGCTTGATCTTTACACTACTCTCTCTCTGGCTCTGTTTCGGCTTAATAAATGTTCTTCCGACATAGCTGTTCTTATGAAATGCCATTCCATAAGGGATTCCTGACTGTTCAGAATAGCCTTTTGCAGCCACCAGACCGGAATCCGGCACACCAACAACCAGATCTGCCTCTACCGGATAGGACTCTGCCAGTGCCTTTCCGGCAAGGATACGTGCATGATAAACATTCACATTATCGATCGTACTGTCCATACGCGCGAAATAAATATATTCAAAAATACATCTTGCCTGCTTCTCAGGCGAAATTGCCATAGACTTATCAGAAGTAATACCATTCTTCGTAATTGTTACGATCTCTCCCGGCTCCACATCACGTACAAACTCTGCATCTACAGCAGCAATTGCACAACTCTCTGATGCAAGAAAATATGTATTGTCTCTCTTACCGATACACAGTGGTTTCAATCCAAATGGATCTCTCGCTCCGATCAGTTTACGCGGTGAACTCACGACCAACGCATAGGCACCTTTGATCTTCTTCATCGCATTTTTTACTGCATCTTCTGCGCAGGAAACATTCAATCTTTCACGCGCAATGTGATAAGCGATCACTTCCGAATCAATCGTTGTCTGAAAAATAGCTCCGGTATACTCCAGTTCTCTTCTCAGCTCGATCGCATTCGTTAGATTACCGTTATGCGCAATTACCAGTGTACCTTTGACATATTTCAGTACAAGCGGCATCGCATTCTCTGCTCTCGTTCCTCCGGCTGTTGAATACCTGACATGTCCAACGCCCAGATTACCGTGCAGTGTCTGTAACGCTTCTTCATCAAACACTTCATTTACAAGTCCCAGTCCCTTTTTTGAATGCACTTTGCGTTCACCATATGTATCTGTCACAGCAATACCGCAGCTTTCCTGTCCTCTGTGCTGTAACGCAAAAAGCCCATAATATACAGATGGGGCAACATCGCCTCCGTCCATATCATAGGCTCCAAACACTCCGCATTCCTCGCTCAAACCTGTTGTCATTTTTTCCAATTCACCCATGAATGCAAGACTCCTTATTCGTTTTCAATTTACTCCATTACTCGATTAGTATAATACAAGGTCTGCCGAAAATCAATACATTTAATTTTCGGCAAACTTTCCTAAGAACTCTTTCATACGCTCGTTGTCCGAGCCAAATACTTCTTCCGGCGTTCCCTGGAGTGCGATCACACCGCCGTCCATAAATATGATATGGTTGGATACATTCTTTGCAAAATTCATCTCATGTGTAACAATCACCATCGTCATATGCTCTGCCGCAAGGTCTTTGATAACTTTCAATATCTCACCTGTCAGCTCCGGATCAAGTGCTGATGTAGGTTCATCAAAGAAGAGAATATCCGGTTTCATTGCAAGTGCTCTTGCGATAGATACACGCTGCTGCTGTCCTCCCGACAGCTGGAACGGATATGCGTTTTCCTTATCAGCAAGTCCCATCTTTTTAAGAAGTTCCCGTGCCTCTTTGTATACTTCTTCTTTGTTTCTTTTCTGCACACGAAGTGGCGCATCCACAATATTTTTCAGAACTGAAAAATGAGGGAACAAATTAAAGTTCTGGAAAACAAGACCGAATGTACCATTATAATGGATCTCGCCGGAATCCGGTGTCTCCAATCCCGTTGCACAACGCAGCAGTGTGGATTTTCCCGAACCGGACGGTCCAATAATACCAAACACTTCTCCTTCTTCTACTTTCATGGAAATGTCTTTTAGAACTTCCACTTCTCCGAAACCTTTTTTCATATGATTAATTTCCAATAAGCTCATGACATCTCCTCCTATCTATAATAATTCAGTTTCTTTTCCAGAAGCTCAAGCAAAAATGCCACAATCAGGTTAAATACATAATAGAAAATTCCCGCAAATACATATGGAAGCATCGTCGTCTGTGATGCAGCCAGTGCTTTAGAGATTGTAAACATCTCCATAATTCCGATTGTAAATGCAAGGGATGTATCCTTCACAAGTGTAATCGTCTCATTCGTAATAGATGGAAGGATGATCTTGATTACCTGCGGAAGAATAATGCGCATAAATGTCTGTGCCTTGCTGTATCCTAATATCTGTGCAGCTTCATACTGTCCTTTCGGCATGGATTCAATGCCACCTCTGTAGATTTCGGCAAAATATGCCGCATAGTTTAACACAAATCCGATTGCTACTGCACTGTTCTTCCAGCTTGGACTGTTTGTGATGCCGAATATATAATATGGGCCGAAATAAATTACCATAAGCTGTAACATGAGCGGCGTTCCACGCATGATCGATATGTATGCCTTAAAAATAGTACGGATAACTACATTTTTTGCCATACGTCCAAACGAAACCAGAAGCCCAAGCGGTAATGAAAACAACAGTGTCACTGCAAAAAGCATTAATGTGACTACCATTCCTTCCCCCAGCTTCGATAACATAATTGATACTGTCATAGGAATGTCTCCTCTCCTAGAAAAATGGACCGTCTGTAAAGACAGCCCCTTTTGATTATTTTATAATTATTTTAATTATTTACCAATGATCGTAATATCTTTCTTAAACCACTTTTGGGAAATCTTAGCCATCGTTCCGTCTTTTGCCATCTCTTCCAATGTGCTCTCTACCTGATCACGAACTGCTTTATTTCCTTTGGCAAATCCTACTCCGTATTCCTCTGCTGCAATCTCATAATCCAGGATTGTAAAATCAGCTTTTCTCTTCTCAATCTGGTAAGCAGCTACAACTGTATCCATAGCAACTGCATCTGCGGATCCGGATTCCAGATTCATAAGTCCTGTATTATAATCTGCTACAACTTCCAGATTGCCAAAAGTTGAAGACAGATCTGCCTTTTCTTTTAACGCAGCCTGTGCAGAAGAATCTGTCTGAACGTCTACGACTTTTCCTTCCAGATCTTTTTCGGATTTGATACCAGAATCTTTTCTGACTACAAATACCTGCTCATTGTTAAGATATGGTTTGGACCATGTATACTTATCTTCTCTTCCATCCATGGTAAATCCGTTCCAGATACAGTCAATTCCACCGGATTTTAATTCTGCATCTTTAGAATCCCATGCGATTGGTTTTGCGACATACTTCCATCCCTGTCTCTTGCACACTTCCTGTGCCAGTTCCAGATCGAATCCTGTATATTCGCCATCGTCACCAACAAATCCCATCGGTGGGAAATCCTGGTCAAATCCTACGGTAAATTTGTCACCGGACTTCTTCTCGGTATATTCTTTCTTACTACTTTTGTCAGAGCTATTATCCTTGCTTCCACAGCCTACGAACACTGTCATTGCAAGTAGCGTCACTGCAAGCACCATTGCCAGTCTTTTTTTCATAACTTCATCCTCCTGTATTCATGGTATGTCTGCTTTGCATACTGCGTTGTTTTATCAATTCATCAATTGATTACTTTACCACGCTAAATTGCTCTGTTATAGTATCATATTCTTTATTTCTTGTCAATCCCACGATATCGGCGTTTTCGGTATTCAATTTCTTTTCCTTCTTCGCCAATCTCAATATCGGCACGGATATCTGCTCTTTTTTCTTTTAATTCCGCATCAATACCAAGATATCTGGAATTGCCTGACAACATCTTTGTATACTCTTCCTCCGGAAGCGCATGATAGTTGCAGTAAAGATACGCTTTTAACACATCTTCGTTCTCCTGCAGTTTGTAAGATTCTTCATACGCCTGTGCCGCTTCCTCATACAAAAAAAGTCTGCCGTATGCACTTCCCAGACAACCATACACTTTTGCATAAAACGGCTTTCCTACCGAATCATCCCGCTTACCATCAATGATCGTCCGGTAAACAAGAATCGCATCTGCGTATTCTCCGTTTTTCATCAGGCTGTCCGCTTTCAGCTTGAATCTCTCCACTTCTCTCTGATCCTGCAGCTTTTCCAGAATACTCTGTATCTTTATAATCTCCGAAGATGCATACATTGTTGACTGCTGCAATATCTTAAGAATAAAATCTTCTTCCGTGCAATGGTTATCCAGCTCTTCCTGCAGCGCATCTGCAAGCTCATACATCTGCAGCTCCGTCCTGATCCACTCACACAGCTGTCTGTTGATCAGTGTATAGTCGATCAGATAGAGATTATTACAGATGAAATAACACAGCTCCTCTAATGTATAGATCCTGATATGGCCTCTGGCAATCACATATGGTTGTCTGGCATGTTTTTTATGACATAGAATTAAACTGCCCATTGATTCCTCCTAAATGTATAACCTTTTCCACCTGAAAATCCGAAGCTTCAAAAAATTCTCCAAAGCCAACATCCTTGAATGTCATCTTACAGGTTCTTTCATCCAGAAACATCACTTCGATCCGCAGGCGGAGCGAATAATCTCTCCGCTCTTTCAGACCATCCAGAGATACTTTTTCTACCTGGAGTTCATCTCCGGCAAGAGTCTCCACATGAATCTCAATATCAGATGTATCTTCCAGGATTACCTCCCATTGTCCATCTGCTTCATACCAGTGTGTTCCCCAAGCAACGACCGGATACCATCCTTCTTTGCCACCAATGCGCATACGCAGACTGATCTGTTCTGTCATGCGTGTGTCATCCAGATATACCGGTCCTTCATTATAATTGCGATATTTTCGCATGGAAGTGTAGCAGGCACCTTTACTGTACAGATTATCACCCACAAATGCACGTCTTCCGTTGCAGAGCACTTTCAATGAATTCGGATACCATTTATTTTCAAATGCCGCCCCGGTCAGGTACACAGACGATACGACCTTTTTCTCAAACACATTCTGGATAAACAGCCGGAAACTTTCATCCGCGCTCTTCGCTTTTTCCCTATTCAGCACAGGGTAAATCGCTTCCATCTCCTGGATCTGCGCACTTGCGACTTCATCTACCGTCACAAACATATCACGGTTCTGACCATTTGCCACATTCATCCTCCGGAGCATATACGCTCTGATCGTCTGTCCATCGCAGAAAAACATCGCTGATTCATACTGCCACAACTCTTTTGGCTGATAAAACATATAGTGGCAGAATCCTTCTTTGTAATCCTGCACGTAAATATTCTCCTTGTCTACGCCAAGATGCCTGCCGATTCCTTTGAGCATCTTAGACATATCAATATTCGTATATGGCGTAGAAAATGTAATAAACCGGATATCTTCAAAATCCTCCAGTGTAAGTCCTACGAATTTTGCCAGAAGCCAGACTGCATCGTGGACTTTACTTCCAATCCGCACTTTCTTACGCTGCACTGCTTTGCCGAACAGATCTGACACCACGCAGGACGGATTCTTCTGTTCCAGCAGTTCTGCTTCCTTTCCATATACCCATTGTTCTTTTATATAACCTAATTTCAGAGGGATCAGCGACTGTCCCTGTGCATACTCAAACGTCTGCGGTTCGTCGCTTTTCTCATCGTAATAACTGATCTGACAGGTATTTTCATTCAGATCATAGCCAATAATACTGCCTCTTCTCACGTTATTTCTTCCTCTCTGTTATTCATACATCCTAAAAAGACTGTCTGCCATCTTCTCTTCCTCTTCAAAATCCATGATCGCTTTTCTCTGGTTCGCAGGGGACATAGAAAGCATTGCATTCAGTTTTCCGTATTTGCCGGTCTTCACTGTATGCGCATTCGTCAGCACTTTCTTCTCCGTTGTTGTGATTTCATTTCCAATTGTATCCTGGAAATAATAATGCAGTTCTTCATCTTCATACAACACGAACTGTTTTACATAAATATTCTCATATGCCGGGAGCAGATTCTCCGTCTTATATCCAAGTGTCTCTTTCCCACCTTTGCGGATCTTGTAAAACAGCTTCACCTTATGTCCCGGCTCCGCACGGTATGCCAACATAGTACGATCATACAACTGAAGCTCTGTCAGCCACTGCGCCCGGTACTTCATATAGAACGGAAAGATCAGCTGCTTTTCCGTCAGTCTCCGAAGTTCTCTGTGCAGAACTTCTTCCAGTTCATCCGGATATTTTCTGCCGGCATAGTACTTAAGTAGCGCAATCTTGCAGATATCCGGCAGCGTTTCCTTCTTCTCACACTCGTTAGCAATGATCTCAAAAACACTGGATTTCGTATCTCTGCCATTTATTACATACTCTCTTGACGCATACGTCAGGTATGCCTGTTTCAGTCGAAAATATACATTATCAGACAGATAATAATCTTCAAAAATAGCTTCCTCATCAAACATATCTTCTGAAAATAACATCTGCGTAATGATCCGTTCACTGATCTTGCCGGATGCAACCTGATATTCCCGCAGCACTTTCCAGAGCCGCTTCATATCTGCAGTTGCACCACAGTAATAATTTGCCAGATAAGTCAGCGTTGCTTTGTCATACTGATGTCTGCGGAACATCTCAAAACACAGATACGTCAGGAAATCATCTTCTTCGTAATTCTCTTCCCGGATTCTTCTGCTGCAAATGCAGAACACATCTTTATCTTCAAAATAGCTTAAGCCTTTAACATAAATATTTTCAAAAGTCGGAGTCTCTTTCTCCTCGCTGTCTTTCCATTTGCCGACAGATGCACCATATTTCTTGCAGATTTCCAGAAATCTCGGTTCATAGAACAGACGCTTTGTCTCATATGGAATAGAATCCGTATAATAACGTCCCTCTATCGACTCCCAGATGATCCTTGCTTCTTTGTCATACAGATAGACAATCACCGGCTCATCTTCGGTATATGGGACACGTTGTCTGATCTCTCCATTCTTCTCAATGACAAGCACGCAGTTCATATGTGGCACTTTCGTTGAGATCGAATATGCGTAGCAGACATCGCGCATTGCTTCCATATGCTCGGAATCCATATCTTCAGTACAGAAATGCTTATATAAAATACGAAGATATTCTGTGATATGTCGCTTTCTGAGCTGATCCATCGCAAATGTCTTCATCTGCTCTTTGTATCCTTCATACAGTTCTTCACTGTCTGCTTCATAAGTCAGAAGATTAGCGTAAAGAAATGCAGCCTTCTCGTATCCGAGTGTATTTCCATGCATAAAATACAGGAAAACAGACTTCGGAAGCGGTCCGTTTACACTGGATGGATCCAAAGTATTCATATAATACTCATATAACTGGGCAATCTTAAGCTCGGAATCTACTGCTTCCTGATACCAGTGAAAATATTTTTTCTGATTCTTATTTCCCTTGATCAGAAGGATACAGATCGTATTGAGTATCATCGGATCTTTATAAACCTTATAAATCCGCTCTAAAATGCGGAATAACAAATCACTGTAGGACTTATGCTGACTTGCAAAATTCGCCACATATAATGCCAGTTCCTTCGTCATCAGCCGATATTTGGTTGCAAAATTCAACACCTGTAATTCAAATTTGCCAAGCTTTTTCAGAAGTGTCGGCTTCGCCTGATAGCACAAATAAGCTTCCAGATAGAACATAACACCATGTGTTTCAAACTCAAACTGCTGTTCCAGCACTTCCAGTCTCTTGTATGGATTCTTGTATCTTCCGTCTATCTGTAAAATCATATAGAGAAGCAGCCAGGAATCCTGATGGCGCATATAGGTCTTGCCAATCTCATCCAGTACACGCTCCATATGGCTGTCATTCTCACGGATCAGCGCCGTCAGGAACAGGTAATAACAGTTTGTGATCGGATCCTTTCCGATTGCGAAACGGTTATAGTTATAATTCTCCAAAATCCATTTTGCTTCTTCAAACTTCTTACCAATAATATAAACATGTGCCTGCAGAAGCTGGTAAATCTCACTCATCGGCTTAATTCTGCGGATAGCGGCAACATTTTCAATCGCATTCTCCACCCATGTATCCAGCTCGATGCGTCCTGCCATATAACCGATATATTCTTTTAAAGACTGCGCATATAACAGTTCCGGTACATAATGTTCCTCATCATATTCCTGATTCTGTAATACTTCAATCTCGTAGGACAATGCCTCATACGGAGTAATGAACCGGATTGTTCCATAATTTCTTCCGCCATGCAAATATTCCGGACGTACCAGATATTCCATCTCATAACTGTTTCCGACAAAATCTTCTGTTGTCAGATCCGGCTTGGTAACACGTAAAAACGCTCCTTCTGTCTCAATATGGATCGGCATGAAGCCCCATGTGTTCTTTACGATCGTAATCGTTCCTTTATTCGGTTCTTTGATATCTTCAAAGAGCATTCCTTCTCCCTGCAGCGTCAGGAAAATACATTCCTTCTGCTTAATACCGACAAGGAACTCTTCCATTGCCTGTTCGCCGAGCGACCATTTTCGCATATTATCATAGAGATAAAACGTCCGCTCATTCTCATATTTGACAATCTCGTAAAATTCTCTGGAGCGGAACAGTCTTCCTGCTTCCGAGAAATCCTTGATCGCAAGCTTCCTGAAATCATCTGTACTCTGTACTTTACCATAAGTTGTCATAACATATGGCTTTTCGATGATCGCTGTAAAAGCAAGCTCATATTCACCTCCGGAACATACGACCGTGATCTTACCGCGTTCTACATGTCCCGGTTTTAATCCCTTCCCATCATAAGTAAATTCAATCCTAGATGTGACTCCGTCAAATCCCTGATCTTTAAAATGGATACGAAAAGAAGACGGATATAATATTCCCCGTATCTTTCTGTCATTATTACTTTTTATTAAGAAACTCCCTCTATATACTTCTCCCTCGCCGATAATCATGACCAGATTCGTCTCTTCGAACACAACTTCCGGCTGTTCTACGCTGAAGTCTCCTTTAGAAAATCTTTGTATCTTATTTTTCAAGACTTACACCTGCATCTTTCGTTGCTTTTTGTAAAAAACATACTATAATGAATTATAGCATTGTTTGTTTGGTAATTGCAATGCTGTAAGAATAAAATCTAAGGATAACCCCGGAAAGGAACATAGATATGGATAAAAAACCTGAATTTCACGGAAGCGATCTGGAGCAGATCGAAGCCTATTATCATATTCCGAAAGAAGAAATCGTCTCTTTCGGTGCAAATGTAAACCCGCTTGGATTGTCCGAGCAGTTAAAGAAAGATCTGGCTTCGCATCTGGATGTGATCACACGTTACCCGGACCGTGATTATAGATCTCTGAAAAAAGCAATCAGCAAATACACCGGTGTATCTGCCGATCATATTGTTATAGGAAACGGATCGACAGAGCTGATCTCACTTCTTATTTCCACACGCACCCCGAAAAAGGCACTGGTACTTGGACCTACTTATTCTGAATATGCCAGAGAATTATCTTTAAATGGTGGTTCCATGGATTTTTATAATCTGAAAAAGGAACAGGATTTCCAATTAGATATTGATGACTTTATAACGACGTTAAAAACAGACTATCAGCTTGCGATCATCTGCAATCCGAATAACCCGACTTCTTCTGCGCTCACAACAAGTGAGATGGAACGTATCCTCGCAGCCTGCCGGGAATACGGAATCTTTGTTATGATCGATGAAACTTATGTAGAATTTGCACCGGATATTGAAGCAGTCAGCGCAGTCAGTCTTATTCCAAAATACGATAATTTCATGATCATCCGCGGCGTCTCCAAATTCTATGCCGCCCCGGGGCTTCGTTTCGGATATGGTATGACAAGCAATGAGGCTTTCTTAAAAGATCTGCTTCTCTACCAGAATCCATGGAGTCTGAACAGTATTGCCGCATATGCCGGTGAGCGCATGTTTTCCGATACTGATTATTATAAGAAAACCCGCGAACTGATCTGTTCCGAACGCACATACATGTTTGATGAACTCAAGAAAAATCCGAACTTCAAACCATACAAAGCCTATGCAAACTTTATTCTTGTTGAGATTTTGAAAGAGGGCGTTACTTCCTTTGATGTATTTGAAAAAGCAATCAAAAACCGGCTCATGATCCGGGATTGCTCCTCTTTTGAATCATTAGCCGGTGAATTTTTCCGTTTCTGTATCATGAATCCTGCCGATAACCGACGTCTTCTTGATATATTAAACCAGATTTAAGTACTTTTCTTTTATTTTCCGGTTAAGCATTATACAACTTCATTTAAGTATATTTGGGAAAGAGGGATGATTTTTTTCATTTCCTCTTTCATTCTTTCGGTCATATGGACGCCATCTTCCTCACAAAGTTCTTCCACTGTCTTTGCACCAAATACAAAGCTTGTAAGTGCCGCAATCGGGATCTCCCCTTCGGAATTTTCCGGTTTGCCATCCATCAGCATTGCCCCGGAAATCTCTGTTCCGGTGAGCACCAGTGTGCGGTTATTCTCTTCAATGGCAGAATCGGTTACTGTAAAACATACGCATAACAGTTCCTGCAATCTGAGCGACATCAACATCCGGCGTACATCAACAATCCTTGTCATAATCTTCGGGGTCTCATCTTCATCCTCATCCGGGAACCAGATCCTGCAATCCTCAATCCCCGTTTCATTCTGAAACAGCATCAGTTTTCCACCGTCACTGTCACATTCCCGCATTAACCTTAGGTAGTATGCGCCGTCACGTTTCACATATACATCTTTATCTGCCGCAAGCTTTTCATTTGCCCACTCGGCAAGTGTATCGCAATCTTCTTCCGTAAGCGGGCGAATACAAATGCCTGCCGCTTCTTTCTTCGCCGCATCCGCTAAATTATATACTCTGCGTTTCTGTTCATAAACCGTCCGGAAATCATGTGGTGTATAGATTGCTTCTGCTGCCGGCATCAGGAATGTAAAATTCTCTCCTGATGCATACATATCCTGAAGTGCCCTCCTTAACAGCGCCGCCATAAACCCACGTCCGCGATACTCTTTTCTTGTCGCTACTGCAACGATGTAATGCGCCTGTTTTTCCACACCATTTACCATTAACGTATATGGATTCAGATGCAGCATTGCGCAGATCTCACCATCTTCTTCCACTACATATATATCATTATCTCTCGTTTTTTCTGAAAAATAATAATCCACAAATCCTTTGCTGTCCTCCGTAAATACTTCCTCATACAATGGACGCACTTTGTTATGCTCTTCCTGACTTAACTTACGAATCTCCATTCTTCTTCCAGTCCTTTATATTTCATATAATAATATAGTAATTTCCCAACTCAACTATAATACTTGCATCTTGTTCCTGCCCGCCTTTACTTTCCCACATTCGGGCAGCCACCACATCCTGCGCAGCCGCCAGTCTGCGGACCGACCTGGTAACTGTAATTAGCAATCGTATCCAGTGATGCGATAGCCTGTGAGGAGATTCCTTCACCTGTTCCGGTAAATCCAAGTCCTTCTTCTGTAGTTGCTTTAATATTTACCTGATCTACATCAATGTGAAGTGCTTCTGCCACATTTTTACGCATCTGCTCAATATGAGGTGCCATCTTCGGTCTCTGCGCAATAATGGTTGCATCAATGTTACCGATGACATATAATTTCTCGTCGATCAGCTTTCCAACATGTTTCAGGAGTTCAATACTGGACGCTCCTTTATATGCCGGATCTGTATCCGGGAAATGTTTTCCGATATCACCAAGAGCTGCCGCTCCCAGAAGTGCATCCATAATCGCATGCAGCAGCACATCCGCATCCGAATGTCCCAGAAGCCCCTTCTCATAAGGGATCTCTACTCCTCCAAGAATCAGTTTGCGGTTCTCTGTCAGTTTATGAACATCATATCCCATTCCAACTCTCATACTGTTATTTCCTTTCCCAGAATATATTTCTTATTCTGTAACATTATTGTGATCTGTATTCTCTTCCTGTTTTTTGGCTTCACTGTGATCTGCTTCCACCGGTTCATCACTCTTCTGTGTATCTGTATTGCCTAACAACTTGTCCCGGTTCAGTTTACCGTCTTCATCCACATCGCTCTCTAATAATTCCTCGCGGTCCAGCTCTTCTCCGTCATTTTCCACATACTCATGCTTCACTGCCATCACGACTGCCTTCGCACACCATACGATTCCAAGTACCGCAAATGCCACACCCAGTACCAGATAAAGCGTTGCATTCTCTGGCCTGTTTGTCATCGTCTTCTTTATCAGATCAATTCCCAGATATCCAAGATATCCCCCTACAATAATTCGAAAAAATACGCGACCTTTTGTCATTTCATGTCCTCCTGCCTGTGTTTTATTAGTGTCTGCCGATTTTATAACTTCTATAAAACTTCTTATAATTCGCATAAATCGGCTGTTTTTCGCACATCTGAGCATATTATATCACATACTTACAATTTTTTGCAAAAAAAGTGTTGACATTTCCTCACTTTTGATTGTATAATAACGAAGTCGGTTTGAGAGAACCGGGTAAATATGGGATCATAGCTCAGCTGGGAGAGCATCTGCCTTACAAGCAGAGGGTCATAGGTTCGAGCCCTATTGGTCCCATACTTATAAAAATATTTCTTTATGGCGGGATAGCTCAGTTGGCTAGAGCACACGGTTCATACCCGTGGTGTCGCTGGTTCAAATCCAGTTCCCGCTATTTTAAAAAGACTTGTTCTTGCAAGTCTTTTTACATCCGTAATATTAACAGTACTTACGGGCAATATTTTCATGGCGGGATAGCTCAGTTGGCTAGAGCACACGGTTCATACCCGTGGTGTCGCTGGTTCAAATCCAGTTCCCGCTACTTTAAAAAGACTTGCAATTGCAAGTCTTTTTTCAATTCATATCCGGAATATATTCCATTTATTTATCTTTTTATTCTAGTCTGCTTCTTTCGGATCATGAGTTTCATATATTCAGAAATTACCCTGCTGTCTCATTTGCATTATACTAATACACTAAAACACGTCCAGGCCCAGTTTCACTTTAAGTGTTGTAAACCATCCATATGCATTCCACTTATCATATTTGATAGTAGCTTTTGATTCTATTAGCTGATTTGATTTATTGGTCCATTTGATGATAATAGGTATTTCCGTTTTTTCTTCCGCACCGCTTTCCGCTTCTATAAAATCATATACTTTTTTCCCTTTTAATATATTTTTTCTGCTGGCGTTTCTAAATCATCAGCTATATACATTTTTGTAGTTGCTTTATCAAATGAACCATATTCTTTTGTTAAAACTGTAATCTCTTTTGGCATATGATTTTCTTTTGGAATTATGTAGCCTCGCACAAATCCTAATGAATCTGGAATTAAATATATTTTCCACACTTTATCATCACTCACTGATTCTGCATAATCACTTTTCATAACCGCAGAATTTAAATAAATAGGAAAAATATTAAAAAATATAATTAAAATCAAATAGAATATAAATATTATTCCAACTATTATACATATCCATTTCTTTTTTCCTTTCATTACTTCATTCAACTTCCTTTGTGTTCACCCCAAACACCCTACTTCAAAAAATCAACATCTGAAAAAAACTGATTTTTCTTCGCAATGTCATATGCCGTATTCCCATCACCGTCCTTCTTGTTCACATCCGCTCCGTGCTTCACCAGATACTTTGCAATATCTTCGCTTGTGCACTCTGCCGCCACATGCAGAACGGTATGTTTTACTGCTGACTCGGCATCATCATCCGGCGAAATCTCTGTCAACACTTTCATATTCTTCTCTTTTGCATATCTTTCCCCACTTTGCATAAAATGATGTTATATATATAATAACGTTTGTTGCTCTTGTTTTGTTACAGAAAAGCTTAAAAAATCCGAAAGAATTTCTTAATTTTGGTCGAAATAGAAGAATTTTATTTTATAATTCCCCTTGTTTTTTTATTTTCAACTTTCACTCCTGCAAAATCTGTTGGATAAATACCTTTATGGCTTTTGTTATCTTTTATTATTACCGGTCGGAAATATTTTTTATTTGCCCATAATTTTTTCCCATTGCAAAATTTTAATATGTATTTATCCGATGTCTCTACCATACTCTCTAAATTATCTTTTTCAAATTTTCTTCCTTTTGTCTTGCAACCGCAATAGCATATTATTTCATTATCCTCAATTTTAATTTGATAAATCATACGCGCATGCATTCGTCCAACACACACTATGACACTTAGCACTGCTGCAATAAAAACATACAAGAAGATTTGTTCTTCCAGTGTAATGTCGGTTATATAATTCATTGACACATAAAGTGTTACTATAACAAAAAACAACAAATAATTTCAAATATTTTATCAAAAATCAGAAACCATCGTGCGTTATTTATACATTCTTTTTTCATATCTGTATCTTCCTCCCAAAAACTGCTTACTATAAATATAGCGGTAAACATTGCCTTACTATAATTCATCCCCCGCAGAAACACTATATTCTGCATTAAATGTGCGCAACTATACCGCATTTGGTATTCTGTGGGGTATTACCCTATCTTTTTGGCAAAAGTAAAATATAAAATTCAGTATTTATGCTGCGTAGCACCACTTTCGCACATAAGTGTTCAACTATTATTTTACTCCTAGTTCAATTTCAAAGGGGTATCTATCTTAAAAATCCAATTTTGAATTTGCTATTTTCCTCATTTTCACAAACTCCTCTGCAAATTTTCTCGCGGTATCTCTATTATGATCTATGTCCCAATTTTCTTTATTATAATTTGCTGCGTTTGTAAAATTAAACGTTCCATGCATTGCTACATCCAAATCAATTACACAGAACTTTCTATGCATAATATTTTTATATCTGGATTCTATATCCACACGATATGTTTCAAAGTCATCTTCCAATTTAAATGGAGCACTATCATTTACCTCGTTATCATCAATAATAATTTTTATATCCAGCCCCTTCTGCTTCTTTTTTAGCAATTCGTGGTATATTACCGGATTCGTAAACCAAGCCATCACTATCCAGATCAAAAATTTTGCATCCCTAATTTCTTCTACAATTCTTTTTTGTATATCTTCAAACAAAATTTCTTGGCTCACATCTTCATATTCCGTATTCAAAATACCTGGTCGAAAAAAGATGCCCCAATACTCATAATCGTCATTCGGCGGATAAATCTCTCTACATTTACTATCAATATAATCCTTATATTTTTTTATTTCTTGCAATTTTTCAGGAATAATACTAATAATTATGTGCTCTTTTCTGTGATCCGGAAGATGATATGTAAACTCATATTCTTCCTGAAAAGAAATCGTCGAAATTTTTAACAACTCGATAATTTTATCTTTATCTTCATTGTCCTCTATCTGAATTGTATCTATCAGTAATTTTTTATACTGTTTTTCTGTCATTCACCTTCCTCCATTCTCATACCTATTTTTTCAATCAACGCCAAATCTGCTGGCAACCATTGAACTGAATCCAGCTCATCTTTCCTTAACCACTTAGCAGCTTCTGCTTCCTTCAGTACCAGCTCTCCGGTTATTGTCTCACACCAAAAACAATCCATAGAAAGATGGAAGTTCGGATAATCGTATTCAATGGTGTCTATCAAATCATACACTTCGATATCTGTATCTAATTCTTCCCTTATTTCACGTTTGAGCGCCTGCTCTGGCGTTTCTCCTTCTTCTATCTTTCCACCAGGAAATTCCCGTTGTCCTTTGAACTCCCCATATCCTCTAGCTGTAGCAAATATCTTACTCTTTTCCTGTATGGAATCACAGATAACTGCTGCCACTACTCTAAGTCCTGGTAAGCGGATGCTGTTCCGGTTACTTTCCGTTCTGCATAGATCACATTGTCTTCCAGCCCGGACAGGTTCTGAATCAGCTTCTCTCCGGTGTCTGCTCCGGTTGTGTAGGATACCATGCCGTCCTCGTAGAAGTAGTTCGTCACTTCTCCGGCTTCTTTCTTCTGGATGCGCTGTCCGTCTCCATTGTACAGGTTTTCCTGTGTCAGGCTGACCGTCTCGTTGCCGGATGTACCGCTCTTCTTCGTTACAGTTGCAGTACTTAAGCGGTTTTCTACATCATAAGTATTCTCTACGCTGTCTCCCGTCTCCTTATCGGTCTCTTTGATCTGGTTTCCATTGACGTCATACTCATAAGAAATGTCATTCTTTACGGTATCGCCTTTCGTTGTTTTTACCCTTAAGAGCTGGTTCAGACCATTGTAGGTGTACGCTGTCTCCTCTTCACCTTTGACTTTCTTTGTGCGGTTTCCTGCGGAATCGTAGCTGTAAGTCGTGGTGGTCTTTTCCTCATTCTTCTTATGGTCAGTCACAACACTCTTCATCAGTCTTCCCATTGTCTGGTATCATTTCTCATCCAACCACGTCCGAATAATTAATCCCACATATGCAGTAACAAACAATAGTTCCCTTTCGTGACATATAATATTAAAGTTTTTAGAAACAGCAGGGAAATTCTGTTTCATATATTCAGAAATTGCCCTGCTGTTTCTCTTTAACTATCGTACAGTTCTGTAAATCAAATCTCTATCGCATCTAACAGCTTCATATCTCCATTTTGCTGCCGCACAAACACAAAGACAATATTTCCACAAGTCTGTACCGTATATTCTTCATTCCGCTTATAGCCGTTCACTTTGCTTTCTTTGATACATTTATCATCTTTCACCTGATAACGTTTTACAGTTCCTTTGCAAAATGTCGAATAATAGTTATCTGATACTGCAAGCACCTGCTCTTTGTCTTTGATTACTTTATGTGAAATCTTTCCTGTTGATAAATCAATCCCGGCAAATCCACTGCCTTCAAATTCTGCTAAAGAACCTGTTCGGTTCACGCCACGTCCATCATCTCCATAAGATATAAATCTCACAAGGGCAGTATTTTTCTTTACATCTGCCGACACGATGCTGTACTTGTCCGTAATACAATTTGCATAATCTTTCCATTTGTTTTCTCCGGATATTTTCAGCAAATCATCACGGACATATAAATCTTTGCCATCATAATTAACTACCATATTCTCTGTTAATACAAGCCGTTTTTCATGTTTGTCTACAAATGCAACTCCAGCGATTTTACCGGTTATGTTCAACGCTTTCTCTTTGTCCATCCATTGCACTTTGCTGTCCGACCGGTCAACAATAAGCCATAAATCCGGTAATTCCACTGCCCGGTATTCTTCTAACATCTTATTCCCATCTGCCGAATAGTCTGTTGTCTGATCTAAAATTTCCGAAGACATTTTGCCCGGTCTTGCCACATCGTCCAGATCAAAACTATACACATACCGTATTCCTTTTAAATCTTTCACATAGCAATACAGATTCTTCTGTCCTGTATAAAGCCATATCTCCGATATACCCTGACTGATTTTCCTTTTCTGAAGAAGTTTTCCCGCTTTGTCATATTGCAGCACTCCGTCGGCTACTGCGCAGTATACATATTTTTCAGACACGGAAAAATTACGGCACTCATTTGGCACAGTCACAATGTGTTTCTTATCTTCCAGAGAAAATATCTTTTTACCTTCACGATAATAATGATTCTTTCCATCAAATGCCGCTAACTCCGTACCTTCATTTTCCAGAATATCTACTTCTATACCTAGTTCTCCTGAAACTGCTTTTTCACTGATTTGTGTCATCGTAAAGCCAGACAGACTTTTTACAATTAAATTAATTGCAATAATATTAGTCACAAAGAATACTGCCCAAATTTTCCAATTTTCTTTTCCTTTTTTCTTTATATAGCGTATCAATGCAAATATGCTTAAGATAATATATAAAACACCTATAAAAAATAATATCATTCTTTCATAATTCATAAGACACCACCTAGTTTATGTTGCTGCAAATCCATTTTTATATTTAAACCCATTTTTCTTTAAGAAATCTTCAGTACTTTTAGCTGGTACTGTTTGATATTGATTACTAAACACATTATAAGCAACAATTTTTTTACTATTAATTCTTTCAATAGACACATAATGCGAATCTGTCGGATGTTTATATAATATAACCCCGGTTTTTCCTTTTTTTAGTGCTTTATCAAATTTTTTAACTGTACCACATTTTTTTGTTGATATATAGTGCTTTAGTCCTGCATTAACAGTACTGTCCCTAATTCCCAAAATTCCCAATGATATCATATAGTAATCAAATTCTGTCACTAATTTCAAAAAGTTTTGAGCCTTATTTTTTGTAATTAATGTATTATGTACTGCAATAATACCGCATCCATTTCTTTTAACATTTGTAGATCTAAATTTTACATGTCCCAATTTTGGTTGGTAATTTATATATCCCTTTGTATTAGCTTTATATTTTTTTCCTTTATCTGCTCGGCAATTCCCCCTATAATTTGTTATAGCAGCAATCGCTTTTCCATCCCCATCTATAGATTTTTTTCTTATTTCAGAAAATCCCAACCACTTATGTCCACTCGGATCTACATAATTGATCGGATTATTCTTGCAGTATGCATACAGATGTAAGGTGTCTGGATCATTTACTTCTCCCCGGTAGGTATCTTCTGTCAGGAATCTTCCATTCTCCGGATCGTAGTATCTTGCATTCAGGTAATAGAGTCCGGTGTTTTCATCGTAGATGCCGCCTGTGTAGCAGATTTCATTTTTTAAAGCACTGCTTCCGTGGATACTGGTCTCTCCGAAGTCATCATACTCGTAGGAAAGTTCGCCTTTTGTATCCTTGTTCAGGATGCTGGAAGTGCTGCCCTGGATATCTTTCGTATACAGGAAGTCCTGGTAAGCGGATGCTGTTCCGTCTTTTCCGGTTACTTTCTGTTCTGCATAGATCACGTTGTCTTCCAGTCCGGACAGGTTCTGGATCCGTTTCTCTCCGGTGTCTGCTCCGGTTGTATAGGATACCATGCCGTCTTCGTAGAAGTAGTTTGTGACTTCTCCGGCTTCCTTCTTCTGGATGCGCTGTCCGTCTCCATTGTACAGGTTTTCCTGTGTCAGGCTGACCGTCTCGTCGCCGGATGTACCGCTCTTCTTCTTCGTTACAGTTGCCGTACTTAAGCGGTTTTCTACATCATAAGTATTCTCTACGCTATCTCCTGTCTCTTTATCGGTCTCTTTGATCTGGTTTCCGTTGACATCGTACTCATAAGAAATGTCATTCTTTACGGTATCGCCTTTGGTTGTCTTTGCCTTTAGGAGCTGGTTCAGACCATTGTAGGTATACGCCGTCTCTTCTTCACCTTTGACTTTCTTTGTACGGTTTCCTGCGGAATCGTAGCTGTAAGTCGTGGTGGTCTTTTCCTCATTCTTCTTATGGTCAGTCGCAACACTCTTCACCAGTCTTCTCAGTGCATTGTACGTGTATTCTGTCGTCTTATCGGTATGGTCTTTTTCCTCTTTGGCGGTACTGTTCTTCTCGGTCTTCTTCACGATGTTGTTATTCTTATCGTAAGAATAAGTATAGGCTTCCAGAACAGTCGATCCACTCTTATAGGTCATAGAAGATACACGGTCCAATGCATCATACTCATAGAACCTTGCCACATAGCTTTCGTTCTTATCTCTATAATCAGTAAAGTCAACGATCGTAAACAGTTTTCCTCGTTCGTTATAGCGGTATTTGCGGATCAGTTTTTCCTCGTCACTGCCTTTGATCTTTGCTTTGATAGCGATCAGATACTGGTTCTTGTCATACGCATAGTGCAGGCTTTCCACTCTTCCGTCTTCTGCCAGCGCATAAGTAACTTCCGTGATCTTATCTTCCGTATCATAGCTGTAAGAGATCTTGTGTTTTGCGATCTGTGCATCAGTCGGCTCTGCTTCCTGTGAGACTTCTGCTGTCCAAGCAGTTCTTCCAAATCCATCATAACCGGTATATGTATAGCGGTATGCTTTCCTCTCACTGCCAGACTTCTTCGCATCCGTCATCTTTGTAAGACGGTACTGGTCGTCATACTGATAGTTTGTCTGCAATGTCTGGGTTCCGTCTGCCTGATAGTATTTCGATACGGTCTTCAGATTTCTTGCATCATAAGTATCTTCCCGGTAGTCTCCATTTTCATAAGTAACCTTTGTCTGGTTTCCACGGCTGTCATAGCTGTAAGCGGTTGCAATGCTTTCGTCTTCCTTCTCGCCCTGATCCTGACTGCTCTTTATGAGACCTGCCGCATCCGTGACTTCGATACTCTTTCTTCCGCCTGCATCGGTAACGGTTGTCTTATTCTTCTGGTTCTCTGTGTCCGTTTCATAGGAGGCTTTGGTTACAACAGCGCCATCTTTGCCTGCGTTCTGTGTCACTTCTGTCACACGGTCAGAAGCATCATAGGAATATGCGGTTGCTGTTCCCATAGCATCGGTTTCTTTTGCGACATTTCCTTTTGTGTCATAAGACTGTTTGGTAACCAGACTGTCCTCACTGACCTGATAGGCTTCCCCGGATACACCCGGATTCACGATGGTTGCAAAGTTTCTGCCCTCTTCATCATAGAGTGCAAGTGTCACTTTTCCTTCTGCTGCGTCCGCACCGGTTCCATTCTCATATGCAACGACCTGATTGCCGGAGGCATCATAAGTGTAATCCGTATACAGACCGTTTGCTTTCTCTCTTACCACATTACCGGAAGCATCGGTATACGTCTCGGATGCTGTTGTTCCACTTGGATAGCTTTCCTTCTGGATCGATGCGTTCTTAACCGTTCTGGTTCCTCTGCCATCCTGTACCGTAACATCCCCATAAGAATAGGCTGTAGTGTAAGTAAGGGATGTACCCTTTGTAACCGTTCTCTTTACCACACGGTTCAGGGAATCATATACATAATCTGTCTTTACTCCATCGGTTCCAGTCTCGGAAACAACCGTTCCGTTGGCATCATAAGAGGATATCGTCGTCTGGCTTTTTCCATTCAGAGTGCTGACAGACTTGATCTGTCTTCCCAGTTCATCATAGGTATATTCGGTTACTTCTCCGGTATCCGGATCTGCCTTCTTTGTCACGCGCCCCATGACGTCGTAAGTATTCTTTTCCTGGCTTTCTACGTCTCCACTGGTGGTTGCAGATTCCGTTGCATTTCCGGAAAGGTCGTACTTGGAGGTCGTTTTGGAGGTCTCAATCCCGGCTACTGTAGTTGTGGATTCTAAGACATTTCCATCTCCATCGTAAGTATTCTCTGTTATGCTCTTATTGGAAGGATCGCCACTTTCCTCTTCTTTCTTCAGGTTTCCGGTCTTATTGTAGGTATAACTTTCCTTGCTGATGACGGTTTCCCCTTTGGTCACAACTTCTGTCTTCGGCTGGTCTTCTGTCCACTCACTGGTCGTGTCATAGGTGTACTCTGTTTTCGTTCCGTCTTCTTCCATCTCACTGATGATATTTTCCTGTTCATCATAGTTGGTCTCAGTAGCAGACTCTTTCGTCTTCCACTCGACTTTTCCGTTGTTCAGTTCTTCGTATCCCATCTGCTTCGTTGTCTTTGTCACAAGATATGGATTCTTTGCATAGCCATAAGTATACGTTGTTACGCTTCCATCGGCTTCGGTCTCTTTTGTGACTTTTCCGCTCTTTGTGTCATACTCCCGGCTGTTCGTGCGGACTTCTGTCCCGTCAGAAGCTTTCTTTGTTATGGTTGTCTTTCCACCTGCATATCCCCAGTTTTCTTTCTCTCCGTTCGGGTAAGTTACTGCGGATACTTTTTCACCATTATAAGTGATCGTATATTTCTGCACCTTGCCATCCGTCACACTATTCAGGTGATCGCTGTCATAGCCATAAGCATAAGAAACCAGTGCTTTGCCATCCTTACCGCAATGGCTCATTTCCGTTAATCTTCCATTACTGTAAGTATAGCAGAGTTTTGTTCCGTCTGGAAGTGTGATCTCTTCCAGAAGTCCGGAATCTTTCTGGTAACTCAGTTCCATTGTCTTTAACGCATCCGAAGATACCCGTTTCAGTCTTCCATCTGCAGAATACTCATAGAGAAGGAACGTGCCATCCGGATCAAGCGCCGCTACCAGTTGTCCTTCTTTATTGAAACGGTAGAGGACGCCCTTCTTGTCTTTGATCGTATAGGCATGTTTGCGGTTCTTTACGATATTTTCTTCTGCGATTGTTTCTTTATAAGAGTAACTCATCTCCCCAATCTGGGTACTCTTTACACTGGCTGCGGTATCACCGGAAGGTGTTTTTACACTTCCATCATTCAATGTCAGATCTTTCGTTTCTTTACAGACATAAGTATCCCCACTCTTCTCGAAATGATAGATGCTTCCGTCACTGTCCAGATAGTACATCGTGCCATCTTCACCTTTAATCAGTTCTTTATGCAGGGTATCACTCCATCCGGTTCCTAACATTCCAGTAAGAAGCGACTGGCTGTTATAAGTTCTCGCCATTTCAAATGTCAACTGACTTGCCGGAAGTGTTGCATCTTCCTGACTGTAAGTAAGATTTCCGCTCTGGTCTTCCACGGTTCCGTTTCCGGTCGGTGTCTGGAAACTCTGGTATCCCAGATAGTCCTGGCTTCCGGTATGTTTTTCAAACTCTTCCGGCGCGGTTCCTGTTCCGCTTAAGACAGTATCAATCAGTTCCTGCTCTTCGATCTCACCGGAGGAATCTGCACGGACAGCTTCTACTTTATAATACCATTTCTCATCCTTTGCACTTTCCAGATCGATCCAGTAACCTTTGAACACTTTCTTACAGACCATGTTTTCTTCATCCGGTGTAAAGCCCTTTTCTGTTCCTCTGTAGATCCGGTAATACACCGTGTCATTTAACACTTTATCGGTCTCCCAGGAGATCAGGTTCTTGCCATAGTCTTTCCGCAGGGTGAGGGTTCCGTCTTTCGGAAGATAACCGTCAAATCCGGCTGTATTATCTTTATAATAATAGTCCAGCACTTCTTCTTTGACATTGCCTGCTTTGTCCACTGCACGGACAGCGATCTTATGCTGTCCATTTCCGGTGATCGTGCCTGCCGGAAGTTCCACACTTCCACTGGTTCCGGTTCCCAGCTTCTTCCATGCGCCATCGTCGATCTTGTATTCCATCTGTTTGAGGTTTGCATCAGATACACCTGACCACTGGATCGTCGGATTCTGCACATCGGTCGGTTCTTCTTTTGTTGTCGCCGGTGTCAGTACTATTTTATTCATTGTCGGCGCCGTTCCATCGATCACAAATCTTGCACCTGCTCCAGGTCCTGCAAGGTTTCCTTTGTCTACACCACGGATACCGATCTTATAGCTGCCTTCTTTCCAGCCGGTACTCGCTGCGATCGTTGCCGAGCCGCTTCCGCTGGTTCCCAGTTTGGTACTGGAAGAATACGGAACTAATTCACTGACATCTTCCAGAGTTGTTGGATTCAATGTTACAATCTTGTACTGGACATAGGATAATCCTTTGGACGTGATCCCTGCCCAGTTTGCTTTGATCGCTGTTCCCGGTTTTACATAAGACGGTGTTACGGATACGGAAGTTGCCTTGGTCGGTTTATCATAATAAGTAACAACCATTTTCGGGCGGAGACTGGTCGTGCTGTTTCTGGAACCTACAAACTCCGCATACTTTCCGGTCTCATCCGCGCCTTTTAACATCACGCCGTAATTGACAATCGAATCATTGGCAAGCCCTCTGGCAAAAGAAGTCAAATCTAACGTTCTGGCGGTCTTTGCTTTTCCAGTTGTCTTCACCGTGCTGTATAAAGTATTGTATCCCGGACGTTTGTTCCAGGTCACCTTGGAACGCTCCCATGCTTCTTTTACCCGGTATGCCTGTACCGTCTGCCCTTTCGTACTGTTCCCGGTCTCATACATTGTCAAGATGGCACTGTCTACATAGTTGCCTTTGATCTTGGATTTCATATCTTTGAAAGCAAGGTAGGTCCGGTAGATTCCTTTGGATGCTTTTCCTGCATTCATCACCGTTACACCACTGGTGTAAAAGTTGTAATCTTTATAGGTAGAACCGCTTAAGATATACACGTCCCCAAGATCCGTGTTGCCTGTCCACTTGATCGTCGGATCGATCACAACCGGATACTGACGGTCTTTGTCTTTCAGATAAGACCAGTCTGCGGTCACTGTTACACAATAGGTGTCTTCCCCTGCTTCCTCTACTTTGGTTGTCAGTTCTTCGCTGTATGCCTTCCCAATGGCATCGTTCATATTCGGAGCACCGACCGAACCAACAATCTCGTCGCTTTCTTTATCGTAGAGAGTCAGCCCTTCATCCACCGGATTTTTTCTAAGCTTCAAGCCTTTTAATTTCAATGTATAAGAAAACGTATTTTCTTTCGGACACTTGGCAAGCCGAATCTCTTCCTTGATCCCGGACTCACCGGAAGTATATGCATAAGTGACCGGTTCCGAGGTGTCATAAGCTGCTGTCAGCGGAACTTCTTCCGTCTCTTCATATCCGTTCGTGAAGTCCTCCTTCTCTACTTCAACAGCTTTGCTTTTCATGTCCGGACTGAGCGCAACACTGTAGCCGTCCTTTTCCATCAAAAGTGGCGTCGTATCCGACAGCTTCTCCGGAAAGTACTGTTTGGCATCCCCTTCTTCGTTCTCGTATGCATAGCCCTTCAGACTTTCCTTGTTCTCACTCTTCGCACTGTCCACTTTTACCAGTGACGGGTCATAATCAATGAGCTTCCCCGACTCATCTTTATACCGCACCGGTTCCTGATAGAATACGGATACTTTCTTACCATTCCCGATCTGGAACGTGGTGGAAGTCTCGGTATTCTCTTTCTTCACAGCATCCTCTTCTGTCACACCTTTTAATTCTTTTGGGCGTTCTACACTGTCATCCGCACCGGAAGCTGCTTCGGTCTGTGACGGATTCTCCGCTGTCTGTGCCGGTTCAGCAGCCAGTGATTCCAGTGATACGGAGGTGACGGATAGTGCCGCTATTAATGTAGTTGCTGTGATTCGTTTCCAATTTGAATAATATTTTTCTTTTCGCTTTTTGCTTTTTTTCATAAGCTTTTTACCTCTTTATCTTTTTACAGAACTACTGTTTTTAGTAACTGTTTCATTTCCAACTTTGAAAGTTGTCCTTACACGATATGTTCCAGTTGCAATTGTGTAGTTTTTACTCAAGCTATATGTTTTACCAGTTGTTGAACCAGTCCATTCTTTTAATGTCTTCCATTCCCCAGATAAATACTTTTGTAATTTCATTGTAACTTTAATAGATTGTGAACTTTTACTGTTTACACTGCTTTTACATGTAGCTTCTTTTCCCGATATCGATAAATTACAATCGCATTTCGATACATTTACATACGCAAGCTCTATATCCTCCTTTCCATTCACTTGCGTTTCTGCTGCATAGGACACTGGCGTAGCCACCACCAATCCCGTGCTCAAAATTAATCCTCCGAGTAACATTTTCATTCTTTGGTACATAAAAAAGTACCTCCTTTCTGCTTTTACTATAAGTAACAATCGAAAGAGGTACTTCGTGACACTTTTTATTTAATTTTTTTATTTTTTTCTAAAATACTTATGAGATTATCAATATTTTCATGTCCAGAAAGATAATATACATATCCATCGTTAACATATATCAGATGATTCCAGCCTCCCGTATCCTTAATCCAATATCCTTGTTTATTCTTTACATCTATTTTTTCCATTCTTTCTCCATTTGATGAAATAGTTGGATTAAAAAATTGTATTGCTGTCTGTTCATAGAAAAGTGAATAATCCTCTTCATTTACATAATCAGCCGAATACATTAAAAATGTTTCATCCGTCTCCTCATTCTCCAACACATACCCCTCCGGCACATACTCCAGCTTCTGTGGCTTAAATTCTTTGATTTCTTCTTCCTGTCCCTTGATCTCGCTTTGCACTTTCTCAAAGCTGATGTCTGTATGATCCGAAAAACATTTTTCAATCAGTTGGTAGATACCTTCACGAATCGGCTCTATTGCAAATACTGTCATACTCATACCGACCATCAGAAGAACGACTATCAAAAATAACCTCGGGCGAAGACGTGGTACGCGTGTTGATACGAATTGCCTCCGATTATCCGTTTCCGTTATTGGATATGTATATACCCTATATCTGTCCACAGGTTCTTCTGCCTTTTTTCTCTTCATCTTCCTGTATAATCGCCGCATGCGTATCTGATGACGAATTGAGAAATGATGCTTCGCATCTTTTGTAAATTCTTCATAATAAGCACCTTCCCGCTCGCATGCCTGCTTCACTGCTTCTCGTAACAGTTCGTCACTGATTCTGTTCATTTCCATCTGTGATTCCCCTTTCGCGCAATTGTTTTTCCAGTTTTTGTCTGGAACGGGCAGCGATCTGGCGCACATTTTCTTCGGATAACTCCACGATCTTTGCTATCTCTACGAACGTCATATCCATATAATAGTGTAGATAAAGGATCTGCCGCTTTGGATAAGGCAGTTCCAGAATCAGCTCCTGCAATATGGTCGTTACATCTTTATAAAGATATGCGTCTTCCGGACTTTCCTGCTGTTCACATGGATAATTCCTGTAGTCCTGCTCCCGGGCTTCCCGTTCAGAACGTTTTCCTTTTCTTTGATAGATGTTAAATGCTCTGCTCTTAACTATAGTAACAATGTAACTCCATGTTTCGTGACAGTTTATTTTCTTAATTTTTTCTAAATTATCTATGATAGCAATAATACTGTCGTGTACTGCGTCTTCTGCGTCGTGTCTGTTGTGCAGGATCTGATATGCAACTTTGTACATCTTTTTGCTGTACAGAGCATATAATTGTTCAAATTTTTCTTTGTCTTCCTGCGTATCAAGCAGGTTTAAGTATACTTGTAGCATGCGCTTCTCTTCCCCCTCGTGATCATACCGCTTGCATGCAATGTCGCTATCTTACAATTTCAATTCTTTTTCTTATATCTTCTTCTAACTTCAACTTACCAATCTCTTGCCCTTTTGAAAGGTATGTACATTTATTATAACATTTCTCTTTATAGCTTTTTGAAAAAATTGCAAGAACTTTATTTGTTGGGTTAGACAATCGTTTTACATCTTCATTGTATAATGTTACTGGATAATCCACACGATTTCCATTACGAAAACCAACACTTAATATCGCTTTTGTATCACCAACAAAATAATCTGCCCGAATATATACCCCACTATTAATAAATTCTCCAACTAGACAATGATGAGACATAAGCTTAGAAAGACATGGTAATACCATTAATTTCTGTTGCACCTTCCCTTTATTATCAATTTCAAAATCTCTTTCTGCTAATTTAGACTCCAAACATGCCGCATAAAATTGTTGTGCAGATAACTTAGTCTTTACTCCTGTTAAATGTAAAAAGTTCATATCACGAAAACCGATTTCTACTGTTTTAGTAAGTGATTTTTTCTGATAAACAATCAAAAAGTGCTTATTATTCAATTTTTCTTCATATTCTTTTGCTGCATGTACAATAATTTTTATTGCTGATTTTTTATCATATTTTTTCATTTGTATTCCCCACTATACAAAAAAGGTTGCCCTCTCGGACAACCTTTTCTAATTCTGATATTGCTGATTTTACTGTTGTCTGCCAACGTTCCGCCCCACTATGTGCGGTTTAACTGTAGAGTTTTTCTGTTGCTCTCCAACCTGCCAGCCAACGAACTGGCTAAAATGTCAGATTTTTAAGGTGTCAGCTCACCCAGACAGACGCATCTGTCTTTACAATATTATTATACGAATCAATAATTTTAATGTCAAGTATATGACTAATTTTAAACTTTTTTCTCTTACACGATTCCCTGAGCGGTCATAGCGTCTACAACCTTCTCAAATCCTGCGATGTTAGCGCCTGCTACATAGTTACCTTCCATTCCGTAACGTTTTGCAGCTTCGTCCATGTTATGGCAGATATTTACCATGATGTCTTTTAATTTGGCATCTACTTCTTCAAATGTCCAGCTTAATCTCTCGCTGTTCTGTGACATCTCCAATGCAGATGTTGCAACTCCACCGGCGTTGGCAGCTTTACCAGGTGCGAAGATCACTCCGTTCTCCTGCAGATACTGTGTTGCTTCGTATGTAGTAGGCATGTTCGCACCTTCGCATACAGCTACGCATCCGTTAGCTACTAACTGTTTTGCATCTTCCAGATGTAATTCGTTCTGTGTTGCGCAAGGAAGAGCCAGGTCAACTTTTACTGACCACACGCCGCGTCCTTCATGATATTCTGAGTTCGGACGATATTTCTTATACTCTGTCAGTCTTGCACGGTTTACTTCTTTGATCTCTTTTAATGCAGCTACATCGATTCCTTCCGGATCGTATACCCATCCTGTAGAATCGCTGACTGTTACAACTTTTGCTCCAAGCTGCTGTGCTTTCTCTGTTGCGTAGATTGCTACGTTACCGGATCCGGATACTGCTGCTGTCATTCCCTTTAAGTCTTTTCCGTTAATCTTCAGAAGTTCTTCTGTTAAATAAAGAAGACCATATCCTGTAGCTTCTGTTCTTGCTAAAGATCCGCCATAGCTTAATCCCTTACCTGTAAGAACGCCTTCATACAGTCCGCGGATTCTCTTGTACTGTCCGAACATGTAACCGATCTCTCTTGCTCCTGTTCCGATATCTCCGGCAGGAACATCTGTGTCTGCTCCAATATATTTGCAAAGTTCTGTCATAAAGCTCTGGCAGAATGCCATAACTTCTCTGTCTGATTTGCCCTTCGGATCGAAATCAGAACCACCTTTACCTCCGCCGATCGGGAGTCCTGTTAGGGAGTTCTTGAAGATCTGCTCAAATCCGAGGAACTTGATGATTCCAAGATTTACAGATGGGTGAAGACGTAAGCCTCCTTTGTATGGTCCGATTGCACTGTTGAACTGTACACGGTATCCTGTATTCACCTGTACCTGTCCTTTGTCGTCTACCCACGGTACGCGGAACTTAAACTGTCTCTCTGGTTCTACAAGTCTCTCCAGTAAGGCGTCTTTTCTGAACTTCTCTTCATTCGCCTCAACTACCACTCTCAATGATTCTAATACTTCTTTTACTGCCTGGTGGAATTCTGGTTCAGCAGGGTTCTTAGCTACTACTCTTTCCAGTACTTCATCAACATATGACATAACCTTGTTACCTCCTAAATCTTTCTGTCTCAAAAAAACATCCTTTTAAAAAGAAAACGGATGGACAAATCCACCCGTTTTTCTCTGACGTCTTTGTCCTTTATCATTGTAAAGGAAAAGAGTGCATATGGCAAGTATTTTTTTTACAAATTTTGCAGTTTTTTGCAACATTTATTTGTACTACTTGCAAAAATATTGATTTTATTTCATTTTAGTTGATTCTTTTTCGCTTTTAGTGAAACAGATTGCGCTCTAAGTTTCACTTTTATTTAAAGTATGCAACACCGGATTCGAAGATCTTCAGATCCTGTTCTCCGTAAATATTCATAGCTACACTTCTGTCACGTCTCTCGGAATGTGCCATCTTACCGAATACACGTCCGTCCGGACTTGTGATACCTTCGATCGCGCAGTAAGAACCGTTGACATTCCATTCTTCATTCATCGTAACATTTCCTTCCGGATCACAGTACTGTGTTGCTACCTGTCCGTTTGCAAAGAGTTTCTTAAGCCACTCTTCATTTGCTACGAATCGTCCCTCTCCGTGGGATGCCGGGTTCGTGTATACACCTCCAAGCTCTGCCTGTGCAAGCCATGGGGATTTGTTGGATACAACTTTTGTATACACCATCTTGGAGATATGACGTCCGATCGTATTGTAAGTCAGTGTCGGTGCATCTGTATTCTGTCCGGTAACTGCTCCGTTCGGAACCAGTCCCAGTTTGACAAGTGCCTGGAATCCATTGCACACACCGAGTACCAGTCCGTCTCTTTCATTTAACAGCTTCTCTACTGCTTCTTTCATCTTCGCATTCTGGAAAGCAGTTGCGAAGAATTTAGCGGAACCGTCCGGCTCATCTCCTGCACTGAATCCACCCGGGAACATGATGATCTGGGACTGTGCGATTGCTTTTTCAAATACATCTACAGAATCTACGATGTCGGCTGCATTCTGGTTGCGGAAGACTTTGACAATCGTCTTCGCTCCTGCACGCTCAAATGCTTTCGCGCTGTCAAACTCGCAGTTTGTTCCAGGGAATACCGGGATAAATACAGTCGGCTGTGCAATCTTGTGTGTGCAGATGTGGATATCGGATGCTTTGTATACATCACTCTTCACTGCTTCTTCCTGTCCTTCTGCTCCGGAGTTGGTTGGGAATACTTTCTCCAGTGGCTCTTTCCATGCTGCTTCTGCATCTGCTTCTGTCAGTTTCACCTCTTTGTATGCGAATACAGCATCTGCATTTACTTCACCGATCACCGTGTACGGGATTGTCAGTGTGTCTACTTTATCTGCCGGTACTTCTGCGATAATATCACCAAATGCCGGTGCAAACAGGTCTTTTGCATCTACGCTGTCGCAGATGGTAACACCCATACGGTTACCGAATGCCATCTTGCTGACTGCGGATACGATTCCGTGTCTGTCTAATGCGTAAGCAGATACGATCTTGCCGCTTCTGATGTCGTCTGTGAATTTACCGTAAGCATCCATTACTTTTGCATATTCCGGTACGTCGTATTCATCTGTCGGAATCTGCATCCATACGAGTTTATTTCCTGCTGCTTTTAATTCCGGTGTGATGATGTCTTTTTCTGTTGCCACATCTACTGCGAAGGAAACCAGTGTCGGCGGTACATCGATATCTTCAAATGTTCCGGACATACTGTCTTTTCCTCCGATAGATGGAAGTCCGAATCCGAGCTGTGCATTGTAAGCACCGAGCAGTGCTGCGAACGGCTGACTCCATCTGGTCGGATCTTCTGTCATTCTGCGGAAATACTCCTGGAATGTGAAACGGATCTTGCTGTAATCTCCACCTGCTGCCACAATCTTCGCAACAGACTCTGTCACTGCGTAAATAGCTCCGTGGTATGGGCTCCATGTAGACAGATATGGATCAAATCCGTAACTCATCATCGTAACGGTATCGCAGTCTCCTGTCAGTACCGGAAGTTTTGCAACCATTGCCTGTGTCTCTGTCAGCTGGTATTTTCCACCGTGCGGCATGAATACGGAAGCTGCTCCGATAGAACCGTCGAACATCTCTACAAGACCTTTCTGTGAGCATACGTTCAGGTCTTTTAATGTCTCTAACCATTTTGCTTTGACATCTTTTACTTCTTCTCTTGTAAGAATCGTATCTTTGCGGCTTGGGATCTCTACAGTAACCGTTGTCTCCTGATGCGCTCCGTTTGTATCAAGGAAGGCACGGGATAAGTTGACGATCTCTTTTCCTCTCCAGGAAAGTACCAGTCTCGGCTCTTCTGTTACTACAGCTACCTTTGTTGCCTCTAAGTTTTCTTCTGCTGCATAGTTCATAAATGTATCGACATCTTTTGGATCTACGACAACAGCCATACGCTCCTGGGACTCGGAAATAGCGATCTCTGTTCCGTCAAGTCCGGCATATTTCTTCGGCACTTTATCCAGATCGATCTGCAGTCCGTCTGCAAGTTCTCCGATGGCAACGGATACACCACCTGCACCGAAGTCGTTACATTTCTTGATTAATTTACTTACTTCTTCTCTGCGGAACATACGCTGGATCTTACGCTCTGTCGGTGCGTTACCTTTCTGTACTTCTGCACCGCATGTCTCGATGGACTCTTCGGTATGTACTTTGGATGATCCGGTTGCTCCACCGCATCCGTCACGTCCGGTACGTCCGCCGAGGAGAATGATGATATCTCCCGGATCAGATGTTTCACGGATAACGGCACGTCTCGGTGCTGCTCCGAGAACGGCTCCGATCTCCATACGTTTTGCAACGTAGTTCGGATGATAGATCTCTTTGACTGCTCCGGTTGCAAGTCCGATCTGGTTTCCGTAAGAGCTGTATCCATGTGCTGCTTCACGAACCAGTTTCTTCTGCGGCAGCTTTCCTTTCATCGTATCTTTGACAGATACGGTCGGATCTGCTGCTCCGGTTACACGCATTGCCTGATATACATAAGTACGTCCTGACAGTGGATCACGGATAGCTCCTCCAAGGCAGGTCGCAGCTCCACCGAATGGCTCGATCTCTGTCGGGTGGTTGTGTGTCTCGTTTTTAAAGTTTACGAGCCACTCTTCTTCTACACCGTCCACTTTGATCGGTACTACGATACTGCATGCGTTGATCTCGTCAGATTCTTCCTGATCTTCAAGCTTGCCTTCTTTTTTCAGTTTACGCATTGCCATCAGCGCAAGATCCATCAGGCATACGAATTTATCTTCTCTGCCTTTGAAAATCTCACTGTGGTCTGCAAGATACTGTCTGTATGTCTCTTCCAGTGGTGCCTTATAGTCTCCGTCCTCGAACTTCACATCTGTAAGCTCGGTAGAGAATGTTGTATGACGGCAGTGATCGGACCAATAGGTGTCCAGAACACGGATCTCTGTCATGGATGGATCTCTGTCCTCTTCCTTTTTGAAATAATTCTGAATATGCTGGAAATCCTTGAATGTCATGGCAAGTCCAAGGGACGCATATAATTCTTTCAGTTCGGCTTCTGCCATATCTTTGAATCCGTCAAAGATCTTCACATCTGCCGGCTCTTCGAATTTTGTAACGAGTGTCTCCGGAATCTGCTCCTGTGCTTCTCTGGAATCTACCGGGTTGATGCAGTGTGCTTTTACTGCCTCGAACTCTTCCTCGGAGATCGCGCCCTCGGCGCCAACAATTACGTAAGTTGTCGCTGTCTTGATCACCGGCTGCTCATCCTCTTTGATAAACTGGATACACTGTACTGCAGAGTCTGCTCTCTGGTCGAACTGTCCCGGCAGGAACTCTACGGAAAATACTTTTGCATTCTCTGTCTCCGGGAATGCATTATGATATAAGATATCTACCGGTGGTTCGGAAAAGATACCATTGCATGCTTTTTCAAATGTATCATCGGAAATATTCTCCACGTCATAACGAATCAGAATCCGGACTTCTTTGATATCACGGATTCCAAGATAATTCTTGATCTCATGCTTAAGATCCTTTGCCTGTACTGCAAATTCAGGCTTTTTCTCCACGTAAACTCGTCTTACACTACTCATACAATTTCCTCCATTTGTACTCTTTTACTAGTCATTAGTTACATTGTAACACATTTTATTTTATTAATAAAATTAATATACATAAATATTTTTATTAGTATATCTTATTAATCTATCTTATAATCTATGTAATATGTGTGGCTATATCTTATTTTACAACTTATCTGTTCTTAGCCATATACGACCTTTTCCGGTTGCACATACAGTTCCATATAAATAGCATAGCCCACAATATGATCACAGCCACGCCAAATGTAAGCAGGATCCGAAATGCCATGTCCGAGAAGAACCCTTCCGGCAGCATCCGGATCATATAATCCGTCCCCGCATCAAACAGCCACAGTTTATTTGTAAAAATCAATTCGTGAAATAAGGTAAATGTCGCCGAGAAATCTCTGACACATGCGGCGGCGATTACTGCTACGATTGCCACAAAGATTCCAAGTGCTGTCGTATATCCTCGAAAAAGGATTGTACGCAACCGCCACTGTTTTGCCTGTACCCCTGCTGTCTGCCGATCTTTTATTTTCAGATATTTCTTACATACATATAATACTGCAAGCAAAAACGCTGCTACTGCTGTGGCAAATCTCCGTACGATTCTTCCTTTATGAAAGAGTACCTGTACATCTGCCATATGTTCCCGGTCCTGTCTGTTGAAGAAATCCTGCATTTTACCCTCCACCGGAACTTCCACAGAGAGTTTTTCTTCCTTTCCATCCAGATATGCCATCATATGTTCCGTAACTTCCATCAGATCAGATATTTTCATATCCAGTGCTTTCGCGACCGTATATTTCTCATATTCTTTTTGATAAAAATGATACTCCGAATCACCGTATATGGCAATTTGAATACTTGTCACCAGTATGATGATAAGCAGAGCAAACATAGACATTGCCGCTAATACAGTATATATCATATTTCGTTTCATATTTCTTGTTTTCTCCGTTTATTTTTTCGATTCTTCCTGCCTGATACCTGATTCTTCTAATAATCTGTATTTTCACACTCTATTCTTATTCTAGCATATCCATTCTTGTAATTCACTTGTTTTTCACTTATAATAATTCCAATATTTATAAGGAGGTCTTATAAAATCTATGAATAACAAAACAGATATTAATTTTGAGTTGTACAAAGTTTTTTATTATGTAGCGACTACCTTAAGCTTCTCCGAAGCTGCCGGTAAGCTTTTTATCTCCCAGTCTGCAGTCAGTCAGTCCATCAAGACACTGGAAAAGAAACTGAATCAGACGCTGTTTATTCGCAGTACAAAAAAAGTCCGTCTCACTCCGGAAGGGGAGATCCTCCTGCGCCACATTGAGCCTGCCGTACAGTTGATCGTGCGCGGAGAATCGCAATTATTGGAAGCCTCCTCCGGAATCGGTCAGCTCCGCATCGGCGCAAGCGATACGATCTGCCGGTATTTCCTCGTTCCTTATCTGGAACAGTTTCACAAGGCTTTTCCTGGGACGCACATCAAAGTTACCAATGCTACTTCCATCCGCTGTGTAGAACTTCTGCGGAGCGGGCAGGTCGATCTGATTGTAGTGAATTTTCCGAACAGTCATCTGGACTCTATGTTCACGTCCACAACCATACATGACTTTCAGGATGTATTTATTGCAGATGAAACTTTCAAGGAACTGCGCGGCCGGAAAATGTCCTATCAGGAACTGCTGAAGTATCCAATCCTCATGCTGGATAAGAACAGCACGACCAGCGAATATCTGCATGCATTGTTCCAGCAGCATCAACTGGATCTTGTTCCGGAAGTGGAATTAAGCAGCAACGACCTGCTCATCGACCTTGCCCGCATCGGTCTTGGGATTGCATTTATCCCGGATTACTGCCTGACCAAAATGCCGGAAGATCTCTTTCTTCTGGAAATGAAAGAGGAACTTCCAAAAAGAAAACTGGCACTGGCTTATAACAGCCATGTACCAGTCTCCAAAGCCGCCGTAGAATTTATGCATCTGCTTCAGCCTGTATAAATGTTCTTATTTCGACTTCTTTTCCTTTCAGGGAACCCTGCGTCATCTCCGGTTTTCCGCCGCCTCTTCCCTGGAAGGAAGCATTAAGGTTCTTACTCATCGGACGGACATCCGTCTCCCTGCTTCCGATGACGTAACGATAACCGTCTGCATCATTTCCCGCAAATACCGCAACAATCTTCGCTCCTCTTTCCAGAAGCTGATTCATCAGCTCCCGCGGTCCATTACCTGAAAGATCGGCGTCAAATACTGTCACAATCGGTACGTCCACCGGAATCTCTTTTGCACGGTAAGCAAGAAGCTTTCCTGACAGATCTGCCACTTTGCTTTTTAATGCTGTCTGCTCTTCCTTCATATGGTGGACTGCATCTGCAATCTCCAGTTCCTTCGCACAGAGCAGTGCGGAGATCTCTTTTCCATTTGCATCTTTTGCTTCGTAATCTTTCAGCGCACGCACACCACATAACATTGTGATACGTTCGCCGCCTTTATAATTTACCATATTTACCAGCTTGAGCATCCCGATCTCGCCGGTCTTCTTTACGTGCGGAGCACAGCAGGCACATACATCATACCCCGGAACCGTTACGATCCTTACCTGTCCTTCAATCTCGATCTTGCTCCGATAATCCATATTTGCCAGCTCTTCTTTGGACGGATAGGTCACTACAATGTCTATGTTCTTCCAGACTGCCTGGTTCGCTGCCAGCTCAATCTCTCTTAATTGCTCTTTTGTCAGTGTTCCATCAAAATCCATCGTGCAGTAATCACTCCCAAGATGAAATCCGACATTGTTATAACCGAATCTTTCATGCACCAGCCCGGATACGATATGTTCTCCGGTATGCTGCTGCATCTTCTCAAAACGTTCTTCCCAGTTGATCTTACCGGTTACAGTTTTACCGGCTTCCAGTGCCTTCTCTGTCGTATGATAGATGATGCCTTCCTTCTCATGTACATCTAGCACACGTACATCATCCAGCATTCCGGTGTCTGCATACTGACCGCCGCCTTCCGGGAAGAAGGCGGTGCGATCTAATACAACCTTATACTGTTCTTTATATGGTTCGCAGGAGATGACTTTTGCTGTAAACTCCTTCAGATGACTGTCTTCGTAAAATAATTTCTCTGTCTCCATATTTTTCCTCACTTGTGTATTCAAGAATGCCCTCGGCATTCTTGCTGCGAGATGCACGTCATGCAACGCATGACATATTCTTCTGTGCATCTCTGCAATCCTGCCGGAGGCTATATCAGATGATTACATTCTCTCCGGTGCTTCAAATCCTAATACGTCAATGCATGCTTCCAGTACTTCTTTTGTAAGGATCAGAAGTGAGATGTAGCTTTCTTTCTTCTTCGCGTCTTCTTCTGCAAGGATCTTCGTTCCGTGATAGAAACGGTTAAATGCATTGGAAAGATCGTAAATATATGCACAAATCTTGTGCGGTGCCAGTTCTTCAAATGCATTCTCCAGCACTTCGTTGTATTTTGCGACTTCCAACATCAGTGCTTTCTCACTGTCTGATGTTGCCGGAAGAAGTGTAATATCTTCTACATTACCGCCCTGCTCTTTGTACTTGTTCAGGATAGACTTGATTCGCACGATCGTGTACAGAATGTACGGTCCTGTATTTCCTTCAAAGGAAGTGAAACGGTCTACATCGAATACATAGTCTTTGGCTGCCTGGTTGGACAGGTCTCCGTATTTGATCGCGGAAAGTCCGACAATCTTCGCTGTCTCTTTTGCTTCTTCTTCTGACACTGTACGATTATCTGTAATTTTCTTATACATCTCTTCATCGATCTCTGCGATCAGATTCTCCAGACGCATAACGCCACCTTCTCTTGTCTTAAACGGTTTACCGTCTTTGCCATTCATCGTTCCAAAACCTAAGAATGACAGTTTTGTCTCTTCCGGTACGATTCCAGTCTTCTTGGCAGCGCGGAATACCTGTACAAAGTGCAGTTCCTGACGTTTATCTACTACATAAACAACCTGATCCGGATGGTAATCCTGTGTTCTCTGTACTAATGTTGCAAGATCCGTTGTTCCATATAAAGAAGCGCCATCTGATTTCTGGATCATACATGGTGGAATCTCTTTTGTATCGGACTCTTCCTGTACATCGATAACAAGTGCTCCATCATCAATGTGGGCATATCCTTCTTTTTTCAGGCGCTCGATCATATCCGGGATGTATGCCTGTGCATCAGACTCACCCTTCCAGAGATCAAATTCTACATTCAGATTCGCATAATTTTTCTTAAGGTCAGCTACAGAAATATGCATGATATGATTCCAGATTGCTGTATATCCGCGATGACCATTCTGTAATAAATATGTTGCATGCAATGCTTCTTCACGGTATGCATCATCTTCTTTGGCTTTACCGCTTGCAGTCGGATAAATCTCTTCCAGTTCTCCGATGGTAAATGGTGCTTCTTCCGGATACTCTCCTTCAAATGCATCATCAAAATATGGCAGATCCGGCTGTCTCTTGCGAAGCTCTGTGATAATCAGTCCCATCTGGTATCCCCAGTCGCCGAGATGAATATCTCCTAATACTTTATGTCCTGCTTTTCTTGCGATACGCTTCACACTCTCGCCGATAACTGCAGAACGAAGATGTCCGACATGTAACGGTTTTGCTACATTCGGTCCGCCGTAATCGATTACGATCGTCTTTGGTTCTTTTGCCTGTTCCAGTCCAAGATTCTCATCTTTTTTCATGTCATTTAAGTATGCAGCAACTGCATCTTCATTTAACTTAATATTGATAAATCCTGGTTTTACAACCTCGATCTCTCCAATATATGTTTTATCTGTTAAATTTGCAAGAACATCCTCTGCGATCATAAACGGTGCTTTTTTATATTTCTTCGCTCCAGCCATTGCTCCGTTACACTGATATTCACAGAGATCCGGACGGTTGGAAAGCGTTACTTTTGCCAGTGCACAATCATATCCTGCCTTGTCAAAGGCTGCGGCAATTTCCTGTTCCACAAGATTAATAATTTTATCCATGTTTTTCCTCCTACTCATTCTTCCTTGCCATTTCAGAAGTCTTCCTTTTTTAATATATCTACGTCCAGACAGACTTCTGAACATAATATGTATTCTAACACAAGACAATCCCCTCAACAACCTCAATCCTCTCTCTTCTTGTAAAAAAATACAATTTGTGTTACGATATCAAGAATTTGATGCCAGGGTCAAAAAGCCTGAAATCGCGATGTGCTTGCGCAGGAGTAGTTTTATGGCTTAATGGTCCTCAATATAAATAAATACAAAAGGAGTATGATTATGTTACTAGGTTCACATGTCGGCATGTCCGGCAAGGCAATGCTCTTAGGTTCTGCGAAAGAAGCAGTCTCCTACGGAGCGAATACATTTATGTTCTATACAGGTGCACCACAGAATACCCGCCGCAAAGACATTTCCGAATTAAATATTGATGCTGCATGGGAATATATGCATGCACAGGGCATTGAACAGATCGTTGTTCATGCACCATATATTATTAATCTTGGCAATTCCGTAAAGCCGGAAACTTTTGAACTGGCTGTCAATTTTCTACGGACAGAGATCGAACGGACGAGGGCCTGCAAAAGCCATGTGCTGATCCTGCATCCGGGCGCTCATGTCGGTGCCGGTACAGATGTCGGTATTTCACAGATTATCAAAGGATTAAATGAAGTACTTACACCTGACATGGATCTTCAGATCGCACTGGAAACAATGGCTGGAAAAGGATCTGAAATCGGCAGAAATTTTGAAGAGCTCGCACGTATTATCGATGGGGTTACTTACAATGAAAAATTAAGTGTATGTTTTGATACCTGTCACACGCACGACAGCGGTTATGATATCGCACATGATTTTGACGGTGTAATACAGAAATTTGACCATATTATCGGGAAAGAACGTATTGCCGTTTTTCATATTAACGACAGCAAAAATGTCTGCGGTGCTGCCAAAGACCGCCATGCTAATATCGGCTTCGGCGAGATTGGTTTTGATGCATTATCCTATATCGTGCATCATCCGGATTTTGCTGATGTCCCAAAGATACTGGAGACGCCTTATATCCCTTCACAAGTCAAGGAGAAGAAATCTTACGCACCGTACAAATATGAGATTGAGATGTTGAAAGAAAATCATTTCAACCCAGATGTACAGGAACAGATTCTGCGCGATGCGGAAAAATAACTGAAACGGGAGAACTGCCACTATGGAAACTACTATGAACGAAAACCTCAAAGAAACTGACGTCAAAATTGAAACCGCTTCCGAAGATGATGCAAAAGAACTTCTCGATATTTATGCACCATACATTCTGGAAACCGCAATTACTTTTGAATATACGATTCCTTCTGTAGACGAATTTCGTGAACGCATCCGAAATACGCTGACAAAATATCCGTATATCAAAGCTGTTCATAACGGCAGTATCGTAGGTTATGCATACGCTTCTGCTTTCCATCCGCGGGCTGCCTATGGCTGGGCAATTGAGACTTCTATCTATGTGAAGAAAGATGCCAGAAAGATGGGACTGGGCAAGAAATTATATGCCGTTCTGGAAAGCATTCTGAAAAAGCAGGGCTTTCTGAATCTGAATGCATGCATTGCCTGCCCGAAGATTGATGACGAATACTTAACCCGCAACAGCATCAATTTCCATGAACATCTAGGTTATCGTTTTGTCGGTGAGTTTGAAAAATGCGGTTATAAATTTGGCCGCTGGTACAACATGGTCTGGATGGAGAAGCACATCGGCGAACATCTCACCGAACAGCCACCGGTTATTCCATTCCCGGAACTTAAAGATTTACCGGTACTTAAAGAATTATCGTAATTTACGATTCTCTCATAATTTCAGGATTTATCCCGGAAGTTTTCGAAGCTTCTCTCACAGACCAAAAATTTTTCACATTTTCTGCAGCACTGTTCAGATTGCAGATTTGAAAGTCTTTCCATTCACGTGGGAAGACTTTTCTGTATCTGTAATCCAGAAAGCGATCATCTAACAGCAGGATGAGTCCTTCATCTTCCTCTGTCCGGATCACACGTCCCGCAGACTGCAGGACTTTATTCATCCCAGGATAGAGATACGCATAGTCATATCCTGAAATTCCCTGCCCGTCAAAATAAGCTCTTAAAAGTTCCCGCTCTCTGCACACCTGTGGAATTCCCGGTCCAGCAATCAGCACACCGATCAGGCGGTCCGCTGTCAGGTCAATTCCTTCCGAGAAAATTCCACCCATCACGCAGAAACCAACCAGACCTTCTTCTGTATTTTCTTCAAAATTTTCCAGAAAAATCTCCCGTTCTTCTTCTGACATATACGGCGCCTGCATAACTGCCGGTATCTGCTCTCCCGGTAATTTCATAAACGCATCACAGACATTTTCCATAAAACGATACGAAGGGAAAAATGCAATATAATTGCCACGCTTCGCCAGAGCGGTCTGCCGGATATATCTTGCGTAGCGCTCGTACATGTCTTCTCCACGCTTTGTGTATTTGGTACTTACATCATTTCCTATCAAAAGCAGCCGGTTCTTCGTATCAAACGGTGATTCTGCATAGACTGCATAGTCTTCTTTCCCTGTACTTAAAAGTTTCTTATAGTACTGGATGGGAAGCAGTGTAGCTGAGAAAAAAATCGTACTATTCCCCTTATCCAGATATTCTTTAAGATTTGCTGCCGGATTCACACAGAAGAGATGGATTCGGAATCTCCCATCATCCGTTATCTCCGAATAGATCAGGTAATTCTCATCCAGCCGGTCATGAATATAGAGAAACATCCGCACTTTAAAATAAAACTCCAATACTTCTTCCTTTAATGTTTCATCTCTGCAGTCTTCCAGAAAATGATCCATCTCTGTCACCAGGTTCAGTAACTTCAGATAAACGTGTGACACACTGTTCAGGATCTGGCAGTCTTCACATTCCCGTTTTAATGCAAGGAACTGCTTATTGCATTCTTCCAGCTTCTTTGCAAGCTTCGGTGCGGTACTCTTCACTTTCTTCTTCACTGCCAGAACATCTTCTTTGTATAGATCTGCGCTGTACATTGTCCTTGCACGCTCCACCAGATTGTGTGCTTCATCGATCAGAAACAGATACTCTCCCGAATTGCCTTCTCCAAAAAAGCGGCGCAGATGTGCATTCGGATCAAATGCATAATTATAGTCACAGATGATCGCATCCACCCAGTTTGATACATCCAGACTCATCTCGTAAGGACAGACATTCCATTTTTTCGCCTGCTCTTCCAGAATCTCTCTGCTCATTTCATCGGAAGTTGTCAGAAGTTCATATACTGCATCATTTACCCGGTCAAAATGTCCTTTGGCGTATGGACATGCATCCGGATTGCACACAGTCTCTTCGCAAAAACACGTCTTTTCTTTTGCTGTGAGAACAAGGACTTTCATCCGCAATGCCTGCTCCTTTAACGTATCAAATGCCTGCCATGCAACTGTTCTTGTAATCGTCTTTGCTGTCAGATAGAAAATCTTCTCTCCCAGTCCTTCTCCAACTGCCTTCACCGCCGGAAACACCGTTGCCATTGTCTTGCCGACTCCTGTCGGCGCCTGAATGAAGAGTTTCTTCTTCCTTGCGATCGTCCGGTAAACCGATGCCGCAAGGTTCTTCTGTCCTTCCCGGTAAGCAAATGGAAATTCAATTTCCTTAATAGAAGCGTTTCTCTTTTGCTTCCATCGCACCTGGTATCTTGCCCATTTTTCGTATTGTCCGGCTACATCCAGAAACCATCTTTTCAGATCTTCATACGCATATACACTCTGAAAGCGCCGGATGTCTTCTGTCTCCAGATTGCAATAAGTCATCTGCACTCCGATCTCATCCAGATTCTTCTGTGTGGCATAAATGTATGCATAACACTTTGCCTGCGCCAGATGAACAGAAACCGGTTCCTCAATCTGCTCCAGATCCCGCATAACTCCTTTGATCTCATCAATCACTATACCGGATGCATTCTCGATAATTCCATCCGCACGTCCATCTATTACCAGCGTGAATCCATTACACGGAATCTCAATCTTAAGTGGAACTTCTGCATGGTAATCTGCCCCCATTCTTCTCTGGATCTTCCGGTGCATCTTGCCACCAAGAAGCATGGCATCTTTGTCCGCTCCCGCCACCCGGTTATCAATATCTCCGCTTCTTAAAATAAATTCTACCAGATTCCGGACAGAGATATGCACCTGTTCCTCTGCCACTTCCATGTTCTTATCCATCTCTTACTCCATAACACTACTCTACTTATGATGATTAAAATTGCCCCCGGATTTTGATGTTCAAAACCCAGAGGCTCTCTTCCGATATTTCTATCTTACAGCATCTCAATAAATGCAGTAATTCTTGTATTAAGCTGTCCAATATCTGCTTGCGAATAATCTGTCTCAACATTGATATACGGAATATGTTTCTCTTCATTTACAAATCTGCGTACAGATAATGTCTCTACATTGTATGTATGACATGCCTGTAAAGTCATCTCTACAACACCGTCTACCTGATATTCGTCAATCAGTCTGCCTAACAGTTCAAAACGATTCGGATTCGGAGTCATAACCGAACATCCGATGTTCAGATATCTTCTTGCAATTGCATCATACACATCCGGATTGTTCTCATCTACCAGCTTATCGATAGATTTTGCACCGGAGCAGTTCTCGTAAGTTACAACGATTCCACCGTTATCCTCAACCGCACGGATGACCTTCTCCGTTGCACCTCCGATCGGACATCCCGTGATCAGGATTCTTGGTTTCTTCTCCTGCATCTTACCTTCGGCATACTCTTTCTCGATCTTATCTACAAGTGCATTTACCTCATCAGGAATCTGTTTGCGATCAAATTTAAATGTACTTCCGTATAAAACTTTGAACAAATCATAACCGGAAATCGGCGCCGGATCATGGCGCATAACCTCATAAAGCTTCTTCAAAGATCTTCTCGCTTCATTATTTACTTTAACTGCTTCTCTGATCTGTTCTTCTGTAATCTCTACATCAAACTTTTTCTCCAGATATTCTTTGAAACGGATGATCTCTTTCTTCCAGAGTTTTAAAGAGTTTTCACTCTGCGAATTAGGAAGCTCCATTACGAATGTATCCTTAAATTCGGACATTAATTCGTACATCTTCTTCTTTCCGTCACAGGTTGTCTCTCCGACTACAACATCGGAAAAATAAAAAAACGGACATTTGTCTGTCTTCGCAAATCCGTAGCTGGATTTGATCAGCGGACATAAGTTCTTTGGAAGATCCTTTTCCGCTTCTGCAATTGTCTCATCCGATGTCGAACAGAGACTGACTGTTGCAGCTCCCATTGCCATTGCAATCTCCTGCGGAAAATAAGTACAATAAGATCCTACTACCGGTATCCCCTGATCTTTTAACTGTTTTACTGCAAGGAAAGAGTTCTTTCTCTGTTCTGCAAATTCTTCAAAAACCTCCGGCAGTTCTTTAATTACTTCCATGGTTGTTCTCCTCTTTGACATTTACAATTTATTTACAGCATCGGTCAAATAATCATTGCTGATCTCGTAGAAACGCTCTTCTTCTACTGCTTCTGCCAGTCCTGCATCGATCGGCATCTTTCCAATTACCGGAATATCCAGTTCTTTTGCCGTCTCATCTACATGGCTCTCACCAAATACAGAAATCTTCTTTCCGCAATCCGGACAGACAAGATAGCTGTAGTTCTCTACAATTCCAAGTACCGGAATATCCATCTGACATGCCATATTGTATGCTTTCTTAACGATCATCTGTACCAGATCCTGTGGAGATGTTACAATCACGATTCCATCAACCGGCAATGACTGGAATACTGTAAGCGGAACGTCACCGGTTCCCGGTGGCATATCTACAAAGAGATAATCCAGTTCTCCCCACATAACATCTGTCCAGAACTGTGTTACAACATTTGCAATGACCGGACCTCTCCATATAACCGGATCGGATTCATTCGGCAAAAGTAAATTGACAGACATGATCTTTGTTCCGTCTTTTGCCTCTTCCGGAATGATTCCTTCTTCTGTTCCCATTGCCTGTTTGTGGATTCCATACATCTTCGGAATAGATGGACCTGTAATGTCCGCATCCATGATTCCGACATTAAATCCTTGTTCTCTCATAATACGAGCAAGAGAGGCTGTTACCATAGATTTGCCAACCCCGCCTTTTCCACTTACAACTGCAATTACTTTATTCACATGTGAATGTGGATTTGCCGGTTTCAAAAGGCTCTGCGGTTTGCTTCCGCAGGAATCTGCATGTGCGCATCCGGCACAATCTGACGGCTTACATCCATTTTGTTCTTCTGCCATTCTAACTGTCCTCTTTTCTTGATACTTTTTATTTCACTGCTCTGTGAAACAGCTCTTTCTTATTCTTCTACTGCTGCGATCAGTTCTACTTCGCATTTGACATTCTTCGGAAGTGTCTTTACAGCAACACAGCTTCTTGCCGGTTTAGATGTAAAATATTTTGCATATACTTCGTTAAATGCTGCGAAATCATTCATATCTGCAAGGAAGCATGTTGTCTTAACTACTTTGTCAAAAGATGTTCCTGCTGCTTCCAGAACTGCTGCCAGGTTCTTGCATACCTGTTCTGTCTGCTCTTCGATTGTCTCCGCTTCTACTGCATCTACAGCCGGATTGATTGGAATCTGACCTGCAGAGTAAAACATTCCTCCATGAACATATCCCTGTGAATAAGGTCCTAATGCTTTTGGTGCTTTTTCTGTTGCTACTACTTTCATAATTAGTTCTCCTTTGCTTTTTCTAATATTTTCTGTGCAATACACACATCAAAAAGTCCCATACCTACGGATTTAAAATAGGTGGTCTTTTTTGGGTCGGTAATTTCCTGCGGATTTCCTGCCAGATAATCACTCATTAAAATTGTCTGCTCTTCTTTCAGACGTCCATCTTTTATCGGCTGACTTAAGTCTCCACTCTCTTCGCATGCATATGGGAGCTCAATGTAGACTTCATTTGTCAAATCCCAGATCGCATCCGGAATCTCACGCATCTCAGGCGTGTAAGAACCGATTGCAATGATACATTTTCCTTCTAACAAATCCTTGTCATCCGGTAATACCGGCTGCGTGGAAGGTGTTGTTGTACAAATGATCTCACTGTTTTTAACCATCTCCTCCGCTGTCTTACATTGTACTACCTTTACATCCGGGTTATCAATAGCTTTTTCCAGTCTTGCCAGATAATCTGTCAGATCTCTGTCACTGTGATTATACACATAAACCGTATCAATCGGTCTTGCCACACATGCATACAATGCCTGATAGAATCCCTGTACACCGGCTCCTGCGATTCCGACTGTATGACAGTCTTTTCTGGATAAATGCCGGATGCCGACACCTCCGACTGCTCCTGTTCTCCATGCAGTTACCCTCTGGCCGTCCATTACTGCCAGCGGTTTCCCTGTCTTATAATCATTCAGATACATGATTCCATCGATAGATGGCAAACCAAGTTCTGCGTTATCTGGAAAAATACTTAAAATTTTTGTTCCAATAACTTCCTTCGTATAACATGGCATATACATCATTGTCTTGTTCGCATCTTCTACACACGGACGCGGCGGCATATAATAATCACCTGCTTTAAAAATCTTATAGGCTTCTTCAATCTGATTCATCATCTCATTTCTGTCGATCAGCTTATCAATCTGTTCACTGTCTAAAACTATCATACTACTTCTCCTTCCAATTCTTCTCTTTCTCTTGTGACATCTTTCAACCACTTATAGCTTAAATACCGCTTAATCGTAATCGGTATCTTGATCAATTCATCACTCATCAATATCATATAAACAACCGGAACACCGGCATGGAAGATAAATGCTGCTGCCGCTCCCAATAAGATTGAGCAGCCCCACATCGTTGATACATCCATGATCATTCCAAATTTGGTATCTCCTCCTGACCGGAAAATTCCGATCACCATTGTCGTATTAAATGCCTGCGCCACAGTAAAATACGACATGACAAAAAACATAAAGCTTAAATAACTTCCCGCCTGTGCCGTAAGTGCCAAATTCGCTCTTGCAAGCGGTGCCGCCAGTAGGATCAGAAGTCCTCCAAGTCCTCCGAGCAACAGGCTCAACCAGATAAAGCGGACTGCGTACGCTTTCGCATGTTCCATCTTCTTCTCACCAATTGTCTTGCCTAGATAAATAGCCGCTGCATTTGAAATACCAAAAGCTACAACCGTTGCAAGCTGTCTTGCCACCTGTGCCACAGAATTAGCCGCAACTGCCGCGCTTCCAAGATGACCGATCACTGCTGTATTCGCAGAGCTTCCAAGTCCCCACATTAATTCGTTTAATACAACCGGAAGTGCATAAACAAGAAAGTCTTTCCACAAAACCGGATCAATGTGCAGCATATCCTGCAACCGGATCCGTACGATTTTATTTTTCAAGAATGCATAGAACAGTACCATAATCGTCTCGGCACCTCTTGCACACAATGTTCCGATTGCCGCACCCGCAATGCCTAGTTTCGGAAATCCAAACATCCCAAAGATTAACACAGCATTGATAATAATATTCAGACCCAGCGACACTGCATAGATAAATGTTGCTATGACAACCTTCTCCATACTGCGGATAATATTCAGATATACCTGTGTTACTGCCATAAATATGTAAGAAAGTGCCACGATTCTTAAATATTTCACACCTTCTGCTATGACAACCGGATCAGAAGTATAGATCCGCATCAGCAGCCCCGGTATGCCAAGTGCCGCCACTGCAAATACAACCGCCGTTGTCAGTCCGGTACGAAGCCCGATACCAAGTATCTTTTCTATCGTTCTTGTGTCTTTCTTTCCCCAATACTGTGCGGTCAGCACCGTTGCTCCGGATGTCGTACCATAGAAAATCAGTGTCATAATAAACTGCACCTGTCCAGCAAGTGATGCTCCTGACAGTACCTTTTCTCCGACTTTTCCAAGCATGATCACATCCGTTGCCGTCACACCGACATTAATCAGATTCTGTAATGCCATCGGGATTACCAGTGCAAATACGCTCTTATAAAAAAGTTTCCAGTCGATATTTAAGTTCTTCGTCTTATTCATGATTTGCTGCTTTGTAGATTTCGTACATATCCTGCTTCTTCAGTTTCTTAAAGCTTCCAAGTTCTACAGTATCTCCTTTTGTCGCACTATCTGCCATCTGCATAAGAACATCATCTTCCAGTACGCCGGTCTTCATCTGTCCAATACATACTGGCATCTCGATTCGTTCAAAGAACTTCTCTGTCTCTTCAATCGCTGCCAGTGCAGCCTTTATATCATCCACTTCTTCAATCCCCCAGACTTTTCTTCCGAAATGTGCAAATCTTGGGATGTCAATCTGGTAAACATACCGTGCCCAGCTTCCCCATACTGCGGAAAGTGTTGCTCCGTGTGCTTCATCAAACATGCCACCGATCTCATGCCCCAGCTTGTGACATGCAAAATCTTTTGGTCTTCCAAGTCCTGTCATATTATTATGCGAAATGCTTCCGCACCACATGATTTCACTTAATGCATCATAATTCTGCTGGTCTTCATATGCTTTTAATCCATTGCGGATCACTGTGCGGAGAACACCTTCTGCAATCTCATCTGTCAGTTCATTACCATCTACCGGTGTGAAATAACGCTCCATTGTATGCATCATAATATCTACAATTCCACATGTAAGCTGATACTTCGGCAACGTATACATCAGTTCCGGATTCATCATTGCAAACTTCGGACGCACAAGATCACTGTGTGCACCTGCTTTCTTTCCGGTCTCCTCATTTGTCAATACAGCAGAATCACTCATCTCACTTCCTGCTGCCGCAATCGTAAGTACAACTCCAACCGGAAGTGCCTTCTCAATTGGAATTTTACCACTCCAGAATTCTTCCAGATCTGTTCCCGGTTTTGCTGCTGCGATTGCAATTGCTTTAGCAGTATCAATACAGCTTCCTCCTCCAACTGCCATAACCAGATCAGCGCCAGAATTGATTGCCTTTTTCACGCCTTCTTTTGCAAGGGACATTCTTGGATTCGGCTTCACGCCTCCAAGTTCTTCCACTTCGATTCCTTCTGCTTTTAAAACCGCTTCAACCCGTCCGAGCAGCCCACTTCGAACGACACTTCCACCACCATAAACAAGCAGAACTTTCTTTGCCTGCCATTCCTTTGCAAGTGTTCCTGCTTTCAGCTCTGCCTCTTTGCCAAACACAATCTTCGTTGGCATATATTGTTCAAAACTATGCATGATTTTTCTCCTTTCCGTTTCCAAATCCGTATCTTTTATTATAACGGATAAGTCTTGTTCCGTCCACCGCTTACATGTCGAATCATTCCCTGTACGGACTTATTTGCATTCCGCATGGTCAGTACAATCTCCGGATATCTGTTTTGGAACACACGGAATACTTCATCTGCAAATCCCTGTCCGAGAATTTCCACATCTCGAAAATCAAAAATAATCTCTTGAAATTCTTCCAGACGTCTCAATATACGTCTTGCCTGTGATCTGGCAACCGGATTACCAAACGGACACATCTCCTTTACTGGAATCTATGGTAATCTGCTATTTCTCTTATTATTCGTGCAACTGGTATATGTTGCAATCAGGTGGTATATAAAAGGCTGGCGGGATACAAGGAGTTATTATTAAAATTGCAAACAGATAGATAAAATATATAAATCTATCCATTTGCATATAGAATACTTTTATCTTTTGAACATTGTAAATATGATGCATAAATAGTATATTGTCAGCATAATTGATACAGATAATATAACGAAAAACAACATCATCTCCAAATATTGTATGATTACAGAAAGTAGAAATTAAGAAATTTCCTCTGTTTTCTTCTTTCTGTATTCATTTGGACTCATATGATAATATTGTCTAAACTTCCGGCAGAAATAGCCGGAACTTGTAAATCCGGTTTCTTCTGCAATGGAAGAAACCGATTTTTGAGTGATATAAAGTTGTTCAGCAGCCTGTGCTAGTCTGTATTGAATTAGATATGCTACCGGAGAACAGTGGATGCCAGTTTTAAAAATGTGTAAAGCTCCACTTTTGCTGATAGATGCCGATGCCGCAATCGTCTCCAATGTAATCTCTTCCATGTAGTGATCATGAATATACTGCATCATAGCTTGTAATCTTGCTTGTTTGTGATTTAATCGATGAATACTGTTAGAATCAGAAGTCCAGTCCATATTTTTTTGCAATATGTTCCAAAGCTGAAATAAAAGTTGTATAGTACATAATTCATTATCCGGCTTAGTTTCCTGAATAGTACAAATTTGCGACAAAAGTTGTAGCACCTGTTTTCCAAATGTGTTGGATGGACTGAAAACTTGATATGGAACAGACGAGCTTATCACAGGAAGAATATATTTTTCGTAAATGAGGCTGTTTTCGGGTGCTAATAGGGTTGGCGAAAAAACAATATTAGGTGCAAATGTACTGCTTTGTGCTTCAAAACGATGCAGGACACCGCTATTGATAAATATGCCGCAACCTTTATGTAGTTCTATTTTACTTGTACCTATAAGGCAGAGCGCAGTACCTTCAGCAGTATAAAGAAATTCTAATTCATGATGCCAATGCCAGTCAATGCGATGGAAGTCAAATTTCCAAATATTATCAGGATAGTATGCAAATGGATAACGATTGTTGCCATGCTGGATGGTTTCTCGTAGTGTTTCATCTGTAGTTATCTCAAAAGTCTCCATGCTATATTTCCTCATAAATAATAAAATTTGTTATATTGTACCATAAATATATGATTTTATACAATGACTAGATATAAAGTTTACGATATAATCACATTTATTAGAGGAGGACAAAATGAAAAACCAATATAATAAGACAATTACAGCCTGTTTTGTAGGTTATATTGTACAAGCTATCGTTAATAATTTTACACCACTGCTTTTTTTGTTTTTTCAGAAATGCTATCATATTCCAATTTCCCAAATTACATTGTTAGTGACTTTTAATTTTGGGATACAACTACTGGTTGATTTTCTTTCTGTCAGATTTGTTGATAAAATAGGATATCGGATATCAATGATTATAGCTCATGTTCTAGCAGCGGCAGGATTATTCCTTCTTACAGTTTTACCAGAGATTTTACCAGTTTCCTTTATTGGAATTTTGATTGCTGTAATGATCTATGCGGTAGGTGGTGGACTTTTGGAAGTCCTAGTCAGTCCAGTTGTTGAGGCTTGCCCATCCGACAATAAAGAAAAAGCAATGAGCCTGTTGCATTCTTTTTATTGCTGGGGACACGCCGGAGTTGTACTCATATCAACCGTGTTCTTTTATGTAGTCGGTATAAATAACTGGAAAATATTAGCCATTATTTGGGCGGTTATTCCAATTGGAAATGCTTTTGTTTTTTCAAAGGTTCCCATTGCACCATTGCTTGAGAATGGAAATACCGGACTTGGATTAAAGGAATTGTTTCGGATGAAAATTTTTTGGATTTTGTTGATTATGATGATATGTGCAGGAGCAAGTGAGCAAGCAGTAAGTCAATGGGCCTCTGCTTTTGCAGAAAAAGGTCTTGGAATTTCAAAGGCAGCCGGCGACTTAGCAGGGCCGATGGCATTTGCGGTTCTAATGGGAATATCAAGATTGTTTTATGGTAAGTATGGTGACCGTATCAATTTGGAACACTTTATGATTTATAGTAGTTTTTTATGTATTTTATCCTATTTAGGGATTTCATTATTCTCGATTCCGCTATTAAATCTGATTGCCTGCGCTGTCTGTGGGCTTTCAGTGGGAATCATGTGGCCTGGAACTTTCAGCAAGGCATCGGCAGCTTTGCCCAAAGGGGGAACAGCCATGTTTGCATTGCTGGCATTAGGTGGAGATATAGGTTGTTCAGGAGGTCCTACATTGGTTGGAATGGTATCAGGAGCTTTTGGGGATAACCTAAAGATGGGAATTTTGGCAGGAATTATTTTTCCAGTGTTGCTACTTATAGGAGTCATTCTTTGCAGAAGACAAAAGAAAATTACTAAATATTTTTGCTTCTTTTAACGGTCCTGCCACACAGACAAGCACAATTGCACAATTTCATCATCTGTTTTCTATCGCTAATAAGCAATTTTTAAAAACAGAAAGAGAATATGCATCGATATATCTCTATATCCAATTCACATTCTCTTTCTGTTCATTATTCATCTATGGCTAATAAATCTCTTCTAATCCTCAAAAGCTTCTTTCACTTTATCCATAAAGCCTTTTTTCTTCTTTCCGCCTTTTGCAGAATCCTTTGGTTCGGATGATTCCGGTGTATGCAAAGTATTGCCGGAAAGCTCATCGAACTTGCGGAGTGCTTCTTTCGCTTCTGCACTTAAATGTTCCGGTGTCTGGATCACCAGTGTTACATAATGATCGCCACGGATGCTTGCACTTCGGATAGAAGGAACTCCCTTGCCTTTGAGACGTACTTTTGTACCGGTCTTGGTTCCCGGTTTTACAGTGTAGATCACATCTCCGTCTACGGTCTTGATCTTCACATCTGCACCAAGTGCTGCCTGTGCGAATGAAATCGGTACCGTAGAAAAAATATGCATATCCTGCCGCTGGAAGATCGGATGTCTGGATACAACCACTTCTACCAGAAGATCTCCTCTTGGTCCGCCGTTCACGCCCGGTTCTCCTTTTTCACGGATTCTTACACTCTGTCCATTGTCAATACCTGCCGGAATGGATACAGATATTTTCTTTCTGTTGGAAACATAACCGGTTCCACCGCAGCCTGAACACTTCTCACGGATGATTTTACCGGTTCCGTGACAGTCCGGACAGGTCTGTACATTCTGTACTGTTCCGAAGAAGGACTGTTGTGTATAAACAACCTGACCTTTTCCTCCACATTTTGAACATGTCTCCGGGGATGTTCCCGGTTTTGCACCTGTTCCATTACATTTCGGACATGAATCTTTTAATACAACATCCAACTCTTTTTCACAGCCAAACACTGCTTCTTCAAATGTAATTCTGACACTCTTGCGGATGTTTGCACCTTTCATAGGTCCCTGACTGGCACGACCGCCTCTTCGGCCGCCTCCAAACAGATCACCAAACATATCTCCGAAAATGTCACTGAAATCTGCGCCGTTAAAATCAAATCCGCCGAATCCACCGGCTCCGCCTGCGCCACCTTCAAAGGCTGCATGACCGTACTGGTCGTACTGACGACGTTTGTCTGCATCGCTCAGTACCGCATAGGCTTCCGATGCTTCTTTGAATTTCTTTTCCGCCTCTGCATCACCAGGATTCATATCAGGATGGTATTTTTTAGCGACTTTTCTGTATGCTTTTTTAATTGTGGCTTCATCTGCATCTCTGCTTACGCCAAGCACTTCATAATAATCTCTCTTTGATTCTGCCATCTCTTATCCCTTTCCACTGTAAATCTAATCTGCCTTTCCTGTATCTGTAAGCACCTGCCACTGACAGCTTCTTACGGATACTGTGAAACAGAAAGAAGTTCTGTGTGCCCGGCTTACACCGGACACACAGAACAACCTATCTTACCAGGTCTTATACTTCTTTATAATCTCCGTCTACTACGTCGTCTCCCTGGAATCCTTCCGGTGCCGGACCTGCTCCCTGTGCACCTGTTCCCATGTTCGGATCAGCTCCCTGTGCGCCAGCTGCAGCTCCTGCCTGCTCATACATCTTTGTGAAGAGTTTCTGAGCACTCTCTGTCAGTTTTTCTTTTGCTGCTTTAATCTCAGCGATCTGAGCATCTGTCATCTCTTCTGTATTTGCCTTCTCAAGCAGATCTTTCAGTGCTTTGCAGTCAGCTTCTACTGCTGCTTTGTCAGCTGCATCCAGTTTGTCTCCAGCTTCAGACAATGCTTTCTCTGTCTGGAATACGAATGCATCTGCTTCGTTCTTTGTATCGATTCCTTCTTTACGTTTCTTATCCTGTGCTTCAAATGCAGCAGCTTCTTTTACAGCTTTATCAATATCTTCATCAGACATGTTAGATCCTGCTGTGATTGTGATATGCTGCTCTTTTCCTGTTCCAAGATCTTTTGCAGATACATTTACGATACCATTTGCATCGATATCGAATGTAACTTCGATCTGCGGTACTCCACGCGGAGCCGGTGCGATTCCATCCAGTCTGAACTGTCCGAGGGACTTGTTGTCTTTAGCAAACTGTCTCTCACCCTGTACAACGTTGATATCAACGGCTGTCTGGTTATCTGCTGCTGTAGAGAAGATCTGGCTCTTCTTTGTCGGGATTGTTGTATTTCTCTCGATCAGTCTTGTGGCTACACCACCCATTGTCTCGATAGACAGTGACAGTGGAGTTACATCCAGGAGAAGGATGTCGCCTGCGCCTGTATCTCCTGCAAGTTTACCACCCTGAACAGAAGCACCAAGTGCTACACACTCATCTGGGTTCAGAGATTTGCTAGGCTCTTTACCTGTCAGACGTTTTACTTCTTCCTGTACAGCCGGGATACGTGTAGATCCACCAACCAGCAGTACCTGACCAAGCTCAGAAGCTGTGATACCAGCATCAGATAATGCTCTCTGAACCGGCTCAGATGTCTTCATCACAAGGTCGTGTGTCAGTTCATCAAATTTAGCTCTTGTGAGGTTCATATCAAAATGTTTTGGTCCCTCTGCTGTAGCTGTGATGAATGGCAGGTTGATATTTGTGGTTGTTGCAGAAGAAAGTTCTTTCTTCGCTTTCTCAGCTGCTTCTTTTAATCTCTGCAGTGCCATCTTATCTGTAGATAAGTCTACACCTTCCTGTTTCTTGAATTCGGCGATCATGTAATCTGTGATCTTCTGGTCAAAGTCATCTCCACCAAGTCTGTTGTTACCTGCTGTAGATAATACCTCGATAACACCGTCACCAATCTCGATTACGGATACATCGAATGTACCACCACCAAGGTCATATACCATAATCTTCTGTTCATTCTCATTGTCAAGTCCGTAAGCAAGTGCTGCTGCCGTAGGCTCGTTGATGATACGTTTTACATCAAGTCCTGCGATCTTACCGGCATCTTTTGTAGCCTGACGCTGAGCATCGTTGAAGTAAGCAGGTACTGTGATAACAGCTTCTGTTACTTTTTCTCCAAGATATCCTTCTGCATCTGCTTTTAATTTCTGAAGGATCATTGCTGAAATCTCCTGCGGAGAATATTTCTTCTCATCTACAGTTACTTTATAATCAGATCCCATCTCTCTCTTGATAGAAGAGATTGTTCTCTCTGCGTTTGTAACTGCCTGACGTTTTGCAGGTTCACCTACAAGACGCTCTCCTGTTTTTGTAAATGCTACTACTGACGGTGTAGTTCTTGCACCTTCTGTGTTAGCGATAACTGTTGGCTGTCCACCTTCCATTACGGCTACACAGCTGTTTGTTGTACCTAAGTCAATACCAATGATTTTACCCATAATAATTGTCCTCCTGTTCTATTTCTAAATAAATTCTAATTTGCTACTTTTACCATACTGTGTCTCACTACAGAGTCACGATACATATAACCTTTTTGGAATTCTTCGGCAATGATATTCTCACCGAGATTCTCATCTTCCACATGCATAACCGCATTGTGAAGATTCGGGTCAAATTCCTGACCTACCGCTTCGATAGGTTTCACCTCGATTCCTTCCAGTGTTGTCATCAGTTGTTTGTAAACCTTCTCCATTCCCTGGATAAATGGATCCTCTTTGTCTTCTTCCTTCACTGCATCCAGACCTCTTTCGAAATTGTCTACAACCGGAAGAATCTTCTCTATGATATCTTTCGCACCAACTTCGTACATTTGGGATTTCTCCTTCTCTGTACGTTTGCGGAAGTTATCAAACTCTGCCATCTGACGAGTGAGTCTGTCAGTCAGTTCCTCAATCTTCTCGTCTTTTTTATCTTTCTTATCCTTCTTGCCAAATAACTTCTTGCCGGATTTCTTCTCTTCTGTATCGGATTCTTTGCTGTCCTCTTTCTCTGCTTCCTTCGCTTCGTCTTCGGCTGCCTCTTCTTTAGTGGCTTCAGCTGTCTTCTTTGCTTCCTCCACAGCTTCCTTTACCATCTCTTCCTGGCTCTTTTCTTTGTTATCTTCCAAGGGTACTTCCACCTTTCTTATTCATTCTTATGAAACATCTGATCCAGTTCTGTCTGGAGACGCTTCATAGATTTTAAAACATGCTCATAATCCATCCGCTTCGGTCCGATAATGCCTATCGTTCCCTTCATGCCCTCGCCTAATTCATAGGTTGCGGTCACGACACTGCAGTCCTTCATGTTCTGTACCGGTGCTTCATCACCGATATAAACCTGGATTCCTGTATTCTCTTCATGAGAAAGTGTCTGGGTTACAAGCTCTGTAAGCTGTTGTTTTTCTTCAAATGCACTGATGATATCCTGAGCGCTCTGCTTATCGCTGAGCTCCGGATATTTGAAAATGTTCGTCGCACCACTTGTATAGATCTGCATATCTTCATCGACCTGTATCGTATCTGCGACTGCATCCAGTACGTTGCCAATCACCACGCTGTGAATACCTGCCTGCTCTTTGAGTCTTGCGATCAGTCCTAAATTGATCTCCTCAATGGACATACCATTGAGTGTTGTATTCAAAAGCATATTCAGCTTCAGCAGGTTCTCATTGCTGAGCGGTTCTTCCAGATGAATGAGCTTGTTCTTAATCACATTGCCGCCGAGAACAATTACCGCGATCACCTGTTCTTCATCCACCATAGACAACTGGAGGAACTTGATCTTATTGGAATTGTTCATCGGAGTGGAAACCATCGTTGCGTAATTCGTATTGTTCGCTAAAACTTTGGCTGCCTGTTTCAGAAGCTGATCCATCTTATCTGCTTTCTGAAGCATCTGATCCTGCATATCATTCAGTTCCTGCTCCTTCTCCTGCATCAGCATATCTACATATAATCTGTAGCCTTTATCCGAAGGAATACGACCTGCCGATGTATGTGGCTGTATGATATAACCAAGTTCTTCCAGATCCGCCATCTCATTACGAATCGTTGCTGAACTTAAATTCAAATCCGTATATTTGGAAATAGTTCTCGATCCGACCGGCTCGCCACTCTCTAGATAAGTCTGTATAATCGCATGTAAAATCTTAAGCTTACGATCACTCAGTCCATGTTCTTCTAACATCAGCTCTCCTCCTTTCGGATTTTTCTTTGTTAGCACTCATTAAAAAGGAGTGCTAACATCTTTCGACTATTAATGTAGCACTCCTTTTTCTGTTTGTCAACAGTATTTATTATTTTTTTAGATTCTTTTCAAACGCTTTAAAACAGTCTAGCTCAGTTCTACTTTTGCAGCCTCTTCCGGTTTGAAATCATTTGCCAAATCATAGATATTATGTCCTGTAGACTCACTTAATACACGTCCCTCTAATGAATAGCAGCGGATAAATCTTTTACCATCTACACTTGACCAGTGTTCTACATCCCAGCTCATGTATCCGTCTTCATCAGATTTCTTCTCTTTCAGATAAAGATCTACCTGACGGCCGTCTTTCATAAGCTGAACCAGTCCGTCTGTTCCATTTACTTCTACTTCTGCTTTGTTTACTGTGTCAAAAATTTTCATTTTGCATTCCTCCTGCGTGGTTATATATTTCCTCTATTATAGCCTTTTTCTATGTAAAACACAACCGAACATCCCCTATCCTTCAAACATTTTCCGCAGATCTCTTCTTTTCTCCACCTCAAGTTTTGAAAATATGCGAGTAATTACATTTTTCACATAACCATAAGAATAATGATATTCCGCCGCGATCTCCCGGTTGTCCATCCCTTTTGCAACTGCCTGCGCAATCTTCCACTCGATTGGGCTTAACACTTCCTGCATCTTTTTATACGTTTCATTCTCCTTTATTTCTTCCGTTCGTTCTTCTCTGGCCCGTCCTTCTTCATATTGTAAATGGCGTTCCACTCTTGCAAGCAGTACTTCTTTCACAAATGGTTTCACAATATAATCTACCGCGCCGGATTTTAATCCTCGCACTTCATAATCTGCATCGGAAAATCCGGTCAGGAAAATAATCGGCACACTGCCTGCCGCCGGAATCTTCTTCATCTCATTTAGTGTCTCATATCCATCCATTCCAGACATAGCAATATCCAGAAGGATCAGATCCGGGATCACGCCTTTTTCCAGAAGTGCAATCGCCTGGCTCCCGGCTTTGGCTACACTGACACTGTAAAATTCTGACAGAATCTCTTCTGCTGTCTTTAATAAAATCAGATCGTCATCCACGATCAATACATGTTTTTTCTCCATCAGTGTTCCTCCTTCCACTTTCTGAAAATACTCTCTGCTTCTTCAAAATCCAGCTCGCGGATTTTCTGTCCGATCTGTTCCAACAGCTTTCTTCTCTCCGGATCATTTTCTGTGTCCAGCAGCTTTTGATTCCAGGTGGAAGCTTCCTTCCCCTGATAACGCATCAATGCTTCCCGTAATGCTTTTTCATAGGTTTCTTTCAGGTTTATATCTGCTATGGTACTCTCTGCTTCTTCGTTTTCTCTCTGCGGTATGAGCTGCACTATTTCTTTCCGGAACTGTCTGGCTCCTTTTACCGTTCTCTCCCATTCCAGATAAAGAAGCGGCATTGCATATTTGAAATAATCCGCATCCATTTCTTTGCCATGCACTTCCATCGCCTGTGCCAGCTCTGAGAGTTCTCCTGCGCCAATTGCTTTTGCATTGCTTTTCAGTGTATGCATTTCACCGGTCAGTGCCATCAGGATCTCAGTCCTTTTCTTTTCTGTATCTGCATATTCCAGTGCTTTTTCCATTTTCTCCATCTGCCTGCGATTCGGTTCATAATAATCTGTAAAAAATTCTATCAATTTTGCATATTGATATATATTTCCATCCAGTAAATGCAGTCCTTTTTCCATCTGGATCTCACAGACTTGCAGCTGTGCTTTCAGCCGGTTGTAATCTTTTCCTGATATTTTCCATTCTTTTCGGCTGCTTTTTGTAACCAGTATATCCGGCAGATAAGCCAGAAGCAGCTCTTCCATTCTCTCCCAGCGAATCGGTTTTGATAAATAAGCGGCAAATCCTTCTTTTTCAAACATCTGCTGGATTCCACTTGTAACATCTGCCGTCAGTGCGATCACCGGAACACGGATTTCCATCTCCTTCATACGCCGAAATGTTTCCAGCCCATCCATTTCCGGCATCATATAATCAAGAAATATCATATGATAATTTCCTTTTCTGACTTTCTCGATACATTCCAAGCCACTCACTGCTGTATCTGTGCGGATCTTGGTATGTTTTAACAGTGAACAAATCACTCGCAGGTTCTCTTCCCTGTCATCCACAATAAGAACCTTTGCATCCGGTGCAACAAAAGTGCGCGCATGCTTTTCTTCTATTTCTTTCCTTGGATGCCATTCTCCGGATTTTTGTTTTCCTGCCTCTTCCAGAGGAAATGTTACCGTAAATCTGCTCCCTGTCCCGACTTCACTTTGTACTTCAACCTTTCCATCCATCTCCCGGCAGAGTTCTCTGACAATTGCCAGCCCCAGACCGCTTCCTTCAATATTTCTGTATTTTTTCACATCCACTCTGGTAAATGCATCAAATAACGTATTCATTGCTTCTTTCTCTATGCCATATCCGGTATCTTTCACAGAAAAACGGATCTTTTCGCCACATCTTTCCACCTGGAATACAATAGAACCGTTCTCCGTGTATTTCACAGCGTTACTGATCAGATTCAGCATAATCTGTTTCATATGTAAAGCATCCCCGTTTATATATTCCGGCAGCGTTTCATCTATTTTCACCTGAAACTCCAGATTTTTATTTTCCGCCTGTCCGGATCCTAACAGCCAGATTTCCTGTACAAGTGCCGAAATAGAAAATGGTTCTTTTGTAATCTTTATTTTTCCGGATTCAATTTGGGAAATATCCAGCACGTTATTGATCAATGATAACAGATAATTTCCGGATTTTTCAATTCCCTGTGCGTATTGCCTGATATCCTCCGAATCACATTCCCTGAGTATCATTTCATTCATTCCAAGCATCACATTGATCGGTGTCCGTATTTCATGACTCATATTTGCAAGGAAAACACTTTTCGCCTGATTTGCTTTCATAGCTTCTTCTCTCGCTTCTGTCAGATAGATCTGCTGCCTGTTATACAGACGGAAATGCAGGTAAGTAACTGTACCGATAGCAAGACTCGATACTGCAACGCCTACGATGGTATCAATAACGATCTCTTTCTCCGACAGAAACCAGATAACCGTCTGCGGGTATGCATAGGCAATTCCTATTGTTGCAATATAGATTATCAGTTCAATCAATACACAGCAGATCATCTGCAAACGTTCCAGCATAAATACAGTAAATAAAATTCCAAAGACATAAAAACATGGCATGCCACTTTTGTAACCGCCGCCTTTAAAAAACAGAATTGGAAACAGGATCATGAAGATCGCTATAATTGTTATAAAATAACAGAACTGATAATTTCGGCTTTTATATGCATAATATAAAAGTGAAAAAGATAAGACCGCTGTCACCCCATTGGTAAATAACAACACCGGATTTCCACTGTTCATATAAGAAAAAATACCATTCATCACACTGATCAGTACTCCCACGATCGCCAGTATATTAAACAGCCTTACACGAAACGGAAGCGCTGTATCTAAAAACAGTGATTCCAAAATATGCTGCATTTTCTTGTCTTTTCGTTCCTTCATGCGACAATCCTCCAATTTGTTCTGTTTTCAGTATAAAATACTCCCTCTGAAATCATAGTGTCTTCCGGTCACATTTCTTTTAACCAGAATTCATTCTTCCGGCAGTCCAGTATGCCTGTTTTTTTTAATTTACCAAGTTCCGCAGACATGGCACTTCTCTCCACGCAGAGATAATCGGCAAGTTCCTGTCTGTCGAAAGGAATCGTAAAATGCATACTCTGTGCCTTCTTTGCACAATCCGAAAGATACGATAACAGTTTTTCTTTTGTACTCCGTCTGGAAATATGGCTGATTTTTTCATTCAATGCAACATTTTTTATTGCCATGATCCGGACAAGGTTGCTGATGAGCCGCTGGTGAAATGTACACGACATCGGACATGTCTCGATCACTTTATTCATATTAATAAGAAGTATTCTGCAATCTGTCACCGCCATTACACTGACCGGACTCTTCTTAATTCCCGCGCAGGAAAATGCAGCCCCGTATAACTGTCCCGTTTTTACATGCTCCAGAATATTACGGTTGCCAAACACATCCTCTTCGGCAACCTGCACCATCCCTTCCAATACTAATCCCGCACCTGCAGATGATTCTTCTTCCGTAAGGATCATCTCTCCTTTTCTGTAACTTTTTTCTCTTCCATCCAGACATTTTAACATTTCTGTCAGATTTTCCTCCCGGATTCCTCCAAATAATGGAATTTCATTTATTTTCATAAAAAATCTCCTTTTGTTGGAAATACAACATCTTTTTTATTTTTATTGTAGTAGACTAAGCAAGACAAAACAAGTAAACCATTTAATTTTTATTATATGAAAAGGAGAATTTTACATGATCAGAAAAATTATTCAAATAGACGAAGAAAAATGTAACGGATGCGGTGCCTGTGCAAACGCATGCCATGAAGGTGCAATCCAGATGATCGATGGGAAAGCACGGCTGATTCGTGACGATTATTGTGACGGACTGGGCGATTGCCTTCCTGCCTGTCCGACCGATGCCATCCATTTTATAGAAAGAGAAGCTGCAGCATATGACGATGATGCTGTGAAAGAACATTTGAAGAAAAAAGGCGGCGACGCGCTTAAAAGACACCTGGATGCAAAAGAGGCTCATAAACATGACACTCCTGTCGAAAAATCTTCCCACAAAGAGAAACCATCTACTTTCACAGGCTGTCCGGGACAGCGCATCCGCTCCATCATGCACCGTAATGAAGAATCAGCTACCTCTGCTGATAATGGAACGGCTCCGGTAAGCCAGCTCAGCCAGTGGCCTGTACAGATCAAGCTTGCTCCGATCAATGCTCCTTATTTTGACGGTGCAAACCTGCTGATCGCAGCCGACTGTACTGCATACGCTTACGCTGATTTCCACAACCGTTTCATCCGCAACCGCATTACTCTCATCGGATGTCCGAAGCTGGATGCTGTCGATTACACTGAAAAACTGACCTCGATCATTGCCGGAAACGACATCAAGAGCGTTACCATTGTCCGCATGGAAGTGCCTTGCTGCGGCGGTCTGGAGTATGCCGCAAAAGAAGCTTTAAAAGCAAGCGGGAAATTCATTCCCTGGCAGGTTGTCACTGTAAATATTGACGGTTCTTTACAGAAATAATTAAAAAGGGACAGGGGGATTTTAATTTGGGACGGGGATTTTCCAGAAAATCCCCGTCCCAAATTTATTCGCGAATATATTTCATCCACGCCTGTATGTCTTTTTCATGTCCATTATCACTTGGCACATAAAACTTCTCATCTTTAATCTCATCCGGCAGATACTGCTGTTTCACATAATGTTTCGGATAATCGTGTGCATATTTGTAACCAACGCCATGTCCTAAATTTACAGAACCCTTGTAATGCGCATCCTGTAAATAAGAAGGAACTGTTGTCTTCTTCTGTTTCACATTATCCATTGCTGCAAATACCGCATTGCATGCGGAATTGCTCTTTGGAGCAGTAGCTACATACAAAACCGCCTGTGATAAAATAATCTGTGCTTCCGGCATACCGATCCGTTCTACTGCCTGTGCGGCAGACACGGCTACGGTCAGAGCCATCGGATCTGCATTTCCGACATCTTCTGACGCGCAGATCATAATTCGTCTTGCGATAAATTTGATGTCCTCTCCGGCATATAACATCTTCGCCAGATAATAGACTGCCGCATCTGGATCAGATCCTCTCATACTCTTAATGAACGCCGAGATTGTATCATAATGATTATCTCCCGTCTTATCATATTGCACGACTCGTTTCTGGATACACTCGGATGCCACATCCAGTGTAATGTGTATTTTCCCGTCTTCTTCACTTCGTTCGGTGGTCAGAATACCAAGTTCTATCGCATTAAGTGCACTTCTTGCATCTCCTCCGGCTATATCAGCAAGGAAATCCAGCGCATCTTCATCAATCTCTGCGCGGTAGCTGCCCATTCCTTTTTCCACATCATAGACTGCTCTCTGCAATAATTTCTTAATGTCTTCTTTTTTCAGCGGTTTCAGTTCGAAAATACTGGAGCGGGAGATCAACGCACCATTTACTTCAAAGTATGGATTCTCCGTTGTCGCACCGACCAGGATGATCGTACCGTCTTCCACAAACGGGAGCAGATAATCCTGCTGCCCCTTATTAAAACGGTGGATCTCATCTACGAAAAGGATCGTCTTCTTCTGATACATTCCCAGCAGTTCTTTTGCCTTCTGCACCACTGTTTCCATATCTTTCTTACCGGCAACGGTTGCATTGATCTGCGTAAATTCTGCACTTGTCGTATTGGCAATGACTTTTGCCAGTGTTGTCTTACCGGTTCCCGGCGGTCCATAAAAAATGACGGAACTTAATTTATCCGCCTTGATCGCCCGGTATAGAAGTTTGTCTTTTCCTATAATATGCTCCTGCCCGACAACTTCTTCCAACGTCGTTGGTCTGAGTCTGGATGCGAGCGGTGCTTCCTTATCCATATTTTTCTCTCTGACATAATCAAATAAGTCCATTCTTTATCGCCTCTCTATCTTATGTTTCTATCTATACATCCTGTACAGATTAACATTTCCTATTTATACTTTCTACTTCCTGTACGGATTAACTTTTTGTACTTTCTGCTTTCTATACAGTTAAAAGCTTTTCCGTTGATTAATCAATAATCAGTTCTTCTGCCGTTACAAAAGCAAATCCTCTGTCCCTGAGCTGATCAATAATCCGAAACGCAGCTTTCACAGAGGAATCATAGCAGTCATGCAATAAGATAATATCATTTTCCTTTGTCCGCGTCACTACTTTCCGCACAATTTCATCCACATTTTTCGTCGTCCAGTCGAGTGGATCTACTGTCCATAGCACCGGCATCACTTCCAGTTCCGTCTCCATCTCTTTCTTCCATGCCCCAAACGGTGGTCGCATATAAGCCACATGTTCACCTGTGATCTTACTGATCGTCTGATCTGTCTGCTCTACTTCCTGCCTCGCCTTATCTTCCGGCAGTGATGTCAGCTCGACATGATGATAGGTATGATTCCCGATCAGATGTCCTTCTTTTTTCATCCGCTTTACAATTTCCGGATAGCGCTTCACATTTTCCCCAATCAGGAAAAATGTTGCCTTAACTTTCCTCTTTTTCAGACCATCCAGCAGTTTTTTTGTGTATTTTCCACTTGGTCCATCGTCAAATGTAAGTGCCACTTTCTTTGCTTCGTTATCTTTTCTTACATAATCACTCATCTGCTGTCCATCTTCCAATTGTAACTTTCCATCTAACGAAACTGATTTTTTGCCGGCCTGCATCTTCCCGTCTGCCGGAACAGATTTATCACTGTTTTGTATGAGTCTGTCTTCCGGATGTGCTTCTTTCGCCACCGGACGCAGAGAAATTCCAAGTGCCAGACAAAGTCCCATCATATACAACAAAGCACACATCACTTTGATTTCTTTCTTCTCTCTTTTCTTCATGTTCTCCCATACCATTTGATTTGCACTTTGTAAAAATATATGTATCTGCCCAAAATCCTATGCGGCAGATTTAATGCTTGACAACCTATGTCCCCACTGCAATACCCTGTATGTATTACTTCGTGTTATGTTGTATCGTGCTGTTTTCTACTATGATGTCCGAATCAAAAGATGCCATACGAATGTACTGTACTTCATACTCCCGCAATTCTGTCCCGTATTCACATATCATAAAACTTACGCTCCACTTTTATGCTCATATCAGAGACAAAGAAAAAGTATGTTATCATATTATGTATTGTTAATTCCATCTGCAAATGCTATAATCAAATTTACGTGTACATTTACATGTTTTTATTCTAAAGGAGGATTTTTATGGTACAAACAAAACCAAAAACAACACCTGTCCATGAAAATAAAATGGGAACCATGCCGGTTCCAAAATTGCTTATCTCAATGTCACTACCGATGATGTTATCCATGCTCGTCCAGGCATTGTATAATATTGTAGACAGCATGTTCGTAGCCAAGCTAAGTGAAGACGCACTGACTGCCGTATCACTCGCTTTCCCAATCCAGACGCTGATGATCGCTGTCGCATCTGGAACCGGCGTTGGTATCAACGCACTTCTGTCCCGTAATCTTGGTGAAAAAGATTATAAAGGTGCCAATCGTGCTGCAAAAAATGGTATTTTCCTTGCTGTTTTAAGTTTTATCATATTTGCAATTATCGGCGGCATCGGTTCTCATTTTTTCTTTTCTGTCCAGACAAAAAATCCTGAGATCGTTGCTTACGGTACAGAATATTTAAGCATTATCACAATCTGTTCTTTCGGAATTTTCATGCAGATTACCTTCGAACGTCTTCTGCAGTCTACCGGAAAAACAATTTACAACATGATCACACAGGGAACCGGAGCGATCATCAATATTATTCTTGATCCGATTATGATCTTCGGTCTGTTCGGATTTCCACGACTGGAAGTTGCCGGAGCTGCACTTGCCACCATTACCGGACAGATTGTCGGTGTTATTTTAGCAGCATTTTTTAATCATACGAAAAATCATGAAATTGATATTAATATGAAAGGTTTTCGCCCTCACGGACGCACGATCGCCACTATTTACAAAGTAGGTGTTCCATCGATCATCATGCAGGCAATCACTTCCGTCATGACATTCGGTATGAATAAAATCCTGCTAATGTTCTCTTCAACTGCAACTGCTGTATTTGGTGTCTACTTTAAATTACAGAGCTTTATCTTCATGCCGGTATTCGGATTGAACAACGGTATGATTCCGATCGTTGCTTATAATTATGGTTCCAGAAATAAACACCGTATTATACAGACAGCTAAATTCAGTGTTGCGATTGCAGTGACGATTATGATGATCGGTCTTGTATTATTCCAGACCTGTCCTCGTTTCTTCCTGTTCACACTGTTTGATGCATCAGAACAGATGCTTGCTATCGGCGTACCGGCACTTCGGATCATCAGCTTAAGTTTCCTGTTCGCCGGATATAACATCATTGTCGGTTCTGTATTCCAGGCTTTGGGAAATGGGGTCTACAGCCTGATCGTTTCTCTGGCAAGACAGCTTTTTGCGATTCTACCGATTGCTTATATTTTCGCAATCCTGTTTGGACTGCATGCTGTCTGGTGGGCAATTCCTATCGCTGAGATTGTCTCACTCATCACGTCAACGATTCTGTTAAAAAGAATTTACCGTCTGAAAATCGCACCTCTTTAAAAGAGGTGCTTTCTTTTTCCTTATACGGATACTTTTGTGCATGAATTGTTTTTCTTACAGTTCATTATCAAATAACTTGACATTATACTACAAAGAGTGATACGGTTACTGTGATATTTTTCAAAAAATTCAATAACGAGGTGTAAACAATGCAGGAATTAAAGCCAATCAAAGAAGGTAAAGTACGTGAGATTTATGACAATGGAGACAGTCTGATCATGGTTGCTACAGACCGCATCAGTTGTTTCGATGTGATTTTACACAATGAGGTTACAAAGAAAGGATCTGTTCTCACACAGATGTCCAAATTCTGGTTTGATATGACAGAAGATATTCTTCCAAACCACATGATCTCAGTTGACGTAAATGATATGCCGGAATTTTTCCAGAATGAGAAATATGCCGGTAAATCCATGATGTGCAAGAAGCTCCACATGCTTCCGATTGAATGTATCGTCCGCGGATATATCACAGGAAGTGGCTGGGCAAGCTATCAGGAGAATGGAACTGTTTGCGGAATCAAGCTGCCGGAAGGATTAAAAGAATCCGACAAACTGCCGGAACCAATCTACACTCCGTCTACCAAGGCTGAAATCGGTGATCACGACGAGAATATTTCTTTTGAACAGAGTATTGCTCACCTGGAAAAATATTTCCCAGGAAAAGGTCGTGAATATGCCGAACTGCTTCGTGACAGCACTATCGCGTTATATAAAAAATGTGCAGAATATGCATTAAGTAAAGGAATCATCATTGCAGATACCAAATTTGAATTTGGTCTTGACGAGAATGGTAGCCTTGTTATCGGTGATGAGATGCTCACACCGGACAGCTCCCGCTTCTGGCCGGCAGACGGTTATGAGCCGGGACATGGGCAGCCGTCTTTCGACAAACAGTTTGCCCGTGACTGGCTGAAAGCAAATCCGAACAACGACTGGACACTCCCTCAGGAGATCGTTGACAAAACGATCGAGAAATATCTGCAGGCATACAAGATGCTCACAGGTGAAGACCTTGCTTAATTTTAGAAGCATACGTAAAAACAGATCCCTCTGATAGAAGGATCTGTTTTTATTATATTATTTTATTCTATTTTTCTTCTTCACACTATAGCCAAATGTTCCAAGCTTCTTTCCCAGCGAATAATACTCTCCATGGGAATATGTCAGCAGTCTGCTGGAGGCAAGATCAAATTTTCCATTCTCCTGCATATATCTGTCATCTACCTGAACAGCCTGTACTTTCGCCGTGAACATGTGATGTGAACCGAGTTCCAGTATCTGATCCACCTTACACTCAATATTCACCGGGCTTTCTTTAATACACGGTGAATATTGTAATGTCTCGCTTTTGCCACGGGTAAGTCCCATCTCTTTCCATTTATCTACATCCCTGCCGGAACGAACACCACACCAGTCTGTTGCCCTTGCCAGTTCCTCCGTCGTCAGATTTACAACAAATTCTCCGCTTTCTTTAATCATATGATAAGAATAGCGCTCCGGACGCACGGATATATAGAGCATAGCCGGATTCGTACAGATCGTTCCCGTCCATGCAACGGTAATAATATTGTCTTCTCCGTTCTTATCTGCTGTACTAACCATAACTGCCGGAAGCGGGTAAACCATATTGCCCGGTTTCCATATCTGTTTTGCCATCTTCTCCTCCTGTATCAGATCATTTCTATATATCTTATTGTTGTAATGTCTCCACCAGTGCCGGGATCAGCTGTTTCTTTCTGGAAACAACTCCCGGAAGGATAATATCCTGTGTATCCTCCGGCAGATCAAATGCTGCTGTAATATGTGCTTTTGCATTTGCTCCACAACAGAGTAATTCTGTTGACTCATTCAAAATATCTGTCAGCATATAGTAGATCATATGGAGATTCTGCTTCTCCAGCACCTGTTCCAGATGCGGTTCCAGCACTTCTTTGATCTCCTTAAGTTCTTCTCCGCTCATGGAATTGATCTGTCCGACACCAAATACGACGTCATTTACCGTAAACTGTTTGAAATCCTGGAAGCAGATCTCTTCCGGCGTCTTGCCTTTCATGCTGCTACCTGCATTAAACATTTCTTTCGCAAGCTCTTCCATATCGACTCCGGCGATCTTTGCAAGTTTCGCCGCCGCTTTCTCATCAATGGATGTGCAGGTCGGTGAACGGAACAGCAATGTATCGGAAATAATCGCTGAACAGAGAAGACCTGCAATCTTCGGTGAAATGGAGATTTCTTCCTCTCTGTACATCTGATAAACGATCGTCGCCGTACAGCCTACCGGCTGATTCCGGAAAAATACCGGTCCTGTTGTCTCAATATTGCCCAGTCTGTGATGGTCAATGATCTCTACAATCTCTGCTTCTTCCAGCCCATCTACAGCCTGTGATTTCTCATTGTGATCTACAAGGATCACTTTCTTCTTGCTTGCATCCATAAAACGACGTCTGGAAATGAATCCACGGAATCTGCCATGTCTGTCAAGGATCGGAAAATCACGGAATTTTGTCTTCGTCATAACTTCCTTAATCTCATCTACATAATCATTCATATGAAATGCAACCAGAGGTCCTTTACTCATAAAAAACTTCACCGGTATACTCTGATTGATCAGACGGGCTGTTGTAAATGTATCATGCGGTGTACTGATAATCACAATACTCTGTTCTTCTGCTCTGCGGAGCATCTCCGAAGAAACTTTCGCGTTCTGACATACAACAATACAGCTCGCATCAATATTGATCGCACACTCCTGTGCTTCATCACGGTTTCCAAGGATTACCAGATCATCCCGTTCGATAAACTCCTTCATCAAATTCGGATCCGATGCTCCGATCGTTACTTTTCCTTTGGTAAAATGTCCATGTTCATTTCCCGTAAGTAATGTACCATCCAATGTACGGATAATATTCCTATACTGCGTCCTTGCTCTTGCCAAAATGTTACTGTCATAAACATCCATATAAGATGTCGCAATATCTCCGGTAGAGATCACTCCTACCAGTTCGTCTTCCTTCAATACCGGAACCGTCTTGATATTATTTTCTTTCATCTTTGCCCATGTATCTTTAATTGAAACATTCGGTGCAACCCCTTCAATCTTATGAATATCAAGATCTTTCGCCTGTAATTTGACATTTTTCAAAAGATCCGGCGCTTTCACATTAAATTTAGACAATATATACTGTGTTTCTTCGTTCACCTGACCTGCACGTTTTGCAACATACTCATCCCCTGTCAGTTTCTTTTTCAACTCTGCATATGCAATTGCGGAACAAATGGAATCGGTATCCGGATTCTTATGTCCGACCACATACACTTTTCCAGTCTTTTTTCCCATCTATCTCTCTCCAAACTTTCGTTAATATTATATTTTATGATATTTTTAGCGCATTCCTTGCTTCTTTTTATATCATATATTTTTCATAAGTTCACTAGTTAGATTGCCATTTTTTTTTCGTTTCGTCAACTATTTCTTGCATACAGACGCAAAATCCTTGCACATTTTTTGAAACAACGGTCATTTTTATGTTATACTGTATACAGTTTCTATCGCCATATAGAAAAAACGTTTATCAAAATCATGTCAGGAAGGAACAAAAAAACTATGAGTGAAGAATTAATGAAAGAAGACAACAACTTAACAATGGCAGATCTGGAAGATCATTTTGACGATGCCAATCCTTGGAATGTCGTAAAAAGATATCTCGAGAAGAAAACTATACTACCTGTTAAGATTGAGGGGATCGTCAACGGTGGAGCAATTGCTATGGTAGAAGGACTGCGCGGATTCATTCCGGCTTCCAGATTATCTTTATCTTACATTGACGATCTGGAATCTTATCTTCTGAAAGATATTGAAGTCCAAGTCATTGACGTTGACCAGGCTGAAAATAAATTAGTCCTCTCTGCCCGCGAACTTCTGAAAGAAAAAGAACGCAAAGCAAAAGAAGAGAAGATTTCAAATCTGCAGGTTGGCGCTGTTATGACAGGTACCGTAGACAGTTTACAGACTTACGGTGCATTTATCCAGCTTGAGGACGGTCTTTCCGGATTGGTTCACATTTCTCAGATCAGTCAGAAACGTATCAAATCTCCAAAAGATGTCCTGAATGTCGGGGATGAAGTTCAGGTCAAAGTAATCGGTATCAAAGATGGTAAGATCAGTCTCAGCATGAAAGCGCTGGAAGAAGTTGAAGAAGAGCCGGTTGAAAAAGTCGAGATTCCAAAAGCGGAAGAGATTGGAACAAGCCTTGGAGATCTCTTCAAGAATATCCAGTTATAATCTCATCTCCACGCTCTTTAATGAAATTCAGTTTCCTAATTACAATCGAATAGACTGACTCATTATATAAGGTACAAAAAAGGTTTCGCTCACAACTGTGAATGAAACCTTTTTTATTATATTTCTCTATGTGTTTATTCCATCTCATCGAGATTTTTAAGCCATCCGGCTACGCACGCATCACTTGGCATTCTCCAGTCACCTCTCGGTGATAATGCAACCGTACCAACTTTCGGTCCGTCTGGCAGGCAAGAACGCTTAAACTGCTGTGCAAAGAATCTCCAGCAGAAGGTACGAAGCCATTTATAAATCGTCTCATTATCATACTCTCCTGCAAAGGCTTCTTTGGCGATCCTGTAGATTTTTGACGGTTCGTATCCGAACCGAAGCATATAATAAAGATAGAAATCATGCAGTTCGTAAGGACCTACCAGGTCTTCTGTTTTCTGTGAAATCTCGCCGTCTTTTGGTGGCAGAAGTTCCGGGCTTACCGGTGTGTCTAATACATCATACAGAATCTCTTTAAGTTCCTGATCCTCACAGGTATCTGCATAATAATGAACCAGATGACGAACTAACGTCTTTGGAACGGAAGCGTTGACACCATACATGGACATATGATCGCCATTATATGTTGCCCATCCAAGAGCAAGCTCCGACATATCTCCAGTTCCTATTACCATGCCTCCTGCCGCATTGGCAATATCCATCAACACCTGTGTACGCTCACGTGCCTGTGAATTCTCATAAGTAACACTGTGATCCTCCGGATCATGCCCGATATCTTTAAAATGCTGTTCTACCGAAGCTGCGATCGGTACTTCCTTAAGTGTCGCTCCAAGCTTCTTCGACATCTTACATGCATTCTGATAAGTCCTGTCTGTTGTACCAAAGCATGGCATTGTGACCGCTGTAATTCCACTTCTGTCCATGCCAAGTGCATCAAATGCCTTCGCTGTCACAAGAAGTGCCAGTGTCGAATCCAATCCTCCGGAAATACCTACTACTGCACTCTTTGCATGTGTATGTGCCAGGCGTTTCTTAAGTCCCATCGCCTGAATGGTAAGGATTTCTTCACATCTTCTGGCTCTCTCGCCCTCTTCTCCCGGCACAAACGGTCTGGAATAAAATGTTCTCGTAAGCTTTGTCTCCTGTATCTTCATATCAAACGGAACACGCATAAGCTTTCTGTCTTCCACAAGCTGGAATGTCGTATTCTTCCGTCTCTCACTGAGCAGACGTTTTATATCTATCTCTGTATAAATAACATTATTTACAAAACGTTGTCCCATTGCAAGAGTTGTTCCGTTCTCAGCGATAATATTATGTCCGCCAAACACAACATCTGTCGTAGATTCGCCTTCTCCGGCATTGGCATAAATATAACCGCACAAAAGTCTTGCAGACTGCCCCTCGATCAGATTCTTTCTGTATGTTGCCTTTCCGATCGTCTCATCACTTGCTGAGCAGTTCACGATCAGGACGGCACCTTCTCTTGCTGCCTGGATGCTTGGCGGAACCGTACTCCATACATCCTCACAGATCTCTGCAGCAATCACAAGCGACTGCATCTCTTCTGCCACAAAAAGGATCTGTGGTCCAAACGGAATCATCTTACCGTCAAAAGAAATCATTCTTGCTTCCTTCGGACCCGCGCAGAACTGGCGCATCTCATAAAATTCACCGTAATTCGGCAGAAATGTCTTCGTCGTAAATCCAAGAATATGTCCATGGTTCACTGCCGCCGCAACATTATACAACTCACCGTCTACAGCTAACGGCATTCCGATAAAGAATATACCATCCTTATTACCGGTATGTGTCGCAATCTTCTGCAATCCTTTCTTTGCATTTTCCAGCAACAGATCCTGTGTAAATAAATCTCCACACGTATATCCGGTAATACATAATTCCGGAAATACAACTACTTTTGCTTCCTCTTCTGCTGTCTCATCGATCAGTCGACAGATCTGCTCTGTATTATACTCTACATCTGCAACCCGGATATCCGGTGTCGCTGCTGCAACTTTCACGAATCCATGTTTCATTTTCTTTCGCCTGCCTTTACTTACTTCTCTTTAAAATATTTTTCAGTTCCTCTACACTGTAATGATAAGCGGTATTACAAAAATGACATTTGACTTCAATTGGTTTGCCATCATTGATCATTTCCTGAATATCTTTTTTACCTACACTTGCCACAGCCTGCTCCACACGCTCCTTGGAACAGTTGCAATAAAATCGTGTCGGCATTGTATCCGTAATTTCCAGACCGACATTGCCAAGCAGTTCTTCTAACAGCTGTTCCGGAGTATAGCCTTTGTCCAGAAGTTCTGTCACGGAAGTCACATGTTTTAAGTTCTCTTCAATCTGGCTTATTGTTGCATCCTCTGCAAATGGCATCATCTGGATAATAAATCCACCTGCAGTCTTAACTGTATTGTCCTTTTTCATCAATACTCCCAGACCTACTGAAGACGGTACCTGTTCCGAATTTGCAAAATAATAAGTCAGATCTTCTGCGATCTCACTGCTCACCAGAATCGTCTGTCCGGAGTATGGTTCTTTCAGTCCCATGTCTTTAATAACCTGCAAAAGTCCGATACCTACTGCTCCGCCAACATCCAGTTTACCATTCTTTGGTGGAAGCATCACATCCGGATTCTCAACATATCCTTTTACATCTCCCTTGCTGTCTGCTGTTACGGTAATCCCACCGATTGGTCCGTCTCCGCGTACCTGTAATGTCAGCATGTCTGTCTCATTCTTCATCATACTTCCCATCATCGTACCTGCTGTCAGCAGACGTCCAAGCGCTGCTGTCGCAACCGGACTTGTTCCATGGTGCTGTCTGGCTTCTTCTACTATCTCTCTCGTAATTGCAGCAAAAGCACGTACCTGTCCGTTTGCTGCTGTTGCTCTTACAATATAATCTTTCATACTTAACATCCTTTTCTAATCTTATCTTCTAAACTTACCTTCTCGTTTGATTTTCTTATTATCCTCTGACATTCCACGTTCATGGAATCATCTTACCATCTTCTGACATTCCTGTGCTACAACACAGATCCTCTGGCTTGTATAAAGCGGTGCATCCTGCGTATATGCATCATAAGCGCCCAGATATGACAGTCCTGCTTTTTCAAGCAGTGTCTTTATCTTCTCCAATGTATATGCTTTCTGATAATGTACTTCCTGATATTTGCGATACAATTCCGGATCCTCTGCACTTCTTACAAATAAAGACAGTTCATATTCATTAATCCGGTCTTCCTCATCATAATAATTATCCCAGATAAAACTGCATTCATCCCGGTCTTCTGCAAATACATTATCCGCAAGGATCTTCTGATATTTGTATTCTGTATTAAAATCAAACACGAAAATTCCGCCTGGATCGAGATAATTATTTACCAGCCGGAAAACTTCTTCCAGTTCGCTCTCCTCTGTAATATAGTTCACACTGTCACATACACTCACAACTGCGCGGACCGTTCCATATAATTCAAACTCACGCATATCCTGCAACAGATAAAGGATATCTTTTCCACTTTCTACTCTTTTATCCAGCGCAATTTCCAACATATCTTCGGAATTATCCACACCGATCATATCATATCCTCTGTCATTCAGGATCTCAGTCATTGTTCCGGTCCCACATCCCAGTTCCAGTACCAGTCCGTCTTTAATCCCATATTGTTCTAATACCTTCAGCAAATATTCTGCCCATTCTTCGTATGGAACATTATCCATGAATGTATCATAAACTTCTGCAAAATTCGTATATGCCTTCATTGATGCGCTCCTTTCTTCTGTCACAAGCTTTCCATATTATAACATAAGCATTAAACTTTTCAAATAGTTACTGCCAAAAGAAATGCTCACCACAACTGTTGTGATGAGCATTTTCTATTATACATGTTCATATATATTACAATCCAGACTCTTTAAGGTCTGCGTACATACCACATTCCGGACTGTACACTGGATACCTTAACAACGTCTCCTGTATGTGGTGCATGGATCATCTGTCCTCCACCAATATAAATTCCTACATGGCCAGAACGTACACATACGTCTCCCGGCTTTGGATTGCTTACACGTGGCCATCCTGCAAATGTACCTGATGTACCGATACGTGCATACCGTCCTGTCAGACAATAACTTACGAAACCGGAACAGTCAAATGTGTTCGGTCCGCACGCGCCCCATACATATGGGCACCCAAGCTTTCCGTACGCACGGCTTACAACTGCGCTTCCTGAAGAATAATGTCCACCGCTGTTACCACCGCTATTATTACCACTGTTATTGCTTCCGCCATTATTGTTGCTTCCGCCATTATTGTTGCTTCCACCGTTATTCTTGTTGCCACTGTTGCTGTTTCCGCTATTGCCGCTTCCACCGTTGTTCTTATTACCGCTGTTACTGTTATTATTGCTTGTATTGTTCTTGTTGCTGCCGCTTGTCTTCTGAGCCGCCGCTGCTGCAGCTGCTTCCTGACGCTGTTTTGCTTCGGCTGCTTTCGCTGCCGCTTCAGCCGCTTTCTGAATCTCGGAATCCAAATCTGCAACTTCTGACTTCTTGGAAGTCAGCACTTTATCAAGATCATCCTGTTTTGTTTCGAACTGTGTCTGCTTCTTCTCCAGACTCTTCTGTTCTTTCTCAAGGTTCGTCTTCAGAGTTGCAACTTTCTTCTTTGTAGCAACATACTCAGCCAGTTTCTTTCTGTCATAATTATGTACATTCGTAACATACTCGGCTTTGTTTACCATATCAGAGAAGTTCGTAGAGCTTACCAGTGTCTCGAAAAATGTACTGTCGCCCTCTTCATACATATACTTAATACGAAGCTTCATATCCTCGTACTGTTTCTTCTCATCTTTCTTAGCCTGCGTCAGATCCTTTGATGTTGTCTCGATCTTCTCACCTGTTACAACCAGCTCATCTTCCAGATTATTGATTTTCTCAATAATGCCTGTCAACTGTGTCTGCAATGAATCAACCTGTTTCTGTGCTGCCTTTTTATTCTGTTTTAAATCTTTTACCGAAGGTGCTGCCATTACAGGTGTCACGATCATCGAACTGGTCACTACAACTGATAATAGTTTCACTCCAAATTTTTTCATTATATCATCCTTTTTCTTTACATTTCTTTAATTCCAATTTGACATAGTATCACTATCTAGGGACGATTATACTCTATAAAAAACAATTTTGCAATAACTTTTAATAATTTTGTAACATTTACCAGAACTCTTATCTGAAAAGAAGATCGAATACACTCCTACTGGATATTCAGATTTGTATATCCCATCAGGCTCTTATCAACAGCCTCAGCCACTTCTCTTCCTTCACGGATCGCCCATACGACAAGTGATTGTCCGCGGTGCATATCGCCTGCTGTAAATACATGTTCTGCACTGGTCTTATATTCTCCCGGATTCGTACTTACATTCGTTCTCGCATTTACTTCTACGCCAAATGCTTTCGTAATATAAGATTCACTTCCCAGAAATCCTGCTGCGATCAGCACCAGATCGGTCTCCACCTCATATTCGCTGCCTGGTATTTCCACCATCATACGTCTTCCGGTTTTTGCATCCTGTTTTGATTCAAGCTTTACCAGAATTGCCTTGCAGACACGTCCGTTTTTATCTTTGACAAATTCTTTTACGGTTGTCTGGTATACTCGCGGATCCTGTCCGAATACTGCTGCTGCCTCCTGCTGCCCATAATCGGTCTTGCAGACTCTCGGCCACTCCGGCCACGGATTCATCTCTGTTCTCTGATCCGGTGCTTTCGGCATCATTTCCAGTTGTAAAACAGATGCCGCACCATGGCGCATGGATGTTCCAACACAGTCATTTCCGGTATCTCCACCGCCGATAACCATAACTTTTCTTCCTTTGGCTGAAATATAAGTGCCTTCTTTTAATTCATGTTCAGGATTTGCCCAGAGTGCTTTCGTCGTAGATTTAAGAAAATCCACTGCAAAATAAATACCATCGGCTTTTCTTCCCGGAACTTTGATATCTCTTGGGTTGGACGCACCACAGCATAAGATTACACGGTCAAACTCCTTCAATATAGAAGAAGCCCGTTTATCTTTTCCGATATTGCAACTTGTCTGAAAAATCACACCTTCCTCTTCCATAATCTTTATCTTCCGATCGATAATCTGTTTTTCCAATTTCATATTCGGAATTCCATAGCGGAGAAGTCCTCCAACTTTGTCTTCCCTTTCAAAAACAGTGACATGATGTCCGCGACGGTTCAGAAGATCTGCTGCCGCCAGTCCGGACGGTCCGGAACCAACAATTGCAACTTTTTTTCCGGTGCGTACTTTCACCAGTCTTGCATCCGCATATCCCATTTTATACGCATGTTCTATGATGCCATATTCATTAGATTTTGTCGCTACTGCGTCTCCGTTCAATCCACATGTGCAGGCTGCCTCGCAAAGCGCCGGACATACTCTTGATGTAAATTCCGGGAAATTATTTGTTTTCTTTAATCTATAGTACGCTTCTTCCCAGTTCCCGTGATACAAAAGATCATTCCACTCCGGAATCAGATTATGTAACGGGCATCCACTCGCCATTCCCATGATCATCTGACCGAACTGACAGAATGGTACACCACAGGACATACATCTTGCTCCCTGAATTTTCTGTTCTTCTTCCGATAATGGTTTATAAAACTCTTTAAAATTCCGGATTCGCTCCTTTGGCGCCTCTGCTTTCTTATCCTGTCTGTCATATTCCATAAATCCTGTTGCTTTTCCCATTTTGTGCGCCTCCTTATCTTCCTTCTTTGATCATGTAAAAAGCTTCGATTTTTGCCTGTTCACTGCTCATTCCCTGCTCTTCTAACTGGAGGATCGTTGTCATCATCTTCTCATAGTCAGCAGGAATGATCTTTTTGAATTTTGGAAGATAATCTGTGAAATGTTCCAGAATTTTTTTACCAATTTCTGAATTCGTATAAGCAACATGTTCTTCAATCATTGTTTTCAGTTCTTCTACATCCATCTTTGCTGTAACATGTTCAATATTTACAAGCTGTTTATTTACACTCAGATAGAGGTCATTATCTTCATCCAGCACATAAGCAACTCCGCCACTCATACCTGCCGCGAAGTTTTTACCAGTTTTCCCAAGAACTGCTACACGTCCTCCGGTCATATATTCACAGCCATGGTCGCCTACACCTTCCACAACTGCTGTCGCACCGGAATTGCGGACTGCAAAACGCTCGCCTGCCATACCATTGATGTATGCTTTACCACTTGTGGCTCCGTAAAGTGCAACGTTTCCAATAATGATATTATCTTCGTGTTTGTATTTCACTCCTGTCGGCGGATATACGATCAGTTTACCGCCGGATAATCCTTTGCCAAAATAATCATTGCTGTCACCTGTAAGTTCCAGTGTCAGTCCTTTTGGAATAAATGCGCCAAAAGACTGACCGCCTGCGCCTTTGCACTTGATCACATAGCTGTCTTCATCCAGTCCTTCCGGATAACGTCTTGTAATCTCCGATCCGAAAATAGTACCAAATGTTCGATTGGTATTCGCAACGTCAATTTCGAGAACCCGTTTTTGTTTTTTCTCCAGTGCCGGAAGTAATTCTTTTATAAGTACCTTCTCGTCCAGTGTTTTTTCCAGCTCAAAATTGAAAACTTTCTTTGGATTAAAGGTCATTGGCACTGTCTTTTTATCATACGGATTATAAAGAATTTTACTTAAATCCAGGGTTTCTGCACGTTCAGACACCGGTACATCTTTTACTTTGAGGAGTTCTGTTCTTCCTACCAGTTCGTCAATCGAACGGACACCCAATTTTGCCATGTATTCCCTCAGATTCTGCGCCATAAAACGCATAAAGTTCACAACATATTCCGGTTTCCCGGTAAAACGTTTACGAAGCTCTGGATTCTGGGTTGCTACTCCTACCGGGCAGGTATCCAGATTGCAGACACGCATCATAACGCATCCCATTGTGACCAGCGGTGCTGTGGCAAATCCAAATTCTTCTGCCCCTAAAATAGCTGCGATTGCAACATCACGCCCACTCATTAATTTTCCATCTGTCTCGATCCGCACACGCTCTCTTAACCCATTGGCGATCAATGTCTGATGCGTTTCTGCAAGTCCCAGTTCCCACGGAAGTCCAGCATTATGAATCGAACTTCTTGGCGCCGCACCTGTTCCTCCGTCATATCCGGAGATCAGGATCAGACCTGCACCGGCTTTTGCAACACCGGCTGCGACTGTTCCAACACCGGCTTCGGATACAAGTTTTACTGAAATTCTTGCATCTTTATTTGCATTTTTACAATCGTAGATCAACTGTGCCAGATCTTCGATAGAATAAATATCATGATGTGGCGGTGGTGAAATCAGGCTTACCCCCGGCGTTGAATGTCTGGTCTTTGCGATCCACGGATATACTTTTCCTCCCGGAAGATGTCCACCTTCGCCCGGTTTTGCGCCCTGTGCCATTTTAATCTGGATTTCATTTGCGCTGACTAGATAACGGGATGTTACGCCAAATCTTCCAGACGCTACCTGCTTGATTGCAGAACAACGGTTTGTATCCAGACGTTCAATTTCTTCGCCACCTTCACCACTGTTTGATTTTCCATGGAGCTGATTCATAGCTATTGCCAGTGTCTCATGCGCCTCTTTGGAAATAGAACCGTAAGACATTGCTCCTGTCTTAAATCTTGTTACGATATCATCTACGCTCTCAACTTCTTCAATCGGAACGCCTTCTTCCGGGTAATTGAAGTCGAGTTGTCCACGCAAATTGATCTTTTCTCCTTCTGCATTGACCATCTCCGTATATTTCCGGAACATTTCATAATCACCACGTCTGGTTGACTGTTGCAGCATGTGGATTGTCTGCGGATTGTACAGATGTTCTTCGCCACCGCTCTTGGATTTATGATGCCCGACACTATCCAGTGTCAGCTCCACTTCCAGTCCAAGCGGATCAAATGCACGGGAATGTCTCGCACTGTAATCTTCCGATATTTCTTCAATTCCGATTCCTCCGACACGGCTGACCGTATCTGTAAAATATTTATCAATAAAACACTCTTTCAAACCGATCGCTTCAAAGATTTTTGCACCCTGATAAGACTGAATGGTGGAAATTCCCATCTTGGAGGCAATCTTTACAATTCCGCTGATAACCGCATGGTTATAATCGTCAACTGCAGCATAATAATCTTTCTGCAACATATCAGTATCAATAAGCTGGCGTATTGTCTCATGTGCAAGATACGGATTGATCGCACATGCACCATAGCCAAGCAGTGTTGCAAAATGATGGACTTCTCTCGGTTCTCCTGTTTCCAGAATAATAGCCACGGAAGTTCTCTTCTTTGTCCGTACCAGATGCTGCTGAAGTCCTGACAATGCAAGAAGTGACGGCATTGCCACATGATATTCGTCCACACCACGGTCGGAAAGAATCAGAATATTGGTTCCTTCACGGATTGCACGATCTACTTCGATAAATAAGTAATCCATCGCCTTTTCCAGACTGGAATTTTTATAATAAGTGATCGGGATCTCTGTAACCTGGAAACCTTCTGTTTTCATATTTTTAATTTTCAGCAGGTCTGTATCGGTAAGAATTGGATTATTTACCTTTAACATTTTACAGTTTTCTGCTTTTTCTTCCAACAGGTTGCCATCCTCACCAATATATACGGTTGTAGATGTTACGACTTCTTCACGGATTGCATCAATCGGTGGATTAGTAACCTGTGCAAATAACTGTTTAAAATATCCGAACAGATTCTGAGATTTCTGTGAAAGAACGGCAAGTGGGGCATCCATTCCCATGGCTCCAGTGCTTTCTGTTCCATTTTTCGCCATATTTAAAATAGAAGTCTTCACATCTTCATAAGAGTAACCGAATGCTTTCTGTAATCTTCCGAGTTCCTCCTCTGAATATGTCTCAATTTTCTGATTCGGTATTTTTAAATCTTTTAACTCGATCAAATTGCTGTCCAGCCATTCTCCATACGGCTGTCTTCTTGCATAAGATTCTTTCAGTTCATCGTCATCAATCACTTTACCTTTTATTGTATCCACAAGAAGCATCTTGCCCGGATGCAGACGCTCTTTAACAATGATCTTAGACGGATCAATATCAAGTACACCTACTTCAGAAGATAGGATCAACGTATCGTCTTCCGTAATATAATATCTGGAAGGACGTAATCCATTCCGGTCCAGTACTGCTCCCATGCAGTCGCCGTCACTGAACAGAATAGATGCCGGTCCGTCCCATGGCTCCATCATTGTTGCATAATACTGATAGAAATCTTTTTTCTTCTGTGACAGATTTTTTGTATTTGCCCATGGCTCCGGAATCGCGATCATCACTGCCAGTGGCAGTTCCATTCCGCTCATTACCATAAATTCGATGGCATTATCAAGCATCGCGGAATCGGATCCGGATGTATTGATCGCCGGAAGAACTTTATGCAATTCTCCTTTCAGGCACTCAGATTCCATGTTTTCTTCTCTGGCACGCATCTTATCCGCATTACCACGAATTGTATTGATCTCTCCATTATGTACGATGAACCGGTTCGGATGTGCTCTCTCCCAGCTCGGATTTGTGTTTGTACTGAATCTGGAATGTACCAGTGCAATTGCAGATTCATAGTCTTTATCCTGCAGATCCGCAAAAAAAGAGCGAAGCTGTCCGACAAGGAACATACCCTTATACGCAATTGTCCTACTTGAAAGAGACGCTACATAAGTATCATCACTGCTCTGCTCAAAGACTCTTCTTACAACATACAAACGTCTGTCAAAATCAATTCCCTGCGCAATATGCTCCGGTCTTTCAATAAATCCCTGCATAATGCATGGCATACAAGCTGCTGCACGGCTTCCAAGTACTTCCTCTTTTACCGGTACCTGTCTCCATCCCAGGAAATTCATTCCTTCCTTTCTGACAATAACTTCAAAAATCTTCTTTGCCTGTTCTCTTTTCAGTTCATCCTGCGGGAAGAAAAACATTCCCACACCATAATCTCTCTCAGAACGTAAAAGGATGCCGAGAGGTTCACAGACTTTGGAGAAAAACTTATGTGAAATCTGTAATAGAATTCCAACTCCATCACCTGTTTTACCTTCGGCATCCTTGCCAGCTCTATGTTCTAAATTTTCTACAATCTTAAGTGCATCTGCTACCGTGTTATGGGATTTCCTGCCCTTGATATTAACGATTGCACCGATACCACAGTTATCATGTTCAAACTCTGTGCGATACAAACCGGTATGCAGATTCTGCTTCTGCTCATACATACCTTTTCTTTCCTTTCTTATTTTTGTCCTACTATACTACAATTTTTCCAGCTTGTAAACCTCTTTTTTTCTTAAATTGTCAGATATTCAGATAATTGCTCGTATATATACAAAAAATCTGACTTCTCTACTCTTGAGAAGTCAGATTTTCCTGATGCAAAGTCTGTTCCGGTTTATTCGGATGATCCGGCTTTTCATCGATCCGCTGCATCCATACATACATGCTGGAACCGATCGTTCCACATAAAACAGTAATAATGCCAATCCGCATCGGATTTTTTGCCATCCACTCAAACCAGTTGTAATGTGTTGCAAATACGGAAATCAGATTTGCAACCATATGTGCAAATATCGGTGCTTTCACAGAACCGTATTTTTCATACATATAAGCATATACCACTCCAAGGAAAAGTGCATATATCATCTGAACCATATTGCCATGCAGCAAGCTGAAGATCACTGCTGAATACAATGCCGCAGATAAAAATCCGCTCCGCATACGCAGCCTCTGAAAAACGAGTCCACGAAATACCAGTTCCTCACAGATTGGAACTAATATGCCAAGTGATATGCCCTGTATCAGAAGCGGTGCGGAATAGAATCCCTGCATTACTGTCTGATACTCCTCGCTGACAGTTGTAATGTTGCCTATAATAAGCAAGTTGTTCACTCCTACGCATAATGTTGCACTTAAGAGCGCTACTGCACTGTATTTCCACAGCGGCGCTTTCTTATTCGGTGTAAATCCGGTAAGTTTCTCCCTGATCCTGTCTTTGTGGAACATGATAAGCAACACCGGAATTGTTACAAATGCCGCCACACCTTCTACATAGGAAGAAAGCCTTGCTGCTTCCTTTGTCACCGCTTTTAAAATCTGTACATAATCCTTCTGATATATGTTTGCAATCTGCTGTGCATAATCTGTCATCTGTGCCGACAGTCCATAATGTCTGATCATATATGCTGCCCCGATCGCTGCCGATGCCACACCGGATACAATCATACCGATCACTATTTTCACTACGATCGGTCCCCAGATATACCAGATCTGGTTCCCGTAACTGTTGCGATTCACCGGGGGTGTCTGTTGTCCGTTGTATTGATAATGATCCATAGTATTCCTCACTTTCTTCTGTCACTGTACTATTCTACTTCGAACACAACGAACATGCAATTAAAAAACTATTAAATATCTTTATATTTTATAATTCTCTTATAATCGTACTTTTACAACATCCACATCCAGATCCCACAGGAATTTGTCCAGATCCTTAAATGATAAAAATACTGTCGCTGTATTCTCCAGCGGATGGATTCCCATGCTTTTGCATTTACTGAGATCTTTATCAATGAAAAATTCTACTGCGTGATCGGTATCATTCATCAGTCCAAACGGTGTCACACTTCCCTGTTTTACTCCCAGATATTTTTCCAGACGTTCTTCGGATGCAAAACTTAAATTGCCTGCTCCGAGCTGTCTTCCAAGAGATTTTAAATCTACTTTCTTCTTCTCATCACAGGTAACAAGGAAATGTCTCTTTCCTTTAGAGTCTCTCAGAAAAAGATTCTTACATAAAGTTCCTTTTTCGGGAAGTCCTAGCCTATCCATATCTTCCATTGTATGCACCGGTTCATGTTCCACAACTTCATATTTAATTTTCAATTTATCAAGCGCATCATATACGCGTTTTTTCTGGTCTTCCATATTAAAAGCCCCTTTCTTCTCTTTGCAATTTCAGACAGTCTGTCTGTATTTACAAATAAACTTTTTATTTATTATATGGTATTTATTTAACGAAGTAAAGCGAAAATTTCTTGCACTTCTCGCTTATACTCCTCTATTGTCTGTGTTTTCTTGATTTTTCTTATTTTTTCCAGATGATCTGGATAATACCGCATCAAGTAAGTCCAGATTTCTTTCATTTTAAATAATACATATATTTCTTTCGGACTTGCTTCTTCATAATGAATGCAGATATCTTCCAGAAATGCTGCCATACGCTCTTTTTCTATCGAAAAGCCACCATAGCTTTGTATTTTCTTTTCATTTTTTAATTTCTCTGCTTCCAGTTCCATCAAAAGTCCCGGATTAGCAATCATTCCTCGTCCGATCATCCAGCAGTCTGTCTGTGGAAATCTCTGCTGCATCTCCTGGATATTTTTTACAGTATTCAGTTCTCCGTTATAGCAAAGACTGTGTCTGCTATGTTCTTCAGCATATGCATACCAGGAAAGTCTTACCTCATGCATATAGTAATCCTTCTGTACTCGCGGATGAATGATCAACTCTTCCAGCGGATACTGATTATATATAGAAAGAATCTGTTCAAATTCTTCTGGTTCATCTCTTCCAAGCCTCGTTTTCACAGAGATTTTCACATCTTTTTCATTCGAAAATACGGTATCCAGAAATCGATCCAGCTCTTCCGTCTTTGCAAGGAATCCGGAGCCACGGTATTTTGATGCAACCGTCCTTGACGGACAGCCAAAATTCAGATTGATCTCTTCGTATCCATATCGTTTCAGTTTTTCAATCGTCTGTACACAGTCATTTCCATTGTTGCTTAAAATCTGTGGAACAACAAAAAGTCCTGCATTATGCGCAGGCAGAATCTCTTCCTGTTCTTTCAAATTCAGCCCGCGCTTACTATGCGGTACGAAGAAAGGTGTATAATATTTATCCATTTTTCGAAAATACTTATGATACGCGTTCCTGAAAATATAGGTCGTGATCCCCTCCATCGGGGCAAGGTAATACTTTGCCATCATGTTCTCCTTTTCATCTTTCAACATTCTAGCAAAGCTTTCTCACCACTGCAATGATTTTTATACACTAGCTGTTTTGAAATAATTTTCCGATTGATCTAAACTTTGATCTGTACTGCTATTATTGTATGGCTCGGTGACTGGCTTGCTTAAATATTACGAACTAATCTCCCTGTTCTGTTTTTCTTTTCATTTTTTTCATTGTGTGCTATCATATCTGACGGAAATATAACAAAATCTAAAGGAGTATATCAAATGGAGTTTTTAAAGAAAAATGTGAAAGGGATCTTATTATGCCTCTGCATCGCTATTCCCTGCTGGATACTGGGACAACATTTTCCAATTATCGGCGGACCGGTATTCGGTATTCTTGCCGGCATGATCCTGACATTATTTATCAAAGACAAATCCGCTTTCCAAAGCGGGGTTACTTTTGTATCAAAGAAAGTATTACAGTATGCTGTCATCCTTCTTGGGTTCGGGCTGAACCTGACTGTTATTCTGGAAACCGGGAAGCAATCACTTCCGATCATTGTAACCACAATCGCAACTTCTCTGATTCTTGCCTATGTATTGCATAAAATCATGCATATTCCAGGCAACATCTCTACTCTGGTTGGCGTCGGATCCTCCATCTGTGGTGGTTCTGCAATTGCAGCTACAGCACCGGTCATTGATGCAGATGATGACGAAGTCGCACAGGCAATCTCTGTAATCTTCTTTTTCAATATGATTGCAGCTTTACTGTTTCCAACGCTGGGCGGAATTCTTGGCTTTTCCACAACAAGCGGCGAATCATTTGGAATCTTTGCCGGAACGGCTGTCAACGACACCTCTTCTGTAACAGCAACGGCATCTACATGGGATTCTCTGTACCACCTGGGTTCTGCGACACTGGATAAAGCCGTTACCGTTAAACTAACACGTACACTTGCGATCATTCCGATCACTCTGGCACTTGCATTCATCCGCACACGAAGTCAGAAAGCTGAAGGCAAAAAAGTAGAGCTGAAAAAAATCTTTCCAATGTTCATTCTTTATTTTGTACTTGCTTCTGTCATTACAACAATTGCGACTTCCTGCGGTATCTCCGCAGATGTATTCACTCCACTGAAAACACTGAGTAAATTCTTTATCGTTCTAGCCATGAGCGCAGTCGGTCTGAATACAAATATTATCAAGCTCATCAAAACCGGTGGAAAACCACTTCTGCTCGGTTTCTGCTGCTGGGTTGGAATTGCTCTTGCAAGTCTTGGCATGCAGCATATACTTGGAATCTGGTAGGATATCTCTGCTGTAATAACAAAGTTATTACAGCAAAACGGCAGTTTATGGAATCAGATCTTTGAAAACATCTCAATTATATCTATCCACGAACTGCCGTTTTATTTTTTACTATTATTATAATTATCACAATCTCTGGCAGAAACTATCTCTGGCAGATTCCTTGAATATCAATTATTTTAACAAATCTGCATCGTCAAAGTAATTGATATGCATTGCATCTTTCACATCATGCAGTGTCTGGGCTGCTTTTGCACGGGCAACTTCTGTTCCGGCTTTCAGAATATCATAAACATCTGTCTTTCTGCTTTCCCAGTCTTTTCTTCTTGCACGGATTGGCTCCAGTTCTGCCTGCATAACATTATTCAGGAATTTCTTAACTTTCACATCACCAAGACCACCACGCTGATAATGTGCCTTTAATTCATCCAGATTTGCATAATCCGGTAAAAATTCTGCGAAATACTCATCCTTACAGAATGCATCCAGATAAATAAATACCGGATTGCCTTCTACCTGTCCCGGATCTTCCACACGCAGATGATTCGGATCTGTAAACATGGACATAACTTTCTTCTTAATGTCTTCCGGCTCATCAGACAGATAAATGCAGTTTCCAAGAGACTTGCTCATCTTCGCTTTACCATCAATACCCGGCAAACGCAGACATGCTTTATTAGACGGAAGAATGATCTCAGGCTCTGTAAGTGTCTCGCCATATACACTGTTGAACTTGTGTACGATTTCCTTGCACTGTTCTAACATCGGAAGCTGGTCTTCTCCAACCGGAACGGCTGTTGCACGGAAAGCGGTAATATCTGCCGCCTGACTGATCGGATAGCAAAAAAATCCAACCGGAATACTTGCTTCAAAATTACGTTGCTGGATCTCAGCTTTTACTGTAGGGTTTCTCTGTACACGGGATACAGTAACAAGATTCATATAATAAAATGTAAATTCTGTCAGTTCCGGAACCATAGACTGAATGAAAATATTCGCTTTCTCCGGATCGATTCCGCAAGCAAGATAATCCAGCGCTACATTCATAATATTCTGGCGTACCTTCTCCGGATGCTCTGCATTATCTGTCAGTGCCTGTGCATCCGCGATCATAATATAAATCTCGTCAAACTTACCGGAATTCTGCAGTTTTACACGCTCTTTCAGGGATCCTACATAATGTCCTACGTGAAGCCGACCGGTCGGACGGTCACCTGTTAAAATAATTTTGCTCATTCTTGTTCTCCTTACGCTATATCATTCACACATTTCCATACGGAAAGTGTATTTTTCTTAACCCTTTTATTATAAAGCGCGAACGACAGACCGTCAACAATACAGGCAACAAAAAAAGAAAAAGGCACTTACGCAGCGCCTCTTCCTTTTTTTTCACAGGCTTCTTCAAAAGCCTTTAATTTTCTCTTTGCATCTTCGCTCAGATTTTTCGGTACCTGGATTCGAACAGTTATATATTGATCTCCCCGTATATTTTTATCTTTCATAGATACGATTCCTTTGCCACGAAGTCTGATCTTCGTTCCAGACTGTGTACCCGGTGCGATTTTACACATAACCTTACCGGTCAGCGTCTGCACGATTGTTTCTCCTCCCAGCACAGCTGTTGTAAATGGAATCTGAACAGTACTGTATACGTCTTTTCCTTTACGTTCATATCCCGGTTTCATGCTGACAGTCACTTTCAAGAACAGATCACCGTCTTTTCCACCGCCATATCCCGGACTGCCTTTGCCACGGAGCCGGATGCTCTGTCCGGTATCAATTCCGGCAGGTATCTTCACTTTCAGAGACTTCCGTTCTCCGCTTCCATCTGTCACATGGATCAGCTTTTCACATCCGAAAGCCGCATCATCAAAGGAAACTGTAATATCCGCTTCCACATCTGCACCATCCTGTTGAAAACTCCTTCCATAATTTCTGTAGGAATTTCCTCCCTGGTTTCCTGTTTGTCTGCCGAAACCTCCAAATGAACTGTGTGCGCCGCCGAAACCATGAAACGCACCACCGAACATCTGCTTTAGAAAATCATCCATATCTCCATTTCCTTCGAAATGATATTCATGAAATGTACCATCCGGTCCTGCATAACGGTAAGTGCCGCCACCAGATGCACTACCATTTCCATAAGCACCGTCAGCTCCCATAGATCCGTCAAATGCTGCATGTCCATACTGGTCATACATTTTTCTTTTTTCTTTATCACTTAATATATTATATGCTTCGGTAGCTTCCTTAAATTTCTCCGCTGCCTGCTCATTTCCTGCATTCGTATCCGGGTGGTACTTTTTCGCCAGTTTACGGTAAGCTTTTTTTATTGTTCCAGTATCTGCGTTACGCGCAACTCCAAGAACATCGTAATAATCTCTTTTCGCCGCCATAAAATCCCTCCCGTTTTTCTTTATTGCTGTTATTTACACCCCACACAGAGTGTATTGTAATCTTGTTTTAACATTTTATGAAAACCATCTATATGAAGATTACCCCGCGGGATCATGCCCGCGAGGTAATACGAATTTTACATTGCAGCTCTGTTGTTATCCCTCAATGCTGATATAATGTTTTTTCTCTTCTGCCGGTTTTGCTTCCTCTTTTGGAACGCTGAAGGAAAGAATACCATTCTCATATTTCGGATGGATATCTTCTTCCGTTACATGTTTACCTACATAAAAGCTTCTGCTCATGCTTCCTGCATAACGTTCTTTTCTGATGTAAGTTCCATCCTTCTTCTCTTCATCCTTATCCAGTCCTTTAGCTGCGCTGACTGTTAAAACTCCTTCTTTCAGTTCCATCTGGATCTCATCTTTCTTAAATCCAGGAAGATCAATATCTACTTCATAACCCTCTTTGGTATCTTTTACATCTGTCTTCATTAAGTTCTTTGCATGTTTACCATAGAGTTCTTTCTCTACATCCGGGAATTTCGGGAATGTAAAATCATTCATAAAATCATCAAATAAGTTTTCTCCAAAAATACTAGGCATCATCATAAGTCATATCTCCTTCCAATACTTTATAAATATTATTAAGCACATATGAAATATTCGTCTGGAATATCTGATGTGTTGTTATCTGGAACATCCAGGATTCCGGATTTCTAAGAAGTTCTTTCTTTTTTACCCCTCTTCCTTTGTTCTAGTTGTACTATAACATTTACTATTAGCACTGTCAAGAGGTGAGTGCTAATTATTTTGTGAAGATTTTGTGAACACTACAAGCCATGCAAAATGGTAAAAATAACGCTCTGCAAGTTGGTGTGCTCCCCGTCAAGAGGACAATAATAAATTTTTGTATCGTCAGCCATGTTATGGCTGGCGATATTTTATGCTGCTTTTGTATATTGCTCATGATATTTCATTGGTGTCATTACATGCAGTTTCCTTTGAAGTCGTTGGTTGTTGTAGTAATCTATGTAATTAGCTATCGCAGTAATCAAAGAGCTTCTGTCATTAAAACGCTGTTTATAATACGTTTTAGAATTCCCCAAAACCCTTCCATTGGTCCATTGTCAATACAGTGGGCAACTCTAGACATACTCTGCTTCATATGATGTTTTTTTAATCTAGTATAAAACTGTGCGCTTGTATATTGAAAGCCTCGATCAGAATGAACTAATGGGTGTGCATCTGGCTCCTGACGAACAGCCTCATCAAACGTGTCCATAACTAATGGATTACAACTGCTGATACTACCGGAGCCGATGTTGTAAAAAATGCTTTGGATCAAGCCAATCATTTTGAAGGATCTGCTGAAGAAGCCCAAGTTGCCATGTTCCTGAAACAATTAGGAATCAAATATAGCAAACTCACCAAAGATGAATTTGTCATGGTCTTTCCGATGAATAGCTGGGCTGGCTTTTCATTGAAATTTCTTATGCTTTTTCGTTGACATTTAATACTGTTCAATGTATCATATAATCAAGAAATGGGTTTGTTACCGTACAGCTATTGCTCAAGCGGGGTGCTCGTTTCTTTTTTTATGTTCACCATGTCATACAGATATAAATTTCCGTCTGCAGCATGTCGTATCAACATTTCTATCCTGAATATATTAAACCGTTCAAGATCTCCAGTATCATTGTTATATACTGGAAGTGCAAACCTTGTCGTAAATCTATACCAGCCAAACTTTGCATCAACGTTATGCTTTCCTTTAAAGTTTTCCTGCCATCGTTTATTCGTAGCACATTGAAGAAGCATAGGAATTCCCTGGGTAGCATTAGCCTTTGCTTTCGCATTCGCTCCATATAATCTTTTGGTATCTCCAGATCCTTTTAATTCTCCTGGAAAATCTGAACCAATATAGACTTGATCCGAGGTTTCGACTACTTCATAGCAATCTCCTATGTATTCTTTTAAATACTGCTCAACTTCTTCCCAATTGATATTCCTCTTTCCTTTAAAACGAATATCACTGATTACAACAATTTTCTTTCCATCCAAATCTGATATTACGCTTATTTTCTTATCCACTAAATATCCTCCTTTCCATCCTGACGCATTGCGTTATGTTTATGGTAAAAAAATATACATAAACTACTATAATGCCTGATAACCCTTCCTTGAACTAATTCTTGGACTAGAAATCATCAGTACCACTTTTTAATTATCTTCACTATTGATTCGACGCTCTATCTCTGCTCTATACTTTAATAAACGTAACAGATAATCCGGAAGTTCTCTTTTCTCTGCTTCCCAATCTTGAACGGTACGATACGGAATACCATAGTAGTCACTAAATTCACGTCTGTTCATTCCCATTTTTTCTCTTAATTTTTTTACTTCTTTTCCTCTACTCATGATAAAACTCTCCCACCTAAATAACGCATTGCGTTATTTGATAGTACCCGATATATGCTATGTTGTCAATTCGCTATATTCTCACCTCTCACCATATTTTCGCCCATATATTTTTATAAAACCGATGCAACGGAAAGCCTGTAAAGCAGCCACTTTCGAGATACACAAGACAGGACAAAAATCGACTTCCATTATCAAGAGTGAGTGCAATTTTTTGAAATTTTTTCAGATGTAACTATCAAAGAAAAGTGTTATATTATAATTACTTAATATAAATTCCACTTTGATAATCCATAATGAGGAGGAAAATCTATGAAACAAGTTACATTAGGAAAAACAGGTATTACTGTTCCACAGAATGCGTTCGGTGCTTTACCAATCCAGCGCGTCTGTCAGGACTATGCTGTGAAATTGCTGCGCAGAGCCTATGAGGGTGGCATGCGTTTCTTCGACACGGCAAGAGCCTACAGCGACAGTGAGATCAAGGTTGGGGAAGCCTTTAATGGTATGCGAGCCAAGGTATACATCGCCACTAAAACAGCCTCCAAGACACCGGACGATTTCTGGAAAGAGCTGGAAACTTCCTTAAAAAATCTCCGTACAGACTATATTGACATTTATCAGCTCCATTGTGTACCACAGTGTTACCGTCCAGGAGATGGCACTGGAATGTATGAATGCCTACAAAAAGCAAAAGAAGAAGGTACGATCCGCCATATCGGAATTACTGCACATAAGCTGGGTGTAGCAGAAGAAATCGTCGAAAGCGGTCTGTACGAGACTTTGCAGTATCCGTTCAGTTATCTTTCTTCTAAAAGGGAAATCGCACTGGTGAACGCCTGTAAAGAAAAAAATATGGGATTTATCGCTATGAAGGGACTTGCCGGCGGTCTGATCAACCGCTCCGAAGTAGCCATGGCTTATATGAGGCAATACGATAATGCGCTTCCAATCTGGGGAATCCAGAAAGAGGACGAACTGGAAGAATGGCTCAGCTACATGGAGCAGACGCCATCCATGACACCGGATCTGGCCGCTTACATTGAAAAAGAGCAGAAAGTATTGACCGGAGAATTCTGCCGCGGCTGTGGATATTGTATGCCATGTCCTGCCGGTATCCAGATCAACAATTGCGCCAGAATGTCTTTGATGCTCCGCCGTGCGCCATCCGAAGCCTGGCTGACACCGGAAATGCAGGAAGAGATGCGCAAAATTGAAAACTGCCTGAACTGCGGACAGTGCAGGAAGAAATGTCCGTATGAATTAAACACACCGGAGCTTCTGAAAAAGAATTATGAAGATTACAAAAAAGTACTTGCCGGAGAAGTAAAAGTACAGTAACCAGCCTCTCCACGCACAAAATCAACAAGTCGTGGTTCTCCCACCAAAACAGGACTGGTCACACTTAGAATGATGTGATCAGTCATTTTTCCTTCATCCGCTCCATATATTCTTCCGGTTCTTCAAATGAACTGTCTTCTCCGGTACAGATCACTCTCAAGTCATCTAGGAGCGCTCTCGCTTCCATCATCCCGCTTTTCTCCAGTTCATTTATAAGCTCTCTGCTTTTTCTGACTACAGCTTCCGATATTCCATCCCACTTCTCGTGGAATCTCCGGTATCTGCAATACAGTTCTTTTTCCTTCATATATTGTCTGAGCATCTGTGCCGCACGCTCCGGACAGCCGTGTACATCCAGATATGCAATCACATTTTTCAAATCCACTGCGTCTTCCAGTGCATCATGACTGACAGAAGAGCCAAGTCCGCATAACAGCTTCAGATTCGCAATGCCTATGCTGTGCATATTCAGCTTTCTGGAATAGATTCCCTCAATATCACGCATCTGTTCAAGCATCTGACTCACTGTCTTGCGAATGTGTTTGGAAATGCCTGTCCGGTAATATTTTAAATCCTGGCTGATCACCTGCTGATCCGGTCCCCATACGCAGATTATTCTGACATTACGTGCGCGCAGTTTTCTTGCCACTTCTTTCATAACCTGTTCATAAGGTGGTGCCTGCAGGAGCTCCTCTTCCGTGATCCCGGTAAGCTCACGGAATTTATCATGCAGCGGTTCATCATTATAAATATAAGAATGGAACCTCTCTACTTCCTCAAAATTCTCCCGACAGATCACCATACCAAGCGATACCAGTTTTGCCGGTGGACCGCCTTTCTTCTGTGACGTCACATATTCGGAATCCAGAAAAGCAATCCTTCCTTCTTCCAGAAAATCTGCAGCTTTAAAAACTGCTTTTGATTTTTTTCTTTTGATTGTATATTTCTTTCTTGTCTTTCCCAAAGAGCCACCTCTTGTTCATCAACTTATTTTTCGCTCCGGCACTTTTTATGCGTCAAAATCTGCCTCGAACGTACCTTCCGGTGTTTTCATTGTTAAGATTCCGAGATTAAAATCTTCATCCTGAATTGTAATATGATATTCAAAAATTACATCATCCTCAATTTTGGATAATAAAATATACTCTCCGTTTTCTTTTCCTTCAATCTGGTCACAGATATCATCATATACATCTGCTCCGGAAATCTTTCTCGGGTATCCTGCTTCTTTTATCTTTTTTTCAATTACTTCGAATAATTCATTCATCTGTCTGCCTCACTCTCTGATATCATCTGTTTATTAAACTCTTACACCATTTCATTATAATGTGCATAAATGCCATTTTTTTTCAAAAGTTCTTCATGCGTACCGCGTTCTTCAATTCCACTCTCTGCTACAACAAGTATCTCGTCCGCATTCCGTATCGTAGATAACCGATGTGCGATCGTAATGGTTGTGCGGTTTTTCGCCAGCTCTTCCAGGCTCTTCTGGATATGACGTTCACTTTCATTGTCCAATGCACTGGTTGCTTCATCCAGAATCAAGATTGATGGATTCTTCAAAAATACGCGGGCGATCGATATTCTCTGCTTTTGTCCACCGGACAGTCTTGTTCCACGTTCTCCTACAAATGTATCATAATCATCCGGTAATCCCATAATAAAATCATGAATATTCGCCTTTTTTGCTGCACTTTCAATCTCTTTCTGCGAAGCTCCCGGTTTTCCATATGCAATATTTTCCCGGATTGTTCCACAGAATAGATAGACATCCTGCTGCACCAACCCGATCGTCTCACGAAGACTCTTGAGTGTAAGATTTCTGATATCTTTTCCGTCAATCGTTATTTTTCCACCTGTCACATCATAAAATCTCGGAAGTAAAGAACAGATGGTTGTCTTTCCACTTCCGGAAGGTCCGACAAGTGCAATTGATTTTCCTGCCGGAATTTCAAATGACACATGGGAAAGTACCGATGTATCATCATCGCTGTAATGGAAAGAAACATCCTCATAGCAGACATGCCCTGTTACATCTGTAAGTTCTTCTGCTCCCGGCGCATCTACAATTTCCGGCTCTGTATCAATAACATCCAGGAAACGATGAAAACCGGATAAGCCTTTCTGCATCATTTCTGTCAGTTCTACAAGAATCTGGATCGGACTGATGAAGATTCCGATATATAATGCATACATGGCAAGATCAGCAGCTTCCATCTGTCCATGTGCGATCAGCCATCCACCAAACACAAGCGTCACCAGATACATCAATCCCTGGAAAAAGAGATTTCCACTCATAAAACTTCCCATACAGTGATAATTGGCATCTTTGGATTTTAAAAATCCTTCATTGCTTTTCTTGAATTTTTCACATTCAACTGTCTCATTTGCAAAAGACTGCACAACCCGGATTCCCGCAAGTGTATCCTGAAGACTCGCATTCACATCTCCAATCTTTCTCCGGTTATCCATAAAAGTTTCCTGCATTTTACGATTTTGTCCATAAGAAAAAAACAGCATAAATACAACCAGCACCAGCAATGGAATCGCCAGTCTCCAGTTGATCAGGAATAAAAATACAAACGAACCGATGATCTTAATCAGTGAGATAAATAAATTTTCCGGTCCATGATGTGCAAACTCAGATATATCAAACAAATCTGAAACTAATTTGCTCATCATCTGTCCGGAATTGTTCTGATCATAATAAGAAAACGATAATTTTTCATAATGTTCAAATAATTGCTGGCGCATGTCGCGTTCCATTCTCGCTCCCATCATATGTCCCTGATAGCTGACATAATATTTACAGCCCATCTGCACAAGATATACAATCAGCAAAACAATTCCGACCGGTAATAGCGCATGCAGTATTTTCTCTGGTGTTTCGGTAAATAATGTCTTCGTCATTGTACGAAGGATCTGCGGAAATGCCAGATCCACAAGACTTATAACCGCCGCGCATACAAGATCAAGGAAAAATACACCTTTATACGGCGCATAATATTGAATAAATTTCTTTATTGTATACATAAAAATGCCCTCTTTCTATCATGATTCAATATGCCTGATTCATTTTCGGCACTTTTCCTATTATAAATGATTTTCTTTCGTACTTCCACCCTTTTATAACCATTCTCTATGTTACATAACTGTTCTTTCACACATTTTTTCAATAAACTTCTTTTCTTATTGATACTTGTTTCACAAACACTTTAAGTATATACTATAGCATATACTATTCTATATATTATCTGAGGAGGTATCGCTATGATTTCTTTAGAACATTTTGATGAAATTGACATGCGTGTCGGCACAGTTACTGCCGTGTCCCTGAACAAAAGAGCGCGAAAGCCAGCTTATAAAATCACTGTAGACCTCGGTGATGAACTCGGTATTAAAAACAGTTCGGCACAGCTTACAAATTATGAACCGGAAGAACTGATTGGAAAACAGGTTGTCTGTATATGTAATTTTGAACCGATCCGGATCGGTGATGTAAAAAGTGAAATCCGTATTCTCGGAAGTGATACCGACAAAGGATGCATTATATTGACATCCGTCTCACCGGTGAAGAATGGAAGTAAGATTTATTAAATCTGCTAATTTGCAGTTGCTAATTGTTCCGTATAAAAAGAGATTACCTGATGCAGGGTGTGTCACCTCAACAGGTAGTCTCTTTCTGTTATAGCTTCAAAAATCAGGTTTTCTGATTTGTCATGTATTCATGTTATTCCTGTGCATCCAGTAATTTTCTCATACTCTGATTTGCAAAGCAAATATCTTCTTTCCAACTGTCCTGCCCTACATCCCAGAGTTCCGTTACATAACGGCGCACGCCCAGTTTCCATGCCGTTTTAATGACTCTCTCAAATTCCACGTGTCCGGTCAGGAATGGAACTTCGCGGAAAATTCCCGGTTTTGTTTCTTTCAAATGCAGTGCGATCAGTCTTCCTTCACCAAGCAACAGATCTTCACACACATCATGCTTATATAAAACCGCTGCATTCGTAATATTACCAGCATCCGGATAGATTTTCAGATACGGAGAATTGACACGGTCTACATAATGAACAGCCTTTCCGACTGTATTCATAAATTCATTTTCCATTGTCTCAAATCCAAGAAGCACGCCTTCTCTCTCTGCCACTTCTGCCATAATATGGATATTTTCAAGGAAATACCGTTTCGTCTCTACTGTAGATTCTCCAAAATAAATATCATATCCCGGAATCATCACTGTACGTATGCCAATTGCTGCTGCAAATTCAATTGATTTAACTGCAATCTCCATGCCACGGTTACGGATCTCCGGATCCGGATCTCCTACTGCGTATTTTGTCAATGCACTGACACTCATAGACTGGATTGGGACTCCCGTCTCAAACATTGCATCTACGATTTCTTTACGCTCCTGTTCACTCATATACACACGGCTGATACGCTTCTCTGAAGCATCAATGCTGATCTCCATGTAATCATATCCACAGTCTTTTGTACATTCAAGCATTTCCTTCCAGGAAAGTGTACTTCTCATTGCTTTTTCATACAAGCCTATCTTATACTTCTTCACACTGCCACCTCTCTCATTTTCTTTGTTACATCTGTTGTCGTTCCTGTAAATAGCCTGCTTTTATTATCCCACATTTTTTTCAGATACGCAATCTTCACAGCATCTTTTATTCTCGGATCATCCGTCTGATCCACAAGCACGCCCCCGTTAAAACCAAAATTAGAGCCTTATCCGATATAAGTTTCCGGATAGGCTCCATTTTCTTCAAAAACAGATACTATGATTTCTTTGCGTATCCAAGTGATTCGTTCTCATAGTCTCCGCGTTCCTTTTTCTTCTGAACATATGTATCCCATACACCAGCTTCGTCTTCAATACCAACTGTCGCAGGATCAAATAAAGGATCTAATCCAAGCTTAATCTGTGTCTCATAATCCTTTACAATCTTCAGTACTTTCGGTGTCAGAAGCAGAACACTGAATGTATTTACCCATAACATACAGCCGACTCCGATATCACCCATTGGCCAGATGGTATCTCCGTCGATCAAGATTCCAAACAGGCAGAAAATTAAAAATAAAATTCTGACTACAGTTACAATCATCCTGTTCTCTCCAAAAAGATATTTGCATGTTGATTCTAACTGATAAGAATAAGACAACATGGTTGTAAAAATAAAGATAAACAACATCACTGCAAGCAGCATTGCTCCTGCTTTTCCAATTGTATCGGACATCGCTTCCTGCATGAATGCGATTCCGTACTGTACTCCCGGCGCGTGTTCAATCAGAAGTGCTGCGCTCTTACCACCGTCTGCTGAGACATTATAAGTTCCTGCCATCAATACGGAAATTCCGGTACAGGTACATACAAGCAATGTGTCAATATATACAGATAATCCCTGCACAAGTCCCTGCTTTACAGGATGTGAGGTGTCTGTTGTAGCTGATATTAACGGGCTCATACCATTACCTGCATCATTGGAGAAGAATCCACGTTTAATTCCCCATGCAACTGCGGAACCTACGATTCCGCCAAATACAGCATCCTTACCAAATGCACTTGTAAAAATAGATCCAAATACACTCGGTACTTTCTGGATGTTCATTACGATGATCAGAATCGTGATCAGGAAATAAACACCGCACATGATCGGTGCCAGAAATTCTGCAACCTGTCCGATTCGTTTGATACCGCCCATGATGACGATACCGACGATCACTGTCATTGCAAGTCCAACTACAATAAACGGAAGTCCAAACGCTCCGTTTACTGCTGTAGCTGCTGTCTGTGTCTGCATCGCCGGAAGTAAAAATCCCGGTCCGATAAATACCGCAATACAAAACAGTACAGCAAGTACCTTTCCGAAATATTTATTCTTCATTCCTCTGGACATGTAGAATGCCGGACCTCCGGTCAGCTCTCCCAGATTTCTTGTCTTATAAGCCTGTCCGAGCATACACTCTACCATTCCGGTAGATGCTCCTAAGATCGCTGTGATCCACATCCAGAACAATGCTCCCGGACCACCCATGAAGATCGCTGTCGCTGTTCCGGCAATATTACCAGTTCCGACACGTCCTCCGACCGTCGTCGCAAATGCCTGAAATGGTGACAGACCTGTATCTTTGTCATTGTGGCCTTCTTCGAGCAGGCAGTGAACCATATCTTTTAATCGTCTCACCTGCATGCCGCGAAGTCTTACTGTGAACCAAAGTGCAGCAACCATCAGGAACACACACATAACCGGTGCCCATATGATGTCGTTGACCATGTTCATAACTTTTACAAATACTTCCATTTTCCCTTTTCCCTTTTCCCTTAAATATTTTGCCAATGCATTTATGTTACCATAAGACATCCTGCGTTTCAAATATTTTTCGGCATAATCCCACATAAAAAAGAAGAAGTTCTCACACATGATATGGTAGAACTTCTTTGTTAATTTTCTATCTATCGTATAAATACTCTTTTCGCGATCACTACAACGAGAAACCACAGTACTTCTAGCAGTACGATTGTTCCTCCCGGTTTCACTCCCACATAGTAAGATAAAAATAATCCTGTAATTGTCGTGACCACTGCAACGATCACTCCACACACCAGCGTCATGCGGTAACTCTTTGCCATCTGCATCCCACAGGCAACCGGAACTACCAGCATGGAGGACACGATCAGTGTTCCGACCGTTCTGGATGCTGCCGATACCGTTAGCGCTGTCAGAATCGTGAAAATAAAGTTCACTTGTCTGACCGGAACGCCGGAGATTCTTGCCGCATTTTCGTCAAATCCAATATAGAAAAGTTCTCTGGAAAAGATGCCAAGCACAAGCAGGACTGCCACACTAATGATACATACTGCGAGCATTTCTCCCCTGCTGATCGACACAATACTTCCAAATAAAAAGCTGTTAAAGTTCGCACTGTCTTCCACAAAACCGGAAAGCACACCTGCCAGCCCGATTCCCGCCGACATAATGATCGCAATTGCCATCTCCGAGTAACGCGGTATTTTTTTTCGAATAGCTTCAATTCCAAATGCCGCAACAATGCAAAGCGCCCCCGCACCAAGTACCGGATTGATTCCAAGTAAAAGTCCAAGTGCTACACCTGCCAGTGACGAATGTGACAGTGCATCACCCACCATGGACAGTCGCTTTAATACAATCGTAATTCCGATACACGGCGTGATCACTGCAAGAAGAAGCCCTACTACAAAAGCTCGCTGCATAAATCCATACTGTAAAATCTCCATTACTCTGTAATGCCTCCTTCATCTGCTTTAAAATGTCTGTTTACTCCACAGAATAATTTTGTATTTCCATGTGTTACCATCAAAATCGTAAGTCCTTCTTCGTTCTTTTTCTGTAACACTTTCGCAAGTGCTTCCAGTGAAACAGAGTCTACGCCGACGGTTGGCTCATCCAGTATGAGAAGTCCCGGATCTGCTGCCAGAACTCTTGCCAGCATGACACGCTGCTGCTGTCCACCGGAAAGCTCACCGATTCTTCGTTTCAGGAAACTTTCCATTCCAAGTTCTGTCAGCGCCACTGTGATCTTTTGTCTGCACGCTTTTCTGCTCAGCCGCTTCTTGAAAGGGCGGTAAAGACCTGTCATCATCACTTCCTCTACGGTTGCCGGGAAGTCTTTGTTCCCACTGATACTGTTCTGCGGCACATAACCAATCTTAAGTTCTTTAAAATCCGCTTTCCCAATTTTTTTTCCAAAAATCTCCACAGTTCCCTGATCCGGTTCCAATTCTCCTAAAAGGAGCTTTAAGAACGTACTTTTTCCACTTCCGTTTTCTCCGGTCAGGATTGCATAATCACCACTGTTCAGACATATATTTACATTTTCCAATATAGGTACATCCCCGGTATAATGAAAAGAAACATCCTTCATCTGTATAACTTCCATTTTGCCACCTGCTTTCTGCATGTTTACCCTCACTGTCTTTTCCCAAAACGCTTTCTTATTTTTCTTAATTATCGAGAGCTTTCTTAAGTGTCCTGAGATTCTCTTCCATCACAGAAAAATAATCTGCACCCGCTTTCTGATCTTCATCGCTCATTCCTTCAAGTGTATCCAACACTGCCGTCTTTGCACCGATTTCTTTTGCGATCGTCTCTGCCACTTTCGGGCTTACCAGTTCCTCAAAGAAAATCGTACCTACATCATGTTTCTTAGCAAACTGGATGATTTCTTTCATTCTTGCAGCATCCGGCTCCGAATCTGATTGAATCCCTTCAATACCAATCTGCTTCAGATCATAAGCGCGGCACAGATATCCAAATGCTTCATGCGCCGTGATCACTTCTTTTCTCTTAATCTGACCGAGTGTTCTTTTATACCGCTCATCCAGTTTTTCACATTTTTCGGCATTTTTTTTGTAATTTTCCTCATAAACATTTCTGTGTTTTGGATCTGCTTTTATCAGTGCATCTTTGATATTTTCCATTTCCTTTTTTGCATTGAGCGGTGCAAGCCAGACATGCGGATCACTGCCTGTAAGCTTAACTCCCTTACTTGCTTCTGCGACAACAAGCTCTTTGTTATCCAATGTATTTAAAATTGTATCCGTCCAGTGTTCCATCTCTGCGCCGTTATATACAAACACATCTGCATCTTCCAGACTGGCTACATCTCTTGCGCCTGGTTCCCATTCATGTGGTTCTGTTCCTGCCGGAACAAGGTTCTTCACTTCCACCTGATCTCCGCCTATTTTTTTTGCAAGATCATACATCATATAAAAACTCGCCACAACCTGTACTTTTCCATTTGCTTTTTTACGCTCCATGCTGCTTTCCTTTCCACATCCGGTTACAAGCATGGAAATTGCCAATAAAAAAAGCACCACTGTGCTGAAACGATAACGGAATGTCTTCTTCATCCTAATCATCCTCCAAAAATGCAACTCATTTGCATTTAACACAATAATGCTTTTTCAGTTATTTGTCAATATCTTCTTCGATATTTGCAACTCATTTGCTTATTTATCTTCCATTTTTTTCTCGCAGTCACCGCAGATCCCATGCAGCAGATCTCCTTCACACAACAGACGGAACTTATGATCTTCTTTTAGATGGTTGCGGAACTCATCCATAAACCCACAGTCCAGATGCAGGATTCTTCCGCATTTGACACATTTCAAATGCAAATGCTGTACACAATGCCCCATCTCTCCGGAATACTGATAAACTGCTCTTTCTGATCCGGCATCCGCATACTTGATGATTACATGTTCTGCCAGAAGTTTATCCAGATAACGGTAAATCGTTGTCGTATTTGCCTTTATCTCTTTTTCTTCCAGATGCTTCTTAATATCGGAAGCACTGACCGTTACTGACCAGTTCTGTTTCAGATATTCCAGAATCTCCGTTCTCGTTTTTGTTATATATGTTTTTCGCTCTGCCATTGCTTTCGCCTCTTTGTTATTTATTTTTCTTTGCTGCTTTTCTTGCTTTTTTCAGTGCTTTCGTCGCAAGCCATTCTGAACGTCTGAACTCTTTTAATCTTCCAAACTGCTCCTTATGAAGTCTTGGCTGCATCTTCGGGAATGCACGCAGCATACGTGTTGTCATTCTAGGACTGCGTTTCTGCAATTCCAGATACATACCACGAAGCTCCTCTTTTCTCGCTTCTGTCTGTTCTTTTATGCGCTCCTGGCGTTCCATGCCTTCCATGACACTTTTGTAAATATCGCTGCCGATCTGATCAGAGATCCGGTGGAACTCTGCGGCAATCTCCTCCATTTTCTCCAGACGTTTATTAAATTTCAGGATTGCAGCTACCGTTACGGAAATATCAACAAAAATACTGATACCAAATGCAACGTCCTCACCGATTGTCAGCCACTTCGGTACAAGCAGTACCAGTTTACAGATCAGCGGATGGACGATCTTTACAACAAATACACACGCTGCACCCCACGCCGCCGAAAAAGGAATACACACATAGCCATTCAGATTAAATGGAACTTCCGAGTAATCCCACCATTTGTGATGAAATAATTTGTCCAGCGCAAATCCGGTCAGCCACTCCAGTGTCGTTGTAAGCACAATCGACAGTAAATATAATAATCCAAGTTGATGCGCGTACGGATCTAAAAGCTGTACAACGATCACAACACCGACTCCATAGATTGGACAGATCGGACCGTTCAAAAACCCACGGTTTACGAATTTCCGTTCCTTGACTGCGGCATAGGCAACCTCTGTACACCAGCCGAGAAAGCCGTAAATAAAAAAGTATAAAATAATATTCTGTATTTCCATATTCATCTCTTTTCTTCTATAATTTTTATTCTGCTGCCAGCTTACCGGTCATTTTAAAACTGAAACAATCCGTCATTTTTCTGCTCCAGTACTTTAATTCCGTTCAGAAACAGCCGGCAAATAGGTGTTGCCACGCCAAGTTCTTCTCCCATGCGTACCATCTCGCCTGCAAACATCTCAATCTCTGTCTTCTTTCCTGCTTCTATATCCTGAAGCGTAGACGGCTTATTCTGCGGCGGGATTCTTTTGATCGTTTCATACTGGTCGTCTAACTGCTCCTGGGTAATGATAATTCCTTTTGCTTTTGCAACTGCACGGACTTCTTCCATTGCTTCTACGCGGATAGCACTTGCTTCTTTGCTTTTTACATAAGCGCCAAACGGAATACCAAGAAGTGCACAGGTCAGATTCTCACCAACATTACACATATATTTAAACCACAGCCCGTTCAACATATCCTTCCGGATCACATATGGAATATCACAGCGTTCTAATACTTCTTTTATTGCTTCTACTCTCCCGGACAATGTCTCATTTATTTTTTCCCCAAAATAAATCTTTCCCCAGTACGGATCAAAATCTGCTTTTCCATCCTTCATTACAATCGACATCCGCATATAAGAATACAGTACATGCTCCCATCCATATGCTGCCGCTACCTGCTCCTCACTGTTCACACCGTTCATAACGCATAAGATCTGTGTATCCGGTCCGACAAATTTCTCAATATCTTTAATTGCCTGTGCAAGTCCCAGATCCTTTGTTGCCATAATGATCAGATCTGTCGGTGTTCCATCTTCCGGAGTACAGATTGGAAAATGATAATTTACACCATTGACTGTCACGCCTTTTGTCTGTAGTCTTTCTTTTCTTTCCCCTTCTGCGATCACGCAGAAATTCTCTCTTCCAAGATGTTCCTCCATACGTGGCGCGAAAAATACGCCCATCGCTCCCAGTCCGATCAGTGCTGCATTTTTTATATCCATCTTTTTTCCTCCTGTCTGTATTCATAAGCTGTCATGTACTATAGATTCCATACGAATTGTTCCGCACTTCGTACTTCCACAATTCTCTCCGATCATTCGCATATCATTTTTATCATAGCAAAATCCGGAATAAATTTCCACACCTACAATATAAAAAGAATCAAGGCTGTTACACCTTGATTCTCCATGCTGCATCATCGCTGATCGCGATTCTCACCTGATTCGTTCCGATGATCAATCCTCCGATAAACTTCTGTATAATGTGGATATCCACACCTTCTTTTATCTGGTACTGTGCCATTAGATCCAGCACTTCCGGTACTCCGAACATCCATTTAATCGTGTAGTCTTCTCCTACGTTCGCCTCTGCAAGTGCCTGCATACTATCACCTCTTTTTTTCATTGTATGAGCGCACATGCCTGTTAGTCAATCGTAACATTTTTTATTTCATATTTTTCTCCATATCCCGCATCTCTGCAAGTGCCTGGCCACCCATCAGATACAAAATCCCAATGTTGAAAATGGTCATAAGTCCGATACCGACATCCCCCAGATCCCAGACAAATGTGTATGTCGCGATTCCTCCGATGAAAAGCATTACCAGTGCCAGCACTTTGTATGCTGTCTGGGAAAACCAGTTATCTCCAAACAGATAAGCAACATTACTTCTCGCATAGAAAAGGATTCCCAAGAATGTTGAAAAGCTGAACAAAAACAGCGTGATCGCAATAAATATAACTCCGGCTTCCCCGAAATGATACCGCATAGCTGCCTGTAAAAGCTCCATTCCTTCTTTTCCTGCCAGCATTTTCTCCGGTGCAAGCAGCATGATCATTGCTGTACAACTACAAATCACGATCGTATCAATAAATACACCTAAAGCCTGTACAAGTCCGGCTTTTCCCGGTCTCTCACATTCAGCAGCTGCGGCTGCACAAGGTGCTGAACCGGAACCTGCTTCATTAGAGAACAGTCCTCTCTTCACTCCGTTCATGATCACGGCTCCAAAGCCACCTGCAGCTGCCTGTCTGAAGCCAAATGCTTCTTTGAAAATTCTGGAAAATACACCCGGCAGGCTCGGAATGTGTGTCATGATCAAAAAAACGGTGATTGCAAAATAAAACACTGCCATAATTGGTACAATTACATCCAGAACTTTCACGGTCGCATTCTTTCTTAACACAATAAACGCTGCCAGAATAACCAGAACGATCGTAGTATATAAAGGTGGAATAGAAAATGCATTTTCAAATGAAGATGCTACCGAATTGCTGATCACCTGGCTGATTCCGCACCAGCAGATCAGTCCGGATATTGCAAATAAAACAGCAATCAGTACATGCTTTTTCTTCGTTCCCTGTCTATCTTCTATATAGTGATGTATATAATAAGCCGGACCGCCCCGGTAACCACCGTACAGAGGGTCCTTCTCCTTGTAAAGCTGTGCCAGTGTTGCTTCTATAAATGCCGTAGATGAGCCGATCACTGCCGTTATCCACATCCAGAACACTGCCCCGGCTCCTCCTGCTGAGATTGCTGCTACCACGCCGACCAGGTTACCCATGCCTACCCGTGTTGCCGTAGACACGATCAATGTCTGAAATGTAGAAAGGCTGCTCTCTTCTTTCTTTTTCTCAAGAAGTGCCTTCACCATCTCCGAAAATAACCGGACAGGCAACACTCTTGTCCTTATTGTAAAATAAATTCCTACCGGTATCAGCAAGATAATAAGCAGGGATATTCCTACAGAGCCACCGCCAGGAAGTGGTATCTGCAGGAAATCTCCCCATAAAAATCTGTAAATTGTTTCAATAATTGTAATGATCATTTTCCCGGTCCTTTCCATAACGTAAACATACTAAGAATTATTTTACCACAGACCGGAACTTATTACTATATTTACTTACATCTGTTTTCTTACAACCATATATTCATCACCATTGCGATAGTACGGGCACTGGTAATGCTGGTCGGAAATAAGACGCATATATTCGTCTTCATCCATATTAATATCGCATACATAGCTCTCATAATCTTCATCATATGTGAAATAAGTGCAGCTCTCGCAGCTTCCTTTTGTCTGTTTGCTTGCCATCGTTTTTTCCTCTTATTGTAAAATGATGTTAAAGTTAAAAGATGCTCTACTATTTTGTAGGAAGATACGGAAAATGTCAAGCCGTATACCGAAGTGCTTCCACCGGTTTTTTCTTAGCTGCCTTATTTGCCGGATACAATCCGAAGATTACACCGATCGCTACGGAAAAAAGCACGGCGATTCACATAACCGGTACAGACATCTGATACCACCTACTTTTTTTATTCTTTCCCGGTAAAATATCCCGGGTCATCTTCCTGATCGGTATGTGCATAAGACGAGTCAGTGAAATGTTCCTGATACTTTGTTCCATTACCGCCGGTCAGTTTTCCATCACCTGTAAACATATCTGCATCTTCTTTCACTTCTGTCAGATAAAAATTCGCACGCTTTTTCTTCCAGATGGCATACAGATTATATTTACATTCTTCTGGATTGTCTGCATGCATCCGTTCTTCATCCTTGTACATTACTTCGCCACGCTTTTCTTTACTCCATCCCAGGAACAAATATCCTCTTCTTACATATTGATTGGCAGGAAGCTTTCCTGAATCCAGATATTCCAGCCGGAATACATCCATCGTTCCACTGCCTCCATTTGCATGAAACCGATAGCTGAACTCTTCCGGTTTCCACACTGCGTTGATGCTAAGATTACTTTTTACACAGCTCATTTCCTCCCCGGATCTATCCCATCCTTCAAAACGATATCCTGTTTTTTTCGGTTCCAATGGTTTACCGACACTTTCTCCTCTTGAAACTTCTTTCTTTATTTCCTCTGTCTGCCAGTTTGTACATCTCGGCGCACGAAATGTAACCTGATACTTAGGACGCTCCAGTGTAATTCCTGCAGTTGCTCCTTCATAACGCGTTCCGGAATATGTCTTTAATCCGGTTTGTGCTGCATTTACCTGCAGGTAAACAGTTACGATTGTCACTTCATCTGTGCATTTCTCTTTCGCAAGCTTCTTCGTTCCGGCAGCATCTGTATAATAGAGACATCTGCCATCCGGGCAGTTCTTTGTGACAGACTGCCCGGTAATCTGGCTATGTGCAGGGATTGTAAACGTCACCGGAATATTAAATATATAATAATATCCCTGATTTGCATCCTTACCGGTACTGACCTGCGTCACTGCCGTAAATTCTCCATTCACATATTTTCCAATACGGAAATTATACCGGTTCACTGCATTTCCTGATCCATCTGCTACTTTCAGACTTACATTCCATTTCGTAGACTTTGCACGCAGTTCTTCTATCGTCGGGGCAGTTGTTCTGGATAGTGTCAGCTTTCCGATTGCTGTCTGCACTCCCGGATTTTTATCTTCCGGTGAGAGAAAAGGCATATTTATTCCGTCCAGTCTGATCTCCATGCTACCAGATTTATATGCTGACTCTGCCGCAAATACATTCCATAGAGCCATTCCGGCTGTTGCCAGTACAAGAATGCTTATTGTCAGTATAACGGCAATTCTTTTTCCGGTACAAAGAGACTGTCTATCCTTTTCCTGCATATTTACCTTTCCTCCTTTTTCTTCCTGCATACATTCCCATACTCATACATGCCATCCCTGCGAGCAATAATCCATATCCAATGTGCGCACCTGTCTCCGGAAGTTCTAAAACAGCGCTGTTACTTATCTGGTAAGAAAGATCATAATAATAACAGGAATCCCGAAAAACAACTGCTTTCTCTACATCGGCTCCTTCTTTCTCTGCTTCTTCCTTTTTCAGCACAAGTGGGATTGTTACAGAAATTGGTTTTGTCAGTTTACTTTTTCCATAAACTGTCTGCAATTCTTTTATCTCATACTGTCCGGTTTTAAGCCCGGAAAATGCCAGTTTCCCATCCTTTCCTGATGTGGACACGGCAACCTGCTTTCCATTAGCATCATAGATTCCAAACAAAACTCCGGCAAGCGCATTTCCATGTTCATCTGTTTTCATAATCTGGATCTTTCCGGTTCTTGCACGATTTTCAAATACAGCATGTCCTTCCAGCGTTCTTCTCCCCTGTGACTGTCCGTCACGTCCGATCCGCCAGGTTATCTCCTGGTTTGTTTCATCAATCTTCACACCTTCGTCTGTACAGCTTATCTGTGACAGCCGGTAATAAGGATCTGTCTGCTCTTCCCGCACCGTATAGGTTCCCGGCTGCAGATCTGTAAACTCCAGAGATTTGGTAATATATCCATCCGTTTCTTCCAACAGATACCTGACTTCTTCTTTTGTAAAAGAAAGGATTCCCTGTTGGTTGATTTCCTCGCCCAAAAGCGTTTTTCCATGAAGTGTAAATGAAAACTCCGGTCTCCATTTTTCCCAGTCAATCTCATCTTTTTTAATTTTCTTGAAGATTATAATTTTCCCTTTCTCCGGAACATGCTGGTTCGTAATTGTCGTTTTCAGAAAACTTCTGTTCTCTTCCTCTGTCTCTTCTTCCGTATAAAGCGGTAAATATCCTGTCTCCTTGTTTCCGTCAATAAGTTCTGTCTGTTCTTCCCGGAATTCATAAACATAAGCTCTTCCTTTCTCATCTTCTGCCGGAAGATCCTCAAAGCTTTTTTCATCTTTCCAGTTATTTTCCTCCTGCAAAATTGTTTCCCGGTACGGAATACCATTTTGATACAGATACACTTTTACCTTATCCGGACGGATACCATCCAGATTGTCTTCATCTTCCCACTTCTTCTCTACCTGCAGATTGCATCGCCGGTCCTTAATTTTATTTGTCACCGTCCAGACTCCTTTCTTCTCATCTGTAATCATCCCGTCAGATTCATATCCTTCCGGTACTTCTTCACACAACTCCCACTCTTTCATCTCTGCAACCAGAATGTCTGTTTCCAGCCTCCAGTCATTTTCTTTCGATAATGTATATGTCTTTTCTGTTCCGTCTTTTTTTGCAGAAATAAGAATCTCCGAAGGGCGTTTTCCTGCCGCATTACGATTGTCGTCCCATATCTTCACAAGTTCCGCATGTTCAAGTTTCCGGTTGCTGACTGTTACTGTCCTGCTGTTTTCTTTCGGTTCTCCATCAAAACTCCAACTGTTCTTCGTTCCTTTTTCAATCTTGTACCCCGGTGCACTTCTTATTTCTCTTACTTCATATAATCCATCTGCGCCAGAACTGTAAAGATCCGATGGAAGTCCGGAAAACATTACTTTCGAACTTGTTCCTTCTCCTGTACTTTCTGATTGTGCTTCCATAATTCGTTCGCCTTTCCGGAAGAGAATTTCTCCGTCCGCATTCCGGATCTCTCTGCCTGCATACATACCAAACAGAGCTCCTTCTACCGGATTTCCACTTTCATCTTCTTTTCCAATTTCAATTGTCTGCGTCAGGAGTGTATCTTCTGCTTCCAACCGGAAATCAACATCTTTCACTTCCTGCCTGTCTGCATCTATTACATCTACAACCTGTACGATTGTCTCTGCTTTCGGATAATCTGCAAGACTTCCTTTTATAAATACAAATCCAACCGTCTCTTTTCCTTCTTTTTCTGCTTTCTGTGGCAAAATCTGTACTTCTTCGTCCGAAGGATATACTTCTTTCCTGGAACCGTCACTATACACAAGCTGAAAATTAAAATCTTCCGTTTTATAAACACTTCCTACTGTAAAATCATATTTCGGACTTACGTCCGCCTTCACCGGAACCGGCGAGCCTTCTGTCTCCTCATTTTCGATTCTTGTATTGGCATAGATTTTTTCCAGACTCGTACAATTTCGAAACATATTTTTTACATATTTCATGTTTTTTGTATAAAATCTTGTCAAATCCAGTTCTTTTAATTTTGTACATCTGCTGAACATATCATTTGCATTGATCACACTGGAAGTCTCTATAGCATCAAAATAAATCTTCTCCAACATAACCAGTTGTCTGAACACCGCAGAACTGTCTGCGTTCAGAATGACATCCTGTTCTTCCGTCTGCGTGGAAATCATGCAATTCTGATCTTCCATCCACATCACAACACTTCCATCCTCCAATGAAGATACATCTTTATATGACGCTCCTTCCGGTGCCTTTTCATTTGTAAATGTTATTGTGTCAAGCTTATCTTCCACGCTGTGGAGTATTCTTCGGAATTCTCTTCCGGACTTTAAAATATAACGTCCCTTGCTCGCTTCCGGGTATGTAACAGGCAGTGACTCATCCGTATTGTTATCCGGTACATCCGGCGATGTGACTTTATTCTCCTTTTTGGCATTTTCATCCCATGTCAGACGGACTTCATATATCTCTTCGTCTTTTCGATAGCCATATGGTGCTTCCAGCTCCCGTACTTCATATATTCCAAGTGGAAATAATTCTGTCTTTGTTCCATCTGCCTGTTTGCGTGTGAATTTTATGTTACCGGATTCATCTGTCCTCTTCTTATCGATCAATGTTCCTGTCTTCCACAATACCGAATCATCATCCAGGCAGATATCTTCCTTTGCATACAATCCATAGACAGCTCCTGCCACCTGCCCAGTTCTGTATTGGAACTGCCCCTGTGAAAATCCATGTAACCGGTCACCCATCTTCGTCATCTGGATCTTCCCACGAACCGGGACATCTTGATCCTCCATTTTCATAATTCCATCCGGCGCGTCTTTGAATGTAATTGTAAATTCTTTCTTCTGACTGCATTTATAACCATCAGGTGATACAATTTCTTTCAGTGTGTAATGTCCGTAAGGCAGACGACACATCCCGGCTCCCTGCTTTTCTGTCTCCTCCCCCTGTCCGGTTGTAAATCTGGCAACCGTTTCTCCTTTCTCATCCAGCACAAGATAAGTTGCATCATTTAAAAGCTTTCCGGTCTCTGCCGAACGCTTTGTTAATTCAAAAGAAATCAAATTTTCTTCATTTATTATAGTAATTACTTCCGTTTTTCCTTTTTGCTCTTTCCCAAGGATGACTTTCCTGTCTTCGCTGAATCTGTGCGTTGACACTCCTTCTATCTGATGAATCATATATGTTCCAAATGCAAGTTTTCCGCTTACTGCTTCCCCTTTTTCGTCTGTCGTAAGTGTCTCCACTGCTTTTCCCTGCTCGTTCCGAATCTCAAACCTGGCTCCTGCTTCCGGCTGTGTCACAGTTTCTGTCTTTGACGGACGATCTGTAACCATCATTTTCTTTATGTGAATAAACGCATAATCCTCAAATACATCTTTTGCTTTGAATGTATAGACGAGATGACCGTCTTCTTCTACCGGTGTTTCTTTGGACGAATCAAAGATTTCCGCAAAGGAATAACCTTCTGCTCCTTTTGTCTGTCTTACAAAGAATGATTCGCCAGAGGAAAGCATATCCAGTAAAGCACAGGCTTCTCCTTTTTCATCTGTTACAAGTGTCTGCATCTTCTCTTTTTTCTCATTCAATACTTCAAACTCCGCTCCTGCTTCCGGTGTCTCTTTGCCATCCTTTTCCTTGGTTTTTCGTATCCGTATCTTTTGCGCAGTACTCTCATCTTCCAGATAATAAGATAATAAGCGCTCTTCTCCTGACTTTATCGTCACTTTAAAATCCGGAATCTTTTTATAATTTTCCGCACCTTTACTCTGATGTATCGTATAAATTCCCGGCTCCATCTCCTGACTGTATGCTGTTCCGTTCTCATCAGTAACAAGACTCTCCACCTTTTTCCCGGATGCGTCCAGGATTTCAAATTCAGCACCTTTTTCTGCTTCACATTCGTTCATTCCTGTCTCAGCATCAAATAGTTTCTTTACTTTTGAAATTGCAATACCTGCATATGCTGGCATGTCATGCCCTTTTATCTCATAGATTTTCTGATTTCTTGTAACCGCAACTGTCAGCGGTGCCAGAAAACTGTATCCTCCAATTCCCTGTATCTGTTCCAGACGATAATGTCCATAAGGAAGCCATCCCGATTCTGCCTTTCCTTCTAAATCTGTAAGCAGAGTCTCAACCTTTCTTCCCTGACTGTCATACAGTACAAACGCTGCCCCTTCTTCCGGCATACTGTCTGTACCATCCTGTCTGCCACATGTTTTATGTATACGAATCTTTCCTCTGATCATAGCATCCTGTACAGTAATTTTCTGATCTTCAGTCCGTAAATCCACCGGATAAGCAGTGTCATCCAACAAGAATCCTCTCGGAGCTTCTTTTTCTCTTAAATAATATTTTCCCGGGCGAAGTCCTCCTGCATTCGCCTGCCCCTTCTGGTTTGTGCAAAGTTCCGTTACTTCTTCTCCCGGTACATAGAGCACCCGCTTGTTATCACTGTCCATTATTTCTGTTTCCGCATACAGACCATAAATTGCATCTGCCAGGGATGTCTCCGCACTCTCTTCTTTTTCTGCACTGATCTTTTCAAGCTTAAGTTCTCTGTCTTCCGGATAATTCCACAATTGTACTTTTAGATCTTTCTCCGTCTGTTCTGTGAGCATCACTCCGTCTGCATCGGAAATCCTGTGACCGAAAGGCGCTTTTATCTCTTTTATATTCCATAAGTGGAACTTACTCTGCAAAGAAGCCAGTTCCGCTTGAACTTTTTTATTTATCTCTCTTTTTGCTGCCTTTTCTGCCAGACTTTTATTCTGATAATAGCCATTTTCTGTCGCCTCTGATTTCTTCTTTTTATCCAGATCATCCCAGTTTGACACATATTTTTTTGACACCGTGTATGTCTTCGTCTTCAACAGCCGCTCATAAATATACTGCGCTTTCCCATCTGCATCCGTTATCACATCCACAATCGCTTTTCCGTCACAGCTTAACTGAAAAACAGCTCCTTCCAGTGCTCTTTCTGTACGAATGTCTCTCTTGTCGATCCGAAGTGATACTTTCTGGGATGACTCACCGGCACCTTTTCTTTCTACATTCTTTATGACCGGTTTTGGATTCGTCACAATTTTAAAAACAGCGATCGGCTGATGAGTGTTTCCATCCCTCTCCAGTTTGTAAGTTTTCTCTGTGATCGTATAATCTCCCAGTATATTCTTTGCTTCCGTATAGATCTGATCATATAGAATGATCTGTTTCGATGCACCAAAATCCGGAACCTGACTGATCAGCTTTACCGTCTTTCCTTCCGTCCGGTTGTAGGATGCATGCTGCATATACCAGCTGAATCCCTGGGCGAGCATCTGTCTTTTGTTTTTCGGAAGTTTCATCAGTTTACTGCTCCCGGTAATCCCACGAAGTGTGACTTTTCCTGAAAGCAGATATTCTTGTGCGATACCAATATATTTATATTTCTCATATCCGTTTTTCCGTTCATACATCCAGCTTGTGCGGCTGTCTTTTGTCACATCGAATTCTTTCGCAGGACCAACCGGTGTATCCTGCTCCGCATAGACACACTGCCCCAGTTCGCCATCCATATAATGAAGCAGCACACAGGCATTTTCCCTTATGTACTGTAACCCTTTTCCGGTATTGAACTTTGCATTACTTTTCCACTGATAAGTCACAATGTGACTGCTCGTATCTATTTTCTTTGACAAGCTGTGTCTGGCAGCCTTTGCAGACATTCCCCATATTCCGGTCAGCAATAATATAAGCAGAATTATTCCGCAGATTTTCCGGAAATACTGCTCTACCCGTACATCCTGCGTTTTCTGTATCTTCCTGCATTCTGTCATGCTCCTGTCTCCTTCTTTTCTTCGCTTTCTGACTGAATATACCAGGTAACGGAATTTTCCATTCCCCCGATATGGATGACAGGTCAGAAGCGTAAGCATATCTTTCTCTTTTTTTATTTTCTGTGTTTCTTCCAGCCGGATGATATCCATATCCTGCACTCTATATTCCAGTTTCTGCTCAGGTGTCCGCACATAAATTACATCACCATACTCCAGCTTTTCAATATCCCGGAAATAAGGCTTTCCCCGGTATCCCCGGTGCGCTGCAATGATACAATTCTGCCCTTTTTCCTCTGGAAGTCCACTTTCTTTTAAAATAGCAGCTCCCCACGCAAGATGTTCTTCTGTCTCATTTCTATAAAGTGGCAGCGTCACATTCATTTTCGGGATCTGAATATATCCGTATTCTTCCTGCCTGCTTCCTGTTACACTCCTTCGTCTGCTTTTATGTTCACGCTCATACGTTTTTACAAATGCCTGTACTTTTATCTCCTGCAGATCTGTTGCCACATCCGGATAAAAGTACAGACATATTCCAAGTAACCACAAAACAATCCCCGCAAGCTTTGTCTTTTTCATCACTCAGATGTCCACTTTCTTTTTAAAATTCCAACGCACACAACCATCGACGCTGCGATCAGCAAAGTTTTCCGATACTCCTTTTGCCATCTGGTCTTCCTTTTCTTATGCTTTTCTTCTCTGTATGCTTCCTTCCGGTAAGAAATACGATGTCCTCTGACCAGTAATCTGTGACTGTTCACTCCATACGGCGTGCAGGTTAAAAGCGTCACCAGATCTTGCTCTCCCTGCACATACAGTTTCTTCGTATCATCGGGACGTACAACAGAAATATCGTCCACTTCATATGCCAGGATTTTTCCCAGCACATGAATATAAAACTGATCTTTTTTTCTGACCTCTTCCAAATCTGTAAATAATTTTGCTTTATCCAGTCCTGTATGCCCGGTAAGTACTGCATGGGTTCCTTTACCGCCAACCGGAACACTTGTCGCACCGAGGTGCCCGATTCCTTTTTCCAGCACCTCACCGTCCGTTCCATGATATACCGGAAGATATATACGGATTCCCGGAATATCCACATATGCCATTACTTCACTTCCGGGGATATGTAATATCTCCCGGTAATCCTTTCCGGTATTTTTTTTACTCTGTTCTGATGAAAATGGATCTGTCAGTATCACATCCGCTTTTGCAAGATTCGCATTGTAATCTCTTGCTTCCCGCATAAGATTTTGATAATTTTTCTTCGGAAGTTCCCTGCTCTTTTTTTCATATACCTGTATCCGGGAACCTGCTTCTTTTTCATACAAACTGTTACTGATCCATGGATAAGAAGCCATTCCGATCCCTGCCAGGATCAATCCGATCTGTATTATTTTACGCATGGAGTTTTTTCATCTTTTTTTCTTTTTCCGGTAGTAAACATCATTCCTGTTCCTGCCAGGATCACACCTGCGATCGTAAGCAGATACAGCCCTCTTCCTCCTGTCTTCGGAAGCGAAAAACCTTTTGCATTCTGCACTTCCATTTTCACAAGCGCATTTGTAGAAGCCGGATCAGTGGAAGATTTCTCCATTATTGCATTTGTCCCATCGACTGTTGCAGAAGCCGCTGTAACCTGCACCGAGCTTTCTGTTCCTTTTGCCGAACTGCTTACTACACCTTTTGTCCCGTGGATCACAATCTGAAGTGGTTCTTTCAAGAGACTGTATCCCTGATCCGAATGTGTCTCTGTCAGCACGTAAGTATCTCCTTCCAGTCCATGGATCAAGAGCGTTCCGTCCGCTGCAGGTGTAAAGTCTGTTGCTTTATTTCTTTCTTCTTCTTTTCCTGTCACATAGTAGACACCGTCTGTTCCATTCGCCTTTACATAATATCTATCTGTCTGATTCTGCAATACAAACTGTACCTGCGTGGCATCTCCTTTTCCATCTGAAAATGTCTTTTTCAAATGGATCCCATAAGTATAAACAAGTGCCTTATCATCCTGCGTGTCGTAATAAGAGTCGCTTGTTCTTCTCCATTCAAGCGTAACATCGTTTGGATTTCCTTTATCTCCGGTTACAACCGATTCTTCAGATCTGACGGTTGCGGTATAATACACAACCAGATATTTATCCGAATAATTTTCGTTAATTTCTTTTAATCCTTCTTTTGTCATGCCAAGAAGCATCTGGGAACTTTCATCCTCATTTTTCGTATAATCCTGTGTGAATTTTCCTGAATCCTTCGTCCACACTGCCACCGCACCGCTTCCGGCGACATTATCTATATTTGTTGTTGTTGCTTTTTCTGCGGAATCATAAAATGCAAGAACTGCATTTTCTCCATAGCGAAGACCTTTCGCCATTGTATCTTTGAATGTGTATTTACTAAGATAAGTTGATGTGCTTGTAATATGCGGAAGTTTTGATATAAACTGATAATCCAGTGCTGCACCTTCTGAAGCTGTCACCGTGTCTTTGTACCCAGATTTTCCATCTGCCCGGTCTTTTACCTTCTTATCCAGTGTCGGATCTCCAGTCTGGTTCTTCGGATAACAGGTCACATCATAAAACCAGCTTTCTCCACCTGCATCCGTCATCGGAAGCTGTACAAACCACGGATCTGTCGTATCGGTAACATCCTCGGGTACTTTCGTCTCTACAAGCAGATACAAACCAAGTTCCAGACCTGCTTTCGTTGTCTTTCCGGTTGTGTCCGTGAGCGTCATCTTCTCTCCGGCTTTTACATAATCTTCCAAACGGTTCTTCGTTGTCACATTATCCGCAAGTGCATTCCTCATGGCTGTCTGAATCTGATCTGCTGTATAATAACAGGTTCCATCTTTTGTCTCTGTGGCTGCTTTCTTCTCCAGACCTAAAATCTTCTCCAAAATATCCGGGATTCCATATATTAGTTTCACATCCCCATTCTTACTGTATGTATCCACATCTCCGACACGAAGACAGGTAAATTCCACACCTTCCATTGCGTAATCCTTTAACTTGTTCTCTACAGATTCATCTTTCCGCCCGTTTCCCGGTTCTCCTGCCTGTATACCAGCTTTGCCGGCGCCTGTTATATCATACTTGTAAATCGTAAGTGAACCTTTTTTCGATGTGTCTACAATGTGTTCTGCTGCAAATGCGGGAAATACGCTTCCCACTGCCAGTGCAAGCGCAATTACAAATGCACTTAATCTTCTTTTCTTCATAAAATGTTCTCCTTTCCCTTGTCTTGCATTATGGCAATCCCAGGATAATTTGAGAATTGGTTCCAGAGCTACGTCTCTTATAAATACAATCCTCCTTCGAAGAAACATCACTCTCCCATAATTAAACTAACTGTCTTCATCGGATCTTGTTTTGAAAATAAAACACCGAATGTAAGATGCCTTACGGCTAAGAATCACTTTCTGGATTACAGAATGTTCTCCTAAAAGTGAATATAGAATAACACGAGTTTTTCTTTTATGCAAGCTTATTTTTTATAATATTTGTCAGCTCTTTCTCCGATATTTTTTCTCCGAATACACAAAATGCAGAGTCTGCCACTGGCAGTTTCCTCCGTATACCATAACAATATCAGAACCAAAACACCGCACAGACTCTATTCGTCTGTGCGGCATCCATATTTTCTCTTATTCTTAGAAAAGACCTGTAATTCTGCCTTCATCATCTACGTCTATACGCTCTGCTGCCGGTACTTTCGGCAGTCCAGGCATAGTCATAATATCTCCGGTCAGTGCGACAATGAATCCAGCTCCTGCAGAAATTTTCAGATTTCTTACTGTAATCTCAAAATCTTCCGGTGCGCCAAGTTTCTTTGGGTCATCCGTCAGACTGTACTGCGTCTTCGCCATACAGATTGGTGCATTGTCAAATCCAAGTGCTGTAAGCTGATCTGCCTGCTTCTTCGCATTTGCAGTCAGTACCGCTCCTTTACCGCCATAAATTTTCTGTACGATCTGGTTGATCTTATCTTCAATCGTTCCTTCCAGCTCATAACTGTAATGGAAGTCACTTGGTTCATCACACAGACGGATTACTTCTTCTGCCAACTTGATTCCGCCTTCTCCACCTTTTGCCCACACTTCGGAAAGTGCCACATTCACACCTGCTTCTTTACATTTTTCTTCAATTAACGCAAGTTCTGCCGGTGTATCTGTCGGGAATGCATTGATTGCAACTACGCAAGGAAGTCCATATACATGTTTAATATTATGTACATGTTTCATAAGATTCGGAAGTCCCTTCTCAAGTGCTTCCAGATTCTCTTCATTAAGCTCCTGTTTCGGAACTCCTCCATTGTATTTCAGTGCACGTACAGTTGCAACGATCACTACCGCATCCGGCTTAAGACCTGCCATACGGCATTTGATATCCAGGAACTTCTCTGCTCCAAGATCCGCTCCAAAACCTGCCTCTGTGATCGCATAATCGGCTAATTTTAATGCCATCTTCGTTGCTGTCACAGAGTTACATCCGTGTGCAATATTTGCAAACGGACCACCATGCACAATTGCCGGAACATGTTCCAATGTCTGTACAAGATTCGGCTTCAATGCATCTTTCAGAAGTGCACACATCGCGCCTTCTGCATGCAGATCATGCGCTGTTACCGGTTTCTGCTCGGACACTTTTCCATATGTGTATCCGACAATCAGTTTACCGAGACGTTCTTTCAGATCCTTGATATCATTGGACAGACATAAAACTGCCATAATCTCAGAAGCAACTGTAATATCATAGCCATCTTCTCTCGGTACACCGTTGACTCTTCCTCCCAGACCATCTGTTACAAAACGAAGCTGTCTGTCATTCATATCCACGCAGCGTTTCCATACGATCTTTCTCGGATCAATGCCAAGCTCATTTCCCTGATAAATGTGATTATCGATCATTGCTGCAAGCAGATTATTTGCCGCACCAATCGCATGGAAATCGCCTGTAAAATGCAGGTTGATATCTTCCATCGGAACGACCTGTGCATATCCGCCGCCTGCTGCTCCGCCTTTCATTCCAAATACCGGTCCGAGAGAAGGCTCTCTTAAAGCAACCATAACCTTCTTATCCAGCTTCTGCATCGCATCCGCAAGGCCTACCGTTGTTGTTGTCTTACCTTCCCCTGCCGGAGTTGGATTGATCGCAGTCACCAGAATCAGTTTACCGTCTTTTGCTTCTGACTTTTTCAGCAGATTATAATCAATCTTTGCTTTGTATTTTCCATACTGCTCCAGATATTTATCCGGGATTCCTGCTTTTTCTGCTATCTTCGTAATCGGTTCCATCGTACATTCCTGTGCAATTTCAATATCTGTTTTCATCGTCATATCCTCCTGATCTGTGTCCTTTTTACCGACAGTTTCTCTCGGTCCTTTATTTTCTCCTGTCTATACAATAGTAGTAAAATAAAGGACAACATCTATCCTTTCGAATAAATGTTGCCCAGACGGTCGGCTTGTCTTTCTAATACTTGATTCCCCTGTGGTTCTCCACAATTATCCGTCAGTAATCAGTACCTATATCTGCCAATTATAATATTATAGAAAAATACAATTGTCAAGACTTTCTCCTTTTTAGTTCTTCCAGTTTTTTTAATGCTTATTTCTTCCCTTTTTTCTGAATCCTTTTTCCTATAATTCTAAATCAGGCCGTACCAGATAACGGTATCTCAAAACTGCTCCTCATATTTCCACTCACTTTTCCCGATGTGACCCGCTGTCTTTCTGTTATCTGATTTTGTCGTCCATATTCAGAAGTTCACTAACTTTTAGTACTGCCCCCCCCCAGATTTTTCAGACATTTCTATTATCTTTCCTATCTTCTCATGTTCTTTCTGGGCAGAATCAAACATTACAACATCCGTATCGTAAACCATCTCCTGTATCTCACCTTCTATATCTTTGAGACAGGTAAGAAGCAGCGGATTAAATGCACCGCACTCTCCGTTCAGAATCATCTGCATTGCTTTCTCATGGGAATAGCTTGCCTTATATACACGCTTGCTCACCAGTGCGTCATACACATCTGCCAGTGATACAACCTGTGCACTGATCGGAATATCTTCTCCTTTCAGTCCATCCGGATATCCTCGTCCGTCGTAACGTTCATGATGCCATCTGCAGATCTCTCTCGCTGTCTTCACCAGAGGTTCATCCTGATAATACTGTAAATCTTCCAGAATCTCCACACCAATCACAGTGTGTTGTTTCATAATCTCAAATTCTTCATCTGTAAGCTGGCCTTTTTTATTCAGAATCTTATCATCAATCCCGATCTTACCGATATCATGCAGGGAAGATGCCATCACGATCAGATCACGATCCATCCATGATAAATGATACTGATCCGAGATCTGAACCAGTCTTCCGAGCAATAACTGTGTCAATACATTGATATGCTGCACATGCGGTCCACTTTCACCATTACGGAACTCTACAATATGACTCAGAATTCCGATCATGATCTTACGGCTTTCTTCTTTTGCACGGATTTGTTCTGTCAGAATTGCTGTCAGTCTCCGCTGTTTCGCATACAGCTTGATCGTATTATAAACACGCTTATATACAATCTGCGCATCATACGGTCTGCTGATATAATCCGATACACCCATCTCATATGCACGACGGATAAAAGATGCGGAATCTTCACTGGAAATCATGATAACCGGAATCTCTTCGATCATATCTTTTTCATTCATGTGTCCAAGAACTTCAAATCCATCCATGATCGGCATTACAATGTCCAGAAGCACCAGTGATATCTCGCATCCGTACCGTTCCAGGACTTCCAGTGCTTCCTTTCCATTCTCAGCCTCAAGTATATCAAATTCATCTTTCAGCATCTCGTATAAGATCTCTCTGTTCATCTCGGAATCATCAACAATCAGTATCCGCTGGCGCTTTTTCTTCTTTGCGTTCACCTGTGGCAGGCTGTCATCCATGGCAATGGTTCCCCATTCTGTCACGATTGCATTCTTATGTGACTTTGCCTGATACATATAACGGTCCGCACGTGCAATTGCGTCCCAGATCTGCTCTCCCTGAGCCATAACCGCTCCAACACTGGCAGAAATCCTGCTTCCGATACTCTCCGGCATCTCCACCAAACAGATCTGTCTGCGGATATCACGAAGCTTCTGTTCAAAAGAATCTTCCGATATTCCCGGCATAATCAGCAAGAACTCATCACCGCCATAGCGAATCAGGGCATCTGTCTTACGGATCATCTTCTTGATTACAGCAACTTCTGTCTTTAAAAATGCATCCCCGATATCATGTCCGTATGTATCATTTGCTAATTTGAAATCATCCAGATCGAACATTGCAACTCCGGCATGCATGGATTTCTTCTTGATCTGGTCTTCATAATATCTGCGGTTGTATGCTCCTGTCAGAGCATCCGTATACAATGCTTCATAAAATGCTTTCGTATCTTTGATCTCATCTGACTGAGCAATGTCTGCTCCATTTCCCAGATTCTGTATCATCTCCAATACACAGGACTGCCCGTCAACTTCCACATACTGTGCAGTTACCTCATATAGTTCTGTGCCTATATATTTCAGCTGTGTCTTCCGTGCTTTCTCTTTCAACGCAACTACGCAAACACAATCGTCGCAGTATTTCCCTGCGCCAAGGCATGACTCTTTCCAGTAGTTTTCGCCTTTTCCTGCCTGCGTTGTATTTTCTTCTTTGAGTTCTTCTGCACTGAGCAGTCGGACTTTACTGTATATCCGTCTAAAAATCTCCAATTGTTCTTCTGCCTGTTCTTTTGTCAGCCTTATCTCTGATAACTGTGTATCCATTTATTCTCCTTTTAGCCGTTCCGGCTTTTAATTCTGTTCCTGCTGCCACTCCCTGATTGCTTCTACTGTGATCTGATACTGTTTCTGTACCGCTGCAAACTGTTCTTCATACCCTTTGAGCTCACGATCTCTTAATGCCTCTGTTAGTTCAGCGCTCACTTCGTATAACTTCTGAAAGCCAAGATTCAGACATACTCCTTTTAATGTATGTGCACCTCGGAAAGCTGTCTCTGCATCTTTTGCTTCAATGCCATCTGCGATCATCTGGTAGCTTCCGTCACTTAAGAAACTTCCTGTAAAACGTTCTACCAGCGCATCGCTGCCCATTCTCTGCAGAACATCATCATAACTTGCTCCCATTTTTTCATAACACTCTCTTATATCCATCTCTATGTCCTCCATTACTCTGATTTTCTATAAAAAATGATACAAACATTCCGTATATCTGTATTCTGTCCATGTTCATGCATTTTTTTGCATATATATACAATCATTGTATGCCAAAATCCGTCTTACCTCAATCTTTTTCGACATTTTCTGCTATCGTTTAAACCAATGTACAGACTATGGTCTGTCTGTAATTTTTTCCCGGTTTTCCTTATATTTCTCACTACAATATCTATAATCCAGAATCCAAAGGCAATCCCAATGCAGGTTTCCGCTATAACCGTCAGATGCTCAAATGCGATTGCATATTTTCCGGCAACCATCCCCGCCATCATATAGTAAAGACGTGCTCCCGGCATCAGTGGAAAAACCGAACCTGTCAGGAACAACGTTGAAGGAGATTTCATGAGTCTGGACATCATATACGCATAAGCTGCCACAAAGCAGGACGATATAATAACTGAATAGAAATTATTTCCATTGCATGCAACTGCAAGCAAATAGATTCCCCATGTAATGAATGCGCCGATTCCGGAATATACCATCTTTTTTCCGCGGATGCCAAACCAGCTTGCATATCCTATACAGCCTATTGTGCAGGATACAATCTGTATCCAGACACTTGGATTTATCACAAAATGATCTGTGCCGTTCCATTTCATCAACATCATGGCAAATGCAATTCCAAAAGCAATTCCAAATGCTCCCAGTAGTGAATTCATAATTTCCAGAAAGCCGGATATAAAATTTGCCTGCATTACGTCCCTGATTCCGTTAATCAGACCAAGCGAACTAACAAGCAGCATTACAACACCAATCATGATCCAGTCCGGATGCCCCGTAATTCCTGCCCGAAATGCCAGAACAACAAATACTTCTGACAGAAAAGAAAGTATCAGATTGTAGATCAAGAGATTTTCTTCCCGCTTCTCCAACCATTTTCCAAAGAACACGATGAACACGGACAGCACCAGCGCTATCAGCGCGTCTCCGAAATTACATCCAAAAAACACCGCAAAACTGGTACCTCCAACAATCTGCGCAAGAACGGTTATCCATGCTTTCTGTGTTGGTGCGTCCATAATTTCCCGATATCTTTTCTGCAATTCTTCATCGTCCGGTCTGTTGGTGCATATATATCTGGATAACCCGTTTAATGCATCCAACCAGTCATAATTGAATCCTGTCGTCTCGACATGACGAATCTGCGTGATCATTTCATGCTCTTTTGTTTCCACCGTGATCTGAATATTGTTCTGTATCACAAATACATCCTGCCGAAGGAAGCCATAGCTTGCACACATGCGATCAATACTGTCCTGCACCCGGTAGATTTCCGCGCCTGTACACAGCAGCGATTCGCCAATATCCATAATTCCCTGAACGATTTTATCGTAATTCACAGGTATTTCCCTTTCTATTGTTTTCAAATTCTATATATTACTTACAAGCTTTTTCCATCAGCGACAGTTATCCAAAATTTTCGAATAACTGAATCATCCTCATGTCCGGAGGTCTATTAACCGTGTTCTCTGCTCATCACCGCCACAGTCTCCACATGGTACGATACGTCCAGATTGATGTCAGTTTTCGGGAACCGATCCAGACTAATATAGCATGTACCCAAATATCTCCGTTTGTTTGCGGAAACATATCAATAAATTCTGTAGCAAAAATATCTTGATACATTCTGCTATATATATCGCAGCCTGAACCTCGTCCGTTTACGGAAAAAGTTCAACTTTTTTAATCATTTCTACTATTATAGTGATTCCAACATAAAAGTCAAATTTGACGAAGAACCGCCATCGCCTCCACCTTGTCTGTTCTTCGTATAAAAACAGGTCAACAGCTATTTTTCGTCCTAACTGATAGCCAGGTTTCCATGCACTCGACCTTATTAATTCTGAAAATGCGGCATTGAAAGGGAGAAACAATCCCGTTATTTCTTCGCATTCTCTTCCAATTCCATCATGTACTTATCAAAGTCAGACATAAACAATCTGTCCTGGATAACACGATACTTTTCAAATTCAGTCTCGGCATGAAGCTTTGCAATTTCAGCTGACACTTTCCCTGCATCCTGTAAAATACCATAATCAAACATTTCAATAAAGCTATTAAGCCGTTTTTCCCAATCCTGCATCGTGAGTGGAATATGCCGTAATGTCATATTCTCAGCAAAATCCAAGTATGCAGTAACCATACGATTCAGCTGTTTCATTTCATCCTGACTCAAATAATTCTTGGCAACCGTAACATCACTCTTCTTAATTTTGCCTTCAGGAGCATCTGCCCAAGTAGTTAATCCCATATGCTCTCTTGTATGGTCAGCTCTTTCTACAATCAGTTCAGCCGCCGTATGACCATGAACTGCGTAATGCATTTTATTCTGAACTGTTGCGTAGAATCTCCTGGTAGTTGCAGAATTCTTATCGTAATCAATGGCTGTGGCATACAGGTCAGTTATTTTCTGATAAAACTTTCTTTCGCTTGCTCGAATTTCACGAATTCGTTCTAACTGCTCATCAAAATACTTTTCTGTCAGATAAGTTCCGCGTTTGAGACGCTCGTCATCCATAACCCAGCCTTTGATGGTATAGTCCTTTGCAATTTGATTGACCCATTTACGGAACTGCACCGCACGCTCAGAATTTACCTTAAATCCTACTGCAATGATCATCTCTAAGGAATAGTGATTTGTGCTGTAGCTTTTTCCGTCGGCGGCAGTTATTCGAAATTTTCGAATAACTGAATCCTCTTGTAACTCACTGTCCTCAAAGATTTTCTTAATATGATAATTTATAGTGTTAGTGCCGACATCGTACAATGTTGCCATCATCTTCTGTGTCAGCCATATATTCTCATCCTCATAGCGCATCTCAATACTGTCCTGCTGATCGCCAACTGAGGCAACATAGGTCAGGTATTCTGCCGCGCTGGAACGGATAGTTATTTCATCTTTTTTCTTTTTCAATAGGAGGCCTCCTTTTTATTGCATCTCATTTCACAATTGAAAATCACACCAAATTTAATAACTTTAATATGCCTTTGTTAATCCAGAAAAATGTGACTCCACAATTCTATCCATTTGACTAGCAATCTCAGCAAACGGTAAATTCAAATCAAGCGTCTTAACACTTATCTGACTACCATGCATCTGATACACATTGTCCGGTTGGATTTCTTCTTCCGTCTTCGCGTAAAGAAGCATACCTGAAACTGTATTCTCTTTTTCTCCAAATTGATAGCTACGGTTTTTCACATAGGTAAAAATCTGATATAAATTATTTGAATGAAGAGTATGTTTATCATACTGTACCTGTGTTGTGTGACTGTAGTATTTTGCATCAATTATGAGTACCGTATTTCCATGCTGCAAGTGAATATCACTTTGCATAACTGGAAGCATAGTCCCAACACCATCATCTAGCGACCACGGAATCTGTGATGCACTGACAGATAATGCTGGATAATGTATGCTGTAATACTCCAGAATGAATTTTTCATACAGTCCGCACATGCGCTGCTCATCTACAAAGGACGCCAATCTATAGTCACCTGCATCTGTTGTAATAAGCATTCCTTCGATAATCAACTGACAGATACTAACCAGCATTCTATAAGTTTGATTATTACGTTGAAAACGAATGGACGACCATTTTATCCCCGTAGGCTCTATAACATCCACATTGGAGAAGTACAGCATTTTTTTCTTCAAGTCATCCTTATATTTTTCCTGCACTTTTCCGTTTCGCAGAAGAAGCATCACTGTCGTTTTCAGGATTTGGTTTAATGTGTTGTTTTCTGACAGCTCATCAAAATCACAGGTAAGCACTCTTTCATGTGCCAGCTTGTTTTTTATTGTTCCTGGCATGTTTATTTTACCACGCATAACAGGCAGCTCTTCCTGACGACTTATGTATTCTCTGTAGAGTCCCTGCTTCAGCTGCACCCCTATGCCTTTTGCTAGGATTGCAGCCAGCAGATTATACATTTCATCAAAAGACTCCACTGCAACATCATCGTATGTCTCTTGATTCAGCGTCTGAAAGGCATAAGAAAGCATGTGATAAATATTATTGATTAGAATGCTTTTATCCTTTGTCATTGAAATACACCGTGCAAAATATTCTCCCAACGCTGCAGTTTATCGGTATCATCAAACCAATACTCAGCTAACATTGGCAATACATCAAAATCAACCACATCTTGCATCCTCTCATCAGTACATTCATCTGCATTGCAGAAATAACTATGGCCAATGCAGAATCCTTTACCTAACGACTTATCTTTTGCAATTTCTCTATTCAGTTCCTTAATGCGGTCAATCAGAGTATTGAATGTGTCATTTGCGAATCCTTCCTGATACTTAATAAAACCTTCCGAATCAAATCCTGGCTCCATATCAAAGAAGCTAAAACGACGACGAAGTGCGTAATCAATCATAGCCAGACTTCTATCAGCAGTATTCATCATGCCAATGATATGTAGACGCTTTGGGACAGAGAAGCTTAGTCCATTGTAGGCTAATGTTGCTTTCGTATCTCTATAATCTGCCTCAATTAACATGAGTAACTCACCAAAGATCTTACTCATATTTCCACGGTTGATCTCATCAATGATAAAGAAATAATCTTTATCAGGATGGTTTGCAGCCCTTTGGCAAAATCTATAGAAAATACCATATTTCAATTCAAATCCATCTTCAACCGGCTTATACCCCATCATGAAATCTTCATAGGAATAATTCTGATGGAATTGCACAAACTCTATGCGATCATCATCCTTCTCACCCATAATCGAATATGCAAGTCTCTTTGCCGCAAATGTCTTTCCAACACCTGGAGCACCTTGAAGAATAATATTTTTCTTCTTTTTCAAAACTGCAACTAAGCGATCATACTTTGCTTCAGTCATATATACATCATTTAAGAACTTTTCTTTGTCATATTTTTCAATACTATCTGCTGCAGGTGGTGCTGGATTTTCATCACGAATCATGTCATAAATGAAATCATATTCACCCCTTGTCAGCTTGAACAGACTCCCCTGCGGATTACCAAAGTACTCCATCTTTTCAAGTTCTGGACAAGCTTTCAGAGTTGCATAATCAATTGGAGAAGACAGCCCTTCTATTTTTTCAAAATAAATTGATTTTCCATCTTGTTCTGCACTAATTTTGAGAATTGCAACGACCTGCTTTACCGGTGTGGACTCATAGCCGATTATCATATCGCCAGCCTTTGCATCTAAGAAATTCTGAAAAATACGACGCTTATTACCATTATCATTATATAATGTATAATCTTGTACTTCTCCAACGGGCATGCTGGACATGCTCCACATTTTAGGATTTGCATTCAAGAACCAGTATCGCTGTCCGTCTTCTCCTTCAGGAAGCTGTGCATAAAGATGCACACTCGTTAAATCAACCTGTTCAAGTGCTTCTGATAACTCATCACGAAGTTTCCAAACATAGGAGCCCTCCTCATCTTTGTTGGCATTTTTTCCAACATAAAGCACTGGCCAAAAACGAGCATTCTCTTCATCTCTTGCCATAACTGGGCATCCCGTTTTGGTAACAACTCTTCTAGCAAGTGAAACAGAGCCACTATTATAGAAGTTCTTTGTCTCTCCATATTTCACAGCAAGCTGAGTGCATGTTGCCTTGCCGCCGTAGTCTTTCATTCTTTTCATGATTTCCAGACTACTTTCATTGAACACTTCCGAATCACCCAGAAGGCCAACCCAATCTTCAACAGTTAACGCCGGAGTATAATCTGTCGGCCACCACTCATCCACTTTAGGACCTGGTTCCTCCTTGTTCCAATAGCGAGAAATAAAGAAGCACACATCTATTGTAAGAGTTCGTAATTCAGGATCAGCATAACATGTAGATGTCAGCTGAGAATTAAGCAGATTTTTAAGTTCATCATCCTGCTGAAGTTCACCACAAATCTCATCATAAAATGCCACAAAGTTCCTGATGTTATCAGCATAGGCCCCCTTTTTGAATCGATAATCACTTTCCAGCTCCGATGAGACAGTTTTTACTTCACTCAATTTATAAATGTAGTATTTATCCGGATAACGAAGCCATAAATATGTCATTATCGCATTTTCATACTGGTAATGCTGAGCTGTTCCATTGCCATACCTCTCTAATAACATATTAGATTTATTTTTGAAGCTGGCTACTCTCTCATATAAATCCTTACTCTCATCATATAATTCAATATACATTGAGCGCACTTCTTCTGGCGCAATCTCTGCAAACTTGGTAATCATTCTTGCTGGGAAGTTATTTACCGACGCCAGCAAATTAGCCGTCTGAGCAAGTGACTTTGTTAGCATCTGTGCAAAATCATCTGAATTGACATCCCAATTCAACTGAAAGCATTGCACAGCCTCCCATTTATATTTTTCATTAGGCCACTGTTGTTGCACAAAGCGTTTTTTGTACTCTACCAGCACTTCTTTTAGTCGAAATTTATCGAACACTGTCTTTCACCGCCTTTATACTGATTCTCTAAGACTTGTATAAATCTCATCAGAAAAAATTCCCATCACCTGATGTTTCATTTCATCATTTGACAACAACATTGAAAAGAAATCTTGATTCTTTGCTAAAGCATCTCGGAATTCTGACCAAGTTTTTCTTATTGTCTTTTCACTTTTTTTAATTTCACTAAAATCAAATATTTGACCCATGAAAGTTTCTCCTTCACTAACATCTATTCCACTGCCAAGTCTGCCCCTTAGTATCGAGTGGCCTAAACTGCGGTCGTCTCTGACAACAATCCCAGTGCCACAACCTATGACATCTAATCCGCAGCCTAAACCCTACTGCATTTTTTCGGTCATCCACTTTTTCTCCGGTCAGACTAAAAAGTAGATATGTTTCCATATAAGAAAACCGAGCTTTCCGCAAGGCTTCTATGATAATACTAACCTCACAAAAAGCCCGGAAATACGCCACTTTTCAGCCTTTATTTATCTTTTCTCGACAGCAAACAGACCGTTTCCACGTGGTACGTATTCGGAAATAAATCTACGCAGGAGATCTTCTCCACCTTATATCCTCTACCCTGGATCATCTCCAGATCTCTGGCAAGGCTGGTCGGTTTACAGGCAATATATACAAGACGATCCACGCCGAAATTCAGGATCTTCATCAGTGCTTTTGGATTCACGCCGTCACGCGGTGGATCAAGCATAATAAGATCCGGCACTTCGCCCAGTTCATCAATCACTTTCAGCACATCACCTGCCCAGAATGTGCAGTTATCAAGGCCATTAAGCGCAGCATTTTCCTTCGCCGCTTCAACCGCTTCTTCCACAATCTCCACACCGACAACTTTTTTTGCTACCGGTGCAAGGATCTGCGCAATCGTTCCGGTTCCGCTATACAAGTCAAAGATAACCTTCTCATTGATATCTCCAATGTACTCTCTCGCTGTCTCATACAGCACTTCCGCTCCCAGCGAATTTGTCTGGAAGAACGAAAATGGAGTAATCTTGAATTTCAGCCCTAACAGTTCTTCATAGAAATAATCCTGTCCATAGAGCACTTCCGTTCCTTCATCTTTTACTACATCAGCAACACTGTCATTTTTTGTATGCAGGATACCTGCCATTTTACCATCGAGTTCCAATTCCAGAAGCTTTTTCACCCATGTATCCAGAAATGCCTGTGCATCTGTTTCCGTTGTCGTTACAAGATCTACTAAAATCTCTTCTGTTTTCACAGCTTTTCTTACAAGCAGATGGCGAAAATATCCGGTATGTCTCATGCGGTGATAATATAGAAGTCCCGACTCCCTTGCTGCCTCTAATGTACAGTCAAGAATCTTTCGGTAATCTTCGTCCACAATCTGGCAGTCTGTCACATTGACAATATCATGAAAACTGCCTCTTTTATGCATACCAAGTGCGATTGGTCCATCTTTATACTCATCTCCAAAAGAGAACTCCATCTTATTACGATATGCCTGTTTTACCGGGCTTGGTTTTACTCCCTCCCAGACATACTTGCCATTCACAGCTTCATCCATCATTTTCTTAATCTGTGACTCTTTCATTGCCAGTTGTTCTTCATATGGCAGATTCTGATATGTGCAACCACCACACTGTCCAAAATGTGGACAAACAGACGGAATCTCTTTCTCTGATGGCTTCAGCACTTCCAGCAGTCTTCCTTCTGCTTTCCCTTTGCGGATCTTATTTACTGAAAATCTGATCTTCTGTCCCGGCACTGTATTTTTCACGATCACGGTACGATCTTCTTCCGGCAGAAATACTTTTCCTTTATTTGGAAAATCTACCTCTTTTACGATTCCTTCCCAGACCTGTCCCTTTTTCATGTTTTCTATTCCTTCCTGTTTAAATAATACTTTTTTTGATTCATTCTATCTTCTTGATTTTCATCCCACAGGATTACTTCTGTTCTTTATATTTTGCGATCAGTATTGTTCCTGCTTTTTCTACCCTTATCTGGTCTACACTCTTCACATACTGATTAAACTGTGCGTATCCATAGTCATTGATCTTAAAATCTTTGTATTTCTCATAAATACGGTTGCCCAGTGTGCTCAACTCAATTCCCTTCTCTCCGGCATTCTTCACCAGATTCTGTACATACCGGTCAACAACCGTTTTCTTTCCATGATTTTCTTTCAGAGAAACTGCAACGAACTTACCTTTTTTTACAAGCTCCAGTTTCGGAAATTCTTCCAGAAATTTGGAAAGCATGTTGTATCCATAGCTTCGCACATCAAAATCCGGATGCAGGCTTACAAGGCGGCTTCCGACTTCGCCAAGTCCTGTCTGCTTATTGTTATCATCATTTTCCAGTATCATCTTCACAATGTCTTCTTCAATCTTCTCTTTGCTCAAACCTTCCCGTGGTGTCTCTGTTCTTCCCGGTTCCTGTTCATTTAACAGGTTTTCTAAAATAGTAAATTTATCACACGCCTTGCGAAACGGCTCCGGCGTTTTATTTTCACCCATACCGATCACATTCTTCCCACTTTCACGAAGTCTGCTTACCAGTCTTGTAAAATCACTGTCACTAGACACAATGCAGAATCCATCTACATCATTCGTGTACAAAATATCCATTGCATCAATGATCATTGCAGAGTCCGTTGCATTTTTCCCCTGTGTGTAACTGAACTGCTGGATCGGTGTGATGGAATTTTTCAAAAGTTCATCTTTCCAGCTTGAATGCTGTGTACTTGTCCAGTCTCCATAAATTCTCTTATAAGTAATATTGCCGTAACGCGCAAGCTCTGTCAAAATCGGTTTGATATATTTTGCAGATACGTTGTCCGCATCAATGAGTAATGCATAGCATTGTCCGTCCATATCTTAAGATCTCCTTATCCCGAAATTCGTTCTTATCTTTTCCCTGCTATAACGAAAAAACTTTTTCTCTCACTATAGCAAGAAAAAAAGCAGGCAAAAAACCTGCTTTTCTTTTACTTTTTTGTAAGACTTATACCTGATCTTCGTCATTGAAGAAATCATCATCGAAATCATCCTCAAAATCATCTTCAAAGTCTTCCAGATAATCTGGCGTAAAGAAGCAGTATACTGCATAGGCGATTCCTGCTACTGCTGCAATTGCACCTACGATTGCCAGTGCCCATAATACGTTCTTACACTGCTTATCTTCTTCCTTTTTATTCACCAGCTCGCTTAATTTGGTTGCTGCAATAAGTTCATCTACTCTACTCATGCTCCCACATCCTTTCTCGTGATCTCACGCGATTCAGTTATTGGTCTTATTATAACACTATCGTTTTCAGATTACTATCTTTTTATGTTAAATTTTCCGAAGTTTTGCAAACATTGCAAACATTTTTTTCGTACCTGCGCTGTCAAAATCAACTGTCACTTCGTAGTCTCTTCCGCCTTTCACAAGTGCCGTCACAGTTCCTTCCCCGAACTTGACATGCTGAACGCGATCGCCCACATCATAACCCGGTCCGTCTCCCTTTGGTGTGCCAAATTCTTTTGCAGGTTTCGCTGTGGAAAATGGATTCGATGCCGCAAATGGTTTTGTGTGAAATGCCTGTTTTGCCTGCATATAAGCACTTGCTTTCGCTAGTTCTTCCACTGGCGCTTCTTTCTTGAAAATACCGCCTGTACTTAAAAGTTCCATCGGAATCTCTTTTAAGAAACGGGATATTTTATTATACTGTGTCTCTCCGCGGATCATCCGTCTTCTTGCACAGGTTAATGTCAGTTCCTCCTCCGCTCTTGTAATTCCGACATAACAGAGTCTTCTCTCTTCTTCCAGTTCTTCCGGACTGTCTGCCGTAATTGTCATATAGCTTGGAAATATTCCATCTTCCAGTCCTGCTAGATATACGTGTGAAAATTCCAGACCTTTCGCGCTGTGAAGTGTCATGAGCACAACATAGTCAGTGTCTTCATCCAGACTGTCAATATCCGCAACCAGCGCAACCTCTTCCAGAAATCCATTCAACGTAGCCGGTTCGTTATTTTCTTCGCATGTTTCTTCATATGTCGCGATCTTGCTTCTAAGCTCGTCAATATTCTCAATTCGCGCTTCTGCTTCTTCCGGCCCCTCTGCCATAAGACTGTCAATATAACCTGTAACATCCAGAATCTCCTGCATCAGATCGGACAGCGTCATATCTTTTGCATCCACTTTGAAATGTTCAATCAGTGCAACAAAGGATTCTAATTTTGAAAGTCCTCTTCCAATATTCGGGATTGCATCTGCAGAAAGAAGTGCATCATAAAATCCGATATCATATGCTGCCGCATAATCCTGCACACGGTTAATGCTCGTGAGACCGATTCCACGTTTTGGCACATTGATCACACGACGGACAGCAAGATCATCTTTGCCATTGTCAATTGTCTTCAGATAGCACAGCAGATCTTTGATCTCACGTCTTGCATAGAAGTTGATTCCTCCGACGATCTTATATGGAATATTCGCTGTGACAAATTTCTCTTCAAATATACGCGACTGTGCATTCGTCCGGTATAAAATAGCATTATCATTATAAGTGCCATTTCCTCTATCTACCTGTTCTCGGATATCATCTACGATAAATTCTGCTTCATCATATGCGGTATCAAACTGACGGAAACGGATCTTATCGCCTTCGTCATTATCTGTCCACAATGTTTTGGCTTTTCTTCCCACATTGTTGCTGATCACAGCGTTCGCCGCATTCAGGATATTCTGTGTAGAACGATAATTCTGCTCCAGTTTGATCACTTTCGCATCTTCAAATACTTTTTCAAAGTTCAGAATATTTTTAATGTTCGCGCCACGGAACTTATAAATGGACTGGTCATCGTCTCCTACTACACAGAGATTTCTGTACTTTGCAGCAAGCAACCGGATCAGTTCAAACTGTACAGTATTCGTATCCTGATACTCATCTACCATCATATAACGGAAACGTTCTTGATAATATTCCAGAACATCTTTCTGCGTCTGGAAAAGCTGTACTGTCTTAAAAAGCAGATCGTCAAAATCCAACGCATTATTTGCGCGGAGCTGTTTCTCATATTCTTCGTAAACATCTGCAATTTTCCGCTGTGCAAAATCTCCACCCGCATTCAGCCGGAACTCTTCCGGTGTGATCAGTTCATTCTTCGCCTGGGAAACTGCACTCATAAGTGCACGCTCTCTGAAACGTTTTGTATCAATCTCCAGTAGCTTGCAGACATCTTTCATCAACGTCTTCTGATCATCTGTATCATAAATCGTAAAATTTGTATCATATCCCAGCAGTTCAATATGACGTCTGAGAATCCGCACACACATCGAATGAAAGGTACTTACCCAGATGCTTTCTGAACCGAATCCAACCAGCTGGTCAACTCTGTCCCGCATCTCACCTGCTGCCTTATTCGTAAATGTGATTGCCAGGATATTCCACGGATTTACGCCCTGTTCTTCGATCAGATATGCAATCCGATGAGTCAGCACTCTTGTTTTCCCGGAACCCGCACCGGCAAGAATAAGAAGTGGACCTTCCGTTTGAAATACGGCTTCTCTCTGTGGTTCATTTAATGTATCGTAAATACTCAAAGTTCTTAATTTCCTTTCTTGTCAGACATTGCTTTATGTTCTTTCAAAATCTCATCATGCAGTGAAACCGAATCCCATTCCTGATTAGAAGGTGTGAGAACTGCTTTTAACGGAACCTGCACTTTTTCTTTGCGCATCATAAATAGTGCTTTGTCGAGGGACGCTTCCGATGCCGGACATAAGATAAGCATCTCGTCTGTAAATGGCTCTTCGCCGTCCGTTTCTTCGCTCTTTGTCTCCGCATCTGTTTTGCCCTCTGCCAGTTCTCCTACCGGAATATGATATTCTTCCGGCAGAATATGACGCACTTTAAACCCGAGATAGCTGAAAATCATTCCGAGTTTTCTTCCTTTTTTCGTTCCTTTTAAATTGTAGCACAGTACCGTCTGTCTCATTACCTATTCTCCGATCATCATCTTAATAATCTCTTCATTCGTCTCACGCATACCTTCTTTACCGAGACGACCGATATTCTGGATCGTTGCCTCCACACCTTTTGTTACAATTCCGTCACCGGCGTAGAACTGCTGTCCATTCAGGTACATGTTATAGCCAAGAATTCCTGCATCTACAGATGCCGCAATCTTCGCTGCACAGGAAGCTTTCGCTCCATCACAGACCATACCGGATACGATTGCCAGTGCATTCACAACTGTATGAATAACTTCTTCATAGCCGCCACCGCACAGGTATGCAATTCCAGCCCCTGCTGCCGCACCTGCACTGACTGCTCCACAATATGCGGAAAGTCTTCCAATTCCGGTCTTCTGATGGATCGCTGTCAGATTTGATAACGCAAGTGCACGGTATTTCTTCTCTTCTGTCACATTCAGCTCTTTTGCATATTCGAGAACCGGTAACGAACATGTCATTCCCTGATTACCACTTCCAGCGTTAATAATAACCGGCAACTCACATCCGTTCATACGTGCATCCGATCCTGCTGCCGCTCTCGCCTTCGCTCTTGTACGGACATCATCTTCGTACGCACTTAAGAGAACACTTCCGATATTTGCTCCGTAGTCCCCGCGCAGACCTTCATCTGCAATCGCTGTATTATACTCAATCTGACGACCGATTACTTCTTTAATATCGACAACATCTACCGTATTAATAAAATTCCAGATAGACTTCATGTCCAGAAGGCTTCTGTCCGTCAGCCCTTCTTCGTTCTCTCCTTCTACCGGAATGTCAAATACCACTTCACCATCTTTTTCAATATGTACAATGTTCGTATGATAATTTGCGATTCTTACCTTCGCATAGGAATCTTCTTTATACAACGTCAGCACAATATCAAATGTAATCCCCTGATCGATATGTTCAACTGTAATCGGCGTCTCTTTTAAAAATGTGATCATCTGCTCAATCTCATCCGGTGTCACTTCTGCGATAACTTCCAGCTCTTTCTCTGCCTTTCCGGCAATGATTCCTGCTGTCACTGCCGCCGGAATTCCTTTCAGATGATTCGTATTCGGAACAATGACACTTTTTACATTTTTTATAATACTTCCGCTGGCTTCTACCAGTACTTTATCCGGTACACATCCCAGTACTTCTCTTGCCTTTGCTCCTGCATAAGCAAGTGCGATCGGTTCCGTACACCCCATTGCCGGCACCAGTTCTTCTTTTAATATCTGTATGTATGCCTGATATTTTTCATCTGTTTTCTTCATGATAACCTCCCTGCTTTGCGCAAATTCCCCAATATTTTTTACCCAAATAGTATAGCATAAAAATATTTCTATTGCCATCTAGTTTTGAATACTATATAATGGTTACATTGAGGTGATAATATGACAATTGATACAAATGATCTGCTGAACAGTATTTTATCCAGCATCTCCAGAATAGACTATATCAAGCCGGAAGACATCCCGAATATTGACCTGTATATGGATCAGGTCACTACCTTTATGGAAGAGAGTCTCCGCTCGACCAAGCGCTATACGGATGATAAGATCCTGACCAAGACTATGATCAATAATTACGCGAAGAACAATCTCCTCCCGCCTCCGGTGAAGAAGAAGTATTCACGCGAACATGTTCTTGTTATGATCTTTATTTATTATTTTAAAAACATTTTATCTATCAAGGATATTGAAACGATTCTTGCTCCTCTGACGGAACAGTATTTTTCAGACACAAAAGGACTCTCTATTACAGACATTTACAGTGATATCTGCGAACTTGAGAAATCACGCATTTGGAATATGCAGAAGGATGTTACACATTCTTATAATGCAGCGATGGAGATGTTTCAGGATATTCCAGATAAAGAACAGCGTAATCTTCAGATTTTCGCTTTCATCTGCAATCTGAGTTTTGATGTATACGTCAAGAAGCAGATCATTGAAAAACTGATCGACGAACTTCCAAAACCGGAAGAGCGCAAAAAAAAGAAGTAAGAACTTCACTTACTTCTTTTTTTCTATTCTTATTAAATTCTTTGTTATTCTATCGTATAAACGCTTTATTCTCCACTCTGCTCTTCATTCTTAGCAATTCGCTCAAATACCATATCGTATCCGTCATTCCCATAATTCAAAGAACGGTTCACACGACTGATCGTGGCTGTGGAAGCTCCTGTTTTCTCTGCAATCTCCAGATATGTCTTCTGCTCTCTCAGCATCTTCGCAACTTCAAATCTCTGCGACAGGGATAACAACTCGTTGATCGTACAGATATCCTCAAAAAATGTATAACACTCTTCTTTATTCTCCAGACTCAGCACAGCTTCAAACAGATAATCCACTGCTTCCGTCCTTATTTTTTTACTCATAGCAATTATCTCCTTTGTAACAGTATTCATTACCGTTACATTTTAACACACTAAATTCGTAAAGTCTATAGCTTTTTATTACGTTTTAATGCTTCTTTCAATTTTACGATCGATGTATTCACGATCAGCTCTTCCGGAAAGTCCACTTCTCTTAATATGGGTTCCGACCATGTACAGTCTGCAATGAAAGCATCTACATGTGCATCTGAACCAAGCACGATCTTTGCTCCAAGCTCTTTACAGCATCTCAGCATCTCTATGGCGTTCTCTTTTGTATTCTGTCGGAAACCGCCAGGACGTAATGATGAATTATTAAGTTCCAGCAATGTTCCTGTCTCTTTTGCCTTTTTCACAATCGTCGGATAATCTACCGGAAATCTTCCGTCATCCGGATGTCCGATGATATCAATCCACGGATTCTCCATTGCATTTAAGTAAGCTTCTGTAACCGGCTCTTTTTTCCACTCATCTTCAAAACACAGCGTGTGGATACTTGCAATAGCAATATCCAGTTTCCGAAGCACGGATTTTGGCAAATCTACACTGCCTGCCGCATCCAGAATATTTAACTCTGATCCAAGAAGCACATCGATTCCGTACATCTTACGCGGAACAACACCAAGATTTTCAAAATAATATAAATTCGTACTTCCGGGCATTTTTGGTGCATGTTCTGTAAGCGCCAGTCCTTTCAGTCCTTTTTCTGCTGCCATCTGTACCATTTCCCGCATTGTATTATAAGCATGTCCACTGACAAGCGTATGCGCATGTGTATCTATTTCGATTGTCATAATCTCTCCTCTTTTCTGTATTTTTCCACTTCTTGATTTAATTATACCCGATACGGCTTTCTTTTTCCAGATTTCTATTGACATCTTACGTTTTCACAGATATCTTATTTTATGGGCATTCTGTTTTGCATTGCAAATATGCTACATAATTCTGTAGTTATTCGCTGCAAATACTCAATGTGCCACAACATATTCTATACAATTAAGTAAGAGGTTTTTAATATGAAGAAAATACTTATGATTGCCACCGGCGGAACTATTGCATCCGCAGAAGGCGGAGACGGATTAACACCGGCTATGACAGGTGAAGAGCTTGCAGCCAGCGTACCGGGCATCAAAGACAAATGTGATCTGACCGTACTGCAGCTTATGAATATCGACAGTACAAATATGCGTCCATATCTCTGGGGACTGATGCGTGACGCTATCACAGAACATTATAACGATTATGACGGTTTTGTTATTCTGCATGGTACAGACACGATGGCTTATACAGCCGCTGCACTGTCTTACCTGATCCAGAATTCTGCAAAACCGATCGTTCTTACCGGCTCACAAAAACCAATGGGCAACCCATATACGGATGCCAAGATCAATATTTACCAGAGTATTCTCTATGCACTGGACGATAACTCCTGTGATGTTTCTATTGTATTTAATGGAAAAGTAGTTGCCGGAACCCGCGCAAGAAAACAGCGAACAAGAAGTTTTGACGCTTTTGAAAGTATGAACTTTCCACTTCTTGCCGTGATCCATGATGACCGGATCATCCGTCACTACATTGCACCAACAACCGCTCAGGCAAATATGGTATCTTACCAGAGGCTGAACGACCGTGTCTTTGTTCTGAAGCTGACGCCAGAAGTAAAGGCAGATATTTTTGAACTGTTGCGCGGACATTACGATGCGATCATTCTGGAAACATTCGGTATCGGAGGTATTCCGGAATACGATGATTCTTTTGAGAAAGCTATCTTCGGTTGGGTAGATTCCGGAAAGACTCTCGCTGTCACGACACAGGTTCCGGAAGAAGGCTGTGATCTGGAAGTTTATCAAGTTGGTAAGAAATACAGCGAACACCCTGGCATCCTCCAGGCTGCGGATATGACAACCGAGGCACTTGTTGCCAAATTGATGTGGATTCTTGGACAGACAAACAATCCGAAAGAAATCCACCGCTTATTCTATCAGACTATCAATCACGACCGCCAGGAAGAGTTGTAATAATAAAGAAGAAACGGTGTTTCACAAATGATCATTCATCTATGAAACGCCGTTTCTTTTTATCTTACGCAAAAAATCTTATTTCTGCATATTTCCAAATATTAAAAATCTTATTTGTCGTATTCGTTCATCCATTTTAACAGCTCAACACAGTAATCATCATGTCTGTCTACGAATGTAGTATGACGCGCTCTCTCCCAGAGGATCCATTTAGAGTTTGGAATCTCATCCGCCATAGTCTTTGCTACTAATGGTGAACACAGATCAGAAATACCACTCATGATCAATGATGGAACTTTGATCTCGTGAAGTCTGTCAATGTACTCAAAATCTTTTAATGTACCGGATGGAACGAACTCGTTCGGTCCCCATCCATACAGGTAAGCTTCTCCACCGGATTTCTTTTCTCTTGTACAGCATTCCGGAAGATCTTCTCTCCAGTAGTTGCAGTATCTGTCCATATAATTGTCAACTGCTTTCAGGTAAGCTTCTCCTGTAAAGTCATTGCGTTCCAGAGCATCATTGATTGCTGCCTGATCTTCCTCAGACATCATCTTAATTCTTCTCATTCCTTCTCTTGCCCAGAGGCTGCTGCTTGGGTGTCCGGAAGAAATAATAAAGGATTTTACGCCTTTTGCTCCACGCTCGATTGCATATGCGATCTGCATCATACCGCCCCATGACTGTCCAATGATGTGGCATTCTTTCAGTCCAAGATGCTCTCTTAATGCGTCCAGCTCATCCAGCCAGAGATCCTGTGTCCACATCTCCGGATGTCCGTCCAGATAAGATTTTCCGCATCCTAACTGGTCATACATAATGATCATACGATCGTCATCATCTGCAACATTATCCAGAACTTCAAAATAGTTATGAGTAGATCCCGGTCCACCATGCAGACAGATCAGCGGAGCTTTTCCGTTGTCTTTCTGTTCTCCGACAATTCTGTAATAGGTCTGATAACCTTTAAAAGGCATATATCCTTCTGTAATTTTTGCCATTTTCTTTTCCTCCTCTTTGACAAAAAAAATTTGCAACACGCATACTGCGGCGTTGTATTGTAACTACAAATCTCTGTCATTGTATTCTTCGATTTGAGCGGCCAATACCATGTTATTATTATAACATAATTTCATATACTTTAACAGTAACCAAATATTAAATTTATGAAATTTTATTAAAATATCTATCAAATTATCCTTGCCTCTCCCCGTCACTTACAGTCATCCTTTATAATTCAAAATGGGCAGGAAAAATCCTACCCATTTTTCGTTGACGTAGCATCCACAGGAATCTGCCAATGGCAGATTCTTTAAGTATTCTCTTATTGATAATCCATAACATCGATCCACTTCATCAGGAAATCTTTCTCCAGTTCATTCTCTTTTACAAGCTGCGAAGCGGCCACAATCGGGAGCCACTGCTGTACATACTGGATTGCTGTGTCTGATTTTTTACAGAAAATTTTCAGATAGAGATCTGCCACTTCCTGATCCTTAAGCGCAAATAGCAAATACGTCATTGCTGCATCTGCACTGGCATTTCCCTGTGTTGCATGTGCCCAGTCCACGACTGTCATTTTTCCATTCTTTCCGACAATAATATTGCTCGGATTGAAATCTCCGTGACAAAGCTTACTGTGATGTGGCATACTTTCCAGCCTCGTTAGAAGTTCGTATCTCTGGCTTGCATCCAGTTCTGTAATACTGTTGATCTGTCTTGCAAGCTTCTCTCTCAGATCTGGAAGCATCGGTGCTTTCTTAGACTGTATCTGTAATTGCAGGTCAACAAAGTCGGACATGTACTTGTCAATATTCGCCGGGTCCACATGCATCATCTCTTCTAATGTCTTACCATCTTTGTATTCCAGAAAAATCGCCCATTTTCCGTCAATATTTTCTATTTTCTGAAGCTTTGGAATCTCAAGACCGGTTGCTTCAACTCTGGCTGTTTCCATTGCTTCATTGAAAATGTCAACTTTTGGATGGTTCTCATCAAATAATTTAACGATACTGCCTTCACAGCGATACACTTTCTTATACGGACGTTCCACGATCAGTTTACATAAATCCATATTCATAAAATAAGCCTCCTTTTCTATATTTCCGAACTTTACTTGTTAAACACATTATATACCCGTAATACAGAAAAAGGAAGCTTTTTTGATATTTTTTTAACTTATTTTTTGTGCTTTATTTTATTGTTAATTTTTCTACAATCTTACTATTTCATAATTGGCTTTAATGCTTCTGCAAGTTTTTCTTTCTGACTTTCGGCTTCTGCAAGATCTTTGCCAAGTGTTGTATAATAAATCTTAATCTTCGGCTCTGTTCCTGACGGACGAACGATTACTGTTGCGCCGCCTTCCAGCTTGTAAATCAGTACATTTGCAGCCGGCAGACCTGTCTCTTCCGGCTTCTGATAATCAGTTACAGATACAACTTTATGTCCTGCAACTTCTGTCAGCGGATTCTCGCGAAGTCCCTGCATAATACCTGCCATCTTATCCATACCACTCAGTCCCGGAAACTCAAAGCTGTCAATCTTATTCAGATAACGACCATACTCCGCATAAATCTCTTCCATTCTCTGCTTTAGGGAACTTCCGATACTTCTGTAATAAGCTGCCATCTCACAGATTAACATAGAACCAATCACCGCATCTTTATCTCTTACATACGGTCCGGCAAGATATCCATAACTCTCTTCAAATCCAAAGATGAAGCGATCTACTTCTCCTGCTTCTTCTAACTGTGCAATCTGATCTCCGATCCACTTAAATCCAGTCAGTACATTGCGAAGCTCGACACCATAATGTGCTGCAACTGCATCTGCAAGTGGTGTAGACACGATAGATTTTACAGCGACCGGATTCTCTGGCATTGTGCCTTTCTCCATACGTCCTGCGCAGATATAATCTAACAGAAGAACTCCTACTTCATTACCGCTTACCAGCTCATAAGAACCATCCGGGCACTTCATTGCAATACCAACACGGTCCGCATCCGGATCGGTTGCAAGCATCAGATCTGCACCTGTCTCTTTTGCAAGATTCAGTCCCAGTTCCAACGCCTCAAAAATCTCCGGGTTAGGATAACTGCAAGTTGTAAAATAGCCATTTGGATATTCCTGCTCCGGTACAATTGTAATATCCGTAATGCCAATATCTTTTAATACACGTGTAACAGGTACCAGTCCGGAACCATTTAACGGGCTGTATACCAGTTTCAATCCTGCGCTCTTGCATAAGCCCGGACGAACCTGACGTGACTCGATTGCTTCATATAATGCATTCTTGCAGTCATCCCCTACAAACTGGATCAGACCTTTTTCTACACCTTCTGCAAAAGATATGTATTTTGCTCCTGTAAGCACATCTGTCTTCTGGATCTCTGCATATACAATTGCTGCCGCATCATCTGTCATCTGGCATCCATCCGGTCCATAAGCCTTGTATCCATTATATTTTGCCGGGTTGTGGGATGCTGTAACCATAACACCTGCATTGCAGTTATAATAACGTGTTGCAAATGATAATGCCGGTACAGGCATCAGTGCGTCATAAATGCGAACCTTAATTCCATTCGCTGCCAGAACTCCTGCTGCTGTCTTGGCAAATACATCACTCTTCAGACGACTGTCATAACTGATTGCTACTGTCTGTGTTCCACCCTGTGTCTTTACCCAGTTTGCAAGTCCCTGCGTTGCCTGACGTACAACATAAATGTTCATACGATTCGTTCCGGCTCCGAGTACACCTCGAAGTCCGGCTGTTCCAAACTTCAGTGCTACTGCAAAACGCTCCTTGATCTCTTCTTCATTTCCCGCAATTTTCGTTAATTCCGGGTTCAGATCTGCATCTTCCAGATCTGCCTCCAGCCAACGTTTATACTCTTCCTGATACATTTTGATCACTCCTATTACTTCATGTATTTCCATTTGTAAATGATACTTTTAATATAGCATATTTTCAGGCATGCCGCAATTTTGTTCTTGCTTCCTTGGCAGAATTCTCAAGATTAAAATCTTAAAAGTCAAAATCTTTATAATCTTCCGGCAAAAAACGATGATAAACCATATGACAGCCTTCATCTTTGAAGCAGTAATAATAGTCATCAGGTACCCCGTCCGCAAAACGGAGAAGATAATCAAACTCTCCATTTGACATAGTTTCAAAAATCACCTGATCTGAATGTGCTTCAAACAACTTCTTAAGATCCTCAATTGTACAGTCACACTGCTGTACCTGTCTGATCAGTTCTTTTATGAACTCGTTATCTTTCATCTGTTCTTTTGCATAGACACTTCCTTCTTCCGGAATGTGAATACAAAACCGGTCTTTCTTATGCGTCACCTGTACATTTCCCAGTTTGTCTGTAAATTCTTCCGGAAATGCCTGCAGTCGCTCCTGCATCTCTTCTGCCGTATCTTCTGCATGAAAGAAATGCTGCAATGTAGCGAGTGGATAATACAGTCTTACTGCTTCTTTACGAAATCCCAGTTTTGCCTGTTCTTCCTTCATAATATCCACAAGATTTCTCTCCATCTTTGCAAACCCTTCTTTTTGCCTTTTTTCTGCATGTTCCAAAGACTCTCCAATCTCGATCAGATGCCCGTCCGGATCATAAATACGGATCACTTGCTGTCCTCCGCTTTCTTCTTTTAGAGGATTCACATAAGTAATATTCCAGTCTGATTCCTCCAGTTTTCCTGCAAATTTTGTTAATTCATTCTCTTCAAAGTATAATTCTGCATTATTTCCTGCATTTTTGACTTTTTTTCCTGTTAATTTCTCCCAGATTTCTCGGTCCTGCAGGACTAATCCTTCTGTCAGTATCATATTTCCGTCAAAAGCTGTAATCACATGTAACCCGAACAGTTCTTCATAAAAGCGTCTGGAACGCTCAACATCTTCTACCACCAATAATATGTTTTTTAAACGCATATTTTCCTCTCCTGTTATCTATGTACAATAACGGAATGATCTGTCTGTCAGTATCCTTGCAAATATCAGACCCAGCGGCAACGCCATAACAATGAGCATAGCTGATGCAAACCAGGATGCGGATACCGAAAGCGACATCATTCCCAAATTATAGAAGCCTCGATATAAGTATAACCCAGGAACCATAATAACAATAGATGGGACTGTCACTGAAATTCTCGGATATCCAGCTCTGTTTTTTATTAAAGATGCTAATATTCCAGCCGTAAGCGCTCCAATAAATGCCGCTACTGCCGGCGGCATACCGGTAAGATCAACAAATTCAAGTCGAAGTGTATTGGCAACTGCTCCGATTCCTGCAGCTACAGCTGCAAGTCCCGGTGGACTGTTGAACATAATGGAAAATCCAAACACACCACAAAAGCTGGCAAGAAGCCGGAATATCACCTGCTCTTCTGATGTTAAACAAATTTTTGGAAAATCTACCGGCTGTAAATGTAGAATTAATGCCATGATCCAGGCAGCCATTGTTGCGACAAGAATAACCAATATAGCATACGCAAAACGTTCCATGCCCGAACGCATATCCAGTTTTGCAAGGTCAATGCCACTCGTAATAAATGGAAACCCCGGAATAATAAAGAGCATGGCACATATATAACCAGCTTCATGTTGAACGGATATTCCCCACAAAATTTCTGCCAGTTTTAAAAATCCCGCATAAGTAAAACAAGCTAATGATACACTGGATACAATACACAAAAACAAAGTAAAATGGTGTTTTGTCAATTTGCACCGCACATAATTTCCAACACCTGCGCCAATAAATGCACAGAGCATTTCAATCGGACCTCCGCCAAGCAGAAATGTGAATCCACCACACGCAAGCGCTGCAGCCATTCCCAGTGCCACAGGTGAATATAATCCATGAATTTTCTCTATTTCATCCAGAAGCTGATGTAACTGTTCTCCGGATATATGCTTTCCTTCCTTTTCAAAATTCCGGATAAATTTTTCCAGACGGTTTAATTTTGATGTATTTACTCCTGTATTAGTCAGACAAAGAGCTTGTGTATAACCATCTTCTCCATCAAAACAGGTGTATTCGATCGACATCAGTCCAATATCCGCGGTACATGTGATCCCCATCACTTCTGCAAGTGTATTCATGGAACTTCTCACTCTCCATGCTCCGGTTCCACAGGACAAGAGCATAATACCCACTCTGCCGATAATAGAAGCTTTCTCAGTAAGGCTTGCTTCTGTAACAGGTCTGTTCTCTCCTCCTGCATCTGTATACTCATGCCAAAGAATATCCATATGATTTTTTCGTAATTGATCTCGCTGCATCCTCATCACTTCCTAATCATTCAGATCCAGACTTTCCTGTCCTGCTTTTTCCATCATCTTTTCCCGGCATGCCAGCACGATACCATCCACTTCCTGCAAGTGATGCAGCATCTTCTTCTCAAATTCGCGAATCGGCAGGAGCACCCCGATCTCATCAAACTCTTTTTGCTTTTTAATTCCTGTTTCCTGTCCGTAATATACAATTGCGCGCGGTGCTGCTTTCTGAATCTGCATAAATGTTTCCCATACAACTGCATACGCTTCAGCCTCTGTCAATCCCATCTTACATGTATCCGGTAAAGCATACAGAATCAATATGCCTCTGCTTTTGTTTTCTTTTTTCTCAACAATTTTTGTTCCTTTTTCATAAGACCGTACAAGATCATATCCATCTGCCAGATATACTTTTGATCTCGGTGCACATTGATGTATCTCGTATGTTTCTTTGAATTTCGTATATTCTCTTGCCGAGACCTTTTTTTCCTGTAACAGATTGCCATCTACATCTGTTAAAAGCACCGGATTTGCACCCGCTTTTCCGTGAAATTTTTTAGGGATCAAATATGCTTCCCGTAATAAGTCAAACATACTTCTTCCACAAAGTTCCAATAAAAGTGCCGTAACATCACCATTTTTATATGCATGAAACAGTACCTCTGCGAAATGTCCTGCTGAATCTCCGGATATATTTTCTTCTTCCAGATGTTCCTGAAATACGTCTTTTAATCTTCCACATGCTTCTTTTGATTCAAATATTTTAGAAAAAATTGCTTCTACAGCTTCTTCTCTCGGTAATACAGTTTGCATATTATCGCCTCCATAACAAAAATAGCCTTCTATACTTTATTAAGTATAGAAAGCTGTTTTTTCAAAGTCAAATAAATAACCTATGTTTTATTTACATGTCACCTATGTTCTATATATATAATCACATTTCTGCATCATACACCTGCCATTTCCAATGCTAAAAATACATTTTCTACAACAATAAATGTTTAAAAGCTTCCTCTGCAATTCCCGGTGGGAAATTTATATTTTCCACCAGACAAATTTCTCTCTCAGGAATCTTTTCATATAATGATATCATCTGCAATTTTCCAGATTCTATTGCTGGTTTTACATATAATTCCGGTAAAAAGCCAATTCCCAGCCCACACGAAATCAGTGGCAATATCTGATCCATCGTCTCTACTTCTGTGTTCGGTGTAAATATCAGATTCTGTTCCATAAACCATTCTGAATAAAATTTGTATGATGTGCTGTCTTTCTCCAGACTGACTATGGGATGTGAAGCAATTTCTTTTAAATGAACCTGAGAATCTCTTTCTTTCCCTAGTATATCCAGACAAAACGCAGGACTTGCAACTGCAATCTCACGAAATTTCATCAGTGGCATTACTTTTAAAGGCTTCTGCGCCTTCAATGGAGTCGTTACAATTGCCAGGTCCGCCTGTCCCTCTTTTACCGCGCGTATTGCTCTTGGTGTACTATGATTCAACAAATGGAGCTGAATATTGGGATATGATTTATGAAACTTTGTAAGTACCGGAAGAAGCCGTAAATGTAATGCAATCTCGCTTGCACTGATCGTAACGCTCCCACTTTCCATACTACGTTTTCCTGCCAGCTCTACTTCCGCTGCATGAAGCTGCTGATAAGCAATCCTGACATGTTGATATAATAATTCACCTTCCTGTGTCAATGTTACACCACGGTTAGATCGTACAAACAACCGACAGCCAAGCTGATTTTCCAGATTGTTCATAAAATGCGTAATATTGGGCTGGTTGCTTCCTAATACTTTTGCCGCCTTTGAAAAACTCTTATAGGTTGTCACATAATAAAAAATCCGGTAATAATCGTATGTAATGTCCATTTTTCTCTCCATCTATATCACATCTATACCATATCTATATTTTATTTATATATCAGGTATGCCGAATATACATTTTACATTTCTTGTCATCTATTATATACTTGCAAAAGGAAAAAGAAAATCTATTTTTACAGAGGTGGCCTGCTATGATAAAAAATAATATAAAATTCACAACAACAAGTCAATTTATTATCTTTCATAATATTTGCAGTAAGGTTTCATCTGATGTACAAATACGCGATATTTCCAACCACAACAAACCCGTTGATGGGAAAAAGCTTTCTGAACTTGCAAATATCCAACTGGGTCTTCCAGCATTACTGATGATTCATGGTAATGACGAAGTTCAGGTTCTCTCATCTCTTCAAAAGTATGGAATCTGTCATAAAAAAGAGAAGAAATAATTTCCTCATTCTTAGTCACTCTCATACGACTGTCCGAAAAAGATAGTCGTCTTTTTATTTATCTATATTAAAATACCTGAATAAAAGATTAATAGTTTTTATTTCTTATAACAAAAAAGCGACTGGCTTTATACCAATCACTTCTGTAAGTTATATACCTTCAAAACTGCATA
>NZ_QTUV01000003.1:0-3286 GCF_003435815.1 Dorea sp. AM10-31
ATGTACCTTGAAAATTGCATATAAGAAATAGAAATGATAAGATAAATATCTTATTCAAGACATCCGAGGTAATTGTTATTAACAGGAATGTTGTTAATAATTACAACACCTTCGAGAAAACGAAGTAAAAAAACGAACCTAGAACCAACGCCGGTAACGCTATACCGGTGTAGTGATCATCCATTCCCGTGGATGAGAACAAGTTGGTCATGCTGAAAAGAGCGTATGGTGGATGCCTTGGCACTAAGAGCCGATGAAAGACGTGATAAGCTGCGAAAAGCTTCGGGGAGGAGCAAATATCCAATGATCCGGAGATCTCTGAATGGGGAAACCCACTTGAGCAAACCTCAAGTATCCTAACGCCAATCCATAACGTTAGGAAGGGAACCCGGTGAACTGAAACATCTAAGTAGCCGGAGGAAGAGAAAACAACATGTGATTCCGGAAGTAGCGGCGAGCGAAACCGGAAGAGCCCAAACCGGGATGCGTGCATCCCGGGGTTCGGACCGCACAATTGATTCAAGAGTCTTAGCAGAATGGTTTTGGGAAAGCCAGCCAGAGAGGGTGAAAGCCCCGTAAGCGAAAGGACGATTGACAAGGCGGTATCCAGAGTAGGTCGAGACACGTGGAACCTTGACTGAACACGCGGGGACCACCCCGTAAGGCTAAATACTCCTTAGTGACCGATAGCGCATAGTACTGTGAAGGAACGGTGAAAAGGACCCCGGGAGGGGAGTGAAAAAGAACCTGAAACCATATGTTTACAAGCTGTGGAACCACTATAAATGTGGAACCGCGTACTTTTTGTAGAACGGTCCGGCGAGTTGCGCCGGCTGGCGAGGTTAAATCCTACAGGGATGGAGCCGAAGGGAAACCAAGTCTTAATAGGGCCAGAGTCAGTCGGAGCAGACCCGAAACCGGGTGATCTATCCATGTCCAGGTTGAAGTTGCCGTAAAAGGCAATGGAGGACCGAACCCACATCCGTTGAAAAGGGTGGGGATGAGGTGTGGATAGGGGAGAAATTCCAATCGAACCCGGAGATAGCTGGTTCTCCTCGAAATAGCTTTAGGGCTAGCCTCATACAAGTCTTGCGGAGGTAGAGCACTGAATTTCCTAGGGGGCGTCAAAGCTTACCGAAGAATATCAAACTCCGAATGCCGCGTAGATGATGTATGGGAGTCAGACTGCACGAGATAAGTTGGGTAGTCGAAAGGGAAAGAGCCCAGACCTGCAGCTAAGGTCCCAAAATGTGTGTTAAGTGGAAAAGGATGTGGGATTTCGAAGACAACTAGGATGTTGGCTCAGAAGCAGCCATACATTCAAAGAGTGCGTAATAGCTCACTAGTCGAGAGGTCCTGCGCCGAAAATGTCCGGGGCTGAAACACACTACCGAAGCTCAGGAATTAACGAATGTTGATTGGTAGAGGAGCATTGGATACGAGACGAAGCAGTACCGATAAGGAGCTGTGGATTGTATCGAAGAGAGAATGCCGGAATGAGTAGCGAGAGGAAGGTGAGAATCCTTCCGGCCGAATATCTAAGGTTTCCAGAGTAAAGCTGATCTGCTCTGGGTAAGTCGGGGCCTAAGGCGAGGCCGAGAGGCGTAGTCGATGGACAACAGGTTGAGATTCCTGTACCTTAAGTAAACAGAACTGTGGGGACACGTGAGGAGAGCACAAGCCGGGAATGGAAAGACCGGTGCAAGCGAGGTAGGAGTGCAGCTGGCAAATCCGCTGTACAATCTGAAGACGTGATGCGGACCGAATAAAGAGTAGGGAAGTGTGTGAGCCATGCGTCAAGAAAAGCCGCTATTGTTTTACTTAAGCCCGTACCGTAAACCGACACAGGTGGATGAGGAGAGAATCCTAAGGCCGACGGGAGAAGCATTGTTAAGGAACTCGGCAAAATGACTCCGTAACTTCGGGAGAAGGAGTGCCAGTGAAAGCTGGCCGCAGAGAATTGGCCCAAGCAACTGTTTAGCAAAAACACAGGTCTATGCAAAACCGAAAGGTGAAGTATATGGGCTGACGCCTGCCCGGTGCTGGAAGGTTAAGGGGAGAGGTTAGCGGTAACGCGAAGCTTTGAACTTAAGCCCCAGTAAACGGCGGCCGTAACTATAACGGTCCTAAGGTAGCGAAATTCCTTGTCGGGTAAGTTCCGACCCGCACGAAAGGCGTAATGATTTGGGCACTGTCTCAACAATGCACCCGGTGAAATTGAAATACCAGTGAAGATGCTGGTTACCTGCGCCAGGACGGAAAGACCCCATGGAGCTTTACTCCAGCTTGATACTGGGATTCGGTATTGCATGTACAGGATAGGTGGGAGACTGGGAAGTAGTTACGCCAGTAGCTACGGAGTCGCTGTTGGGATACCACCCTTGCAGTATTGGATTTCTAACCAGCGGCCTTAAACAGGTCGGGGGACAATGTCAGGTGGGGAGTTTGACTGGGGCGGTCGCCTCCGAAAGGGTATCGGAGGCGCTCAAAGGTTCCCTCAGAATGGTTGGAAACCATTCGAAGAGTGCAAAGGCAGAAGGGAGCTTGACTGCGACACCGACGGGTGGAGCAGGTACGAAAGTAGGACTTAGTGATCCGGTGGTATAAAGTGGGATTGCCATCGCTCAACGGATAAAAGCTACCCTGGGGATAACAGGCTTATCACTCCCAAGAGTTCACATCGACGGAGTGGTTTGGCACCTCGATGTCGGCTCATCGCATCCTGGGGCTGAAGTAGGTCCCAAGGGTTGGGCTGTTCGCCCATTAAAGCGGTACGCGAGCTGGGTTCAGAACGTCGTGAGACAGTTCGGTCCCTATCCGGCGTGGGCGTAGGATATTTGAGAGGAGCTGTCCTTAGTACGAGAGGACCGGGATGGACTGGCCGCTGGTGTATCTGTTGACTACCAAGGTCATGGCAGAGTAGCCAAGCCGGGACGGGATAAACGCTGAAGGCATCTAAGCGTGAAGCCCCCCTCAAGATGAGATATCCCTACGTAAGTAGTAAGACCCCTTGAAGACGACGAGGTAGATAGGTCAGAGGTGGAAGTGTGGTAACACATGGAGCTGACTGATACTAATCGGTCGAGGGCATGACCAAGCAAGGTGATAGGTAAAGGATGAAGAATATTTCTTGTATGCAGTTTTGAAGGTACATAACCTTTATATGGCCCAGTGGCTCAGTTGGTTAGAGCGCCGCCCTGTCACGGCGGAGGTCGAGAGTTCGAGTCTCTTCTGGGTCGTTTATATGGGATCATAGCTCAGCTGGGAGAGCATCTGCCTTACAAGC
>NZ_QTUV01000003.1:3296-313671 GCF_003435815.1 Dorea sp. AM10-31
AGCATCTGCCTTACAAGCAGAGGGTCATAGGTTCGAGCCCTATTGGTCCCATAGATATGGATGGATTCCCGAGTGGCCAAAGGGGGCAGACTGTAAATCTGTTGGCAACGCCTTCGAAGGTTCGAATCCTTCTCCATCCATTAGCCAACATGGCTTGTGCCGATGTGGCTCAATTGGCAGAGCAGCTGATTTGTAATCAGCAGGTTATCGGTTCGAGTCCGATCATCGGCTTTATCATGAAAATGATAGAATTAAATATTATCGCGGGGTGGAGCAGTCTGGAAGCTCGTCGGGCTCATAACCCGAAGGTCGTAGGTTCAAATCCTGCCCCCGCAATTCTGCCCAGATAGCTCAGTCGGTAGAGCAGAGGACTGAAAATCCTCGTGTCGCTGGTTCGATTCCGGCTCTGGGCATTTGTCTTAGTAAGACATTTGGTACGGGCGTGTAGCTCAGGTGGTAGAGCACTTGACTTTTAATCAAGTTGTCCGGGGTTCGAATCCCCGCACGCTCATAGGAATGAGAGAGAAGTAGTATTAATTTAATACTGCTTCTTTTTTATATACGAAATCAAACAAGAGAAAGTCTGCATAATTGTTTATAGAATTATTATTGACAAAAAGAAAAAATTTGTATATTCTAATAACACAATGATAAAAGGGAGTAACTGGCATCAATTAATGATGTTTACGACGTCGTCAGTACGATGAGCGATCATCCGTGTCGTAATGAAATGGTGAGACTTTTATTGCATATTTTATATGCAATAAGGTCTCTTTTTTGTTATGGCGACGAGGAAAATGCGCCATGCTTGCATGGCAGCATTTGACGACCGCTAATCAGCGAATAAAACTCGCAGAGCGTGTTTTATCGCTGTTATAGCGACAAGGAAATTTATGAAGAAAAGCATTTAACATCATAAAAGAGTGAATACTAAAAGAGATATTATTGCAGGAAAGGTAGAATGAATATGTTGACAAATGAACAGGCAAAAGAAAATCAAAAAAAATATGGATGGAACGAATTGGCAGAGGGAAAGAAAAAAAGCTGTATTACATTATTTTTGGAGCAGTTTAAAGATTTTCTTGTAATTATATTGATCATATCTGCAATAATATCCGGAATTCTGGGTGATGCAGAGAGTGCTGCAGTTATTTTCCTAGTTATTACAATGAATGCCATTTTAGGAACAGTACAGACATTAAAAGCGGAACAATCTTTAAAAAGTCTGAAACAATTGTCAGCACCGGAAGCGAAAGTAGTCAGAGACCATGCGGTGATACAGATCCCGGCAAAAGAAGTTACGATAGGGGATGAAGTGCTTATTGAAGCGGGGGATTGTATTCCGGCAGATGGTAAATTGATAGAAACGGCAAGTTTAAAAGTAGATGAGAGTGCATTGACGGGAGAAAGTCTGTCGGTGGAGAAGAATCTGGAAGAGGTTCCGGAAAATGCAGCAATCGGGGATCGGACGAATCAGGTATTTTCAGGAAGCTTTGTGACGTATGGTCACGGACGCTATGAAGTGACAGCAATTGGAATGAATACAGAGATGGGAAAGATTGCTTACCTGTTGAAGAATACTTCTGAAAAAATGACACCATTACAGAAGAATCTGGATGATTTCGGAAAGAAATTATCCATAATGATTTTAATATTATGTGGAATATTATTCATCTTAAGCATTTTACGTGGGGATAACATTTTAAATGCATTCCTTTTTGCTGTAGCATTGGCGGTTGCAGCAATCCCAGAAGCTTTAAGTTCTATCGTGACAATTGTTCTTTCATTTGGTACACAGAAAATGGCAAAAGAACATGCAATTATAAGAAAATTACAGGCAGTAGAAGGACTTGGAAGTGTTTCTGTAATCTGTTCTGATAAGACCGGAACCTTAACACAAAACAAAATGACAGTAGAAGACTATTATATTTATCCAAAGCGAATCTCCGTGTCTGAGCTAAATTTTGAAAATGATTCGGAAAAGGAATTGTTGATTTCCAGCATTTTGTGTAATGATGGAATGATCACAGATGGAGAGCAGATTGGAGATCCTACGGAAACGGCATTACTCGCAGTTCTGCAGGAAAAAAAGTATATAGAATATTCGTTTTCTGATGTCAGAGAAGCCTGTCCGAGATTATCGGAGATACCATTTGACAGTGATCGGAAAATGATGTCAACGGAAAACAAATGTGATGGAAGATATGTAATTTATGTAAAGGGTGCAGTAGATGTTCTTTTAAAGAGAATTACACATATCCGAAAATATGGAAGTGAAAAGCCGGAATTGATCAATGAGGAAGACAGATTATATATTGAAAAACAGAATCTTGAATTTTCACGAGAAGGGCTTCGTGTGCTGGCATTTGCGTACAAAGAATTAGATGCAGAGAAAGAACTTACTTTAGAAGATGAAAATAATCTGGTATTTTCAGGATTGATTGCAATGATGGATCCGCCACGGCAGGAGTCAAAACAGGCGGTCAAGGAGTGCATTAAAGCGGGAATCCGCCCGGTCATGATTACTGGTGATCATAAAGTGACGGCGGCTGCGATAGCAAAAAGAATTGGTATTATTAAAAATGAATCGGAGGCATGCGAAGGGGCAGTTATTGAAGAAATGTCAGATGAAGAACTGAGGACATTTGTAGAAGGAATTTCAGTATATGCACGTGTTTCGCCGGAACATAAGATCCGGATCGTGCGTGCATGGCAGGAACGTGGAAATATTGTTGCAATGACCGGTGACGGTGTGAATGATGCACCTGCATTGAAGCAGGCTGATGTCGGAGTTGCAATGGGAATTACGGGAAGTGAAGTATCTAAAGATGCTGCCGCAATGGTGCTTACAGATGACAATTTCGCAACGATTATAAAGGCAGTGGAAAATGGAAGAAATCTTTATCAGAATATAAAAAATGCCATTCAGTTTTTGCTTTCAGGAAATTTAGCAGCAATTCTTTCGGTATTATATGCATCTGTTGTTAATTTACCAGTTCCATTTGCACCGGTTCATTTACTTTTTATCAATCTGCTTACGGACAGCCTTCCGGCAATTGCACTGGGGTTGGAGCCGCACACAAAAGCGGTGATGGAAGAAAAACCAAGACCAATGAAGGAGTCAATTTTGAATAGAAGATTTCTCACAGATATAAGTGTAGAAGGTCTGGTTATTGGAATTATGACGATGACGGGATATTTTATTGGCTATAGTGAGAACGGCGCTCTGCTTGGAAGCACAATGGCATTTGGAATCTTGTGTACCAGCCGTCTGATACATGGATTTAATTGTAAATCCAGAAAACCAATTTTATTTACAAAGCAATTTTTTAATAATCCATATCTGATCGGAGCATTTGGAATGGGATTGCTATTGATCACAGGAGTATTAATGATCCCTGGATTACATGGGATTTTCCAGGTGGCAGCATTAGACTGGCAGCATTTATTGATAGTATACGGTCTGGCATTGCTTAATTTACCGGTTATACAGGGACTAAAATTAATTCGTGTGGGACGAGTTTAATTTTCATATCACTGTTAGCTGCTTTATCAATCGGAGAAAGGTGTCGGTGGCAGATTGTGTTTGTATAAAAGAAATTATGGAATGAAGGAAAATTTTAGGAGCGTATAAGTAAAGAACATAAGGAGTAAAGAAATTATATGGAATTAAACCGGGAGAATATGAAAAAAATACGAGAATTAATTTTGTTTACAGCAATTGTAATTGTCTGCTTGTGGAAATTTAATATGGTATTGCAAGTGCTATTGAAAGGATTAAATATATTCATTCCTTTTCTTTTAGGCGGAGCAATTGCATTTGTGTTAAATGTCCCGATGAATTTTGTGGAAAGACATTTATTTTCAGAGGATAAAAGAAAAGGAAAACGCTACATGCAAAAGGCAGCACGACCGTGTAGTATGATTCTTGTATTGATCTTTGTATTTGGAGTTGTAGCTGCGGTGATGTTTGTTTTAGTTCCACAACTGGGAAATACTTTTTCAAATCTAGGGAAAAATGTTCAGATATTTCTTCCACATGTACAGGCATGGGCAAAACAAGTTTTCCACAATAATAAGGAAATTATGAACATTGTGAATAATATTGAATTTGACTGGGATAAGATTATGAATGCCGGAATCGGTTTCTTTAAAAATGGTGCCGGAAGTGTGCTGGATTCCACGATAACAGCGGCAAAAAGTATCGTGAGTGGAGTCACAACATTTTTTATCGCATTTGTATTTGCTATCTATATCCTTTTGCAAAAAGAGAAGCTGGAAATCCAGGCTAAAAAAGTATTATTTGCTTTTGTACGAAAAGGACGTGCAGAGGCAATAATTGAAGTATGTTCTCTGACATATAAGACATTTTCCAGTTTTCTGACAGGACAATGTCTGGAGGCGGTGATTTTAGGTTCTATGTTTGTTGTTGCAATGACAATTTTCCGTCTGCCTTATGCATTGTTGATAGGAATTGTGATAGCATTTACTGCACTGATTCCGATATTTGGAGCATTTGTTGGGTGTGGAATAGGAGTTTTACTTATTTTTATGGTAAATCCGGCAAAAGCAGCTATTTTTATCGTACTGTTTCTTGTATTGCAGCAGATAGAAGGAAATCTTATTTATCCACATGTTGTTGGAAATTCAGTGGGGCTTCCGTCTATCTGGGTACTTGCGGCGGTTAGTGTCGGGGGAAGTCTGATGGGAATTACAGGAATGTTGATATTTATTCCGATTGTATCTGTGCTATATGCATTGTTTCGGGAAGTTGTATATTTAAAATTGAAGAAAAATAAGATTGATCCGGGGAAGATCCGCTAGCAGGAAAAAGATTGTCTGAGACATTGGTTTTGCAGAAATAATGCGATATAATATACTCCAAAGTAGTAATTTGGGAGGTATTTATGAAGAAGAGAGTAATTACAGTGCTTTTGTCAGGAATGATCGCCATGGCATGTACGATTGGCATGAATCCGGTAGAAAGTCAGGCGCAGGAGAAAGTTCATACAGAGAATCAGATTGCAGTACAGGATGCAGAAGAGACGGATGACAGTGTCATTACTGTAAGTGCAAAGAATGGATCTGATATAGCAAGGGAATTAGATAATGCTTTAAAAGAGGCAAGAGATACAGCTACAGACAGCAATCCGGTTACAGTAAAGGTGGTGGCAGGAAGCTATAAGCTGGGCTCCACGTTACATATTTACAGCAATACGACACTGGATCTGACGGAAGGCGTAACATTTACTTATTCAAGAACATCCAGTAATATGATAGAGACAGGAACAAATGGTACTTATAAAGGACATTCAGATTTTAATGCAAGTTTAGCTTGTAAAGGATATAGCGGATTCCGAAATATTTCTATTATAGGTGGAAAATGGTACGGAAATAGCAATTGTGATTCTTCTTTGATTCGTCTTTTTCATGCAAAGAATATTAAACTGGAAAATGTAACAGTATCAGGTGGAGGATGTGCACATCAGGTAGAACTTGCTGCAATTGATGGACTGAAAGTTAATAAATGTACGTTCAAAGATCTGGCAAGGAGAAAAAGCAGTGGCAATTTAAAACAGGAAGCTTTGCAGTTTGATATTCCATGTGATACATCTATTTATAAAAGTACATATTTGGATGGAACAACAATGAAAAATGTGGAAGTTACGAATTGTTTGTTCCAGAATGTACCACGTGGAGTAGGTACTCATACTCTTCTTAATGGCGCTTATCATGAAAATATTAAGATTACGGGAAATATTTTTAAAAATATACAGGAAGAAGCAATCATTGCATTAACATATTATAACTGTGAGATAAAAAATAATGTCATTGAAAATTGTGGCGGTGGTGTGTTAATTCAATATTTCAAACCACTTTCCAGTTCGGTAATGTCTACAATCTTTGATGGAAAGAAAGTTTACAAAGGACAGGTTCGCCATAATGCTAAAATGGTCGTTGAAAACAACCGTATGACGATCAAGTATACGAAATACAGTGATGAAGTATGCGGAGTTAAAGTTTACGGCAGAAAAGTTAGTACTACAGAAAAAGATAAGAAAAATAAAACAATCCCGAAAAAAGATTATTATATTAGTGGAGTAAAAGTAAGAAATAATGTAATTACTACAGCCGGACATGGTGTCCATATGATGGATGTACAGGATAGTGAGGCAACAGGTAATAAAATTACAGGAAAAAATTATTATGCTAAAGATCCAAGAAGGAAGAAATATGATGGCGTATTTGTAGATTTAGGATCAAAAAGAATTACTACAAATTCTAATATAATAAAAAATATGGCTCGAAGCGGTGTGTTTACACAGAATTACAGTACATCAATGATTATTACAAATAATCAGATTTCCGGCTGTAAACAGCATGGTGTACAAATGTTTAATAAGAGTACCTGCGGAAAGCTTTCCAGAAATGTGATCAGTAATATAAAAGAGCATGCAGTACATATTACAAAATCAACAGCCAATATTAGTGGAAATACAATCTCCGGAGTACCATATGGAGTATTTGTATCTTCTGATGCAAAAGGAAAGATTTATCAGAACACATATAAGAGTGGTGTAAAGAAAAAGGTTTATGTTGGTGGTAAGACGTCTGGAATAACACCAAAAGCGCCAAAGATAACAAAGAAATCCGGAAGTAAGACTTCTATGACTGTGAAATGGAAAAAAGTATCCGGTGCAGGAGGATATGAAGTGCAGTACAGCACGGATCCGAAACTTGTTTCGGGTGTGAAAAGTGTATCCTTATCTGCCAAGAAGACATCTGCTTCTATGAAAAAGCCGGCAGCAGGAAAGACATATTATGTGAAGGTGCTGTCTTATAAGAAAGTGAAGGGAATGCAGATGTATAGTTCTGCGAAAGCGATGAAATTGTAAAGCCATTCGGAATGCGCTACGCCGAGCCAGCTCCAACGCGAAAAACGCGTCGTCGCTGTAGGGCTGTCGCCGTATAAAGCAGCGCTACACCGAGCCAGCTCCAACGCGAAAAACGCGTCGTCGCTGTAGGGCTGTCGCCCAATAAGCCTAAAAATAAAGACGCTGGGAATTGGATGTAAGTACATCCTTTCCCGACGGCTGTCGCCCAATAAGCCAAAGCCGAGCCAGCTCCAACGCGAAAAACGCGTCGTCGCTGTAGGGCTGTCGCCCAATAAGCCTAAAAATAAAGACGCTGGGAATTGGATGTAAACACATCCTTTCCCAGCGTCTTTATTTTTATCCTTACTCGGCTTGTAGCTTAGCCAAAGTATCTCTTAAGCAGTCCTTCGAATGCTTTTCCGTGACGTGCTTCGTCTCTTGCCATCTCGTGTACTGTGTCGTGGATTGCATCCAGATTTGCAGCTTTTGCACGTTTTGCAAGGTCAAATTTACCAGCTGTTGCACCGTTCTCAGCGTCTACTCTGAGCTCAAGGTTCTTCTTAGTGCTGTCTGTGATAACTTCTCCGAGGAGCTCAGCGAATTTAGCAGCATGTTCAGCCTCTTCGTAAGCAGCTTTTTCATAGTATAATCCAATCTCCGGGTATCCTTCTCTGTGAGCAACTCTTGCCATTGCCAGGTACATACCAACTTCTGAACATTCTCCTTCGAAGTTTGCTCTTAAATCAGCAAGGATGTCTTCGCTTACACCTTTAGCTACTCCTACTACATGTTCAGCAGCCCATTCTCTCTCACCTGTCTGCTCTTTGAACTTGTCAGCACCTACTCCACAGACTGGACATTTCTCCGGTGCAGCTTCTCCTTCGTAAACATAACCACATACTGTACAAACAAATTTTTTCATAATGTTGATCTCCTTTTCTTATAATTAATTTTTATTGTGTTTTGCAATATCAATATTAGTAATTATTACTGATATTAATCTACCATACTTATTGAAAAATGTCAATCATTAAATTAACTTTTTTCATTAATTTTTGCCTTTTTTGAAGCATGCCGGACAAATACCAGAAAACAATGTTGTGTGAGATTCTATCAAGCCATCAAAGTTCTTACCTGCAGCTTCGTTCATCTCGTGGAAATACTTTACATCCATATCCAGATCAATGACTGCACCACAGGAAGTGCAGGTAAAATGATAATGTGGCTTCGTACATCCATCAAAACGATCTCCGCCATCCAGTGTAGTGATCTTGAGTGCTTCGCCCATGTCGGCTAAAAGATTCAGATTGCGATATACGGTACCAAGGCTGATGCGCGGAAATTCTTCTTTTACATGCTCATAAACAGTATCTGCAGTAGGATGTTCCGTTGTATGCATAAGATATTCTTTGATACACTCTCGCTGCCTGCTATATTTTAATGTAGCCATAAGCAATCTCCTTTCAATAATAGTAATAATTATTATAATTAGTATAAGATAATGATACAAGATTGTCAACAAGCAATCTGAAAATGTAACAATTTGTAACAAAATACTACATGGAAATGTCGTAGTATATCAAATACTGTAGTGTGATAGAAGCTTAAAAAAGCGTAAATAAGGTTGACATGATTGCTTTTGATGATATAATAATCACGTAACATATGTAACAATTCTGTAATATTTACAAAAGATAAGAAAACATAAAGGAGGGAGTTTATGGATTCTGTTCTTAAGAAAGGATTGTTCTTAGTTACTATAAGTAGCCTTGTGATGGGAATTTCTCCGGAAGTACAGGCTGCGGATACAGATTCTGTTTTACCCGGTGCAGGGATAGAGGAAGTTTTGAATGATTATGATGCTTCTGATCATAAAGTACAGGTAAAAGAGTATCTGGTTCCAACAGAGAAGGGTGAGTATTCAGATATGGCATTTGCGAATGTTCATTCGTTTCTTTATATAAGAAGTGAACCAACAAAGCAAAGTAAGTGGGTCGGCAAGCTTTATCCGGATTATGCAGCGAAAATAAAAGGTCCGGTAGGAGAGTGGACGAAGATCAAATCTGGTGATGTAACCGGATATGTATATTCACAATATATTACAATAGGAAAAAAAGCCCAAAAAAAAGCAAAAGAGATGAAAAAATTTCATTATGCGAGATCCAGAAAAGAGGAAGAAGCAATCCTGGCAAAACAGCGGGAAGCAAGCACAGCCGAAACGAACGGTGCGGACGGTGGCAGAGCAGGCAGTGGACAGGCGGTTGTGGAGTATGCCAGCCGTTTTATCGGAAATCCTTATGTATGGGGTGGTACAAGCCTTACACATGGTGCTGACTGTTCGGGGTTTGTACAGTCGGTATATAAGCATTTCGGTATACAGCTTCCAAGAACATCGTCTCAGATGCGCAGTGCGGGAAGAGCCGTCAGCTACAGCAATGCAAGACCTGGAGATGTTATCTGCTATAATGGACATGTAGGAATTTATAAAGGAAACGGGCAGATTGTAAATGCGATTAACCGGGCGCGGGGAATCGGAATCTTGTCGGCTACTTATGCTAATATTATAACAGTAAGAAGATTGTTATAAATTATGAAAATGTAAGACAATAAAGGTGAAAGAAATGAATAATTTCTTTCATCTTTTTTTGTGCTGTAAAGGAAAAAATCAGAAATAGCAAATTGTACAAAAATGTCATATTTTGAAAAAAGCGACGAAATAAAGTTATCCAAGTTATCCACATCAAAATATTGAAAAAAGGTGGAAAAATGGTACTTTGTTGCAATTTATCCACATTATCCACATTATTCACATCGAAAACGGGGGATTATTTTATGTTAAAAAAAGAACGAATGTTTTGTGGAGTTATAATAAAATTCGATTTTTGTCGAAAAAACTCGGCAAAAATGTTGACATTTAAGATGTCAAATATTAATAGTAAATTATAGGAAAATGTTTATACAATTGGAGCGGAAAGAAATGAGAATATCCAGAAGAGGAATTTACACGAGGAATTACACGAGGAAATCCCCTGAAAATGTTTACATGATGAAGAAAAACGGATATAATAAATACCACTGAAGAGAAAAGGAGGTGTCATGATGGCACAGGTTTCTAAAGATATGACAATCGGTGAAGTTCTTGCTATGAACCCGGAGGTAGCTCCGATCCTTATGGAGATTGGAATGCACTGTCTTGGTTGCCCGGCTTCTCAGGGAGAAAGTCTTGCTGAGGCTGCTATGGTTCACGGAATCGACAGCGATTTATTAGTAGAAAAGATTAATGCATTTCTGGCTGCACAATAAGCCAGAATATAAAAGCAGTTTTCGATAATTATCGAAAACTGCTTTTTTCATGCTTAAAATTCCATATTCAAACTGTAATCTGTGGGATGTACAATTAAATAGCTGCGAGCAGCTGGATTGCATTGTCTGCAACAAGTGCTTCGCAATGTTCTTCGAGAAAAGCAAGGATAACTCCGGATGTCTTCTCGGAAGTACCGTATTCTGTCAGCATATTACAGATACGGTTGAAATCATTAGCAGAATGTTCAGACTGGGATAATGCCAGAATATAAAGGTCTTCTGCCTGATCTTTGTATAAGGTGTTGGAACCGGTGTACATCGTGTTCAAAAGACGAGATGCTAAAAGCACATTGTCCATTGTGGCAAATGAAAACAAGCGAATCTTTGCTACCGGAGAATCTTCAGCAGCTGCATTGCTTTCGGAGTTCTCGTCAGTGGCAGAAGCTACATTTGCAGAATCTGTTCTGGCAGAAGAATCTGTTGCCTGTGCATCGGACGGAGAATCTGTCTTGTCCCTGCTTTCGGCTACATCCATCTTCTCTTTTACTTTGCCAAGAAGGTCCAGAAGTGTCTCTGCTCCTTCGAGCTTATTCACTGTTTCGGATTTTTTAGCATCGTTCTCACCCGCCGGTGACGGAGAAAACTTAGAAAATCTGGTGTCAAGTTCTTCCGGATCTTCTACTTTAGTAATTATCAGCACGATAGAATCGGAAGAAGCCGGAATTGCCTCGATCATAAGAGGAATGTCGTTGGCTTCAAATCCAAATTCAAAGGCTGCCTGTTGCATCATATCATGGAAAAGTGATTTTGCTTTTTCGGTTCCATAAGCCAGTTCGCTCAATTGAAGCTGGCGTTCGGCCAAGTCAGCACGTGTTAAAGTACAACGTATCTGATTGTCACTTATTTTCTCAATCTTCATATTCATCACTTCCTTCTAGTTTAGTATAGCATAGAATTTTTTGTATGTTAAATAAAATAAATATAAAATGAAAAAAGGACTTGCTTTTTAAAAAGCTGTCCGCTATAATGACGTTACTAAAAGATAGTTTTCCCGAATAGCTACATTCTTAGAACAAAGGAGGGAAATTTTTTTAACATTTCTGATATAGCATCTTTATTTCAAAACTATCAACAGATCAATAACATTATCGAACGTCGTTTCAGACAGACATTATCACAGAAATTAAGATCAACATCAACCTATTATGTAAATGAATACAATGCCTTACTGTCTTTTGGTTTAAGCTGCAGGAGGAGAAAAGTGTATCACAATTACAGCATTTTCTTTTGGAGTCTCTGGTATATGCAGCCGTAGTTATTATATGGGAACGGGCATTGAGAAGGAGGAATCCATGGGAGACCATCAGGAACAGCAGGTTCATAGTCTGTTTTCTGAGTTGACAGATTATGAAAAAGAAGGGATTCATATATTGCTGAATGGTCTGCCCGCAAGCCCTATGCAAGTCGTGCAGGCGCATATTATGCGGGAAGACTCAGTGTATATGCGAGATTATGTGTTGAATGAAAAAGGAGACATCAAGGAGCTGTGTTTTAACAACGTGGATCAACGAATTTCGGAACACGAATACCCCTCAAACTAGATTTTGTCAAATAAATAATGACGGGGCACATCTGTTTTGCTATAATAAGGTCTGACAGGAGGTACAGCATGGAAGAAAAAGATATGCAGCCGATGCAGCCGGAAGGCAGCTCACTGACAGGCAGACGAATCAAGGATGGTGCCAGAACGCCAGTTGCGGGCAGAAGAAGTAGCGCTTCAGAAGAACCAGGGATTTCCGGCAGAACAGGAAATTCCGGAAGATCAAGGATTTCCGGAAACAGAAGACTGGTAAGAAGAAAACCGCAATCCAGACGGAGAAGACAGCGGAATCTTATCATTAAGATGAGTGTCGTCCTGATATTACTGATCGTAGCCGTTGTAGGGACATTTTTGTGGAAAAAATACAGCCCTTCCAAGGAGAAAGCTGATCTGAATAAATATTATGGAATAGAAAAGAAAGGCCAGGTGGCGATCACAGTAAATAATAAGGTCGTGGATCCGCATGGTATGATATTCGATGGAAAGCTCTATGTGCAGTATGATGTGATCAGGGATTATGTAAACAGCAGATTTTACTGGGATCCGAATGAGAATATTTTATTGTATACACTGCCGAAGGACATGGTATCAGTTGAGGTCGGAAGCAAAGACTATATGGTGTCCAAGGAACGTAAGAGCGAGAAATATGTCATTGTTAAGACAGAAGGAAATACAGCTTATATTGCGCTTGATTTTGTTCAGCAATATACAAACATTGAGTATGAGGTATATGACAACCCGAGCCGTGTAATGATCGTCAGCGACTGGGGCAAGAAGAAAGTTGCCGAGGTTAAGAAGGATACTCAGGTTCGTTACCGCGGTGGTGTGAAGAGTCCGATCCTTTCAGATGTCAGCAAAGATGATACAGTTACGATTATTGAAAACGAAGGATCATGGGAGAAAGTCCGCACAAAAGACGGATTTATCGGCTATGTGAAAGACAGTGCACTCAGGACACCGGAGACCAAGAATGTAACCAGAAAATTTAACGAACAAAAATTTACCAGTATCAAGAAAGATTATAAGATTAACCTGGCATGGCACAATGTAACCAATAGTTCCGCTAATAACGGAGTGCTTGAAAAGATAGCAAAAAGTAAAGGGCTTACAACACTTGCGCCGACCTGGTATCATGTAGCAGATACGGAAGGTAATATAAAGTCAATCTCGTCGACAGATTATGTGAACTATGCACATAAAGCGAATATTGAAGTGTGGGCGACCGTCAGAGATTTTGACGGAGGAATCAATTCGCAGAAAGAATCTTATGAATTATTAAGCCATACTTCACGGAGAGAGAAGCTGATCAATCAACTGGTTGCAGCGGCATTGCAGACCGGAATTGACGGAATTAATGTTGACTTTGAAAAGATATCAAAAGAATGTGGTGAACATTATATTCAGTTTATCCGCGAATTATCTGTAAGATGCAGACAGAATGGTCTGGTATTATCCGTGGATAATTATGTTCCGAAGGGCTATAACATGCAGTATAACCGTAAAGAGCAGGGAATCGTAGCAGATTATGTTATCATTATGGGTTATGACGAACATTTTGCAGGATCACCGGAAGCCGGTTCTGTTTCTTCTTATAATTATGTAAAAGAGGGAATCTCTGAGACGTTAAAAGAAGTTCCGGCAAATAAAGTGATCAGCGGAATTCCATTTTTCACGCGTCTGTGGGAAGTAAGAGCGAAAACGGAAGATGAACTTGCACAAGATGCAGGTACAGCGAACGAAGAGTATACCAACAAAGTAACAAGTAAGGCACTTGGTATGGACAGTGCACAGGCTGTAGTCAAAGAAGCCGGTGTCAAGACGACATGGGATGATGAGACGAAGCAGAATTTCGCAAGCTGGACTTCCGGAGATACGACTTACAGCATCTGGCTGGAAGATGAGAAGTCTATGGAGTACAAGCTTCAGCTCATGAAGAAGAATAAGCTTGCAGGTACAGCTGAATGGGCACTCGGACAGGAAAATTCAGATATCTGGCAACTGATCCAGAAGTATGTAAATTAAATATTGAGAGAATAAACATATAAAATGCCTCCGGCAGACATATATTATGAAGAATAAAGTCTGGCTGGAGGTATTTTTTTGCATTTTCCAAATATCCGAAAGAACCGGCATATGACGGATGCGACAGGGAAGAAAATAGAATTTATACTGATTCTTCTGGCGCTTATGGTACTTGTACTGCTTAGTAAAAAATTGGAAAAATATGCATCAGGAGAGATTGTAAAACTGGCAGAAAAAGAGAAAAAATCGCAGGTGATTGTGCTGGATGCCGGGCATGGCGGAAGTGATCCGGGAAAGATCGGAGTACATGAAGAAAAAGAGAAAGAGATTAATCTGGAGATTGCTTTAAAAGTAGAGAAAATGCTGAAAAAGAAGAAAATAAAAGTAATCATGACAAGAACAGATGATCAGATGTTGGATGATCAATCGGATGCAGGACAAAAAGTCCGGGATCTGCGGGAACGGGTAAGAAAAATCAACGGGGAAAAGCCGGTATTTGCGGTTAGTATTCACCAGAACAGTTACCCGGACGCCGGAATCCATGGGGCGCAGGTGTTTTATTACCGCCATTCGGCAGAGAGTGAACAGGCTGCAAAGACAATGCAGGAAGCATTGCGGGCAGCAGATATCGGAAATACAAGACAGGCGAAAGCAAACGATACTTATTATCTGCTGAAACGGACGGAGGTGCCGATAATTATTGTAGAATGTGGCTTTTTAAGTAACCCGGAAGAAGCAAAAAAACTGACAACTCCGGAATATCAGGACGATGTTGCGAAAGCAATTGTAAATGGAATCGTAACTTGTATGGAGAAATAGAGTGTAGTATAATGAGACACATGGAAACGATTATAAAAAGAGTAAAAAAAGGACAATTGGATAAAGATAGTATTGAGATGGCAGGAGCCATTTTAAAAAAAGGCGGACTTGTCGCATTCCCAACAGAGACAGTATACGGACTGGGTGCAGATGCGTTGAATGAGAAGGCAGCAGAGAAGATTTATGCTGCAAAAGGAAGACCTTCCGATAATCCACTGATTGTACACATTACGAATCTTGGTGCATTGGAAAAAATTACAAAAAATGTTCCGGAGGAGACGAAAAAAATCGCAGATGCATACTGGCCGGGACCGCTGACGATGATTTTTGAGAAGAGCGAAGCAGTTCCGTATGGAACGACAGGCGGGCTGGATACTGTAGCTGTGCGTATGCCGAGTGATGAAGTAGCGCGTGCGCTGATTGATGTGGGCGGTGGATATATTGCAGCACCGAGTGCGAATACATCAGGCAGACCAAGCCCGACAATGGCAGAGCATGTAGAAGAGGATCTGACCGGAAGAATTGATATGATACTGGATGGAGGACCGGTCTCTATCGGACTGGAATCGACAATTCTGGATATGACGGTTACACCGCCAATGATCTTAAGACCGGGTGCGATTACAAAGGAGATGCTGGAAGCATGTATTGGCGAGGTGACAGTTGATAAGGCGGTCATTAAGCCGAACCAACGGCCGAAAGCACCGGGTATGAAGTACCGGCATTATGCGCCGAAAGCAGACTTAAGCATTGTAGAAGGTGAGATGTCAAAGGTTATTTCAAAGATCAATGAACTGGCAGCAGAGCAGGTGAAAGCCGGACATAAAGTTGGTATCATTGGAACCAAAGAGAGTGTAGCTAATTATATCTGTGGAGATGTGAAGTCTATCGGAACCAGGGAAGACGAGTCTACGATAGCCGTTCATTTATTTGCCATTCTGCGGGAATTTGATGCTGATCAGGTCGATTATATTTACAGCGAATCTTTTGATACCGAAGGAATCGGAAGCGCGATTATGAACCGTTTGTTAAAAGCGGCAGGACATCATGTCATAACGGTTTAAACAAATCAATATTATAAATTGATATTTTAAAATCAGAACAAGTGTCAAATGAGGAGGAAAAACATGTCTAAAGTACAGGTTATGGATCACCCATTGATCCAGCACAAAATCAATTGCATCCGCAAAGAGGATGTAGGAACAAAGGAATTTCGTCAGATCGTCAGTGAGATTGCTGCATTAATGTGTTTTGAAGCAACAAGAGATCTGAAGCTTCAGGATGTAAAAATCAAGACACCGATCTGTGAGATGGTGGGTAAAGAATTAAGTGGAAAGAAACTGGCAGTTGTTCCGATTTTAAGAGCCGGTCTTGGTATGGTTGATGGAATGTTAAGCATGATCCCGACTGCAAAGGTTGGACATATTGGTCTGTACCGTGATCCGGATACTTATGAACCGGTTGAATATTATTGCAAATTACCTGCAGACTGCGATGAGAGAGAAGTATTTGTCGTAGATCCGATGCTTGCTACAGGCGGTTCCAGCGTGGCTGCTATCCAGATGCTGAAAGACAAAGGCGTAAAACATATCCGTTTTATGTGCATTATTGCAGCACCGGAAGGTGTAGAACGTATGCAGAAAGAGCATCCGGATGTAGATGTTTATATTGGTGCACTGGATGAGCGTCTGAATGAACATAAATACATTGTTCCGGGACTTGGCGATGCAGGAGACCGTATTTTCGGAACAAAATAATTGTTGGAGGATGGCAGATGGGAAGCAAAAGAGAAGATTATATCAGCTGGGATGAATATTTTATGGGGGTTGCGCTTCTGTCTGGAAGACGCTCCAAAGATCCCAATACACAGGTGGGATGTTGTATTGTAAGTCAGGATAACAAGATTTTATCTATGGGATATAATGGACTTCCTACCGGCTGTTCAGATGATGAATTTCCATGGGTAAGAGAAGGCGACGATCCGCTGGAGACCAAGTATGTTTATACGGTTCACAGTGAATTGAATGCGATACTCAATTACCGTGGCGGAAGTCTGGAAGGCGCAAAATTATATGTATCTTTATTCCCGTGCAATGAATGTGCAAAAGCGATCATTCAGGCGGGGATCAAAGAAGTGATTTACGACAGCAACAAGTACAAGGGAACGCCGTCCGTGTGCGCATCTATGCGGATGTTTGATGCAGCGGGAGTCCGTTATCATCAATATCACCGGACGAACCGTGAGGTGCGGCTGGAGCTTTAAAGCATAGGATGACAGAATTGTGAGAATACGAAACAATTCGTAGGGCATCTTTTAAGAATAAAACTTAAAAAAGGACGATATACTGGAAGAAGAACAACCTTAATATCATAAAATGAGAAAGAAGGAATTACATATGCCGGGATATCGGACGCAGGTGCTTGTAAATTTTGTAGTCAGAGCTGTGATAGGAACAGCCTTGATCTTTTTTGTAAATCAGTTTTTAAACGCAAGAGGAATTGACATCCGGGTTGGAATGAACCCGGTGACAGTAGTGACTTCCGGTGTACTTGGTACACCGGGAGTTGCTTTATTATATGGAATTTCTTTTTATAGAGGATTCTGAACGCAGTAGGCGACACTGCAGAAATATTTATCCGGAGCCGGAAGTGCCTGAACCCGCCAGAGCGGATATTTTGTGAGCTGGTACAGACCGGAATCTGAATCGATCTCATCAATACGGAAGGAATCTGCGGAAATGGTAAATCCGGTTCCGATTCCTTTTAAAAATGCTTCTCGTATCGTCCAGTAAAGGAAAAAAAGCTGTGTACTTTCCCACTCCGGTAAATGTGCGAATCGCAGTTCTTCATCCGGGTGAAAGAAACGATGGACAAGGTGGCTGCTGCGTGCATTTTCACGTATTTTTTCGATGTCGATACCGACCGGGGAAGAAAAGGAAAATGCAAACGCAATCTGCTCTTCTGAATGAGAGAGATTAAAGGAAAGCCGTGGCAGATGTCCCAGACCTCTGACTGTAAGTGCATCATAATCCAGATAAAGTTTGCCATGTGTGCCTGTACGAAGCACAAGTTCTTCCGGTGCGATGTGCAGATATTTTCCAAGTAGCAGACGTAAGAGAAAGCGCGCAGTCTGATGCTGGATACGGTCTTTCCCCTGTGAATAACCGGCAATCCGATTCCGTTCTTCTGTGGAAAGAATTTGCGTATCCTGTGCATCTGGTGGAAAATCTTCTGTTTTAAAAAACCAGACGTCTATCGTCTGCATTGGCAGGGTAAAAGTTGCCGAAGATAAATCTGAAAAGTGAAAAATATTTATATTCATGTTGTTATTTCCTGACTGTTTTTTATTAGTATTATATCTTTTGATGTGAAATTTGTATAGAATTTTAAGGAAAATGAAGAACGAAATTTTAGCAGAGTTTCACAAAGATAGAAATTTTCAGAAAAAAGGATAGACAGGAAATAACCGGTAGAGTATAATCGTCCTACAAGTCAAATCTAAGACTTGTGTTGATCTGTTGAAAATAATAATTCTAAGTAATTCATGCCGTATCGGCGTAGGATTCAATGAAGTGCAACAAGTCCATAAGAGTATCAAATCGCAGCGAAAGCGGGCGTAGAAGAAGTGTTTTTACACAGGAGGCAGGCATATGTGAGTAACGGGAATTTAATTATATGTGATCCGGAAGAAGGATATGCGCAGGCACTTGCTTATTATCTGATGCATAAAAAGGAATTTGGCATGGAAGTGCAGGTGTATAACCAGATAGAAAAAGTGCAGGAAATTGCAGACAGAACGAAGATACAGATTTTATTTGTGGCAGCAGAGTACGAAGCAGAAGAACGGAAGAAAGTACCGGCAGAGCAGAAATTTCTGCTGACCGGTGCAGGGAACAGCCAGGTTCTGGAAGATGAGACGGCATTATATAAATATCAGTCGGGAGAGAAGATCGTAAAGCTGCTTTTGGAAAATGTTGATGCTCAGGAGTCGGAAAATATTCTCCTCGGACAGGCAGCAGGAAAGCAGGCAGTGAGACTGATCGGCGTGTATTCACCGGTTCACAGGATCGGAAAGACGTCTTATGCATTAAAGCTTGGAGAAGAACTGGCAGTGAATGCGAATGTATTATATCTCAACCTGGAACTGTATAGTGGTATTGGCGGACATTTTGCAGGAGAAGGACAGACGTTGTCGGATCTTCTGTATTATGCGAGACAGGAAAAAGGAAATCTTGGTTTATTTCTTACAACGATCGTGCAGCATAGAAGACATCTGGATTATGTACATCCAATGGCGGTCGCAGAAGACGTAAAGGCAGTAAGTGTACAGGAATGGAAAGATCTGCTTATGAAGATCGCAGAACAGAGTATTTATGAGATGATCGTACTTGATATTGATGAAGGACTCCCACAGGTATATCAGTTATTGCGGGTGTGTACAGAAGTACATGTTCCGGAGATAAGGGACTGTTATGCACAGGCGAAGATCCGGCAGTTTGAACAGGAACTTACGCTTCTGGGTTACGAAGATGTATTGCAGAAAATCAAAAGGAAGGATGTACATGATTGAGGCGGAACAGTTACATGCGAGGATTCTTGAAAAACTGGATCTGACAAGAGAAGTGGAAGATGAAGAACTGACCGGGATTATTTATCAGGTATTACAGGAAGCCGGGCAGAAAGAATATATTCCGCTGAAGATAAGGACAGCGCTTGGAAAGGAACTGTTTAATGCGTTCAGAAAACTGGATCTTTTACAGGATTTTCTGGAGGATGATGAGATTACTGAAGTGATGATCAATGGAGTACAGAGCATTTTCTATGAAAAACATGGAAAGCTGTATGAAGCAGAGAGACATTTCTTGTCCAGGGAGAAACTGGAAGATGTGATACAGCAGATTGTGGCGGGTTCAAACCGTATCGTCAATGAAGCATCACCGATCGTAGATGCGAGGCTGCCGGACGGCTCCCGAGTGAATGTCGTGCTTGCTCCGGTTGCGTTGAACGGACCAATCGTAACGATCCGTAAGTTTCCCAAAGATGCAATCACAATGGAGCAGCTGATTGCATGGGATTCCGTTAGCGAGGAAGTTACAGAATTTCTTGCTATGCTTGTAGTAGCAGGATATAACATATTTATCAGTGGAGGAACCGGTTCCGGGAAGACCACATTTCTAAATGCATTATCTCAATATATACCCAAAACAGAACGAATTATTACGATTGAGGACAACGCAGAGTTAAAAATACAGGATGTAAGCAACCTAGTCAGTCTGGAAGCCAGAAATGCAAATGTTGAAGGGAACGGAGCGATTACGATCCGTGATCTGATCAAATCGGCGCTGCGTATGCGACCGGATCGTATTATTGTCGGTGAGGTGCGCTCGGCGGAAGCAATAGATATGCTTCAGGCACTTAACACCGGACATGACGGGAGCCTTAGTACCGGACATGCGAACAGTCCAAAGGACATGCTCGCAAGACTGGAGACAATGGTATTAATGGGAATGGATATTCCGCTTCCGGCGGTCAGAAGACAGATTGCGTCCGGGATTGATATCATTGTCCATTTGGGAAGATTACGGGATAAGAGCAGGAAGCTGCTGGCAGTTACAGAAGTGATGGGATACGAAGCCGGAGAAGTGATACTGAAACCATTATATACATTTGAAGAGACAGGAGAAGTACATGGGAAGATTCAGGGGATCTGGAGAAAAGAACGAGAGCTTGAAAATATCACAAAATTACTGGCAGCAGGCTGTAAAACCGGTAGAACGAATGAAAATGGCAGGGCAGACAGCTGCGCTTCTCGCACTGACTGCATGGCTCTATTATCGGGAAATCTGGGCAATGGTGTTTCTGATACCGGTCGGAATTCTGTATTACCGGATGAAAAAAAAGGAATGCGTGAGGAAAAAACAACAGGTGTTTCTTTTGGAGTTCAAAGAGATGATCCAGAGTCTCGCCGCGGGACTGAACACAGGATATTCAGTGGAAAACGCAGTGCGGGAGACGCAAAAAGAATTAATGATGGTCTATCCCAAAGAGGCAGTTATTTCTAAGGAACTGGCAGTCATGACAAGAAAACTGAGGCTTAGTATGTCGATGGAACAGGTATTTGATGAGTTCGCAAGGCGGGTAGATATGGAAGATGTACGGAATTTTTCAGTTGTATTTACAGCAGCGAAAAAAAGTGGTGGAGATATGATCGCGATCATTCGGAACACTGTGGATCAGATCAGCGGAAAAATAGAGGTAAAGAGGGAGATCGAAACACTTCTTGCGGCAAAGAAATATGAATATAAAGTAATGTCGATCATTCCCTATGCCATTATCGCTTATATGCGGCTGAGTTTTCCGGAATTTATGTCTTACCTGTATGGAAATATATTAGGAATCGGGGTGATGTCTGTATGTTTGGGAATCTATGCCGGCGCATACGTGCTTGGTGCAAAAATGGTAGATATCGAAGTCTGAGCGTGGGTATTGCTGTGAGCATGTTCATTCTGGGGCTTACACTTCTGGCGGTGGATTTCGGACAGACACGGACAGCGATGAAAGATGGGTTGACAAGAAACCCCTCCGGGAAAGGAAGCAGTATGCATGATCTGGAAGCGGTTATTGGCGATTCACAGAAAGAAAAACTGAAAATTGAAGTTGGAGAACAGGAATATACAAAACAGGATATGAAGAAATTTTTCCGGCGCTGTATCAGAAAAATTGAAAAACAGATGCCGGGAGAAAATGAATCACTGGATCATGTAGAACAGGACCTTAATCTGATGACAACGCTGGAAGGAGAACCGGTGGAGATAAGCTGGGAATTATCGGAATACAAGGTTATGAATGTATATGGTGAGATCCAGAAAGAACATGTTCGGACAGACGGTACGCCGATCGAGCTTCATGCAGTACTGACTTATACGAAAGACCGGATGGAACAGGCAAGATACAGTTGTGCTGCAGTGATTTATCCGGAGTCACTCAGCGGAAATAAAAAAGAAACAGCAAGACTGAAAGAGAAAATTGAAGAAAAAGAAAAAGAGACACGGGAAAAGAAACGTTTTGTCCTGCCACAGACACTAGGGCAGAAAGCGGTGAAATATTATCGGGAGATGGATTACCGGGGACTGATCGTAATCGTGATGGGTATTCTTACGGGCGTGCTTTTGTGTGCACTGGAGAAACAGAAAGACGATGAAGCGAAAAAAGAACGGCAGAAGCAGATGCTTCTGGATTACCCGGAAGTTCTGAACAAACTGACGCTGTATTTAGGGGCAGGAATGACATTAAAACGGGCATGGTGGAAAATTGTAACAGATTATGAAGCACAGAGAGAAGTCTGGGGTGAACGTTTTGTATATGAAGAAATGAAACAGACCTGTTATGAGATGGAAAGCGGCATCATGGAGTCAGAGAGCTATGAGCGTTTCGGCAGAAGATGCGAAAGGCAGGAGTATATACGACTCGGCGCACTGCTGTCACAGAATCTGCGTAAAGGTGGAAAAGGACTGGGACAATTGCTGAAAACAGAAGCCATACAGGCGCAGGAAGAACGGAAAGCCCACGCAAAGAGAGCAGGAGAAGAAACAGGAACAAAGCTGTTACTTCCAATGTTCCTGATGCTTGCAGTTGTTCTGGTGATTGTGATCGTACCGGCATTTTTGTCGGTGCAGTTGTAGGTATACTTAAAATGTAAATGGTGTGAAAGAAAAAGGGATACAAAAGTAAAATGAAAATATAAAAAGGAGCGGAAATTATGTGGAGATGGTATCGGTTGAAACAGGTTTTACAGGAAGAAGACGGAATTGGTGTAGTGGAGGTTATTTTAATTCTGGTCGTGCTGATCGGTCTGGTTTTAATTTTCAAATCACAGCTGACCAGTCTGGTAGAGACGATTTTCGAGAAGATCACCAGCGAAAGTTCGGGAATATAGGAGGATAGAATGATGGTGTCAGGTGCAAAAAAAGGAGAAGTGACAGCCTATCTTAGCCTGATATTTATTCTGTTTATATCATTTGTCGGGGGCATTATGGAAAGTGCCTCCGTACAGATGGCAAAAAATTACAGGCGTGCGGATATGAACCGGGCAATGGAGTCCGTATTTGCAGAGTATCAGAAAGAACTTCTGGATGAATATGAGATTTTTGCATTGGAAGCAACTTATGAAACAGGGACGTATGGCGAAAGAAATATAAAGAAACGGCTGGAATTTTATGGGGCTGAAGGAATGGAACAGTCTGTGAAACGACTCAGCCTTTTGACGGATCATGGTGGGCAGCCTTTTCTTGAACAGGTGGCGGTTTATATGGAAGAGAAGTATGGAATGGATAAAGTGAAAGACCTGACAGGAAAAAGCGCAGACTGGAAAACACAGGAAGAAGAAGCGGGAAAATACGAAGAAAATGAGAAGAAACAGCAGGGAGAACTGGATCAGTTATTAGAAGAAAATGAAGGAGAACTTCCAGAGAAAGATAATCCGATTGCCCATGTAGCAGGTCTTAAAAAGTCGTCTCTTCCGGAATTGGTGATGCCGAAAGGAAAAGAAGTATCTGACAAGCAGATGAACCTGGCGGACACACTGGAATACAGAGGGAAAAGAGAGGGTTATGGTGACTTCTCGGATGTATCGGAAGGAATTGGAAAGTTAGATCATTTGCTTTTGGGAGAATATCTGATGGAACATTTCCCTGATGCAACAAAAGCAGGACGAAAAGGAGACCTGCTGGATTACCAGTTGGAGTATTTTCTGGAAGGAAAAGGAAGCGACCGGGAGAATCTGGAAGCTGTTGTAAAGAAACTGCTGATGTTACGTTTTGTTCCTAATTATATATATTTGCAGGGGAATGCTGCAAAAAAAGCAGAAGCGAAGGCGATGGCATTATCGCTTTGTGCGGTTCTTGCAGTTCCGGCGGTAACAGAGGCGGCAGCGCAGGTAATTCTTCTTGCATGGGCGTATGGAGAGTCGCTTGTAGATATACGAAGCCTGCTGGGAGGAGGGAAGATACCGCTTGTCAAATCAGATGAAAACTGGCAGTTATCTCTGGCGGGATTGTTGAAATTAGGTGAAGACGGAGATTTGAATGATGGAAAAGACTGCAAAGAAGGACTGGGATACCGGGACTATGTGCGCATGTTGTTATTTCTCACGAGTAAGGAGAAATTAGGACTTCGTGCACTGGATATGATCGAAGGTACATTGCGGGGGCGGTTCGGACTTGTTTTCTTCCGTGCAGACCAGTGCATCAGCAAGATAGAAATGAAAAGTACCTGTAAACTGCGGCGTGGGATTACTTATCAGTTTCCAACTTACTATGGATATCGCTAGGGGTGAAGACAGATGCTCTTTCAGACAAATAAAGAAAAACTTTTCATAGAACGAAGAAAGGAGAAGGATTCGTGCCATGATAAAAAATTATAAACTCCCCTTAAGACCTATCGAACGGACATCGTCTGAAAGAGTATCTGTCTTCACCTCTCGAAAAGGAAGTATCACAGTTGAGGCGGCTATAGCAGTGCCGATATTTTTCCTTGCAGTAGTCTGTCTTTTGTATTTGATGGAGATGATGGCAGTGCAGACGGCAGTGCGAAGCGGACTGCAGTACGCAGGAAAAAGGGCAGCGCAGGAATATGCCATAAAACCTTTTATGCAGACGAAGCAATTGGAAAAGGAAGTGATTGAAGGAATCGGTGCTGATCGGTTAGAGAGAAGTATTGTGGAAGGTGGCAGTGCAGGAATCGACTGCAGTCATTCGCAGATGTCAATACGGACAGGAATTGCGAATCTACAGGCGAAATACAGGATTCGTGTTCCAATTCCGATGTTTTCCATCCCTACGATTACATGTGGTGTGGAATTAAAGATCAAGGTGTGGACTGGTTATGAAAAAGAAGGATTTGGAGATCAGCAGAAAGAAACGGTATATATCACAGAAACAGGAATGGTTTACCACAGGGATTATCACTGTGCTTATCTGGATCTGACGATTAAGAGTGTGTCAAATGGACAACTGGATACTCTGCGCAACAGCAGTGGTGGAAAGTATCATCCTTGCGAGCACTGTCATCCGGCAAATGCAGGATCGGTATTTATTACCAATTATGGAAACCGGTATCACAGTTCTGTCTTGTGCAGTGGACTAAAGCGTACAGTATATGCCATTCCGGTGTCGGAGGCAGCAGGAAAAGGAGTGTGTTCAAAATGTGGAAAATAAGTCAGATGGTCTGCCTTGGGATTCTGGCAGGTATGTCTGTTACGGATTTATTATATCGGAAAGTGTCTGGAGAGCTTCTTGCGGCAGCGGGAATTGGAGCAGTCATTTTTCAGATATGCTATGGAAAATGTAATGTCTGGATTCTTGGCGGTGGAATTGCAGTCGGATTATGCTTCCTTGGGATCAGCAGACTGACAGGTGAAGGAATAGGATATGGAGACAGCATCATGATTCTGTTGCTTGGAATTTATCTGGGAATCTGGAAATTGCTGATTGTACTCTCTGGTGCATTTTTTCTTCTCGCACTGGCTGCGGTCGTGTTACTTAGTTATTACAGTATCCGGGGAAAGGGTATGGCGCAAGGAACTGTGGGGATGAAGAGAATATCCCGTAAATATGCACTTCCCTTTTATCCATTTCTGACATGTGGATATATATTGTATCTGGTCAGTTGGAAATAGAGCTGGGAGAAGACAAAGCTGAGAGGAGGCAGAAGTGTGAAAAGAAGAAAATTATCAGGAAGCATGACCGTAGAGATGTCTTTCTTAATGCCGATGATATTATTTCTGATCATGGGGTGTATTTTGGCGGTTTTTTACTATCATGATAAAAATATTCTCAGTGCGGCAGCATATGAGACAGCAGTGGTCGGAAGTACAAAAGCAAGGGAAAAAGATGGCGTAGAAACAGGAAAATTACAGGCATTATACAGAGAGCGGATAAGAAAAAAATGCGTTTTATTTCCAACGGGTCGAGCAAATGTAACCGTCGGAAAAGAAGAAATAGAAGTGACGGTAACCGCGAAAAAAGGAAAATTCAAAGTAGCGGTCCGAAAATGTGCTGCCGTTACAGAACCGGAAAGGAAGATCCGGGAGAAAAAGAAACTGGAGGAATTGGCAAATGGAGCGAAAAATAACAATTGAGGAAGAGACAGAATACAAAGAAGATTATCAGATGCGTATGCTGATGAGTAATGAAATTATAGGAATATTGCCGGTGAGAGGTAGAGGATTTAACGGGCGAAGTTGCTATGATTATAATGTGAGCGGCAAGATTTCTATGCGGGCAATGTATGAGCGAAATGAAATCAGTGCGAAAGACATAAAAATATTTCTGGAATGTTTAAGTATGGCGCTTGAAGAAGTGCAAAAATATCTGTTGGACATTCATTGTATATTATTAAACCCGGAATATATTTTTTATGAGGAGGAGCAGTTTTATTTCTGCTATTATCCACCGAAGACATCGGAATTATGGAAAGACCTGCATGAATTGACGGAGTATTTTGTCAAACATGCAGATTATCAGGATGAGGAAAGTGTACAGACGATCTTTTTTCTGCATAGAGAGACGATGGAAGAAAATTACAGCCTGGATAAGATTATGACAAAGATTCTCTATCAGGAGGATGAGCGAAAAGAAACCAGAGAGAATGAGGACAGAGAGATACAGAAAAAGGAGGTGCAAAACAGGAGGAATCTGTGGGAAAAAGAGGAAGTGCGGTATGATACGAGAGAACATGACTGGATCGCAGAGCAGGAGATGGGAAGCCTGATCATGGAAGAGACGGAGAATCTGTGGACACCGGTAAGGCGTTTCCTTAGAAAACACAAGAAGCCACGCTGGGGTGAATGGGATGATCTTCATATTGAAGAGGAAGAATTATAGATACAATTATGGATGGAATTGTAAAAGAAATTTTGATTTTTATATGTAATATATGCTATACTCAAGAAAAGATATCAGATAATTTGAAAGTGTGGTCTGACTAAATGAGATATAAACAGGAAAAAGCGCCCTGTACAGTTTTATTGATTCTGGCAAATATTATTGTATTCTTTGTACTGACAGCAAAAGGAATGACTGAGGATGCGGAGTTTATGCTTGGACATGGAGCCATGTATGTTCCTTATATTATAAATCGTGGAGAATACTATCGATTGTTTACGAGCATGTTTATGCATTTTGGATTCGATCATCTTGCGAATAATATGGTAATGTTGCTTGTTATAGGATGGAATCTGGAAGGTGAGATTGGAAAGATTAAGTTTTTGATCATATATTTCTTAAGTGGGCTGAGTGGGAATATCTTATCAGCACTCTGGGATATGCAAACGGGTGATTATGCGGTATCCGCAGGTGCATCCGGTGCAATCTTCGGGATTGTGGGAGCAATTTTATATGTAGCAATTCGTAACCGCGGCCGGATTGGAACGATTACCGGTCGCGGCATTCTATTTATGATCATACTGAGTCTGTACTATGGATTTACCAGTGGCGGTGTGGATAATTTCGCACACATTGGTGGTCTGGTATCCGGTCTCGTTCTTGCAGTGTTATTGTACTGGAAGAGAAAGCGTAAATACCGTGAAAGTGCCTGGGACTGAGGAGACAGTAAGTGTTCCGCCATGGGACGTGGCAATTCTCCGTGCCAGCGCAAGGCCAAGACCGGTTCCATCTTTTTTATAAGTGACGAATGGCTCAAAGATCTTATCACGTTGTTCTGATGTGATACCGCAGCCATTGTCCCGGATCTCGATTACAAGAGACTGTTTTGCACGACGGGCTTCCAGAAAGATGGAAGGAAGCTGTTCCGGGTTTTTCAAAGCCGGACTGAGTACAGCAGCTTTTGCATTTGTTAAGAGATTCAGTAACAGTTGACGCAGTTTTACCGGATCAGCCTGAATAACCGGAAGCGCAGGCGGAATTTTAGAAGTCATTTGAATATCGGTATCCAGGATGGATGTAGCAAAAGAAAGAGCAACATTCCGGAGGAAGGTATTCGTGTCGAGTGACTGAAGAGACAGGCGGTCTCCGTTATTAAAATCGGAGAGTTCCTCCAGAAGTTGTTTCATATATTCAACATCCTGGTGCATGTTCTTCCAGTGCTTCGAGGGGAGAAGTTCAGGAAATTCATTTTCCAGAAACTGCAGGTTACTGTATACCAGCGTAAGCGGGTTGCGGATTTCATGACTGATGGTACTGATCTCCATACGGTGATGGGAGAGAAGTCGGGTGAGAAGTTCCTTTTTCTCAGGGCTTTCTGCCATGATCTGTTGTAATTTGTCGTAGTCTGTCTGCGTAAACATAATACTTACCGCCTCCTTTCTGATTACTCAGTTTAGCATTGGCGGTTAAAATAATCAATTACATTTATAGAAAGGAAGAAGACATTATGAGAGATGATAATTGTATTTTTTGTAAACTGGCAAATGGGGAGATCCCGACAGCAACTTTATATGAGGATGAGGATTTTCGTGTGATTCTGGACGCAAGCCCGGCTGCAAAAGGACATGCACTGATCCTTCCAAAGCAACACTATGCGAATCTGTATGAGCTGGATGATTCTGTAGCATCAAAAGTACTCGTACTGGCGAAAAAGATGATCACTAAGATGACAGACATTCTTGGATGTGACGGGTACAACATTGTACAGAATAACGGAGAAGCTGCCGGACAGACAGTATTTCATTTCCATATGCATCTGATTCCGAGAAGCAAAGGCGATGAGGTAGGTCTTGGCTGGAAGATGGGCGAGCTTACAGATGAGGACAAGGAAGACATCTTGTCTAAGGTAAAATAAGATACAAGAGGCAGAGAATGTGTGTACATCACAGAATAATCTGCAGGTATCATAAAAAGCAGGCAACAAAGGATAAGTTATAGTTATAAAGGAAAGATGGGTGAGGTGTATGAACGTACGATCAATTGGGAAACAAGCGTTTGATGCAATTTATGAATCTAATCTTGATTATGTGTATCGTACAGCGTGTTATTACACCCAAAATCATTATCAGGCTGAAGAGATTACGCAGTGTGTATTTATTAAGTTGTACGATAATATAGATAACGTAAATATGCAGTCTGTGAATTCGTGGCTTTTAATAACAACAAAGCACATGGCATTAAATTACAAAAGAGATTATGCACGGGAAACGCTGATAGATGAACTTCTGTATGATAATGAAGTCGGAGACAGTCTGGAAACATGTTATATGACTGAGTTTGACAGGACAAAGCGAAAAGAACTGGCGGATGAAATCTATCTGAGATTATTTGAGGAAAATAAACGCTGGTATGATGCCATAATGGCGGTCTATTTGCTTGAAAAGCCACAGAAAGAAGTGGCACGTGAGATGGGCATTTCGCTGGAAGTGTTACACAGCATGCTATATCGTGCGAAGAAATGGATTCGTAAAAATTACGAGAAGAGATATCGCTATTTAGACGAGGCATAAGAAAAGGCTAATCTATAGGACAAAAGGTATAAGAAAAGCAGGTCGCAACAGGAATTTGCCTGTATGACCTGCTTTTATATACCTATTATTTACGCTTGCGGCTGACCGATTCAATCAGATCGATGATCGTATCGATAGAGTTCTGCTGAGAGGACTGCTTCATGGCATCGATGTATTTCTGACGGTTCTCATATACCTGATCTACCGTTGCCAGAAGGCTCTCGTTTGTCATCGTCTCTTCTTCCAGAACAACGCTGAAGCCCTGGCGTTCAAATGAACGGGCATTCAGGATCTGGTCTCCACGGCTGGCGCTTGCCGGAAGTGGGATCAGGATGTTCGGCTTATGTAAAGCAAGAAGTTCGCAGATAGCGTTCGCTCCGGCACGGGAAATAACAACATCTGCCATTGCAAACAGATCCTTCAGTTCGTCTTTGATATATTCGTACTGCATATAACCATCTAAGTGATTCAGTGTAGGATCAAGACGTCCTTTACCGCACAGATGGATGACCTGATATTTCTTCAATAACTGTGGAAGGATGGCACGGACTGCATTGTTGACTGCAACAGCGCCAAGACTTCCGCCGATGATGAGGATAACAGGTTTGTCAGATGTGAAACCGAGAAATTCTCTGGCTTTGAACTTATCACCGGTTAACAGTTCCTGGCGGATCGGTGATCCGGTAAGAACCGCTTTGCCTTCCGGCAGATAGCGAAGTGTCTCCGGAAAATTGCAGCAAATCTTTGTTGCAGCGGAAAAGGATAACTTGTTCGCAAGTCCCGGTGTCATATCAGATTCATGAATAATGGAAGGAACATGACAACTCTTACCAGCCAGAACAACAGGTACGGATACAAATCCACCTTTGGAGAAAATAACGTCCGGCTTTAGGATCTTGACCAGTTTCCTTGCATCTCCAAGACCTTTGAGAACACGGAATGGATCTGTAAAATTCTGAACGCTGAAATAACGTCTTAACTTACCGGTTGCAATCCCGTGATATGGGATTCCAAACTGCTCGATCAGTTCTTTCTCAATTCCGTTGTAAGAGCCGATATAGTGGATATCGTATTGCAATTCTTTTAAACGAGGAAGCAGTGCAATATTAGGAGTAACGTGACCTGCCGTACCGCCTCCGGTTAAAATAATTCGTTTCATAGTGACCTCCCAGATTTTAGCATTTACCTTTGTGGTAGTTATACTATATAATAAATGTACTATAATTGATGTCAGGTCTGAAAACATGACAGACCTCTGTACTTATATATTATACGTTACAGGGAAAATAGGTCAAGAGAAAGAAAAAAGTTCATTGATTTTTGAGAGAGAAAGGGAACAGGAAAAACATGAAAGAAAGCAAAGATCCATTCGATCGGATGATCCTGGATGATTTGGAGCGGGAAGCTGATGAGATTCGGCGCAACGTGGCAGCAGCGAATCTTCCGCCGATGACCAATGAACAGAAAGAAAGAATACGTGAAAATATCCAGAAAGAAATAGATGCCCGTGAGGTGCAGAAAATCTGCGAGCAATTGCCGAAAGAGTATCAGGAAGCCTTAAAAATCGGAATGGAAACGATAGAAAAAGAGAATTGGAAATCAGGCAAAGATAACGAAACGAAAGCAACGAAAGTCAGGGCAGAGAAGGAAACGGAAGAGCCGAAAGTCAGGGCAGAGAAGGAAACGGAAGAGCTGAAAGCCGGGGCAGATAAGGAGCCGGAAGAAGGAGAACCAGGATTCGGAGCAAACAAGGAGACAGAAGAAGGAGAGCTGAGTGCCGGAACAGATGAGAAAAAGCATAGATTCAGGAGAAAGGCATATCTTTCGCGGGTGGCGGCAGCAGTTGTTATAGTTCTGCTTGCAGGCGGAATCGGAGTTACCGGCTTTGGAGGACCTGAACGGGTGATGGAGATTGTAAAAAGTAAGGTTGGAACTCGTGAGGTAGAGAAAGTAAACTCGAATGATGATAACCTTGTAATAAAAAAAGAGAACGAAGAACAGGCTTATCAGAAGATAAAGGATGAGTTGGGCTTTGAACCAGTAAGAATTATAGATCGTCCAGATGGATTTAAATATAAATGGGCAAAGCTAGAAAAAGAGGCACAGATTTCGGAAATTATGTATCAATACAAAGGAGAAAACATTCTGTATACGGTCAGTATGACACAATCAAATAATTCATGGGGAATAGATGTGGATGATGCTGAAGTAGGACAATATACGAAGAAAGTAAATGGAGTAAATATAAGTATACATGAATATAAAGTTGCAACGTCTAAAAAAAAGAGATATGTTGCAAAATTTAAATATTTGGGTGCCGGATATTATCTGGCAGGAGTGATGCCACAAAAAGATTTTTATGATATTTTAAAAAAATTATATTTTTCATAAAATACGCGTCAGTTTTTCCAGACTTATGTGTCTTTATATATAGAGGATGGGATATGAGGAGAACATGGAGGATACATGAGATTGGAGGTGCTGATGGAAAAAAAGAATCGAAAAAGATATTCACTTCTACTGGTAATGTTAATGCTGACCTGTTTAATATGGAACAGTACATTATCAGTAAAAGCAGAAGGTGAGAAAAAGATTGGTGAGTCATATCTGACTCATGAGGAAGAAGCCGAAGGTACGACGCCAAAAAAAGTGACGCGTGGTGAAGACTTGATGACAGGATATTCTAAAATTCGGAGGATGGGACCGGAAAAATTATATGCAGGAGGATCAACAATAGCATCACATACAGTGGATCGCATTGGTGTGGCGGTTATGGTGGAACGTGCCAAGGAAGGCGCAACTGAATGGGATTTTTACGAAAGTTGGCAGAAATTTGATGAAAATACAGACAATCTTTCATCATGGAAACAGATGGATGTTGAAGGCGACTGGTATTACAGAGTTCGTTGTGTTCATTCCGCAGGTGAGGATGTGAGCAGCAGCTTTACAGACGGTGTTTTCATCGAAAAAAAGAGTATCCTTGAGCTTTAAAAAAGAAAATAAGTATAAAGAAAACAAGTATAAGGAAACCAAAAACTAATTTAACAAAGGAACATGTGCAATGCGGGGGCTGCGCCGGGCGCTGAGTGGAAAGGCGTCTGAAGAAACTGTCAATAATATTTTTAAAAGAAAGAGAATATTTCAGTTTACCGAGTTTTTCAACCGCATGCAAACAAAGTTAGGACTTATTTGAAGCTTGGCGTTCGGCGCAGTCCCCGCATAAGATTCTAAAAAATGAAAAAAGACAAGTGAAAAAACAAGTGAAAAGATAAGCGAAAAAGCTGCCGTAATGGCAGCTTTTTTGATGGAAAATTCGCAAAAAGTTGGAAAAGTGGATAAAAACTGTCAAAAACAGGTTAGAAAAGTGGATAAAAACAGCTAAAAATAGGTTGGAAAAGTGGATGAAAATAGCCAAAAATGGGTTGGAATAATGGATGAAATCATGTATGATATAGAAGAAAAGACGCATACTAGCAATGTGGAGGCGTAAAATATGATTCAGAGAATGATGAAAGCGACAGTGGATGACTGGATCGCGAATGGAAAAGAGGCACTTTTGCTTACAGGTGCAAGACAGATTGGAAAGACGTATTTAATAAGACAATGCCTTAAAGATAGCAATTATTCTTATATAGAGTTAAATTTTATAGAGCAACCAGAATTAGTTGAACTATTTTCGGGCGCAAAAGACGCAAAAGAATTATTGATGCGTCTGAGTATTGTGGCAGAAAAACCGTTGGAAAAGGGAAATACAATTATTTTCCTGGATGAAGTACAGGAATTTAAAGATATTGTTACAAGAATTAAATTTTTGGTAGAAGAAGGAAGTTATCGCTATATTATGAGTGGTTCTCTTCTTGGAGTGGAGTTGAATGACTTGCGGTCTGCGCCGGTAGGTTACATGAGAATTTGTGACATGTATCCGCTGGATTTTCGGGAGTTCGCAAAGTGTGTCGGCGTAAATGAAGAGATTATTGAATCTTTGCGGATACATTTTGAAAAAAGAACTCAGGTAGATACATTTGTTCATGAAAAAATGCTGGATGTTTTTAACCTATATTTGATTGTCGGCGGGATGCCGGAAGCAGTAGATGTCTATTTGAAAACGAATGATCTCTCACAAGTGGCACAGATACATGACAAGATCATCCGGCTTTATAAACAGGATTTTTCAAAATATGAACTGTATTATAAATTAAAATTGCAGGAAATATATGATGCAATGCCGGGGCAGTTAGATCAGAAAAATAAACGTTTTCAATTAAACTCTATTGGAAAAGGACTCAGTTATAATAAAGTTGAAAATGATTTCCTGTGGCTGAAAGATGCAGGAGTTGCGATACCTGTATATAATATCAGTGAACCGAAGCTTCCGCTGGTGATAAGCGAGAACCGCAATCTGTTCAAATTATTTTTCTCGGATGTAGGATTGCTGACAAGCCGGTATTCAAATCAGGTGAAAATGTCGATATTAAATAAAGATAAAGCCATCAACAATGGTGCACTATTTGAAAATGTGGTCGCACAGGAACTATTAGCAAAAGGGCATAAAGAATATTATTTTAACAGCAAAAAGCAAGGAGAACTGGACTTTGTAATAGAACTGGATGGAAAAGTAGTTCCGTTGGAAATTAAATCGGGGAAAGATTATAAACGTCATTCCGCGTTAAATAACGTGCTGGAATGTGAGGAATATCAGATTTCAGAAGGATATATTTTCTCAGAAGGAAATGTTGAGACTGTCGGACGGAAAGTTTATATGCCGATTTATATGATTATGTTTTTGGAAGAGAAGAAGATGGAAAATACAATATATAAACTGGATCTCAGTGGGCTTAAGGACAAAATTTAAAGAATGTTGTTTAGAAAACCAGCCACCCTCCGGAAAAGTAACGAATCAATGCTGTCTTTTCCGAAGAATGGCTGGTTAAAAATTGCTGTTTTTTAAATTAATTATTTCTCGTTTAATGCCTGGCGAAGCGCATGTGCAAGCTGATCCGGGCAGGATGTTGCTTTGCTGCCGCAGGTGATTCCCTCTAAGCGGGAAATTGCTTCGTTAGCATCCATTCCGCGAACGAGACTACTGAGTCCTTTTGTATTTCCGTTGCATCCGCCGAGAAATTCAACGTTTTTGATGGTAGTTCCGTCAAGTTCAACGTGAATTAACTGGGAACAGACACCGGTTGGTCTATAATCCATGGTAATTACCTCCTGATATGTTAATGTGGATGAAAGTATCCAATGCGCATTATAACAGAGTTGGAAAAGAAAAGCTACAGGAAATCTTTTAAAATTAACCGTTCCTGTGTTATACTGAAATCTCAGGTTGTATGAGTTTGTATTTTCTGTTTTATACAGAATACAAGGTAGGATTATAATAAAATTATTTTTAAATTATGAAGAGAGGAACGAAATTATGATAGGTATTATCGGAGCAATGGAAGAAGAAGTCGCTGCATTAAAAGAAACGATGCAGGTCGAGTCTGTAACAGAGTATGCATCTATGACATTTTGTAAAGGCGTTTTATGCGGGAAGGAAGTTGTGATTGTCCGCAGCGGAATCGGTAAAGTAAATGCAGGAATCTGTGCGCAGATTCTGGTAGATAAATTCGACGTAAACGCATTGATCAACACGGGAATTGCGGGATCATTGAACGCGAAGATTGATATCGGGGACGTTGTAGTGTCCAAAGAAGCACTGCATCACGATATGGATGCGACAGAATTTGGTGATCCGATTGGACAGGTGCCGCGTATGGATACACTGGCATTCCCGGCAGACGAGCGTCTGATCGGGCTTGCAAAAGCGGCAAATGAAAAGGTAAATCCGGATATTCATACATTTGTCGGAACGGTGGCGAGCGGTGATCAGTTTATTGCAAGCCAGGAAGCAAAAGATAAGATTGTAAATAATTTCCATGCTTACTGTACAGAAATGGAAGGGGCTGCGATTGCGCATGCCGCATATCTGAACAAAGTTTCGTATGTCATTATTCGTGCTATTTCGGACAAAGCCGACAACAGCGCACATGTTGACTATCCGGAGTTTGAAAAGATGGCAATTGCCCGTAATATCAAGCTTGTACAGGAAATGCTGACATCTATGTAAATAAGTCAGAAATTATTTTGCGACATAAGAAAAGAAAATCGGACAGTATGCGACAGATGCATGTCGAATACTGGGGAACGAATTTTCGGCCCTCCTCTAAGATTTCAATTATAATGCTTAGAAAAGGAGGGCTTTTTTATGGTGAAAATGATAGTAGAAAAACAAGTGCTGCTGATAATTGCGGGAGTGTTTATGGCATTGGGGATCGGGAGTAAATGTGTGGTCGATGCGACGCTCAGAAAACTGGTGTATGGAGCGGGAAATATGAATAAAAGTACACATCCGTTTATCCGGCTGGTGCGGGCGAAATTTGAGCATGCCTGTATGATCAGTGAGAAGGTGGAAAATGTAGGCGTTTTTGTGGATAAGTACCTGTATGAATACCGGGTGCTGGGGATACGTTTACATACGCTTCGGAGAATGGAGCGGATATCGGCAGTTTTATGTATTTGCTGCGGAGTGACCGGAGCAGGACTTCAGTATGTACAGGATGGCGGAATGACGGATGTGGTACTTAAGACAGGTGCAATTGGGATCGGCGCAGGAATTTTTGTGTTTCTTTTTCATCTGACAACAGATGAAAATTATAAGCTGCAGGTAGCGAGAAACTATATGGTTGACTATCTGGAAAATATCTGCCTGCACCGGTATGAAAAGGCTTACCGGAAAGAGAAGGAAGAGAGCCAGAAGATGAAAGAGAAAGTGGTTGCAGCGAGTGTGGATGTTAGTATGAGCAAGAATATGGCAGTGAATGGAGAAAGTTCAGTTGTAGGAGTGGACATGTCGGCGGGAAGAAATGTGGCAACGTGTACAGATGTGATGACGGAGAAAACCGGAACGGCAGGTACAGAGACATTTGCAAATAGATATGCAGAAAATGAAAATATAGTGGCAGCAAACGCAACAATTACCCCAATCCGGGAAGAACTGTCGAAAGGGGATTCGCCGGAAGAGAATATCCTGAGGGAAAAGGAAGAAAAGAAAGAAGAAAAAGAAGAGAAAGAAGAGAAAAAGTCAGTGGACAAGGATGTCCTGATCCGACAGATTCTGGAAGAATTCATGGCGTAAGCGAACTTAGCAGTAAGGAACAAGATCTGGGGTGTGGCAGGACTTATCTGGCGACACCCTATTATAACGTATTAAAACTTGCTATAATTTCCGTGATTTGTTAAAATTATGAAGAGAGTATGCATGTCCAAAGATATACGGATAATAACCGGACAGACCGGTCATGCAGAGAGTATTGAGGATGAAATACATGGGTAAAATATATTATATGATGGGCAAGAGTTCTTCCGGGAAAGATACTTTATATAAAGAAGTATTGAAAGCACTGCCGAAGCTTAAGACACTGGTGCTCTATACAACCCGCCCGATCCGGGAGGGAGAACAAGAAGGCATAGAGTATCATTTTGTGACGGATGAAGAGCTGGAGCGATTTGAGAAAGCCGGAAAAATAATTGAAGAAAGAACTTATGATACCGTGTATGGAGCGTGGAAATATGCTACAATAGAAGACGGACAGATAAATCTTGCGGCATATGATTATCTGGTTATCGGAACACTGGAGTCCTATGCCGGAATGAAGAAGTGCTATGGAGCAGAGAATCTGGTTCCAATCTATATAGAAGTGGAAGATGGTGAACGGCTTTCGCGGGCACTTTCGCGGGAACGGCAGCAGGAGCAGCCGAAATATGAAGAGATGTGCCGGAGATTTCTGGCAGATCAGAAGGATTTTTCCGAAGAGAATCTGGAAGAGGCAGGCATCGTCCGACGCTATTACAACGATGATAAGGTACAATGTTTAGAAAAAATTATAGGGGAAATACAAAATGGGAAGTTTTAAAGATGTGGTAGGCCACAAAGACATCATTCAATATCTGCATAATGCAATTTCAGAGGATCGCGTTTCACATGCGTATATTCTGAATGGAGAGCGTGGATCGGGAAAGAAGCTGTTGGCGAGATTATTTGCCATGACACTTCTATGTGAAGAACACGGACCGGAGCCGTGTAATCACTGTCATTCCTGCAAGCAGGCAGAGAGTGGGAATCATCCGGATATTATTACAGTTACACATGACAAGCCGAACACGATCAGTGTAGATGATATCCGTGTTCAAGTGAATAATACGATCGATGTCAAACCATATCAGGGACCATATAAGATTTATATTATCCCGGAGGCAGACAAGATGACGGTGCAGGCACAGAATGCCCTGCTTAAGACAATCGAGGAACCGCCGAAGTATGCAGTAATCTTACTGTTGACAGAGAATGCGGAACTTCTGCTTCCGACGATCAATTCCAGATGCGTTATGCTGAAGCTTCGTTATATCAAAGATAAACTGATCAAAAAATATTTGATGGAGAATCTGGAGATTCCGGACTACAAAGCGGAAGTATGTACTGCATTTGCACAGGGAAACATGGGCAAAGCAATCATGCTGGCAAATTCCGATCATTTTAATGAGATCCGTGAGGAGGCAATCCAGCTCCTTAAGTATATTCATGAGATGGAGTTAAGCGAGATTGTGGATGCAGTGAGCCACATTTCTGTATACAAACTGGAAATCACAGATTATCTGGATATTATCATGATCTGGTACCGTGATGTCCTAATGTACAAAGCAACGAAAGATCTGGACAAAGTGGTATTCAAAGACCAGATAAAATACATTAAGGAACAGGCACAGAAGAGTTCCTATGAGGGAATTGAACTGATTTTAGAAAGTCTGGAAAAAGCAAAGACAAGATTGAAAGCGAATGTAAACTTCGATCTGGTTATGGAGCTTTTATTCCTTACGATAAAGGAGAATTAGTACGATGACAAAAGTAATAGGTGTAAGATTCAGAACAGCGGGAAAGATCTACTTCTTTGCACCGGGAAAGCTGAATATACAAACCGGAGATAAAGTAATTGTAGAGACTGCCCGCGGGGTAGAATTTGGTACGGTTGTAACCGGAGAAAAGGAAGTGGAGGATGACAAGATCATGCAGCCACTGAAGCCGGTGATCCGTATTGCAACCGCAGAAGATAAGAAGAAGGATGCCAAGAACAGAGACAAAGAAAAAGAAGCTTTTGGCATTTGTTTGGAGAAGATCCGCAAACACGGTCTGGAGATGAAGCTGATTGATGCGGAGTATACATTTGACAATAATAAAGTGCTGTTTTATTTTACAGCAGATGGAAGAATCGATTTTCGTGAACTGGTCAAAGATCTGGCAAGTGTGTTCCGTACGAGAATTGAATTACGTCAGATTGGAGTAAGAGACGAGACAAAGATCCGTGGAGGAATCGGAATCTGCGGACGTCCGTTATGTTGTCACACTTATTTATCAGAGTTTGCGCCGGTATCGATTAAGATGGCAAAAGAGCAGAATCTTTCTTTGAATCCGACAAAGATTTCAGGTGTGTGCGGACGACTGATGTGCTGTCTGACGAATGAGGAAGAGACTTACGAAGAGCTGAACAGTCATTTACCATCTAACGGAGATCATGTGACAACACCAGAAGGGCTTAGAGGGGATGTACAGTCCGTGAATGTCCTGCGTCAGCTTGTAAAAGTAGTTGTTACGCTGGACAATGATGAAAAAGAGATCCGTGAGTACAAAGCAACCGAATTAAAATTTAAACCAAGACGCCGGAAGAAAGAGCAGAAGTTATCTAAAGAAGAGATGGCAGAGCTTAAGGCATTGGAAGGAAAACGTGGAGATTCTAAGTTAGATGATAATTAATCAAAAACCGGAAGAACGGCTGGATGATCTGCAGATCAAAGGGTATAAGATATTGCAGAATCCGGGACGCTTCTGTTTCGGGATGGATGCGGTGCTCTTATCTGCATTTGCAGATGTAAAGAAGAATGAGAGAGCGCTGGATTTGGGAACGGGAACGGGCATCCTGCCGATTCTGTTACATGCGAAATATAAGGGACAGCATTACACCGGGCTTGAAATCCAGCCGGAGAGTGCAGATATGGCAAGGCGAAGCGTAGCGTATAACAGTCTGGAAGACAAGATAGATATTGTAACAGGAGATATAAAAGAGGCGGCGGAACAATTCGGACCAGCCTCTTTTGATGTTATTACGACAAATCCGCCGTATATGATCGGAGAGCATGGTCTGAAAAATGAAAAAGAAGCACTGTACATTGCAAGACATGAAGCACTGTGTACACTGGATGATGTTCTGGCGCAGAGTGCGAAAGTGCTGAAAGTAAAAGGCCGTTTTTATATGGTGCATCGTCCGTTCAGACTGCCGGAGATCATGACGAAGATGTGTAACTATGGTCTGGAGCCGAAGAGAATGCGGCTGGTATATCCTTATGTGGACAAAGAACCAAATATGGTTCTGATCGAGGGAAGAAAAGGCGGTAATCCGAGAATGACAGTGGAGGCACCGTTGATCGTATATGAAAAAGATGGCAGTTATACACAAGAACTTTTGAAACTGTACGCAGGTGAATAGGCGACAGGTCATTTATAAGTGATTCTGCCGGGCGAATGATAGAGAAGTTTACTGGAATTGCCAGTTAGGGATTGTATGGATTCAATTTAAAAATTTATAATTAAAAAAGGAGACAGAAGATGGCAGGAACCTTATATTTATGTGCAACGCCGATCGGCAACCTGGAAGATATGACATTTCGTGCAGTGCGGATGCTGGGCGAAGTAGATTTGATCGCGGCGGAGGATACGAGAAACAGCATCAAGCTTCTAAATCATTTTGAAATAAAGACACCGATGACGAGTTATCATGAATATAATAAGATCGATAAGGGACATTATCTTGTAAGACGATTACTGGAAGGCGAAGATATTGCACTTATCACGGATGCAGGCACACCGGGGATCTCAGATCCGGGCGAGGAGCTTGTGAAAATGTGTCACGAAGCGGGTGTGACCGTGACGGCACTTCCGGGAGCGGCTGCATGTATCACCGCGCTCACCATTTCCGGACTGGGAACGAGAAGATTTGCATTTGAAGCATTTTTCCCCACCGATAAAAAAGAACGTCAGGACATATTAGAAGAGTTAAAAAATGAGACGAGAACAATGATCTTATACGAAGCACCGCACCGGCTTGTGCGAACACTGAAATTGTTAAATGAGACACTGGGGAACAGGAATGTCAGCATTTGCAGAGAGTTGACGAAGAAGCATGAGACGGTATTCAAGACGACGCTTGCAGATGCACTTGCTTATTATGAAGAAAATGCACCAAAGGGCGAGTGTGTGATCGTGCTGGAAGGAAAAAGCCGACAGGAGATCCGTGAGCAGGAGACTGCAAAATGGGAAGAGATGAGCATCGAAGATCATATGGAACATTACCTGAAAATGGGAATAGATAAAAAGGATGCCATGAAAAAGGTGGCAAAAGACCGTGGCGTGAGCAAAAGAGACATTTACCAGGCACTGCTGTAGCGTGCAGGTTGTACAGGAGGGAGAAAGATGGCAGGAGTATCATTGAAGCACATTTGCAAAACTTATCCAAATGGATTTGAGGCGGTAAAAGATTTTAATCTGGAAATAAAGGATAAAGAATTTCTGATTTTTGTCGGGCCATCAGGATGCGGAAAGTCTACGACACTCCGTATGATCGCAGGTTTGGAGGAGATTACTTCCGGAGAATTGAAAATTGGAGATACGGTTGTTAATGATGTAGAGCCGAAGGACAGGGATATTGCTATGGTATTTCAGAATTACGCGTTATATCCGCATATGACAGTTTATGAAAATATGGCATTTGGACTGAAACTTCGGAAGGTGCCGAAAGACCAGATAGATAAGATGGTGAAAGAAGCTGCAAAAATCCTGGATTTGGAGCAACTCCTTGATCGGAAACCAAAGGCATTATCAGGAGGACAGAGACAGCGTGTAGCGATGGGAAGAGCAATCGTGTGCAACCCGAAAGTGTTTTTGATGGATGAACCATTATCCAATCTGGATGCAAAATTGCGTGGACAGATGCGGATTGAAATTTCTAAATTGCATCAGCGTCTGGAAACAACGATTATTTATGTTACACACGATCAGACAGAAGCGATGACTCTGGGAACACGAATTGTTGTTATGAATGCCGGCGTGATCCAGCAGGTAGACACACCGCAGAAATTATACGAAGAACCAGGTAATATGTTCGTTGCCGGATTTATCGGATCGCCACAGATGAATTTTCTGGATGCGGTGTGCCAGGTGGAAGACGACGATGTGTATCTGACGATCGGAGAAATGAAACTTCGCCTGCCGGAAACAAAGGCAGAGAAATTAAAAGCCGGTGGATACGATGGAAAGACGGTTGTTCTTGGAATCCGTCCGGAAGATCTGCATGACGAATCGGAATTTGTTGAAAGTTCACAGGGTACAGCTCTGAAAGCGAAAATCCGGGTATATGAAATGGTGGGAGCGGAAGTTTTCCTGTGTTTTGAATATGAAGGAACAAATATGACGGCGAGAGTAGCACCGAAGACAGCCGCAAGAACCGGAGATATTGTAAAATTTGCTCTGGATGCGGATAAAATCCATGTATTTGATAAAGATACAGAAAAGACGATCACTAATTAAGGTCAGATTGTGTTGAATTGTACTTTTTCAGTGAATAGTTAGACACTTATACTTTACTATGCTAAAATGGAAGAGCGTGTAACAAAAGGGGCGGTTGTGTCAGAGAGAACAGCCCATATGAAGTACAGGAAAGATTAGGAGGACAGACAGAACATGATTAAATTATACGATGGAGGCGCATATCTGTTAAACGGAACAGAGATTGTAGAATCGGCTGCAGAAGTCGGAGCGAAGACCGGACAGACACCGGATCAGAAAGAAGCAGCAAAGCAGACAATGGCTTATCATATTTTGGCAGACCATAATACTTCCGGCAATATGGAGCAGCTGCAGATTAAATTTGACAAACTGACTTCTCATGATATTACATTTGTAGGAATTATCCAGACAGCGAGAGCTTCAGGACTGGAGCGTTTTCCAATTCCTTATGTACTTACAAACTGCCATAACTCACTATGTGCAGTAGGCGGGACAATCAATGAAGATGACCACATGTTTGGACTGACTTGTGCAAAGAAATACGGCGGAGTTTATGTACCGCCTCATCAGGCTGTTATCCACCAGTTTGCAAGAGAAATGCTTGCAGGCGGCGGTAAGATGATCCTTGGCTCGGACAGCCATACCCGTTACGGAGCGCTTGGAACGATGGCAATGGGTGAAGGCGGACCGGAGCTTGTAAAACAGCTTCTGAATAAAACTTATGATATTAAGATGCCGCAGGTAGTAGGAATCTATCTGGATGGAGAGCCGATGAAAGGTGTCGGACCACAGGATGTGGCACTGGCAATCATTGGAGCGACATTTAAAAATGGCTATGTAAACAATAAAGTGATGGAATTTGTCGGACCGGGTGTAGAAAAGTTAAGTGCAGACTTCCGAATTGGCATTGATGTTATGACAACCGAGACGACATGTCTGTCATCTATCTGGAAAACTGATGAAAAGATCAAAGAATTTTATGAGATCCACGGAAGAGTGGGAGAGTATAAAGAATTGAATCCGGGAGCAGTTACTTACTATGATGGTATGGTATATGTGAACTTAAGCGAGATCAAACCAATGATCGCGATGCCGTTCCATCCATCGAATGTCTACACAATCGATGAAGTGAATGCAAACTTAAAAGATATTTTGCATGATGTAGAGCAGAAAGCACTGGTAAGCCTGGACGGGGCAGTAGATTATTCTCTGCAGGATAAGGTTGTAAATGGTAAATTATATGTAGATCAGGGACTGATTGCAGGATGTGCCGGTGGTGGTTTTGAAAATATCTGTGCGGCAGCAGACATTATCAAAGGTCACTACATAGGGGCAGATGCATTTACATTCAGTGTATATCCGGCAAGTACACCGATTTATATGGAACTTGTGAAGAATGGCGTAGTGGCAGATCTGATGGAGGCAGGAACGATTGTGAAGACAGCATTCTGCGGACCTTGCTTTGGTGCAGGAGACACTCCGGCAAATAATGCATTTTCTATCCGTCACTCAACAAGAAACTTCCCGAACCGTGAAGGTTCCAAGTTACAGAGCGGACAGATTGCATCCGTTGCTCTTATGGATGCAAGATCAATTGCAGCAACAGCAGCAAACAAAGGCTTCCTGACACCTGCAACAGATATGGATGTCGAATACAAAGGACAGACCTATCATTTCGATGAGAAGATTTATGCAAACCGTGTATTTGACAGTAAGGGCGTAGCGGATCCATCTGTAGAGATTAAGTTTGGACCGAACATCAAAGACTGGCCGGCAATGGCAGCACTTCCGGAGAATCTGCTCTTGAAAGTAGTATCCGAGATCCACGATCCGGTAACGACAACAGATGAGCTGATCCCATCCGGAGAGACTTCTTCTTACCGTTCGAATCCTTTAGGACTTGCAGAATTTGCACTGTCCAGAAAAGATCCGGCTTACGTTGGAAGAGCCAAAGAAGTACAGAAAGCGGAGAAAGCAATTGAAGCAGGAAAATGTCCGTTGGATGAATTAGAAGAATTAAAACCAGTTATGGATGTGATACATACAAAATATCCGGAAGTCGGAAAAGGCAACCTCGGAATCGGAAGTACAATCTTCGCTGTAAAACCGGGAGATGGTTCTGCGAGAGAACAGGCAGCATCCTGCCAGAAAGTACTTGGTGGCTGGGCGAACATTGCAAATGAATATGCAACCAAACGTTATCGTTCCAACCTTATCAACTGGGGTATGCTTCCATTCCTCACAGAAGAGGATGATAAGAACTTAAGTTTCAAGAATGGCGATTACATCTATGTGCCGGAGATCCGCAAAGTGATCATAGAGAAAGCAACAGATGTAACGGCATATGTAGTCGGTGATGAGCTTAAGGAGATTCGCTTGAAGCTTGGAGATATGACAGATGCGGAGAGAGAAATTATCTTGAAAGGATGTCTTATCAACTACTATCGTGGATAAGTATGTGGATAGAATAAAAAACGCTGAAAAGGGGACGGGGATTTTCTAGAAAATCCCCGTCCCCTTTTCAGCGTTAACTTTTTTCCAACTTTTATGCAACACTTTTCCACATGTTTTCCTCTAATATATGTGGAAAATAATTCATCGATGATGGAAACAGTATCTAACAGGGAGGTCATTTATGAAATGTGATGTGGATACGTTCGCGCGGATGTATGAAGAGATTTATAAAGATTTGTATCGATTTGCATTGTGTATGATGAAAAATGAACAGGATGCAGAGGATGCGGTGAGTGATGCGGTACTTTCCGGGTATGAGAACATCCGGAAACTCCGGGATGAGAAGGCTTTTAAAAGCTGGATGTTTACAATACTGGCGAACACATGTAAGAAGAAACTGCAAAATAGAAGCAGAAAGTTTCGTATGGAGAAGGATATGGAGTCGTCAGAGTCGGAGAGAAATAATTTTGGAACCGGACATCCGGATTATGGAATATCCGTAGATGTGCAACGTGCATTTTTGCATTTGTCTGAGGAAGAGCAGACAATCATTGCGCTGTCTGTATTTGGTGGATATAACAGCAAAGAAATCGGCGAAATGCTGAAGCTGAATGCCAATACGGTACGGTCTAAGAGAAGCCGCGGACTTGAAAAGATGGAATGTATATTAGCGTAGGGAAAAGGAGCGTGCAATATGGAGAAAAGAGAACAGAATCTCTTGTATAAGATAGAAGTGGGCAGCGAAAATGTAGTAGTTCCGGATAGCCTGAAGCCGGAAAATATGAAGAAAAAACTGGAACAGTGTGCGTGGGAAGAACGCAGGAGAAAAAGACGCAGACAGTGGAAGTTCGCGGGTGCGGCAGCAGCCGGTATTGTATTGGTGGCAGGAATCACAGTATACCAGAATCGGACGAGAATGGTAAAATCGGATTCGGCTGTGATAAACAGTGCTGATTCTTCGGATGGTGTAGTGGCAAAGTCTGTTGAGAAATGTCCGGTAAACAAGGGGAATCAGGAAAACCAGAAATATTATGCAAAAAGCTACAAAGAAATCCGTAAATATATAGAAGCGAGTGAGAAAGAGGAAACTGCCAAAGGAAGCACAAAAGAACAACTGTTATGCGCAGACGCGACAGGAGATTATTCAAATACGAATGTGCGTCAGGAAGGTGTAGATGAAGCGGACGTGGCAAAGACGGATGGTCGTTATCTCTATGTGTTAGAGGATGACGGAGACTATGTTTCTATCGTAGACACGAAAACAAATATGAAAAAAATCAGTGAGATTAAGGCACCGAAGGATGAAACTATCGAGGAATTTTACCTGATAGAAAAAAATAAAAAAGTAGTAATGATATGCAGTAATTCATCGGATGATGATTATGAAGATGTGGAAGATGTTACCAGGAGCTCTTTAATAAGTAAACAAACAGAAGAAACCCAAGTAGTGACTTACGATGTGCAGGATAAGAAACATCCAAAAAAAGTGGGTAAAGTATCCCAAAGTGGAGAGTATGAATCTTCGAGGATTTCGGATGGGTATCTGTATATTTTCTCAAATTATTGGGTGCCGGAAAACTGGAAGAAAAAGCATCCGGAGACGTATATCCCTTACGTAGATGATAGTTTGATGAAAGCGAAAGATATTTGTTTGCCGGATGGAATGAAGGGATGCATGTATGAAATTGTTTCGTCAATTAATCTGAAACAGCCGGATAAGATCGCAGACAGCAAAGCTATTTTTTCAGAAGGCGGAGACGCATATGTAAGCAACAAAAATATTTACTATTATGAAGAAGAATGGACTGGCAACGGAAAGCAGGAGAAGACATTACTCCGTAAACTATCTTACAAAAAAGGAAAACTGGCGGTTGTTGCGCAGAAGACATTCAGAGGATATCTGAATGATTCATTTTCGATTGATGAATATGATGGATATCTCCGCATGGTTGTGGCGAGAGGTAAGACAAATGCGGTCTATGTCCTGGATCAGAAATTAAAGCTGACCGGAAAGATTACAAACCTTGCGAAAGACGAGCGCGTGTATTCTGCAAGATTTTTAGGAGATACAGGATATTTTGTTACTTATAAAGAAACGGATCCGCTGTTTTCGGTAGACTTATCTAATCCGAAGAATCCGAAGATCCTTGGGCGCTTAAAAATACCGGGATTTTCCAATTACCTGCATTTCTATGGAGAAGATAAGCTTCTTGGCATCGGAATGGATGTAGATAAGAAAGGTGATGTAACAGATGGTGTGAAGCTGTCCATGTTTGATATTTCCGATAAAAAAAATGTGAAAGAGGAACATAAGTATACACTGAAAGATGTTTATAGTACAGATGTGGAATGGGATTATAAAGCGGCGCTTATTGATGTGGAAAAAAATATAATCGGCTTCCCGGCAGGAGGAGAAAACAGACAAATGTATTATTTATTCAGCTATACAGAAGAAAAGGGATTTCAGTGTAACATGAAAGAAAAGATTTATGGAAGTGATGCGTTATCGACAAGAGGCATATATATTAAAGACCGTCTATATGTAATCCATGGAAATGTACTGAAAGCATACAGCCTGAAGACATATAAGAAAGTTGATGACTGTCTGTTGTAAACGGAATTTACGCTGTAAATATAATTGTTGACTGGGTGCTGCATACTGTTGCAACAAAAAAAGAATTTTAATCTTATAATATGTAAATAGCAGATATGAAAAATAAAGAAAACCTTCGGCAAAGGATTCCTGATTTACATGAGGTGAAAAAGGAACCGATATGTCGGAGGTTTTCTCTGTTTGGGCTCCGAATGAAAGTGCCAATTGCAAATTCAGTTGGGGCTCTATAGGGCTAAGATTTGGCTAAATCGATTTATTTTATTGCAGACAGACGGCTTCTTAAGATCGGTCCTACAATCATAGCGATAATGATCTTAACAGCATCTCCGGCAAGATACGGAAGCACGCCGACAGATAATCCTGCCATGAAAGAAATATGCATCTGGTAAGCAAGCCATGCAGTTCCGAAAATGTAAGCAACAGCAAGACCGAGTACCATGCCAAGAACAGCCGGAAGCTTTTTGCCGCCAAATTTGTTAGTACCGATTCCTGCGATTATCGTCATAAAAATGAATCCAATCAGATATCCGCCAGTCGGTCCGGCAAGCTTTTCAAGTCCACCGGTAAAACCGGAAAATACAGGCAGACCTGCAATTCCGAGAAGCAGATAAATGATATAGCTGAAAAGTGCATCATTCCAGGAAAGAATAAAAACAGCGATATATATAACCAGATTTGTCAGTGAAATCGGCACCGGACTGACTGGAATTGGAATAGCAAATGGTGCCAGAATACAGATAACGGCAGTGATCAAAGCAATCTCTACCATACGTTTTGTAGTAAAAGCTGATTTAGTAGTTGATGTTTCCATGTAAAAAGTCCTTTCTGTGATGTGAGTTTGTTCGTACAATAATCATTTATTTAACAAAGTCATTATAATTGTAGATATGAAGAATGTCAACTATAAAAATATAAAGGTTAACAATTAAGAGTCGAAAGATGTCATAAAATCACTCCCTGACAAGCACATCGAATTTGTCATCATTTAAATACATATCCAGTTTAATGAAACGTCCCGATTCTGGAAGCTTTGACACAGCGTGGATTGCATTTTTTATTTTGATATAGATATCGGTCACTTTCAATAAAATTGTCTTGTTATTCACATTGAAAAAACGGCATGTCACGCAGACGGAGCGCGCAGAGGATGAGCCAGTGAGCGTGGAAGTTATGGCAGAAAAAGCTGCAAATTATATAGAAGAGGAGTATGGAGATGATGATTTTGAGTCTGTTTGTTATGGTTTGAAAATGTTATGCTATGTATCAGAAGAACATGAATAAAAAGTCAGAATTGACAGATAATAATAAAATAACAATGATGAAATAAAATAATAAAATAAAAATATAAAAATAGTGTTGACAAAACAAAGGCGCGGTGCTATTATAAAGTCAATCCAAAAGAGATACGAAATCTAAAAATCAAATAAAAGAAGATCTGACGAGAAAGGATTTTCGAAATAACATTTGAGAGATTTGAAGATTTGGAAATTCATGTAAAGGAGGCTTATTCCGTTGGACAGTTTAATCGATTCATCAATTCAATATGTTAGTGGTATGGCAGAGAATGATTCCCGAAAAATAAGCCTTTACCATAGAAGTTAGAATCCGGTAAGATTAGAATGGAAGAAAAAAAGAAATCGGAGATGTCAAAAAACCGGAAGATAGAATAAAGAGTTACATCTGCACAGACATATTGGAAATAAATACCACAGATAGAAGAAAAACGAGTAAAACTTATGTGAAGTTATAAAATGTGTAAAGAAACATTTTATACATACCCCTTACTCATCCTTAAAAATAGAAAGGAAAAGGTTACGGGAATTGGTAATAATATTTCCTCCGATTTAATATAATAATAAATATGATAAAATTCAATATAAGATAGCCATTGCAATCAGGAACGACTGTAATGGCTATTTTAATGTTACATTTTTGTAATATTTTTTTAACAAATAGAGCGTATATTTTGACAATGCTAATACCATATGCTAAACTTATATCATCTTTAAATATAGTAAAATAGTAGAAATATAATTAAATTTTGAGGTGAGAAATTTGGATAAATATGAATATCGGGTTAAGACCGAGCAGATGCTCGAATACGTGGAGCAGAAGCAGTATAAAAAAGCTATGGAGATCGCAGATACGATTGACTGGCGCAGAGTAAAAAATGCATCCATGTTGAATACCGTCAGTGAGATTTACGAATGTAACGGAGAGTATCAGAAGAGCAGGGATGTGCTGTTCCTGGCATATGACCGTGCACCTGGAAGCCGTAAAGTTATATACCGGTTAGGTCTTCTGGCATTGAAACTGGAGGACACACAGGAAGCTTCTGACTGTTATGAAGAATTTGTTAAAGTGGCACCGCGTGATCCGAATCAGTATATTTTGAAATATAAGATTCTGAAAACACAGGGAGCTGATCTGGAAGAACAGATTCGTGCGCTGGAAGATTTCAAGAAATCTGAATATGTTGAGAAATGGGCATATGAACTGGCATTATTGTATCACGAGGCAGGAATGACAGCGAAGTGTCTGGAAGAATGTGATGATCTGATCTTGTGGTTCAGTGAAGGCAAATATGTATATCAGGCGATGGAATTAAAGATGAAATACAAACCGCTGACTCCGCTTCAGCAGGAGAAGTATGATAGCAGACCTGGCGGAGTAAGACCGGAACCGGCATTTGACGAAGAGGATGCTGAGAGCGAAGAAGAGGATATGCCGGAAGAGAGTGCGGCAGAAGAGGCAGTCGAAGAAGAGAAAGCTTATGAAGCAGAACCGGAAGAAGTCGTAGAGGAAACTTGCGAAACAGAACCGGAAGAAGTTACCGAAGAAGCAGTGGAGCAGGAGGTTTACGAAGCAGAGCCGGAAGAAGTTGCAGAGGAAACTTATGAAGCAGAACCGGAAGAAGCGGCAGAGGACGTTTACGAAGCGGAGCCGGAAGAAGTTGCAGAGGAAGCTTACGAAGCGGAGCCGGAAGAAGTTGCAGAGGAAGCTTATGAAGCAGAGCCGGAAGAAGTTGCAGAAGAAGATGTTCCGCTGGAGACAATGGAACCTGCAAGTGATCCGGTACAGGAGATCAATATAGAAGAAAAGGCAATGGCTGAGAAGGAAGAAGAACTTCTGCTTGGCGGACAGATGAAGATTGAAGAGATCCTGCAGGAGTGGGAAGAAAAGCAGAAAGCAAATGCAGAAGCAATCAAAGAGCAGAAAGCCAAAGATGAAGCGCGTCTTGCAAAAGAAAGAGAAGAAGCAAGAAAACGCCGCGAAGCAGAACGACTTGAACTGGAGCGAAAGGCTGCTGAGGCTGAGGCAGAGCGCAAGCGTATAGCGGCAGAAAAAGAAGCAGCAAGAAAGCGTGCCGAGGAAGAAGCGAGAAGAAAAGCGGAAGAGGAAGCTGAGAGAAAGCGCAAAGCCGAGGAAGAAGCGAGAAGAAAGGCTGAAGAAGAAGCAGCAAGAAAGCGTGCCGAGGAAGAAGCAAGAAGAAAGGCTGAAGAAGAAAGAGCCAGAAAAGAAGCTGAAAAAGAAGCCGCTATCCAGGAAGCAGCCAAAAAGGCAGCAGAACGACTTGCAAAACAGCAGACAATGGGTAAGCCGGACGAGAAAGTTACAGAAGAAAAGAAAAATACACAGCGTCTGCCAGACGATATTTTAGATTTGGTAGAGCAGCTTGAAAGCAGAGCAGCAACACCTAAGACTTCAAAAATTGTACTGGATGAAGATCTGGATGATGAAGAAGATCTGGAAGATGCAGTATTTGGTGGAGCAGAAGATGACTTCGACGGTGATGATTTTATTGAGGATGACTACAATGAAGAAGAATATGTAGAAGACTTCGATGAGGAATATGATGAAAATGATTTCGATGAAGAGAACTTTGACGAGGAGCCGGTAGAAGAAGACTTCGACGAGGCTGATTTTGACGAAGGAGATTTCGGCGAGGAAGACTTTGATGAAGAGGATTTCGCAGAAGGCGGCGAAGATTTTGATGAGGCTGATTTTGACGAAGGAGATTTCACAGAGGAAGGCTTTGATGAAGAGGATTTCGCAGAAGACGGCGAAGATTTTGATGAGGCTGATTTTGCTGAAGGAGATTTCGGCGAGGAAGACTTTGATGAAGCCGATTTTGCTGAAGAAGATTTTGAAGAAGCATCCGCGGAGGAAGAAGATTTCGTAGAAGGAGATTTCACAGAGGAAGATTTTGCAGAGCCGGAAGAAGTATCTGCAGAAGATGAGCCGGAAGAGGTTTCTTATGAAGAAGCTGAAGAAGAAGACTTTGATCTGGATGATTTCTTCAATGATGACAAAGATGATGATACAGATCTCGGTGAAGCGCTTGAGATCGAGGAGCCTTCAGAGGCAGAGATACAGAAACGTATCAAGAAGTCTAAAGGTGGCGGAGTTCCGTTTGATACAGGATTTGTAGTAACCGGTCGTTATGACTTAAGTGCAACAAGTGAGATTGGTCTGAAAGCCGGACTTACAGAAGAACAGAAGAAGTTATTCTCTTACTTTGTACCAGTCAGAGGTATGAGTGAGCAGATTGTAGAAGTTCTGGATAATGACCGCCGTGCACAGAGAGAAGGAACTTCCAAGACAGGAAACCTTATGGTTATCGGAAGAAAAGGATCTGGTAAGACAGTTCTTGCTGTTGATATTGTAAAAGCAATCCAGAAACAGCGTAACCTGAAACAGGGTAAAGTTGCAATTGTAACAGGAGAGTCACTGAATAAGAAAGAGTTATCCAATATTATCCAGAAACTCCGTGGTGGAGCGATCATTATCGAAAAAGCCGGTAAGTTAAATTCCAGAACAGTAGAAGAGTTAAGCTATCTGATGGAAAGAAAGACAGGAGAGATGCTGTTTGTACTGGAAGATCAGAGAAAACCATTGGAACGTATTATGACAGCTAATCCGGATTTCAAACGCAAGTTTACTTCAAAACTGGAGCTGCCGGTATTTATCAATGATGAGCTGGTAACATTCGGTCAGACATATGCGAAGGAAAATGGATATAAACTGGATGAAATGGGAATCCTTGCATTGTACAGCCGAATCGATGTAATGCAGAGAGAGGATCATGCCGTAACAGTTGCCGAGGTTAAAGAGATTATGGATGAAGCAATCGCTCATTCACAGAAAGCAAATGTAAAACATCTTGCAAGAAGAGTCTTTGGAAAAGGAACGGATCACGCAGACCGGATCATCCTTAAAGAAGAGGATTTCAGAATTTAGTTTGACAATAAAAATAAATTCAAACTATAAATGAGAAAAAAGAGTTTTGACAGATAATGTTTGTCAAAACTCTTTCTTTTTACCTTGTTCTAACGTATAATAAATATATTACCATAAGAGTATGGGAAGGTGGAATTATGGCTGAAAGAAAGAAAAAAACATATGAGATCGGGGAGCTGGATCAGTATCTTTTTGGACAGGGGAACCATTACGAGATATATAAGAAGCTGGGATCGCACCGAGTAAAGGATGGACACCGTCAGGGTGTGTATTTTGCTGTGTGGGCACCGCATGCGAAGTCGGTATCCGTTGTCGGTGAATTTAACGAATGGGATACACAGGCGAATCCGATGAAGCGGGAAGAGCCGTTGGGAATTTATACGTGCTTTATACCAAAGGTACAGGAAGATATGATGTATAAGTATTGTATTGAGACTTATACGGGAGACTACATTTTCAAGGCAGATCCATTTGCAAACTATGCAGAGTTACGACCGGGAACTGCATCGAGAGTGCATGATATCAGTGAGCTGAAATGGTCGGATACGCAGTGGATGAAGCGCAGGGAAGACTGGGATCATAAGAAAGAACCAGTGTCTGTGTATGAAGCGCATATCGGTTCGTGGAAGAAACATCCGGGGTGTGAGGACGATGGATTTTATACATACCGGGATTTCGGTAAAGAGATAGTCAAATATGTAAAAGACATGGGTTATACGCATGTGGAGCTGATTGGTATTGCGGAGCATCCGTTTGACGGTTCATGGGGATATCAGGTGACAGGGTATTATGCACCAACTTCCAGATATGGAACCCCGCAGGATTTTGCATGGATGGTCAACCATCTGCATCAGCATAATATCGGTATCATTCTTGACTGGGTGCCGGCACATTTTCCGAAAGATGCACACGGACTTGCTGATTTTGATGGAACCCCAACGTTTGAATATGCAGATCCGAGGATGGGAGAACATCCGGACTGGGGAACGAAGATTTTCGATTATGGAAAGAATGAAGTGCGGAACTTCCTGATTGCCAATGCGCTGTTCTGGGTGGAATACTTCCATATAGACGGTCTTCGCGTAGATGCGGTTGCGTCCATGTTATATCTGGATTATGGAAAGAATGCAGGAGAGTGGGTGCCGAATAAGTACGGAGAGAATAAGAATCTTGAAGCGATTGATTTCTTTAAGCATCTTAATTCGGTTGTGCTTGGCCGTAATCCAGGTGCAATGATGATTGCTGAGGAATCTACTGCATGGCCGAAGGTAACCGGGGATGTGGAAGATGACGGACTGGGATTCAGCTTGAAATGGAACATGGGCTGGATGCATGATTTTACAGAATATATGAAATTGGATCCGTATTTCAGAAAAGATAATCATAATCTGATGACATTTGCAATGAGTTATGCATATAGTGAGAACTATATTCTGGTTCTGTCGCATGATGAAGTTGTACATCTGAAGTGTTCAATGTTGAATAAGATGCCGGGACTTGGATTTGATAAATATGCGAATCTGAAAGTCGGATATGCATTTATGATGGGACATGTCGGTAAGAAACTGTTGTTTATGGGACAGGAATTTGCACAGCTCCGTGAGTGGAGTGAGGAGAGAGAGTTGGACTGGTATCTTCTTGCAGAGCCGGAACATCAGGCGATTCAGAACTGGGTACGTGATCTTCTGCATTTGTATAAGAATAAAAAAGCGATGTATGAGGCAGATCATGAATTTGGTGGCTTTGAGTGGATCAATGCTGATGACACATACAGAAGTATTTTCAGCTTCATGCGTCATTCCAAAGATGGCAAGAAGAATCTGTTGTTCGTATGTAACTTCACACCGATGGAAAGAGCAGATTATCGTGTCGGTGTTCCGAAGAGAAAACAGTATAAGTTGCTGCTGAACAGCGATGAAGAGAAATACGGTGGAACGGGTGAGAAACGCCCGCAGGTATACAAAGCACAGAAGCAGGAATGCGACGGAAGACCATATTCATTCGCATATTCACTTCCACCATACGGCGTAGCAGTTTTTGAATTTTAAGAGTAACTATTCAGAACCAAGTATAAAAAGAAGAACCGGATACACATGTTTACATGTGAGTATCCGGTTCTTCTTTTTATACAGGTGACTCGAATAGAGTCACCGCCCCGAACATGAGCAAAAGAGCTGCGAAGCAGCGGAAAAGCGCGAGGAACGCGCGATTTTGCGAATGAGCGGGGATGGTTCTGAAAAGTAAAAGAAACTCGAATAGAGTCACCGCCCCGAACATGAGCAAAAGAGCTGCAAAGCAGCGAAAAAGCGCGAGGAACGCGCGAATTTGCGAATGAGTGGGGAAGGTTCTGAATAGTAAAAGAAACTCGAATAGAGTCACCGCTTAGCTATTTCACTTCCTCCATCGTCGGGATAGAGACAGCCGCTCCCGCTCTGGAGCAGGTAATGGCAGATGCTTTTGACGCCAGTTCCAGCGAAGCAGGAATATTTTTGCCGTGTAACAGTCCAGATAAAAAGAACCCGGTAAATGTATCTCCGGCAGCGGTTGTGTCTACAGCTTTTATTTTAAAGGCTGGCTGATAAATCTGTGTGTCGGAAGAGAGATACATAGAACCTTCTTCGCCGAGTGTCAGTACAAAATCGTTCTCAGGGAAAAGCTCCTGCAGTCTGGAAGCAAGCTCTTCATTATCGGAAATATCAGCATCCGACAGTTTGCTCTTAATCAGCCCGGCAGCTTCAATCTCATTTACAAAAAACAGATCGATGAGATGCAGCGGAAGTTCAAAAATCTTCGCATCCATTGGAGATGGATTCAAGATGATCTTCATGCCTCTGGCTTTCGCATTGATAATGATATAAGAGAGCTGATTGATCTCATTCTGGAGAACCAGATAATCTCCTGAGCCAAAATGAGAGAGAACTTCATCTGCATATATTGTTGTGATTTGCTGGTTTGTTCCGCCATAGAGAAGAATACAATTGTCTCCCTGCACATCATTCTGGATGATTGCATGCCCGGTTGGCGTTTTGGTGTCGGTATGCAGAAATTCTGTATGTACTCCGGCAGCAGTCAAAATGTCAGAGAGAAATTGTCCATCGGCTCCGATGACTCCGGCATGCCAGACTGACATGCCGGCTTTTGCAAGGGCGATAGACTGGTTCAGTCCTTTTCCACCCGGATATTGTTTTAAATCTTCGGAAGAAAGGGTTTCCCCTTTCTTCACAAAGTGCGGTACTTTATATACGTGATCAATATTTAATGACCCGAAATTCAGTATTTTCATACCTGTATCCTCCGTCTGTAAAATATCGAAAGTACAGTGACTTTAGTTGGAGGAACTGTCGTCCGAAGAATTGCTGTCTGAGGAATCTGAATCACTTCCGGTCAGTCCCTTGAAAAAGTTCACGACTTTATCCCACCAGCCTTCAGTATCTGCATTCTGAACTTTGTCTTTGATATCGTCCAGTGTGCTGTTGCTGACAACATCACTTCCGAGAATATCATCTTTGGTCTGGCTGATGATTCCACCGGAATTGCTGTCATTTCCGCCGAAAAATCCTTTGATGTTATCGACTAGTTTTGTGAAGAAACCTTCGCTTTTGCCTTCCAGGTTGTTCAGCGTCTGCTGAAGAGATTTGACATCGTAATCATACTGGGAAATCTTCTCCATCAGGGATACGATCTTATCTTTCTGCTCGTCGGTGAGATTAACGTCCAGATCTTTCGCTTTTTCATCGACTGTATCTGCAATCTTATCTTCGTCGCTGATATCATTTGCAATGACATTTTCTTTGACATCGTTCATCAGATCCGTTGCCTTGTCCTGTCCGATATCGTCAGCAAGTTCACCGGTAGTTACAAGCTCTTCTGTAGCGGCTTCTTTCTGCCCTTCGTCCAATTTCTCACCGCTTGCAGTCTCATAAGCCATCATGATTCCGGTTAAAGCACCGGTTCCGGATACTTCGATCGGAGATGCCGCAACAACGTTGCAGTTTTCTACGCCGGAAGTTGTCAGAGTGCTGGCAATCATGGAACTGGTTACAAATGTAAGGTTTGCGACCTTCACCTGGATACCGCCGCTTGTAGTTGGCTCTACATAAGAACAGCTGTAGGTCTTGTGACCAATCTGCGCTTCAGATGCAATTCCTTCCATATATTTACGTTCGTCCTGATTGGTAACTTCGATCGTTTCTACACTGTCCTTGCTTGTCCCGAAATATTCATACATAGACTTCTTCTGGTCGTCTGACAGGTTTGTCCCGATCGTAACAACTTTGGAACTGTCTGCGTTGGCGATCATCGGAAGACTTGCACATGTAAGTGTAACTGCCAGAGCAAGTGGAATGATTTTTTTAAATTTTTTCATAATAATGGCTGTTGCCGTACCTCCTTTTATGACTGGTATTACCAGATGTATTTTTAATGAGTTTAAATAAAAATGATGCCAGAAGACTGCAGAAATGTATTGATTTTGCAATCTTTTCCATTATTATATGGGAGCTGGCATCATTATAGTATCATAATCGTTTTGGTTTGCAAAGAAAATCCGTCTTAACTCTTTCTGAAGATTTTCTTTAGGCGTTTTTCTAATATAGAAGAGGAAATCAGTCCGCCGAAAGAGGCGAGAACTGTACCGTTTTTAAAGCAGACGAATGTCGGGACGAGATCATCCGTATAAGTTTTGGCTAAGAGTGGTGATTCGTCAATGTCTACTTCTATAAATAAATACTGCGCATGGTATTTGCCGGATATTTCTTCTGCAATTGGTTTCATCATTGCACATTTTGTGCACCAGGATGCGTAAAACATCACAACGACCGGCACGCCGGAATTGTGTATAACAGCAGGAAAATTTGCTGTAGTGACATGCTTCATAAATCAGCCTCTTTTCTTCGTATGGCAGTCCGTGTCTGTATTCAGGTACCGGCATACTTCGCAGAAAGAATGTAAAAGACATGAGAATGGTCTGTGACAGCGCCTGTTGCAAATGTTGGTAAAACAAAAACAGGAGTGCCGTCGTCTTCGTTTCGGTTTCATGAATGTGTACCTCTGCACAGACTATTGTTACTTTATTATATGATACAAAGTAAAAAATGCGTATGATGAACGTGCAAGAGGCATATGCTTATTTCCTTGCCGCAATCAGTTTGTTGATCGGATGTTTCATGGAAGAGAATTTCTCCTCGTATTCTGTCATGACATTGCCTTCGTTCATGGCAGGATCATGATGCAGGTCATAGGTACATGCGGTCATTTTCCAGATGTCGGATGTTTCCAACTGTTCGGTGGAGAAATCAAAGAGATCTCGGTTGTCTGTTTTAAATTCGACAGTGCCATCCGGAATGAGGATCTTGTCATAGCGGGCAAAAAATTCTGCAGATGTCAGACGTCTTCTTGCATGGCGGGCTTTCGGCCATGGATCGGAGAAATTCAGATAGATCCGGGATACTTCATTTTCAGCAAAAACTTCCGGAAGATCTGTGGCATCCATACAGATAAAGCGTAGATTCGGAAGATGGAGTGTGACTGTTTCTTCGGATGAAGAATCGGATGTTACCTCCAGTTTCTCGACAGCACGTAGAAGAACGCTGGAATAACGCTCGATGCCGATATAGTTGATATCTGGGTTCTGCTCTGCCAATGTCAGAATAAACTGACCTTTTCCCATACCGACTTCAATATGAAGTGGATGATTATTGTGAAAAATTTCGCTGTTCCATTTGCCACGGAAGTGTCGCTCATCTTTGATTACCATTTCTGAATTGGCAAGTACGCTCTCCGCACGGGGTATATTTCTTAATCGCATAGAATGTTCCTTTCTGATATTATCCTTATTAAATACATTTTTTCATGTATATTGCATGTGCTTTTTCAGTTTAACTTTTGTCCTTTAAAATGTCAAATTTGCTATGGATTTTTCTAAAAATAAGAGTATTATATAACATATACATAAAAATATGGAAAAAGAACGGAGGCGGATTATGGATTCTGTAATAGAGCAGTTGAGCGAAATTGAAAAAACAGCAGAAGATATTGTTGAACATGCCGAAAAACAGAAGACGGAGATTGAACATCAGATACAAAATGAACGAGACGTGTTTGATCGGGAAACAGAGCAGGCTATACAGGAAGAGCTTTCCAGAATTCGTACGCAGGCAAAAGAAAAAATGGATGCAGTTATGGAGGAGCAGAGGGAGAAGAACCAGAAGCTTCTGGAAGAACTGCGAAAAGAATATGAAGAAAATCATGAGGCGTATGCCAGAGAGATATTAGAACATATCACAGAGGTATAGAACATGGGAAATGTTATGGCTTACAGCGGAATTGTCACGAAAGTCCACGGGATGCAGGCGAAACTTCTGTCGGAAGAGGAGCTTGAGGAAGTCGCATCCAAAAAGACAGTTCCGGAAGTAATTGAGTATCTGAAAGAAAAGCCGGCATATGCAGAGTATATGAACCGGCTGGAGGTAAAACTTTATCATCGAAGGAATGTTGAGAAAGTGCTGTATCAGTCTTTGTATGCAGACTGGTCCAGACTGTTCCGGTTTGCGGGAATGGAACAGAAGAAGTTTTTGAAAGTTTACTGGAAACGGTATGAAGTGGATTTGATCAATTACTGTCTTCGTATCGTATTTAATCATTATGAAAAACCATTTGATCTGGAATACAAGAAAGACTTTTTTGACCGGTATTCACAGATCTCGATTGACAAGATGATTACGTCCAGAAATATTGACGAGCTGGTAGATAATTTACAGGGTACGGAGTATTATGAACCGCTCATTAAGATAAAAGATTCAGGTGCAGCGACGTTGTTTGACTATGATCTTGCACTGGATCTCTATTATTTTACGACACTTTGGAGAAAACAGCGCAGACTGCTTAAGAAGAAAGAGCTGGAGATCTATACGCGAGACTGCGGAACAAAGATTGACCTTTTGAATATCCAGTGGATATACCGTGCGAAGAAATATTATCATTTACTGCCGCCGGATATTTATGCACTTACGATTCCAATCCATTACCGGCTGAATCTGGAAGATTTTAAGATGCTGGTAGACACACCGAGTGTGGAGGAATTTCAAAATCGGCTGGACGAAACATATTATGCGAAGAAATATGAGATCGGGAAGGAACAGAAGACGATGGAGCAGATCTATCAGGACTGCCTGCGTCAGTTGTACCTGTCAGACCGAAGGCGAGAGCCGTATTCGATCGCATCGATCAGCACATATCTGTTTTTAAAAGAAGAAGAAATTAAAAAGTTGACGACAGCGTTTGAATGTATTCGCTACGGATTAACAACAACAGAGACTTTAGCATATATGAAAGGGGTGATTCGATGATCGTCAAGATGAAATTCTTAAGCATAAGCGGGCCGAAGACAGACATTGACCGTGTCTGCGACCAGTATCTTTCTAAGTATGAGATGCAGTTGGAAAATGCAGTGGCTGAGCTTAAGACAACGGACAATCTGCAGCCATTTGTAGATTTGAATCCTTACCGGGAACCGCTCGCGAAGGCGGAGCAGTTTACGGCAATGATCAAGGATGACAAGATCTGTCCGAAAGCAGTGACATCGCAGGAGGAGATGCTTGCAATGATCCGGGAAGTGAATCATGATTTTCTGGAACTGCAGGAACAGAAAGAATTATTAAAAAAGAAAGTAGAAAGTTTACGGGAAAGACTGGATGTATTGACACCGTTTCAACCGCTGGATCTGGATCTGTACAAAGTTATGCGTTACCGCTATATGAAGGTGCGGTTTGGACGGATTTCGGTAGATTATTTTAATCGGCTTGAAAAATATTTATTTGATGATCTGAATGCAGTATTTATAGAGGGAGCAAGAGATGAGAATTATGTCTATGGATGTTATTTTACATCCAATCCGGAAGCGAGCAAAATAGACTCTGTATTTAATTCACTTCATTTTGAGCGGATCAGCCTGTCATCAGATTTTATTGGAACGCCGACACAGGCATGTGAGGAATTACAGAAAGAGATTGGTAAAACGAAAAAGAAGATCAAGAAGATTAAGCAAAGTATCCGTGTGCTGGTTGAAAAGCATGCGGCAGAACTGTTAGGAGCGCAGAAGCGTCTGGAAGAATTGTGCAATATCTTTGATGTGCGTAAGATGGCAGCGCGGATTGAGGAAGGCGACAACAAGGAAGAGTATTATATCCTGTGCGGATGGATGGGCGAAGAAGATGTCGCTAAATTCCTGGAAGAGACGAAAAAGGATGATAAGATATTTGTTGTAGTGGAAGAAGACAGAGAGAAGTTCTTCGGTGAACCGCCGACAAAACTTAAGAATCCGAAGCTTTTCAAACCGTTTGAGATGTTTGTACGGATGTATGGGCTTCCGGCGAATGATGAGATGGATCCGACAATGTTCGTGGCACTTACTTATACATTTATTTTCGGCGCGATGTTCGGAGATGTGGGACAGGGCTTCTGCCTGTTTGCAATTGGTGGAATCCTGTATTTGACGAAGAAGATAAATCTCGCGGGAATTATATCGGTTGCAGGTATTTTCTCAATGGCATTTGGATTTATGTTTGGAAGTGTATTTGGTTTTGAAGATGTGATACCGGCACTATGGTTGAAACCGGTAGAAGCTATGACAAATCTGCCATTTATCGGGCAGCTGAATACGGTATTTATTGTGGCGGTTGCCTTTGGCATGGGACTGAACCTGCTGGTGATCCTGTTCCAGATGATCAATGCGATAAAAGCACATGATAAAGGCAATCTGTTATTTTCCAATAACGGGCTGGCGGGATTTGTATTTTACGGATGTATCATTCTGACAATCGTTCTGTATATGACAGGACATAAGACGCCGAGTAATATTTTACTGGCAATCTGTCTTGGCATACCGGTCATCCTGTTTGTATTTAAAGAACCTCTGACGAATCTTGTGGAGCATAATCACAAGAAACTCGAAGAGGGAAAAGTGATGTTTCTTGTGCAGGGATTTTTTGAATTATTTGAAACGATGCTGAGTTATTTTTCCAATACATTGTCTTATGTGCGAATCGGTGCATTTGCAGTCAGCCATGCGGCGATCATGGAAGTTGTACTGATGTTGTCTGGAGCGGAGAGCGGAAGCGTGAATATCTTTGGCGTGATTCTCGGCAATGTGATCGTGTGCCTGTTAGAGGGACTGATTGTAGGAATCCAGGTACTCAGGCTGGAATATTATGAAATGTTCAGCCGTTTTTATAAAGGAACCGGAAGAGAGTTTAAACCATTTGATCAACATAAAAAAGAACATTAAGATCTGGAAAATAGGAGGATATTATTATGACACTGACTGTAAAATTACTGCTGATCGCAACTTTGATTCTGAGTATCATCATACCATTTGGGTATTATCTGCTTGGCGAGCAGTCGAAAAAACGCTATAAAAAAGCAATCGGAGCAAATGTGTTTTTCTTCTTTGGAGCATTTCTGATTGCGGGAATTATGTTATTTGGCGGAGACACTGTACATGCAGCAGAAGCTGCAACGCAGACCGCTTCTAATGCAACCGGATTCGGATATCTTGCCGCCGCACTTGCAACCGGTTTATCCTGTGTCGGTGGAGGTATTGCCGTAGCCAGTGCGGCAAGCGCAGCGCTGGGTGCCATCAGTGAAGATTCCAGCGCACTTGGAAAATCACTGATCTTCGTAGGACTTGCAGAAGGTGTTTGTCTGTATGGACTGATCATCTCCTTCATGATCCTTGGTAAATTGTAAGATGAAAATGTATCTGATCAGTGATAATATCGATACTCTGACAGGAATGAGGCTTGCCGGCGTAGACGGCGTGATGGTGCACACGCGGGAAGAGCTGCGCAGTGCCATTGAAGAAGCGATGCATGATAAGACCGTTGGAATTATCCTGCTGACAGAAAAATTTGGAAGGGAATTTCCAGATCTGATCAATGAGATTAAACTGGAAAGGACGATGCCGCTTCTGATTGAAATTCCTGACAGACACGGAACCGGACGAAAAAAAGATTTTATCACTTCGTATGTAAATGAGGCAATCGGACTGAAGTTATAGATAGGAAGAAGGTGGCATGCTTGACATTAGAGGAGAAAATAAAGCATCTTCGCACGAAGGCGATGGAAGAAGCCCGTGGCGAAGGAAATGCAATCATCAAACAGCATGAGGATGCGCTCCGGCAGCTTGCAAAGCAGCATGAAGAAGAGGTGAAACGTCAGGTAGAGACGCGGATCAAAGCAGAGCAGGTAAGTGCAAAGCAGCAGCTCAATATGGCAATGTCAAAGGCGCAGCTCGAATTGAAAAGAGAGATCAGCGCGACGCAATTTGAATTAAAAAAAGAACTGTTTCAGGAAGTGGAAGAAAAACTGAATGATTATATGCAGACACCACAGTATCAGGCACTTCTTGTTACTTATATAGAAAAGGCTGCCGGATTTGCAGATGGAAAAGAGATGACGATATATCTTAATCCGTCGGATGCAAGATGGAAAGATTATTTGGAAGAGCATACCGGCATGAAACTTACGATCAGTAAAGAAGATTTTATTGGCGGGGTGCGCGCGGTAATTCATGAAAGAAATATATTAGTTGACTATGCGTTTAAGGGAGCGCTGGAAAATGAATCCCATAAATTCTCATTCAAGGGAGGTGCGGGAATTGACTAGCGAAAAGACTGGAAAGATATATGGCATTAATGGCCCCGTTATCTATCTGAAAGGGAAGAATGGATTTAAAATGTCGGAGATGGTCTATGTCGGAAAGGAACGCCTTGTCGGTGAGGTGATTTCTCTGGATAAAGATCTGACAACGATCCAGGTATACGAGGAGACATCGGGACTGCGTCCGGGAGAAGAAGTTACGGCATCGGGCGCTGCTGTCTCTGTGACACTGGCTCCGGGAATACTAAATAACATATTTGATGGAATCGAACGACCGCTTGAGAGAATCGCAGAATCAGGAGGTGCATTTATCACACGTGGTGTCAGCGTGGACGAACTGGATAAAGAAAAATTATGGGATACACATATGACAGTGGGTATCGGTGATCTGGTGCACGGAGGAATGATTATTGCAGAAGTTCCGGAAACGCGTGCAATCGTGCATAAATGCATGGTGCCACCGGATGTAGAAGGAAAAGTAATTTCGGTTGTACCGGATGGACAGTATACGATCAAGGATACGCTGATAACACTGGAGCTTGCGGATGGAACATTAAAAGAACTGTCAATGACACAGAGATGGCCGATCCGTGTACCGCGGCCGGTATCGGAACGGTATCCGGCAAGCGTACCGCTTGTAACCGGACAGAGAATTCTGGATACCATGTTCCCGATTGCAAAGGGCGGAACCGCCGCAATTCCTGGAGGATTCGGAACCGGAAAGACGATGACACAGCATCAGATCGCAAAATGGTCCGATGCAGATATTATTATTTATATCGGATGTGGAGAGCGTGGAAATGAGATGACACAGGTTCTGGAAGAATTTTCCGAGCTGGTCGATCCGAAATCCGGCAATCCTCTGATGGATAGGACAGCGCTGATCGCAAATACTTCTAATATGCCGGTAGCTGCCCGTGAAGCATCTATTTATACCGGACTCACCCTGGCAGAGTATTATCGTGATATGGGGTATGATGTGGCGATTATGGCAGATTCTACTTCACGATGGGCAGAGGCACTGCGTGAACTGTCCGGACGACTGGAAGAGATGCCGGCAGAAGAGGGATTTCCGGCTTATCTTGCATCCAGACTGTCCGCATTCTATGAGCGTGCAGGTATGATGCAGACATTAAATGGAGCAACCGGATCAGTATCGATCATCGGTGCAGTATCGCCACAGGGTGGAGATTTCTCTGAACCGGTCACACAGAATACAAAGCGTTTCGTGCGCTGCTTCTGGGGACTGGATAAATCGCTGGCGTATGCGAGACATTTCCCGGCAATCCACTGGCTGTCCAGCTACAGTGAATATCTGAACGATTTAAGTGGATGGTATTCGGATCACGTATCGCCGAAGTTTGTAGATTACCGGAATCGTCTGATGGCAATTCTGAATCAGGAGAGCAGTCTGATGGAGATTGTAAAACTGATCGGTGGCGATGTACTTCCGGATGATCAGAAACTGATTTTGGAAATTGCAAGAGTGATCCGTCTTGGATTCTTGCAGCAGAATGCATTCCACAAAGATGATACATGCGTTTCGCTGGAGAAACAGTTTAAGATGATGGATGTTATTTTATATTTATATAAGAAAAGCCGGAGGCTGGTTGCGATGGGTATGCCGATGTCTGTGCTGAAAGCCGAAGGGATTTACGAAAAGGTAATCGCTATTAAATATGATGTGCCGAACGATAACCTGCAGCTTTTGGATCTGTATAAACGGGATATTGACGAGTTCTACGATCGTGTCGTAGAGAAGAATGCATAAAGGGGGAGTAAGTTGTGGCAATTGAATATTTAGGACTGAGCAGCATAAACGAACCTCTTGTTGTGCTGGAAGGGGTACAGGATGCATTTTATGATGAAATTGTAGAATTTGTAGTAGATCATAAGATCCATAAAATGGGAAGAATCGTGGAACTTGATGAGGACAAGGCAATCATCCAGGTATTTGAAGGTACGGAAAATATGTCGTTGGACAATACGCATACCAAGCTGACCGGACGTCCGATGGAAGTTGATGTGTCCCCGGAGATGCTGGGGCGTACATTTAACGGAATCGGCGAACCGATTGATGGACTTGGACCGATCACGGCAGCAGACAGGCGGGACATCAATGGGCTTCCGTTAAATCCGGTAAAGAGAGAGTATCCGAGAAACTATATCCGTACCGGCATTTCAGCAATTGACGGACTGACAACACTGATCCGTGGGCAGAAGCTCCCGATTTTCTCAGGAAACGGACTTCCGCATGACCAGCTTGCGGCGCAGATCGTGAAGCAGGCATCACTCGGCGAAGGTTCGGACGAGGAGTTTGCGGTTGTATTTGGCGCTATGGGTGTCAAACACGACGTGGCAGAATTTTTCCGCAGAACATTCGAAGAGAGCGGTGTATCCGATCATGTATGTATGTTCCTGAATCTTGCAAATGATCCGGTTGTTGAACGTCTGATCACGCCGAAAGTGGCACTGACAGTGGCAGAATATCTTGCTTTTGAGTGTAATATGCACATCCTTGTTATTCTGACAGATATGACATCCTTTGCGGAGGCGATGCGTGAAGTATCTTCTTCCAGAGGAGAAATCCCGTCAAGAAAAGGATATCCGGGCTATCTGTACAGTGAGCTGGCAACGATTTATGAGCGTGCCGGAATTGTAGAAGATTCGACTGGTTCTGTGACACAGCTTCCGATCCTGACGATGCCGAATGATGATATTACACATCCGATTCCGGATCTGACCGGATATATTACAGAAGGGCAGGTTGTTCTGGACCGGAATTTACACGGGCAGGCAATTTATCCGCCAATCAGTATCCTGCCGTCACTGTCCCGTCTGATGAAAGACGGGATTGGAGCAGGCTACACAAGAGAAGATCATCAGGATCTGGCAAATCAGTTATTTTCAGCTTATGCAAAGGTGGGGGAAGCGAGAAATCTTGCCTCCGTTATCGGAGAAGATGAGCTGTCACCGATCGACAAGCAGTATCTGAAATTCGGAGAAGAATTTGAAAAACGATATATCGGTCAGGGCCCAAAAGAAAACCGTACGATTCTGAATACGCTGGATCTCGGCTGGGAACTTTTAGGTTTACTTCCAAAAGAGGAATTAGACCGAATCGATACGAAACTGGTTGATAAATATTATAAGAAAAAAGAAGAGACGGATGAGGAAGAAAGTGAATCATAAGAAATAATTTTATTTCTATGACAGAGACCAGAATGAAAGCAGAAAAGGAGGCAGAGTATGGATCCGAGAGAATTTCCTACAAAAGGAAACTTAATGCTTGCCAAAAACTCGCTGGCACTGGCGCATCAGGGCTATGATCTGATGGATAAGAAGCGGAATATTCTGCTCAAAGAGCTGATGTCACTGATTGATGAGGCAAAGGATATTCAGGAAGAGATTGACCAGACATTTACAAAAGCATATGCATGCCTGCAGCGTGCGAATATCGAGCATGGAATCAGCAAAGTGCGGGAACTGGCATTTACCGTGCCGATCGAAGATTCTATCCGCATCCAGACGCGGAGTATTATGGGAACAGAGATCCCGCATGTCAAATACGATGCAAAGCAGAATGATCTGACGTATTCGTTCAGTACAACGAGAGAGTCGATCGATATTGCGCGAGAAGCATTCCGGGAAGTGAAAGATCTGACCATCAAATTGTCGATGGTGGAGAATGCGGCGTATCGTCTGGCAACGAATATTAAAAAGACACAGAAACGTGCCAATGCGCTTAAGAATATTACGATTCCGATGTACAGCAATCTGGTATACACGATCAGCAATGCGCTGGAGGAAAAAGAAAGGGAAGAGTTTACCAGATTGAAGGTGATTAAGCGGATGAAGTCGTAGAGGATTATATAATAATGAAATATAAGAAAAAGACTTGACAATTTTTGCGTGGGGGGGAGACTAAAACTAAAAAAGGGAGGCACAGGGGAATGAAAAAGTATAAAAAATATTTTATCATTACACTTATGTTAGCGTTCGTGTTTAGTTTTAGTTTTACTTCTTTACCGGTTTCAGCTGCATCAAAATATGGAACATATGGTAGAAGAACATATTACTATACTGTATCAAAAGCTAAGAATATTAGAATTGAAAAAAGAGGTAAAGCTGTTGGCAAGTATTTAAATGAATGGATGGAAGGCGGCGTGAAATTAGCTGTGAGCTATGCAATGGGAAATTATTCGATTCCATTTAGTATTGTCGAAATAATGGTTGGAGATGGTGGCGTTAAATATGATAAAAAATCATATTCATCCTATGTTTTTCAGGCAAAATATACGACAAGAAATATTTTTTATTATCAGGACAATGCAAAGAAAAAGAAAAAAGTAGTACTTTCTGATGAAAAAGGTGTAGCAGATGTGTTTTATGAATTTCATCCAGTTGGAGTTGGTTTTAAAAAGTCGACATATACTAAAAAATTAAAAAGTAAAGCAACCGTTAAAACAACTTATTATGATAAAAAGTCAAGGAACTTGGAAAGATGTAATATATTGGCAAATCATAATACAAAAGAAATGTGGACAATATCTTCAGAGCTTCTGACAGAAAAGTGGAGAAAAAAATAGCTCTAAAAGGAGTTGTCTCTTGTTGAGGGAAAATAATGAAAAAAAGAATTTTAATGTGCATAAGTACTGTTGTTGTAGTTGGAATTATAGCAATAATTATAGTTTTGAATGGACATACGACATTGGTAAGACAAATAGACAAAAATTTAGGTTCATCAACAAAATGGAAAATTATATCTGTCGAAAAAATGGAGAGTGATGAGAATCCAATTGTACATGACACAGATTTGCAGACGGTAATATATAAGAATCTTATTGATGAAATTAAAAAAACAAAGATGAAGCGTAAACGCAGAGAATTAGGGATGGAAATAAAAAAGCCACTCTATACAATGACAGTTTCTTCGGATAATGACTATATAACATTTACTGTAAATAATGAAGGTGAAATTCACTTAAATCAAACAGATATAACATATATTATTTTAAACGAAAATTCAAAACTATATGATGTACTCAAACAAAATTTTGGCTTGAAAAAATGATTAAAAGAGATAACAAAATAGTTAAGTGAAAGAAAACAGCTACGATATACTGTTGTGTAAGTATATTGTAGCTGTTTTAGCTGTCAGGGCATCCCCACTTTCTCTGGAACTTTTAATATGGCAGCTCCCGTTTACGCTGATGTTGACAGTTGTGCATGAATTGATTCACGGAATTACATGGGGAATATTTGCAGAAAAACATTTTCAATCTATAAATTTTGGCGTGATCTGGAAGATGCTGACGCCGTACTGCCATTGTTCGGTACCACTTAAGAAATGGCAGTATGTATTGGGAGCGGCAATGCCAACACTGGTTCTTGGAGCAGGGTTGGGAGTAGTGGCAATCATGACAGGCAATCTTGTGTGCCTTTATCTTGCGGAATTTATGACTCTCGGCGGCGGTGGAGATTTTTTGATTATTATGAAAATATTACGATATCACTCTGACAAGGAAGACCAGGTATATTATGACCATCCATATGAATGTGGAGTTGTTGTTTTTGAAAAATAGAACAAAAAAGAAATAAAAATAAGTTGAAAAGATGATTTGATAGTGCTAAACTCCTATAAAAGCATCTTTTTCTTTTGCGCTTTTAAGCGTGTCTTATTCATATCTAAAGTATCTGAAAGGAATTCATGCTTTTAAATTTCACTAATAACAGCAGGAGTCCTGAAGGTACTAACGAAGACCGCACAATTTCTTGTGAAGGACTCAGAATAAAGAAGGGAGTATTTCATGAGAAAAAACAGAGAGTACAAAAGTGATGTATTTTCCATGTTAATGGAAAGCAAAGAAAATGCGCTGGAAGTTTACAATGCATTAAACGATTCGGAATATACCAATCCGGAGGAAGTGGAGATTGTTCAGTTGGAGCGGGGCGTGTCGCTCTCCATTCGGAATGATGCTTCATTCATTATTGATATGAACATCAATTTTTATGAGCATCAATCCACATACAATCCCAATATGCCACTTCGAAGTTTAATCTATTTTGTAAATACATTGCAGGACTGGCTGAAAGATAATGACAAGGATCTATTCAGCAGAAGACAAATACAGATACCGACACCGCATTTTATCGTATTTTATAATGGGACACAAAAAAGAACGGAATACGAAGAAATGAGACTGTCGGATTCGTTTTACCACAAAGCCGAAGAACTGCAGATAGAGATCATCTGCAAAGTTTATAATATCAATCCGGAAAACAATCAGATTTTGAAAAGAAAATCAGCAGTACTGGAAGGATATACATATTTTGTGGAAAAGGTAAGGGAGAATCAAAGGCAGGGAATGAATCTGGAAGAGGCTGTGGACAGTGCGATAAATGATTGTATAACGAATCATATATTGGAAGATTTTTTCAGAAGCAGGAAGGATGAAGTGAAGAAAATGACACATCTGGATTATACGTGGGAAAAGCGGGAAAGGTTAATACGCATGGAAGAATATGCAGATGGCGAAGCGGCTGGAATACAGAAAGGCGAAGCCGCTGGAATACGGAAGGGCAAGATTGATTCGCTGATGGAAATCTTGCAGGAACTTGGCGATATTCCGGAAGTACTTCAAACCCGGATTGAATCAGAAAAAGACCTGCAGGTTTTAACGAGCTGGCTGAAAGCAGCCGCGAGAGCAGACTCTTTGAAAGAATTTCGAGAGAAAACAGGTTTGAATATTTAACGGTACTGCACCGTGGGTTTAGTCCGGAAATTATTTAAGCTATAAAATAAAAATTGTAACTAGTATGAATGAAAAGAGATTGGCGTATCAGTTGAATGATATGCCAATCTCTTTTTCAATCAATTCAGATTATGTAAGAAAAATATCATACTACAATTTAATATTCTGGATTATAACTGTCTGGATCTTTCAGCAGCAGCCTTGATACATTCCATAACCGAAGCGCGCATGCCGCCACGTTCCAGTGCTTCGCAGCCTTCGATGGTAGTTCCGGCAGGGGAAGTTACCATATCTTTTAAAGCACCCGGATGGATATCCATCTCAAGAAGCATCTTTGCAGTTCCAAGGCAGGTCTGCTCTGCAAGGCGGTATGCAGTAGCGCGAGGAAGTCCCTGTTTTACGCCACCGTCTGCCATTGCTTCGATGAACATTGCAACATAAGCCGGACCGCCACCGTTTAATGCGCAGGCTGCATCGATGAGATGCTCCGGAAGGAGTTCAACAACACCGATAGAGCTGTAGATGGATTTGGCGATTTCCATTTCATCTTCTTTGAAATCATTGTCAGAGCAAAGAGCAAATGCTCCTGCAAATACCATCGCCGGAGTATTTGGAAGAAGGCGCAGGATTCTAGGTGTACCATCGATCATAGCCTGAAGTCTTTCGACTGTTACACCGGCTACGATAGACATCATTGCTTTACCGTCCAGTGCTTTTTTGCACTGCTCTAAAGCTTCTGCGGCATTCTGAGGTTTAACGGCAAGTAAAATAATGTCGCTGTTCTTGCAGACATCTTCATCGTCTGCCGCGAGATTGACACCCCAGCCGTTTGCTTTTTCCATCATGGCAGGGTTAATGTCGTAAACGTATACATTCTCTTTTGCGAGTACACCGCTTTCCAGTGCGCCGTAGAGGATCGCGCCTCCCATGTTTCCGCATCCGATGACTCCGATTTTCTTTGTTACCATAATAATCGACCTCCTAAATCAAAATGTTTAATATGAATTATTATCAGACAGATTGTGTCGCGCGCTGCGCGTTCACAATCAGGCATCTGTATTCTTAAATTCTTCCCAGGCAGCAGTCAGTTTGTCCGGGGTTTCTAACAGCAGCTTTGTCCCTTCTGCTATACAGCGTGCAGCGTAAAGCATACCTTTGTGTCCGATACTCATGCCTGCCTGCTTTGCGGCAGCCCAGTGATGCAGAGACGTACCGCGGCACATGGTAGCAGCACTGATGGTGATGAGAGGAACGGTGTGGCTGACTTCCGTAGCGTCTGTACCGATGAAGATCGGAACAGGTTCCGGCTCCAGCGGTTCCAGTCCTTTGAAATAAATCCCGTCATTTTCCAACCCGGCTTCTTTACTGAGTTCGGCGGCAAATGTCAGTTCATCTTCGGTATATTCCGGAGTCGGGATATGTGTCATTGCCTCATAGTACAGCTCTGCAAGCACACGGTTGACTTTCATCTCTTTACAGCTGGTGACCAGTTCAATATCTACGGTTGTATCTGTCATCATGGCAGCACCGCGTGCACATTTATCCACACGTGCACTGGCATCTTCTGTGCGGGAACGCTTGAAAGAACGGATGAAATAATTCGTCTTTGCAAGATCCGGAACAACATTTGACGGGATTCCGTTATCGACATATGCATAATGCATACGGACTTCATCCGGCACATGTTCACGCAGATAATTTACACCGATATTCATAAGTTCGGCTGCATCCAGAGCGCTTCGCCCTTCCTGCGGAGATTTGGCGGCATGTGCGCTGACTCCGTGGAAAGTATAATTTTTCACATCCTGGGACATCCAGATATCGTTGCTGATCCGGTTCCGGTCAAATGGATGCCATGTTACGGCAACATCCAGGCCATCAAAGACGCCGGCTTTGTTCATAACAATCTTGCCGGACATGATCTCTTCAGCAGGACAACCGTAGACGCAGATCGTGCCGGGAATCTGTTCTGTTTCCATATGATTTTTCAGTGCGCAGGCGGCTCCGATTACGGCAGTGCCCAGTAAGTTATGACCGCAGGCATGTCCGACACCGGGAAGTGCATCGTATTCTGCGAGAAATCCAAGGATTGGTTTTCCTGTGCCCCAGGTTGCGGTAAAGGCAGTCTCAATATTTGCAGTTCCGCTTGAAACAGTAAATCCCTGTTCCTGTAAATAAGTACTTAAACGCACCGAAGATTTTTGTTCTTGATAGGCAAGTTCCGGATTGGCAAATATGTAATTTGCCGTATCAATTAATTCTGCCTGATGTGTTTTAAGCCAGTCTGCTACAATGTTACGGCTGGCGGAAGATTCGGAACAAATTTCTTCACTGAAATGATTGATCGTAGAATCTGTCATATTTAAACTTCCTCCGGGTAAGCACCCTCTAATACATCCAGATATTCCTGACCGAAAGTATCCACGTAATCAGCAAGGGCAAGATCAATTGCTTTCTGACCGTTTGTGCCAAGCTTTTCGATCAGTGTCTTACTAATTGTATCTTTCAGATGTGCGGTGTGAAAATTAAAATCTTTCATGCAGGAAGTGCCGAGATCCTTCTTCTTGGCAGCGAGAGCTTCGACATCTTCCGGCGTCAGTGGATAGCCCCAGTCAAATTCGCATTGTTCGCCGCCCCAGCTCATGGATGTAGCAGTTGGGGTACAGACAAAATCAGAGCGGAATCCCTGATAAACCGCATTATCAACATTGACACAATAAAGTTTACCGTATTCTGTAATATCGTGCTTTTTCCATGCTTCACACCAGGCACATTTCGAAATATAAGTCTGAAGTGTCGGTTCGGTACGGAGTGTACCAAATTGCATCTGTCCGTCATAGTCAGGCTTCCACTCGCCGTAAGCCTGGTTGGTCATTGTGTTGAGCGGATCGCCGTGAGCAATCGCTCGTGCAGCCATTCTTGCACCTCGTTCTTTACCATAGACAGTCATACCGTCTAAGATTGCCTGTTTTCCTTCTTCGCCACAGATTTCAATAGCGCGCTTGGCGAGAAAAGCAAACATCATTGCATGATGTTCGATCTTACAGGAAACCGTTTCTTTGGCTGTATTCATAATTATCATCCTTTCACATAGTAGTCTGTTAAAGTTTGGAGACATTATACTACATTTTATAAGAAGATACCAGTGTAAGGGAGGAAACTAAAGACACAAAATATAACTGATAATCTATAATCAGTAATAGAAAAAATCTATATCTGTCGTTAGTTATTAAAAAATATGAGTGGTTTTTTATCTGAAAAAAAGCTATGATGGTTATATGAGATAAACTGTATAAAAAATATAGAAAAAAAGAACGACAAAATGTAAAAAGAGGTAAAAAACAATGGACAAAAAACGTTTTATGGTAGTCAGTGGTTTCCTTGGAGCAGGAAAGACAACGACGATGGTAGCACTTACAGAGTACATTAACAGCACAGGCAAACATGCAGCAATCATTGCAAATGACCTGGGAGCAAATTATATTATCGATGCAGAGTATTCTGATCGTCAGAATGTAGAAGTCACACCGATCGGCGGCGACTGTATCTGCTATATTCCGGATACATTGATCGAAAGAATCGAGCGTCTGAACAGAGAGCCGAAAGATCTGGTTATGTCTGATATTCCGGGATGCGGAATCGGTGCACTGGATCATGTATATGGCAATCTGGACAAGAACCACAAGGATGAGTTTACACTGGCTCCGTTTCTTGTTGTAACAGACCCGGAGAGACTTCGTATGATCATGCCGGAGCAGGCAGATATCCATCTTCCGGAAGAATTAAAATTCCTTCTGGATGCACAGTTAAAAGAAGCAGACTGTATCGTTCTGAATAAGATCGATCTGATGTCTGATGAGGAAGTGGACCGCTATGTAAAATTCTTAAAAGAAGCTTGCCCGGATATTCCGGTGTTCCCTATCTCTGCAAAAGAAAAGATCGGTCTGGAACAGGTAGCAGACTATGTACTGACTGCAGAGAGCCGTGTGAACATTACAGATATCGGATACGGCGGACCGGAATTCGTTGCAGCTGAGAAGAGTATGTCATGGTTCAACAGAAATGTATTTATCACAGCAAAAGACGGCAAAGCATTTGACGGAAATGAATTAGTTGACGATCTCATTGACGAGATTCGTAACGGACTGATTGCAAATAAGAGAAATGTTCCACATCTGAAGACATTTGCAGTAGGAAAAGAGAATGATTATGGAAAATTCAGTCTGATCGGTGTAGATTATGACATCATCCATGACCAGGAACTGAAAGAAGAAACAGAAAAATTGCGTCTTGTTGTAAATGCGCGTGCAGTATGCGAATCTGATCTGTTATTAGATATTGTAGATGATGCATTTGATGCTGTAGCTGAAAAATATAATGTAAAGATTAAAGTATTCTTCAGTGAGTGCTTCGGAATGATGGACGAGGGAAGACATTAAGCGAAAGTCTGTTACAAAGTAATGGGAAAGAGATCACAAATTATGAGCAATGATATTCACGAACAAATAAAGGAATATTATGGAGTCATCCTGCAAAGCAGTGATGACCTCAAAACAAATGCGTGCTGCTGCAGTTCAGCGCCGCCGAAGTATGTAAAAGATATTTTGCCGTTGATCAAGGATGAGATAAAAAACCGTTTTTATGGCTGTGGTTCTCCGATTCCGATGGGAATGAAAGGATGCCATGTGCTGGATCTCGGATGTGGTACGGGAAGAGATGTCTATATTTTATCTAAACTGGTTGGGGAAGAGGGACATGTCTATGGCGTAGATATGACACCGTCCCAGATTGAAGTTGCCATCCGTAATGAAGCAGCGCAGATGGAGGCATTTGGATTCGAAAAGACGAATACAAGTTTTCATCTGGGATATATCGAAGATCTGAAAAGCATCGGAATTGAAGATAATTCCATCGATGTTGTGACATCTAACTGCGTAATTAATCTGTCGCCGTTCAAGGAGCAGATTTTCCGGGAAGTATACCGGGTATTAAAAGAAGGCGGAGAGATTTATTTCTCCGATGTTTTTGCCGACCGCAGGCTTCCGGATGAAATAAAAAATGATCCGGTCATGCGCGGAGAATGTATGGGTGGCTCCATGTATCTGGAAGATTTCCGCAGAATGATGGAAAAATGTGGTTTTGTCACTTATTATACGATGGAAAAGACACCGATCCAGCCGCATGATTTCGAGATTGCGAGATTGACAGGAGACATCCAGTTTTATTCCTGTACAGTACGCGCATTTAAGTGTAGCGGCCTGGAGGACCGGGAAGAAAATTACGGACATAGTGCGACCTATCTTGGAACGATGGAGGAAAATAAACGGTATTGCGATTTTGATGAGACATTCCGTTTTCTGAAAAATAAACCACTTGGAATCAGTGGTAATCTTGCAAAGATTTTAAGGGCTTCCAGATTCTGTAATTATTTTACGGTTGAAGGAGAAGGGGAGACACATTATGGCCTGTTTAAAGAACTGGATCAGAGTGTTAATCCGACGCAGTATGATAAAAATGCAAAGATTACAGCAAGGACACTGAAAGAAGAAGTCAGACGGTATGACATTCCGGAATTAATGGATCGTGTCAAAGGTGTGGATGAGCTGTATTCCAAAGAGCAGCTCACGACAATGCAGGTAAATGTCGGCTACAGGTGTAATCTGTCCTGTGCACACTGCTTCCTGGAGTGTGGGCCGGATAAAACGGAGATGATGAGCAAAGAGACAATGGATCAGTGCCTGCAGGCATTTAAGACCGGTGGGTTTCGAACGATGGATATTACCGGCGGTTCACCGGAGATGAATCCGAATCTTACTTATTTCATTGAGGCAGCATCGAAGCTTGGCGATGTGATTGTCCGCACAAATCTTGTTATTTTGCAGAAGGAAGCATATGCTCACTTAATAGATGTATATACAGAAAATAAAGTCCGTATTGTCTGTTCTCTGCCTTACTATAATAAGAAAGTTGTGGAAAAGCAGAGAGGCGCACATGTATTTGATCCGGCGATTAAGATTCTACAGGAATTAAATGCAAGAGGCTATGGCAGACAGGATGATCTGCGGCTGACGCTTGTGTATAATACAGATGGCCCGTATCTGCCACCGAATGAATTTATGCTGGAAAAGACATACAGAGAAATTCTGGAAAAGGAATATGGCATTGTATTTACGGATTTGATCGCAATTGGAAATGTGCCGATCGGAAGATTCGGGCAGGAGTTAAAGCACCAGGGAAAACTTGGATCTTATCTGAAACTGCAGAGTGAGAACTTCAATGAAGACAATCTGCCGAAGGTTATGTGCCGGGATCAGATCAATGTTGATTACGATGGCAGTCTGTATGACTGTGAATATTATCATGTCCTTGGAATGAAACCAGATGGGGAAGCACATATCAGAGAGCTTGCGGATCATGCGCCGAAGCCGCGGAAGATTCATACCTGTGCAGTTTGCTATAGTTGTACGGCAGGATATGGAAGCAGCTGTGGTGGGAATCTGTCACATTAAGTTGGCAGTGGAAGGTTCTGCCGGTGTGATTTGTCGGATAGAAAAAGAGCTGTTTGGAAATTATGAAAATGATTTCTGGAAAAATATGGAAGAAAAATAAAAAAATATTAAAAAACACTTGATTTTTAGAAAAACATGTCATATAATATTACTTGCGTCACGGAAAACTGATGACGCAGGATATGCGCGATTAGCTCAGTTGGCAGAGCACCTGACTCTTAATCAGGGTGTCCAGGGTTCGAACCCCTGATCGCGCACTATAAGATCGCTGTTTTTGCAGACAACAGAGCTGCAGGGACGGCGATTTTTTGTATAATAGGAAATTTCATTTCCTATTATACAAAAGCCTCCGGCAGGATGCGCACTGCGGCGTACAATGATGATGTCGCAAGCGACCACCGCAGGCGCGCGAATGTGCCAAGGCACATTCGATTTATAGCGACGAGGAGGGAACAACATGGCGGCATTTAACCGTTTTATAGAAAAATGGATGGCACTGGTGACACCAATCTGCCTTCTTTTGGGCGTGTGGTTCCCGGATATTGCAAAACATGGACTCCCATATGTTCCGTTTGTCTTTGCATTTATGACATTTAATGGTGCTTTGAAGTCTAGCTTCAAAGATGTGGCGGGGGTATTTAAGAACCCGTCAATACTTCTTGTGATGCTCGGGCTTATTCATGTTGTAATGCCGGTATTTGCCTGCGGACTTGGACATTTATTTTTCACAGATAATGCAAGGCTGATTGCCGGGATGGTGTTGGAATTTTCAGTGCCGACAGCGGTGTCAGGACTGATGTGGATAACAATCTACAGCGGAAATAGTCCGTTATCGCTGTCTCTGGTGGTGACAGATACGGTGTTGTCGCCGTTTTTAATTCCATTGACATTAAGGATTCTTCTTGGAAAAACAGTACATATGGATACAGTACAGATGATGCAGGAGCTGATCTTCATGGTGGCATTTCCGGCAATTTTTGCTATGTGCCTGAATCAGATCAGCCATAATCGCGCAAAAGAATGTTTGCCGAAAGTGCTCGCACCTTATTCCAAACTGGCGTTGATATTTGTTGTAATATCCAATTCATCCAAAGTGGCACCGTATATTCGCCATATGAACGGACAGCGGGTAGCTGTAGCAGTAACAATTCTCGTACTGGCGGCAAGCGGTTATGCAATCGGACTTCTGGTCGCAAAATTATGGAAGAAGGATCACGAAACATCTATTTCCATGATGTACGGAAACGGAATGCGTAATATCAGCGTGGGAGCCGTGATTGCGGCGGCATATTTCCCGGGAGAAGTGATGTTCCCGGTTATGATCGGAACGTTGTTCCAACAGGTACTGGCTGCATTTTATGGAAAAGCAACGGAGCAGCCGGGTGACAGCAGTAAAAACTAAGATTTCCCTAAGAATATCTTTAGAATTATTTTCTTTACAAGGATGTGTATTCTATTTATAATTTTACCAACAAAAGAAATGAGGAAAAAGGATGCACAAAAGACGAAGAGAGTTTAAGAAGAGAGCCAGATGTGTGTTGAAGACGCATTACTGGCTTTTTGTTATGTTATGCCTTATTGCAGGCATGATCGGAACAGAATTTACCACTTCCGTGAAACTGGGAAAGGACGCAGCAGTGTCTTATGCGGAAGCAGAGAACACGGTCAATCGTCTGACAACGGATAACCTGATCGGAGCGTTCTATGATAATCTGGAAGAATTTAATGAAGGAAAAGAGGCGGAGCAGAGAGCGCGCATTGATGAAAAGAAGAAACGCTATGAAGAAGAATCAAAAAAGAATGAAAATGCGGTTCTTGGACGAAGCAGGGGTGTCTTTTCCGGCATTGTAAATAAAGCCGCTTCCGGTGAATATATTGTTACACTTGCAGTTGCGGTGCGCTCACTGGTCGGCTCGGATAACATAGCTGCCTGGCTGCTGATCGTTGTCAGCCTGGCACTGATCTTTTTCGTGCAGACCTTTATCGTAGATGTGTATCAGATTGTTATGCGAAGGATGCTTTTGGAAGGGCGCTGTTATAAGCGCGTTCCGCTACACAGAGTGTGGTTCCTGATGCGGGTGCGCAAATGGATGCATGCGGGAGTCACGCTTCTGTTAAAACAGGCATTGCACACTGTGTGGGGGCTTACGGTTATCGGGGGCGTTGTCAAATATTATTCTTATTATCTGGTTCCTTATATTGCAGCAGAGAATCCATCAATTAAGGCGGCAGATGCGATCACATTATCAAGGCAGATGATGGACGGGCATAAGTGGGAATGTTTTGTGATGGAATTGTCGTTCTGGGGCTGGAGATTTCTTGGATTTTTTACAATGGGAATTGCCAACATTTTCTATATCAATCCATTTATGGCTGCGACAATGGCAGAATATTATGTGAGTCTGCGAGAGGAGGCAATCGACAGGAAACTTCCGCTGGCAGAACAGTTAAATGATAGATATCTGTATGAGCATCCGGAACAGATGGTGCTGGATGCGGCTTATGAAGACGTTAGAGAAGTGGAGGAAGAACCGCCGGTTGTTATAGAAGGTCTGACTGGAGTTCAGAAGTTTCTTGCAAATACACTGGGAATCACAGTGCTGCATCAGAAAGAGATGGATGCGCTGGAGGAAGAGGCAAACCGAAAATTCCGGGTTGTGCATGATATACGTGCATACAAAGGAATTGTTTATCCGACCAGACTGTATCCGATTTCGGAAGTGAAGAGAAATAATCTGCTGGAAAATATGAACTTTTTGCGTCATTACTCTATCTGGTCTGTGATCATGATGTTTTTTATTATGTCATTTGCAGGCTGGGTGTGGGAAGTGAGTCTACATTTTCTGACCAAAGGATGTTTTGTTAACCGTGGGGTTCTTCACGGTCCGTGGTTGCCGATTTACGGGGCTGGCAGTGTACTGATTTTATTGTTGCTGAACCGTCTGCGCAGAAAACCTGTGGCAGAATTTATTGCAGCGGTAGCCTTGTGTGGATTTATAGAATATTATACATCTTATTTCCTAGAGATTATAACGCATGGCAAGCGATGGTGGGATTATCATGGATATTTTCTGAATCTTAACGGAAGGATCTGTGCAGAAGGGCTTTTGACATTTGGAATCGGAGGCGTTGTAATGGTATATGTACTGGCGCCATTTTTAGACAATCTGATCCGCAGGCTTCCGATGCGACGTCTGATTGCGTTATGTGTGCTGTTGTTAGTATTGTTTGGCGCAGATCAGATGTGGTCGGTACGTCATCCGAATGAGGGGAAAGGAATCAGCAAAATGAGGACGACAGCCGTCCGGACATATGAAAAAGAAGGGAAGGTAGTAAAACAATGATCGCATTATATCTGGCTCCGCTGTATCTGTTATTATGCGGATATATACTCTGGCGCATGCTGCACTGGCTTGCAGCCTGTCACGATGTGACAAAAAATTTTTTTCTCAGGGGACTGCTCGTCACAGTGTACGTTTTTCTGGCGCTAAGCCTGCTTTTTGGATTCCTTGTACCGCCGTCGATGTTACAAAGAGTGCTGAAAGGGATTGGCAATTACTGGCTGGGTGTGTTATTATATATCTTGCTTACAGTTCTTGTAGCAGATCTTATAAGACTCATTCTGAAACATGTGTCATTTCCGAAAAAGGAAAGACTTTTTTCAAGAAAAGGACATGTTATCGTGGGCAGTATATGTCTGGCAGTGATTCTGGCATTCAGTGCCGCCGGGATCTATGGTGCACGTCATATCGTAACGACAGATTATCAGGTAAAGATATCAAAGAAAGCAGGGAATCGGAAGGAACTGAATCTTGTTCTTGTGGCTGATTTCCATCTGGGATACAGCATCGGCAGCAGCCATATGCAGCGGATGGTGGAGAAGATCAATGCGTCAAAACCGGATCTTGTAGTGATCGCGGGAGATATTTTTGACAATGAATATGAGGCATTGGATAATCCGGAGCGCCTGGAGAAGATATTAAGATCGATCAAGAGCAGGTATGGTGTCTATGCATGTTACGGCAACCATGATATACAGGAGAAGATTCTGGCAGGATTTACATTTCCGAGAAAAGGGAAGAAGATGAGCGATCCGCGGATGGATACATTTTTGGAGAAATCAAATATTCATCTGCTTCGGGATGAAGCAGTCGAGATCGACAATGCTTTTTATCTGTTCGGAAGAGCTGATTATGAACGTCCGGGAAGAGGGATCAGGAAGAGAAAGCTTCCGAAAGAACTGGTGAAGGAAATGGATCAGAAGAAACCAATTCTTGTAGTGGATCATGAACCGAGAGAATTAAAAGAACTGGCAGATGCGGGAGTGGATCTGGATCTGTGTGGACATACACATGATGGCCAGATGTTCCCGGGGAACTTGGTTACGGACATGATGTGGGAGAACTCCTATGGCTATCTGAAAAAGGGAAAGATGCATAATATCGTGACTTCCGGGCTTGGCGTATTCGGACCGGATATGAGAGTGGGTACGAAGAGTGAGATCTGCCGGATTAAGATAAAATTCAATTAGAGAGAAAGAGAGAAAGGGAATTGCAAAAAAGTAAAACTTTCTCTTTCTTTTCGCTCTGAATTGGTGTATGATAGTAAAAGACACAACATATTGTGTAATGACAAGTTAAAAATATCTATATTTTGTTATAAAAAAAGAATGCTAAAAAAGGAGAAATCAAGGGGATTATGGGAATTCAAGTGAAAAATCATGTGATCAAACGAAACGGAGAGGAAGTACCGTTCCAGCTTGATAAGATCATAAATGCGATCAAATCTGCAAACAAAGAGGTAGAACGGATCCATCAGTTGAATGAATATCAGATTCTTGCAGTGGCAGATACAATCGGTCAGAAAGTGAACGAATATCGCCATGCCGTGAATGTAGAAGATATTCAGGATATGGTAGAGACCGGCATCATGGAGATGCGTGGATATGAAGTCGCACAGAAGTATGTGCGTTATCGTTATAAGAGAGAGCTTACCAGAAAATCAAATACAACAGATAATGGAATCCTCGCACTGATCGAGCACATGAATGAAGAAGTAAATCAAGAGAATTCCAACAAGAATCCTGTGATCAATTCTACACAGAGAGATTACATGGCAGGAGAAGTCAGCAAAGACTTATCCAGACGTCTGCTCCTTCCGGAAGAGATTGTGCAGGCGCACGAAGCAGGAATCATCCACTTCCATGATTCTGATTATTTTGCACAGAAAGAACATAACTGTGATCTGATCAATTTACAGGATATGTTGCAGAATGGTACAGTGATCAGTGAGACGCTGATCGAGAAGCCGCATAGCTTTTTTACAGCATGTAATGTAACGACCCAGATCGTGGCACAGGTGGCAAGTAACCAGTATGGCGGACAGTCTTTTACACTGGCACATCTGGCACCGTTTGTAGATATCAGCAGACAGAAACTCCGTAAGAATGTTATCGCTGAGAGACAAGAATGTGGCGAGAGCATGGATCCGGAAATCATTGACAAGATTACAGAACGCAGACTCCGCGATGAAGTAAAGAGCGGAATCCAGACGATCCAGTATCAGCTTATCACACTGATGACCTGTAATGGACAGGCGCCGTTTGTAACCGTATTTATGTATCTGGATGAAGTAGAAGACGGACAGTTAAGAGATGACCTTGCTATGATCATTGAAGAAGTGATGAGACAGAGAATGCAGGGCGTTAAGAATGAAAAAGGTGTATGGATCACTCCGGCATTCCCGAAATTGATCTATGTATTGGATGAAGATAATATTACAGAAGGTTCCAAGTACTGGGAACTGACCAAGCTGGCAGCAGAATGTACAGCAAAACGTATGGTACCGGATTATATTTCCGCTAAGATGATGCGTGAGCTGAAGCAGGGAGAAGTTTACCCGTGTATGGGCTGCCGTTCATTTTTGACAGTTGAGGACGAGCAGAGAAATCCGGACGGAAGCCATAAGTTCTATGGACGTTTCAATCAGGGAGTTGTAACGATCAATCTTGTAGATGTGGCATGTTCTTCCAATGGAGATATGGATAAATTCTGGAAGATTCTGGATGAACGTCTGGAGTTGTGCCACCGGGCACTCCGCTGCAGACATGAGCGTCTTCTCGGAACGATTTCCGATGTAGCGCCGATCCTGTGGCAGTATGGTGCACTGGCAAGACTGAAGAAGGGTGAGACGATCGACAGACTGCTTTATAATGGATATTCAACAATCTCTCTCGGATATGCGGGCCTTTATGAGATGTGCATGCGTATGCTTGGCAAATCCCATACAGATCCGGAAGCAAGCCCGTTTGCACTGGAAGTTATGCAGAAACTGAATGATAAGTGCAAAGAATGGAAAGAAGCAGAGCACATCAGCTATTCCGTATACGGGACACCGATGGAATCTACAACTTACAAATTTGCAAAATGTTTACAGAAACGTTTTGGAATCATCAAAGGCGTAACCGATAAGAATTATATTACGAACAGCTATCACGTACATGTAACAGAGAAGATCGATGCATTTAAGAAACTGAAATTCGAATCCGAATTCCAGAAGTTGTCTCCGGGTGGAGCGATCAGCTACATCGAAGTACCGGATATGCAGGACAATATTCCGGCAGTACTCTCCGTTATGCAGTATATTTATGAGAATATCATGTATGCTGAGTTGAATACGAAGAGCGATTACTGTGAATGTTGCGGCTATACCGGTGAGATCCAGATCAAGGAAGACGGAAACGGTAAACTGATTTGGGAGTGTCCGAACTGCGGTAACAGAGATCAGGATAAGTTATGTGTAGCAAGAAGAACCTGTGGATATATCGGAACACAGTTCTGGAATCAGGGAAGAACACAGGAAATCAAAGACCGCGTACTTCACCTGTAAGAAGGAAAGATTGACAAAAAGAACAACTCCATATATAATATAACCTATTGAATTACTGGGAATATGAAGTGACCGGCGGGTGCATGCATGAGAGACATGGAATGCAGCCGCTGGTTTTGCGTAACAAACTTACAAAGCGTGTTCTATTATTGCGATAAAATCTGTGAGACACGTTTCGTACGGCAGAAGGAGAAGATAAGAAGATGCTGACACAATTTTCGAGAACCGAATTATTACTTGGAAAAGAAGCAATGGACAGGCTTGCGAATGCCAGAGTTGCGGTATTTGGAATCGGTGGCGTGGGCGGTTACGTCTGCGAGGCACTGGTGCGAAGCGGCGTAGGTGCATTTGATCTGATCGATGATGATAAAGTATGTCTGACGAACCTGAACCGTCAGATCATTGCGACAAGAAAGACTGTTGGAAAATATAAGACAAAAGTAATGCGTGACCGTATCCTGGAGATCAATCCGAATGCAAAAGTGACGATCCATGACTGCTTCTTCCTGCCGGAAAATGCAGATGATTTCGCATTTGAAGAGTATGATTATATCGTCGATGCTGTAGATACGGTAACGGCAAAGATCGCACTTGTGATGGCGGCAAAGGAGAAAAATGTGCCGATCATCAGCAGTATGGGGGCCGGAAATAAACTGGATGCCAGTATGTTCCGCGTGGCAGACATTTATAAGACGAAAGTATGCCCGCTTGCAAAAGTTATGCGCCGGGAACTGAAAAAACGTGGCGTAAAGAAGCTGAAAGTGGTATATTCAGAAGAGCAGCCAACCAGACCGAAAGAAGATATGGCGACCAGCTGCAGACACAACTGTATCTGCCCGCCGGGAGCAAAGCATAAGTGCACGGAGAGAAGAGATATTCCGGGAAGTGTGGCATTTGTACCTTCGGTGGCAGGACTTATTATTGCCGGTGAAGTGGTAAAAGACCTGGCTGCAGGAGAAACACAGAAATAGATTCGATAAGAAAGCAGAATTGGTGATACAAAGATGAGTATTTCAATAGCGGAATTAAAAAAATTAGAAAAAGACAGTTATGAGCTTCTGGATATCCGCAGTGAGGTAGAGATTTCCCACGGAGCAATTCCCGGAGCAATTGCGGTAAAGCCGGAAGAGATTGAAAAAAAATTAAAAAATAAAGAGCTGGATCCGGAGAAAAAGCAGGTTATTTGCTGTAGCAGAGGAAAAATCAGCGTAGAGATCGCAGAAGAGCTGGAAGAAGAAGGATATAACGCAGAGAGCCTGGAAGGCGGTTATGTAGCCTGGCTGATGGACGTTATGAAAGAGGAGATGGATAAGGATCAGAATAATGAGAAAGCAAAGGAAGTAGAGCAGAGCCTTCGCAAGAAATTCAAGAAAAAAATCTGGTCTAAATTTACAAAAGCGATCAACACGTATGAACTGGTAAAACCGGGAGATAAGATTGCAGTCTGTATTTCCGGTGGAAAAGATTCGATGCTGATGGCGAAATGCTTTCAGGAACTGAAAGTACACAACAAGTTTGATTTTGAAGTAAAGTTTCTTGTAATGGATCCGGGATACAGCCCGGAGAATCGCAAGGTTATTGAAGATAATGCGAAGAAACTGAATATTCCGATCACAATCTTTGAATCCGATATTTTTGAATCGGTATTTAATGTAGAGAAATCACCGTGCTATCTCTGTGCGAGAATGCGCAGAGGACATCTGTATCATTTCGCAAAAGATATGGGATGTAATAAGATCGCACTGGGACATCATTATGATGATGTGATCGAGACGATCCTGATGGGAATGCTTTACAGCGGACAGATCCAGACGATGATGCCAAAACTGCATAGTACAAATTTTGAGGGAATGGAGCTGATTCGTCCACTCTATCTTGTGCGTGAAGATGACATCAAGGCATGGAGAGATTATAACGATTTGCATTTTATTCAGTGTGCATGTAAATTTACAGACACTTGTACAACATGTAACAATGAAGAGAACCAGTCCAAGCGGATCGAGATCAAGAATCTCATCAGCGAATTGAAAAAGACGAACCGGTTCGTCGAGGGCAACATTTTCAAGAGCGTAGAAAATGTCAATTTAAATACCATTGTGGCATATAAGAAAGATGGAGTGAAACATAATTTCTTAGACACTTATGATGAAATATAAAAAACAGAGGGAACAGGAAAGTAAGTACGTGTTCCCTCTGTTTTTATAATGTGCAGTCTTTTTCAGTGAAAAAGAAAAGTTAAGAAGTTGTATCTCTGCGGATCAAAATCGGTGTAATCATTTTGTGGATGATATCAGACTGTGGTTTTGGCTTGCGTTTTTTTTGCTCGTTCATCTGTGATACAAGTAATTCCATTGCTTCATAAGCAATTTTATCAATCTGCTGACCTACAGTGCTGATAGGGATGATTGCTTCAGATGCAATTGGAGAATCATCAAATCCGACAATACGGTATTCGTCAGGGAAATGTCCATATTTGCGCATGAGTAAATTAAGAAAAATATTTGCATGTGTATCATTAGCCATAAAGATTCCTTTTCTTATATTTGGATATTTTCCCTCAATAGAAGAAAAAATATCAGCAATCCGCTGGGTGGTCTCGGCATAAGTATTTCCTAAATCAGAAAGAATGAGTTCATTCGGAATATTATATTGTTCGCATGTGTCACAGAACCCTTTGATTCGGCCATAGGAAGGGATCTGTGTGGGAACATGGGAATTAATGTGAATCAAAATCTCGCAATCGTTTTTGATAAGCAGACTGGTAGCCTGAACAGCACCCATATAGTTATCTGTGTTGATGCTGTTAACATATTGATCCTCACGTTCGATTGTAACAATTGGGATTTGATAGGAAGCCAGTTCCTTGGAAGGAATAGTATGGCTTAATACGATTAATCCCTCAATTTTATAAGCAAGTAATTCCTGGAGATATTTGCGCTCGGTTTCTTCGGATCCTTTTCCGGTTGAAAAGACAAGAAACTTGTATCCAAATTTTTCATAAGTAGATAAAATTTGATTTAACATTTCAGAGTAATAATGCAAAAATAAATTTGGAAGCATAATGCCGACAAATTCACTTTTCCCATTTGCAAGGACTTTTGCAAGTTTATTTTCCTGATAGTCCAGATCGATAAGAGCCTGGGCAATGATTTCCTGATTTTTCAGAGTGAGTGAATCTGGATTATTAAAATATCGGGAGATCGTAGTTTTGGAAAAATTCGTATATCTTGCTATATCATTAAAAGTAATTTTTTTCTTTTTTTCACTCATATATAGACACCTTCCTTTATATGTAGGTAATATGATCAACAATTATCAAATCTTCACTTAGTATAGCAGAAGTCCGCATACAATACAATTGTAAAATAACCAGTTAAGTAACCGGTTACATAAATGCGTAGAACAGTATTGACAAACAGGTTTCCCGGATGTATTATTGGATTATAAAGTAACCGGTTACTTTACCGGTTACACAGTGGAGTATAGATTGAATGGAAAGCTGGAAAGGAGACAAAAAAGATATGAAAAAACGCATAATAGCTGCGTTGATGGCCGGAGTGCTGATGATCAGTCTGACCGGATGTCAGAAGAGTACACCGAAGCCAGGAAGTATTGCAGGGTACGATAAAGGAGAACAATACTTGTCCATATGGGTGCATTCTATCGAAGATACGGATGAGGGACGATGCTACAGAGAAGCAGTGAATGCATTTAATAAGGCATATGATGGAAAATATTTTGCGGATATTGAATTTATTCCGAGAAATGATAGCGGTGGTGGCTACTCAGATAAAATCAATGCATCGGTTATGTCTGGAGATCTTCCGGATGTACTTACTGTTGATGGGCCAAATATTGCGGCTTATGCAGAGAACGGAATTATTCAGCCATTGGCAAAAATGACAGAAAAAGAAAAAAGTGTTTATTTGAAATCGATCATTGAGCAGGGAACTTACAACAATAAGTTATATGCATTAGGTGCGATGGAGTCAAGTGTCGGGCTGTATTATAATAAAGAAATTTTAGACGAAGCGGGCATTCAGGTGCCGGATGCAGATCATCCATGGACGCAGTCACAGTTTTTGGAAGTTCTGAAAAAACTGAAACCGATTATGGATAAGAAAAATGGTTATGCATTAGACATGACATTTCCGGTGGGTGAGGCTACCATATATTATTATGCTCCGTTTTTCTGGTCAAACGGCGGAGATCTGACAGACAAAACAGGACTTACCGTAGATGGAATTTTTAATTCTAAACAGAATATAAAAACAGTTTCTTATTTTAAGACATTATTGAAACAGAAATATATGTCGAAAGTTCCGATCGACTCTTTGTTTGAGAGCGGAAGAGCGGCATTTAAAATTGATGGAGCATGGGAAGTAAATACATTGTATACCAGTTATCCGGATGTATCTTTTGGTGTGGCACCGTATGTTGTGGGAGATGAATGGAATGGAGAGCAATATGCACCTACCGGTTCATGGGCATTTGCAGCTTCTTCCAAAACAAAGCATATCAAAGGAGCAACAGAACTTGTAAAATGGATGAGCGGCGTAGAGAGTGGAAAACGTCTGTGGGAAAAATCAAAATCTTTCCCATCTACTTATGAAGCATACGAGTCCATCGATGTGTTTAAAAAAGATAAGAACTATAAAGAATTATATTATCAGTTAAGTAAATACGGTCATCCAAGACCGAAGACACCTGCTTATCCGCAGGTAAGTACATCATTTCAGCAAGTACTGGAAAATTCTGTTCTGAGCGGATACGATGCAAAAGAACAGTTGGATAAATCTGTAGAAAGGATTGACGCAAAGCTGAAGCGTTATAAAACAAAGTAATGAGAAAAAGAATGGAATCCATTATGGGAATGGCTTTTTTCGGGCCGGCATTGATACTGTTAACCTTATTTCTGTTTTTGCCAATGATTCTGACTTTGATATTCAGTTTTACTGATTTCCTGGCATTAAACCCTGGACTGACACATTTTGTAGGACTGGACAATTATTTCCAGATCCTGAAGGATGATGATTTCCGACAGGCATTTGGCAATACATTAAAATTTGTTATAATCATAGTCCCTTTGCAGAGCATTGGTGCATTGGTACTTGCGTTGCTGATCAATAAAGTAGCATATTGCAAAACTTACTTTAAAGTAGCATTTTTTATTCCGGTTGTAATGTCTCTTGCAGTAGTTTCTACACTCTGGGTACAGATTTACAGCCCGGAAGGAATTTTGAATTCGATTCTTGCACATGTAGGAATCCATGCTCAGCCATTTATCAACAGTGCTTCACAGGCACTTCCGTCTATTGCGATCATGAGTGCATGGCAGGGAATGGGTTATCAGATGCTGATCTTCCTTGGAGGTTTGCAGCAGATTAATCCGGCACTTTATGAGGCGGCAGAAATGGATCATGCAAGCAACTGGCAGAAATTTAAAGATATTACATTGCCGGAATTAAAACCACTGTGTATTTTTGTATTCATTACCGTAACAATCGGAGCATTCCGCATGTTAGTACAGCCAATGGTTATGACCGGAGGAGGTCCATCCCATTCTACGTACACAATGGTATACGATATATACGAGACAGGTACTGTGAACTGGGAGATTGGACTGGCTTCCACTATGGCAATTGTATTTGCATTCTTTGTCATGGTTCTTACTGTAATTCAGACAATCGTTACAAAAGATAAGGAGGGTACAAAGCATGTTAACAAAAAAGCAAAAGCATTTTAACATCATTCTTGCAGTCGTGATGATTGCGATGTCTTTGTTTTTCCTGTTCCCGGTTATATGGATGCTGGCCAATTCATTTAAGACAGATGCAGCTATCACGAGTGATATGAACTCTCTGGCAGCATTTGTGCCGCCGGCATTAAGCGGTAAATTTTTAGACAATTACATTACAATTCTGACCAATACGAATTTTATTCGCTATATGCTGAATACACTATTTTACGCAGCGGTGCTGATTCTTTTGGGAATTATTGTTAACGGTCTGGCAGGTTATGCACTGGCAAAGATCAATTTCCCATTTAAAGAGAGATGGCTTCTGATCATTATGCTTCTGATGATCGTGCCTATGGAAACAATTATTACAATTCATTTTTTATTTATCGCAAAATTAGGATTACTGAACAATGTGATTGGATATGTTCTTCCGATGATCGTCAATCCATTTAACATCTTCTTGTTCCGGCAGGTGTTTGTAAGTTTGCCGGATGATGTGTATGAGGCGGCACAGCTGGATTTCTGCAGTCCGGTAAAATACTTTTTTACAATGGTGTTGCCTATGTCAAAGAGTGTAGTGGCAACGGTTAGCGTATTTACATTTTTAAATGTATGGAATGATTACTTATGGCCGTCACTGGTATTTACTTCCAGTGATCTTCTGACAGCACAGATCGGCTTGAATGCGATCACTTCAAACGATAATACAACGATGGGACAGACATTAGCCGTTATTACGTTAGTTACAATTCCGGTAATTATTATTTATGCATTATTCTCAAAACAGATTGTAGAAGGTGTAGTATCTACCGGTTCGAAGGAGGGTTAAGCGATGAGCTTTATTGAATTAAAAAATGTATGTAAACAGTATGCAAATACGAATAAAAAAGCAGTTACGGATTTCAATCTGAAAATTAATGAAAATGAATTTATTGCATTTGTAGGACCATCCGGATGTGGAAAATCAACGACACTTCGTATGATTGCCGGATTTGAGGAAATTACAAGTGGTGAATTATATATTGACGGGAAAAAGATGAATGAGGTTGCGCCAAGAGACAGAGGAATCTCAATGGTATTTCAGAATTATGCATTGTATCCGCACATGACAGTGGAGAAGAATATAGGATATGGTTTGAAAAATATGAAGGTACCGGCAGAAGAGATCAAGAAGAAAGTAGACTGGGCAATTGATATTCTGGGTCTGGAAGAATACAGAAAGCGCAAACCGAAAAATCTTTCTGGTGGTCAGAGACAGAGAGTAGCACTTGGACGTGCGATCGTAAAAGATCAGAAAGTATTTCTGATGGATGAACCTCTTTCAAACCTGGATGCAAAACTGAGAGTCAGTATGCGAAATGAGATCAGCAAACTTCATCGAAATCTGGGAAGTACAACGATTTATGTAACACATGACCAGGTAGAAGCAATGACAATGGCTGACCGCATTGTCATCATGAAAGACGGAGTAGTACAGCAGGTTGGAGAACCGATGGAGCTTTATGAACATCCGGTAAATAAGTTTGTAGCCGGATTTATCGGCTCTCCACAGATGAATTTCTTTGAAGTAGAAGTGGAGGATAGACAGATTGTATTCTCTGACGGAAACCGTATGCAGATCACAGAAGAAATGGCAAAAAAATTAAGCCCGTATAAAAAGAAAGTTATTCTCGGAATCCGTGGGGAAGATATCAAATTTGATCCACAGAATCTGGATGTATTCAAAGACAATAAAATGTGTGCAGTTGTGGATAACATAGAGATTATGGGAAATGAAAACAATCTGTATTTTAATTTTGGAGGCAATACAGCTATTGCAAGAGTATCCAAATACGAAGTGTGTCATGTCGGAGACAAAGTAGAATTTGTTTTTGTTCCCCACAGAATGCATTTCTTTGATTGTAAGACAGAAGAAGTAATTCCAGTATAGAAGGAGAAAGTATGAATAAATTAAGTAAAGCAAATGAATATGTGGCGAAAAATCACATAGCGAAGGAAGAATTACCGGTATTTCATGTAACTCCGCCATGTGGGTGGATGAATGACCCAAACGGATTTTCAGCTTTTCAGGGGAAAGCACATTTGTTCTACCAGTTTCATCCATATAGTGATGCGTGGGGACCGATGCATTGGGGACATTGTGAAACGGAAGATTTTATGAAATGGACAGAACTTCCGGTAGCGCTTGCACCGGATCAGAGTTATGATGCGGCAGGATGTTTTTCCGGCTCGGGAATTGAGACAGACCAGGGACATTTACTCGTCTATACCGGAGTAATTGAAAAAGAAGAAAACGGTGAAAAGATATGCCGTCAGAATCAGTGCATTGCATTGGGAGATGGAAAAACTTATGTAAAAACAGAAGGAAATCCGGTGGTAACCGGAGAAATGCTGCCGCAAACTTTCAGCAGAGAGCATTTCAGAGATCCAAAAATCGGCAAACAGGAAGACGGATATTACATGGTAGTCGGAAATAAGACGGAAGACGGAGTTCCACAGGTTGTAATGTTTTCTTCTGAAGATTTAAAAGAGTGGAAATATGTTTCCGTATTGGCCAGTGATGAAGAAGGAAAATATGGTTCCATGTGGGAGTGTCCAGATTTCTTCTTATTGGATGGAGAATATGTGCTGATTACTTCACCACAGGATATTTCCGCCGGCCCAGAATTACATAACGGAAATAATTCCGTTTATTACCTTGGAAAATATGAAAAGAAGACACACAAATTTCATTATGAACAGGTGTATTCTCTGGATGATGGACTGGATTTTTATGCACCGCAGACGATGCAAACTCCGGACGGAAGAAGAATCATGATCGGCTGGATGAAATCCTGGGATTCTGATGTACGCCCTGCAGGACAGAAATGGAATGGCATGATGACTTTGCCGCGAGAACTGCGTATGGAGCAGGGAAGACTGATGCAATGTCCGGTACGTGAAATCGAAAAATATTATAAAAATTCAGTTTCTTACGAAAAAGAGAATATTCAGGGAATCCGTAAATTAGAAAATATTTCAGGACGTGTGCTGGATATGACTGTTGAAATTACAGATGGAGATTATCGTGAATTTACCGTTGATTTTGCACAGGATGCACAGCATAAAGTAAGCTTTAGTTACTATAAGAATAAGAAAATGTTTGAAATCGACCGTACATATTCCGGCATGGTACGTGATGTATTGTCAAATAGAAAAGTCAGAGTTAAATCTTCAGATGCAAAAATGAAGATGCGATTTATTCTGGATAAATATTCTGCTGAAATTTTTATTAATGATGGAGCGCAGGTATTTAGTACAACCTTTTATACACCAATGAATGCAGATGGAATCCAGTTTGTATGTGATGGCTCTGCGGTGGTTAATATTCATAAACACGATATTGAAGTGAAATAACTAGGAGAACACCATGAAAAAGTTTGATGTGACTGCTTTAGGAGAATTGTTAGTAGATTTTACAGAAAATGGAATAAGTGCGCAGGGAAATACACTTCTGGAGGCAAATCCGGGAGGGGCACCCTGCAATGTATTGGCTATGCTTAAGAATCTCGGGAAAAAGACGGCATTTATTGGAAAAATCGGGAACGATGCATTAGGTAAAATGTTGAAAAAGACAGTAGAGGATCAGGGAATTTGCATAGACAATCTCGTAGAAGATGAAGAAATACACACAACACTTGCCTTTGTCCATTCAGATAAAGACGGAGACAGAAGTTTTTCTTTTTACCGTAATCCGGGGGCAGATCTTATGCTGCAGTGGGAGGAAATAAATGTCGATTTTCTGGTAAATACAAAGATTTTTCATTTTGGCACCCTGTCTATGACGGAAGAAGAGATAAAAAATGTGACAAAAAAAGCAGTTCAGAAAGCAAAAGAAAACGGTGTGTTGATTTCTTTTGATCCGAATTTCAGGCCACCGTTATGGAAAGATATGGAAGATGCCAGACAACAGATGTGGTACGGTATTGGGCAGTGTGATATTTTGAAGATATCAGATGATGAGATTCTCTTTCTGACAGGGACGAAAGACATTGATGAAGGGATTGCCAGAATTAGAGAGAAAAGTCATGCAAAACTAATTTGTGCAACAATGGGTAAAAATGGAAGTAAGGTATATTACAAAGGAAAAACTGTCTTTGGAAGACCATTTTTGCGGAAAGATACGATAGAGACAACAGGTGCCGGAGATACTTTTATGGCATGCGTATTAAATACCGTGCTGGAAAAAGGACTGGAGCAGTTGACACAGGAGTCTCTGACAGAAATGCTGTTATTTGCAAATGCAGCATCTTCCATTATTACTACACGTAAAGGTGCATTAAAAGTAATGCCACAGAGACAGGAGATTCTGGACTGCCTCATTTCCTAAATCATAGGAAATACGATTTCATTTCAGATAGAAATATGCTACTCTTACAACAATCGGAGGCTGCATCAGTCAGCCTCCGTTTATCAAAAGCTTTTATTCAAAGCACGCTTTCAATATGAAAACTTTGTTTTACCAACTTTACACTATTGCAAAAAAACACTACAATGTTATATAGAAATAATGTGAGGTATAACTATGAACTATGGAACGATAAAAGAATATGATATTGCAGACGGACCGGGTGTGCGTGTCAGCCTGTTCGTGTCCGGTTGCCGGCATCACTGCAAGGGATGCTTTAATGAAGAAACCTGGAATTTTAATTATGGAGAGCCTTTTACCGATGAAGTAAAAGACCGGATTTTAAAACTTCTGGAGCCGGTATATATTCAGGGATTTTCCCTGCTGGGTGGAGAGCCTTTTGAGCCGGAGAATCAAGTTGTGCTTGTGAATCTTCTAAGAGAGATCAAGGAGACGTATCCGAAGAAAGATATCTGGTGCTACAGCGGCTATCTCTTTGATGTGGATCTTGCAGAGGGAGGCAGAGTGTATACAGAGGTGACAGATGAGATGCTGTCTTATATCGATGTGCTTGTAGATGGTGAATTTGTAGAAGAATTAAAAGATATTACGCTGAAATTTCGCGGCAGTAGCAACCAGAGGATTCTGGAACTTGCAAAACTGCGGTAAATGTAAATAAGGAAGGGGACTTAATTATGAATTCAGCTTATGAGAAATTGACAGATTGTTATGAATCAGTAAAGGGGGAACTTCCGTTCAAACCAAAAGTAGCGCTGGTACTTGGTTCAGGACTCGGTGACTATGTGAAGAAGATGAAGGTGGAGAAAATTATTTCTTACCATGATATTGATGGTTTCCCGGTATCTACAGTTCAGGGACACAAAGGTCAGTTTGTATTTGGATATGTAGGGAACGTACCGATCGTAGCGATGCAGGGACGGGTTCACTACTATGAAGGCTATTCTATGACAGATGTAGTACTCCCAATCCGCCTGATGCGTCTGATGGGGGCAGAAGTGCTGTTTCTTACGAATGCTTCCGGCGGTGTAAACTACGATTATGAGCCGGGAGATTTTATGCTGATCCAGGATCAAATCGCAAGTTTTGTTCCGTCACCATTAATTGGAACGAATATAGATGAACTGGGAGCGAGATTTCCGGATATGTCAGAAATCTATGATGAAGATCTATGCAAATTGATTCGCTATACAGCAAGTGATCTTCAGCTTACTCTGCGCGAAGGTACTTATCTGCAGCTTACCGGACCACAGTATGAATCACCGGCTGAGATCCGGATGTACCGGCTGTTAGGTGCAGATGCAATCGGAATGAGTACGGCATGTGAAGCGATTGCAGCAAACCATATGGGTATGAAGATCTGCGGAATTTCCTGTATCTCTAATATGGCATGTGGCATGATAGATGAACCGCTCAGTCATACGGAAGTTCAGGAGACAGCAAACCGTGTGGCACCATTATTCAGAAGTCTTGTATCCGAATCGATTATCCGGATTTCAGATTTTCTGGAGCAGAAGGAGGCAGAAGCTCAGGAAAAAGAAGAAAAGTAAGAAAATACAGGAGAATCTATGAAAATAAGAATATATAATGCCAGGATTTTACCAATGACAGAAGAAAAGGCAGGACATTTTCAGATTGTGGAAGGGGAAATCCAGATTATAGAAGATAAGATTGCTTATGTCGGATCTTCGGAAATTGTACCATCCGGCTGTGGCAGTACAGGAAAAGAACAGTCTGCATCAGGTGCTGATGATAAATGGGATCGAGAGATTGATGCCCAAGGCAATCTGATTCTTCCGGGATTTAAGAATGCACATACACATTCGGGTATGACATTCTTGCGTTCGTATGCGGATGATCTGCCGCTTCTGGACTGGCTGAACAAACAGGTATTCCCAATGGAGGCGAAGCTTACACCGGAAGATATATATTTGTTTTCAAAACTGGCAGTTTTAGAATATCTGACAAGTGGGATTACGGCGAATTTTGATATGTATCTGACACCGGATACGATGGCACAGGCATCAAAGGATCTTGGATTCCGCACGGTTATCTGTGGTGCAGTAAATGATTTCGTACAGTCCGTGTCCGAGATGGAAAAATGGTACAAAACATACAATCAGTTTGATTCGCTGATCTCGTATCAGCTTGGATTCCATGCAGAATATACGACATCAAAGCCGGTTTTGGAGGACATAGCAGCGCTTGCAAAGGATTTAAAAGCACCTGTTTATATGCATAATTCGGAAAGTTGTTCCGAAACGAAACAATGTATTGACAGAACTGGAATGACACCGACAGCGTATCTGGACAGTCTTGGAATGTTCGCACATGGCGGCGGTGGCTTTCACTGTATCCACATGACAGAAGAAGATCTGGAGATTTTTAAAGAACGCGGATTATACGTTGTGACAAATCCAGCATCTAATATGAAGCTGGCAAGCGGGATACCTCCACTTACAAAGATGCTTCAAATGGGAATCCCGGTTGCGATCGGAACGGACGGACCGGCAAGCAACAATTGTCTGGACATGTTCCGGGAGATGTTTCTTGTGACAGGGCTTGCAAAGCTTAAAGAGAAAGATGCGGCAGTTGTTGATGCAAAGGAAGTGTTATATATGGCAGCCGTGCAGGGCGCACGGGCGATAGGGCTTGCGGACTGTGACAGCCTGGCACCGGGCAAACAGGCAGATCTTATTATGATCGACCTGCATCAGCCGAATATGCAGCCACTCAATAATCTTACAAAGAATATTGTATACAGCGGAAGTAAGCAGAATGTAGTGATGACGATGATCGCCGGAAAGATTCTTTATGAAAAAGGAGAATTTTATGTTCCGGAAGATGTGGAACGGCTGTATGCGGATGTGAACTGCCGGGTAGAAGAGTTGAAGAGATAACAATATAAGACAGAATGAAAACCATAATTTGAACATAGAAAAGAACTGGAGAATTACATGCAAAATATATTATTTGATCTGGATGGAACTTTATTACCGATGAATCAGGAGAAGTTTGTTACTTTTTATCTGCCGCTTCTTGCAGAAAAGATGAAGAAATATGACATAAGTACAAATGACCTGATCTCTGCAGTGTGGAAAGGGTTCTATGCAATGGTGGCAAATGACGGACACCAGACAAATGAAGATGCATTCTGGGAAGCATTTGATGCAGTAACCGGATGGGAGAGAACAGTAGTAGAGCCGGATGTAACCGATTTTTACCAGAATGAATTTAATCAGGCAGTTGTTTCGACAGATCCAACCGGAATGGCAGCAGAGATCATCCATACATTAAAAGAACAGGGGAAAAAGATCTATCTGGCAACGAATCCGGTATTTCCGGAATGTGCGACTATGAACCGTATCAAATGGGCAGGGCTGGATGCGTCGGATTTTGAAGCTGTCACAACTTATGAGAACAGTCATTACTGCAAGCCGAATGTGAAGTATTTTGAAGAAGTATTAAGGGATAATCATTTAAATCCGAAAGAATGTCTGATGATTGGTAATGATGTAAAAGAAGATCTGGCAGCAGGACAATTGGGGATAAAGACATGGCTTGTAACAGATTGTCTGGAACATGGAGAGGGACTGGATCTTACGAAAGATGTCAAAGCGAATTATCAGAGCACTTTGGAAGAACTTCTGGAGACGTGTCGCAGAGGTGAGCTTTAGAACCATTCAGCCTTTCAGTTGAAAGGAGATAAAAGATGAAGCACGGAAAAAAACACGGACAGAGAAGCTTCAACAGAGGCTTCTGGCAGACGGGCTGTACAGAGATATTTGAATGTATTTCTTATTATATGGGCAAATCTCTGATCCTGATTTTTACAACTGCATCTGTAGCGCAGGGTGGACTGGGACTGACTGCGGCGCAGGGGGCGGCATTACAATCATTGTTTATTGCTTTTGCATTTTTCGGGCCTCTGGTCGGCGGAGCGATAACAGACCGCTGGCTGGGTGCGAGATATGCGACACCAATTGGTATGGTGCTGGTCGGAATCGGATACTGGTGCGGCTCCATGGCAAAATCTGTGACGCTTGTATATGTCATGATCTTTTTCGTGTGTGCCGGGCGGAGCCTGTTTCAAGTCAGTGCGATGCTGGGGCGGATCGTGGTTGACAAAGACCGGATGGATGCGGCATATTCAATCCGCTATACATTAATGAATGTAGGCGGCTTTCTGGGAACATTTTCTCTTGGAATCTTATATAAAGATGTATTTGCAGTGAACGGCGTCTTTGGGTTTTCAGCATGTTTCCGTGTGGCAGCATGTGCCATGTTCCTTGGAACGATCTGGTTTATCAGTGGATGGAGAAAGATCGGTGAGGTTGGGAAACGACCGTTCAAGACAGAGAAAACAGCAGAAGAAAAGAACTGGGAAAAGGAAAAACTTCCGGTTACGGCAATCGAAAAGAAACGGATTGGCGCAATCTTTCTTGTGTCCGGATTTTCTGTTATTTTCTGGATGCTGTGGGATCTTGCATATCTGCCGGCATACTATTACTGGACAAAATATATGGACTGGACGATAGCAGGATATGAGATACCGGTGAGCTGGTTTGATTCCAGTAATTCGCTGTTCTGTGTCATATTAGGACCTGTAATGGCAGGAGTATGGCTCAGGCTTTCCAGAAGGCCGGAAGGGGATATGAGCCTGTTCCGGAAGACAGGGATCGCATTGTTTCTTCTTGGGCTGGCATATCTGTATTATGCAGTTCTCGATATTGTCCGGGGAAATGGAAAACCATCTGCTGTATGGCTGATATTTTTCACATTTACGCTGACACTGGGGGAAATGTTTTTTGCGCCGCTCGGACATGCATTTATCAGTAAATATGCACCGAGCAGGTATCTGTCAACAATGATGGCGGTGTGGGGACTGGCAATTTTCCTTGCATCATTATGCTATGGAAAAGTTTACGGACGTTTGTTTGAAAGCGGACTGCCTTTCACAAAGGTCTGCGTGGGGATTACCGTGACGGCAGTGGCAGCGGGGTTAATACTTTTTATGTTGGACAAACGGCTGTCCGGTCTGGTTAAAGAATAAATATTATAATAATCTGAAATTTGATATAAGAGAGGAACAAAAAATGAGCAGTATATGGAAATATAAATATTTCATAGATGTAGTAGAAAATAAAAGCTTTACAAAAGCGGGAACGATTAATTATGTATCGCAGACAGCGATTAGTCAGAATATTTCATCACTGGAGAAGAGCATCGGGGGAAAGCTTTTAAACCGTGGAAACGGAGAAATCATACTGACCGAGATTGGGGAAGTTGTGTACAAGCGCGCAAAAGAGATTCTGTCTCTGGAACAGCAGATGCTCCGGGAAGTGGAGCATATTAAAAATAAAGGAATGCTTCTGGTTGGAATGGACAGTGCAATCAATAAGCGTATGTGGATGATGGTAGAGAATGTCTATGAGACTTATTTTCCAAATCTTCCGATTGTTTTTACGAAAGTAGATTGCGCGATGGGAGCCTTGATGCTGGAGAGCAGGGATCTGGATGTATTTGTTGGATATCCGACAGAAGTGCTCAGGCGGATTCCGGCAATCGAGAAAAAAGAATTGTGCCGTCAGTCGGTAGGTATATACGTTGGGAAGCAGACGACCATTCCTTATGGCGAGATTTCTCTGAATGAATTAAAAAATCATCTTTGCTATTGCGCAAACCAGTACGGCGTCAGCTTACAGGAAGAAGCAGAAGAATATCTGAAGGGATCCTGTCCGATCATAGAGACTGGTAATGTGGAGACGATGAAACTGAAAGTCGAATTTAATGATGGCTTTGCTTTTGTAGACAGAGATTATTTTTATCGGAATGACGGTGAGATCAGGGATTTAAAAGATTATGAAAAAGAATGTGTGTTAAAGATGTATTATAAAGCGGACTGTAATAAAAAGACAGCATTTGAATTTATGAAAAAATTGAGAGAAGAATTAAAATAACCTTACCTTATTATGAGATAAGTTTTTGACGTTGGTATTTGTCCTCCCGAAACAGTAGAATAGTCTTATAAGATTGATACTTCAAGGAGGACAAACGAACATGGAGCGTAAAAACATGTGGGAAGGATATTCGGAGGCAGAACTGAAAGAATTAGAAGCGGTGAATGCCCGTTACAGAGAATGTCTGGACGTTGCCAAGACAGAGAGAGAATGTGTAAAACTTACTCGCAGACTGGCAGAAGAACAGGGCTATCAGAACCTGAAAACATTTATCGAAAATGGCACATCTTTAAAAGCCGGAGACAAAGTGTATGCAGAATGTATGGGGAAAACAATTGTCTTATTCCAGATCGGTAAAGAACCGATGGAAAAGGGAATGAACATTCTGGGTGCACATGTGGATTCTCCGCGTCTGGATGTAAAACAGAATCCATTATATGAGGATTCTCAGTTAGCATATCTGGATACGCATTATTATGGCGGTATCAAAAAATACCAGTGGGTAACAATTCCGCTGGCTCTGCATGGTGTATTTGCAAAGAAAGACGGAACAGTACAGGAAGTTTCAATTGGGGAAAAGAAAGAAGATCCTGTATTCGTTATTTCTGATCTGTTGATTCATATTTCACAGGAACAGTTAGAGAAAAAAGCATCTGTTGTGATCGAAGGCGAAGGTCTTGATCTGCTGATCGGTTCTAAACCGGTACTTGGGGACAGCAGGGAAGAGAAAGAAGCCAAAGCGTCCGTTAAGAATATGGTGCTTGATTATCTGAAAAAAGAATACGGTGTGGATGAAGAGGATTTCCTTTCTGCCGAACTGGAAGTCGTACCGGCAGGAGAATCCAGAGAGTGCGGTCTGGACCGTAGCATGATCTTAGGATACGGACAGGACGACAGAGTCTGCGCATTCCCGTCTCTTTTTGCAATGTTTGAGACGGAGGAGCCGGAGAAGACAACCTGCTGTATTTTAGTAGATAAGGAAGAAATCGGAAGTGTGGGGGCTACCGGTATGCATTCCAGATTCTTTGAAGATACAGTTGCCGAGGTGGTTGCCCTGACAGGAGGAAATGCACTCCATGTAAGACGTGCACTTGGTAACTCTGCAATGCTGTCATCTGACGTAAGTGCAGCATTTGATCCATTGTATGCAGATGCATTTGAAAAGAAAAATTCTGCTTATTTCGGAAAGGGAATTGTATTGAACAAGTATACCGGAAGCCGCGGAAAGAACAATGCCAGTGACGCAGGTGCAGAATATCTGGCACAGGTTCGTCATGTGTTTGATGAAAACGGAGTCGGATTCCAGACTGCAGAGATGGGACGTATCGATCTTGGCGGCGGTGGAACCATCGCATATATTATGGCAAACTATGGTATGCGTGTGCTTGACAGCGGTGTGGCAGTAATGTCTATGCATGCACCTTGGGAACTGACAAGCAAAGCTGATATTTATGAGTCTTACAAGGCTTATAGAGCATTCTTAAAAGATATGAGATAAGGATGTATTTAAGAGGTATTCTTCGTTGTTTTGGATAGCAGAGAAACTGAAAAGGGCTGGTTTTTTTCCAATGCCATGATCCCTCCAGATGATTTCCCTTTTCAGTTTCAAAATCTGCAAAACGGAAAGTTTATAGACATATTAACGAAAATAATTGGAATAGATGATAAAAAGTTGTGCGATATTCCTATTAAAAATTAGATTGTAATAAAATTTTAACATTTTTCTGTCAGAATCATAAAAAAATCATAAAAAATGACGAATGTTCACTAAAAAAATAAATAAAAAAATCGAATTTAAAAGCAGTCTCTTATTGAGGCTGCTTTTATTGACAAATGGGAGAAATAGAACTAATATAATCAAAAAAATTCAGGAAGGAAGGGGATCATACGGAAGATTTAACAAAGGCTCTCATAGAGGAATTGAACTGCAAAACAGTATTTACAATTCCGGTCTTTGGTGGGATCGCAGTAGACGAAGGCGTTGTCGTAACATGGATCATCATGATGGTACTGGCATTACTTTCGATTCTTTTTGTGCGAAACCTCAAAGTGGAGAATCCGGGAAAAGTTCAGCTTGCTTTAGAATCTGTGATCGAGTGGGGCGAGAACTTTTTCAAAGACATCATAGGGGAAGAAAACAAACGTTACATACCCTGGTTAATGACAGTTGCACTGTATCTTGCATGTGCGAATCTGATCGGACTTTTTGGATTTAAACCACCGACAAAAGATTTGAACATTACAGCGGGACTTGCAATTATGAGTATGCTGCTGATTGAATACAGTGGAATCCATAAAAACGGTGTAAAGCACTGGTGTGGACATTTCGCCAAACCGGTACCGCTTGTAGCACCGATCATGATATTGGAAATATTTATCCGTCCACTGTCATTATGTATGCGACTGTTTGGTAATATGCTTGGCGGATTTGTAGTTATGGAATTAGTTGAACAGGTAGTACCACTTTTTGTTCCGATACCGCTTAGTTTTTACTTTGATATCTTTGACGGATTATTACAGGCATATGTGTTTGTATTTTTAACAGGATTATTTATGAATGAAGAAATGGAATAAAGAAAAGGAGATTTAAGATTATGACAGGAACAATTATTGCAATTGGAGCAGCAGTAGCAGTATTAACAGGTGTTGGAGCCGGTGTAGGTATCGGTATTGCAACAGGTAAAGCAGTAGATGCAGTAGCAAGACAGCCGGAAGCAGAGGGCAAGATCAGTAAGAACCTGATTCTTGGTTGTGCACTTGCAGAGGCAACCGCTATTTATGGTTTCATCATTGGACTTCTGATTATCTTCTTCTTGAAATAAGGCGTGTAAAAGAACGAAAGAAAGGCAGGTAATAAGAAGTGCTGAGATTAGATTTTAATCTGGTTCTTACCATGATCAACCTCGTGGTTCTCTACCTCATCCTGCGTAAGTTTTTATTTCGCCCACTGATGAACATTATGGAACAGAGAAGAACGATGATCGCAGACGGACTTCAGCATGCAGAAGATACAAAGAAAGAAGCTTACGCATTGAAAAGTCAGTATGAGTCAGCTCTTGGCGGGGCAAAAGAAGAATCAACCCGGATCATCGGTCAGGCAAAGAAAGATGCAAAAGCAGAATACGACCGTATTCTGGATGAGGCAGATCAGGCAGCAGGCAAACTCATAAGGGATGCCAGAGAGACGATTGATCTGGAGAAAGAAAAGACACTGAGAGACATGCAGTCAGAAGTTGCCGCTCTTGCAGTAAGTGCTGCAAAAAAAATGGTAAAACAGCAATATGGGGCGGATGCAGATCAGGCGGCATATGACCAATTTCTGAAAGAAGCAGGTGACGCCCATGACGACAAATAAAAAAGAAAATGCCGGATTCTACTCCATGCCGGCAATCCGTTATGCATATGTACTTTCAGAACTTGGGATTTCCGGGGCAGCAGTTGAAGAGACAGAAGAAATTCTGGAGCAGACAAAAGAGTTGAAGGAAATCCTGGAACATCCGGTTATTACTAAAGAAAATAAACATGATATCATCGACCGGATATTTCCGGAAGAAATGAAGAATTTTCTGAAGGTTGTCGTAGATAACGGAAAAGTAGATATCGTCATGGAGATCTTCGGCGCATACGAAGAGCTGGAGAAAAAAAGAGCAAAGATCGCGACAGCAAAATTACGATATGTAACGCTTCCGTCCGAAGAACAGAAGAAAAAGATGGAAACATTTATATGTAAAACATTTGCGGCAGATGGCGTGAGCTGGGAAATGAAAGAAGATCCGGAACTGCTTGGCGGCTTCATACTCCTTGTTGATGGAAAGGAATATGATTACAGCATGGCAGGACGTCTGAACCGCTTAGAGCAGACATTAATGCGGAGGTGAAAATAGTGAGTACAATAAGCTCAGATGAGATTATCTCGATCCTGAAAGAAGAGATTGAGAATTATGATGAAATATGCAAAGACCAGGAAGTCGGCACAGTCATCTCTGTCGGCGACGGTATCGCCTCCATTTATGGAATTGACCATGCAATGTATGGCGAGATCGTAACTCTGGAAAATGGATTAAAAGGAATGGTGCAGGACATCAAACAGAATGAAATCAGCTGTATCCTGTTCGGTGATGATGCTGAAGTAAAACAGGGAACAAAAGTTGTCCGTACCGGTAAAAAGGCAGGTATTCCGGTAGGAGAAGCATACATTGGACGTATTGTAGATCCGCTGGGAGCGCCGATAGATGGAAAAGGTGAGATCGAGGCAACCGAGTACCGCCCGATCGAGCAGGAAGCGCCGGGAATCGTAGACCGTAAATCGGTAAGCGTACCGCTGGAAACAGGAATCTTATCGATTGACTCCATGTTCCCAATCGGACGTGGACAGCGTGAACTTATCATCGGTGACAGACAGACCGGTAAGACTTCGATTGCAATGGATGCGATCCTGAACCAGAAAGGAAAAGACTGTATCTGTATTTATGTAGCGATCGGTCAGAAAGCATCAACGGTAGCACAGCTTGTAAATACATTAAAGAAACACGATGCACTGGATTACACGACCGTATTTTGTTCGACAGCAAGTGAGTGTGCACCGATGCAGTATATCGTTCCATATTCCGCAACCGCACTTGCAGAGTATTTCATGTATAAAGGAAAAGACGTATTGATCGTTTATGATGATCTGTCCAAACATGCAGTAGCGTACCGTGCGATCTCACTGCTTCTTGGAAGATCTCCGGGACGTGAGGCTTATCCGGGAGATGTCTTCTATCTACATTCCAGACTTCTGGAGCGAAGCAGCAGACTGAGTGAGGAAGCCGGTGGCGGCTCGATCACGGCACTGCCGATCATCGAGACGCAGGCAGGAGATGTATCTGCATATATTCCGACCAACGTTATTTCTATTACAGACGGACAGATTTTCCTGGAGAGTGCGCTCTTTAATGCAGGTATGCGTCCGGCGGTCAATGTTGGACTTTCCGTATCCCGTGTAGGTGGTGCGGCGCAGACAAAAGCGATGAAGAAGGCAAGTGGAAGTATCCGTATCGATCTTGCGCAGGCAAGAGAAATGGAGTCCTTTACACAGTTCAGTTCAGATCTGGATGATGCGACAAAAGCACAGCTGAAATACGGAAGTACACTGACAGAGCTTCTGAAACAGCCACTGGGACGTCCGTTAAAACTGCATGAACAGGTAATTACGTTATGTGTGGCAACGCACCATCTGATGATGGATGTGGAAGATGCGAAAGTCAAAGAGTTCCAGATGGATATGCTGGCATATTTTGACCAAGAACATCCGGAGATCGGACAGGCAATCGAAGAGAAGAAAGTACTGGATGACGAACTGACAGAACAGATTATTGAGGTAGCTAAAAAGTTCAAAGAAAATAGATAAGCAGGTGAAAATATGTCGAATGCAAAAGAAATCAAAGAACGAATGGGCAGCATTCAGGAGACAAAAAAGATCACCAATGCCATGTATCTGATCTCTTCTTCCAAGATGAAACAGGCAAAGAAAAAACTGTCAGATACGGAACCATTTTTCTATAGGATGCAGGCAGAGATTGCCCGAATCTTAAGACATGTTCCGGATATGCACAGCCAGTTTTTTGATCAGAGAGAAGAGAAGAAACCGGAAGACAGGAAAATCGGCTACATTGTAGTCACCGCAGATAAAGGGCTTGCCGGAGCTTATAACCATAATGTACTTCGCATGGTGGAAGAGAAAATAAAAGGACCGGGACAGCATAAATTATTTGTATTAGGTGAACTGGGACGGCAGTATTTTGCAAAGCGTACAGATGTGGAGCTGGATATGAGTTTCCGGTATACCGTACAGAATCCGACGTTGTACCGTTCCAGAACGATCACCGGTGAGATGATCGGACAGTTCCGGAGCGGAGAGCTGGACGAAGTTTATGTGATTTATACCCGCATGGTAAATGCAATGCAGGTAGAGACAGATACAGTAAAACTTCTGCCGCTTCACAAGGCAGATTTCCTTCCGAAGGAAACATTGAACGCACTTGCAGATGTCTATCAGGAAGGTATGGTGTTCTATCCATCCACACATAGTGTGATGGCAAATATTGTGCCGAATTATATTAATGGTATGATCTATGGCTGTCTGGTTGAATCTTACTGCAGTGAGCAGAATTCCAGAATGCAGGCGATGCAGAATGCGACAGACAGTGCCACAAAGATGCTGGATGAGTTAAATATAACTTATAACCGTGTGCGCCAGGCCGATATCACACAGGAACTGACTGAGGTTATCGGCGGAGCGAATGCACAGAAAAGGAAGTGATAAGCGCTATGACAAAAGGAAAAATCGTACAGGTTATGGGACCTGTCGTAGACGTAGAATTTAAAAGCAAAGAAGAACTTCCATATATCAAAGATGCGCTGGAGGTTGACAATGGCGGAAAACGCTGTGTCATGGAAGTAGCGCAGCACATCGGAAATAATATTGCACGTTGTATCATGCTGGCTTCCAGTGACGGACTGTGCAAAGATATGGAAGTAACCGCTACCGGAGCAGGTATCAAAGTGCCGGTAGGAGAACAGACTCTGGGACGTCTGTTTAATGTATTAGGTGAGACAATTGATAATGGAGAACCGATCGCCAAAGATAAAGAGCATTGGGTAATCCACAGAAAAGCTCCTTCTTTCGAGGAGCAGAGTCCGGCAGTAGAAGTATTGGAGACAGGAATCAAAGTCATCGACCTTCTGACGCCATATGCCAAAGGTGGTAAGATCGGTCTGTTCGGTGGTGCCGGAGTTGGTAAAACCGTGCTGATCCAGGAGTTGATTCACAATATTGCAACCGAACATGGTGGATATTCTATTTTCACAGGAGTCGGAGAGCGTTCACGTGAAGGTAATGACCTCTGGACAGAGATGAGTGCATCGGGAGTTCTGGACAAAACCGCTTTGGTATTCGGTCAGATGAACGAGCCACCTGGAGCACGTATGCGTGTTGCTGAGACGGGACTTACGATGGCAGAATATTTCCGTGACCAGGAACATCAGAACGTATTGTTATTCATTGATAATATTTTCCGTTTCGTACAGGCAGGTTCCGAGGTGTCCGCACTTCTCGGACGTATGCCGTCAGCCGTAGGTTATCAGCCGACGCTGGCAAATGAAATGGGAGCACTGCAGGAGCGTATCGCTTCTACGAAGAACGGATCTGTCACATCTGTACAGGCAGTTTATGTGCCGGCCGATGACCTGACAGACCCGGCACCGGCAACAACATTCTCCCATCTGGATGCGACAACCGTATTATCCAGAAAGATCGTGGAGCAGGGTATTTATCCGGCGGTAGATCCGCTGGATTCTACATCCAGAATCCTGGAGCCGGACGTAGTTGGAGAAGAACATTATCAGGTTGCACGTAAAGTACAGGAAATCCTGCAGAAATATAAAGAATTGCAGGATATCATCGCAATCCTTGGTATGGAAGAACTTTCCGAGGAAGACAAGATGACAGTAAACCGTGCGCGTAAAGTGCAGAAATTCCTGTCACAGCCATTCTCAGTAGCAGAAACATTTACCGGAATCCCTGGAAAATATGTACCGTTAAAAGAGACGATCCGTGGATTTAAAGCAATCATTGACGGTGAGATGGATGAGTATCCGGAAAATGCATTCTTTAATGTCGGAACAATCGATGAAGTCATCGAGAAAGCTAAAGCAGAAGAAGCTGCAATGGAAGCTTAGTACCAGTGAAGGAGTGAAATTATGGATACATTTCAGTTGAAAGTCATATCCAGCGACAGAGTGTTCTACGAAGGACGCTGTAAACAGCTTATCATTCCGGCACCGGACGGACAGAAAGGCATCCTGCCGCATCATGAAAATATGATCATTGCAGTGGAAATCGGTGAACTGCATCTGCAGGATGAAGAAGGAAACTGGATTACCGCTTCGGTTTCTAAAGGTTTTGCAGAGATTATGAACAACCGTGTCTCCGTACTGGTAAATACAGCGGAGAGCCCGGAAGAGATTGATGTCAGACGTGCGACAGAAGCCAAAGAGCGTGCCCAGGAGCAGCTCCGGCAGAAGCAGAGTATTCAGGAATACCAGCTGTCGCAGGCATCGCTTGCAAGAGCGATGGCAAGACTTCGTGCATCGAAGGAAAAAGACTGGCGGATTTAATAAAAGGGGACGGGGGTTTTTTTGGAAAAGCCCCCGTCCCCTTTTAAGTCGTTATGAGATTACAGAGAGTAAGCCAGTTATTTCACCGTCGCTTTTTTCGAAAGCCCTTTTTTCAGGAAGATTTTCTTATAAGATTTTACTTTTCCTTTCGGCACAGTGATGATCGCTTTTGCATGTGTTTTCGTAAATGCCTGGCTGCCGACGCGGGCAGTTGTAAGCTGCGAGGTTTTGATGGTGACAGCCTTTAAATTCTTGCAGCCATAGAATGCTTTCTTGCCGATGTTTGTTACGGTTGACGGGATAACGATTTTCTTAACTTTCGTGTTACCTTTAAAAGCATTGCTCGCAATCTTAGTTACACGGTAAGTTTTGCCGTCACGCTTGACATACGTCGGTATTGTAACCGTGCCGGATGCTTTCTTTGAAGGTTTGTATGTTGTGTTACCACTGATCTTCGGAGCGGTATTGCCGGCAATGCTGATGCGGAGCGTCGGGCGGTCCACGGAGTTATTTGTAGAATATTTCTCTATATAATCTGCAGTGCTGTAAGTGTTATCATTGATAAAATATGTCAGATACAGCGTCCCTTTTTTCTTACCGGTCAGCACTTGCTTTCCGGCATTTCCGGAAAGCGTGGCAGTGCTGCTCTTTACCGGAGTTCCTTTGGCATTTGTAATCTTCCAGATTCCTTTTTTGGCGTTAAAACCGTAATAGTCAGCACCTTTTGTGTTGGTTGCTACCAGTTTAATCTTTGATAAAGAATAGTGCTGCTTTATATTGACTGATTTTGGCGCACCGCTTTTCACACTGATATCACTAAGCGGAAGTGTCGGGATAAGATCATCTACTTTGCTGGAAACGGAAGATAATGTTTCTGTGTAGGAGCCGCCTGCTGCGCTCATCAGTCCGTTTCTGCGGATGCGTTTCAATAATTCATCTCCATATTTATATTTTTTTACAGTTCCCCAGTTGATGCCATCCGGATCCGTCATGCTCGCCTGGATGTAGCTTCGTTTCTTAAGATTCGTGCGGGCATTCTTAGAACCTGCGCCGGTGAAGCTGGCGAGAACGTAAGAATTTAATTTACCGCCTCTTAAGTTGCGGTCATATTCAACGATTGTAACATCGTAATTGATATAGACCGGACATTTATAATAAGTCGTTGCAGTCTGTGTTTTTGTCTGCTGCTGGATAAGAGCTGCAGTATAAGGCAGGAGTGAAAGAGATACTTCGGAAGTATTTTCCGTTGAGCGCTCTTCGCTCTCCTCTTTTGACCAGCCTTTCTCAATGGACTGGCTGGCAGAAAATCCGATGGAAGTTTCCAAATCTCCGAAGAATGGAAGACTCTTGGAATGTGTAACTGTAACGGATTCTTCATAAGTATAAGATTTGGAGCCACTGATGCTGCTCAAAGCACCGTAAGTAGTTGAATTTGTCAGCGACTGCGTGCCGGACACTTCCACGCCACTGTTGTTGCGGATATCGGAGCTGTAAATATTACTGGTCTTTTTCTCGTCACTAATCACCCGCTTGTAGGAGTTATCGTACATTGGGAAAATCGGTGACACACGGAAATTATGAAAATACACAGCGTAAGCTTTGTAGCGTCCGGCGATATCACTGTCTTTTGCACGGAGTGCACCATGCCAGCGGACAACAACCGGAGATTCTTCGGTATCATTGGAAATGGAATCGAGTTTTTTTAATGGAAGCGATCCAAGCGGTGTACGCGTAAGATCATTTGCGATATGCTGCTGTGCATTCGCAAGACTGCTTTCACTGAAATACCCGCCCCAGTTATACCAGGCATCGTCCAGTTTCAGCTCAGATTTCCGCCGATTTCCATAAATGGTCATATTACAAAGTGTATCATTCAGATAACCATAATTTCCCTGCCCTTTTTCGACAGATAAGATCCATCCAAGATAATCCCAGTCGGACAGCAGATAGTCGCCCTTGCGTGTGCCCATAGGAACGTCATCATCTATAATGTAAGATTGTAGTGCTTTTTTATAACATTCCGCCGGAAGCATGGAGAGATCTGTATTAGTATTACGGTAAAAAACGCGGTCACTGCCGAGATCCTGTGAGTCTTTATCGATGAAAGTTTTCGGAAGATCCACAAGCCCATTTATAATCGCTTCCGGCGATTCATCTCCGGCCTTTACCTGAGTCATTGGAATACAGGAAAAAATCATGACAGAGGAAAGTGCCAGGGCAAATGTTTTCTTCCAGATTCTTATTTTTCGTTTATCATTCTTTTTCATAATGCACCATCCTTTCTAATATACCTTGACGGAAACTGTTGCTTTTCTGCCACTGCCATCGGTTGCGGCGGCTGTAATCTTTACAGTTTTTCCTTTTCCGGCTTTTAAAGCCTTTGCGACACCTTTGGAGGAAACAGTCATATATTTCGTGTTTGAAGAAGTGAAGGTTAAAGCTTTATTTGCACCTGCGGATGCAGTGACAACTGCCTTTAATTTCGTACTTTTTCCGGCTTTTATTTTTGACGGTGCAGTGACTTTCAGCTTCTTTACAATCCCTTTCATGGAAGTAATCTTAAAAGAGCCTTGTACTTTACTGCCATCTTTGGATAAGGCAGTGATGGTAACGGATTTTCCACCGCTGTTTTTCTTTAAAGTGACAACACCTTTGGAAGAAATAGTAGCAACTTTAGTGTTACTTGATTTCCATTGCAGAGCTTTATTGGTTGCGTTGGAAGGAGAAATCGTGGCTTTTAAAGTGAGCTTTTTCCCGGCAGCAATCTTGTGGGAAAGACCGGATAACCGGATTTTCTTTACTTTATAAACCGGATTTTCTGGTTTGTCAGGCTTTGGCGTTTCATTTTCATTGATTACCATTGCATTCTTTTCGAACATGGTATTATTGGAAGAAACCGTACCAGCTGATAAATAATTTACTTTTGAAAGATCAACATACATTGCAGGACGTAAAGGATAGTAATCCTGGGATGCCATGCTGGTTTTCATGATTTCACCTGTCGTTTGGACACTGTCATACAATGCTCTCGTTGTACCATAAGTTTCTAATCTCCAGTTGCAGTTTCCGGCATATTGTGGACGTTTGTCACGCCAGACATTCTGTGCAAATGCAAAGTCTGTACACTTCGCGCGTCTTGCATTATCTTCCAGCAGGGTGACATCTGTGAATCCATATGCCAGAGCTTCCGAACCGTAGGCTTCCGAGTTGCTTAACAGAAAAAGTTTATTTACAGAAGGCTTATAATTATTGCGGGTTGTATCAACGACAGCAGCCTGTTCTTCGGAAGAACATATCTGGAAAAATAGTTTGTTATTAAAGAAGTCAGGAATATCTGTCAGACTTCCCCGGTAGAAAATCTTGTCAGCAAGAAGAAAAGCGGTGGATTTATTCATCTTTAACACACGCCATTTCAATGGCTCGTATCGAAAATAGTGCCAGGTGCTGTCATCTTCCCAAGGGAAAATATTATAAGTCTGGGAATATTTAGTGGTTGGCCAGTAGTCCGGATCCAGGAGAGAAGAAACATCCGTCTGGCTGCGGCAAAGCCTCCGATATTTGTAGTTTCCAATGGTAATATCTCCGTTTTCATCCCACTGGGAGTCGTCGGCAGCTTTTAATTTTTCGTAAATTTGTCCATTTTCTGCTGTGACTTCAGACTGCGGATAGCTTCCGAGCCAGACGCAGTCCCAGGTGACTTTCTTCCCGGCATAGAGAGAAGAATCATCGGTGATTTTCGGATTGGATAAAGTGTCGGATGCCCGGACGGTCTCCGCCGGACAGATAAGTGAGGACAACGTTCCTGTCACGGTAAGAATCGAGACAAGAACGATGCCGGAGAATATTTTCTTAAGATGTAGTCTGTTCATAGTGCGCCCCCTTTTCATGATTTTGATAAGTACAGGTTTTAACGTTCACTTCTCTATCTTTATCATATGAAAAAGGGACAAAAATCATAGTGTCTGCCGGTCACATGTTAGGAAATCAATGGCTATGGCGGTATTTCGCAGCGGGTGTGTCATATTTTTGCTGGAATATTTTATAAAAATATCTTTTGTTGTTATAACCGACGGTGTGCATAATCTCGTCTACGGTTTTATCCGTGTGTTCCGGCATGGATTCCGCATGTTCCAGACGGATCTTCTGCACATAGAATGTAGTATCACAGGCAGATATCGATACACTGGTTGAAGAATATTATGACAAATATGAGAACCTTCTGGAAGGAAGAGATGAGAAAGAATTCCGCGAGCATGTTGCAGTGCAGGCAGGAATTGAAATTGGATTTGAGAGATCTCTGGAACAGTCTGGCATATTAAAATAGGACTGCAGATTGGGAGGTTTGCAGTCCTGAGGAAAAAGTTATGAAAAAGAATTATAAGTGTTCGTTTTCTTCGAACAATTATAGTATAGGCAGAAATTGTGATGAAAGTGTGATGAGATTAAGAAAAAAATGTTAACAAATACATTTTCTTATAAAAAGCTATTAAGCCACAAACCCACTCCTGAGCAAGCCCATCGTGGTTGCAGGCTTATGACCCTGGCATAAGAATATTAAAATTAAAAAATGCCAGACGAATTGCTCCGTACAGCGTACTCTCGCAATTCTGCCCAATATTCGCATATCGCGAAGCTTGCGCTTCCCTTTTATGCTCATATCGGGGCGGGTCATTAAGCCATGCACCCCCTCCTGAGCAAGCCCATCGTGGTTGCAGGCTTATGACCCTGGCATAAGAATATTAAAATTAAAAAATGCCAGACGAATTGCTCCGTACAGCGTACTCTCGCAATTCTGCCCAATATTCGCATATCGCGAAGCTTGCGCTTCCCTTTTATGCTCATATCGGGGCGGGTCATTAAGCCATGCACCCACTCCTGAGCAAGCCCATCGTGGTTGCAGGCTTATGACCCTGGCATCTTAAATTCTGAAGAAACATTAAAGATATTTTAAAGAAATAAGAAGAATGTGCACAAGTAGGAAAAAGTCTGCTATAATGAACAACATACGGTGAAAAGAGGTGCATTATGAAGAAAGACACGACACAGAAGAAAAAAATGATACCTTCTTATGCAATACTTCCGCTGCTGATCTGTGTAGCCGTGAATTTCACAGTTTATATAGGAACAGATAAGCTGATGGAGCACCGCAATTTTTATGATCTGACCTTACCGATTGACAGAATGGTTCCGGTGATTCCAGCATTTTCAGTCATTTATATCGGATGTTATTTATTCTGGATCGTAAATTATATTATGATCACCAGAATGAACAGAAGCCACTGTTATCGTTTTATTCTGGCGGATGTTATGTCAAGACTTGTATGTGGTTTCTTTTATATTGTAATGCCGACAACGAATGTGCGTCCGGTAGTGAATGGAACAGATATTTTCAGCCAGATGTTAAGATGGGTGTATCAGATAGATGATCCGACCAGATTGTTTCCGTCAATTCATTGTCTGGTAAGCTGGTTCTGTTATATCGGAATCCGTGGACAGAGGCAGATACCGAAGTGGTATCAGAGGTTCAGTCTTGTATTTGCAATTTTAGTCTGTGTATCAACGCAGGTAACAAAGCAGCATTATATTGTGGATGTTTTTGGAGGCATTGCTGTAGCAGAGATCTGTTACCGGATTTCCGGTAAGATTATGGAGCGGCGAAGCCGGGAAAAGGGGAAAAAGATTGTTAAATAAGAAGAAAAGTATTGCGAATACCATTTTTCTGGTTTTGATTTTCGCATTAACACTTTACAGTGTATTCCATGGTGAAGATCTTCCGGCGGTGCTCAGGACGATCGGTGAAGTGAATCCGTGGTATCTGATACCGGGAACAGCAGGTGTAATCCTGTTTATCTGGGGGGAATCGATCATTATCTGGTATATGTTCGGTACACTGGATATTCATGAAAAGAAACGGACGTGTTTTTTATATTCCTGTGTAGGGTTCTTCTTTAGTGCGGTGACACCGTCTGCAAGCGGCGGACAGCCGATGCAGATCTATTATATGAGAAAGAATAAAATACCGATTCCGGTAGCAACGCTTGTACTGATGATCGTTACGATTACATACAAATCTGTACTGGTATTTGTTGGTCTGTTCGTTGCATTTTTCCAGAGAGGATTTGTTCATAAATATCTGGAAGGAATACTGCCGATTTTTTATCTGGGAGTTGCATTAAATGTAGGCTGTTGTGTTGCAATGTCGATTCTGGCATTTCATCCGGAGCTTGCCAAATGGATCATGATGAAAGGTCTCAGGCTTCTGGAAAAGAGCCGGCTTATGAAACATAAGGAAAAGAGAACGAAAAAGCTTGCAGATTCTATGGAACAGTATAAGGCTACGGCGGCTTATTTCGGAACGCATAAGAAAGTGATCTTTAATGTTATACTGATTACATTTTTTCAGAGATTTTCATTATTTTTTGTAACATGGTTTGTATACAAAGCTTTCGGACTGCACGGAACGAGCATATATGATGTAGTGATGCTGCAGGCAGTCGTATCTGTATCAGTGGATATGCTCCCACTTCCGGGAGGAATGGGAATTAGTGAGAATCTGTTCCTGATTATTTTTAAAACAGTATTTACAGCAGGACTTCTGTTACCGGGAATGGTACTGAGCAGAGGAATTGCGTTTTATGTACAACTTCTCTTCAGCGCAACACTGACATTGGTTGCGCATGTTCGGATAGGACGAGGGCGGGAAGAGACAACAGAAACTTGTGAACAACAGGCTGGCTAATTCAGCGGAAAGAAAAGAGGGAAAAAATGATAGGAATTTATAATTATACGGTTGTGCTGACTTATATGAGTCTCTGCTCTTCCGTTTTTGGAATGACACAGGCAATACACGGACATTTTAAGATTGCGATTTTCTGTCTTGCATTATCCGGGCTTTGCGATATGTTTGACGGCAAAGTTGCGCGTTCTAAGAAAGACCGTACAGATGATGAGAAAGCTTTTGGTATCCAGATTGATTCACTGTGTGATGTAGTCTGTTTCGGAATCTTTCCGGCAATGATTTGTTATCTGCTGGGAGTACGTGGACCAATTGGTCTGCTTTTAATTGCATTTTATTGTATCAATTCGGTGATCCGGCTTGCTTATTTTAATGTAATGGAAGCAAAACAGGCACTGGTAACAGAGAGCGGAGAGAAGTTCTATAAGGGATTGCCGATCACATCCATGGCAATTGTATTGCCATTGGTATTCATGATCCAGTTTTTTGTACCGGATTTTGTTTTCCGTATCTGCCTGCATCTGGCACTGTTTATTGTCGGACTGTTATTTGTTGTAGACTTTAAATTAAAAAAACCAGGCAATAAAACACTTGCACTTCTTGTGCTGGTCGTTGGCGCGGCAGTGATCATTATGATGATATTTACAAAGTACAAAGTAAATATGCAGATGAACTGGCCATGGCTTTGCAGAAGATAAAAGGTTACATAAGAGATTAGAAGACGGCAGGATATGAGGAGAACACAGATGAAATACAGAGACCGGGAAGGCAGAGATGTCGGTGTTGAGACCGGACAGGATCAGTTTTTAAAACATTTATATGGAAATGCATTTGGAAGAGCTGTTATCCGGATCATGATCCGTCCGTGGGTGAGCAGGCTTGGCGGATATGTTCTGGACAGTTTCATATCCAAGATCGGCATCCGTCCGTTTGTAAAAAAGAACAATATTGACTTGTCTATGTGTGAGAAGACAAAGTTTCGTTCATATAATGATTTCTTTACAAGAAAATTAAGAGAAGAAGCACGCATACCACAGGGAGATGAAAAGACGTTGATCAGTCCTTGCGATGGGAAATTAAGCGTATATCCGATCAGTGATATAGCAGGTAGAGAGAATACATTCCGGATCAAGGATACACTTTATACAACCTCATCACTTCTGAGATCCGGCAAACTGGCAAAGCAGTATGAGGGCGGCATGGCGCTTGTGTTCCGTCTGACAGTGGATGATTATCACAGATATTGTTACGTGGCAGACGGAGAGAAATCCCAGAATTATCATATTCGGGGAGTATTCCATACGGTGAATCCGGTAGCCAATGATGTGTATCCGATTTACAAAGAGAATACAAGAGAGTACAGCCTGCTTAAGACAAAGCGGTTTAAGACGATTTTAATGATGGAAGTCGGCGCTCTTATGGTTGGACGGATCACAAACTATGAGGAAGCAGGAACAGTCCGTAAGGGGCAGGAAAAAGGAAAGTTTGAGTTTGGTGGGTCGACGATTATCCTGTTATTGCAAAAGGATGCAGCAGTGCTGGATAGCGATCTCATCCGTAATACAGAAGAAGGATATGAAACTATCGTAAAGATGGGCGAAAGAATAGGAACGGCAAAGTAATTGCCGTTCCTATTCTTTTGAGGAAAATTCATATAATGAAGATTTGCCTTAAATTAAAGTGTGGTAAACATATCGATCACCTGTCCGGTCATGACTTTCGGTGAGTCGCATAAAAGGTAGATAATACCTTTTGCTACATCTGCAGCACTGTCCATAACAGCATTGTCCTGACCGACATTGTGGTTGTATACCCGCTGTCCCGGTGTATCTACCATACCAGGGGCAACAGCATTGACTTTAATGCCATATTCTTTTGTCTGGATTGCGGTTGTCTTTGTCAGTGTCACGATACCGCCTTTTGCTACTGCGTAGCCACCCATCTGGGAAGCGATACGTCCCATGCGGGAAGAAACACTTACGATGTCACCACTATGCTGTTTGATCATAACCGGCACAACTTTGTTGAGGCAGAGGAACGGAATCTTCAGATTTGTCTTGATGATCTGATCCCACTGCTCTTCGCTCCACTCCCAGATCTTGATTGCCTGATGTCCGACTTTGTCATAAATCTCAGATGGGTATCCACCGGCATTATTGATCAGGATATCAATGCGTCCAAATTGTTCTACAACAGCATCAACCATGGACTGTACCTGTGCGGCATCTGTCAGATCACGGGAAAGGGAAGTAGCTTTTCCTCCTTTTTCTTCGATCATCTGTACCGTCTCATCCAGGTTTGCCTGTGTTCTTGCAACACAGACAACGGTTGCGCCTTCTGCGGCAATTGCGAGAGCCGCTTCTCTTCCGATGCCCTTGCCGGCACCTGTTACAATTGCAATTTTACCTTCTAATTTCATTTATTCAGCCTCCAAAAATAAGTAGTTATCAATATATAATCAATCATTTACCTAAACAATTCGTTCAGTATCGTCAAAGAAATCCAAAGCAGCCGGATAGATATAACTGTCGCCGATCCCATGGAGGAGAATCAGATTCAAGTGATTGTTCAGATTCTTCTTATCCAGTGCAATGGCTTCTGTCAAAGCGCCAAGAGCAACACCGCAGGAAGAAGGAAGTCCGTAGATTGTAAGCAGATCCTGGATCCGTATAGAGGTTCCGTCCGGTGTAAGACCTTTTTCTTCTGCGAGTTTCGTCAGTTGATACATACCGATCGCAACCGCTTCACCATGGCTCTCACGCTCATAATGATAATACTGTTCGATCGTATGTGCCAGCGTATGCCCGAAATTCAGGAGCATACGGCTTCCTGTGTCAAACTGATCTTCTTCGACTACAACACGTTTGCAGTCTACACAACGGTAAATGATATTGCCAAGTTCGTCCTTTAAGTCGGCAAAGGAAGTATGTGTTTCCAGAAGGGAAAATAATTCCGGATCCTGGATGCATCCATACTTGATCACTTCGCCCATGCCATCGTGAATGAAATGGTCCGGCAGTGTCTGTAATACTTCCGGATCTATCAGGACGAGGGAAGGCTGATAAAATGCACCAACCAGATTCTTGCCCTGCGGCAGATCAACAGCAACTTTTCCGCCAACGGAAGAGTCAACCTGTGCAAGCAGGGAAGTCGGAATCTGGACCAGTTTGATTCCACGTAAGAAACTTGCCGCTGCAAATCCTGCCAGATCACCAATCATGCCACCGCCCAGAGCGATCAGAAGATCGCTGCGGGAAAATCGTGCCTGAAGCAATGCGTCATAGATCAGAGGAAGAGACTCAAATTTCTTCGTGGCCTCTCCATGCGGAAGCACAAGATGAAAGACTTCAAAGTCAGCTTCCAGTACTTCCGACAATGCATCTCCGTAGATCGGATAGACGTTATCGTCAGAGACGATCATGATCTTTCTGCCATGAAAGACTTCCTTAATATAAGTTCCGGCATCTGCAAGAATGTGATTCTCGATATAGATCGGATAACTGTTTTTTTCAAGATTAACGGTTAGTTTCATTGTAGCTTTACTCCTGTTCTATTGTCTGTGAATGATGTCAGCAATCTGTTTTACATCTTTCAGCAGTTCACTGTATTTTTCTGGTTTTAAGGACTGTGCTCCATCGCAGAGAGCAGCTTCCGGATTATTATGAACTTCGATCATCAGTCCGTCAGCACCGGCTGCAACAGATGCTTTTGCCATAGAATCTACGAGCCACCATTTTCCACCGGCATGGCTTGGATCGATGATAACCGGGAGGTGTGTCAGCTTCCGCAGTACAGGAACGCTCTGCAGATCCAGTGTATTTCTTGTATATGTTTCAAAAGTACGGATACCACGTTCGCACAGAATGACATTCTCATTACCAGAAGCCATAATATACTCTGCGGACATTATCCATTCTTCATATGTCGCATTCAGACCTCTCTTTAAGAGGATCGGGCGGTCAACCTGACCGAGCTGTTTTAACAGATCAAAGTTCTGCATATTTCTTGCGCCGATCTGGATCAGATCTACTTTCTCGTTGAAGACATCCAGATATTCCGGAGACATCAGTTCTGTAACGATCGGAAGTCCGACTTCTTCTTTTACTGCGCATAAGATGTCAAGACCTTCCGGTCCAAGTCCCTGGAAAGAATACGGGCTTGTTCTAGGCTTGAATGCACCGCCTCGTAACATATTCGCTCCGGCAGCTTTGATATCCTTTGCAATGGATAATACCTGCTCGTAAGTCTCAACGGAGCAAGGCCCTGCGATGTAAGCCATGTTGCCGCTTCCAACCTTCACACCAGATACATCTACAACAGTGTCTTCCGGGTGGAAAGCACGGTTTGCCAGTTTGTAAGGCTCCTGTACATGGATAACTTTGTCAACGTATGGGTTTACTTCGAAAAGCTTTGCATCGATACGGCTTGTATCACCGATACAGCCGATGATTGTCTGACCTGCACCTTTTACAATATGGGCGTCCAGACCTTTTGTTTTGATCAGATTCTCTACGCGGTCAATTTCTTTCTGACCGGAGTGTTGTTTTAATACAATAATCATAAGTGTTCTCCTCCATATTCACACTGTAAAATTTTAGCTGTTTAAAGTGCGAAACTACACTTATCTTAACGCGGAAGCCTATGTTTGTCAACCTTTTTAGCCCATTTTCGCAGAAAGCGTGGATTTTTCTCTGTTAGTGCTTAACAGGTGCTGAAATATTTGTAGATTTACCGTATAAAAATGTGTATTTTAAGTATAAACACCTCTGTTTTTAGGGGGAGTAACAAAACGTTAAACAAGAGTTACGAATATTATGGCGCAAGGTATCAGTGAACTGAATTGTCAAATGAAAAATTAGCCGATATAATGAATATGAAGGCGATCATTAGTGACAGAAAAAGAGGTATAAATATGGAAGAAATAAAAAAAGGAATCCTTTATCCAAAGCCGTTGAAGGAGGGTAATCAGATCTGTCTGATCGATCCGGCAAATGCATACACAGAGGAAGCCATCGAAGCGGTCAGCAGTTATTGGAAAGGGAGAGGTTTTCAAGTAATCTGTGCACCGGAGATGGCATTTAAAAGGGGAACACCGAAAGAGCGCGCGGCAAAATTAAATAAAGTATTTGCTGATGAAGAAAATAAAGCAGTTATGTGTATCTGGGGCGGTTATGGCACCATGACACTTCTTGATTATCTGGATTATGAAATGATCCGGGAGAGAAAGCCTGTATTTACCGGATTCAGTGATATTACAGCGCTGCATCTTGCAATCGGGCAGAAGACCGGGCTGGTGACATTTCACGGAGGTGCAGTTTATGGAAGGACGAGGACGATAACAGAAGATGCCAAAGAAGCGGTGTATCAGAGTGTGACGACACCGGTCAGAGGAAAAGCGTTTTCTAATTTTAACGGAGAACCTTTTCATATATATAAAGAAGGAATTGGCGAAGGAATTCTGACAGGTGGCAATCTGACACTATTAAGCCGGCTTACCGGAACGCCTTATGAAGTGAATACGCGTGAGAAAATCCTGTTTTTTGAAGAAATAGGCGAGAAGCCATACAGGCTACATGGCATGCTGACGCAGCTTAAGATGGCAGGAAAATTTGAAGAAGTAAAAGGAATCATTGTCGGAGATCTGAGTGGTTGTGATACGAAAGACCGTCCGGGAACAGCACTGGAAGCGGTGAAAGAGGTACTTGAAGATGTAAAATGCCCGGTCATCTATGGAGTGAGGGCCGGGCATATCGGAGATTCCATGACACTGCCATTGCACGCACAGGTGCGCATAGAGGCAGTGGAGGAATACGGTGTACAGTTCCGGGCAATATAAGAACTGCCCGGATACATGGTTTAATTATCTAATTTGATCCCGGACAATGCCTGTGCAAAGGCATTGTTGACAGGTTCTTCTTTTTGTTTGTTCAGATATTTGCGGACATCTTTTTTAGAAACACCTGCGCCTTCTTTCTGGCGTCTTGCTTTAAATGCTTCCAGTTTTTCTTTGTGTCCGCAGGAGCATACAAATGTCTCCGTATCTGCTTTCTTGATAAGTTCCATTTTCTTATGGCAGTTCGGACAGCGGGCATTGCTTGTGCGTGCGATTGTCTCGCGATAGCCGCATTCGCGGTCCTGGCAGACGAGAAGTCTTGCGTTTTTGCCGTTCACGGCAAGCATGCGCTTTCCGCAACGTGGGCATTTATGATTGGTAAGATTATCATGCTTAAAGGTGCCGTCCGCTGTTTTGATATCCTGGATCAGAGATCGGGTGTAATCCTGAATATCATGCAGGAAAACCTGCTCTTTCTGTGTGCCTTTCGCAATGTGGGACAATTCCATCTCCCAGGAGGCGGTAAGCTCCGGCTTTTTCAGATCTTCCGGAACCAGTTCAAGCAGTTGCTTTCCTTTGGAAGTGATCAAGATTTCCTGTCCCTTTTTTTCTATCAAAAATGTGTGGAATAATTTCTCTATAATATCAGCTCTTGTCGCAACGGTTCCGAGTCCGCCGGTTTCGCCAAGTGTTTTCCGGGCAGCAGCGTCTTTTGATTCCATATATTTGACGGGATTTTCCATTGCACTAAGTAGTGTGGCTTCGGTAAATCTTGCCGGAGGTTTTGTTTTGCCGGAAGTCAGAGTGGCGCGGTCAATTGTAAGATATTCTCCTTTTTTAAGCTCTGAAAGATTCTGCCCGGATACAGAAAAAATGTGCGTTTCATTATCGAAATCGTCCTCCCAATGCGCATTGCTGTCATTCTCATACACCGCTTTCCAACCGGGAGTAAGGATTTTATTTCCTTTGGAAGAAAATGACTGACCGGCGGCAGTTCCCTTGAGGGAAGTCTGCTCATACTCATAAGCAGGATAAAGGACACTGATAAAACGGCGCACGACGAGGTCATAGATTTTTCGCTCTTCATTTGTCATATGATCCAGCTGGACAAATTCCTCTGTTGGAATGATCGCATGGTGATCGCTGACCTTCCTGTCATCGACAAAAGATTTGCTTGTGTGGATCGGAGCTTTTAAAAGTGTTGGAACAAAGGCTTTATACGGACCGAAGTTGATAGCTTTCAGACGCTCTTTGATCGTCGGAACAACATCCGAACTAATATAGCGGCTGTCTGTCCGCGGATAAGTCAGTACTTTATGATTTTCATACAGGCGCTGCATAATGTTCAGCGTCTCTTTTGCGGAGAAACCAAAACGGCGGTTGGCATCCCGCTGTAATTCTGTCAGATCATAGAGACCTGGTGAAAATGTTTTTTTCTTTGTTTTGTGCACATCTGTAATTTGTAAAGACTGCCGGTTTGCGGAGTTGGTTTGTGAGGTTACACCGGCTGTGCGGTTTTTTGTCAGTGCTTCACGTAATTGTTCCAGATGTTCTTTGTGAAAAGAACGGGTGCTTTTGGATTTTTCACTCTGCCATGTCCAGGTAATTCCGCCTGCCTGCAGAGTCATACCATAATAATCCTGTGGTTTGAAAGAGCGGATCTCCGTCTCTCTTGCGGCGATCATAGCAAGCGTCGGTGTCTGGACACGTCCGCAGGAGAGCTGCGCATTGTATTTACAGGTTAAGGCACGGGTCGCGTTGATGCCGACAAGCCAGTCCGCTTCGGAGCGGCTTCTTGCTGCATAATAAAGATTGTTATATTTTCTGCCGTCTTTTAAATTCTGGAATCCTTCCCGGATCGCTTTGTCTGTGACAGAAGAAATCCAGAGCCTCTTGATCGGTTTGCGGCAGCCGGACTTATCCAGAATCCAACGTGCGACCAGCTCGCCCTCGCGACCGGCATCGGTTGCGATAATGATTTCTGAAATGTCCTTCCGGAATAGTTGTGTTTTTACATGCTGGTATTGTTTAGAAGTCTGTTTAATGACGACAAGATCCCATTTCTTCGGAATCATTGGCAGGACAGACATATTCCATTCTTTGAATTTTTTATCGTAGCTTTCCGGATCAGCCAGTGTGACCAGGTGTCCGAGCGCCCATGTGACAACGTAGGAATTGCCTTCGATTGCACCGGGCAGATTTTTATGACACTTCAGCACGCGCGCAATATCGCGTGCGACCGAAGGCTTTTCTGCTAAAACGAGTGATTTCATAGATGTAAGTCTCCTTAAATTAAGAGTTTTTTTATTCAACATAGCGGATTTCGGGCGGGGTGTCAACTGTTCAGATATTTGCAAAAAAAATTGCAAAAAAAGTTAAAAAATACTTGCAATCTGTATGTGAGTGTGTTATATTAATCTTCGGTCACGTTTGATAGTGATTTATATAAGGCTCCATGGTCAAGCGGTTAAGACATCGCCCTTTCACGGCGGTAACACGGGTTCGATTCCCGTTGGAGTCACTCAGAGCTTTCGGGCTTTTCATATATAGTATCTATAATATGGCGCCATAGCCAAGTGGTAAGGCAAAGGTCTGCAACACCTCTATCACCAGTTCAAATCTGGTTGGCGCCTCTTAGAAAGCTTCAGGAATGATCCTGAAGCTTTTTTGATGTTAGAAAGAAAGTATCTATTGGCATTTCTGCAGGTGATAAAGTTTCGTAAACATAAAAGAAGTATTTTAAGGGTGGACGCACTCCGGCAGATACGTTATAATTATGCATGGATATGCATAAAAGTAAGGCAATACATAAGAAAAGAAATATAAATATTTACAAAGATATAAAAGGAGAGCGCTATGCCAGTATTTGATTTCAACAATACTCCGGATGACAAGAAAGCAGCGGAGTGCACATACACGATTTTTTACTCCGGTGAAGGAGAAGCAACACCGGAAAAACCAATGATGGTGCTGGATAACCAGATGAAAAAATGGGAACATCATTCCCTTGGAATGTTTACAAACCCGGTAAAACGTACTGCATTTGAATTTCAGCAGGAGACGGGAACTGTCAGTGCGGACATTCTGAAAATTGACGCAAGATTTGTAAGCCTTCTGAAATGGCTCGGCGAAAATCATATCAATGTCCGCCTGTCAGGAGAGAATACAGAAGGAGGTTATGCAGTTTACAAGATCCGTGAGATTGCTTTCGGCGGTGGAACAAAGCTTTCGGCGGAAGATGGATTTTTACAGTTTATGATTGAGCGTCTGCTTGCCAGCGATGCGCCGACTTCACAGGTCAGTGACGAAGAACTGGAAGAGATGGGTGACAGCATGAAGCTCACCAGCTTACAGAGCATCATTGATTTTATGGACTGTGCCGGAAATACACTGCCGGATAATATCCGTCTCTGGGCGAGAAGAAACCTGGCGGTTGCAAAATCCCACGAAGTCTCACCGGAAGAACGCCGTCATGCGCAGAGAGCACTTTCTATTATGATGAATGTGCAGTGGAAGAGCGATTATTTTGAAGCAATCGATCCGGAAGAAGCAAGACGGATTCTGGATGAAGAATTATATGGAATGGAAAAAGTAAAACAGCGTATCATTGAGACGATCATTCAAATCAATCGTACACATACACTACCGGCATATGGGTTATTGCTGGTAGGTCCTGCGGGAACCGGTAAATCCCAGATTGCCTACGCAGTAGCAAGAATTCTGAAACTGCCGTGGACAACACTGGATATGAGTTCGATCAACGATCCGGAGCAGCTTACCGGAAGTTCTCGAATCTATTCCAACGCAAAACCGGGAATTATTATGGATGCATTTGCAATGGCAGGAGAATCCAATCTTGTATTTATTATTAATGAGCTGGACAAGGCCGCATCCGGAAAAGGCAACGGCAACCCGGCAGATGTTCTGCTGACATTGTTAGATAACCTTGGATTTACAGACAACTATATGGAATGTATGGTGCCGACTGTGGGTGTTTATCCGATCGCAACAGCTAATGACAAAGAACAGATCAGTGCGCCACTGATGTCACGTTTCGCAGTGATCGACATTCCGGATTACTCATTTGAAGAGAAAAAAGTGATTTTCTCAAAATTCTCACTTCCAAAAGTGCTCAAACGAATGAGCCTGAAAGAAGAAGAGTGTATCGTGACAGACGATGCACTGGATGCGATTATTGAAAAATATGCAGATACGACAGGTATCCGTGATCTGGAGCAGGCAGCAGAGCATATTGCAGCAAATGCACTTTATCAAATCGAAGTGGAGCATAAAGGTGCGATCACATACACAAGAGAAATGGTAAATGAACTGCTTGGTTAATCTGTCGCAACAAATATTTACGTATGGCAATAAAAAGCAGAGCAGTATTACAGGAACGGATAGCAGGAGGATATGACAATGGAATTACTTGATGTAATGAAAAAAAGATTTTCAGTACGCAAATACAAAGAGCAGCAGGTAGAGCCGGAGAAGCTGGCGAAAATCCTGGAAGCAGCACACGTTGCACCAACAGCTACCAATGCGCAGCCGGTGCGGCTGATCGTGGTACAGAGTGAAGTGGGCCGTGCAAAACTGGACAAAGCTGCGCGCCTTTATGGTGCACCGACAGTTATTATCGTATGCGCCGATCACGATAAAGCATGGGTGCGCAAATACGACCAGATGCAGACGACAGATATCGATGCTTCGATTCTGACAGATCATATGATGCTGGAAGCAACCGAACAGGGACTTGGAAGCTTGTGGGTATGCTGGTTTGATCCAAAGATTGTCAGAGAAGAGTTCGAACTTCCGGATAATCTGGAACCAATCAATCTGCTTGCACTTGGTTATGCGGATACAGAAAAAAAAGGACCGGATCGTCATAAAACAGAGCGAATTAGTCTGGATGAACTGGTGACGTATAAGTAAGAAAAAGGATGCCATTGATATCTGATTTTCTACATTTTTATTTGTTGTGAATGCCTGTAGTTATATACAGGCATTTTTGCTGTTAGGATAAACCCCTGTTTTTCCGGTCTCTTTTGCATTCCGTTATAGAACACAATAAGAACTCTTTATAAGAATTCACTTATTTCTACAGTTTCAAATACATAAAACGATAAAAGTTAAGATATTCTTAATTTTCACAAAAAAGACACAAAATGGAAGATTTTTCTGATAAAACAAAGTATAATGAGTGTAAATAACCCGTTTGAAGAGGAGAGAATAGAACCTGAGGGGAGAAAAAGGAGGAATCATATGAAGAAAAGAACGGTAAAATTGTTATCGCTCATGATGGTGACCACATTTCTGGCGACCAGTACGATAACAACGGAAGCAGCCGGGACGGGTGCGTATCAGAAGATTAAGACCGGAGATAAGATTAGCAAGAAAGAGAGCGCGAATAAAGGCGATTATGTAGAAGGACAGGCGCTGGTTTTGTATAAGGACAACAAGATTTCAACGAAAGCGGCTGCGCAGAGAGCGCTTAATGTAAGCGATATCAGCGTGTCAAAGGTATGGAATTTTGATGCAGCAGAAGAATCAAAGGGAAGGGCAAGTACGCAGAGTGCGGCTTCTGCACAGTCAAGTGCGACTACAACATCACTTACAGTCGGATTGGTTACTTCGAAGACATTAAGCACGAAGAAGTTAATTGAGAAATTATCTGCGGACAGTGATGTGCAGATAGCAGAGCCAAACTACCGTGTACATGCGTTGACAAATGATTCATATTTCAGTAAACAGTGGGGACTTAAAAATACGGGTCAGAATGGCGGCGCGGAAGGAAATGCCACGAACGTAGAGAAAAAATGGGAAAAGACCAAAGGTTCTGACGATGTTGTTGTTGCTGTTGTAGATACAGGTGTAGATTATACACATGAAGATCTGAAAGACAACATGTGGGAGAATACATATCAGCCGAAGTTAAGAGGCGAATATGGCTATGACTTTGCGAATGCTGATACAGATCCGATGGATGATGAAGGACATGGAACACATTGCGCCGGAATCATTGGCGCAAAAGGCGATAATGGCGTCGGCGTCAGTGGTATGAACCACAATGTGAAGATTATGGCATTGAAAGCATTGGATGAAAACGGTAGTGGTTCTGACAGCGATCTGATTGATGCTTACAATTATATTAACAAAGCTATAAACCTGGGAGTAAATGTTGCTGCAATCAACGATTCCTGGGGGGGAGAAGGAAAGAGTACCATTTTTAAGAAACTGATGGATCTTGTTGGAGCAAAGGGTGCGGTGTCTGTATGTGCAGCAGGAAATGAGTCGGCAGATAATGATGAAACGGCTATTTATCCGGCAAACGATGATTGCGCTTATAAGATCAGTGTAGCTGCTACAAATGAAAAGGGTGAGCTCAGCAATTATTCGAACTATGGAAAAGAGAAAGTGGATATTGCAGCTCCAGGAAGTGATATTCTCTCTACATATGCAGAGGATTGTTATAATCCATCCATTTATTCTGCAGAAAAACAGAAGGAAGTAACGCAGAAGTTTGAAAATTTCAATGGAGAGAGTACATGGGCTGATTGGAGTCCTGAAAATATTCAGATCACAAGTACATTGAATGAAAAAGAATCCGGGTACAAGGCAGAGTTAAGTGATGACAATTTGGGAGAAACAAAAGGAAAATCTTTGAAAATTTCTCTGAAAGGTGTCAGTGCAGGTGAGACGGTTTCTGTTCGGATTCCATATACAGTAAGTGAAGGAACAAAAGAATTTCCGGAATTTAGTGCAATGACGAAAGTAAACGGTCCAAAATCATCCGAGTCTCTTTTCTCAAATGGAAGTTTGTTAATCGTTGGAGAATGTGCTGCTGACCGTGATTTACCGGTAAGTGAAGATGACTTAATTAGTGAAGATTCGGAACTCGCATATAATTTTAACGGCTATCCAGTTAGTGGCGAAATGGAAGATTGGGTACATCTGGAAGTACCACAGGAAGAAAAAAATCCAAAAACAGGAGAACGTTCTATCTTTCTATCGCTTATGGCAGCTAAAAAAGGCGATTATACAATTACACTGGATGATCTGGGACTCAGTAAAGAAAATGTTGCTTCTTCTAATTTTGGTAAATATGAATATGAAAGTGGAACATCTATGGCAACTCCGTTCGTTACAGGAGCGGTTGCGTTAGAGGCAGCAGAGAATCCAAAGAGCAGTGCGGTGGAGCGTATTTCGGCAGTATTATCCCAGGTGAAGCGTACGGATGCACTGGAAGGAAAAGTAGCAACCGGAGGAATGCTGGATTATGCACAGAAAGTCGCAAATGCGCCAAGAATCAGTACTGTGAAAGTAAATCAGAGTAACGGACAGATTACGATTAATGGAAGTGGGCTGGATGCAACAGATCTGAGCGTAAATGTAACCGAAAAAGGCAGCACGACTGCAAAAGCAGCAAAGATTGTAAAGAAAACAGAAAAACAGGTAGTTATTGATGGAAAAGCATGGCTGAATCGAGTGGCATCTATTGCGGTTACAGGGAATGGAAGGACGGCAACAAAGAAGAATATTTATCTGGTAGACGGAAAATCTTCTTACAAAAAAGTAAAAGGTCTGGAAGTAGAAAGTTCATCTAATATGGCAACAGATGGTCGAAATATTTACATGGCTGATTCTGATTCAGACAGTATTAATATATTAGACCAGTCTGATCCGGAAGAAGTGGATGAATACCCACTGACAGTTGTAAAGCCGACAAAATATTTCAAGAAAGAGGCAGGCAGTCAGGGCAGATATGATTTTGCATTTGGAAATGATCTTGTCTATGCGGATGGAATGTTATACAACATTGGCGCATATTCAGAAGTACAGGGAAGTACAGATGATGATATAGATGAGGGTGATGACGACGATGATGACGATACTACGGAATCGGCATATTCTTCCGAATATAAATTATTTGCATTTAATACTTCAAACGGAAAGGTACAGTGTATTGGAGCACTTCCGTCAGCAGTGAAGAGAGCGGAAGACTGGACGCTTGCAGCTTATAATGGAAGAATTTACCTCATTGGCGGATATGATTACCAGCAGAAAGCATGCAGTAAGAAAGTTTACATCTACAATCCGGGTACAAAGAAATGGAATCAGGGTCCATCCCTTCCGGAAGGAAGAGCCGGTGGAAAAGCATTGCAGAGTGGTGGAAAACTGATTTATACACTCGGATATGGTGAAAAACAGGATGGTGTGGAATATGAAAAACAGACTTGTCCGGTTAATTTGATATTAAGTGGAAATAAGTGGACAGCATCCAAGAAGACCTTATCGACATATGGAGCTGTTACAAAAGTCGTAAATGGAAGTAAAGCATTTAAAAAGTATGATGTCAGTGTAAATATCTGTGCGGGAGGACTTGTATATGTGGGTAATCCTATGGTTGGATTAGGTGATACATTTACTTATAATGTAGCAAAAGATACTTATAATTCTACGAAATATAATCAGATAACAAATCTGGATGTTTATGATGAGGATTATGATTATGACTATGACGATGATGCAGATGAAGAATGCATAGATTACGATGCTATTGCTGTCGGCAGTACGCTCTACATCTTCGATGAGGACGGACAAGGCTACAAGGCAACCATTGGCAGTGGGCTTGTAAAAGTAACTGCAAAGGCATCCAAAGCCGGTAAGATTTCCGGAGCGAACAGAGGTATCCTTCCGGGAAATAAAGTAAGACTTACTGCAAAAGCAAATAAAGGTTATGCAGTGAAATCTTTCAAAGTGGCAGGTAAGAAAGTAAGCGGTACGTCTAAAACGATCCGCCTGACTGGAAATACAACTGCTTCTGCAAGCTTTGGCAAAGCAGTTTCCAAACTGACACTGAAAGACAAAGAGCTGACTTTAAAAGCCGGAAAGAAAGCAAAGATTCAGGTGAAAGTCACACCGAAGAGTGCGGTGAATAAGAAGTTATCTTACACATCCAGCAACAAGAGATATGCAACAGTATCTTCTAAAGGTGTAGTGCATGCGCTGAAAGCTGGAAAAGGTAAGACGGTGAAGATTACTGTTAAAGCAACAGATGGTTCTGGAAAGAAAGTTGTTTGCAAAGTGAAGATCCAGTAGGCGCCGGAGTACTCATTGAATTTCAATAATTTAAAATAAAAGAACAACTGCTCTGTGGAGTTTCCGTGGAGCAGTTGTTCTTTTTACATAATGAAGTTTAATTCGCAAAACGCAGGATTAGCATCCTGCAGATGTGCTCGAGGGAGTTATAGTGATACCATCGGATTGCTGCGTGCAGAGCACTTTCGCAATCCTACCCGACATTCGCAAAACGCAGGATTAGCATCCTGCAGATGTGCTCAAGGGAGTTATAGTGATACCATCGGATTGCTGCGTGCAGAGCACTTTCGCAATCCTACCCATCATTCGCAAAACGCAGGATTAGCATCCTGCTGTATTGCTCATGACGGGGCAGGTTTCAAGGGATTTCATCTATATATGAGCAAGCTCATACCGATGAAAATCCCTGAAACCTTGGTATCACATGATTCTCCACATGATTTCGCGTGGTTCGAGGTTGATGGTTTCGCGGGATCCGTTTCCGTCGTAGACATCGGTTGTCTGCGGGGAATCGGAGTTGTTCAGGATTGCGTATTTACCGCTTTCCGGATAAGCGTGGACTTCGCAGTTGATATTATCTGCGTTCCAGATGTAATAATTATCTTCCTTGTGGGAAGCGTAATATAAGGCGCGCAGAAGAAGTCTTGTGTTGTCCGGATCGTTAGCGAGTGCAGAGAAATATACACCGCGTCCGTCTCCGTATGCATTTGCGGCAATGTGGACTTCATCATTGGAATAATCAATGATCTCTGTACTGCCGGTAAGTGCGTACACGTCCGGTGTGCCTTCACCGAGCTGGTAAGCTCCCCAGTGCTCATCTGTAATAAAATGTGCAAGCCTCGGAACAATGTGGTATTTGGCAGTCGAAAGTGTGAAGCCAAGTTCACGGTCTACGCCGAGTACATCGGCAAGCTGGAAGAAACGACCACCGTGTAAAACAGCCGATGGTTCTCCGATACCGATAAATCCGCCGCCGTCATAAACCCATTTTCGTATGATCGTAACGAGGTCTGCATCCAGCCATTCTCTTCCACCGGAAAAAGCAGTTCCAGCATCTCCGGCATTGATAATCACATCAACATCATCCGGCACACCGTCCCTGCGGATATCCGCAAAGCTTAAAAAGCATACATCGACAGGCGAACCGCTGAGTGCTTCTAGAATACCGAAATAAGGATTGGTTTTCTTGTAACTTCGTCCCGGAAGAACGGTGTACGCCTGCCAGGAACGAAGTGTACCCCAGGAATTAAGGACGGCAACTTTCAGTCCGCTGTATGGTTTGCGTCCCTTTACATTGTCGTAAATGGTACGGTATTCGTCGGTTATTTTCTCAATGTAGTTTACAAAAGTGGTTGAAGATGTGGCAGTTCCCGGATCGCCGTCAAAAGTAAGGCGGTCCAACGGGCTTCGCATCATGGCACGTCTTGCTGCGATCCAGTTTGCAGAAGCCGTGATACATGCATGATTCTCATCTTCAAATGTCTCTTCGGACAGATATGGAAGAAGCCGTCCCTCTGTGTCATGGATACCCGGAATATCAGAGAGCATCCGGAGCGTTGTTCCGTTATATACATTTCCGGAAATGCAGTCTACGCTGATATCCTGAAAATATGGGCCGTAAGGCTCTGTTCCGATCCAGCTCTCACCGAAGAACATGGAAGCCTGTTTGCCAGCTGCATGTACCATGTCCACCAGTTCTTTTGCACGGCGGGATACGAATCTCTGGATAAAATGAGTGTAATCCCGGTAAGCCTTGGTCGGCACACGGAAAGTAGAGTTGAAGTATCCGTTATCGACCAGATCTTCCGGCTTCAGGGCATATCCGTATTCCTGCTCGAAAGTTTCCAGCGCCTGTGTGGAAACCGTAGTGCCATAGCCGAACCAGTTCGTATACTGTTCGTTTGCTTCTTCGTTGAAAATCAAAATATAATGATAGAAGAAAGAAGTAAAACGCACAATATCTGTATGAGAATGTTTGCTGAGCCATTTCTTCAAACGTTCTTTGGAATAAGCTGCTGAGAGTGGCTGGCGCACATCGATCGGAATGTGATGCGGCTCATTTGTCAGATCATCTGAGAGAAGCTCGTACATCTGCGTCGGATCCCATATGATAAAGACGAAGAAAGATACCGTATATTCGTGAAATGGAATGGCATCTGTGATCGTCAGATTGTCATGTATGCGGTCGTATTCCCATTTGTGGGAAGGAACGGTCTTGCCGGCTGTGCGGTCGATGACTTCCCACCATCTCTTCGGATCGTGGATATAATCGGCAACGAATTGTTCGCGGTAAAATCCGTCCAGAAAATCAATTGTTAAAGTTGTATTTTTTGCCAGAAAATGTCTGGACATCAGAAGTACCTGCTGGCATTCATCCATATGCTCCATGGCAAAATCGTTGTCGCCTTTTACGGGTGTGTATGTTGTACAGATCTTAACATCCAGAGATTTGGAGTGTTCATCCGGTGTTTTGTTTCCATCAAGACGAAGCACATCAGCGCCCCACCGCTCGGTGAATGTTTTCGCATCTTCTGAAAAAATAGATTGGACTGGCAGAGTCACTCTGCCTCTGGTTCTTGACATAATATATCTCCCCTTATATTGCGTAATATGGTAATGTTATAGTTAAAACTCTCGGCTATGATATCTATAGATTGCTCCGTGCTACGCACTCTCACAATCTATCCCCACCATTCGCATATCGCAGGATTAAAATCCCGCTTTTATGCTCATGTCGGGGCGGGTTCCAAAGTCATACATCCACTTATGAGCAAGCTCATGTGGTCGTATGACTTTGGAACCCTGATATCATCAGTATACCACAGATTTCCCGGACGCAATAGTAGGGAAAACAAGTTGTGGGATTGCTTTTTTTTGCGCGTTTCGTTATGATAAGAAATAGTATCAGATTTTTTGATATTGATATGGAGGTACAGATTTATGAACAAACCAGTATTGGTCATTATGGCGGCAGGAATGGGTAGCCGTTATGGTGGATTGAAACAGATTGACCCGGTAGATGAAGAAGGACATATCATTATGGATTTTTCCATGTATGATGCAAAGAGAGCCGGATTTGAAAAGGTAATTTTTATTATTAAGAGAGAAAATGAAGAAAGTTTCCGGGCAGCAGTCGGTGACCGGATGTCAGAATACATGGAAGTTTCATATGCATTTCAAGAGCTTTCTAACATTCCGGAGGGATATGAAGTTCCGGAAGGAAGAGTGAAACCATGGGGAACTGCGCACGCAGTGTTAAGCTGCATCGATCAGATTGATGGACCATTTGCCGTCATCAACGCAGATGACTACTATGGCGTTGAAGCATTCCGCCTGATCTACGATTATCTATCCAGTCATCCGGACGATGAGAAATACCGCTATGCAATGGTCGGATACCATCTTGGAAATACTGTGACTGACAACGGACATGTAGCGCGTGGTGTATGCACGTTAAATGAGAGTGGCGAGCTGGAGGCGATCAACGAGAGAACCCGTATTGAGAAGAGAAATGGTGGCATCGCTTATACAGAAGATGACGGCGCAAACTGGACGGAAGTTCCGGCAGATACACTTGTTTCCATGAATATGTGGGGATTTACAGAGAGTATTCTGCGTGAGATTAAAGCAGGATTTCCGGCATTTTTGGATGAAGGATTAAAAGAAAATCCGATGAAATGTGAATATTTCCTGCCGGCAGTTGTCAGCAGACTGCTCGGAGAGGAGAAGGCAACGGCAGCAGTTCTGGAATCAAAGGATAAATGGTACGGTGTTACTTACAAAGAAGATAAACCGGTTGTTGTTGCGGCGATGAAACGTATGAAAGAGGAAGGGTTGTATCCTAAGAATTTATGGGAAAAATAAAAGGATATTAGCAGGAATGTGCAGATTTCTTGAAGAGTACAGGCGAAAAGTGCTATACTTTGCAGGAAATGAAATGAGCACAGGACGATTAGGAGGCAATAAAATGGCAAAGATATTAATAACAGGTGGCGCAGGATATATTGGAAGTCACACTGCACTGGAACTTCTGAAAGAAGGTTATGAGGTTGTTGTATACGATAATCTCTGCAATTCTTCTAGAGAATCACTGAAGAGAGTGGAAGAGCTGACTGGAAAGAGCATTACATTTTATGAAGGAGATGTAATGGATGCAGAAGCTTTGAAAGCAATGTTTGAAGCAGAGAAGATCGATGCGGTTATCCATTGCGCAGCATTAAAAGCAGTTGGAGAATCTGTGCAGAAGCCATTGGAATACTATCGTAATAATATAACAGGTACACTGACGCTAATGGAAGTTATGCAGCAGGTTGGTGTGAAGAATATCGTATTCAGTTCTTCCGCAACAGTATATGGCAATCCGGAGACAATGCCAATCACAGAGGACTGCCCAAAAGGACAGTGCACGAACCCGTATGGATGGACCAAATCCATGATGGAGCAGATCATGACAGATGTGCAGAAAGCCAATCCGAAGATGAATGTAATCCTGCTTCGTTATTTCAATCCGGTTGGCGCGCATGAGAGCGGAAGAATCGGAGAAGATCCGAAAGGTATCCCGAACAATTTGATGCCATATATTTCACAGGTTGCAGTCGGTAAACTTGAAAAACTGGGTGTATTCGGAGACGATTACGACACACCGGACGGAACCGGTGTCCGCGATTACATCCATGTTGTAGACCTTGCAATCGGACATGTAAAAGCGATCAACTACATTTTTACAAATCCGGGATTGGAAGTGATCAACCTCGGAACCGGCGTCGGATATTCTGTTCTTGATATGGTAAAAGCATTTTCAAAGGCATGCGGCAAAGAGATTCCGTATGAGATCAAGCCTCGCAGAGCCGGAGATATTGCTATGTGCTATGCGGATCCGGAGAAGGCATGGAAAGTGCTTGGCTGGAAAGCGGAGAGAGGTCTGGATGAGATGTGTGCAGATTCCTGGAGATGGCAGTCTGCAAATCCGAAAGGATATGAAGCATAGATTTATAACAGAAAAATAAATATGAGATGAGAATGCGAAGGATGAAAAAGCCTTCGCATTTTTTGATCTTTTTGTTGCTTTTCATTTTCTGGCAAGAGTGGTATAATGTTACCATATGTTGAAAAGTCTGAATTCACAAATTAGGGGATAGTCATGGAAGAAAAGAAGAAAGACAGACAGAAGATTCGATTGAAAGGACAGCTCAAATTCTATATGCAGTGGCCGGCAATCATGGCGGTCGTACTGGTAGCACTTAACATATGGATTTATGCCATCAATAAGGGCGCAGGTCTTTTAATGGGCGTATTTGTGCTGATCTATATTATACTTTCGACGGTTATGTATTTGTACACGAACTCGCTGATGGTAAAGGATCTGATCGAATTTGCTGCGCAATATGGCATTATACAGAATACGCTGCTGAAGGAACTGGCAGTTCCGTATGCGATTCTGCTTGAAGACGGGAAGATCATATGGCTGAACAGTCAGTTTGAAGAGCTGATAGGCGATCGTGCAAAAGGTGACACATATATCAGCAAGATCATGCCGGAACTGAACCGATCTATTTACCCACGTCAGGAGAATGATGTGGTACATATGGATGTATTTTTTGAGGAACGGGAGTATCAGGCAGAACTCAGGAGAGTTTCTGCAAGAGGATTCAGCGAGAGGGAACAGGTTCTGGAACTGCCGGAGGAAAAAGAATATTTTATCGCTGTTTATTTACAGGATGTGACGAATCTGAATAAGGCGATCCGTGCAAATGAAGAACAGAGGCTTGTAGCGGGACTTATTTATATTGATAATTATGATGAAGTGATCAACAGTGTAGAAGAAGTCCGACAGTCACTTCTGATGGCGCTTGTGGATCGTAAGATCAATCAGTATATTGCCAAAGTAGATGGAATTGTGAAGAAGATGGAGAATGATAAATACTTTATCGTTGTCCAGAAGCAATATTTCAAACAGCTGGAAGACGACCGTTTTTCGATTCTGGAAGATGTGAAATCTGTGAATATAGGAAATGGAATACCGGCGACATTAAGTATCGGACTGGGACTTAGCAGTGAAGCATATTCGCAGAGTTATAACTATGCCCGTGTAGCTATTGACCTGGCACTTGCAAGAGGCGGCGATCAGGCGGTTATCAAAGACTGCAATGGAATTACATATTACGGCGGCAAGCGGGATCAGACTTCCCGTAATACACGTGTAAAAGCCCGCGTGAAAGCAGAAGCGCTGCGTGAGTTCATTACCGTCAAGGATAAGATCTTTGTTATGGGACATCAGCTTACGGACGTGGATTCTTTTGGTGCGGCGATCGGTATTTACCGTGCGGCAAACGCACTGGAGAAACGAGCATATATCGTTATCAACGAAGTGTCTGCCTCTCTGAAACCACTGTATACTGCTTATGAGAACAATCCGGATTATCCGGAGCGCCTGTTCCTAAATTCGGCAGAAGCGCTGGAACTCGCAGATGAAAGTTCGATGGTAGTTGTTGTGGATACGAACCGCCCGGGTATGACAGAATGTGAAGAACTGCTTCGTGTTGCGAAGACGATCGTTGTGCTTGACCACCACAGACAGAGCAGTGATAATATTGACAATGCGCTGCTGTCTTACATTGAACCGTATGCGTCTTCGGCGTGCGAGATGGTTTCGGAAGTTCTGCAGTATATTGTGGATGATATTAAGATTCCGAATCTGGAGGCAAGCAGTCTCTATGCCGGTATTATGATCGACACGAATAATTTTATGAATAAGACAGGTGTGCGTACATTTGAAGCAGCCGCATTTCTGAGAAGAAGCGGTGCGGATATTACACTGGTGCGTAAGATGTTCCGTGACGATATGGAATCTTACCGTGCAAAAGCGCAGATCATCAGTAGTGCGGAAGTATACCATAACAAATATGCGATCGCCAGAGGAGAGAATCTGACGATTGAGAGCCCGACGATTATCGGTGCACAGGCAGCAAATGAATTATTGGATATTAACGAAGTAAAAGCTTCTTTTGTACTGACTACTTACAATGGAAGAATCTATGTAAGCGCCAGATCAATTGATGAAGTTAATGTACAGATCATTATGGAGCGTCTCGGCGGTGGCGGTCATATGAACGCATCCGGGGCACAGTTTGACCACACAGACATGGATGAGGCTGTTGCAGATTTGAAACAGGTCATCGATGACGTGATAGAAGGAGGAGAAATCGAATAATGAAAGTAATTTTAAAAGAAGATGTAAAATCCCTTGGGAAAAAAGGTGAGATTGTAAATGTAAGTGACGGATATGCAAGAAACTTTATCCTGAAGACAGGAAAAGGTATCGAAGCAAATACAAAGAACCTGAACGATCTGAAACTCAAGAAAGCAAATGATGACAAAGTAGCACAGGAGCATTACGAGGCTGCTGTAGAACTTGGCAAGAAGATCGAAGCAGGTAAGATCGAGGTTTCCATTAAGACCGGAGAAGGCGGAAAAGCCTTTGGTTCTGTATCTTCCAAAGAGATCGCAACAGAAGTAAAAGCACAGATGGAACTGGAAGTAGATAAGAAGAAAGTACAGTTGAAAGATGCGATCAAAGCACTTGGAACATACGAAGTGCCGATCAAATTACATCCGAAAGTAACAGCCAAATTAAAGGTTGTCGTGAAAGAGGAAGCGTAGGAGGAAAACGATGGAAGAGACACTCATCAAACGGGTGATGCCTCACAGCGTGGAAGCAGAGCAGTCAGTAGTTGGTGCGATGCTGATGGACAAGGATGCCATTCTTGCAGCTTCGGAGATTATTTGCGGTGACGATTTTTACCAGAATGCGTACGGTGTAATCTTTGATTCTATGGTAGAGCTTTTTAATGAAGGCAAGCCGGTGGATCTGATCACTTTGCAGGAACGTCTGAAAGAGAAGGAAGTGCCGCCGGAGATCTCCAGTCTGGAATTTGTGCGTGATCTGGTTGCGGCAGTGCCGACATCGGCAAATGTGCGTTACTATGCGCAGATCGTATCGGATAAAGCAGTCATGCGTAAGCTGATCAAGATGAATGACGAGTTGTCGAATATCTGCTATGCGGGAAATGAACCACTGGAATCTGTGTTGGAGAAGACAGAAAAATCTGTATTTCAGCTACTTCAGAACCGGAATGCCGGAGAGTATGTGCCAATCAGACAGGTTGTTATGAATGCACTGGAGAAAGTTGAAAAAGCATCGAAGAGCAAGGGAACTGTTACGGGAATTCCGACCGGATTTATTGATCTGGATTATAAACTGTCCGGATTGCAGCCATCGGATCTCGTTCTGGTTGCGGCAAGACCTTCCATGGGTAAGACGGCGTTTGTTTTGAATATTGCACAGTACGTTGCATTTAAGAAAGATAAATGCACCGCTATTTTCAGCCTTGAGATGTCGAAGGAACAGCTGGTAAACCGACTGTTCTCGTTGGAATCACAGGTAGATGCGCAGGCACTCAGAACCGGTAATATGAAGGATTCTGACTGGGAGAAACTGATTGAAGCAGCAGGAATTATCGGGCAGTCGAATCTGATCATTGATGATACACCGAGTATTTCGATTTCAGAACTGCGGTCCAAATGCAGAAAATACAAGATGGAACACGGACTGGATTTGATCATCATTGACTACTTGCAGTTGATGAGCGGAAGTGTCGGAGGACGTTCCGAATCGAGACAGCAGGAGATTTCGGATATTTCCAGATCTTTAAAAGCGCTCGCCAGAGAGCTGAATGTGCCGGTGATCGCACTGTCACAGCTTAGCCGTGCAGTAGAACAGCGACCGGATAAGCGTCCAATGCTTTCGGATCTGCGTGAATCCGGAGCAATCGAACAGGATGCGGACGTTGTTATGTTTATTTACCGTGATGAATATTACAACAAAGATTCTGAATATAAGAAGCAGGCAGAGATTATTATTGCAAAACAAAGAAACGGCCCGGTAGGGACCGTTCATCTGGCTTGGCTCGGCGAATACACGAAGTTCGCAAATCTAAGCAGGCAGGAAAATACGCCTTAGTTTACTGACTGGACCGTGGTCTGCGGCAGCTCTCCGGAAGGATTGCTGTTGCCGGATTAGCTGGTCCAGTTTTTTAAACTCCTGTTCTTCCTGACGCTCCTTTGCATCCAGTAGGAATGACATTTCCTTACTGAACATGGAGAGCAGTACTTCGTTGTTATTTTCCAGCATCCGCTTCATATGTAACTGTTCTTTTGTGCGGCGGATATCCGGGATCAATGCTTTGAGTTCGGAAAAAGGTACTCCCTGTTCGTATAATTCTTTTACACAGTTATACAGTCTGGCATCGTCCTTTGTTTCACGTCTGAGTTGTTCCAGTGCCTTGCTCATTGTAAAACCCCCTTATTATAATAATAGAACTTCTGACGGGACAAGTATAGCATGTGCAATGTGCGAAATACGTCAAACGGTGAAAGGTGAATAAATAAAAACGAAGTTTCTTAATTACATGAAAAGAGCACTGCTCCCGGAAAATCCGGAAACAGTGCTCTTTGTTACGTTCATATGAATAACGATTAGCCCTGAGAGATAGCTCCTGTAGGACACTGAGCTGCACAAGCTCCACAGTCAACACAAGAATCAGCATTGATCTCGTAATGATCTGCTCCCTGAGAAATAGCTCCTACTGGACATTCTGCTTCGCATGCTCCACAGCTAACACATTCATCACCAATTACGTGTGCCATAGGTATGTACCTCCTTTTTATGATTGACAATTTACGTCTCTCACTATAATAATACAAATGAAAAAAATATACAAGAGGACAAAAGAAAAATCAATTCAAAAGAAAATTTAAGAAATTTTTCAACAAATTTTCAAAATTATGGTGTATAGTGTTTGTTGTTAAGATTACATCTGCATTTAATAATATGAAAAAAATGTGACAGATCAGAAGAGGGAGAGAAGAAATCATGAAAAATTTCAAAAAGATCGTTGCGTTATTGATAAGCATAACACTTCTGGCAGCAGGATGCGGTTTGCAGAAGAGTTCTTCTGAAGAGGAGAAAGAAACGACGAAGAAAGCAGAGAATAAAAAAATTACTAAAGAAGAATCTGCGCAGGCGAAGCTGGATGTGGTTAATCCGGCTGCTTACAATAATGCAAAAGGATTAAAACTGGAAAAAGGAACTTATATTTCTATTATAGGTAAGGCGAGTACCGGTGAGTACTGGAGCGAAGTAAAGAAAGGTGTAGAGAAAGCCACTGATGATATCAATGAGAATCTGGGCTATACAGGCAAAGATAAAGTGAAAATAACTTTCAATGCACCGGCGGATGCGGACGATGTAGACCAGCAGGTGAATCTTCTGGACGAAGAACTGGCGAGAGAGCCGGCGGCACTTGCAATTTCCATAGCCGATGAGCAGTCTTGTAAAGTACAGTTTGATATGGCGGCAGACAATGAGATCCCGATCGTGGCATATGACTGCGGAAGTGATTATCAGGGACTGATGGCAACGGTATCGACAGATAACACCAAGTCGGCAAAAGAAGCAGCAGATAAACTGGCAGAGGCGATGAGCAGCAAAGGAAAGGTTCTTATCCTTGCACATGATTCAAAATCCATGGCGGCAAAAGAGAGAGTTGCAGGATTCAAGGCAGAATTAAAAAAGAAATATCCGAAGATGTCAGTTGCAAACGTTTATTATATGGATAACATTGAAAAATTACAGAAAAATGTTGCTGCTGAGATCAACACTGGTACTTATGCAAGAAGTACGGACGGAGATGCAAGACTGCGTACCGGTGATGAGAAAATCAATCCGACTGATATCACAGAAGATGATATCATTGATTATTATTTGCAGAAACATCCAGATGTGTGCGGATGCTTTGCAACGAACGCGACTGCTGTAAAGACCATTGTTTCCGGCATGGACAGAACAAAAAAAGACAATGTTATGGTAGTTGGCTATGATGCAGACAAAGAAGAAATCGATATGCTCAAAAAAGGAAAAGTTGATGGCCTGGTTGTACAGAATCCATACGCAATGGGATATGCATCTGTGATCGCAGCGGCGAGATCAGCCCTTTCCATGGGAAATGAATCAGTCGTGGATACCGGATATACATGGATCACGAAGAGTAATCTGAATGATAATGAAGTTAAGAAAATGCTATATAATGAATAAAGAAAATGAACTGTGAGAGTACACAATGAAAAGTGATCGGCAGACATCATAAGATTAAGAAACGCAAGGGAGGAACAGAAAATGAACAGAGAACAGGCATATGAGATTTTACACAAATATATGAAAGGAGAGCGTTACCTTCAACATTCTTATGCAGTGGAAGCGATTATGAGAGGGCTTGCGAAGAAACTGGCTCCGGATGATGTGGAATACTGGGGAATCGCGGGACTTCTGCATGACCTGGATGAGGAACAGTGCGACTGGCAGAATGACTTGAGTGTACACGGACCGACTTCTGTGGAAATCCTGAAAAAAGAAGGTGTGGAAGATCAGGTGCTGTTTGATGCGATCTGTGCACACAATCCGAAAAGCGGAGTGAAGGCAAAGACAAATATCCAGTATGCACTTCTGGCAGCAGATCCGATGAGCGGATTTGTAAAGGCTGTAGCACAGATTTATCCGGATAAAAAAGTCGCAAGTGTAAAACATAAATCCGTGATGAAACGATTTAATGAATTGCGTTTTGCAGCAGGCGCTAACAGAGATTATATGGAAGCAATCGAATTTACAGGTCTGAGCCTGGACAATCTGATCGATGTGGCGCTGGAAGAAATGTGTGCGATTGCAGATGAACTGGGACTTTAAAACGTGACGCTTTACAGTGAAAAAGCAAGAGAAAGGTTCCGCTAAAAAAACAGGAAAAACTAGTGAAAACCCTTGACAACAGCGAGGATTCGTACTAAGATAAACAGGCGTGCATGAAAATGCATTGTGTTTTTGTGCGCCAAAGATTCATGAAAATGAAGCAGCTTATTAAAATCATAGGAGGTGAAAGAGAATGCCAACATTTAACCAGTTAGTAAAGAAGGGACGTCAGACATCTGTAAAGAAGTCTACAGCTCCAGCGCTTCAGAAAGGGTATAACTCTTTAAGAAAGAGAAGTACAGACGCATCTTCCCCACAGAAGAGAGGTGTATGTACAGCTGTTAAGACAGCAACACCGAAGAAGCCTAACTCAGCACTTAGAAAAATCGCCAGAGTTCGTCTTTCAAACGGTATTGAAGTAACAAGCTACATCCCAGGTGAAGGACACAACCTTCAGGAGCATAGCGTTGTTCTGATTCGTGGAGGAAGAGTAAAAGACCTTCCAGGTACACGTTATCACATCGTCAGAGGTACACTTGATACAGCAGGTGTAGCTAAGAGAAGACAGGCACGTTCTAAATACGGTGCTAAGAGACCAAAAGACGCTAAGAAATAAATCAAATAATTAGCGAATCTAGAAACTGTAGTCACAAACAGAACTATGATTAAGTAAGCTGCAAGGTATATAGATATGTATGCCCAGCGCTACACATGATCATTAGAAAGACACATGTGAGTACCGATGAATTAAATTATATGTTTAAGGAGGGAAGGACCGTGCCACGTAAAGGACATACTCAGAAAAGAGACGTATTAGCGGATCCGTTATACAACAATAAAGTGGTTACAAAGCTGATCAACAACATCATGCTTGATGGTAAGAAAGGCGTAGCTCAGAAGATTGTATATGGAGCATTTGAAAGAATTGCGGAAAAAGCCGATAAGCCAGCTATCGAAGTATTCGAAGAGGCTATGAACAACATCATGCCAGTACTTGAGGTAAAGGCAAGACGTATCGGTGGAGCAACATACCAGGTACCGATCGAGGTCAGAGCTGACAGAAGACAGGCTTTAGCACTTCGTTGGATCACATTGTATTCTCGTAAAAGAGGAGAAAAGACAATGGAAGAGAGACTGGCAAACGAACTTCTGGATGCAGCAAACAATACAGGCGCATCTGTAAAGAAGAAAGAAGATATGCACAAGATGGCAGAAGCAAACAAAGCATTTGCTCATTATCGTTTCTAATTATTTAGGAGGCTACAATGGCTGGAAGAGAATACCCATTAGAGAGAACCAGAAATATCGGTATCATGGCTCATATTGATGCAGGAAAGACTACACTTACAGAGCGTATTCTTTACTATACCGGTGTAAACTATAAAATTGGTGATACTCATGAAGGAACTGCTACCATGGACTGGATGGAACAGGAGCAGGAAAGAGGTATCACAATCACTTCAGCAGCTACAACTTGTCACTGGACATTGGAAGAGAATTGCAAACCGAAACCGGGCGCTTTAGAGCACCGTATCAATATCATTGATACACCGGGACACGTTGACTTTACAGTTGAGGTTGAGCGTTCACTTCGTGTACTTGACGGAGCTGTAGGTGTGTTCTGCGCAAAGGGTGGTGTTGAGCCACAGTCAGAGAACGTTTGGCGTCAGGCTGACACATATAACGTACCACGTATGGCATTCATCAATAAGATGGATATCCTTGGTGCAGATTTTTACAATGCCGTAGAGCAGATTAAGACAAGACTTGGTAAGAATGCTATCTGTCTGCAGCTGCCAATCGGTAAAGAAGATGATTTCAAGGGAATCATCGACCTGATGGAAATGAAAGCTTACATCTACAATGATGAAAAAGGTGATGACATTTCTATCGTAGATATTCCGGAAGATATGAAAGATGATGCAGAACTTTATCGTACAGAATTAGTAGAGAAGATCTGTGATCTGGATGATGATCTTATGATGGAATATCTGGAAGGAAACGAACCTTCTATCGAAGATATGAAGAAAGTTTTAAGAAAAGCTACATGTGAGTGTACAGCTGTTCCGGTATGCTGTGGATCTGCTTACAGAAACAAAGGTGTACAGAAACTGTTGGATGCTATTCTTGAATACATGCCGGCTCCGACAGACATTCCTCCAATCGAGGGTGTTGACGAAGACGGAAATGATGTTGTAAGACATTCTTCAGATGAAGAACCGTTCTCAGCACTTGCATTTAAGATTATGACAGACCCATTCGTTGGTAAACTGGCATACTTCAGAGTTTACTCTGGTACAATGAACGCAGGTTCCTATGTACTGAATGCAACAAAGAACAAAAAAGAGCGTGTGGGACGTATCCTGCAGATGCATGCTAATAAGAGAGAAGAACTTTCAAAAGTATATTCTGGAGATATTGCTGCAGCAATCGGATTTAAGTTCACTTCAACAGGTGATACAATCTGTGACGAGCAGCATCCGGTAATTCTGGAGTCCATGGAATTCCCAGAGCCGGTTATCGAGCTCGCTATCGAGCCTAAGACAAAAGCTTCTCAGGGTAAACTTGGTGAGTCTTTAGCAAAACTTGCTGAAGAAGACCCGACATTCCGTGCTCATACAGATCAGGAAACTGGTCAGACAATCATCGCCGGAATGGGTGAGCTTCACCTGGAAATCATCGTAGACAGACTTCTGCGTGAGTTTAAGGTAGAGGCTAATGTGGGCGCTCCACAGGTTGCTTACAAAGAAGCATTTACAAAAGCAGTTGACGTTGACAGCAAATATGCTAAACAGTCAGGTGGACGTGGACAGTACGGACACTGTAAAGTTAAATTTGAGCCAATGGATGTTAACGGTGAGGAGACATTCAAATTCGAATCTTCTGTAGTCGGAGGAGCTATTCCGAAAGAATACATTCCGAAGATTGGTGAAGGTATCGAAGAGGCTATGCAGTCTGGTATCCTTGGAGGATTCCCGGTTGTTGGTCTTAAGGCTAACGTATATGATGGTTCTTACCATGAAGTCGATTCAAGTGAAATGGCATTCCACATTGCCGGATCATTAGCATTCAAGGATGCTATGAAGAAGGCAGCTCCGGTACTTCTTGAGCCTATTATGAAGGTTGAAGTTACTATGCCGGAAGAGTACATGGGTGACGTTATTGGTGACATTAACTCACGTCGTGGACGTATCGAAGGAATGGATGATCTTGGCGGCGGTAAGATCGTTCATGGATATGTTCCGTTGTCCGAGATGTTCGGATATTCTACAGATCTTCGTTCCAGAACACAGGGACGTGGTAACTACTCAATGTTCTTCGAGAAATATGAACCAGTTCCGAAGTCTGTACAGGAAAAAGTATTATCCAGCAAAAACGACTAATAATCGTTAAAAAGCTTGAAAAAAGCTTGAAAAGTGCTTGAAAAACCTACTGATATGAAATATAATCAGAGATAGCCGAGCAAACGTAAATTATAAATTTGCCTTTTATGGCACTATAATAAGGAGGATTATTCAAAATGGCTAAAGCTAAATTTGAAAGAACAAAACCGCATTGTAATATCGGTACTATCGGTCACGTTGACCACGGTAAAACAACTCTTACAGCTGCTATCACAAAGACACTTGCAGCAAGAGTACCAGGAAACACAGCAGAGAACTTTGAAGATATCGATAAAGCTCCAGAAGAGAGAGAACGTGGTATCACAATTTCTACAGCTCACGTTGAGTACCAGACAGAGAAACGTCACTATGCACACGTTGACTGCCCAGGACATGCTGACTACGTAAAGAACATGATTACAGGAGCTGCTCAGATGGATGGAGCTATCCTTGTTGTAGCTGCTACTGATGGTGTTATGGCTCAGACAAGAGAACACATCCTGCTTTCTCGTCAGGTAGGTGTTCCTTACATCGTTGTATTCATGAACAAATGTGATATGGTAGATGACGAAGAACTTCTTGAATTAGTAGAGATGGAAATTCGTGAACTGTTAGACGAGTATGAGTTCCCAGGAGATGACACACCGATCATCCAGGGATCAGCTCTTAAAGCTCTTGAAGATCCTTCAGGAGAGTGGGGAGACAAGATCATGGAACTTATGGATGCTGTTGACAACTACATTCCAGACCCACAGCGTGCAACAGACCAGCCATTCCTGATGCCTGTAGAGGATGTATTCTCTATCACAGGACGTGGAACAGTTGCTACTGGTAGAGTAGAGCGTGGTGTTCTTCATGTATCTGACGAGGTTGAAATCGTTGGTATTCACGAAGAAACAAAGAAAACTGTTGTAACAGGTGTTGAGATGTTCCGTAAGCTTCTTGATGAGGCTCAGGCTGGAGATAACATCGGAGCTCTGCTTCGTGGTATCCAGAGAACTGAAATCGAAAGAGGACAGGTTCTTGTTAAACCAGGTTCAGTAACATGCCACCACAAATTCACAGCTCAGGTTTACGTTCTGACAAAAGATGAAGGTGGACGTCATACTCCATTCTTCAACAACTATCGTCCACAGTTCTACTTCAGAACAACAGACGTTACAGGTGTTTGCGAACTTCCAGAAGGTGTTGAAATGTGCATGCCTGGTGACAACGTAGAAATGACAATCGAACTGATTCACCCAGTTGCTATGGAGCAGGGACTTCGTTTCGCTATCCGTGAAGGTGGACGTACTGTAGGATCAGGACGTGTTGCTACAATCATCGAGTAATACAATCTGAATATAGATTTGTTATCGCAAGATAACGTTGTGTCCAAACGTAAGATACCCGTAGAACTTCGGTTCTACGGGTTTTTCTGTTGCCTGGAAATATATAAAAGGGCAGAAAAGAATAACGAAGAGTATAGAAAAACAGTTGCCGGGAGAGTGTCCTGACAACCGTTTGTGATAACAGAATGATAACAAAATATATAATTTTCGCAAATATGATAACAGATAAAGTGGATTTATCCACAAATCAGAGATTTGCCTGTGGATTAAGTCAGATCATATGTCTTGATCTCATTACCTTCAGTGCCCTTCTTAACGATGGTATGACAACCTATCGTAGTTCCCATAGCACGCAGTTTCCATTCTTCTTGGGTAGCGTTCAGCTTATCCAATTCTTCCTGTCTTTTATCTTCATTTTCGATAGCTAATATTTCAGCTTTTTCCTTTTCATAGACATTTTTAAATTGACACCATTTCCTGAAAAAGTCCTGCATTGTAGGATTATCGAACGTCAGTGAAATCTTCTGATCAGGCATCTCAGCAAGTGAGAGGTTCACTGAATCATCAATAGAAAACAGCAGGGAGAGCACATCTCCGACTGTTTCAATATTAAAATCCAGAAAAACACTAACATTTAATCCCAGTGCAGTTGCTATCTTTTCTAACTGATCCGGTTTTGGATTCCGAATTCCCAGTTCATATTTTCTGATCGTTCCTACGTTAATGCCGGACAGCTCGGCTAATTGTATCTGACTGTATCCTCGAAATTCCCGGAATGCCCGGATTTTTTTACCAATCATAATGCTGCCTCCTTAATAATATTTGTGCTTCTATTCTAGCACAAAAGTGAATGATACAAAAGAGCGAGATTTAACAAATTGTTGATACGAAAGCGATAGATATGGAATGGAAAAAATAAATTCGCAAATGTTTATTGACAAATTCACAAAAGTGAATTATTATAAGAGAACAATGAAAGAGTCACAAAAGTGACTGGAAAGGAGGACACTATGAGAACTAATTATATGATGACCGTTGATGATGTCATGGAAGAATTAGGTGTGAAACGCAGTAAAGCATATTCTATTCTGAAGCAGCTCAATGATGAACTGGCAAAGGAAGGATATGTAGCAGTTCGTGGAAAGATTCCACGTCCCTACTGGGAAACAAAATTTTATGGATGCTCTCAGAGAGCAGTATGAAGGAGGTTTTAAGATGTCAGCTTACAAAGACAAAACACAGGGAACCTGGTATGTGAGCTTCCGCTATATTGACTGGACAGGAAAGAAAACACAGAAGCTGAAAAGAGGATTCAAGACAAAGAAAGAAGCATTAAATTATGAAAAGGAATTCATAAGAAAAACTGCAGCGGATATGAAAATGGAGATGAACAGTTTTATTCAAGTCTATTTTGAAGATAAAAAGAATGAACTGAAAGAAAATTCAATCCGTAATAAGCAGCACATGATGAACAAACACATTGTTCCGTATTTTGGAACAAGAAAAATGAATGAGATTACACCGGCAGAGATTATCCAGTGGCAGAACACCATTCAGGAAAAAGGATACAGCAAGACTTATGAGCGTATGATTCAGAATCAGTTAAATGCACTGTTTAACCATGCACAGAAAATTTACAATCTGAAGGAAAATCCATGTAAGAAAGTAAAAAAGATGGGGAAATCGGATGCAAATAAGCTGGAATTCTGGACGAAAGCAGAATATGACAGATTTATCGTCGGGATTGAGCCGGGGAGTGAGGATTATCTGATATTTGAAATTCTGTTCTGGACAGGAATCAGGGAAGGAGAGCTTTTGGCATTGAGTCTTTCAGATTTTGATATGAGTGGAAATCTCCTGCATATCAATAAGACGTATAACCGGATCAGGAAAAGAGATGTGATTGATACTCCAAAAACAGAGAATTCAGTCCGTACCATTGATATTCCCAATTTTCTTAAGGAAGAGGTGCAGGAGTATGCGAAGAAACATTATGGATTTCCGGAAGATCAGCGGTTGTTCCCGATTGTGGCGAGAACACTGCAGAAACGTCTTAAGAAATATGAAGCACTGACCGGTGTAAAACCAATCAGAGTGCACGATATCCGTCACAGCCATGTGGCATATCTGATCTACCAGGGCGTAGAACCACTGATTATCAAGGAAAGGCTGGGGCACAAAGACATTCAGATGACATTGAACACTTATGGGCATCTGTATCCGTCACAGCAGAAAAAAGTTGCTGAGATGCTGGAAAATAAACGTTAATACGGAGGAAAAGAAGCAAATGAAAACAAAGAAAGTAGTCGGAAAAATATTTGATGCAATTAACTACAGTAAGAAGCTGAAAATAAGTTCCATTTTACCGGATCGGGATTCAGATTATGTGATTCTTCTTGAATTAGAGGACGGAAGCAAATTTGAAATCATTATTATTCCTACAAGGAGATTTGTGTAAGGAGCAAAAGCTATGACTACTGACAGACAAAAAGAAAAAGCCCAGATAAAATATCTGAGCAAGTTCTCTGATAATCAGATTCACTGATATACCATCTTGGCAGATTAAGTATATCACGAATTGAAAGATACAACAATTCCCGAATATCTGTTCATCGGAGTCTTGCTCGGAGGGGCAGGAGGTAGAAGTGACATTATTTGAACAGGTAAAAGAATGTGTGACAGCCAGACAGGCTGCGGAGCATTATGGGATTAAAGTAAAAAGAAATGGAATGGCATGTTGTCCGTTTCATAAAGACCGGCATCCAAGTATGAAGGCAGATAAAATATATCATTGCTTTGCATGTGGAGTGGGTGGCGATGCAATAGATTTTACAGCAAGGTTATTTGGAATATCACAGTATGAAGCTGCGAAAAAGCTGGTAGAAGATTTTGAACTGGATATTAAAGTTGGAAATAGAAGCAAATATGAAAGGACGCCCCGAAACAGGGCTCCCTTAAAACAAAAGCAGTCTAAAGTTGTTATGATCAGAGAAAAACTGGAACAGTGGTTGAAACATGCAACAGACGTGCTGATTAGATATCTGAAATGGATTCAGTTCTGGAAAGAGTTTTACAGACCAGAACCGGAAGAAGAATGGCACGAATTATTTACGGAGGCATTGGCAAATGAAAGAAAGATAAATGACTATCTGGACGTGCTGATGTTTGGAACAGGAGAAGAGATTGTAGAGTTTTTCAAGACGAAGAGAAGGGAGGTTGAAAAAATTGAAGAAAGAATTAACGAATATCAGCGAGGAGTCCTTGATGGAATTAGAAGATATTGTGAACGAGGAGATGCTTACAACAGAAGATGTCAATGATATGTTGGAGCATACGGATAAAGGAAGAACAAAGCAGACAATCAGAAATTGTGTAACCGTATTACAAAAAGATCCAGTGCTGAAAAAAGCGATTAAACGAAATGAGCTTTCTGGAAGAATGGACATTGTGAAAGAGGTGCCTTGGGAACGGAGAAATAACAGTCCTACGGTTACAGATACTGATGAAAATAATCTGAAAATGTATCTGGAAGAAAATTATGAACTGACAAGTGAGCGTGTGATCAAAGCAGGAGTAGATATTGTTTCCAATGAAAATAAATATCATCCAATCAGAGATTATCTGGAAAGTCTGGTCTGGGACGGGATTCCAAGAATAGAAAATATGCTTCCGCATTTCCTGGGAGCAGAAAAGAGTAAATACACAATCGGAGTAATGAAAATGCACATGCTGGCAGCGATTTCAAGAATTTATGAACCGGGAATAAAGTATGATATTATGCTTTGTCTGGTTGGAAGCCAGGGAGCCGGAAAGTCCACATTTTTCAAGTATCTGGCGATAAAAGAAGAATGGTTCAGTGACAATCTGGATCATCTGGACGATGAAAATATTTACAGAAAACTGCAGAATCACTGGATTATCGAAATGGGGGAAATGAAGGCAACTATCACAGCAAAGAATATTGAACAGATAAAATCGTTTTTGAGCAGACAGAAAGAAACTTACAAAGTACCTTATGAAGTTCACCCGGAAGACAGACCACGACAGTGTGTATTTTGTGGTACTTCAAATGATCTGAATTTCCTTCCGCTGGACAGAACCGGAAACAGACGATTTGCTCCGGTGATGACAGATATGTCGAAAGCAGAAGTTCATATTCTGGATAATGAAGCAGAGAGCAAAGCTTATATCGAACAGGCCTGGGCGGAGGCAATGGTACTGTATCGACAGGGAAATGTGTTCTTAGGATTCACAAAGGAAATTGAGGAAGAGGCAAAGCGTCTGCAAAAAGAATTTATGCCGGAAGATACCAATGCCGGAATCATACAGGCATTTCTTGATGACTACGATGACGAGTATGTATGTACCAGAATTCTGTTCGATGAAGCGCTACATCGAACCGGAGAAATGAAACAGTGGGAAGGCAAAGAGATTGCTAATATTATGAACAATGCGATTGAAGGCTGGAAACCACATGGCACACATCGGTTCGGAAAGGAATATGGAATACAGCGGTCATGGAAACGTATGGAAGATTCTGTGAAGAAAGATAAAGACGGATTTATGGAAGTACCGGAACAGTTGGAAATACCGTTTGAGTAAAGATTATTGTAAACGATGTAAACGGAACTTGATGGAAAAACTTAAAAAGTTAACTTTTAAAATCTTTTAAGCCCCGTTTACAAATTCCGTTTACAGACTGGAAAGGAGCAGAAAATGATGAAACAGGGAAGATTAAGATGTAACAGCAGCAATGGAAGATATGGATTATTATCATCAGATTTATGGATTGATACAGGATTTCACTGCGGAGAAGGACTGGAAGTGCTGGTAGATGATGAATGGGTACAGACCAGAATGGAGATGAATCTGGCAAGAGAATGGTATCTGGTGGGAACGCCTTATTGTGGAGATCTGGAATATGTGCAGGCGAGGATACCAGAATAAACAGATCTATGATCCACTTCGGTCGGTGTAGAACAGATGTCCATAAGGACGTTATGCCCCCGGCAGGGCGCAAGGGGACTTTTGATGGACGGTACGGCTGTCGAAAGTGCTTTTGCGTTACTTTTGACAAAAGTAACAAAACCGCCGTATCCGGCGAAGATTTCTTATAATCTCCATAACTGGCGTAAATACAGATTTTGTGCCATATCTGGCACTGATTTAAGAATGGGAGGTGAGAGAAAATGACAATGAAAAGGACAATAAGTGGGATGATCGGAGCTGGCTCCCTGGCACATAACAGACGTGCCTTTGTTGCAGAAAATGTTGACCGGGAAAGAGTTCATCTGAACATTAAATATTGTGATGAAAATCTGAAAACAGTCTATCACGAATTATTTGATCAGGCAGTGGAACGATACAATGAGGGAAAAAGAAATGACCGGAAGATTACAGATTATTACGAAAAGATACGTCAGGGAAAACAGGAAAAGCTGTTTCATGAAGTGATTTTTCAGATTGGAAACAGTAAAGACATGGCTGTCGGAACTGAAGAAGGAGAACTGGCTGCAAAAGTTTTGGACGAATATATGAATGATTTCCAGAAACGCAATCCTGCGTTACGGGTGTTTAACTGTTATCTCCATCTGGACGAAGCAACTCCGCATCTGCATATTGATTTTGTCCCTTATGTATCCAACTGGAAAGGAAAAGGGATGGATACCAGAGTATCGTTAAAGCAGGCAATGAAAAGTCTTGGATTCGAAGGTGAATCAAAACGAGATACGGAACTGAACCAGTGGATCAACCATGAGAAGAAAGTTCTGGCTGAGGTCATGGAGAGGCACGGAATTGAGTGGGAGAAAAAAGGAACACATGAAAAGCATCTGAATGTATATGAATTTAAGAAAAAGGAACGGATAAAAGAAGTACAGGAACTGGAGCAGGAGAAGGAATATCTGACGGCGGAAAATGAAGGACTGACCGCACAGATTGCAGAAACAAGAGATGATATACAGCATTTGAAAGAAGATAAGGCACAGGCTGTCAAAGAAAAAGAAGATGCTGAAAAGCGGGCTGAGAAGGCAGAAAAGGAATTAGAAAATCTGGAAAATCGCAGAGAACGACTGCAGCCGGTCATGGATAATGTCAGTAAGGAAATAAAAGAATACGGGACAATCAACACATTTCTTCCGGAAGCAGGTGCATTGGAGCGTGCGACAACTTACCGGGACAAGAAGATTAAACCACTGTTTATTCAGATGAAAAACAAGATTGCTGCAATGGCTGCTCAGGTCAAAGAACTTACAAGAGAACGTGATGCCTGGAGAAATAAGTTTCAGAAGAAAAAGAAAGAGTATGAGGACACGAAAGAAGAACTGCAGGCAGTCCAACAGGATAAAAAGGAACTGACTAAGGAGAAAGACATACTTCAAGACCTGGCAGGTCGATACCATCGGATTGTGCGTGTACTGGGGAATGATATGGTGGAGGATATTGTCCAGAGAGATATTCAGAACCAGAAAATCCTGGAAGAAAAACGCCGGATGGAGCAAATGCCACAGGGAAGTATTAAGGAAAGAATGGCATGGGCTGAGGAAAAACGAAGAATGGAAAATCAGCAACGTAAGAAAAACAGAACAAAGAACAGAGAAATGGAGTTGTAAGGATATGAAAAAGCATATTTATGATGAAAAGAATGGATTAAGTTACACACTGCATGGAGATTATTATCTGCCGGATCTTGTGATCAACGAGGATGAACCGACATATGGAAAATATGGAATGTTGCGGAAACAGTTTCTGAAAGAGCACAGACCGGCAAGATATCAGTATTTACTGATGACCGGAAAGCTGACAGAGCATCTGAATGTAGTAGATCAGGAAGCCAGAGAGCAGGTAGAGATATTGATGAAACAGATATCAAAACAGTTGGTGGTCACCGAGGAATTGAAGAGTAAAAATCAAATGGAGTGGGTTAGGAAGATGAATAATATAAAGAGTGCTGCGGAAGAGATTGTGCTTCAGGAATTGATTTATATGTAATGATAATATACAAAAATTAAAGTTGGATATATTACGAAAAGGACACGTTGATTGAAAAAACGTGTCTTTTTTCTTTGGGCAAAGAATTGAATAGTAGTCGTTAGTTTGATACAATAAAATGGATTATACGGTATTGAAGGTGAAGGATTATGCCGACGAAAGAGCCACGTTTTCATGGCGAAGTTACGGAAAAAAGTCATAAAAACATGAGTAAGATACGTGGAAAAGATACAAGCATAGAAATCGTTTTAAGAAAGGCTTTATGGCATAAAGGATATCGCTATCGGAAGAATTATAAAGGCTTGCCAGGAAGACCGGATATTGTTTTGACAAAGTATCGTATTGTGATTTTTTGTGATAGTGAGTTCTTCCATGGTAAGGATTGGGAAATATTAAAGCCTAAGTTGGAAAAAGGTAAAAATCCAGATTATTGGGTTAAGAAAATAGAACGTAATATCCAGAGAGATGAAGAAAAGGACCAACAATTGAATTTTATGGGATGGACGGTAGTGCATTTCTGGGGGAAGGATATTTTAAAAGATACAGATCAGTGTATTAAAGTGATTGAAGAGATTATATTTGATCAGAAACTGGAAGAAGTAGACGATGAAGAGGAAATATAAATGATGAACTATTTGAAGGAATACGATGAAACGGATCCTATCTCAATAGAAACATATGCAAAGCAGTTGATTGGGAAAACATTTGTGGATGTATGTAAGCAGGACGATATCACGAAAGCGATGGTTGTCAGAGAGACGACGAATTATGAAGTAAAACATGAGAACAAGAAACGAAAAGGCGGATTGGGGGAAATAATAGAAGAGAGATTCTTCCATTATCAAACCAATAATGACGCACGTCCAGATTTTGATAAAGCAGGTGTGGAACTTAAAGTAACGCCATATAAGAAAAACAAAAATGGTACATTAGTAGCAAAAGAGCGATTGATATTGACAATGATAGATTATTTTTCGGTTGTTGATGAAACATTTGAAGATAGTCATATGTGGCAAAAGGCTCGATTGATTTTATTAGTGTATTACTTGTATCAACAAGAGATTAAGAACCGATTGGATTATCGTATTGACTATGTGAAATTATTTGCACCGCCGGAACAAGATATCAAAATCATAGAGCATGATTTTGAAGTCATCGTTGAGAAAATCAGAAACGGAAAGGCACATGAATTATCTGAAGGAGATACGCTATATCTTGGAGCGGCACCAAAGGCTGCAACATCGAAAGATAGAAGAAAACAACCCTTCAGTGATGAATTAGCAAAACCACGGGCTTTTGCGTTCAAAAATTCATACATGACATATGTCCTTAACAATTATATTATTCCAGGAAAGAATACCTATGAGCCAATCATTAAAGAAAATGCAGAAGATTCTTTTGAAGATTATGTTGTGCGAAGAATAGATGCTTATTATGCTTGGTCAGTTAGTGATTTATGCGATACATTTCACATTGAGTATCAGAAGAAGCCGAAAAGCCTGGAAGCAATGTTGGCATATCGGATGTTAGGAATAAAGGGAAATCATGCGGAAGAATTTGAAAAAGCAAATGTTGTAGTTAAAACCATACGTATTGAGAAAAACAACAAGATAAAGGAAAATATGTCATTCCCAACTTTTAAATTTAAAGAGTTGGTTAAGGAAGATTGGGATGACTCCACATTTGGAAACTATTTGCGTGAAACAAGATTCCTTTTTGTTGTATATAAGTATGATCAACAGGGAGAACTTCGGCTGAAAGGATGTCAGTTCTGGAATATTCCTTATGATGATTTGGAAGGTAATGTAAAATCAGTATGGGAAAAAACACAGAAGGTGCTTCGAGAAGGTCTTGAGATAGAACGGAGAAATGGAAAGAATTATAATAACTTTCCGAAATCCAAAGAGAACCCGGTATGCCATGTAAGGCCACATGCACAGAATTCAAAAGATACATATGAGCTTCCTGATGGAAGACAGTATCCGAAACAGTGTTTTTGGTTAAATAATAGTTATATTTTGTCGCAGTTGGATGATCGATTCAAGGAGGAATAGTATGGCAGGCTTTATTTTTTCTATATATAAAGAAGAGAATATTGAAGGCGTAAAGAAGTGTATTAGGCAAGGAGTATATGCATCAAAAGTACCAAATGATAAACTTTCAGTACAGGAAAATGAAAGTTCAGGTAATAAAAGTAAACAAGTTATGGCAGCGGTATTGGCAGATTATTGTTCGATGCAGGCTGGTGATAATGTGTATTTTTTGTCTGATAGACGTATTTATGGAGTGGGAAAACTGGTTAATGTTGGAATAGATTGTAAATATAAAAATTTTTTGGATGCAAATATTTTTGAAAGAAAAGAAAAAGTAGTAGAAGCAGATCAACCATTAATGCAATTAGGACCAGAATATAGGTGGTTATGTCTCTTTGAGCCAGATCAACAGTTTTTTGCAGAAGGTGTTGATATGGATGAGGTACTGTCATATAGACCATCAGCGTTCAGAATGTTGAGAGCTTTTCAAGATGTTACTTTTATAAAGATAGATGATGAAGAAAATAGAGCTTTAAAAGAATGTATTTATTTAAAGAACAGAGACAAACAGAAGTATTTTGAATACAGTACATCAGAACATGAACGGATTTTACGATTCGATTTGGAGAAATATCGTATTAATCCTGAAGAAACTATAATAAAAGAATTTAATTATGAAAAAAATGAAATAAATACTGAAATGTTGCTAGAGGCCTGGATGATAGATTTTATTTCAAAAAATGGATTTGAAGGTGAAAAGTATGATTATGTTACACATCAGGTTATAGCTTCTCCATTTAAGCCATTGGCATATATTGATAAAATGGATATTTTTGCATACAGATATTTGGAGGATTTCCCGGATACAGAAAAACCAATAGAAAAATATATGGTTATAGAGCTAAAAAAAAGAAAGGCAACGAAGGACTTTCCTTTACAATTAATGAGATATGTTGATTGGATTAGTAGAGAGTATGCTGCAGGAGATTATTCTTTAATAAAGGCGGTTGGTATTGCAAAAGGTTATCCTAAGGGAATGCAAAAAACTCTAGACGAACAGTGTAAAAGAAGTTATTTGTCAGATTTGCATCCTAATACAACATCTCAATGGAATGATTTATGTTTATATGAATATTCTATGAACCAAGAAAATCAGCTAGAAATTAGGAAGAGTAATATTTATGATGCAATTTTTGAACTGAAAGAAAGACTTTCTGATATTGGTTTGAAGTATAATACTAGTAAAATTCAAATAAATGGAGAGGTATATTCACCTAAATTTAAAATACAATCAAAAAAGTGGGCTTTTTTTGATGGATTAGATGAAGAAAAAAGAATTATACTCAGTAAAAATAAGTGGAGAGCCATTGATATTTGCGGAATAAAAAATAGAGCGGATGTAAATCAACTTATTTTAGAATTATTTAAATAAGGATCTTTACAAAAACAATAAAATAAGATATTATATGTAAAGAACGATTGTTCGAATAAGAAAAGAAGAGGTAGGAAAAGTGAAGAAAACAGTTTGCGAATTGTTTGCCGGAGTAGGTGGCTTTAGATGTGGACTTAATAATATAAGAACAGCGGAAGATTATGGTAAAGAAGAAAAATGGGATACAGTTTGGTTTAGTCAGTGGGAGCCGGCAGAGAAAAGTACACAGTACGCACATGACTGTTATGTATATCGATTTGGAACAAGATTAGATAAAAATGGTGAAGATACTACTAACTACAATATTGAAGATGTAGATAAAACAACACTTCCAGATTTTAATTTGTTGGTCGGAGGATTTCCGTGCCAGGATTATTCAGTAGCCTCTTCATTGGCTACGTCTAAAGGACTTGAAGGGAAAAAAGGAATTTTATGGTGGTCAATACGTGAGACATTGGAAGCAAAGAAACCACCATTTGTATTATTAGAAAATGTAGACAGATTATTGAAATCCCCAGCTAAACAAAGAGGTAGAGATTTTGGTGTGATTCTTGCATGTTTTAGAGATGAAGGTTACACCGTAGAATGGCGAGTGATTAATGCTGCGGAATATGGATATCAGCAGAGAAGACGCCGAACATTTATTTTTGCTTATAAAAATGATACAAAATATGCGAATAGAATTTTGAAAGAAATTCAGTATACTGGGAAATTGGAAGAAGATAAAAAAATAGAATGTATGGAAAAGGCAGTTTTGGAAAATGGATTTTTCGCAGAAACATTTTCAGTAAATAAAGCGGAAAATGCTAAGATGAAAGTTAAGGAATTGCCAGCAGAAGTGGGAGAAGTATCAGATACATTTCAATGTGCGTTTGAAAATTCGGGAATAATGAAGGACGGAATAATCTATACAATAAAAACTGTACCGAATTATCATGGAAAACAAATAACATTAGGAGATGTTATGGAGACTGGAGAAGTCGAAGAGCAGTACTTCATTCCAGAAGAAAAATTGTATTATACAGATCCGTCTGTGACACATAGTGATGAAACAGAGCAACGTCTTCCAAAAGAAGATAGACAGACATGGCAGTATCTGAAAGGGGCAAAAAAATTGTTGCGTACAAGCTCTACTGATCATGAATATGTTTTCTCTGAAGGTGCGATTTCTATGATTGATCAGGAAGACAAGCCAGCACGTACAATGCTCACATCAGAAGGTGGATTTAGTAGAACTACGCATATTGTGAAAGACAAGATGACTGGAAGAGTAAGATTACTCACAGCCACAGAAGCAGAACGTATTCAGGGATTTCCTACGGATCATACGAAATATTGCCTGGTTAAGGGTGAAACAGTGGAAATGCCATTGAGAAAACGCAGATTTATGATGGGAAATGCGTTGGTAGTTAATTTGGTTGAGGATATGGAGAAGACGTTGGATAACATATTCGATGAAGAATGATGTGTTTACACTATTTAAAAAAGTTATTTCTGCAAAAGAGGTATTTAGATGAACGATAAGACTGTTTATTCTTATATAAATGATATTGCGCAACGGTTAAAAAATCCAAGAAAATATGGTGATGTTTCGTTAATGATTGGAGCTGGATTTTCAAAAAATGCACAAAGCAAAGGTATGGCAAGTATACAGCCGCCAAATTGGAGTGAACTTGCAGAAAAAATGTACGAGGAATTATATCCGGAACCATTAGAAGTACAAGAAAAAGAAGCATGGAATAAACAAAGGACTATAAAGACATCTGGAAAAAATGTCACAAAGCTGGCAGATGAATATATTGCTAATTTTGATAGAAATAAAATAAATAATTTAATAGAACAATCTATTGCAGACGAAATGTTTGTCCCTGGAGAATTGCACAAAAGGCTTTTAAAATTACATTGGTCAGATATTTTTACGACAAATTATGATACGTTGTTGGAACAGACAGTAGATATGATTTATCGTGAGAATAATTATGAAATTGTATATTCTCAAAACGATTTGCCAGGAAGTATAAAGCCACGAATAATTAAGTTGCATGGTAGTATTCCTCAAGTAAAACCATATATAATAAGCGATGAAGATTATAGAACATATCCAGATAAATATTCAGCATTAGTTAATACCGTACAGCAGGCGATGCTTGAAACTAGATTATGTTTACTAGGATTTTCCGGGGATGACCCAAACTTTCAAAGTTGGCTTGGGTGGCTGCGAGATAATATGGGTGAATATTGTCCTACGATTTATTTAATTGGTTTATATGAAAAACTCAGTGCACCAGAGAAAAAGTTGTTGGAAAATAAAGGGATTACTATAGTAGATATTTCTGGATTAGTATCTAAACAGGAAGAAAATCGACATTATCAAGCAATTTCGGAATTTGTTGGTTTGTTAGAACAAAATCAAAGTGAAAAAGATATTTATTCAGAAAGACCGTACCAGAAAGTGGATATGTTTTGGCAACCTACAGATACGGAAAAAGAAGAATATCTTAAAAAATTAAATAACTATTCATATAAAATCGAAAAGCTGATAGAGCCTTATATTTTGTTGCCAGATGAAAAAAGAGTTCAATATGCTGATTACTTTTCGGAACATTTTAGTATAATGTTGAAATTGGTTCATAATCAGGAAAAAGTGCCGGAGAAGATAATTTCAACTATTATAAAAATATTAAGGAAATGTCTGGTTATTTTGGAAGATAAAAATGCTGAATACTTAGAAGAAATGTTAAGTGAAAAAAACTTACAGATAGAAACTATATGTGAAACATTATTGTATTTAGCAGAAATGTATCGGATTGATGGAAAAAAAGAGTTATATAAAGCTTGCATGGAAAGATGCGAGGTGCATTGTAATAAAATTCCATACTACAAAAATGAATTCATTATTGAAAAAACGAAAAACTATATTTCGTTATTTAATTATGAGGAAGCAAAGGGACTGGTTGAAAAAATAGAAACACCGTCATTTGAGTATAAAATAAAAAAAGCAGCCTTGTATAAACAATTGTCAAAGAATGATATTGCAGACAAGATATTAAGTGAGTGTTCGGCGGAATTGGCGCAGATGAAATTGTCGGATGAAATATATGCTTCATACTTGGGATATCTAAATTTGTGCTACAGAATTGGAAATTGGGAAATAGCAGAGAAATATTCTGACAATAACTATTATGCTAATTCATATAATACAAGACGAATTATTGTTAAGCAAAGAGAAAAATTGCAGCAAGTTTTCTTTGAAAAAGATAGAAAAAAAGAAGAAAGAATAGTGCCATTTAGTCTTAATTCAAATAAGAGTGTTACAATATATTATTCAGGAGAAAATCCTTGTTACAAAAATTCTTTTGTTTTTATACTTGGAGTAGATAGATTGTGCTTGCCGATGTTTTCGGATCAAGCAAGACTGCTTCCACGTGTGTATGATGAGATAATGAATTCGAGTGAATATACTTATTGGAAGATGTCATTGGCTGTTAGGACAGATCAAGAAAAAGTTATAAATCAGATTTTTACACGGAAAACGCTTTTAAATATAACTGATTCAGAAAAACAGTGCCTTTTTGAAAAATTGATTGATGTTGTAAAACTGTATACAGAGAAAGATAGATATGATAAAAAAAAGTATTTTGTATCAGTGAAGAATATCTTAAATATATTATCGCGTTTAGTGGTGTTTATAGATGATGCAAATATAATTACTTTTTTGGAAATACTAAGTAGATTCAGCAAAAAGGAAGATTCGTTTATAGTTGGAGATATAAAAAAGATTTTACAGATAATTTCAACCAGATTTAACGGAAATATTGCAAATGCTTGTCAGAATATTATTTTCTCTGAGTTTGATGTGCGATATCATTTGGCTAGTTACTTTGATGATGTAGCATTTGAAATTTTTGAAGAAGATATGGAAGTTTTTTATGAAAAAGCTCTTTGCATGAGTTCAAGTGAAAATATATCTGAAAGAGACAATGGATTAGCTTGTTTATTAGTATTATGGAATAATAAACCGTTAGAAAAATATCGAAATGATATTGTAACAGTCTTTTGGAAAAATAACAAAGATGCTTTGCCGATGACAGAACTGTATTATTCATTTATTTGGGAGGGCCTACCACATCCAGAGTCGGTCGAGTTTTCAAAATTATATTTTACATATTTGATGAAGACAAAATATGTAGAAAGTGTAACCCAAACTGGACACGAAATAAATAATTCATATGCAAGTGTTCGGGATTATTTTAGTTTCTTTTATTCAACATCGGAAATTTCGGTGAGAGAATGTAATAAGGTGATTTTAAATAAAGAACTTGCAAATACAATTTTGACTCGTTCATATGATTTCATAATTCATGAAAAAAGCTTACTGGAAGATAATCTTATGGGAGAAAAAGACGATTGTGAAAATAAATTTCTAGTAATTGAAGAACTTGTTGCACTTGTTTATTGTGAGGCAATAAAAAATCAGTTGATTACAGAAATATATCCATTGATTAAAAAAATTAAGATAGCATTATCAGATTGTCAAATTAGTACAATTGCAATTGATATGCTAGAAATGGTCGAGAAAAATGAAGTTGAAGAATGCGTAGATTTGTTCGAAAATATTATTTTAACGAAAAATAAAAAGCTTTATTCAAGTGCATTTACAGGAATACAATGTTTGGTATTTTTAAAAGAAAATTGCATTCAAAATGTATCGTTTGAAAAATTTTTTAGCTCAATAAAATATTTAGATATAGAGTATTCAAAAACATTGTGGATTCATTTGACACCATTGCTCAGGCAACCTTTTTTTGCTAAGGAAGAAACTCAGAGATATATTACAGTATCTATCAGTAAGTGTATAGACATATATGAAGATTTAGCAAGTCAAGGTGAACGGTATTATTTGGATGGCTTATACAATTGTGTGGAGGCATTACATCAGTATTATAAAAGTGTTAAGACAACTGGAACAGAAGAAACAGACGAATTAAAACAATGTGTTGATAAGGTCAAGAAAATAAAAAATTATGAGATAGCAAATATTTGGTCTTACGAATAGCATGATATGATAACACCATGATAACAAAATCCCCAAAAACCACATGGACACAGCGGAAAATCTGGATTTTCCCCCACAAATCACATGAAAAATCACCATTTGCACACTGCAATACACCGGTCTGATATCGTGAAGGTGGACGTACTGTAGGATCAGGACGTGTTGCTACAATCATCGAGTAATATACGCGAAAGCAATGAATAAAGCGCCAATCAAGGCGATAAAAAAAAAGACTGCAAGCTTGCTTGTAGTCTCTTTTTTTATCGCTTTGGAAGTGGGCATTTTACGAATGTCCGCGAACGAACGACGAAGTCGTGAGATTGGCGCATATACAATAGATTTGTTATCGCAAGATAACGTTGTGTCCAAATGTAAGAAAAGAATTATTTGTAAATTTATCAGGTTAGTAATAGTGAAACATTTATCAGCAAGATGAAATACAGATAAATTTATAATTGAAAAATAAGACCAGCGGTGCCAAAACGGTGCCAAAAAGAAACTCCTGCGAATGTTTTTGCTATTCACAGGAGTAATTTTTTTACCAGCCTTTGATCTGTTCAGCACATTCTGGATCACGATGATATTGTAGTTTCAGACGGATAGTTTCCACAACTTCCTGTCTGGATTCATCATCAAGCTGATAGAACGATGTAAGCAGATTATCTACATCAGGCATACTGTTCTTACCGAAAAGGTACATCAGCGGATGTTACGAAAACAGTTCTTAAAAAATACAGATCAGCAAGATATCAGTATTTGTTATTGATTGGAAAGCTGACGGAACACTTGAATCAGATTGATCAAGAAGCCAGAAATCAGGTGGAAATGCTTACAGAACAGATGGTAAAAAAACAGGGTGTGAATGATAACTTAAAGAGATAAGATCAGATGATGTGGGTCAGATTGATGAATAATATAAAATTCAGTGCAGAAGAAATTGTATTGAAAAATATGGTATATGCATAAGTATGAAAGGGCGATAAGATCGTTCATTTACATTTTTGTATATATTGAAATAGCACTTTAGAAAACACTATGGTAAAATAAAGTGAAGAAAAATCGGGATTGTTAAAGGAGCGTGATTCAGTGGACATAATTGACAAACTTTTGGAAACCCCTTGCTACATAATGGATTTTCTTCCTAAACAAGTACCCATGAATTGTGACGGCCAGTTTTTTAAAGTAGAAACTTATCTACTCAACCACTATGATTGCTATGGGTTAAGGGATAGATTTGTTGGCGTTATTTTAAAAGCAATGTGTTACTATCCTGTATCGGTTCAATGGGGCAAATGGGTTGAACAGCCTACCCCTGAGCAAGTAACAAAAATCATTGATACTATACTGGAAAATCATTCCGGAGATGTAAATATATTATTTACAAGTAAAGATGCGCTTCTCCAGTTTGGATGGGATTGTTTAAATATGAGTATTTATAATCCAGATGAAGAAATGTGTATGTTGTTTGAGAAAATTGCAACCTCAGAAGGATTGTTTTGGCGAAAATCAGAGTGACAATTTCCAGTTGACCGAGTTCTTTAGAGCGAAGGATTGGTGGATTAGAAAGTGTCTTTTACAGAAAGGTAACAGAAATGTTTATAAACAACAGGCAGATGCTGTTGGATAGATTGCTAACAGATTAGATAATAAAGGAATTAATAGATTCAAGTTTATAGAGGACTTAATGAATCCTTGTAATATTGGGCGTTGCATGAATGTTAATTTGCGTTGCTTGATGTATTGATGGCTAATCAGTATGCTAGTTTTATCAAACGAAAGGAGTAACTAGAGATGCTTGGTGAAAATATAAAAACTTATCGACAGAAAAAAGGATATACACAGGAAGAGGTTGCCAACAGACTTCATGTGACAAGACAGACTATTTCAAAATGGGAGAAAAACTATTCGGTTCCAGATGCTGAAGTATTTGTAAAATTAGCAGATGTATTAGAGGTTCAAACAAGTCAGTTGCTTGAAGTAAAGGTAGATAGTGATATGCAAACAACAGAAGAAAAACAGAATGCATATGCAGAGCAACTAGCACATATTGCTGAACAGATGGCAATCAGAAATCGTCAACGTAAAAGAATATGGAAAACGATAGGAATAGCCTTTGCAGTAATCATCGTTGTATGTATTATTCTTATAGTTATGAATATTGCATTTTTTTCTGCTTACCCGACCACAGAGGATGTTCAGACACACGAAGAGACTATTATGTTGGAAGAATAGAGTTACGAACTTCAAGTTGTCGAGATGTTGCAAAATTTGGAATCAGGAAAGAGCGAGTTGTCCAGATGATTTTTCATCATTTGGGCGGCTTTTTCAATATCGCCATTTTTATAGGCGTCAAAAATCGTCTGATGTTCGTCATCAATCTGCGTCTGAATCTGAGTTTCCTGACTGTATTGATTTGAGAAAAGAATAATGATTCCAGGTTTCTGCATCAGAAAGAGCCGCAGCTTTACGTTCATTTTCCAGAATAGATTTCCAGGAGATCGTTAGCGGTATAGCTAATGACATTTACACCGATATTTGAATAATAAGAAACAAGCTGATCCTGCGTCAGGCGTGTCAGTGCTTCCCGGATAGGCGAGGAGCTTACCTAGAAACGTTCTTTTAGGACTTTCAGGGTGAGTTTCTCGCCACATTTAATTTACTGCGTTAAAATATCATTTCTTAAAAGCTGATAGATCTGTTCGGATAAAATTGATTTATTTAATTTCATATGAAAATTCTCCTGTTGCTTTTACAATATAACAAGTATTTTAGCATAGTAAGCGGGGGTGGCGCGGTTATAACAATTGCGAGTGCATTATTGTTGGTATTATAAATGAAAAATAAATGACAGGAAGAGGTGTCAGATGGTTCTGGCATCTTTTTTTATTGCTAGTGATTGTGTTATACTGGACTTGTTTAACTGGAGATAGAACTTAAACTATAAAATAAAGTATAAAACGAAGGAACAGTCATATGAGTGAATATATAACGACTTATACAGGAATACATTTTAAACCGACAGAACCGGAACCGGAGCTAATCCGGGTGGAAGACATTGCGCATGCGCTCTCGATGATTTGCCGGGGAAATGGACATGTGCATACATTCTGGTCGGTGGCAGAACATTGCATCTGTTGTGCGAAGGAAGCGGCAGCCAGAGGTTTGCCGGACCGCATGGTGCTTGCGTGCCTGCTTCATGACGCCAGCGAGTGTTATATGTCGGATGTCCCGACACCTTTTAAGAAGCAGCTCCCGGAGTACGAGGAGCGCGAAGAACGTCTGCTTCGCATGATTTATGAGAAATTTCTTGGCTCGGCATTGACGAAAGAAGAACAGGAGCAGTTAGATGAAATTGATCATGCTCTGGTCTTATATGATCTGGAAGTGCTGCTGAAAGAAAAACAGCAGGAGGAGAAGCCGGAGCTTCGCATTGAGCTGGATTATACGGTGTGTTCGTTTGATGTGGCGGAGGCAGAGTATTTGCAGATTTTCAGGAAGTATTATGAAAATCTACAGAGAGACAAAGGAATATCATGAGTATAGAAAATAAACAGGATGAATTATAAAGGAGATATACTATGAACGCAAAACGAGTGATTGCACTTATTGCAGCACTGGCAATACCGGTGCTATATATCATCACAATAATATTATTTATAATAGGAAACGATTATGCCAATCTGTTTCTGGCGGTGTCACTGGGAGGAACATTTTTCCTGACACCGGTCATTTTTCTGCTGACGAGAGTGCCAAAAGATATCGGAGAAGTGAGCGGAAACATTGCAGATATGTTAAAGAAAGATAAGGAAGAGTAACGATGAGTGATTTTACACATTTTAACAAGCAGGGTGAAGCCGTTATGGTGGATGTTAGCGAGAAGAAAGATACAGTAAGGGAGGCAACAGCGTCTGGACGGATACGGATGTCGGAAGAGTGTTACCTGAAAGTAAAAAATGATGATATGAAAAAGGGAGATGTGCTTGGTGTCGCGCGTATTGCCGGAATCATGGGCGCTAAGAAGACTTCCGAGCTGATTCCGCTGTGTCACATATTAAACTTAAGTAAACTGGAAGTGGAATTTATCTTCAATGACAATACTTTTGAAATTGAGACAAGGTGCACAGCGAAGACAACCGGGAAGACCGGTGTGGAAATGGAAGCGCTGACCGGGGTAAATGTCGCTTTGCTTACGATTTATGATATGTGTAAGGCAGTGGATAAGGGAATGGAAATAAATGAAGTACATTTGCTGCGCAAATCCGGCGGCAAAAGTGGAGTGTGGGAGAGACAATGATTGAGATAAACATACAGAAAACATTGGGCAGATTTCATCTGGATATGCATGTGAAAAGTAATAGCAAAAGAATCGGCATCCTTGGTGCAAGTGGCTGTGGAAAAAGTATGACATTAAAGTGTATTGCGGGGATAGAGACACCGGATCAGGGGCAGATTGTACTGGAAGAGCGGATTTTGTATGACAACACTCAGAAGATTAACATCAAACCGCAGAAGAGAAAGATTGGTTATCTTTTTCAGAATTATGCGCTGTTTCCGACGATGTCTGTGCGGAAAAATATTATGGCAGGACTTCGATGCAGCCAGGAAGAGCAGGAAAAAATTGCGGATCAGATGATCGAGAAATTCCAGCTGACCGGATTGGGAAACAGACTTCCGGGGGAACTGTCCGGTGGGCAGCAGCAGCGAGTGGCGCTGGCAAGAATTATGGCATATGAACCGGATGCGATTTTGCTGGATGAGCCATTTTCAGCGCTGGATGAATTTCTGAAAGATAAATTGCAGCAGGAACTGATGGAAATGCTGGAAGATTATCCGGGTACGGTTATTTTAGTGTCTCACAGCAGAGATGAGATTTATCGTTTCAGTGAAGAACTTGTCATTATGGACAAGGGAAAAGTGGTATGTGCCGGAAAGACAGAAGAGATTTTTGCATACCCGGAGTGGAAAGAAGCAGCGAGATTGACCGGGTGTAAAAATATCACGAAAGTAATCCGTGAAGATGCCCATCATTTGCAGGTGCCGGCATGGGAAATCTGTCTTGCACTGAAGCAGGAGATATCGGAAGAAATCCAGTACATAGGAATCCGCGCACATGACTTTGTGCCGGTGTGGGATGAGATTTCAGATGAAGGAAAGCGGAATCAGGAGAAAGCGAATGAAAATTTGAATAACAACCGGATCCCGGTGAAAATTGAAAGTGTAGCAAAACTTCCATTTGAGCACAGATTTTTTCTGCGGATATCCGAGAAATGCCGGGAAGAAAATGTAGAAACAGAAGCAAGCGAAAATGTGTGCTGGTTTGTGCAGCGCGACCAGTGGAAAATGCTGGAAGAGCGAGGTCTCCCGGCATGGCTTTATCTCCCGGAGGAGAAGATATTATTATTAAAATAAATATCAGAGTGTTGTAAGTACTTTCTGTTGATTTGCGTTGTATCAGGATTATGCGCCGGGACGCATGTGTGTCTGGCTTGAATCTGGTTTTATTTTATTGGGGAAGGCACTCTCCGACAAGTACACACAATTAAGTGGTGTAGTACTCTGGAGGAAACGATTGCGTGTTTATAAGGGAAATCGGAGTCTCTGAAATACAAAAAATTTAAGAAGGTGATGGAAAAACAGATGGGAATATTGGATAAAAGAATCGAATGTGTTATCATAAGCATGTAGCGAAAACTTCAAGGATTATGAATATTCGGAGAAGGATTACGTGAGTGCAAAGCGCAGAGCGATTTGTATAATTGGATACAGGAAAAGCAAGGTCAAGTATATGAGTGTACAGGGAAATGCAAAGACGTAGCCGGCATGTCCGATAGAGACAACGCTGACATTGAATGGAGATAAATGGAAAGTGCTGATCTTGAGAGATTTGCTGACCGGGACGAAACGGTTCGGTGAATTGAAGAAATCAATTGGAAGTGTGTCGCAGAAAGGTGAGTATTCCCTGATGAAACTTGGGTGGAGCCTGCAGCCGATCCTGGATGCCATGAAAGACTGGGGCGAAGACTATAAGAGCAGTCTGGAGAAAAAATACGAAAATCATAAAAAGATATGATTTGTCATTTGGAGGTTTTACAATGGAAGAAAAGTGTTACAGTAAAGTACCGGTATTTGAAAATGGAATGGCTCAGCCAGTATTTCCATTTACCGATGGGAAAAGCGGAGAAAAATACGATGCGAAGACATCTGATACAGTGAGATATTGTGTTTATGTTGAATCCGATTATGATATGGACGGAGACGGAAAAAGAGATCTTGTCAAAGCATTGATCCAAGTTCCGCGAAGTGCTGTAGAGGGAAATTATAAAGCACCTGCTTTATTCGAGGCGCGTCCGTACTGTGCCGGTGTGCAGGAAGACGGATATCAGCATATGAAAGATGTAGCGGAGAAGGAATACCGCAAATTTGATATGGAAGAGTTGAATCACAAGGCAGATCCGCGTGTACCGACTGGTTCTGTCAGTGCAATGGAACTGGCACTTAAAGCAGATCCATCTGACTGGTATTACCCGGATAAAGGGAACAACAACAGTATGGTTTACGAGAATTTAGAGAATTTCAACTATTATCTTGTGCGTGGATTTGCAGTGATTGTCAGCGCAGGATTTGGTGCACTCGGCTCAGATGGATTTAATTTTGTCGGTTCAGATTTTGAAAGAGATGCTTTCAAATGTGTGGTAGAATGGCTGCACGGAGATCGCACTGCTTACGCAGACCGCACAGGAACAACCGAGACAAAGGCAGACTGGTGCAATGGAAAAGTTGCCATGACTGGAAGATCTTATGCAGGAACAATGCCATTTGCAGTGGCAACAACCGGTGTGGAAGGTCTTAAGACAATCGTTCCGGTTGCAGGAATCGCAGACTGGTACACACAGCAGAATATGCAGGGTGCACAGCGTTACTGGCCAAAAGAGATGTTAAATAGTTTTCTGGCTTACTACTGCTCCAGCCGCTATAATGACGAGACATTATCCGAAAAGCAGCTGGATGATATCGCCGCATTTCATCACGAATTAAGTTTGCAGCAGTTAAAATGTGGATTTGACTATGATCCGGAGTTCTGGGGAAGCGGAAATTATCGCTTAAATGCAGAGAAGATCAAATGCAGCGCTCTGATCGTACAGGGATTGAATGATGAGAATGTTTCAACGAAACAGTTTGAAATGATGTACCGTTCTTTCAAACAGGCAGGACAGACGGTGAAGACAATCGTGCATCAGGGACCACATATCACACCGACTATGCCGAATAAAAATTACGGTATTTTGCTCGATGGTCAATTCTATGATGACGTTGTAAATAAATGGATTTCTCATTATCTGTTTGATGTGGAAAATGATGCAGAAGAGATGCCGGAAGTTCTGGCACAGACGAACTATGATCAGAAGAAGTGGGAAATAGAAAAGTCATGGCTCGTAAGTGACAGCATGAAGCTTAACAGCGCTGAATCGGGAGAGGCAGTGATCGATACAGACTGGGAGAAAGCCGGAATCAGTGCAGAAAACTTCGATGACGTGATGGGTATTACATCTACCAACATGGGCAAACGTTATGTGACAGCACCATTTGAGAAAGCTGTTACAGTGCAGGGTACTGTGTGCCTGAAGATGAGAGCTGCGTTAAAAGACGGAGATGCGGAATGCGATTTCCATCCGGAGAACAGAAATGATGCAGATACACTTACGATGAAGCTTGGAAACTCAAAAATTTCCGGTAAGATGGATGATGTGGAAGTTGCAGTTCTTCTCTGCGATGTGTGTGATGAGGAATTTGACAGCATTCAGACAGTTGATCCGGAGAGAAATATTGTTCCGGTAGAGGTCGTAAAAGAAGGCGGCATTGTAAATGGCGGAGATCTTCCGGCATTTGATGAAGCCGAATTTAAGACAGTACATAAAAAATACCGTGTGATCACAAGAGCATTTGCAGACCTGTGTAACCCGGAAGCAGGATACGAACCGGAGACGGCGCAGAACAGTATTGAACTTAAAAAGGGTGAATATCACGATTATAACATTTATCTGAATGCGACCAGATATACGGTGCAGCCGGGACATAGCCTTGCGATTGTAATTGCAACAGAAGATCCGGTAAACTGCCTGATCCATAAGACTTACAGTGTTGCAATCGATAATGCATCTGTGAAAGCGGAAGTACCTGTGACAAAAGCAGCAGAGGACAGAACATTAACTCTGAAATAGCAGAAGCGATTGTCTTAGATATGTTATGATGATGTGTTATAAGATGAGATGTAAATGAAAGAGATGCCAGGAAAGTAAGATAATGCTTTCCTGGTAAAAATCAAAGAATATTTTGGAGTTGAGAGTTGCATTTTCGACGGGAATTTGTTAGAATAACTAACCGTATGAAAAATAAATAAAGATTTTGGTATTAATTGGAAACGACACAAGTGTATGCTTGATTAACGAACAACACAAGTGTCTTTTTTGTACCCATTTTAAGAATTTATGAGAGAAAAGGAGAACAAACAATGCCAAAAACTTTATTTCAAAACATTTTTTTTACACTGATGATGTCATTTTTGATGGTCTACGTCATGGTCTGTTACAATATCGCACTGAACATGGGTGGAATGAGCAATGAAATTTTCCTGATGGCTTTTGTAGAAATGAAAATCATGTGGCCGGTTGCATTTTTACTGGAGTTCTTTGTAGTAGATAAGATGGCACATGCACTTGCGTTCCGTATTGTGACACCGAAGGACAGACAGATTGTAATCGTACTTGCAATTTCTGCAATGATCGTATGCATTATGTGTCCGGTTATGAGTCTGATCGCGACAGTACTTTTCAAAAATGCAGGAGCAAATGTGATTGCAACATGGTTTGAAACAACATTTTTTAATTTCCCGGTTGCATTATTCTGGCAGATTTTTTACTGCGGACCGTGTATTCGTTTTATTTTTGGAAAATTATTTCCGGAAAAGGAAAATGCATCAGATGCAGTAGGTGCGGAATCATAGAGAAATGTTATAATTAAGAAATACAACGGGGCTGTCGCGCTAGTAATCATTAAAGCGCCAGCCCCGTTTGTTAATGTATGATTATATTATTTGCCAAGCGCGAGCTTACCCATTGCATCTGCCTGAAGGATAGCATCATACAGTTCAACCGGCTGTACGTCGCCGGCAAGATTGTGGATGGTTTCACCTGGTACACAGGCATTTTTGGCGATTGTTTCAACCTGTTCTGCAGTAGTAACTCCAATTTCTTCAAGTGTAACAGGAAGACCGACTTCCATACAGAAATTCTGTACTTCTTCAAATTCTTCTTTTGGAACACCTTCCAGAATAAGCTGAACCAATGTTCCGAGTGCAACACAGCAGCCGTGGTCGGCATGTGCGATTCCAAGAGAAGTTACACCGTTGTAGAAAGAGTGTGCAGCGGCACAGTTTACATTATCAGCACCAACACCGGAAAGATATACATTTGCCTCTACAATATTCTCCAAAGCAGGAGTAACAGCATGTACTTTGCATGCTTCTACAGCCTGTTTACCGTATTCACGAAGTGTGTCATAACACAATCTTGCAAGTGCTTGACCGGCTCTTGTGATTCCAGTACCTTCCAGACTGGCAGATTCAGTACGGATAGAAGCGCGACCTTCAAAATAAGTTCCGAGTGCATCGCCCATTCCTGCAATGAGGAATTTTACCGGCGCATTGGCGATGACCGTCGTATCAACCATGACTGCATCCGGGTTAGTAGGATAGAATAAATATTTATCAAAACTATGATCGTCGTTGTAAATAACGGAAAGTCCGGTACATGGTGCATCAGTTGCAGCAACTGTAGGAACAATAACGATATGTTTTCCTGAATAGTATGCAGTTGCTTTTGCTGTATCGACTGCACTTCCACCTCCGACAGCAACAACAGTGTCTATTTTGTCTTCTTTTACAATGTCTTGCATTTTGGCTATTTCACTTTTGCTGGAAATGCCGCCGAAAATTTCATAACGTCTGTAGTCGTCTAAATCTCTAAAACTCTGCTCGATTTTATCGTGGCAGGCTTTATATCCGCTCCGGGAACAGACAAATAACCATCTTTTTCCCATATAGCCCATTTCTTCCTGAAACTTCAAAAGTGCATCTCTGCCCTGTACATATTTGAGTGGTTCACGCATTGCTCTAAGTCTCTCCATCATGATCAGTTACCTCCTGAAATTATATATATCTTTTTGCTGCCGTCTATAGTATAGCATAATTTCAAAAAAGTGTGATAATTTTTTAACATATTAATTAAAAAATAACGATGAGTTTAATGTGGTAAAGTGTTAAATTTGGGACGGGGATTTTCTAGAAAAGCCCCGTCCCAAATTTAGTTTTACTGCATCTCTTCTGTATAGATTGAATAGACTTCTTTCTGATTAATCAGTTCCTCCAGAGTTTCTTTATCCGTAACGGTTGCGTATCCATAGATGTGAAGTCCGTGTTTCTTCACATAGGATTTCGCTTGTGCAAGTATTCCGGCATTAAAAGTTCCGGTATTACCGGATTCGGACATCATCTGTACAAATTTTCCCTGATCGGTAAGGTAATTTAAAAGGCTCAGAAAATGCTGCTTCGCATATTTTTCTTTGTATAGATTTTTAATTGCACTATCTGCTTCATCAATCCAGCCATCTTTATTGATCTTACATCCCGGAAATAAATTAGGATATTTCTTATCATTCCATGCAATCGGACTGAAAGAAGAAGGATTGCATACGAAACCGATATTTGGGGTATGGAGTGAATAGGATGGATCACCATCTAAAGAATCAAATGCATTTATCTGCACACCGCACCATACTTCGTTGATCTTCTGCTTTTGAATATATTTTGCAAAAGAAGGATAATCCATAATATTTTCCAGAGATACATAAGCTAAGTACATTTTACGTGAATCCAGATCTTTGATGTAAGCTTTTGAATCTTCTTTGTTTCCACCGGCGCTTGTGGAAATAGATTCGTCTTCTTTCAAATCTGCAACTTTTTCCATGTATGCAACATTTTCAGAAGCAGAAGAGGTTTTTGACTTTGCATCTGCCTGATTCCAGAAAAATGAATTGCCGACTGGCGTTTTTAAAACATTGCTGTCATAGTAATGGATTTTTCCGCGTGTAATATAACCGGAGACATCTGTCATCGTTCCGGTCATGCTGAAAGTCTGTGGAATTGTAAAATTATAATCGCCATATCCTTTTGATTCCACAGTGGCAGAAACTCTGCGCTTACCCGGAAGAAACAGTTCTGTGTAAGCTGCCATATCCCGGCTGAGCTGTGTCTGGGTGGCTTGACCGGCCTTGGCTTCTTTGGCAGGATTATAATAAAATCTGGAAACGACTGACGGCAGGCAAAATTGTATAAATAACACCAGTACAAGTGTGACTGCAAGCACAGCGAGTCCAAGTTTGCGGAAAGCACTTCGGATAGAGCGGTTGACGACTTTGACAAAATCGGTATCGTCTTTTTCCGTAAATACATCGCCTAATTCCGGAATTTCCTCTTTTTCATAAAGATAATCACCAATAGCTTCCTGACGCTCAATGTCCTGTTCTATTTTTTTTTGCTGTTCCAGCTCAAGTTCGCCGGCTTTATATAATTCGATTAATTCACGATAAGTCATCTTGTTCCCTCCTGATATGATATAAGATATTTTTTGAGCTCTTTTTTCGCACGATAGGCAAGCATTTTCACGCTGCCGGTAGTGAGCCGTAGCATGGCGGCAATTTCTTTCTGGGAAAAATCTCCAAAATATTGTAAAAGAATGACTTCTTTCTGCTGTCCTTTTAAATGGTGGATCGCTTCCCAAAGCTGTTTTGTCCCTTCTTTTTGTAATATTTCTTCCAGAACATCCTTCTTGATAAAATATTCCGAAACAGGAGCTACATCTTCTGTATGAATTGCCTCCAGTGATGCAAGAGTTTTTGCTTTCTTATAATAATTGTAGTAAAGATTTCTCGCTACCATATAAAGCCAGGCACGCATATTGGTGTGAGAATCCTTCAGCGAAAGCCAGGCTTTTAAAAATGTATCCTGTAAAATATCGTCAGTTACAGTGCAGTTTGAACTGAGTGAATAGATGTAAAGATACAGTTCTCTGTAGTAGCGTTTATACAGTTGTTCCAGTAAATATTTGTTCAGATCCTCACCCCCTCACTTTCATACTTGAGATATCCGTAGCTTTCTTAACTATATAACAATTTTGCTTTAAAGAGGTAACGATTTTGTTTAATAATTTTTTCGGGTATCACTTTATGGTATAATAAGACTGAATTTTAGTCTAAAATATGGATAAAAAGTGACATTGAAGATAGAGGGGGATAAAATGGGAGGTTTTCACATGTTTCGGAAAAATGTGAGCGCAGGAAAGGTTAATTTTATTGTATTTATTATATTTGTATTTATTCTGGGTGGAAGTGTGGAATTGCAGATAAATATGAATAAAAAAAGTGCCAGAATGGCATGCGGTATGGTGCTGGATCAGGCGGAATCTGTAATTGATAAAAATGCCGGTGATGGAGCGGACATTACAGAATTTATTTCTAAAATGCCATTCACAGAGACAATGACAATTTACATATGGGAAGATGACGGGGCGAGTTTTCTTCCGCTTCCGAAGAAGGAAGGAGTCCGGTTAAAGAAGACAGATAAGATTGAAAAAGAATGGAATTATCTGGTTAGTGAGAAATATAAAAATTACAATCTTGCGGTGACATATCCGTTAAAGAAAGCTAATGTGAGTGTTCCGGGGACAACGGCGCTCCTAGGTCTGGCACTTATGGCGGCGCTTATCATTATCAATATTGTAATAGCGCAGGCATTTAAAGCACAGGAAAAGAGTAAAAGTGAACTGCAGGATACAAACAATATTCTGGAAACTGCAGGATTTGGAATATGGTATATCCGCCTAATGGAAGGAAAAAAGCCGCGGATGTATGCAAATCCGAAGATGAAAGAGGTACTTGGAATCGAGGGACAGTTTTTATCAGAGGAAGAAGTTTATGATTTCTGGTATTCCCGTATCCCGGAGAAAGCAGTACAATCTGTGCAGGACAGTGTGCAGGAAATGCTGGACGGAAATGTTTCAGAAAATACTTATCAATGGGAGCATCCGGATAAGGGCATGATCTATGTGCGTTGCGGTGGGGCATGTTATGAAAAAGGAGAAAAAGAACAGGTGTTAGGCGGTTATCACAGTGATGTTACGGCAATTGTCACAGAAGATGAGCGCAGACAGAGAGAACTTCGGGAAGCCAAAGAAGCAGCAGAACGCGCAAATGTAGCAAAGACAAGCTTCCTGTCGCGCATGAGTCACGATATCAGGACTCCGTTAAATGCAATTATCGGGCTGATCCGTATTAATGAAAAACACGAAAATGATAAAGAACTGGTAAAAGAGAATTATAAGAAGATCATGATTTCAGCAAATCATCTGTTATCGCTGATCAATGACATTTTACAGATGAGCAAGCTGGAAAATGGAGAAGTGAACCTGATGCATGAAGCACTTGATCTTCATCAGCTTTCGCAGGATGTTTTGAATATGATTGATCTGCGTGCGTCCGAGGCAGGAATTACATTAGAATATGAACGGTCGATGGACGAAGTGAAATATCCATATGTATATGGAAGCGCTCTGCATCTTCGCCAGATTTTCCTGAACATATACAGTAATTCAATCAAATATAATACACTTGGTGGCAGAATTACGACGAAAATGCGCTGTGCCAGCATGGAAAATGGCATTGTAACATACCAGTGGACAATCTCTGACACGGGAATCGGAATGACTGAAGAATTTCTGGAGCATATATTTGAACCATTTGCACAGGAACATTCCGATGCGAGAAGTATTTACAAAGGAACGGGGCTTGGAATGGCGATCGTAAAATCACTTATTGATAAGATGAACGGAACGATTGAAGTTTCAAGCAGAGAAGGAGTCGGCAGTATATTTGTGATCACGCTTCCTTTTGAGCTGGCAGAGGAATCTGAGGTGAAAAAATCCGAAGAACTTTCAATTGATGGAACGATTGATGGGTTGTCATTGCTACTCGCTGAAGATAATGAATTAAATGCGGAAATTGCAGAATTACAATTGAAAGAAGCAGGAGCAGACGTTACAATTGTCAGAGATGGACAACAGGCGGTAGATTTATTCATAGAAAAACCGGAAGGAACATTTGATGCAATCCTAATGGATATTATGATGCCGGTAATGGACGGACTGTCTGCAACTCGTGTGATTCGTGTGTTAGACCGGGAAGATGCTAAGACGATTCCGATCATTGCGATGACAGCAAACGCATTTGCGGAAGATGCGAGAAGAAGTATGGAAGCGGGAATGAACGCACATCTCGCAAAGCCATTGGATATGAAAAAAGTTATATTAACCATTCAAAAATGTTGTGATAATAAAAAGTAGAGTGATGTTCGGATATAGGAAAAAGAAATATACAGAACGAAAAGGAAAGGCTTAGTATAGATACGGAAAAAAGAAAAGGAACAATTAATTATCAACAGCCTATTGACGAGATATATTAAACATGGCTGGATGTTTATTCCTGTTTTAATTTGAATATAAAGAGCATATAATTAGAAAAGAAAAATATTGACATTAACAGGAACTTTCTATATAATAATGAAATTGTGAAAGTGTCTTTATTTGTGCCTGAACAGGCAGAATAATGAATAAAAATAACAGATTTATGAATATGTATACCAAAGTTGCAAGTATAAAAGAAAAGGAGTAAAAGCATAATGGAAGCAAAGAAGAGATTACTTACTTATGCAGGATTGAAGGCGCTGGAAGACGAGCTTGAGAATCTGAAAGTTGTAAAACGTAAAGAAGTTGCCGGAAAAATCAAAGAGGCAAGAGAGCAGGGAGACCTGTCTGAGAATGCAGAGTATGATGCAGCAAAAGATGAGCAGAGAGACATAGAAGCAAGAATCGAAGAGTTGGAAGGCATTTTAAAGAATGCAGAAGTTGTTGTAGAAGATGAAGTAGATTATGATAAAATCAACGTTGGATGTACTGTAAAAGTATTTGATATTACATTTGATGAAGAGATGGAATTCAAGATTGTAGGTTCTACAGAGGCTAACAGTCTGGAAGGTAAGATTTCCAATGAGTCACCGGTAGGACATGCTCTGATCGGTAAGACAGTGAACGATGTCGTAGAAGTAGAGACACAGGCAGGAATTATGCAGTACCGTGTACTGGATATCAGTCGCTCAAACTAATTTAGAAGATGACAATCCAACCCCTCAGAGACTGAGGGGTTTAGTCGCATAAAAGGGAAGGAGAAAAGAATGGGAGAGCAGAAGAAGACACAGGAACCGGATTTAAATCAGTTAAAGAAAGTCCGCAGAGAGAAACTCGCCGATTTACAGGCTAATGGAAAGAATCCATTTGAGATTACAAAGTATGATGTGACATGTCACGCTGCTGATGTGAAAGACAATTATGAAGAGATGGAAGGAAAACACGTAACACTTGCGGGACGTATCATGCAGAAACGTGTTATGGGAAAAGCTTCTTTCTGTAACATTCTGGATCAGAGTGGAAACATTCAGTCTTATGTTGCAAGAGACAGCATTGGAGAAGAAGAATACAAAGATTTCAAGAAGATGGATATCGGAGATATCGTAGGACTGGAAGGTGAAGTCTTCAAAACAAAAACAGGAGAGATTTCTATTCATGCCTCTGCTGTAAAACTGTTATCTAAGAGTCTTCAGATCCTTCCGGAAAAATTCCATGGACTGACCAATACTGATACACGTTATCGTCAGAGATATGTGGATCTGATCATGAACCCGGAAGTACGTGACACATTTATCAAGAGATCCAAAATTATCGCATCTATCAGAAATTACCTTAACGGACAGGGATTCTTAGAGGTAGAGACACCAATGCTTGTACAGAACGCAGGTGGTGCAGCAGCAAGACCGTTCGAGACACATTTCAATGCACTGAACGAAGACCTGAAACTTCGTATTTCTCTGGAGCTGTACTTAAAGAGACTGATTGTCGGTGGTATGGAGAGAGTTTATGAGATTGGACGTGTATTCCGTAATGAAGGCCTGGACACAAGACATAATCCGGAATTTACGCTGATGGAGTTATACCAGGCATATACAGATTACAATGGAATGATGGATCTGACAGAGAACCTGTATCGTCATGTTGCACAGGAAGTTCTCGGAACAACTAAGATTGTTTACAAAGGAATCGAGATCGACCTTGGTAAGCCGTTTGAAAGAATTACAATGATCGATGCTGTTAAGAAATATGCAGGTATCGACTGGAATGAAGTTGAGACAGAAGAAGATGCGAAGAAGTTAGCTGACGAGCATCATATCGAATACGAAGCAAGACATAAGAAAGGTGATATCTTAAGCCTCTTCTTTGAGGAGTATGCTGAGAAACACCTGTTACAGCCAACATTTGTTATGGATCATCCGATCGAGATTTCTCCACTTACAAAGAAGAAACCGGAAGACCCGAATTATGTAGAACGTTTTGAGTTCTTCATGAATGGATGGGAGATGGCAAATGCGTACTCTGAGTTAAATGATCCAATCGACCAGAGAGAGCGTTTCAAAGCACAGGAAGAACTGCTTGCACAGGGTGACGAGGAAGCAAACACAACAGATGAAGACTTCCTGAACGCACTGGAGATCGGTATGCCGCCTACAGGTGGTATCGGATTTGGTATCGATCGTATGTGTATGCTGCTTACAGGCGCAGAAGCAATCCGTGACGTATTATTGTTCCCGACAATGAAGAGCATGGGAGCCGCAAAGAATGAAGCTAACAATGCTGCACAGTCTGCTCCGGCAAAATCTGTTGCAACATTTACCGCTACATCTGACATGGCAGAAAAGATTGATTTCTCTAATGTAGAAGTAGAACCATTATTCGAAGACATGGTTGATTTCGATACATTTAGCAAGTCAGATTTCCGTGCTGTAAAGGTAAAAGAATGTGAAGCAGTTCCAAAATCTAAGAAGCTTTTGAAGTTCGTATTAGACGATGGAAGTGGCGTAGAACGTGTGATTTTAAGCGGAATTCACGATTATTATGAGCCGGAAGAACTGGTTGGAAAGACATTGCTTGCAATCACAAACCTTCCACCACGTAAGATGATGGGAATTGATTCTTGCGGTATGATCATCTCCGCTACACACCTTGTAGAAGGAAGAGAAGGATTGAATGTTCTGATCCTGGATGATCACATTCCGGCAGGAGCAAAATTGTACTAAGTGAGTAAAAATACTTCACAATTTGACAACAAAAATTTTCTTTGACAACAATTTGACAACAAATTTGTATTCCAACATGAATCATCATGAAGAATGGTGATTAGTTGTCAGTAATACTACTCCAACAATATAGATTGTTGAGGGCACTTTTTGAAAGAAAAATCTTTCAGAGAGTGCCCTTTTTTTATTCATTAACAATGTCCGTTGTGGTTGAGTAAAAGCTGAAAGGAGAAACAGATTTGAAAACAGAAAATATGTACTATAACCAACAGAAGCGTTCAGAGGTAAAAGAAGAAGCCCGTCGACTTAGAAGAAAATTTCTTCGTTATCAACAAGCAGAAATCGTATATAGCCTGTCACATAAAAAGTTGATGGAACTTGCAAATGATGCGGGTGCGATTTACAGAATGGAAGGAATCGTTTTGATAAACAGAGAAATCTTTGATGAATATCTTGAACAATTTCATGAAAAATAAGATGACAAATCGGAGAAAGGAATTTAGTTGAGATGCATGGAAAGGTATGGATGTTTTCTAATCTTATTGATGATGAAGATATAGAATTTATGCAACATGAATTTATAAGTTATAAACAAGCTATGGATTATTACGAGCTTGGATATAAGCCAATCGTAAGATTATCTCACAAGGCAGGAGCAGTTTATAAGGTTGGAAAAAAAGTTCTAATTAAGCGAAGCACATTTGAAAAATATCTGAGAGAAAATATCAGAAGGGAGAAAGAAGAATGGGAAAGGTTATTTCAGTAGCAAACCAGAAAGGCGGAGTTGCAAAAAGTACAACGACTTTAAATCTTGGGGTAGGATTGGCAAGACAAGGAAAAAAAGTGTTATTGATCGATGCGGATCCACAGGGAAGTTTGACTGCTAGTCTTGGGTATGTAGAACCGGATGATATTGGAACTACACTTGCAACTATTATGATGAATATTATCAATGACGAGGAAATTGCTGAGGACGAAGGCATTTTACATCATGAGGAACAAGTGGATCTCCTACCGGCCAATATTGAGTTATCTGCTTTAGAAGTAACCATGAGTAATGTAATGAGCAGAGAGCTGATCATGAAGGAATATATTGATACGATGCAATCACGATACGATTATATTTTAATTGATTGTATGCCGAGTTTAGGCATGATGACCATCAATGCTTTAGTAGCTTCTGATACGGTTCTGATACCTGTACAAGCTGCATATCTGCCGGTTAAAGGACTTCAACAGTTGATCAGGACTATTTCTATGGTAAAGAAGAGATTGAACCGGAAGCTGACGATACAGGGAATTCTTTTGACAATGGTGGATTTTCGTACTAATTACGCCAAAGATATTGCTTCTAGAGTGAGAGAAACTTATGGATCTAAGATTTCTATCTTTGAAAATGTCATTCCATTATCAGTTAAGGTAGCTGAAGCAAGTGCGGAAGGAAAAAGTATTTATTGTCATTGTCCAAATGGAAAAGTATCTATGGCTTATGAAAATCTGACGCAGGAGGTTTTGGAAAATGAAAAGTAGAAGTGGAGAAAAAATCAAATTGACAAGCATTGATGAATTGCTAGGAGTAGTCAATGAAGAGTCTGCAATGGAAATAGAAATCAACAGAATACATGCATTTAAAGATCATCCTTTCAAAGTATTGGATGATGAAAAGATGGCAGATTTAGTAGAGAGTGTAAAGACCTACGGGGTATTGACACCAGTTTTGTTACGGTCCGATGGTGAAAATGGATATGAGATGATCTCAGGTCATCGAAGAATGCACGCGGCTGTTATAGCTGGATTGGCAACAATTCCTGCAATTGTGAGAGAATTATCCGATGATGATGCAGTCATCGCTATGGTAGATGCCAATATCCAACGAGAAGAGTTACTTCCGAGCGAAAAAGCATTTGCTTATAGAATGAAATTGGAGGCAATGAAGAGACAAGGGGTAAGAAACGATTTAACTTTGTGCCAAAATGGCACGAAGTATCGTACTGATGTAGTTATAGCTGAACAGGTAGGAGAGAGCGCTCGTAATGTTCAGCGTTACATTCGCCTTACAGAATTGATTCCAGAATTATTAGATATGGTAGATGCAAAAAAATTGAATTTTACCATTGCCGTTGATATTTCCTACATTGAAAAGGAAATACAGAAATGGATCTACGAGTATATCCGTGATACAGGATTTGTTAAACCAAAGCAGATTACAGCTTTGAGAAAACAGTTGGAAGAAGGATCGGTGAACCAGGGATTTATGATTTCGATTTTTAATAGCTGCATAGCAGTAAAAGCACCGGAACGAAAAGTGGTGTTATCAGGAAAGAAGCTCACAAAGTATTTTCCGGAAGATTATTCGGAAACGGATATGGAAAAGGTGATTGAGGCATTACTGGAACAATGGAAAAGAGAACAGGAATAAGGGGTGTCAAAATAAGATACCCCAAAGAAAAAGAGATACAGAAGTTTAAAAAAAGGACTTCTATGAGAGAAAGGAAGGGAGGAAGATACATGGACAAAAAAATGAATTTTAAATATTTTTATGGAACAGAAGCAGACCAGTTTAGTTTTTACAGAATACCCAAAGCGTTATTTACCAATGACTGTTTTAAGGATCTTTCCAGTGATGCGAAGATCTTATACGGTTTGATGCTGGACAGAATGTCTTTATCCATTAAGAATCAGTGGTTTGATGAAGAAAATCGGGCATATATCTATTTTTCCATTGAAGATATCATGGAATTATTGAATTGTGGCAGAAATAAAGCGGTGAAATCTCTTCAGGAGCTGGATGATGAAAAAGGGATAGGTTTGATTGAAAAGCGCAGACAGGGCTTTGGAAAGGTTACGATCATCTATGTAAAATCATTTGTTCAGGAGGAATGTGAGGAACAGAAAAAAGAAAAATCAAAGATGGTGAAGTTTATAAATCAAACTTCTGTAGAGGAAGAAGAGACAGAAGAAGTTTACATTTCAAACTTCAAGAAGTCCGAAAAACAAACTTCAAGAAGTCCCGAAAATAAACTTCAAGAAGTTTACATTTCAAACTCTAATAATACTAATATTAACAATACTAATCTTAGTGAGAATAAATCTAATCATATCGTATCTGCAGGTGGGATAGGATCCGAAGAGGATGAGATGGAAACGTTACATGCGTATCAATCTCTGATCAAAGACAATCTGGATTATGATTCTTTGTTAGTGAGTCATCCTCATGACAAAAATCAGATTGATGAAATCGTGGATCTGATCGTAGAGACTGTTATGTGTAAGAGTGATAAAGTACTGATTGCAAGCAACTGGTATTCAGGAGCCTTGGTAAGAGGAAAATTCATGAAGCTGGATTATTCCCATGTAGAGTATGTGCTGCATTGTCTGGAAGGAAATACGAGTAAAATCAAGAATATCAAGAAATATTTACTTGCGGCATTGTTCAATGCACCTTCAACAATCAGTGGATATTACCGAGCAGAAGTAAATCATGATATGCCGTGGCTGGCAAGATAGGAGGACAGATATGGGTATTTTAAAAGTGGCAGGAAAAGTGTTATTGATTCCATTGTGGTTTATCATTTCGATCATAGGTGTCGGAGTGAAGCTATTAGTACATATGGTGGCAGTCGCAAAAAAAATATTGGGATTTGGAATTATGGCGTTGTTCATTGGAACAGTAATCTGTTATCAAGACTGGCTACAGGCAGCTTTTCTGGCTTGTATGGGAGGTGTTCTGATCTTTATCTTATTTGCCGGAGAATTTATAGATACTGTAATCGACTTACTTAGAGAAAAAATATGTGCATTGATTTTAGGTTAAGAAAAGATGATGATAGTTGAAAGAGTCTTAGTGATTTCAGATGAAAATAGAGCCTCTCCTTCATGGAAAGGCTCTATAAGAAAAGTCCAAACTGAAATTTATCTTAGAAATTACAGCAATGTTATTTTGATAAACTTTCAAGAATTGAAATATCATGCTTATCTTTATCTCTTAATTCATAACCTGAATGGAAAACTTTTTGGCCTTTTAAAGATATACAAGGAATTGTTTTGCCTTCAAAAAAAACACTACCAAAGTAATCTTTTTCAAACTCATACCATCCACCCTCTAAATCAGCTTGTTTTGAAGTTCCGTCCTCATTTAAAACGAACGGGTGAATGTCTAAGTAACCAAGTTCATCACTATATAACTCTATTCTAACCGGTTTCCAGTCTGTATCAATTTTATAGCCCAGATTCAAAAGCACATTTAACAATTTTTCCGTATGTTGAGCATCAAAATTTATATCTATATCTCTATGAATTCTTGTTTGTTTACCAGCTAAAATATCTACACCCCATCCGCCATCCAACCAGTATGTAATTCCAGTATTTTCGAATAATTCTATTACTTTCATTAAATCTTCTTTTGTTGTTATTTCTTTTCTACCCATACAAAGTCTCCTTTACAACTTCTATATAATTGTTTAGTTAAGTCAATATCAATATCTAATTGCCAAGGCTCAAAATCAAAAATCATGGTCATCACACTCCTTTTTAAAATTCAGATTTGTCGTTTTTTTCAGTATATCATAATTTTTATATTTCCGGTAGATAAAAGGCTTTTGTTTCTACGGAATTGTCTTCAAACTCCATTTCCACATAATAATCCCGGATGAAAATTGATCGGTAATAATCTTGTAAGGAATAAATATCAAGAGTTTTAAAATCAACCAAACACAGAGGAATCGGTTCTTTCTTTTCGTTTTCATATTTCCAATGTTCTAAGGAAGCAGCAACTTTATCAAGGCAACCTTGGCAGAGATGATCCGTTAGATTTCTTTTGTTCAATTTGTAGTTTTCCGGTAACGTGATATCTATCTCAGCCATTCCTCTGGAAACATCTCCATGAGAGGAATACGTGATTTCGCCGGTGTTTCCAAAAAGTATATTTGAACCGGTTTTATTTGGTATTTCATTTCCGTTTTCATCATATGCTTTTAGTTGGAAATCTAAGACGTACCAGTCATTGAGGGAAATCAGTCCAACCGTATCAAATTTTCGATAATAGTCCATCATACTATAATCAGAACTTCCACATAAATAGCATATAGAGATATCTTTCAGATTTGATTGCAGATCGTCAAAGGTTATTTCTGTCCGTTCTTTTGGGGCATCTGCTTTCAGGGAATGTGTTAGAAAAATGCGGTGATGTATAGCATAACCGATGAGAAAGGATATAGCTAATAGGATGGTGCACCAGAATAAATCTTTTCTGATATGATAATATTTTTTTCTTTTTTCATGCATAATTGAATTCCTCCGTGAAAAAATATAGTGTACTTAAAATAAGTCCATTTAAAACATTCTACCATTATTTGTACTTAAAATGAACTTGAAATATGAACTTAATATGTACTTATAGAGATGGAGAGAATAATCATGGAGAAAGAGAAGCATTTAGGATTACGGATTGATGCTGAAACGCATAAAAAACTGAAAAGCCTGGCAGAATTTGAAGGGCGTTCGATCAATGGAGAAGTGCTATATTTAATACGTCAGGCAATCATGGAATTTGAAAATAAGCATGGAGAACTGAAATAAAAGAATCTTCACATATGGATATAAGAAAAGCCCGTTCAGTTGTATGGAACGGGCAAATTTTATTTGGCCAGGAAGTTGCTCTGTATTTCCAGCGGCATATTGTAGTTCTGACCACGCTTGATCAGACTGTATAACTTGAAGCTCATGAGTTCCGGACTGGAGTTTAAGCAGCTACAGAGCCCGAAATAGTTCAGGTCTTCGTTCTTTGACAGGTCTGCGATTTCTTTATCATCCAGGATAAGATCTGCAGCGAAAAGGTTCGCTTCGTATTCCGTATTATCCCTCATGTTATATAAGACATCATCTTTCATCGGCGCCATTTTGAGCTGAGAACGATGCAGAATGATGTGACCGAGTTCGTGGGCGGCAACAATCTTTTTCTCTTCCTCAGAGAGAAAACTGCTTACCATAACATAAATGGTCTGGCAGCTCATGAAACAGTATCCCTTTAATTTTTCGTAGCGGTCTGTTTCACCAACGATCACATTCATTTCTTCCAATATTTCAAAAGGATCCCTGGTCTTGAACTTTTTTACAAGTTTTTCTACTTTGTTGTAAATATATGAATTCCCCAAATATATCACCTCGTGTATGAATCAAATAGAAGCGGGTAATGGTACTTTTGACAATAAAACTATATCCTATAGGCTGTCCCATAATCACCCCATCTATTTGGCATCTAAATATTTCTTTGGTGTAAATTTCTTTGCACGTCTCTTGGAATCCAGATATAAAGACTGGATCTCATCCATAAAGGCTGTTTTGTCTTCATCAGAAAGCTCCCCGCCAGCGAACATTGCAGCGGCCTGTTCTAAGATCTGCTGAGCCTGTTTTGCTCCACGGTTTCCAAATTGTTCAGATGCTTCTGTGATAAAAGCCTCTTCTTCTGTCATGAGATAGGAGATATCGCAGCTTAAAATGTCTGCAAGTTTCTGGTAAAGGTCATGTTTCTTTGGATAACGGCCTTCAATTTCCCATCCCCGAACAGTCCGAAGGGAGACACCGACAGCATCGGCTAATTGGGTTTGGTTGAGTCCTTTGTTCTTTCTTAAATTTTTCACTTTTTCACCGAATGTCATAAAAATACCTACTTTCTAATTGGCGTTTCAGGATCTTTATGTATGATGCTGAAACGGGATAGGAAATAAATTTCCCATAATCAACAAGTTGCCTCTTGACAAGAGGCGAATGATTGCCTATAATGTGAATCACAACAGAAAGGCAACTACTTGCCTATAATATAAATGATATTTCCTTTCTTGTCAATGGATTTACTGAAAATTGCCTATTTTGACACGATCACTATCGTGTGAAAAAGAGTTGGGATGAGATCTGATTGCTTAGGGGAAGGAGAAAGATAGGCAACTTATGGGAGGTGATTGATTTGAAACAGAAGGAAACATTCCTCTGTATTGATCTGAAATCTTTTTATGCTTCTGTTGAGTGTGTGGAAAGAGGACTGGATCCGTTTACTACCAATCTGGTTGTTGCAGATCCGGACCGATCGGTATCCACCATTTGCCTTGCCATCACGCCGGCTATGAAAAAGCTGGGGATCCGTAACCGTTGCAGGATCCATGAGATACCGGATCATATCGAATATATTGTGGCAAAACCGAGGATGCAGCTCTATATGGAGTATTCGGCAAGGATATACGGGATTTATTTAAACTATGTGGCAAAAGAAGATATCCATGTTTACAGTGTGGATGAGTGCTTTATGGATGTTACAAGATACCTTTCCCTGTATCACCTTACAGAGAAAGAAATGGCACAAAAACTGATGGATGCGGTCATGGAAGAAACCGGAATTACAGCAACAGCAGGAATTGGAACTAACCTGTATCTTGCAAAGATCGCAATGGATATTGTGGCAAAACATATAGAGGATCATATCGGAATGTTGGATGAGATCTCTTACCGGGAACAGTTATGGGAACATAAACCATTGAGTGATTTCTGGCGCATTGGTTCCAGAACAGAGAGAAAATTAGCCGGATATGGAATCCAAACGATGGGGGATATCGCACTTGCCTCTATCCAGTCGGAAGACTGGCTGTATAAAATGTTTGGAATCGATGCAGAACTATTGATCGATCATGCCTGGGGCTGTGAGTCCTGTAAAATGAGTGATATCAAAAATTATCATACAGAAGAGCATAGTCTTTCCAATGGACAGGTATTGATGAGAAATTACACATTTGAAGAAGCTGCTGTTGTTGTAAGAGAAATGACAGATGTACTGGTTTTGGATCTGGTGGAAAAGGGACTGGTAACGAATTCTGTAACCTTGTGGATCGCTTACGATCATCGTTTTGAAAGGGAGCCATCGAAAGGAACCGTAAGGTTTCCAGATCGTACCAATTGTTCCAAGGAAATGATTGATACAGTAGAAGCACTTTATCGAAAGATCGCAGATCCACATACCGGGATCAGACGGATAGAGATCATTGCAAATAAGATAACACCAGAAGGCTATCAGCAATATACTCTTTTCCAGAATTCCATAAAAGCAGAAAAGGAAAGACATCTGCAGGAAGCAGTATTACAGGTGAAAAAGCGTTATGGAAAAAATGCGATCATGCGGGGATCCAATCTGTTGGAATGTTCTACCTATCGGGAAAGAAATAATCAGGTTGGGGGACATCGTGCGTAGGAGGTGAAAGTATGCTGGCAAAGGCTTATCAGAAATATTTATATATTCCGAGACCGGTTTCCAAAAGATATCCTATGGATGTGCAGCACAGAGCGAAGCAATTTGCCCCCTTTGCAGCACTTCGGGGATTTGAGGAGATCGTTCGGAAACAGGAAGTTCTTTATGAACAAAGGAAGGTCTTATCCGAAGAACAAAAATGTGGATTGGATAGGAAGCTACAGATGGTTTCTGTTGGAATGAAGATACAGGCAACCTATTTTAAAGAAAACCGGGAAATGAAACCGGCAGGCCAGTATCATACGATTTGCGGAACCGTTGAATTTTTTGATCCATCCATTCATTTACGGATTGATGATACGATCATTTTGATCCAGGATCTTTGTGAGTTATCCGGAGATATATTTGAAGAATTGGAATTACCTTGTTAAATACAATCGGCAGAAATTCTTAGTATCCTGGGTGAGTGGGAATCCGGAGAGAATAAGGATGGATGCACCAGATCAACAAAGCAGATCTGGGATTTGATGATCATGCTGTTCGTGCAGCTTTGGCACTTACGGAATGGACAACATGATGCTCATAAGGCGGATTTGATTTCCCTTTGATCCGTTGAGTAATAAAAATGGAATTTTTTATTATTGCTTAAAGGAGGAAGCCTATGGGATCAGATGCTATCAGATGGCATGTACATTGCTCTGTATGCGGAGCATTTATTGAAAAAAGCGCACATTGCGATTCAGAAGTAGAGTGCAAGAAATGTAGAAGCACTTTGGAGATTTTAGTAAAAGATGATATTGTTTCAGTACGGCCTTTGCACATCAAAGACGAAAAACTGAAAGAAAGAATGCGGGTATATTCTCAAAAAATGATGAATTCCCGAAAGGAAACTAAATAAAATGAGCTATTAGAATAAGCGGTGGATTTGGCTGGAACCATCAAGGCTGCACCTGATAGCAAGAGTTTGTCAAGGAGCTGAACCTGACTGGAATCATGAAGAGCCCGGCAAAACATTTGCAGATACAATGCAGGATGATATTTCATTCTGTGTCTGTGGAAGCATTTGTTTTGCCGGCTTTTTTTGTTTTCTCAAAAATTTTAAAAAAAGTTGAGTTTTTAACCTGTAAAACAGGGCTTTTTCCTTTCTATATATAGAGGGCAAAGTTTCGTGTGCAAAAATCAGAGAGGATACGGAATTTTGTATGATATAGCCGAAGGAGGTAATTACATAGGAGCTGCGGACTCCCGTTCAAAAAAAACGGGTGAGTTCGTGGCTAATTGTGATGAGTTTTTTATAGAGTTCATGGATCACCCGTAGCCGTAAGGCAGAAAGGTGGTCCATATGTTGACATTAAAAGAATTAAAGAAAGTAGTAAAAGTGGCAGGTATGACAAAGAGAGTCCCTTCTGAAAAGGCGTTAGAAAAAGAAGAGATTGTAGTAAAGGAAATTCTGAGTGGGGAATGTGATATTACCGTTTACGCAAATGGGTATGTGTTATACAGGGAAAACGGAAAGAAAACCATCTTTCCACTCCATTCCTGTAAAGATTATCAATACATGGATGTGAAGGAAGATCGAAGTATTATGAACGAAGAATTTTTTGACAACGAAAATTGGTACATTCGTTTGTTAATGGAAGCAACGGATCGTATGGAAATAAATCAGACTAAGGTGGCATCAAACCATAGGATCATTTCTTATAGCGATTTTGTGGATGACAGAACCATATTGGTAGATCCATCTTCGGATATTCTCGACCAGTATATTGAAAAAGAGATGCTTCATGATCTTTTAGATTGTCTGACTGCCAGACAGAAAGAAATCATCCAATTATTTTACTTTGAAGAAATGAATCAAAACAAGATTGCGGACTATCTTGGAATCAGACAGCAGAGTGTTTGTGAAATGATAAAAAGAGCACTTTCTGTTATGAAAAAACATGCAGATAAAGAAGAAAATTAAAAAAAATCAAAAAAATTTAAAAAGCACCCTGTAAAACAGGCCGTTTTCCTTTCGTTATATGAAGACGTTTGTAAGAAACACTTCATGTACCTTGAAAAGAGAATAGCCTGCCCGGAGTGATACCTGCCTTGAATGTGCATTGTGCGTGTCCTGACAGAGAAAACGTTTTGGAGATATGGACTCTAAAACAGGAACGGATCCGGGGAAGAGAACAGGAAAACGCTTAAATCTTAAATAAAAAATAATTGTCTGAATCAAAATGAGGATGACAGTAGAAATCATATGGCGGTGTTTGTTTGAAAAAGCAGATACCGCCATATATTTGTGCTGTTATCTCAGCAAAGTGCTGACTGTCCCAAATAGCACAAAACCAGGAAAGGAGGGGATTATTTTCAGGAAAGAATGATGGAAAACGATGAACAAGTATAACGGATAAATAAGATTCAGAAGAAAGGAAGGATTTAAGAACATGAAAGTGAAACAAAAAGCAAAGCGGGTTGTATCCGGATTGCTGACAGCGGTCACTCTTTTATCTACGGTGTTATCACCAATCAGCAGTTATGCTGCGGAGCTTCCCAAAGAAAGAAAACTGCCTCTTTTGGAAGAGGTACAAAGCCAGTTAGATGAAGATGAGATTGTTCTGGCAAAGGATCATCAGGTGGAAGTGGGAACAAATTTTGATGTAAAAACAGATTTTACAGGGTTAGAGATCAAGGATGCGGCAAAGGTAAAGATTACTTTTGAAGAAGCAAAGAATGAGCAGGGAGAGGATTTTACAACATCCCATGCAGATACCTATAAAACTGTTTATCAGGTAGAAACGGTCAATCAGGAACATCCGAATTATCAGATCAGCAGAAATGTGGTCGTAAAGGAAATAGAAAAAGAGAGTGAAAGTCCTTCAGCAGATGCAGAGCAACCCGAAACAAAAGAGACGGAAGAAGATGAGGAGGATTCAGAGAAGCCGTCAGAAATCCCAACAGAGACACCGGATGTATCAGAAGGAAATGCTGCTTTTGATGCTTTGGTAGAACAGATGACAGAACAGGATACCTTTGATGAAGGATCGGGATTAGCATTACATGATGTAATGGAACAGGCTGCAAATCAGGGAGTGGATTTTGAGGCTATGGAAACCGGAGAAGTTGCGACTTTTTCAGCAATAGCAGCCAGAGATGCAAGTGTAGGATCTCAGCAGGTAACTATTGAAAAAGGTCCAATATATCGATATGCAGACTATGGGCTTGGAACATATCTTACAGAGCCGTATTATATTTCTTATGGAAGTGTAAGAGCAACGGCTTATTGTATCCAGCCGGCAAAGCCAGGTCCGGGTTCCGGTACCTATACCATCACAAAGCTGGCTGATAATCAGGCTCTTGCAAAGGTCTGTTATTACGGTACCGATGCGGCAGGTGAAGAAAGTTATTTTGCGAACAAGCACAGTGATTTTTCAGCAGGAAAGAGATTTATCCTTGTCCATATGGCGGCTGCTTATGCTTATGGCAGTAGTGATGCGTTCTATGGAACCAATGCAACAGGACAGGAACTAGCAATGGATATTTACAATTATTGTGTAAAGAAGCCTGAGATACCGGATGTATCCATGTCATTTTCCGATGCCAATGTAAAGGCTTATGTAGAAGGAAATACACAGCGTACAAAGGAAATCACATTCCATGCGGCAGGACAGCAGAGTGTGACGATCAGCCTTCCATCCGGCGTGCGTTTTCACAACGTGAGTACAGGAAGTACAAGTACACCGGGAGCAAAGGTAACGGTCAAGGGAGGTACAAAGTTTTATCTTTCTGCACCTCTGACACAGGCAGAAGATACCGCAGAAGTATTTGCTACAACCATGGCAGGTGGATTAAAGAAAGATTATTCTGCGTATAAACTGACAACGAATTCCAGTACTCAAGATCTTGCCTTTATTTTTGGAGAAGGTGTGGAAACAACAAATAAAGTAAGTCTGAATGTTACATGGACAAAACAGGCAGAAATTGCGATTGTAAAAAATGATAAAGACACCGGAAACCATCTGGCAGGAGCAATCTATGGTGTTTACCGTGATAAGGAATGCTCAGATTTAATCACACAGATGCCAGCAACAGACAGCAAAGGTGCTTCTAAAGTAACAGTCGAAAAAACACAGGAGATTGTGTATGTAAAAGAGATCCAGCCACCGGCAAATTATCAGGCAGATCCAACTGTTTATCCGGTAGATGTCAATATCGGTAAAACAAGTACAAAGAATGTTCTGAATGAACGTACTTATGCAAAGATCCATCTGATCAAAGAAGATGCGCAAACAGGAGCAAATCCACAAGGAGATGCGACTTTAGAAGGTGCGGTGTATGGCCTCTATGCGAGAGAAAACATTGTACATCCAGATGGAACAACAGGAATTGTACATAAAGCCGGTGATCTTGTATCTACCTTAAAAGTAGATCAGAAAGGAGATGCTGTGGTAAAAGACCTGTATCTTGGAAAATATTTTGTAAAAGAGATCCAGGCGCCGGAAGGATATCTGTTAGACGAGACAGAGCATGATGTGAAATGTTCTTATGAAGGTGGCACAGTCCCAATGATAGAACGTACTGTGAAATCAACAGAACTTGTTATGAAACAGCCGTTCCAGATCATAAAAGCTGCGAACAATGGGCAAACGGATGCAGATCTGTTAAAAGGGGCAGGTTTCAGCGCTTACTTAAAGAGCAGCCTGGAGAAAAAAGAAGATGGAAGTAATGATTTTTCCCATGCAGAGCCAGTCATCCTTACAGCAGATGGTAAAACGGAAATGTTCACAGATGAGAAAGGGTATGCGTGCAGTATTCCGCTTCCATATGGAACGTATATTGTACGAGAAACAACCACACCTCATAATTATAAACCGGTAGAGGATTTTGAGATTACCATCCGTGAAAACAATCCAAACAAACCACAGGTTTGGAAGGTACTGTTGGACAAAGAATTTTCCGCAAAGTTAAAGATCATCAAAAAAGATGATGAAACAAAGAAACCGGTATTAGTAGCCGGCACAGAATTCAAAATTTATGATCTGGATCATAAGAAATATGTGGAACAGGTAACAACCTATCCTACGGTCACAGTCCATAAATCTTTCTTTACGGACAGCCAGGGATACCTGATCTTGCCGAAAAACTTAGAGATCGGGCACTATCGTATTGAAGAAGTGACAGCACCGGATGGATATGTTGTGAACAAAAACTATGTAGAGATCACCGTGGATTCGGATACTGCCTATGAAGTAGATGGGGTAAGTGGAGACGTGATCATTGAAGTTTCCTATGAAGATCAGCCGGTAAAGGGAAATCTTGTTGTGTATAAGAAAGGCGAGATGATTTCCGGTTTTGAGAAAGACTTTATCTATAAGGAACAGTATCTTTCCGGGGCGGAATTTGAAGTGCGTGCGGCAGAGGATATCTGCACTCCGGATCATCAGAAAGATGCAGATGGAAACCGTATCGTACTTTATGCAAAGGATACGCTTGTGACAACGATCACAACGGGAGAGAGTGGAAAAGCTGTAGCAAAGGATCTGCCGCTTGGAAGATACTATGTAGTGGAAACAAAGGCGCCGGAAGGATTTGTATTAAATCCGGAGCCGGTAAAGGTTACATTAACTTATCAGGATCAGGATACACCGATCGTGGAAGCAGAAGCAATCGTAGGAAATGACAGACAGAAAGTCGCTATTTCCGTAGAAAAACAGGATGCAGAAAATGGACGGGTATTATCCGGGGCTGTGTTTGGCATCTATAACAAGAAAGATATCCAGGCAAATGGAAAAGTTCTTGTGAAAGCAGATACCTTATTACAGGAAATGACATCCGATGAGAACGGTATGGCAACATGCACCCTGGATCTTCCATTTGGAGAATACTATGTAAAAGAATTAAAAGCGCCGGAAGGTTTTGTTTCTTCGGATGAGGTTCTGGAATTTGTTGCAGAGTATCAGGGACAGGAGACAAAGATTGTTTCCTTACAGGCCGTAAAGAAGAATGAACCGACTACAGCAGAGTTCACAAAGTCTGATCTGACCACAGGCGTAGAGCTGGAGGGCGCAAGATTGAAGGTCATGGATAAAGATGGAAATGTGATCGATGAATGGACATCTGAAAAGGATAAGCCACATGTGATCAAGCGTCTGGTTGTCGGAGAAACCTATACCCTTCATGAAGAGTTTGCTCCATACGGTTATCTGAAAGCAACGGATGTGACATTTACGGTCAAAGATACTGCCGAAGTACAGAAAGTGGAAATGAAGGATGAAGTTCCAAAAGGGCTTCTGATCATCAACAAAAAGGGAGAATTTTTAGAGAAGATCACTCTTCTGGATAATGTGAAAGGAACGGTAGAACATTTCTTTGAATATATCACAGGAAACTTAAGTGAAGTCACCTTTGAAGTCTATGCTGCAGAAGATATCAAGGCTGCAGATGGCATAAGTGCAGACCATTATAAGAAAGATGAGCTGGTAGGCACGGTCACAACCGATGAGAAGGGAATCGCAAAAATGGAAGACCTTCCGGTAGGAAAATATTATGTGAAGGAAGTGAAAACGGCACATGGTTTTGTACTGGATGGAGAGCCTAGATTTGTGGATCTGACCTATCGTGACCAGGATACACCGGTGGTTACTTTTGATGAAGAATGGCAGAACAACCGGCAGAAGATAAAAGTAACGATCCTTAAAAAAGAAAAGGAAACAGAACGTATGCTGGAAGGTGCGATCTTCGGCTTATTTACAAAAGAAGATATCAAAGGCAGAGATGGAAAAGTCCTGATGGAAGCCGGAACGTTGATCGAGCAGAAAACAACGGATGAAAATGGACAGATTCTTTTCAAAGCAGATCTTCCAGTGGATGGGACCTATATCGTAAAAGAAATCTATGCACCGGATGGTTTTGTGACATCGAATGAAGAAAAGGAATTCACTTTTGAGTATGGAAAACCAGAAGAAGCTGAGGTTTCCTATGAGTTTGTTTTTGAAAATGAGCCGACAACGGTAGAACTTACGAAAACAGACCTTACCACAGGGAAAGAACTTCCGGGAGCGCATCTGAAGGTGACAGATGAAGATGGAAATGTAATCGAGGAGTGGGTATCTACAGAGAAAGCCCATGTGATCAAGGAACTGACAGTTGGAAAATCCTATACGATGACAGAAACAAAACCGGCAGATGGATATGTAACTGCTGAGAGCATTACCTTTACAGTAGAAAATACTGCAGAAATCCAGAAACAGGAGATGAAAGATGATGTGACAAAGGTGTTGATCTCGAAACAGGATATCGCAGGAAAAGAGCTTCCAGGTGCAAAGCTTACGATCTTAGATGAAGATGGAAAAGTGGTAGAAAGCTGGACATCTACAGAAGAGGCACATTATATAGAGATGCTTCCGATCGGAAAGTACACGCTCAGGGAAGAAACGGCACCGGAAGGTTATCTGGTTGCAAAGGATGTGGAATTTGAAGTAAAAGATACCGCCGAAGTGCAGAAGGTTGTTATGGTTGATGAGGAAAAACCAAAAGAAAGCACTCCGGAAGGTGGAAAACCTTCTAAAGATGCACCGAAGACTGGGGATAACACCAACTTGCTGTTATGGCTGCTCGTGCTTGGAATGAGTTTAAGTGGAGTGGTAGTCCTTGGAAGAAAAATAAAGAAGAAATAATGTAAGGGAAAGCGTTCATGGAAACCTGAGGGAATCTGTGAACGCTTTTTTGTAAGGAGGAACATGAGGATGGACAGGAGAAGAGACAAGAACCTGATCGTGGAACCAAATGCAGCAATGCCGGGGAGAAAATACAGTGAAGAAAAACCCTGGTCTTGTAAATATTGTTATTGGTGGGAAGGAAGAAAAAAGGGATGCATTGAGAAGCAGTGCTATTATTTGCTTCCCACAAAGGATCAAGGAAAGAAAGGAAGTGGTTAATTGCAGGATGAAGTGAATGAAAAAATCATAGCTCTGTGTGTCCAGACAACCCGGATGAGTACCGGTGTGTTAAAGGCATCTATGAGAAAATTTCTGGATGGAATGAACAGACAGAAACAGAAGCGAGTACAGGTAAAACAGGCTGTCAAAACGGGGAAAGCACAGGAAAAGGGCAGAGAAAAAGAAAGAAAACGACAGGAGATGAAAAAGCCTCATGGAAAGCAGACGATAAAGCAACTGATCGCACAGGGAGCACAGCTTACAAATATCCAGATTACAGATCAAAATATCAAGTCTTTTGACCGGGTAGCCCGAAAATATGGGATTGATTATAGTCTGAAAAAGGATTCCCGTGTGGAACCGCCGTTGTATCTGGTATTTTTTAAATCGAAAGATGTGGATGTGATGACGGCTGCTTTTAAAGAATATGCAGGTATAGAGCTGGATCAGTCTAAAAAGAAAAAACCTTCTGTCCGAAAGAAACTACAGAAGACAAAGGAGAGAAAAGCAAAACAACGTCAGAGAGTAAAAACAAGACAGAAAGTCAGAGGACAGGAACGATGATCCGGGAAAAGATGCAGAATATCCAGATGAAGAGAGTGGTGATATTAAGCATTCCGTATCTGATCATCTTCTATCTTGCAGATAAATGCTTTTGGCTTTATCGTCATTGTATGGGAAATAGCATGATTGAAAAAATCGGTGTGATGCTGATGAATTTCCCATTGGCATTTACCAACTGGTTTCCGAGCTTTTATCTACAAGATTTGCTGGGAGGTGTGATCGTAGCACTTATTTTTAGAATCGTCTTGTATTATAAAGCGAAGAATGCAAAGAAGTTCCGGCATGGAGAGGAGTATGGATCAGCCCGGTGGGGAAATCGGAAAGATATCGAACCATTTGAAGATCCGGTATTTGAGAACAATATCATTCTGACCGAAACAGAACGGCTTACGATGAATAGCAGACCGAAAGCTCCTAAATATGCCAGAAACAAGAATGTGATTGTGATCGGAGGATCAGGTTCTGGAAAAACAAGGTTTTATGTAAAGCCTCAACTTATGCAAATGACAGATCATGTATCCTATGTGGTGACAGATCCAAAGGGAACGATCATCGTAGAATGTGGAAAGATGCTAGTAAATGGAGGATATCGGATCAAGGTGCTGAATACGATCAATTTCAAAAAGTCGATGCACTATAATCCATTCCATTACATCCGTAGTGAAAAAGATATCCTCAAACTTGTGAATACCATCATAGCAAATACGAAGGGGGAAGGAGAAAAATCTACGGAAGATTTCTGGGTGAAAGCGGAACGCCTTCTGTATTCTGCTCTGATCGGTTATATTTGGTATGAAGCGCCGGAAGAAGAACAGAACTTTTCTACTCTTTTGGAATTCATCAATGCCAGTGAAACGAGAGAAGAAGATGAAGAATTTAAGAATGCGGTCGATGAACTGTTTGAAGAATTGGAGGCGGATAATCCGGAACACTTTGCAGTCAGACAATATCGAAAATATAAGCTGGCTGCCGGAAAAACAGCGAAGTCGATCCTTATTTCCTGCGGTGCCAGACTTGCTCCTTTTGATATCCAGGAACTTCGGGAGATCATGTCTTATGATGAAATGGAGCTGGATATGATCGGGGACCAGAAGACAGCAATGTTCGTGATTATCAGTGATACCGATGATACATTCAATTTTGTGGTGGCGATCATGTACACACAGCTTTTTAATCTGCTCTGTGATAAAGCAGATGATGAGCATGGTGGAAGACTTCCGTACCATGTGCGATTACTGCTGGATGAGTTCAGTAATATTGGGCAGATCCCGAAATTCGACAAATTGATCGCAACGATCCGAAGCCGTGAAATCTCTGCTTCTATTATTTTACAGTCACAGAGCCAGTTAAAAACCATTTATAAGGATGCGGCTGAAACCATCACAGGGAATTGCGATACCGTATTATTTCTTGGAGGAAAAGAAAGCTCCACGTTAAAGGAGATATCGGAAACGCTGGGAAAAGAGACCATCGATCTTTACAATACCTCTGATACCAGAGGGACAAGCCAGTCCTATGGTTTGAATTATCAGAAGACAGGGAAAGAATTGATGAGCCGGGATGAACTGGCTGTAATGGATGGAAATAAATGTATCTTACAGCTTCGAGGCGTACGGCCATTTCTCAGTAACAAATATGATATCACAAAGCATAAGAGATATAAGGAATTGTCGGATGCGGATAAAAGGAATGCGTTTGATGTGGAAAAATATCTGGAGCATAAACTGGTCTTTTCTCAGAATACAGAGTTTGAGATGTATGAAGTAAATGTAACAGAAGAGGATGTGAAAGAAGTGATAGAGGAAGAAGTAAACTAAAAAGAGTATCTTTTGGGTTAGAAATGTGATATTCTTTTATAAAAACAAATTTGAATTGAACTAAATTTCAAGTTGTGAAGGTGAAATGGCAATGTACCCTAATTTTTGGTTAATAATGTTTTGTGCTTTTATAGTTTTGCTGGAAGATATATCAGTAAAAAAAAGGAAATAGATAAAACGGGAAATTTAAATGTTGGAGAAGGGAATATTAGCCTCAATATAGGAATGCAAGAGGTTCTTGCGTCTGTTTTTTTGATATGCAAGAGGCACTTTCTTGAAAAAAACTTGGTTGAATTATAGACTGGAAACACGGAGGTGAAATACATGGATTTTGGAGAACAAATTAAAAACATTCGTCAAAAAGAAAAATTGACACAAGAACAATTTGCTATGAAACTGAATGTGAGTAGACAAGCTGTTTCAAACTGGGAGAATAACAAAAATCTTCCAGATATAGGAATGCTTATTTTGATGTCTGATGTGTTTCAAATATCTCTGGATTATTTGATTAAAGGAGAAAACGAAATGAACAACATGACAGAAAAAGTAATCAAAGATGGAAGTGAAACCAGAAGAGCCAAGTATAATATGGTGTGCTCGATTATAGGCAGTTTCTTGATTTTAATCGGAATTATACTGCTTTTTGTGAAGGGACTGTCGGTAGAGTATATTGATGCACAAGGGGTGCTGCATGAGAATTTCTTTCTTGTCCCAATTGGATTTTTATGCGTGTTTAGTGGTTTGATTTCTTTTATTACAGTTGGTATAACTACAATTATCAGCAAATTTAAAAATAGGAACTCATAATTATAGTGCTATTTTCAAGGCAATTTTTTCTTGAATGTGGAAACTATTATTCACATGGATTGTCAAATTTCAGTTTGTCAAATTGAAGTGTAGTATTAAAAATTAAATAAAAAGCGTTAGAGCATGTAGATATCCGTCTATGTGCTCTTTTTTTGCGTTTTTTTAAGAAAAGCCCTGATGATCAGGCAGAAAGGAGAGGAAAGTGAAGATAAAAATAAGATCACCTTGCAAATAAAACCAGTAAAAAAAGAGGTCTGAATAATAGGGGAAGGAGAGAGGAAACGCTGACAGACCATAGAAACAGCGTTTATTCAGAAAAGAATATGGGATTTTTCGGAAGTGCAATTACAATCTTACAGACATTAGTCGTAGCGATTGGTGCAGGTCTTGGTGTCTGGGGAGTCATCAACCTGATGGAAGGTTACGGAAATGATAATCCGGGTGCTAAATCACAGGGAATTAAGCAGCTTATGAGTGGCGGTGGTGTGATCCTGATCGGTACACAGTTGATTCCGCTTTTGAGTGGATTATTTGGTTAAAAGAAAGGAGTAGAGATCCATGTTCAATCAAATTTTTGATGCGATTGAGGAATGGATGAGGGAACTTCTAACAGGTATGATCAGTTCTAACCTGGACCGTATGTTTACGGATGTCAATCAGAAGACAAGCGAGATTGCGGGCCAGGTTGGACAGACACCACAAGGATGGAATGGCAGTATCTTTAGTATGATCGAAGGACTGTCAAATTCAGTTATCATGCCGATTGCAGGTATCATCATAACATTTGTACTGTGTTATGAATTGATCTCCATGCTGACAGAGCGAAATAATATGCATGATATTGATACATGGATGTTCTTTAAGTATTTTGTAAAAATGTGGATCGCCGTTTATCTGGTAAGCAATACGTTTACCATCACGATGGCAGTCTTTGATGTAGGACAAAGCGTCGTAAACTCGGCGGCAGGGCTGGTTTCCGGAGATACATCCATTGATATCAGCTCTGCGATCACAGATTTATCTACTACATTGGAAAGCATGGAGATCGGGGAACTTGTGATATTGGCATTGGAAACTTTGATCGTAAGTTTCTGTATGAAGATCATGTCTGTACTCATTACGGTTATCTTGTATGTCCGTATGATAGAAATTTACCTTTATACCTCAGTTGCACCGATCCCATTCGCAACGATGAGCAACAGAGAGTGGGGACAGATCGGAACGAATTATTTCAGAGGACTCTTTGCCCTGGCATTCCAGGCATTTCTGATGATGGTATGTGTTGCTATTTATGCAGTATTAGTGGCAGGCATCCAGTTTTCAGATAATCTGAGTTCCTCATTATTTGGTGTGATGGCATATACGGTGATCTTATGTTTCAGTCTGTTCAAGACAGGATCACTTAGTAAGTCAATCTTTAATGCACATTAAAAAGAAAGGAAGTGAAACACATGGCGTATGTGAGTGTGCCGAAAGATTTAACGAAAGTAAAGAATAAAGTGGCATTTAATCTTACAAAAAGGCAATTGATCTGTATTGGCATTGGAGCAGCTATGGGAATTCCCTGTTATTTTCTCTTTAGAAATGCTCTTGGAATCAATAATGCTGCAGTCCTTATGGTACTTATGATGCTGCCGGCCTTTTTGTTTGCCATGTATGAGAAAGATGGAATGCATCTGGAAGACGTATTGATGCATGTGATCCGGGTAAAATTTATCCGGCCATCTGTCAGAAAATATGAAACTGAAAACTATTATGAATTGGATCCAGATGGAGAAGATCAGAAAACGATGAGAAAGGAAGAAAGGAAAGGGGGAAAAAGCGGTGGTAAGAAAAAGAAAAAAGACCGCAAATAAAAAGAAGAATGGAAAAAAAGATGTAAAGAAACTTACCGTTCAACAGACCATTGCCTACAAAGAAATGGGAAGGGATGGTATTTGCAGGGTGCAGGGAAATGTCTATTCCAAATGTATCCGGTTTTACGATATCAACTATCAGTTAGCGCAGAATGAAGATAAGAATGCGATCTTTGAAAACTGGTGTGATTTCCTGAATTATTTTGACAGCAGCATCCATTTTCAGCTTAGTTTTATCAATCATAAGAGCAGCATGAAGGAATTTGAGCAGGTGATCAAGATCAGCCCACAGAGAGATGCTTATGATGATATCCGTATGGAATATGCCAACATGCTGAAAAAACAGCTTGCAAGAGGAAACAATGGTTTGGTGAAAACGAAATACATCACCTTTTCCATTGAAGCGGAAAATATCCGGGAAGCAAAACCGAAGCTGGAGCGTATCGAATCCGATATCCTGAATAACTTTAAGATCCTTGGTGTGATGGCGTATCCTCTGAATGGGGAGGAACGATTGCGGCTCCTGTATGAAACCTTTAATCCGGATTCCACAGTAGATTTCCAGTTTGATTATGGCTCTATGATCAAAACTGGTTTAAACACAAAAGATTATGTAGCGCCTACCAGTTTTGTCTTTAAGGATGGGAAGATCTTCCAGATGGGAAATACGATGGGGGCGGTTTCTTATTTACAGATTCTTGCTCCGGAGCTGACAGACAAGATGCTGGCAGAGTTTTTGGATATTGATAAGGACTTGATCGTAAATCTGCATATTCAGTCTGTGGATCAGATAAAAGCGATCAAGCTGGTAAAAAGCAAAGTAACGGATATCAACAGAATGAAAATTGAAGAGCAGAAAAAAGCAGTAAGAGCAGGGTACGATATGGATATCATTCCGTCGGATCTGAATACCTATGGAGGGGAAGCAAAACGGCTTTTGGAAGATCTGCAGTCACGAAATGAGCGTATGTTCCTTGTAACAGCGCTCTTTTTAAATACCGCAAAAAGCAAGCAGGAATTGGATAATGCAATCTTTCAGACAGCCGGTATCGCACAGAAATATAATTGTATGTTAAAGCGTCTGGACTATCAGCAGGAAGAAGGCTTGATGAGCAGCCTTCCCCTTGGAGTCAGCCATATTCCGATAAAAAGAGCGCTGACAACGACCAGCACAGCGATTTTTGTACCATTTACCACACAGGAATTATTTATGGGTGGCGATTCTTTGTATTATGGACTGAACGCTACCAGCAATAACCTGATCATGGTAGATAGAAAGAAGTCGAAAAACCCTAATGGCCTGATCCTCGGTACGCCCGGATCAGGAAAATCCTTTGCAGCAAAAAGGGAAATGACAAATGTATTTTTTACGACCAATGATGACATTATCATTGGAGATCCGGAAGGTGAGTATTATCCATTGGTTCATGCTTTGGGAGGACAGGTCATCCATATTTCTCCAAACAGTAAGGATTACATCAATCCGATGGATATCAACATGAATTATTCTGAGGATGATAATCCGCTGGGAGTAAAATCTGACTTTATTTTATCCCTTTGTGAATTGATCATGGGAAGCCGGGATGGAATTGAAGCGGAAGAAAAGTCTGTCATTGACCGATGCCTTCCGCTTGTATATCAGAACTATTTTTCTGATCCGAAACCGGAAAATATGCCAATCCTTGGAGATCTGTATGATTGTCTCCGCAAACAGAAAGAACCTCAGGCACAGAGGATTGCCACAGCTTTGGAAATCTACGTCAACGGATCTTTGAAAGTGTTTAATCACCAGACCAACGTAGAACTGAATAACAGGATTGTCTGTTTTGATATCAAGGAGCTCGGCAAGCAGTTGAAAAAGCTTGGAATGCTCATCATACAGGATCAGGTGTGGAACCGGGTGACTGTCAACCGTGGCGTAAAATCTACCTGGTACTATATCGATGAATTCCATCTCCTTCTGAAAGAAGAGCAGACGGCATCTTATTCGGTAGAGATCTTCAAGAGGTTTAGGAAGTGGGGCGGAATCCCGACTGGAATCACGCAGAATATAAAGGATCTCCTATCCAGCCGGGAGATTGAAAATATTTTTGAAAACAGTGACTTTATTTTGATGTTAAATCAGGCTGCAGGTGACCGGCAGATTCTGGCAAAACAATTAAATATCTCACCGTATCAGTTGTCTTATGTTACGAATTCCGGGGAAGGAGAAGGACTTCTCTTTTATGGGACAACGATCATTCCGTTTAAGGATAAGTTTGATAAGTCCCTGAAGTTATATTCTCTGATGACAACAAAGCCGGAAGAAGTGGAACAAAGAGAAAAGGAAGGAGGCGGAAGTCTTGGCAGGGAAAGAACTGAAAGGAAGAGAGAAAGTTGTAAGTAAAATGACAAGAGACGGTCTAACGGAAGAAAATCTGGCAGATGGTTCCGTAAAAGATATCAGCCATAAAAGCCGGGGCAGACCGCCGGAAATGAAACAGGACTTTGTTTTTGACCGGGAAAAGAAGAAAGTCAAGCTGCCGGATGGACAAGGTGGGGAACGGAATCTGCAAAAAAAGCAGATCCGAAAATCCTCTTTGCGAAAAGAAGCAGTAGCCGAGGAGCCTATTTTAGAAGAATCTGTGTTAGATGGAGAAGGAACTGGAGAGAAAAACGTTTCTGGAGAATCCCTCAAATACAAGAAAAAGTTTCGGGAACATGCGCAGATACCGGAAGATGACTCCTTGACCGGACAGAAGAAAAAGATCCGGAAAAAGCAGATCCAGAAACAGATGAGAAAAGAGCAGACAAAATCCGGAAGGTTATCCTTTGATGACGAGGAAAGTCAGATGGTAAAAGGCCCGGGGATGAAACTGGGCAGAACCATTGGAAGGTATGCGGTAAGAGATGCAATTTCAAAAGGGGGATCGGATCCAGAAGAAGAGGAACAGGATGTTGCAACGGAAACGGTTCAGTTTGCAGAAAGAGGGACCGAAACAGCGGTAAGAGGTCTGCGCTATGCACAGCTTCGAAACCAGCGTGCAGATGTAAAGGCAAACCGGAGAGGATATCATCTGGATGAAACCGGAGAAAAGTTAAAATTTGGTATGAGTGACAGTATGGGGAAAGCAGGGGCGGAGGAAACGGCCAAAAAGTCGGAAGAGAAGAAAAGGGTTCTGAACCGCCTTTTCCAGAGAAAACGATATAAGGATGCCTATCGGGCTGCCAGAACAGGAAAATCTGCAGGCAGTGCAGGTGGGACGGCAACTGTTGCCGGCGTTGAGAATATAACCGTGAAAGCGAAGATCGCATTAAAAGAGATTGTGAAGCGGAATCGGGCTGTATTTTTCGGCGCCGGTATTTTTGTGCTCTTATTTCTAATTGTAGCAGTATCTTTGGGAAGCTGCAGCGCTTCCATACAAGGGGGCGGCTCTGTGATCGAGATCACCACATATCCGGGAACGGATGAAGATATCTATGCGGCTGAGAACTACTATGTTTCTTTGGAAACGGCTTTGAACCAGCAGATCAATGAGATGGAAACTACTCATCCGGACTATGATGAATACCAGTACAACGTAGGCGAGATCGCTCATAATCCGTATCATCTGATCTCCTATCTGACAGCAAAATATGGGGATTGGAAATTTGAAGACATCAAGGATGAATTACAGGCTTTATTTGAAGCACAGTACAGCTTGGATACGGAAAGCAAAACAGAAACCGTGACAGAAACGAAGACGGTACGGGTAGGGGAATCCTTAGGGAACGTAGTTACCAGCGGTTACTGTAATTGTTCGATCTGTTGCGGACAATGGTCAGGCGGTCCTACAGCGAGTGGCGTTTATCCAACTGCAAACCATACAATCGCGGTAGATGCTTCTGATCCATTTGTTCCGATGGGAACAAAGATTGTGATGAATGGCGTGGAATATACCGTAGAGGATACGGGAGCCTTTGCAAGATATGGAGTGCAGTTCGATGTTTACTATGATAATCACAGTGCAGCATCCGCACATGGTCATAAGACCTGGGAAGCGTTTATTGCGGATAGTAACGGAAGCAATGAAGTGACGGTAACGAATACGACAACGAAGAAGATCTTGTATGTTACCTTAGGGAATACAGGATTTGATGCAGTCGCAAGAGCCAATCTGAATGAGGAACAGATGATCCTATACAATGCTTTAAATACCACCTATGGAAACAGAAATTACTTGTGGGATACAGGAAATATCTCTACAGGCTCCGGTTCAGACGGAATGAGTTATGAAATACCTCCGGAAGCATTACAGGATGAAGAATTTGCCCGGATGATCCGGGAAGCTGAGAAATATCTGGGAGTCCCGTATGTATGGGGAGGATATTCGCCTTCTGGATTTGACTGTTCCGGATTTGTATCCTATGTGATCAATCATTGTGGAAACGGATGGAATCTGGGAAGACAGACCGCAGAGGGATTGCGAAACAGTTGTACGTTTGTTTCTCCGGGCGATGCAAAGCCGGGAGATCTGATCTTTTTCCAGGGAACGTACAATACGCCAGGAGCAAGCCATGTGGGTATCTATGTGGGAAATAACATGATGATCCATTGTGGAGATCCGATCCATTATTCCAATATCGGTACTGCATACTGGCAGCAACATTTTATGTGTTTTGGCAGATTGCCATAAGAAAAGGAGAGTGAAAGATTTGAATAAAAAAATCAAGAAATATATGGAAGAGATCCATAAGACAGAACAGAAGATCGCTGATCTTCAACAGTATCTCAAAGGACTTCATGCTGCTTTAAAACAGGAAGAAGATAATGAGATGATCAAAAGCATCCGTGGAATGAAATTAGACAGTCATGCCCTGCATGATCTTCTGAATGGAATCCAGGAAGGAACCGTAAAATTTCAGGTCAGCCAGGAGTCTGAGGAAGAAGGAACAGGCTCCTTTGTATTTACAGAAAAGAAAGAGGAGGGACATCCGTATGGTGAAATGGAAAAAACTGAATAAGAAAGTGGCAGGAGTATTGTTAGGCGTTATGGTGCTTTTTTCCGCATCCACAACAGCCTTTGCATATGTGGATCCGTCGGCAGAGACGGCAAATACAGAAGCGGCACAGACGGAGACGGTACAGAATGAAGAAACAGAAAAGCCGGCAGATGAGGGGGTTCTGCCGGAAAATAATACAACAGAGAAGAAAGAAGATGCTTTTACAGAACCGGGGAATGGGGAAGTCCAGGATGATATCCAGAATGGATCCAGTAAAGAATTCCTTACGATCACAACAAAGAATAACAATACCTTTTATCTTGTGATTGACCGCAGTTCTACCTCCCAGAATGTATATTTGTTATCCCAGGTAGATGAAAATGATCTGAAGGAATTTGTGGATCAGGAAAAAGAGACGGCAACTGTCACACCCACTCCGCAGGTAGTCATCGATGAAAATAAAACTGAAGAAACCGGTAAAAAAGAAGAGATAACAAAGCCAGAAAAAGAGAAGATGCCACAAGCGAATATGGGAGCAATGGCAGCAATCTTTATTCTTGCGTTAGGTGGAGTTGCAGCTTATTACTACTTCAAGATCTATAAGCCAAAGAAAGAGGAAGAAGAGGATTTTGAAGAGGAAGGACTGGAAACAAGTGACGGATTGGAGATCATCAATGAGGATGAATTTGAAGACCGGGAAGAAGAAAATGAATAAAAAACAAAAAAAATGAGTGGAACGCCCTGTATTTTTGGGGCGTTTCCTTTCGTTATATGAAGGAGGTAATAAGTTATGTATTTAGTAATTGCAGAAAAACCAAGCGTGTCCAAAGCGATTGCGGAAGTGATCGGGGCATCAAAAAAAGAAGAAGGGTATCTGGAGGGAAAGGGCTGCATTGTCAGTTGGTGTTTTGGCCATCTTGCAGAATATGTTCCACCGGATTCTTATGATGAAAGGTTCACCAGATGGCTGTATGAGGATCTTCCGTTCATCCCAGAAGAATGGAAACTGGCAGTATCCAAAGATAAGAAAGAACAGTTCTATATTTTGAAAAAGCTGCTGAACCGCCCGGATATTGAGTTTGTGGTAAATGCCTGTGATGCCGGACGGGAAGGAGAACTGATCTTTAAGCATGTATATGATCTGTCGGGAAGTAAAAAGCCGGTCAAGAGATTATGGATCAGTTCGCTGGAAAGTTCTTCGATCTTAGAAGGGATGGAACATCTGAAAGCCGGAGAAACCTATCATAATCTGGCAGAAGCGGCGGTTTGCCGGGCACAGGCAGACTGGCTTGTCGGTATGAATGCGACAAGAGCTTACACAACAAAATATTTTAAAAAGCTGGCAGTTGGCCGCGTGCAGACACCGACTCTTGCCATGCTTGTCGAAAGACAGAAGCAGATTTCAGGTTTCAAAAAAGAAAAATATTTTAATGTGGTTTTGGATTGTGATGGACTGATCGCAGAGAAGAAGAAAATCTTCGATGTGGAAGAAGCAGAAAGAGTGTGGAAAACCTGTCAGGGCAGTGATGCGATTGTGGAAAAGGTGGAGTCAAAGGAAAAGACGGTAAAACCGCCGAAACTGTATGACCTGACAACCCTACAGAGAGAGGCGAACCGTATCTATGGAATGACTGCTCAGCAGACATTAAATGCGGCGCAAAGCCTGTATGAGCAGAAGCTGATCACTTATCCGCGTACAGACAGCCAGTATTTGACAAGCGATATGGAAGAAACAGCGAAACAAGTGATCCGTAAGATCCATGAGAAATATCAATTGCTGGGACCGTTTGACCAGCCCAAAACACCGGAGGTAAAGAAGGTGCTGAATGACAAGAAAGTATCGGATCATCATGCGATCATTCCTACGGTAGAACTTGCAGAATTTGACTTCTCTAAGCTAAGAGAATGGGAACAAAAGATTTTATTCCTGATCGCAGTACATACCGTAGAAGCAATGGAAGAAGATCATGTATTCATGGAGACAGAGGTGGAAGTACGATGTCAGGATGAAATATTTAAAGCAAAAGGAAAAGTGATCAAACAGATCGGTTGGAAACTGTATGAGGAATGCTTTAAGAATGATGATGGACTTGCCATAGAAAACCCGGCAGATGCAGGGAAGGACCACATTCCAAAAGTAGAAGTAGATCATAAGTTTTACAACGTGTCCGCAGCGAAGACGGAACATTTTACAGCACCACCGAAACCGTATAGTGAAGATACTCTCCTTGCGGCAATGGAAACTGCTGGAAATAAGGAATTTGATGAAGACACAGAAAAGAAAGGATTAGGAACTCCGGCAACAAGGGCAGGGATCATAGAAAAACTGATCGCTTCCCAGTATGCGGTACGAAAAGGCAAACAGATCCTTCCAACAGAGGACGGAATAATATTGATTGATATCTTACCGGATTTCTTGAAATCTGCCACCATGACAGCCGAATGGGAAAACCAACTGTTAGAGATGGAGCAGGGAAAGATGGCTCCTGGGCAGTTTATGACAGGCATCGAAAAGCTGATTTCCATGATGCTGAATCATTGTGACTCCATTCCGGAAGAAGAGACACGAAGATTCCAGAAAAAAGAGAGCTTGGGAACCTGTCCGGTCTGTGGCGGCCTGGTCTATGAAGGAAAGAAAAATTTCTATTGCGGTAATCGTGAATGTAATTTTTGTCTCTGGAAAGAAAACAAGTATTTACAGAGTATGGAAAAGGATATGGATACCAGGATGGCTGCTGAGCTTCTGAAGAATGGAAGTGTTCATGTGAAGGATCTGTATTCCAGAAAAAAAGATCTGTATTTTGAAGCAGATCTGCATATGGAAGCCGATGAAAACGGGAGAGTGACATTTTCATTATCTTTCCCGAAAAAGAAAACAACGAAGAAAAATAAGAGAAAATAGAAGGAGGAATAAGATATGGATTTTAATCAATTTGTTGACGAAGTAAAGGGAAGAATCAAACAGTTTCTTCCGATTGAATATGAAGGTGCCCAGGTAAAAATCGAAGAGATAAAGAAATTAAATGAGAATTATCTCGGAATCACGGTCTTAAAAGAAAATCAGGTAATCGCGCCGACCTTTAACCTGAATCAGTTATACGAAATGTTCCAGTCAGATCCACAGAATTCTATGGAAAACATTTTGAGAAATATTACGGAGCTGGTGCTTGATGCACCGGAACAGTTTGATCCGAAGAGCATCACAGAATATGAGACTGCAAAGGATAAGCTGTTCATCCGCGTATCTTCAGCAGAAAAAAATGAAGAAATGCTGCAGAACGTACCTCACCAGATGAGAGAAGATCTGGCAATTACCTATCATCTTGCAATCAGCATTGATGATATTGGGGTGGGTTCTACGATGATCACGAATGATATTTTAAAACGTTATGGGATCAGTGAGGAACAGCTTCATGCAGATGCCATGGAAAACAGTCCTAATGTCAGACCGGTTCAGGTGATGATTATGGGAAGTATGATTGAGCAGCTTATGGGAATGGGTTCTGAAACAATCATGAGGGACGAACCTGTTCAGAACATTACAGAAATTATTTCAAAGGGAATGGGAATGGAAAGGGAGACTCCGATGTTCATTATCACGAATCCGCAGACAGTGGATGGAGCAGGTGTGATTTTTTATCCGGAAGTAATGGAGCAGATTGGGGAAGGTTTTCAGGGAGACTTCTTTATTCTGCCCTCTTCCACCCATGAAACATTAGTCATTCCGGATAATGGAACATTTGATTACCGGGTTCTGGAGGATATGGTCCAGACGATCAATGAAAATGAAGTCGCTCCGGAAGAACGACTTTCCGATCACGTCTATCATTATGATGTGAAAGACCGGGTATTTGAAAGGGCAGATAAATTTGAAGAGCGTCAGAAAGAGAAAACAGCTCAGCTTGGTAAAAATGAGCATACGGGAAAAGAGCAGAGTATGAAGCAGCCGAAAGCTAAGAAACATGAGATGGAATTATAGAAGTGTAGAGTCCGTATAACGATAAGATGGGAATCCCTCATACACACGGCTGTATGGGGGATTTTTTAAAAGAGAAAGAGAGGAAATGAATGAGCGAAGAATTGACAAAAACCAAATTACTTCCCATACAGGGAAAAGATATGGACAGTATCATGCAAAACCTGGAAACAGGAGTCGCAGAACTATTTACCAGTGAACGGTATCAGGAATATTTGAAGACAATGTCAAAATTCCATAATTATTCTTTTAATAATACGCTGTTGATCGCCATGCAAAGACCGGATGCCACCTTAGTAACGGGATATCGGAACTGGCAGTCTATGGGCAGACAGGTAAAAAAAGGGGAGAAGGGAATCACCATTATCGCACCGGCGCCAATCAAAAGAAAAAAGGAGCAGGCAGTATTGGATCATGATCAGAAACCAGTCATCGGTCCGGATGGAAAACCAAAGACGGAAGAGGTAGAGGTCACACTTCCGTGTTTCAAGGCGATTACAGTATTTGATATTGAACAGACCACAGGAGAGCCGATTCAGACACTTGCTCCGGAAATCCTGACAGCGGCAGTAGAAGATTTTGACTTATTCCTGCAAGCAATCCGGGAAATCTCACCAGTGCCGATACGATTCGATGCGATCGAAGGATCTGCAAACGGTTATTATCACAACCTGGATAAAGAGATCGTGATCAAAAAAGAAATGAGCCAGAGCCAGACCTTAAAAACAGCGATCCATGAAACCGCACATGCAAGGTTACATGATAAGGAGATCATGGAAAGCCAGGGCATCGAGAAGGACCGGCTGACAAAAGAAGTGGAAGCAGAGTCAGTCGCGTATTGTGTGTGCTCTGCCTTTGAACTGGATACGTCAGAATACAGTTTTCCGTATATTGCAGGTTGGAGCAGTGGAAAAGAAATGAGAGAATTGAAAGCATCTATGAATGTGATCCGTAAGACGGCCGGAGAAATGATCGATGAGCTGACAGAAAAAATAGAAATGATGCTGGAACAGAAACAAGAGAAATTACTTGCTGCAGTAGAAGCTGCCGGATACCGTTTTGCAAAAGAAGAAAGCAATTCCCAACATCTGCAGTTTATTCCAGACGGCACTCATAGGATGCAGGGACATTTATTTGCAAAATCCTGGAATGAAGTGGAACGATGGGTAGAAGCAATCATAGAAAAAGGAGATCCGATCCAGAAAGAACGTGTAGAGCGAGTGATATATCCGGAACGGTTTGAACAGAGTTTTGAAGAAATGATGTTTACAAGGAAAGAATGCAGGCTCTCAATCTATCATTTGGATAAAAATGGATCTGGAAGAGATCAATTATTTGTGGGAATGGAAGACCTGCAGGAAAAAGGGATCACGATAACTGCGGATCAGTATCGATGTGTTTATTCCAGCCTGTATCTGCCAAATGAAGATATGAATGCGATTTACAGTATTTTTAATGATGATCCACCGGCTGATTATAAGGCACACTCCCTGTCTGTCAGTGATGTTGTGATCATGAATCAGAATGGGGATATGAAAGCATATTTTGTGGATCGCTTTGGATTCCAGGAACTTCCGGATTTTGTAGAAGAGAGAAAAAAGATACTCGGAATGGAAAATGACATTCAGAAAAAGGATATCTTAGAGCAAACGAGTTGTATCAGCTTCTATGCGGCAGAGTGTTCAGAGTTTCCGATATTAGGAGAAGTTCATCATGATCTTACTTTGCCGGAAGCTTTAGAAGCGTATGAGAAGATACCTGCAGAACGAATGAATGGGCTCAAATCTGTTGGTTTTAACCTGCAGGAAGGGAGTGATTATGACGGAATGATGGATCTGATGGTTGCCGGAAGATCACAAAGAGAAATCTTAGATTCCATACCATTTTACAGGGAGAACAAGTTGGTGCAGGAAGCCCTGAAACGTGTAGAACAATATATCGACAAAAAGCCTCTGAATGTAGAGAAAACCAGACCAAAAGAAGAAAAAGGAGAGATACAGAAAACCAAATCTCAAAAAAGAAGGGAGGATATGAGCTTATGAGTAAAGTAACATTTGAAGAAGATGAATTGGCGGTTGTGGCTCTTTTCCAGGAAAACACAAGAAAGGATACGATAGATATTTTGAAAGACACTTTAGAGGCATTGGAAGAAACGAAAGAAGATCCGTTGGAAGACGATCTGCTGGAAACGATTGCATCTGCGATCAGTAAGTTACAGATGATCGAAGATAAATATTATTATTCCCTGGATCTAAATCGTTATCTGAATAACCTGGAGGATGATGCTTATGAAGAATGATCAATTTGCAGTTTACCGAGTAGACCGTCACTCGGAAGGGAGAGACCTTTGGCACCTTTCCTATCAGGAAGCGGTAAGCAGGAAACTTGCGATAAGGATTGAATATTACCGGCAGATGGATATCAGGCCATTATTGGCGGGGGAGAGTGCAATTGCTTTATGGAAACGCATGAAAGAGTCCTGTGAAGTCAGTGATGTGCTTGTACTGAATCAGAATGGGGAAATCCATTGTTATTATGTCAATGAAGATTATCCACAGCTTTTATCAGGGTTCATCCGTTTAAACCCATCAGGTACATTGGTCACATTGGATACGGAAAATTACCGCATTAGTGGAAAGCCGGGAAACTGGATGGCTACGGATGATATCATCATTGATGGAAAACAGTTTTATCTCATGGAGCATCAGGAATATCACAGGCAGGTTGCCTATATCATCCTAGATAGTTATGGGAAGATGATCATGGAGGAATGTAAGAATGGATTTGATGAAAAAACCAAACAGAAACTCCATGAGCTTATGAAAACACCGGAACAAAGGGAACAGGAATATCAAAAATATAAAGAAAGGCTGGAACATTATCAGAAATTTTTTGAGAATGGGACTTATGAGAGAAGCTGGGAATCCGGAACAGAAGAAAACTATAATATGGTGGATGGCCAGGTAAATAATCTAAAAAATGCAGAAGAGAAAAGTGTGGAAAGAAAGCCGGCACAGAAGCTATACCAATCCTCAAAAAAGAAACCAAAGAAAAGAGAGTCAGTAATCAAGAGATTACGGGAAAAACAGATTGCAATCGCTGTGAAATCTGGAAAACCGGTACCGAGATATTTGGAGCAGGAGATGGAAAGGAGGAGAGACTAAATGCTATGAAATTGTCAAAGTATGAAAAAGAAACGATTATCCTGACAAATGAAGAAGATCGATATTATAGTGTCTATACATTTAATCAGGGATTACAGAAACGACTAAAGAATTTTGCAGAGAGATATCCGGAATGCTGCTATCTAAGCAACTCAACAAAAGAAGGAAGTGAAACCTATATAATCCAAAAGGGACGGTTATCATTGAATTTAAGACCTCCTTATGCAAAGGAACGAATTCAGAAAGCATTAGAAACAATTCAAATAGCACGTGAGGAGAAGTCGGATGATTCATAAGACACGATTTAAACAAAAAAAGCCTCATGACCATGAGGAAAAATGAAAGCAAAAAGTATTCTGTGATAAAGTAATAAGGCTTAGAAGAGAAAATGTCTCTTCTAGGCTTTTTTTTAGTAAGAAAGTAGTTTGGACATATGTTTTTGAAACGACAATAAGTATAGTAAAATTTGTACCAGAGGGCTATACTTTAACAGGACGATAAACATCGTCCTTTTTAAATTGCAAGAATACATAACGAAAGGAGGTTAAGAGAATGTCAAGGACTTCAAAAATTACTGCACTTTATGAGCGTTTATCAAGGGATGATGACCTTACTGGCGAGTCAAATTCAATTATCAATCAAAAGAAATACTTGGAAGATTATGCCCGTAGAAATGGGTTCGGTAACATTCGACATTTTACGGATGATGGTTTTTCGGGTGTGAATTTTGCTGGGGTTAGATAGCGATACTTTTTACATCTACCATGTTGCGGCGGTCATGGTTGACAACTTGCGTCGGCTCCTGCTCGGTATCAACCTGTCCGACAAAGCTATAATGGATTTCGATTTTCCGGGTGTTGGTTTCCCGGTCTAATTCATGTATCAAAATACGGTCGATAAACTCATGGACGTTTTCATAGGTCAATTCCTGTATGTCGCTGTATTTCCCGACAATCTGAATAAACCTTGATATATCCCTTTTTCGCTCGGTAACGGTTGCGATCTGCTGTTGTAACTCGTCTATCCTTGCGGCAAGGGATTTCTTTTCGTCCTCATAGCCGGAAGTTAGAAACACAAACCGTTCATCTGTCAGTCTGCCTAATGCGTTGTCCTCATACAGCTTGCGGAAAAGCGTGTCAAGTTCGGTCATACGCGCCTGTGCTTTGAAAAGTTCCTTTTGCTGCTGCGCTAATGCCTTTCTCGCTTCCATGTCGCCGTACTCGGTAGCTTTACAGATAAAGTCCTGTTCGTGTTCCTTAACATACCGCAAAACCCGCCGCATATCTTCCAGCACTAAATCAAGAAGTACGTTTTTGCGGATATAATGAGAGGTACACTCGCTGCCTGTCCTTGCCCTGTTGCGCCATGCGCCGCAAGAATAGGAAAACTTGCGCGGCTCGATATTTACGCCCTGTTGGTAATACATCTTATGTCTGCAACCAGCGCAAAACAGCAAGCCGGAAAAAATATCAATCTCCGCTGCTTTTGTCGGGCGGTGGCGGGTAGCAATCCGCTTTTGCGCAAGTTCAAAGGTTTCCTCGTCAACAAGCGGCTCATGGGTGTTTGGGAAGAAATAGCGTTGTTCTTCTTCGTTCTTCCGGGTCTTTTTCGACTTGTAGGATACCTTGTGAGTTTTCGCGGTTATGGTATGCCCTAAATATTCCTGCCTTGCTAATATGTCATAGAGCGTTTTGTCCGGCCAAGTATAGGGGGCGATCATTGCCCGCTGATACCGCGCCTGTCCTGTACGCTGATAGCGCAACGCTCCAATCGTCAAGACTTTGTTTTCCGCAAGCCATTTTTGGATTTCGCACATACGCACGCCGCTAACAAACATAGCGAAAACCTGTTTGACAATCGGCGCGGTTTCCGGGTCGGGTATAAGGTGGTGGCGGTTGTTCGGGTCTGGGATATAGCCGTATGGATATTCCCCGTTGACGCGCTCGCCTTTTTGCGCCTGTGCCTGTTTAACTGCGCGGATTTTCTTGCTTGTGTCGCGGGCGTAAAACTCGTTAAACCAGTTCCGCAAGGGGGTAAACTCGTTATCCTCCCGCGCTGTGTCAACTCCGTCGTTGATCGCGATATAGCGTACTCCGTTTTCGGGAAATACAATCTCTATGAGTTCGCCCGTTTTCAGATAGTTTCTGCCAAGACGGGAAAGGTCTTTGGTAATGACCGTCGCCACTCGTCCGGCTTCCACTTCCTGCAACATCGCTTGCAGCCCCTCGCGCTCAAAACTCACGCCGGAAAATCCGTCGTCCACAAAAAACTTTGTGTTCAAAAAATGGTGTTCGTCCGCATAGCGTTGAAGTATCATTTTTTGGTGCTGTATGCTTCCGCTTTCTCCGGCTTGCATATCCTCTTGACTTAAACGGCAGTAAAGGGCGGTGATTTTATTCGACTGTAACATTAGTCCTCCTTTCCGACAGCCGAATAAACAGGTATAATGTGTTGCTATCATTATACCATATCCCGCCGCCTAATGCACTACTCGGACGCTAAAAATCCCGGATTTCCGGGCTTTTTCTGCAAATCCTTTACAATGAGTTTCTCAATCTTTTTATGGATTGTATCGGTTGCCTTTTCACTCGGCAACGCTTGAACAAGATAGGTGATTTTCCCTATTTTGCGTTCGGTTGTAATTGTCTGTTTTTTATCCATTAGAAAAACCTCCTTTTCCTGTATGGATAAACTATATTCGTCAAAAGGCAAAAACGGGCGGTTGTTAGCTGCAACCTCACGGGAGTTTCACCCCGGCCCATGCTTATGGGTGCGCCGCGCAATACTTTGAGGGTGTTCAACGCGGGAGTATCATTGTGCCGCCTTGTATGTCGTCGCCCACAAGCTGCTAAACCTGTTTTACGGCGCGGTAGTTCTCGCTCGGCTTTTCCCCTATGGGGAAAAGCTGTCATGGCGTACCCGCCGACTGGCTCGGTACAGACGGAATGTACCCGTTTGCCTGTTATGCTGCGCACCAAAGGCCGCTTTCTTTGTCAAAGAACAATAGGCTTTGTCGGCCTGCAAAAGCACATCAACAGCGGATATGCTTTTGCGGAACGACAAATAGCCCATAACGGGAAGCGTGGAAAGGGGACACGCTCCCCGCATGGGCTAAAAGATTATCCTACATGAAAAGCAAGGGTGCGGGTAATAAGGCGCACTTGCAGCCTGTTACGCATTTCCTCGTCCACATAGGAATAGGTATTGCCCGCGTCGTCTTTCAGCGTGCGGGTACAAAGTTTCGCTATGTAACCCTCGTAGTGCTTCAAGATCGCGCACATGGCGGTTGTGTCGCCGTTTGCCGCTGCGGAAATGACAGGGAACGGCAACAGATTTTCAGACTTCCTAACGGTATTCATCATCTGCTTTTCCCTCCAAATACTGTTTGATTTTCGCAAGCGCGGATTTCCTGTGCCGGAAAACCGTCGTGCGTACAACATTCAGCAGTTCGCCAATTTCCGCGTCGCTCATATCCAAGAAGTAGGACAAAAGGATAATGTCGCGTTTCCTTTCGGGCAAAGCGTTAAGGGCTTCGGCAAGCAGTTCATTTTTGACGAGTACATCAAAGCCGGACACTTGAAAACGGAAATAATCGCTTTCGTATTCGTCCGTTGTGAAAAGCTGCGCGAGTTCGCTTTCGCTCAAATCCGAAAAAGTAACTTCGCGTGCTGCGCGTTTCGCAAGAGTGCGGCGGTGGCTTTTCGCTTCGCCGACCAAAGTTTTCTTTGCTAATGCGTCGTACTGATGTTGTATTCTTTCCTTGTCGGAAGAAGATAGCTCCATAGAGTTCACCTCCTTCCCGCGTGGAGTAGAGGACGGGAGTTAAGGGCTTGTCCTCTCTGCCCCTTTCGCTCCGTACCCGTTCGGGAGATGGCTCTTGAGTGCGCTTTTCAGAAAAAAGTTGAAAAAAGCAAAATGCGCCCGTCCGCAAGACGCGGACGGGCGCAAAGGAAATGTAAGCAGTAGCTAAATGTATTGACAGTTCACATTCATAGCCGGAATATCCCGCTTGCGGAGCATAGCTTTTTTTGACCGCAAAGCATTAGGCGGGTTACAGTAAATAAAAATGGACACGGCGATACCTCCCCGATACCGCCGTATCCTTAAAAAAGGGCGACTTTAATACACTACCCGCAATCCATTCTATAATAGGGAACAGCGGCTTTTGCGCAATATTAAATAAAAAAGCCGATAACACATAGGTTTTTTGACCTAATGCGTTATCGGCTCTGCGTCTATGCGTCTGGCACTTTTAATCATTTTTTTTGAATTTATTATATGTGTTAGCTAACTGTCCACAAGCCGCGTTAATCTCTCTGCCATGAGAAACTCTCATAGTAACTTCAAGTCCTGCTTGCTCTAATTGATGTTTGAATGCAACTATTTCCCGTTTCTGTGGTGCTTTAATTCTTGAATTGCTTGTTGGGTTGTATTGTAACACGTTAATCATAACTTTTTTGCCCCGAAACCATTTTGCAAGTTGTCTTACATCTGAGGGCCGGTCATTTATACCCGGTAAAAGCAAATACGCAAAGACAATTTTGCGATTATGCCTTTCAGAATAGGATAAGGCTTGCTTAACAACATCTTCAATAGCATATATGCGCATGTGAGGAATAATACGATTTCTTGCAGATTGTGTTGCTGCGTGTAAAGATATTGTCAACTGAATTTTAAGATGTTCCTCGCGCAATTTTTTTAATTGATCGACCGGACCAACTGTTGATATGGTAATGCCGTCGGTTGGAAAGTTGAGCCCATATCTATCTCGGAGAATATGGATTGCTTTTATCAAGTTGTCATAATTGAATAAAGGCTCTCCCATACCCATAAAAACGATACGGTTTACTTTTCGACGCAACAATATAATCTGTTGTACGATTTCTGACGATGTTAGATTACGAACAAAGCCATTTCGCCCGGACTCACAAAAAATACAACCAACAGGACAACCGACTTGTGTGCTCACGCAAACAGTTCCACCATCTCGCCGCTTGATAAAAACCGTTTCAATGTATTTGTTGTCTTTCAGTTCGTAAACATACTTTTCAGTATCACTGCTTTTGCAAATATTTTTTACCAACATTGATAGATTTTTTTTGCGTGGTAATTGCTTATATAATTCTTCATATAAGGCTTTTGCTTCATTCTCGCCAATAACTTCCGACATTTCTTTGTAAGTAAATCCGTATGGATCATTCCGTACTTCCGCAGGCGTATATTTAGGTAAACGTTTCATTTTTATATCCTTTCTTCTAAATAATAAAAGTTTGTTTTTCTGTATTTTTGATTACAATCTCTAATTTTTCTACATCAATGATATGCGTCAATTTGCATTTAGGGCAGAAAAGAGGAAAATCTTTTAATACAGTATTATGAAATACTTGAACTCTCGTCTTTCCGTTACAAATCGGACATTTTATCCAATATTTTTTAAGCATTATATTTCACTCGTCCTTTTTACACAAAAAAATGCAGGTCAATCCTCAACATGAGCATTGACCTGCATTTATAATGCACAGAGCAGTACAACAAAACTAAGGCATAGCTTGCACTATGTCTATACTATATCTATACGTCGTTAGTTTTTTGTATAGCATCCGCAAAATAAGCATGACAAAAAAGCCCATGTTGAAAATGGGAAAATCCTTTTTTTCAATGATTATCTAATACGCATGCTATGCAACATAAACGCCACCTCCTTTTACATAAATTTTATTTTATCAGAAAATCAGTCTACTGTCAATACACAACAGGAAGTATTTAACCTAATGATATGAATTGTGTGGACATATCCAAAAAGAAAGGTGAACTGTAAAATGTAACAGGGTGAATGAAAATGGCAAAAAGACCCGTACCATTGTACGACTTTAAGGCTTTCGGGGCAGCTATAAAAGCCGCGAGAAATGAATACGGCGAGAGCCGCAAAAAGGTAAGCGACGAGTTATATATTTCCCCGCGCTACCTTGCGAATATCGAGAACAAGGGACAACAGCCGAGTTTACAGGTATTCTATGACCTTGTAACCCGGTATCATATTTCGGTAGATCAATTTTTCTTCCCGAACAGCAATGCGGAGAAATCCACCGGGCGGCGGCAGCTTGACGCGCTGCTGGACGGTATGAGCGATAAAGGCATACGGATTGTAACCGCAACGGCAAGGGAGATAACAGAAGTCGAACAAGCAGAGGACTAACCTCACAATATGGGAAGCAGGAGATTGCAGCGCATAGGGGCTGCAATCTTTTTTTGCGCCAAATTAGAAAGAGAGTGCAACAAACGCTGCCTTTGAAACGGGATAAGGAGTAGATAGCAAGCACAGCAAACGAGTACCCGTTTGCGAAAAGTGCTTGTTGGGATAATCCCAAACCCTTATACCGAAAGGCGGTGCGGAAATGGAAAACCGAAAGAGAAATATACAGATGAAGTTTTACGTTACGGAAGAAGAAAAGCGGCTGATCGACGAGAAGATGAAGCAGCTTCCCATAAAGCAGTATGGGGCATACTTCCGTAAAATGGCGATAGACGGGTATATTCTTGTCGTTGACCGAAGCGACACAAAAGCATATATCCGGGAACTGCAAGCGGTGAGCCGGAACATCAACCAGATTGCAAAACGCGCCAATGCGACGGGGACGGTTTACAGGCAGGATATAGAGGACATTAAAAAGGCGGTGGACGAGATATGGCGGTTACAAAGACGCACCCTATTAAATCAACCTTAAAGGCTGCGATAGACTATATCTTAAATCCCGAAAAGACAGACGGGAAGCTGCTTGCGTCCTCTTTCGGCTGCGGGCTGGAAACCGCCGATATTGAGTTTGCATGGACGCGGGAAGCTGCCGGAGATCGCGGCACACATTTAGGGCGGCACTTGATACAATCCTTTGCGGTGGGAGAAACCACACCGGAAGAAGCGCACAAAATCGGCATGGAACTTGCCGGGGCGGTATTAGGCGGCAAGTATGAGTTTGTTTTGACAACTCACGTCGATAAAGACCATCTGCATAATCACTTGATTTTCAACGCGGTTAGCTTCGTTGACTACAAAAAGTACCATTCCAACAAGCAAAGCTATCACTTTATCCGGCGCACCAGCGACAGGATATGTAAAGAGCATGGGCTATCCGTCGTCGTACCGGGACAGGACAAGGGAAAAAGCTATGCAGAATACACCGCCGAAAAGCAAGGGACAAGCTACAAAGCAAAGCTGAAAACGGCGATAGATACTCTCATTCCCCAAGTGAAAGATTTTGACGAACTGCTGCGCCGCTTGCAGGAAATGGGGTATGAAATCAAACAGGGCAAATACATTTCCTTTCGCGCTGCCGGACAGGAACGGTTTACCCGCACAAAGACGCTCGGCGCGGCCTATACGGAAGAAGCGATAAAGGAGCGTATCAAGGGCGTGTATGTTGCCAAAACAAAAACGCTGCGGGAAGATAAGAAAATCCGGCTTGTCGTCGATCTTGAAAACAGTATCAAAGCCCAACAGTCGGCGGGCTATGAACGGTGGGCAAAAATCCATAATCTGAAACAGGCTGCTAAAAGCATGAACTTCCTAACCGAAAACAAGATTGAGTATTATAGCGAACTTGAAAGCAAGATAGCCGATATTATGACCGCCCATGACGCGGCGGCAAGGGCGGTTAAGGACGTAGAGCAGCGTATGTCTGATTTGTCGCTGCTTATCAAGCACACGACCACATACCGACAATTAAAACCGATTTACGAGGAATACAAGAAGTCGCGGGACAAGGAAAAGTATCTGCGGGGGCATGAAAGCGAAATTATCCTGTTTGAAGCTGCGGCAAGGGCATTAAAGGAAATGCAGATAAAGAAGCTGCCCGATCTCGCCGCGCTGCGCAAGGAGTATAGCAGCTTAAACGACAGAAAAAGCAAATTGTATGAGGATTACCGCCAAGCGAAAAAGCAAATGCAAGAACGAAAACGGCGGTGCTGCTGGTCGTCAAGCCGCGCTGGATATGGATAAGGTTTTCCCCCAACGGGATAGAGGACATAAGCCCCTGTTCCTGCCGGTAGTCAAGGCGGGTCAAAATGCAGTTGTATTTCTGCGCGATTGCCGCCGCTCCAAATACTTCGTTATCCAATTTCTGCTTGGTATCTGCAAGGTTTAAGACAAGCAGCGTAAGCAGAAACATTCTTTCGTTGCGGCTCTGCAAATCGCGGAGTAGGTTTTTTGCTTCCCCGCCGTAGGTGGCAAGGTCGGACGGAATAATATCCATGTCGTAGCCGCTGCGGATTGCTTTTTTCTGTTCCTCGATTTTCATACGGTCAAGGTCGGTAATCTTGCGCTTAATCGTCTTGATTGCTTCGTTGTGGTCGATACTCTGAATGTGCAGATTGACGATAATCCCGTTTTCCGCGTCCATGAAGTCGGCAAGCATACGGTCGGAGAGTTCCGGCGCGACGATCTGCAAAAAGGAAACTGCGCCAAACTTGCCGCCCATTTGAAACATTCGCCCGTCGCCAAATCGGAAAGAGGACGGCGCGATAAAGTCTTTGACAGAAAGACCGCTTGCGGGTAGCCATTCCCACGCAAAGTTAAAGCGTTCCCCGTCCGGGTGGAAAATCCCATGCAGCACTTCAAGACGCTGTTTCCCGTCCAATACCCGCGCCGCCGCGCCGATCACCTTAAAATGGTTGAGGGTGTGGGCTTCATGGTAAACTCGTCATGTTCAAAGGTTAGGTACTGCTCGGCAGCTCCATAGTCGGCATTTTTAGAGCTGATATGTTTGAATGTTGCCAACGGCTTCACCTACTTTCTGCAAGACTTCAAACTTCAAGGCGGCAAGCTCCGCTGTGGCGGCTCGTACCTCTTGGGAGAGGGCGTTATAGGGTGCGCCGTACTCGTTCAGACAGCGGGCAATCTGGTTTAAGTTGCCGCCGATTTTCCCGTATTCGGCTGTGAGTTTCCCAACGGCAGAGAGTAACTCATCATTGACCGGGGAAACAGTAATGACCGGGCGTATGCTTGACTTAATGAGGGCTTGTCGGATAAATTCGGCTTGGCTCATTTTGCAGAGGGTGACACGCTCGGAAAACTCGGCGTATTCTTCCTCGGTCAAGCGTGTCTTGATTACCCGGCTTCGGTGGGGCGTGTTGTATCTTTTCATGGCTGTGAACCTCCTTTCGTGGGTGGATTTTTTCAAGCGGCGCAAGCCGCAAAAGGCGGGCTTGGGGTGGCAACCCCAACAAGATTCCCATAGGACAAAATGAGCCGGTAGGCGAAATTTGGTACTGTGGTAGAATCTTGCTCTAAGAAAACGGCGAAACTCCCCCTTTACTCCTTACTACGCAGAGAAATGCAAATATGGCAAAGTTTTGAAAAACTTTTTGATAAAACTTTTCGACAAAGCTGGAAAATCAGCGCGGTTTTTGGCGCAAAAAAACAGGAAACCTTTTCTGATTTCCTGTCATGGTATGCCGCTGTAACGGGCGGCGGTTATTCTGTTGTCATTCCCCGGAAGCAAACTTGTAGCCCATACCTAAAACGGTTTTTATGTAAATGGGCTTGCGGCTGTCCGGCTCTATTTTTTTCCGCAGGTTGTAAATCACATTTGCAACGCTTGACTGGCAGCTTTCACTTTCCATGTTCCAAACGGCTTCAAATATTTGTGTCCGTGTGAGGACAATGCCGGGGTTGGAAGCAAGATATACAAGGGTACTGTATTCAAGGCGGGTAAGGCTTACTTCCTCCCCGTCTTGAAATACCCGGCGTTGGTTCTGCTTTATTTCCAGTCCCGGAAAAGATAACACGGAAGCGGTTGTGATCTGCATGGGTTCAATCTGTATATAATCAGATATTGCCGATATGATTTTGTCAATCGCTGTTTCCTCTTGTTCGTTAAGTGTCAGCAGTAGTAATTTCCCCATGTTCATTACCTCTTTTATCCGTTGAATTTAAACTATATTTTTCTGTCGTGTTTTTGACAGTAAGCAACAAATATATATGATAGAGAGCGTAATGTCAATTTAATGCCATTAAAAGAGAAAGATGGTCTGTCTAATTATTATCATTTTGTTCATATGCACTTACGCTGCGTTTGGCATTTAGGCAATTCAATATATTGTAAATTTATCTATATCAGCGGGCTAACCTCATTTTCACAAAATAAGCTAAGTTTGTGAAGCGCTCTTGTGCAGGCAACATATAAGAGGTTTTTATCATCTTCATCATGGTAGTTTTGGCTATCTGCATCACAAATTAAGACAGTATCAAATTCTAATCCCTTTGACATATATACTGGTAAGATAAACACGCCTTGTAAATCTGATACGCTCCCATTTTTAATTAATTGAATATCAAGTTTGTGTTTAATTTTATTAAATAGATAGGTTGAATTTTTTTCGGTTTTACAAATTAAGCATATCGACTGAAACCCTTTCTCTTGGCATAATTTTATTTCCTTAACAATTTCATCAATGAAGATTTCGGAATTATCAGCAATATATACTTTTGGGCTATCGCCATTCCGATTAAAACTTTTTATCTGTGAACTTTGTTCAATGAACTTTAAACTAAAATTTAAAATTTCATTCGTACAACGGAAACTTTTATCCAACATAATAAGAGAAGATTTTTTCTTGTTCAATATTTTTTGAATTTGTTCGTAGAAAGAAATATCTTCTTTTTTGGCAAGAGTCTGTTTCATATCTCCTAAAATAGTAAATTTGGCATTAGAAAAAAGCAAATTAAATATTTCATATTGGAGAGGGTAGTAGTCCTGTGCTTCATCAATGACTACCTGCTTAATATTTTTATATTTATTTGTTCCGTATATTTTTAAATACAAATAAGCGATTGCTATTGCGTCATCATAATACAAGCTGTCTGCTTCCAAATTTTCCTTAGTATATTTCCAAATATTTTTTATGTTTTGTGACGGATTGCTATTTTGCAGCAGGCTATAAAAATAGGCTTCATTGCTAAATAATATTTTATATAATTCAACAATGTCAATTTTTATAAATTTCTGTATTTCCTGCTTGATTAGATTTTTTTCTTCTTTATGCCCCCGCCCTTTTCCTGTTCCAAATATTTGTTCTAAAATATAATCTTCTAATTGTTCTAATTTTATGCCTAATGGTGTTTCTGGTCTTCCTAATATCTTGTCTTTTAGAATTTGCCCGCTTACAACGCATTTTCCCTCATAATAAACATCTTCAAATTCTATCCACTGGCGGGGTATATCAATGAGAAATTGGTCTAAAATTTCCCTAAAAAAACTTGACGTTTTAAATTCTATACTATTTCTTGAAATTTCCTTGTATTTTGAATTGACAATCAAGTTTTCTAAAAAATCATTTCTTGACTGAATTTTCCTGCCATTTAATAACTCACTAAGTATATCTTCAAACACGGAAGAAATAACATTATCTTCTCCCAATTCGGGCAATACATTTGAAATATATTGCTCAAATATAGAATTTGGGGAAATAATCATAATGTTATTTGCGGACAGCTTTGTTTGTAAACCTTGATACATAAGATAAGCAGCCCGGTGGAGAGCAATAGAGGTTTTTCCACTTCCCGCTACACCCTGTACCATTAGCAGGTCATTTTCCATATCTCTAATAACCACGTCCTGTTCATGCTGAATTGTTTCAACAATAGCTTTCATTTTAGCAGTAGTGTTTTGTGACAGTAATTGCCTTAAAAATTCATCAACAATCTGAACATCTGAATCAAAAAAATATTCCAGTATTCCGTTTTTTATTTCATATTGGCGTTTCAAATTGAGTTCACCTGTTACTCGTCCACATGGAGCGTCATAAAACGCTTCGCCTGTCATAAAACGATAGAAAACACTGGCAATCGGCGATCTCCAATCATAAACATACATCTCTTGATAGCTGTTTTTTCGTAGAGAAGAACGTCCAATGTATATTTTTTCAAATTCGTCCTCATCATCAAATTTAAAATCAATTCGGGCAAAATAGGGCGATTTTATCATCTTTTCTAACAGAAGTATTTTATGTTCTTCTTCTTCATAATCTATAATTTTGTCTGTAACAGGATTGATATATTGGCTTAATTCAACAAGTGCCTCGAAACCGTCTGATGTGTACAGTGATGTAATGCCGTGTTCTGTATTTTCACGCACATCTTTTTTGGCTTCGATAATTTCTGATTTCTTTTTGTCTGCCGCTTCTTTTGCCTGCTTTAATTGTTCCTCGGCTAAAGAGATTGTTTGTGCTAATCTTTTTTCTTCAAACGCTTTTTCTGTCTGATTATTCCCCATAATGATTATGACCTCCTTGAAAAATGAAAGAAAGTTTTACTGAAACATTGCTAGGCTAGTTTAGCATGTGTCAGCTTATATAAACAGTCTTGTATTTATAAAATTTGTATGGTATTATTATAGTGGGAAGAAGTATGTTAGATAGGGTAAAAAACCTACTAGTGAAGCCATAGACAAGACTATCGCAGATCCTGTTTTCTCTGTAAGGTAAAAAATGATCGCCATTTGCAGGATGGCACTAGTGATTAATGATACTGCCTGCCCTGCCCATATTGTATAAAACTTAAGTTTCCAATTGTTGTATTTTTCCATTTATATTATCTCCTGCATATTATTTTGCTTGAATTTCTATTTTGAACAGCATTCTAGGCAATAAAAAATGCAGGCCAAAATCCACAATGTGGCTTTTGGTCTGCATACATACAATTTGGAAACATTCATATTAAAGACATAGTTAAATAAAGGTATAGTTAAATAACTTATATCTCACCGTAACTAATGAATGCTCAATATCGTATAAATAAGCACAACAAAAAAGCCTATCATCGGGGATAGATTCTGCTTTTTTTATTGCCAGCTTATCTTAAACGCATTGAGGCTGTCATAGTTTCGGTTCCTCCTAAACTCTTATTTGTATCAGCATATATTTTAACACAATAAGTTGTTTTAAGCAACGTTTAAAATTGAAAAAAGCCACGGACAGCGATAGCAAAATACGCAATACCGTCAATGGTCTCGATGAACAGTGCAAGCACTGCCATTGACGGTATTTCTTTATTTTGCTTATGAGCAGACAAGGGCAGTAAGCCAAAAGCTGGCTTACCGCCCCAATCACTCATTCTGTTATGCGTAGATAATCTCGCTGTAAATGATTTCTCTAACTCTGGACTGAATTTCATTCATTTTCTGTACCCACAGCATAGCATTATCTGCTTTCAGTTTCTCGGTCACATTTTCCTGCTCTGCAATTTGCTTTGTCAGCAGGAGCAAACGCTCCTGTGCCTGTCTGTCAATATCTGCAAGGTAGGAGTTTAGTGTACCCTCAATCAGCATTGTGGTATAGAGGAACTGCTTATGCTCCTTTAGATACTGCTTGTGGCGCTGTCCCCACAAACCGATAGGCTGTGTTTCTTCTTCGGAAAGTATCAGACAAGGGATATAATAATCTCCCTGCAATTCATACCATAAACCGTTGCTTTCATCAAAAATGTACTTGTCCATATAATAAATCCTCCAGTATAATATATTCGCACATACGTCACAGTTCTCCGATTGCCACATTCTCTTATATCTTGTTATCAGATTTTCTTGCCCTTGTGTTTGCCCTTATCAGCTTCCAAGGGAAGAATAAACGTAAGTGAAATCGTATAATAAGTTAAGGTGAGCATTTTGCGATAAACCCTTTATTTTCAAGGCTTTCGGAGGATTTTATTAAAACCCTGTGAGGGTTAATAACCACTTATAAAAATGTGGTTTTCAAATTGCAGTTTGTATAACTGGCAACCCAATCACAATTAAATCTTCACAGCTTTGCTAAGCAGGAAATCTGAAATGATATGCTCCCTTTATGAGAGACAGTAAAATAATAAACTGTCATCACGAAGAGAGCATATCTAAAGATTTCCTGCTTTTTTTATTTTATTAAAAAAATTATAATTCTGCAGAAAGTTCATGCATCCAGAAGGACGCAGCATCATATTCTCTTGGTTCAGATAATACTGGAACGGTGAGGACATCGATTGGTACGTAAAGTATTTTAGCCATTTTAGCAAGGATTTCATCACGAGGCTTTCTTGCATCTGCTTCATATTGTGCAATTCTGACATCAGCAGAATCTTCCGGAAAGCCAAGTGCAATACCTAGTTCTTTTTGTGTGAGATGATTTTTCTGTCTCAAATGTTTTAATTTTCTTCCAAACGTAATCATAATAGAAAATCCTTTCTGTAAGTTATTTTGATTGTGCGAGGTGTCAAATGATATATCATTCGGCACCTCTGGTTTTATGATCTTTATTCCCCGGTACTTCCGAAAGCACCAATATCTCTTGCTTCTCCGAGATCCAGAACAAAGTCGGCAATTAGAACGGGAGTGATAACCAGTTGCCCTACACGGGTATCTTTGCTGAGTATTTGGGATTCTGAACTAACATTGCTGATAATGGCATGAATTTCGCCACGATATCCGGAATCAATAGGCGGAAGTTCGCAGACCAATCCTTTTGCAGCCATGCTGCTTCTTGGAAAGACATAACCGGCATATCCATCCGGAATCATGAGCCCAAATCCTAAGGGAATTCTTGCAATCTCTCCTGGCTTTAATGTGCAGTCATAAGGCATATACACATCGGCGCCGGCATCGTTTTCATGAGGTCGGAAGGGATAATGATCTTTCTCTAACCCAAAGTCGATCAATTTAATTTTCATAAACAGCTTCCCTCCCTTCTACGAGCAGAGGATAATCTGCTTTCATTATTTCTAATGGAGACCAGTCTTTTGGGATGGGGATTCCACAGGACATAGCACCTTCTTCACAACATCCCCTTTGGCAGAAAGGACCGGTCAGCTTCGGTGAAAATAACACCGGATCGAATTCATATAGTTTCTGCCAGATGTCCAACATTACAATTCTTGTTTCGTCGGTATTTCTTCTGCAGATACGCTGACTGATCATATGTTTCCACTCATAAGGTGTAGCACAGATGATCAGAATATTTCTTAAAGCATGGGGGAGGGCATAGCCGGCAGAATCATGATGAAATCCCACAGAACACAATTCCTGATAACATCTGAGATCCGATAAGCAGCTTTGCAGATAGAGATCAATGTATCTCTGTTCGGAAAAAAGGATTTCATATGGGATCACAAATGCAGCTTTTTCTGAATAGTTGCTATATTGCAGAGATGCACTCATGAATTTTACTTCATTCTGATGACGAGTGATCTGTGCAAGAAAACGTCTGCTTGCTCCTACAATCGCAACGGTGATCACAGTAAATTTCTGTACGGTTGGATGGGGAAGACTGGCAATCCGGTCTACAGTTTTATCCGTAAAAGATTTCTGATAAAGAGCCATAAGATCATCCATGTTTTGAATGGAATGCCCCTGTTGGGTAAGCCTTGCTGCGAATACCATGTTTTGAGCTGCTTCCTGAATGGTATAACTATTTAAAATCTTTGTCTCAATGTGATCCATAGGCTTGTTCCTCCTTTATCAATGCTTTCAGCAGAATGAGATAGTTGATGCAGTCTGTGATCTTCTCATCCCATTGTTCTAACTCAAATTGGAGCAACGAAGAGTAACACATATCATAGAGAGATACGACATGCTTCGACATCATTCCGGCCAGAGCAGTCTTAGGTGTGCATCCCTGTAATGAGGCAGCAATTTTAAATGCACTCAGGCGATCAATGCGGTCTCCGGTGTATTCTTTTTTCTTGTGTACCAGTACATCGGCACATTTTCGATATTGTTGTTCAAGGACAACATTAAATTCATTTTGTGTCATATTGTAATTCCTCCTTCGTAAAATGATTTATAATTCGGGTTCCCGTGTCTTTTGTTTTTTGGGAACCTGGTTGTGGAGAATTGCTTCCACATTTTTGTCTACGGTTCTTAAATCTTGTGTCAGATCCTTTAGAGATCGGATGGATGATTTTTGCTGGTCGATCTGTTCCTGCAAGCTGGCTTTTTGTTCCTTCAATGTTTTGATAGGAAGCATCTTTCCATCTGGATAAAAAGATTTCAGCCAGTCACGGGCTTCTTCATATGCTTGAATTTCAGCGGTGTGTTCCTTTCGGAATCTGCCTTTGTTTTTCGCTTTTAAAAATTCGGTATAGATTGCTTTCTGTGCAAAATATTGTCCGGTGTAATGAATCTGCCGGTTGATGCTTTTCAAATCTGCATTCATTTCCATAAGCTGATCTGTTGCCTGATCTAACTGTTTTTGAGATTCGGAAAAGGCACTTTTTAATTCGGTTTGGGTATTGTATCCATGTTCTTGCACATAGATAATGGTATTTGCCATTTCCTGAAGATTGGATATTTTTACCCGATGAGCATATCCGGGACTTTGCATTGCTTTCACATTTTTCTGAAGATCTACCACCAACCGTAAATGAGATCTGACATAAAGAATGGTTATCGGATTTTTTCGTAAGAAGAGCTGTTCTAAATGTTCTTTGCCGTATTGAGTTCCTAAAGCCTTCTCTGTAATCCGTTTGTCCCGATCCGGATGGAGATAACGATATCTTCCCCTCTCTTCAATAACGGAAATCTGATATTTTTCAAAAAGCAGAGATTGGAATTCCTGAAAGTTTTTGGAATGCGAGCTGCATTCTTCAATGGCATTTCTGAGTTCCTGCTTCTGTGTTTGAAATGTTGTGGCTGTTGGTTTCAATCCATCGGCAATGATTTTTTTATTTGTCTCTTCTAATTTTTTCTGTCCGGATTTTTGAGCCATATATTCTGCTTGTGGCACTTTAGTTTCAGCCGGAGAGAGAAGATCGATTTGATGAAGTCCCTCTTGGATGCACATATCCATAATTTCCTTTTTGAAATAATCCAGAAATTTATTTGTGGATCGGTGCTTGTATCCGGCTTCATGATCGTGAGGCTGCGTCATATAAGATTCTCTTTTTACTGTGTTTTTACGAACACTATTGATAACAATGTGCGTATGGATATTGCCGGATCCATTGTGACCATCGGTATGTGTCACGATAAGAGCCTGATATCCTGGAAAAATTTTCTTTGCAAGTTCTAAAGATAGAGCCTGTGCTTTTTCTCCCGTCAGATCACATTCAATAGCATCGGCAGGATCATAACTGATGATATAGTGATGACTTTTGATTTCGGATTTGCTTCGGTTCTTTTTAAAATGTTCATTACATTCATAGCATTCAACATCAAAAGTATCGGGATTACAGTTGAGACCATCCATGTATAATTCATCTCTTCGCAGTGGTCGATTAAATTCATCAAGAATCATTTTTCCGGTTGATTCATCATGTTGAAAGATGAGATAATCCAGAGCATCTGAATAGTTTGCATTTCGACTTTTAATATGTTTCACTATTGCCATGATAATCACCTATTACTTTTAGCAGTTCTTTTTTTAATCTATAGAGATCGTAAAGGCATTGCTGGATTTCATTTGCTACAGATTTAGAGTACGCTCCTCCAGTGTTAAAATACTTTGCAATCTGATTAAGATTAGAGCCGATTTTTCCATACTCTGCTAAGAGCATTTTTACTGTTTTGCTTTCAATGACAACCTCATAGTGTATGGCCATTTTGTGATCTAAAATCAGGTTTCTCAGATAATCAGAACGTGATAATTTTGCCTGAGAAGCGGCATGATTGACTAACTCTAATTCAATGTCACTTAATCTTAAACAGATGATATTAGAGTGTTTCATTTCATTTCTTTTTTTCTTCGGTGCCATGTTCCTCCTTTCTTAATTTGGCACTTCCAACTTTATGGCACTCCACAAGAAATATCAGCTGTCCCTTCTGATACTTCTGGTGTTGCGTACACATTTTATGTGGAAGCCAATCTGACATTTTGCAAATGTCAGTATCGAGGGTATGGGGAGCGAAATCCACATCAAGATAAAACTCAAAGTAATAGGAAAGCCAAAATGGCGATACCGTATTACTGAGTGGATCTTGCTCTTGAAAGATTAACCCTCTCATATATCGAAATGCTCAGAGGGGAAAATACAGGGCGAGATAGAAAAAAAGTTAAAAAACTGTTATACTACAATTCAGAATCAATCAAAAAACGATTTTGAGAATAAAAGTATGAAGAAAATGATAAAACTAATTTGCCTTATGAGACAGAAACTAGACGTTTACCTCTTCCAGGTGTGCGTAGGACAACAAGATATCAGGCGATAGATGAAAGGGGGAAGGAAATGCATTATGTAACATCAAAAGGCATTCTATCGGCATCCAATGGAATGAATCTATACCGGGGATGCACGCATGGTTGCATTTATTGTGATTCAAGAAGTGATTGCTATCATATGAATCATGCATTTGAAGATATTGAAGTAAAACAGAATGCACTTGAGTTGCTAGAGGATGCCCTGAAAAGAAAACGGAAGCGATGTATGATAGGTACCGGAGCAATGACCGATCCATATATCCCATTGGAAAATGACTTGCGGTATGTGAGAAAATCATTGTCACTTGCTGAAAAATATGGGTTTGGGTTTACCCTGATTACGAAATCAACCCAAGTGCTTCGTGACTTAGATATTTTAAAAAAAATCAATGAAAAAACGAAATGTGTCGTACAGATGACATTAACTACTTACGATGAACAGTTGTGTCGGAAATTAGAGCCTAATGTCAGTACAACCAAAGAACGGTATGAAGCGTTAAAGATTTTGCATCAAGAGGGCATTCCTACGGTTGTATGGTTATGTCCAATCTTGCCGTTTATTAACGATACTGAAGAAAATCTGCGTGGTATATTAAATTATTGCGTTGAAACAAAAGTGTATGGGATTATAAATTTTGGTATGGGTTTGACTTTACGAGAAGGGAATCGTGAATATTTCTATAAACAATTGGATCGTCTGTTTCCTGGACTGAAAGGAAAATATATTGCCTATTATGGGAATCAATATATTTTGCCAAGCCCAAATGAAAACCATCTACGGAAGATATTCAATCAAACATGTGACAAATACCATATTGTTCATGATAATGATAAAGTGTTTGAATATCTGCGTACCTATGAAGAAAAAGATAAGTGTGAGCAACTATCACTTTTTGATTTTATATAGATGGAATTCTTAATCATCTTGATTTGTTGGACGAATGTTGAAATTATTATGAAACAGACTTTTGATGATGCAAAACAGAATTTGAAACTTGATGGATGGATCGCGCAGATCTGTCAGCATGAATTGGATCATTGGGAAGGAATATTGATATAAGCAGCGTAAAATTTACAGGAGAAATGGTTTATGAAAACAGAGAGAACAGATGAGTTGTACAAGGTTTTACTTACCAAAGGATATCCAAAAGAACTTTGTTCAGAAATAGCTTACAATATTTTGAATACTGATTATACGGCGACTAGAATGTTAGGATACTTGTATCGTTACACGGAACCTAGAATAGAAGATGTAATAGATGAGATGATAGCAATTTTAAGTGACCGGGAAGAATTCATAAAGAAAAAAGAAATGGAACAGGCACAGGCCGTTATAAACGAGATTTATAGAAATGGGTTGTGATATAAAATATGAAAATAAAATAATTCAATATGAATATTAGTAATTTGTAACGATAGTTGTCGAAGAAAAGTCTTTGACAACTATTTTTTTAACTTTTTATCATAATCACCCTGTAAAATCCATTGATTTCCTTTCGTTATATGAGAAGACAAATTTGTTTTCTTTCTTATTTATAAATGGAAAGGAGTTTTGTGAAATGGGTTTTGCAAGAAAAGATGTGGAAGCTACTAAGAAAATGGAAAAGAAGTTCGTGAGATATCCAGAAGGTGCGGAGAAATACAGTTTAGGATTGACAAAATTTCAGGCATTAGCAAAAGAGGCGAAAGCAGTCTATAAAATTGATAAAGTAGCTTTAGTTAATTGTGAGATATTTGAAAAATATTTGGAAACATTCCGAGAGTATTAAAATTTTAAGAGAGAAAATAAGAGAGAAGAACTTCTATAGTTTTCTGCATTTTTAATTGACTTTATGTCATACAGAAAGTATAATGTTGGTATAGGAGGTATAAGAGCTGAAATGAAAAAGATGGGAAGACCAAAATCAGACAATGCAAAGAAGAAAGTATTAAGCATTCGTGTTCCTGATCAGCTATATTCCCAGATGCTTGCATACGCCGAACAACATAAAATGACTACAACGGACATTGTCCTAAAAGGGGTAGAGATACTTTTATCCGAGCAGAAAAAATAGTGAGTGCTTCTCTCTTAAGAGGAGGAAACTATTATGGCGAAAGTTAGAAAAGATTTGCGAGGAAGATCTTTACGCAAAGGAGAAGTACAAAGATCATCAGATAAAAGATATATGTACACCTATACAGACCCGATGGGCAGACGTAAATTTATATATGCTAACGATCTGGCAGAACTAAGAGAGAAAGAAGCTAAACTGATGAAGGATCAGTTGGACGGATTGGATCTCTACGTTGCTGGCAAGGCAAGTGTGAATGATACGTTTGATCGGTATATGTCCACGAAGTATAATTTGCGTGAATCTACAAAAAGTTCATATTTATATACGTACGATCATTATGTACGTGATACCTTTGGAAAAAAGCGGATTGCTGATATAAAGTATTCTGATGTATTGCAGTTTTATTATTATCTTCTTAATGAAGTAAAAATTTCATTAGGAACTTTAGATACTGTTCATTGTTTGCTTCATCCAACATTTCAGTTGGCAGTGCGGGATGAGATCATACGAAATAATCCTACTGATGGAGTAATGAAAGAAATCAGCAGAGAATCCGGGAAGAACAGAGGAATCAGACATGCATTGACAGTAGAGCAGCAAAGAGCATTTATGGAATATATTGCGAACCATCCGATATATTATCATTGGTGGCCTATGTTTACGGTGTTGCTTGGAACAGGATGTAGAATTGGTGAGGCATTAGGGCTTCGATGGCAAGACCTAGATTATGACAAAAGAACAATCAGTATCAATCACAGTTTGAGTTATTATCAAAAACCAGAAAGCAACAAAAGTGTATTGAGAATATCCAAACCTAAAACGGAAGCGGGAATTCGTACAATTCCAATGTTAGATATTGTGAAAGATGCTTTTGAAATGCTTTATGAAGAACAACTGGAAAATGGTTTTAATGAATCAGAAATTGATGGAATGTCAGGATTTATTTTTTGTAATCGTTTTGGAATGGTTCCAAATCCACAAACAGTCAATCATACGATTAAGCGTATAGCAAATAGTTATAATGCAGACGAAGTGGTGCGAGCTAAAAAAGAACGCAGAGATCCTATTATACTACCTAATTTTTCTTGCCATCATCTGAGACATACTTTTTGTACACGACTTTGCGAAAATGAAACAAATTTAAAAGTTATTCAATCCATTATGGGACATAGAAACATTGAAACAACGATGGACATTTATGCGGAAGCAACAGAAGAAAAGAAACAAGAATCATTCGAGAATTTAGCAGCAAAATTAGATATTTTTTGAGAAGTGCTTAGTAAAACGGATGACAACAATTTGTTTGGTTTACAGCAAATTGACAACAAAGATAATTTAATAATGACGAATAGTGAAGTAATTATAAGGTTTATAAATTTAGAAAAAATAGTACAGTGACGCATCCCGAAGAATCATGAAGAAAACGTGAAATCTTTCCCGACAATGAAGAGTCTTGACTCTGACAAAAAAGCAGGAAAATCCGGAGCAGTAGAAGAAGCAACTGCAAACGACAACAACGGATTCTTCAAAGACAATGCGAAGATTGACTTCTCCAACGTAAAGGTTGAGCCTTTATTTGAAGAAGAGGTTGATTTCGATACATTCAGCAAATCTGATTTCCGTGCCGTAAAGGTTAAAGAGTGTGTAGCAGTTCCGAAGAGCAAGAAGCTCCTTCAGTTCACACTGGATGACGGAACAGGTACAGACAGAACCATTTTAAGCGGTATTCACGCTTATTATGAGCCAGAAGAGTTAGTTGGAAAGACACTGATTGCAATCACCAACCTTCCGCCAAGAAAGATGATGGGAATCGAGTCTTGCGGTATGCTGCTTTCAGCAGTGAATAACCTGAAGGATTCAGAGGATGAAGAACTGCATCTTCTGATGGTTGATAACCATATTCCGGCAGGTGCGAAGCTGTATTAAGATGATGTAAAAATGTACCGTTTCACCAAATAGACGGGACGTACTTCATTTGATAAAAAACAGCGATTTACATCAAACTTACATCAATTGATGCAGAAATCGGTGCAAGCAAGAAAAAATCGCATAATTAGTGCAATGAGTGGGCAATTCCAATCGGAGTTGCCCATTTTTAAAACAAACAGAAATACAAATCGAGATTTTGTGGAGGGTTTATGGAAATAAAATATTTGGAGTGGAACTTGCATGCAATGGGTGGAATAGGATATGAGATTCCATCATTTATTAGTAATTATATTAACTCTGTAGATATATTTGTTTTAGTTGAATTTTGCACATCAAATGGTTGGGGAGAATTTAAACATGATATAGAGAAAGAGTTTGATCTATATTGTTCTCCATTTGTTTCAAAAAGGTATAACCAAGTTTGTATTGGCGTACGTAGAAACTTAATGTACAAGTTAATTGCAGTTAAGACTGTAGATGTCTGTGATGTTAATCGTCCTGAGTTTTTACAAGTTGATATTGAAATTGAAAATAAGAAGTTAAGTATTATCGGTACTCGAATTAAAACAGAAAGTGGCACGAAGTTAATTCAATATAATTATTTAAAAGGTTGCTTTAAAAATATAGATAGATTTTTGTGTTTGGGGGATTTTAATTGTGTTCATAAGACATTATCCGAATGTTTTTCATTAGTTGCTGAGGTATATGGTCCAAGGATAGTTAATGATTACCATAGTTTTGTGTTTAAGGATGGAGATAGTGTTGGCTTAGACTGGCTTGTTGAAAAAGGTTTAGATTCTGTATACAACGGATATAAAGATGTAAAATATAGTCCTATTGCTACATATGATTGGAGCTTTCTTACGGAAGAAAATGGATATTTGGGAAAAACAGAATATGACTATTTGGGAATTAAAGGTTTGCCAGACCATGCTATATTAAAAGGAATGGTTAAAATTTAAGGATTCTTAGAAGTGAAACTTCCAGTTTGCCAACTTGCCCTTTGAGAGAGGAGAAATCCTTTTCTCAAAGGTTTTTTTCTATTTATACGGATATTCGCAAACTACAAGATAAAGCCAAAACTTCATATACTCTAAGCACAAGGAGGTTGAGGTTTGGCTATGAACAACAGTTTAGCAGAAGTACACCCGGAGCTTGTTTCGGAGTGGTCAGAGAAGAATTTACCGCTTACACCTGATGATATTACCTTTGGTTCAAATAAAAAAGTATGGTGGAGAGGTGCTTGCGGTCATGAATGGCAGGCAAGTGTTAAGGCTCGTTCTAATGGAGAAAAATGCCCGATATGTTCCGGTGCGAGAGTGATTGCAGGGATTAACGATTTGGCAACATTAGAGCCGCTACTGGAAAAGCAGTGGTCGGAAAAGAATAAGATAAAACCGACAGAAGTTTCTATTGGTTCTCATAAGAAAGTAATTTGGAGATGTGAGAAAGGACACGAGTGGGAAGCTGCTGTTAAGAGCAGGACAATAAATAAAACAGGTTGCCCATATTGTTCCCATAATAAAGTGTTGGCAGGATTTAATGACCTTGCAACACTTCAGCCGGATATAGCTGCCGAGTGGTCGGATAGAAATTATCCGTTACTTCCAACTCAGGTTACGGTCTTTGCCAATCGTAAGGCTTGGTGGAAGTGTAAGGATTGCGGCAGAAAGTGGAACACTCTTATTTCTACCCGTTCCGGTGGGAGCAAATGCCCGTATTGCAGTGGGTACATATTCCTGAAAGGGTTTAACGATTTGCAGACAACACACCCTGAAATTGCTTTGGAGTGGTCAGAAAAGAACTTGCCGTTGAAGCTCGATACAATCGGCAAGAATATAAGAAAGTTCCGACTTGCGAGGAAATTACGCCAAGAAGATTTGGCTGAGAAAACAGATTTGACAACAAATTATATTGGTATGGTTGAGCGTGGAGAGAAAATTCCGTCACTCGAAACTTTCATAAAGATAGTAAATGCTTTAGGTGTATCATCAGATATGGTTCTTACAGATGTTCTGGAAACGGGATATACAGTCAAGAACTCAATGCTGAATGAGAAGCTTGAAAAACTTGCTCCTGAAGATAGAAACAGAATTTATGAAGTCATAGATACACTTGTGAAGCAGTCAAAGCAAATACTTCCATAAAACGCAGAAGTTCGTCCTAATCGACGAGCTTTCTTTTTTTCAGTATAAAAAATTTCTGCTATCGACAAATTTTTCGGGACTTCGACAGAGCAAATATGCTATAACAACAACTGTCAGTGACAGACACATACTAATAGACATAGGAGGAAGTAGATGTGAACGACATTTTCAGACAAATAGCGAAAGAAAATGGAACAACCGAAAAAGCAGTAAAAGAGGAAATGCAGTTTGCCATTCGGGAAGCAATGAAAAGTGCTGAACCGGAAGCAATAGCTTTTTGGAAAGTAGTTGCACCGGACGGAAAAGAGCCGCCGATAGAAAAGGTCATAGCAATGATTGCATTGAATGTTAATAATAGAATGTATAATTGAGGTGCTTCGGCATCTCTTTTTTAGTATTCTTTAAAAGAGTCGTATTAGGTGTTTGTAAAAAGTGACACCTTAGTGCCTGAAAGGTTACATTTCTGTCCGAAATCTTGAAATGCCTGAAAATTTAATATATAATGTTAAATGGTTAACTGTAACGAAGAAGAATTATAAGATGAAGAGGTGTTACTGATGAAGATATGCTATAACAAACTTCAAAAACTTATGATTGACAATCAAATGAAAAGACAGGATTTAATGCGTGCAGCCGAAATTACATCATACGCTGCAACGAAGATAAATAAGAATGAGCCAGTATCTCTTGAAGTACTGATGAGGATATGTCGGGTGTTTCATTGCGACATCGGAGATATATGCGAAGTTATTTTAGATGAATAAAGAAAAGTGGATTTTACTGGGACGGAATAGGAGCTGTTTATATGTTTAATTATGGAAATGCAAACGAAGCTCAAAAAGAAGCAATAAGTGCCACAGACGGTCTTGTGCTTATCACAGCAGGACCCGGTACAGGTAAAACATTTACACTTGTTAAGAGGGCGGTTTATCTTATTCAAGAATGTGGCATAAAACCTGAACAAATAATGATGGCTACTTTTACGGAAAAGGCAGCTAAAGAACTTATAACCCGTATTACAAATGAGTTAGCAGAAAGGAATATTTCTGTCAATGTAAATGAAATGTATATTGGTACATTTCACTCTTTATGTTTGAGGATTATAAAAGAGAATTTAGAGTTTACAAGACTTAAACGAAATTATCGTTTACTTGATACTTTCGACCAAAAGTATCTTGTGTTTAGAAATTTTCATAAATTCAAGAATATAGAGGGAATTGATGAGCTTCTTTCAAAGGGAGGTTCTTGGAAACGGTCTGATGAGATTTGCACATATGTCAACCATTTGTCTGAAGAAATGGTTGATATTGAAGCATTGAAGTCAGATGATAATCCTGGGATAAGAACACTTGGAAGAGTGCTGTCTGTTTATCAAGAAATGCTTGAGGAAGGAAATTTGATTGATTTCTCAACAATTCAGACTGAATGTTACAAATTGCTTATGCAGAATAAACAGATATTAGAAGAATTACAAGATAAACTGCAATATCTTATGATAGATGAATATCAGGATACAAATTACATACAGGAACAGATAGTGTTTTTGCTTGGAGCTAAACATCATAATATATGCGTTGTAGGAGATGATGACCAAGGTTTATATCGTTTTAGGGGTGCAACTATCCGTAATATACTTGAATTTCCGCACAAATTTGAAAATGAGGGATGTAAGATTATTCCGCTGGTAGTAAATTATCGTTCTAATAGTGATATTGTGGATTTTTATAACGAATGGATATCAACTACATCGGGGCATAAATTCAAATTTTCTTGGGATAGATATCGCTATCAAAAGAAAATTGAGCCACACGTAAAGTCCGATATACAAAGTCCTGCGGTAGTAAAATTATTTAGCAAAGATGATGAAGATGAGTGGCATGAGAAAATACTTGGTTTTATTAAGGAGTTAAAAGAATCAGGAAAGCTTACGGATTACAACCAACTGGCTTTTTTATTCAGCTCGGTTAAGCATCAGCGAGTAACAGCACTTGCAAATTTTTTGGAGAGAAATGGAATAAATGTCTATTCTCCCCGTTCAGATATGTTTTTCAAACGTGATGAGATAAAACTGGCATTGGGGTGTTTAATGCTTATGTTTCCTAAATATGTAATGAAACTTGAAAAACAAGAATTTGATTTTTTGCAGGTAGAACATTACCGATATTATAGGGAATGCATTGTTGCTGCTAATGAATATGTTACTAGGGCGGATAATAAAGAACTATTACAGTTTATTAGAAAACACGGCAAAGTACACGCAGGGTTGACTGGAACGACGGATTATGCTTATTCAGGATTGCTTTATAAGTTGTTTATGTTTAGACCTTTTAGCGATATTCTTGATACAGATATGAGTGTAGGTGTTGTTGATATTCGACCTACAAGAAATCTTGCTTTACTTACACAGATAATCGGTAAGTTTGAGTATCTGCATAGAGTTGATGTATTTAATGGTTCATATATTGATAGAAACACAGAACTACTTTTTAATCTTTATTTAAAACTACTTTATGACGGTGGAATATCTGAGTATGAGGACGAGGCGGAGTATGCACCGAGTGGTTGTGTGTCATTCCTTACAATACATCAATCTAAAGGAATGGAGTTCCCAATTGTATTGGTGGATTCTTTAAGTAATGTACCGAGAAAAACATATAAAGACCTTATGACAGAAGTCGAGGAAAAATATTTCCATAGACCGGCATTTGAACCTTATGACCAAACAAAGTATTTTGATTTTTGGAGATTATACTATACGGCTTTTTCAAGGGCACAGAATTTGCTCGTACTTACCTGCGATGAAAATAAACGTACTCCAAGCCAATACTTTAGAGATATTTATGATGAAATTCAGAGTGTGGATAGTGACGAATTTGATTTAAGCGAATTTTTTTTTCAATCTGTAAAGAAGGTAAATTTGAAAAATTCCTTTTCGTTTACTTCTCACATTACAGTTTATGAAACTTGTGCTTTACAGTATAAGTTCTATAAGGAACTTGAATTTATGCCTGTTCGACAGAACGCTATGATGTTCGGTACTTTGGTTCATGAAACCATTGAAGATATTCATAGAGCTGCTATCAGAGGAGAAGTCGATAAAATCACTAACGATAATATTGCTACTTGGTTTGAGTCAAATTATAATTCGCTTGTTAAGTCGGAGCATACTTATTTGGCTGAGCCACAGCGTAATGCAGCACTCAGTCAAGTAGAACGATATGCAAAGAGAATGGACGGCAAATGGGCATCTGTTCAGCAGGCTGAGGTAGATGTAAGTCTTGTTAAAGAGGACTATATCATAGATGGTAAGATTGACCTTGTCAAAGGCGTTGACGGTACAGTTGAAATAGTTGATTTCAAATCTGAGCGAAAGCCAGATATGGTTAAGATGCGAGAAAGGTTAGAACATTATCGTAGACAATTACAAATCTATGCTTATCTTATTGAACAGAGAACCGGACAGAAGGTAAGCAAAATGCATCTCTACTATACGGGAGAAGAAAATGGTAATCCGATGATAACATATCCTTATACAAGGACTGCTATTGAAGGAACAGTTGCAGCTTTTGATGATACTGTACATAAAATTCTGAGGAAGGATTTTAAGCATCGTTGCGATGATGCGAAAACTTGTAAGAACTGCGATTTTCGATACTACTGCAATAAGTAACGAGAGGTAGAGTGTATGGCAGAACATAGAGTTAGGAAAAATAATATTATATATATTATTCCAACAGATGAACTTTTCATAAAATGGAAAAATGATGAAGCTTTTATAGATGAATATGGCAGGTTGATGAATCGAAAACCACATAGGGTACTTAAGGAATTAAAGCATTATGTGGCTGATAGTGTGGTGCAGGAAAGTTATGCTTCTCCTATAAAAGATTTAGTTCGAGATAAGATGGTAGAATATTCTAAATATGCCATTGACCGAGCAGGAGATGTTTTTTTCTATGAAGTAATTCCTAATGTTTGGCATAAGCATATAGTCCCACTTTGGAAGGGGGCAAAAGATGTTTTATTTTCTAAAGAGCTTAAGATAGACCAGATAAAATGTGAAACAGAACATAAGGTAGTTGAGAATCAGCCGATATTGTCTGAAATTATGACGAAGGAAGAAGTAGATGCAGAAAAGCGAAAGCTTCTTTATCATTGGATTGGGCTGTTAAGCAGTCTTACGAAACTTCAAAATGCAGGAGAGCTTGATGTTGAATCCACTTTAGCACAGCTTACAGAACCAATGATGATTGAAGGAGTGAATGCTTTGCTGAGTGAAAATCCTAATCTGTTGGAAACTGATAAATATATTCTACTTCATAGTTTACTGGGGCGGGATTTGTATATGGAAGGACGACTTATACCGATTAGAGACGCAGAAATAAAAAAGGTAGCAAAGAATAACGGAGGATTAAAAAATGGAAGGACAAATGACTTTTGAATTTGCTAAACGCCCGACAATTAAGGGGTTTCCGGAACTTAGATGGACGGGAAAGCGTCCTTATGAATCTACACAGTATTATCCGGCTCAGCTTCGTGAGAGATACGGTGAGGAAACAAATGGCTGGATAAATAAGATATTCTGGGGAGATAACTTACAGGTTATGAGCCATTTGATTAAAGAATATCGTGGTAAAATTGACCTTATCTATATCGACCCGCCATTCGATAGTAAAGCAGATTATAAAAAGAAAATCGAAGTTAAAGGCGTAGGTAAGGCAGAAACTGACTCTACATCATTCGAAGAAAAACAATATGGCGATATTTGGACAAATGATGAATATCTTCAATTTATGTACGAACGTTTACTGATAATGAGAGAATTATTAAGTGAATCAGGCAGTATATATGTTCACTGTGATTGGCATAAGTCATCTTTTCTGAGAATAATCTTAGACGAGGTTTTTGGACCAGAAAATTTTAGAAATGAAATTGTTTGGAGTTACTTTGGCTTTAAAAGAGCAACTTCTAAAAAATTTCCACAAAAACATGATTTAATCTATTCTTATACAAAAAATAGCGATAATTATACATGGAATGTTCAATATAGACCTCACTCTCCAGAATACATAAAGAGATTTAAGAAAGATGAAAATGGACGTTTATATAGGGATGATGTAAATCCTACGGGTGGTGGAACACGAATTATCTATCTGGATGAAGTAAAGGGAGATATTATAGACTCTGTTTGGAATGATATTCCTCCTGTAAATCCAGTGGCTAAAGAACGATGCGATTATCCGACTCAAAAACCAGAAAAGCTTGTTGAAAGGATAATAAATGCATCGACAAACCCGGGCGACTTGGTTTTCGATTGCTTTATGGGAAGTGGAACAACGCAGGCTGTCGCTATGAAACTTGGTAGAAGGTTCATAGGGGCTGATATTAACCTCGGCTCAATTCAAACTACTACTAAACGCCTTATCAATGTAGCAAACGAATTAAGCGAACAGCTGCAGGACAATGAAAAATATACAGGATTTGAAGTATATAATGTCAATAATTATGACTTCTTTAGGAATCCTCTCGAAGCGAAGGAACTAATTATACAAGCTCTCGAAATTCAACCATTTCCACAGAGTGATGTTTGGGATGGTGAACTTGATGGTCGAATGGTTAAGATTATGCCGGTAAATCGTATTGCAACTAAGGCAGACTTGGAAGAGTTGAAAGCTAACTTGCCATATAAGACTTACGAAAAGAGAAAAGCTGAAAATCCAACTCAACCGGTTGAGAAGATTACAATTGTTTGTATGGGTCACGAACCGGATTTGAAGGCTTCTTTGGAGCAGGAACTTTCTGAATATAAGTTAGATATTGAAATTGTAGATATTCTTAGAGAAAAGAAAGACTTGCAATTAAAACGAGAAGCGGAAGCCGAGATTGTCAGAGAAGGCAATAAGTTAGTTATCAGAGCTTTCTATCCTATGAACCTTATGCAGAAGCTTTCATTGCAGAAGGAATATGTAGAGGATTGGCGTCAATTAGTCGAGTCTATAATGATTGATTGGAATTTTGACGGAGTAGTTATGCAGCCGACCGTAACAGATGTGCCGGATAAAAAAGAGATAGTAAGCGGTGTGTATGACATACCTGAAAATGCAGGTACGATACGAGTTAAAATCACTGACCTTTTATCGGAATCCTTAGAAGTGGAGGTCGAGTAATCTATGGCGAGAAAAACAACTGACTTTATTCAGGATTTTGCCTTTTATGAACAGTTGTGGGAGTATTATACTCAGAACAGGGGGAAAATCCGTTCACGATACAATGATTTGACTAAGAAATTCCTTGCGTATAATGACAGTCGTGAAAACAGAGATGCTTTCTTAAGAAAGCCGCAGTTTGAAGCGTTGGAGATGTATGTGTTTATAAAGGAATTTATGAATAATGCCCATATGTATCAAATATTCGATGAGTGGAGAAAGAGAGAAAATCGCTTTGCTGATGCTTCATATTACACCATCCACAAAGGTGGTCAGGGTACTTTGATTGATATGGGCGATAAACAGAATGAAATCGTATTCAAGCAGATGAAAAAATACAAGGAAGATTACCCGAACTACATTTATGCTTTGACAATGGGACTTGGTAAAACCATACTTATGGCAACTTGTATTTTCTATGAGTTTCTGCTTGCAAAGAAGTATCCGAAAGACAAGAGATTTTGTCATAATGCTTTGGTATTTGCACCAGACAAGACAGTCTTAGAATCTCTTCGAGAAATTATGACTTTTGATAAAACAAAGGTTGTGCCACCGGAATATGCTCGTGTGTTAGACCAAAATATTAAGTTCCATTTTCTTGAGGAAACAGGGGTAACGCTTCATACGATAGACGACTCGGATTTCAATATTGTTATTTCAAATAACCAGAAGATTATCGTAAAGAAAAAGCGTAAAGCAGATACACCGGCTGATGTACTTTTTGGAACCGGTTCTCTGCTTACAGATGTTTACGGAGATGATGAGGGCGATGATGATGTTTGGGATGACGCTTCTCTGATTGATAATCAGCGTTTTAAGAAACTCTGTCGTTTGCCACAGCTTGGTGTGTATGTCGATGAAGCACATCATTTGTTTGGAGCTAATTTGGAGAAAGAACTTCGTTCTGGTGGAGCAAACAAGACCACTCTGCGTAATACAATCAATATGCTTGCTGCAAGCACCTCTATTGTTGCTTGCTATAACTACACAGGTACACCGTATGTTAATAAGCAGGTGTTACCAGAGGTAGTATATGCCTATGGGTTGAATGAGTCTATCGCTCACGGATATTTAAAAGATGCAGACCCGATTGGGTTTGAAAATGTTAAAAATGAGGAGTTTCTGCGTACTTCGATTACAAAATTCTGGGAACGCTATGGCGGTAAAACTTATGAGGGATTATTACCGAAGCTTGCTATTTTTGCAGCAAATGTTAAAGAAGCAACAGATGTGGTACGTCCTGCTGTTGAAAAAGTATTAAGTGAACTTGGTATATCGCTTTCGACTGTTTTGGTAAATACAGGCGACACGTCTGTCACAAAAGATGAGGATATTAAGAATTTTAACAACCTTGATGTTATTGGTACTGAGGGAAGTAAAAAGCAATTTATTATCCTTGTTGAAAAGGGGCGAGAGGGTTGGAATTGTCGTTCACTGCTTGGAATTGCTTTATTTAGAAGTCCAAAATCAAAAGTATTTGTTCTACAGGCTACAATGCGTTGCTTAAGACAGCTTACAAAGGAACAGTTAAAAGCTACAATTTTCTTGTCAAAAGAGAATTATGACACGCTCGATGATGAACTTCGAAAAAATTATAATATGGAGATTTCAGATTTTGGTAAATCCCCAAATACAAATAAAAAAGTGTATAAGGTTCGTGTTTTACCGCCGCCAAGAAGTATTAAAATGAAAAGATTGTGGCACGAATATTCTCTCATCGAAAAGGAATATTCTGTACCTATTGATTTCCATTTGGCAGAATTGGACGAGTCAAAATATGAAGCTAAGATGTATGAAAAAGGAAGTTTGCGATTAGGATTATCTGAAAAGGAAACGAATATTGACTCTATGAAAGAGCAAGAGCGATTTAGCGAATTTTCTTTGACGGCAGAAATTTCACGGTATATGAATATTTCTTGCCTTACGATTGCTAAGATATTACGTGAGTCCGTGGACGGTTCAGATAATATTGTTGCAGCAGTTAATCGTCATAATGAGATTTTGGAAGATGTGATAATACCTGAAATTTTTCATACACTTTATGAGGTTAAGAGTACACAGAAAAGTGAAGATGTTGATATGGTACTTCTTAGGGAACCAAAAGATTCAGGATACTATGAGTTTTCTGCCAATGATGAGCTTGTAATTACCAAAGGACACAATAATTTCACTCCAAAGGAAGAAGCAAAGAGTTTCCATGCAGATACATATTGTTTCGACTCTAAACCAGAGAAAGAATGTTTTTTACAGTATATTTCAAGTAATAAGGTTAAGGAAATTTATTTTACTGGTATGTTTACTTCTAATCAAGGTGATTTGTCGGTGCAATATTATGACCCTGAGTCAAAGCGATTGAGAAAGTACTATCCTGATTTTCTTGCTCTAATGGAAGATGGTTCATATCAACTGATAGAGGTAAAAGGCGATAATAAGATAGATGATGAAGTTGTACTTGCCAAAAAAGCGGCAGCCGAGGAAATGGCAGTTGCAAGCGGTATCCACTATTTAATGTATGCAGGAAGTACGCTCATGAAATCAAATGTTTTAGAACCAACTTTAGTAGTTCAACAGGCAAGTATCGAGATATAGATTTAATCAAGTGATGAGTATGTAAAAATTATGGAAACAAAGCCAAGGATTTTATATTTACAAAAGATTTTACTGGAAAGAACCGATGAAGAAAATCCTCTTTCCACAACACAGTTAATCAATATATTGAATGATGAGTACGGAATATCTGCACATAGAACTACAGTCACAAAAGACATTGCAGCACTTCAGGAGTTTGGAATGGACATTGTTACTATCCATTCTACTCAGAGCAAATACTTTGTAGCCAGTCGTAAGTTTGAATTGCCGGAACTAAAACTGCTGATAGATGCAGTGGAGTCATCGAAGTTCATTACAAAGAAGAAAAGCGAAACTTTGATTGAGAAGATACATACGATGACCAGTCCGGGGCAGGTGGCAAAGCTAAAGCGTAATAACTATGTGGTCAATCGCATTAAGCCGGATAATGAGCAGATATATTACATTATTGACGCTATAAACGATGCCATCAACGCAGGTAAACAGATTTCTTTCCAGTATTACGATTATACCGGATTAAAGAAAAAGGTTCTGAAGAATAAGGGCGAAGTGTATAAGCTCAGTCCGTATAAACTTCTCTGGTGTGGGGACTATTATTATGTTCTCGGATATTCAGAGAAGAAAAGCAAGGTTATCAATTTCAGGGTAGACCGTATTGCTTCCAAGCCGGAGATATTGGATAAAGATATTGTTCCTATGCCCGATGATTTTGATATTGAGAATTACACAAAGGAAGTATTCTTTATGTTCTCAGGCGAGAAAGTCCTTGTAGATTTACGGTGTGATAACAGTCTGATGAAAACAATGGTTGACCGTTTCGGAGAAGATGTGACAATCCTTGCGTATGATATGACATCTTTCAGAGTACAGACAGAAGTATCAGCCAGTCCTACCTTTTTCGGTTGGGTGTTTGGCTTTAATGGCAAGGTACAGATACTTGCACCGGAAAGCTTGAAAGAGCAATACAAACAAATGCTTACAAAAGCTACTTAAGATATGAAAGAGAATGAATAGTGCAGATTTGAATTTGTGCAGATGGTCTGCACAAAGCGTGAAGTCAATATTAAATAACAATTAAAGGTAATACCACAATATATGCAGGGGTTTTTATATCCCACCTATTGTTCTACACTATAATCATCAAGATCGCATATAAAAATGATTGATGGTGGGTGAGAAAATGGATAAAGAAGAAAAATATAGCAACAGAATGAGACTTCCTAAAGATGGAGCAATATTAGCCGAAAATGATAATATTGTACTCAAAGCGGTATCTGAAGATCAAAAGTATCATATGCTCAGTGTATCATATGAATGCTCTTTTCTTAAACACGAATTCGAAAATGAAACTTACCGAAAATATCTATGGGAAGAGTTTATAAGGGAAAATGTAGCCAATTATTGTATTTATACTAAGGATACAAATGAGTTTATTGGATACTGTGGAATCAAGAACCTTGCTCGGGAAATACCAGAATTAGCAATTGAGTTGCTGTCAAAATATAGGAAATATGGATATGGATTTCAGGCATTATCTCTTCTTATGGATCAATTTTCTGAGATTACAGGGGAGCATGTTTTCCGTAGCAGAGTGGAAGTAGATAATTATGCGAGCCAGGCTTTGCACAGAAAACTGGGCGCAGTACCAAATGGAATAAGTGAATTTCTTCTCCATGGTGAAGAAATAATCAAATATCAAAATGAAAATCAACATCTTATAGATGATAATATCCGAAAACTTGCAGCAGATTTTGGTGTCGAGCCTATAGAGATCCTTGGGCATGTCTTAGAATATAAGATTGAATGGAAGTAACATAATTATCTTGACATTCCCCTTAAGGGTAATGCTAGTTTAAAGTAGAAGGTGATCTGATGTATACGATAAGTCAATTTGCAAAACTTTGTAATACAAGTACAAAAACAATTAGGTTTTATGATAATAAGGGGGTTTTACCCGCCGATTACGTTTCGAAAGAAAATGGATATCGCTTTTATGAAGAAGATACAGTAGAACTTTTTCGACAGATATCAAAATTAAAAGAAGCAGGATTTACATTAGCGGAGATTGATCAACATTTAAAAGCCCAGGATGGGATATCAACTGAAAATTTTATTGATAAAAAGATTGAAGAGTTAAAAAGTCAGATTGCACATTGCTATAAACTGAAGGAGCAAGATAATATGAGAGAAATCAATATTGTGTTTCAAAAATTGGAAGCGGAAAGAACAAGAGTTGAACAGACAGCAATAATTAATTTACGGTACGGAAATCAAAAGACGCTACTTCCGGTAGCAGCAGAAATTGTTGATGAATGTGAGAAACTAATTCAGAGAATTGCAACACCGGGAATATGTGCTATTAATTGTGAAGAGGATGAATTTATACGTTTTGTACAGGGGAGAAAAGCTGTTGAATTTGTAAGTATGCACTTTGCTTCGAAGACTTCCAGAGAAGAAATTACAAAAAAAGTAAATCAGAGCGAATATGAAAAATACGATGCTGTATTTGTATATTGCAGCTGTTCATCAGCTATATCAAAAAATACACTTGTTGTTTTAGATTTTGCGAAATGGTTTGATTATGGGACAGATGAGAAGGGACGAAAAAGAGCAGAAGGAGCTTTTGAATTTAATGAGAAGTTGGATGGAATAGATGTTAAGTTGATTCTGTTTGAAAAAAATACTGCTATATAACCAATAGGCTCAGGGAATTTCCTCTGGGTCTTTCTTAAGATTCCTCGAAAATTGAGAATTACATATGTTCAATTCTTTGTATTAGGTATATATTTTGAAAAGTTATCCGGTTATACTGACAATATCAAAAGGCAGAACTGTTAGAATGAGGTGAGCAGATGGATACAGCACAGAGAATAAGGTTAATTCGGATGATTGAAAAAATAGAGAAGAACCCAAAATTCAGTAGTAAAATCGGTGTGAGAAATACATCTGAGTTTATATCAAGTAAACAATCAAAAAAATGAATGATTCAAATCATAACAGGAGTCAGAAGGAGTAGAATATGTTATCGTTACTATTTGCTATATGCATGATCTGGTTTATTGGAAAATTTTTTATATTTGGTGTAAAAGCATCCTGGGGAATCTTAAAGCTGCTCTGTACAGTTGTCTTTTTCCCGGTGATTTTGATAGGAATGGTTGTTGGCGGACTGATTTATATTGCATTTCCATTGTTGATCATCGGTGGAATCATTGCACTTATATCATCTAACTCATAAAAATACGAGGAGGGAAGAAATTATGGGATATGATATAGAAAAAGAGAAACGAGAAGCGATTGAAGCAGGACAACGTGCGTTAAGTAGTCTTCGGACAGCAAAAGAAAACCTGAACAGTGCAAAAAAATGGGGCTTGGTGGATATGTTTGGCGGTGGATTCTTTTCTACGATGTTTAAACACTCCAAGATGGATCAAGCCAGACAAAATATGGAACAGGCGAAATATGATCTTCGTAATTTCAGTAGAGAATTAAATGATGTGAACATGGCTTGTAATTTAAATATCAATACTGGAGACTTCTTATCTTTTGCAGATTATTTTTTTGATGGATTTGTTGTGGATTGGATGGTGCAGGATCGAATCAATAATGCCAGACATCAGGTGGAAGAAGCTATCCGCAGAACGGAATACATCATAAACCAGTTACAGCATATGTAAAGGAAAGAGGCAGTGAACCATAAATAGGTTCGCTGCCTTGTTTTTTCATACTTATTTCTGTTTCTTTTTTTCTTCTCTGAGCAATTCGATGTTTAGTCCCTGCTCTCCGGCTGTTTTATCAACCCAGAGATTCAGAGAATCTATTGCCAGAGAAATTTCATCCAGTTTGTTACTGATAAAAGCAAAATCCTTGATCTCATCATCGCTGATTTTACCGTCACGGGCAATCTGGATCAGACGTGTGATAAGAGGATTAATCTCATTCAGACTGGCAATGGTTTCCAGGATTATATTGGATAAGTCAGAAACTTCGACTTCCGGGACATAACGATGACCGATTTCGCATTTATGAGAGCAGTAATAATTGCAGAGATCTGGTCGTCCGTAAGCGTCTGCCATCTGGATAATATCGTAAGGTGTAGGTTCCTGTATTTCATATTCAAATTTTTCAATTTTAGAATCAGAAACAGCAGTCATTTTTTCGCTGGCTTCTGATCTGGTAAGACCGGCTTCTTCCCGGCAAATCTGATAAATTGTTTTATTTTCTCTTGTAGATTGTTTCCCCATGAGAATGACCTCCCTGTATATCGCAAAACATGAGGATTATCAGGTGTTAAGTCCACATGCTGTGCGTGTATTTCCTGTATGGATTTTATTATACTGGAAGCATCAGTAAACAACAAGGTTATAAATGGATAGGAAGCCAGAAAGACTGCTGGTTGCTAAAAAAATCGAAAATTACGTGGGATTTTTATACCCCACCTATTGATATACACTGTAACCATCAAAGAAGATTAAATCATAAAATTCAAAGAAATGGAGGAGTTGGCAATGAAAGGTTTTAACACTGGTGATGGTTACATGGGATTGGTAGATGGTAAATATATCTTGTTTGCCAGTGAATCCGATTACTATGAATACATGAACGATTAAAGGAGGAGCTGCTATGAAAGGAATATTCGGAAGTATGTTTGATCTGAACCATGATGGAAATATTAGTCCACTGGAAAGCGTAATGGAATTTACTTTCCTAAATGAACTACTGAAAGACGATTCTGACGTACAGACGGAGTTAGAATTATCGGGACTGGATCCAGACGAGTTGGAGTTTATGGATGCAGATGAACGAAGAGAAGCACTAGAAGATGCCGGACTGGATCCGGATGAATATGATTTCTAAGGAAGGAGCGTTTACAATGGCAAAAGTATTTATCACACTGACAGGAACAAAACATTATTTCGGAAATGATTTTCTTGAAAAGGGTACGAAAATCAGACTGGAGAAAGAGCCGGATAATGAGTATGACAAGGAAGCAATCAAAGTAACTTATGAAGGCCTTGGAAAAATCGGGTATGTGGCGAACAGCTCTTATACTGTTATTGGTGAGTCGATGAGTGCCGGACGTCTCTACGACAAGATTGGAGATGTTGCATATGCAAAGGTAATACTTGTTACACCAGCTGGGACAATCTGCAAAATTTGTAAAAAGAGTCTGGTAAAAGATGAGGAGCAATAATGAAAAACAAAGAGATATTGAGAAAAATCTATTATGAAAATAGGGCAATAAACAGAAATATTCAGCGCCTGGCTAATATCAGTTTAATTGGCTTGCTTGCAAGGTCGGCCAAAGAAGCAAAAGAAAGCGATGATGAACAAGGAAAAAATCTTGCAAAAGCAGGGCTGCTCTTAGTAGTTATTTCGGAAGCCCTGATAATAATTAGTGATATTCTAGATCATCGGAAAATGAAAATCGAAGAGAAAATAGAAAAGTGTGAGTAAGGGAGCAGAAATGTATACAAAAGAACAGAATGAAGAAATCAGAAGACTGTTCCTCAGACGAACGGAAAAAGATTAAAGAAGAATTAAAGCCATATATGGATCAGCTTCCAGAATATACACATTTGGTTACTGAGCTATTCAGAGAATAACGTATTTTAATATGTAATAAAAGGGATATGAATTTTTTTTAGGAGGAACGAACAAATGAGTAAAAAAGAAGGATACAGCAGAAAAGGATTATTTGGAGAAATCAAGCATTATGATGCGAATGGAAGAAAGGTCGGAGAAAGTAGACCCAATATCTTGGGAGGATATAGCAATTACGATACAAATGGTCATAAAACCGGTGAGAGTAGACCTGGCATCTTTGGAGGAATGAATCATTATGACAGCCACGGACACAAAACTGGATCAACCAGACCTGGTATATTGGGTGGAGCAAATCATTATGATGACAAAGGGCATAAAACTGGTCACAGCAATCCTGGAATATTAGGTGGCTGGAACCACTACGATGACTGATATTTAAGAAAGAAGGAGTCAACATGTACAATCTGATCATAGATCTGGAAATGTGTAATGTGCCGAGAGATTATCGGCAGAGATCTTATAAATATGCAAATGAAAGTCTGATTTGGTGAATTGAAAAAGTAAAATCCACCTTGCAAAGGTAAATTCTACTTTGCAGAAGGGCATGCGGACGAAAAGTTGGACTGTGTAATGCCTGACATGTTATGAGATACACACAAGAACAAATATCGACAGCACTTGTATTACTGAAAGCGACAGGATCCCCAGACAAAGTTGTCCAAACCTTAGGGTATCCATCTGCACCAATGCTTTATCATTGGCGTAAAAAGTATCCTGAGTATTACGATGTTCCAAATCAAAAACATTGGAGACAAGCTCCAACTGAATTGAAACATGACGTAATTAAACATTGCCTTATTGAGGGCGAGCCTGTAAAATTAGTGGCAGAAGAAATCGGATACACACCTTCCTTGATATATAAATGGATTAGGGAGCTTCCTGTATAATTTAAAATGTAAGAAATCCTAAGAAAGAAGGTTGAGAAAAAATACCTCAGTGTAAAATAAGATTACTGACTTTGGACGGTTAGTAAAAAATCTTATTAAACAGAGAGGTATTCCATATGAATTGTAACACACAGAACGCTAAGATTAAATCTATTACTGAAAAAACTTTGATTGTAGGAATTGATGTAGGTAGTGAAACCCACTATGCAAGAGCATTCGATTGGAGAAACATTGAATTTTCCAAGAAACCATTCGCATTTAGCAATGATGAAGCTGGTTTTGCTTCTTTTAAGGCATGGTTGGAGGACATCAAGGAAAAATTCGGCAAAACGATTGTGCTTCCTGGTATGGAACCAACAGGACATTATTGGTTCAATCTTGGAGCATTCCTGCAGGACAACGGAATGAAGCCAGTACACGTGAATCCTCACCATGTACACAAGTCAAAGGAATTGGATGATAACAATCCAAGTAAAGATGATCGTAAAGATCCTAAGACAATCGCAGCGTTGGTAAATGAAGGAAGATTCAATTACCCATATATTCCTACAGGCGTATATGCAGAGATTAGAAGTTTATACGGGCTTCAAGTAATGACACAGGAAGCACTTATACGAGTGAAAAACCGAATTGCACGTTGGCTTAGTATCTATTTTCCGGAGTACAAAGACGTTTACCGGAGTTGCAATGCAATTAGTGGAGTGATGGTGCTTAAAGTATGTCCATTACCGGCAGATATCGTAATGCTTGGAGCAGATGGTGTTAATAAAATCTGGCGAGATGCCAAACTAAGAGCAGCTGGAATGAAGAGGACACGGCCCCTGGTAGAGACTGCAAAGCACAGTGTTGGAAGCACAGAGTCACCGGAAGCTGCAAAATATGAAATGGAACTTCTGCTAGGGGACTATGATGTTTATACAAAGCGCTTGGAGGAATTGACAGAAAAGATAGAAGTAAAGCTGGAAGAAATCCCATATGTAGATAAACTTTTGGAGATAAAAGGTGTAGGAAAAAAGATAGTGAGTGGACTCATTGCAGAAATAGGTGACATTAGTCGTTTTGATAATCCAAAGCAGGTACAGAAACTTGCAGGATATGCGATAGTTGCATGCAGTTCTGGAAAACATAAGGGCGAGAGTCATATCAGTTATAGAGGAAGAAAACGTCTTCGTTATGTACTGTACGAAGCAGCCATTTCATTGATTGGACAGAATGCAGAGTTCAAAGAAATACATCGTTATTATCTTACGCGACAGAACAATCCGTTGAAAAAGATGGAGTCTGTGATTGCAGTAGCATGTAAAGCCCTACGAGTCTTCTGCGCAATACTTACAAAGGGTGTGAGCTATGATGGAAAGTTTATGCTGGAATCTATCAGGTATCCAGAAAATCAGGTGTTGGGAAACCGCATAGCAGCGTAGAAACATAGAAGCAACATCTTTCATGATTGAACAGAGCTGTTGAAGATTCGACATCTGTGTTCAGTCATGATGGATGACTGAAATGAAACAATGATAACCAATGACCGAGGAAGATGTGACAGGGAAAACGTCCACGAATATCGTGCCTGCACAGGGAACAAAGGTCAGTAATGAAAAATACAAAGAGTGAGCCAGTAGTCGGAAGGAATATTTTCCAGAAGGCAATGACCCTGTAAGGGAGCTAGTCCGACACCTTGGTTATGGACAGGTGGAACGAAGGAAGTGAGGATCTCTGGAAACAGAGATGATCCTGGTAGACACGGGAGGTGCGTTGCCATAGAGGGATGGGTATACACAAGGCCATGAATAGCGGAAAACAGAGACGTTTATTCAAGTGTACCCTAAAACCACTATTTCCGCACAAGATGCAGAGGAATGTCCACACCTATGGCTCAATTCTACTGAGATATGTAACAAAGAAACATTGATTTTCTAAGGAAAATCACTTGACTAAATAGGGGGAGAGTGACTAAAGTATGATAATCGAGACAGCATTAGTAGAACTAGCAAAAGCAGGGGGAACGGAACTATTTCTATCATCGAGTGAAAGCCTACTGAAGAAGGTTAAAACAGCAAAAGATATAAAACAATTATTCATTAATACGGGTAAATTTTTTGTTGATTATGAAAATGATGCAGATCAATTATTTGATGATATGGCCAACGTGCTTTCAAAGAAGAATATGACAAAGCTGGCCAATGAATTGAAGGATGAACCAGGATATAAATTAAAGGATAGGCTACTCAATTCATTAATGGGAATCATGAAAGAATATGAAATCCCGCACGGCATGGCTCTGTCATATGCGAACGCAATTCTATTTGCAATTATGGAGCAACTTCCGGTGGTTGCACCAGACAAATATGATCGTGCATATCAAGCTGAATGGAAAGCAGAGCAGGAAGAAAGCTTTAAGGAGTTAGCAGAGAAATTTGAGAGATTAAGAAATGAACTTCAGATATATCAAAGTCGACAGTTAGAGATATTATCAGCTGATGCGATTGATTTAGATATCAGGCGTCAAACTACTGATCCTAAGATAGGTTTTGACTTCTTTAATGTGGATGACGATACATTTAGGGAAGCACTTGAAAGTAAGAAAAATGATGAAGTTATAGCGATAAAAGCGCGATGCAAAGAAGAAGCTATCTATTGCACAATAAATGAATTATGGATGCAAGGAGAAAATCGTCCAATATTCATAGTGAAGAATGAAGAAGACTGGAAGAGCTTACTTCAGATAAAGGATGCTGGAAATATTTATATACCATGGTTTTATTCAAATCAAATTGTCGCCATTCCTAATAATACTAATATATTTGTATTTACTGAACGTGTTCCGTCATTTATTAAAGGGGAGATAACTTTACGCCCACGTACATACTCTACAATATCAGCATCTTTACAGAGAGCGGGGATGGGAATAAATGAAGCCAATAAATTAGTATCAGAGACTCATGGCCTATTTATACCGTTAAAGAAGAAATTGTTTAATGGAGCATATTTAAAAGAGCCTAGATGGTTAAATGGATTACATCGCAACATTAAGGAAACAGCATTATTGATAGGCCAATGGACAGACTGTGATGGTGACAAGGCAGTTATAGAATCCTTAAGTGGCATTAAGTATCAAGATTTTATTTCAGAGATAAAGGAATATGCTAAGGATGAAGATCCATTTATTCATATCGTAGATATCAATTCAACAAAGGAATATTATCTGGCAAGTGCTGAAAATGCATGGGATTATATTGATGTTGATAACGATAGTGAAATCTGGAATAAATTTAAGGATGTTCTCTTTGAAGTTATAAATGAGGCAGAAAAACTATTCACATATTCATCTCAAGAAAAGCTTGTTGCACAGTTTAAAGGAGAAAAATTCTTTTGGTCTGCAATAATAAGAAAAGGGATGTTACGTAGTCTTATTATGAAGGCTTACTATAAAAAAGATAATAATTGCCAAGTTCAGTTAGATTCTTTAGTAAGCAAAATTTTGGAATATATCCAAACTTCAGAACAGTGGCATTATATTTCAAACTTTTTTGTTGATTTATGTGAAGTATCACCGAATAGTGTGCTTAATAAGTTAGAAGAAGAACAAATTAATCCTACGGGGCTAATGGAACTGTTTGAAAATCAATCATCTGATTTCTTATTCGGCAGGAATGATTATATTGAGATTTTGTGGGGAGTTGAGGAGTTTCTTGTACAGAGAGAATACGCATCTCGTGCATATGCATGGCTTCTATATCTTGATAATTTATCTTTTGAATACAAATCAAATTCACCAAAGGATATCTTTGGGAAATTACTATGTACGTGGCATAATTTTTCAGCATTTAGCAAAAGTAATGACAAAATAGAAATTGCAGCTAAGGCATTAGCAAAAGATAAAAATGCATGGGACCATATTTTTGGAGCACTACCAATAGGACATGCAAGTATTTTTGGCGACTTATATGCACCTAAATATAGAAATCATGTGGAAGAAGACACAATAACCAGAAAAGAGATGTATGACACCAATTTGGGATATATAGACCTTCTTTTAAAAGCAACTGATTTTAAACCCCAAAGGTGGAATGATCTGTTAAGTATATATGATGAAGTTGACCCAGATATTCGAAAGAAGATTAAGGAAAAATTATTATTTGAAATTGCACAGATGGACGATGATGAAAGGCTGATAATCAAGAATAACATCAGAAGAGTGGTTTATAAGCATCGATATTTTGCGTCAGCTGAATGGGCTATGGGCGAAGATTTGATTGGTGAGATGCTTGATATACTAGATTCAATAAACTTCACTCAACAAGAATATGATTTTGAATATCTATTTAGACCCTCATATGATGGTATTATTCTGGATCCAGTTCCTTATGATGTGGATGACAAAAGAGATATAAACGAAAGCAAAACAAAAGATCTCCTTGTCAAAAAAATAAATGAGTTTAAAGAAAATAATTATAGCCTGGAATTATTATCAAAGCTCTGTGCGAAGGAGAAGTCTTCCTATCTAGGTCGAGTATTGTCGGATTATTGGGATGATGATAATTTTGATAAAAATGTATTTGCATCACTATATAAGTGCCAGAGTAAACATGAGATGGCAATAGAATACATTGAAGGATTAGCTCGCAGAGGAGTTGATGTATATACTAATGTAAACGAATTAAGTGAGTGCGTAGAGTTAGATGATGATTTTAGAATTATACTATTCAGAATCGAAGCTTTATATACAGATAAGAAACCATTAGTCGATAATGCTTCAGTAGAAATAAAACATGCATTTTGGAAAGATTTTCGATGGTTTTCATCTAATAATATGGATTGGGCAGTGGCAGAGTGCCAGCAGTATGGAACAGTTAATTCGTATTTGGACTTATTGTATAGATTCCATGAAAATCGAAATCTTACACCAGAGCAATTGCTTGAAAAAATGCAACGGCTTGATGTGATGGAACGAGGAAGTATTAATTCGATGACGGATTATTATTTAAAAGAATTACTAAAGCCATTACAGGAGCAATGCATTGAAGATCGAGATAAATGTGCAAAGATAGCGCATATTGAGATTGCATTCTTTTATCTATTGGACTGGGAAGATATGAAGTGCTTTCAAAAGGAAATAAAGCACGATCCTGAAATGTATGCAGAAATGGTCTCAGTTATATTTAGACATGATGGTGATGATCCCGAAGAAAGAAAGACAGAAGAGTTTCGTAATTATGCGCAGGTAATACATAGGTTGTTTGATATGGCAAAGTTTTGTCCATGTGAAGAAAATGGCACTGTTAGTTATGATGAGATTAAGGTGTGGGTAGATAAACTGATACGGATACTTGATTCGAATCACCAAAAAGAAATGTTTGGATATGTGTTAGGAAGGTTGTTTGCATATGCACCTAAAACAGCTGATGGTCATTATCCATGTGAAGCAGTGTGCCAGATTATAGAGGAATATGGGGATGAATCTTTACTGAGTGAATATAGATGTGAGTTGTTCAATAAAAGAGGAATATTTAGTCCTTCAGCAGGTAGGGCAGAGAAAGACATTGCAGAAGGTTACAAAGATAATGCAGATTTTTTAAGCATTAAGTACCCGAAGACTGCTGATGTGTTTTTCAAAATGTCACAAAGATATGTATATGATTCTGACCTAGAAAGACGGCGTGTCGAAAATGGGTATTTTTAGAATTTAGTCTTAGAAATACAAATTGTAGAGGAAATGTAGAGGCTATGTAGATTGTAATGCATTTTAAAGGCTGATATTATTATCATAGACAAACGTGAACGAAATCACCGGAGCGGTGACGGACATCACGTTTGTTTTTCTTTTGCAGAAGAATTGAATATGGACAATGAGTTGAGCGTCAGCTCGTGATCAGAAGATTGCGAGTCTGGCGCTTTTTTCATGCCCACAATTCCGGGTGACGATCCGGATCAACCAAATCAAAAGCAGAAAGGAAAACAAAATTATGGATTATGAACAGTTCAAAAAATGAATCGAAGAGGATCTTCACCAGGCACTTGCTGATCATGGTATTGATGCAAACTTCAGTCAGCATCATGTTGAGAAGCTGAATGTTTCCTATGATGCACTTAGCGTTACTCCTGAGGGTAGTCACATCGGTGTGAATGCAAATCTCAGTGCCATGTTCGAGGCTATTGAGAACGGGCTGCGACTATCTTTGATAGAGAGCTAACAGATATCTTTGATGTCTGTACGAGGGTATGGGGAATCGGAATCCCCATCAAGAGACTTACCCTGAGGTATGCCGTAGCCATAAAATGGCGATACGGTAATACCTGGGTGGATCTTGCTCTAATCTACGAACCCTCTTACATATACAAAAGATGGAGGGGGAAAATACAGGGTGTGAGAGAAAAGAATTTTAGAAAAATCAAAATAACTCAAAAACTTGGCTTTTAACATTGCCAAAGTTAAAATGAAAGTGAATGAGTTAAAAGGAGAACGAGAAATATGTTTACAAGCGTATTCGGGATTTCTATAAAATATGAAGCATGGAATCATCAGGATTCTTTGCCTGTTTATATTTCAGGGAGTTATGATTTTCATACAGCATATATTGGAAACAAACGTTGTATAATGCTTGCTCCAACAGAAGAACTTGCAACACTTCCGGCACTGAAAAAACAGATTACAAAAATACAGCAGATTGATAATGTGCCAGTCGTATTTGAACTTACAACGGTATCAAATTATCGAAGAAAAAGCCTTATAGAAAATAATATATCGTTTATTACTGATAAGCAGGTCTTTCTTCCTTTCATTGGGACAATGCTTTCTGATGAAAAAGAACCCCAAAAGCTGGTGGGTAAGTTTGTTTACTCCGCGCAGCAGTTGTTTTTATTTTATCTTTACAGTAAGAAAAAACGATTGTATATTTCAGAAGCCGGAAAAGTGCTTCCATTTACAGCAATGACCTTGACCAGAGCAGTAAAGCAGTTGGAAACGACGGATTTGTTTTTGGTAGCAAAAGACGGTGTCAACAAGTTTATTGAGTCAAAATATAAGAGAGATGAATTATTTGAAAAAGCAAAAGTATATTTGACGACTCCTGTCCGCTAAGCAGGATATATAGATAAGACGCAAGTTACGGAAAATATGGTCTTTGCAGGGGAAACGGCACTTTCTGAAAAAACAATGTTAAATTCAAGCCTAGTTGTTACCTATGCAATTAGTGAGAAAGATTATGATAAAACCTTGCTAACCGATGAATTGATAGACCCGGATAAGCAGGTAAGACTTGAATTATGGGCATACAGCCCGAAACAATTTTCAGAGGATAACAGTGCTGATGATATTTCCATTGTTTTATCTTTAGGAGATACAAACGATGAAAGAATTGAAGAAGCAGTAGATGAATTGCAGGAAAGAAGGTTGCAGGAGTAATGGCCAGCGGATTTACAAAATTTAAGGAAAGATTTCAGGGTTTTGAAAATCAATATGTCATCATCGGTGGGACAGCTTGCGATTTGATTATGGAAAACGAAGAATTACCGTTTCGTGCTACAATTTGAACGATAATATATAATTTTTCTCTAAAGCCAAAAAAATTTCATATCAGAGGCTGTATTTTCACCCTCCTTCTTTTGTATATATGAAAGATATTTTTTTATGTACGAAGGAAGGAGGTTTTTTCATGCCTAAAGTCAGAAAAAAAATTCCAGAATTGGAAAAGCTGGTGCAGGTCGGAAGAAAGAAATTTGTCCGTTATGAGGAAGGGGCACAATTATATTCTATGGGTTTGCATACATTTCAGGAATTGGCGAAGGGAAAACTATATTTTATACGATTGCTGATGAACATGTGCGTTCTGTGATTGCCCAAGGACTGAACATATCGAAGAACAGTAGGAATGAAAATATAAAGAGAAAGAAGCAGAAGTTTTCTCATATATTCAGAACGAGAAAGTCCTGTAACGTCAGCAGCTTCATTTAACACTGCCAATTCAATATCCGTTGCATTCTGTATTATTCTGGAACAGATACCATTGAAAAAGTAGGATCTATATGGGATATGGGGCACTGGTGTCAGCAACCGCTCCAGCATTAGGTCTTACATATGGAGGTATTGTAAACCAGACTTTAGGATGGAGATACATTTTTGTACTTTTAGTTCCTGTTTTGATTATTACGCTTATTTCAATACGCTTATACAGTTTGCAGGAGCTGTAGGAACCAGTGTTTGTGCGGCATTGGTGGCAGCAGCGCAGATGCAGAATAATTCTTTCAGCCATGAGCAAAAAACGGCAGCAAAAGAATGTAATATGCCGTTATCAACTTTTCGATATCGAGCAGAAATTTCGAAAAAGCTAGATTATTGTAAGGTGGGTATTTTACATGAAAGTGTACTTTTTGACAAACGATTTTTACTGTTGTAGAGGCACTTCTGTCATTGGAAGATAGGCTGTTTTATGATAATATGGAATGGTAAAGAAAAAATGAGCATTTTACAGGAAGGTACAGATACTTGCACCGGAAAGTGTGAAAGAACAGTACAGACAGATGATTGCAAAAGCCGATGAGGGTATGCAGGAAAGCGAATAATGTAGATTTGACTTATAAGACTATGAAGCGAGGTAGTGGATATGGAAAAAGACCCGTTTAAGGAATATTTGAGGGAGTCTGAACCGGATAAAGCTCATAAGGGTTATGCTTGGAGTACGGCAATCGGACTTCAGGCAGTGGACGGACTCAAACCATCTAAATATCTGATTGATACTGCCATTCAGAATATTGAAGGTAAAATTACGATGAAAGAAGCACAGACCCTTATCGACAGTTATTATGAAGAAAGATCAGTGCATTTGTCCGATGATGAACGTACCGAAGAAGCGGATAAGGTTTCGTCCCGTATCGCAGAAATTCTTTCCGAAACAGCGTTCTCATTTTCTCCGAATGAGTATATCTCTATCCACCGTAAACTTTTTCAGGGGATTTATAAACACGCCGGAAAGATTCGAGATTACAACATCACAAAGAAAGAATGGGTGCTTGATGGAGCAACCGTTATGTACGGCAGTGCGTCCGAACTGAGAGCTACACTGGAATACGATTTTTCGCAGGAGAAAGATTTTAGCTATAAAGGACTTTCAATGGACGAGATTATCCATCATCTTGCGGTATTTGTTTCAAGGTTATGGCAAATCCATATCTTCGGAGAAGGCAATACGAGAACAATGGCAGTGTTCTTCATCAAATATTTAAGGACACTTGGGTTCTCTGCAACCAATGATATTTTTGCGGGAAATGCGTGGTATTTCAGAAACGCACTTGTCCGTGCAAACTATACGAACCTGCAAAAAGGTATTCACGAAACAACAGAGTATCTGGAAGCGTTTCTCAGAAATCTACTTTTGAACGAGAAAAACGAGCTTCATAATCGAAAACTTCATATAAGTGGACTTTTGAACGAAGAAAAAGTGGATATTGGGGATAAAAAAGTGGATATTGAGAATGGAAAAGTGGACATTCAAGATGAAAAAGTGGATATTGAAAGTGTACTTTCCGAAAAAAGTAGTGATTTCTCGGTAAAAACGACGATTCATATCCATAGACTTTTTGAGAAGTTTGGCTTTGATGAGGTGTTTGGAAGAAGTGCGGTTATGGAACTTCTTGAGCTGAAAAGTTCAGGTGCTTCAAAACTTCTTTCCAATTTGGTAAAGGCAGATATTATTGAACCAGTATCCGGTTACGGAAAAGGAAAATATAAATTCAAGAAGTAATTAGAAATTCCAAGGAGCGATGGCTATGGAGAATAAATTAGAAAAAATCGGTCAAAATAGTTTTATGGATAATTATGTTAAAACCGATGACATCTTAAAGGATATGTGTGGGATTATCGAGTCCTCACAAAAAGCTGCATATCAGGCTGTCAATACATTGCTCGTGCAGAGAAATTGGTTGATTGGTTACAGAATAGCAGAAGAAGAATTAGGTGGAGATGAACGCTCGGAGTATGGGCTAGAGGTAATAAAGAAAATTTCTAAAGAACTGACTCAGCGATATGGAAAAGGATATGATAGAAGTAATTTATATCATTGTCTGAAGTTTTATAAAACCTTTCCTGAAATTGTCGACACGGCGTGTAGACAATCCGGCGTTCTGCTTTCGTGGTCGCATTATAGAACATTATTACAGGTCAAAGACCCTGAAGCTCGTGACTGGTATGAGAAAGAAGCCGTAGAACAGACTTGGAGTGTTCGTACTTTGCAGAGGAACATTTCTTTTCAGTATTATTATCGTATGCTGGGGACACAGAAAAAAGAGCTTGTAGAAAGTGAAATGAAGGAACTGACTGCACCGTATCAGAATGATAAGTTGGAGTTTATCAAAAATCCGGTAGTTGCAGAGTTTTTAGGTTTTTCTCAGAATACAGATTTCACAGAGAGTGACCTTGAGAAAAGTATTCTTTCCAATTTGCAGAAATTCTTGATGGAGCTTGGAAAGGGGTATGCTTTTGTGGCAAGACAGCAGCATATTCATACGGAGAAGCAGGACTACTATATCGACCTTGTATTCTACAATTACATACTGAAATGCTTTGTCCTTATTGATTTGAAAACAGAGAAGATAACACATCAAGATGTAGGACAGATGGATATGTATATCCGTATGTATGATGAACTGAAATGCAGCGAGGGCGATAACCCAACAATCGGTATTGTCCTTTGTTCTGATACAGATGATGATATTGCCCGTTATTCTGTTATGCACGGCAATGAACAATTATTTGCTTCCAAGTACAAATTATACTTACCGACAAAAGAAGAACTGAGAGCGGAGATTGAAACCCAAAAGGCAATGTTTTATCTTCAGCAGCAGGATAACGAAGAAAAGGAAACAGAATAGAATTTGTGCAGACGGTCTGCACAAATTGCAAAATCTAAGGTCATTGAACAAAAAAATCAGGAGTTCATGCCTTTGTCATTACAAAACATAGTGTATCCGCTTCTTGTCAAAACGATCCTACTGAGTATGAACCGCTTCCGGATAGCCGCATGGAATAATAGCGAAAGCGTCCAGATTTTCAGGCACGTTCAATACTGTACGGACAGCCTCCATTCGTTCTTTCAGAGGAGCAATTCCAAGCCAGACAGCACCTAGCCCGAGGGCGTCTGCTTCCAGTAAGAGATTTTCTACAGAAGCACTCATATCAACCATACCATTTCCTAGTCCAGAAGCAAAGTATCCGCATAAAATTGTGACAGCGGCAAATACAAAGGAAATGGAAATAATCTTGAGTGCCGGAATCCAGCATTTCCGGGCTTGCGGAGAATAGCTGTAATAATTGTTTTGGTAAAGTACAGAAGATGTCTTCCAGTTTGTTTTTGGTGTTCATGTGACCTCCTGTTTGGTAAAAAAATAAGCGCGAAATCGGTGAGGATAAGCTGTTCCTCGTGATTTCACGCTTTAAAAGCCGGCTTGGTTTCTTTATTTCGTGCCTATTATAATGCATAAAAGAGAAAAAATGCAAGAAAATTTTTGTTTGACATTTTTTAAAAAGAAAAATATAATAACTTATAAACGAGTGGCAAACTAGCGTAAATCCAGTTTTGCTGCTCGTTTTTTTGTGCGCATGCTGTTGCACATTATGAAAATATATAATGCATTTTAAAGTGTGTAGCTTATCAGCGTAAGTCCAGCTTATGAGGTAAGTGCACACTTTTTTTATGCAGAAAAGGGAGGCTGAATCCTCTCCTCACCAAAGGGGTCGGATTTTGCTTCGCAAAACAAGGAGGATTATAAAATGGCAGAAAGTAACAAGATGAAGGAGATGCCGGTAAATAAGCTCATGGTTCAAATGGGAATACCGATGATCTTATCTATGGCATTGCAGGCGGTTTACAACATTGTAGACAGTGCCTTTGTTGGAAACATGAGATCAGGAAGTGAGGCGGCACTTAATGCACTTACACTGGTATTTCCGGTTCAGATGCTCATGGTAGCAGTTGGAATCGGAACAGGTGTGGGAACAAATGCACTTCTTGCAAGAACACTTGGACAGGGAAATGGTAAAAAAGCAGCAAAAGTTGCGGGAAACAGTTTGTTTCTTGGGGTGATTATTTATGCGGTGTGCCTGTTGTTTGGAATTTTCGGAGTAAGAGCATATATTTTATCACAGACAATTGACCCTGAAGTTATATCAATGGGAACAGACTACTTAAGAATATGCTGCGTAATTTCATTTGGAATTATTTTCTTTTCGATATTTGAAAAACTCTTACAGGCAACAGGACGTTCACTATATTCTACAATCGGTCAGGTTGTGGGTGCAGTGGTAAATATTATCCTTGATCCGATCATGATTTATGGTATTGGACCGGTTCCTGAAATGGGAGTGAAGGGAGCTGCATATGCAACTGTTATTGGACAGGTTGCGTCTGCAATATTATTGTTTGTATTTCATATGAAACTGAATAAGGAATTTGAACATGATGTAGAGTATATGAAACCGGATAGCGGAATAATCAAGGAAATATATGCAATTGGACTTCCTGCAATTATTGCACAGGCACTTATGTCTATCATGGTATATGTGATGAATCTGATTTTGAAATTCAGTCCTTCCGCACAGACTGCATATGGATTGTTCTATAAAGTACAGCAGTTTGTATTATTCCTTGCCTTTGGGCTTAGAGATGCAATCACTCCGATTATTGCATTTGCTTATGGTATGAGAAGTAAAAAGAGAATTCAGGATGGAATCAGGTATGGACTGCTCTATACCGTTGTACTAATGATTCTAGGAATTGCAATTACGGAAATTTTCCCTGGAGCTTTTGCAACTTTGTTCAATGCAGGACAGTCAAGGGAATATTTTATCGGAGCAATGAGGATAATCTCAATAAGCTTTCTGTTTGCTGGAATAAATGTTGCTTATCAGGGAATTTATCAGGCACTGGATGGCGGCGTTGAATCATTGGTTATCTCTCTTCTGAGACAGCTTATCATTATCCTGCCACTGGCTGGAATTTTTTCTGCGTTTGTCAGAAATGGTCAGATGGGAGTTTCCCTTATCTGGTGGGCATTTCCAATAACTGAGGTTATTTCATGTCTGGTAGGATATGTATTTTTAAAGAGAATCAGAAAGAATAAAGTAGATGTTTTAAAATAAGGAGGAATAAAAAATGGCAAAAAGAATTATTACAATCAGCAGAGAGTTTGGAAGCGGTGGTCGATTTATCGGTGAAGAAGTGGCAAAGAAGCTTGGCATTGCGTATTATGACAAGGATATCATTGGACAGATTGCAGAACAGTCAGGATTGTCACCAGAGTATATTAAAGAAAATGCAGAGTTATCCCCAAAGAAAGGCTTATTTGCATATGCATTTGCCGGACGTGACATTACAGGAAAGTCCATAGAAGATATCGTATATGAGGCACAGAGAAAAGTTATTTTGAAGTTGGCCCAAAAGGAGCCTTGTGTAATCATTGGAAGAAATGCTGATTATATTCTTAAAGACAGGGATGATGTGTTAAATGTGTTTATTCATGGGGATATGCCGGAAAAAATACAGCGTATCATGGGATTATATAATGTTGAAAAGCAGGAAGCTGTCAAAATGATGACAGACACAGATAAAAGACGTATGACAAATTATAACTTTTACACCGAGCAGAAATGGGGAAAAGCCAGTAATTATACGTTGTGCCTGAACAGTTCACAGCTTGGATATGACAGGTGTGAGAAGATAATTATGGAATGCGATATGATGTAAAAGGGAAATCCTATTTTGACTCTCCAAATAAATATTACTGAGAAGATATTGGACTTGGAAATGCAAGAATAGGTTCCCGTCGGCAGGAAATGACTCATATAATGGAGAATATCATATATAATGAGTTGAATATCAGGCAGTTTTCTGTTGATGTTTTGTAATCGCATGCGCCAAATAGAAGAAAGCTAAGACGGAATCAATACACATGCACAATATCCGCTGGCAGGTTGAAAACAGTAGATGGTCAGAGTCTTGTCGATTTCCGGACTATAATCGTGCAGGATATGTTTATTGCCGTTTAACGCCACATCCGCATAAGTAACAAGCCATTTTTTATCTCCATTTTCAAAGACTTCATAAAAGGAACGATTCAACATTTCTGAAACGGGAATGCCCTCAACAACATCCTGTGTAAATCTTTCGGGTTGATGATAAAATCGTAGGTTTATAGAATACAAAAATATAAAGAAATAGATATTGATTACTTCACATCCTTTTCCGGTACATTCAATAGCACGACCGCTGCGATCGTAAAGCAAAGCCCCAATACGGAGAGCAGACTTGGCGTCTCGGAGTAGAGCACTGCGCCGAAAATCATAGCGGCAGCAGGCTCACTGGATGCGAGGATGGAAGCTTTGCCGGTTTCCATATAGCGCATGGAAAGCGAGAAAAGCGCATACGGAAGGACAGAGGAGATCAGCGCATGTACAAACATGACACCGGTATAGGAGAAATAAGCCGGTGTGCATAAAGCACGGATAGTATGCATATTTGAAAATGGAAGCATGGACAGTCCGGAAAATAAAGTACCATAAAAAGTAATCGTCAGGAAATGATAGTTTTTCTGTGTCATGCGTTTGCTGACAAGGCTATATGAGGCATAGAAAAAGCAGGCGAGAAGACCGCAGACGATGCCGCGGACAGACCATGCAAGTCCGCCTTTTTCAAATACACCACTGACCAGGACGCAGCCGGTGAGCGCCAGAATGACGCAGCCGGTTTTGCGTCCTGTGATTTTTTCATGGAAAAACATTGCCGCCAGAAACAGTACAAAAACCGGACACATGGCAAGAAGAACTGCCGCAAGTGCCAGAGAACTGCTGGAAACCGAAATATTATAAAAAATGCTGAGTGCCGTCATTCCGATCATGCCGCTCGCAATAAAAAGCCAGAGATCCTTAAGGTTTACATGGAACAGAGAGCGGTTGTAGATGAGCATACAGATGCCTGTAATGAGAGCTGCGAGAAGCATACGGCAGCTGATGATCGTGAAATTATCAACTCCGGCATTTTCCAGAGTTCGGACAAAAATTCCTGTAGCGCCCCAGCAGATGCCGGAGAGAAAGGGAAGAATCCCAGTATATTTTTTTGCTTTTAATAATGTTTGTGCTTTCATGTTAATTAATTTCCTTATCAATCTGTGTTGCAATTCGTATTTCATGGAATTATCATACCACAAAAGCATGACATTAGGGTCAAAAGTATTTTACAGAGAAGAAAGGGTGTGCTAAAATAGACCGGAAAATATCCGAAGGACAGAAACTTAAATTAAAGTGAAAGCAAAGAGCGAAAGAGAGTAAGAAGCGTAAGATGAAAGATTTAACAAAAGGAAAACCATCGGTACTTGTATTTACATTTGCAGTACCGATTTTTTTAGGAAATTTACTACAATTGACATACAGTCTTGCCGACACACGAATCGTCGGCTCCTTTCTTGGAGGAAATGCACTTGCAGCAGTCGGAGCAACGAGCACGTTAAGTGGACTGATTATCGGTTTCCTGCTTGGATTGTCAAATGGATTTGCCATTATCACGGCACAGAAATTCGGCGCCGGAGATATCGAACAAATGCGGAAATCATTTGCCCAGTCGTTAGTTCTTGGAACAGGAATTTCGGTATTCTTTACTGTGCTTGGACTTGCATTTCTGCGACAAATTCTGCAATTCTTAAATATACCGGAAAAATTGCTGCCAATGGCAAGATCTTACATTATTATTATCATAGCCGGGCTGCTTGCAACCTTTTTATATGATGCCTGTGCGGCAGCGTTGCGTGCCATCGGGGACACTGTGACACCGCTCATCATTCTCGCAGTATCGGTCGCGTTAAATATCGCCGGAGATTTATTTTTCGTAGTTGTACTGCACAGTGGTGTGAGAGGTGCGGCAATCGCAACCGTTCTTGCACAAGGGCTGGCATTTGTCATCTGCTGGTTTTACATGATGCACAAATACGAAATTCTCCGCCTGTCAAAGGAAGACTTCTGTCATGTCAATCCGGCCATGCGAAAGGAAATGTTAAGCGCCGGTCTGTCGATGGGATTTATGAGTTCCCTTATCAATATCGGATCGTTGACCTTGCAGACGGCAATCAATCAGCTTGGAAAAGAAATTATTATTGCACACACGGCGGCAAGAAAATTGTCGGAAATGTTTATGATCATGTTCAGCGTATTTGGGCAGACGATGGCAACCTACTGCGGCCAGAATATGGGCGCAGGCAAGATGGACCGTGTAAAGCAGGGAATCAAAGTGGCACTTCTGTATACATTTATCTGGTCGGCTATGTCTGCAGTCGCAAGTTATACGATCGGTGATTTCCTTGTCTATCTCGTAACAGGAACGCACAATAAAATTGTGCTTCTGAATGCGACTAACTATTTGAAATTCAATACCATTTTTTATTTCGTGACAACGATCATCTGTATTTTGCGAAATGCGATGCAGGGACTTGGCGATCATGTAACACCGCTTGTGTCCAGTTCTCTGGAAATGATCGGGAAAATTATCATTGCTTTTACACTGGTGCCGTGGCTTGGCTATACAGGAGTGATTCTCGCGGAGCCGCTGGTCTGGTTTATTATGGTAATTCCGCTGCTGATACAGATTTTTCGCATGCCTGCATTTAAAAAGACTGAAAAAATACAATAAAAGAAAATAATGGTCTGAAAATAATTGACGAAAGCTTCTTTAGTAAAGTATAATTTTTATATGGGGTAGTAAGAAATGGAGGAATAATATGTGGAAAGGAAATAAGACCTGGTGGGAGCAGCTTGCAACCGGTATTCTGATAATTGCGCTGGCTGTTACATTTTCACTGAGTGGATGGATCGGTGTTAAGGCAAGGGGTGTTTCAAGACCGAATCTGAATACGACCAGCCTCTATATGTATGCAGGACAGAATGAGAAACTTGCCGTGAATAATACGAGGGCAAGAGTCAAATGGTCCAGTAGCAACACGAAGGTTGCGCAGGTCAGCCCAAGAGGAATGGTGCGTGCGGTCAGAACCGGCAGATGTCTGATTTCCGCGAAAGTCAAGGGTAAGACATTAAAGTGTCGTGTGCAGGTTGTCACAAAGCAGAGATACTAAGATGCTCTTTCTAAGAAAAGTTGTGTGATTAGAAGGCTTTTCTTAATGTAGAGATAAAAAACAAATTGGGAGGAAGAAGGCATGAAAGAAAACAGAAGAAACGTATGGAAACGTCTGTCGGCAGGGTTACTGGTGATTGCAATGGCGGTGACGCTTGCATTTGGTGGCTGGAGTGGGGAAGCAAAAGCAGCCGTTAAACCAAAACTCAGCAAGACAAGTGCTGCAATGTATCCGGGACAGAGTATGAAACTGAAAGTGAAGAACACAAGTGCCAAAATCAAATGGTCCAGCAGCAATAAGAAAATTGCAAAGGTCAGTTCCAAAGGAACAGTAAAAGCAGTAAAACTTGGAAAATGCACAATTACTGCAAAAGTAAAAGGTAAGAAATTAAAATGTAAAGTGGCAGTTGTCACAAAGGAAAATTACCGTGCGAGAAAGCTGTATGATCTGGTAAGAGAAAAAGGAAAAAATCAGGGCGATGGAATGTACATGCTTTCCATGACTTCTAAACAAGGAAAAAATAATGAAAAAGATATTAATATTATTGCATATCCCAAAAAATGGCAGATGCAATTCAGTTATATAGACATGAACGAAAAAGCGGACAAGATGACAGGTACAGCAATCGCGATGGATATCGTAAAAGATAAAGCAGGGGAATTACAAATAATTGATATGAAACTTAAGGAAGATTATGTTATCTTTATTTTAGGAAAGCTTGACAAATCTTACGATGGAAACCGTAAGGGAATGAATTTGACAAAATGTCTGGAAGGTGAACTGATGAGCGAAAGTGATGATGAACTGGAGTACAGCGGAAAGCCTCGTGAAAAAGACTGGACAAAAGCAGTCAGCTATACAAAAACAGCATTCAAATACTACGATAAACTTTTAGGAAAATATGGCTATTCCATGAAGAAAATCGGATTTACAAAATACTAAAAAAAGTGAACAAAGAGAGTAGATAAGGCAGGTCAATTTGACCTGCCTTGTTATTATTATAACCTCCGCTTCAACATCTCCGGATTCGTCGCATAAGTCAGCGCAGTATCCTTGGAGATCGTACCATCCTTATAAAGTTTCAAGAGGCTCGCATCCATGGAAACCAGTTCCGGTGTGGCGGAAGAATAGATCATACCATCAATCTGCGGGATTTTATTATCACGGATCATATTGCGGATGGCAGGTGTTACCGTCATAATTTCAAATGCCGGAACTTGGTGTCCGTCAATAGTAGGGACAAGCTGCTGTGATATAACAGCCTGCAGAACCATGGATAACTGGACTGCAATCTGTCGTTGCTGGTTCGGCGGGAATACATCGATGATACGGTCGATCGTATTGGCGGCACCGATCGTATGTAAAGTTGAGAAAATCAGGTGTCCGGTCTCGGCAGCCGTCATGGCAACCTGTATCGTCTCGAAATCACGCATTTCGCCAAGGAGAATGACATCCGGGCTCTGGCGCAGAGACGCACGCAACGCCGTTACATAGCTGACGGTATCGACAGAAATCTCGCGCTGGCTGACGATACTCTTATTGTGGCGGTGAAGAAATTCCAGTGGATCTTCCAGTGTGATAATGTGTTCATGGCGTGTCTGGTTGATGTGGTCGATCACGCAGGCAAGTGTTGTAGATTTACCGCTTCCGGCAGGACCGGTGACGAGTACCAGACCTTTGGAAAAGTCGGCAAAATCAATGACCTGCTGAGGGATTCCCTGCTCCTTTGCATCCGGCAGAGAGAACGAGATCACTCGGATGACGGCGGATAGAGAACCTCTCTGTTTGAAGGCACTGACACGGAAACGGGAAAGTCCCGGAATGGAAAATGAAAAATCATCATCTCCGGTAGCAAGAAGTGTCTGCATGTCGCGTTCATTTGCCATCTGGTAAATCTGTTTAATAATCTCGGCAGTATCCTTCGGTTTCAGGCGTTCTTCATCTTCATGTACAATGATGCCATTTAACCGCATGGAAACCGGAAGCCCGGCAACAATAAAAACATCGGAAGCGTTGGAGTTTACCGTTTTTTCAAGTAATTGTGAAGCGAGTGTTATCATAAATAAAAGTCTCCTTTTTATTTTTTAAGTAAGTTCAAAGAATTGTCTCCGTTCCAGTCTGCAGTTGAAAGTGTCTGCCAGCCAGTGATGCGGTACAGATCAGGAGTTGTAGTTTTTGCAGAGGAGAGGCTGCGTTTGTCTGTCTGCTCAGACGGATGCAGAATCAGCAGGCGTGTCTGCAATGCCTGTTTATCATTGATCTTCGTCTGATAAGTCAATGTAAGGGAATCCGAAGTTCTCTTTAAAGTAATATCCGAATTGTTTTTATAATGCTGTTCGATATTTTTGTAATATCCGGCAATATCGGAAGTCTGAAGGTAACAGTTTTTAAGTACCTGATCGATTTTTGCAAGAGTCTCTTCCGCACGACCTGATGCTTTGTAATACTCCTGCGCATGAATGGTGGATTTCCGGGCGGTCTGATAATCCGAAGCGGCACTGGAAAGTGACAGCGCTGCAAAGGTGATCATACACAATACAATGAAGATCATCAGCAGAGTGACCGATCCGATATTTGTAATTGGAAAATTTTTTTGTTTTGAACCTGATGTATTCATAATCATCAATCCTTTGCGTAGCGCTTTAGTGTTAAATGTGTAATTTCAGAAGCTGCCCTGCCTGACTGTTTCTCAGAAGATTTACTGGAAGATATACTGGCAGTGCTTTCTGCGAGGCGCAGAGCTTTGATCTGAAAATGGCACATGGAATCTTCTTTATCTGTTGTCTGTAACTGAATCTGGTAGAATGCTTTTTCCGGCAGGCAGGCTTTCCAGTCTGTATCATAATAAATAACAGCGTTTCTGCCATCCATTTCACAGGCCGGAAATTCACTTTCAAGAGTCTCTGAAAATGTCTTTTCATCTTTTAACTCTGCCGCGTCTATTGTATTTAAAAGCCCGGCAACATCTTCCAGACGGGAAAGCGCCTGTTCCGTCTCGGTAGCCTGTGTACTCAGTGTATGTGCTTTGACGAAAGTGCGCAGGCATACAGCACCGGTCAGTGCAAAAAACAGTATGGCGATCATAATTTCCAGCAGAAAGATGCCGGAGCGCTTGTGATTCTGTTGTTTCATGAATGGCTCCTTTCTGCAAGCAGGCGGCTGACTTGTGTGCCATTTTTTTCGGTTATCATAATGCGGTACAGTCCGTTTTTCTTTCGTGTGACGGTCAGATCACGGGCTTCGATCACTTTCTTTCCAGCTTTAAGAGAAGCGTCAGCGTCATCTCGTACGATCAGTTCTTTCAGCCACCCACCATCTGTATAGAGATATGTTGTATAGCCGGTAGTATCTGTATTTCCGTTATTATCAGCAGAAGTATCAGCCGGCATGTGGAAAGCAAGACATTCCCTGCCTTCACGCTTCTCGACAGATACAACGCCGTATGTGTCATTTGCGCGAAATTTTTCCGTAATATAGGAAAGTGGTGTGGTAGTCTGGTAATTTTTATCTGCCTGTTCCGTCTGTGCAGCGTAAATACGTGCAGACAGAAGCAGTACGATCAGTGCGGAAACCGCAAATACAAGTAAAAGTGTCAGCGGAAATATAAAGTCTATCATATGTTTTCTCGAACGTTCAAAACGCATTAGTTTCCGCCTCCTTTCCGGATGATCGTAACGTCAGGCATAATATTGGCGCCCAATGGCTGGTAATCCACAAAATATTTGGAAGAGTCATATGTCAGGCCATAATGTTTTTTCAAATATGCCAGACTCTCCGGATAAGTGCCTTCCTGCGCATAGCAGCGGGTGATATCGCGGGTAACGGCAGACTGCAGCGTTTCCATCTCGTTTTTCTCCATGTCTTTCTGGACGGATATGATTCCGTATGAGAAAAATCCAAAGACAGCAAGAAATAAAGCGATGGAAATCAGAACATTCCGCAAATATGAAGTTTGCCGGTTTTTAATAAAACGACGGGACATCTTTAGTCGTTCCTTTCTATCTTGATGTATCAATTACCGGGGAACAGATTTCTTATTCATGTTAAGAAACCAGGTATTATAATGTTGCCATGATGCTGATGAGTGGTAGCATGACAGACAGAAGAATGATGCCGACGATCACGGACAGAATGATGACAAGTGTCGGTTCGATCGCAGTGATCATTCTGGAGAGCCGGTTATCGATCTCTTCTTCGTACTGTCCGGCGATCTTGTTCATCACTTCTTCCAACACACCGGTCTTAGAACCGATGGATGCCATTTTGGCATAAATTCCTGAGAAAATGTGATTGGAAAGAAGTGTTTCGCACAGATCTTCGCCATTTGTAACTGCTTCGGAGCAGGCTTCCAGACGGGTGCGGAAAGCTCCTTTCTTGATAAGTGGAATGGAGAGTTTCAGACATTCCGCAGGTGTCAGTCCGCTGCTTAAAGTCAATGCCATACCACTTGCAAAATGACATGCGCCGATTTGATCCTGAAGAGAACGGCCGCCGTGAAGTTTTCCCATAAATCCAAGGAGCAGCTGGTGTCCACGTTTTGTCCAGAACAGGTAAGCAGCGCCGGCAGCAAGCAGTACAAGGACAATGCCGCAGACGACGATGTGTGCGTTTAAGAACTGACCAAATCGCAGGATACCCAGTGACAATCCGCTCATTTCTCTGCCGAGCTGGGCAAATACCTGATTGAAGATCGGCATAACTCTTGTCACCAGTACAAGGATGACGAGGATCATCATAAAGATCATAAGTAAAGGATAGGTAACTGCATTGTGGATCGTCTGGTTTAGCGCAGCTTCTTTCTCATAATAGTCTGCAAGGGAAGTCATAACTTCATCCAGTTTTCCTGCCTGTTCCCCAATCTGTACCATCTGGATCATATAGTCCGGAAATGCGTGTGTATCTTTTAGTGCAAGGTGCAGGGAACCGGTATTCAGAAGCATGGTGTTGATGCTTTCCAGTAATCTCTTCTCTTCTGGTTCGGTTGTATCTTCCAGCATGATAGAAATTCCCTCTATAGAAGAAATACCGGATCGCAGGATCATAGCAATCTGCGAACAGAATGCCGCGGTCTCGGCATTGGAGAGAGGCGTGTGTGTCTCGGTCATAATTACTCCTTTCCGGGTTACAGCAGTTTTGTATGCCTGGTATATCATAACCCGATCATTGTATTTAATAGTTGAATTTCACAACGTAATGATTTTTGTCATTTACATATTTCTTGACGGACTCTTTGTCGTTGCTGGCGGCAAGTGTTGGATCCATAAGTTGCCAGTCTTTTCCGTCAAATTTGATGATATCATCCACCCAGCCTTTGTCATCTACATAAGTGCTGATCCAGGCGTGGTAAGTTTCACCGGCATAACCGACTTCCAGTTTGGTCGGAATCCGCTGGGAACGCAGCATGGAAGTCATAAGAGCTGCATAATCGAAACAGATGCCTTTGCCGGTTTTCAAAGTTTCATCTACATTTGGAATATATCCATAAGAAACGTTTTCAGCTTTGGCGTTATCGTAAGCGACATGTTTCACCACATAGTTATAAACATTCTGTATGACTTCCAGATCCGTCCATGTATTTTCCGCAAGTTTCTGCCCTTTTTTTACTGCATTTGATTTCGCAGTGAACCAGACATACTGGTTCGGGTAGAGGAAAGGAAGAAACCTATCCTTGATCTTTGCGGAAATGGTCTGCTCCAGAGCGACTGCATAAGAATCTCCGCTTACATTTTCCAGAATACTGAGTGAATAACTGCCATTTCCGGCATTGAGTGGAACTGCCGTATAACCGGCGTCTTTACTCAGAAGATAAGTATAATTTGCCTGATCCGGTCCGGCAATCTGTAATTTTACTTTGGATTTGCCACCGGTATATTTTACCATGATATATCCTTCGGAAATATGTGACGCATCGATGGATGCACTGTTATTTTTGTAAACTTTTTTGCCGGGGGCAGACGGAGATAATACTTTTGGCGTGGAATCACGCTTTGGCCCGGAATGATCGGCTTCATTTGAATGGGAAGACGAACAGCCGGATAATACAAAAAGAAGAATCCCGATAAGTAATATAACAGGCAAAGCATGTGATGTCTTTTTCATAGTCATATCGGGATTCTCCTTTTTAAAATGTACGTTATTTCTTAACCGGAGAGAGCAACAATTCCAGTTCATTACCGGCATTATCCGGAATCTTAATAGTTGTCGGTTGCTTCGGTATCATAAAAGAAATGGTACCGGTTTTCTTGTTGATACTCTTCGGGACAAGACCGGAAATCGCATCGTAGTTGATACCGGAATATGTGTCGGATACGTCCAGATATACAACTCCGTGACGGGAGTAGGAGTCCAGAAGTTTCGGTTTCTCGGTATCCAGACTGGAAACTTTGTAACTACGTAAGGAAGTCTGTGCGTTCATGCCTTCTGCATGGATTGTCAGTGTTCCGTTAGAAGTAACTTCCGCAGTATAAGTATGCGTATCTTTCTTCGTTAAAGCGACCGGATGTCCATCCAGGTCAGCGGTAACTTCCCGGATCGGGAGCAGTGTCTTTACCCGGATATTGTAAACAGCGGACTGTGCAGAGTCTACTTTGGTACGTTCTGCAATAATCGTTGGCTTAATGAATAAAAGCGGCATTAAGATCAGAAGCAGTGTGCACAGATAGGCCAGCGTCCGTCCGAAACCAAAGGTCGTTTTCTTGTAATTGCCCCAGTCTTCCAGAACTTCGACCGGAATTGTGCTCGGTTCCATGTCGCATGCGTTAAAAACGTTGTTCAGAAGCTGGTTCGCAGTCTTCGAATCCAAAGCAGGAATGTCTGTATTGTCAAAAGAAGATGCGTGAAGGTCTAACTCAGAAGTATAATCTTTATTCAAAACAAATCCCTCCTTTTTCTTCGTGGAGCATGTTTTCCAGAAGTTTGCGCCCTTTGCGCAAACGCCGTTTGACAGTACTCCGGCTGTAATCCATCGCAACGGCAATATCTTCGATGCTCATATTATTGTAATAGCGCATGATGATCGCCTGCGAATATTGTGGAGGCAGTGACTGGATCGCCTGCATCAGCCGTGCTTTTGCATCTTTTTTCAGAATATGCTTCTCCGGATTCGTCATGATATCCGAGAAAGATTCTGAAAAATCAGATGTCTGACCGGAGGATATATAATCCAGTTCCTGTTCCTGCCGTTTCCTTTTCTGCCAAGTGTCAAAACAGATCCGGAATGTGATCTGGTGCAACCAGGATACAAAGAGACGCGGATTCTTCAGTGTGTCCAGATTCTTTAATACTAAAATGTAAACTTCCTGCAGGATGTCCTGTGCAAGATAAGGATCTTTTACATATTGATAGGCAAAACGGTACTGCGACTGATAAGTAGCAGTATATAATTCTGCAAATGCATCGCTGTCTCCTTCCTGCGTTTTGCGTACCAGTTTTGCAATGTAATCATAATCAAGTTCCATGCGTCTAACTCCTTTGTACATTCGTTGATCTGGATATACGTTTGTTTGCAAGTGCGATCAGCCGGGTAATCTGATCCAGATGTTCATTACGATTCAGTGCGATACCGGTGTGATATTCAATGGCAATAGAATCCGGTGCCTGATTGTGCTGGGCAACCCGGTTTTCAATGCGCTGGATAAAAAGATCTATATTTTCCTCGGTACAGTCTTCAAAGATTGCAAGAAACTTATTACCACCGTTGCGACCGACAAAACATAAAGACGTTGCCGCAGTGGAAAGAATATTGGAAAAATCTTTCAACAGACGGTTGCCGGTAGCATGTGTGTAAAGGTTATTAATCTCTGAAAGATTGGAAAGATCGATCATAATACAGCCGATGTTTTCCGGAAGTTTCTCGTCGTAATATTTCTCAATGACTGTATCACAGCTGAAACGGTTTGGCATACCGGATATCGGATCGGAATAAGCGACACCGTATAAGTTATGATAGTTCAGTTTAATTGTTGAGATAAGGTTAAAATCGATCAGCAGGAAAATAAAGCTGACCAATAACAGTACCCATACGACAAAAAACAAAATCGTGGCAGGGCGGGATGAAAATACGAACTGTTTCACTTCTGGTTTCAGAAGGAGAAACAGACTTAAGATGGTAAGGATCGCCAGTATTGCAAGCTGGAGAACCTTGAATGACGTGTACTTTTTCATAATTGTGAATCCTCCGTTCAATTCAGGTCCATTGACGGGTGTTGCTTATGTCTATAGTTTCAGGCTGAAAATCCCCGTGTGTTACTTCTTGTCCGAGTTTTACGCTCATATATCTGCAGAACTAAGTTTATGTAATGATATATGAATGTATTTCTCTGATATCATTAGTATATTATATCACAAATAATAAGGGAATACCATATTTCGACAGTCACAGATTTGCACATAGATTGGGTGTTGAGATATAAGGGTAAAATCGTTATAATAAGGAAGGTAAAAGAAACAGGAAGAAGGTTTTACAAGATGGAGATAGAGAGTATTAAGCAAAAAGTGCTGGAAGATGTAGATCCGGTCATGAAGAAGAAAAAAGCAAAAGAACGCCGGAAACAACGACTGATCGTGATAATGCAGTTCCTGCTCGTTTTTGTTGTTATCATAGGTCTATTCCATTTTTTTATGGGGATATCGACAGTTGACGGAGAATCGATGTATCCGACACTGCATGACAAGAATGTAGTTATTTATGAGAGACATAACAGCGAATACAAAGCCGGAGACATCGTGGCGCTCGATATGCCGAACGGGGATGTATATGTGAAGAGAGTGATTGCTGTAGCAGGGGATACCGTTAATATTGACCGTGAAAAGATCTATGTCAACGGAGAAGAAGTTACGACACCGCAGGCAGTCGGTAAGACGGAAGCAAAGTCTGATAAGATCACCTACCCGCTGACGGTAGAAGATAAGCAGGTTTTTGTGCTCGGTGATAACCGAGAGGTTTCCAGGGATTCCAGAGAAATTGGCACTGTGAAGATAAAAAACATCAAGGGAAAGATCAGATGGTCTATAGGAATCTTTTAAAAAATATGCTATGCTGACGAATAGGATAAGTATCCGAACAGATAAGAGTACAATGAGAGAATGAGGATGAAAAAATGGGATATACAGAACTTACGGAACAATTTGAACGCCGTGAGAAGATGAGAGGCACCGCTTTGACAATATTAGGCGGTGTCTTTTGGGGGCTTGCAGGAGTTTTTGGAAAATATTCATTTGAACACAGAGGGATGACACCACAGTGGCTGGTAAATGTGCGCCTGATCATTGCGGGATTGATCCTTCTGTCCACAGTAGTTGCAAAACAGAAAAAAGATACTTTCCGCATATGGAAGAATCCAAGACATGTGATCCGGATGATGTTGTATGGTATGATCGGTATTGCGGCCTGCCAGATGACATATTATATGGCAGTAGATGATTCAAATGCAGGTATCGCAACAGTATTGCAGTATGTGGCACCGGTTATCATCATGCTGTACACATCGCTTGTCAACCGGAAATTGCCGGAAGTATCAGAGCGTATTGCACTGGTTCTTGCATTTGGCGGAGTCATACTGATCGCAACGCACGGAGATCTGACACAGCTTACAGTGTCCAAAACAACTTTGTTTCTTGGACTTGCATCTGCGCTTGCGACCGTATTTTATAATCTGCTTCCGGGTAATCTGATGAGCGAATATGGAACATTTGCGATCGTTGGCTGGGGTATGTTAATCAGCGGAATCGGACTGATTCCAATTGTAAGACCGTGGACAATCACGGCGCAGATTATATGGGACTGGCAGACATTTTTGTGTGTAATGGTCGTAATCATCATGGGAACCGTGCTTTCTTTCGGATGCTACATGGAAGGGCTGCGTCTGATCGGCGGAACAAGGGCGAGTCTATTTGCATCGGTAGAACCACTGACAGCAACACTTGCATCCGTATTATTTATGGGCGTTTCCTTTGAATTCATGGATCTTTTAGGATTTGCAGGAATCATCGGTGCAGTTATTATTCTTTCACTTCCGGGGAAGAAGAAAAATTAGCCAGCAGCTTTTTTATATGCGTGTATCGTTTCTCTGGTATCGGAATAGAGACCCCATTGGTAAGTGTAAAGGAGAACCGCTGGATACTGGCGACGTAAGTCAGGTTCACCAGATAACTTTCGTGACAGCGGATCAGTTCCGGTTCACAGCGTTTGCATAGAGCGGACAGACGCTCAACACATTCAAATGTCTGCGTCGAAGTGTGCAGCAGAGTATGAGAACCACAGGATTCTACATACAGAATCAGATCCGGTTTCAGATAAATCATGGAGCGGTCTTTTCCATGAAAAGTAACTCTTCTGCGCTTTATCTGCCCGGATAGACCCATGGATTTATAGGTTTCAGCATAATGAACAGGATAGATAGTATCCCGCGGATCATAGGCCATCGCATTGGAAATGTGGCAAAGCCGGATGCGTGGGATATTATTTTGCATAGCCCATAGCATAGAAATTCTTTGATGGACGCGATTTGAACTGCCATCTGGCCAGAAAGTATCCAACTGAAAAGTAAGAAGCACATCCAGAGTAGAAGGACTGCCTGTGTCGAGCGGATAGACAACGAGATTTGAAACAGTAAAACGCAGTTCATGTTTTTCTTTCTGAAATGCATCTATCAGATTATCTTTTCCGCGGATCATTTGATTATGCGCTGGTCCAAGCCACAGAATATCATCGTGGCAGTTTTCAAGGAATGACTGGATTTTGTTGTCATAATATTCTAATAAAATTGCAGCACTGCAAATGGTATATTTTTCAATATTCATAGAATTCCCTTCCCAAAATGCAGATTCCAGTTCATAAAAGGCAAGTGAAATTTTAAAGAAAACAAGTCGTTTTTTATATTTTATTGCAAGGGATGTAAAAATGCAATATTATTATACCAAGGAAACCAAAACAGGTAGCAATCTGCTGGTATTATATAAAGTGTCAGTAAAGGGATCTGCCCCGAAATAAGCATAAAAGCGGAAAATTAAAATTATATTTAAAAGAGAGTAAATTTAAAATAAGGTGAAAAATTAAGACAGAAAGAAGATGAAGTATTATGGAACATAAGTTATGGTTTATGGGAACATCCTATGTTCCGGGTGAAGCAAGAACTCTCATTGACAATCTGGAAGATTCTGCACACAGGGAAATGGCACGTGCGGAATTTTATTATTTTCGGGGAGAAAGTGAGAAGGCGGCAGAAATTTCCGAGAAGTATCTGCAGGATGAAGATCTTGTATTCAGAATGTCGGCATGTCTGATCTATATTTTTTCTGATTTTTCGGTAGGAGGAGTAGAGGCAGCAAAAGCAGGTGCACATGTTATGAAAGTGACGGCTGATGTGCTGCTTCATTCAGAAGATCGCAAAGAGAGAGCATATGCGGCATTTGCCGGAAGTGTGGCAAAAGTGCTGCTTCATATCGAAGACTGGGAAGCACCTCTGATCTTTGAATATCTAACAGATCTTCCAAAAGGATTGCGGTTATGGGGATGTTACTTTATCGCATATGATGCTTATCAGAAGGGAGAGTATGAGCGCTCCCGCGGAATCGTAGAGACAGGGCTTGCATTCAGCCCGCAGTTATATCCGGTTTCGTCTATATATCTTCACCTTGTGGCAGCGATGGACGCTGTCAGTATGAAGAAAACGAAAGAAGCCGAAGAGCATTTTCGGGCAGCATGGGAACTGGCAGAGCCGGATGGACTGCTGGAAGGAATCGGTGAACATCATGGACTTTTACAGGGGCTGGTGGAACAATATATAAAAGAAGAGTCGCCGGAAGAATTCGACCGGATATTCCGGATCATGGAACGTTTCAGTTACGGATGGCAGAAATGGCATGGCCTTAGAAGCAAAGGAGAAGGAGCAAAAGCAGTCGGCGGGAAACTCAGTGTACTTACGAAAGAAGAATTTGTAGTAGCTATGCTGGCAAACAGAGGCTGGATGAATGTGGAGATTGCCGAACATATGGGAATTGAACAGAATCAGCTTAACCGGACGCTAAAAGCGGTTTACAAAAAGCTGGGAATTGCCAATCGGCGGCAATTGAAGAAATATATGCTGCAGTGACATTTTATAGTAGTTAATCCGTTTCAAAGGGTATTACACGAAATTCGTGTGGTGCCCTTTCTTTTTGAACGCTTAAATTACAGAAAGATTGTACTGCAACACATATGCTCATCTGTTATAATGAAATAAGTTTAAGAGGTGATGCGAATGATAACATTAAACGATTATTTATATTCCGGAAATACAGTCTTTAAGATTTTACACAAATATATCGTAGATCTTAGAAAAGAAGCAAAACGTACCGGCAATGAGATCGATCTGATCCACAGTAATTTTCTGATCCAGATTCAGGAAATGCTGGAACACAACGACTTCCTGACAGCACAGTCACAGAAGATCCGTGAATTTTACAAATATATGGCAAAGGAATATCCGTTTCTTGCATTTACATTCAAAGGCAGGATCAAATCACTGCTCCGTGCGGAAGAGAAATTCAATGGTTATATCGTGGAATGTGTCTATGAATGTTACGAGAAATACGGGCGCTATCCGACCATTTCCGAATTAAAAGAAAAATTAAACTGTTTCCGTGATTTTATTGCATATCGGATCGTAGTTTCTCTTCCGAAATGCAACGTAAAAAATGAAGCAGAATGGGAGAAGGAAGAGATCGAGTATCTGTATCAGATTGCCAATGTGTTGCCGGGATTTCTGGAAGCACAGGGATTTTCGGCAGAGTCGGCAAGAGGCGTGCTGGAGAGTAAGTCAGAGCAGCTTCATGATAATGTCCGCCCGTATTACAGAGATTATATTTCTAATCATATTGAGAGTGGATACCAGTCTCTCCATATTACATTTTACGATAACAGTTCACGAAGCTATATGGAAGTGCAGCTTCGGACGAAGACAATGGACGATATTGCAGAGATTGGTGCGGCAAATCATAAGGCTTACGAGAAGAAGCAGGAGCAGGAGCGAACAAGGAGGAAAGTTATTCCGGAGGGCGAGAACCTGTATTTTGATGAAGCATATGAGCGTGGAAAACGGCTTGTTAATCTGGAGTTAAAAGACCTGGATGTCAATATGTTCGCAGCAGTGAACAACAGTCTGATTAACGACGGCTGTGGTCTGTACAGGGGACGTCAGATTCTGCCGTACGAGCATTTATCCAGATATCAGAATGACCTGATTGACTAGTTATCAGCGTGCGACGCATTTAATAAAAATAGTTTGACAACAGAATAATGTTGTACTAAATTATAAAAAACAATTGAACATACTAAACCAATGAAGCGGAGATCAAAGCATTCATGCGCGCACAGGTCATGCTGTGAATCAAGGTGGCACCGCGGGTGGTATAAGCCGGATATATATTTTTTTCCAATGCAGAACTCGTCCTTGACAGAAATTATTTTAGTTTCTGTCAAGGACTTTTTTTATTTATTTCTACCAGAGGACCAAAACAGGCGAGCCCGTTGTGCCTGCGGCACTTTTGCTTGAATAATTTTATGGTAAAAATAGATAAAAAAATAACAAAATGTTAAGAAAATCCATTGAAACTACATAAAGATTGTGCTACATTGAATTTGATAGAAAAAGCAAATGAAAGATTATATTTATAGAAAAACATTATAATACAAACACACCGAATAAAACAATATAAAGGCGGAACAGAGGGCACTTTGTTCTAACAATCTTTATAAGAATGATACCTTGTAATATAGATATCTACAGAGGAAAAGCGTATGTACGAACGAGAGAAAGCAATCATAATTACGAATAATGACCGCGTGTTTGAAGCATACAAAGATGAGATGCAAGTTATTTTAAAACAGACGTATGAAGAAGTTCTGATCGCAACGCGGGATATGGTTTATGACCGCCATATTCTGCTGACACATCCGCAGGCATCGAGCCTGAAACCGAATCAGACGCCATATCGGTCTGTAATTGTATACCCGGGAAGCGGGGAAGATGCGATGAAGGCAATCCTGCTGATTGAAAAATGTCTGGAAGTATACAGACGCTGGCAGGAGATAGCACCGTCCCCGGCTTCCTACCCCAAAAAAGTAGAGGATGATTTCAAGACCATTGATTTATCCATAGTTCAGAATGTTATGCCAAGGATCGTTTAGCGCAGCAGACAGTGCAGAGACGATAGCAAGGTATTTATAACAGAGATAAAAATAGCTTTAAAGTAAAGCAGAATGAGGAGGGAAGGAAGTATGAAACTGGAGTTAGGTAAAATTGAGATCAAGGATATCCGGTTTGGTGACAAGTCCTGCGTGGATGATCATGTGCTTTCTATCAATAAGGAAGAAGTAGAACGCCTTGTGTTGGAAGATGACAAATTGATTGGCTGCCATCTGGAACTTGCAAAACCGGGTGAGAAGACAAGAATCACGCCGGTAAAAGACGTAATCGAACCACGTGTAAAAGTCAGTGGCGGTGAGATTTTCCCAGGTGTGATCGGAAAAGTGTCTCCACAGGTTGGAAGTGGAAGAACACATGCATTATCCGGCTGCTGTGTTGTTACAGTGGGACGAATCGTAGGATTTCAGGAAGGTGTCATTGATATGAGCGGACCGGCAGCAGATTATTGTCCGTTTTCAAAGACGCTCAATGTGTGCGTGGTGATCGAACCAAAAGAAGGTCTGGAAACACATGTTTATGAGCGTGCGGGACGTATGGCAGGCCTCAAAGTTGCAACATATCTCGGCGAACTTGCAAGAAATATCGAACCGGACACACTGGAAGTGTATGAGACAAAGCCAATTCTGGAACAAGCACAGCAATACCCGGATCTTCCGAAGATCGGATATGTACATATGCTTCAGTCACAGGGATTGCTGCATGATACTTATTATTATGGAGTGGATGCAAAACAGATCGTACCGACATTTATGTATCCGACAGAGATCATGGATGGTGCAATCGTATCCGGTAACTGTGTGGCACCGTGTGATAAAGTAACCAGCTATCATCATCTGCACAATCCGGTTATTGAAGATTTATACAGACATCATGGAAAAGATCTCAATTTCATGGGCGTGATTCTGACGAATGAAAATGTATTTCTTGCGGATAAGGAACGTCATTCTGATATGGTTGCGAAGCTGTGTCAGTGGATGGGACTGGACGGAGTGCTGATCACAGAAGAAGGATATGGCAATCCGGATACAGATCTGATGATGAACTGCAAGAAAGTAGAAAGAGCCGGAACGAAAGTTTGCCTGATTACAGATGAGTTCCCAGGTAAGGATGGAAAATCTGCTTCTCTGGCAGATACCTGTGATGAAGCAACAGCACTTGCATCCTGTGGACAGGGTAATGCAACACTTCATTTCCCGGCAATGGATAAGGTAATCGGAACAACAGAATATATCGAGAGCCAGATCGGCGGCTGGGCAGGCTGTATGAACGAAGACGGTTCATTTGAAGCAGAACTGCAGATCATTATCGCATCTACAATTGCGAACGGCTACAACAAACTGGCAGCAAAAGGATACTAAAGGAGGGGTGAAACATGGCAGCATATCGAATTGTACATTATCTGAATCAGTTCTTCGGCGGTATCGGCGGAGAAGATAAAGCAGATTATGAACCGGAAGTACAAGAGAAGGTCATCGGACCGGGACTGGCACTGGCACAGGGACTCGGAGACGATTATGAGATCGTTGCGACTGTGATCTGTGGTGATAACTATTTTGGAGAGAATCTGGATGAAGCGACAGATACAATTGTAGAGATGGTGAAACGTTATCACCCGGACGTATTTGTTGCAGGACCGGCATTTAATGCGGGACGTTATGGAGTAGCATGCGGAACAATATGCAAGGCAGTGGAAGAAAGACTTGGCATTCCGGTTGTGTCCGGTATGTATAAGGAAAATCCGGGAACAGATATGTTCCGTCAGGATGTGATTCTCGTAGAGACAGGTAATTCTGCAGCAACAATGCGTAAAGCAGTACCGAAATTTGTGAATCTGATCCGTAAGCTTGCGGCAGGTGAAGAGATCCTTGGACCAGCAGAGGAAGGATATCTGGAGAGAGGAATCCGTGTTAATTATTTTGCGGATGAGAGAGGTTCTGAGAGAGGAATCCAGATGCTTCTTAAGAAGATTGCCGGAGAAGAATTTTCCACAGACCTTCCGATGCCGAAGTTCGACCGTGTTCCTCCGGCAGAAGCTATCAAGGATATGAGCAAGGCAACGATCGCCATTGTAACTTCTGGCGGTATCGTGCCACTTGACAATCCGGATCATATCGAATCATCCAATGCAACCAAATTTGGCTGGTATCCGATCGAGGGAATGGAAAAGATGTCAAAGGATGATTATACAACAATCCATGGTGGATATGACAGACAGTTTGTAATGGAAGATCCAAATCTCGTTATTCCACTGGATGTTCTCCGGAAGAAGGAAAAGGACGGAGAGATTGGTAAATTGTATCCGTATTTTGCAAGTACGACCGGAACTGGAACGGCTACCAATTCAGCAGCAAAATTCGGTACGGATATTGGTAAGAAGCTGGTAGAAGATCATGTAGATGCAGTTATTCTTGTAAGTACCTGAGGTACCTGTACACGTTGCGGTGCAACGATGGTAAAAGGCATTGAAGCATATGGTATCCCGGTGGTGCATGTGTGTACAGTAGTTCCGATTTCACGCACGATCGGTGCGAACCGAATTGTTCCGGCGATTGGAATCCCGTATCCGCTCGGTGATCCGACAGAAGGCGAAGCAGAATCTTATAAAATCAGGGATGCTTTGGTTGAGAAAGCTTTGCAAGCACTTCAGACACCAGTTACAGACCAGACAGTATTCGAAAATTAGTAATCAGATCTGGAAGAATAGAAGTAAAATTTATAAGACAATAACAAATTTATAGATACATGCCCCGTGAGAGACAAAAAGAAGAACCCTTCTTTTTGTCTCTCTTTGTGTATACGATGAGCCAAGTACAGATTTGTGCTTGCACAAGAATCTGTATTTGGCGAATGTACATCACCTGGCTGTTAAGCGAGCTGGTGTATGAAGTATTATGGCAGCGAGGAAGCCGTCTAAAAAAATATATTGACATATGAAAATAAGACACATATAATAAGTTAGCATACGAACAGTTAGTACACGAACTATTCAGAGACTAACTGTTACGTAGAAATTAAAATGTGTGACCAGGAAGAGATATCAGAGCATATAATCAGGTCTGTACATAGATTACAAGGAGGAATCAAATATGCAGGATTCAGATCAGAAAATCAAAGAGATGCATATGGGAAGGCTGATCCATATACTTTCTCATCAGATGAAACGGCACAATTGTGGGACGCCATTTGATGATACGGAAGAACTCACGGCAATGCAGAGACACGTGCTCAAATTTATTTTGCTGGAATCTGAGCACAAGGATATTTACCAGAAAGATGTGGAAGAAGAATTCTGTATCCGCAAGTCTACAGCAACCGGAATACTGAAATTAATGGAAGAGCATGGATTTATCACGCGTGAAGCGGTAGAGTCTGATGCCCGGCTGAAACGGATAGTTCCGACAGGGAAGGCTGAAAAAGTGCACAAATTTATTATGGAGCACATTCACCAGACCGAAGCAATGCTGGTCGCAGGTATTTCTGAAGAAGATGTACTGACATGCAAGAAGGTTATGTATCTCATGTATCGGAACCTTGCCGAAGGAGAAAAGGCGGCAAAAGAAGAAACAGCAAAAAAGAAAGCAGATAAATAAGAAAACAGCTAAACAATAAAAAGTTATGAGATAGAAAAATGAAAAGGAGGAGATAACGATGAACAAAACATTGTTGAAATCTGTCAGAGAATACAAAAAGCAGTCTGTCATGGCACCTCTTCTTGTAGTTCTGGAAGTTTTTATGGAAGTTTTGATCCCGCTTGAGATGGCAAAGATCATTGATGTGGGAATCGCACAGGGAGATATGAATTACATCATACAGAGAGGAGTTATCCTGGTGGTCATGGCAATGCTGGCATTGTTTTTTGGTGTGCAGGCAGGAAATATGGCAGCTGTTGCCGGAGCCGGATATGCGAAGAATCTGCGTCATGATATTTTCTATAAGATACAGGAATTTTCGTTCCATAATATCGATCATTTCTCCACATCCGGACTGGTTACACGTATGACAACAGATATTACGAACGTGCAGATGGCGTATATGATGAGCATTCGTCTGTTAGCAAGAGCGCCGATCATGGTGATCTTATCGTGGGTGATGACACTTCTTCTGAATAAGAAAGCAGCGTTACTGTTTCTGATCGTAGTGCCGGTGCTTGGCGGAACACTGATATTTATTGCAAAAAAAGCACATCCGCATTTTATCAAAGTATTTGATGAGTACGATGTGTTAAATAATTCCGTGCAGGAAAATGTAAATGCATCCCGTGTGGTAAAGGCATTTGTAAGAGAAGACTATGAAGTGAAGAAATTTCACGGCATTTCCCAGTATGTGTATAATCTGTTCACAAAGGCAGAGAAGATTGTTGCGTGGAACTCACCGGTAATGCAGTTCGTCATGTATACAGTTGTTATCCTGCTTGTTCTGATCGGTGGAAAGAGTATTATCGGTGGTCAGATGGAGACAGGAGAACTGACCAGTATTATTGTATACGCATTGCAGATCATTGGTGCACTGATGATGGTTACATTTGTATTTGTTATGATCATGATTGCGCAGGCATCCACAGACCGTATTACAGAGGTGCTGGAAGAAGTACCGGAGATGCAGGATAAGGAAAATGCAGTAAAGACGGTAGACAATGGCGAGATTGTTTTCAATCATGTGAATTTCAGCTATGCCGGAGAAGGCGGAAATCTGTCGCTGAAAGATATAAATCTTCATATTAAATCCGGTCAGACGATCGGTATCATCGGAGGAACCGGAAGTGCGAAGTCTACACTTGTTCAGCTCATTCCAAGACTTTATGATGTCACAGGCGGACAGGTAAAAGTCGGTGGCGTGGATGTCAGAGATTATGATCTGAAAGTGTTGCGTGACCAGGTGTCCATGGTACTTCAGAAAAATGTATTATTTACCGGGACGATATACGACAACATCCGCTGGGGTGATAAAGATGCAAGCGAAGAGGAAGTAAAAAGAGTATGCCGTCTTGCACAGGCAGACGGATTTGTACAGGAATTTCCGGACGGATATAATACGCAGATCGTGCAGGGCGGTAACAATGTATCCGGTGGACAGAAACAGCGTCTCTGTATTGCAAGAGCATTGCTGAAGAAGCCGAAAATCCTTATTCTGGACGATTCAACGAGCGCAGTAGATACAAAGACGGATGCGCTGATCCGTAAAGCATTCCGGGAAGAGATTCCGGATACGACGAAAATCATTATCGCACAGCGTATTTCTTCTATAGAAGATGCAGATCAGATCATCGTGCTGGATGACGGTAAGGTGATGGGTGTCGGAACATCGGAAGAGTTGCTGAAGACAAATGATATTTATCGGGAAGTTTATGAGTCACAGGTGAAAGGAGGCGGCGAAGATGAATAAGAAAAAGAGAATTTCTAAAAATGATATCAAGACAGCAAAGCGGCTTCTGAAATATGTGACAGAAACTTATAAATTCCGATTTGTGCTTGTATTTATCTGTATTCTGATCAGTTCGGTAGCAAGTATTTCCGTTTCACTGTCGTTGAAATTTATGCTGGATGATTATATTATTCCGTTGATCGGGCAGCAGAATCCGAATTACACAGAACTGTATCAGGCACTTGGTGTGCTGGCATGCATTTTCATCGCCGGAGTGCTGGCGACATTCACATACACAAGATTGATGGTTTATATCGGTCAGGGCGTGTTAAAACGTGTCCGTGACGATATGTTTGAACATATGCAGACACTGCCGATCCGCTATTTTGACGAGCGTACCAATGGTTCCATCATGAGTCTTTACACAAATGATACAGATGCGTTAAGGCAGATGATCAGCCAGGCAATCCCGCAGGCGTTGATGTCTCTGTTTACGATCATCGTAACTTTCATTTCCATGCTTGTGTTAAGTCCGATCCTGACAGTTCTTGCATTTGTTGTGATTGGAATTATGATGAAGGTGACAGGAAAAATCGGTGGAAACAGTGGAAAATATTTTGTGAAACAGCAGAATTCACTTGCGGATGTAACAGGATTTGTAGAAGAACGGATGAACGGACAGCGCGTTGTCAAAGTGTTCAACCATGAACGAATTTCTGAACAGGAATTTGATGAGCTGAATGAAGCGTTGTTCAAGAGTGCTTCCCAGGCAAATAAATTTGCAAATATGATGGGACCGGTTATCGGAAATATCGGTAACTTACAGTTTGTACTGACGGCAGTTCTTGGCGGTTTCCTCTCTGTAGCAGGGGTCGGAGGAATTACGCTTGGCGTTATGGCATCATATCTCCAGTTTACGAAGAGCTTTACACAGCCGTTCATGCAGGTGGCGCAGCAGTTTAACTCGATTGTTATGGCGCTTGCCGGTGCAGAACGTATCTTTGCATTGATTGATGAAGAACCGGAGAAGGACGAGGGTTATGTCACACTGGTCAATGCGAAGAAAGATGCAGATGGAAATATTACTGAGTGCAAAGAGAGAACCGGTATGTGGGCATGGAAACATCCGCACAGCGCAGATGGAAGTGTGACATATACAGAGCTGACCGGAGATGTCCGCTTTGAAGATGTAACGTTTGGATACAAAGATGATAAAGTAATTCTGCATGACATCAGTCTATTTGCAAAACCGGGACAGAAATTGGCATTTGTCGGATCGACCGGAGCAGGTAAGACAACAATCACAAACCTGATCAACCGTTTCTACGATATTCAGGAAGGCAAAATCCGCTATGACGGAATCAATATTGACAAGATCAAAAAGGATGATCTGAGACGGTCTCTTGGAATTGTACTGCAAGATACGCATTTATTTACCGGAACAATCATGGACAATATTCGTTATGGTAATCTGAATGCGACTGACGAGCAGGTATACGAGGCGGCGAAACTGGCGCATGCAGATCAGTTTATTAAAATGCTGCCGCACGGCTACCAGACATTGTTAAGCGGAGACGGTGAGGAACTCTCACAGGGACAGAGACAGCTTCTGTCGATTGCAAGAGCTGCCGTTGCCAATCCGCCGGTACTGATCCTGGATGAAGCGACTTCTAGCATTGATACACGTACAGAGAGTATCGTACAGAAGGGAATGGATAACCTGATGAAAGGACGTACCGTATTTGTGATCGCACATCGGCTCTCTACGATCCGTAACAGTAACGCGATCATTGTTCTGGAGCACGGTAAGATCATCGAGAGAGGTGATCACGAAGATCTCATTAAGAACAAGGGCACGTACTACCAGCTCTATACCGGAAAATTGGAATTATCATAAATAAAAGCAAACCTCCTGCCAGAATCATGAACTCTGGCAGGAGGTTTTTGCTTAGGCGAATTCCGAAGAAGCAATACTATCCGAGGATGCGTTTCAGATCTGCCTCTGGTGTGGAAATTGGTGTCAGCTGATACGTTTCTTTTAATACTTCCAAAACATTTGGTGAGACAAATGCAGGGAGTGTAGGCCCGAGAAGGATATTCCGGATACCAAGATATAACAGTGTGAGCAGGATGCAGACCGCTTTCTGCTCATACCATGACAATACAAGAGTCAGGGGCAGTTCATTGACGCTGCAGTGAAAGGCATCGGCGAGAGCCAGCGCTACTTGAATCGCACTGTAAGCATCATTGCACTGTCCCATATCCATAATACGGGGAAGTCCGTCTATTTCGCCCAGATGCAGATCATTGATCCGGTACTTGCCGCAGGCAAGCGTGAGAATCAATGTATCGGAAGGCGTCTTTTTGGCAAATTCGGTGTAGTAGTTCCGCCCCGGAGCTGCACCGTCGCAGCCACCGATCAGGAAAAAATGACGGATTTTCCCGTTTTTTACAAGATTAATGATCCTGCCGGCTTCTTTTAAGACAGTGCCGTGCGCAAATCCGGTCATAACAGTATTGCCGCCATTGACGCCGTACATCGGATGGTCTTTACCGTAACCGCCACATTCCAGTGCTTTTTCAATAACCGGTGTAAAATCTTTCTCTTCTCCGATGTGGATAAGTTCTGGGTAAGAGACGATGGAGGTGGTAAATACACGGTCGCAATAGCTCTGTCTTACCGGCATGAGGCAGTTTGTTGTGAACAGGATTGGTGCCGGAATGTTGTGAAATTCAAATTGCTGGTTCTGCCATGCAGTTCCGAAATTTCCTTTCAGATGTGGATATTTCTTAAGCTCCGGGTAGCCGTGGGCAGGCAGCATTTCACTGTGTGTATAAATGTTGATGCCCGTATCGTTTGTCTGTTCCAGAAGCAATTTCAAATCGTGAAGATCGTGTCCACTTACAACAATAAAAGGTCCTTTTTCAATCGTAAGTGGAACTTCAGTCGGAACGGGAGTTCCATAGCTTTCCGTATTGGCTTTGTCCAGAAGCTCCATGCATCGGTAATTGACCTCTCCGGTTTTCAGGACGTAGGAGAGAAGTCTTTCGAAGTTTTCTTTACTAGTATCTGACGGTTCACCGAGAACAGCAAGCGCTTCGTAGAAATAATTCAGAACATCCCGGTCAGTGTAGCCAAGCGCCAGTGCATGATAAGCATAGGCAGCCATGCCGCGCAGTCCGAAGAGGATCAGAGATTTCAAAGAGCGGATATCCTCATGATTTTCCCAGATATTTCGGATGTCATATTCTTCTGCGGAAGCATCGATCGCGTTTCTTTCCGCTTGTATTTCCTGTGTCAGTTTGCGCACATTGTCTTCATAGAAATTCACATTTGTGATCGTTGTAAAAAGTCCTTTAAGCACGAGTCGGTCAGATTGTTCAGAAGGTGTCTTTTTATTTACTGCGCGGGCAAGACCAATCAGAGCGTTTGTGAGTGCATCCTGCGCATTTGCAGTGCCACATTTTTTGCCACAGACGCCGGCATTTCCTTCACAGCCGGTATTGTGAGCGGTCTGCTGGCATTGAAAACAAAACATTTTATTCATAGGGTGTCATCCTTTCTTTGTAGTATAATATAGGATTTGTAAAATTGGGGAAAATATACAGGAATAAAAAATCTCCTGCCAGAATTTCTCCGGCAGGAGGTGAATGTCTCAGTTTTAGAAAAGTACATCGTAGTTTCAGTTTTTTGACACTGGTATTATGTTATAAAGTATCACCGCGTTTGATATATCCTGGATGACCCGGATCCGCAATAATCTCTGGTGTATGGATCAGTTTGGCATTGCGGTCGATGACCATATTCTCAACATGAACACCTTTGCCGATCTTGACGCCGGAAAGAACAACACAATTCTTCACGACAGCGCCCTCTTCAATCTGGCAACCACGTCCCATAACAGAATGTTCAACCGTTCCCTCAATTGAGCTTCCGTTGGAAATAACAGAATTTTTTACATCTGCACTTTCAAAATAATGTGTCGGTGCGGAATCGTTTGTACGTGTATAAATTGGCCAGTCTTTACTAAAGAGGCTTCTTGCTGTCTTAAAATCAATCAGAGAGATATTTGCATTATAATAACTTCCAAAATCAGAGATTGCAGCAAAATAACCTCTGTGGGAAACACCACGGATATCAAGTTCGCCACATTCCATGTTAATGATATCTGCAAGTGTATATGAGGAAGAAGTTTTCTTCGCTTTGTGAATCAGTTCAATGAAAAGCTCTTTCTTCATTATATAAGTATCCATGGAGATATTTCGTGTCTTTGCTGTTCCACGGTTCGGCTCCATGTCCAGTACGCCTTTCTGCTTGTTCAGGTTCAGAACATTACAGTTGATGAAAGCGCTTTTGGCATTGTCAACTGTGTGATATAACATTGTAATATCAGCACCGGATTCAATGTGTGTCTCAATCAGATCAGTATAATCCTGACAGTAGATCATATAGCTTGGAGTGATTACAACATATGGGAAATCTTCTGATTCAATACATTCCATATTATCGTAAAATGCTGCAATATCATTATTATAAAGATCCTGTTCGTTGCCAGTCATAGAAAATAAAGTATGTAAACGTCCACGCTTAGAGTTAATGTTGTAATGTCTTCCTGTTCCAAGATGGTCGTTCAGAGAACGTGGCTTTCTTCTTACGTAAACCTGAATGTGGTCAATGCCGCTATTACTCATATTTGAAATAGGAAAGTCTACAACACGGTATCTTCCCAGAAAGGAAACTGCTGCGACCGGACGATAACTCTGCAATCCTTCAACGCGGACATGGTTTCCCGCAAAATTTACAATTCCAAATGCTTTTGCCATATTATTCAACCCCCTTTACGCGCTTGGACACAAGTTCAATATGTTCGCTGTCTGCGCTTCCTACAACGGCGTCTTTGCCAATCTTAACACCGTCTGCGACAAGTGCGCGGGTGATAACAGCGCCTTCTTCAACCTCTACGCCCGGCATCAGTACGCTGTCGATGACCTTTGCACCAGGGTTGACTCTTGCACCGGTGAAAAGGACAGAATTTTTCACTTCGCCGTCTACCATACAGCCCTGTGTAATAAATGCGCGGGTGATGTCGGCATCCGGTCCGATATACTGAGGAAGAGCTGTAACATCCTCGGTATAGATTTTCCATGTCGGATCGCCCAGATCCAGTTCGTTGTTGGCATCCAGAAGATCCATATTAGCTTCCCAGAGAGAATCGATCGTTCCGACATCTTTCCAGTACCCTTTGAACTTGTATGCATAAAGATATTTGCCATCATTTAATAATGTAGGGATAATATCTTTACCAAAATCATGGCTGGAATCCGTATCCTTCATATCAGCAATCAGCATCTTACGGAGAAGTTTCCAATTAAATATGTAAATTCCCATAGAAGCCAGATTACTCTTCGGTTTTTCCGGTTTCTCCTCGAATTCTATAATCTGTCCTTCTTCGTTTGTGTTCATGATACCGAAACGGCTAGCTTCTTTCATCGGGACCTGGATAACTGCAATTGTCGCATCGGCATTGTGTGCCTTGTGCTCCTCCAGCATCTTCGCATAATTCATCTTATAAATGTGATCGCCGGAAAGAACAAGTACATATTCCGGATCGTATGTGTCGATGAAATCAATGTTCTGTGAAATCGCATCGGCAGTACCGCGGTAAACATCCAGATTGGTGTCTGCTTTCTCGCGAGGAGGCAGTACATAGACACCGCTTTCTTTTGCGTCAAGTCCCCAGCGGCGACCTGCAGCTACATAACTGTTTAGAAGAATGGATTCATACTGTGTTAAGACACCTACAACATCTATTCCACTGTTGGCACAGTTGCTGAGCGGGAAATCAACAATGCGATATTTGCCACCGTAAGATACGGCTGGTTTTGCCACTTTGTTAGTCAGCTCATGCAGTCGGGATCCTCTGCCACCAGCTAAAATCATTGCTAACATATTATTATGTTTCATAGTGAGCCCTCTCTTTCTTACTCGATAAAATAATTATACAATTTTTTGCTATCAGACGCAATTGTATTGCAATGTTTTTACTAAAATTTTTGTGAAAAAAGAGACAATATAGCGAAAATTGTTTATAGATAAAAACAATAAATGTTAATCATTGATTACTATTGTCTAATAGTTATAAATGTGCTAGATTTATACGGTAAAATCGGATTATAAAATAGAGAGATTTATTTGAGAAAGGGAGGAAATGCAATGGATTATCAGAGATTGCTACAGGGAATCCTTGATATCGGAGAAGCTATGCTGATGAGTGGGGCTGAGAACTTCCGAATAGATGACAGTTTATATAGAATATGTAAGAGTTATGGTTTTGTAAAATATGATGTATTTGTTATACCAAGCAACATTCAGATCACGGTGGAGACGCCGGATGGAGAGATCCTTACACAGATCCGTCATATCGAATCGACAGATACGAATTTTGACAGACTGGATTATCTCAATAATCTGTGCAGATATGTTTGCCAAAATAAACCGGACGACAAGGAACTTCGGGAAAAATATCTGGAAGTTATGAGAAGACCACAGCAGAAACCATATACGAAGTATTTTGCTGCCGTGATGGGCGGAACCGGATTTGCCGTGTTCTTTGGATGCAATTTTGCGGATGCAATCGTTGCAGTGATCGTATCGCTGATGATCGTTATTGTAGGCGGATGGTTAAGCAGAAGAGAAGAGAATCTGATGATTTACAACCTGATCCTGTCTTTTTTATCAGAAGTGATCATTATAGAGTCTGTCCGGATGGGGCTTGGAAGTCATCCGGAGAGGATTATGATCGGCATCGTTATGCTGCTGATCAGTGGACTTGGCACAACGAACGGTATCCGGGAGCTTTTGCAGAGAGATTTCATTTCCGGAACGATCAATATCATGAATTCGATGCTGGGAGCTGCAGGAATTGCATTCGGTACGGCGCTTGCGATGATCATGCTGAAAGGTGTATCAGCGGAAGGCTTTATTTTAAATCACAGTATACCAATCCAGCTGATATCCTGTACGATTGCCTGTATTGGATTTGCATTCTGGTTTAAGATCCGTGGGAGACAGGTGTGGTATTCCGGAGTAGGTGCTTTCTTTACCTGGGCGATTTATGCCGGAGTATATGCGATCAGACCGAGTAACTTTATTGCAACCTTACTGGGAGCCGTATTCGTAGGATTTTTTGCATTTATCATGTCGAGAGTCAACCGCGCGCCGTCAACGATCTTCCTGACTGCGTCTGTGTTCCCGCTGATTCCCGGACCGAATCTCTACTATATGATGTATGGAATCACCAGCAATGATAAAGCAATGGCAATCAGCGAGACGATGGTATTGTTTGAAACATGTCTGGCAATTGCTTTTGGATTCCTTATCGTTGATGTGGCATCCAGAACGATCATGCGGGCTATGAAGAGAGAATATCATATAGGAAAACATTCATAATAGAAGAAAAAGGCTTGCTTTTTCACCTGGTGTATGGTACACTATGATGGCGAATGGAAGTAGGTCTTTTTTTTATGCCTAAAAAAGACGAGGCAGTCTCGCAAACTGCCAGCAACACGTTAACTTAAGAAATATGAAGCGAGGTGGAAGTTGTGCGTACAAGAATCACATTGGAATGTACAGAATGCAAGCAGCGTAACTACAACATGACAAAGGATAAGAAATCTCATCCGGAGCGCATGGAAACAAAGAAATACTGCAGATTCTGTAAGTCACACACATTGCACAAGGAAACAAAATAATCGCCAAGAAGGAGTGTGAATGTCATGAGTGAAAAGACTCAGAAAAAAAGCTGGTTTAAAGGTCTTAGCAGTGAATTCAAAAAGATCGTGTGGCCAGATCAGATGACACTTGTGAAACACTCGGCAGCCGTTGTTATCACTTCGGCAATTCTGGGTGCGATTATTGCACTGATTGATTTCCTGGTACAGCATGGTATCGATATATTAGTCAATCTTGGCTAATTAAGAAACGAACAGGAAAGGTGAGATTATGTCAGAAGCAAGATGGTATGTAGTTCATACTTATTCAGGGTATGAGAACAAAGTAAAAGCCAACATTGATAAGACAGTTGAAAACAGACATCTGGAAGATCAGATCCTGGAGGTTCGTGTTCCGATGCAGGATGTAGTGGAACTCAAGAACGGAGTGCAGAAAGCAACTCAGAAGAAGATGTTTCCGGGATACGTGCTCATTCATATGATCATGAATGACGACACTTGGTATGTTGTGCGTAATACAAGAGGAGTAACGGGATTTGTCGGACCTGGATCAAAACCGGTTCCGCTTACAGACGCTGAGATGGCTCCACTTGGAATTGCACAGGACAACATTGTGGTAGATTTTGAAGAAGGAGATACCATTCAGGTTATTGCCGGAGCATGGGCTGACACTGTTGGTGTTATTCAGACGATTAACCCGCAGAAGCAGAGCCTGACGATCAATGTTGAACTGTTCGGCCGCGAAACGCCGGTAGAAATTGGTTTCGCAGAAGTTAAAAAGATGTAAGAGCACAGAGATTTATTCTGTACCCATTACGAAAGTTAGAAGAAGATGTGGGAGGGTACACGTAAGTCCCGCAATCACCACAAGGAGGTAATTGAAATGGCAAAAAAAGTACAAGGTTACATTAAATTACAGATTCCTGCTGGAAAAGCAACTCCGGCACCACCGGTTGGACCAGCTCTTGGTCAGCACGGTGTAAACATCGTTGAATTTACAAAACAGTTCAACGCTAAGACAGCAGATCAGGGAGATATGATCATCCCTGTAGTAATTACTGTTTATAATGACAGAAGCTTCAGCTTCATCACAAAGACACCACCGGCAGCAGTTCTGATTAAGAAAGCCTGCAACATCAAATCTGGATCAGGCGTTCCGAATAAGAAGAAAGTTGCTACTATTACAAAAGCACAGGTTCAGGAAATCGCTGAGCTTAAGATGCCGGACTTAAATGCTGCATCTGTTGAATCTGCTATGAGCATGATCGCAGGAACTTGCCGCAGCATGGGTGTAACAGTTGAAGAATAAGTGGGAGGGTTTTCCCGATAATACCACAAGGAGGTTTATTTAGAATGAAAAGAGGAAAGAAATACGTTGAAGCTGCAAAAGCAATCGACAGAGCAACTCTGTATGATGCTGCTGATGCAGTAGCATTAGTAAAGAAAACTGCAGTAGCAAAATTCGATGAAACAATCGAAGCTCATATCAGAACCGGATGTGACGGACGTCACGCTGACCAGCAGATTCGTGGAGCAGTTGTACTGCCACACGGAACAGGTAAAAAAGTTCGTATCTTAGTATTTGCTAAAGATGCTAAAGCTGAAGAAGCTAAAGCAGCTGGAGCTGATTATGTTGGAGGAGAAGAACTCATTCCGAAGATCCAGAACGAGAACTGGTTCGAATTTGACGTAGTAGTAGCTACACCAGATATGATGGGTGTTGTTGGTCGTCTTGGTCGTGTACTTGGACCAAAAGGACTTATGCCGAACCCGAAGGCTGGTACAGTAACTATGGACGTTACAAAAGCTGTTCAGGAAATCAAAGCCGGTAAGATTGAGTACAGACTTGATAAAACAAACATTATCCATGTGCCAGTAGGTAAAGCATCCTTTACTGAAGAACAACTTGCGGACAACTTCCAGACGCTTATCGATGCAATTAACAAAGCAAGACCAGCAGCTGTTAAAGGACAGTACTTAAAGAGTGTTGTTCTGACATCTACAATGGGACCTGGTGTTAAGGTTAACCCAATGAAACTTGCTTAATTAAAGGCAGAATAATATCATGGAGTCTTTGCAAAACGGATGAAGTGTTCATCCGCGGAGCGAAGGCTCTTTTTTGTTTTAGCGTTGAAGGAAAGATTAAGAATTTATGAAGAGCCTTGTGTTTCGTGTCGAAAGATAGTAAGATGGGATTATCTTTCAGAATGTAACAGCTTGCAGCGTTTCTGCATACTGAAGATGAGAAGGAGGACGAGGGTTATGTATTTAAACACAGAATTGAAAATGAATGGAAAGAATGCTTTCCGTAGAAATTACTGGCCGTGTGTCGGAGCAACGCTTGTGGTTAGTTTACTTACAGGGGGTGGCACATCTGTAGCCAGTAATGCATCAGATGTGTCGAGCCTGGCGACGAATACATTTTCGGGTTCAACATCTGCTACAGACTACATTATGAGCATTCCAACAGGGCTTGCAGGAATGGCAGTCAGCATCTTGGGAGTAGTAGCTATCCTTGCAGTATTGTTTAGCTTATTTGTCAGTAATGTAATGGAAGTTGGTGGAGACCGCTTCTTTATCCAGAACAGAGATTCAGCGCCGACAGTCGGAACAATTTTTGACGGATTCAAGTCTGGCAATTATCTGAATATTGTAAAGACAATGTTTCTGAAAGACTTATATACTTTCCTGTGGACATTACTGCTGATCATTCCGGGGATTGTAAAGAGTTTTGAATACCTGATGGTTCCGTATATTCTTGCGGAAAATCCAGGTATGGACAGTAGAGAGGCATTTGCATTGAGTAAACAGATGATGGACGGAGAGAAAGCAAATGCATTTATGCTGGGACTGTCCTTTATTGGTTGGTATATTTTAACTATTATAACATGTGGAATTGCAGGTGTTTTCTATGTATATCCATATGTATATGCAACGTATGCTGAATTGTACGCATATAATAAAGAAAAAGCATTCCAGCAGGGATGGATTCATTAGAATGAAATATTAAAGCTTTCAGCTACAGCAATGAGGTCGGCAATTACGCCGACGGCAGATTTTGAAGATGAGTCATGGAGAGAAATTCTTCCATGGCTCTTGTTTTATATTTGTGGTTCTTGTAGTAGAAATAAACCTGACGGTGGGCGCTGTCACCGGCTAATTTGTAATAAACGAAATGCTCAAATGCCGGGAGCTGTCTTACAAGCATATCGCTAATAAATGTGGCACCGAGCTGTGTGGATGCAGCCATGTAGGCGGTGGACTGCTGATCCAGTTCCAGAATAATATGTGGGTGAAAGCCTGCTTCGCGGCACAGCCTGTCTGCACGGATCCTTGTGTCATTTCCCGGTGCAAGAGTGATAAAAGGAAGCTTTGAAAAATGCTCCAGTGGCACAGCAGGGCAGGTACCTTTCAGATAGTCCTTGTTTTGGATTGATTCATGAGATAACTGGTATGATTCAAGCTTTTCGTTTTCGCGGAAATGACGTGGGACAGCGAGAAAAATATTTTCCATACAGTAGAGTTCACGGCTGTAAAGTGTACTGTCATAATGATAGTTGTCGATTACGAAGTCAACGGAGTTATTGCTGAGCAAAGATTCCAGAAGCGTTGTATTTCCCTCTGTGATCTGGATGTCAACGTCAGGGAATTTTTTCTTAAAATCTGTGACGATCGGTGGCAGAACATAACCGGCGAAGAGCGTGCTGGCGCCAAGCGACAGACTTCCGGTTTTCAGTGTAGTCAGATTGTTGATGTAATTTTCCACCCGCTGCTCAATCTGGAAAATCTCTTCCGCAGCTTTTATATAAACTTCCCCGACTTCTGTAAGCTGCAGTGGGCTGGTGCTGCGGTCGAACAAAGGAAACCCGATTTCTTTCTCTACTTTCTTTACACGGGCGCTTAAAGAAGGCTGGCTGATATAAAGGTTCTGCGCGGCTTTTGAAAAGCTCTTTTCTCTGTAAACTTCATAAATATATTTCTTCCACGTAAACATAAAATACTCCTTATAGTTAAAGCGATATAACATTTATATAATTATAAATATTTGAATATAGTATACTACTGCGTTATGATAATAGCAACAAGAGAAAGATAAACAAATAATGATATAAAATATAAAGGTGGGGAATACAATGAATAAAATCTTAAGAGCAAAGAGAATGGAACATGTACACTCAGATATCAGAGGGCCATTATTTGTTGAAGCTATGAACATGCAGGCAAAGGGAATCGACGTGCTGAAATTGAATACCGGTAATCCGGCAACATTTGGTTTTAAACAGCCGAAGAGCATTGAAGATGCGCTGGAGCATCACACAGCTGATGGGGTAGGCTATTGTGATTTCAGGGGGATGCCGCAGTCCCGTGAAGCGATTAGCTCATATCACAGATCAAAAGGAATCAAAGGCGTAACAGCTGATGATGTATTTATTGGTAATGGAGTCAGTGAGGTTGTTTCGTTTGCATTAATGCCACTTTTAAATGATGGCGATGAAGTGCTTGTACCGACACCGAGTTATTCAATTTGGGGAAATTCTGTATATCTTGCAGGAGGAAAACCGGTGTTCTATGTTTGCGATGAGAAGGCAAACTGGTATCCGGATATCGACGATATCCGTTCTAAGATCACATCCAGAACAAAAGCAATCGTTGTGATCAATCCGAATAATCCGACTGGAATGTTATATCCAAGAGAGATTCTGGAACAGATCGTTGAAGTCGCAAGAGAAGCCGGAATCATGGTATTTGCCGATGAAATCTACGACCGCCTTGTAATGGACGGACTGGAGCATACATCGATCGCATCACTTGCGGAGGATGTGCCGATGGTAACGCTGAACGGACTTTCCAAATCCCACTGCTTGTGTGGATACAGATGTGGATGGATGATCATCAGCGGACCGAGAGCACTGACAGAAGATTACAAACAGGGAATCGTACAGCTTACATCTCTTCGTTTGTGCGCAAATACACTGGGACAGATTGTTATCCCGGCTGCACTTGATGATATGGAGACACCGATGTCCATGGTTCGCCCGGGTGGAAGAATCTACGAGCAGAGAGAAGCAACGATCCGTGAGCTTGAGAAGATCGACGGACTTTCATTTGTAAAGAACAACAGTGCATTCTATATCTTCCCGAAAATGGATGCAGATAAGTTCCACATTACGGATGACAAGCAGTTTGCAAGTGATCTGCTTCATGAGACAAATATTCTGCTTGTACCGGGAAGCGGATTTGATTGGCACAGACCGGATCACTTCCGTCTGGTTATGCTTCCACAGGCAGAAGTTCTCTCTGATGCGATGAAACGTATGGGAGAGTTCCTGGATGGTTATGACCAGAGAAAGTCCTTTAAAATAGAGAGAAAATCTGCGTAAAACAGATCGCGAAAACAGATTATAAAAATGGTCATAAAAAATAACGGATAAATACAAAAAAGTATTGACAAATACATGCAGATGTGATAATCTATCTAAGGACTGCCGAAGACAGTAGGTATTCGCAAGAATGTAAGGATGAGATTCAGACGCCTACCGAGGAAAGATCGATACAAAATGTATGACTTTACAACCTCTATGTCTTGGGATGTAGAGGTTTTATTTTTTATCTATCGGCGGTGTAAAACTCAAAATCTATAAGGAGGTGCACCATTCGTGGCAAAAGTTGAATTAAAACAACCAATCGTACAGGCTATTGCAGAAGATATCAAAGATGCAGCAAGCGTTGTCTTAGTTGACTATCGTGGACTGACTGTTGCAGAGGACACTGCTCTTCGTAAACAGTTAAGAGAAGCTGGTATCGTCTACAAAGTTTGTAAAAACACAATGATGAAAAGAGCTTTTGAAGGAACTGATTTTGCAGCTTTAGATGAACACTTGGAAGGTCCAAGCGCTATCGCAATTTCTAAAGATGACGCTACAGCTCCTGCAAGAATCCTTTGCAAATTCGCAAAAGATGCAAAAGCACTTGAATTAAAAGCTGGTGTTGTTGAAGGTACAGTTTACGATGTAGCAGGACTTACAGAACTTTCCAAAGTTCCTTCAAGAGAAGAGTTACTGTCCAAGTTACTTGGAAGCTTACAGTCACCTATCACCAATCTTGCTCGTGTTCTTAATCAGATCGCAGAGCAGGGAGGCGAAGCTGCTCCGGCTGAAGAAGCAGCAGAAGAAGCTCCGACAGAGGAGTAATCAATTATAACAAATATTAAAAAATGGAGGATAATAAAATGGCAAAATTAACAACAGCTGAATTTATTGATGCAATCAAAGAGTTATCAGTATTAGAGTTAAATGATTTAGTAAAAGCATGTGAAGAAGAATTTGGTGTTTCTGCAGCAGCAGGTGTAGTAGTTGCAGCAGCAGGAGCTGACGGAGCAGGAGCAGCAGAAGAGAAAGATGAGTTCGACGTAGAATTAGTATCTGCTGGATCTTCTAAAGTTAAAGTAATCAAAGTTGTTCGTGAGATCACAGGACTTGGATTAAAAGAAGCTAAAGAATTAGTAGACGGAGCTCCGAAGGTAGTTAAAGAAGGCGCTTCTAAAGCTGAGGCTGAGGAAATCAAAGCTAAACTTGAGGGCGAAGGTGCAGAAGTTAACCTTAAATAATTTTGAGTTTTCATACACTGAGTGTAAAAAGAGTTCGCATTATGCGGACTCTTTTTTATATGAAACTTGTTTAAGTAATATGTTATAAATAAGTTTGAACTTAACTTATTTGAGTAATATGATACAAATAAGTTTCTGTTGAACTTGTTTGAGTAATATGTTATAAAAGTGAAATAGCACAAAACTTAACAGGAGGTTTTCAAATGATACGTTTTAACAATGATTACAATCATGGCGCGCATAATGCGATTATTCAGGCGATTGGTGAGATCAATACAGAATCTTATGCGGGATATGGAGAAGATGAGTGGTGTCAGAAAGGAGCCGACGAGATCCGGAAATATCTTGGCGGTGCAGATGTAGATATTCATTTTATGGTTGGGGGAACACCGGCGAATATTACCGTAATGACTGCTGCCTTACGTCCTTATGAGAGTGTGATCTGTGCAGAAAACGGACATATCAATCACCATGAGGCAGGTTCTATTGAACATACCGGACATAAGATATTGTCAGTTCCTGCGAAAGAAGGAAAATTAACGGCAGAAGCAGTCAGAGAGACAGCCGCACATTATTACGATCACGGACAGGTGGAATTTCTGACTGCTCCGAAGATTGTATTTCTATCTTCGCCTTCCGAATATGGAACTATCTACAGTAAGAAAGAGCTTTTAGAGATTCGGAAAGTATGCGATCAGTACAATATGTATCTGTACGTGGACGGTGCAAGACTTGGTTACTGGCTTTCATGCAGTGCATGTGATGTGACGCTGGAAGATCTTGCACGGATCGCGGATGTATTTTACATAGGTGGAACGAAGTGCGGCGCTTTATTTGGAGAAGCGCTTGTAATTGTAAACAAAAACTTGCGCGACCATTTCCGCACTTACATGAAACAGAGTGGCGGAATCCTTGCAAAAGGCTGGCTGCTCGGTGTGCAGTTCTATACATTGTTCAAAGATGGACTTTATTTTGAACTTACAAAACATGCAGATGATCTGGCAGCAAAACTGAAACAGGGATTTGCCGATGCTTCGATCCCGCTGTACATGGACAGCCCTACAAATCAGTTATTTGTAATTCTGACAAATGAAAAGGCAGACGAACTTGCAGAAGAGTTTACTTATGAATTTGATCATGTAGTAGATGAAGAACGTATCTGCGTGCGCTTCTGTACAAGCTGGAGCAGCACAGAAGAAGAGGTTGATAAATTAATCGCGGCTTTGTAAAGTTGCAGAAAATATGTGACATTTCAACGATACACCTGTAAAGGACGTTCTCCTAGGCTGCAATGGACAAGTTGACACGTTTTTTTGCGGAGTATATAATAAATTGCAGTCATACAACAGGGAGGATATAGTTTTGGAAAAGTTAAAACCTGTGGCAACAGAAAGAAGACGGCAGATGAGAAATGACATCTACCGCTATATTTTTTATTCCAAAGAACCGGTCAGCAAGCAGCAAATTGCAAATGCACTGAATGTCAGCCGTCCAACAGTGCTCCAGAATCTTCTGGAGTTAGAAGAGGCCGGTCTGGTAGAAATGGCAGAAATCAGAGAATCCCAGGGAGGAAGACCACCGGCAGCTTATGTGGCAAAGGGGGATATTAAGATGGCGCTTGGTGTGTCGCTGTCAGCAAATCAACTCAAATTTCTGCTCTCGGATCTGAAGCAGAATGTACTGGCATATAAGGAGATAGATCTGGAGTATCAGACAGATTCAGATGTATTTGCGATTACAGAAGAACAGCTTGAAGTATTTCTCACAGAAAATCATGTAGACCGGAAACGCCTGTTGGGAGTCGGAATTACAATACCAGGAGTATTTGATGAAAATACCAAGAATCTAATACTTTCACCAACAATAAAACTAAAAGATTTTCGTATAGAAGAGATCCGTAAAAAAATTCCATATCCGCTGTATTTTGAAAATGACGGAATTAGTGGTGGCGTCGCAGAATGGCTTTCGCGGGATGCCGAAGAGAAAAAGAAGGATTTTGTGTATTTATTTCTGGAAGAAGGAGTAGGGGGAGCTATTTTTTTAAATGGAGCACCTTTTTACGGAGTTTCACACAGAAGTGCTGAGTTTGGACACATGAAAGTAGAATCTAATGGGAAGATCTGCAACTGCGGAAAGAGAGGATGTCTGGAAGCCTACTGCAGTGCACTGAGACTGAGCACAGAGCTGGGAATCACGATAGATAAATTCTTTGAAGATCTGGAAGATAATCCGGAATATCAGAAAATCTGGGAGGATGTTCTGGAACATCTGGCAGTCGGTATTAATAATTTAAGACTCGCATTCGACTGTGATGTTGTACTTGGCGGTTTTCTGTCATACTATTTGCAGCCATATATGGGGAAATTAAAAGAGATGGTTGCTGATCTGAGTATTTTCGGGGAAGATGCAGAATATATTAAGATAGGTCAATACCCAAGACGGGCTGTCATGATGGGTGTCGCATGGCATTTTACAAATGAATATATAGAAAATATATAAAAATGTGTCGGAGTACGAAAGGCTCCAGCATATTTTTTGATTATATAAAGTGCACAAAAAATAAAAAAGATATTGTTTGTTTTTAACAAAAAAACGAAAAGCTATTGAAAAAAAAGTAGAATACAGGTATATTCTACTTATGAAAGTTGTTTTACAAAAATAATTTCATAAGTAATTACAAAAGTAGTAAAAAGAAAGGAAGGAACGAGATGAAGGTGAAAAGAATATTGTCAGGACTGCTGGCAGTAGCAATGGTCTTCTCGCTTACCGCATGCAGCGGCATCATGGAACCAAAGAAGAATGATGGAAAGAAGACGGTTGGAATTGCGATGCCGACAAAGACACTGGAACGATGGAACCGTGATGGTGCATACCTGAAAAAGAAGTTCGAAGATGCCGGGTATAATGTAGAGCTTACTTATTCGGATAACAAGATCGATCAGCAAGTAAAGGATATAGAAAGTCTGATCGCAGATGATGTGAATCTGCTTCTGGTAGCAACGATCGACGGTGAGTCTATGACGCAAGTATTAAGAGATGCAAAGGATATGGGAATTCCTGTAATTGCATACGACCGTCTGATCCGTGAATCGGATGCAATTGATTATTATGTTTCCTTTGATAATTACAAGGTTGGACAGATGCAGGGACAATTTGTAATTGACAAATTCGGACTGGATCTGAAGGACAAATCAAAGAGTTATAACATTGAATTTACAGCAGGTGATCCGGCAGACAATAATGCGACATATTTCTTTAATGGTGCTTATGACACATTAAAACCTTACTTGGATGCAGGAATCCTGAAAGTTCCTTCTAAACAGACAAAGTTTGATCAGGTTGCAACAAAAGCCTGGGATACGGCAACTGCGATGACCAGATTCCAGAATATTTTAGGATCTAACTATTCCAAAGGAAAACAACTGGATGCAGTGGTATGTTCCAATGATGCAACAGCATTAGGAGTACTTCAGGCAATTGATTCGGACTATGCCGGAGATAATAAAGTACTGCTTACCGGGCAGGATGCGGACGAAGCCAATCTTGCAAAGATTGTAGATGGAAAACAGACGATGACTATTTACAAAACATCAGCAAATGAAGCAGAAGTAGCCATTGATGTAGGAAAAGCAATCTTAAATGGAGAAAAACCAGATGCGGATTTGATAAAAAAAGCCAACTGGGATTTTTCATGTAAGTATGATACAAAGACTTATGATAACGGTAAAAAGGTTGTTCCATCTTACCTGCTGACTCCGGTGGTTGTCACAAAAGATAATCTTCAAAAAGAATTGATTGATACAGGATATTACAAACTGGATAAGAAGGGATATCCGAAGAATGCAAATTAACCTGATGAGACGGGAGGAAGAAAGAGATGGCTGATTATATTCTGGAAATGAAGAACATTACAAAGCTTTATCCGGGAGTAAAAGCGCTTGACAATGTAAATCTCAAAGTCGAAAGAGGAGAGATTCATGCACTGGTCGGTGAAAATGGTGCCGGAAAATCAACGCTTATGAATGTTCTTTCCGGAACGATTCCTTACGGGGAATACACCGGAGATATTGTATATAATGGAGAAGTTTGTCAGTTCCATAATATTCATGACAGTGAGGACAAAAAAATCGTAATTATCCACCAGGAACTTGCGTTGATTCCTGAAATGACAATTGCGGAGAATATGTTTCTTGGAAATGAACGGAAAAACAGATTCGGAAAAATTAACTGGAATGAAGCGTACAAACAGGCTGATGAAAATATGAAAAAAGTAGGCTTAAAAGAACAGTCTTCCATGTTGATCAAAGACATCGGAACCGGAAAACAGCAACTGGTTGAGATCGCAAAAGCACTTTCCAAAGATGTAAAACTTCTGATTCTGGATGAGCCTACAGCATCTTTAAACGAAAAAGATTCCAAGATGCTTCTGGACATGCTTTTAAAATTCAAAGAAGAGGGAATGACGGCGATCATCATTACCCACAAATTGAACGAAGTTGCTTATGTTGCTGATAAGATTACGGTAGTCCGTGATGGATCAACAATCGAAACTATGGATAATAAAGATCACAACATAGATGAAGAACGAATCATCAAGGGAATGGTCGGAAGAGAATTGTCCAACCGTTATCCGCAGCGTGAGCATAACATTAGTGATGAAGTACTTTTTGAGGCGAAAGACTGGACTGTTTATCATCCGGTTTATACAGAAAAATGTATGGTAGATCATGTGAACTTTCATGTAAACAGAGGAGAGATTGTAGGATTCTCCGGGCTTCAGGGCGCCGGAAGAACAGAACTTGCAATGTCTTTATTTGGAAAAAATTATGGAAGCCATATTTCCGGACAGGAGTTTATCCGAGGTGAAGAAGTTCATTTGAAAAATGAAAAAGATGCAATTTTACATGGACTGGCATATGCAACGGAAGACCGGAAAACAAACGGATTGATTCTAAGTGACACAATTGCACGGAATACAACAATGGCAAGAATGGAAAAAATATCTAATCGCTTTGGTGTGATCGATGTAGATAAAGAGAATAAAGTTGCCGAAGAGTATGTAAAAAGGATGCGTACAAAGACACCGGGGATTTTCCAGAAAGCCGGTAACCTGTCAGGAGGAAATCAGCAGAAAGTACTCCTGTCAAAATGGATGTTCGCAGAACCGGATGTTTTATTCCTGGATGAGCCGGGACGAGGTATTGACGTAGGAGCAAAATATGAGATTTACTGCATTATGAATGAAATGGTAAAAGAAGGCAAAGCAGTTGTTATGATTTCTTCAGAACTGCCGGAACTTCTTGGAATGTGTGATCGAATTTATATTATGAACGAAGGAAAACTGGTGGGAGAGTTAGAAGCCAGTGAAGCAACGCAGGAGCGAATCATGGATAAGATTCTTTCCTCAAATGATGAAAAGGAAAACTAAGGAGGTAACGGCATGAAACTGAAGTCAACATTAAAACAATATACCATGGTTATTGCATTGGTTATTGTATTTATATTTTTTACAGTATTGACAGGGGGGAGACTGATTCTTGCACAGAATATCTCCAACTTGCTTTTGCAGAACGCATATGTAATGGTAATGGCATGTGGAATGCTTTTATGTATTTTAACAGGTGGTAACGTAGATCTGTCAGTAGGAGCAACCTTATGTCTCTCCGCTGCGCTGGCAGCAACAGCATTGCAGTCCGGTAAATCACCGGTTGTTGCGATCATAATGGCAATGGCTGCTGCACTGGTTATCGGACTGTTTCAGGGTATTTTAATTGGATATATCCATGTTCCTCCGTTTATCTGTACACTGGCAGGTATGTTCTTATACAGAGGTCTGGCACGTGCGGTACTGGATTCCAAAACATGTGGTATTACAAATGAAAAATTCCTGGATATTTTCTCTTCATACTTAAGAATGCCAGGTGAAAAACCAAGAGCATGTACTTCTTCTCTGATCGTTGCAGTAATTGTTGCAGTAGTTATTGCTGCTTGTATGCTCTTTAGTTATTATGGAAAGAAAAAACATGGCTATGAAACGAAACCATTTATTTCCATGCTAATCAAATTGATCATTATTGATGCATTAATTGTTATATATGGATGGAAACTTTCACAGTTCAAAGGAATTCCGGTCATGTTACTTTGGATTCTTGCAGTTGTCATTATCTTCGCTTTTGTTACTTCATCTACTGTATTTGGACGTTATTTCTATGCAGTTGGTGGAAATGAGAAGGCGACAAAGCTTTCAGGAATTGATCCTAGAAGAGTGTATTTCTGGGCTTACTTCCTGATGAGTGCATTAGCTGGTCTGTCTGGTCTGCTGGTAGCTGCCAGAATCGGTTCTGTAGATGGAAACATGGGAAATACATATGAGATGGATGCCATCGCATCTTGCTTCATCGGAGGAGCTTCTGCATATGGTGGCTCAGGAACTGTCGGAGGAGTTATGGTCGGTGCCGTTCTGCTGGGTGTTATCAATCAGGGAATGTCAATTTACGGACTGCCGGATCAGTGGCAGTATGTAGTAAAAGGAGTTGTACTTCTTGCTGCTGTAATTTTCGATGTAGTTTCTAATAAGAAAACAGGAAAAGCATAAAACGGAATAATAGGAAATAAAATGCCGGAGTCTTTCTCTTTCAGAATGAGAAGAGAAAGACTCCGGCATTTTATAATGAAATTATACAGATGAATTTTCAGACTAACAGTGAAGTCCGTCAGATTGGCTTAAGGAGAAAAATTTTGATCCGCTGGATTCGTTCCTTAATGAGTCACATTCCGTAAATGCAATGCTGTATGCTTCCGCAGCAGTGGAATCATTCCGGACACATGGGATCCCGGCGCGGTATGTGGAAGGATATTATCTGTCGGATAATCAGATTGCGCAGAGCGATGACGGACATGAGCTGTTGTCGGGAGAAGATATGCATGCATGGGCGGAAGTTTATTTTGACGGTGTGGGATGGCTTCCGGTAGATGTAACACCGGGCTATTATTATGATACGGCAGAGCTACGGACAGTTATCTGGAAGAACTTGTGAGGGAGACTACAGATTCATAATTTCATGCAGATATTCTTTGACATAACTGATCGCGGCGCCCTCGCATCGGAGCGCTTTTTGATTCTGTCCCTGACGGATAAAACGCTGTTCCGTAGGAAAGGCAGATTTTTCAGATGCATAACGGTGCAGAGTATCGATATCTTCTTCCGTAAGATACGGAGAGAGCGTACCGCCGATCAGTACCGGATAATCAATAAACATACGCAGGTTATTAATGGCAGTCGCAAGATTCAGGAGATAGGTATTCCAACATTCCTGACAAGTGCGGTTGCCTTTTCTTAATTCTTCAAAAAATGTATGCAGATGCCCGGTCACGTCAATAAGCGGCTGTGTAGAACAGTAAGTTTCCATGCAGCCACGGCGGCCGCAGTAACATGGGCGGCCATTCGGAATCAGAGTCATATGCTCAAAGACACCGCTCTTCAGATCTGTGCCTTTAAGAGAGCTACGGTTTACAATCAGTGCACCGCTTAGATGACTGCGGATATTCAGGTAAATGAAGTCCTTCAAAGAAGGATGAGACCACAGTTCAAACTGCGCGGCAGCTTCCGCATCGTGGAAAAATTTGCACGGGTACGGAAGATGATCTGTAAATACAGAAATATGAAGTCCTGTACAATTTAAAATCTTACCGTAAGTGACAGTCGTTCCGTCTGCAGAAATCAGTCCCTGGAGTACAATGCCGACTCCAAGGATTTTTTTATGGTCAATTTTATTTCCGTTAATAAAATGTGTAATGCTGTTACAGATATTCCGGAAATAAGAAACTTCGTTGACAAAACCAATTTCATACCATGCCGTGCAGATCGTATTCCCGTACAGGTCAATTGCCGTAATTTCATAAGAGTCCTGCAGTAACTCGACACCGATGGAGATCTTAGAATCCGGGATAAATACGATCGCATTCGCTTTTCGTCCGCCGGTGGATTCGTAATAGCCGCTCTTCTCGATCAGCCCTTCTTCGGAACACTCACGGATCAGATTGATCACGGTCGGACGGCTCAGATGCAGCAATTCACATAAAACCTGTTGCTGACTGGATTCGTTTTCATAAATATGGCGGAGAAGTGCCTGCTTGTTATTCTTTTTTACATCAGATGTTGTCATTGGACTCATAATCGCACCTCATTCAAATTCGTTCTTAAAGGAAGTATATCACAAAATCAAATGGACAATGATAGTGCAAAGTGCATAAAAAATAAAAAAAATAATAGTAAATTTGTGATAATTGACAAAAATAGAAAAAAGAAATACACTTATGTAAAAGAGGTTTACAGAAGTAAATTAAAAAAGTGACGAAGAAGATTTGAATCAAGGAGGAAAAGAAATGAGCAATTTACCAGAGAAAATGAAAGCAATCGTTGCGTATGCACCTGGAGA
>NZ_QTUV01000004.1 GCF_003435815.1 Dorea sp. AM10-31
TCTCTGTATTTGAAGAGAGATTCAAAGATGAAGATATCAGTTTCTCCGAAGGACTGGACGAACTGGGAATGATCCTGTTAAATGAGATCGGAGGATCTATGGGACCGATCTATGGAACGATCTTCATGGACATGGCAGAAGCAGGAGAAGATCTGGATGAGATCACAGCGGCAGATCTTGGAACAATGCTGGAAGCAGGTCTTAACGGGCTGTACGGGATCGTTGATGCAAAAGTCGGAGACAAGACATTAGTAGATACACTGGCGCCATCCGTGGACGTAATGAAAGCAGCCGGAGCAGAAGGAAAAGATTTCAAAGAAGCACTGGCAGAGATGAAGAAAGCTGCAGAAGCAGGACGCGATTCTACCAAGGACATGGTAGCAAAATTCGGACGTTCCAGCCGTCTGGGCGAGAGATCCAGAGGTGTGCTGGATGCAGGAGCAACCTCCTGCTGCATCATCCTCAGCGCAATGGCGGACGGAATCAGCGAACTATTATAAGATGCCAGGGGCACAAGTCTGAAACCACAGTGTGCTTGCACGTGAGAGGTTTTATGATATAGTGCCCCGCTCCGAATATGGGCATAAAAGTGGATCGTAAGCTTCACGATATGCGAATGTAGGGCAGAATTGTGGGAGTACGAAGTACGAAACAATTTGTATGGCATTTTTAGAACTAAACAGCATAAGGAACTATCATACATCGGAAAGACAGTTCTGAGATAGCTTAAAAGAAGCCGGGAGATAGAGAGCAAGACTCATCTTCCGGCTTCTTTTAGAATTGTGAAAAAAGTGTCATGAAAAGCTTGAAAAATGGCGTATTTAAGGCAAAAAAGTGCCATCTTATATGTCCGAGAACTATTGACAAAAGCACAAAAAATGTTATACTAAATACAAATGTAATATAAAATTACAAATGTAACCAAGGAGAGATATATGAGAGAAGATGTATATATAAAGATTGCATATTGGTATTACACCCTGGGAATGACACAAGATGAGATTGCAAAACGTCTTTCCTTCACAAGACAGAAAGTGAATCAGATCATCAATTCGCTGATGGATCTTGGAATTGTAAATATCAGTATCCAAGGCTACGAAAGAGATAATATTGAGCTGGAGTGTAAGCTGGAAGAAGCCTATACTTTAAAACAGGTGATTGTAGCCAGTGATTATGGCGAGAGAGATACAGCAATATATAAAGTAGCAAACGTAGCGGCCCAGTATATGGAGGATAAGATTCAGCAGGGAGACACAGTAGGAGTTTCCTGGGGACACACACTGGCAGAGGTTGTAGATCAGATGGTTTATCACAAGAGAAGCGAATGCCGGGTTGTACAGCTTATGGGAGCGCAGAACATAGAACAGAAGGTTGAAAAGTCTGACGAGATCGCACGAAATCTTGCGAACAAGCTGGACTGTGCAAGTTATATGTTATATGCGCCGGTGGTTGTAGAACATGAAGAAACAAAGAAGATGCTGATGCAGGAGAGAAGTATCAAAGCTTCTTTTGAATTAATGAAGAAGTGCAATATAGCGGTACTTGGAGTTGGTGAATTAACAGAGCAGTCTACGATGTGCACAAGAGGACATATTACAAAGGAAGATATACAGATGCTCCGTGCAGAGGGATTTATTGGAGATATTGCAATGAATCCGATCAGAGAAGACGGATCCTGGGATAATTGTCCATTGTCAGATCGTTTGCTGAGTGCCAATGTAGAATGCCTGAAAGGAATTCCAAATGTAATTCTTGTAGCGTGTGGTGCCAAGAAAGTGCAGGCAATCAAAGCAGCTCTTCGTACGAATTGTATAGATACACTGATTACAGATGAAACGACGGCAAGAGAGATTCTTGAGATCGTAAAAGAAGAGGAGTGATAAAGCATGGATTATATTATGGGAATTGATGTCGGAACGTCAAATGTCAAGGCAGTCCTGTTCGATGAGAAAGGTACAGAGATACAGGTTGCAAGCCGTGTGAGCGAAACGATCAACGACGGTGGGAACAATGAAGAACAGGATATGACACTCGTATGGGAAAAAGTCAAAGCCTGCATTACAGAACTGATGGATTCAAAAGTAGTTGCAGCAGAAGATATCAAAGGTATCGGAGTTACCGGACAGGGAGAAGGATGCTGGCTGATCGACAAAGAAGGAAAGCCATTGCAGAATGCAATTCTCTGGTGTGACGGACGTGCAGTTGCAGAAGTACATAAGATCACGGAAGAACATCCTGAGATCGGTAAACTTTATCACCGGACAACCGGAACCCCGCCGCTTCTTGGCAATCAGATGATGCTTCTGCGGTGGATGAAGTCTCATCGCAAAGATGTGCTGGATAAGGGGTATAAGATATTATTCTGTAAAGACTGGATCCGTTATAATCTGACCGGCAAGATCGGAACAGAGATCACCGACAGTTTCACTTCCCTGATTGATGCACAGACCGGTAAGATTGCAGAAGATCTGATGAAAGAATTAGATATTTTTGAATATCGTGATTACCTTCCGGATCCGGTGGATTCAGATGAAGTAGTCGGAACAATCCTTAACAGCGTGGCAGAAGAGACCGGACTTGCCAAAGGTACACCGGTCGTTGCCGGAGCACTGGATACATCAGCAACAGCAATCGGACTTGGCGCGATCCATGAGAAAGATGCCTGCGTCATCCTCGGCACAACATGTGCCAGTGAGATGGTTATGCGCAAGGAAGACTGCGATTTTGGAGCAGAGAATTCCAGATACGAAAAACATCCGATCAAAGAATTGTATGTAGAATTACAGCCGACACTGAACGGCACACCAAACATTGACTGGATGCTTCAGAATATTTCAAATACAAAAGATTTCACTGAGATTGATAAAATGGTAGAAAGCGTGCCGGTAGGCTGCGGCGGAGTCGTTTATCATCCGTACATCAGCGTGGCGGGAGAGAGAGCTCCGTTTTATCATCCATATGCAAGAGCAAGCTTCTTCGGAATCAGCCAGGTTACAACGAGAGAACAACTGATCCGGGCAGTATACGAAGGCTTAAGTCTTTCTATCCGCGACTGTCTGCAGAATGTAGATAAACATGCGACTTTATATCTTGCCGGTGGCGGAGCAAAGAGCCCGGTATGGGCACAGATGATTGCAGATGTAATGGGAATGAAAGTTATGATCCCTGCAGGAAAAGAACTTGGTGCAAAAGGTGTTGCTCTGATCGCAGGTGTGAAACTTGGAATATACAGGTCTTATGAGGAGGCGGTAGAGAAAGCTTGTGTATTTAAACAGACATACGAACCGAATCTGAAACGTACAGAAAAATACGATCTGTTATATGAACTTTTCAGACAGGTACGGATTCACAATCAACAGATCTGGGACTACAGACACCAGATGAATAAGAAAATTCAGGCAATTAAGGAGGATTAGCGAAATGAAAATATTTTTTACCGCAGAGTACAATGAAGAAGAATTAAAGCCATTATATGAGATGGGCGATGTCGTGCTGGACGGATGGGCACTCGGACTTCCGAAGATGGAAGAGGACGAGCTTGTAAAGAAGACAAAAGATGCAGACATTATCATCACAAGCTATGATGATATTACAAGAAGAGTTATCGAAGGTGCACCGAATCTGAAACTGATCGCATGCACAAGAGCAACGCCGGTAAATGTTGATATGGCAGCTGCAAAAGAAAGAGGAATCCCGGTTCTGTATACACCTGGAAGAAACTCAGATTCCACAGCAGAGATGACAATCGGTCTGATGCTTTCTATTGCAAGAAAGATTCCGATGGCATACAAAGCATTAAAAGAAGGAAAATATACCGGCAACCCGGATGCACATAAGACAACAAAAGAAGGACTGAAAGCAGACGTTATCTGGGATATGAAGATGGATGCACCTTACATGGTATTTAAAGGTACACAGTTAAAAGGTAAATCTCTTGGTATCCTCGGATACGGAAGTATCGGAAGACGTGTAGGACATATCGCAAGAGCATTTGGCATGCAGCTTCTGATCTACGATCCATATCAGGGAGAAGTTGACATTGAGGAAATCGGTATCCGCAAAGTCAATACAGTAGAAGAACTGATGAAAGAGTCTGATTTCGTTACATGCCACATGAAAGTTACACCGGAAACAACCGGAATCATTAGTAAAGAAAGAATCGCACTGATGAAACCAACTGCATATTTCATCAACGCTTCCAGAGGAGCGATCCTGGATGAAGAAGCACTCATCGAAGCACTTCGTGAGAAGAGAATCGCGGGAGCAGCATTTGACGTATATGCAAGTGAGCCGATCGCAAGCAACCATCCATATGTAACAGAGCTGGACAACGTTGTAATTACACCGCATATTGCAGGAGCAACAAATGACGTACTTGTAAATCATACAAAACAGATTGTATCTGACGTTCGAAGATTCCTGAACGGCGAACATTTATTATATCAGTACAGATACTAAGAAGAACTTTAAGGTGCCTGCATGGGCAGGCATCTTAAAAATAAAATGAAAAAGAAGGATCTTAAAGGGTTAAGGAGGAAATGAAAATGAACAGAGACAAAGTGACAGTAGCACAGATTGAAGTATGTGAAACAGCTAAGAAAATGTACCACAGCGGACTGGTAGCAGGAACATGGGGAAATATTTCCGCTCGTGTAGATGATGAATATATGGTAATCACACCTTCAGGAATGGATTATGATCGCTTATGTCCGGAAGATATGGTTCTTGTAAATATGAATACTCTGGAATATGAAGGAAGATTAAAACCATCTGTAGAAACACCGATCCACGCAGCTATTTTCAAAGACAGACCGGAAATGAACGGTATCGTACATACACATTCTAATTACGCACTGGTAATGGCTACAGCAAGAAAACCAATTCCTCCGATCTGCGATGACCAGGTACAGATTCTTGGTGGAGATGTCCGTGTTGCAGACTACACAATGCCAGGATCACAGGAGATGGCTAAGACAGTTGTAGAAGCTTTAAAAGATCGTACAGGAGCTCTTATCGCTAACCATGGAGAGATTACAATCGGAAGAAATCTTTCCGAAGCATTAACAGGATCACAGGTTCTGGAAAAAGCAGCTATGGTATATATCAATGTACAGTCTATCGGTGGACCGGTACAGATCTCCGATGAAGATATTGCATTCTTCCATGATTTCTTCCTTCACAAATACGGACAGAAATAAGCTGTTTACAGGCATGATAACCGGGGGCTTTAAAGCTCCCGGCGCTGTTTAATCAGAGATGGATGTAAAAAAAGGAGATATAATCAATGAAAACATTAATTACAGCAAGATTTGACAAAAACTACACAGATATGCTGGAAACAATCACTACAGATTATGAGTTCGCAGGATATGGTGTAACCGGAATTAAGATGCCGGTACCGGAGATGAAAGAGAAAATTAAAGACGTGGAACTTCTGATCTCCGAATTTGAAGATATTACAAAAGAAGTTATTGATGCAGCAGAAAAATTAAAGATTATCGTATGCTGCCGTAACGAAGCATTTGCAAGTATTGATATCGAAGCTGCTACAGCAAAAGGAATTCCGGTATTAAGAGCCGGTGGAAGAAATGCAATTGCTGTTGCTGAGCACACGATCGCACTTCTGATGTGTGTATCCAAGAACATGAGTTTAACAGATCATCTGTTAAAATATACAGACCAGCTTACAAATGTACAGTATCACGACAACGGTGGAAAGCGTGCTGAGACAATGTCTGAGTGGTCCATGGATCCGGATGCACCTTTCGCATTATATGGCGGCGGACCGGAGATGTATGGCAAGACATTTGGACAGATCGGTTTCGGTATGATCGGTCGGGAAGTTGCAAAGAGAGCACATGCACTTGGCATGAACCTGATCATTTATGATCCATATGTATCACAAGAGCAGATGGATTATCTGGATGCTAAGAAAGTAGATTTGGATACAGTTATGAAAGAAGCTGATTTCATCAGTGTAAACTGCAATGTTGTTCCGGAGACAGTCGGACTGATCAGCAGAGAGAAGATCGCACTTATGAAACCTACAGCCTACTTTGTAAATACAGCACGTGCGAAAGTTCTGGACTATGACGCATTATACGATGCATTAAAAGAAAAAAAGATTGCCGGAGCAGGTCTGGATGTATATCCGGTTGAACCTATCCCGGCAGGAGATAAGATCCTATCTCTGAGAAATGTTGTTCTGACACCGCATCTTGCAGGATCAGCAAGAGATATTGTTGGACATCAGACAGAAATCGTGCTTACGGATGTTAAGAAAATTCTTGCACATGAGCAGCCGAAATTCATCTGCAATCCGGAGGTATTGAAGTAGAGGGGAGGCGTTCAAGGTGAAATATTCCATTGGAATTGATATAGGAACGACTACGGTAAAATGTATTCTCTTTGGCGAGGGTGTACAGGTCGTAGCAGAAGCTGGAAGAGAGTACAAGACACTGCTTCCGAAGGCATCATGGGCACAACAGAATCCGGAAGACTGGTGGAAGGGCGTCGCAGAGTCCATAAGGTCTATTCTCACCGAGAGCAGGGTTGCCCCAGAAGATATTAAAGTAATCTCTGTCAGCAGTCAGGCACCGGCAGTTCTTCCTATGACAAAAGAAGGCGAGCCGCTGCACGATGCGTTGATCTGGATGGATCGGAGAAGCACCAAAGAATTAGAAATATTAGAAGAGAAGATCGGTACGAAGAAGGTGTATGAGATCACCGGCAACCGTCTGGACACGTATTTTACGCTGACAGAGCTTATGTGGTTTTTACGTAACCATCCGGATATGATGAAGAAATGTCATAAGATTCTTCAGGTGAATGGTTATATCAATTATAAACTGACAGAAGTATTTTCCATTGATGCGACACATGCATCATTGACACAGCTTTACGATGTGCATAACAACTGCTGGAGCGAAGAATTATTTGAAGCGATTGGCGGAAATACGAAGATCATGCCGGACATTTATGACTGTATGGATGTCATTGGACATGTATCAAAGAAAGCAGCAGAAGAGACCGGACTTTCTACGAAGACTGTTGTTTTAGGTGGTGCAGTAGATGCATCGGCAGCAGCCCTGGAAGTAGGCGTTTACGGAGATGGAAGCATTGCAGAGATGACAGGAACAAGTTCTGTTGTCATGTTTGGATTTGACGGACTTGTGACATGTAATGAGCTTTCTTATCTTCGTGGTGTGAAAGAGAACACAACCATTTTATTCGGTGCTATGAATACAGCCGGCGGTTCACTGAAGTGGTTTCGTGATGCGCTGTACGGCGGCGAGACACCACAAAATGATGCATATCCGAGAATAAATAAAGAAATCGAAGCCGGTGCAAAAAATCCGACAGGACTTATTTTCCTCCCTTATATGGCAGGAGAGCGTGCACCAATCTGGGATCCGAATGCAAGAGGAACTTTTATGGGGCTGAATATGAATACAACCCGTGCGGAAATGTTACGAGCGGTTATGGAAGGCACCAGTTTTGCACTGCAGGATAATCTGGATCAGGCAGTCAAGACAGGAATCCCAATTCGCGATTTCATCTGCTGCGGTGGTTGCAGCAAGAGTGATATCTGGCTGAAGATCAAGGCATCTGTCATCGGCCAGGAGATCAAGATACCGTCAGTAAATCTTGGAGCACCGGGTGGACTCGGCTACATGAATGCAGCATTTATGGGCGAGTACAAGACACCGGAAGACGCATCAAGGGCGGCATTACAGATTAAGAAAATTGTAGAGCCGGTGGAAGAATGGATACCGATATATAAAGAGTTATATCAGATCTATCTGGATTCTTATCAAAGTTTGAAATCGCAGTTTGCGGCACTTGCACAGATCAAATAAAAAATGTAAAATAATAAGCGACACAGTTCTAAAAAATGTGCAGGAAACAATGATAATAAGAAGGATGGAGACTGAGGATAGAATTATGGGGAAACAAGATGCAAGATTAATCATTTTTGATATGGATGGAGTGATCTTAGACAGCGAGCCACTGCATGAGAATGCAAGGCAGATGATGTTTAAAAAATATGGGATCATTCCGGATGAGAAGATGCCGGAAGCCGTGGGTAAATCATCCAGCGGATTCTGGCGGAAGGTAATCGAGATTTATCAGATTGAGGGAGAGCCTTACGCATTGGAAAAAGAGCAGTATCACCTGGTGGCAAAGCAAATCGAAGAGAATGATGTAAAGCCATCGGACGGGCTGGTAGAATTGATAATGGATGCGAAGGAAAAAGGAATGGGAATTGCGCTTGCTTCCTCATCTACCCGTATTCTTGTAGATGATTCGCTCAGGCTTCTGGGAATTGCAGAGCAGTTTGATGTGACGGTTTCCGGAGATGAGATACCGAAGAAGAAACCGGCACCGGATGTATATCTGAAAGTGCTTGAACTTACCGGAGTGAATGCAGAAGAAGCTGTGGCAGTAGAAGATTCCCGTGCGGGAATCGAAGCTGCGAAGGCAGCAGGCATTTTCTGCTACGGATATGACAATCCGACTTCCGGAATGCAGGATATATCGAAAGCAGATCAGCAGATTAAGAGTATACGGGATATAAAAATATAATAAAAAGAAGATGATACAAAAAATCGTCTGACAAATTTGACTTTTGTTATGGAAAAGCATATAATGTAATCAAAATTAAATCGGTAGTGTTTCACTGCCGATTTAAAATGTCTATAAATAAATAGAAAGGCTGGGACAGACAATGGATCAGGGAAAAGTAACAAGAGTATTAAAATCAATGGAGGAGCATGATGTACCACAGATGATCGTATCCGATCCGGTTGCGATTTTTTATCTGACAGGTAAATGGATCTTCCCGGGAGAGAGACTTTTAGCACTGTATCTGAATGTGAATGGAAATCATAAGTTTGTAATCAACAAACTGTTTCCACAGGAAGGAGATCTCGGAGTAGATATTATTTATTATGATGATATTGAGGACGGAGTAGAGATCTTAAGCAAATATGTAGAGAAAGACAAGACCATGGGTATTGACAAGACATGGCCATCCAAATTCTTAATCCGTCTGCAGGAACTTGGCGGAGGAAGCAAATTTGTCAATGGTTCTCCGATCATTGATTATATCCGTATGATCAAAGATGAAAAAGAGCAGGATTTAATGAGAAAATCTTCTAAGATCAACGATGTTGCTATGGAGAAGATCATTCCTTGGGTATCAAAAGGTCTGACAGAGAAAGAACTGAACGCTAAGATGCGTGAGATCTACAAAGAATTAGGATGTGAGGATGTATCTTTTGATCCGATCACAGCTTATGGACACGGAGCAGCAGATCCACATCATGTAACAGATGATTCCAAAGGAAAACGCGGAGATTGCGTAATCCTTGATATCGGTGGATTCAAAGACAACTATGCATCTGATATGACAAGAACTGTCTTCATCGGAGAAGTTTCCGATCGTGCAAAAGAGATCTATGATATCGTAGTAGAAGCTAACAGACGTGGTATCGAAGCTGCAAAACCGGGCGCAAGAATGTGCGACGTTGATCTTGCTGCAAGAAATTACATCGAGGAGAAAGGTTTCGGAGAGTACTTCACACACAGAACAGGTCATTCTATCGGACTGGAAGACCACGAGTTCGGTGATGTATCTTCTGTAAATACAGATATCATCCAGGTTGGACAGTGCTTCTCAGTTGAACCGGGAATCTATCTTCCAGATGAGAACATCGGTGTTCGTATCGAAGACCTTGTAATCATCACAGAAGACGGATGCGAAGTTCTGAATGACTTCACAAAAGATCTGATCATTGTTCCGGAAGAGTAAGAAGAACTCTCAGGACAAGTTATTGAGAGCGGTATAATTTATACATAAGAAAGAGCATCGTTCCATAGCTGATTTGTATCGGTTATGGGGCGGTGCTTTTTTGTTGTAAAGTAGTCTTTATAATTCAGCAAGCACTTTCTTCAGTACTTCCTGCACGGAATCTGTCATGTGGTTCGCATAAGCTTCAACGCCCGGCGCGCATCCGGAAAGTGCATAACTGTCGCCTGCCATCTGAAGCATTTCGATATCGTTAAACTGATCGCCGAAAGCAATTCCTTCAGACATATCAAATCCAAGATAATGTACCAGTTTTTCAAGAGCAGTTCCTTTATTAATATCCGGTGCGACAAAATCAATCCACTCGTTCCCGGAAGTGACGATCTTAATCTCATCACCAAATTCTTTGCGGAAGAAAGGCTCAATTGCGGAAGTTCCTTTGCCGGAGAAATCACACATGGCAAGCTTTAAAAACGGTTCTTTTATGTCAGCTAAATTATCCACAACCGCCATATCATACTGGACAACGTCAGTCATATGTTTTATGTAAAATGGATCTTTGGAATCGGTATAACAGCAGCTTTCGCAGGAAAGCTGGCAGTTGCATGCCGGATATCCTTTGGCATATTCGGTGATGCGAAGGACAAGATCACGGTCAAGAGAGCCTTTGGTGACGGCTTTGTGCTGATCCATGACGAGAGCACCATTTTCCGAAACATAAGAAATCATATCCTGCACAGGACCAAACATACGGTACATATTGATATACTGTCTGCCGCTGGCGGCAATGAAATGAATTCCGGCTTCGGTGAGCCGGCGGATAAGTTCTAAAGTTTCATTATCCGGTTTCTGCGCCCCGTTTTGAAGTAATGTTCCATCCAGATCGCTGGCGATGTATTTTATCATAAAGTGTATTCTCCTTTTCGTATCTTGCTAATTAAATCCGTAACTATTATAATATAAAAAGAAATTAAATGAAAGAAGAGGATAGATACTATGAAAATTGGAATTGGTAACGATCATGCAGCATTAGAGATGAAGAATCAGGTAATGGAGTATTTGGAAGAGAAAGGATATGAAGTTATCAATTATGGGACCAACACACCGGAGAGCTGTAACTATCCGGAATTTGGTGAGAAAGTCGGACGTGCAGTTGTATCCGGCGAAGTAGACTGCGGAATTCTGATTTGCGGAACAGGAGTTGGAATCTCGCTGGCTGCCAACAAAGTAAAAGGCGTAAGAGCAGTTGTATGCTCAGAACCGTATTCTGCAAAACTGTCCAAACAGCACAACAATACAAATATTTTAGCGTTTGGTGCACGTGTTGTGGGCATTGAGCTTGCAAAGATGATCATTGATGAATGGCTTGGCGCTGAGTTTGAAGGTGGAAGACACCAGACTCGTGTCGATATGATCATGGCGATTGAGAATAAAGATAACTAAGAAATGGTCTGTTAAAAGATGCCTGTAAGGGCATCTTTTAACTTTAAATCTATAATGACGTGACAATCATAATAGAGGCAGCAGCCAGAAGAGAGCTGCAGCGGCAGATATTTAGATATAAATAATGACAGAAGAGGTGACAGCAGGATGCGGAAGATTATAAACAATCCGGAACACGTTGTAGATGAGATGATGGAAGGCTATATCAGCGCTTACAGCAGATATTATGTTAAACATCCGGATGTGAACGGTGTGATTTTAAAACAGAGAAGAAAAGACAAAGTGGCACTGGTGATCGGTGGAGGAAGCGGACATGAACCGATGTTTTCCGGCTTTGTCGGAAAAGGACTTGCAGATGCAGCGGCGTGCGGCAATATATTTGCATCCCCCGATCCGAACACGATTTACCAGACAGCGAAGGCAGTCGAGCAGGGAAAAGGTGTTCTTTTTGTGTATGGCTGCTATGCGGGAGATAATCTGAATTTTGATATGGGCGAAGAGTTCTTAAATGACGATGGAATCCAGACAGCACATGTGCGCGTGTGGGATGATGTAGCATCCGCACCGCAGGAGCGTATCGAGGACCGACGCGGAATCGCAGGAGATGTATTTGTTGTGAAAATCGCAGGTGCGGCATGTGATGCAGGACTGGAATTAGAAGAAGTTGTCAGAGTTACGGAGAAGGCAAGAGATAATACAAGAACGATTGGTGTTGCAACTGCACCTGCACAGCTTCCGGGAGTGGAACAGCCGATATTTACGTTGGGCGAAGGCGAGATTGAATACGGCATGGGACTGCACGGCGAGCGCGGTGTACTGCGCACTACGTGGGAAGCTGCAGATGTTCTTGCCGAGAAGATGTATAAGCAGATTCTGGACGATTCGGATTTGAAAACGGGCGATGAAGTGTGTGTACTTGTAAACGGTCTCGGTTCTACAACAATCACAGAACTTGCAATTGCTTTCCGCAAAGTGAAAAAGCTTCTGGATGCAGATGGAATCAAAGTTTACGATACAGATCTGAACAATTATTGTACCAGTCAGGAAATGGGTGGATTTTCCATTACTTTATTTAAACTGGATGAAGAACTGAAGAAATACTATGATATGCCATGTTACTGTCCGTATTACGCGAAGGGAGAGCTTACGGGAAATACCGGTGAAGCAGCCGGCGGCCAGACGGAAGCTGTACAGATTAAGTCAGAACCAGAATTTGATGTAAATGACGTGGAAGCGGCAGAGATTGTAAGAAGCAAAGCCGGAATTCTGGAAGAACTGAATGCGGCTGATGCAAGAAATATGCTTTTATATATTGCCGATAAGATCATTGCAAAGAAATCATATCTGACAGAAGTAGACAGTGCCATTGGTGATGGAGACCATGGAATCGGTATGGCGGGCGGCATGCAGAAAGTTAAGAAAAAACTCTCCCACATGGAGAATGAAGAGAATGTCTATGCACTTTTCGAGGCGGCAGGAAAGGCAATGCTCCTGTCAATGGGCGGCGCATCCGGTGTTATTTTCGGAAGCCTGTATCTTGCCGGTGCCAAAGGCATGGAAGCGAAGAAGGCTATCGGTGCAGAAGAACTGGCGCATATGGAAAAGAAAAGCCTTGCAGCAATCCAGGAGAGAGGCAAAGCGAAAGTCGGTGATAAGACGATGGTGGATGCACTTGCTCCGGCAGTAGAGGCAATGGAAGCAAACAGTGAAAAGAGCCTGGCCGAGATGCTGCGCGCAGCGGAGGCAGCCGCAAAAGCAGGTGTCGAGAACACGAAGAAATATCAGGCAGCATTTGGACGCGCCAAATCACTGATGGAACGTGCCATCGGATACCAGGATGCAGGAGCAACGTCTGTGTGGCTGATCATTCAGGGAATGCGTGAATTTGTAGAGGATATCTGTGAAGAGAAGTAAAAAACAGTGTGGATAAATTACAAAATTCAAAGTCTGTATTGTGGATAAAAACTAATAGGGAAATAACAGCAGAAGCCCCGTTTCACACATACCGGTGAAACGGGGCTTCTTTTGGAATAGATAAATAATATGAGTAAGCAAACAGCAAAAGGACTTATGCCTGTGCTGCTTCGTAAGTAGCTTTTGCATCACGGATCAGTTTGTCAAACTTGTCTGCCTGCCATGCAGCACGTCCGGTAAATAATCCGTCAATAGATGGCTGAACAATGAGTTCATTGGCATTGCCGGGATTGACACTTCCACCGTACAGAACCGGAATGTCCTTAGAAGCATCACCGAAGATCTCCTGCAGACACTCTTTGATAACTTTGTGCATCTCTTCCGCGTAATCTGCGGAAGCAGGTGTTCCATTTACACCGATGGACCATACCGGCTCATAAGCAACCCAGATATTCGGAACCTGTGAAACCGGAACATCGTGGAAGCCGACCTTTAACTGTGTGCGGAGCACTTCTGCGCTGATACCGAAATTCTTCTCTTCAGCAGTCTCACCAATGCAGAGCAGAGTTGTGAAGCCATGATTCAGAGCGGCTTTTACTTTCTTATTCTCTTCAACGTCTGTCTCTCCGAATACATGACGTCTCTCGGAATGTCCGATCATTACAAGATCCAGCCCGAGTTCTTTTAACATAACCGGTGAAATCTCTCCGGTAAACTGACCTTCGTCTTCCCAACACATATTCTGTGCACCGATTTTTACATAATTGCGGTCTACTTTATTCACTGCACTTTCCAGTGTTGTATAGGAAGGAATGATGAACAGTTCAATCTCGTCACGGCTGATGTCCTTTGTATGTTCAACCAGTGACTGGAGATATTCTACAGTCTCCTTGATAGGCTTGTACATTTTCAGGTTACTTCCAAAGTATAACTTTTTCTTCATGTCATCCTCCTCGATTCTATATGAAAAATTGTTGGTTTCATTATACATCCGAAACGAAAAAAATGCAACAAAATCCATGACAAAAAAATAACAAAACGAAAAAACGAAAAAAACGAAAAAATAGGCGTAAACAATAGTAAATATTCACAAAAACTGTAATGCAAATGTGTTTGAATCTACTGAAATGATAAAAAGCTATTGAAAAACGAAAGCAAAAGTAATAAAATAAAACCAACAAATGAAAACAAAACAAAAATATAAAACATAAAACGAAAGTATTCAAAAACGAAAGGAAGAGAAAAATGAGCGAGAAATTCAGACCAGTTACAGCAATTACAATGGGAGATCCGGCAGGTATCGGACCAGAGATTGTAGTAGGAACTATGCTTTCAGAAGAGATTCATGAATGCTGCAAACCATTTGTGATCGGAAGTCAGGCAATCATGGAAAGAGCTGCAAAGGTTCTTGGAAAAGAATTAAAATACAACAAGATCACAGATCCTTCCGAAGCAAAATATGAATTTGGAACAATCGATATTCTGGAAACAGGAGATTACGATACAGACTCTATCGAGTGGGGAAAAGAGCAGAAGCTTGCAGGACAGATGGCAATCGACTGGGTTATGAAATCTATCGAACTTGGAATGGCTAAGAAAGTAGATGCAGTTTCTACATCTCCGATCCATAAAGGAGCGATCAAATTAGTAGGAGTAAAAGAGCCTGGACATACAGAGATTTATCAGCATCAGACAAATTCTCCATATGCGCTGACAATGTTCTCCTGCCATAAATTAAGAGTATTCTTTGTAAGCCGTCACATGTCATTGGTAGACGCTTGCCACTATGCAACAAAAGACGTAATCTTAGAGAACGTTATCAACATTGATAAAGAGCTTCGTAAAGTCGGAATCGAGAATCCACTGATCGCAGTTGCAGGATTAAATCCACACAACGGAGACAACGGATTATTCGGAACAGAAGAGCTTACAGATATCGGACCGGCCGTTGAAGCTGCAAAAGCAAAAGGAATCAATGCAATCGGACCTTGCCCGGCTGACTCTGTATTTAACATTGGTAAATCTGGTAAATTCGATGCAATCCTTTCTCTGTATCACGATCAGGGACACATTGCTTGTAAGACACTTGATTTCGAAAAATCTGTAACACTGACATTCGGACTTCCGTTTATCAGAAGTTCTGTAGATCACGGAACAGCATTTGATATCGCGGGAAAAGGAATCGCAGGATGTGTAAGTCTGATTGAATCTACGAAGGTTGTAGCTGAGTATGCTGCAAAACAGCACGAAAGAGAGGGTAAATAAATGCCATTAATCGGAGCAGTGGCAGATGATCTGACAGGAGCAACAACAACAGGTGTGCTCCTTGCAAGATCCAAAGCCAGAACAGCGGTATTTTTTAACGAAGAAGCAGCAGAGAAGACAGAAGGAATTGATGAACTGGATGCAATCCTGATCAGCAGTAACAGCCGTCCGCTTCCTGCAAATGAAGCTTATGATAAAGTAAAATCAGCAACGATCGCTCTGAAGAAAATGGGCGTTGAATATTTTTCAAAACGTATTGATACTACACTTCGCGGCGGTGTTGGTGTAGAAATCGATGCAATGCTGGATCAGATGAAAGAAGGTACAGTTGCAGTAGTAGTACCTGCTATGCCACAGTCCAGAAGAATCTTGGTTGGCGGATATTCCGTTATCGATGGTGTGGCTCTGATCAATACGCCGGTTGCACAGGATGTGCGTACTCCGGTAAAAGAAAATTATATTCCAAGATTACTGGAAGGCCAGACAAGAAGAAAAGTCGGTCTGGTTACATTAGATAAAGTTCTTGCAGGAGAAGAAGTCATTGAAGAAGCTCTTGCAGAACAGAAAAAAGCAGGATGTGAAGTGATTGTCGTAGACGGAATCACACTGGAAGATGTAGAAAACATTGCAAAGGCATGTATCAGCTTAAGATGGGATGTTGTTGCAGTAGATCCGGGACCGTTTACTTCAAAACTTGCATTTTATAGAGAACTGATCAGTGCCGAGGAACCGAATATTCCTCCGCAGGCTGATGAGGCAGGAAAGACAGTTCTGATCGCAGCAGGAAGCGCAACTCCGGTTACAAAAAAACAGATGGAAATCTTGTGTCAGGATCCTCGTCATGTGAGAGTTAGTGTAGAACCGCTTCCACTTATTGAGGGCGGTGATGTTGCCCTGGATGAAGTATTCAAAGCTGTAAACAAAGCGGCAGAACTTCTGGAATCTGACAATCAGCCAAGAGCGATCCTTTTTGAGACGGCTCTTCATGGAGAACTTCTGAATCTGGATGAAGAAGACAACAAGAGACACTACGCAGGTGGCATGAGCGCGAACAGAATCAATGCAGGTCTGGGTATGATTATTTCCCAGCTTCTGGAGAAAGTCGGAAAAGAGAAAGTCGCAGGACTTTACACAACCGGCGGGGACACTATGGTAAATGTATGCTACCAGCTTGGAGTAGAGTGTATCGAAGTTATGGATTATGTCATCCCACAGACAGATGTCGGACGCCTCGTAGGCAGTAAGTACAGCGGACTCCCGGTTGTCGGTAAAGGGGGACTTACCGGAAATGACAATACCGCATGTGATATTGTAAGCAGACTGTTCAGAGAATCTGCACGATAAGAGATAAGGAGAGAGAAAATGAGCAACGAAAAGACAAATGTTCAAAGTGAACGCAAAGATTACCCAATTCTTGAAAAAATGAAAAACCTTCCGGGTGGACTTGTAATCATCCCGCTGGTTATCGCAGTTGTAATTGCAACATTTATTCCACAGTTCTTCCAGATCGGTGGATATGTAACAGCATTGTTTTATGAAGGAAATGCCTGCATGATGGGATTTTTCCTGATTGTATGTGGATCTATGATCGACGTAAAACAGGTTGGTCTGCCTTTATATAAAGGTGTTGTTATGACTGGTGTTAAATTTTTACTTGGAGTTATCGTAGGAGTTGTAGTTGGTAAGCTTTGCGGACCACAGGGATTCTTAGGAATCGCACCATTCGTATTTATTGCAGCGATTACAAACTCTAACAGTTCTCTGTATATTTCATTATCTTCTCAGTTTGGTAATGCAACAGATACAGGAGCTGTATCCATCCTGGCATTAAATGACGGTCCGTTCTTCACATTGATCGCACTTGGAGCAACAGGACTTGCCAATATCCCGATCAACTCTCTGATCGCAGTTATCATTCCTCTGTTGATTGGATTTGTATGGGGTAACTTAGATAAAGGCTTCCGTAATGCTTGTAAAGCAGCACAGCCGATCGTAACTTTCTTCATGACAATCTCTATCGGAGCTAAGACAGATGTAAAGACAATCTTAAAAGCAGGAGCATCAGGAATTGTACTTGGACTGATTTCAGCAGCAACTGCAGTACTGTTCTTCTTCATTATCAACTTACTGCTTCCGAAGAAAGAGAGAAATGCTATGGGTGCTGCAATCGGTACAACAGCTCTGAACTCAGCTATGACACCGGCAGCTGTTGCAGAGGCAGATCCGACTCTGGCAGATTCTGTAAGTCTGGCAACAGCACAGTGTGCAACAGCATCTATTATTACACTGTTCCTGTGTCCGTTCATCACTGCTGCATTTGATAAATATATGCAGAAGAGACAGAAAGGTATCTACAGTCCGGAAGGATGGGCATACGAGAAAATGGCTCACTAAGAATTATTTACTGAAAAAAAGTCCTTTTGTATGGTATAATATAAAAGGGCTTTTTTGTTTTATACGCATTAAAAGAAAATATTTGCAGGAGGTTTTTGGTATCATGAATAAAATTACCGTTCGCATGACAAAAGAATATCTTTATGATTTCCTTTTGTTTCATGCTTATTCAAAATTCAGCGGATTTCTGATCAACATTCTTGGACTGGCAGTTGCCTTTATGGGAGTCATTATGTATACGACGAATCATACAGGAGTGACAGGTCTTGTTTTTTACCTGATCGCAGCAGTGATTTTCCTTGGCGGTACACCGTTGCAGCTTAAGATGCGTGCAGCAAAGCAAGTGGAAGTGAACCAGGAATATTGCAATCCTGTGGATTATACATTTTCAGATGAAGGTATTGTTGCAGAAAATGATGGAAATACAAAGAATTATAAATGGGATGAGATCGAGCGTGCAGTGGTAACGCCGAAGACGATAGGTATTTATTATGGAAAAGATAATGCAATAATCATTCCAAAAGTTGATTTTGGTGATCAGTTTGTACCGATTTTTACGATCATTGCAACGCAGCTTGGGCAGAGCAAAGTGCGTATGCACTAATGGCAATGCAGTCGTTGTTGTTATAGATTCTGCCGGAGAAAACTGCCAGTGGCAGAGTCATAAGATGATATGAAATATAAGAGGAAAAGTACAAGAAGAGAGCAAATGTTCTCGGTAATAAATTATAAGGTGATAGAAATGGAAGAACGCAGACAGGCAATATTACGAAAACTGGAAGAAAAAGGAAGTGTCAGAGTAGCAGAACTCAGTAAAGAACTGGGATGTTCAGAAGTGACGATCCGAAACGATATTAAAAATATGGATCAGGAAGGGCTTCTGAAACGTACCCATGGCGGGGCATTGCAGATTGACAGCAAGACGGTAAGAAAATATTCGGCAGAGAGTATTTACCGCAATGTAGAGCGTAAAAAACAGATCGCAGCCTGTGCCTACGCATTTATTGAGGACAGAGATACGATTATTATAGATGATGCATCAAGCAGTTTTTACCTGGCTGCTTATATCAAAGAACATCCGGAGAAAAGACTTGCCGTTGTAACAAATTCTCTGCTTGCGGGCAATGAGCTGGCTGGGGTAGATCATGTAGAACTTTATATGATTGGTGGACATGTAGGCGGACATCTGTCCGCAACAATGGGAGAAGCAGCACTTCAGAATATGGAACAGTTCCATGTAGATAAAGCATTTATTGGTGTGCACAGTATTAATTTTGATGTGGGACTGACGTCGATTGCGACACCGCAGATGCAGGTGAAACGTACGATACTGAAAGTTGCGGAACAGGTTTATGTACTTGCTGACAGCAGTAAATTCGGAGGCGGATACGTCTCTGTGATCTGCCCGATCCAGGATGTATATAAGATTATCACGGACAGTGATGTGAGCAGAGAGAACATTAAAAAAGCGCAGGAATCCAATATCTCTCTTGTGATTGCATAGAGGATATGTACAGGATTATATGGAGAAGAATGTAAGACCGGAAGGTGAAAAGTATGGCACGCGAAGAGAAGGCATATGCCAGGGTTATAGAAAAAGTAAAGAAAATGATTTTGTCCGGTGAATTAAAACCGGGTGAAAAGCTGCCACCGGAAAGGGAATTTGCAGAGAAACTGGAAGTCAGCCGTAATTCTGTGCGGGAAGCGATAAGGATTATGGATATGATGGGAATCATCAGCTCACAGCAAGGCTCCGGCAATTATGTTACCTGTGAATTTCAGAAGAGCATCACCGAGACGATGGCGATGATGTTTGCCATGGATCAGGTCAATGACAAACAGATCTCACAGGTACGATACTCTCTGGAAGTGCTTGCATTTACACTGGCTCTGGATCGTGTGAGGGAGGAGGATCTTGCAAAGATGGAAGAGTGCGTAGAGAAGCTGGATAAGAACGGTGACAGCAAAAACAATGCAACGCTTGATAAGATCATTCACTACACGCTTGCAAGAGCGTCCGGGAATCAGCTTCTGATTGATATTCTGGAAGCGTGCTCCGGTGTATTTGATATCTTTATTGAAGATATGCGATATGGGATTTTGAAAAACGAAAATCGAAAAACAGAATTAAACGAGTGTCACAGACATCTTGTGGATGCACTCAGAGAAGGTGACAGAGAGAAAGGACTTCAGGCACTTAAGTGGCATTTCGAGATGATCGATGAAGTACTTGGTTAAGAAAAGCTCTGTAGATTTTTGAAAGAGTTCTTTTAAGTAGACATGGTAAATAACCCAAATCTACTTAAGGGGACTCTTTTTATGTTATAACGATATGAAACAGTGTTCCAAAAGCTCCAATCTTTAAAACAGCGCATTATTGTCTGGTGGGAGATCTTTATGAGATACTGCCACAGTTGAGTCAGAAGATCGAAGCAAAGAAGGGAGCATAATCATGGGAAATTATAAAAAATCCGCAGAAGAGATTTCAACGATCATGAAATATGCATATGAGCAGGCAATTCCGGTTACACCGCGTGGATCCGGAACCGGTCTGGTAGGTTCTTCGGTAGCGATCAAGCATGATTTCTTCTATCCACCGGATCCGGGAGAAAAATCTGCAACGATCGGTGGAAATATCAGCACAAATGCAGGTGGTATGCGTGCCGTGAAATATGGTGTGACGATATTCTGAATCCGCACAAGATTGCGCAGATATAAAATTTTCGACTGCAGTTTAGACTAAAGTACTGGTTTGCGTGAACTAATTGTGATATGATTAAAAAAACGAAATTATACATTAGGAGGTATTTCGAAATGAACGAAAGAATTGACCGCGTATTGAAAAAAATGGAAGATAAAGGACTGTCTCAGTTATTAGTATCTGATCCGCTGAGTATCCGTTTCCTGACAGGAATCATGGTTAATCCGGGAGAGAGATTATACGCACTGCTTCTGAGAGCAAACGGAAAACATACTTTATTCTTAAACTACCTGTATTATGTATCAAACACAGGATTTGAAGAAGTATGGTTCAGCGATATGGACGACCAGATCGGTGTTCTGATGGAACACATTGATACAGAGAGTACACTTGGAATCGACAAGACATGGCCGGCTCGTTTCTTGATCCCGCTTCAGGAGCGCTGCCCGAAGATGAAAACAATCTGGGGATCTGATTGTGTAGATGATGTTCGTGCCTGCAAGAACGCAGAAGAGATCCAGATCATGAAAGAAGCTTCCATCATCAATGATAAAGTTATGGAGAGAGCTGCTGAGTATATCAAAGAAGGCATGACAGAGAAACAGGTTGCTGATTTCATTGATGCTGAGTATTTAAAAGAGGGGGCAAGCGGAGTAAGCTTTGATACAATCGTATGCTTCGGACCAAATGCTGCTGACCAGCATCACACACCAAGTGAGACACGTACATTAAAAGCCGGTGAATGTGTATTGATTGATATGGGATGTATCTGGAAAGGATACTGCTCAGATATGACAAGAACATTCTACTGCAAGAGTGTAGATGATGAGCAGGCTGCTATTCACGATCTTGTTCGTACGGCAGTTGAGAAAGCAGAAGCAGTAATCAAACCGGGTATGCGTTTCTGCGATATCGATGCACAGGCAAGAGATTTGATCGATGAGGCTGGATACAGCGAGTACTGGAGAATCCGTCTTGGACACTTCATCGGACAGGAAGATCACGAGTACGGTGATGTAAGCCCGATCAACAAGAATGTTGCTGAGCCGGGAATGATCTTCTCTATCGAGCCGGGAATCTACATCGAAGGCAAATACGGTGTCCGTGTAGAAGACCTTGTTCTTGTAACGGAAGACGGACATGAACTTCTGAACGCAGTAGATAAGAAATATCGTATTGTTGGATAATCAGGTTTCTATCTGAATTGTTTTAAATATGTAAGGTTCATCACGTTTATGGGATGATTGATTTAGAAAATGCTGGGACTGTTCAAGTTTCAGCATTTTCTTTACAGAAGCGCTGATGGGAGCAGATCTGATACTGATTCCGACAGTGAATACGAAAGCAGAGCCATCCGAGATACTTCTGGTGCTTTTCTTGATTAAGCTAAATATGGGATCAAAAAATGAATAACATTCGTACACATAAGCTGCCTTTTCGCATATTCTAAATAAGAAAAAATATGCAGGAGGCAGCTTATGCCATATTCAATTATGCTGGACGCGGGACACGGAGGAACCGATCCGGGTGCTGTTTATAATGGCAGAAGAGAAAAAGATGATACTCTGCGGCTTGTACTTGCAATCGGACAGATTCTGCAGAACCGCGGAGTAGATGTAGAATATACACGGACGACAGATATTTATGAGACACCGTTTCAGAAAGCAATGGAGGCAAATGAAGCAGGTGTCGATTATTTTGTTTCTATTCATCGCAACTCTTTTGAACAGGATAATATTGTATCCGGTGTAGAAAGCCTGGTTTACGATCTTTCCGGAATCAAATACAGGATGGCGGAAAATATCAATGCGAATCTCGAAACGGTAGGCTTTGTAAATCTGGGTGTGAAAGCAAGACCAAATCTTGTTGTTCTGAAACGGACAAAAATGCCGGCAGTTCTCGTTGAAGTCGGATTCCTTAATTCAAATACAGACAATCAGTTATTTGACGAGAATTTTGATGATATCGCACTTGCAATTGCAGATGGGATACTGGAAACGCTGGAAGAAGTGGCGAGAGAAAGTGCTGTGAACCAGACGGAAACCGGGCAGGAAATGTTGTCATCTGAGAGCGGTGAAAGCAGACAGAACGGAGCATATTTTGAGAATAGTGAAAATAAACAAAACGAGACATATTTTGAAGATAGAAATAAAGCATATGTGGAATATTCTGAAGATAATGTTTCAGATAAAATCGCTGGTGCTGCAGAAAATCCAGGAGTTTTACAGGATATGAGACAGGATCAAAGCGTAGAGTTATCCGGGAATACTGCTACATTGAACAATAATATAGAAACAACCAGAAACATTACAACGAACAACAGCGCAGAACCATCCGGAAATACAATTTCGGGCAACGTCATCTCAGACAACAGATTATCTGAGAAAGCCCGCCTGCCACGTCCGGGTGCTTACCGTGTACAGGTCGGTCTGTACCGCAATTGGGTATATGCACAGCGCCTGTTAGATGAACTTCTGGCGGCAGGCTATCCGGCATATCTGGATGAATCCGGTCCGTATATCCGCGTGCAGGTTGGTCCATTCATGACGCTTATGGAAGCTGTCCGTATGGAGAGAAAACTCCGCAGAGACGGGTACGATACACTTGTCATCCGGGGAAAATAAAATACCGATGCTCATAAAATTTCAGGCAGAGTTTTACAAGAGTTTAACATAAGATACTCCTTAGATTTTACGCTCTATACTTATAATGATACCAGAACCAGAGAACGAAAGCCACATGAGCGCCGCTCATAAGTGGCTGTAAATTCCAAGGATTCACAAAGATATAAGCATAATAGAGGTTTTGTTCCGGATGAGGAGGGAAAAGTTATGAACTTTATATGGGAAACGGTAAATAAATATGTCCCTGAAAATATGGCAGACGGTGTGTTCCTGACAACGTTGATCGTAGGCTGGTGCGTGCTGGTATTTGGTGTTGGAATGTTATTTTGCGTAATGGCAGCAGGATCTACATCGGCAGGATGCATTGTAAATGTAATGTGCATGGCACTTTATGCGGCAATCATCTTCGGATTGTTCGGAGGTATTTTCTATCTGTTCCGCCATCACAGACCGGGAGCCGGAAGTGCAAGATAGATTTTGTATTGGAAATCTTGCAGGAACTCGGTAATATCCCAGAAGCATTTCAGACCCGGATACAACCAGAAAAAGATTTACAGGCTTTAACAAAAGTTATAAAAAATAAGTTGAAAAGATGCTTTGTTGGTGTTAAACTCCTATAAAAGCATCTTTTTCTTTTGCGCTTTTGAAGCGTGTCTATTTATATCTAAAGTATCTGAAAGGAATTCATGCTTTTAAATTTCACGAATAACAGCAGGAGTCCTGAAGGTACTAAAAAGACCGCACAAATTTCTTGTGAAGGACTCACAAAAGAAATCAACAGTACTGGAAGGCTATACATATTTTGTGGAAAAGGTAAGAGAGAATCAAAGGCAGGAAATGAATCTGGAAGAAGCAGTGGACAGTGCGATAAAAGATTGCATAGATAATCATGTATTGGAAGACTTTTTCAAAAACAGAAGGGATGAAGTGAAGAAAATGACACATCTGGATTACACATGGGAAAAGCGGGAAAGATTAATACGCATGGAAGAGTATGCAGATGGAAAAGCGGAAGGAATGCGTGAGGGCGAAGCTGCTGGAATGCTGAAAGGCAAAGCCGCTGGAATACGTGAGGGCGAAGCTGTTGGCAAACTAAAAGGTAAGATAGATTCTCTGCTGGAAATTTTACAGGAACTCGGCGATGTTCCAGAAGCGCTTCAAACTCGAATTAAATCAGAAAAAGATTTACAGGTTTTGACAAGCTGGCTGAAAGCAGTGGCGAGAGCAGATTCTGTGGAAGAGTTTCAAGCGAAAGCAGGACTGCTATAATTACTATATTTTGACGCGCCACCGGCTTTTATGTTATTATTGATACGATTGATACACATATCAGGAAATAATATAAAAGCGGAGGCATATATGGCAGGTCGTTTAGAGTTTAAAGAAAAATTAGGTGATATATTAAAAGAAGCAGTTGCACAGGGCGGCGAGATGCAGAAAGAGGAAGTCGAGAAGTTTTTCTCAGAAGACGGACTTTCCGAAGAGCAGATTGATCTTGTGTGTGATTATCTGTTGTCTCAGAAAGTATCGGTTTATGGTTATCAGAAGAAGTCGGGCGTAGTGAGAATGGCGGAAGAGCCGACAAAACTCAGTACAGAAGAACAGGCATATCTCGTGGAATACCGCAGAAGTATCGAAGAGATACAGAAGAAAACGGCAAAAGAACCGATGGAAGAGAAGATGGCTTACTATCTTCCGAAGATCGTGGATGAAGCATTGAAAATGCATCGCGGTAATGTATTCCTTGGAGATATGATACAGGAAGGAAGTTTAAGTCTGGTACTCGCCCTTTCCCAGACAGAGGAAGAAGAGAAGATTATGGAAAAAGTACGGGCAGGAATCGATGTACTTCTGGAGTCACAGGATGAGACAACGAGAAGAGATCACCGCATGGTAGAGAAAGTCTCAGATCTGGATCAGGCGATCCGTGATATGACCGAGGAGAATGGAAGAAAAGTTGCAGTGGATGAAGTTGCAGATAAGCTTGGAATTACAGAAGCAGAGATCGCAGATATTCTGAAATTAGCAGGAGAAGAGGTGGAATAATCCACCTCTTAATTTTGCCCTAATCTTCTTCGCCCTCTTCTTCCGGCTGTGGTTCCGGCAAGTAAGCATGGACAGTTTCGATACGGTTTTTGTCTAGTTTTTCGACAATAAGACGGATACCATCTTCCGTTGTGATTGAATCTCCGACTTCCGGAAGACGATCCAGATGTTCGATGATAAATCCACCGAGGGAATCATAATCTTCTGAAGTAAGATCAAGATCCAGACGGTCATTTAAGTCATCCAGATTCGTGGAACCTTCAATCAGGTACTCCCGTTCGCCGACTTCCTGTACGAAATCTTCTTCATTTTCATCATATTCATCGTGGATTTCACCGACGATCTCCTCCAGAATGTCTTCAAGTGTAATCAGACCGGAAGTTTCGCCATACTCATCCAGAACGATGGCGATATTGAAAGAGGATTCTCGCATCTCAACGAGAAGTTCGGAAATATTCTTATACTCATAAGTGAAATATGCTTCTCTTAAAATATCACGGATATGAAATTCTTTCGTATTATCATATAAAAGAAGATCCTTCATATTGATTGTACCGATCACATTGTCGGTTGTATCTTCAAAAATCGGAAGTCTTGTAAATTTATCTTCTCGGAAAATCTCAATCAGTTCTTCGTAAGTCGATTCCACATCTGCAAATGTTACATGTACACGCGGTACCATAACATCTTTTGCCTTCGCATCTCCTAAATCAACCACGTTGTAGATCATTTCTTTCTCATCGGATTCAATAACTCCTTCCTCATGGCTGACATTTACAATGGTACGAAGTTCATTTTCAGTCATTGTACGATTCTTCGCATTTGGATCGATATGAAAAATAAGAAGAATCAAAGAGGACAGTCCATTGATGATGAAAATAACCGGTGTCATGACTTTCATGAGAAAGCTGATGACAGGTGAATAAAGCAGAGAAATCTTCTCCGCGTAAACAGTCGCAGTTGTCTTTGGCGTGATTTCTCCGAACAGAAGAATCAGCACTGTAATGATCGCACTTGCGACAGCGACCATAGATCCGCCCAGCTTGTAGGCAATAGTTGTTGCCAGAGAAGCGGCAGCCGTATTCACGATATTATTTCCAATGAGGATTGTACTTAGCAATTTGCTGGAATTTTCCGTGATACGAAGTACAGTCTTCGCGCGCTTATTGCCTTCTTCTTCCAATGTGCGCATGCGAATCTGACTTGCAGTTGTAAGAGCCGTTTCTGCGGAAGAAAAGAACCCCGACAGAAGCAGCAGAATTATCAGAATTATAAATTGTATGGCGTCATCCGAACCCAATTTAAATATCACTCCTTTTGGTTTGTATATGGCACTAATATAGCGCATTTCATGGTATTTTGCAAGAGTTCGTTGAATTTGCAGTTTATTTATTGTATGATGTACAAGGAATAAAAGACAAACTCTATTTTATAAGGAGAAATCATAGATGAATCAGAATATATATGATAAATTGAAACAGATTCTTTCGTCTGCACAGGTGAAAGCAGACGAACCGATGAAGAATCATATTACGTTCCGGGTAGGTGGCCCGGCAGACGTATACGTGGTACCGAAGACAAAGGAAGAACTTTTACAGGTTATTACATGCTGTAAAGCGGAGAATGTTCCTTATTATATAATTGGAAATGGAAGTAATCTTCTGGTCGGAGACAAAGGCTACAGAGGCGTTGTAATCCAGATTTTCAAAGAGATGAATGAGATTACCTGCGAGGGAAATGTAATCTGCGCACAGGCGGGAGCACTGCTTTCACAGGTTGCAGCGAAAGCGCTGGAGCAAAGTCTTACGGGATTTGAATTTGCGGCAGGAATTCCGGGAACGCTCGGCGGCGCCTGTGTGATGAACGCCGGAGCATACGGTGGTGAGATGAAAGATGTTCTGAAGGAAGTGACAGTTTTGACGGATGAGGGAGAATTCCTTACGATTCCGAAGGAAGAGCTGGAACTGGGATACCGTACAAGCGTAATCGCAAAAAAAGGCTACATTGTCATAGAGGCAGTTCTTGAACTTAAGAGTGGAAATGCAGATGAGATCAGGGCTTACATGGATGAGCTGAAGGAAAAGCGCATTACAAAACAGCCGCTGGAATATCCGAGTGCCGGAAGTACATTTAAGCGACCGGAAGGATATTTCGCCGGAAAACTGATCCAGGATGCAGATCTCCGTGGCTTTCGGGTAGGAGGCGCACAGGTTTCCGAAAAACATTGCGGATTTGTTATTAATAAGGATCATGCGACAGCAGCAGATATCGTAGAACTGATGCAGCAGGTGTCAGACAGAGTGGAGGAAAAGTTCGGCGTGAAATTAGAGCCGGAAGTAAAAAGATTAGGAGAGTTCTAGTATGAGATTTGTGATTGTAACGGGTATGTCGGGAGCAGGAAAAAGTACAGCGCTTAAGATGCTGGAAGATATGGGTTATTTTTGCGCAGATAATCTGCCGGTGCCATTGATTCCAAAATTTGCAGAGCTTTTAAGTGTGCCGGGTACAGAGATGAATAAGGCGGCGCTTGGCGTGGATATCCGTAGCGGTCAGAGTTTCAAAGAACTGGAGCGTGTACTTAGTGAGCTGGATGAAGCAGGACTTACTTATGAGATTCTGTTCCTGGAATCCAGTGACGATGTGCTGATCAAACGATATAAAGAGACAAGACGTTTTCATCCATTGTCCGGCAGCAGCCAGAGAGTGGACAAAGGAATTGCCGAGGAACGTGAAAAATTAAGCTTTCTTAAGAAGAAGGCAAATTACCTGTTGGATACGAGCCATATGCTGACGCGCGAATTAAAAGGCGAACTGAATAAAATTTTCGTAGAAAACAAGGAATACAAGAACTTATACATAACAGTTCTGTCTTTTGGATTTAAATACGGAATCCCAAGTGATGCAGATCTTGTATTTGATGTCCGTTTTCTGCCAAACCCATATTATATAGAAGAATTACGTTCAAAGAGCGGTAATGACAAAGAAGTCAGAGATTATGTTATGGAAAATGAGAAATCTTGGGAATTTTTGGAGAAACTGACAGACATGATTGAATTTCTGATTCCGAATTACGTGGCAGAAGGAAAGACGCAGCTTGTGATCGGAATCGGTTGTACCGGTGGAAAACACAGATCCGTAACTCTGGCGAATGCATTATATGAAACACTTCAGGAAAATGAAGAAAACTATGGTGTTAGAATCGAACACAGAGACATTGAAAAGGATGCTAAAACGAAAGCAAGATAGGAGCAGGAAATGTCATTTTCCGGGAAAATAAAAGAAGAACTGGCAGAACATTCGACGGATGCAAGACATTGCAATCTTGCAGAACTTTCTGCAATTGTGCAAATGTGTGGGCATTTTTCGGAAGATTTTAAGGGCAGAATCACTTTGCAGGTGGACACGGAAAATTATCCAGTTGCAAGAAAATGCTTTACATTAATGAGAAAAACATTTAATATAAAGACTGATATCGTAATTCGCAGACATGCAGGAAAGGACAACTGGAGTTATCATCTTTTCTGGAGGGGAGAAGAACTCCTTGCGGTAAAGAATGCGGACGTTCAGGCAGTCTGTTGTAAAAGAGCCTATATTCGGGGCGCATTTCTTGCGGCGGGATCAATGAGTGATCCTACGAAGTCATACCATCTGGAGATTGTATGTGCGCAGGAAGAACGGGCAGAGCATCTGAAGACTCTGATGAACAGCTTCGGAACCGATGCGAAGATTGTACAGCGGAAGCGAATGCATGTTGTATATCTGAAGGAAGGTTCCCAGATTGTGGATATGCTGAATGTTATGGAGGCGCATGTTGCATTACTGGAGCTGGAGAATGTCCGGATCCTGAAAGAGATGCGTAATGCCGTCAACAGGAAAGTGAATTGCGAAACTGCTAATATTAACAAAACCGTTTCTGCCGCAGTAAGGCAGATGGAGGATATTGCATATATCCGGGATACGATTGGTTTTGATGAATTGCCGGATGGGTTGAAAGACGTCGCCCTTACACGTCTGGCATATCCGGATGCAGCACTGAAGGAGCTGGGAAGTCTGTTACGTGAACCTGTAGGAAAATCAGGTGTGAATCACAGACTGAGGAAATTAAGTGAGATAGCGAATAAGTTAAGGGAAAATAAGGAGGAGCAACACTATGATTAAGAAGCCTGTTACGATTCGAAACAGCATGGATATGGAAACAAGACCGATTGCACACCTTGTGCAGGAAGCGAGCCAGTATAAGAGTCAGGTATATATCGAGATGGATGATAAGAAGATTAACGCAAAGAGTATTATGGGAATGATGAGCCTGAATCTTTCAGAAGGAACGGCGATTACTGTTGCAGCAGACGGAGAGGATGAATCCGAGGCAGTAGCAGGTGTGGAAGCATTCCTCGTTGCTAACAAATAATCATACATAATGATAATATAAGACATAAGAAAAGAGTTCCGGTTAAGGAACTCTTTTTCAGACGAGTGAAAGGAGAGCGGAGTATGAAAAGATTACTGTTTGTATATAATCCGCATGCCGGCAAAGGCATGCTCGCACCAAAGGTGTCAGACGTTGTAGATATTTTTGTGAAAGCAGGTTATGAAGTGGTGATCTATCCGACGCAGGCATATCATGACGCATATAAGAAAATATCCGAATATGATGCCAGTACATATGATTTGGTTGTGTGCAGCGGAGGTGACGGAACATTGGATGAAGTTGTGACCGGAATGATGAAACGTGAAGACCGAGATCCGATCGGATATATTCCGGCTGGAACAACGAATGACTTTGCGAACAGCCTGCATATTCCGAAAGATGTTCTGAAAGCTGCGGACAATGCAGTGAATGGTTCCGAATTCTGCTGTGATGTCGGTAAATTCAATGACGGTATTTTCGTCTATATTGCCGCGTTTGGTTTATTTACGGATGTATCTTATGAGACAAAGCAGGAATTGAAGAACGTGCTCGGACATCTTGCATACCTTCTGGAAGGAACGAAGCGTCTGTTTAACATTCCGTCTTACCGGATCAAAGTAGAACATGACGGAGAGGTGATCGAGGACGAATTTGTATTCGGAATGGTAACAAATTCCAGATCTGTAGGCGGTTTCCGCAATATGATAGGAAAGGAAGTCGCATTTGACGACGGTCTGTTTGAAGTTACATTGATTAAGACACCGAAGAATCCAATTGCTTTACAGGAGATCATCGCATCACTTCTGATCGAACAGGTGGACACAAAGCATATGTACACATTCAAGACAGGCAAGATCACATTTGAGTCGATTGAAGAGATCCCATGGACATTGGATGGGGAGTATGGCGGAAGCCATGATGAAGTTGTCATTGAGAATTTGCAGAAACAGTTACATCTAATGGTTCCGGAAGATGAAATGAAGAAATTGTCTGTGAATCACAAGAAAGAAAACTAGCGAAAGCAGCCGAAAAATGCAGGGCTGTAGAAAAAATTGCAAAAAAACATAAAAAATGAAAAAAAGTACTTGCTTATTTATAGAATGTTTGCTATACTAGGCAAGTACGAAAGAGCAAGGCTCCCTGGTCAAGCGGTCAAGACGCTAGCCTCTCACGCTGGAATCAGGGGTTCGATTCCCCTGGGAGTCACTCAGTATGAAACCGGAGTTCATTATGAATTCCGGTTTTGTTTTATATATCTACAATATCAAGTCAGGCAGTTCAGCCTGCATAATTCCTGAAATTATGACATTGCAATAGTACATTTTTACTTTCATACAGATAAATATAATTGATGTTAGGGGCGCTAAGCCATAAAACCACTCATGTGCAAGCACATCGTGATGTCAGGCTTTTGACCTGGCACCATATAATGTAGTAAAAGGAGATATAATTTTATGATGATATTTTCAAAAATATATTTGTGCAGATGGTTTATGCTGTATCTGCTTGCCACCTGTCTGGTGTGGATTGCCGGACAGGACGCGCGTACACACAGAATTTCAAATCGTTCCGTGCTGGTATTTGGAGCGCTGGCGGCAGCGTACCGGACGCTCTGCCCTGAACTTTCGTGTCAGGCGGTGTGCATTGGAGTGTTTGCTGTCAGTGTGCCGTTACTTCTGCTGGCAGCATGGAAGCCGGGTGCTGTTGGTGGCGGAGATGTAAAATTAATGGCAGCAGGTGGGAGTTTATTTGGTGCAAATGGAATCTGGCAAGCGTTTTTTACTGGCATTTTGCTGGCAGGAATCTGGACAATCGTGATGCTTTTGTGCAAAAAGGTGAAACGGAAGTCGAGTATCCCGCTTGGCCCGTTTCTGAGTGCGGGAATGCTGATTTCTTTGTCCTTGTTTTTTTGAAAGTAATGGTCTATAATAAAAAAATGAAATGTGAATTGAAGAATTGGAGGAATATGATATGTTAGTATCAGCAAAAGAGATGCTTGAAAAAGCAGTTGAAGGTCACTATGCAGTAGGTCAGTTCAACATCAACAATCTGGAGTGGACAAAAGCAGTACTGAATGCGGCTGAAGAGATGAAATCTCCGGTAATCCTTGGAGTATCTGAAGGAGCAGGAAAGTACATGACTGGATTCAAGACAGTTGCTGCTATGGTAGAAGCTATGATGGGTGAGCTTGGAACAACTGTTCCGGTTGCTTTACATCTGGATCACGGTACTTACGAAGGAAGTTATAAGTGTATCGAGGCTGGATTCTCTTCTATCATGTTTGACGGATCTAAATATCCAATCGAAGAGAACGTTGCAAAGACAAAAGAACTGATTGAAGTCTGCAACAAGAAAGGAATCTCTCTGGAAGCAGAAGTTGGTTCTATCGGCGGAGAAGAAGACGGAGTTATCGGACAGGGTGAGTGTGCTGATCCGAACGAATGTAAGCAGATCGCAGATCTTGGTGTTACAATGCTTGCAGCAGGTATCGGTAACATTCACGGAAAATATCCTGCAAACTGGGCTGGATTAAGTTTTGAGACTCTGGATGCAATCCAGAAGCTGACAGGAAAACTGCCACTGGTACTTCATGGTGGAACAGGAATTCCGGATGACATGATCAAAAAGGCAATTGATCTCGGAGTAGCTAAGATCAATGTTAATACAGAGTGCCAGCTTTCATTTGCTGATGCAACACGCAAATATATCGAGGCGGGTAAAGATCAGGAAGGAAAAGGCTATGATCCTCGTAAGCTTTTAAAACCAGGATACGAAGCAATCATCGAAACTGTCAAGGAGAAGATGGAATTATTCGGATCTGTTGGAAAAGCAGAATAATTTCAATTTATACTTGCCTTTTTCAGACAATTGAGTTATACTAACAGGCGTAGCGAGAACAAAGGCGTTCCAATGAAAGTTGGAGTGCCTTTTTCTTACATATTCAACAATATTTGAATACAGACAACAAGACACGATTAAGAAAGGAAACGAAAAGACATGAGTGAAGCATTGAAAGTAGCTGAGATTTTTGGGGAAGATGTATTTAACGATACTGTCATGCAAGAGCGTTTGCCAAAGAAGGTCTATAAGGATCTGAAGAAGATTATCGAAGAGGGAAAAGAATTAGACCTTGCAACAGCAGATGTAATTGCTCACGAGATGAAAGAGTGGGCGATTGAGAAAGGAGCTACACATTATACACACTGGTTCCAGCCCCTTACAGGAGCTACCGCTGAGAAACATGATTCTTTTATTTCTGCACCACTGCCGAACGGAAAAGTGCTGATGAGCTTTTCCGGAAAAGAACTGATCAAAGGAGAGCCGGATGCATCTTCATTCCCATCCGGAGGACTTAGAGCAACATTCGAGGCAAGAGGATATACAGCATGGGACTGTACTTCACCGGCATTTGTAAGACATGATGCAGCAGGCGCTACACTTTGTATTCCGACAGCATTCTGCTCTTACAAAGGAGAAGCACTTGACCAGAAGACACCGCTTCTGCGTTCTATGCAGGCAATCAATGAACAGTCACTGAGACTGCTTCGTTTATTTGGCAATACAACAGCTAAGAAAGTAACTCCTTCTGTTGGAGCAGAGCAGGAGTATTTCCTTGTAGATGCTGAAAAGTTTGAGCAGAGAAAAGACCTTATTTATGCAGGACGTACTTTATTTGGAGCGATGCCTCCAAAAGGACAGGAGATGGACGATCACTATTTCGGAACCATCCGTCAGAGAATTGCCGGATTTATGAAGGACGTCAATATTGAACTGTGGAAAGTTGGAGTTGCATCCAAGACACAGCACAACGAAGTTGCACCGGCACAGCATGAGCTTGCACCGATTTACGGTGAAGCAAATGTAGCTGTTGACCACAACCACCTGGTAATGCAGACATTGAAGAGAATTGCATGCCAGCATGGAATGAAATGCCTGCTTCATGAGAAACCATTTGCAGGTGTCAACGGATCCGGTAAACATAACAACTGGTCACTGACTACAGATGATGGTAAGAACCTGTTAGAGCCAGGCAAGACACCTCATGAGAACGTACAGTTCTTACTGGTGCTGACATGTATCTTGAAAGCAGTAGACAAACACGCAGCACTGCTTCGTGAATCTGCAGCAGATGTAGGAAATGATCACAGACTGGGAGCAAACGAGGCACCTCCGGCTATCATCTCTATTTTCCTTGGAGATCAGCTTGAAGATGTAATCCGCCAGCTCGTAGATACCGGAGAAGCTACACACAGTCTGAAAGGTGGAAGACTGGAGACAGGTGTAAGTACACTTCCGGATCTTGCAAAAGATGCAACAGACCGTAACCGTACATCGCCGTTTGCATTTACAGGTAACAAATTTGAGTTCCGTATGGTAGGATCAAGAGATTCTATTTCCGGATCAAACGTTGTACTTAACACAATCGTAGCAGAAGCATTTGCAGAGGCGTGTGATGTCCTGGAGAAAGCAGATGACTTCGATATGGCAGTACATGATCTGATCAAGAAATATGCAACAGAGCACCAGAGAATCATTTTCAATGGTAACGGATATGCAGATGCATGGGTAGAAGAAGCTGAGAGAAGAGGACTTCCGAACATCAAATCTATGGTAGAAGCTGTACCGGCACTGGTAACAGAAGATACAGTATCTATGTTTGAGAAGTTTAAAGTATTCACAAAGGCAGAGCTTGAGTCACGTGTAGAGATTAAGTATGAGAACTACTCAAAGGCTATCAACATTGAAGCACGTACAATGATCGACATGGCAAGCAAACAGATCATCCCGGCTGTTATCAAATATACAAAATCTCTGGCAGATACAGTACTTGCAGTGAAAGAAGCAGGAGTAGACGCTTCCGTACAGGCTGGACTGCTGAAAGAGACAAGTGATCTCCTGGCTGCGACAAAGAGCGCACTGGATGCACTCAGTGCTGTAACTGATAAGGCAGCAGCTATGGATGAAGGTGAAGAGCAGGCAAGATTCTATCACTTCGATGTAGTACCTGCAATGGAAACTCTGCGTACACCGGTTGACAAACTGGAAATGATCGTAGACAAAGAAGCATGGCCGATGCCATCATATGGAGATCTGATCTTTGAAGTGTAATCGGTTTTGCGATAGATAAAAGATACGATAAATATGAACTCCTGATTTTTATAAATTCATTAGAAAATTTTAAGAACCTTGCACTTGGAATGGCAACTTGTATGTGCTATCCTAAGTGCAAGGTTTTTTATTAGGCACATTTTGCTGATTAAGGAGATAATAGAATGACAAAACAGGAATTTCTGGAAAAATTAAGAGCCGCACTTGGCAATGACTTAAGTGGTACAGTTGTAAGTGAGAATGTGAATTATTATAAGCAGTATATTACAGATGAAGTAGCGAAAGGAAAATCCGAAAAAGAAGTGATAGATGAATTGGGAGATCCATGGGCGATCGCCCGTACGATCATAGATGCACAGGAGAACCAGGAGTACACAGAAGGTGAATACAGAAGTGAGACCACTGCAAATGGCGAATATGATTCCGGCAAACAGAATAGATATGGCAATGTCCATGTATTTGGATTGGACAGCTGGTGGAAGAAACTGCTTCTGATACTGGGGCTTGTTGGAATTATCGTCTTGATCGTGGCAGTGATCGGAGGGATTATCAGCATTCTTGCGCCGATTGTTCTTCCGCTTATTGTGTTGATGTGGATTCTCCGGGTAATCGGACAGAGACGAAGATAAGAAATGAAAGCAGAAGAAAAATTTGATTAATCCCTGTGATAAAAAGAAAAATATAAAGTAAAAGACCGATGGGGGAGCCATCGGTCTTTTGAGGGGAGTATAAATAATTAATAAGGGGTTGTAGAAAGTAACCTTTCTACAAGTTTAAGTATAATATAGCAAGAGTCAAAAAGCAAGAAAAACCTTAAAAAAATCTTAATATATTTGTAAGCTTGTTTTTGTGAAAAAGATACATAAAACAGATGCAGATGGACACAATAATCCTGTAACTTAAAAAAGAATTAGGAGGAATTTAAAATGGCAAAAAACTCATCAAACATGAATGCATCTGATAAGAATGCTTATGGAAAAAACATCGCAGACAAGAACTCATCTAACAAAAACGGATATAATAAGAATGCATCCAAAAAGAATGCATATGGGCAGTCCGACAAGAATGAATCCAATAGAAATTCTTCTGATAGCAACTGCCACGGCTACAAAGAGAGACAGTAATCAGAAAATGGCGTAACAATCCACACTTATAAGACAGTGAAATATGGCGGAAAGAGTGTCAAACTCTATTCGGCATGGTCAAAAGCAGCAAAAGCAAAAATCAAATAATGTGTGATGCAGTTTGCGCTTTATGATGGTAGTCATTTATAATGAAGTAAACAAAAAGGCTTCCCTGAAGATACAGGTATTTTCAGGGAAGCCTTTTTTATATAAAAATCTTCCGGCAGATATGCAAAGTCATATTCTTTGTTATAAAAACCTTGCACGCTTTTTTTATGTAGAATATACTAAGAAAGAGTACAAACAGAAAAGTACGGAAGAAACAGGAGAAATATATGAGTAAAATAGAATTGATTGCACCATGCCATTTTGGGTTGGAGGCAGTTTTAAAAAGAGAGATCATAGACCTTGGCTATGATATCGCAGAAGTAGAAGATGGAAGAGTGACATTTTACGGAGATGAAGACGCAATCTGTCGTGCCAATATTTTCCTGCGGACAGCAGAGAGAATCCTTGTAAAAGCAGGAAGTTTCAAAGCGGTAACATTTGAAGAATTATTTGACAAGACAAAGAACCTGCCGTGGGAGCGTTATATTCCGAAGAATGGAAAATTCTGGGTTGCCAAGGCAGCGTCTGTTAAGAGTAAATTATTCAGCCCGTCAGACATCCAGTCTATTATGAAGAAAGCAATGGTCAGACGGCTGCAGGAATATTATGGAATCGAGTGGTTTCCGGAAGACGGAGCTTCTTATCCGGTACGTGTATTTTTGATGAAAGATATCGTGACAGTAGGAATCGATACATCCGGTGTGTCCCTGCACAAGAGAGGATACCGTGAAGTTTCCGGCAAAGCGCCGATCACGGAGACTCTGGCAGCAGCACTCATCAAGCTGACACCATGGAAGAAAGACCGTGTATTCGTAGATCCGTTCTGCGGAAGTGGAACATTTCCGATAGAAGCTGCAATGATGGCTGCAAATATCGCGCCGGGAATGAATCGTTCCTTCACGGCAGAAGAGTGGACGAACCTGATCCCGAAGAAGATGTGGTATGACGTGATCAACGAGGCAAATGATCTGATTAAGGACGATATCGATGTGGACATTCAGGGATATGATATCGATGGATCGGTCATTAAGATCGCAAGAAGAAATGCAAGAGAAGCCGGAGTGGATCATCTGATCCATTTTCAGGAGAGAGATGTAAGAAACTTAAGCCATCCGAAGAAATACGGATTTATCGTGACGAACCCGCCTTACGGAGAACGTCTGGAAGATAAGAAAGACCTGCCGGAACTGTATCGTGCATTTGGCGAAAGCTTTGCAGGACTTGACAGCTGGTCGGCTTACATGATTACTTCTTATGAAGATGCACAGCGTTATTTCGGGCGGAAAGCGGATAAGAACCGGAAGATTTACAATGGAATGTTGAAGACATATTTCTATCAGTTTATGGGACCGAAGCCGCCGAGAAAACCGAGAGAGGAGCAGTAGATGAAGAAAATAATATTTGCAACAGGAAATGAGCATAAGATGGTGGAAGTCCGTATGATCCTTGACGGTCTGGGACTGGAGATTCTCTCACAGAAAGAAGCAGAGATTCAGGCAGATGTTGTAGAGGATGGAACTACATTTGAAGAAAATGCACTGATCAAAGCATCCGAGATTGCGAAAATCGCACATGAGATGCCGGAATACAAAGAAGCAGTTGTGATGGCAGATGATTCCGGCCTGGAAATCGATTATCTGAACAAAGAGCCGGGAATCTATTCTGCGCGGTACATGGGAGAGGATACTTCCTATGATATTAAAAATCAGGCGCTTTTAGACCGTCTGGATGGTGTGCCGGACGAAAAACGTACAGCGCGGTTTGTCTGTGCGATCGCAGCTGTACTTCCGGATGGAAGCCATGAAGTTGTGCGCGGCACGATGGAGGGCATTATTGGTCATGAGATTGCCGGAGAAAACGGATTTGGATATGATCCGATTTTCTATCTGCCGGAATGTGGATGTACCAGCGCAGAACTTGCGCCGGAAGAGAAGAACAGACGAAGCCACAGAGGAGAAGGACTTCGGAAAATGCGTGAGATTCTGGAGAATAAGAAGAAATGAAAATACTGATCGTAAGTGATACACATAAGGCTCACGTATCTCTGGAACAGGTTTTGGAGCGGGAGAAGCCGATTGATATGCTTATCCATCTTGGAGATGTGGAAGGCGGGGCTGATTATATAGAAGCACTGGCGGGCTGTCCGGTACATATCGTTGCCGGAAATAATGACTATTTCAGTGATCTTCCGCAGGAAGAAGAATTCGTTGTGGAAGGAAATCACATTTTCATTACACATGGACACTATTATTATGTATCTATGGGAGAGAGTGATTTGCTGAAAGAAGCTAAAGGCAGAGACGCTGACATAGTGATGTATGGACATACACATAAGCCATCGCTGCATGAAGAAGACGGCGTGACGATATTGAATCCGGGAAGTATCTCTTACCCGCGTCAGAGTGGGCGTCAGAAGACCTATATGATCATGGAGATTGATGCATCGGGCATGCCGGAGATTGAGCTGAAATATGTATAAGAAAAGACATGTAAAAAATTGCAAAAAAAATCAAAAAAGTTATTGACAATATTCGAACCTTGCTATATAATAGCTATTGTGTCACGGAGATACAACAAGATGACACGAAGTAAACAATATCGGGGTGTGGCTCAGCTTGGCTAGAGCGCCTGGTTTGGGACCAGGAGGTCGCAGGTTCGAATCCTGTCACCCCGATAATCTTGCGGGTGTAGTTCAATGGTAGAACACCAGCCTTCCAAGCTGGATACGTGGGTTCGATTCCCATCACCCGCTTTCCGAGTGTCAACAGACATTTGGGAAAGTGATAGTTCTGAGGAGCTTATCCTTAAGAGTCTGTAGCTCAGCTGGATAGAGCAACGGCCTTCTAAGCCGTAGGTCGAGGGTTCGAATCCCCCCAGGCTCGTTAGAACCACAACAATTTAATAATGTGGTACTTAGTTGGACAGCTATAGTTCGATAAGTAATATATGGTGGGTATGGTGCAGTTGGTTAGCGCGCCAGATTGTGGTTCTGGATATCATGGGTTCGAGTCCCATTACCCACCTTTCTTTTTTTCTGTAAAGAGAGAATGTATTATTGGGCTATCGCCAAGCGGTAAGGCACAGGACTTTGACTCCTGCATTCGTTGGTTCGAATCCAACTAGCCCAGTTATATGGGCGTGTAGCTCAGGTGGTAGAGCACTTGACTTTTAATCAAGTTGTCCGGGGTTCGAATCCCCGCACGCTCACTGAATTATAGATGCAAATCCTTTGGGGTTTGCGTTTTTTTGTTTATGTAGAAAGAAGGAAAAAAAGTGGGAAAACACATGTTTTCTAATAAAGCATTGTGGAAACTGATGGCACCGTTGGCATTTGATCAGTTGCTAAATTCCATGATGGGAACAGTTGGAACAATGGTAGTCAGCAATCTGGGTTCGGCGGCAATCTCAGCAGTCAGTCTGGTAGACGCCATCAACGTACTGATCGTTCAGGCGTTTTATGCACTGGCAGCAGGAGGAACAGTTGTATGTTCCCAATATCTTGGATGCAAAAAAGAAAAAGAAGCAAATGAAGCGGCAAGACAGCTTCTGTTTATCACATTTGTATTGTCTGTGGTGATTGCAGCAATCTGTCTGGCAGCAAATGGACCGCTCCTGCGGTTGATCTTTGGAGAAGTAGAACCACAGGTTATGAAATATTCCAGACAATATTTTATTATTTCAGCGATATCCTATCCGTTTATTGCGTTGTATGATGATGGTTCGTCCATATTCCGTGCACAGGAAAACAGTAAAACGCCGATGATGATTTCACTGTGTGCAAATATTCTGAATCTCATATTAAATATACTGTTTGTATGGGGATTTCATATGGAAGTTATCGGTTCGGCAACAGCGACCATGTTGTCGCGTGCATTTTCGATGATTGCAGTGCTGTGTCTTCTGCGCCGTCCGGAACTTATTATCCGCCTGAGGGGGTATCTTAGTATTCGCCCTATCTGGTCACAGATCCGCCGGATTCTGTATCTTGGTATTCCGTCGGGAATCGAAAACAGTATGTTCCAGTTTGGTAAACTGGCAATCCAGTCTACGGTGTCTATGATGGGGACGGCCGCAATTGCTGCGCAGGGAATGACAAATATCCTGGAAAATCTGAATGGTATTCTGGCAATTGGAATAGGTGTCGGACTGATGACGGTAGTCGGAGAATGTATGGGAGCCGGAAGAAAAGATGAGGCAGCCTACTATATTAAGAAGATGACAGCCGTGTCAGAAGTTGTCGTGATTGCAAGCTGTCTGCTGATCTTTGCGCTCGTACATCCAATTACGATTTTCGGTGGAATGGAAGCAAAGAGTGCAAAAATGTGTATCTTCATGGTTGGCTGTATCACCATTGCAAAACCAATTGTGTGGTCGTTGGCATTTATACCGGCATACGGTTTCCGTGCAGCCGGGGATGTGAAATTTACGATGGTTACATCGGCGCTCATCATGTGGTTTTGTCGTGTTACACTTGCGATGTTTCTTGCGAGAGTGCTCGGGTTCGGACCGATTGCAGTATGGATCGGAATGTTCACTGACTGGTCAGTCCGTGCGATTATTTACAGTATCCGCTTTAAAAGTGGAAAATGGATGGAGCATCAGGTTATTTAAGGGAAATTTTCGAAATGTCCCGGCAATAACAGGAAACAGATGATTATAAAAAACCAGTTGACAAATATACAGAAAATATAGTATATTATTTAGGCAGTTTGCATGCGGATGTGGCGGAATTGGCAGACGCGCCAGACTTAGGATCTGGTGTCCCCGACGTGCAGGTTCAAGTCCTGTCATCCGCATTTGCTACATGATATAATATCAATTACGAAGAAGATCATCACGAAAGTGGTGGTCTTTTTTTAAAGACTGTTGCAGGACAGAAAGAAGCAGCAACAAAACTCCTTGGTCAAACACTTTCCAAGGAAGAAATTGCTGAAAAAGTCGGAAAGTATAATAACATGACCGTTGATGTCAATGGTTGTACACACGGCGTACACTCATTTCAATTGATTAACTGATAAGAAATTAAGGATAAATAAAAGTAAATATGTAAAAGGGGACATTTCCCCCGGAACATAAGAGAAGCAGCTCCGCGTTATGTATCTCAGTTGAGATTTCATAGCATGGAGCTGCTTTTGCTTTATTAAATATATTCAATAACTATAGCATCTGTAGAAAACTGACTAACTATCGTATCACATATTTTCTTACAAAGCAGCTTACAACACCCAGCGCGCAGAGTGGCAGAAGAGCGGAAGTAAGTCCGCCGTAGAGTTGCAGTGCTCCTTTTAAACCCTGAAGCGGAGCCGGAGAAGCCGGGATCAGATTTCCAAAATACAGAGACAGATATGCACCTGCATAGATGAAAATGAAAGAAAACCAGCCTTTGCCTTTATCGTAACGGTGTCCGCGTTTCCCATAAGTACTGCTTCCGAAAAGCACGATTAAAAATGTGACTGCTTCCACGAGAAGCAGGAATAAGGCAACACCAAGATAAGCACCCAGAATATAATTCTTCTGTGCGACTGCCGCAGCAATATTTCCGTAAGCCGGAGCGTTTTTCCAGAATGTCAGTCCCAGCATGCAGAAAATAATAGCAATGAGTACCAGAGTTCCGGCACGGAGCAGGAGATTCAACGTCTTGCGTGTTGCTTTAGCAGCGATCTTTCCACCGGTTGCTGCGCCTTTCTTCAAAGGAGACAGAAAATTTGGCAGATGAAAACCGCCCTTTTTGCGCCCGCCTTTATCAGAAGAACGTTTTTTGTCAGAATCATTGCCGGATACCTTGCCGCCGCGCTTCCGTTTCATATATTCTTCCGGCGTTTCATCGAATGAAGTAGTATAATTTTCTTCCACATAATCGATATGCTTTGTTGTATCCAGATCGGAAAGACTGGAAAGTACGTCTTTGTAATTATCATCTGTATCGATGTTAATATCAGGAAGCTCCCCTTCGTAGATAACTTCAAAATCATTGTCGAAGATATCTTTTCCCTTATTTGCAGTATTCATACTCATAAAAAATCCCTCCTAAAACGATTTACATTTTAGTATCTATATCGGATGGATACAATAGATATCACAAAAATTTCAGGAAGACATAAGGTTTTCTTTAGATTTAGAATTGTGTATAATAGAAAACAATCGAACTAAGGTAAATGATGTAAAATAACTATCATGAGTAATAATTGGAGATACAGGAGAGCATTGTCATGAAAATAAATGGAAATAAAATAGAAGGACTTGTATTTGATATGGACGGTCTGCTGCTTGATTCGGAGCGGATTGTGCAGAGATCGTGGGAGCTGTCCGGCAAAGAACTCGGAATAGAAGGAATGGGGCAGCAGATCTACCATACACTGGGAATGAATGCAAAAAGCCGCAGACAGTATTTTAAAAATGCGATCAGCGCAGATTTTCCTTATGAAGAATTTCAGAAACTGACATCCAAATATTTTTATCAGATTACAGATACAGAGGGACTTCCGGTGAAAAAAGGAGCAGCAGAGTTACTGGAATATGCAAAGACGCATGACTACAAGACCGCAGTGGCAACTTCGTCAAGCAGGGAGTATGCAGAGCGCGTGCTGACGGATGCGGGACTTTATCAGTGGTTTGACGGCGGTGTATTTGGCGATATGGTGACAAAAGGAAAACCAGATCCGGAAATCTATCTCCGTGCCTGTGAGAGTATTGCACTGCGTCCGGAAAACGGACTGGCATTTGAAGATGCACCGGGCGGAATCCGGTCGGCGGTGGCAGCAGGATTACATACCATCATGATTCCGGATCTGCTCCAGCCGACAGAAGAGATAAAAAAGCTGATTTACCGGAAGTTTGCTGATCTTGGGGAAGTGATTCCGTTTTTAGAGGGGAGTGTATAATTTTCAATCATAAAAACTCTTTGGAATTATATTTTCCAATGAGATATCATGGGGAAATTATGCAATATGGTGTGTTTCATACATAATAAAAAGAAGACTGGATGTATGCTGAGGTGTTCTCAATATACAGCTGGTCTCCTTTTGTTATGTCCATGTTTTTTTGACAAGTTTACACGGCGTATCCGTATTAGTCTTCTTTTGCGAATACTTCTTTTCCCATACCACAGATCGGGCAGAGCCAGTCGTCCGGCAGATCTTCAAAAGCTGTTCCGGGAGCGATACCTCCGTCCGGATCCCCATTTTCCGGATCATAAACATAGCCGCAAGGTTGACATACATATTTTTCCATCTTTTCTCCTCCGTTAGAAACCTTTCGTGTCCTTGTCTGGGATATTTTCCCAAACATCATCTTATAGTTATAGCATACATCATATCGGACAAAAATGCTATATTTCTTTAGACCAGCGTCCAGATGCTCCGCAAGGGAGGACAAGGCCGGTGCTGCTGACCGGAAGACCGATTTCCTGGGATTCTACATGTCCGTGCCATGGTGCAAGTTCTGTTGCGATCATATAAGTCAGAACAGCAGGTGCCAGACCGGTTGTGTAGGAATTTACAAGGAAGAACAACGGATCAGCAGAGAGTATCTTCGTACATAATTTGATAAGCGGATGAATGGCATCCTCGATTTTCCAGATTTCTCCTTTCGGACCTCTTCCATAAGAAGGTGGATCCATGATGATCGCATCATAGTGATTGCCACGGCGGATCTCACGTTCTACAAATTTCACACAGTCATCGACAAGCCAGCGAATCGGTTTATCGGATAAACCGGAAGATGCTGCATTTTCCTTCGCCCATGTAACCATTCCCTTGGACGCATCTACGTGTGTAACACTTGCTCCGGCTGCGGCAGCCGCAAGAGTAGCGCCTCCGGTATAGGCAAAAAGGTTCAGAACTTTTACCGGCCGTCCGGCGTTTTTGATTTTATCGGAGAACCAGTCCCAGTTGGTTGCCTGTTCCGGGAAAAGTCCGGTATGTTTGAAGCTGAACGGTTTCAAATTAAATGTCAGTTCTTTATAATGAATCTGCCACTGTTTTGGCAAATCGAAAAATTCCCATTCGCCACCGCCTTTTTTACTGCGGTGATAATGTCCGTTCGGATGTTTCCAGCCACTGTTTGTCTTTTTGGTATCCCAGATTACCTGCGGATCCGGGCGCACAAGAAGAAAATCACCCCAGCGTTCCAGTTTTTCTCCTTTGCTGCAATCTATTACTTCATAATCTTTCCATTGATCTGCAATCCACATAATTAAAAACCTTTCTCATGATTTGTTAGCATAGTCATTCATGAAAGATTATAGCATGGAGGAAAAGAAAAAGAAAGCCTATAGACATCTTCTATAATAATGAATATATATTAAAAAACTCTATTTGAAGCACGGGACAGGAGTTTATATAATAGAAAGAGAAGAACAGTTGGAAAAACAGACAACTATGGGAGGAAATGATTATGCTGATCGATACACATATGCATGAGATGACATATTCCAAAGACAGTTTTCTGAAACTGGATGAGATGGTACGCATCGCCAGGGCAAAAGGACTGGACGGAATCTGCATTACAGATCATGACAGCATGGGGCTTAAGGAATATGCAGCAGAATATTCCAGACGTGAGAATTTTCCGATCTTTACAGGAATTGAATTTTTCTCCCTGCAGGGCGATATAGTGGCATTTGGAATTGAAGAGTATCCGAAAGAACGGATACCTGCACAGGATTTTATTGATCTTGTCAAAGCGCAGGGCGGCGTGTGTTTTGCAGCACATCCATTTCGCAATAATAACAGAGGACTGGAAGATAATTTACGCACCGTGCACGGACTGGATGGGTTGGAAGTCTTGAATGGAAGTACGTCGCTTGAAGCATGTTATAAGGCTGCTGAATATGCAGAAGAACTTGGACTTTTCACACTTGGTTCCAGTGACTGCCATGTACCGGAGAAAGTTGGTGTATGCGCCACTTATTTTCCGGAGAAAGTACATACAATGGAAGAATTTCTGGAAGTGTTTAAAAAAGGAACGATGTGTCCGGCTTTTTATAAGGATGGACAATATCATATAATTACAAATAAGAAATCTATTTACCTTTCCGCACATCAATGATAGAATATATCTATATAAGATAAAAAAGGGAAGGCATGAAAGGAGAATCATTATGATTACAGTTAATGCTATGGGAGATAATTGCCCGATCCCGGTTATAAAGACCAAAAAGGCAATGCAGGCGCTCACAGGCCCGGAGACGATCGAAGTTTTAGTTGACAATGAGATCGCCGTTCAGAACGTAACAAAGATGGCTGAAAGCTCAGGCGGTGCAGTAAAGTCTGAGAAGATCGCTGACAAAGAATACAAAGTTACGATCCAGATGAACGGAGCACCTGAGACAGTAAGCGAAGGAGAGGAGACTTGTATGCCGGACGCAAGAGATAACACAGTTGTAGTAATTAATTCAGACCGCATGGGATCTGGTAATGATGAACTTGGAAAAGTATTAATAAAAGGTTTCATCTTTGCAATAACACAGCTTGATACTTTACCTAAAACTATGTTATTCTATAATGGTGGAGCGACTCTGACCACAGAAGGTTCTGATTCATTGGAAGATTTGAAGTCACTGGAAGCACAGGGGGTTCAGATTCTGACATGTGGAACATGCCTTGATTATTATGGATTGAAAGAAAAACTGGTGGTAGGAACTGTAACAAATATGTACAGTATTGTTGAGACAATGGCAGGTGCTGGTAAGATCATCAGACCTTAATCATTTGTCCAGACAGATTTTGTAACAGAGGTAATAGAGCCGGACACTTGTGAGTCGCACAGGAAGTCCGGCTTATTTGTATATATTTAACAGGCTATATAATAGATGTATAGCGGAAACAGCCTCGCAGGAGGCGGAAGTTACATTCAATACCAAGGAGAGGAGAAAACAAGTATGAAATCAGATGTAAAACTGACAAGCTTGACGAAGACGGCAGGGTGAGCAGCTAAGATTGGTCCTGAGACCCTTGCCCAGGTTCTGGGTAAGTTGCCGAAGTTCGAGGACAAGAACCTGATCGTAGGTATTGAGACGTCGGACGATGCCGCTATATATAAAGTGACAGATGATATTGCTATGATACAGACGGTGGATTTCTTTACACCGATCGTAGATGAGCCATATATGTTCGGACAGATTGCAGCGGCCAATTCACTGAGTGATGTGTGGGCGATGGGAGGAGAACCGGCAGTAGCTTTGAATATTGTTGGATTTCCGAACTGCCTGGATCCAGCTATTTTAGGGGATATCCTTGCCGGAGGAGCAGACAAAGTGAAGGAAGCAGGAGCTGTTCTGGTAGGAGGACATTCGGTGCAGGATGATGAACCGAAATATGGTCTCTGTGTATCAGGCTTTGTGCATCCGGATAAGATCTTTAAGAATTACGGATGCAGACCGGGAGACATCCTGGTTTTAACGAAACAGATAGGAAGCGGAATCGTTAATACTGCGATCAAAGCAGATATGGCATCACCGGAAGCAATCAGAGAAGCGCAGACGGTTATGGCATCGCTGAATAAGAGAGGAAAACAGGCGGTTGAGAAATATGACGTCAGCGCCTGCACAGACATCACAGGATTTGGACTTCTCGGTCACTGTGTCGAGATGGCATCAGCCAGTGATGTGACATTTGAAATCAATGTTAAAGACATTGCATACCTTACCGATGCGATCGATTTCGCGAAGATGGGACTGGTCCCGGCCGGAGCATACAAGAACCGAGGATATTCTATTGGGAAAGTAGACGCAGGTTCTATTCCGGAGTATTATCTGGACCTGCTATATGACCCACAGACATCCGGCGGATTGTTAATCAGTGTGGCACCGGATAATTTGAATGAGATGCTGGCAGATTTTAAGAATGCAAGCATGGATACCACGATTTCGGTGATCGGAAAGGTTGCACCTAAGAGCGACAAGTTGATCCGACTGTTTTAAGTCAAAGAAAAAGTGGAAGGAAGAAAAATATGGACAAGAATATGTTGTATCGCAGTATCCCGAAAGTGGATGTGCTGCTTGCTGATGAGAAAGTCCAGATGTTGATAGAGACTTATAGCCGGGAGACGGTTATGGAATCCATTCATCTGGAGATGAATCGTCTGCGTGCTTATATTGCAAAATGTGAAGACGAAGAGGAAGCAAAGAGACAGATTGAAGCGTTGACGGAGAAGATCGAGCGGACAGTGTCTGCAATGCATACGCCGAACATGCGCATGGTAATGAATGGTACGGGGACCATTCTCCACACCAATCTGGGAAGAGCACCGATAAGCCCGGAACATATGAAGAGGGTAGCGGCTATTGCAACAGGATATTCAAATCTGGAGTATAATCTCGAAGCCGGAAGACGTGGCGAACGTTATTCGCACTTCGAGAAATTGTTGTGCAAAATTACAGGGGCAGAGGCTGCGATGGCAGTCAATAACAACGCTGCTTCTGTTATGCTTATTTTGAGCTCGCTTGCTAAAGGAGGGGAAGTGATTGTTTCCCGTGGCGAGCTTGTAGAGATTGGCGGTAAGTTCCGCATCCCGGATGTTATGGAGCAGAGCGGGGCTTCACTTGTGGAAGTAGGAACAACCAACAAGACACACTATGATGATTATGAAGATGCGATCACAGAAGAGACAAAGGCACTTCTGAAGGTACACACAAGCAATTACCGTATTGTTGGATTTACAGATACCGTAGGGATTGATGAACTGATCCCGCTTGCGAAGGAACATGATCTTCCGGTAGTGGAAGACTTGGGAAGTGGTGTGCTCATTGATCTGGAAAGATACGGTCTGACACACGAGCCGACTGTACAGGAATCCATTGCAAAAGGTGCGGATGTTGTCTGCTTCAGTGGCGACAAATTATTGGGAGGACCACAGGCAGGTATCATTATCGGTAAGAAGAAATACATCGATATGATGAAGAAGAACCAGCTTACCCGTGCTCTCCGTATTGATAAATTTACAGCGGCAACGCTGGAACTTGTATTACAGGAATATCTGTCCGAAGAAAAGGCAGTTCAGAACATTCCTGTTCTTCGCATGATTACAAAATCATTAGACGAAGTGACTAAAGATGCTAAGAAATTATGCCGTATTTTAAAAGCGGCAAAGCTTTCTGCCGAGATCAGTGTGGTTCCACTTGAATCACAGATTGGCGGAGGTTCTCTCCCTCTGGAGCGTATCGCAAGTATGGGCGTTGCGATCAATCCTGAGAAGATCAGCATTACAGAGCTTGAAGAAAGACTGCGCCATATGCCGGTGCCGTTGATTCCGAGAACAGCAAATGACACTGTGCTGATCGACGTAAGAACGATGGATGAACAGAATTTCAAATTACTCGCTAAGCAGTTACAGGAACTGCAGGTGTTTGAAGAGAAGAGTCTGATAGAAGTACGTTAGGAGAGAATGGCTATGAAAAATATCATCATTGGAACGGCCGGGCATATAGACCATGGTAAGACGACACTCATTAAAGCACTGACCGGAAGAAATACAGACCGATGGGAAGAAGAACAGCGCCGTGGAATTACAATTGACCTCGGATTTACGTATTTTGACCTTCCGGGTGGAGATCGTGCAGGAATCATCGATGTTCCGGGACATGAGAAATTTATTAACAACATGGTTGCTGGTGTAGTAGGAATGGATCTTGTGTTGCTTGTCATTGCAGCGGACGAAGGAATCATGCCGCAGACAAGAGAGCATATGGATATTCTGAATTTATTGGGAATTGAAAAAAGTATTATTGTATTGAATAAATGTGATCTTGTAGATGAAGAGTGGCTGGAACTCGTAGAAGAAGATGTAAAAGACGAGCTGGCAGGCACATTTCTGGAAGGAGCGCCGGTGGTGGAAGTATCTGCCGTAACCGGACAGGGACTGGACAAACTGATCGATGAGATCGTGCATCTGACAAGCGATGACATTGTCCAGAAGGATATTCACACGATCCCGCGTCTTCCAATTGACCGTGCATTTACACTGTCGGGATTTGGAACGATTATCACCGGAACACTTGTATCTGGAACGATTTCCAAAGAAGACACATTGGAGATGTATCCGATTGGCAAAGAATGTAAAATCCGAAGCATTCAGGTGCATGGAGAGGATAAGAAAGAATGTTACGCAGGACAGCGGGTTGCAATCAATCTTTCCAACGTTAAGAAAAAGGAGATCAAGAGAGGATGCGTGCTTGCGCCGGTCAACAGTATGAAGAATACAGATCTTCTTGATGTAAAACTGAATGTGCTGGACTCATCGTTACGTGTGCTGACCAATCATTCGCGGCTTCATTTCTTCACAGGAACAAGCGAGATTTTATGTCGTGCAGTTCTTCTTGACAAGGAAGAAATCGGACCGGGTGAGAGTGGTTATGTACAGCTTCGCCTGGAAGAAGAGATTGCAGTCAGAAGAGGAGACAAATTTGTTGTCCGCTTCTATTCACCGATGGAGACGATCGGTGGAGGCATGATCCTGGAGCCGAATCCGAAGATTAAGCGCAGATTCCAGGACGATGTCATTGAAGAACTGGAAAGAAAGGAATCTGGTTCCTCCGCAGATGTTATTGCATTGCATGCGAAAGCACACGGCGATACACTGATTTCCTGTACAGAGCTTGCGAAGCTTACTGCGCTGTCACCGGAAGAAGTTGAAGAAGATGTAAAAGAGTTGGAAGAAGAGGGAACGATTTACACATTCCCGATGAGAAAAGATACTTATGTCTGGCATGCGGATTCTGAGCGTGAAGCAGCGAAGAAACTGACGGATGCACTGGAGAAATACGAAGAAGAGCATCCATACCGTTATGGAATGAAAAAAGCAGAAGTACAGATGACTTTCTTCAAAAAAGTGAAGCCAAATGTATTTGATAAAATTATTGAAAAAGAAGAAAACAACGGACACATCAAACGTGTAGATGAATTTTTATGTACACCTGATTATGAAGTCACCAAAGATGATACTTATGAGAAAGTATCCGGAACCTATCTTGACAGCTTCCGCAAAGCAAAATATGATTTCCTGAAATATACGGAGATTGATCTTGGAAAAGTCAGCCGGGAGATCGGAGACGATATATTAAATATTTTGCTGGAAGAAGGAAAGATTGTCAAAGTTACAGATGACATGTATACGCTTACTGAATATATGGACAAAGCGAAGGAAATCATCTTAGCAAAACTGTCGGAAGATCCGATCATTACAATTGCACAGGTAAGAGACATTTTTGATACGAGCAGAAAAAGTGCAAAACCGATTCTGGAGTATATGGACAGTATCAAAGTAACGAAAAAAACCGGTGCAGAGAGTGAAAGGGTGGCATACTAATGAATCTGAAACAGTTAGAAGCGTTTGTAAAAGTAGCAGAAGGTGGTAGTTTTTCGAAAGCGGCAAAAGATCTGTTCTTGACACAGCCGACGATCAGTGCACATATTTCATCGCTGGAGAAAGAATTAAACGCAAGATTATTCGTAAGAAATACAAAAGAAGTAAGTCTGTCTGATGACGGCACAGAATTATACAAATATGCAAAGCAGATGATCGATCTGCAGAAGAAGATAGAAGAGAGTTTTGGAACGGAAAAAGGTGAGAAAAAACATGGAATTACAATTGCAGCTTCCACAATTCCGGCACAGTATCTTCTCCCAAAAGCACTTATGAGTTTTAATACGCGTTATCCGGATGAACAAATTAAAATTGTTGAGACAGATAGCAGCAAAGTGGTACAGCAGATTATTGATCATATGGCAGATGTCGGATTTACCGGAACGGTTCTGGAAAAGAAACATTGCAAATATATTCCGTTCTATAAGGACGAATTGGTAATTATTACGCCGAATACAGAAAGATATCAGAAACTGCAGAAGATGGATCCGGAAGATATTTCCTGGATGAAAGAGGAACATGTGATCATGCGTGAGGAAGGATCCGGAACACGTAAAGAAGCAGAGAATCAGTTAAAAGATGCCGGAATCAAGATGACAGACCTGGACATCATTGCAAGTATTGAGAATCAGGAGACAATCAAGAAGTCTGTCAGACAGGGAATGGGAATTTCTGTATTATCAAAGCTGGCAACAAAAGATGAAGTGGCAGCAGGATTTCTCCTTGCATTCCCTATTCCGGAGAGTGATGACGGCAGAGATATCAATCTTGTATATAATAAGAATTATCAGCTATCAAGAAGTGCAGAGCGTTTTGTGAAAATTGTAAAAGAAGTTTATGGGCTTGAAAGCCATGAACTTAAGAAAGAACAGGGCGAGAAAGCGGTATAATGACAAGACTAATAGATGGAATCTATAAAGCGATACGAACATGTAATATATCTATTAGACGGGAGAATTAAAAACAAGTATACTAAGAGCAGACGGTTATCCGCCTGTATGAGAGGATAAGGATTATGATTTATTTGGATAATGCAGCTACAACAATGCATAAGCCACAGGAAGTGATTGATGCAGTTGTGCAGGCAATGAGTTCAATGGGCAATGCCGGGAGAGGGGCGAATGAAGCGTCCTTAAGTGCGGCAAGAGTGATTTATGATACGAGAGATCAGTTATGCCGTTTCTTTGGTGCAGAGAATCCGAAGCAGATTGCATTTACAGCAAATTCAACGGAGAGTCTTAACATTGCGATCAAAGGATTGCTGAATCCGGGAGATCATGTGATTACAACGATGTTGGAGCATAATTCAGTATTACGTCCTCTGTATGAGATGCAGGAAAAAGGAGTGAAACTTACGATTGTGAAAAGCAATCCGAAAGGGACTCTTGATATCCGTGATATAGAAGATGCGATCACACCTGAGACGAAGATGATTATTTGTACAAATGGATCGAATCTGACAGGAAATTATATCCCATTACAACCGATTGGCGATATGGCGAAAGAACATGGTGTATTATTTGTTGTTGATGCGTCACAGACTGCAGGAATATTTCCGATAGATGTGCAGAAGATGCATATCGATGTTCTTTGCTTTACGGGACATAAAGGTCTGCTGGGACCACAGGGAACAGGTGGAATTTATGTGAGAGAAGGACTGGAAGTCAGACCGCTGAAGGTTGGCGGAAGTGGTGTGCAGACATACAATAAAAAACATCCGGTGCAAATGCCGACTGCGCTTGAAGCAGGAACGCTCAATGGACATGGAATTGCAGGCCTTCATGCAGCCATGGACTATCTGGAGAGAACAGGCGTGGATGCAATACGCGCCCGTGAACAAGAACTGATGTGGCGTTTTTACAATGGCGTAAAAGATGTGCCGGGGGTAACAATATACGGCGACTTCGATACGAAGGAGCGCTGCGCGATCGTGACACTGAATATCGGTGATTACGATTCCGCAGAAGTCAGTGATGAACTTCTTACTGAATATGGTATTTCAACAAGACCAGGTGGGCATTGCGCACCGCTTATGCATGAAGCACTTGGAACGGTTGAGCAGGGAGCTGTAAGATTCAGCTTTTCCCATTATAATACAGACGAGGAAGTGGATACTGCAATTCGTGCGATCCACGAACTGGCAGAAGACGAGTAAGAGGAGAAGTGAGACTGACATGAGAAAAAAAGAAATGAAACTTATAATTACATTCCATACAACAGCAGATGCTATGGCTATGGAAAAGGCTTGTAAAGAGCAGAATGTTCCGGGAAGGATTATTCCGGTGCCGCGTGCGATATCAGCGGGATGCGGACTTTCCTGGTGCGCGAACCTGAATGAACGTGACCAGATCAAAGCGATGATGGAGAAGAACGGGATTCAGGAAGAAAATATGCATGAGTGTCTTGTATAAGTATACTACAACATAACTAACAACAGGAAAAGAGCAGATGGAAAACCATCTGCTCTTTTCCTGTTGTTATAAAATTTTAAACTCCTTCGACAAAGGTATCTAAGACATGTGGTAACAGTTTGTCACTATAGTCTGTCAGATCAAATTTGCCTTTAAATAATGCCCAGTCGTAAAGAATGGCGCGTTCATACATAGCATAGATATTTACTAATTCTTCAGTGGTGCTGGTGTTCTTGAACTCTCCATTATCTAAAGCTGTCTGAATAATCTCTGAGATCCATGTGAAATAAAAACGCTTGTGATCAGACAGAGATTTTTGGTCTTTGGTGATCAACTGAGAAGAATACAGGTAAGCAAGAAGCTTGATATCCACACTTGTCTTGATCATATAAAATAATTCATGATTCAGGAAAAGCAATTTGTCATAAGCAGACAATGCAGGATCGATCACACCATATAATTCTTCGTATTTCTGGTCAAAGAGATAAGATAAACTGTTTAACAAAGCTTCCTTCCCTTTGAAATAATGATAAAAAGTACCTTTGGAAGTCTTGGAAGCTGCTATGATATCCTCGACAGTGGTATCTTCATAACCGTTTTTGAAAAATAAATTCCATGCAGCTTTAACAATGCGGCTCTTTGTGGATTGTCTTTTCCTTGGCATACGATGTTTCCTTTCCTCGTTGTTATATGAGCGGTAAATTCCGTGAAATGTGATTTATCGCTGGTTAGAAGTGGAGATGTAACCGTGCTGTCATGATACATTTTCCATACTGCTATAATAAAACAAGAGAGAACCAAGAAACAGGTTCTCTCTTGTAAATATAATCTGATGAATAATTATCCGATAAGGAAACCGTATTTTAACGGATCGTCTCCATCGATAATATATGTAGCAACACCTGTCAGGTAAGCTGTACCTGTAACCATTGGAATAACTGCATCGTAATCACCGATCTTAGTTTCTTCTTTGATTACACCTTTGAAACGTGTTCCCATGAAGCTTTCGTAAATGAATTCTTCTCCAACGCCAAGCTCACCCCATTTATGAAGTGTAGCAAGTTTAGCGCTTGTACCTGTTCCGCAAGGTGAGCGGTCAGCCTGAGCATCACCGAATACTACAACGTTTCTCATAGTAGCCTGATCCGGATTTGGTGTTGGTCCGTAGAACTCAACAAGGTCAACTTCTGTGATGTCAAGTGTTGGGTGCTGAATCTTAACTTCAGCATTGATCTTATCACGCATCTTCATTCCGAGAGCTGTGTATGCCGGAACTGTCTTGGCATTGATCTCTCCGATGTCAAGCTTAGTTGTATCAACTAATGCGAAGAAACTTCCACCGAATGAAATAGTATAAGGAATGTCTACTCCGTCAATATTAACTGTTAAGTTGTCTTTGTAAACGAATGCAGGTACATTTGTAAGTGTAACACCTGTAACTTTTCCGTTTTCTACCATAGCTGTTGTACGAATGATTCCTGCAGGAGCTTCCAGAACAACTTCGTTTTCACCTTCGTGGGATTCAACGAGTCCTGCTTCGATTGCAACAGTAACGGAACCGATTGTACAATGTCCGCACATGTTCAGATATCCGCCTGTATCCATGAAGATAACTCCCAGATCTGCTTCGTCGCTGACTGGTTTGCATAAGAAACCACCAAACATATCGTGGTGTCCTCTAGGCTCCAGCATCAGAGCTGTACGAACGTGATCGTAATTCTCCTCCATCCATTTTTTCTTTTCAATCATGGTGTTGCCTTCCGGCTCTGGAAATCCCCCGATTACCATACGGCAAAATTCTCCGGCTGTATGTGCGTCAACAACCTGAAGTGCTGCCTCGTAGTTTGCAAAATTCACATTTGCTTTTAACTCCATAATTAGTCCCTCCTTAATATGAGATATTGAATAATTATTATTTATAGAAAACCTCTATAAATTTTATAAAAACACATAGAAACCCCGAGTTTGCAATGTGCCTTTTTTAAAATAGACTCAAAAAAATGAGAGCAAATTCAGTGATAAACACGAATAATTATACAAAAGTACGACATAAAATTAACAAATAGACCGTATTCTAGTACCGCGTTTAATCTCTTGCTTCTATTATCTATGAAAACCCTTGAAAAGTCAATGCTTTTTTGATATTATAAATTTAAATAAAAAGTGTTGAAAAATAACGAATATTGTGCTATTCTTAACAAGCGAATGAAAAGCGCATAATATGGGGGTAGATGGGTGACTGGTGTGCCTCCTAGTCTTCAAAACTAGTGTGGGGCGTTAAGAGCGTCCTGGGTGGGTTCGATTCCCACATGCCTCCGCCAGAAGAAGTGCAGCTAAGTTACGTTAAAAAAATAACTTATAGAAAGCGTCTATGAATAAAGGAATGTGGCGAGCTGAACAACGGATAAAAAAAGAATAATAATGATTATACGATTTATATTCTCACAGCAGAAAGCTGGAGAGTATGCATTATCTACATATTATATTAAAAGTTTAAAAGTCAGAAGAACAGAATGTAACAGCGAAGTTAAGTCAGAATAAGTAAACGAACCATGGTATAGGTTTCGTTTTTTACTTATATATAAAAGAAAAGGAGAGAATAGTGTCATGGGAAAAGTACAGATTTTATTACGTCAGCATGTTGGCGCACCGTGTGCACCGTGCGTTGAAGTTGGGGCAGATGTAAAAAAAGGTACACTGATTGCTACACCGACTGGACTTGGAGCTAACATCTATGCCAGTGTATACGGAAAAGTAACAGAGATTACAGATGACAGAATCATCATTGAAGCTGCAGATGAGCAGCCGGATGAATTCGTGCCGATCGATGTGCCGGAAGATGCAAGTAAACTGGATATGGTAAAAGCAGCCGGAGTAGTTGGAATGGGAGGAGCTGGATTCCCGACAGGAGTTAAGCTTAACATTAACTTGGCAGAGACTCCGATGGGAGAGATTAATCCGGAGATCAACCCGGAACTGCCAAAGGATTTCAGTATCGACTGTGGATATATCCTGATCAATGCTGCTGAGTGTGAACCGGGACTGGAGCACAATACACAGCAGATTGAGACACAGACAGATAAAGTAATCCGCGGTATCAAATACTGCATGGAAATCACACATGCTGAGAAGACGATTATCGCAATTAAGAAAAAACATCACAAAGCAATCAAAGCTCTGCAGAAAGCTCTTGAGAAGGAGTCTGCTATTACAATGCATCTGCTTCCGGATATTTATCCAATGGGAGAAGAACGTGCGGTAGTAAGAGAGTGTCTGGGTGTGAACCTTGATACAACTCAGCTTCCATCAGCTGCAAGAGCAGTAGTTGTTAACGTAGAGACTGCCTGTCGAGTAGCAGAAGCGATCGATGAGAAGAGACCATGTATCAGCAAGAACATGACTGTTCGTGGAAAATTAAATGGCGGTAACGAAGCACACGTATTTATGGATGTGCCGATCGGTGTAAGCGTTGGAGAGATGATCGAAAAAGCAGGCGGAATTGAAGAGCCTTACGGTGAGATCATTATGGGAGGAGCCTTCACAGGTAAATCTACAGAATTAGACGCACCGATAACTAAGACAACAGGAGCAATTCTTGTAACTGTTGAATTCCCAGATCTTCACGGAGCAAATGTAGGTATCTTAGTTTGTGCCTGCGGCGGAAGCGAAGAACGTATGAGAGAGATTGCTAAGAAGATGAATGGAAACGTTGTTTCTATGTGCAGATGTAAACAGGCAATCGAGAATAAACCAGGAGCACCGCTTAAGTGCTTAAGACCTGGTAACTGCCCTGGACAGGTTAAGAACAACCTGCAGTTCAAGAAAGACAAATGTGAATATATCATCATCGGTAACTGCTCTGACTGCTCTAACACAGTTATGGCATCCGGACCGAAGATGGGCTTGAAAGTATTCCATCAGACAGACCATGTTATGAGAACAGTCGGACATCCACTGTACAGAACTCTGAGAGTTTCTAAACAGGTAAGTCAGGATATTGACTTTTAATCACATTCTATTTTAGGTAATACCGTCACGTACAGGCAAGGGCCTTAGACCCCCGATTCTTCGGCCTGGGGAAAAAGAGACTAATCTCTCTGCCGGGCGTGGCTGTATATATACATTACTATGTGCGATAAAGCACAGGTAGATTTTTTCAACCAATACAAGGAGGGAAACAATATGTCAATCACAGCTGAAACAGCTAAAGAACATGCTCATGATCCTGCGGTATTATGCTGTAGAGCAGAAGCTGGCATCACAATTGAACCAGCTAATCTGGAAGATCCGGCTATCTTTGATGATTTGGTAGATTCAGGATTATTAACTCTGGATGGATGCCTGACAATCGAAGAGGTATTAGGAGCAAAACTTACAAAAACTTGTGATTCTCTTTGCCCGTTAACAAATGATGTCCTGGATGGTGTGAAAGCACCTACAACAGAGGCACCGGCAGCAGAGGCAGAGGAAGTTGCAGAGGCACCGGCAGAGGAAGCAGCACCAGTTGCAGCACCGGTTGCAGGTGGAACATTAAAGATTCATATCGGAGAAGGAAAAGATATCAATCTTGAGATCCCGGTTGGAGCTCTTGGAGCATCAGGAGCAGCGGTAGCAGAAGTTCCAGCAGGAGCAGCTACAGCAGACACAGCAGCTGCAGCAGACGCTGACGTAGAAAAAGTTGCTGGTGAATTAACAAGAAAACATTTCAAGATCACAGAAGTTAAGAGAGGACCGGAGACAAAGATCGAAGGAACAACTCTTTACATCCGTGAAGGAATTGAAGCAGACGTTATTGCTGATCAGGAATTAGTTAAAGATTTCCATCTGGAAATTATCACTCCTGATAAATATCACACATATTCAGAAACTATCATGGATGTTCAGCCAATCGCTACAAAAGAAGGCGATTCAATCATCGGTGAAGGTGTTACAAGAGTACTTGATGGCGTTGTTATGATGCTGACTGGTACAGATGAAGGCGGAGTTCAGATCGGTGAGTTCGGTTCTTCAGAAGGATACCTTGATGAGAACATCATGTGGGGACGTCCGGGTTGCCCAGATAAAGGAGAGATCTTTATCAAAGGTAATATCGTAATCCAGGAGAAGACAAACATGGAGCGTCGTGGACCTATGGCTGCTCATACAGCATTTGACATCATTACACAGGAAATCCGTGAAGTAATGAAAGAGTTAGATGAAAGCCTTGTAACAGATACAGAGGAATTGAAATCTATCCGTCGTCCTGGAAAGAAAAAAGTTGTAATTGTTAAGGAAATCATGGGACAGGGAGCTATGCATGATAACTTCATCCTTCCTGTAGAACCTGTTGGTATCCTTGGCGCAAGAGCTAACGTAGACTTAGGAAACGTTCCGATCTGCGTATCTCCGCTGGAAGTACTGGATGGATGTATCCATGCATTAACATGTATCGGACCTGCATCTAAAGAGATGTCCAGACATTATTGGAGAGAGCCTCTTGTACTGGAAGCACTTCATGATCCGGAAGTTGACCTTTGCGGAGTTGTATTTGTAGGATCTCCTCAGATCAATGCTGAGAAGTTCTATGTATCTCGTCGTGTAGGTCATACAGTAGAGATGATGGATGCGGATGGAGCTTTCGTTACAACAGAAGGTTTCGGAAATAACCACATTGACTTCGCAAGTCATATCGAGCAGATCGGTATGAGAGGTGTTCCGACAGTAGGTATGTCTTACTGTGCAGTACAGGGAGCACTTGTTGTTGGTAATAAACACATGCAGTACATGGTTGATAACAACAAATCTGAGTCCGGTATTGAGAACGAAGTACTTGGTTGCAATACTCTTTGCCAGGAAGATGCAATCCGTGCACTTGCTATGCTGAAGACAGCAATGGCTGGTGAAGAAGTAAAAGCTGCTGAGAAGAAATGGAATCCAAACGTTAAATCTACAAACGTTGAGCTGATTGAAGAAGCTTATGGCAAGAAAGTTGATCTTGTTGACAATGAGCAGGCACTTCCGATGAGCCAGAAACGTAAAGAGAAATACGATTAATTCCGGGTGACCGTGAATGAATAATGAGCGTTTGAATTATGGAGACAGAATCATTTATATGGAGGGTGTTGTAGTTGACGTTGATGATTGCAGCATCAGCATAGACCTGAAAGGTCGTTTGGGATTCTTCAAAGCTCCGAAGAGAATGTTTATCTGTGATACCGAGCCAAAAGTTGGTCAGGAATTCGGATGGAACATGAGTTTTCCGGAACAATTAGGACCTGAAGTAAATGATAAATATGTCAGTAACATAGAAAAAGAACGACGCAAACAAGAAGAAATGCGCGCACGTTTGGATGATAATAAGGAGGATTAAAAATGAGTTTAACGGTTGTTAAAGGCTTACAGTCTGAAATATTCGTTCCTATTACTCCACCGGCTGTATGGACTCCTGTAACAAAAGAGCTGAAAGATATGTCTATCGCTCTTGCTACAGCAGCAGGTGTTCATAAGAAGAGTCAGGAGAGATTCAACCTTGCAGGTGACTTCACTTGGAGAAAGATAGAGAACACTACACCATCAAGCGATCTGATGGTATCCCATGGTGGATATGATAACAGTGATGTTAACAAAGACATCAACTGTATGTTCCCGATTGACAGAATTCATGAATTAGCAGCAGAAGGATTTATCAGAGCTTGTGCTCCGGTACATGCTGGATTCATGGGTGGTGGCGGAAACCAGGAGAAATTTAAACATGAAACTGGTCCGGCTGTCGCTGAAATGTTCAAAAATGAGGATGTTGATGCAGTAATCCTCACAGCTGGTTGAGGTACTTGCCACCGCTCTGCAGTATTGGTGCAGAGAGCGATTGAAGAAGCTGGAATTCCTACAATTATTATTGCAGCTCTTCCACCAGTTGTTCGTCAGACTGGTACTCCTCGTGCAGTAGCTCCGCTGGTACCTATGGGTGCTAATGCTGGTGGACCGCACAATGTAGAACAGCAGACACAGATTGTAAAAGCAACTCTGGAGCAGTTAGAGAAAATCCAGACACCTGGAACTATTGTTCCGTTGCCATACGAGTATGTAGCTAAAATCTAATTTAAGCTAAAAGGGGCAGATGCGTTTAGCGCATCTGCCTTTTTTATAAAGACACATTTGCTTTTATAAAAATATAATGAATACATTAAAAAAGAAAAAATAATTGCATGATAATTTGTTGGAAGTTCGTAGAATTTATTGTATAATAAATATATAATGTGAAAACATTGACGAGAAAAATATGGAGGTAACGAAGATGGCTGAAAAAGAGATTAATTTACGTCGCCTTGTTATCAAAGCCTTTCATATGACGGATGTTGAATGGGGCGATGAAAACAATATTACAACGGATGGCCATATGACTGTCAGCAAGGGGATGCTGGAACAGTTGACAGCAGAAGATGATTGCATTGAGAAGATTGATATCCAGATTATCAAACCGGGAGATCATGATCGCTGGACGAACACGATTATGGATATTATCCCGATTTCTACAAAGGTTCTTGGAAAGCTGGGAGAAGGTATTACACATACGGTAACAGGTGTATATGTAATGTTGACAGGTGTAGATGTGGATGGCAAGCAATGTCATGAATTCGGATCGTCAGAGGGTAATCTGAAAGATCAGTTATATTTGAATCGAGCTGGTACACCGGGAGATGATGATTATATTATTTCCTTTGACGTTACATTTGCATCAGGTATGGGGCAAGAAAGACACGGACCATTTACTGCACACAGACTTTGCGATAAATTTATTCAGACCTATCGTGAAAAACTGAAAAAGTTTAAAGGTGAGAAATGCACAGAAAGACATGAATATCATGATAAAGTAAGACCTGGAAAGAAGAGAGTGGTGATTATTCGTCAAGTAGCAGGCCAGGGAGCAATGTACGATACGCATCTGTTTCCGGATGAACCGTCAGGGGTTGAAGGTGGTAAATCAATCATTGAAATGGGCAATATGCCGGTCATGATCACTCCGAATGAGTATCGTGATGGTATTATTCGCTCTATGCAGTAGGAGGTGTTAGTATGGGAATTGGACCGTCAACAAAGGAAACATCGTTACATCACTTCAGAGATCCGTTATTGGAAGTAGTGGCTGAAGATACAGATTTGGACCTGATGGGACTTATTATTGTAGGTACACCGGATGATAACAAAGACAAGATCCGTGTGGGTACAAGAGCTGCTGCTATGGCAGAGATGATGCGGGCAGATGGCGTAATTATTTCATCTGATGGATGGGGCAACAGTGATGTAGACTTTACAAATACATGTGAGCAGTTAGGTATCCGTGATATTCCGGTTACTGGACTGAATTTCAGCGGAACTGTAGCACAGTTTGTTGTTGTTAATGACTATCTGGATGGTATCGTGGATATCAATAAGAGTGCGGATGGTACAGAGACAGACGTTGTAGGCGAGAATAATATGGTCAAACTGGACTGCCTGAAAGCGAAAGCTTTGCTGAAATTGAAGATGCGCCAGAAAGAGCAGCGCCGGGAGTAGATATATATATGGAATGCCGTTCGAACAAAAGATGTATAAAATGGGTGATTTTAATTTATCTACTGGTATTTCATAAGTATATAATGGAGGGATGCAGTTTCCGGATTAAGAATCTGTATCCCCTTTTTTCATGTTATGAGAGGTGACAAGATGGAAAAGAAGACATCACAGGATCGCAGGCGAGTGCATTATGAGGTGCAGACAAGACGTGATACGAAACTAATGAAGAGATTCATCAATTTTAAAAATCGAGTAGAACATCCAACGGTAACACCGGGCTTGATTCTGATAGGCATTACATTCATTCTATTGCCATTTGTGAGACCGGAGATAAAGAAGGATATAGGAATCTCAGGTGTTGCTGTCAGCGCCCTTCTTGGGGCATTTCTGACGCTTTTGGGAATAGGAAGACAATATATAACGATAGCTTTGATGAAGAGAAATTCGGATATTGCTTTAAACGAAGAAATTAATTATTTATTTGGAAATGAGGATATCCGTGCAAAGAAAGAACATTCCGAAGAACGTGTAGGATATTATAAGAACGTATATAGTTTGTGGGAAGATGAGAAGACATTTTATCTGGGAATTGAAAACGATGAACTGGTCATACTTCCCAAAAATGGATTTCTGACTGGGGAAGCAGAGGCGTTTAAATTATTTATCATAGAGAAAAGTAATGCGAAATATATATGGATGCCAATGAAATGGAAAAATATTTATAAAGCAAGAATGATCAGACGCCAGATGAATAAGCAGCCGGAAAAAAACGAATAATCTGCAGAGCTTGTTCCTTGAATGTTTTAGGAACAATGAAAATAGAATTTTCGGTTAGAATTTGTATGTATTAGAAAAATATTAGAACTGTGGTAAGAAAAGACCTGAATCATAATATAAATGTTTCAGGTCTTTTTCGCTCTTGTAAAATATCGCATAAAATTGCAAAAAATATCTATTTGTCATATGCCGGATGAATTGGTCCGTAAGGGATATCCGGATGATGTTCCTGCATCCAGGTTTTAAACTGTTCAGAATCACCTTCTGTAAAAGAATCCTTGTCTAGCATAACACCTTCGTTTTGATCTCCAGAAGCAAGTTTGTAATAGGATTTTGCCTCTTCAAATCTGTTAATATCTTTCCAGTCCACTTTGTTGTTTAGCTTATTGTTGATATAAAGGGTGATATTTTTGTCGCCGATAATTACTTTGCAGGTCCAGTCTTTTCCGTTAAAGTATTGACCGCGTGTTACGCGAAATGTTTTATCAGCGTGCATCCATTTGAAAAATACACCGCGGTAAACGGATATAAAGACAAGAAATGCACATACGGTTTTCCATCTGAGCGGTACAGTTATTGTATTGAAGTAAATCCAACTCAGAGTTCCGACGATAAAAATAAAACACCAAATGAAAAACATAGGACCTGATTTCCAGAACTTTGGAACAGACCATTTGTCATAACGCTTGCGAGTCATTGTATACTCATTAATAAACATGTAAATAATCTCCGTAGTTTTATTATTGTATTTTTAAAGAAGTTTAAGCAATAAGACTTATAAAAAAATATTGCTAAAATATATAAGGCAGTTCTTAATTTAAGAACCGCCTTATATTATTGTTGTAATTAATATTCAATTATTGTTTAAGCAACACCTGCTTTAGCGTCTTTTCTAGCTGAGCTTAACAGTGTGTAAGATGTCCACAGAAGAACAACACAGATCAGGTTGATCAGCCAGAACATCGGAAGTCCTGTAACCACTTTCCAGGCAATAAATACACCGATACATCCGCCGAGAGCGTTACCGATTGTATGTGGAACATCGTATCTCTTTGTCTTAATAAACTCGATAGAGCAAGCTGGCATCAGACATGCACAAGATCCCATGAATACAGGGAAGCAAGCCTGCGCATCAACTCCGAGCAGAAGACAAGTAGCCATACACGGAGCATACAGACCAAATCCGATATCCATCAGAGCACCCCACAGAATATTAAGAACTGCGGCTACGATTAATTTCCAGCCTGTAAGACCTGTTAAAGTTCCTACGAGACCGAAAGGTCCAACACCTGTATTCTTGCAGAGCATAACAGCAGCAAGTGGAATCATAACTGTACCAAGAGCGATTCTGATTTTGTTACGAGGCCATTTGGTAACAATAGAAGCAAAACCAAACGAACCAACTGCAGCACAAACATACATTACGATCAGAAACATAGGATCACAATTAACTGATGTTGTGAAGATGAATGCCTCGAAAATAACAGGGAAAGTATCTCCAACATTCAGTGTACCAGGAATATCGATATCATCAATCTGGTTGAATAACTTATACATGAATGTAGATGGTGCATAAGAACCACATCCTAACGTATCAAGGAAGTTGGCAATGATACCTACTACGAAAGCAGAAGCCCACTGTTTACCAGTCGCATCTTTGATTTTGTCCATTCGATTCTTGGCAACGTCAACAACGAGTCCGACACCTGTACCTGCGAATAAGACACCGAGTAAAATTTGGATAGCTAATAACATATTACTCCTCCTTCAGATTATAAAATAATATTAAATTGTAAATGTACTACAGACATAATACGTCCCTCCAGTTGAATTGAACACACCCCGATTTGTATTACAATTCATATTCCGTAAAATGCCTCTTTTCACTAGTTTATCAGTTAATTTGTTAAAAGTCAATCAATGGGATAGAAAAGTATGAAAAAATATGAACAAAATAACAAAACAACCGACAGAATATGGCAAAGAAAAAACACAGCACCGATGCGCTGTGTTTTTTCTTTTTGGTATGTCATTGAGAGGTTTTCCTCGTTGCATTGCAGTTTTGTTAATATACAAAGCTGGGGAATGCTCCTTCCTTCCGGAAGGTATATATTAATTGGAGTTTATCTCTGCAGGATTGTTCTTGGGGGAAACAATCGGCATCGACATAACTGCAATAACAACCATAATGGTTATCAAACTTAAAAGTACTCGATATTCTAAAATAGCAGTTCCCATCTTCTTCGCTATAGGAAACCGCCATTGGTTATCAAGTTATGTTCTTTTAAGTTGTTTTTAATATACCACTTTTGTGTATTAACGTCAAGAATTAATAATATTTTTATGAATTGTAACGAATAAATATTAAAATGAAAAGAGATATTGTGCAATTTTCAAGAACAAAACTTGCAAATAAAGATATGCCAAATAATAGGGATGGTTTTCGGTAAACGCAAAGAAGCGCATTTTCATGCGCTTCTTTGAATGATTCCCCTGTTCAATTGTACCAAAAATCTTATCGTTTAGAATTATCTCGCTGCTTTTCTTGCATCATGGAAGAACATACATGCACAAACTACCATAACTACACATACCAAATAAGTAAGTACGGTAAGTGGCAGGCTAGTAACGATGAGTCCTGCAATCAATACACCGATAGATCCACTAATAACCATCGGGATTGCAGCTCCGCGGTGATATTTACCACTCTTGATAAATTCAAAACCGGAAGCAGGACACAGATAAGCACAAGATCCCATCATAATCGGGAAAGCTACATCTGTACTCATACCCAATAACAGGACAACAGCCATACAAGGTGCGTACAGTCCGATACCTACAGTCATCAGAATGCCAAGAATGAAGTTCGCTACGATACCGATCACAAGTTTTGTGCCAGTAAGTCCTCGTGCTGTCCCGATGATACCGAAAGGACCAAAAGCATTGATCTTGCATAAAGTGATGATTGCTACCAGAATCAGTGCAACACCCATAACTGTACGGATCTTCGTAATGTCGAGCTTGGATACCATCTTAGCACCAATGACTGCGCCGACAACAGATGCAGCGATCATAAGGACCAGTGTCAAGGAGTCGGCTTGCACTTTCTTAATGAAAATGGTTGCCTCCACACAGATCGGAATAGCAAAGCTTACATTCAAGGATCCTGGAATCAGGTCATCGCTATTAGATTTGGTGAACTTCCAGGCAGAAGTTGCAATTGCATAACTTCCAATCCCCAGCGTGTCGAAGAAGTTTGCTACCAGACTGATGATAATGTTGTGTGGCAGTTTTTCGTTGTTGATTTCGTCTTTGTGTGCGATAACATCTTTAAGCAGAAAGATAAAATAAACTGCTGCGTATACCCACATAACGACGAGTAAGATTGTTGCTACGTTCATAAGAATCCCCCTTTTGGAAAAATATATATCTATTGGATAAATCCAAAGACATTCAAAATGACAATTACCATAAAAGCAGGTACAACTACAATTGTTAATATCTTATCATATAATGATAGTTTACCATATTTTCCATCATTTGTTAATTCTTTTTCGTAATTTTTAAATCCCCAAATTTTAGCTACGAAAACACAAACTAACCAGCACCCAAGTGGTAGTAAGATATATCCTGTGAATGTATCCAGCCAGTCGTAAAGACCAAGATGTGAAATGCCGGTTGCGTCGATCCATGGAAGCTTCACACCGCTTAACACACCAAAGCCGAGAGATACGATGATATTGCCGATACCGATAATCAGTGCAGTTACAACAGTTGCTTTCTTACGTCCCATTTTACAGTTGTCTTCGAATGTTCTTGTAGAAATCTCGAAGAATGTAAATAAAGAAGAAATAACGGCAAATATCAGCGCGAGGAAGAAACAACATCCAATAATACGTCCGCCTGGAAGTTTGCCGAAGATGCCAGTCATAACAAGGAACACAAGTCCCGGACCGCTCTGCACGTCAACGCCGCCTGCAAATGCAGAAGGAATAATAACGAATCCAGCTAAAATAGCGGCTCCGGTATCGCAGATGGATACGAGGATTGCGTCGCTTTTTAAGTTATTTTCTTTCGGAATGTTAGCTCCTAAAGTTTCGTATATACCCCAGCCAATACCAACAGAAAAGAGCACCTGTGTAGCAGCTTTGGCAAATACGGAAAAACTGAATTTGCTAAAGTCTGGAAGAAGGTAGAATTTTAATCCTTCCATTGCATTATCGGTTACAAATAATGCCCATATACCACAGACGATTAGAAATACAAACAACAGTGGCATGATGAACTTAGTAAGCTTTTCAACAATATTTGTAATTCCAAATAAAAGCATTATGGATACAAATACTAATATAACCAGTGCCCAGATGATTGGTTCAACAGTAGAAGATGTAAAATTGTTGAAGTACGCCTGTTTGTCTTCACCGAAGTCACCGCTGATGATATACTGTACAGCATATTTTAATACCCAGCCGCCGACAACAACATAGTACATATTAATCATCCATGTACAGATGTTGGCAATCCAGCCGATGAAGCCCCATTTCTTGTTGATCCGCTCAAAACAGGTGACGGTGTCAGAAGCGCTGTGGCGACCGATTGCGGTTTCCATCTCGACCATTGGGTGTGCCATCAATGCAATAACAATTATGTAAACGATCAGAAAGATTCCACCGCCGCCTTGGTAAGCAAGATACGGAAATTTCCAGATGTTTCCGAGACCGATTGCAGCTCCGGCAGCAACCATAATATAGCCAAAGCGGGAGTTCCATTGTTGAGGTGCTTGATTTGTATTGTTACCCATAATTTCACGCTCCTATCTTTATTAATTACTGGACGATCATCTAAATTGTCCTGAAGTTTCTGCTGAGATTCCACATGACAACCGGGATCCGGATCTTCTTTTTGGGTGTCATGGATATAAAAAAAGGTACTCTGCATGTATGCGAGAGCACCTTTGCCTATCTCAATCCTCTCTTTTATTGTAACCACAGGAGAATAGAAAGTCAATACAAATATTACAAATACTTATACCTACATTAGAAATATTTATGCTAATAATATGAATAATGCTGTATAAAATCTGAATCAATGATTGAAAAACGGACAATATGTATAGGGGAGGAAGCACAATCATAAAAACGGGAAGGTATAAGAAACTGTAATAGGAATATAAAGAATACTCGTTTCACAAACAGTGAAAAAAGGGCTATACTCAAGGCAGATAAAGAAATAAAACATTCTTGGTTATGTGGGAGGTGTAAGAAATGATCGGATGGACAATCGTTGGAGCAGTAGCGCTTTACGGAGTAGTAACTGTAGCACAGGATGAAATGCATAAATAATCATTTTCTAAAAAGCGAATTTTCAGAAAAATCAAGTGAATAATAAAGAAATGTTATATAAAAACAAGGAGCAACTTTCCTCGCAGTAAAGGTTGCTCCTTGTTTTTTGTTATGGCGACAAGGAAAGTGCACGCGTTTGCGTAAATGCATTTGATGACAAATACTTACTCATCATCCAGTAAAAAGTCCTTCGCATATTCAAGAAAGATCTTCGATGCCGGAGAGAGTTCTTCTTTGGAGGTGTATGCGAGTCCGAGCTGGCGTGATACCGTTGGCTTGATCGGGCGTGTTATAAAGTCGCCGACCTGACCACGCAGAAGCAGTCCTGGAAGAATAGAAAGACCAAGTTCATGTTCTACCATGGAAATGATAGAGAACTCATTGATAGTGATATAACGGATATCCGGTTTGACTTTCGCTTGTTTCAGAATCCGGTGAACATCACTTCCCGGAGTATATTCTGTAATGATAAATGGCTGCCCTTCAAAAGCTTCGATTGGCACAGCATCACATTCAGCAAAAGGATGGTTCTTTGGAATGACTGCAAAGAGTTCATCGTCCATTACCGGGAGAAATTGATAATTATGTCCCTTCTGATGGCTGATAAAGCCAATGTCTACACGCCGCTCCTGGATCCAGTCGGCAAGTTCACCCTCGACTCCTTCTACTATTTTAAAATGAATATCCGGATGCTCATGCTGGAATTCCCGGATGATCTTCGGGATCCAGTGAATAGAACAGCTCAAATAGGTTCCTATTTTAATAGTACCAACCTGTGCGCCTTTCAAAGAAGCGATTTCCTGATTGATCACTTCATCTGCATTGAGCAGTGCACGAATGGAAGGAATCAGTGATTTGGCATCTGCGGTCAGAGTCATTCCGTGATTGTCTTTGACAAACAGAGAAAATCCGACTTCTTTTTCCAAGGATTTCATCATCTGTGTAATGCCAGACTGTGTATACCCCAATTCTTCGCCTGCGCGCGTGAAACTTCCGTAGTCATCCACTGCAAGCATAACTTTCCATCTTTTTATATCCATATAGTCATTCCTCATTTCTGCATTAAAAAACGTTATGTAAGTATTTATATTTCTAATACTAAAGCAAAAGGGTGGGGAATACAAGGGCAATGAGGAAAAAACATAGGAAAAACATGATATGTCAAAGAAAAGGTTGCTGAGATAGAAGATGTCTATATATAATATAGAAAGAATTAAAGTGCGTAAGCCTGTGTGAAACAGGGAACGCTCAGCAGGTATTTTTATATAATAGTGCGAATCTGTTTGTTTTTATTTATAAGGAAAAAAAGACGGAGCAGAGTGCATGAGAGAGTGAATATACTATGAATGTATTAATATAAGGAAGAAAAGGATGAGAGAAAGTGGAAAAGAGAAAAAATATAGCGACAAAGAAGAGCATGGTTGTACAGTTTGTGCTACTTGGTATCTGCACGGCTGGAACAGCATTTTCACAGACGTTGGCGTTGAAAGCGAATATTGGTGTCTGCGCATGCTGGGATGCGGTGGGATTGAATGTTTACCAGATATTTGGAATTAAGGTCGGAACGGTCAGCATGTGCCTACATGCAATCTGTGTACTGGTACAGTTTCTGATTCAGAGAAAGGATTTTGAAAAGAGAAAGATTCTCCAGCTTCCTTATGTTATTGTATTTGGAATGTTGTTGAATTTCTTCTATTATAATGTACTTACATTTGAAGTACATGCTTATGTGGCAAAAGTCTTACTTGTGATCACGTCTTATCTGGGACTGGGTCTGTTCCTTGGACCTATGCTGCTGCTTAATCTGATCACTATTCCGAGTGAAGCAATGTGTAATGTGCTCAGCGGATATGCAAAGGTGGATTACGCAAAGGTTCGGATTGGACTGGACGGAGTATGTATCGCAGCTTCTCTGGCGTTGTCGTTCCTCGGTGGCGTGTCCCTTAAAGTAAGAGAAGGTACTGTGATGGGAATGCTGCTTCTTGGACCGTTGGAAAAGCTGAGCATGAAAGTATTTGAACCACAGATTGAGCGTGTAAAAGATATAAAATAAATTGTATGCGAAAAAATACAATAAAATAGAAAAAGAGCTTGCAAAACATATAAACATCTTGTATACTAAGAGAGCTGTGACATGATAGCAAAGAAGCGCGAGGTTGCTGCCACAATGTGGCAGGTTTTCCGTGGAGCGAATGTCAAGTTAGGAAACTGGCGACAAGTCACTGTACGAATCAAAACTGATTACTGCTTACCAACTGGTAAAAGGTATGAAACAACGTGTGAGTTTCTCACGACACACACGGGAGAGTGTACAGTCACCGCTTGTCGTACTGAAGTTAAAAGTACGAAAAGGAGGCGACTTTTTTTATGGCAAGTCAAGTAATGAGAATCACTTTGAAAGCGTATGATCATCAGTTAGTAGATGCATCCGCTAAGAAAATCATCGAAACTGTAAAGAAAAATGGAGCAAAGGTGAGCGGACCGGTACCGCTTCCGACTAAGAAGGAAGTAGTAACAATCTTAAGAGCGGTTCACAAATACAAAGATTCCAGAGAACAGTTCGAACAGAGAACTCATAAGAGACTGATCGATATCGTAACACCAACACAGAAAACTGTTGATGCATTATCAAGATTAGAGATGCCGGCTGGTGTTTATATCGACATCAAGATGAAGAACAAATAAGACTTCATCGACACAATAACGACACAGTAATTCCTATATTTAGGATGAACGCGTAAGCGTTCCGCTGTAAATCACAGGAGGTAATTATAATGAAGAAAGCTATTTTAGCTACAAAAGTCGGAATGACACAGATCTTCAGCGAAGACGGAACACTGACACCGGTTACAGTTCTTCAGGCTGGTCCTTGTGTAGTAACACAGATCAAGACAGTTGAGAATGACGGTTATGAAGCTGTTCAGGTTGGATTCGTTGACAAGAAAGACAAGATCATCAACAAAGACAAGAACGGTAAGAAAGAGATCGTTCATCGTCACGGTGTAACAAAGGCTGAGCAGGGACATTTTGCAAAAGCTGGAGTATCCGGAAAGAGATTTGTAAAAGAGTTCAAACTTGAGAATGCAAGCGAATATACACTTGCACAGGAGATTAAAGTTGATATTTTTGAAGCAGGCGACAAGATTGACGCTACTGCAATTTCAAAAGGTAAAGGATTCCAGGGTGCGATTAAGAGACATAATCAGCACAGAGGACCTATGACACACGGTTCTAAGTTCCACCGTCATGCCGGTTCTAACGGAGCTGCATCTGATCCGAGCAAGGTATTCAAAGGAAAGAAGATGCCGGGACACATGGGAAGCAAGAAGATCACAATCCAGAATCTTGAAGTTGTCCGCGTAGATGCTGAGAACAATCTGCTCTTAGTAAAAGGTTCTGTGCCGGGACCGAAGAAATCTTTAGTAACTATTAAAGAAGCAGTAAAAGCTAACTAGGCTTAGACGAGGAAGGAGGACTTAAGATGGCAAACGTATCTGTTTATAATATCGAAGGTAAAGAAGTTGGAACAATCGACTTAAACGATGCGGTATTTGGTGTTGAAATTAACGAACACCTGGTACACATGGCAGTTGTTAACCAGCTTGCAAATAATCGTCAGGGAACACAGAAAGCAAAGACACGTTCTGAAGTTTCTGGTGGCGGAAGAAAACCGTGGAGACAGAAAGGTACCGGTCATGCAAGACAGGGATCTACAAGAGCTCCGCAGTGGACAGGCGGTGGAGTAGTATTCGCTCCAGTACCGAGAGATTATTCTTTCAAGATGAATAAGAAAGAAAAGAGAGCTGCTCTGAAATCTGCGCTTACAGCTAAGGTTGAAGAGAAGAAATTTGTAGTAGTTGACGAGATCAAATTCGACGAAATCAAGACTAAGAATTTCGCAAACATTTTAAAGAACCTGGAAGTATCCAAAGCATTAGTAGTATTAGAAGATGGAAATGACAACGCAGTAATCTCTGCCAAGAACATTGCAGATGTTAAGACTGCTGCTATCAATACAATTAATGTGTACGATGTCTTGAAATACAACACAGTAATCGCTACGAAAGCTGCTGTTGCAAAAATTGAGGAGGTGTACGCATAATGGCAAACGTTCAGTATTATGATGTAATCCTTAAACCGGTAGTAACTGAGAAGAGTATGGAGCTTATGGGAGAGAAGAAATATACATTCCTTGTACATCCAGAAGCTAACAAATCTCAGATCAAAGAAGCTGTTGAGAAAATGTTCGAAGGAACAAAGGTTGCTAAAGTCAACACAATGAACTGCGAAGGTAAGAAGAAAAGAGTTCGTGGAACTATGCAGTTTGGTATGACAGCTAAAACTAAAAAAGCAGTTGTTCAGCTTACAGAGGACAGCGCTGATATCGAGATCTTCGAAGGTCTCTAAAATTAACGAGGGTGTGCATGCCGGATGAGACGTGGCTGTAAGACGCACAAAGCATACGGACAGAAACCGTGACAATAAACAATCGAAAGGAGAACAATCATGGGAATTAAAACATACCGCCCATATACGCCTTCCAGAAGACAGATGACTGGTTCTGATTTCTCAGAAATCACAAAGACAACACCAGAGAAGTCTTTACTTGCTTCAAAGAGCAGACAGGCAGGACGTAACAATCAAGGAAAAATCACTGTTAGACACCGCGGAGGCGGAGCTAAGAAGAAATATAGAATTATCGACTTCAAGAGAAGAAAAGATAATGTTCACGCAACTGTAATTGGTATCGAGTACGATCCGAACAGAACAGCTAACATCGCACTGATCTGTTATGAAGATGGTGAGAAGGCATACATCCTTGCACCAGAAGGACTGAAAGACGGAATGAAAGTTATGAACGGACCGGAAGCCGAAGTTAAGATCGGTAACTGCCTGCCACTTTCTGAGATTCCGGTAGGTACTCAGATCCACAATATCGAGCTTTATCCTGGAAAAGGCGGACAGCTTGTTCGTTCCGCAGGAAACAGCGCACAGTTAATGGCTAAAGAAGGAAAGTATGCTACACTGAGACTTCCGTCAGGAGAGATGAGAATGGTTCCGATCATTTGCAGAGCTTCTATCGGAGTTGTAGGTAATGGAGATCACAACCTGATCAACATTGGTAAAGCAGGACGTAAACGTCACATGGGTATCAGACCAACAGTTCGTGGTTCTGTAATGAACCCGAATGACCATCCGCATGGTGGTGGTGAAGGTAAGACAGGAATCGGTCGTCCGGGTCCGTGTACACCTTGGGGTAAACCAGCACTTGGTCTTAAGACAAGAAAGAAAAACAAATCTTCTAACAAGATGATCGTAAGAAGAAGAGATGGTAAAGCAATCAAATAATTAAGGAGGTTAGAACCTATGGCACGTTCAATTAAAAAAGGACCATTCGCAGACGCAAGCCTGCTTAAGAAGATCGACGCAATGAACGCTGCGGGAGAAAAATCTGTTGTTAAAACATGGTCTCGCCGTTCTACAATCTTCCCAAGCATGGTTGGACATACAATTGCCGTTCATGACGGAAGAAAACATGTACCTGTATATGTAACAGAGGATATGGTAGGACACAAACTCGGTGAGTTCGTAGCTACCAGAACTTATAGAGGACATGGAAAAGACGAAAAGAAATCAAAAGTTAGATAATTAGATTGTGAAAGGAGGGTTCATCCATGGCTAAAGGACATAGATCCCAGATTAAGAGAGAAAGAAATGCTAACAAAGATACAAGACCTTCTGCTAAGTTATCTTACGCAAGAGTTTCTGTTCAGAAAGCATGCTTCGTATTAGATGCCATCAGAGGTAAGGATGTAACAACAGCACTTGGTATTTTGACATACAATCCAAGATATGCTTCTAGTTTAATAAAGAAATTATTAGAGTCTGCAATTGCTAATGCTGAGAACAATAACGGCATGAATGCTGAGAACCTGTATATTGCAGAGGCTTATGCAAACAAAGGACCAACAATGAAGAGAATCAGACCGAGAGCACAGGGCAGAGCTTACAGAATCGAGAAGAGAATGAGCCACATTACACTTGTGCTTGATGAAAGATAAGGAGGGCAAACATGGGACAGAAAGTTAATCCTCATGGCTTGAGAGTCGGTGTTATCAAAGACTGGGACTCAAGATGGTATGCAGAAAAAGATTTCGCAGACTACTTAGTAGAAGACCATGAAATCAGAACGTATCTTAAGAAAAGATTATACAGCGCCGGTGTTTCTAAGATCGAGATCGAAAGAGCATCTGACCGCGTTAAAATTATTATTTATACAGCAAAACCTGGAGTAGTAATCGGTAAAGGTGGAGCAGAGATTGAAAAAGTAAAAGGTGAACTTACACAGTTTACTGACAAGAAGTTAATCGTAGACATCAAAGAGGTTAAGAGACCGGATAAAGATGCTCAGTTAGTAGCAGAAAATATCGCTCTTCAGCTTGAGAACCGTATTTCTTTCAGACGTGCTATGAAATCCTGCATGTCAAGAACTATGAAATCAGGAGCTCTCGGAGTTAAGACATCTGTTTCTGGACGTCTTGGTGGAGCTGATATGGCTCGTACAGAGTTCTACAGCGAGGGAACAATTCCTCTTCAGACACTTAGAGCAGACATCGACTACGGATTCGCCGAGGCAAACACAACTTACGGAAAAGTTGGTGTTAAAGTATGGATTTACAAAGGCGAGGTTCTTCCGGAAAAAGCACATAAGGAAGGAGAGAAATAAATCATGTTAATGCCAAAAAGAGTAAAACGTCGTAAACAGTTCCGTGGTACCATGAAAGGTAAAGCACTTCGCGGAAATAAGATTACAAACGGTGAATATGGTATTGTTGCAATGGAACCATGCTGGATCCGTTCCAACCAGATCGAAGCAGCCCGTATCGCTATGACACGTTACATCAAGCGTGGTGGTAAAGTTTGGATCAAAATATTCCCAGATAAACCTGTAACTACAAAACCAGCTGAAACACGTATGGGTTCTGGTAAAGGAACCTTAGAGTACTGGGTAGCTGTTGTAAAACCGGGACGCGTAATGTTCGAGATCGCCGGTGTATCAGAAGAAGTTGCAAGAGAAGCTCTTCGTCTGGCAACACACAAGCTTCCTTGTAAATGTAAAGTAGTTTCTCGCGCAGACTTAGAAGGCGGTGATAACAGTGAAAATTAATGCATTTGTAGAAGATTTAAAAACAAAATCAGCTGCAGAGCTGAATGAAGAATTAGTAGCTGCTAAAAAGGAACTTTTCAACTTAAGATTCCAGAACGCAACAAATCAGTTAGATAATACAAGCAGAATCAAAGAAGTAAGAAGAAACATTGCCAGAATTCAGACAGTAATTACTGAAAAGGCAGCTCAATAAGCATCCAATAAAAGAAAGGAGCAGAGACTGTGGAAAGAAATCTTAGAAAAACCAGAGTTGGTAAGGTTATCAGCAATAAAATGGATAAGACCATAGTAGTTGCAGTTGAAGATCATGTAAAGCATCCTCTTTATAAGAAGATCGTAAAGAGAACATACAAATTAAAAGCACATGATGAAGCAAATGAATGCAACATTGGTGACAAAGTAAAAGTTATGGAAACAAGACCATTATCTAAAGATAAGAGATGGAGACTTGTTGAAATTATGGAAAAAGCAAAATAGTATAAGGAGGGAAACCTGCATGATACAGCAAGAAAGCAGACTGAAAGTAGCAGACAATACAGGTGCGAAAGAGTTACTGTGTATCCGTGTACTTGGTGGATCTACAAGAAGATATGCAAGTATCGGAGACGTGATCGTTGCTACTGTTAAAGATGCAACACCAGGCGGCGTTGTTAAAAAAGGTGACGTTGTAAAGGCAGTTGTTGTTCGTACTGTAAACAGCACTCGTCGTAAAGATGGTTCTTACATTCGTTTTGATGAGAACGCTGCAGTTATTATAAAAGATGACAAGACACCAAGAGGAACCCGTATCTTTGGGCCTGTAGCAAGAGAGCTTCGTGACAAACAGTTCATGAGAATTGTTTCCTTGGCTCCGGAAGTACTGTAAGGAGGTGCGAACGAAGATGTCAATGTTAAAGATTAAAAAAGGCGATACAGTTAAAGTTATCGCTGGTAAAGATAAAGACAAAGAAGGAAAAGTTCTTTCCGTAGATCAGAAAAACGCAAGAGTTGTTGTTGAAGGCGTAAACATGGTTACAAAGCACACAAAACCTAGTGCAACAAACCAGGCTGGTGGAATCATCCAGCAGGAAGCTGCTATCGACGTTTCTAACGTAATGTACATCCACAAAGGAAAAGCTACAAGAGTTGGAATCAAGATGGACGGAGACAAAAAAGTACGTTTCGCTAAATCAACAGGCGAAGTGATCGATTAATTCTGGAAAGGAGGGTATACACTTTGAGTAGACTGAAAGAACAGTATCAGAACGAGATCGTTGATGCATTAACGAAAAAGTTCGGATATAAGAATATTATGGAAGTACCGAAGCTCGATAAAGTTGTTATCAACATGGGTGTAGGTGAAGCAAAAGACAATGCAAAACTGTTAGATTCTGCAATCGCTGATATGGAGAAGATTACAGGACAGAAAGCAGTTATCTGCCGTGCTAAAAAATCTGTAGCGAACTTCAAATTAAGAGAAGGAATGGCTATCGGATGTAAAGTTACTTTAAGAGGAGAAAAGATGTATGAGTTCGTTGATCGTCTGATCAACCTTGCACTTCCTCGTGTACGTGACTTCAGAGGTGTTAATCCAAACGCATTTGACGGAAGAGGAAACTACGCACTCGGAATTAAAGAGCAGCTCATCTTCCCTGAAATCGAGTACGATAAAGTAGATAAAGTAAGAGGAATGGACATCATCTTTGTTACAACAGCAAAGACTGATGAAGAGGCTCGTGAATTGTTAACACAGTTCAACATGCCGTTCACAAAATAAGGAGGTAAATTATGGCTAAGACAGCAATGAAAGTAAAACAGCAGCGTAAGCAGAAATTCTCCACAAGAGAATATAATCGTTGCAAAATCTGTGGTCGTCCACATGCATATTTGAGAAAATATGGAATCTGCCGTGTTTGCTTCCGCGAATTGGCATACAAAGGACAGATCCCAGGCGTTAAGAAAGCAAGTTGGTAAAGGAGGAAACAATTCATGACTATGAGCGATCCAATTGCAGATATGCTTACAAGAATTCGTAATGCAAATACTGCGAAACACGATACAGTTGATGTACCGGCATCTAAAATGAAACTTGCGATTGCAAACATCCTGTTAGATGAAGGATATATCACAAAATATGATGTCATCGAAGACGGAATCTTCAAGACAATTCATATTACACTGAAATACGGTGTAGACAAGAATGAAAAGGTAATCACAGGTCTTAAGAGAATTTCTAAGCCAGGTCTTCGTGTTTACGCTAACAGCGCAGACATTCCGAAAGTAATGGGCGGACTTGGAACAGCGATCATCTCTACTAACAAAGGCGTGATCACAGATAAAGAAGCTAGAAAACTTGGCGTAGGTGGAGAAGTACTCTGCTACGTTTGGTAGTAACTGCAAACTGAAAACAGAGTGGGCGTAAGCTCACTCCGAGAATCTAAGTTAAGGAGGAACAGGATATGTCACGTATCGGAAGACATCCAGTTGCTATTCCTGCAGGCGTTGAAGTAACAATTGCAGAGAATAACTATGTGACCGTTAAAGGTCCAAAAGGAACACTTGAAAAAGCTCTCCCTGTAGAGATGGAAATCAAACAGGAAGGCGACGAAATCGTCGTAACAAGACCGAATGACTTAAAGAAAATGAAATCTTTACATGGTCTTACAAGAACACTGATCAACAACATGGTAGTAGGTGTTACAGCAGGATATGAGAAAGTTCTGGAAGTAAACGGAGTTGGTTACAGAGCAGCTAAATCCGGAAACAAATTAACACTGAACCTTGGATATTCTCATCCGGTAGAGATGGAAGATCCAGAAGGTGTTGAGACTGTTGTTGAAGGTCAGAACAAGATCACTGTTAAAGGTATTGATAAAGAAAAAGTAGGCCAGTATGCAGCTGAGATCAGAGATAAGAGAAGACCGGAGCCATATAAGGGCAAGGGAATCAAATATGCTGATGAAGTAATTAGACGTAAAGTCGGTAAGACTGGTAAGAAATAAGAAAGGAGAGTGTGAAAATGGTTAGCAAAAAATCTAGAAGTGAAGTACGTGTAAACAAACACAGAAAGTTACGTAACCGTTTAAGTGGTACAGCACAGTGCCCACGTCTGGCAGTGTTCAGAAGTAACAATCATATGTATGCACAGATCATCGATGACGTAGCACAGACAACTCTGGTTTCCGCATCCACTCTTCAGAAAGATGTGAAGGCAAACTTAGAGAAAACAAACAACGTTGATGCAGCAGCATATCTTGGAAAAGTAATCGCTGAGAAAGCTCTTGAAAAAGGAATCAAAGAAGTAGTTTTCGACAGAGGTGGATTTATTTACCAGGGTAAAGTACAGGCATTAGCAGATGCAGCTAGAGAAGCTGGATTGAATTTCTAATAAGGAGGAGCACACATGAGACAGGAACGTATTGATGCTAGTCAGTTAGAGTTAAATGAAAAAGTGGTATCAATCAAGCGTGTAACCAAAGTTGTTAAAGGTGGCCGTAACATGAGATTCACAGCTTTAGTAGTTGTCGGAGACGGAAATGGTCATGTTGGTGCAGGCTTAGGAAAAGCTACAGAGATTCCGGAAGCAATCCGTAAAGGAAAAGAAGATGCAGCAAAGAATCTTATCAATGTAGCATTAGATGAAAATGAAAGTATTACACACGATTTTATCGGTAAATTCGGAGGAGCTTCCGTATTACTTAAGAAAGCTCCGGAAGGTACTGGAGTTATCGCCGGTGGTCCGGCGCGTGCCGTAATCGAGATGGCAGGAATCAAGAACATCCGTACAAAATCTCTTGGTTCTAACAACAAACAGAATGTTGTTCTTGCTACAATCGAAGGATTACGTCAGGTTAAGACTCCGGAAGCAGTAGCTAAGCTTCGCGGTAAATCTGTTGAAGAGATCTTAGGCTAAGGAGGGAGAACCAAATGGCAAATTTAAAAGTTACATTAGTAAAATCTACAATTGGTGCTGTACCGAAGCATAAGAAAACTGTAGAAGCACTTGGACTGAAGAAAGTCAACAAAACAGTTGAACTTCCGGATAATGCAGCTACCAGAGGTATGGTAAAACAGGTACAACACCTGGTAAAAGTTGAAGAAGCGTAAGAATTTAGATATCAGATAAGGAGGTGTTACAATGGATTTATCTAACTTAAGACCAGCTGATGGATCAAAACAGAGTGATAATTTCAGAAAAGGACGTGGACACGGATCTGGAAATGGTAAAACAGCCGGTAAGGGACACAAAGGTCAGAAAGCTCGTTCAGGAGGCACAAGACCAGGTTTCGAAGGTGGACAGATGCCGTTATACAGAAGAATTCCGAAGAGAGGATTTACAAACAGAAATTCTAAGACAATCGTTGGAATTAACGTAGATGCTCTTGAAGTATTCGAGAACGATGCAGTTGTTTCAGTAGAGACACTGATCGAACAGGGAATCGTTAAAAATCCTAGAGATGGAGTTAAGATTCTTGGAAACGGAGAGTTAACTAAAAAGCTTACAGTACAGGCTAATGCATTCAGCAAAGGAGCAATTGCTAAGATTGAGGCTTTAGGTGGAAAAGCAGAGGTGATCTAATGTTTGATACATTGCGAAGAGCATTTAAAATTAAGGATCTCCGGAGAAGAATCGGATATACATTTTTAATGTTAATCGTGATTAGACTCGGTTCAGAACTGCCGACACCGGGAGTTAACCCAAGCTATATCAAAGAGTTTTTTGCACAGAACACAGGTGAAGCGTTTAATTTATTTAACGCTTTCACCGGTGGATCTTTTGAGCAGATGTCCGTATTTGCTCTGAGTATTACACCATACATTACATCATCCATCATTATCCAGCTTCTTACAATTGCGATTCCGCAGTTGGAAGAGATGCAGAAAGATGGTGAAGACGGAAGAAAGAAACTTACAAAAATTACCCGTTATCTTACAGTTGTACTTGCTCTGATCGAATCAATTGCGATGTCAGTTGGATTTGGACGTCAGGGACTTCTGAAAGAATACAACTTTGTAAATGCTGCAATCGTAGTATTAACACTGACAGCCGGATCCGCATTCTTGATGTGGGCAGGTGAACAGATTACAGAGAAGGGCGTAGGAAATGGTATTTCCATCGTTCTGGTGATTAATATTCTTTCCCGTGTACCGAATGATATGACAACACTTTACAGCCAGTTCGTAAAAGGCAAGAGCATTGCCAAAGGCGGACTCGCGGCAGTAATTATTCTTGCAATCATTCTTGCACTTGTAGTATTTACTACATTGCTTCAAGATGCTGAACGCAGAATCGCGGTACAGTATTCACAGAAGGTGACAGGAAGAAGAACATACGGTGGACAGACAACACACATCCCGTTGAAAGTAAACACCGCAGGTGTTATTCCGATCATCTTTGCATCATCTCTGATGCAGTTTCCGATTGTCATTGCTTCACTGGCAGGCAAGGGAAACGGTAACGGAATTGGAAGTCAGATCTTAAAGGGAATGAATCAGGGTAACTGGTTGAATCCGGATCAGATTCAGTACAGCTGGGGATTAGTCGTATACATTATATTGACAGTATTCTTTGCTTACTTCTATACATCCATTACATTCAATCCATTAGAGATTGCAAATAATATGAAAAAAAGCGGTGGATTTATCCCGGGTATCCGTCCTGGTAAACCAACCGTAGAATATTTGACAAAGAGACTTAACTATATCATCTTTATCGGAGCATGCGGACTTGTCATTGTACAGGTTATTCCGATTTTCTTTAATGGATGGTTAGGTGCAAAAGTATCCTTTGGTGGTACATCACTGATCATTATTGTCAGCGTCGTACTTGAAACACTCAAACAGATTGAGTCACAGTTATTAGTACGTAACTACAAAGGATTTTTGAACAGTTAAGCATATAAGCAATTTGACTCGCGGATTTTATCCGCGGGTTAAAATGCTATAAGGAGGAACTCATATGAAAATTATTATGTTAGGAGCCCCTGGAGCGGGCAAGGGAACTCAGGCAAAGAAAATTGCCGCAAAATATAACATTCCTCATATTTCAACCGGAGACATCTTTAGAGCAAACATTAAAAATGGTACGGAATTGGGTAAACAAGCGAAAACGTACATGGATCAGGGACTTCTTGTTCCGGATGAACTGGTTGTAGATCTCGTTGTAGACCGCGTGAACCAGGAAGATTGTAAAGAAGGATATGTTCTGGACGGATTTCCGAGAACAATCCCGCAGGCAGAAGCATTGGATGTTGCACTTGAAAAACTGGGACAGAAAATAGATTATGCGATTGATGTAGATGTCCCGGATGAGAATATAGTTCATCGTATGGGTGGCCGCCGTGCATGTGTAGGTTGTGGCGCAACATATCATCTGGAATATGCTCCGACCAAAGTAGATGGTATCTGCGATACATGCGGAAAAGAGCTAATTTTAAGAGATGATGACAAGCCGGAGACAGTGAAGAAACGTCTTGGGGTATATCATGAGCAGACACAGCCGTTGATTGACTATTATACAAAAGCCGGAATACTGACTACAGTCGATGGAACGATTGATATCGAGGATGTATTCCAGACAATCGTAAAGATTTTAGGAGAATAAGAACATGCCAATTACAGTAAAATCGTCCAGAGAAATTGAATTAATGACAGAAGCCGGACGTATATTGGAAATTGTTCATAAGGAATTAGAAAAAGCACTTCATCCGGGAATGACGACCAAGGCAATCGACCGCCTTGGTGAAGAGATCATCCGCAGCTATGGATGTATCCCGTCATTTCTGGATTACAATGGATATCCGGCATCAATCTGTGTGTCAGTGAACGATGAAGTGGTTCACGGAATTCCGAGTGAACACAGGATCATCAGAGAAGGCGACATTGTCAGCCTGGATGCAGGAGTTATTTATAAAGGATATCACTCGGATGCAGCACGTACACATTGCGTTGGAGAAGTATCCAAAGAGGCGCAGGATCTGGTACGCGTGACAAGAGAGTGTTTCTTCGAAGGTATAAAATACGCGAAAGAAGGCAATCATTTATTTGATATATCCGGGGCAATCGGAAGATACGCTGAAGAGAGAGGATACGGCGTTGTGCGTGACCTGTGCGGCCATGGCATAGGAACAGCACTTCATGAGGCACCGGAGATACCGAATTATGAGATGAAGCGTAAAGGTGTACTGTTAAAAGCCGGAATGACACTTGCTATTGAACCTATGATTAACATCGGTGGATGGGAAGTTGACTGGATGGATGATGACTGGACTGTAGTAACAAGAGACCATTCGTTATCTGCACATTATGAGAATACGGTATTGATCACAGAAAACGAACCGAAACTTCTTTCTTTAACTGAGGGCATATAGTATGGACAGATTTGAAAAAGGAATGCTTGTCAGATCGAAAGCCGGACATGATGCGGGAGAGATCTTTATCATAACCGGAACAGAAGATGCATATGTATATCTGGCGGATGGAAGACTACGCACGTTACAGAAACCAAAAAAGAAAAAGAAGAAACATGTGCAGATCATATTGCAGCAATATGATATACAGGATGCAGACGATGTAAAGATCAGACGGATCATAAAGGAATGGAATAAGAAAGAAGAAAATCAGGAGGATTAGAGATGTCAAAAGCTGACGTAATTGAAATTGAAGGAACTGTAGTAGAAAAATTACCTAACGCAATGTTTCAGGTAGAACTGGAAAATGGTCACCAGGTACTTGCACATATCAGTGGAAAGCTCAGAATGAACTTTATCAAGATTCTGCCAGGTGACAAAGTAACTTTAGAATTATCCCCATATGATCTTTCAAAAGGAAGAATTATCTGGAGAGATAAATAAATTATAAAAAGTCTATTGACTTTGCTGGACAAATGATGCTATACTATATAAGCGCGTTTTCGGGCATTTCTATGTGTAAAGACGAATGAGTTGCGGTTTTTACAGCGAAAAAGCGCAAGATACAAAAGGCAGAGCAATGGATGAAAGGAGGATCCCCGTGAAGGTTAGATCATCAGTAAAACCAATTTGCGAAAAATGCAAAGTAATCAAAAGAAAAGGAAGCGTTCGCATTATCTGCGAGAACCCGAAGCATAAACAGAGACAGGGTTAATTAAGGCGGCTGATAGACGACACACCAGGAGGTGTGTAGACTATTTGAAATATACAAGGAAACACCTGTAGCCGGTGACTATCCTCGTATATTGCTTCTAATGCCGGCTCGTCATTGCCGTTTTATGAAGCGGTGGCCGGAAAGGGTGTGGATACCGACACACCTGGGATTTCATTAAGAGAATCCCCTATTAAAGACAATGAAAACTAAGTAAAAAGAAAATGGAGGAACAATCACATGGCTCGTATAGCAGGTGTAGACTTACCAAGAGACAAACGTGTCGAGATCGGATTAACTTATATCTATGGAATCGGCAGAGCAAGTGCAACACGTATTTTAGCAGAAGCAGGCGTTGATGCTGATATCCGCTGCAGAGATCTGACAGACGAAGACGTTAAGAAGATCAGTGCAGTAATCGATGAGACACAGACAGTAGAAGGTGATCTTCGTAGAGAGATCGCTCTGAACATTAAGAGACTTCAGGAGATCGGATGCTACAGAGGTATCCGTCACAGAAAAGGACTTCCGGTTCGTGGTCAGAAGACTAAGACAAATGCAAGAACAAGAAAAGGTCCTAAGAGAACAGTAGCAAACAAAAAGAAATAATTAAAAAGGAAAGTGTAGGTTAGTTTTATTATGGCAAAGAAAGTTACAAAAAAAGTGACAAAGAGACGTGTCAAGAAAAACGTTGAACATGGACAGGCTCACATCCAGTCATCTTTTAATAACACAATCGTTACATTAACAGATGCTCAGGGAAATGCTCTTTCATGGGCAAGTGCAGGCGGTCTTGGATTTAGAGGTTCAAGAAAATCTACCCCTTATGCAGCTCAGATGGCAGCTGAAACAGCAGCTAAAGCAGCATTAGTACATGGTTTGAAATCAGTTGACGTTATGGTTAAAGGACCAGGTTCAGGTAGAGAAGCAGCAATTCGTGCCCTGCAGGCATGCGGAATTGACGTAACAAGTATCAAGGATGTTACTCCGGTACCACACAATGGCTGCCGTCCGCCGAAACGCAGAAGAGTGTAATACTTATTTTAGATTTATTATACGCTTACCGTAAACTGATTGAAATTAGGAGGAAATAAAACATGGCAGTAAATAGAGTTCCGGTTCTTAAAAGATGCCGTTCTCTCGGAATGGATCCGGTATATTTAGGAATTGATAAAAAGTCCAACAGACAGTTAAAAAGATCCAATAGAAAAATGAGCGAGTATGGTCTTCAGTTACGTGAAAAACAGAAAGCTAAATTCATCTATGGTGTATTAGAGAAACCTTTCAGAAACTACTACAAGAAAGCTAAACAGATGTCAGGTATGACTGGTGAAAACCTGATGGTTTTTCTTGAGTCCAGACTGGACAACGTAGTATTCCGTATGGGACTTGCAAGAACAAGACGTGAAGCAAGACAGATCGTTGACCACAAACATGTACTTGTTAATGGTAAACAGGTAAACATCCCATCTTACCTTATCAAAGCTGGTGATGTGATCGAAATCAAAGAAGCTAAGAAGAGCTCAACAAGATATAAAGAGATCGTAGAAGTTACAGGCGGACGTATGGTTCCGGATTGGTTAGAAGTTGACGCTGAAGCTCTGAAAGGAACAGTTAAAGAACTTCCAAACCGTGAAGCAATCGATGTTCCAGTAGACGAGATGTTAATCGTCGAGTTGTATTCTAAATAATAACCCGTAACACCACAGGAGGTGGACTTAGTGTTTGATTTTAATAAACCCAATATTGAAATAACTGAGATTTCAGAAGATAAGAAATATGGAAGATTCGTTGTAGAACCACTCGAAAGAGGATATGGTACAACATTAGGTAACTCCCTTAGAAGAATCATGCTTTCATCTTTACCGGGTGCTGCAATCAGCCAGGTGAAGATTGATGGGGTACTTCATGAGTTCAGCTCCATTCCAGGGGTGAAAGAGGATGTTACAGAGATTATCATGAACTTGAAATCACTGGCTATCAAGAATACATCCGAGACAGATGAGCCTAAGACAGCTTATATCGAGTTCGAGGGTGAAGGTGTTGTAACAGCAGCAGACATTCAGGTGGATCAGGACATCGAGATCATGAATCCTGAGACAGTAATCGCTACACTGAACGGCGGTGCAGACAGCAAGCTTTACATGGAATTAACCATCACGAAAGGAAGAGGATATGTAAGCTCTGATAAGAATAAGAACGACGATTTGCCGATTGCGGTAATTCCGATTGATTCTATCTACACACCGGTTGAACGTGTAAATCTTACCGTTGAAAATACTCGTGTTGGTCAGATTACAGATTTTGACAAATTAACATTAGATGTATACACAAACGGAACACTGCTCCCGGATGAAGCAGTAAGTTTGGCAGCTAAGGTACTCAGCGAGCACCTGAAACTGTTCATTGATCTGTCAGAAGTAGCTCAGGCTGCAGAAGTAATGATCGAAAAAGAAGATGACGAGAAAGAGAAAGTGCTTGAGATGAGCATTGACGAATTAGAGTTATCTGTACGTTCTTACAATTGTCTGAAGAGGGCTGGTATTAACACGGTTGAAGAACTGACAAACAGAACACCGGAAGACATGATGAAAGTTCGTAACCTTGGACGTAAGTCCTTAGAAGAAGTACTTGCTAAGCTTGATGAATTAGGATTAAGCTTAAGCAAAGGAGAGGAATAAATCGGGTTTCCACGGTTTTTCCTAAAAGTGCCTTCTGCTGATAAGTCTGAAAGTGCACAGCAGAGCATTTGGCTAGTAAGCCCGAAGAGTATAACCAAGTGTAAATATGGAGGATATGAATAATGGCAAAGTATAGAAAACTCGGCAGAACATCAAGCCAGAGAAAAGCTTTATTAAGAAACCAGGTAACAGCATTACTTAACAATGGTAAGATCAAGACTACAGAAGCTAAAGCTAAAGAGATCCGCAAGATCGCTGAAGGTCTGATCGCTATGGCTGTCAGAGAAAAAGACAACTTTGAAGAAGTAACTGTTAAAGCTAAAGTTGCTCGCAAAGACAAAGACGGAAAACGTGTAAAAGAAGTTGTAGACGGTAAGAAAGTTACAGTATACGATGAAGTTGACAAGACAATCAAGAAAGATATGCCTAGCAGACTTCACGCACGTCGTCAGATGTTAAAAGTTCTCTATCCTGTAAAAGAAGTTCCGACAGCACAGGCTGGAAGAAAGAAAAATACAAAAGATGTTGACCTTGTTGCAAAACTCTTTGATGAGATTGCACCAAAATATGCTGATCGTAATGGTGGTTACACAAGAATCATCAAGATCGGACAGCGTAAAGGTGATGCAGCAATGGAAGTTCTGATCGAACTGGTTTAATTATCAGATTGCTGAAAGAATATCGGAAGACTATGAAGCAGAGTTGTTTCATAGTCTTTTTTTGCATAAAAAAGTGAAAGGGTTGAAATTGTAGGTGTTCTTGTGAAAATCATTACGCAGGGAATTGTAATTGTCTTCAACTATATTATTGCTAAATGTTACTTATTCGAAGATTAATTTAGAAAAAGTTAAAGAAAACTGTACAAGTAAGTATAGATGAAATAAATAAATTGTGACAAAATCATCAATAAATCGTTAAATTATCTACTTTTGCTGTGCATGATTACAAATGAGAAAAAAAATGCTATAATAAGAAAACTGCATCAATAATAATACAAAGAAGGGATGTATGAAATGAGTAGGTTAGAAATTGCCTCTCCAAAAAAGGCGAAAATCGTTATGGAAGGCCTTTACAAAGATCTGGAGAGAAGAATCGAATCAAGCCCTCCGGGCTTATGTCCGGTTGATATGGCAAGAGCATTTTTGGAGTTATGTCACGCACAGACATGTGGAAAGTGTGTACCATGCCGTATTGGATTGGGACAGTTAAACCAGTTCATCAAAGATGTACTGGATGGTAAAGCAACAATGGAGACATTAGACACTATGGAGCAGACAGCATTGTCTATTATGGAATCAGCGGACTGTGCGATTGGTTACGAAGCTGCGAACATGGTATACAAAGGACTGATCGGATATCGCGATGATTATGTAGAGCATATTCAGAGAGGACGTTGTACCTGTACATATAATCAGCCGGTACCTTGTGTGTCTTTATGTCCGGCACATGTTGATATTCCGGGATATATTGCATTAGTAGGAGAAGGAAGATATGCGGATGCAATCCGCCTGATCCGTAAGGATAATCCATTCCCGACGACATGTGGATTTATCTGTGAGCATCCTTGTGAGGCAAGATGCCGCAGAAACATGGTAGATGATTCTGTAAATATCCGCGGACTGAAACGTGTTGCGGCTGATTTCGCAGGAGAAGTAGAGCCGCCGAAGTGTGCAAAGAGCACAGGTAAGAAGATCGCAGTACTCGGTGGAGGACCGGGAGGATTAAGTGCAGCATATTATCTTCAGTTAATGGGGCATCAGACAACTGTATATGAGATGCTTCCGAAACTGGGAGGAATGTTACGTTATGGTATTCCAAACTATCGTCTGCCGAAAGAGAGACTCGAAGATGACATTAACGCAATTCTGAAGACCGGAGTAGAAGTCAAATACGGTCTGAAGATTGGTCAGGATATCAATATTCAGGAATTAAGAGAACAGTACGATGCAGTGCTGATTACAATCGGAGCTAGTACAGATAAGAAACTGGGCCTTGACGGGGAAGACGCAGATGGAATCTTATCCGCAGTGCAGTTCTTACGTAATGTAGGAAAGAACGAGATCATGGATTTGACCGGAAAAGAAGTTGCTGTCATCGGTGGCGGTAACGTATCCATGGATGCAGTTCGTACAGCTAAGAGACTGGGCGCTAAGAAGGTAAGTATCGTATATCGTAGACGAGTAGCAGATATGACAGCTCTTCCGGGGGAAATAGAAGGCGCTGTAGCAGAAGGTATCGAATTACAGACACTCAAAGCACCTGCTTCACTCGATATTGATGAGAAGCACCATATTAAGGGAATTTATGTAACTCCGCAGATGATCAGTTCTATCAAAGATGGAAGAGCAAGCATCAAACCGACCGGAGAAGACGACATTTATATCCCATGTGATGTACTGATCGTAGCAATCGGACAGAATATCGAGACACGTCATTTTGAAGAAGCAGGTATCCCGGTTGAGCGTGGTAAGATCGTTACAAAGAGTACAGGAACATTTGAGAATATGCCAGGTGTATTTGCCGGTGGAGACTGTGCAAGTGGTCCGGCATCTGTTATTAAAGCAATTGCTGCTGCAAAAGTTGTTGCTGCCAATATTGATGAATATCTGGGATACCATCACGAGATTTCCTGTGATGTTGAGATTCCGGAAGCAGCCCTTCGTGACAGAACTCCATGCGGAAGAGTCAATCTGACAGAGCGTGAAGCATGTGAGAGAGTCTGTGATTTTGAAGGCGTAGAAAACTGTATGACAGAGAAGGAAGCAAAACAGGAGGCAAGCAGATGCCTTCGCTGCGATCACTTTGGATACGGAATATTTAAAGGAGGCAGAGAGACATTATGGTAAATCTTACAATAGATGGAAAAAAGATCTCAGTAGAAGAGAATACCACAATTATGGAGGCTGCCGCATCAAATGGAATTCCGATTCCAAAACTCTGTTATCTCAAAGGAATTAATGAGATTGCAGCCTGTCGTGTTTGTGTTGTTGAATTAGAAGGAAAAGAAAAACTCATCACATCCTGTAACAATGTTGTAAAGGAAGGCATGGTGATCTATACAAACAGCCCGAAGGTACGTAGACATAGAAGAACAACAGTGGAACTGATCTTATCTCAGCATGATTGCGAGTGTGTGACATGCTCAAGAAGTGGCAACTGTAGTTTACAGACAGTGGCGAATGATCTGAATATTTTTGATATTCCGTTCAAGATGCAGCTGGAGAAACAGCCATGGGACAAACATTTCCCGTTGATCCGCGATTCTTCCAAATGTATCAAGTGCATGCGTTGCGTACAGGTTTGTGATAAGATCCAGGGACTTGGAATCTGGGATGTAGAAGGTACCGGTTCCAGAACAACGATCAATGTTGCAGGTCACAGAAGTATTGATGAAGCAGACTGTGCACTTTGCGGTCAGTGTATTACACATTGTCCGGTAGGAGCGCTTCGTGAGCGTGACGATACAGAGAAAGTATGGAAAGCAATTGAGGATAAAGACAAGATTGTAGTAGCTCAGGTTGCACCGGCTGTTCGTACAGCATGGGGTGAAGAGTTAGGTCTTGCACCGGAAGATGCCAAAGTTGGAAAAATTCTGGATGCTTTGAAGAGAATGGGCGTTGATTATGTATTTGATACCACATTCTCAGCAGATCTTACGATCATGGAAGAAGGAACGGAGTTCCTGAAACGTTTCACATCCGGAGAGTTAAAAGAACGTCCGATGTTCACATCCTGCTGTCCGGGCTGGATTCGTTTCATTAAGTCACAGTTCCCACATCTGGTAAAACAGCTCTCAACTGCAAAATCACCACAGCAGATGTTCGGTGCTGCTATGAAGACGTATTTCGCAGAAAAACTGGGTGTAGAGCCGGAGAAGATCTACACACTGTCTGTAATGCCGTGCGTGGCTAAGAAGGGCGAGCGTGAGATGGAACTGTATTATGAAGAGTATGCAGGACATGATATTGACGCAGTTATTACAACAAGAGAGCTGGTAAGAATGATCCGTTCTGCTCATATCAGTCCGGATACATTAGAAGATATTGCAAGTGACAGACCGATGCAGGAAGGTTCCGGAGCAGGTGTGATCTTCGGAGCAACCGGTGGAGTTATGGAGGCTGCACTTCGCAGCGCTTACTACCTGCTTAAGAATGAGAATCCGGAAGCTGACGCATTCAAAGTTGTCAGAAGCCAGGGATTCCAGGAGAACGACGGTGTTGTAGAAGCTGATTTTGCCATTGACGATATCACTGTAAAGACGGCAGTTGTCAGTGGACTTGCAAACACAAGAGCCTTGCTTGAGAAGATCGAGCGCGGAGATGTCCATTACGATTTCGTAGAAGTTATGGCTTGCCCAGGCGGATGCGTAGGCGGTGGCGGACAGCCGATCCACGATGGAGAAGAGCTTGCGTTTGAGCGAGGAAAGAATCTGTATTATCTGGATAAGAATGCAGATATCCGTTTCTCACATGAGAACAAAGATGTACTTAAGATGTATGAAGAATATTTTGAGAAACCAAATTCTCACAAAGCACATATGCTGCTTCACACAGACCACATCGCAAGTATGGAAAGATAGAATTAATTATAAACTCATTTATAAAACTCCTAAAAAACTAACTGAACGCATCAGGCAGGAAATCTGTCTGGTGCGTTTTTTTCATTGGATTTTCCGGCATGATTTGTTAGAATGATATTAAGATCAAAAAATATTACGAAAGCGGATGTCGAAATGGGGTTATTAAATACATTTGATATGTTGGAGGAATTACTGGCACAGAACCAGTTTGAGCTGTTGCCTCCGAATGAAGAGAAAAAAGAAATTCGACTTGTTTATCTGATGAATGATGCAGTCGAGAGCTTTCTTGTATTCAAAGAAGCAAAGATGACCGGATTTTATGAAGAAGGTTATGAAGGTTCGGTTGATGCAACCTTGAAGCGGGACAAGGACCGTTATATTCTGGCGGTACTTTGCGGCGATTCAATGGTAACGATATTTTTTCAGCGGCTGGAATTTGAATATATGCTGTATGATTACGGAGAAATCGGGCATTTCTGGGTGAGAGGCTATGAATATCTCAGACAGTTGGAATATAAAATTGCTATTTTACAGGACAAATGGAAATACCTGGGTGATACCTACTGCACAGAAAGAGAGCAGTGGCTTGTGAAACTTGCCGGATTTCCACCGCTTAGTTATGGCTGTTATCCTTCAGCGCCGAAGAAATATATTGTTCCGAAAGAGCATTTGTGGGTTCCGGACGAAGAAGGAATCAAAGTTCTGGAAGAGATCGCGGCAGAGGCAGAGGATATGAGCCTCGTGCACAGTCTTAAGACTTACCGGAAATATGCATCCGAATGTGTATCGAATCCGGTTCTTGCACGCGTGATGGCAAAATGGATTGCTGTGAAACTGCACCGCAAAAGCCACGCCAAGACAATTGATATCTTGATGCGGAAGTTCCGTCATGCAGGCGCTGTTTATCCAAAACGTAAATACGATGAAGCGTCGATGGAAAAATATAAGCTCATCATGGATGCAGCAAGAAAGCGCAAAATGGAATTAAAAAGAGAAGGAAGAGAAACGGTGATTCTCCGGGAAGAGCCTTTTATTACAGCAAGAGACAGTATTGAATTTCATGTGTACCTGATGATATGGAGAGAAGGAAGACTGAATCGGATGGTGGATATAGAGACATTTGCGCTACCGGGAGATGATTCCGTAGCTCATCAGGTGGAGCAGAGGTAATAGTGAGGTACATAAAATGAAGCAGGCAGAGAACAAAAGCGAAAAGATGAAGTATCGTCTGGCAGAGGCGATGAAAATCTGTATGAAAAAGAAAAATTATTTTTTCGTGCAGCATTTAAAACAGATGAACAGAATTGTCTGCGGCAGCATGATTTTGAACTGATATTGGAATTTTATACGAGACAGATAGAATCCAGAACCGGTCAGAAACTTAATGAAAAACTTAAATTTCTGCTGGAAATGTATTGCCAGGGCTTCGTGTATATGACAACGCAGTGGGTATTGGGATATAGAAAATCTACACCGGAGAAGATGCATGCTGTCCGGGTAACCCGAAAGATACAAATGTAGAAGAGTTGAAAGACCTCTTTAGAAAATTAATGTAATTTCGATATCTGTAATTTGCAATATATAAGAAATGAGCAGGCAAAATGAATGCCTGCTCGTTTCTTTTTTTATAATTAGATTATTGAATATATAGTATTAAATCTACCAGAATACATTGCCACCTACATTAATCCCGGCATGTCCGGTAAAGGCAGCCCAGAAGAAATAACAATTCCGGACTTTGTTATGTCTGGCTCCGCCGAGCACTGCTTTGGCAGCAGAATAAGCGGAAGAGGAAGGTCCACGTCCAAGTACACGGTTCAATGCACCATTCCATGTCGGTGCAAACTGACCGGATTGATAAACAACACCGGAAATCGTATTTGGAAAACGGGAACTCTCCACACGGTTCATAATGACTGTTCCAACTGCAAGCATGCCTTCATAAGTAGCACCGGCTTCACATTCCAGAATACCGGCGAGGAGCGCAACATCGGAAGTGTTCGCATTGAACTTCTTGCCGGAATTGGAAGTACCGCCGCCATTGCCGGAACTTTGCTTACCGGTGTTGCCGGATACATCGTTGTTGCGGGCAGTACGCATCGCTTCTTCGGCAGCCTTTGCCTTCTTAAGCTGTGCATTATAATCAGACAGTTTACTCGAAGTATTGGAAATCTTATCACTTAAGTTACTTTTCTGTTCGTTCAGAGAACTCTGCATAGAAGCCAGATCAGCCTGCTGCTTTTTCAATCCGGATTCCTTTTTTGCAACTTCTTCGCGCGCAGTCTGGAACTTATCCAGCATGTTGCGGTCATAGTCACTGATGTTAGAAACGTACTCTGCCTTGTTCAGAAAATCTGCCATATTCTCAGAAGTTAGCAGAATCTCTAATAGAGATACACTCCCACCTTCATACATAAATTTGATACGTTCTTTCATAGACTTGAACTGTGCCTCTTCGTTTAGCTTCGCAGCGGCCAGATCAAGTTTGGCTTTCTCGACCTGTTCGGACATCTTCTCAATCTTACCAGATGTTTTATCCAGCTTCTTGCTAAGTGAAGCAAGATCACTGTTCATGCTATGCAGATCATCCTTGAGATCCGATGTCTTTTTTTCAAGATCTTTTGTAGAAGGGGCAGCATATACGAAAGTCTGGGCAGAAGCAATGGATACGGCACACAGAAGCCCTGTAGCTGCCAGTAAGACTCGTTTCTTTCTATTATTCATTATATACATATCCTTTCTGTTTCTGTGCAAGTGTCAGTATATTATACCGTAACACAGAGGAAGCGTCAAGGCAGTGAGAAGAGGAAAAGGCGGATGTAATTGCTTTCTATAAGAAACTTTGGTAAAATAAAAGATAATGGAAATTTATATATTATTTAACTAATCTAAAGAAAATATTCCAAATTAAGAGATAAACTATATTTGTATAAAGAAGAAAGGGATTCATAAGATGCGCAAATATGAAGAAGAACACTATCAATATGATAAGATCAAAGACAAGATTTATCCATGGGTGAAAAATGAGCTGACAGATCAGCAGGCACTTAATGGTAAGAATTTCTCAGAGAAAGATACACCGGTGATTGGGTTTGCCGGAGATCTGAAGATCATTTTTGTAATTAAGAGAGGCGAAGAAAGCTACGAAGTATTAAAAGATGCTATGCTCCCACCGGAGATCGCAGTGGAGGAGCTGTATCACACAGCATGCGAGAATCTGGTGCGTGACGTAGAATTTGTCATTGGAAATACATGGTACGGCGGATTTGGAATTATTGCGGATGGCGTACATGAGGCAAGTTCTGTGTGCTTTCGCCATATCTGGCAGGTGTGTGCTGACAAATTAAAAGACGATCTGGTTATCTATGTGCCGCACAAAGATACCGTAATCTTTGCACCGGCGAGCCAGCAGAAGGTTGTAGAGCAGCTTCGCGATCATGCAAAAGGAGCCTATGAAGCAGAAGGCGATAAGATCAGTCTGCAGCCGTATTTCTTTTCAAAAGAGAGAAAGGAACTGACAACCTATGAAAATTAAGTGCAGGATTATCGGATTTGATCTGGATGGGACATTGCTGAACAGCGAGAAGCATATCGCAGAGCATACAAGAGAAGTACTGACAAGAGCAGTCGAACAGGGAATCTGGATTCTGCCGGTCACAGGAAGACCACTTGGCGGACTGCCAAAAGAAGTCGTAGAATTTCCGGGAGTCCAGTATGCGATTACAGCGAACGGCGCAAGGATCATGGAGACACAGACAGGTGGATGTCTCTATGAACGGCTTGTACCTGTGAAGACAGCTGAGCAGATCATGGAGATTTTCAGTGACTATGACGCACTGCGCGAAGTTTATTATGGTGGAAAAGGATATGCAGAAGCAGAAGAATTTTCCAGAGTCGGAGAATATATGCGTTCTCCGCAGATGGCGGCATATGTACGTGCGACCAGAACACCGGTGCCGGATATTTTACAACTGATTCGTGAAAAAGGGCAGGACACAGACAAAGTACAGGGAGTATTTAAGATAGATGAAGAGCGGACAGAAGCACGTAAGCGTCTGGAAGCAGTAGAAGGTATCGAAGTGACCGGAGCACTTTCCAATAATATAGAAGTAAATGCTGTCGGCGTAGATAAAGGCAACGCAATTTTGTGGTTTGCAGATCATCTGGGAATCCCGCATGAGGAAGTGGCCGGTTTCGGCGATGGCAATAATGATATCCAGCTGCTTAAGAAAGCAGGGGTTGGAGTTGCAATGGCAAATGCGACCGATCAGGTAAAAGCAGTTTCCGATTATATTACCGGAACGAACGACGAAGACGGTGTCGCAACATTTATTGAAAAATACATATTGTAAAACACGAAGAAATTAACAGGTGGCAAAGTTTGGAGCTTTTCCACCAGACATTACTATATATTATAGTAGAAAGGAAAGAAACTATGTTAGACGCATTAAAAGTTATTATTCTCGGAATTGTAGAAGGAATTACCGAGTGGCTTCCGGTCAGCAGTACCGGACATCTGATTCTGGTAGGTGATGTATTGTCACCGAATTTAAGTCATGATTTTATGGAAATGTTTAATGTCGTGATCCAGCTTGGAGCGATTATGGCGGTCGTTGTATTATATTTCCACAAATTGAACCCATTTTCACCGAAGAAGACTCATAAGCAGAAATTGCTGACATGGCAGATGTGGATCAAAGTAGCCATTGCATGTGTACCGGCAGCAGTTGTTGGTATTTTGTTAAATGACTGGCTGGATTCTGTATTTTATAAACCACTTCCGGTTTCAATCATGCTGATCATCTATGGTATTCTGTTTATTGTTGTTGAAAATCGTAATAAAAACAGAAAACCAGAGGTTACGAAGATTTCAGAACTGGATATCCGTATGTTGCTCTGGATCGGTGCCTTCCAGATGCTTGCACTGATTCCGGGGACATCCAGATCCGGTGCAACAATCGTCGGAGCATTGCTAATCGGTGTGTCCAGAGAAGTGGCAGCAGAATTTACATTTTTCCTTGCAATTCCGGTTATGTTCGGAGCAAGTTTACTGAAGCTTGTCAAATTTGGATTTGCATTTACAGGAGCTGAGTTTGGCTATCTGATGCTCGGATGTATCGTATCCTTCGGACTGTCCATCGTAGCGATCAAGTTCTTAATGAATTATATTAAGAAAAATGACTTCAAAGTATTTGGATATTACCGTATCATTCTCGGTGCAATCATCATAATTATGACGGTTGTAAAAGCATTTCTTGCATAAAAATACTTGCCTTTTATTTGAAACATGGTAAAATGAAGGTTATAGCTGTATGATTATACAGAATCTTGTTTAATACGATACAAGTTGTATGAATGAGAAAGATCATTTTAGGAGGAAGAAATATGAAGTTCAAGAAGTTAGTAAGTGTTGTTTTAGTAGCTGCCTGTGTATTTTCACTTGCAGCATGCGGAAGTGACAAGAAAAGCGAAGACAAAAAAGTAGAAGTAACAAAAGCAGAAGATCTGAAAAATCTTACAATTGGTGTTCAGCAGGGAACAACCGGAGATCTGGAGAGTTCTAAGATCGTAAAGAAAGATACACAGATGAAACGTTATCCAAAGGGTGCAGCAGCAGTACAGGCTTTGGAATCTGGGAAATTAGACTGTGTTGTTATCGATGCTCAGCCGGCTAAGAAGTTTGTTGAGAAGAATGACAATCTGAAGATCATTGACGGTATCTTTGATGATGAGCAGTATGCAATCTGCGTGAAAAAAGGTAATTCCAAACTGTTAAAAGAAATGAATGCAGCATTAGAAGAACTGAAAAAAGACGGAACAGTTGATAAGATCATCGGTAACTACATCGGTGATGATGCAGGTAAATATCAGTACAAAACTCCAGAAGGAACAGATACTTCCAAAGGAACACTTGTAATGGCAACAAATGCTGAGTTTGAACCATATGAATATCACGAAGGAGATGCTATTGTAGGTATCGATGTTGATATGTCACAGGCAATCTGCGATAAGATGGGATACAAATTAAAAGTAGAAGATATGGAATTTGATTCTATTCTCCCGGCAGTTGCAGCAGGAAAAGCTGATTTCGGTGCAGCAGGTATGACAGTAACAGATGAGAGAAAAGAAAATGCCGATTTCACAGATACATATGCTAACGCTTCACAGGTAGTGATCGTTAAGAAATAGGAGTAATCATGGCAGATTTTTCAGCAAAGTTTTATGCGAACTTTATAAAGGATGACCGTTGGCTCGGTCTTGTGAGCGGTCTCAAGGTGACAATTATTGTCACCTTAGAGGCTTTGCTTTTAGGTGTTATCATTGGTTTTATTGTAGCGATCATTCGTTCTTACCATGATAAGACAAACAAATTAAAGATATTAAATGCAATCTGTAAAGTGTACCTGACAGTGATCCGTGGAACACCGACGATGATCCAGATCTTGATCATGTATCTGGTTGTGTTCGGCTCTTCTTCACTGGATTCCATTATCATCGGTGGTATTGCCTTTGGTATTAATTCCGGTGCATATGTTGCAGAGATTGTGCGTTCCGGTATTATGTCTATTCCAATCGGACAGACAGAAGCGGGACGAAGCCTGGGACTTAATTATGCACAGACAATGCGTCTGATCATTGTTCCGCAGGCATTTAAAAATGTGCTTCCGGCGCTGGTAAATGAGATGATCGTGCTGATCAAAGAGACAGCGATCATCGGTTATATCGGGGAGCAGGATTTGACAAAGGCGGCAATGATTATTCAGAGCCGTACATTCGATGCATTTATGCCTCTTCTGGCGGCAGCAGTCATTTATCTGGCACTTGTTATGCTGCTGACATTCTTTATGAATAAGCTGGAAAGGAGGTTGAGAAACAGTGAGCGATAATAAGGATACAATGATCCAGGTCAAAGACCTGCATAAATCATTTGGAAAAAATAATGTACTCAACGGTATCTCAACAGATATTAAAAAAGGTGAAGTGGTTGTAGTTATCGGACCATCCGGTTCCGGTAAATCTACATTTCTCCGTTCTTTAAATCTTCTGGAGCAGCCAACAAGCGGTTCGATCATTTTTGACGGAGATGAGATTACAGATCCGAAGACCAATATCGACCTGCACAGACAGAAGATGGGAATGGTATTCCAGCATTTTAATCTGTTTCCACACAAGACGATCCGTGAAAATATTACGCTGGCTCCGGTCACACTGAAAAAAATGACAAAAGAAGAAGCTGATAAAAGAGCGGATGAGTTACTGGAACGAGTAGGACTTGCTGACAAAGCAAATGCTTACCCGGAGCAGTTATCCGGTGGACAGAAACAGCGAATTGCCATTGTAAGATCACTGGCGATGGATCCGGAAGTGATGCTTTTCGATGAACCGACTTCCGCACTTGATCCGGAGATGGTTGGAGAAGTTCTGGATCTCATGAAGCAGCTCGCGAGAGAAGGAATGACAATGGTCGTTGTCACACATGAGATGGGATTTGCCAGAGAAGTTGGAACACGAGTTGTGTTCATCGATGAAGGCAAGATTAAAGAACAGGCAGAACCGGAGGAATTTTTCAGTAATCCAAAAGATGAGAGACTGAAAGAATTTTTGAGTAAGATATTATAAATAATAACTATTCAGAACTCTTATGAATAAGAAAACTGATACTTCATATTTATGGAGTATCAGTTTTTTGTTAGGAAATGTTTTTACAAAATGTTTTCTTTGGAAGCGATAGTAGTTTATAATAGTGAATAACAGAAAATAGCAATTTATATCATACAACAGGAAAGAGAGTATAAACTAATGACGCAAAAACAAAGCACATTAACCAGAACCGGCATCGTGGCGCTTCTTGCCTGCGTTTGCTGCATTTTATGGGGCAGTGCAATACCAATGATAAAAACAGGATATCACTTTATGCAGATGGATTCAGCAGATACGGCAAGCCAGATTGTCTTTGCCGGAATACGGTTTACGCTGGCGGGACTGCTGGTTCTGGCATTTACATCAATAAGAGAGAAAAAGGTGATGTTTCCTGATAAAGAAGTCCTGAAATACGCGATACCGGTTTGCCTGGCGCAGACAGTCGGACAGTATTTTTTCTTCTACATAGGTGTTGCAAATACATCAGGTGTGAAAGGTGGCATTATTACCGGACTTGGCAATTTTATTGCAATTTTGCTATCCTGTCTGATATTTAGAAATGAACGTATGACAGTACGAAAATCAGCAGGCTGCATACTGGGATTTGCAGGAGTTGTTGTGATCAACATCATGGGAAATTCTCTGGACATGGGATTTAAGCTGACTGGTGAAGGGTTTATTCTGATCGCACAGCTTTCCTATGGAATTTCTACCGTATTGATCAATATATTTTCAAGAAAAGTTTCTCCGGTAATATTAAGCGGAACACAGTTTACAATGGGCGGAATCGTGCTGACATTGATCGGCACCGGAATGGGCGGACACCTTGGAAATGTCACGATTGGCGGTGTAGCAATTATTTTCTATCTTGCAATGGTTTCGGCGGTTGCATATACGCTCTGGTCGGTGCTTCTTGCATGGAATGATGTCTCAAAAGTTGCGATTTTCGGGTTTGTGAATCCATTGTGCAGTGTGATATTATCTGCGCTGATATTAGGAGAGGTACGTCAGGCATTTAATATTGGAAGTCTGGTGGCTTTACTTTTGGTCTGCACCGGAATATATATTGTCAATCATAAGAAATAGTAGGATATTAAAACCACAAAGAAAGGAACACGCATGGGAAATGAATCAGGTGAATGGATCATTTCATAGAAGAGACGGAAGACACAGAGATTTTCTCGAACGAATTGAAGAAATTAGGAAATATTTTATGATTATTATTAGGTGGCATTTTAATGGGGCTTTTATGGCTTGCCATCAGCTGCATCTGGTGCATTACGATTGTGGGAATTTCGATGGGATTACAGTGCTTCCGGTGTGCGGGCATTTACTCTGCGCATTATTGAAAGAAAATAATGTGGCGAGAACAACAGTTCTGTGCTATACTTAAATGCGAATATATGTTCGAGGACAGAGGGCTGGAAATACATGACAGAAGAATTCAGAGATTATATTATTCATACAAGAAAGATACCGGCAAAAGAGGCGGTTTGTGAAGCATATCCAGAATCGCTTAAGGATGAGCTGAGAGATTATCTTAAAGAGAACGGATATCAGCAGCTTTATTCGCATCAGGTGGAGATGTTCAAAACTGCGGAAGCGGGAAAGAATGTCGTGATCACAACTTCAACGGCGAGTGGTAAGACGCTGGCATTTCTGCTTCCGGTTTTGCAGGAGATTCTTGAGAATCCGCTGGCGAGAGCGATTTTTGTTTACCCGACGAAGGCACTGGCAAGCGACCAGTATCGTGCCCTGCAGCCGGCGATTGAGTTTTTCGGTGACGGGAAGATATCTGCCGGGATATACGATGGAGATACGAAACCGGCAGAGCGTACGAGAATCAGACAGAGCGCAAATATTATCCTGACGAACCCGGAGATGTTAAATGGAGCTTTTTTGCCAAATCACAGCAATTACGGGTTTGATACGATTTTCGCAAATCTTAAATATATTGTCATTGATGAATTACATTCTTACCGCGGAGCGTTTGGAGCGCATTTGTCGAATATTTTCCGGAGACTTCATCGGATATGCACATATTACCGCTCAGAACCGCAGTTTCTCTGTAGCTCTGCGACGATTGCCAATCCGATAGAGCTTGCAGAGAAGATCTGTGGTGTACCGTTTTCGCTGATCGACCGGAACGGTGCTCCGGCACCGGATAAAATCTATCAGATTGTCCAGCCGCCGGAGATCAAAGGAAAGAATGATAAAGTATATGGACGAATCGCGGCATCGGCAGTAGCGGCAAAATTAATCCCGAATCTTGTGGCAGAAGACAGACACTTCATTGCATTCGGACGTTCCAGAAGGAATGTGGAAGTCATTTTAAAAGAAGCCAGAGATAAGATGAGTGCTGCAGGATTTCTTGGCGCATTCGGAAGAGCAGGGAAACAGCCGGAAGAGTTGATTGCCGGATACCGGAGTGGTTATACGCCACTTGAGAGAAGAGAGATTGAACGAAAGATGACACATGGAGAACTGGCGGGGCTGGTATCCACCAATGCGCTGGAACTTGGAATTGACATCGGTAAGCTGGATACGACCGTGATCGTTGGCTATCCGGGAACAAGAGCTTCGTTCTGGCAGCAGAGCGGACGTGCCGGAAGAAGTGGTGTCTCCTGCGTCAACTACCTTCTTTTGGAGAACCGCCCTTTTGATCAGTATATTGCGATTGATCCGGAATGGCTTTTCTCAAATGAGAGTGAGAATGCAATCGTTGATCCGGACAATCTTCTCATTGAGCTGGCGCATCTGCGTGCGGCGGCAGCAGAACTACCATTGTCGCTGGATGATATTGCACTGTTCCCGGATCTGGGAGAGATGATTCCGGTTCTTTTAAGTGCAGGAGAAGTGAAGAGCCTTGGAGGACGGTTCATATGGGCAGGACAGGCATATCCGGCAGGTGACTACAGCCTCCGCAATATGGACAAGACGAGATTCAAACTTCTTGCGAAGAAAGACGGACATGAGATCACGGAGATGGATGAATTGCAGGCGTATCATGAGATCCACCCAGGTGCAGTTTATATGCATGAGGGAACACTGTATGAAGTTGTGAAGATGGATCTGGTCGGAAGAACCGCAGAGGCAGTTGATTTTGATGGAAATTATTACACAGTCCCGTCAGGAACAAAAGAGACGCGCATTTTACGATGCTTTGAAGAAGAGGAATATAAGAGGACAGAATTTCATTTTGGGGATGTGAATGTCAATGAAGTGATTTCCATGTTCCAGAAATTACAGTTTCACAATCACCAGAATCTTGGCTATGTAACACTGACTCAGCCTTTAAAGAAAGACTACGACACAGAAAGTGCATGGATCACACTGCCGGAGAATGTAGTGCGTGCTTACCGGAGTCTGCTGGTTCCGAACCGTCAGGGGCAGTATATACTTAATGACCATTTTGAAGGAATGAAATATGCGATAAAGAACGCATCTATGATGATTACGATGACAGAGCGTGATGATATAGATGTTGCGGTGTCAAACAATGCGACGATCCCGGATGATTATTATCATGAAAAAGTCTCTCTTTTTATTTATGATAAATACGAAGGCGGTCTTGGGTATTCGGAGAAGATCTATGGACTGGTGCCGGAGATCCTGTACAATGCGATCAGGATGGTGAAAGGTTGTCCATGTGAAGACGGCTGCCCAGCATGCGTGGGCGATTATACGCTGGATAAAGGAATGATACTCTGGGGACTTGAGAATCTTCTGGAAGAGACAGAAGCACCGGAGTATGTGCGTAAGAACATAAAAGAGCCACATCCTGCAATAACGAAAGAATTTTCCTTTTTTGAATTGCCGGAGAAATGGCAGAGTTTCTGTGCGGCAGTTCTGAAAAACGGGGAAAGTGGCGGTCGTTTCCTTAAAACAGTAAAAGCAGTGTGTGTAGAAGAGCACAAACTGATTCTTACTGTGGAGAATGCATTTTATGCCGGATGGATACAGGAAGCGGAGAATCGGAAGAGCCTGGAGAATATTCTCAGATACTATGCAATCTGTCCGGGTGATATGAAGATAGAAGTTATTCTTGAAAACAGACAGGGAGAGAAGGAAGAGAAAGAGCGGGAACGAAAGAAAGCCCGCCTGCAAAGGAAATATGATGAACAGCTTGGAAAGGAAAAGACTGAATAGTTACCAGAAAGAAGCCGTATTAGATGAAAGCCCGGCATGTCTTGTGAATGCGAATGTCGGCAGTGGCAAGACGACAGTATTGACGGAAAAAGTACGCTATCTGCATGAGGAGAGACTTGTTCCTTATGAGAAAATGATGGTGCTTACATTTACGAATAAGGCAGCGGACGAGATCGCGGAGCGGCTAGGTATTGAAAAATCTATGTGGGGATTCGGCACATTCCACAGTGTAGCAAGACAGCTTCTCTGTAAGTATCTTCCTGAAAAATGTACAGTCGAAGGCACAGATAGAGCAGTGAATCAGAATGAGACAACTGACTGGAATCGTGAATTTGAAGTGATAGAACCGGAAGAAGAGCTGCAGATGTTGCTTGACCTTGCAGATGCGAACGGATATAAGATCAAGTATAAGAACCGTCTGCAGGCGAGGCTGGAGAATGACTATGAAGCATATCTGCAGGGAAAACCAAAGGGAAAATATAAGGATGATCTGTTTCGGGTATTTCCGCTTCTTGATCGAAAGAAACGTCAGGAGAACAAGATGTCTTTCGCAGATCTTATCCGTGAGGGAACGAAATGTGCAGAGGAACACAGAAAAGAGTTGGGACTTCAGTGGATTATTGTAGATGAAGTGCAGGATAGCGACCAGAAGCAGCTGGATTTTATCGAAGCACTGAAAGATGCACAGACCCGGTTTTTCGCAGTAGGAGATCCGAATCAGGTGATCTACAGCTGGAGAGGAACCGCACCGAATATGTTCTTCATGATCAAGCACCGGTTTGAAGCAAAAGAACTTTCCCTGCCGGTTAATTATCGTTCAAGTGATGTGATCCTGGAAGCTGCGAACCGTTTTCTGCAATTTGGAGGAAAGATTGAGGGCAGCGGTGTGAAAGGTGATAAGATTCTGATAAAGAATCATTATGATCCGTTTATAGAGGCAGAATATCTGACAGAACGAATCCGGAAACTTCACGAAGATGGTCTGCCATACAGCCAGATCGCAGTTTTTTACCGTGTGCAGAAGCAGGCGGAGATTTTGGAAAAGGTATTTGAAAGAGCGGAATTTCCAGTTACATTTTCCAATGTCGGAAAAGAAGGAGAAGTACTACATTTTATGACGTTGCATGCATCAAAAGGTCTGGAATTCGATTATGTATTTATTGTCGGATTGAATCAGGGACTGATTCCCCTTCGGTGCACCGGTATGGAGCAGGAAGAAGAGGAGATGCGTCTGTTTTTTGTAGGGCTTACCCGTGCGAGAAAGAATCTGGAATTATCTTATTACACGAATCCGACAATTCCCGGTGTGTTCGAAGCACCGAGCAGATATCTGAAGCGTCTGCCGGAGCATCTGCTTGACTGGGAAGAAAAACCGGGAAGCGAAGAGCGAAAAGCAAATTTACAGAGTTTAAGACGGCAGGCAGTAGAAACGATAAGGAGAAAATCTGCGGAGGAAAATATGGCAGAAACAGAGCCTGTAAAACAAGAAGAAAGACAGACAGAAACAGAGTCTGTAAAACACGAAGAAAGACATACAAATACAGAAGAGCGGGTTGTACGGAGAGGCAGACATCCAAAGTACGGTGAAGGCATCATCACATCAGAAGATGATATGACGATAGAAGTGGAATTTCCGGGATATGGAAAGAAACAGTTTCTGAAAGCATTCGGAGAAATAGAAGTATTATAATAAGAAAACTTAAAGAAATATTAACTATTTAAGAAAGCGCAGAGGAAGGAGCATATGTTATAATCAATAGATAAAACGACAACATACGAAAGACAGCATACGAATGAGGAAAAGAAAATGGAAAAGAAAATACAGAAAAAGAGAAAGTATATCAAAGAAATTGACGGATTAAGGGCACTTGCTGTAATCATGGTTCTGGCATATCATCTGAAGATGCCATTTGCGAAGAGCGGGTTATTGGGAGTAACCGTATTCTTTGTAATATCCGGCTACTTGATCACAGGAATTCTGATAAATGAGATAGAAGAAAGCGGCGGCGTGGATCTGAAGAACTTCTGGCTGCGGCGAATCCGAAGACTGCTGCCGGCAGTACTCTCCATGGCAGTTGTGATGATCTTCGTCAGCGCAGTCGTGAACCGGGTTGTATTTACGAAAGGTTGTAATGATTTGTTATCCGCAGTGTTTGGGTATAACAACTGGTGGCAGATTTTCAGAAAAGTATCCTATTTTGAAAATGCAGGAGCGCCTTCTCCATTTACCCACTGCTGGTCATTGGCGATTGAGACACAGTTTTATTTGATTTATCCAATCCTTTTGATTCTGTTATCGAAGGCAAGAAACAGAGGAAAAGTATTTGCGGCAGTCACAGCAGTGCTTGCGCTGATCTCAGTAGTATTGATGGGCGTGCTCTATAGCCCGGACGGAGATCCGAGCCGCGTATATTATGGAACAGACACAAGAGCATTTTCTCTTCTGATCGGAGCGTTGGCTGCGATCCAGAAGGAATATCATATTATAAAGGTAAAGCTGCGGGGAAAACTATGGGCAGTGATCGGAAGTATTTCTGTATTGATCCTGATCGGAATGATGATGCTCATCAGCTCCTACAGCAGTTTCTTATATTATGGAGGTCAGGCAATCGTATCTGTCCTGGCGGCATTTGTCGTATATGCAGTGACAGTAAGCAGAAGCCTTTTAAATATAATATTAGGCTCCAGCATACTGAAATGGATCGGAGACCGCTCTTACAGTATTTATCTGTGGCACTATCCGATTATTGTGCTGATGAGCGGCGGAAAGAGAGCGGCATGGTGGATTGTGATTTTAGAAGTAGTCTTAAGTGTGGGGCTTGCAGAACTTTCCTATCGTTTTATTGAGACGCCGGTCCGTCATGGAATCATCGGAGAATATATCGGAATCATCAACAGCAGACCGCATAACAGAAGAGAACGTCACAGACAGATCCAGGTGGCACGGAGAAGTCTTAAGGCGATGGCAGCAGTATTAGCCACAGGACTTGCATTAAGCTTATGTATTGCATTTGTTCCGAAGAAGACAACACTGGATACGGTAGCAAAGCGTGAAAAGAAAGCAACCGAAGTAACAAAGCTGACGAATCAGAAATTAAAAGAACAGAAAGCGAAAGCAAAAAAGACAGCAAAGACCAGCAAGAGTACAATGACGGATGAAGAACTACTGAAAAATGTACAGATGCTGCTGATCGGTGATTCCATTACTGTAGATGTAACAGATTATTTTTACAAAGTACTTCCAAACAGTATCAGCGATACGAAGATCGGACGTTCTACCCTGACAGGAGTGAAAGTATTTGACGAATACCAGACACAGAAGAAATGGGACGGCGATGGCGTGATCTTTGCACTTGGAACAAATGGTCCAATGTACGATACACTTGGACGAATAAGACAGAAAGTCGGAGACAAACCACTGTTCCTGACCACTGTCCATGCTCCGAAGGAAGATTTTGAGAGTTCTAATAATGAAGAAATCCGCAAGTTTGTCAAAGAACACGAGCATACCTATCTGATTGACTGGTATACGGCAAGTGCAGATCATCCGGAATATTTTGACCAGGACGATACACATTTGCTTCCGAAAGGGGCAGAAGCTTATGCACAGTGCATCAAAGATGCTGTTTTAAAGGCAATGCGCGCGGAAGAAAAGGTGAATGATAAAGTATAAAGCCTTCTTGCGAACCGGCGTCTGACAGGGTATACTGACTCTAACTATAGATAAATATTCAGACTGCCATAGCATTTCTAAGAGATCTGCTCCCGGAGCATCAGAAGAACCAGCAGGAAATCTTAAAGATTATGAACGCATCCAGTGCGGAAAATGCCTACACGCACTGGGAGATCTGTTTTCCGGATGAGAGTGGCGTGCGGACAAATGGAGAAACCTTTAAGTTGCTGCCGAAGTATTCGTTCAGGGTTCGTGTTAAAAAGGGTTTCACAGTATCGGAGCGCAGAACATCCTTGAAAGACGACAAGACACAGATCATCATGCTGTCGAATCCTATATTTAAAGATGGAAAATGTGTTGGAATCATATCAGCAGTTATTGAACTGAAAGGGTTTGCAAGAGCATTTCACAGTAATACAGCAAATGCATTTGCAGAAGATATCCGCAAGAGTAAAGAAGCAGGAATGAATGCACATATTTCCAAGCCGATACAGTTAGATAAGATGGTCTGTGTAATCGCAGGACTGGTACAGGATAACTGATTACAGTAGATGAAATTAGGACTGGATAACAGTACGAGAAGACCACCGCCGGCAGTGTATTATATAAGAAGCTGGTGTTCCTGGCTCCAGAGTGCGGCAAATTCCATGAACTGCTTCAAAGCCGGAGTCGGCTCTGCCGATGGAGAATGTGCCACAACAAGAATTCGTTTGCAATGTTCTGTAAATGGACGTACACATACATCAAAAGGAATATGGAGCAGAAGAAGCTTTGGGAGAATGGCGATGCCAAACCCCTGCTCCACCATTTTGACTACGGTATAATCTTCGTTGATGTGAAAACGGACATTTGGCTGAATCTGATGGATGCGGAACAGTTCTCCGGTTTCATAGTCGGTATTATCCGCGGACATAATAAAGTCCTGCCCATTTACATCGGAAAGAGAAACGGAAAATTTATTGGCAAGTGGATGATCTTTTGATGTAACAAGCATTAATTCATCCTTACCTAACGTTATACAGGGAAGGTTTCCCATAATATATTTTGAAGTGAAAATACAGTCCAGTTTTCCTTCTTTTAATTTTGCACTCAATTCCTGAAAACCGCCGACATAGAGGTTGAACGTGATATTCGGATATTCATCTGTAAATTTTTTTAAAATTCCGGGTAACCAGTGGTAAGAAATACTCTGGATAGTACCAATGCGGATCAACCCGCTTTCTAATCCATTGATATGTGCTGCAATCTGTTCAATATGATTTTCGGAAGCCCGAATTTTCTTTAATTCTTCAAAAATGCTGTCTGTTCCGGTAAGTGGAGACATACCGGTTTTAGAACGTTTGAATAAAGTCACTCCGATTTCTTTTTCATAATTACGGATTGCCTGGCTGACAGCCGACTGTGTGTATTTCAGTCTGCCTGCCGTTTTGGAAATACTATGTGTTTCATATACATCTAAAATTATATTGATTTTTGACATGGATATCAGCCTCCGGTGCTGTCACTTGTTTACCTGTATGATGTCAGGGTCAAAAGATGCCATACGAATTGTTCCGTACTTCGTACTACCACAATTCGTAGTTTTAGGCTTTTGACTCTGGCATCTTATATTTTAGTAAAATTTGAAAAGTTATGCAATAGATGAGCGGCAGTGTATATAAGAAAAAGTGCATATATCCATCAGATAATGTGAATGTAATCTTAAAATCTTTCGATGTCTGGTATCGTTCAGAAAAAATGAACATAACTATCAATTTCCTGTTCTATCCAATGTTAAAAAAATGACATATGATGTAAGAAATAGGAAAACGGTAGACAAGATTAGAAAAGTGCATGGCATAGAACAATCTACAGGAATTATAAAATAAGGAGGTTGTAAGATGGGAGAGAGCTATTGGAACGGAGCGCAGGCGGCACATCGACGTGTTATGATGAAGGCAGCAGGGTATTCAGATGAGGACATTCGCAAAAAGCCACATATCGGCGTGCCAAATTCTTATATGGCTGGTTCGCCGGGAACAGCACATTTAAGACAGGTGACAGAGGCTGTTAAGGAAGGCATCTGGGCAGCGGGCGGAATCCCGGTAGAATTTGGAATCCCGGCAACATGTGGAAATATGGCAAATGGCGCAGATGAGATGAAATATGAACAGGTCGGCCGTGACATTGTTGCGATGTCGATAGAGTTTGTATCGAGAGTACATAATTTTGATGCAATCTGTTGTGTCGCATCCTGTGACCTGATTATTGCGGGATGTTATCTGGCAGCATGCCGGCTAGATATTCCGGCGATGGTCGTGACAGGTGGTTCGATGCAGGCAGGAAATCATTGTGGACAGACGGTTGTAGAAGCAGATCTGGACGCAGCAAGATTTTCCGGCGCATCGGAAGAGGAACTCTTTGACATGGAAGAGTGTGTATGTCCGTCTTTTGGAGCCTGTCCTTCTATGGGAACTGCGAACACGATGCAGATGCTTGGAGAAGTCCTGAATCTGGTAATGCCGGGTACTTCAACAATTCCGGCATCCGATAATGCGAGACTCCGTGCGGCAAGAACAGCAGGAAAATACATGGTTCAGCTTGCAAAATCCGGAAGAACGCCGAAGGATCTCATTACAAAAGAAGTATTGGAAAATGCAATCATGTTTGATATGGCAGTTGCCGGATCTACGAATGCGGTACTTCATATTCTGGCATATGCATATGAACTAGGAATTAAAATTACATTGGCAGATTTTGAAAAATATGCGAAAGAAATTTATTGTATTAACGCGGTTATTCCAAGCGGACCATATACGGTTGTTGATTTTCATTATGCCGGCGGCGTGAAAAATGTAATGAAACAATTGGAGAGTAAATTACATACAGAAGCTCCTACAATTTATGGAAATACATGGGGAGAATTGCTGGAAACAGTGAAAGGCGAACCCAATAAAGTGATTCACTCGCTGGAAGATCCGGTTGCAAAAGAACCGGGCCTTAAGATTTTACGCGGAAATATTTCCCCGGCAGGAGCAATCGTACGTCCAACGGCTGTATATGAAGAAGTAAAATACATCAAAGGCGCGGCAAAAGTATACGAATGTGACCAGGATGCTTATAAAGCAATTATGAATGGTGAGATCGTTCCGGGAGACATTCTGGTCATCCGCTATGAAGGCTGTAAAGGTGCACCGGGTATGAAGGAACTGATGCTCAGTATTGATGCGTTGATCGGGCTTGGGTTGGACAAGAAAGTCGGACTGATCACAGATGCAAGGTTTTCAGGATTCAATTATGGAGCAATTGTCGGACATGTTTCTCCGGAGGCGTATGACGGAGGTGTGATCGCGTTGATTAAAAACGGAGACCAAATTGAAATGGATATTGCAGGAGGAACGGTAAATTTACTTGTTTCAGACGAGGAACTTGCCGAAAGAAAGAAATCCTGGGTACGTCCACCGTTAAAACAGCAGAAGGGTGTATTGAATATTTATGCACAGAACTGCAGACCGGCCGAAGAGGGCGGAGCTATGCAGCCATGGGCACTGGATGCAGAGTATGGATATCATCATGAATAGAGAAAAAGGAGGAAGAGTATGTTATTACTTTCAAGAGAAGATATTAAAAGTGTAGTTACAATGAAAGATATGATCGAGGCAGACAAAACTGCGTTTAAAATGACAGTTGACGGAACAGTAAAAACGCCTCTGCGTACAGTTATTGACGGCAAATATGATGGAGCATTTTTGTTTATGCCTGCATATGCGCCGGAATTAGATGCGGCAGCTATGAAGGTAATCGACATTTTCCCACACAATGTGGATAATGGGAAAATGACATCACCGGCACAGGTGATGTTGATTGACGGAAAAGACGGATACGTGATCGCATTGCTGGATGGAACTTATGTTACACAGCTCAGAACGGGTGCGTCTTCCGGTGCAGCATTTGATCTGCTTGCAAAAAAAGAGTGCAAAAAAGGAGCAATGATCGGAACCGGAGGCCAGGCAGCGACACAGCTAGAGGCGATGCTTGCAGCAAGAAAGCTGGATGAAGTAAAAATCTATGATCTCAATGCAGAAAGATGCCAGGCATTTGCCGAACAGATGCAGAAAGAGTTAGCCGATTACGGGGCAAAGATTATAGCAGCAGAAAATTCAGATGCATGTATAGAAGATGCAGATCTGATCATTACCGTTACTCCATCGGCAAAGCCGGTATTTGATGGGACAAAAGTCAAAGCCGGAGCAACGATCAGTTGTGTCGGCACTTATGAGCCACATAAGCATGAAATGGATCCGGCGATCCTTCCAAGAGCGTCTAAAATCATCTGCGATTCTAAAGAGGCGGCGCTTTCTGAGACCGGAGATTTATTGATTCCGATAAAGGACGGTATCATTTCAGAAAAGGATATACTTGGAAGCCTTGGTGATGAAATAAACGGTACAATAAAAGGAAGAGAAAATGATGATGAAATCATTGTTTATGAAACAGTTGGCGTAGCGGCACAGGATCTGGTGGCAGCAAAAGTTATTTATGACAAGGCTCTGGAAGCAGGAAAAGGAATGAACTGGGGTTAAGGCAGACATATAACATAGAGATATTAAGAGGTACAGCAACAATGAAAAATGGTTGCTGTACCTCTTGACTTTTAAGATTATTCCTGACAGGAACGGGATAAAATATATGAATTATAGACAAAAGAGAAAGTGCTTATTAATAAAAATGATACTATAGGGCAGTGATTTTTCTTGAGAGAATGAAAGGTTAGTGCTATTATGAAGAGGTTAGAACAATTTCAGAAAGGAAATAGAAACGTGACTTATAAAGAAGCAAGGGTATATCTGGATGCAATGTCCAGATACGGAAGTGTACTTGGCTTGGATACGATTCGGGGACTGCTTGAGGAACTGGGGAATCCACAGGAGGATTTAAAGTTCATTCATATTGCCGGAACAAACGGAAAAGGATCTGTGCTTGCGTATACTTCAACAATATTAAGTAAAGCAGGATACAGGACAGGACGATATGTTTCACCGACAGTGCTCTCCTATCGTGAGAAGATTCAGGTGGATGGAGAATGGATCTCCGAAAACGAACTTACAGAGTTGACGGAAGAGATAAAAGAAGCGATTGCCGGATTAGAAACAGCAGGTGCACCGATACCGACGCTGTTTGAAGTTGAGACGGCAATGGCTTTTTTATATTTTAAGAAAAAAAGCTGTGATCTGGTTGTGCTGGAATCCGGACTCGGCGGAAGACTGGATGCAACGAATATTGTAAAGACAACTGTGTTGGCGGCATTTGCAACAATCAGTATGGATCATATTGGGATTTTGGGAAATACAATCGAAGAAATTGCAGCAGATAAATGTGAGATTATTAAATCGGGATGTAAAGTTGTGTCTGCAAAACAGAAGCCGGAAGTGAAAAAGATACTGGAAGAAAAGGCAGAAAGAACAGGGTGCCCGTTTACGGAGGCAAAACCGGAACTTTTGATAATACAAAAAGAAACATACAAAGGAATGGATGTAGAAACACCGGATTTTGGAAACCTTCATAGCGGACTTACAGGTGAATATCAAAAAGAAAATCTGGCAACAGCGCTGGAGATAGTTTGTGCGCTTCGAAAAGAAGGATACAAAATACAGGAAGAAGCTGTGCAAATTGGTGTGGCAGAGACAAAGTGGCCGGGAAGATTTACCAGTCTGCGGGAGAATCCACCTTTGATTGTTGATGGCGCACACAATGAAGATGCAGCAAAAAAGCTCGCTATATCAATAAGACGATATTTTCCGAATTACAGGATCCACCTGGTCATGGGCGTTTTTAAAGATAAAGAATATAAAAAGATCACAGCATTGTTGTGTCCGGACGCAGAGTGTGTATATGCGATTCATCTTCCGAATGAAGAACGCACATTATTGGCAGGAGTGCTTGCGGAAGACGCAGCGAAATATTGTGAGAACGTAATTGCATTTGAAAAAGCGGACGCACATAGTGATTTGGAAGAGGCATTGAAGACTGCATATAGAAATGCAAAAAAAGAGACAGAAGAGAATCAGAAATCCGTTGTGATTGCCTGCGGTTCTCTATCTTATCTGGGAGATGTGATTCAGATTGTGGAAACATGGGATAAAGCATGAAAGTGATATATTTGCAGAAAATAACATTTTTGATAGAATAAAACAGATAGTAGAACTATAGAGGGAGAGAGACATGATCGATCATGAGAAAATAGAACAGGCAGTCCGTTTATTACTGGAAGGTATGGGAGAGGATGTAACAAGGGAAGGCCTTAAAGATACACCGGACAGAATTGCCAGAATGTACGAGGAAATTTATGGCGGAATGGACGAAGATGCAGGAGTCCATCTGGCAAAAACATTTACCGTAGACAGCAGCGAGATGGTTATCGAAAAAGACATCACATTTTATTCAACCTGTGAACATCATCTGCTTCCGTTTTATGGGAAAGCACATATCGCTTATATTCCGGACGGAAAAGTTGTAGGACTTAGCAAACTGGCACGAACAGTAGAAGTGTTTGCAAGAAGGCTGCAGTTACAGGAACAACTGACCGGACAGATTGCCGATGCGCTGATGCAGTATATGTGTCCGAAAGGCGCAATGGTTATGGTAGAAGCAGAGCATATGTGTATGACAATGCGCGGCATTAAAAAGCCGGGAAGTCAGACCGTGACAATTGCAAGAAGAGGCGTATTTGAAACTGATCCGACTCTGGAAGAGCGGTTCTTCCGGATGCTTGGGAAATAGATGAAATGGTGAAGATGAAGTCAATGGAACATGCAGAGAAAGAACAGAAGATGGAACGACTAAATACAGTACTCAGACATCCGTTATATCAGCAGTATTACAAAGAACTGAGAGAAGAAGAAAGAGACAGGATCTTCTGCTGTCATCAGATGGAACATTTGTTAGATGTTGCAAGAATTGCATATATTTGGAACTTAGAAAACAATCTTGGATATTCGAAGGAATTGCTGTATACGACAGCGATTTTACATGATATCGGAAAAGCATTGCAATACAAAGAAAAAATTCCGCACGAGATTGCCGGAGCGCAGATTGCAGAGAAAATTCTGGATTCACTGCCAGAGGCAGTCGCCTATACGGAAGAAGAAAAAAAAGAAATTTTGACAGCCATCCGTGGGCATCGCAGGGAACGAAAAGATATGACAAAGTTGGAAAGACTTTTATACGAAAGTGATAAATGTTCCAGAAATTGCTTTGCCTGCCCAGCGAAAAAAGAATGTAACTGGAGTGAAGAAAAGAAAAACAGGGAGATACAGATATGATCATCGGGAAAAAAGAGTTTGATGTTAAAAATGAAACGTATGTAATGGGAATTTTAAACGTAACGCCGGATTCGTTTTCGGATGGAGGAAAATATAACGGTATGGATAGAGCACTTGCACATGCAAAACAGATGATAGACGAAGGTGCTACGATCATTGATGTAGGGGGCGAATCGACAAGACCGGGGCATGTACAGATTACGGAGGATGAAGAGATTGCAAGAGTAACACCGGTTATCGAAAGACTGAAACAGGAGTTTGCTGTTCCTGTTTCCATCGACACTTACAAGAGCAGAGTTGCCGAAGCGGCACTTCAGGCGGGTGCTGATCTGGTGAATGACATCTGGGGATTAAAATACGACCCGAAGATGGCAGGAGTGATTGCAAAGTATGATGTGGCATGCTGCCTGATGCATAACCGGGAAAAAGCAGAATATACAGATTTTCTGACGGATTTCATGACAGATATGGAGGAGTGTGTGACACTTGCAAAAAAAGCAGGTATTTCAGAGGATAAGATTATTCTTGATCCGGGTGTAGGATTTGGAAAAACTTATGAGATGAATCTGGAAATCATTGATAAAATGGAATGCCTGAACAAGCTCGGCTATCCGGTACTTCTCGGTACGTCGCGCAAATCTGTGATCGGACTTACTCTTGATCTTCCGGTAGAAGAAAGAGAAGAAGGAACGCTTGTTACAACTGTATATGGTGTACAGAAGGGTTGTGCGTTTGTGCGTGTGCATGATGTACAGAAAAATCTTCGCGCAATCCGCATGACGCAGGCAATTATGCGTGAGCATGAAGTGTAAAATATGGAAAACAGGTAACGGATTAGGACAATAATACTCATGAAGTTTTGCAAACAGGAAAGCAGACTGGCAGAAAGAGTGACAGGTGTGAGGAATAATAATTATGAAATATATAAATAAAAAAACAAGTCAGGATTATGACCAGATAAAAATTACAGATCTGGAAGTATTTGCCAATCACGGTGTATTTTCAGAGGAAAACAAACTGGGACAGAAATTTCTTGTGTCAGCAGTGCTTTATACAGATACAAGAAAAGCCGGGAAGACAGATGATCTGACGGCATCTATCCATTACGGTGAAGTCAGTGCATTTATCACAAAATATATGAAAGAACATACCTACCAGTTGCTAGAACGGGTGGCAGAAACCCTTGCGGAAGAGATGCTTAAGAGCATATCGGGACTTTGCAAGATCGATCTGGAGATCAAGAAACCATGGGCACCGGTAGGACTTCCGCTGAAAACAGTCAGTGTGAAGATTTCGCGCGAATGGCATACAACATATATCGCACTTGGCTCTAATATTGGTGACAGTGAAACTTATCTGAATGAAGCAGTCGAAAAAATAGGACAGATTCCTACTTGTACAGTTGAAAAAGTTTCTTCTTATCTTGTAACAGAGCCTTACGGAGTGACAGATCAGCCGGATTTTTTAAATGCATGTCTGAAAATGCGGACGCTATTATACCCGGAAGAATTGTTAAAAGAATTAAACCGGATCGAGAAAGAAGCGGGCAGGGAGCGGATTATACACTGGGGACCGAGAACACTGGATCTGGATATTCTGCTGTATGATGACATCGTACTGGAAGAAGATAATCTCTGTATTCCACATGTTGAAATGCACAAAAGAAGCTTTGTGCTGGAACCATTGGCTGAAATTGCACCGTACAAACGCCATCCGGTATATGGAAAAACAGTGCGGGAAATGTTAGAGGAAATTCAGGCACAGTTATAGTATAATAACCAGGGGGCAATGAGGTAGAGAAACTGCAGACAGTAATATCAAGACAGAAGGAGGAGGCAGAAGAATGGAACTTTGGGATATTTATGACAAAGACAAAAATCCAACCGGTCGCACGATGAAGAGAAATGACTGGTGCTTGAAAGATGATGAATATCATCTGACAGTACTTGGAGTAGTTGCAAGATCAGATCACACGTATCTTATCACAAAACGTGTAATGACAAAAGCGTGGGCACCGGGATGGTGGGAAGTATCCGGAGGCGCAGCACAGGCAGGAGAAACTTCGGAAGAAGCTGTTATACGCGAAGTGAAGGAAGAGACAGGGCTGGATGTAAGGAATGCGGAAGGTGGATATTGTTTCACATATCACAGAGAGAACCCGGGAGAAGGAGATAATTACTTTGTAGATGTTTATCGCTTTGTTCTGGATATTGATGAGAGTGATATACATTTACAGGAAGAAGAAACAGCGGGATACCGTTTCGCGACAAAGAAAGAAATTGAAGATCTTGCCGGAGAAGGCATTTTTCTGCATTATGACAGTATCAAAGAAGTTTTTAGATAGATTATCTATAAAATTGATAACTCTATAGATATAATAAATGCACAAAAAATTGATAAAAAAATAACTTATTTTGTAATTATTGACTAAAACAAAAGCATTGTGTATACTAAAGGCAGTTGATAAGTCGGCAGATGAATTCGTGAGATACCGTATGGATAAAGAACAGGGGCTAGGCTTTATCCGAAACGGAGCCGAAGGGGTAGGCAGAAACTCTCAGGTAAAAGGAATGGATTCGGACGACACTCTGGAGAACAATATTTTTAATTGTACCGAAGAAGTAAACTGGTAGTTATATGGGGAAAAACGATCAGCAATCTTTCAGGTAAAAGGACAGAGGCAGACAAAAGATCTTTAGTAAATGAAGCAAAGGTTTTTTGCCTGTTTTTTATTGGGGGAAACAGGCGTATCGAAGGAGGACAATAAGATGAACAGAATTGAAGATGTAACAAATTATATCAAAGAGTACGATGACGAAGTTGGAAAAGCACTGGAGCTGGAACTTGGAAGACAGAGAAGAAATCTCGAACTGATTGCTTCAGAGAATATCGTAAGCCCTGCGGTTATGCTCGCAATGGGAACCGTTCCAACAAACAAATATGCAGAAGGATATCCGGGAAAACGTTACTATGGTGGATGCGAAGACGTAGATATTCTGGAGAATATTGCAATCGAACGTGCGAAGAAGTTATTTGGCGCAGAGCACGCAAATGTACAGCCACATTGCGGAGCAAATGCTAATACAGCAGTTTATCAGGCACTCATCAAACCGGGCGATACAGTTATGGGACTGAACCTGGCACATGGCGGACATCTGACACATGGTTCACCGGTAAACTTATCAGGACTCTTATATAATTTTGTACCTTACAATGTAAATGATGAAGGATTTTTGGATTATGACGAGATTCGTAAGATTGCACATGAATGCAAACCTAAATTAATCGTAGCAGGAGCATCTGCTTATCCAAGAGAGATCAAATTTGATATTTTCGCTGATATCGCAAAAGAAGTTGGCGCATATCTGATGGTTGATATGGCTCACATTGCAGGACTGGTGGCAGCAGGACTTCACCAGAGCCCGGTTCCGTATGCAGATGTTGTAACAACAACAACACATAAGACACTGCGTGGACCAAGAGGTGGACTGATCCTTTGCAAAGAAGAGCATGCAAAAGCAATTAACAAAGCTATTTTCCCAGGAACACAGGGAGGACCGCTTGAGCACATCATCGCTGCAAAAGCTGTATGTTTCGGAGAGGCTCTGAAACCAGAATTCAAAGAGTATCAGCAGCAGGTTGTTAAGAATGCAAAAGCACTTGCAGATGCTATGGTAGCAGAAGGATTTAACCTTGTAAGTGGTGGAACAGATAACCATCTGATCTTAGTTGATCTTCAGAATATGAACATTACAGGAAAAGAATTACAGAATCGCCTGGATGAAGTATATATTACTGTTAATAAAAATGCAGTACCGAACGATCCTGCAAGTCCGTTTGTAACAAGCGGAGTTCGTATCGGAACACCTGCAGTTACAACTCGTGGACTGAAAGAAGAAGATATGAAGACAATTGCAAAACTGATCAAGATGACAGTCACAGATTTCGATACAAAAGCAGATGAGATCCGTGAAGAAGTTAATAAGATCTGCGCAAAATATCCGCTGTATGAATAAGAGCTGAAAACGCTTCATAGATGAATGGAATAGATCCCTTACTCAATTATAAACAGAAAAGTCCGGTGCGTTATGGAGAAGCACCGGATTTTTCTGTGGCTTTTTTCGCACCGCTGTGATAAAATACATCTACAACATATGTTGATTCATAAAAATCTAAGAGTACTTAATTTCAAAAAAATCAAAAACCATTATCAAAAGAATATCAAAACATATTCAAAAGGTTCGAGTCGAACAGGAGAATCCAAACTAAATTTACTTTCTAGCATATTAATAGAAAAGGGCGGACTGTGTAGATGTAGACGATTTTTCACTAATCCGTTATACTTAAGGAGGAAACATATGATTAAAAACGAAAAAATAAATATGGAAAATGATGCAATGCTTCAGAAGAATCAGGGTGGGAAGAAAGGTCGTACATTGAAAGATCTTAACTTGATGGACGATTTCCTGTTTGATGTTGCAACAGAAGATTTGGAAACATGTAAGACAATTATTGAGTTTGCAACAGGAAAAAGATTAAAAAGCCTGCGCTGGAAAGAAGGACAGAAAGTAATACATAATCTGCCGGGAAAACGAGGAATCCGTATGGACTTTGTTGCAGAAAAATATTCCTTAACACGAACGGAACAAATGCCGAAGAAGTAGAGCCGGAGCTAGTGGATTTTCTGCATTATATTACAGAAAGCAATGATACAGGATTGCGTGAAAACAGTGACCATCGGCTGAAGGACTTGCATCATAAAATTCAACAAATAAAAGCCAGCGATGAGATGGAGGCGAGTTTTATGAAAGCAGAGGAACGCGAAAGACTGATTAGGGAAAAAGGAAGAGAAGAGGGAAGAGAGGAAGGACGAAGACAAGTAGAATTGATAAAATTACTATTAGAAAAGAAACAGTATGATGACGCAAAGCGAGTAACGGAAGATGAAGAGTATTGTGAACAGTTATGTGAAGAATACAACATATAGATAATGCCTATAATAGAAAAAATCAATTAGACGGTCCGGAAAATGTTCTCTATAATTAATAAGATATAGAAAATGGAGATACTATGTCTAAAATAAGAATCCAGAGGAGAAAGCGGTAAATCAGATATGGAAGATAGAAGAAAACTGGCAAACGGAAAAGAAATATGGGTCATCAAAGCCGGATTCCCGAATAATGCATCGAAGAAGAACTGGTCTGACTATTTTTTTGCCTGTACATTAAAAAAATATCTGAACAGAGCAGGCGTATATACAGTTATAGAATCCAGAGATGAATGGGAAAACGAAGGTGCAGCGGATGTTGTAGTTGCATTGCGGGGACCGGAAGCATATTATCCGGACAGAAGGGATCCGGATACCATTTACATTATGTGGAATTTAAGCCATCCGGACAGAGTTACGGTGGAAGAGTATAATGCCTATGACCTGGTCTGCATTGGTTCCGCAAAAGAAGAGTATCTGGAAGAGATCTGTAGGAAAGTGCAGGTTCCGGTACGTCAGTTGTTAATCTGTGCAGATATGGAGATCTTTCACCCGGCAAGAGTGGAGAAAGAAAAAAAATATGACTGGGTGTTTGTAGGTAATTCCAGAGGAATTAAAAGAAAAAGTGTTGTTTGGGCGCTGGAGCATCATATCCCGCTTAAGATATGGGGAAAAGGATGGGATAAGTTACTGCCGGAGCACGCCGATGCAGTCATGGCAGAGAACATTCCTAATTATATGCTGCCGGAATTGTACTGGGAGACGAAGATTACATTGAACGATCATTATGAAGATATGACGGAACATGGCTTCATGAACACTAGGATACTGGAAGCAATGGCATGTGGAGTTCCGGTTCTTTCCGATTATGTAGATATTATAGAAAAATTATTTGGAGATTCGGTACTGTTTTATACTAATGAAGAACAATTTGTAGAACAGGCAGAAAAAATACAGGTTGATTATCCTGCAATCCGGGAACGAGTAGAACAGATGTGGCAGGTGTTGCAAGAAGAATATTCCTTTGAAAGCCGTGTAGAGCAGCTGCTGGCATTAAGAGAAGAATTGCAGGGAGAAAATCAAGGGATATTTGATATGTTTTATAAGAAGTTTGAGCAATTACAAAGCGAAGCGGATACACTGGATTATGAGACATGGCATGATAAATATACAACAATAAAGGAAGCGTATATGCAGCTCCCGTGGATGGCGCAGAGGTCTGAAGAGCTTTTGGAAGATAAGAAGCGGATTCAATTTGAATCTTGCTTTCCGGGACTGAAAGAAAGAATAAAGGTTGCTGAAAGACAAAGAAGAGAGAGAACCTGGAAAGAGCAGGAACAGCATCTTCTTGATGAAACGGCTAAAAAAATAAAAGAAAATGACAAATTAAAAGAACGGAATCAATTTCTGGAAGAATGGAAAGACAGATTGGTGCGTGAAAGAACGGAGCTTCAGGAAAAGTTACAGCGGACTTATGATGAAAAATCGGAGATTAACAGGAAATTGCAACAGACTTATAGTGAGAAATTCGACCGTGGTGTGGAAATTAAAGAATTAAAACAGATCAACAGAGAGCTGAAGAAGAAGATTGACGGAATCAAAGGGTGTAAAACATACCGCCTTGCAAGATGCATAGGTTTTCCGGTCAGAATGTGGAGAAAATTGATAAGAGGATGAAAAAAGTAGGAAAAACAGACGTATCGGTGATTATGCCGGTATATAACACAGAACCTTATTTAAGAGAAGCGCTGGATTCGCTTCTTAAACAGACGAATCCGAATATAGAAATCATATGTGTGGATGATGGATCGACGGATGCCTCGGCTTCCATTTTGAAAGAGTATACAGAAAAGGATCCGCGTGTGCAGATACTAAGGCAAGATCATCAAGGCGCCGGAGCAGCACGGAATCTGGGAATGGAGAGTGCGCAAGGCGAATATCTGTTGTTTCTGGATGCAGATGATTTTTTCACAGATACACTTGTGGAAGAGATTGCCAAAAAAGGTAATAAAACAAATGCGGACGTGATTCTTTTTGGAGCAAGGAAGTATGATGATCTGACAGGGAGATCAGAGCACGTACCGCGTTATCTCTGGAGAAAATTACTGCCGGTACAGGAAGTGTTTTCGAGAAAGACCATGGAGGGGGAACTGTTTACACTGACAACACCTGCTCCGTGGAACAAGTCTTTCCGGCGAGAATATATTCAGGAGCAGAAACTTAAGTTTCAGAATCTTCCGAACAGCAATGATGTCTATTTTACATTGACGGCACTTGGAGCAGCGGAGCGTGTGGCGGCTGTGAGAGAAGATCTGGTATATTACAGAGTCAATTATGGTGGAAGCCTGCAGAACAGAAAGGATCAGAACCCGCTTTGTTTTCTTGAAGCGTATGAATCGGTTTATAAAGAGCTGACAAGAAGAGGTATTTATGAAGAACTGGAGATAGGATTCTGCAATATGGTGGCATCCGGCTGTGTTTATAATCTCCGGACACTTCATTCGGAACAGGTGCGCCAGAAAGTGATCGATAAATTATGTTCGGACAGATTTCTGGATATGCATTTGTTGGAGCATGCGGATGAAGAATACGATATGCCTGAAAATATTAATTATCTGCGTGGACTTCCATATGCCAGAGAGGTGAGAAAAGAACGGGAACGCAGACAGAATTATGGAGATATACGTTGCATAAAGGAAGGAAAGTCAACCGGGCATCCGGTAGTTACTGTTGTGATTGCCGCTTATAATGTGGAAAAATATCTGGAAGAGTGTCTGGACAGCATTACAGGACAGACTTTAAAAGAGTTGGAGATTATCTGTATTGATGATGGTTCCACGGATTATACACTGGGAATTTTGAAGCATTATGCAGAAGAAGATGAGAGAATTTCTGTATATACACAGGAAAATTGCGGATTGTCTGTAACAAGAAACAGAGGAATGAAAGCAGCATCCGGAGATTATATTTATTTTATGGACAGTGATGACTGGCTGGAACGGGAGGCACTGGAACAGCTTGCCGGAAGATGTCAGGAACATGATTTGGAAGTTTTATACTACGATGGCTGTGCATTCTTTGAAGAGAAAGACATGGAGGCTGTGCACAACGAATTTGACGGATATTACCAGAGAAAGGGCAACTATCCTGCCTGTTGTGATGGGAAAGAAATGTTTCAAAGGATGCAGAAGACAAAAGAGTACCGCACAAATGTAGGCATGCAGTTTTTTAAACGCCGGTATCTTGAGGAACATCATTTTGCTTTTCAGCCGGGTATTTTGCATGAGGATATTGATTTTACATTTATGACAATGCTGATGGCAGAGAGATGTGGATATTGGAAGAAGGAATTCTTCCACCGCAGAGTGCGATCGGGTTCTATTATGACGGCAAAGGCCAGTTTTGAACATATTTACGGACTGATGAAGAGCTATGTGGCGATGGAACATTTTCTGGAAATCCATTCCATGCCGGAAGAGATGGCAGATGTTCTTTATGATACAATGCATACTGTATTATGGCGTGCGGCAAAACAATATTCCGAGATGCCGGAGGCACAGAAGTACGCATATGAAGGATTGTGGGGGCTGGATAAGATCCAGTTCCAGACGCTGGTGAGAGAGCATACACGGATCACGGAAAAACTGTTCCGGACATATAAGGAAAAATCCGAGATCAACCGTAAACTTCAGATCACATATGGAGAGAAATTTGACCGTGGAGTGGAGATTAAGAAGCTGAAAAAAGAACTTGCGGAAACCAGAAAAGAGCTTACAAAGACACAGAAAAAGTTGTCGGGCATCCAATATTCGACTACTTACCGTGTAGCCAGAGTGATTGGATTTCCCATCCGTATGATACGCAAACTTTTCAAAAAAGCGAAGGAACAATAAGAAACGAGGAACTTGAAATATGAAGAAAGTATCGGTGATCATACCGGTTTATAATGTAGAAGAATATCTGGAAGAATGTATGGAGAGCGTGATTCATCAGACACTGAAAGAGATTGAGATTCTCTGCGTTAATGATGGATCAACGGATCATTCGCTGCAGATTCTAGAGCAGTATGCGAAAAAAGATGACAGGATCCGCATTATTTCACAGAAAAATGGTGGCTATGGGAAAGCGATGAATCAGGGATTGGATGCGGCATCCGGTGAATATATCGGTATTGTCGAGCCGGATGATTATGTTCCGTTAAATATGTATGAAGATTTATATAAGAAGGCAAAAGAATATGAGCTTGATTTCGTAAAAGCTGATTTTTATCGTTTTGTAACCGCAGAGAATGGAAATAAAGAATTATATTATAATCATCTGAGTGTGAATCCGGAAGATTATAATCATGTGTTCAATCCGAGTGAAAAACCGGATGCAATCCGCTTTATCATGAATACATGGAGCGGCATTTACAGAAGAGAATTTCTGGAACAGCATAAGATCCGGCATCACGAGACGCCGGGAGCTTCTTTCCAGGATAATGGATTTTGGTTTCAGACGTTCATTTATGCGAAAAGGGCGATGATCCTTGATACGCCTTACTATATGAATCGTCGGGATAATCCGAATTCATCGGTAAATAATCGCGAAAAAGTATATTGTATCAATCAGGAATACGACTATATTAAAGATATTCTAATGCAGGATGAAGTGCTGTGGAAGCGGTTTCGCCATGTATACTGGTTTAAGAAATATCATAATTATCTTGGAACGCTTTGGAGGATCGCAGAAGAATATCGCTATGAATATCTGATGCGGTTCAGTGAGGAGTTAAAAAGAGGGATTGCATTGGGAGATGTGATTCCGGATACATTTACAGATAAGACATGGAATAACATCGAACGGATAGTGCAAGATCCGGAACATTACTATAAAATGTGCGTGTATCCAAGAACCATCAATCAGCAGGTGTTCGAACAGATTACGAAGCTGGAAGAAGAAAATCAGGAACTTCGCCAAGAGATTAAAAAGATCAGGAGTTCCAAAACATTTCGTGTTGGAAAACTTCTCCTTGGAGCACCGAGTCTTTTAAAGAAGAAACTTCGTGGAGGCAGATAAAATGTGCAAAGTATCGGTGATCATTCCGGTTTATAATGGAGAAACATATCTTGCGCAATGTCTGGACAGTATCATCGGACAGACGTTAAAAGAGATTGAGATCATATGTGTAAATGACGGATCGAAAGACCGGACACAGCAGATTCTTGAAAAATATGCGGAAAAAGACAGCCGTATCCAAATAATCAGTCAGGAGAACGGCGGCGCCGGAGCGGCGAGAAATGCAGGACTTCGCATTGCAAGAGGAGAATATTTATCCATTCTGGATGGAGACGATTTCTTTGAACCGGATATGCTGGAAAAAGCATATAAAAAAGCAAAAGAAAGTCGGGCAGAGCTTCTGGTGTTTGGATCAGATCAATACTACGAAACAACCGGCGAGTACAAAAGTGTGGCATGGACGATCAGGCGGCATGCACTTCCTCCATACCGCCCGATGAATTACCGACAGTTTACCGATAATGTATTCAAAGTATTTGTCGGATGGACATGGGACAAGCTTTTTCTTCGAAGCTTTGTAGAGGAACAGAGGCTTTATTTCCAGGAACAGCGCACATCAAACGATCTGCTATTTACCTTCCTTGCTATTGTGACCGCAAAGAATATAGAGATTCTGGATGAAGTACTCATCCATCAGCGCAGAGACAATCAGAATTCGCTGTCTAACACAAGAGAACAGTCATGGACCTGCTTTTATGAAGCACTTCTGGAACTTCGAGAGGAGTTGAAAAAAAGAGGACTCTATCATGAACTGGAGCAGGACTATATCAATTATGCATTGCATTTTTCGCTCTGGAATCTGGAGACGCTGAATGGCCCAAAGAAGAAAGAACTGTACCAGATATTAAAGAAAACCTGGTTTCACGAACTGGGAATAGACGGAAAAAAAGCGTTTTATTTTTACCAGAAGGGAGAATACCGCAAGTATCAGAATATTCGAAAGAAAAGCTGGAGAGTTTATGAACAGGAGCAGAGATAAGAACGAAGATAAAAAAATGATACAAGTGAATAATGTCAGAGAAGAGTCGGGAGAGCATGTGCCGAAGGTATCAGTGATCATTCCTTTTCATAATGCGCAGAGTCACCTGGAAGAGATGATGGATTCTGTAGAAGCGCAGACATTCCGGGAGATTGAGATTCTGTGCGTCAGTGACGGATCAGAAGATGACTCCATTAAGATTATACGTGAGCGCATGGAGAAAGATCCGAGAATCCATCTGATCGAGCAGGAAAAGCACAATGCCGGAGTTGCAAGAAACAAAGGTTTGGAATGTGCAGTGGGGAAATATGTTGTGTTCTGGGATGCAGATGACCGGTTTCATCCAAAAGCACTGGAGGAACTGTATCACAAATCCGAGCAGGTGCAGGCAGACATCTGTGTCTGTGAAGTGTGTGAATTTCGCGGGGACGGCAAATTATATGAAACAGGCGGATATCTGCAAAAAGATAAATTGCCGGAGAAAGATCCATTTAATAAATATGACATACCGGGGGATATCTTTGGCTTTGCATCGAACATGCTGTGGAATAAAATGCTTCGCAGAGCGTTCATTGTGGAAAATGAGATTACATTCCAGGATATCCGGCAGGGAAATGATACTGCATTTGTCATGCAGGCAATGTATCAGGCAGAGCGGATTACAACGGTCAGTAAAGAGCTTGCTTATTATAGAATGAACAATCCAGGAAGTTTAACGTCACAGGCATCAGAGACATGGAAATGCCCATTTGAATCGTATCGTTATACATGGGAACAGTTGAAAAAGCAAGATGATTTTGCGTTGGTAGAGAAAAGTTTTCGCAATAAGATGATAAGAGGATTGTTTCGGTCTTTGAATATACAGACTTCTTTTGCTGCTTATCAAGAATTGTATGATTTTCTGAAAGAGGAGGGAATGCGTGCGGTTGATCTGGAGGACGTGACAGAAGATATGGTAGAAGAACCATGGATGTATGCGGATCTCATGCGAATGAAGTCGATGTCGGCAGGAGACTTTCTTCTATGTAAAGCAACGGAACGGATGAATGACAGAGACCAGTTAAAATATACGCTTCGCAGGGTGCGCAGGAGACTGGCATTCCTACTGACTCTTAATGAGAAAATAAAGCGATTAAAGAAGAAAATTAAAGGGGAATCTAAGAAAAGTATCGGTGAATAAGGAAACAGATAGAAAATCTATTGATTAAAACGACAAAAATATAAAATATGGCTTATTTATTGATATAAATGATAAATAAGCCATATTTATTGGATTTATCAATTAGTGAAAAGCCGGAAAATATGATACGCTACATAATAGACTATCAGGTCATTTAGGAGGAAAAACATGAAAAACAACAGATGGAAGAAGGCACTTTCTGTTGCTCTCGTCTGCTGTATGCTGGCTGGAACAGGACAGGGATTCACTGTTCATGCACAAGACGAAGCAGCGCAGGAAGAGGCAGTAGTAACAGCTGTTAAAGCTACGCCAGACACGCTTCCGGAGGACGGAGGGACGATTACGGTTAAAGCAACCGGAACAGGTCTCACATCCGAAAACTGGGGAGTAGAATTTGATGCGACTTTGAAAGAGGGAGGAATGTCTGTATCGAACAAGATACAGCCTACAGTCAAAGAAGTGAAAAAAGACACTGCAATCATCGAAGTTCCGGAGAACCCGATGAGGAATGATATTGACTTAAAGATCAAAGCAGGTGTCAAAAACGGGGAAACAATTGAGGAACAGGCTGAGACAACAGTCTTACTGGAAAAGAAGACAAGAGATATGGTGGAATTTCCAGTAGAGCAGATCGCACAGACAGGTTCCAATGCGATCACAGCAACCTTCAAGGAAGATATCCAGTTTGGATATGCGGATATGGAGAGAGTTAAGAGCAAAATCTATATTGCGAAAATGCACGGTACATTCGAGAAAATCCGTACGGTTTCAGATGAAGATGAAGTGATCATCGAAGGAAATCAGCTTATCGTTCGCTTCAAAGAAGATTTTACGAAAAACGAACTTGGAGTGGATTCCGGCCTTTATGTCGGAGCCGGTGCATTAAAAAATGACGACAACAAATATAACAAAGAAGTATCATGGTCAATCACTACAAAACCAACGATCAGCCAGATTGATCTCAGTAAAGAGGTTCTTGACTATCAGGGTGGAACAGTAACTGCCACACTCAAAGGTGTACGTGTAGATGAGATTGATATTGAGAAGGATGTAGAAGCGTATTTAACCGGAGCAGGAGAAACAGATGCGGCAGTCGGAACAACGCTTGATGTTGTAAAGACAGAGAATGGTCTGCAGATGACAGTAACTGTACCGGAGAATACGACAGACAATACAATGGCCTATGCGATCAATGTAAAGTATAAGGGCATGTTAGTATACGAAGGAAGCAATGGGAACCCGGCGAAGAAGGCGATCATTTCTGTATTGGCAAAAGGAACAGACCCGGCCAAGCAGACATTGGCAACAATGACGATCACCGGTAATAACAAAGACAACACGGGTGATTTCAATAAAGATATTACAGTAAAAGTATCCCCACAGGTCGGAGAATTAAAAACCGTTCTTCGTCTGTATGGAACAAATCTTGATTCCAAAATAGTAAAAGTTCGTGCCATCGATGAGAATGGAATTATCTTCCCGGTGTACGACATTCCGGAATGAGATGGCACCTTACGATTCGTTGCAATCGCAGGAATGAATAAGAACGGAGCAGTTGGCGATGGAAACAGTCAGCTGATCGAAGTCCTTCCGGCAAGATTCGCCGGCACAAGAACAGACGAACCTAAGAAATTTACAATTCAGGTAGCACTGGATGGAAAACATTTCCTGGAAAGTCCGTCCGTAGTATTAAGAGTAGATAATACTGGAATCAGAGAAGAGACAGAATACGCATTTACAGATAAAGAAGACATTCGAACAGTCACTGTAAATTACAAAGAAGAGGGCACAGGAAAAGCCCTTGCAAAACCGGATAAATATGAGGCTTATGCAATCTCAATGGTACAACAGTTTGACATTGCGCCGAAGAGTATCCCGGGATATGAAGTAGTGAAAAACAAAGCGGGAGAACCGGTCATCAGCCCGGCAGTAAAATGGGATAAAGATCTGATCGGGGATGCCGGCCGCAATTACACATACACATATCGCAGATTAAAACCTGCAACTGTAAAAGTGAAAAAAGTTAAAGTTGCAGGTTCTTATAAAAAAGTCGCAGCAGGAAAGAAAGTGAAGCTTGCCGCAGCGGTTTCACCATCCAATGCGACAAACAAAGCAGTCACATGGAAGAGCAGCAATACAAAAGTTGCAACTGTAGATAAATATGGCAATGTGACATTAAAGAAAAATTCAGGTGGTAAGAAAGTTACCATTACAGCAACTGCAAAAGACGGAAGCAAAGTGAAAGGTACTTACACGATCACTTCCATGAAGGGAATCGTTAAGAAAGTAAGCATTTCGAAAGCAACATCTGTCAAAGCTGGAAAAACATTAAAATTAAAATTAAAAGTAACTGCAAGTAAAGGTGCAAATAAAACAGTCAGATGGACAAGCAGTAATACAAAGTATGCAACTGTAACATCTTCCGGTAAAGTAACTGCTAAGAAAGCCGGCAAAGGCAAGAAGGTGAAGATCACCGCAGCAGCAACTGACGGAAGTGGTAAGAAGAGTACAGTAACATTGAAAATTAAATAGTAAAGTGATCTGGTAGTCACGGAAAAACAATCATATTTGTGGGGGCATTGCCCCCATATCTGTAAAAATATAATTAAGAGGTATTTAAAGTAACGGTATGAATGAAGAGAAGAAACAAGGCAAGCACATAAAACTAATCATATTTATTGGACTCATTTTGGTAATTCTTGTGTTAAACCATATATTTGGCTGGTCTGAATATATCGGAAATATTAACAATTTAAAGAAGCTCGATGAGATGGTAGAGAATAATCTGCCGGTTGCGCTGGCTCTCTACATGGGACTTACAATCGTAGGCTGTGTAGCTCTGGCTCTTCCAGGGATTACATTTGCCATTGCTGCAGGTCTCCTCTTTGGACCGCTGCTTGGAACAATCGCATGTTCAGTGGCGACGACCATCGGCGCGATGCTTGCATTCATTGCAGGAAGATTTTTCCTGAAAGACAGTATCAAACCGGCTGCTATGAAGAACAAATATTTGAAAAAATGGTTATTTGATGAATCTGGAAATAACGAGATCTTTATTCTTATGATCACAAGACTGGTACCGTTGTTCCCGTACAACTTACAGAATTTTGCGTATGGAGTGACAGATATCAAATTTGTGACCTATTCCGTATGTTCCCTCCTTTTTATGTTGCCGGGAACGGCAATGTATACAGTAGGAACAGCCGGACTGGCAGATAAAGAGAATCGAATTTTATATATCGGAATTGCAGTCGTACTCGCAGCGCTTGTGCTTGCGATGGGCGCATTCCTCAAAAAACGTTATGTACAGCCGGAAGAGAGTGAGAATGAACATGAAGAATAAACGGGCGGTGATCGTCTTTACACGAGTGCCTGTTCCGGGAAAGACAAAGACAAGACTGATGCCTTATTTTACACCGAAACAGTGTGAACAAGTACATATTTGCCTGCTTAAGGATATTGAGAGAGAATGTGAGCAGGCGGCAGCAGATATTTTTGTCTGTTACACGCCGGAAGATAAGGAGAAGAAGATCCGTAAGATTTTTGGAAAAGAAGCAAAATATTTTCCGCAGAGAGGCGAAGACCTTGGTGTGCGGATGTATGTCGCTATCAAAGATATTTTGAAGATGGGATATGATTCCTGTATTTTATTTGGCACGGATATCCCGGAACTTCACAGCACAGATATGGAAAATGCATTCCGTATATTAGAGACGAAGGATATTGTATTCGGACCAACGGAAGACGGCGGTTACTATCTGGTTGGAATGAATGAGCCACACAAAGAAGTATTCGAAAAGCAGAGTTATGGACATGCCAGTGTGATGGAAAATACACTGGCAGGACTGAAAGAAGTCGGATTACAGGTCGGATTTATCCGGGAATTAAGTGACATTGACAGAAAAGAAGATGTCATAGCTTTCCGGCAGAAGATGCGGGAGAATTCGAAATTACAGAAAACGCAGACTGGAAAATACCTGATGCGTACAACGAAGATATCAATTATTATACCGATTTACAATGAAGAGACAACGATCCTTGCTATGAAACGGCAGATGGAAGGCCTGAAAGATAAATGTGAAGTTATATTTGTAGATGGTGGAAGTACAGACCGGACATTGGAATTGCTGGGAGATACATTTCCGGTATATCATTCGGACAAAGGAAAGGCAGCACAGATGAATGTCGGTGCAAAGAACAGCCACGGAGATATTTTATGTTTTTTGCACTGTGACAGCGAAATTCCGGTTACACTTGTACCAGAGATCCGATATGTAATGAAAGACCATCAGGCAGGATGTTTTGGAATCGCATTTCATTCAAAAAATTTCTTTATGTGGACATGCCGCGTGATTTCCAATCACCGGATCAAAGACCGGAAAGTCATGTTCGGAGATCAGGGTATATTCGTGACAAGAGAGCTGTTCTTTGAAGCAGGAATGTTTGCAGAACTGCCGATACTGGAAGATTATCAGTTTTCACTGACTTTAAAAGAAAAAGGTATCCGCTTAGGAATGGCAAGACACCGTATTTACACATCGGACAGACGTTTCCCGGATGGAATCATTCCAAAATTAAAGCTCATGTGGCTGATGAACCGGTTACGCAAGATGTATCGGGATGGTGTTTCGATCGAGAAGATCGCAAGTCTCTATAAGGATGTGCGATAGATGTATTGTAATTTAGGAGATAAATATGGATAGCATTAAAGGATTAAAAGAATATATCCGCCTTCCCTTTTACCGGGAGGTATTGGGGCTTTCGGAGGAAGTGACAGAGAGATATGAGATGTTGGCGCAGGGTGAATACAACCGTAATTATGTATTTACACATCCGGTGACAGGTAAGAAACTGGTGCTCCGCGTGAACTGCGGAAGCCAGATGCATTTAAGACATCAGATTGAATATGAATTTCACGCATTGAAACTTCTGGAATCTTCCGGAAGAACACCGAAGCCACTTTATGTTGATGGCAGTCTGGAGTATTTGGAACATGGCATTATGGTCATGGAATTCTTGCCTGGAACAACTTTGGATTATCACAAAGGGCTGGGCGGTGCAGCAGAATGTCTTGCAGATATTCACAGTGTAAAGATGCCGGAAGAAGGTATGCACACACTGATCACACCGGAGAATCCGCTGGAAGCGATTCTGGATGAGTGTGAGGAAATGGTGAAGACATATATGGAATCATCGCTTGGTGAAGAAGAGAAGAAAGAAAAGATTCGTGAGATGCTGGATACGGGCCGGGAGATTGTAAGAAGCATTCCGAATGAGCCGGTTTACCAGTGCTGCGTCAATACAGAATTGAACAATACGAATTTTCTTGTAGATGAGAAGGGATATACTTATCTCGTAGACTGGGAAAAACCGTTATATGCCGATCCGGCGCAGGACCTCGGACATTTTCTGGCACCGACAACGACATTCTGGAAGACGGATGTGCTGTTAGAAAGAGAGGAGATGTTAGATTTCCTCGATACATATATTAGGGCGGTTGCCGGAAGATTCGATGTCACAGGACTGAAGAAACGTGCCATGCAGTTTACAGGAATCACTTGCCTGCGTGGAATTACATGGTGTGCCATGGCATGGGTACAGTACAGAGAGCCCGGGAAAATGTTATTTAACCAGTCTACGTTTGAGAAATTGAACGCATATCTGGACGCAGATTTTCTGGAGAAGATGCATCAGTTTCTGAAAGATACATTTTGTATGTAAATAAAATTTACATAAATATATGATACAAAGGGAGAGACACAATGAAAAAGAAAATTTTGTCAGTGTTGCTTGCAACTACGATGACACTTTCACTTGCAGCATGCAGCAGCAACAGCAGCAAAGACTCTTCGGACAAGAAAAATTCGAAAGTGGAAGAGATGTCATTTGATGACATGAAAAAGGAAGCCAAAGGCTCAACCGTAACATTTTATGGATGGGGTGGAGATGAAGTCCTGAATAAATGGCTGGACGACGTATTCGCACCGGATATGAAAGAAAAATACGATATCAAGATGGAACGTGTTCCGATGGATATTGATCAGATCTTAAGCCAGTTATCCGGAGAAATGGAAGGAAACAAAAAAGATGGCGACATCGACATGATATGGATCAATGGAGAGAACTTCAAATCAGCAAAAGAGAAAAACATGCTGTACGGACCATTTACAGACAAGCTTCCTAACTTCTCAAAATATATTGACACCAAGTCTGAAGATGTAAATTATGACTTTGCATATCCGATCAAAGGATACGAAGCACCATACGGAAAAGCACAGTTTGTATTTATGAAAGACAATGCTGCTGCAAAAGAAACTCCAAAGAATGCAGAAGAATTCTTAGAGTTCTGCAAGAAATACAAAGGAAAAGTAACATATCCAAAACTTCCGGACTTCACAGGAAGTGTATTTGTGCGAAATATCATTTATGAAACCTGTGGTGGATACGAGCAGTTCATGGATATGAAAGCAGACAAAGCAACTGTGAAAAAAGCAATTCAGCCAGCACTGGATTACCTGAAGAAATTAAATCCATATCTGTGGAACGGTGGAAAATCATTCCCGGATTCCTCTACAAAGTGTGAGAAGATGTACTCTGACGGCGAACTGGTTATGTATATGACATATGGCGCTTATGATGCAGCTGTAGGAATTGACAACGGAACCTATCCGAAGACAACTCAGACATTCCAGTTTGACAAAGGAACAATCGGTAATACGAACTTTATGGCAATCGCAGCAAACTCTGCTAACAAAGCCGGAGCAATGGTAGCAATCAATGAGATGATGTCACCGGAGATTCAGGCAAGCCGTTACAAAGAGATGAAGACTCTTCCGGTTGTATCTTATGACAAACTGTCTGATGACCAGAAGAAAGAATTTGACAATGTTGACTTAGGAAAAGGTGTTATCGCACAGGATGAGCTCCTTTCCAAGAGACTTCCTGAGATGCCTGCACAGCTTGTTCCAGTTATCGAAGAGATCTGGCAGGAAGAAGTAGTCGGCAAATAATTTAGCAAAAAACGATTTAGTAAGTGTGGAAAAGAATACATGTGGAAAAAATTCATACCATATGCGTTGTTGGTTCCGCAGATTATACTTGGAATCATATTTATAGCAGGACTGGCAACCGGAATCACCCAAAGTCTTGGGGTGATTCCGGCTTTTGGTCTTACAGAACCAACATTTAAATATTATAAAGAGATCTTATCCAGACCGGATATTGTAAAATCAATCATTTACAGCTTGTATATTGCAGTCACATCAGCAACTCTGGCAGTTCTGATCGGAGTCGGAATATGTGCGGTACTTGTTATGAATACAGATACAAAAGGAAAAGGGATGCGGATCATTCAGCTCCCGATCATTGTGCCTCATGTAGTCGTTGCACTGTTTGTAGTGAATATTCTTTCACAGAATGGTTTGCTTGCAAGAGTTTTATGTGCAATGGGATTTATCAAAGAGCAGCAGGATTTTGTACAGCTTTTATATAGTACAAATGGTGTAGGGATCATTATCGCATATTTGTGGAAGGAGATTCCGTTTGTGATATATTTTGTCATTGCATTGATGGCAAATATTAATGGAAGCCTTGGAGAAGCGGCGATTAATCTGGGAGCCTCCAGAAGAAAAGCTTTTATGAAAGTCACCCTGCCACTTTGTAGAAGAGCGATTGGCAGCAGTTTTCTGATCATTTTTACATTTGCACTGGGCGCTTATGAGCTTCCGCTTTTACTGGGACCGACCTCCCCGGAAGCATTACCGATCCTGGCACATACACAGTACATTCATCCGGATCTTGAAAATCGTCCGTATGCAATGGCATTGAATGGAATTATTACTATTATTTCCATGATCTGTGCAGTTGCATATTTTCGGCTGATGCAGAAAAATACAGAGATTTTAAATCGTAGAAAGGCTAAGAAAGAGCACAATGAAAAAAAGTAACAGTTATTTAGGCAAAATCCTGCTTGGGATATTTGTATTTCTCATTCTATTTCCGATACTGACGATGATCGTCTGGGTATTTACAGAACGGTGGGCATGGCCGAATCTCCTGCCACAGGTTTTTTCTACTCGTGCATTAGATGAAGTATTTGGAAGAAAAGAAGAATTAATACAGTTGTTTGCATCCAGCATTTTTATTTCTGCTGTTGTAGGTGTGTTGTCAGTAATGATAGGCACAATGACAGCAAGAGCGCTTGTGTTGTATGATTTTGCAGGAAAAGGCTTCTTTTATTTCCTTTCGATGTTGCCGTTTTTAGTGCCTTCTACTGTATTTGCGATGGGAATCCAAGTATCCTTCATACGCTGGGGACTGAGCAATACCGCTACCGGAGTCGTCGTAGCACATACGATTTGTTCGCTTCCGTATGCAGTACATCTGATGATTGAAGGAACAGAGGCAGTTGGAAATAAACTCGAAGAGCAGGCAAGAGTACTTGGCGCCGGACCATGGAAAGCATTTTTCAAAGTGACATTTCCGATGTTAATGCCTGTGATGTTAGCTTCTATGAGTATGTCTTATATTGTTTCGTTCAGCCAGTATTTCATTACATTGCTGATCGGTGGGGGAAGTGTCAAGACATTCGCGATTGTTATGGTGCCGTATCTGCAAGGCGGCGACCGCAATATCGCAAGTATTTACAGCATGATTTTCCTGGGAATTACTTTGATCGTGTTTGCGATATTTGAAGGAATCAGTAAGTTGTGGACGAAAAATGGAAGCGGAGAATATTACACATAAGAGATCGGGAAATGTGGAAAAGAGATAAAGAAGTACAGAAATTGGTGAATAAGAAATGGAATTAGAAATAGAAAATCTGGAAGTAACACTTCAAAAAAATAAAATATTAAATAGAGTGAGCCTGACTGTCAAAAGCGGCGAACTAATTTCCTTACTGGGAGCTTCTGGCTGTGGAAAAAGTACAATGTTGAAAAGCATAGCCGGATTACTCGATATTGAAAAGGGACGTATTTGTCTGGATGAAAAAGAAATTCAGAATATGGCGCCGGAGAAACGGGGGACTGTGATCGTGTTTCAGGATTTAAGACTGTTCCCACATATGACAGTGGAAAAGAACATAGCATTTCCAATGGAACTTAAGAAAGTCCCGAAGGCAAGACAGAAAGAGATCATAAAGAAACTGTTGGAAGACGTACAGCTTCCGGGATTCGAAAAACGTAAGATCAAAGAAATGTCCGGTGGACAGATGCAGAGAGTGGCGCTTGCTAGGGCACTTGCCTGTGAACCATCGATCCTGCTTCTGGATGAACCATTTTCCGGATTGGATGAAAAGCTACGCTTGGAGATGGGTGCGCTCGTCAGAAAATTACAGAAAGAGCGAAAGATCACGACAATCCTTGTCACACACGATAAGAAAGAAGCACTGCAGATGTCTGACCGGATCGCACTTATGAGCAACGGACATATATTGCAGTATGCCTCACCGACAGAGATTTTCCAGCATCCGGAAAACCGGCAAGTGGCGGCATATTTCGGAAAAGCCAATTATATTGAAGGAACCGTGCAGAAAGAACAGTTTGATAGCGATTATATTTCCTGTGAGGCGAAAGGTTATGCGGATGGAAAGTACGAGCTTCTTGTCCGGCCTTTTGATGTAAAAATTATAGCGGAGGGTTCTGCTGTGGAGATCAGGGAAATGACGTACTTAGGAGAGACTGTGGATCTTTATTTGCAGGATGAGAAGCAGACATTCTATGCACAGGATATCAGTGCAAGAATCCATGTTGCCGGATTTAAGGAAGGAGCAAGAGCGGGAATAGAATTTGCACCGGAGAGCATCTGCCTGTTTCCGGAAGAAAAGGAGTAAGAGAGAATGAAACATGTAATATTTGACTGTGATAATACACTGGGCGTAAAGGACTGTGATGTCGATGACGGACTGGCACTTCTCTACCTGCTCGGATGTGAAGAAGCAACTGTGCATGGGGTGACCTGCACTTATGGAAACAACAAGCTTCCGGTTGTGTACGCACAGACAGAAAAATTGTTAAAAGATATCGGCCGCACAGATCTGACTGTGAAAAAAGGTGGTGAATCCGCTGGAACAGAGCAAAGTCCGGCAGGAGATTATCTCGCAGAGATGGCAAGAAAATACAAAGGCGAACTTTCTATTCTTGCAACCGGGTCGCTTACGAATCTAAAGCATGCCTATTATGCGGATGAACATTTCTTTGAAAATGTAAAAGAAATTGTATTGATGGGTGGAATTACAGAACCATTGATTTTTGAAAAGAAACAGATGGATGAATTGAATTTTTCCTGTGATCCAAAGGCAACATATCTGGTGCTGACAAAAGGAAATAATGTTTCTATTATTACAGGAAATAATTGCCTGAAAGTGCTATTTACCAAAGAGGAATATCAGCAGAGATTAGGTGGGCAGAATAACCCGATGGGTGAGTATATCCTGAGAGAAACCGATTATTATTTCGGTTATAACGAAGGAGATTACGGAATCCATGGATTTTATAACTGGGATGTGATCGCAGCAGTGTATCTGGTTCATCCGGAGTTATTCGATAATCAGAAGGGTACTTACTGCTTATCAGAAGAAGACTTAAAAACCGGATTTCTGCGACGAGCAGAGGATGGACAAACCAATTTAAATCTTCCGGAAATCGGGGAAGAAGCGCCATTTAAAAACAATATATATGAGACCTGGCTTCGTGTGCCGGTAAAAGGTGTATGTAAATAAAGTTTACATAAATAAGTAATAAGGAGGGCTAAAAGCATGAAAATGAAAAAGTTTTTAGCGGTTGTATTATCGTTTGCGTTGTCGTTTTCCCTTGCAATGCCGACATTTGCACAGGATAATACAGCAAGCGCAGCCCAGGCTGTGCAGTCCGAAGTAACGGAAACTTCGAACGATGAGAACGTATCTGCAGACGAGAATACGTCCAAAGATGCGTCTGCCGAAACTGTAAAAGAAGATTCTAAAACAGAAGCTTCCAAAACAGATGAGAAGGCAGAGGATGCTTCTGAGAACGCAGAAGTGAAAAAAGAAGTAACCAAGACGACCAAGACGGATAAGAAACAGGCAGACTCTGACGCATCTGCAAGTGACATCGACACATCTGTATGGACAGCAGAAGATTTCACTTACACAGAGATGAGCCAGAGACTGAACGGCTGTGATTACAGTCGTGACTTTACCGTATCCGGTACAGCAATTTCAGGATTTTCTGAGACAGGTTCAGAGAAGATTAAAGTGAATAAGAATCTTGTCATTCCGTCTGAAGATCCGAATGGAACTACAATCGTAGGTATCGCTGACAGTGCATTTAAAAAGCAGGGGATTGAAAAATTGACACTGCCGGATGGTATGATGGTAGATTATAATGACACAGTTACACATGTAGTAACAAGAAGAGGTAATTTCCTGATTGGCGCAGGTGCTTTTGACGGAAATGAACTGACCTCTCTCGACTTGCCGGAAGGTGTGATCTATATCGGACCAAGTTCATTTGCAAGAAATAAACTGAAATCCGTAACCATTCCACATACATTCTGGTGGTTGGAGAACTCCGCATTTGCATACAATGAGATCACAAAGGTCAATTTCCCGAAAACCTGTGATTTCCAGGCACAGATTCATGCCTTTGCATTTGCACACAACAACATCAAATCCGTAAGACTTCCGGATTATATGGAAGTAGTAGAAAAGAAAGTCTTCTACTGGAATCCGGGAATGGAAGAGTGTTCCAAAGATGCACCGGAGAAAGAGCAGAAATTTGGCGGCGTTGTCTATATGTACACAGACAATGAGAAGTTGTTTGACATGGAACGTATCCACCATATGGATCGTACCGCAGAGTCACAGCACTCCTGGCATCAGAAACTGATCCTTGGTGAAGATCCGAATGCGGACAAGACATGGATAGCAGATGATTTTACATTTGACGGAACAACGATCACCGGTTTCTCTGAGAGCGGTATTGAAAAGAGAAAAGACAATACAGATCTGGTATTACCGAACAAGAATTCAGATGGTGAGTATGTGACAGCAATCGCTGATTATACAGGAAATGGCTATACTGGAATGTTTGCAACAGCAGACGAGAAGTTTACAAGTGTTACACTTCCGGCAAAACTGGAAAAGATTGGTGCAAAAGTTTTCGCAGACTGCGGTATTACGAAGATTGAATTTCCAAAGACACTGACAGAAATCGGTGTGGCAGCATTCCAGAAGAACCAGTTAGAGAGTATTATTTTACCGGACAGTGTTACAAAGATCGGCGGTGGCGCATTCGGAACGAATCCGAAGTTAAAGAAGATTATTCTTTCTAAGAACCTGACAGACATTCCGGGAGGAGCCTTCGGATGCAGTGACGCACAGAATTACATGACGGATCTGACGGAACTGACCATTCCGGAAGGAGTTAAGACGATTGGAAATAATGCATTCGCAGGAAATAACATCCATAAGATTGTCATTCCATCTACGGTAACTTCGATTGGAAATTATGCATTTTCTACTAAGGAATATTTGACAGATGAGTGTACACTGACACTGCCGGAAGGCTTAAAGTCAATCGGAAGCAGAGCATTCCGAAATAAAACGATTAAATCGGTAGTATTACCATCGACGGTTGAGAAGTTGCAGGCAAATACATTTGAAAAAGTATATTCTTCCGGTGCTGCAGCAGTGAAGACAAAAGTATATGTAAGTTCGGAAACACAGTACAACGATACAAAGAACTTTCCACAGTCTGATTATCACAGCCTGATCCTGAAAGTACCGGGACAGGAAGATAAATGGAACGCAGAAGACTTTACATATGATACGATCAGTCAGGAATTATATCCGGCATCAAATACATCGGATGTAACAACAATCAGTGGTGTTGGTATCACGGGCTTATCTGCATCCGGAGAAGAAAAATTAAAAACAAATACAGACCTTGTGATTCCTGCAAAGGATACAGACAGAAATCCGATTATTGGTATCGGAACAAAAGCTTTTTATAAGAAAGGACTTACATCTGTAACATTCCCGAAGGGAGTGATGGCAAGTTACAGTGGAAGCGCAATTGCAGAAGGATTAACAGAAAGAGGAAATTTCATTATTCAGAATAACTCTTTCACAAGCAATAAGCTGACATCTCTGGATTTACCGGAAGGCGTAATCTATGTTGGCGGAACAGCATTCCAGAGCAACCAGTTAAAGAGCGTAAAATTCTCTCATACAATCTGGCAGATTGGAAATGCAGCGTTTGCTAAAAATCAGATTACAACTGTTGACTTTCCGAAGACATGTGATTTCAATCTGAATCTGGATAATATGTGTTTTGCATATAACAACATCAAATCTGTAAGACTTCCGGATAGAACAGAGAAAGTTACAGTATATGCATTTGGAGCAAACACAGGTAAAGAAGATTTGGAGTCAGATGCACCGACAAATACAATCTTAAAGGCAAGTCGTATCGTATACATGTACAATGAGAATGTGGATCTTCGAAAGAAAGGAATGATCCAGCATGTAGAGGGTACTGGAAAGGGCACAAATACACAGGGAACCAAATCCTGGGTACAGAAAGTTATTTACGGTGAGATGCCGGCAGAAGAGCAGCCATGGAATACTTCCCAGTTTACATTTGACGGAACAACCATTACCGGATTAAATGATGCCGGAAAGGCGAAAATTGCAAATGGTGATACAGAAATAACACTTCCTGAGACAAACGAAAACGGCGAAGCAATTACTGCAATCGGCGCAAGTGCATTTGCAACAATCGGAATGACAAAAGTAACGATTCCGGATACGGTAACATCTATTGGTGCAACAGCATTCCAGACAACAGCGCTTACGGAAGTAACCATTCCGGACAGTGTAACAACACTTGGAAATGGAGCATTTACAGCAAGTGCTTCTCTGGAGAAAGTAACACTTTCCAAATCCATAAAAGAAATTCCGACTTCCGCATTTAATGCAACAAAGATTAAAGAACTGACAATTCCGGAAGGAGTAGAAACGATTGGAAGAATGGCATTCAGAAATGCACCGCTTACTTCTTTAAGCCTGCCTTCTACAGTGAAATTAATTGACAGAGATGCATTTAAAGGAAACCAGTTAGAGTCTGTAGACATTCCGGTATCCGTAACAACCATCGGACAGAGTGCATTCTCACAGAATGTAACCGGAGAAGGTCTTGCACCGAGAATGACAAGTGTAACATTGCACGAAGGTCTGACCGAGATCGGAAAGACAGCATTTGAAAAAACATTATTAACAAGTGTATATCTCCCGTCTAGCCTGCAGAAACTGGCAAATACAGCATTTGTCAAAGGTGAAAAGGGACAGGTAAAATTATATACTTCAAATAAAGCACATTTAGAAGAAGTAACAAATGTATTCTATCCGGAATATGCAGACAAGAACGATGGAACCGGACATAAAGTCATCTATGATGAAATCGTAGGAAGCGGCTGGACACACGCGGACTTCACTTATGATGGAAATAAGATTACAGGATGGAGCGAGCAGGGAAATAAAACACGTAAGAGCGATGCAGTTGTAAAAGACGGTATACGCACACTCGTAATCCCGTCACTGAATCCTGAGACACAGGAAGCAATCACAGAAGTTGCAGACGGAGCATTTGAGATTCCGGATGGCGAATGGGTACAGGGAAAAGACAGCGTAGAATCACCGAATGGTATGGATACGGTTGTATTACCTGACACACTTACAACCATCGGTGCAAGCGCATTCCGTTATAATAAGATTAACAATGTAGAATTCCCGGCATCTGTAACAAAAATCGGAGAAAGTGCATTTAACTCCAACCAGTTGAAGAAACTTGTTATTCCGGATACGGTAACAGATTTAGGAGCAGGAGCATTTTCAACGAATGACATCACAGACCTTACATTATCCAAGAATGTAACTGTAATCCCACAGGGAGCATTCTCAATGAACATCCGCTTAGATCATGTAGACATCCCGGATACAGTAACAGAGATCGGTGAAATGGCATTTGCAGGAGCAAGACTTACAAGTCTTACAATTCCGGCATCCGTAACAAAGATTGGAAGAAAAGCTTTCCACTTACATCACATTGAAGAACTTACTATTCCGGGAACTGTAAAAGAGATCGGAGAATCTGCTTTTGAAGGAACGTTCAAAGCAATCACATTAAAGAAGCTGACGATCGAAAACGGTGTAGAAAAGATTGGTAAATACGCATTCAAGGAAGGATATCTTGAGAGCGTAGATATTCCGGCATCTGTGACAGAGCTTGCAAGTGATGCATTCTATGGCAATGCGGGAACAAACAACGACCATGTTGTAGTAGTTCGTGTATTTACCAAGAGTCAGGCAGAAAAATTTGAATCCAGCGATTGCCAGAAAATAGTTTACGTTGACAATACACCGATTAAGAAAAAAGTTACATCTAAAAACGTAACATTATCAACAACTGCTTATACATATACCGGAAAGGTTCGCAAACCTGCAGTGAAAGTTGTTGTAAACGGAAAGAAAGTTGCTGCTTCAAACTACACTGTAAAATACAGCAGCGGAAGAAAGAATGTCGGAACATACAAAGTTACTGTAACAATGAAGAACAACTATACAGGAAAAGTTACAAAGACATTCAAGATTCTGCCGAAGGGAACAAGCCTGAAGTCTGTGAAGAACTCCGGTAAGAAACAGATCAAAGTAACATGGAAGAAGCAGAAGAAGCAGACAACCGGTTACAAGATCCAGTACACAACGGACAAGAAGTTCAAGAAGTCTGTGAAGGCATCAACGATAACAAAGAACAAATACACAAGCAAGACCATCAAGAAATTGAAAAAGAATAAGAAATACTATGTAAGAATTTGCACATACAAGAAAGTAGGCAAGACTACATATTATTCTACAGGGTCAAAAGTAAAAAGCGTAAAGGTAAAATAAAGAAACATTTTGCTTAAATAAGAGAGGCAGCCGTTTCCGGAAAAATTCTGAGGCGGCTGCTTCTTTTATAAATTGAAGAACCGGAGAGTTAATGTTATACTGTGGATAAACGTTGCGGAGTAAATCATTACATTGGAGGAAATGCGTGATGAAAAAGAAAATCAAAAAACAAGCACTGGGATTGCTTGCCTTAGTTGTGGTTATGGCAGTTGCATTTACTGCAATCCCGAGTAAAGCGGCATCGAAAAAGCCAACAAAGATGTCACTCAAAGTTACAGCGAAGACGATTGATATCAAAGGACATGCAACGATATCTGTAAAATCCGTCAAACCGTCAAAAGCAAGCAAAGCGGTAACATTCAAATCCGGCAATAAAAAGATTGCAACCGTATCATCCAAGGGTGTTGTGACAGGAAAAAAGGCTGGAAAAGTTAAGATTACAGTAACAGCAAAGGCAAATAAAAAGCTGAAAAAGTCGGTAACAATGAAAGTAAAAGATTTAAAACCGACAAGCATTTCAATCAGTGCATCAAAGGCAGCCTTATATGTTGGTGGGACAAAGACATTGAAATCGACAGTTAAACCGTCAGGTGTGTACTGTCCGGTAAAATGGTCATCCGGCAATAAAGCAGTTGCAACAGTAAGCAACACCGGAAAGATTACAGCAAAGAAGCCGGGAACAGCAACAATTACTGTTCGCGCAACACAGAAGAACAATAAGAAAAAATACCTGGCAAAGAGCTGCAAGGTAACGGTGAAAGTGAAAAATGTTCCTAAGAGACAGGTGTATGTATCACCGGAGTGGTATAAGAGTGCGTCAGAAGGACAGCAGCCTGGATATGAACATGTGTTTTTAGCAGAAGTTGCCTATGGCAAGACAGAAAATGACAAAGCTTATAACGAAGCACATATTCCGGGAGCGGTTCATATCAATTCCGATGCAGTAGAGTATGACGACTGGAATCTGGATGGAATCGACGATCAGCAGCTTTATGAAGAGACAGAAGTAAAACCAGAAGACAATTTCAATATCCGAAGTGCAAAGCAGCTTGGAGAATTTCTAAAAAACAACGGGATCACCAAAGATACCAAGGTAGTACTGTACGGAAGAAGTGCATCGGATTCCAGTGTTACACGAGTAGCATTCGCTATGTTATACGCCGGTGTAGAAGATGTCAAAGTGATAGATGGTGGCATGACAGCATGGAATAAACTAGGATTACCGACAGAGACAAAAGTAAATGAAGCAACAGCCGGTGGTACAGATTATACGTTTGGTACGACGATTCCGGCACATCCGGAATATATTCTGTCTACCGATGATGCAAAAGAAAAGTTACAGAATGATGCTAATTTCCGCCTTGTAAGTATCCGTTCGGAGAAAGAATTCCGCGGCGAAGAGACAGGATATTCCTATATTAAATATGCAGGTGAACCGTTAGGTGCAGTATGGGGACACAATACAGACGATGGAAGCTATATTGAAAATGGAAAAGTAGTCGGACTTAATAAAGTGAAATCCATTCTTGCAGAATCCGACTCATCCCTCGATAATGAATTATCCTTCTACTGTGGTACCGGTTGGCGTGCAACGATTCCATTCTTAATTTGTTATCAGAATGGAATAAAAAATATCAGCGTCTTCGATGGCGGCTGGTGGGCATGGCAGGTAAACTGGCAGAAAGAACCGGAAAATTGGCCAATCCAGAAAGTTTCACCGAAAGATGCAAAGACTTATGGTCAGTTGAAATTTGCAAAAAAAGAAGTTACAACAGACAGTGAAGGACATAAGCTGATGGCGCTTGAGGCAACTGTTGCCGAAAATAAACTGACCTGCTGGCCGGCGAGAGTTCGTAAGAACATAATATATGGTTATGGTTCCGAGTTAAGTAATCAGATTGTTAATGTAGATCAGGATGGAAAAGTGAATACAATTGGCTTTGGTAATGCAACTATTACGGCAAAGACAACAGCATCAGAAGAAGTAAGTTATAAAGTTGCAGTGTCAAGGGGTGAAGATTATCTCATGCGGTGGGATGATATGTATCTGGATGCAGATACTGTTCTGAAAAGGGTAAAAGCCGGAACATTGAATGTTCTCGACATTCGATTTGAAAAAGAAGTAGTAGGCGGTGTTGAGGCAGGATATGCAGCCGGACATATCGAAGGATCTATGTGGGCGCCTGCATGGCCGACGAAGACAGCAGAAGCACAGGCGAATGTGCGGAAAGAAGAAGCGAAGATCAAAGATCTGGATGTTCCGACAGTTATTGTATGTATGGCTGGTGAGCAGGGAGCTCAGCGTGCGGCAGCAGTCCTGATGGATGCAGGGGTTGCGAAGAAACAACTGTATATTCTGACCGGTGGTGGCAAGAATCTGGTGTTGAATTACAAAGACCAACTTGTAACCGGAACAGAGAATTAAAAAGAAAGCGTGGCAAAAGACCACGCTTTTTTGCTATATAATATATAGATAAAATAAATAAATCGGACGATATATTTATAAAAACGATTGGATACATATCATAAAAGAAGGTAAAATGAAAATGTAAAGGACTGTCTGAAATCAATGGATTTCAAAAAAAGAAAAGGAGAAACGTTATGGGGAACAAGAAGAGAATTTTGGCTTGGATTCTGTCCCTTGCAATGGTCTTTGGATTGTTTGCAGGACAGGTGAGTGTAGCAAAAGCTGCAAGTTTAGGTATCTATAAGTTTGAACTGGAATCAGACAAACTCCCAAGTGAAGGTGGAGAACTTGTCGTAAATATTCAGTTTGATGACTTTGCAACAACAGACATCCCGATTTATTATCAGTTAAAGAAAGCTGTTGGTGAGTATGAGTATGAAGTAGTAGAAGGATATGACAATGTTGAAGGTCAGGTCGTTGGTAACAAACTCAAAATAAATATCCCAGCAAACAAAGAAACAAAAGATGTCAAATATAAACTGATCGTAAACCTGACAAGTGGAAAATTTGAAACTTTATGGGGGACGGCAGAGACTGGTGCAAAGAGAGCAACTTTTACTGTTGCAGCAGCAACAGGAACAGAGCCTGGAACTCCTGATACACAAAAAGTTTTACCAGATGAAAGTCATTTCCGCGCAAGAGCAGTAGATCAGAATGGCAATCCGGTAGCTGGTGTAAAATTTGATGTAAAAAATTCATACAACAATTTAGCTTCAAAGTCAGTAACAAGTGATGCAAATGGTGTAGTTGAAATTGCAATTGATCAGTATGACATTGATGCAGCAAAAACAATTTCTCTCGCAGAGAATGATAAGTGGGAATGTGAAACAACACATAGTTATACGACATATTACTACGAAGGAAAAATTGAGAAGATTGATGGACAGAATCTCAGAGATATCAGTGAAGAATTAGTATATGTTCTGAAAGAAAAAGGTGCAGCTGAAAAAGCGGATAAAGTAGCTTTGAAAGCAGCAATTGATGAAGCAACAGCAATCGATACAAACAAATACAGTGCCGGAGTAGAAGAACTCAAGAATGCGCTTGCAGAAGCAAATACTGTATATGCAAATGAAAAAGCAACACAGACAGAAGTAGATGCACAGGTTGCAAACTTAAAAGCAGCAATTGAAGCATTAGTAGAAAAAGAGCCACAGCCGGAACCAAAACCAGAACCAGAACCACAGCCGGAAGTGAAGAAGGTTGGAGCTGTAGCACTCAAGACAACGGTTTACACATACAACGGAAAAGTGAAAAAACCAGCTGTAGTTGCTAAAAATGATAAGAAAAAAGTCATTCCTGCATCTGATTACACAGTAAAATATGCAGCAGGACGTAAAAATGTTGGGAAATATTCTGTAACAGTAACATTTAAGAACGGTTACAAAGGAAAATATACAAAGACATTTACAATTCTTCCAAAAGGAACAAAGGTGAGCTCAGTAAAAACAGCGAAGAAAGCATTTACTGCAAAATGGGCAAAACAGTCTGTACAGACAACAGGATACCAGGTACAGTATTCTACAAGCAAAAACTTTAAGAAGAGCGTTAAGACAGCTACAATTTCTAAGAACAAAACAGTTTCTAAGACAGTTAAGAAATTAAAAGCTAAAAAGACATATTATGTTCGTGTACGTACTTACAAGACAGTGAAAGTAAATGGAAAATCTGTGAAGTTATATTCCGGATGGTCATCAGCTAAATCTGTTAAAACAAAATAATAAATAAAGACGAGTTGCATAATAATTTAAGAAACCGGCGTGTGAGAAAATTAAGATTCTTACGCACCGGTTTCTTTTTATAACACAAATTATGGCATATGAAAATTATCTATAAGTGTTATACAGGAAATGAATTTACAAAGAGTAAGCTTCTCGTTATAATTAAATTTGGTACTATATAGATGTATTAAAATAGAGAGGGAAATAGTAATGAACTGGAAAAAAGTAGGACAAAAAATTACAGTAGCGTTACTGGCAGCTATGTTATGTGCGGGAAACATATCTATGGCAGCCCATGCAGCAGATGCGTGAGTGAATGTAGAGGAAGAGGATGTCTTCCAACCGGCACCAGAAGATGTGATCCAGGACTGGATGTTAAACTGGGTTATCCGTGGTGTGACACTCGATCAGAGTTATAAAAAAGAAGATTATAAACCAATTACACCGGAACGTTTTGAAGGGCTGAAACAGTTTACTTTCTCAGCAGGTACACATCCGGAAGCATATCCGGAGACATTGGATATTTATGTACACAGCTTAGAAGGACTGCAGTATGGTAAAGATCTTTACAAGATTGATTTATCTTACAATAAGATCAAGGACTTAAGCCCACTTTCAAAATTGACGAATCTTGGTGATTTAAGATTTTACATGAATGAGCTTACAACGCTCAAGCCACTTTCCGGCTTAGTGAATCTGGAACGTTTGAATTGTGGGTATAACACAATATCAGATCTTACACCGTTAAAGAAGATGAGCAAGCTGAAATATCTGGCGATGGAATCTAACAACATCACAACGCTGAACGGTTTAGAGGGATGTACAAGTCTGCAGGAAGTAACACTGCGTAATAATAATATTACTGATATTTCTGCACTGGAAGGTGTTACGAATATAGAGAAGATGCTGTGGCTTGGAGATAATAAGATCACAGATATCAGTGCTCTTAAGAATATGACAAAGTTAAAAGAACTTGATCTTATTAACAATCAGGTTTCAGATATTACTCCACTTGCAAATCTTAGAAATCTGGAATCTTTGAATCTGGGTAATAATAAAAATATCTCAGATATTACACCGCTGACAGAGCTTACAAAACTTACAAAGGGTAAATTGAACTTAAGTGGTACAAAGATTGAGACAAAGAAAGATTTATTATTCGAAGTAATAAATGTAAATCGTTTGATTGAGAAGTTTAATGCGAATACAGTAGAACTTGGTGACAAGACAAATGTGATTGCTGCAAGAAAAGCATATAACAAAGCTTCCGAAGATGCGAAATCCTATATTAATGAGAATCGTATCAGCGTTGCAGAGAAGAATATTAAACTTTTAGAAGAAGGAAAGGCTGTTGAGCCAGACAGTTCTCTTTCCAAATACGATAAGTACTATGAAGCAGACAAATCTACAATTAATATTTTTGTTGGTAATGCAGACAGACAGCCACTGAAAAATGTAAAATTCAGTGTGAAAAAGCAGGGCTCCGATGAAGTGCTTTCTGAAATCAGTACAGATGGCAACGGAATTGCAGAGTACACATTCCCGACAGCAGTAAAGACGCTTACATATAATATTTCACTGAATGAAGAGTCTAAATTTACCGGAGACAAAGATGTGATCACAGTTGAGGTGAATGAAGAAGGACAGATTGGTAAGATTAATGGAACAGCAGTTGATAAGCCATCCATTAATCGTACACTACAGCTGAACGCAGGTGAGGTGCTTTGTGTAAATAAACAGAATCTTGAGAAAGCAATCAAAAAGGCGGAAACAGTTAAAGAGGCTGGGCACACAGAAGAGTCTTATAAAGCATTGAAAAATGCACTTGCTCAGGCAAACAGTGTCAATAAAAATGAAAATGCGACGCAGGAGCAGATCGATGCAGCAGAAGAAAAACTGATCAATGCCATTGATGGACTCGAAAAAGGACCGGATTACAAGACACTGCACATCGCTTTTGTAGATAGTAAAGGTGTTGCAATTCCTGGACTTAAATTTACGGTTGGAAATTCCTGGACACCGGGAACTACAGAGATAGAGTCCGATGCAGATGGACTTGCAGAATATACGACACAGGGCAGATCTTATAATTACTATACAATAGACATGCTTGAATCGAAAAAGTATGAAAAAGTAAGAATTCGTCTTGTAGAAGAACAGTCAAAAGTAACGAAAATAGAAGTATATTATGTGAAAGGCGAATATGGCGCAAACAGTGAACTTATAAAGTCGATCACTGTAGACGACCCTGCGGATCTTAGTTTCTTTGTAGAAGTAGCAGAAAAAGAAAAAGAAAAGCTTGATCTGAAAGGACTTCAGACACAGCTTAGTATTGCAAGAGGACTGAAAAAGGCTGATTACACAGAAGAATCATGGAACGCGTTCTACCCGGTATTCTGGGAAGCAAATGAAGTCAGAAATAACGAAGATGCAACCCAGCAGCAGGTAGATGAAGCAAGAACAAAGCTGGAACAGGCTATTGCAGGACTGGAAAAGATTGCGAAGCCAGAGCCAGAACCAAAGCCGGAACCGACACCGGAAATTAAGAAAGTATCATCGGTAGCACTGAAGACAACTGTTTACACATATAATGGCAAAGTAAAACGCCCGGCAGTTGTAGCGAAAAATGATAAGAAGGAAATTATTCCATTATCTGACTACACAGTAAAATATGCATCCGGTCGTAAGAATGTAGGCAAGTATTCTGTAACAGTTACGTTCAAGAATGACTACAAAGGAAAATATACGAAAACATTTACAATCATTCCGAAAGGAACACAGGTGAAGTCATTAAAGGCAGCCAAGAAGAGTTTCAAAGCAACGTGGTCAAGACAGAAAACACAAGTATCTGGATATCAGTTGCAGTATGCAAGAAACAAGAGTTTCAAGAGCAGCGTGAAGACTTCGACAATCTCTAACAATAAGACTGTTTCAAAGACAGTAACGAAGTTAACTGCGAAGAAGACATACTATGTTCGCGTTCGTACATACAAGAATGTGAAAGTAAACGGAAAGACAATGAAATTATATTCCGGATGGTCTACAGTTAAGAAGACAACAGTAAAATAATTAAATCCATTTTATGAGCAGGAAACCCTTACAATAAGGGACCTGCTCATTTGTTATATAGCAATAATATACAATAGATGATATCTATAAAAAGGCTCGTTTATCAATGTAATCGATTGGAAGGAGTGCGGAGAATATATTACAATAAAAGTAAAGAAAAGTAATGATTTAACGAAGAATTACAAGAAAAATGGAGGGAATATGAAAGGAAAAAAGATACTTACAGGCTTACTTTGTGCGGCTGTTGCGGGGAACCTGGTCGCAGGCGTTGCACCGGGGAGGATGTGCGATGTAAGCGCTGCGAGCGCACAGACAAGTATAGAACAGAAGAAAGTTGTGCAGACAACAAAAGATCTGGAACAAAAAAGATACAATGGAGTACCGGGATATCAATACAAGGATATTTACGCGACCGAACGGGTTACGATTAAAGGAATCAATGTCAATGAAGTTGTGATCGCTTCCGCAAATCCAATTGTCACGCGACCTATGACGAAACCAGTCAAATTTGTAATCTATAACACGACTAAACAGGAGACGGAAGGCGAAGTAACAGTAGAAAATGGAAAACTTCCGGACTTAAGTCTTGTCAATAACAATAACTATATGATCTATGCGCAGGATGAAGAATACCGTACACCGATTCTTTATATCTGGGTAAAAGAAGGAAAGATTTATAATATCAAAAAAATAAGTCAAGGATCAGACAATCAGACGGTATACGATTATCCGGAAGTAGATGAGCTTAGAATGTATAAAAGAGACCCGAATAAAGTATACGATAAGCTGGAAAACGACATGCGTGTCGGAGTCAGCTTGCCGGTTTATTATAAAGAAGGAACAGGTCTCTTGAAAAATGTAAATATAAAGCTGGTAAGTCCACTCGAGACATTAGAATGCACTACCGGAGAAAATGGCAGATTGCAGACGGAACTTCTGGAAGATCAAAACTACATGGTTATAGTTGAAAGTGAGCAATGGGATATAGATTCGTTCCCACTTGTTGCGAAAGATAAATCCGAGTACGGCGCTGGAAGATATGCATACAACCATTCCAGCTGTGCAAAAGTAGATGAGCTTCGACTGGTAGATAAGAACGAGACACATCATTCGGATACAATACTTGTAAGCAAATCAGGTGATACGAGTGTGACAGGAATCAATTTCAAGGATATGCTTTTATATGAGAAATCTTTAAGCAAAGATCTTGTGAGTGAACTTCCGAATAAAGATTATGAAGTCCTGGACATCAGTGTCGTAAATCCACATCGCTGGGAGAGAGCAAAGCTTGCAGCCGGAGACTTTACTGTTACAAGAAAAGTTCCGCAAGGTAAGGCGGTGAAGAAGGTTTACTACATTGATGAGAACAAGCAGTTGCAGGAAATTCCTTTTACAAATGAAGGCGGAAAAGCATGTTTCACGATGCATAGTCTTGGAATCCATCATGTAGTGATCGAGTATGAAAAAAAATCTGTTCCGTTGGTAACAAAAGTCAGCAAAGTGAAAGTGACAGGAGGATCAAAGGAAATCGCTGCAGGAAAGAAAATTCAGTTAAAGGCGAAAATTTCTCCGGTGAAAGCGACAAATAAAAAAGTGAAATGGACAACTTCCAATAAGAAATATGCAACAGTAATTTCCACTGGAAAAGTAACAGTAAATAAAGCAGGAGCCGGAAAAAAAGTCACAATAAAAGCAACAGCAGTTGACGGAAGCAAGAAAGCAGGTAGCTATACAATCCGCATACGCAAACATGCTGTAAAGAAAATCACATTGAAAGCTTCCGGTACATTGAAGAACGGAAAAGCAACAACAGTCAAAGCAACGGTGCAGACAACTGGAAAAGATGCGAATAAAAAGCTTGCATGGAGCAGTTCAAACAGCAAGTATGCAACAGTTACTGCAAAGGGTAAAGTAACAGCGAAAAAAGCGGGAAAAGGAAAGACAGTAAAAATAACCGCAAAGGCAACGGATGGAAGTGGTATTAAGAAGACCATTAAAATCAAGATAAAATAAAATCCAGAGGAGGAAGATTATGAAACAATTAAAAGCAAAACTTCTTGCAGGTGTGCTCTCAGTAGCGATGGTACTTGGAACATTTGCAGGAGCAGCACCTTTGACGGCAAAGGCGGCAAGTCATGCGACAGAACTTACAGTTCGCGCAGTGGATGAATCAGGGAAAGCTTTAAGTGGCGTGGAGCTTGTCTTTGAAAAAGACGGAGAAACTTATGATTTTGTCACAACAGATGATAGTGGTGAAGCATACTTGGATGAAAATGATTTTACTGATCTTGTTATGGCAAACATGGATGCTGCGGACGGTGACGGAACAGGATTCGGAATCTATGAAGTAAAACCAGCATCAGGAAGTGGATATACACTTGCAAATGATTCTTTGAAAATGGATGTACAAAATTCTGGCGAAAGCTGGGGATATCCTTGTATTGCAACAGTAAACGGAGAAGCATATACAGGTGATACAGTTGATCTGACATTGAAAGTGGCAGAGAGCGAAAAACCAGTGGAACCGGTAGAGCATCCAAAGACATTGAACGTAAAAGTAGTAAATGAAAAGGGTCTTCCGGTAGAGGACGTACACTTAGAGATTTTCTCTCCGCATTGCTGTAGAAATTCATTCGCACAACCGACAGATGCAACCGGGACAGCAAGCTATACACTGTCACAGAGAGAAGGAATCGGCATGCCATTTGCAATAGCACTTGCAGAAGGCGAAGATTATGAAATCGTTACACCGATTGAAAATATTTATTTTGAAAGAGACGCAGACCAGAATGAGAATTACATCGCTAAAGTAAATGGACAGGAATACGATGGCGAAGAAGTAAAGCTTGTTGTAAAAAAGAACGAACTAAGTATTTCAGAGGTATCTGGCGCAGGTGCAGAAGTGAGTCGCGAGGGTGGGACAGCTACAATTACTGTGAAAGGAACAAGTCTTCCTGCAAAGTTCTATTATGTAGTACACTGTTATTCACCAAAAGGAGTCTTATTAGGACAGGTAGAAGAAAAAGAAGCGGAAGCAAAAGGTACAGAAACTCTTCGTACATTTGAGGCAGAATTTCCGTCTGTTTTACACCTTCCGAAAGCCGCATACTGGGAAATCGGAGTAGAGACTATTCCAAATTCAGAAGATGGATATTATATGGCAAAAGGCGAGAATGGTGTCAAGATTGCAGGAACAGTAGTGACAGAGGAATCGAAAAACGCAATGGTAGAAATCTTCACAGAAGCCGGAAAGAAAAATGAATCTGATTATACAGCAGAGTCATGGGAAGTTTATAAGAATGCAGTAGAAGCTGCAAAGAAAATTGCAGAAGATAATAGTGCAACAAATGCAGAGATCCAGAATGCGATTCAGGCAGTGAAAGATGCAGAAGCAGCATTGGTAAAAACTGAACCGGAGAAACCATCAAATCCAGAAACACCGGAAGTAAAAGTAGCTTCCGTAAAACTTGCTAAGACAAGCTATGTATACGATGGAAAGGTAAAGAAACCAGCCGTTGTTGCAAAGAACAATAAAGGTGAGAAAATTACAAGCAAAGATTACACAGTAAAATATGCAGCAGGATGCAAAAATGTCGGAACATACACAGTAAAAGTTACTTTCAAGGGAGACTACAAAGGAACATTTACAAAGACATTTAACATTAATCCAAAGGGAACAAGCCTTTCAAAAGTAAAAGCTGCAAGAAAGAGTTTCAGCGCAACATGGAAGAAACAGAGCAAACAGACAAGCGGATACCAGTTACAGTATTCAACAAATAAGAAGTTTGCAAAAGCTGTAAAGACATCTACGATTTCTAAAAACGCAACTGTTAAGAAAACAGTGAAAAAATTAAGTGCTAAGAAAACTTACTATGTAAGAGTCCGTACATACAAAAATGTCAAGGTCGGAAAGAAAACAGTGAAGCTGTATTCTGGATGGTCAAAAGTTAAGGCAGTGAAGACGAAATAAGGAGAAACAATGTTAAAGGGAAGAGCAAAGAAAACAGTCGCAATGTTAATGACAGGAATCATGCTCGCAACATGCGCATGGACAGGCAATGTCCATGCGCAATCCAGAGGATGTTCCGGACTGGCAGAAAAAGATGTCTATTATCCAGAGAAGGAAGATGTTGTTCCAGATCCGATACTCAATTGGGCAATTCGTTCTGCCATGAACAAAAATGATGAGAAGTTCGTACTGACAAGAGAGGATGTAGCATCTTCGGCTGTGCAGTACATTTTTTATGAGTCCAGTTCCAATCCGAATGGATTTAAAAACTGGAAAATGCCATGGTATGTAGAAAGTCTGGAAGGCTTACAATATGCCACATCTGCAAAGCAGATTGCAATAGGATTTACGGCATACAAAGAAGGAGCAAAGATTAAAGACCTTACGCCACTTTCAGGATTAAGTCAGTTGGAGCAGTTATTTTTAAAAGGTGATGGGATCACAGATATTTCCGCACTTAAGAGTCTGACGAATTTGCGTAGTCTGCTACTCAATGAAAATGAGATTACAGATATTTCTGCGATTGCAAATATGAAAAAACTGACGCGTTTAAGTCTGATTCGTAATAAAGTTTCAGATATTGCACCGGTTGGTCAGTTGGCAGATCTTAGAACATTAGATGTATCTTATAATGCATTGAAAAAACTTCCGGATATGAGCGGACTTACAAGCCTTACATCATTAGATGTGTCAGACAATCCGGATCTTACAGATATTGCATCAGTAAGCAAGATTAAATCGCTGGAGAGAATCAGCCTTACGGGAGATTCGAAAGTAAAGGATATACGACCACTGGCAGAGCTGACATCACTAGACAAAGAAATGACTTATCTGCCTGACAATTCAAAGAAAGAGGATCTGTTTGCCGCAATCGAAGTGAATAAATATATTGATGAATTCAGCATCAGTAATATGAGTGCAGCAGATTTAAAAACCGTGCAGAAGGCATTGGACACATATGAGAAGCTGACAGACGAACAGAAAACTTATATCGACGAACAGAAAATCCAGGCAATCAAAAGTAACAAAGAAAAGATTGAAAAAGGTGAAACACCAGATGCTTATCCGGAGTATGAGAACGAATCTAATACAATCTGGGATCGTATTGAAATCAGAGTGGTAGATAAAAAAGGTGTTCCGATGGAAGGTGTTAAATTCGTAAAGGAAAAGACAACACCGTATGTAAAGGATACAGAAGCCCTTGTTAGTGATGAAAATGGTATGCTGATCATTCAGCATAAGATGATGGATACTATCTACGATAAAATTACAATCAAACCAGTAGATGAATATATGGCAAGCCCAGAGGAAATTTATTATACAGTTGCTTACGGTGTAGAAGGCGGACCACCGAGAATGACAGCAACTGTCAATGGAGTAAAGGCAACTGGAAAAGAAAAGCTGAAATTTGTACTTATCAAGGAAGGCGAGACTGAACCGGAGAAACCATCAAATCCAGAAAAACCGGAAGTAAAAGTAGCTTCTGTAAAACTTGCTAAGACAAGCTATGTATACGATGGAAAGGTAAAGAAACCTGGCATTGTTGCAAAGAACAATAAAGGTGAGAAAATTACAAGCAAAGATTACACAGTAAAATATGCAGCAGGATGCAAAAATGTCGGAACTTACACAGTAAAAGTTAATTTCAAGGGAGACTACAAAGGAACATTTACAAAGACATTTAACATCAATCCAAAGGGAACAAGCCTTTCAAAAGTAAAAGCGGCTAAAAAAAGCTTCAGTGCAATATGGAAGAAACAGAGCAAGCAGACAAGCGGATACCAGTTACAGTATTCTACAAATAAAAAGTTCGCAAAATCTGTAAAGACATCTACGATTTCTAAAAATACAACTGTTAAGAAAACAGTGAAGAAATTAAGCGCTAAGAAAACTTACTATGTAAGAGTTCGCACATACAAAAATGTCAAGGTCGGAAAGAAGACAGTGAAGCTGTATTCTGGATGGTCAAAAGTTAAGGCAGTGAAGATGAAATAGTAGAGAACGAAGAGAAGGTGTTCACTTGCTATAAAAGGCAGGAGAAAGCCTTCTTCCTGTATAGATACTATGAATAAATAGATTGATTTATTGACAATACCGATTGGAGAGAATGCGAAAAACAACGTATAATAGTAATCGTAATGTAATTAGCAAATGGAAAAAGAAAAGGAGAAAAAAGTAATGGGGAAAATGAAAAGAATTTTTGCCTGGCTCCTGTCTTTAGCAATGGTCTTCGGATTATTGAGTGGACAGGTGAGTGTAGCAAAAGCTGCAGGATATGGAATCTACAGCTATGCTCTTGATTCAAAAGAGCTTCCGAGTGAAGGAGGAGAACTTGTCGCAACAATTAAGTTTGACGACTTTTCAACAACAGACAGTCCGATTTATTACCAGTTAAAGAAAGATATTGGTGATTATAATTGGGAAATAGTAAAAGGATATGAGAATGTTGAAGGACAGGTTGTCGGGAACAAACTGAAAGTAAATATTCCGGCAAACAAAGAGACAACAGAAGTGAAATATAAACTGATCGTAAATCTGACAAGTGGACAGTTCGAGAATTCTTGGGGTGGAACGGAACAAGGTGCCAAGAGAGCATCTTTCACTGTTGCAGCAGCCAACGCAGGATCAGAGGAAGAGAAAGTTTTATCTGATGAAACTACATTCCGTGCAAAAGTAGTAGATGAAAATGGAGCTCCGGTAGAAGGTGTAAAATTAGTCGGAAAAGATGAGTCTTTTGGAAATGAGCCGGAATTTACATCAAATGCAAATGGTGTGGCAGAGTATGAAATAGAAGATAATGACATAACATGTATTTACACGATCAGAGTTTCGGAAGACAGTGGATGGACAAGTGAGAACAGATGTACATTTGAAGTTGGTCATGATCAATCATGGAGTCCTATTATTTCCAAGATTAATGGAAGCACAATTGATCAGGCTGGCGAAATTAAGTTTGTAGTTAAGAAGGCAGCGGCTGATGATGCACAAAAAGTGGCATTAAAGGCTGTAATCGATGAAGTAGAAAAATTAAACAAAGACAATTATACATCAAAAAGCTGGGCAGCTCTTCAGCAGGCGCTTGCGAATGCAAAAATGGTGTATGAAGATAAGTATGCTACAGAAGCTAATATCAAAGATGCGAAGGCAAACTTAGAGACAGCGAAAAATGGCCTGGTAGAAATGTCTCCGGAAAGAAAAGCGCTGGAAGCCAAAATTGCAGAAGCAAAGAAATTTGATTATAGCCTTTACACAGATGAAAGCAAAGCAAAAGTTATGTCTGCAGTAGATGCAGCAGAAAAATTAACTGACAATGCTTCTGTAGAAGAAATCAAAGCTGCACAGAAGAACATTGAAGATGCAATGGAAGCATTAAAAAAAGTTCCATCATGGGATTCAGCAAATATTGGTGTATCAAGGGATAAGCTGACAAGCAAAGGTGGAACGGTAGAACTTCGACTTGTATTAGACAATTACGGAGCAGACGAGGGAACAATTTACTATCGTGTGCGTAAGAAAACGATTACTCCAGAGGGTTATCCGATGTGGGATGAAGTACAGACAAATGTACCAACTCAGATTTCTAAGGAAAATCCAATCATCAAAGTAACACTTCCTGAAAATACAACAGAGAAGGAAGAAGAATATCAGATCACACCAACAAGCAAAAAAGGTACTTATACAAACCTGAAAGGTGTGAGTGTAACTGTTATTCCGGCATCACAGGATGAAGAATATACAAACAATTCCGCTTTCTCAGCAGAAGATGTATACCGTGTGAAAGCAGTAGATGCTGAAGGTGTACCGGTAGAAGGCGTAGAATTTAAATTAACAGCAGATAATGACAAAACTCGTGTCAGAAATATTGTGACAAATAATAAAGGTGTAGCTGAGTATAAGATCAATCCGGCAGAAGACTGTGGATCAACTTATAATGTAACAGTTGCAGATGACACAGATTGGGTAAGCAGTGTAATTTTGGTTAATGCACATAACTTTACAGTAAGTGAAGGAGAGAACGCAGTAATTACAAGTATTGATGGATTCTCAGTTGAGAGCGCAGGCGATGTTCGTATTGCTGTTAAGAAAAATCCAAAATACGATATTACAGATGCAGCAAAAATGCAGATGGAAAAAGTTCTTGCTGATGCAGAGCGGAAAAATGAAGTTGACTTCACAAAAGAAAGCTGGAATGCTTACAAAGAAGCAGTAGATGCTGCGAAGGCTATTTCTGAGAAGGTAGCAGGAGCAGAAAGAGTAACAGCTGCAGATTACCAGAATGCGATCCAGGCTGTGAAAGACGCAGAAGCAGCATTAGTTAAAGCAGAAGCTCCAAAACCGGAACCAGAAGTGAAAAAAGTAGCTTCCGTAAAACTTGCTAAGACAAGCTATGTATACGATGGAAAGGTAAAGAAACCAGCCGTTGTTGCAAAGAACAATAAAGGTGAGAAAATTACAAGCAAAGATTACACAGTAAAATATGCAGCAGGATGCAAAAATGTCGGAACATACACAGTAAAAGTTACTTTCAAGGGAGACTACAAAGGAACATTTACAAAGACATTTAACATTAATCCAAAGGGAACAAGCCTTTCAAAAGTAAAAGCTGCAAGAAAGAGCTTCAGCGCAACATGGAAGAAACAGAGCAAGCAGACAAGCGGATACCAGTTACAGTATTCAACAAATAAAAAGTTCGCAAAATCTGTAAAGACATCTACGATTTCTAAAAACACAACGGTTAAGAAAACAGTGAAAAAATTAAGTGCTAAGAAAACTTACTATGTAAGAGTTCGTACTTATAAGACAGTTAAAGTTGGCAAGAAGAGTGTGAAGATTTACTCAGGCTGGTCAGCTGCTAAAAAAGTGAAAACAAAATAGTCGAAGAGAATAACGAATAAAAAAATTCCCGGCATGTACATAATCGGATGTGTATGTCGGGAATTTTGCTGCTATAGTATCCGATGACGATTATTGATAATAAATATCAATAAAAATCTATAAGTGCTTTTATATATCAAAAATACCAATTGGAGTGAAAGTTTCTATTGCAGTAAAATATTATCAGGGATTATATGCCCTGATACAAATTTACAAAAGGAGGGTAAATCATGAAAAATTTTATGAAAAAGGCTGCGGCAGCAATGATTGCTATGTTAGCAGTTGTAGCAGTTTTCGGTACAAGCGTACCGGCACAGGCAGCGTCCAAAGCACCGAAGAGCCTTTCCGTGAAGGTAACAACAAAAACAGTTGATATCAAAGGAAAGTCTACAATTTCGGTCAAATCAGTAAAGCCTGCAAATGCAAGCAAGGCAGTTACTTACAAATCAAGCAACAAGAAGATTGCAACCGTATCTTCCAAAGGTGTTGTAACAGGTAAGAAAGCCGGAAAGGTAAACATTACTGTAACATCCAAGAAGAACAAAAAAGTGAAAAAAGTTGTGAAGATTACTGTTAAGAACTTAAAACCAAGCAGTGTTAAAGTAAGTGTTGTCAAAGCAACTGTAGTAGTCGGAAAAACAAACACACTGAAAGCAGCTGTAAAACCGGCTGGCGTATACTGCCCTGTAAAATGGACAAGCAGCAACAAAGCAGTAGCAACTGTAAGCAGCAATGGGAAAGTAACAGCTAAGAAAGCCGGTACAGCAACAATTACTGTAAAAGCAACACAGAAAAACAGCAAAGGCAAATATCTGTCAACTGCATGCAAAGTTACAGTTGTAGATAAGACTCCGGCATCCGTATCCAAACAGCAGGTATATGTATCGCCGGAATGGTTAAAGAGCGCAATGTCCGGACTTCAGAAAGGATATGAAAATGTATTCGTATCAGAAGTTGCATGGGGAGACACAGCAGGAGATAAAAACTATAATGCAGGTCATATCCCGGGAGCATATCATATCAACTCAGATGCAGTAGAATATGACGACTGTGCTCCATGGCCATATGGAGACGGAAAAGATGACTTTGGCCTTTACGATGAAAAAGATGTAAAACCGGAAGACAATTTCAATATCCGCAGTGGTAAACAGTTAAGTGAGTTCCTGAAGAGAAACGGAATTACAAAAGATACAAAAGTAGTTTTATACGGCAGAAGTGCATCTGATTCTAGCGTAACAAGAGTTGCGTTTGCAATGCTTTATGCAGGAGTTGAAGACGTAAAAGTTGTCGATGGCGGTATGCAGGCATGGAAAGCTGCCGGATACGATGTGGAGACAAAAGTAAACGAGCAGAAAGCCGGAGGAGATAATTACAGCTTCGGTACAACTGTTCCGGCGCATCCAGAGTACATCCTGTCAGCAGAGGATGCAAAAGACAAACTACAGAATGACGCAAACTTCCGTCTGGTAAGTATCCGTTCTACAAAAGAATTTGAAGGCGAAGAAACAGGTTATGGATATATCGACTATGCAGGAGAGCCTTTAGGTGCTGTATGGGGACATAACACAGATGATGGAAGCTATGTTGAAAACGGTAAAGTTGTAGGAATCGACAAAGTAAAATCTATCCTTGCAGAGTCTGACTCTTCTTTAGACAATGAATTATCATTCTATTGCGGAACCGGATGGAGAGCTACAATCCCATTCCTGATCTGCTATCAGAATGGTGTGAAGAACATCAGCGTGTATGATGGCGGATGGTGGTTATGGCAGCTGAATTGGCAGAAAGACAAAGCTGCATGGCCAATCCAGGACGTATCTGCAGATGTTGTAAAGAACTATGCACAGCTTAGCTTTGCAGCAGAAGAAGTAAACAAAGATGCTTCCGGTAAAATGCTTGTTGCAGGAGCTTCTGCAGCAGAAAATAAACTGGCTTGCTGGCCGGCACGTGTAAGCAGTAAAGTTGTTTACGGCTCTTCCGACAAGAAGGTTGCAACAGTAGATGCAACTGGAAAAGTTACAGCAGTCGCAGCAGGAGAAGCTACTATTACTGCAAGAACAAAAGCTGGAAATAAGGCAACATACAAAGTTGTTGTAAGCCCGGCTCAATAAAATGAATCTAAGTGCTTACAGGTATGAAATGGTTTAAGCATAATGATTTATAAATAAAGAATATAATACGAATAAAATGGTGCTTTGCGCAGATACGCAGGGCACCATTTTCTATATAATAGGAAACTTCATTTCTATTCTTTTTAATCTTGATTAGGAGATTGTCAGACGGAGGCATATTCAGTCAGAAATAGCTGTGAAAAAAATCGAAATCTTGTTAAATATTTACGTATCCCGTTAAATGATTAATTACTGTCAATTCGGTAGTATTCCGGGAAAAAGTATGTTACACTCGCGATAGATTGTGGCGGACTGTTATTGCAAATGGGGAAAGATACAAAAGTATTAATATGTCATACACAGGAGGTATTTATTATGGCAATAACAATTGGCATCAACGGATTTGGACGCATTGGCAGAGTCGCATTCCGTATTGCCATCAATCAGCCGGAGCAGTTTAAACTTTGTGGGATCAACGTAAGAAACGCTGATCTGGATTATATTCTTTATATGATCCGTTACGATTCAATATTCGGACGTTTTCAGGGAACGCTCGAAAGGTATGAGGATGGAATCATCGTCAATGGTGAGAAGATTCGTGTATACTCGGAAAATGATGCTGCAGACATTCGTTGGGGGGAATGTGGAGCAGAATATATTATAGATGCGACAGGTGCTTACTGTACTACAGAGAAAGCAATGGCACATATCAAAGGTGGCGCAAAGAAAGTAATCATTTCCGCACCTGCTAAAGACCAGGATACACCGACATTTGTAATGGGAATCAACCACGAACTTTATCAGCCGTCTATGCATGTTGTTTCGAATGCGTCGTGTACAACAAACTGTCTTGCACCATTGTGTAAAGTCTTAGAAGACAATTACGGAATTGAGTATGGATTAATGTCTACGATACATTCTGCTACAGCTAAGCAGAAAGTAGTTGACTGCCGTTCACTTAAAGACTGGCGTACAGGACGTGCCGTATTTGGCAACCTGATCCCATCCACAACAGGAGCTGCAAAAGCGATTTCACTCGTTATTCCAACATTAAAAGATCGCATGAATGGGATTTCTTACCGTGTACCGACTTCAGATGTATCCATTGTGGATCTGAATGTTGCTTTAAAAATAGAAACCAGTTACGAAGATATTTGTAAGAAAATGAAAGAAGCTTCAGAGACATATCTGAAAGGAATTTTAGATTATATCGATGACGAAGTAGTATCTTCTGATTTTATCGGAGACAGCCATGCATCATCCTTTGATGCACGTGAAGGAATCCAGATCAATGGACATTTCTTTAAGCTTATCAGCTTCTATGATAATGAGTGGGGGTACACAAATCAGATATTCCGCCTGATCAAACATATGTATCAGGTAGATAACGGTATCAAATAGTGATACCAGGGTTGTAGAATGAAAAAGTAAAGATATAAGAAAAAGTAAATATCCGTAATAACAGTCGAAAGCCACGAAAAAGCATCCCAGGAGAATTGTCGATGAGCAGATCTTCTGGGGTGCTTTTTCGTGGTGAGATGTTTCTGTGGACTTGTGAGATACAAGTTGATTCTTGGTGTCTTACGCCGGAAAAGTATCTACATCTGCAAGAAAAAGCAAGATGCAGATGCAATTCTCAAGAATTATAAAAAACATAAAAACAGAGTGCGCTCTAGACATGCGCATATTTATACAGTATAATCAGAGTAATACTAATTTTTAAAGAAAGGAATACGAAAGATGAGTAATCATACAGAAATCAGATGGCACGGTCGTGGTGGTCAGGGTGCAAAAACAGCCGCATTGTTGCTGGCAGATGTAGCATTCCAGACAGGCAAATACGTACAGGGTTTTCCGGAGTATGGCCCGGAACGTATGGGAGCACCGATTACAGCATATAACCGAATCAGCGATACAAAGATCCGTGTACATTCTAATATTTATGATCCACAGTATGTAGTTGTAGTAGATGAATCCTTACTGGAATCCGTGGATGTGACTAGCGGTTTGAAAAAAGATGGAGCAATTCTTGTAAATACACAGCGCACAAAAGAGGAGATCATTCCGCATCTTCATGGATACGAAGGAGAAGTTTATATTATTGACGCACACAAAGTCTCAATGGAGGCAATGGGAAAATATTTCCCGAACACACCACTTCTTGCTGCAATTGTAAAAGTAGCAGGGATTATGGATGAGGAGACTTTCTTAAGAGAAATGAAAGCATCCTTCAAGCACAAATTCGCCAGCAAGCCGGAAGTTATTGACGGCAATATGAAAGCACTTGAGATGGCATTTAAGGAGGTGCACTAATGGCTACAGATATCAGTAAATTAGGTGTAAAAGCAACATGGGAAGAGCTGACAGAAGGTATGATCGTTGCCGGTGCAGGAACCTCCAAAGAGTTCAACACAGGGGAATGGTCAGAAGTAAAACCAGAATTTATCGCAGATAAATGTAAACAGTGTCTACTTTGTGTACCGGTCTGTCCGGACAGCTGCATCCCGGTAAAAGACATGAAGAGACTGGATTTTGACTATGGACACTGCAAAGGATGTGGCATTTGCGTAAAAGCATGTCCATTTGACGCAATTAAGATGGAAGGGGTGAAATAAGATGGGAAAAAGAGAACGTTTATCAGGAAATGAAGCGGTTGCAATCGCATTGAGACAGATTAATCCAGATGTGTTCCCGGCATTCCCGATTACTCCGTCCACAGAGATTCCACAGTATTTCGCTTCTTTTGTAGCAAACGGACAGGTAGATACAGAGTTTATTCCGGTAGAGAGTGAGCACAGTTCCATGAGCGCTGCAATCGGAGCTTCGGCAGCAGGAGCAAGAAGTTTGACAGCGACTTCTTCCTGCGGACTTGCCTATATGTGGGAAGAATTATATATTGCGGCATCTAATAGACTGCCGTTAGCACTGGCTCTTGTAAACCGTGCACTTTCCGGCCCGATCAACATCAACTGTGATCATTCCGACAGTATGGGAGCAAGAGATGCAGGCTGGATCCAGATTTACGCAGAAAATAATCAGGAAGCATATGACAACATGGTGCAGGCATATCGCATTTCCGAACATGCAGATGTCAGACTGCCGATCATGATCTGTCAGGATGGATTTATCACCAGTCATGCAGTAGAAAATATCGAATTACTGGATGACGCAGAGGTAAAGAATTTCGTTGGAGAATATGAACCGGAGAATTATCTTCTGAATCCGGAATGCCCGATGGCAGTTGGTCCATATGCAATCACAGATTATTATATGGAAGCAAAACGCTCGCAGGCAGAAGGCATGAAACACGTACCGGCAGTTGTAGAGGAGGTTGCAAAGGAATTTGCAAAAGTATCCGGACGTGAATATGGTCTGTTTGAATCTTACTGCATGGAAGATGCTGAACGTGCAGTTGTAATGATCGGTTCTGCAGCAGGAACAACAAAAGATGCAATTGACCGCTTAAGAGAACAGGGAGAGAAAGTCGGACTTGTGAAGATCCGTCTGTTCCGCCCATTTCCGGCTGATGAGATCGCGGAGACGCTCAAAAATGTGAAAGCAGTTGCAATTATGGACCGTGCAGAAAGCTATACGAACCATGGCGGACCGTTAGGTGCAGATGTGATGAGTGCATTATACCGCGCAAAAGCAGATGCGCTGGCAGTGAATTACATCTACGGTCTTGGCGGACGTGACGTGCGCGTAGAAGACATGGAAGGCGTATTTGAAGCCCTGAAACAGATGATCGCAGATGGCGATGCAGGAGAAACCTACCGCTATCTTGGAATTAGAGAATAAGGAGGGCCGTAGAGAAGATGAGTTATAATTTTAAAGAGACAATGAATAAATCAGAGCGTCTGGCGCCAGGACACAGAATGTGTGCCGGATGTGGTGGAACAATCGCAGTTCGTAATGTACTGCGCGGTCTTCATGAAGGTGATAAAGCAGTCATCGGAAATGCAACAGGATGTCTGGAAGTATCCACATTTACATACCCATACACAGCATGGGAAGACAGCTACATTCATAATGCATTTGAAAATGCAGGCGCAACCATGAGTGGTGTGGAAGGTGCTTACAAAGCATTAAAACGAAAAGGAAAATTAGACGAAACATACAAATTTATCACATTTGGTGGTGACGGTGGTACTTATGATATTGGTCTGCAGTCACTGTCCGGAGCAATGGAGAGAAATCAGGATCTGGTATATGTCTGTTATGACAACGGTGCTTACATGAATACCGGCATCCAACGTTCTTCTGCAACACCGATGTATGCAGATACAACAACTACACCGGTAGGAAGCGAGAGTAACGGAAAACCACAGAACAGAAAAGATCTTGCATCTGTAATTGCTGCGCATGATATTCCGTATGTGGCACAGACAACGTTTGTACAGAACTTTAAAGATCTGCATATCAAATCCGAAAAAGCGATTTATACACCAGGCGCTGCTTTCTTAAATATTATGGCACCATGTCCGCGTGGATGGAGATACAATACGCCGGATATTATGGAGATTTGCAAACTTGGTGTAGAGACATGCTACTGGCCGTTATTTGAGGTCGTAGAAGGAAAATGGATTCTGAACTATGAGCCGAAGAAGAAACTCCCAATCGAAGATTTCTTAAGACCACAGGGAAGATTCAAACATCTTTTCAAGAAAGGCAATGAGTATCTGTTAGAGGCTTTCCAGAAAGAAGTAGACAGAAGATGGGAAGAACTTCAGTTCAGATGCTCCAGATAAGGATGTGATATAAAATATATTTGACAGATCTGTGAAATACATTTATACTGGAGAGGAACAATCAAATAGAACCGGGGAGCTTATGTGATAGGCTGAGAGGAAGTTTAAAACTTCGACCCATATACCTGATTTGGATAATGCCAACGTAGGAACGCAAGGAATATGCTATGAGCGGAAGATACTTTGGTATCTTCCGTTTTTGTTATTAACAGGTATAAAAGATTGAGAGTGAACAAGAGTTCATGAAGGGGCGCACCACCGCGGGTACGTTTCTTTGTGAACTCTTTTTTTCTAAGATTAAAAGGAGGTGTAGTGAAATGATCACAGTAAATGGAAAAGAGATTCAGATGAAACAGTCAATATCTGTTGCTGCTTATCTGGAAAACGCAGGATATCAGATGAAAAGGATTGCGGTAGAGTTAAATGGAGATATTCTTCCGAAATATGAATATTCCGATACGATGTTGAAAGACGGTGATCGTCTGGAAGTTGTGACATTTGTCGGAGGAGGCTAAAGCGGAAGAAAGAGTAGTCCGGGACAGAAAGAGATGAGCACAGGGATTATGACAGTTGCGTGAGGAAATCGATGAGGAAAAAGAAGTTCCGGACCAAAAAGAGATGAGCCAGGAAGTTAATGACATAAAGGAGAAAATGATGGAAGGACAGACAACAAAGACATTAACAAAAGAAGAGATCCAGGCGGCGTTGGAAGAACGTCATTCGCCGGAGATCCAGAAAAAATTATCTGCCGGACATGTGACAATTGCCGGACTTGGTGGGCTTGGATCAAATGTGGCGTATGCACTTGCAAGAATTGGTGTCGGGCATTTGCACTTGATTGATTTTGATGTAGTGGATATTACGAATCTGAACCGGCAGCAGTACTTTATGGAACATCTTGGAATGTATAAAACCGATGCGTTGAAATCGCTGCTTTTGAAAATCAATCCATATCTTGATATCCGGACGGACTGCGTGAAAGTGACAGAAGAGAATCTGATTTCTCTTTTTGAAGATGCAGGAATTGTATGCGAAGCGTTTGATAATCCAGAGGCAAAAGCAATGCTGGTAAATGGAATTCTACAGCATTTTCCGAAAAAGAAACTGGTATCGGCAACCGGAATGGCAGGCTATGGGAGCAGTAATACAATTCGCACAGAACATCTGATGAAGAACTTTTACCTGTGTGGTGACCGTGTGACAGAGCCAGGTTATGGAAATGGACTGATGGCGCCAAGAGTTGCAATCTGCGCTGCCCATGAAGCAAATATGATCACACGCTTGCTTCTTGGTGAGGAAGAGATATAAATCAAAAAATAATAAGAAAAGAGGACAAACATATGAGTACAAAAGACACATGGAGTCTGGGAGGACACACATTTACATCCAGATTTATTTTAGGATCAGGAAAATTTTCACTGGATCTTGTAAAAGCATGCATTGAAAAAGCAGATGCGCAGATCATTACACTGGCGCTTCGCCGCGCAAATGAAGGCGGACTGGCAAATATTCTGGATTATATTCCGGACAATGTAACATTACTTCCGAATACATCCGGAGCAAGAAATGCAGAAGAAGCTGTCAGAATCGCAAGATTATCAAGAGAAGTTGGATGCGGGGATTTTGTAAAAATCGAAGTTGTCCGCGACTCCAAATATTTATTGCCGGATAATTACGAAACAATAAAAGCAACGGAAATTCTTGCAAAAGAAGGATTTGTAGTTATGCCATATATGTATCCGGATCTGAATGCGGCAAGAGCGCTGGCAGATGCCGGAGCAGCATGCATTATGCCACTTGGAGCGCCGATCGGTTCCAATAAAGGACTTGCGACGAAAGAATTTATACAGATTCTCATTGATGAAATGGATCTACCGATCATCGTGGATGCCGGAATCGGTCGCCCATCACAGGCATGCGAAGCAATGGAAATGGGCGCAGCGGCAGTGATGGCAAATACAGCAATCGCAACAGCAGGTGATGTTCCGGTCATGGCAGAAGCATTTAAGAAAGCAATCGAGGCAGGGCGCAGTGCTTATCTGTCCGGACTTGGAAGAACAATCGAAAGAGGTGCCAGCGCATCCTCTCCGCTTACGGGATTTTTAGAGGATTAATCTTAACAAAAATTGCAAAAATATAAGAAGGTAAAAAAGATGGAAAATCAACATATCAATGAAAGTATATTAAGTGAGGAGATTCTGGAAGATCAGAAGAAAAACAGAATCGATCATATGACATATTTGCCGGGAATGGAAGATATCGGCTCAGAAGTGTTGAATCAGGTTGTAGAAGCTATGCAAGCTTACGATTATGATAAATACACGGCGGCAGATGTAAAGCGGGCAATCGCACACACATCCAGAACACCAGAAGATTTTGCGGCGCTTTTATCACCTGCGGCACTTCCGTTTATAGAAGAAATTGCACAGGCAGCAAAAGACGAGACACGCAGACATTTTGGAAACAGTGTGTATATGTTTACGCCGATTTATATTGCAAATTATTGCGAGAATTATTGTATTTACTGTGGATTCAACTGTCACAATAAAATTAACCGTGCGCAGTTAAATGATCAAGAAATTGAGAAAGAAATGCAGGCAATTGCAGAAACTGGATTACAGGAAATTCTCATTCTGACTGGGGAGAGCAGAAGTAAGTCCACAGTGGAATATATCGGAAATGCATGTAGGATTGCAAGAAAATATTTCAAAGTAATCGGACTTGAAATCTATCCGGTCAATTCAGACGAATATGCATATTTACACGAATGTGGTGCAGATTATGTGACCGTATTCCAGGAAACGTACAATTCTGATAAATATGAAACATTACATTTGGCAGGACATAAACGTATTTATCCATATCGTGTTAATGCACAGGAGCGTGCTTTAAAAGGTGGCATGCGTGGTGTCGGATTCGGCGCACTTCTGGGATTGGACGATTTCCGCAAAGATGCATTTGCAACCGGATATCATGCATATTTATTACAGAGAAAATATCCACATGCTGAAATTGCATTTTCCTGTCCACGGTTGCGTCCGATCATCAATAACGACCGGATCAACCCGATGGATGTGCATGAGACACAGCTGTTGCAGGTTGTTTGCGCATATCGTCTCTTTATGCCATTTGCAAGCATTACCGTATCAACAAGAGAGTGCGCACGCGTGCGAGATCATCTCGTAGGTATTGCGGCTACTAAGATTTCTGCAGGAGTCAGCACCGGAATCGGAAGCCATGTGGAAGATATCGAGGACAAAGGCGATGATCAGTTTGAAATTTCTGATGGCAGAAGTGTGAAGGAAGTTTATGATGCATTGCTGAAAAATGATCTGCAGCCGGTCATGAGTGATTATATTTATGTATAGAGAATTATAAGATATAAAGAGATTATATTTTCGTAAAGAAATAAAATGCACGAAGCGATTATATTTTATGTGTGAACAAGTAAAAGATATAAAGAGATTATAGTATGTGTAAAGAAATAAAAAATACGGATGATAGATGTACAAATGAGAAAGTGCAAGGGTTTCATGTAGTTGCAGTGACAAACCGTACATTAAGCAAGAGACCATATTTAGAACAGATCCGAAAAATTTGTGAATGGGGACCGGATGCCATAATTTTGCGGGAAAAAGATCTGACCGAAAAAGAATATAAAGATCTTGCAGAGAAAGTGCTGGCAATCTGCAAAGAGTATCAGGTTCCATGTATTTTGCATACATTCTATCAAGTGGCGATGGAATTGCCGTGTGACGGCCTTCATTTGCCACTGCCATTGTTACGGGAAGTGACGGCTGGGAAAAGTGCATCTGGGCGGTGGAGAGAAAAATTTGCGAAACTTGGCACTTCTGTACATTCTGTAGAAGAGGCCATAGAAGCAGAAAAACTCGGTGCAACCTACATAACAGCAGGGCACATTTACGCTACAGACTGCAAAAAAGGGCTGCCGCCGAGAGGCTTGCTCTTTTTACGAGAAGTCTGTGAAGCTGTAGATATTTCTGTATATGGAATCGGTGGAATAAAATTCCACATGGACCAGTGGATAGAATTGGGAAAATGTGGAGCAATTGGTGGGTGTATCATGTCTGGCATGATGAAAATGTAAAAAACCGCAAAAGGGGACGGGGATTTTCTAGAAAATCCCCGTCCCCTTTTGCGGTTGCACCTGTCCCTTTTTAGAAAATCCCCGTCCCCTTTTCTAACCTGCTAAATGCATCAGGTTGATTAAAAGGATCCAACTAAGTCCGTAATAGGATACGACGGCAACAAGGTCGTTGACGGTTGTAATAAGTGGCCCGGATGCGACAGCCGGATCGACATGTATTTTCTTGAAGAAAAGAGGAATACATGTGCCAACGGCGCCGGAAATAACCATTGCCAATAACAGTGAAGCACCGATACAGCCGGAGACTGCATAGGCGAACAGGAAACTCTTTCCTTTGAAAAGTGCAATATACAATCCGATTAATACAAAGGACAGAACACCAAGGATGAAACCATTGGAAAATGCAATTTTCATTTCTTTTAATACAAGTTCAAATTTTTGTTTTCCGGTTAATGACTCGTCCATGAGGACACGAATCGTAACAGCAAGCGACTGTGTACCGACATTTCCGGCCATATCCAAAATCAGTGACTGGAAACACATAATTAATGTAAGCTGGCTTACAACTGTTTCAAATAATCCGACAACAGAAGAAACAACCATGCCAAGACCTAACAGAACCAGAAGCCACGGAAGACGCTTTTTAATACTCTCGCGCAATGGCTCTTTCAAATCTTCTTCAGCGGTCAATCCGGCGAACTTTGCATAGTCTTCACCCATCTCGTCATCAACCAGGTCTACCATACTCTGGGATGTGATGACACCTAGCAGTTTGTTTTCATTGTCAAGAATCGGGATAGAATCCTCGGAATAATCTTTTAACTTTTCAATACAATCATCAATCAGTTCATTTCCATATACATAAGGATAAGACGTTACGATCAAGTCTTCCAACGGCTGATCCTGTCTTGCGATGATCAGATCTTTCAGATCCATAGCACCATAAAAAGTCTGTTTGTCTGTCACCATAAATATAGTAGAAATATTATCATTTTTTGCCGCCTGGTCAATAAGGCTGCTCATTGCCTGCTTGACCGTGAGATTTTCACGGATCATAATGCAGTTGGTTGTCATTTTGCTACCGATTTCTTCCTCGTCGAAAGAAGCAATAATGGCGATGTCTTTTCTGGCATCATCATCCATCAGTTCGATAAAAAGATTCTTTTTGTCTTTTGGAACCATCTGCAAAACATCTACAACGGCATCTGTTTCCATTGCAGACAAAATTAATGCCGCTTTTTTGACATCAATTTCATTCAAATATTCTGCTGCTTCTTTTTCATCGGTGTGTTCAAAGATATCAGAAAGCATATCCAGGTCGAGAATACGACAAAGTTTGACACGCTCTTTTACGGTCAGTTCCGGAAAAACTTCTGCGAGATCATTCTCGTGGTAGTCTTCCAGTTTGTTTCGCATAATCCCCGGAGAGGTGTTGCTCCGGATGATTTTTAGAATCTCCGGTGTGTAATTCTGTGTTTTATTTTCCATTTTTACCTCCAAGTTGCTATGTGATTTTCAGTTGTTTAAGATCCTTAAGAAATGAAAATCAGGGCATGGAAAATAGAATCAAAAATTATAGAAAATAACAGCATCGACTGTTGCTTGTTTCCGATTCTATATTCTTACTTCGCCCGTGACTATCACAACCGTCCATGCTGTTCACCTGCCTTTAAAATAATTTTAGAAATGATTGTTGGAATTATTGCGAAAATTACAAAATCTTCCGTAGAATATTATAGCCTTTTCGATAATGAGGCGCAAGTGCTTTTATATGTAATAAAGTAAATTTACATCGTTTTAACAGAAATACATTTGTCAAAACACCAAAAAAACAAACAAAAAAGTGAGAAAATGTGAATTATGATTGACGGAAAATGTGGAAAGTAGTATTATGTTCCTATAAACCTACTGAAAGAATATGTTATAAAATGGAGGGCATTAAGAAATGGCAAGAGTAGCATTTACAAATGAAAAAGAAGCTACAGGAAAAGAACTGGAAGCTTATCTTGAGTTAAAGAATCAGGGAAAATTAACAAATATGAAAGAAGCACTGCTTCAGGATTATGCAACATATGACGCATTTATGGGATGGTATACATCATGGAACAGACTGGTTGAAATTATTGGACAGCGTGCAGCAATTGTTTATGCACATTCTGTATCTTCAACAAACGGATGCCTTCTGTGCTCCTTATTCTTCGTAAGCGATTTAGCAGAGATCGGAATTGATCCATCTAACTTTGAACCAACTGAGAAAGAAGCACTTCTGAAGAGTCTTGCAGAGCAGATCGTTAAGAACCCTACAAAAGTATCTGACGAAACATTTACAGAGTTAAAGAAATATTACACTGACAAAGAGATCGTAGTTATTGTTGGATTTGCATGCCAGATGATGGCAACAAATAATTTCAACTCTGTATTACAGATCGATGTTGACCAGAGACTGATCCCAATTCAGGACAAGTTTGAGCCTGCAACATGGAGAGATGCTATTAAATAAGTTTCGCAGGAAAATAGTAAGGGAACGAAAAAGACTTCATTTTTGGGCGTGCCCAGGGTGAAGTCTTTTGTTTTGTTCGCCAAATACAGATCCTTGTGCAAGCACAAATCTGTACTTGGCTCATCGTATACACAGAGACAAGATACGCTCTCGAGAATCTTGCTCTGATTAGCGGTCGTTAAATGCTGTCATGCAAATATGATGCATTTGCTTCGTTGCCATAACAAAAAAACTCTTGATTACTCAAGAGTTCTTATCGCTAGTGCGGAGAAAGGGACTTGAACCCTCACAGGATAAACTCCCACTAGAACCTGAATCTAGCGCGTCTGCCATTCCGCCATCTCCGCTCGCTGACAAAAAGTATAATATCACATTCTGGCAGATAATGCAAATGTTTTTTTGCATTATTTTGAAAAAATATGCAAATTTTTATTTGCACTCAATTGTAAAACGAAAGTCCATACTTTTTATCCCATGCTTAATGGACTTCAATTCCATTGACTTCCAGATGTTCATCAATCGGAATAACGAGACATTTCCGCCCGTCAATTTCTCGGGTTTCAACGAGATCAGACCGCTCCGGGTTTACTTTCAGAACAATATCCGGAGTTTCAATCTGGAAAGTTTTTGTGCTTGCAATATTGGCGGCAAGTAATGTCTGTTTTTCGCCGACCACTTCCTCAAACTCCTCATCGAAAGTTTCGAGATGTTCCTGGGAAGCGCCGCTTCTGGCAAGAAGATTCTTCATTTCCGGTTTGCCGAGTTCTAGCGGTTCCGGTGTTTCTTTGGCTTCTTCGATCATTTCATTCAGATTATCGTGAATATTTCTTACAACTTCATAATCACAATCTTCCCCCAGTGTGTCACTGATGATCGTTTGGAAAGATGCTTTCTGATCTTTTGCGGTAAGTGGGATCTGGCTTCCGAGAACATTTTCAATGAAGTCCGGCTGCAGCTCTTCTGGTTTCTTGGAGTAATACAGAACTCCGTGAAGATCACTTGCACGGTCATTAAATGCCGGGAAGAGGAAACCTTTGACAGGTAATTCCACAAACCAGTCGCGGATACGGTCCTCAATATTGTTCGTCTCTGCATTGTATGTAAGTCCCGCTTTGGTAAGATTTACCGGACAGATACTGCACATGATATGTTCATATACAGTATCGGAAGCATCGAACATCTCCAGACCGTCTGAAGATTTGCCCGGCACATCATAGACCGCATGGATCAGTATGATGTAATAATTTTCTGGGTAAATATAATTTTCAATGACCTTATCGTAAAATTCCTCAACCAGAAGATCATCGGTAAGCTTGCTGTCACGGAGCTTTAAGAGAAATTCCTGCGTTCCACCCGGCATCTCCTGCTCTGTCGGAAATTCCATGTTCATCAGATTTTTCCCAAGTGTTCCGGATAACGTATGTTTGAAAATATCAAAATATTTGAAGGCTTCTTCTTCCGGCATGGAAAGAAAAGCCTTTTTCAGTTCTGTCTTTTTTTCTTTCTCGTGATCCACATAGCAGCCGCAAATACGTGTAATTGCACAGTTTTCCGGCGTGAACTGCTTGCGGATTTCCAGTACTTCTTTCTTGTTCATAGGTCATACACTCCCTTTTTTAGACTGACTTCAATGTTAGCATATCATGACTTTGTTTACAAGTTTGCAGTGTCAAAATAGATGAATACAGGAGTGGAAAGTGCGGTGGAAATTATGTGATTTTTATAACAAAAAAGAGAAAGAAAATAAGTAGAACGGCGTACAGAAAAAGATTGTAAAGAGAGGTGAGAAAACGTATAATAAGAAGTAGATATGTGTCAAAAAATAGAAAAGAGAGGGTAAAAAAATGGGAAATATCTTTGATATTTTAGGACCGGTTATGATCGGTCCATCAAGCTCCCACACAGCAGGTGCAGCGCGCATCGGTCTTATTGCAAGACAATTGTTCGGGAGACAGCCAGAGAAAGCTACAGTATATCTGCATGGCTCATTTGCTGCAACGGGGAAAGGACACGGAACGGACAAAGCACTGATCGCAGGATTATTGGGGATGCTGCCAGACGATATGCGGATTCCGGTAAGTTTTGATGTAGCAAAAGAAGAAGGCATGGAATTTACAATTGAGAACAAGGACATTAAAGGTGCACACCCGAATACAGCACAGATTGTGATGGAAGCAGAAGGTGTTCCGACGATGAAGATGCAGGCACATTCCATCGGTGGTGGTCGTATCAAAGTCTGCAAGCTGGATGGAATAGACGTGAATTTCAGCGGTGAGACATGCACTTTGATTATTCGAAATATAGATGAACCTGGACGGATCATGGATGTATCATCAGCACTTTCCAAAGCGGAGATTAATATTGCGACAATGCAGGTATTTCGCGATAAACGTGGCGGCTGTGCGGTAATGGTTGTTGAGACAGATCAGGTGATTCCGAAGGAAGCAATCGAAGATCTGGAAAGTAAGCCGGGAATTATCCGGGTAAAATTCCTGGATCCGAACGGAGTAGAGTAAGAATAGTAAAAGGAGATAGAAGCGTATGTCATATCAATCAATGGAAGAAGCGCAGCTACGCTGCAAAAAAGATGGCATTCCATTCTGGAAGGCTGTACAGATAGAAGATGCAAATGAAAGAGGAGTTACACTGGAGAACTCCTGGAAACAGATGACAGGTATGTGGCAGTCTATGCTGGAAAACCTGGATGCCTATGAAGAGAATCTGGTTTCACAAAGTGGAATGGTCGGAAAAGACGGCGGTCAGATGGATGTCTACAGAGAGAATGAGAAACCGTTATGTGGCGATTTTATGGCAAAAGTTATGGCAAATGCATTGAAAATGGGCTGTAATAATGCATGCATGAAGAGAATAGTAGCAGCACCGACTGCTGGAGCATGTGGTGTACTTCCGGCAGTTCTTGTTACTTATTATAGAGAGTATCAGGTGCCGGAGGAAACGATGATAGAAGCATTATATGTAGCAGCAGGTCTGGGACAGATCATAGCCAACAGAGCATATCTTGCAGGTGCATCAGGTGGATGTCAGGCTGAGATCGGTTCCGGCTCCGGGATGGCAGCAGGTGCAATCTGTCATGTACGTGGCGGTAACAGTGAAGTGATCGCCAATGCATGTGCAATGGCGCTTAAGAATCTGATGGGACTGGTATGCGATCCGGTAGCGGGACTGGTAGAAGTCCCATGTGTGAAGAGAAATGTCGGAGGTGCAGTGAATGCACTGGCAGCTGCAGATATGGCGCTGGCTGGAATTACAAGTAAGATCCCGATCGATCAGGTGATTGATGCAATGAAAGATGTTGGAGATAAGATGGATGTCACTCTTCGTGAGACGGGTATCGGTGGTGTCGCAGGCACACCGGCAGGACAGGCTGTTGCAGAAAAACTGGGTATGTAATACATCATTCCAAGATTACAGATGATTAGTGATGGCAGCAAGAAGGAGCAGACAGAATGACAAAAAAACAAAGAGCACTTGAAGTAATAGAACGTTTGAAAAAGAGATATCCGGATGCGGACTGTACATTGGACTATGATCAGGCATGGAAGCTACTGGTAAGTGTGAGACTTGCCGCACAGTGTACGGATGCCAGAGTGAATATAGTCGTTGAAACATTGTATGATAAGTATCCGACGGTGAAAGCGCTGGCACAGGCTTCACCGGAAGAGATTGAAGAAATTGTCAGACCATGCGGACTTGGCAAAAGTAAGGCAAGAGATATCAGCGCCTGCATGAAGATTCTGGATGAACAATACGACGGAAATGTACCGGATGATTTTCAAGCGCTTCTGAAACTTCCAGGTGTTGGGCGTAAAAGCGCAAACCTGATTATGGGAGATGTGTTTGGAAAACCTGCGATCGTTACAGATACACACTGTATCCGGCTGTCTAACCGGATCGGACTGGTAGATGGAATCAAAGATCCGAAGAAAGTAGAGATGGAACTATGGAAGATCATCCCTCCGGAAGAAGGAAGTGAGCTCTGCCATCGTCTTGTATATCACGGAAGAGAAGTCTGTACAGCACGGACAACGCCACACTGTGACAGATGCTGTCTGGCAGATATCTGTAAAAAAGTGGGAGTCTGAAGTATCATGTCGTTTTTGAAGAATGTCAGTGACAGATTCTTCATATATAGCTAAAAGTCAGACTATAAAGGTAGTAATAAAAAACAGCACGGTAATATCTGAAAATGAGGGAATTCCTCAGAAAGATATTGCGGTGCTGCTTTTGTATTGCCCTAATATCCGGAAAAAACTGTCAGTGGCAGGCTTTGTAGCTCGCTTTAGCATTGCCCGACAGAAACAACAGGTCTTAAGAGTTCATATTTTTCAAGGTTTCCATTAATTCAAGATCGCTGCTTTTTAATTTTACGTTAGTACAGTAATTTTTTCCTTCTGGCGTAGTTACATTTATTTCAATAATAGTTCCTTCTACAAGAGCATTCTGTGATACGGCATTCAAAAACAATGGGAATTTTGGATGATTCCGGCGAAATGTTTCCATGGCATTTTTCATTTTTGATAACATGGTAATCTGATTGAAATTCATAGATGTTCTGTCTCCTTTTCTTATTTGCTTTTACGATTATAACGAAGAATAGACAGATAGTCAAAAGATATTTTGTGATAATATTTTAAAGTATGTTATGATAAAACTAAGAAACTATTTACAGAATCTTTAGATTTGCAGATGGAAAAATGTGCTAAGATGATATAGAAGATTGGGGAGAATTGTAGGAGTATACAGTACGGAATAATTCGTATGGCATTTTTTAATCCTAACATAAAATAAAAGGAGGCAGGGACTAAATGAAAAGAAAAAAGCCCGCCGGTTGGAAATATAAAAAAGAAAGACAGAATTACTATAAAAATAAAGGCTATAAGGACGAACCTTTTGATGAAGGAATAACAGAAACATTTACAAAAACAGGTGTTAGAAAGAGAACTACAGACCGTTACGAGCCGGATTATGAGATCGGGCTTTCAGCGGCACAGGTGGCTAAGCACAGAGCAGATGGCTGGTCGAATATAGCGGTAGATCCGCCGTCAAAGACAACAGGAGAAATAATACATGAGAATGTATTTACTTATTTTAACCTGATTTTTCTCGTACTGGCAATTTTACTTTGCCTTGTCGGAGCGTTCAGGGATTTGACATTTCTTCCGGTTATTATTTTTAATACATTGATCGGTATCATACAGGAAGTCCGCGCAAAAAGAGTACTGGATAATCTGAATATGTTAAATGCACCGCATGCCAGTGTGGTAAGAGACGGTAAGATATCCAGAGTAGATGCACAGGAGCTTGTTCTGGATGATATTGTAATTTTTAAAGCGGGAAATCAGATACCGGCAGATGCGATTGTTGTGGCAGGCGAGGTGCAGGTCAATGAGTCGCTGCTTACCGGAGAATCGGATGAGATTACGAAGCAAAAAGGCGACTCGCTGATGTCGGGAAGCTTTGTTGTGGCAGGTCAGTGTCATGCAAGACTGGATGCAGTTGGTGCTGATTCGTATATTTCAAAACTGACTCTGGAAGCAAAGCAGATGCAACAGGGTGAACAGTCGGAGATGATCCGTTCTCTTGACAAACTGGTCAAATTTGTCGGAATTGCGTTGATCCCGATTGGAATTGTTTTATTTGTGCAGAGCTTCTTTATGAACCATGATCCGTTCCGGTCAAGTATTACATCTATGGTAGCAGCTGTGATCGGTATGATCCCGGAAGGTTTATACTTGCTTGCAAGTGTTGCGCTGGCAGTAAGTTCCATGAGACTTGCCAGCAAGAAAGTATTGCTGCATGACATGAAGAGTATCGAGACGCTTGCGCGTGTAGATGTATTGTGCGTCGATAAGACAGGAACGATTACCGAACCATCTATGTGTGTGAAGCAACTGGTAGCAGTTACAGCAGATGAAAAAGATAATGAAGAAAAAGAAGAAACCGAAGAAAAAGAAATCGGTGAGAAAAAGTCAGCAGGAAAACCAGATGAAAAGGAGCTCCGTACGTTAATTGGAGATTTTGCAAAAGCCATGAGCAATGATAATGCAACAATGGCGGCACTGAAAGAGTATTTCCAGGATAGAGACGGACGAAACGTGGTGAAGGTATTTCCTTTTACATCCGCAGTGAAATACAGTGCAGTGTGTTTGAAGGAAAAGGATGGCACAGAGAATAATTATGTACTTGGCGCACCGGAACTGGTGCTTCGGAAAGATTATGACCAGTGCAGGGATGAGGTCCAGAAATATGCCGGCAAAGGATATCGTGTGCTATTGTTTGGTAAATACGAAGGAGAACTGGACGGAGAACGTCTGAGAGATAAGGTGATTCCTTACGGCTATATTCTTCTGGCAAATCCAATCCGTCAGGAGGCACCGGAAACATTTGCCTATTTTGCAGAACAGGGAGTAGATGTGAAAGTTATTTCCGGTGATAACCCATTGACGGTTTCTGAGGTTGCAAAAGAAGCAGGAATTAAAAATGCAGATCGTTATATTGATGCGTCTACGCTTCGGACAGAAGAAGAGACAGCGGAAGCGATTGCGGAATATACTGTGTTTGGACGTGTTACACCGGCGCAGAAGCGTCAGTTTGTACAGGCTTTGAAAGCCCAGGGAAGAACCGTAGCAATGACGGGAGACGGAGTAAATGATGTACTGGCATTAAAGGATGCGGATTGTAGCGTTGCAATGGCATCCGGAAGTGACGCGGCGGTACAGGCATCACAGGTTGTGCTTCTGGAATCCAATTTTGCCTGTATGCCATCAGTTGTATTGGAAGGAAGACGTGTAGTAAATAATATCCAGAGATCAGCGAGTCTGTTCCTTGTAAAGAACATATTCTCCTTCCTGTTGTCATTGTTCTCGGTTGTATTTATGATTTCTTATCCGCTGGAACCATCACAGGTTTCGCTGATTAGTATGTTTACGATCGGAATACCGGGATTTTTCCTTGCGTTCCAGCCGAATAAAGATATTATTAAAGGACATTTCCTTACAAATGTTGTATTAAAAGCACTTCCGGCGGGGCTTACTGATGTACTTGCAGTTGGGGCACTGGTTGTGTTTGGGCAGGAATTCGGAGTTGGAGCAACGGCTATTTCGACAGCAGCAACTATGCTGCTTGCGGTTGTTGGATTTATGATATTGTACCGGATCTGTCAGCCTTTGAATCTTCTGCGCGGAATTGTGTGGATTGGGTCCATGACAGGTCTCATCCTCTGCAGTATCTTCCTGCCAAAGCTGTTTGCAATCACAGGGATGTCAGAAAAATGCATTATGTTGTTTGTGATTTTTTCCATTGCAACAGAACCGGTACTTCGTTATCTGACACTGTTAGTCAGTGGAATGCGTAATTTATATAGAAGAGTGTTTAAGAAAGAACAGAAAAATTAAGAAAAAAATAGATCGTGCCAGACAATGAGGTTGGACGCGATCTATTTTTTAATTTAAATTATTATTAAACCTTTTGGAGTGGCATAGGAATCTCTGCCCCATCAAGTTTTTTCCAGTGGAATTCACCGTCATAGATCATATACCCATGTGCAGAATTTTCCTTTGGAATAGAGACAGATCCCGGATTCATGTAAATGAAAGTTCCATTATCCTGGTGTGCAGGAATGTGTGTGTGTCCGTTTAAGAGAATGTCACCTTTTTTTAACATCGGTGGATTCTTCGGATTGTGATGATGACCATGGGTGGCGAAAATCGTATGTCCATCCAGTTCCAGGAAACCGTAGTCGGCAAGGATCGGGAATTCCAGAACCATCTGGTCAACCTCTGTATCGCAGTTCCCACGGACACAGAGCAGATGTTCTTTCATCGGATTCAACATAGCGATACATTCCTTTGGGTTATAATCTTTCGGAAGATCGTTACGTGGTCCATGATATAAAATATCGCCAAGAAGAAGCAGACGGTCTGCTTCTTCTTTTTTATATGCTTCCAGCATTTTTTTGCAGTAATAAGCTGAACCGTGAATATCGGATGCAATCATTAATTTCATTTTGTTACCTCATCTTTTCTTAAATTCTACCCCATATTCGCATATCGTGAAGCTAATGCTTTCTTTTTATGCTCATATCGAGGCGGGTCATAAAGCCATAAAACCGCTCTTGTGTAACATATCGTGTTTTCAGACTTTTGACCCTGACATCATACTTTATTGTAACAAGCTGGGGGACAAATGAAAAGAAAAATAAAGCAGATATTCAGGTGGGGATGGAATAAATAAGTATTCAAATGGCAATTTTCTAACAATAAGAAAGATTAGTAAAAAATTAACAAATATGACTGAAAATAAACGAAATTGTATATTGAATTCGCAGGAGCGATTTGCTATTATACTCTTATACCTTTCGCGCTGGGGAAGCGCAGTTGCCCATTTCGGGAAGTGTGCAGCCAGGATATGAAGCTGCTTAAGGGGAACTCGAAAGGACGAGAAGAAGACCACTCCACAGTGCAGGAGAGATAACTTGCAGGTGCCGTGACAGAAGGTATGGATCAGAAAAGACATAACGCACAGAAAGGAGTTAAAACTATGGGATTTTTAACAGGAAAAACAGCAATCATTACAGGAGGAGGACGCGCTGTATTAAGTGATGGAAGTTGCGGATCGATCGGATATGGTATTGCAACTGCTTATGCAAAAGAGGGCGCTAATCTTGTTATTACCGGAAGAAATGTAAAGAAGCTGGAAGATGCAAAAGAAGAATTAGAGAGATTATACGGAATTGAAGTGCTGCCGGTACAGGCAGATGTGAACGCCGGAGCGGACAATCAGGCGGCAGTTCAGAATGTAGTAAAACAGACAGTTGACAAATTTGGAAGAATTGATGTACTGATCAACAATGCACAGGCATCTGCTTCGGGTGTAACACTTGCAGATCACACAACAGAGCAGTTTGACCTTGCAGTATATTCCGGACTTTATGCAGTATTCTATTATATGAAAGCATGCTATCCTTACCTGAAAGAGACTAAAGGTTCAGTAATCAACTTCGCTTCCGGAGCAGGATTGTTTGGCAACTATGGACAGTGTGCATATGCGGCTGCAAAAGAAGGTATCCGTGGACTTACAAGAGTTGCAGCAACAGAATGGGGAGCAGATGGAATCAATGTCAATATTGTTTGCCCGCTTGCATGGACAGCACAGTTAGAGAATTTCCAGAAAGCATATCCTGACGCATTTAAGGCAAATGTTAAGATGCCGCCGGCAGGACACTACGGAGACGTTGAGAAAGAGATCGGACGTGCATGCGTACAGCTTGCTTCTCCGGATTTTAAATATATGAATGGTGAGACAATTACATTGGAAGGTGGAATGGGACAGAGACCATAATTGGTTGATGTGTACATACAGTTCAAACCCACCGCCGGTTTTGGAAATATCTCCTGACCGGCGGTGGGGTAATTTTTTAGGATAATATAATTTGAATATCAAAATACTTGACAAACAAAGGAAAAGAATATATACTTTGAAAGTCAAAATAATTCGTCGGAGATAAAATGCGATGTCACGATCTGTCTTCCGGCGGAAATATACAGAGGAATGAACATGATTGGAAGAATAACAGGAACGGGTTCTTATATCCCGTCATATTGTATGGATAATAACGACATTGCAAAATTAGTAGAAACCAGTGATGAATGGATTCAGGAACGCACCGGCGTGGCAAGGCGGCACATTATCACGAATGAGACAACCGTATCAATGGCAGCAGAGGCAGGAAAGCGTGCACTGGAAAATGCAAATGTCAGACCGGAAGAAGTAGATCTGATCCTTGTATCAACAATTTCTTCGAATGTAATACTTCCGTGTGCGGCATGTGAAGTGCAGAAAGAAATAGGTGCGTTAAATGCAACTTGTTTTGATTTAAGCGCAGCATGTACCGGATTTGTACTGGCATATAATACGGCAGCAGCTTATATTGCGGCAGGAATGTACCAGACAGTACTGGTTATTGGAAGTGAGAGCCTGTCGAATCTGACAAATTGGGAAGACCGTGGGACATGCATTTTATTCGGAGACGGAGCGGGAGCGGCAGTTGTACAGGCGTATGACGCACAGAATGAGGAAATAACGACAGACAGAATGTATTTTCCGGTGACACATTCCGATGGGAAAAGCGGAAAAGCACTTACGCTAAAGAGCAGACATGATGCAAATGGCCTTACAAAAAAGATCGATAAGGAAACAGTATTTGATGAAGAACATTTCATGCAGATGGACGGACAGGCAGTATTTAAATTTGCTGTAAAAAAAGTGCCAGAAGTCATAACGGAGACGCTCGAAAAGAACAAATTAAAGAAAGAAAACATCGCATGCTATATTTTGCACCAGGCAAATCGAAGAATCATTGAAGCGGTTGCCAGGAGACTGGATGAACCGATAGAAAAATTCCCAATGAATCTTAAGGAGTATGGCAATACATCTTCTGCCAGTATCCCGATTTTGCTGGACGAATGTAACCGTAAAGGGAAATTAAAGAGTGGCAGTAAAATTGTACTTGCCGGCTTTGGCGCAGGACTGACATGGGGTGCGACAATCATTCAGTGGTCATAGCATTTGGAATAATCAATCAGTGCAGTTTCGGCAGGCGACCGTATAAGGTCGAAATATCACAGAGATATAAAGAGCTGGAAAATTCCACCTTTATATAAAACGCCGGGAGAACATGACATCACAGGGAAGACTGCTTAGAAGATCTCCCAGCAGTATTTATAAGAACAGAAAAATAATGAAGATGAAGGAGAACAGACATATGTTAGAGAAAATTAAAGCGTTAGTAGCAGAAAACCTTGGAGTGGAAGAAAGCAAAATTACAGAGAACTCTTCTTTCAAAGAAGATCTGGGAGCGGATTCTCTTGACCTTTTTGAGATGGTCATGGGACTGGAAGAGGAATTTGAAATTGAAATCCCGACAGAAGATCTGGAACAGATCGTAACAGTTGGAGATGTTGTGAAATATATCGAAGCACATAAATAAAACAAGTGGCACAAAGTACAAATAAGTAAGTGAGGTTGAACTATGCAGACAGAAGTAACCAGATTATTAGAAATCGAATATCCGATTATTCAGGGCGGTATGGCATGGGTGGCAGAATACCATCTGGCGGCTGGCGTTTCAAATGCCGGAGGTCTTGGCATCATAGGTGCTGCATCTGCTCCGGCTGACTGGGTAAGAGAGCAGGTCAGAGAAGCAAAGAAGCTGACTGACAAGCCATTTGGAGTCAATATTATGCTGATGAGTCCATATGCAGATGAAGTAGCCAGAGTGATTGTTGAAGAAGGCGTAAAAGTTGTGACAACAGGAGCGGGCAGTCCTGAAAAATATATGAAAATGTGGAAAGAAGCCGGCGTGAAGGTCATTCCGGTGGTTGCTTCTGTCGCACTTGCGAAGAGAATGGAACGCTGCGGTGCAGATGCAGTCGTAGCAGAAGGATGCGAAGCCGGCGGACATATCGGAGAAAATACAACGATGGTACTTGTTCCGCAGATCGCAGATGCGGTGAAGATTCCGGTGATCGCAGCCGGAGGAATCGCAGATGGAAGAGGAATTGCAGCAGCATTCATGCTGGGCGCAGAAGGTGTACAGATGGGGACGCATTTCGTAGTCACAGATGAGTCGCAGGTACACGATAATTACAAAGAGAGGATTATCAAAGCGAAGGATATTGATTCTCGTGTGACAGGAAGAACGACCGGACATCCGGTGCGAGCGCTTCGCAATGATATGACAAAGAAATATATAGAATTGGAAAATAAGGGTGCAGGCTTCGAAGAACTGGAACATCTGACACTTGGAGGTTTAAGAAAAGCAGTTGTAGACGGAGATGTGAAAAATGGAAGTGTCATGGCAGGTCAGATTGCAGGAATGGTAAAAGAAAGAATGTCCTGTCAGGCATTGATCCAGAAACTGGTGAAAGAGACCGATGAATTGATCGGAGGGAAAGGATTTTATGAGTAAAACAGCATTTATCTTTCCTGGACAGGGAGCGCAGAAAGCCGGAATGGGAGCTGATTTTTATGAAAACAGCGAACTGGCGGCGAAGATTTACGATGAAGCAGCAGAACATCTGGGAATAGATATGAAGGCGCTTTGCTTTGAAAAAAATGAGAAGCTTGACGTTACAGAATATACACAGGCGGCAATGGTAACAACATGCCTTGCTATGGAGAGAGTATTGGAAAATGCAGGTGTAAAACCGGATGTAACAGCCGGTCTGAGCCTGGGAGAATATACAGCCATTGCTGTGGCTGGCGGAATGACAGATCAGGATGCCATCCGTTTAGTCAGAAAAAGAGGAATACTGATGCAGAATACGGTGCCGGCGGGGGAAGGAGCCATGTGTGCAGTGATGGCGCTGGATGCGCAGAAGATTGAAAATGTCATTGCAGACATTTCCGGTGTAACGGTCGCAAATTATAACTGTCCGGGACAGATTGTTATTACGGGCGAAAAAAACAGTGTAGAAAAAGCAGCGGAGAAATTAAAAGAAGCAGGTGCAAAACGGACCATTCTTTTAAATGTAAGCGGACCATTTCATTCGCCGATGCTGAAACCGGCAGGTGAAGAGCTGGAAAAAGAATTAGAACAGACAGAATTACATCCGCTTGCCATTCCGTACTATACAAATGTAACTGCGAAAAAAGTAGAGGACATCAGAGAAACAAAGGCACTGTTAAAGGAACAGGTAAGTGCACCGGTCCGCTGGATGCAGAGTGTAGAGCAGATGATCGCTGATGGTGTCGATACATTTGTGGAGATCGGTCCGGGAAGAACGCTGGCAGGATTTCTTCGTAAGATCAACCGGGATGTTGCCGTATACAATGTAGCGGCATGGGAAGATGTTGATAAAGTTGCAGAAATGCTTTCCGGAAAATAACAGAAAAAAATTGGAACAGGTTTATACAAAAAAAACAGACAGAAAAATTTGAAACAGGTTCATATAAAACAGGCAGAAAGCGAGGATATATATGCTGGAAGGAAAAGTGGCGGTTGTCACAGGCGCATCCCGCGGAATCGGGAAAGCGATTGCGTTAAAACTGGCATCCCAGGGAGCAAAAGTTGTGATCAATTACAACGGTTCAGAAGAAAAAGCAAAAGAAGTGCAGGCGCAGATTGAAACAGAAGGCGGAAAAGCAGTGATTTACCGGTGTGATGTTTCAGATTATGGTGCATGTCAGACATTTATACAGGATGTAATAAAGACAGAAGGAAGTATGGATATTCTTGTAAACAATGCAGGAATTACAAGAGATGGTCTGCTGATGAAAATGTCAGAAGAAGATTTTGACAGGGTGATCGATACAAATTTAAAAGGTGCTTTTCACACGATCCGGTTTGCGGCACGTCAGATGCTGAAACAGAGGAGTGGAAGGATCATTAACATGGCATCCGTTGTAGGCGTGACAGGAAATGCCGGACAGGCAAATTATGCTGCATCGAAAGCAGGCGTGATCGGACTGACAAAAGCGACAGCAAGAGAACTGGCATCCAGAGGAATCACAGTCAATGCAGTTGCACCGGGATTTATTGAGACGGATATGACAGCAGTGCTCCCGGAAAAAGTAAAAGAAGCATCGGTATCGCAGATTCCACTTGGGAAATTCGGTTCGCCGGAGCAGGTAGCATCTGCAGTCGCATTTCTTGCGTCCTCTGATGCAGCTTATATTACCGGACAAGTGCTCCATGTGGACGGCGGCATGGTGATGTAAGCAGGAAGAAAAAGAGCATGGCAGTGATTACAGACGTGACAAAGATACAAGTGTGTAATGGCATAAAGGAGAAAAGGATTTGAAGAGACGAGTAGTAGTGACCGGACTTGGCGCAGTAACTCCGATTGGAAATACGGTAGAAGAGTTCTGGATGGGAATTAAAGAAGGAAAAGTCGGGATCGGAGAGATTACGAAATTCGATACCACAGATTATAAAGTGAAGATCGCAGCTGAAGTGAAAGATTTCGTAGCAAAAGAGCGGATGGATTTTAAAGCTGCAAAGCGAATGGAACCATTTTCCCAGTATGCAGTGGCAGCTGCAAAAGAGGCATGTGAGGATGCAGGATTTGATATTACAAAAGAAGATCCGTTCCGTGCAGGTGTGATCATTGGTTCCGGAATCGGAAGCCTGCAGGAAGTAGAGAAAGAATACGATAAAATCAAAACCCGCGGACCGGGACGTGTGAATCCGTTAATGGTGCCATTGATGATTTCCAATATGGCAGCAGGAAATGTTTCGATTCAGCTTGGATTCCGCGGAAAATGTACGAATGTTGTGACTGCATGTGCATCTGGGACAAACTGTATCGGTGATGCATTCCGCGCGATCCAGTACGGCGATGCAGATGTTATGGTGGCAGGTGGAACAGAGAGCTGTATCTGTCCGACCGGAGTAGCAGGATTTACAAGTCTGACAGCATTGTCTACATCAACAGATCCAATGCGCGCATCCATTCCGTTTGACAAAAACAGAGATGGATTCGTACTTGGTGAAGGCGCGGGAGTGGTGTTCTTGGAGGAACTGGAACATGCCAAAAAACGAGGCGCGAAGATTTATGCGGAAATCGCAGGATATGGAGCAACCGGAGATGCCTACCACATTACTTCACCGGCAGAAGACGGAAGCGGTGCAGCCAAAGCGATGGAACTTGCAATGGAAGAAGGAAATGTAACGCCGGAGCAGATTGATTATATCAATGCACACGGGACAAGTACACATCACAATGATCTGTTTGAAACACGCGCGATTAAGCTGGCACTTGGAGATGAAGCAGCTAAAAATGTAGTGGTAAATTCGACCAAATCTATGATCGGACATTTATTAGGAGCAGCAGGCGGCGTAGAGTGTGTCGTCTGTGTGAAAACGATACAGGATGGATTTATCCATCAGACAGTGGGAACTACCGAGACAGATGAAGAGTGTGATCTGGATTATGCAGTAGGTGCGCCGGTAGAGAAAGACGTAAATTATGTGCTGACCAATTCACTGGGATTTGGTGGACATAATGCAACACTGTTGTTGAAACGTTATGAAGGATAATACTGGAAAGCGAGAGAATAACATGGAATTTCAGAATCTGATTACATTGATTGAGTCCGTGTCAGCATCTGATCTGACCGAACTGAAATATGAAGAAAATGGTGTGAAGATAAAACTCAGTAAAAAAGAAAGAAAAGTGCAGACGATCCAGGTATCAGAGGCACTGACATCCGAGACGGCAGCTCTTACGGCAGGCAGAAATGAAAAGGATATTCAAAGTACCGGTACAGGCAAAGAAAATGTAAATGAAGAAAACGTGCCGGCGGGAAAAGTAGTTGCATCCCCGCTTGTCGGAACTTTTTATGTAGCACCTGCGGAAGATGCGGAAGCATTTGTACAAATCGGAGATACGGTGAAAAAAGGACAGACGCTGGCGATCGTAGAAGCGATGAAACTGATGAATGAGATTGAGAGTGACTACGATGGAACGGTTGCGGAAGTTCTGGTAGAGAACGGAGCACCGGTAGAATACGGACAGCCATTATTCCGCATTATTTAGGAAAAAGAGTCTCACAGGAGGAACAGATGAAACATTTAGATATAGCAGAAATTCAGGAAATTATTCCACACAGACATCCATTTTTACTTCTGGATTACATTGAAGATTATGAGCCGGGCGAATATGCCATTGGATATAAATGTGTAACTTACAGGGAAGATTTTTTCGCCGGACATTTCCCGGGACAGCCGGTCATGCCGGGAGTATTGCAGATTGAAGCTCTGGCACAGGCAGGTGCGGTTGCGATTTTAAGTGTACCGGAAAATAAAGGAAAGATTGCATTTTTCGGCGGAATAAATAAATGTAAATTCCGCGGAAAGGTACTGCCGGGTGACAAATTAAAATTAGAGACACGGATCATTAAAAAGAAAGGTCCGGTAGGTGTCGGAGAGGCAGTTGCAAGTGTAGACGGTAAAGTTGTTGCAAGTGCAGAACTGACATTTATGATTGGATAGGTGAGCATGTATGATTAAGAAAATTCTGATCGCAAACCGCGGGGAGATCGCAGTTCGCATCATTCGTGCGTGCCGGGAAATGGGAATTGAAACGGTTGCGGTGTACTCAGAAGCAGATAAAGAAGCATTACATACAAAACTTGCAGATGAAGCAGTCTGCATCGGTCCGGCTCCGTCGAAAGACAGTTATCTGAGCATGGACCGCATTATTAGCGCAACTATTATAACCGGTGCAGATGCCATTCATCCGGGATTTGGTTTTTTATCCGAGAATAGTAAATTCGCAAAATTATGTGAAGACTGTGGCATTACATTTATCGGTCCGGATTCCGATGTAATCTCGAGACTGGGAAATAAGCAGGAAGCAAGAAATACAATGACAGCGGCTGGTGTACCGGTGATTCCGGGAAGTACAGAAGCAATTTATGATGTAGAGACAGGCGCAAAAACAGCTGCCGAAATCGGTTATCCGGTCATTGTCAAGGCAGCGCTTGGCGGTGGCGGAAAAGGAATGCGTGTTGCAGATACGCCGGAAGAGTTTGAAAATGCATTTCAGACAGCGCAGAAAGAAACAGAGATGGCATTTGGGGATAACACAATGTATATCGAACATTTTGTGGAAAATCCCAGACACATTGAATTTCAGATCCTTGCAGACAAATATGGAAATGTCATTCATCTGGGAGAACGAGATTGCTCTATTCAGAGAAATCATCAGAAAATGATCGAGGAATCGCCGTCGATTGCACTTAACAGCAAATTGCGGGAAAAGATGGGATATGCGGCAGTTACGGCGGCAAAAGCAGCCGGATATGAGAATGCCGGAACGATTGAATTTCTGCTGGAGAAAAACGGGAATTTTTATTTTATGGAAATGAATACCCGTATCCAGGTGGAACATCCGGTGACTGAATGGGTTACAGGGATTGACCTGGTCAAGGAGCAGATTCGGATCGCATCAGGGGAAAAACTTTCTTATAAACAGGAAGATGTTCACTTAAGCGGACATGCAATTGAATGCCGGATCAATGCAGAAAATCCGGAAAAAGGCTTCCGTCCGTCTCCGGGTACAATTACGGATATGTATCTTCCGGGAGGCAAAGGAATCCGCATCGATTCAGCAATTTACAGCGGATATACGATTCCACCATATTATGATTCCATGGTTGCCAAGCTGGTCGTATGGGCAAAAAACAGAAAAGAAGCCATTCGGAAAATGCAGAGTGCACTGGGGGAAATTATTATCGAAGGAATTGATACAAATGTAGATTACCAGTATGAGATTCTGCATCATCCGGATTATTTAAAAGGCAATATTGACATTGGGTTTATTGAAAATATGCAGGTGAAAGCACAGTAACACAAAGCATAAGGATAGAGATAATAAAGGTGACATTTTATGAAACTGGACAATATGTTTAAAAAGACCAGGCAGATTTCTGGAAGAAAAAATTATATTCATCTGGGTGGCAGAAAACCGGAAGTGCCGGAAGGATTATTGCGCAAATGCAACAAATGCGGCGGTGCAATTATAGCGGAAGATGTAAAAAGAGAGTATTTTATCTGCCCGAAATGCGGAGGGTATTTCCGTGTGCATGCATACCGCAGGATAGAAATGATCGCAGATGAAAATTCCTTTGAAGAGTGGGATATGGATCTTCAGACAGAGAATCCACTTGATTATAAAGGCTATGAAGAAAAAATTGAAAAACTGCAGGAAAAGACAGGACTTAGGGAAGCCGTTGTAACAGGAAAAGCAACGATTCTTGGACAACCCGCCGTACTGGCAGTCTGCGATGGCAGATTTATGATGGCAAGTATGGGAGAAATTGTCGGAGAAAAAATTACAAGAGCAGTAGAACGCGCCACAAGGCAGGAATTGCCGGTTATTATATTTGCATGTTCCGGAGGTGCCAGAATGCAGGAAGGAATCGTGTCCCTTATGCAAATGGCGAAGACATCCGCAGCATTGAAGCGTCACAGCGATGCGGGACTTTTATACATCAGTGTCTTGACAGATCCAACAACCGGTGGTGTAACTGCAAGTTTTGCAATGCTGGGAGATATTATACTGGCAGAACCAAAGGCACTGATCGGCTTTGCAGGGCCGCGTGTGATTGAGCAGACAATCGGACAGAAACTGCCAAAAGGTTTCCAACGTTCGGAATTTCTGCTGGAGCATGGATTTATTGATCAGATCGTAGAACGTCCAAAGATGCGGGAGACATTAGGCAGAATTCTGGAATTTCACGGGAAAGTGCAGACTGACATAGAAGATACAATAGATAAGACGGCAGGGGAGACAGCAAGTCAGACAGGAGATCAGGCGGTAGACCGGGCAACAGGTAAGATGGTAAGTAAGACAACGGTTCATACAGCGGATGAGATAAAGAGTAATGACTCAGAAGATATCGTAGATATGGCACAGACTCAGAAGATAAATGCATGGGACCGCGTCCTTCTGTCCCGTAGGAAAAACCGTCCGGTTGGCAGTGACTACATACGGATGCTGTTCCAGGACTTCACAGAATTTCACGGAGACCGTCTCTATGGAGATGATCCGGCGATCATTGGCGGGATCGCATATTTTAAAGAGCGACCGGTGACTGTGATCGCACAGGAAAAAGGAACAAACACCAAAGAAAATATTATGCGCAATTTTGCTATGCCATCCCCGGAAGGCTACAGGAAAGCATTGCGTCTTATGAAACAGGCAGAAAAATTCCACCGTCCGGTAATCTGTTTTGTAGATACACCGGGAGCATTTTGTGGACTGGAAGCAGAAGAACGTGGACAGGGAGAAGCAATTGCGAGAAATTTATATGAACTTTCCGGTTTAAAAACGCCGGTACTCTCAATTGTGATCGGTGAAGGTGGAAGTGGCGGAGCACTTGCGCTGGCAGTCGCAGATGAAGTGTGGATGCTGGAAAATTCCATTTATTCGATTCTTTCACCGGAAGGATTTGCAAGCATTTTGTGGAAAGACAGCACGAAAGCAAAAGAAGCGGCAAAAGTGATGAAGCTGACAGCAGATGATCTGAAGAAAATGGGCGTGATTGAATGTGTGCTGGAAGAGCCGGAACAATATACGGTACAGACGATGAAACCAGTTGCAGATCAGCTCCGGGGAAAAGTAGAGGCGTTTATAGAAAATTATGAGCAAATGCCGGAGCAAAAACTGACAGAACACAGATATCAGCGTTTCCGTAAGATGTAAGGAAACACAGATATTTGCACATTAAGGAGCAAAATATGGACTATAAACCATTAAAAATAGGAAATTTGACAGCAAAAGTTCCAGTGATACAAGGTGGAATGGGAATCGGGATCAGCCTTGGAAATCTTGCCGGAACTGTTGCAAAAGTGGGCGGCATAGGGATTATCTCTGCCGCCCAGATTGGTTTTAAAGAAGCGGATTTTGATCAGAATCCGGAAAAAGCCAATTTAAGAACGATTCAGAAAGAATACGAGAAAGCGAGAAAGATTGCGCCGGACGGCGTGATTGGTTTTAATATCATGGTAGCAATGCGCCACTATGAAAAATATGTAGAAGCGGCGATACAGGCAGGTACAGATCTTATTATTTCCGGAGCAGGACTTCCGATGGATCTGCCGAAAATAGCAGGAGCAAGTCAGGTGAAACTTGCGCCGATCGTTTCGTCAGAAAAATCCGCACGTGTGATTTTCAGATATTGGGAGAAAAAATATAAACGGCAGCCGGATCTGGTAGTAATAGAAGGACCGCTCGCAGGTGGACACCTCGGATTTTCTGTGGAAGAATTGGAAATGTATGAAGCAGAATGTGGAAATCTGTGCCATGGTTCTGTAAATAGCGGATCTGAAAATCGTGGGAAAAAGAAATATGAAGATGAAGTCAGAAAGATTCTGGAAACAGTGAAAATTTACGAAGAAAAATGCGATCATGAAATTCCGGTTGTACTCGCCGGCGGTATAGATGATGCGTCAAAAGTGAAAGAAGCATTTGCACTTGGAGTGGACGGCGTACAGGTTGCAACAAGGTTTGTGACAACGAAAGAATGTGATGCGGATATTCGTTATAAACAGGCGTATCTGGATGCAAAGAAAGAAGATATTGTAATTGTGAAAAGCCCGGTGGGCATGCCGGGGCGGGCAATATTAAATTCATTTCAGAAAAAGGTGCGTGCCGGTGAGAAAATCCCACACAGTCCATGTCACGGATGTCTGCACAAATGCAATCCAGCAGAAATTCCGTATTGTATTACAGATGCGTTGATCCATGCTGCTAAAGGAGAAGTGGAAGATGCACTTTTATTTTGTGGTGCAAATGCATATAAGGCGACGAAAATAGAAACGGTTGAAGAGGTGATACAAGATTTGTTTAAGGCTTGATTCTGCCTGGAGTGATGGATATAATAAAAGTATGAGAAGTTGCCTGAATGAAGGCAGCCAAGGAATGGCACGGGAGGAAAGTGCCAGGGAATGAAGAGGGATAAAACATGGAAGATGCTTACAAGGTGATCAATGACACGTTAGTTTCGCTGATCAATGAGATATGGCGCTTAGAGGAAAAAGCCATCATTACCGAAGAATTTAAAGATATTTCGAACAACGATATGCATGTTATTGAGGCAATCGGACTTGGAGAAGGTGGCAATATGTCTTCGATAGCCAGAAAGCTAAATGTAACGGTCGGAACATTAACGACAGCAATGAACAGCCTTGTGAACAAAAAGTACGTGACCAGACAGCGCAGCGAAAAAGACAGAAGAGTTGTATTTGTGAAATTGACAGAGCGTGGAGAACGTGCTTACCATCACCATGCAGATTATCACAGACAGATGACAGAGGCAATTTTGGACAAATTGGATGAAAAAGAATTGCCGGTACTCATCAAGACGTTGGATGCATTGTCAGAATTTTTTAACGGATACAGCGAAGAGCCGGAGAATAAATAATCTCACGGCATGAATTGCTTTGCGCCAGGAGTAATTTCACAGTGTGAAATGCTTTCAGGCAGAAGTAATGAACGAGAGCGTATATATGAGAATAAAACATTCACGAGAACAGGCAGGAAGAAAGAGGCAGAATACAGGCATGATAAAAGGCGTAATTTTTGACATGGATGGCACCATGTTTGATACGGAGCGATTATCCAGCTATTGTTGGAAGAGAACAGGAGAGAATCTTGGAATTAATGTAACAGACGAATTGATGAATGACTGCAGAGGGAAGAACCCTGCAGTCATTCGTAGATTATATATGGAAGCATTTGGAGAGACATTCAACTATGACGCTGCAAGAGCTGCCAAGCATGTAATTTTTAATGAGATTATAGCCGGAGATGGTGTACCGGTCAAAAAGGGATTAGAGGAATTGCTTGGTTATCTTGAAAAACAGGAAATTAAAAAAGCAGTGGCAACATCCACAGAAAAGAAACGTGCAAGCAAACTTTTGCAGGATGCGGGCGTGTATGAGAAAATGGACGCATTTGTCTATGGTGATGAGATTAAAGAAAGCAAACCGGATCCGGAGATTTTCCGTGTAGCGGCAGAGAAAATCGGATGTAAGCCAGAAGAATGTCTTGTATTAGAAGACAGTGAAGCAGGACTTCGCGCAGGAATCGCACTTGGCGGTGCAATTATTTATATTCCGGATATTGCAATTGTGCCGGAACAAGTGACAGCGAAAGTGACAGAAACACTTGCAGATCTGGGGAAAGTGATTGGGTGGTTGGAAGCACATAGATGTAATGCAAAATGATATCGGTAGTATATGGATACCTTGTGAAAAAGATAAATCAGGAGGTGCATGATTATGCAGGAACAATGGAAAGAACAGATTACACAGTTGCAGAAAATGATTGATGATTCAGACCGTATTGTATTTTTCGGAGGCGCCGGCGTTTCGACGGAAAGTAACATTCCGGATTTCCGGAGTGCAGATGGATTGTATCATCAGAATTATAAGTATACACCGGAGCAGATTGTAAGCCACAGTTTTTTTATGCATAACCCGGAAGGATTCTATGAATTTTACAAAGAAAAGATGATGTATCTGAACGCGAAACCGAATGCAGCACATAAGAAAATCGCAGAACTGGAAGCAGCAGGAAAGCTGACTGCTGTGATCACACAGAATATTGACGGACTTCATCAGGCAGCAGGAAGTAAGAATGTACTGGAACTGCACGGAAGTATACACCGTAATTACTGTATGGAATGTGGCAGATTTTATGATGCAGCATATGTGAAAAATGCGGAGGGGATTCCGCATTGCGAGTGTGGCGGAATGATCAAACCGGATGTGGTCCTTTATGAAGAAGGACTGGATCCGGAAGTAATCCAGAAAAGCATCCGTGCGATCAGTGAAGCTGATATGCTCATTATCGGTGGCACATCTCTGGTTGTATATCCGGCAGCCGGATTTATCGATTATTTCCATGGTAAACACCTGGTTGTGATCAATAAAAGCGAGACAGCGAGATCTGTCGGAGCAGATCTTACCATTGCAGCTCCGATCGGGGAGATTATGGATGCGGTTGTTGTGTAAACTCATTATATATAAATGAATATAGGTAAATAAAAGTAAAGAAAAAAAGACGGTGGTTTGCAGAATAGTACGAAATGTAACCGATCGTCTTTTTTATTTTATTAAAAGTAGTTGTGATACTCAATCTTTTCATAGATAAATATAGAATTACAATGTACTGTATTAAGATAATCCAGGCTGACATCAAATAAATCAACGACATAGATAATCTTTCTGGAAGTTAACATCTTAACCCTTGCCTCATTTTATTTCATATGCTAAAATACAACCGTTATATTTTGAAAAACATAACGAAACTTATAATAAATATATTCATAAAACGATTTTATTAAATGGATTTTTCGGAGAAACACTACTATGAAAGACACGAACACGATAAACAACTGCATCCATCCCAAGATCCGTCTGCGTTTTGACACGCAGGAAAAGTTCTTCGGACCGGGCGTGTGTGAACTTCTGGAATTGATTGATGAGACCGGTTCTGTGCAAAAAGCGTGTGCACGGATGGAACTTTCTTATTCCAAGGGGAGCAAGATGTTAAAAAAACTGGATCAGGTGATTGGTATATCTATAGTAGAACGCTGGACAGGTGGCGCAGGTGGCGGAGGCGCAAGGCTGACAGAAGCCGGTAAAAAGCTGGTCAAAACTTATCGTAAGATGGAAACAGAAGTGCAAAAAGCCGCTGAAGATGCCTTTTATAAGTATTACGGCGAAGATTTTCGGAATGCGATCACAATAAACAGCTCAATCACAGAAGAAAGCGTTATTAGTCTGGAAAAAGCAATCATAGACATACAGACAGGAGGAACTACAGATGAAGCTGATTAAAACGGAAGATGCAGTCGGACATGTATTGTGCCACGATATCACACAGATTATCAAAGGCGTGACGAAGGACGCAGTATTCCGCAAAGGTCATATTGTGACAGAAGAAGATATCCCGGTTCTGTTATCTGTTGGAAAAGAGAATCTCTATGTCTGGGAAAAGGAAGAAGGCATGCTGCATGAAAATGATGCGGCAGAGATCTTACGCCAGATTTGCCAGGGAGAACATATGCATCCATCAGATGTCAAAGAAGGGAAAATTGAACTGATTGCGGATATAGATGGTGTATTGAAGATTGAACGGGAGAAATTACGGAAAGTCAATAGTCTTGGCGAGATAATGATCGCCAGCAGACACGGCGATTTTCCAGTAAAAAAAGGCGATAAATTAGCCGGAACAAGAGTAATCCCACTGGTGATTAGTGAAGAAAAAATGCAGCAGGCAAAAGATGTGACAGCAGGAGGAGCAATTTTCAACATCCTTCCTTATAAAAAGAAGAAAGCAGGTATTGTTACAACTGGAAGTGAAGTCTATTATCACAGGATCAAGGATACATTTACGCCGGTGATCGAAGAAAAACTGGCTGAATACGATATAGAGATTGGTGGACACGAGATTTGCAATGATGATCCGCAGATGATTGAAAATGCAATTCGTAGCTTATTAGCAGATGGATGTAACATGATTGTCTGTACCGGTGGAATGAGCGTAGATCCGGATGACCGGACTCCGTATGCAATCCGGCAGGTGACAGGCGAGATTGTGAGTTACGGCGCACCGGTTCTCCCGGGAGCCATGTTCCTGCTTGCATATTATAGAGAAGAAGGAAAAGAAGTAACTCCAGTCTTAGGACTTCCGGGATGTGTCATGTATTCTAAACGAACGATTTTCGATCTTGTACTTCCGAGATTGACTGTCGGTGAAATATTAACAGCAGAAGATTTGAATACACTTGGAGAAGGTGGTTTATGTCTGAATTGTCCGGAATGCATCTTCCCGAATTGTGGTTTCGGTAAAGGAGGCACCCGGTAATGGTAGATGTAAAAAGCAGAGCGACTGACATGTGGGCATTATTCGAGGCAATTGATCAGTGTGAACCGGATGTGGAAAAACAGGTACTTACAAGCTTGCAAACAGAATATCTGGGTGAGAAGTGCCTTGTGGCAGATCATAAAATTGTATGGGAATCGGATGCACAAGAACGCTATGCCAGATATTTTAGAGAACACCCGGAAGAACTTCATAAGCTGGATATAAGTGGAAAGATACAGCTTTCAGATGAACAAGTATTTTGTGATACATTAGGCAATGAAAAGAAACTTGTCATTTGCGGTGGCGGACATGTTTCCATTCCGGTAATCCGTATGGGGCGGATGATCGGCTGTCATGTGATTGTTTTGGAAGACCGACCGAAATTTGCGGATGCGGCGAGAAAAGCAGGAGCAGATGAAGTATACTGCGAAGCATTTGCGGATGGTCTGCAGAGAATCGACGGAGATGCAGACACTTATTTCGTCATTGTGACAAGAGGACATCGCTATGATGAAGAGTGCCTGGAGCAGATTACAAAGAAAAGACATGCATACATTGGAATGATCGGAAGCCGCAGACGCATTGCGATGGTAAAAGAACACTTACTGGAAAAAGGCTGCGATCAGGCTGTGCTGGATGAGATCTATTCACCGATCGGGTTAAATATCGGGGCAGAGACACCGGAAGAAATCGGTGTTGCGATCATTGCAGAGATCATAGAAGTAAAAAATAAGAAGAAACGCACCTACGGCTATTCCAAAGAAATCCGTAAGGCGATAGAAAATGATACAGATTATGGACAGAAAGTCTTAGCAACAATTATAGATAGAAAAGGTTCTGCGCCACAGGGCGTTGGCGTGAAGATGCTGATCTGCGAAAACGGAACCTGTGTTGGCACGATTGGTGGAGGCTGTATGGAAGCCGGAGTTGTGCAGAAAGCAAGACTGCTGATGTCAAAAGCCCGGACATTAACTACTACACAGCCGCAAAGTGGGAAGGACGAAACAGACACAGCCAGCATTTATTCTGTAGATTTGCAAAATGCAGACGCAGGTGAAGAAGGCATGGTGTGCGGGGGCTCTGTAAAAGTATTGCTAGAACTTCTTGAGGAGTAAGAATGTAAAACAATCATTGATAGACAGCCTTCCCAGAGAACAAAGAGAACAAGAAGGAAGAGAGCAAGGAGCGAGATAGAAGAAATGAAGGATTTATGTGGCAGAGAAATCAATTATATGCGTATTTCAATTACTGACCGGTGCAATTTGCGCTGCCAATATTGTATGCCGGACGGAATAGAGCTCTGCCCTATGAAAGACCTTCTGACTTATGAAGAGATTGTAAGTGTCTGTCAGGAAGCAGTTTCACTTGGCATTCATAAATTCAAAATTACCGGTGGTGAACCGCTTGTGCGAAGAGGCTGTGCAGATCTGATCCGGATGATTTATGAGATTCCAGGTACAGAGGAAGTCACACTTACAACAAATGGTGTGCTGCTTGAAAAATATTTACCGGAACTTTGGAATGCCGGTCTTCGGAGTGTCAACATCAGTCTGGACACATTAGATCAGAAAGTTTATACAGAGATTACCGGATTTCCAATGTTGGATCAGGTGCTGCAGTCGCTGAAAGCTGCAATGAAGATGGGAATGCATGTGAAGACCAACACGATTTTACAAAGAGGGCGAAATGAATCTTCATGGAAGGAATTACTGATTCTGGCGAAAGATATTCCTGTCGATGTCCGGTTTCTGGAACTCATGCCAATCGGAGAAGGAAAAGAAGGAGAAACGATTTCCAATACAACGCTGTTTCAGAAAATAAAAGAAATCTATCCGGATATAAAACCGGATGAAAGAAAGCACGGAAATGGACCGGCAATCTATTATAAAATTCCTGGGTTTGAAGGAAGTATAGGATTTATCAGTGCAATACATGGTGTGTTCTGTGATTCCTGTAACCGATTGCGCATGACATCTACAGGCGAATTAAAACCATGTCTCTGTTATGATGAAACGATATCTGTGCGTGATGTAGCAAGATGCGGTGATTCGGAAAAAATCAGAGAAAATATAAAGCATGCAATACAAATAAAACCGAAAAAACATTGTTTTTCAGAGATTGAAAAAGTGTCGGAAAAGAAAAAAATGGCACAGATCGGAGGGTAAATCTATGGGAAAAATTGTCGGAATCTGTACCAGTGAAAAAAGAGGTACAGTCAAAAAAGAACAAAAAGAAGTGAATTTAATAGAAGGTTGGGGACTGCAAGAAGATGCCCACGGTGGTAACTGGCACAGGCAGGTCAGCCTTCTTTCTTATGAAAAAATACAGAAATTCAGAGAAAAAGGTGCGGATGTAGCACTGGGAGCATTTGGCGAAAACTTGATTATTGAAGGATATGATTTTCGGGATCTTCCTGTCGGAACCAGATTCCGAATCGGAGATGCGATTCTGGAAATGACGCAGATCGGGAAGAATTGCCACAGCCACTGCGAGATCTATAAACGGATGGGTGACTGCATCATGCCGAGAGAAGGTGCATTTGCTGAAGTAGTAAAAGGCGGACACATAAAAGTCGGAGATGAAGTAGAGAAGTTACCGCTGGATGAAAATCGTCCATTTACTGCAGCAGTCATTACGTTGAGCGATAAAGGCTCACGGGGAGAAAGAGAAGATAAGAGCGGTCCGGAGGCGGTAAGCCTTGCTGAAGAGGCTGGATACATCGTAAAAGAAAGCCTGCTTCTGCCGGATGAAAAAGAAGCATTAAAAAAAGAACTGAAAAGACTTGCCGATCAAAGGCAGATTAATGTTGTATTTACAACCGGTGGCACCGGATTCTCAGAAAGAGATGTAACGCCGGAGGCAACCATCGAGGTCTGCAATCGAATGGCAAATGGAATTGCAGAAGCAATTCGTAATTATTCTATGACGATTACACCGAGGGCAATGTTCAGCAGGGGAGTATCGGGAATCAGGGGGAAAACTCTGATCATTAATTTGCCGGGAAGCCCCAAAGCAGTAAAGGAAGCACTGAGATTTCTGCTGCCACACCTGGAACATGGACTTGAAGTACTCCGTGGGACAAGCCGCGAATGTGCGCGAGTATAGCATAATAAGTTCGGCAAAGCTCGTATTATTTATTACCTATGGGTGTAAACTTTCAAAGATTAGATTATAAATTTATAAGAAGAGATTTTTCTTAATTATCAACATCTAATCAAAAGGAGAAGACAAATGAAAAAAAGAATTTTAGCAGCAGTGCTGGCGGCTGTTATGGTATTTTCTTTAGCAGGCTGTGCGGGAAACAAAAACGAGAGCAAGGATTCAAAAAAGGAATCCGGGAAAAAGACAGAGATCCAGGTATTTATTGCGGCAAGTCTGAATACAGTCATGACAGAACTTGCAAAAGAATATCAGAAAGATCACCCGGATGTAAAAATCACTTATAATGCTGACAGTTCAGGAACACTTCTGACACAGATTGAAGAAGGGTATGAGTGTGATTTATTCTTCTCAGCAGCACAGAAACAGATGGATCAGCTTGAAGAGGACGGACTGGTTGTAGACGGTACAAGAAAAAATGTAGTAAACAATCAGGTCATTGTTGTAACAAGAAAAGACAGCAAAACAAAAGTAAAAGGTCTGGAAACATTAAAAGACGCTAAAAGTATTGCATTAGCAGGCGGCAGTGTTCCGGTTGGTAAATATACAAGAGCGGCACTGATATCTATTGGTAAGCTGAAAAAAGTGGAAGATCCGGCAACGATTACAACAGAAGAAGTTTCCAAAGCGCTTGGCGGTGTGGAAATCAGTGAACAGGATAATGTCAGTAAAGTCCTTTCCGCAGTAGTAGAAGGATCCTGCGAAGTCGGAACCACTTACTATTCAGATACATATGGATACGAAAAAGATCTGGATATCCTGGAAAAAGTAAGCTATGATCTGACAGGGGATGTTATTTATCCAATCGCAGAAGTGAAAAATGATGAAGCTGACAAAGCACAGAAAGCGGCAGCAGAAGACTTCTTAAAATTTGTAACATCGGATCAGTCAAAGAAAGTATTTGATTCTTATTACTTTGACACAAATGTAAAATAAACATGAAATAGATAGAAAACAGATACAGGCTATGCGGGAAGCATAGTCTGTTTTAGAAATAACGGACATAACAAATGATTATAAAACACAGGAGGAATGAAAAAATGGCAGAAATTATACGAAATCTGGACTGGAGCCCACTTTATATTTCCATGAAAACAGGTATAGCAGCTACGATTTTCTCCTTTTTTCTTGGCATCTATGCGGCGAGAAAAGTGGTAAAGGCAGGACCTAAGATGAAAGCCATTCTGGATGGTTTTCTGACACTGCCGATGGTACTTCCCCCGACAGTAGCAGGATTTTTCCTTTTGTTGATTTTCAGCAGAAGACGACCTTTTGGAATTTTTTTGTTTGAACAGTTCCACATTAAAGTCGTGCAGACATGGCTTGGCTGTATTATAGCAGCAACAGTTATTGCATTTCCTCTTATGTACCGGAATGCAAGAGCGGCGTTTGAACAGATTGATGTTAACCTGATTCATGCCGGACGCACACTTGGAATGAGTGAGATTACTATTTTCTGGAAAGTAGTAGTTCCGGCAGCAGGTCCGGGAATTTTGTCAGGGACAATCCTTACATTTGCCAGGGCTCTGGGAGAATATGGCGCAACATCCATGCTGGCAGGTAACATTCCGGGAAAAACAGGAACGATTTCACAGAGGATTGCCATGGTTATCCAGGATGGAGACTATGCGACGGCAGGTGTCTGGGTTGCAATCGTAATTTTTATTGCATTTCTGATTATTGTGTTGATGAATCTGGTTTCAAACCGGGGAATGCGTCAGGTGAAACGCTGGTAATAATACCTATTTTTCTATAACAGAAGTGGCACGGAAAAAAAAGATGTGTTACAATGAAATATAACGAAAATTTGGAGGTGCGTGTAAATGGCAGTAAAAGTAGAAGTAAAACTGGATGTCCCATCGGTGACAGACTTTACGATACATCATATTTGTTCCGGTAAGATCGGAATATTCCGGAATGTCCTTGGAGTACTGAACGTAGCACTGGCAGTGGCATTTCTTGTAAAACAGCAGATCGCACTGGCAGTTGTATTTGCGTTGTTTGCAGCGTTTGTTCTGGGCGGATTGAAGATGATCATCCGCAACCGTGTAACAAAACAGATGGAACATTCCAATCGTCTGAGTATGCCGGTGACTTATGAATTTTCAGAGAAAGGAATCCTGACAACAACAGAATCAGACAGTGGAATGGCATCGTGGGATGCATTTAAGCGTGCAGTGACAACGAAGAAAATATTGATCTTATACAGTAATTCCGGGCAGGCAATTATTCTTCCATTAAACCAGATTGAAGCGGAATACAAAGAAATTGCAGACTTGATTTATGAAAATATGCCGGCACCGGCGGTTCGTGTGCAAAGATAACAGAGAGGACAATATCCATGATAATAGAGACAAACAGTGAGAAAGAAACCTATGCGTTCGGTTTAGAACTTGGTAAGAAAGCACATGCCGGACAGGTATATACGCTGGTCGGTGATCTTGGCGTTGGCAAGACTGTTTTTTCAAAAGGTCTGGCAAGAGGTCTGGATATACTGGAGCCGGTAAGCAGTCCGACATTTACAATTGTACAGGTATATGAGGAAGGGCGTTTGCCGTTCTATCATTTTGATGTGTACCGGATTGGAGATGTCGAAGAGATGGATGAGATTGGCTATGAAGATTATATATATGGTGACGGGGTGAGCCTGATCGAGTGGGCGAACCTGATCGAAGAGATCTTACCGGAACATTATACAGAGATTAAGATAGAAAAAGATCTGGAAAAAGGATTTGATTATCGGAGGATTAGTATATGCGAATATTAGCACTGGACAGCTCCGGCCTTGTAGCAGGAGTTGCGGTTCTGGAATCAGAAAATGAAAAGAAAGATGCGCAGACGATTGCCGAATATACTGTGAATTATAAGAAGACACATTCTCAGACTCTGCTTCCGATGCTGGATGAGATTGTGAAAATGACAGAATTAGACCTGGATACGATCGATGCAATTGCAATCGCGAGCGGACCTGGCTCATTTACCGGACTTCGTATCGGTTCAGCAACTGCAAAAGGACTGGGACTTGCACTTAAGAAGCCGTTGGTAGAAGTGCCGACACTGGAAGGACTGGCATACAATCTCTGCGGTACAGAAGGACTGATCTGTCCAATCATGGATGCGAGAAGAGGGCAGGTCTATACAGGTATTTATGCATGTGCAGATAATGAACTTAAAGTTATGGAAGAACAGATGGCAGTTCCGATAGAAGAACTGGCAGAAAAATTAAAAAAATACAATCAGAAAGTAACATTTTTGGGAGATGGTGTACCGGCTTTCAGAGAACAGCTGAAAAATGAGCTGCTTGCAGATATGAAGATTCAGTTTGCGCCTGCTCACCTGAACCGACAGCGCGCGGCAGCAGTAGGTGCACTTGGCATGAATTATTATAGAGAAGGCAGAACAGTCACAGCAATGGAACACCGCCCGGATTACCTGCGTGTATCACAGGCAGAACGAGAACGTGCAGAACGCGAGAAAAAGGAAAAATCCGGTCAGTAGATTTTGATTGATGAGGTTTCGCAGATGAAACAGCAAATAGAAGTTCGGATTTTTGATCCGCAGGATGTATTAGAAGCAACAAATCACTCAGTATCAGAGATACTGGCAATTGAAAAATGTACATTTCCGGATCCGTGGAGCTCAGGCAGTATAGAAGAGACACTGAAGGCATCGGGATATCGGAATACAGGGGTATGGATAGAAGGAAAACTGGCAGGATATTTATTTTGCTCTTATGTGCTGGATGAGACGGAGATTGTCAAAATCGCAGTTGCACCAAAGTTTCAGAGGCGAGGAATCGCTACAGCACTTATGAATGAATTTACAGAGTGGTGTAAAGCGTCGGGAATCCACAGATGGATGCTGGATGTACGTGCCGGAAATGACTGCGCGGCAGCACTTTATCGGTCTTTTGGGTTTACAGAGGACGGAGTGCGTAAAAATTACTATGCAGATCCGGTGGAAGATGCGGTTCTGATGAGCCGGCAGATACCATAATTGTCAGCAGTTTCCACTAGGAATCTGCAAAATGAAAGAATATAATGTAGGCGTAACAAAGAGAAAAAATGTGACCGACACATGCAGGAGGAACGTATGCGCCATTACAGAACACAAAAAATAGAGATAAAAAAATTAGATGAGATTATTTGCAACTGTTGCGGAAAGAAAATTTCGGTAATAAACGAAGTCCCACAGGAAGATATCGTGGAAGTGGAGAAGCACTGGGGGTATTTGTCGAAGAAAGACGGACAGAAAGACGCGTTTGATCTTTGTGAGGACTGCTATGACAGGATCGTATCTGGATTTTCAATACCTGTAACGTGCGACAGTTAAGAAAAAGAGAAGAAACAGAGGTAAAGTAAAAATATGTTAGATGTATGTTTGTTAGGAACAGGAGGGATGATGCCGTTGCCGTACCGGTGGCTTACGTCACTAATGGTGAGATATAATGGCAGCAGCCTGCTGATCGACTGCGGAGAAGGAACGCAAATTGCAATTAAAGAAAAAGGCTGGAGTTTCAAACCGATTGATGTGATCTGTTTTACACATTATCATGGAGATCATATCAGTGGATTACCGGGACTTCTCCTTACAATGGGAAATGCAGACCGGACGGAACCATTGACATTGGTTGGCCCAAAAGGGCTGGAACGGGTTGTCAATGCACTGCGTGTGATCGCGCCGGAGCTTCCGTTTCCTATCAAATATATAGAAATCAAAGATCAGGAGCAGACACTTGAGATGAATGGATACCGACTGAAGGCATTCCGTGTAAATCACAATGTAACATGCTATGGCTATACGATGGAAATAGATCGTGCCGGCAAATTCAATGTGGAACGCGCCAATGCAAATGCAATTCCAAAGCAGTTCTGGGGAATCCTGCAAAAAGGTGAGACTGTAGAAGATGGAGAACATGTATATACTCCGGATATGGTATTAGGACCGGCAAGAAAAGGTCTGAAACTGACATATTGTACCGATACAAGACCGGTAGATGCTATCCGCAAGAATGCCATGCATTCGGATCTGTTTATCTGCGAAGGTATGTATGGTGAAAAAGATAAGCAGAAAAAAGCAAAAGAATATAAGCATATGACATTTTATGAGGCGGCAAAGCTGGCAAAAGATGCAGAAGTAGCAGAAATGTGGCTGACGCATTACAGCCCATCACTCAGTAAGCCGGAAGAATATATGGATGAAGTGAGAGAGATTTTCCCGAATGCGATTGCAGCAAAAGACAGGCGTTCGGTGGAACTTGTATTTTCGGATTAGAACGTGAATAACAAACAGAGAAAAGAAAGGTAAAACAATGAGTGAAGAAAAAGATATATTAATACTGGCAATTGAAAGTTCCTGTGATGAGACAGCAGCAGCGGTTGTGAAAAATGGCAGGGAAGTGCTGTCCAATGTGATTTCTTCGCAGATTGCACTTCATACCTTATATGGAGGTGTTGTTCCGGAAATCGCATCCAGAAAACATATTGAGAAGATTAATCAGGTAATAGAAGAAGCATTAAAAGAAGCTGAAGTAACACTGGAAGATATAGATGCAATCGGAGTAACCTACGGTCCCGGATTGGTTGGGGCGCTTCTTGTCGGTGTTGCCGAAGCGAAGGCAATCGCATATGCTGCGAAGAAACCACTGGTCGGAGTGCATCATATTGAAGGACATATTGCAGCAAATTTTATTGAACACAAAGATTTGGAACCGCCGTTTTTCTCTCTTGTTGTGTCCGGGGGACATACCCATCTGGTACGCGTAAAAGATTACGGCAAATTTGACATTATCGGACGTACAAGAGACGATGCGGCAGGAGAGGCTTTTGACAAAGTAGCCAGAGCAATCGGGCTCGGTTATCCGGGGGGACCAAAGATTGACAAGGTATCAAAAGAAGGAAATCCAGAGGCAATTGCATTTCCACGTGCACATGTAGAAGATTCACCATATGATTTCAGCTTCAGCGGAGTGAAATCTGCTGTGTTGAATTATATTAATGGCTGTCAGATGAAGGGAATCGAATACAATCAGGCGGATATTGCAGCATCTTTCCAGAAAGCTGTTACAGATGTACTTGTCGCAAATGCCATGCATGCGGTAGGAGAATATCATGTGGATAAATTTGCAATTGCAGGAGGCGTGGCATCAAACAGTGCACTGCGTGCTGCAATGAAGAAAGCATGTGAAGAAAAAGGTGTACAGTTCTACTATCCGTCGCCAATCTACTGTACGGATAATGCAGCAATGATCGGCGTGGCTGCATATTATGAATATATAAATGGAACAAGGCACGGTTGGGATCTGAATGCAGTCCCGAACTTGAAGTTAGGTGAAAGATAATGGGAATCAGACAGAAGAAACACTGTACGGCAATCGTCCTGTCGGCAGGACGTGGAAAACGTATGCATGCTTCTGTAGAGAAGCAGTATATAGAACTTTATAAAAGACCGGTCATCTATTATACACTGGAGATTTTTCAGTCATCATCTATTATAGATGATATTGTTCTTGTAGTAGGAAAGGGACAGGAAGAAGAAGTTTACGAAAAAATTGTACGAAAATATCATTTTTCAAAAGTAAAGGCGGTTGTAGAAGGCGGCGCAGAGCGTTATGCATCCGTCTGGAATGGTCTGCAGGCAATTGCAGATGGAAGAATCGGCGAAGAGAGCAAGACCGGCTATGTATTTATTCATGATGGAGCAAGACCGTTTGTGACAGAAAATATCTTAAGAAGAGGGTATGATACAGTGTGCAAATGTCGTGCTTGTGTAGCTGGCATGCCAAGCAAAGATACCATTAAAATCGTAGACGACAAGACATATTCGACAGCAACACCGGAACGTAAATATGTCTGGGCAGTCCAGACACCACAGATATTTGAAACAGAATTGATTACAGATGCATATTCCAAACTTATGGGAAAACACGCTGTACAGGTGACGGATGATGCAATGGTTTTGGAACAGATGCTTAAGATGCCGGTAAAGTTATTTGAAGGTTCCTATGAAAATATAAAAATAACGACACCGGAAGATCTGGACATTGCAAAAATGTTTCTGCTGGAACGTCGCAGACAGGGATGAGATCTGAATTAAAGAGGCTTTGCAGGCGGTGTTTAACTACGGGAAAGTGTAAGGATACAAAAAAATAAAAAAATATGAAAAAAGATATTGACGAAGCGGCATGAAGTGTGCTAGAATACAACATGTCGCTGATACAGAAGCGATAAACAAGTGAATATATGGAGAGGTATCGAAGTGGTCATAACGAGGCGGTCTTGAAAACCGTTTGTCCGAGAGGGCGCGTGGGTTCGAATCCCACCCTCTCCGCTTTAAAACTACTAGTCTGTGCGACGGTAGTTTTTTATATGTCTTGTGATATGTAAAGCTGTAGATCAGTGTTTTGGAGAAATACCCAAGAGGCTGAAGGGGCTCCCCTGGAAAGGGAGTAGGTCGTTAATAGCGGCGCGAGGGTTCAAATCCCTCTTTCTCCGTTTGCTCGAAGTTCTAATGCGGAAGCGATTGAGAATGAGAGCGGATGCATCTGTTAAAAAGATGTAAAAAAGATTTGAAAAAAACGAAAAAAGTTCTTGACAAAATGTACTAAGAAATGCTATTATAAACAAGCTGATTCGTACATGAGCAGCAAGAAAAAATAAGAACCTTGATAATTAAACAATAGACAACAACCCTGAAAATTCTTAAGAG
>NZ_QTUV01000005.1:2500-203807 GCF_003435815.1 Dorea sp. AM10-31
TATCATTATTATTGTCATTTAACATCGTTTTAAATACTTGCGGCAATTTTGCCATTTCAATCGCTTTATTTTGCAGGTCTTTTGGAATATCTGCGTTTTTAATCGCTTCTTCCACAGAAGAACTGTCCTTTTGGTTAAGTCCATCCAGAACACTGGAAGAAATTCCGTATTTTTTCAAATCTTCACTCGTAATCTTTCCATTTACAATATCATCTATTGTAACACCGTGCTGTTTCAGCATTTCTTCAGTAATCCCTGCCGCCTTCAATACTTTCCTGACATTCTCAGCTGTCATGCCGGAATTATCCCCTTCAGAATCACCGGTTACAGCTGAAGTTGCCGCTCCTGCCATTGCTTTTACTACCTGGCTCTTGATCATCTCGTCTGCCGGTGTCAGTTCTGCGATCTTATCTGCTACAAACGGAGTCGCGATCACTACAACGATAAGCGTAAAAACGGTTGCTGCCAGCGACACTGCTATTTTCACCGCACCTTTATATATACCAACTGCAAATCCAATCAGAAAGATTGCTCCTATTGCCATTACCATCCAGTCCATATACTCTCCTTATCTGACAAGTCGTATGTTGTCCATTCCATTTACATCCAGCACAATATATTTATTTACCCCAAATACAGGGACAATTTCCAATATACTATCATCCATCGTGCCTTCAAATTTATGTATTCCATTTTTTAAATAAATACTGCATTTTTTGCCATCGAAAAGAATCACCTGATTTCCGCAGATTCTGATGTTCCGGTAATTTTCTTTTATTTCTTTGGAAAGCACTTTTTTACCGGAAGTGTTATACAAGCGAAGCTCGTATCCATCTTTTCCTGTGTTTTTAAGCAGCATACCAACATATTTTTCATTATGGGCGATGCTCTGGATCTGTTTATTGATCGTTACGGTTGTAACTTCTTTTGGTGTCTCTTTGCCCTCAAAAAATGTCAGACAGTTGTCACCTGCAACAGCGGATACATTGCCTTTCATATAAAATCCATCAGCCAACACGCTGTCCTTATATTCTTTTTTCGCAACTTCGTGATCTTTTACATTTTCTCCTGCCGTTCCAAAATTGTAGTATGCTACTTTGGAAATAAGTTTTCCTCCCTGTACCTGCATATAAACTGCCTGCATGACTTCTCCATCCTCTGACATGGAAACATCCAGCGGATAGCCGGTTCCGCCAAGTGATGCCTGATGTTCTACAAGCAGATTACCGGCAGTATCATAGCAGACAATCTCCGGAGCGGATTCATTCTTTACAATTGCGCTTACGATTCCCTGCCCTGATACGGCGATCTTTTCAATAGGAAGGGTCGTGTGCACTTCTCCTTTTTCGCCATTTTTATCAAATATAAAAATATCATTTCCACCTTCATCCGCAATTGCGGCACAGTCTCCCATGACTTTTACGATCGGTGTCTTTAACTGGCAGGACTGGTTCCACTGCTCTTCCCCTTTTTCATTTACATAGGCTACACCGTCACGGCTGTATTTTAATACCCCTTTCGCAAATGTTTTATAACTGCTGTTCGCTGCTCCGCTGAGCGCATAAGTTTCAGATACGCGGACAGAAGTGTATGTTCTAAAATAAATAATCCCGAAAATCACCAGCACCAAAAGTAGCAGCCCTCCCGCGAACAGAAGTGTACTCTTTTTCCACACTCTTTTGCGCTTTACATTCGGGATTCTCGGATCTGGAGAATGGTTCTCATCTACAACCCGGAATTTTCTATTTTTACTTTGCACGTTTTTATCCCCTTTGTTTTGATTTTGTGACCAGTATAGCACATCCCAGAAACAGACGCAAAGCCAAAACTTGTCACTTCACAGTTCCGGCTTTGCTTTTCTTATTTAAAATATTATGGAAGCAAAAGTTTTTGTCCTATATAAATCAGATTTCCGTCTGTCAGACCATTCATCTTACAGATAGCTTCTACATGATTTGCTGTTCCATACAGTTTCAGGCTGATCTTGTCCAGTGTATCGCCGCGCTGTACAGTATAATAATCTTCCTGCGCCTGTTTTCCTGTGGCTGCTGACTGTTCTGTCTTCTGCTGTTCATTTTCTGTTTTTTTTCGATTTTCGGTTTCCTTACTATCCGCTTTATTATCCACGGTTTTTTCTTCCGTTTTATTTTTCTGATTTTGTTTATCTTCTTTATTATTTTCAGCTTCTTTTACAGTTCCATTTGTCTCTTCGGTTTTGCCAATCGACATGGACAGCATGTCCAGGGATTTCTGTACCGAGCGCATCTTGTCCACATTATTCATGGTTGAGATTCCGATTGCAAGCACAACAACTACCAGAGATACACTCATCGCATAGCTAAATCTGGATGACTGCCTCTGTTCCCGATAATTCTTTTTGTTTCTTACTGTACTACGAAAATTCTTTGCAGCTCGATCCTCAACCAGCTCACTGGGTGTCACGCCATTTTCTTTTCTCGTCCGAATCATATAACTTTGCATCGTCGGATTTCTTTCATAATAAATATAATGTCCGCCCATCTGCATCAGCTCACCATATTTGCACGCATAAAAAATTTCATCCGTTTCCAGTGCATCACGCCATATGAAAACGGTATTTTCCTTTTCAAATAATTTCTTATGGAGCTCTCCCACCCCCTGATTCAGTCCCATCGGATGACCGGTCTCGATCATACACCAGCCGACTGCTTCCTGTTCGGGGAAATGCGTCTCACGCTCCTCCTGCGTCCGTTTCCATATCTCTTCATCCATCCGAATCTCTGTCCCTGTAACTTCGACCGCTTCAATCTGCAGCGCTCCTGATATGTATACAACTGCCTGTCCTTCCTGCTCCACAATCTCCCCTGTGAGCAGAGCTGCTATCGGCGAATCAATTGCTTTCATCCGCAATTGATTCAGATACGTATCTACATAGTCCTCCATGTAGATTTTTGGTTCGTCACTGACGTTCCCGATTTGCCTTACATTTTTTGGAAATTGTCTTTCCATATACTCCTCACCTCATTTATGAAATTTTTGTATATGGTAGCACGGGATTTTTGCAGATTTTAGCATATGATGGGGATAAAGTGGATAAAGTTTTCGACAGGATGTGAATAAATGTAAAAAGGGGACGGGGATTTTCTAGAAAATCCCCGTCCCCTTTTAGGTCATATTTTTTCTTATACAAATGCTTTTACTTTTTCGTAAATGCTGTCTGCATCCAGTCCGTATTTCTTAATCAGTTCTACAGCCGGTCCAGACTCTCCATATGTATCATTTACACCAATCTTCAGAACTTTTGCAGGTGCTTTCTCAGCAACAACGTCGCATACTGCACTTCCGAGTCCTCCGATAACAGAGTGCTCTTCTGCTGTTACGATCTTGCCCGTCTTAGCTGCTGCTTTGATAACTGCTTCTTCGTCTAACGGTTTGATCGTGTGCATGTTGATTACTTCTGCACTGATTCCGTCTGCTGCAAGCTTCTCTGCTGCTACAAGTGACTCAGAAACAGTCAGTCCTGATGCGATAATTGTAACATCAGTTCCTTCTCTTAATGTTACAGCTTTTCCAAGCTCGAATTTGTAATCCGGATTGTCATTGATTACCGGAACAGCAAGTCTTCCGAAACGAAGATAAACAGGTCCTACATGTTCGTAAGCTGCTTCTACTGCTGCTTTTGCTTCAACATCATCAGCTGGGTTGATAACAACCATTCCCGGAATTGTTCTCATCAGAGCGATGTCTTCGTTACACTGATGTGTTGCTCCGTCTTCTCCTACAGAAATACCTGCATGAGTTGCTCCGATCTTAACATTTAACTTCGGATATCCGACCGAGTTACGAACCTGCTCAAATGCACGTCCTGCTGCGAACATTGCAAAAGAACTTGCAAATGGAACCATTCCTGTTGTAGCAAGTCCTGCTGCCACACCAATCATATTGCTCTCTGCGATACCGCAGTCAATATGACGCTCTGGGAATGCTTTCTTGAAGATTCCTGTCTTTGTAGCTGCTGCAAGGTCTGCATCCAAAACTACAACATTGTCATGTTTTTTACCTAATTCAACTAAAGCATTACCGTAGCTTTCTCTTGTTGCGATCTTCTTTACTTCTGACATAATGCTTCACCTACTTTCTCTAAATCTGCCATAGCAACTGCATACTGCTCATCGTTCGGAGCAGATCCGTGCCATGATACCTGATTCTCCATAAAGGAAACTCCTTTACCTTTCACAGTCTTGGCAATGATTGCTGTTGGCTGTCCTTTTATTTCTCTTGCTTCTTTGAATGCAGCATCGATTGCATCGAAATCATGTCCGTCGATATTGATTACATGGAAGTTAAATGCTTCAAACTTCTTGTCGATCGGATATGGAGAGTTTACTTCTTCTACAGTTCCGTCGATCTGAAGGTTATTGTTATCTACAATTACTACAAGGTTGTCCAGTTTTCTGTGACCTGCTAACATAGCAGCTTCCCATACCTGTCCTTCCTGGATCTCACCATCTCCAAGCAGAGTATATACTCTGTAAGATGCATCATTTAATTTTGCAGAAATTGCCATACCAACTGCTGCTGAAATCCCCTGTCCAAGAGAACCACTTGACATATCAACTCCCGGAATGTGTTTCATATCCGGATGTCCCTGCAGGTAAGATCCCACTTTACGAAGTGTAGTCAGATCTTCAACCGGGAAAAAGCCTTTGTTGGCAAGTGTCGCATAGTAACCTGGTGCTGTATGTCCTTTGGACAGCACAAAACGATCACGATCTGCTTTCTTAGGATCTTTTGGATCTACATTCATCTCTTCAAAATAAAGATATGTATAAATGTCAGCTGCTGACAGTGATCCGCCCGGATGTCCGGATTTGGCACTGTGAACTGCTGTGATGGCACCTTTACGAACTTCGTTCGCCATCTTCATTAATTCTAATTTGTTCATGGTGTTCCTCCTAATATGAAAATGCTCTCTATTCTCCAAATACAGCTTTGTAGTCAGCCTGGAATTTCGCGATTCCTGCGTCTGTTAATGGATGTTTTGTCATCTGCTCGATAACTTTGTATGGTACAGTTGCAATATCAGCTCCTGCTAATGCGCAGTCTGTTACATGCATTGGGTGACGTACACTTGCTGCAATGATCTCTGTGTCGATTCCTGCAACTTCGAAGATCTGAGCGATCTCTGTGATCAGGTCAGTTCCTCTTACAGAAATGTCATCCAGACGTCCAAGGAATGGAGATACATATGTTGCTCCTGCTCTTGCAGCCAGAAGTGCCTGGTTAGCAGAGAAGATTAATGTAACATTTGTCTTAATTCCCTCTGAAGAAAGTACTTTACAAGCTTTTAATCCTTCTACTGTCATAGGGATCTTAACTACCATGTTCGGATGAATCTTAGCGATTTCTCTTCCCTCTTTGATCATGCCTTCAGCATCAACAGTTGTAGCTTTTACTTCACCACTGATCGGTCCATCCACGATAGATGCGATCTCTGCGATTACCTCTTCAAATACTTTTCCTTCTTTAGCGATCAGAGATGGGTTTGTTGTTACTCCACAGATAACTCCCATGTCATTAGCCTTTCTGATGTCGTCAACGTTCGCTGTGTCAATGAAAAATTTCATTTTTTATTCCTCCTTTAATCATTCGTGAATCTCTTCACAGATCCTTATGTTCACATGATAAAATTATATCCTATCATGCGACATTTGGTCAATAGTTCATTTTTTATTAATAATTTTATCTATTAATAAATACGTTATATTAGTTAATATTTTTTAATTCCTTGTAAAATTGTTATGATATTTTTTCGATATTCTTTTATTTTCTGTTGTTTTCATGCCATGCTGCTTTGTCGATGCCATATTATTAATAATAATTTTCGAAAATATATTAATTTTCCATCTGTAATTTATTTTTATCCATAATTCTGCATGCAGATTTCATCCAACTCCCTGCCTTATTCCCACACACAAAGCTCACTTATTCTTGTTCTTTATTTCTGTATGTAAGATTTATCCGTTCCCACTCTTTATTTCTATATGCAGCACCTACCTGCGCCTGCGTTTTATTTCCCGTGGGTAAGATGTTGTTCCGCGCACGATCAGTTGCGGTTCATATTCGACATGATAGGTACTGATTGGCTCAATGTCCGAATATTTCGTATTGTGAGATGCGATTTTTTTCATGATAATATCGCATGCATCCCTTCCTTTGAATATTACAAAATGTTCAATAGTCGTAAGATCTACTTTGTGCATCCGGGCAAATAATGTATTATCGCATCCCATCACAGACATATCTCCCGGCACTTTAAGTTTCGCTTCGTGCAGTGCATCGAGAATGCCAAAGGCGATCATATCGTTCAGGCCAACAATAGCCGTCACTTCCGGCGATTCTTTCAGGAGCTCACGTGTCAACTCGTAACCAATCTTATACTCCGAATCAATATGTGCCACATCCAGATCAATTTCTTCTCTCGCCGCTTTGATGATGACCTGGTCTTTCAGACCTTTTTCCGCAAATCCATTCAGAAATCCTTCCACACGTTTTGACCGCTGTTTCTGCCTGGTCGTCAATGGCGGCGCCACATATGCCACCTTCCGGTGTCCCAGTTCAAGGAGATGTTCTGCCATCATGCGTCCCAGTTTGGAATTGTCCAGTTCCACAGCATCTACATTCAGCCGTTCATTCTGGTTATTGATGATTGCAACCGGAATCGATCTTGACAATTCTTCTACCAGTTCCATAAAACAATGACTCGGATTACATGTATAAATAATGCCAAGTGGCTTTAATTCCCACATCATTTTCAGATATCGTTCTTCCATATGCAAATCACGCTGCGTATTGCAGACAAACAGTCCGAATCCCTGCTCTTTCGCCCGCGATTCAATCCCCTGCAGAAGCATTACATAGTATGGATTTGTAAGATTGGAGCAAAATACAACCAGAAGTTTTTCTTTCTTACTTTCTTTGCGGTGTTTACGTTTCTGCGGAACATATCCCAATTCTTTCGCCACACGCTCAACTTTTTCCACAGTCTCTTTTGAAAAAGACACATTATATTTTTTATTTAATACCATTGAAACGGTCGACTGCGACACTCCGGCAGCTTTTGCGATATCCATAGATGTCACTTTACGTTTTCCCATAGTTTTCCACACATCCTTCCACACTCTTTAAAAGGGGACGGGGCTTTTCTAGAAAATCCCCGTCCCCTTTTACTTTATAATTCCGTTCTGCCTTCCAGCGCTCGGAGCAATGTCACTTCATCAATATATTCCAGATCTCCGCCTACCGGAACACCACTGGCGATCCGGCTGACTTTCACGCCGATCGGTTTGATCAATTTGCTGATATACATCGCTGTTGTCTCACCTTCCAGGCTGGAATTGGTCGCGATGATCACTTCTTCCACATCGCCTTCCAGTCGTTTGATCAGCTCTTTCAGTTTAATATCTTCCGGACCGATACCAAGCATTGGTGAAATCGCTCCATGCAGGACATGATAAACCCCGTTGTATTTTCCCGTCTTTTCATAAGCTGCCAAATCTCTTGTATTTTCCACAACCATGATCGTCTTATGATCCCTGTTTCTATTACTGCAGATTGGGCAGAGTTCCTGATCGGTCAGTGTGCAGCATTCTGCGCAATATCTGACATTCTGTCTTGCTTCCACCATTGTATTTGCCAGTTTCTGTACATCTTCCTTTGGCATATGGATCAAGTGAAATGCAAGCCTTGCCGCCGACTTCGTACCAATTCCAGGCAGACAGGATAAGGCTTCGATCAGTTTGCTTATCTGGTTACTGTAGTAATCCATCTTCTGCTCACCATTCCCGTATTAGAATAATCCCGGCATTCCGCCGCCCATTCCGCCTGTAAATTTGGACATTGCAGAAGCAGACTCTGCATCTACTTTCTCAAGTGCTTCATTGACAGCCGCAACGATTAGGTCTTCAAGCATCTCCACGTCATCCGGATCTACTGCTTCTTCATCCAGTTTCAGTTTCACAATTTTTTTGGAACCGGAAACTGTTGCTTCCACAGCTCCGCCACCTGCTGTTGCTGTAAATTCTTTTGTTTCCATCTCTTTTGCCTGTTCTTCCATCTGACGCTGCATCTTCTGTGCCTGCTTCATCAGATTTGCCATATTTCCCGGCATTCCGCCGCCTGGGAATCCTCCTCTTTTTGCCATGATTAAAATCCTCCTGTTTTGTAATAAAATTTGTAATTATCAGTCTATCTGTTGTATATAATTCTAATTATAATATCTGCGAGCGGTTCCGTATTCCGCATTCTCACACTTTTCCCTACCATTTATATGTCGTAGAATCTCAATCCCACTTTTATACATATACTGGGCAATTTTCAAAATCTTTCATCCACTCATAAACAAGTTCAAGTTGATAAAAAAACTAAAACCTGATATTTAAGTATCATTCGTCCTCAACTGTTATATCCATGTGTATCAGGCTCTCAATATCCACAAACTGGTCTTCAAACCTATGTCCTTCGTCTACATGCCGTACATCGATCTCGACATCTTTGCCAATCTTCTCTGAAATAAGCTCTTTTATCTCTGCTTTATGTGCATCCGAACCAACCATATCTGCACTCATTTCATCCGGAAGTACAATCATAAGCCGGTTGCCTTCACCTGCGCTGAGCCTTGCCCGCTTAAGAAAGTTACGCAGCATCGGGGATGCATCATTGGCGATCATCCGAAAATCTGCAGCAACCGCTTTCACATCTTCATTTAGTGCTTTCGGAAGCTCTGGCTTCTTCTCCTGTGCTGCAGAAGTATCCGATACCGGCATCCGGTAAGCTGCTACCGGTGCATTTGCAACTACCACGCCTTCATCCAGACGTTTTTCCACGGCGCGGATGCGGTCCAAAAGTGCATCCTGACTCGTCTCCATCGCCGGTTTGCATAACTTGATCAACGCAACTTCCAGCAACACTCGCTTCTGTGTTGCAAATTTTAACTGATTCGTAAGATCAGAAAATACACGGATATAACGGATCAGTGTATCGTTATCGATCATCTGCGCTTCTTCCTTCAGACGCGCAAGATTCTCCGTAGAAACATCCAGCACATCTTCCATGTCATCTGAACAGCGCACAAGTAACAGATTTCTCAAATACCATGTGAAATCAGCTGCAAGCTGCGACAGCTCGCGGCCCTGCATCGTCAGTTCTTCCACTGTCTCGATCACTGCATGCACATCCATATCCAGCAGTCTGCGCAGAAGCTTGCTGAATACCTCGGTATCGACAGCGCCAAGCACCTCCAGCACATGGTCATATGTCAGCTTCTCTCCAATGTAAAAAGCCGCACACTGATCCAGGAGACTTAAGGAATCTCGCATAGAACCATCTGCCATCCGCGCCAGATACCGCACTGCTTTTTCTTCCACGTCCCAGCCTTCCTTATTGATCAGCTCCCGGAGCCGTCCGGCAATCGTATCTATGGAAATCCGCTTAAAATCATACCGCTGGCAGCGGCTTAAAATCGTAATCGGTATCTTATGCGCTTCTGTTGTCGCTAAAATAAAAATAACATACTCCGGCGGTTCTTCCAGCGTTTTCAAAAGTGCATTGAAAGCGCCGATCGAAAGCATATGCACCTCATCGATAATATAAACTTTGTAGCGTCCTTCAGTTGGTCTGTAAGCAACTTCCTCACGGATCTCACGGATATTATCCACACCGTTGTTCGATGCCGCATCAATCTCGATTACATTCATGGAATTGCCGGCACTGATTGCCTTGCACATACTACATTCTCCGCATGGACTTCCGTCTACCGGATGTTCGCAGTTTACTGCTTTTGCAAATATTTTGGCAACCGTTGTTTTACCGGTTCCTCTTGTCCCACAAAACAGATATGCATGACCGATACGGTCTGCTTTTATTTGATTTTTTAAAGTCTTAACAATCGCATCCTGACCTTTAACATCTTCAAATTCATCCGGCCGGAATTTACGATACAATGCCATATAAGACATTTATTTACACTCCCTGTTTATCTGTCATTTATCTATTCATCACCAAAACTGATACCGGCAAGTTTTGCTTCATGCACAATCTCAGATTCTGAATCCACGTATTTTAATTTACCAGCCACCTCTGCCAGTGGGATACGGACAATCTTGTTATTTTTAACTCCGAGCATATTGCCGAAATCGCTGTCCAGAATTGCCTCTGCTGCCGCCGCACCGAGTCTTGTTGCAAGCACACGGTCATAAGCACACGGAGAACCTCCTCGCTGTGTATGTCCTGGCACTGTAATACGGACTTCCTGATCCGTCTTCTTCTGCACTTTCTCTGCCAGTTCGTACGCAACAGACGGATACTTTTCTTTTGCTTTTTTTGCTTTCAGGTCCTTCTTGGAAAGTTTCGCATCTTCTTTGGAAATCGCACCTTCTGCAACCGCAATGATCGTGAAATGTTTTCCGGCTTTTCCTCTCTTATTGATCGCTTCTGCGATCACATCAATATCATAAGGGATCTCCGGAAGCAGAATAATATCCGCTCCTCCTGCAATACCCGCATGAAGTGTCACCCAGCCGACCTTGTGTCCCATAACTTCCACGATAAATACACGGCTGTGGGATGTTGCAGTCGTATGGATCCGGTCGATCGTATCCGTCGCAATGTCTACCGCACTCTGGAAACCAAATGTCATATCCGTTCCCCAGAGATCATTGTCGATCGTCTTTGGGAGTGTGACTACATTCAGCCCTTCTTCTCTCAGCATATTTGCAGACTTATGTGTGCCATTGCCACCTAAGATCACAAGACAGTCCAAGTTCAGCTTATGATACGTGTGTTTCATAGCCTCCACCTTGTCTAGCCCATTCTCATCCGGAACACGCATTAATTTGAATGGCTGGCGGGATGTTCCCAGGATCGTTCCACCCATTGTCAGGATTCCGGAAAAGTCCTTTGCTGTCAGCATCTTAAAATTTGAATAGATCAAACCTTTATATCCATCTTGAAATCCATAAATCTCTACATCATCACGTTTCTCGCAGAGTGTCTTTACAACGCCGCGCATTGCTGCATTTAACGCCTGACAATCTCCGCCACTGGTAAGCATACCTAATCTAAACATATTCATCATCCTTTCACAATTACACTTTTGTAAAGTATATATTTGCAAAATAACCAATCATTTTAAAATTATACATGATTTTTATCATCTACGCAATGGAGGATACCAAATTACCAAAAAGGTGCTATAATAAAATACAGTTCTAAATATTTTACAGAAAGCAGGTATTTAATGTGGATAAATTAGATGTGAAATTATGGTCCCTCGCAGCAAAGGGACAGATTGTACCGGATCGTTCTCTTTTAAAAACACCGGAGCAGATTGCTGCGATCCGAAAAAGTGCAGATCTTAATACAGCCGTGTTAGACCACGTTGCCGCGCACATCCATGCAGGCATGAGCACTGCTGAGATCGATAAGCTGGTTTATGATTTTACAACCGAACATGGCGGCATTCCGGCTCCGTTAAATTACGAAGGGTTCCCGAAGAGTGTATGCACTTCTATCAACAATGTCATCTGCCATGGTATCCCGGATGAAAATGAGATTCTGGAAGAAGGCGATATTATCAATGTAGATGTTTCTACTATATTAGATGGTTATTTTTCTGATGCATCCCGTATGTTTACGATTGGAAATGTGTCCCCGGAAGCAGAAAAGATCGTCCGTGTCACAAAAGAATGTGTAGAACTCGGATTAAAAGAAGCAAAACCATGGGGACATTTGGGCGATATCGCTTTTGCGATCAACCGTCATGCACAGAAGAATGGTTACTCTGTCGTAGAAGAAATCGGTGGACACGGAATCGGTCTGGAATTCCACGAAGATCCTTTCGTATGCTATGTCGCACCAAAGGGAAGCGAGATGGTTCTCGTCCCAGGTATGATGTTTACAATCGAGCCGATGATCAACGAAGGTAGCCCGGATTTCTTCGTAGACGAAGATAATGGCTGGACAGTTTTTACCATTGACGACGGTCTATCTGCCCAAATTGAATATATGGTGCTCATCACAGAAGATGGGGCTGAAGTATTGACAAAGTAATCCACATTTTCATCGGGAAAACGCTGAAATCAGCCTGTGGATAACTACTTGAAATGGGGACGGGGATTTTCTAGAAAATCCCCGTCCCCATTTCGTCTATCGTTTCGACAACTAACGCCGAATACGCTCCCATATTCACCACCAGTTCGCCGTCCCTGATAAGATATTTCTCATATTCCGTTGTATATCCATCCTTGTAAGAATACATCAGCCGTCTCATATTTGTCTTCATCGGCACTTCCGCCTGCCATACCGGAACCGTTACTTCTGCAAGTTCGCTCCGGTTATTCAGAATCACAATAATCTGCTCTTCTTCTGTAAATCTGCCGTAAGCCAGTATATTTTTCTCACAGTGTAGCATAACTACAGCTCCTGTCCGCAGCGCTTCATGCTCCTTGTGTATGCGGATCATTTCTTTATGGAATCCCAGCATCTGCTGATCTTCATGTCCCCACGGATAGGTTCGTCGATTATCCGGATCTGTAAATCCACAGACACCAACCTCGTCGCCATAGTATACCGTTGGCGCCCCGATCCACGTCATCTGGAAGGCAACCGCTTCGCGCATTACAGCCGGATTAACAAATTCATTCGCCGCTTCCGGTCCCAGTTCGGCAACACGGCCAACCATATGATTCGTACGCGTTAAAAATCTCGAATGATCGTGATTGGACAATTCATTCATGGATGTCAGAAGGGATGGCACCATCATATTTGCCATATGATACGTCATCGCTCTAGTAAAGTTATCTGCATTTCCGCGGAGCTCTTCACGCATCTCATCACTGTGCTTTTCCATTCCGGTCAGGAACCAGGTGATTGGCTCCATAAATGCATCATAATTCATAACGGTATCCCATTCATCGCCTCCTAGCCATTCTCTCGGATCTCCGTAATGCTCTGCCAGAATAATCGCATCTGGATTCGCATTTTTTACCACTTCACGGAATTTCTTCCAGAATTGATGATTGTACTCGTTGCTTCGTCCGAGATCCGCTGCTACATCCAGTCTCCAGCCATCCACATTGTACGGCGGCGACACCCATTTGCGTCCTGTATTTAAAATATAATTCTCAAGTTTCACCGATTCCTCATAATTTAATTTTGGCAAAGTATCATGCCCCCACCAGCCATCGTATTTTCCATTATATGGCCAGTCTTTTTCCTCATCTGAGAAGAACCGGAAATAATCATGATACGGACTTTCTCTGGAAATATATGCTCCCGGAGCATAGCCTTTCTGCCTCTCGTAAATGCACTCCCGATCCATCCATTTATTAAATGATCCACAGTGATTGAAGACACCGTCCAGAATAATCTTCATACCGCGGCGATGCAGCTCTTCTACCAGTTTTATAAATAATTCGTTGCTTGCTTCCAGATTTGCAAAGGAAGTCGTACGTTTCTGATATTTCGTTGCTTTTTTATTCGATTTCTCGCCGGGCGAAAGCAGTTCGCCGCCATCTTCAACGATTTTTCCAAAATGCGGATCAATATAATCATAATCCTGGATGTCGTATTTATGATTCGAAGGAGAGACAAAAAGTGGGTTGAAATACAGTACTTCCACTCCCAGATCCTGTAAATAGTCCAGTTTGTCAATCACTCCCTGCAGATCACCACCGTAAAATTCCCGGACTCCCATCGCCGCCGGATATTTGTTCCAGTCCGTTACTTTGCTGCTGTAATCGCCAATATAGAAATACTCTCTTGTCTCCACATCATTTTCCGGATCGCCGTTATAAAAACGATCCGTATAAATCTGATAAATAACTGCGCCTTTTGCCCAATCCGGCGTGGAAAATCCCGGAGCCAGACGAAAATCATAATATGGAATCCGCCCATCCGTGAGCCCGCTTCGATTGTAATACCAGACTTCCTCACCATCCTGAATCTCAAAATAATAGGAAGTCATCCCATCTTTCAGTTTCCATTCTGCCCGGTAATAAGTGAACGCACCATAGGTGCGTTCACTTTCCATCGTATATAATTCGTTATTGATCGCCAGCCTTATCTGTATATTATCTTCTTTTGCCGCCCGGAACTTAAGTGTAACTGTTTCCCCCACTTCCGGTTCCAACGGGCACACATACCTCGCTGTTCCGTCACAAAATAAAGCCTGCTTATTCATGTTCTGTCGTCCTTTCCTTCTGCCGGTTCCGATTGCTACGCTTCCACTGGTTCATCGTGAAATAATGCTTCAAACTCTTCCCTTGAGATTTTCTCCTTTTCCAGAAGAAGCTCTGCACATGCATGAAGTACATCCTCATGCTCCTCAATGATCTGTTTTGCTCTGGCATAGCATTCATCAATGATACGCTTTACTTCCTTATCAATCACAGTTGCAACACTCTCGCCATAACCTCTGGATGTGTGTGCCAGGTCGCGTCCGATAAATACTTCATCGTTTTCATTATCATAACTTACCAGTCCGATCTCATCAGACATACCAAACTTTACAACCATGGATTTTGCCAGACCCGTTGCCTGTTTGATATCCTGCGAAGCTCCGGTTGTAATGTCGTCAAACACCTCTTCTTCTGCTACACGTCCGCCAAGCGATACCGTAATATCCTGCAGCATCTTGCCCTTTGTATTATACATCTCATCACGTTCCGGAAGCGGCATTGTATAACCGCCGGCTCCTCCGGTCGGGATGATAGACACGCTGTAAACCGGTCCGACATCCGGCAGTACATGGAACAGGATCGCATGTCCCGCCTCATGATAAGCTGTAATCTTCTTCTCTTTTTCGGAAATGATATGGCTCTTCTTCTCCGCACCAATTCCGACTTTGACAAATGCTCTCTTAATGTCATCCTGTTTCAGGTAAATTCTCTCGTCTTTCGCCGCAAGGATTGCCGCTTCGTTCAGAAGATTCTCCAGGTCTGCTCCTGTAAATCCCGCTGTTGTCTGCGCAATCTGTTTCAGATCAATCTCTTCACTGAGCGGTTTGCCTTTGGCATGGACTTTCAGGATCTCCTCACGTCCCTTTACATCCGGTCTTCCAACCATAACTTTACGGTCAAATCGTCCCGGACGTAAGATCGCACGGTCCAGAATATCTACACGGTTTGTCGCAGCCATTACGATAATTCCTTCATTTACGCCAAATCCATCCATCTCTACCAGTAACTGGTTCAATGTCTGTTCTCTCTCGTCATGTCCGCCGCCCATACCGGTTCCACGGCTTCTTGCCACGGCATCAATCTCATCAATGAAAATAATACACGGTGCGTTCTTCTTAGCTTCTTCAAAAAGATCACGCACACGGGATGCTCCTACGCCGACAAACATTTCCACAAAATCTGAACCGGAAATTGTGAAAAATGGTACTTTTGCTTCTCCGGCGACTGCCTTGGCAAGCAGAGTCTTACCGGTTCCCGGAGGTCCCACAAGAAGTACACCTTTCGGGATTCTTGCGCCAACCTGGATATATTTCTTCGGGGATTTTAAGAAATCAACAATCTCTTCCAGATCTTCTTTTTCCTCCTGTAATCCTGCCACCTGTGCAAACGTAATTTTCTTATCCTGCTCTGTGCTGAGTCTTGCACGGCTTTTTCCAAAACTCATCGCTTTGGAATTTGCACCGCCACCCTGACGGTTCATCATCATAAAAATCAGGAAAAATCCAGCCATCGTAAGCAATACCGGGAAAATCGTTGTTGCAAACCAGTTATCTCTCGGAACATCCGACATCTCATAATCAATCTTTGCTTTGTCCAGATATTTCTGGATCTCATTTACATCAGATACATATAAGTAGTTCTTCTCATTTTCTCCGTTTTTCTTGTTCTTTAACTGCACTTCCACGCTTCCGGTCGGAACGTTTTTATTCTGTGTTATCGTCACACTGTCTACTTTTTCACTGGTAATCAGTTTTTCAAATTTCTGTCGGCTCAACTGACTCTCCTTGCTATCCAGTGTATTTGTAAACCAAAGTGCGCCAAGTACAATAAGTACAAACAGGAACAGAGTAATTCCACTCAGTCCTCTGTTCTTTTTATTATCTGTCACCGGCTCATCCTCCTTTTTTATTCTACGCCTTCTACTACACCAACATATGGAAGATTTCTGTATTTCTGTGCATAATCCAGACCGTATCCAACCACAAATTCATCCGGGATCTCAAAACCGACATAATCTACTTTTACATCGCGCACACGTCTGTCCGGTTTATCCAGAAGCGTACACAGCTTCATGCTGTTTGGATTTCTCTTCTTTAAGATCTCAAGCAGATAATATAAGGTACGTCCGGAATCAATGATATCTTCTACAACCAGAACGTCTTTTCCTTCCAGAGGCTCATCCAGGTCTTTTGCGATCTTAACAACACCACTTGAGGATGTTCCGTCTCCGTAACTACTTACGCTCATAAAATCCATGGAAACCGGAACCGTAATTCTCTTTGCAAGTTCACACATGAAGAACACTCCGCCCTTCAGCACGCAGATCAGATGCACCTGTTTTCCTGCATATGCTTCACTGATCTGTTTTCCCAGTTCCTGGATTCTCTTCTCTACATCTTCTTCAGAAATCATAACTTTAATTGTCTCTGCCATTTTCTTCTCCTCCGTAATATTGTATTTCTAATATCTTCGTTGTCTTCTCTGTAATCTGGTATTTCTGGCTCTGCCTGTAACCGACGATCCACAGCACTTCATCTCCGTCCGCTGCGATCCAGATCTTATCTCTGTCTTCCTGCGGAACCTTCTGGTCTGTGAAGTACTGTTTCAGCTTTTTCCTGCCTCCGTATCTGTTGATCACAATGGAGTCGCCAGCTATTCGATGTCTTATTTTTACAGTATTTTTAATTATATCATAGTCAAACCATTTCGTGTATATTTTTTCTGGAAATGTTACATTTCCAGGCTCTCTGTCAAATACACGAATGGAAAATAATTCATTTTCGTCTCCGGCATAAGACGCTTCAGGTATATTTTTTTCAAACCGGACACCTTCATATGTGCGGATTGCTGTCACCCCGTAAGGCAGATCGATCCTTTTGCCGACCTGTTTTGTAAATAAATCCCGCAGCATCTGTATATGCACTTCTTCAATGTCTTTGCGTCTGCCTGCTGTCTCACATAAAATCTCATGTAAGACATTATCCCGGAGTGCCTTCGGGATCTTTGTATATTCTGTCTGGCGAATGATCCGTCTACCATTCTTCCAGCCTGTACAGCTCTCTTTATACTTCCCGACTTCTTCTAATATATATTGCTCCAGTTCATACATCCGCTCCATCGTCTTTCCCATGTGCGAAACACTCTCCGTATTCACGCAGTCTTCCAAATACGGGATAACGTCCATCCGGATACGGTTTCTCATGTACCTGCGGTCTGCATTTGTCGTGTCTGTACAATAAGATATTCCCCGCTTTTTCAGATATGATTCAATCTCCCGCCTTTTTACGCAGAGCAGTGGTCTTATCCACACATCATTTACCGGCGCGATCCCTCCCAAACCCCGGATACCGGTACCCCTGCACAGATTCCAGAGCAGTGTCTCCACATTGTCATTTTCATGATGCGCCAGGGCGATCTTCGTTCCACCCCACTCTTTTAATACTTTACAGAAACAAGTACGCCGTATATCTCTTCCAGCCTCTTCTTCGGTCATACCATGTTCCTTCGCATATGCCGGCACATTTTCCCGGTACACTTTCAGCCGGACATTCCATTGTCTGCACAGCCGCTTCACATAAGCTTCATCGCGTTCTGCTTCTGCACCGCGGATGCCATGATTTACGTGCACTGCCATTAGGGCAAATCCCAGTTCCTTTTGCAGCTTTAGCAGCATGAAAAGAAGGCATACCGAATCGGCGCCTCCCGATATACCTGCAATAACACTGTCTTCTTTTTGAAGCATATGCCATTTCTTCACATATGCTTTTACTTTCTGATACATTTTCTTATATCCTTTGTTTTCCTGCTATTTTAAATTCGGAGCAAATTCTCCATCCATGATATCTAAAAATTGTTTTATGATATCATTTTTAATATATATAATTTTGCTGAAAATTGCAAGTTTTACAAGGGCTGCACCGTTTTTTCCCTCTTACAGTTTCCAGATGCCTGTCACAATGATCGTCATATCGTCCCCCGGAAGTGACTGTCCCCATTCCAGCGCCTGTCCAAGAAGATAATTGGCAAATTCTTTTGGATTTACAAGCGAAGACTGTTCGATCAGCGTACACATAATTGTGTCCTGCTCGCCTACCGTCAGCATATCCAGTACTCCATCCGTCACCATAATCACCATATCGCCGGATTCCAGTTCCAGTTTTTCCTGATCTGTTTCAATATCCGCAAGGACTCCGATTGGCAGGGATGTAGAGCGAATCATTTCCACTTTGTTCTTTCTCTTGATAAATGTCGTTGACGCGCCTGCTTTTACAATTTCGCATGTTCCATCATACAGATCAAACAAACTGACATCCACCGTGGAAAAACGCACCTCTTCTCTTCCGATTACAAGCGCCGTGTTCATCATCTGGATTGCTGTATTGACCGGGAATCCTGCCTCCAGAAGTTCTTCCAACATTTCCACAACCATTGTACTGTCCCGGAATGCTTCTTCCCCGGAACCCATGCCATCTGACAGGGCAATACCTTTCTTACCACCCGGAAGATCTGTCATCAAAAATGTATCTCCTGAAATACTCTCGCCTTCTTTGCCGATTCTGGCAACTCCCTGTATCGTCTGGTATTTTGCCCCTTCCACACAGGCGATGGACGCATATTCATTTCCGAGAATCGGGCGCTCATTCTGCCCCGGAATCATCGGGTGTCCCAGACATTTCCCCACTTCGTGTGCAAGCTCTTTTGTCGCAATACACTGCCCCTTCGGCGCTTTTACACTTAAATGTACTTCATATTTTCCCTGCGGGGTAATATAGAATACTGCCGACATCATTTTAATGTTCTGTTTTTTCAAGTAATTTTTTAATTTCTTTTCCAGATGCCGATCCTCAAAAATACTTGCCTCCAGTTCTCTTGTCGTATACTGGATCATTTTCGCAAAGCTCTGCAGCTGTCCTGCATAGCCTTCCCGGTTCTGCACCATCCGATTGTTCCATATGAGCTGCTGTTTTGCATTTTCAAATGCTTCCAATGTCTCCCGCAGAAAACGAGGTGCCATCACGCACTGTTTCTGAAGTTTTCTTTTTAATTCAATATTGATTTCCGCACCGTATTTCTCCACTGCACACAGGATGTCGTACATACGCTGATATGTCTGGATCTTTTTCTCGCCCAGACATTCTTCCCGGTTCTCACAATTTTCGCATACCTGCTCCGTCACTCTGGAAAACATTGTTTCCAGTTCCTCTCTTGAAAATGTTCCCTTATACCCTTCCAGTGTAAAGAATGTTCTGGATAAATGAACCAGCGAATCTGCAAATTTGTCCATCTGCATCACATACGGATTGGAAAATGCTCCTTTTTCTTTTAATTCTTCCACCCTTATCTCCCCTTTTATAATTGTAATGCCAGCAATAAATCAGCGATAAAACACGCGCTGCAAGTTTTATTCGCTGATTAGCGGTCGGTAAATGCTACCATGCAAGCATGGCGCATTTGCCTCGTCGCCATAACTGAAAAAGCTTTGGGAATTCTCCCAAAGCTTATCATCTGTATCTTTTATTTTGCTTTAAATATGATCTCATTCTTATGTACGAGATGTAACTTCTCACGTGCAATCTCTTCTACATATGCATCAGTATCTGCATACTTCTCCATATCTTCGATCTGTGCAGTCCGTGCTTTCTCCTGTTTGATCTGTTCTTCTAACTTTGTTTCTCTTGCAATACTCTGCTGTTCCTTTGCCTTAAGTGACATTCCACTTACGGTCAGTGTAATGATCATCAGCACCAGCACAGTTCCAATTGCAATCATGCTTCTCTTGTGTGTTCTGACACGCCTTCTCTGCCCAAAGCTCACGCGTCTCTTTTGTCTCTTTGCATTCATAATTATATACTCACCCTTTTGCCCGGTCCCACCCAGGCTTTTCCCTTAATTACTTATATATGATAAATGTTTTTCGGACATTTCGCAAGTTTTTAAGGGCATTTATTTTTCTTGCGTGTGTAGATTTTTTTTTGCACTTTTTTTAGATGAGTATACAGGATTGATATAAGAATCGCGCCTCCTACCACACCTAGTATGCAATACCATCTCATACTACCATTATTTGTGTGGTAATTCTGCACAAAGATATAAAATGCAGATCCAATCCAGAAAATTAGGTCTTCACTCTCCATAATGCGAAGATTATGTCTGACAATTTGACGGAACACATTCAGTCCGATATAAACCAACCGCACGATCATCCCAGTAAGCAGTGCAGCAAGAAAAATCACGACTTCTTCCCGAATCTGTGGCATGCGTTACCGGAACAATTTTGCAAAAATATTCTCGCCTCTGCTGACCGCCGACTGTACATCCGAATAAGCGATGCTGTCTATCGTCCCGGACAGATCCACCTCGCCTTTTTCCAGATTCAGCCGGTTCACATGCAGATCGCTCCCCTTGACCATAAGCATTCCCTGTTCCGTCTCCAGAAACACTTCATTCAGATCAAAAGACAACACATCCAGCACACCTGTCACCAGACTTGTCTTCCGGTTATTTACAACCAGTTTATGATTTTTCGATACCGTTGTTCTTTCTTCCATCTGTATCCCAACCTTTCTTAATCGAGCCGGACACGCAGGAGTTGCATACGCTTCTGATAAACACTGCTAACATTCACCTAAGAAAATTGCTGCACATTCCTGCGGAGCATTTATCTTAACCGAAATTGGCATTTCCTCCAGGCCATATTTATTGCCCGCCATTTATTCATAGAAGCAAGCGTCTCCTCCGACTAAAATAATTTTATGAAAGATCAGGATAAAATATGACATTTTATAAATATTTAAACAATTCTTTTGCTTCTTCTTTCTTCGTTGTCTCCTGAATTGCCAGGACTTCGACTTTAACTGTCTTCGTACCGAACTGGATCTCGATAATATCTCCGACTTTAACTTTCACGGATGCTTTCGCAACATTCCCGTTGACAAGCACACGTCCCGCATCACATGCTTCATTCGCCACGGTTCTGCGCTTGATCAGGCGGGATACTTTTAAAAATTTGTCTAATCTCATGTTTTTCTTCTCCTCGAAATTTTTCTCAGGAAATAAATTTTCTATATACCTTCACACTCTGCTGCCTGCAACTTATCTATTTTGTTTAAGATTTCTGCACACCACTTTTTTCTATATTTAGCTGAAAAAAATATGATATCTGTAATTTCATTTTGTATGTGATAAATTATTATTGTTCTTCTTGTACAATCTCTTTTAATTAATAATACAATTGACGAATATTTCATTACATTATTGAAGGTTTTCTTCATAATGTTAAAGTGCTTTCACCCAACCTGTAGATAGTCTGAAAGGTGTTGTTTTATAGGCAGACTGCATTTCCTCATCGCCATAACAAAAGGAGTGCCTGACGCCACAGCGCAAGACACTCCGTTATAATCCACTACTATTACTGATTATGCATTAACAGCATCTTTTAAAGCCTTACCAGCTTTGAATTTTGGAGCTTTGCAAGCCTCAATCTTCATTGTCTTACCTGTCTGAGGATTTCTACCCTCTCTTGCAGCTCTCTTGCTTACTTCAAATGTACCAAAACCAACTAACTGGATTTTATGCTCTTTTTTCAGCTCTTCTGTAACAACATCAACAAATGCTTTTAAAGCTTTCTCGGAATCTTTTTTAGATAATTCTGCTGCGTCAGCGATTGCTGCTACTAATTCTGTTTTGTTCATGGATAATTTTCCTCCTCTTGTTTAACTATAGAATCCCTTATTTATTCTATTCTGTCATCGGTTTTCACGTCCCCGCGCCAACCGCCTTTAGTTACTGTTATACCTGTTTTCTTATTGTTTGTCAAGGAATTTCATCCAGAAAATGCCCATTTTCCGGCATTTTCACACTTTTTTACAGTTTTCTGAAAGTCTCTTTTAAAGCCCCTGTACTGGTTCATTAAAAACAGCTTTTAAAAACTTCTTTTTCTGTTTCATCTGCATCACTGCCGTCTGCAATTTCTCGACATTTTTTACAGACATCCACGCCTTATTTGAATGATAGTACACACTTGCAACTTTCCAGAATTTTTCCGGATACATAAGCCGGATGCGCAGATAATCCATTTCATCCGGACTAATTGGACGGATCGCTGAATACGCATTTAACACTGCATCTGCGAAACGTTCTTTCCATCCATTTTTCTCCATTGTTTTTCTGAGAAAATAATACAGATCTTCCACCTGCACATCCTGATGAAACTTTTCGAAATTAGTGATCGCAGCGACCTTGCTGCTGCGCATATCCCGGCACATCAGTATATTATGATAATTGTATTCCCCATGAATCATCTTGCCCGTGAGAAAGCAGTCATTTCTAAGTTTCTCATAGTCTGAATTGCCAAGCCTTTCCGTTGCCGCCTGCGCCCATTCATACATACTGTCGAAAGCTTTCAGGAATGCACATTCAAACTCTCCTTTCAAAGGCACCTTTCTGATAAAACGGCGCACTTTTTTCAGTTCTCTGTCATGCTTTTCATATATTTTCACCAGATGTTCCGCCTGTCCGCATTTATTTTCCATGGGATGCTGAAGAAGGAGATGAAGCTTTGCAAGCTCTGCCGACGCCTCCACCAGTTCTTCTGATCGGCGTATTTCGCATTCTTTTCCATCACACCAGCGCTTCAATATATATTTCTCCCCATTTTCCATTTCTGTAATATGCCCGCCTTCCCTGTTCATTTCTATATGATCCAAATGAGTGTATCCTTCAGTTCTCAGATATTCATATAATTCACAGAGTGCAGGAATCCGGTTTGCGGTCAGCGACACTTCTTTAAGCAGAAACCATCCCCGATTTGTATCGCATAAAACAGCACCCCTGATCTTGCGGGTGCTGCTTATCTCCATATTATATTGTTCTAACACATTTTGTTCTAACTCCTGCATATCTATCCCCTGCACTTTACATATCATATTCTTTCTAAATGTATGTAAAAGCAGGCGTGAATATACCAAAAGGGGACGGGGATTTTCTAGAAAATCCCCGTCCCCTTTTGGTTACTTTATCCACTTACTTATTCACACATTTATACACTTAGTTATCCCAAATATTGGAATAACTTTTCTTTTGTATTCATATCCGGATCGTCAATTACAAGTTCCAGCAATTCTTCTAATTTTTCTCCAATTTTTTTACCCGGCTTCATTCCTGCTGCAATCAAATCACTTCCGTTTACTGCCAGTGTTTTCAAAGATACACACTGCCCAAGTGCGACAATTTTCCGGTATAACTCTTCTATTTCGTCCAGATTCTGTATTTTTTCTTCTCTTTTGTAGAGGCTCTGCGCAAGTACATCCGCACGCCTTACTTCCATATAATATGGAAATAATTCTTCACCTATAATATTCATCGCGCGCCGCACATTTTTTTCCGTTGCTTCCATGCGGTAATCGTGATATTTTACAAGTTTTGTGACTTTACGCAATGTATCATTGTCGAATTTCAGGCGCTTTAATACACGTCCGGCAATTTTCTCACTCTCTGCCGCATGTTTTTTAAAATGTGCAACTCCATTTGCATCCATCGTTTTTAGAGCTGGTTTTCCTGTGTCGTGTAAAAGCATAGTCAAACGCAGTATCTTATCTGCACGTACATTTTTCATCGCATGCAGTGTATGTTCACCCACGTTATACATATGGTGCGGTGTCTCCTGTATCGTTTCCATCATACGATCAAATTCTGGCAGAAATATCTGTGTAATTTTCAATTCCCATGCCATTTTAAGTAACTCCGGTCGATCGGAAGTGAGCATCTTCACAAGCTCCACCTGTATCCGTTCCGCACTGATATTTCTAAGTGTTGGTGCCAGCTCACGCATACCTTCTTTTGTATCTTCTGAAATATCAAATCCCAGCTGTGCAGCAAAACGCACACCTCGCAAGATTCTGAGTGCATCTTCGCTGAAACGTTCTTTGGCATTTCCCACGCACCGGATACATTTCCTTTGCAGATCCTCTTTTCCTCCGAAAATATCAATCAGTCCGTCTTTATCATTGTATGCCATTGCATTGATTGTAAAATCTCTGCGCAGCAAATCCTCTTTCAGGCTTCTTGTAAACGTTACTTCCCTCGGATGTCTGCTGTCGGTATATTCCCCGTCAATCCGGTACGTTGTAACTTCATATCCCTCTCTGCCAAATACAACCGTCACTGTACCGTGTTCAATCCCTGTGTCAAATGTTTTATCAAATAAAGATTTTGTCTCTCCGGGCATCGCAGATGTTGTGATGTCCCAGTCACCCGGCGTTCTATTTAAAAGTGAATCTCTTACACACCCACCAACTGCATACGCTTCATAACCATACATCTGCAATGTAGTGATAATCTTCTGCACATTCTCTGGTAATTGTAATTCTAAATATTCCACATTTTTACCTCCACTTATCCACATTCCATTTTATCATACCACATTTTTGAATTGGGGACGGGGTTTTTCCAGAAAATCCCCGTCCCCAATTCAAAAAGACCTGTCCCTAATTATCTAATATATTTCTTCTAACACTTGTTTTCTTATGTTTTCCACCATACATTGTGAAATATTAAGAGCCGTTTTTATTTTTCGATCAAATTCGTTTCTCATTGCTGAGTATTCTAATATTTCCTTCATAGATTCTTTATATTGCTGTGACATACTTTTTAATATCTCTACAGCAATCTCTTTCATTTGATCAAATTCTTCTTCCTTTATATCAATAAATAATAGCTTGTTACTACTATCCGGCAAATTATGAAACGCCCAGAACTGCTCTGCTGTTCCAAAAAATTCCTTGATTTTTTTATATACATTTTCATCCAAAATCTCTTTTTTTCTTATTTTACATAATTCATTCATGCTTCCATATTTATATGATCTTGGATCTTTACATAATTTTGCCTTTACGGGATTCAAATGAATATAGCGCAAACAGTTCCAAAAATAATTGGCATCTTCTATGCACTGGCTTTGAAAACGATTTTGAAAAACAACTCCTGATCTTTTATGTTTATAATTATAATATGATGCATATTTTGATGATATAACAGCCATAAATGCTGATAAATCTGATAAACTTGCTTTTATTAAAAGGTGAAAATGATTGGGCATGATGCAATAAGAATATATGCCCACATGATATTTGTCACAATTCTCCCGAATCAAATTTAACATTCGTCCTTTTTCTCGGTTTTGTGCAAATATAGATAAATGATTGACTCCTCGATTAGTTACATGATAAATATTTGATATACTTTTCTTCCTTGGTTTACGAGGCATTCCTGTCTCCTTTCCTAAAAAGGGACAGGTCTTTTTCAATTGGGGACGGGGATTTTCTAGAAAATCCCCGTCCCCAATTATATTTTAATAAGATTTTCCCCAATATGCCATCTGTTTTGCAGGTTTTCCACAATAGATACATTTATCGGAAATAAATTCTTCATCTTCAATCAGACATCTGGTTGCTGCTCCGCCTGTCAGATATTTTACTTCGCCTTCACATTCTGGATCTCCGCACCAGCAGGCTTTAACAAATCCACGATTTGCTTTGAACTTCTCTACCATTTCGTCCATTGTTGTTGCTGTGTCGATGTGGCTGTTCAGGAACTCTTCTGCGCGGTTGTACATATCCTGCTGTTCCTGTTCAAGGATTTCACGCAGTTTTACAGCAATCTCATCCAGAGATACAACGATCTTCTCACGATTGTCACGACGTACAACCACAACCTGATTCTTCTCGATATCTTTTGGTCCAATCTCGATACGTGTCGGGATTCCGAGGATCTCCTGCTCAGAGAATTTCCATCCCGGGCTCTTGTCGGAATCATCAATCTTCACTCTGTATCCTGCTTTTTTCAGCTCATCAAACAGTGCATATGATCTGTCCAGAACGCCTTCTTTGTGCTGTGCGATCGGAATAACTCTACATTCTACCGGTGCAACATGCGGTGGTAATACAAGTCCGTCGTCATCACCGTGAACCATAATAAGTGCTCCGATACTTCTTGTAGACCATCCCCATGATGTCTCATAAGCACTGTGTAATTCGTTATTTTTATCTACATATTTAATATCAAATGCATCCGGGAATCCACTTCCGAAGAAATGACTTGTCGCAGACTGAAGTGCTTTTCCGTCATGCATCAATGCTTCAATCGTATATGTGTCTTCTGCTCCTGCGAATTTCTCGTGTTCTGCCTTTCTTCCTGCTACAAATGGAATAGCCATTGTCTCTTTATAGCAATCCTTATAAACTTCCCACATCTGAATTGTTCTTTCTTCAGCTTCTTCATATGTTGCATGAAGTGTATGGCCTTCCTGCCACAAGAATTCTCTGGAACGTAAGAACGGTCTTGTTGTCTTCTCCCAGCGCAGTACGGAGTTCCACTGGTTCCATACCTTCGGAAGATCTCTGTATGATTTTACTGTTTTTGCCCACAGGTCACAGAATAATGTCTCAGATGTCGGACGAATACATAATCTTTCCTGTAATCTCTCCATTCCACCATGTGTTACCCATGCAACTTCCGGTGCAAATCCTTCTACGTGATCTGCTTCTTTCTCAAGAAGTTCTTCCGGAATCAGAACCGGCAGGTATACATTCTCTACACCTGTTTCTTTAAAACGTCTGTCCAGATCTGACTGGATCAGTTCCCAGATCGCATAACCATTCGGTAAGTAGTTCATGCATCCTTTTACGCTGGAATAATCACAAAGATTTGCTTCACGTACAACGTCTGTGTACCACTGTGCGAAATCTTCGTCACGAGATGTGATATTTTTTACTAATTTTTCTTTTGCCATCTTTCTTTCTCCTTTTCTACTTTATTCTGGGAGCTCCTTTTATAAAGCCACAAATATAAATCCAACATTTTTACAGTGCCAGAAAAAAATATAATATGCTTTGACACATGTCTTGCACCAGCCGCATTACGGAACGACTATAACACTCATTTAGCAAGCCCTGATGTGGAACATAGATCGTTTGCGAATCTGCTCATAAATAAAATCACCTGGTACTCACTACGTTGTAAGCCTATAAGCGAAAAACATGGTGAAAGGTTTCGATTTCAACATCATCCTAATAAAACATCTACAGAACCTGCCACTGACAATTTTCTCCGGTGGTCAGGACAATAATGATAGCGATAGCATAAAACACGCTTTTCAAGTTTTATCCGCTGATTAGCGGTCGTCAAATGTGATCATGCAAGCATGGTACATTTTCCTCGTCGCCATAACATAATAAAAAACGCCGGACCTTTCAGCTCCCTAAAAAGGGACCGAAAAGCTCGGCGGTACCACCCTAGTTAACTGCAACCCTTTTGCAGTTCTCTTCATTCATCATTAACGCTGACGGAAACGCTGTATTTTCATACAGTGGCTCCAAGACCGGTTCCACAGTGCGCCTGCCAGACATCTTTCACCATTACGATGTCCTCTCTGCTGCCCGCTACCATGTACTAATTCTCTTCATCGCCATATTATTTATGGAATTGTTCATAATTTTAATCTATGGTTTTTCTTTTGTCAAGCAACAAACATGATTATTTTTCGCTCCTAAATTGAAAATTTAAACTCCACTCTTAATCTCCATGATGGATCTTACTCCTGCATAAGTAGAATTTAACCTTGCAAGCTCTAAATTCACATATGTAAAACACTTAACACAAAATAAATCATTCTATCAAGGCTCTACTCTATATTTTGCATATGCACAACAAATTACAATGTAGAAATTCAATAAAAGTCACAACTTTTAAAGTATGAGTGGAATTTAGTTCCGCACTGGAATTTACTTTTTCAAGTTAGCCTCCTGCATTCGTATTTCCCTGCAAGCCCGCTATAATTTATTTGCATATTCCATAGCTCTGTGCTTAAATAAAAAAGAAATCCAGATTTCTGACAGGAGGAAATCATTCATGCAGAATCATATTCAAAAAAATTACAGAAAAAATAATTCTACTTTAAATATTTTATTCGAGGATTCCGATATTATCGTATGTGAAAAACCGCACGGCACAGCAACGCAGAGCCGCCGTATTAGTTCGCCTGATATGGTAAATCTGATCAAACGCCACATTTATGAAACATCTTCTGATAAAAGCGAGCCATATCTCGCAGTAATACACAGACTGGACCAGCCAGTCCGCGGTATTCTTGTCTTTGCCAAAACACCTGCTGCCGCAAAAGATTTAAACCGCCAGCTTCAGAATGGTGATTTTGGAAAATATTATCTTGCCCTGACAAACGGAATTCCGTCTGACACTTCTGGAACACTGGAAAATTATTTGTATAAAAATCCGCAGACTAACACTGCGTCTGTCTGTGATGCAAAAAAGAAAGGCGCAAAAAAAGCTCGCCTCTTCTACGAAATCCATAATGAGTTACGAGATTTTTTCACAGATACTTCCCGTTCCACTCCAGATACTATCAACACAAATTCCGAAGATATTTTTTTCAGTAAAAATCCCGTAAACACCGGGGATGAGCATGCTTCAGACATCCAGGATATTTTTTCAAGCAGCACCTCTGTGGACAACGGGCAGTCCACGAAGACACTTCTCAAAATCCATCTGGACACCGGACGCTTTCACCAGATCCGCTGCCAGCTCGCTGCTATCGGATGCCCGATCGTCGGCGACACAAAATACAATCCAGGCTGCCGTGCAAAAAAAGGATGGCAGACATTATGTCTGTGTGCATATAAACTTGAATTTACACATCCTGTCACACATAAAAAAATGCATTTTTCTTTACTAGCCTGATTTTGATGACCAACCCGATATGAGCATACTTCTAAATACTATGACATCTGCAACAAAACGGGCAGTCGCGCTAAAGTGCGATGATTCTTTCTCTTTTACAAGAAAAATTTTAAGGACGGAAGAGATGCATTTCTTCCGTCCTTAAACATTTCATTTCTTAATCAGTTTATATGATAGCGGCTACGCTTCCATAACTTCTTTACTCATTGCTTCTTCATACTTGCTAAGAATAATATTCTGGATACGCTCTCTCGTTCCGGAATTGATCGGATGCGCAATATCACGGTACTCTCCGTCCAATGACTTCTTGCTTGGCATATCAATGAAAAGTCCCTTCTCGCCTTCAATCACTTTGATATCATGAATGACAAATTCTTCATCCATTGTGATCGAGACAACCGCCTTTAATTTGCCCTCCTTTGCTACCTTTCTCACTCGTACATCTGTAATCTGCATTTGTTCTAGCCCCTTTCTTTCAGCCGTTGTACTGTAATCTTTCTACAGCACATACCTCTCGTTCTTTTCGATGACCACTTTCACACCATCTTCCCCTACATGCCTTGTGTTCGCTCTGATGGTGTTACGACTTTCTACAATACAGTTTTCAATATAAGTATTGTCCCCAAGATAAACATCATTCAGAATGATAGAATTTTTAATTACACAATTATTTCCGACGAATGTCTTCTTAAATAATATAGAATTTTCGACGGTACCATTGATAATACTTCCACTTGCAATCAGACTGTTCTTTACAACCGCACCCGGATTATACTTTGCAGGCGGCAGGTCGCTTACCTTTGAATATACATCTGGCTGTTCCTTGAAGAAGTAGTTTCTTACCTCCGGTTTCAGGAAATCCATATTCGTCCGATAATATGCATCCACGGTCGAAATACTGTTCCAGTAGTCTTTTATTTTATAACCATATATTTTCTTCAGATTCTTGTATCTGATGAGAATATCGGTCACAAAATCATGTCTGTCCTCTTCCGCACAGTGCTCGATCATATCGATCAGATGTCTTCTCCTGATCACATAAATCCCGGTGGAAATAGTGTTGGACTTAGCCACCATCGGCTTCTCTTCAAATTCTTCCACGCGCATCGTATCATTCATCTTCAATGTTCCAAACCGGCTCGCATCCTCTCCTGGAGCAAGTTCTTTACACACGATCGTAATGTCTGCGCGTTTTGCTATATGATATTCCAGAACCTTGTTATAGTCCATCTTATACACCGCATCGCCGGATGTAATGATAACGTAAGGTTCGTGGCATCTCTTCAAAAAATCAAGATTCTGGTAAATCGCATCTGCGGTTCCTCTGTACCAGTATCCGTTATCTGCTGTGATTGTCGGGGTAAATACATAAAGTCCGCCCTGTTTTCTTCCGAAATCCCACCACTTGGAGGAATTCAGATGTTCATTCAACGAACGGGCATTATATTGTGTTAAAACTGCCACTTTCTGAATATGTGAGTTGGACATATTACTGAGTGCAAAATCAATCGCCCGGTAACTTCCTGCGATCGGCATTGCTGCTACTGCACGTTTCTGTGTAAGTTCTTTCATCTTATAACTGTTGCCACCCGCTAGAATAATTCCTACTGCTCTCATACCCGTTCACCTGCCTTTATCAAAGTCTCTCCGCTGTCCAGTACGCCATCCGGGTAATCCTCTGCCGTTGTCTTACCACTGATCGCAGTATTTTTTCCAATCTGTACTTTTTCCGGGATTACCGAATTCTCTCCAATCGTTACCAGTCCAAAAGAATATACGGACGGTTTCAGGCGGTTCGGTACATCTCTTCCGATTCCCATTACAACTTCATCACCGATTTTACAGTTCTCTGCGATAATCGCCTTGTCCACAACACAGTTTTTGCCGATTACTGCATCCTTCATAATGATAGAATCTCTCACAACGGTTCCTTCTCCTATCACAACACCAGATCCGATAACACTATTGTGAACTTCACCGTAAATTTCTGATCCATTACCGATAATGCATCTGTCGATCACTGCCTGTTCGGAAATATACTGCGGCGGCAGGATGCCACTGTTTGTATAAATCTTCCAGAACTCTTCATAAAGATTGAACTCTGGAATGATATCGATCAGTTCCATATTCGCTTCCCAGTAAGAACCAAGCGTTCCTACGTCTTTCCAGTAACCATTGTACTCGTAAGCAAATAAGCGTTCACCTTTTCTGTGACAATATGGAATAATATGTTTACCAAAATCACATCCAGACTCATCTCTCATCGTATGCAATGCTTCTTTGAGCACCGGCCAACTGAATATGTAAATTCCCATAGATGCGAGATTACTCTTCGGCTTCTCTGGTTTTTCCTGAAATTCTGTGATCCTTCCATCATCATCTGTGATCACGATTCCAAATCGGCTTGCCTCTTCCATCGGCACCGGCATCGCTGCGATCGTCACATCCGCATTATTCGCTTTGTGATAATCCAGCATAACTTCATAGTCCATCTTATAGATATGATCTCCGGATAAGATCAGTACATAATCCGGATGAAAAGTCTCTATGTAATCAATATTCTGATAAATTGCATTCGCAGTTCCGGTATACCATTCACTGCTCGTGCTCTTCTCATATGGTGGTAAAATCGTTACTCCACCATAATTTCTGTCCAGATCCCACGGAATTCCGATTCCGATATGAGCATTCAATCGAAGCGGTTGATACTGTGTCAGTACTCCCACGGTGTCAATTCCAGAATTAATGCAGTTACTCAGAGGAAAATCAATAATCCGGTACTTTCCTCCGAAAGCTACTGCAGGTTTTGCAACTTTAGCAGTTAGGACTCCAAGTCTGCTGCCTTGTCCGCCTGCCAGAAGCATTGCTATCATTTCCTTCTTTCTCATGTCATCACCCCTTCACAGTCGTTTATTATCTTATTATAGCATATATTTATCCTTTCGTGAACATTTTTCACAATTTTAGTAAACGTTTCGTGACCTTTTTATGAAAATATACCAAGAAATTTTAGGTTGGTTTTTTTGCCAGATATGTTTATAATAATATGATAGAAGTAAGTAAATTATGAACACTTTCCGGCAACCCGCCGGAGCATTAAAACTAAGGATGGTAGCTTATGTATAAAATCAATTTTGAACAACCGGTACACGTACACTTCATTGGAATTGGCGGAATCAGCATGAGTGGTCTGGCAGAAGTTCTTTTGGAAGAACATTTCACAATCTCCGGATCAGATAACAAACGTTCTCCGCTTACAGAACAGCTTGAGAAAGCCGGCGTCACTATTTTTTACGGACAGAAAGCTTCTAATATAATAGAAGGAATTGATGTTGTTGTTTACACGGCAGCAATTCATGAAGACAACGAGGAATATCAGGCAGCAGTCCAGAAAGGACTTCCTATGCTGAGCCGTGCCGAACTCCTCGGACAGTTAATGACTAATTATGATACTCCGATCGCTGTATCCGGAACCCATGGCAAGACAACAACAACTTCCATGCTTTCCCACATTCTTTTAAGTGCCGAGATGGATCCAACGATTTCTGTCGGCGGTATTTTAAAAGCCATCGGTGGTAATATCCGCGTCGGTAATTCCGAAATCTTCCTTACAGAAGCATGCGAATACACGAACAGTTTCCTGCATTTCTTCCCGAAGATTGGAGTTATTTTGAACATTGATGAGGATCATCTGGATTTCTTCAAAGACCTTGCGGATATCCGTCACTCTTTCCGCAAGTTTGCTGAGCTATTGCCGGCAGACGGCACACTTGTTATTAATGGTGAGATTCCGGAGCTTCACGAGATCACAGACGGGCTTGCATGCCGTGTTGTAACTTATGGTCCGGACAGTTCTTATGACTACAGTGCAACAAATATTCTTCACGACCAGATCGGAGAGGCTTCTTTCGATTTCGTGAAAAATGGAGAGTTTGTAACAAGAATCGCACTCTCTGTCAACGGAGATCACAACGTATCTAACGCACTGGCAGCACTTGCTGTGGCTGATATTCTGAAAATCGATCCGAAGACGGCCGGACAGGGACTGAAAGATTTCCACGGTACAAACCGCAGATTTGAATACAAAGGTGAATTTGACGGCGTCACTGTCATTGATGATTATGCACATCATCCGACAGAGATCACTGCTTCCCTGACTGCTGCAAAACATTATCCACACCGTGAGATCTGGTGTATTTTCCAGCCTCACACTTATACACGTACCAAGGCTCTCTTCCCGGAATTTGCTGAAGCATTATCTCATACGGATCATGTGATCCTTGCAGATATTTATGCCGCAAGAGAGACAGACACACTCGGCATCTCTTCCAAAGACCTTGCAGACGCAATCGCTGAAAAAGGTGCAGATGTATATTATTTTCCTTCTTTTGAAGAGATCGAAAACTTCTGTCGCGAACATTGTCAAAAGGGTGATGTGTTGATAACTATGGGAGCCGGAGACGTTGTAAACATTGGGGAAACGCTCGTTAAGTAAGAGTTATCCACATTTTCCACAGGATTTTATCCACAAAAAACCTGATTTTTGGCTTAAAAATTTCTTTTTTGCCCGGTCAACTGATGTTATAATGATCCTGCAACATTTGAAAGACATTAGGAGGCTCATCAGGCGGGTATGAAAACACTGACTTTAACAAATCAGGCAAAAAAAACAGTTACGGTTCTGGAGAACGAATTCATTGACCGGTATATGCCAAAAGCAAATGGAGAATATGTAAAAGTTTATCTTATGCTTCTTCGCCACCTGGACGAGTCTGCCTCTTTGCCGGCTCCGTCCAGACTGGCTGATCTTTTAGAGTGTACGGAGAAAGATATTTTACGCGCTTTCAAATACTGGGAAGGTCAGGGACTTCTCGAATACAAAGAAGAAGCTCCGGACCGTTCTTTACAAGCTGAAGTTTCTCCATTAGAAGCTTCGCTGACTGTTGCTCCGGTTTCGGACACGGACAAGTCTGTGAACACCAGAAAGCATGATAACCGCAAGGAATTTAAAGAATTACTTTTTGTAGCTGAACAGTATCTTGGCAAGACTTTATCTGCTACAGATATTAATGCGATTACATATTTTTATGAGACATTACAGATGTCAGCTGATTTGATCGAGTATCTAATCGAATATTGTGTTGAAAACGGACATAAGAGTATCCATTACATCCAGAAAGTTGCTTTATCCTGGCACAGTCAGGATATCCGCACTGCAGAACAGGCAAAGACCAATTCTGTTCTTTATAACAAGAACTGCTATTCTATTCTGAATGCTTACGGAATCAAAGGACGTGCTCCTGCAGCATCTGAGATCGCATATATCCGCAAGTGGCACGAAGAATATGCTTTTTCTCTGGAAATCATTCTGGAAGCATGTGACCGAACCATGAATATGATCCATCAGCCGAATTTTGAATATACAGATTCTATTCTGAAGAACTGGTATAAGAAAAACGTCCACACTTTAGAAGACGTCTCTGTTCTGGATGCCGCATTTACACGTGCGAAAGCAGACAAAGCCAGACAGCAGACAACGCAGCCTTCCAAACCTTCCGGAAGGAATAAGTTTAACAATTTTGAAAACCGCTCTTATGACATGAACGATCTGGAGCGCAGACTGATACAGCAATAAGCAGACAAGGGAGATTTTCTTTATGGCACTTTCAAATTCACAGTACAATGAACTGATGCGCATCTATGAGCAGCGCCAGCTGGACGCCGTCCATCAGGTACAAGAGCGCTATGAACGCGTCACACAGGCGATCCCTGAGTTTGCAGAAATAGATAACGCCATCTCTTCTGCCAGTATCCGGCAGGCGAGACTTCTGTTAAATGGCGAGACTTCTGCTCTGGCAGATTTAAAACAAGAGATACATACCTTATCTGCCCGCAAGAAAGAATTACTCAAATCACATGGATATCCGGCACATTATCTGGAGCCGCATTATCTCTGCCCGGACTGCAAAGACACGGGCTATATCGGAACGAATAAATGCCACTGCTTCAAAAAAGCAATTGTGGATTTATTATATACACAGTCAAACTTGCAGGAGATTTTAAAATCCGAGAATTTTTCTACACTTTCTCTGGATTATTACTCACGCAACCACATAGATCCGGTAACAGGACGATCCTCTCTGGATTCTATGAAGACTGCTCTACATGCATGTCATGAATTTGTAGATACATTTTCCACGGATTTTCGGAACATACTATTATATGGAGACACCGGTGTCGGCAAGACATTTCTGTCAAACTGTATTGCCAAAGAGCTGATAGATGCTGCTTATTCTGTCATCTACTTTTCTTCCAAGCATTTTTTTGATATACTTGCTGAGAATACGTTTGGCAAAAAGGATTCAGATTCTTACGATGAGGAATCCCCGGACACCAATTACATTTACAACTGTGATCTTCTGATCATTGACGATCTCGGCACAGAGATGGCAAATGGTTTTACATCTTCCCAGTTGTTTGCGTGTCTGAACGAACGTATTTTACGCCGGAAATCTACGATTATTTCTACGAATCTGGCATTAGATGATATCAAAAACATCTATTCAGAAAGAATTTTCTCCCGGCTCAGTAGCAGTTATACAATGCTTCGTCTGACCGGAGATGATATTCGCATCCAAAAAAAATTATTAAACCTAGGAGGTACAAAAGATGTTACGTCGTAACGAACGTGTTCTGGATAATATACCTGTTGGAGCTCTTGGAATCATTGCCCTTGACGGATGTCAGGAGATGGGAAAAAGAGTTAATGACTACATCGTAAACTGGCGTCGTGAAGACAGCCACGAATTTAAAAATGATGTAGTATTCAAGGGTTATGAAAGAGACAATTACCTGATTGATGCAAAGGTTCCGCGTTTTGGTTCCGGAGAAGCCAAAGGTATTATTGGTGAATCTGTCCGCGGTAAAGACCTGTATCTAATGGTTGATGTATGCAATTATAACCTGACTTATTCCCTGAGTGGACATACAAACCATATGTCTCCGGATGATCATTTCCAGAATCTGAAACGTGTCATCGCAGCCGTTGGCGGAAAAGGTCGTCGTATCAACGTGATCATGCCATTCCTTTATGAGAGCCGCCAGCACAAGAGAAGCGGACGCGAGTCTCTGGACTGTGCACTTGCTCTGCAGGAGTTAGTACGCATGGGTGTAGACAACATCATTACTTTTGATGCACATGATCCGCGTGTACAGAATGCAATCCCGCTCAGTGGATTTGAAACCGTTCGTCCTACCTATCAATTTGTAAAAGGACTTTTACGCAAATATAAAGATCTCCAGATCGACAGCGAACATATGATGGCGATCAGCCCGGATGAAGGTGCTACCGGTCGTGCTGTTTACCTTGCCAACGTATTGAATCTGGATATGGGTATGTTCTACAAGAGACGTGATTATACAAAAGTCGTAGATGGACGCAACCCGATCGTTGCACATGAGTTCCTTGGTTCTTCTGTTGAAGGAAAAGATGTAATCATCTTAGATGATATGATTTCTTCCGGTGACAGTATCTTAGATGTTGCCAGACAGTTAAAACGCCGCAAAGCAAAACGTATCTTTGCCGCTGCAACATTCGGACTGTTCACAAACGGACTGGACAAATTCGACCAGGCATACGAAGAAGGTACTATTGATGGTATCCTGACAACAAATCTGATCTATCAGACACCTGAACTTCTTGAGCGCCCTTACTATATCAACTGTGATATGAGTAAATATATCGCACTCTTGATCGACACACTGAACCATGACGGTTCTGTCAGCAGCATTCTTTCCCCGAACGAAAGAATCCAGCACGTTGTCGAGAAATATAAAAGAGGAGAAGAGATTTAAATCGTCTCTTCTCACATTTAGAATCATATAGCCAAAAAGAGCTTCCACGCAGTTTTTAAGTATCCTTCTCTAACCCCGAGATAACATACTTCTTCGATTTGTTTATATCTGCTTGGAAGCTCTTTTTTATGGCATCATACATTTTCCTTATTATACGGAATATGCATTTTCTTAAGCAGTTCTTCTTCCCGTTTCTGACACGTAAAGATCAACACCTGTTTTTTATTTTCTGCAAGCCACTGTAATGTATTTGCCAGACGTTTCTCATCATAAAATCCAAATGTATCATCCAGAATCAGTGGAAATTCTTCTTCATAGAGAAATTCTGCGGCTGCAATACGAAGTGCAAGATAGATCTGTTCCGCTGTTCCACGGCTCACCTGTTCTATCCGGATTTTCCTGTCCTCTGTAATGAGATAAATTCGCGTGTCTTCGTCTACAAAAAGCCGCTCGTATTTTCCACCTGTAAATGCACAGACAATCTCAGATACTCTGCCATTTAACAACTTGTCCGTCTGCTCGCGCAGTCTTCCCGACAAAGCTTCCAGTTGTTCATACGCCATCGTAACCGCTTCTCTCGTCTGCTGTAATCTCTCAATAACATCATCTGTCAAATCTAGTTCTTCCAGCTGTTCTTTCAGATTCTCATATTGTGTCTGTTTCTCTTTCAATTCTGCTTCTATGCGGTTCTGTTCCCAGAGCAGTTTCTCTCTGGATGCTTTTTCTTCTTCCGGTCGGATCTTTTCAAGTAGAATCTCCGACTCTGTTTTTTCCTTACGTTTACTTACTTTCATCCGATTCCAGATATAAATTAGGCAGCACAGGAAAATGATGATCGCCATCAGATAATTCCACGGTTTTGACACAATAAATAATGGGGAAATAATCAAAAGAACAAATACGATCAGCTCCATCGGATGAATCCGCCATTTGGAAACTTCTTCTGTATAAGCCAGACTGTCTTTTTTATTTTTCTGTTTTCCCATCTCCCGGAGTGCCAGTTCTTCACTGATGCGGTTCTTCTCTTCGATGTACTTATGGATATCTGTCCATACATAGGATGCTTCCTGCTCCGTAATTTCCTGCTTTTTCTGTCGTTCTTCCAGTCTTATTTTTATCCGGCGTTCTATGTCCTTTTTTCGTTCCTTCAAGCGGGCAAATGCCGCCCCCAGATCGATATCTCCCTTATCCTGCGCACAAGCATTGGTTGCATAATTGCGAAGTTCTGTTCCAAGTGAAGCATCCGGTGTTACTTTCAATTGCCCACAGGATATTGTATTCTCGTATCCTGAAGCAGTCAGCCCATCGAGTAGCATTTCCAGATCTCCATTTTCTACCGAAAATTCTTCTCCGTCTTCCTCACAGAACAATTCTGCCTTTCTCCCTGTTTTTTCAAATGATCTCTGTAGGCAGAATGTCTTGCCTCCCGCTTCAAATCGCAACACACCTGCATAGTAATTAGGATTTTCCCACGGTTCATACAGATGGCTTTCATCAGTTGCTGAAGCACGTCCACGTTTTCGCTCCATCCCAAATAACATCCCTTTCAGGAATGTGTGAATCGTTGATTTACCTGCTTCATTTTCTCCATAAAACAGTTGTATGCCGTCATTTACAGTAATTCTGCGATCTGCAAAACGCCCGAAATTCTTCATCCAGATCTCTCGTATACGCATAACTAACCCCTTCTTGTATCCATCAGCGCCTGTACTCCCTCACAAAGCGCACGATACTGTATGCTTTCCTGTGGATATTCTGATAATTCTTCGATAAATGCCCCCAGGATATCTTCTTTATGCTGTTTCATAAGCTGCCCAAAATCATATGCCGGCGTTGTCCGATCAGCGATTTCCAGTATATTCCATCCATGTTCATTTCCAAACACCGGATGACCGTATAAGCTGTCACCGTGAGAAAATCTCCGAACCGTCTCAAACATAATATCAGGATCCCTGAAGCCGGTCAGTATAAATTTATAAAAATGCTGTTCTCCCTGTTCGCGGATACATGCTTCTATTCGTTCCTGCAGCTCCTGATCGGTAAACTGCGGTGTCACTGTGATTTTCTCATGGATGTAACGTCTGACACTTGCCGGTACAAAACGTATCCTGCAGCCTTCATCTGTTATTTCACCTCTGATAAAACCATGCTTTCCGGTATCATTCTTATCGATTGGTTCCAGCGCACCACTGTATGCCGCTTTCCCATCTATCACAGTCTGTGGCTTATGAACATGTCCGAGTGCCACATAATCATAATCTACGCGCCGCAGATCCTCTCTGTTAAATGGAACATGTGTCTCATCTCCTCCATGCAGCAGCAAAATTTCGTATTTTTGTCTTCCCTTTTTCAACTGGCTGATATCCAGACGTTCTCTTATCTCCCGCGAATGGTAACTAAACCCACAGACAGATGTACTGATCTCCGAAAGTTCGATACACTGCGGCTCATCTGCCGATATCATATGCACATGTTTCTGCCAGTGAAATGTACGGTAATAAGAATCTTTTTTTATGTAATCGTGGTTTCCTGCGACCAGAACCACCTGTGTTTTTGTCAATTTTCCAAACAGGTAACTGACCTCTTTTAATTCACGAAGCAGCGGTTGTCTGTGAAACAGATCTCCCGCAATCAGTAAAAGATCTATCTTCTCCCGTTCACATGTCTCGATCACATTGCGGAAGCTATTCCAGATCTCCTTTTTTCTTTTCTCTGCGAGTCCGTTTGGCAGGTCTGGACTTGCCCCTAAATGTATGTCCGCGAGGTGCAGAAACTTCATCTTCTTCTCCTTCCTCCTGCTCCTTCTTTGAAGGCAGTGTTACAATAAATTCTGTCTTCTGATCGTTGCTCTTCGCACGTACATGCCCACCGTGCAGTTCTACGATTTCCTTCGCGATCGCAAGTCCCAGTCCGGCTCCACCGGTACCGCTGGATCTCGAACCGTCCACACGGTAAAATTTCTCAAAAATTGTCTGCAACATTGTTCCCGGAATCTTATCCCCTTCATTGCTGAATACAATCTCTACGTCATCTTCTTTTTTCTGTGCACAGATCTGGATCTTCGTTCCGGCATAGCAGTATGCAATTGCATTTCTTAAAATATTATCAAAAACTCTGGCAAGCTTATCCGGATCTCCGGTCACTTCCAGATTTTCTTCCACTTCCACTTCACAACACAGGTTCTTGTCCTGCAGTACGCCGTACAGTTCGTCCGCAATCTGCTCCAGCATCAGAGATAAATTAATCTCAACCGGTTCCAACTCTATGTCCTGCAGATTATAGCGGGTAATATCAAAAAATTCATTGATCAGATCGCCAAGCCGCAGAGATTTCTCTAATGCGATGTGAATGTACTTTTCCCGTTCTTCATCTGACATGTCCGGATGGCTGTCCAGCATCGTAAGATAAGCTACGATGGACGTCAGCGGTGTCTTCAGATCATGTGCAAGGAAAAGCACCAGATCATTTTTCCGTTTCTCGCCTTCTTCCGATTCCAGTTCCTGTCTCTTAATCGTTGCCTTGATCTCATTGAGACGGATCTCAATTGGCTTGAGCTCCGTGATCAGATGCACCGGTTCGTTGGAGTCTGATACAATATTTTCGATTCCGTCTCCCACCTGATCCAGATATTTTGTCATCTTTGAGAGCGCAATATAGAAAAAGAGCGCAAATAAAAGCAGGAAACCGACAACCATGAAAAAGGTTTTATTGTCTCCGATCAATTTCCAGTATAAATGAATCGCTGTCGATTCATCAATATTCAGGTCTTTCAGATATTTAATGAAAAACTTGCTGAATTTGTCATTATACGGTCCATCGATAATATAGCGCAGAATAAATCCACCTACCAGCACGGTCAGTGCCGTTACCAATACCGTCTGCAATAATATACTGAATTTGAGTTTCCGATAATTATTCTTCAACTTTATATCCCACTCCCCATACGGTCTTTATGAAATCAGATTTGCCGGTCGGTATGTTCATCTTCTCCCGCAAATGACGAATATGCACCATCACCGTGTTATTGCTGTTCTTATAGTAAGTCTCGTGCCATACTTTCTCGAATAATTCTTCTGAGCTTATGACTTTGCCTTTGTTCTCACAGAGCAGCCAGAGAATATCAAACTCAATCGGTGTCAATGTCAGCGGAACTTCATTGTAAACACATTCATGAGACTTTCGGTTTAATAAAAGTCCGGCAAAATCAATGATATCTCCGGTGTCTTTACTGCCTTCATTGTACTGCGTATAACGTCTGAGCTGTGCCTTGACTCTTGCAACAAGCTCCAGCGGATTGAACGGCTTCGGAATATAATCATCTGCCCCCAGTGTAAGCCCTGTGATCTTATCCATATATTCCGTCTTTGCAGTCAACATAATTACCGGAAATGTGTATTTCTCCCGTATCTGTTTTAAAATCTGGAAACCATCCACATCCGGTAGCATAATATCCAGAATTGCAAGATCAATCTTCGTGCTGTTAATGCAGTCCAGTGCCTCCTGCCCTGTATAAAACTTCAAAACCTGATACTGATCATTCTGTAAATACAGTTCAATTACATCTGCAATCTCTTTCTCATCATCCACTACTAATATATTCATACAATCCCTCCTGAAAACCAGGGGACGGGGCATTTCTCAAAAAGCCCCGTCCCCAATTAGTAATTAAATCTTACAGTTCGCAGTTATTGACTGTTCTTGGGAATGGAATCACGTCACGGATATTTCCCATACCTGTCAGATACATCACGCATCTCTCAAACCCCAGACCGAATCCTGCATGTCTGGTAGAGCCATATTTTCTAAGATCCAGATAAAACTTGTAGTCTTCTTCCTTAAGTCCCATCTCGTTCATACGTGCAAGCAGCTTGTCGTAATCATCCTCTCTCTGGCTTCCTCCGATGATCTCACCGATTCCCGGAACCAGACAGTCTACAGCGGCTACCGTCTTATTATCATCATTCATCTTCATGTAGAATGCTTTGATTTCCTTCGGATAATCGGTTACGAATACCGGACGTTTGTAGATCTCTTCTGTCAGATAACGCTCATGCTCTGTCTGAAGATCTGCGCCCCAGGATACTTTATATTCAAACTTATCATTGTGTTTCTCCAGGATCTCAATTGCTTCTGTATAAGTCACTCTTGCGAAATCAGAAGATACGACATTCTGCAGTCTCTCTAAAAGTCCTTTGTCAACAAATGAATTGAAGAACTTCATCTCTTCCGGGGCATTCTCCAGTACATAATTGATGACATATTTTAACATAGACTCTGCAAGAATCATGTTATCATCCAGATCTGCAAATGCCATCTCTGGCTCGATCATCCAGAACTCTGCTGCATGTCTTGTTGTATTGGAGTTCTCTGCACGGAAAGTCGGTCCGAATGTGTAAATATTGCGGAATGCCTGTGCGTATGTCTCACCGTTGAGCTGTCCGCTTACAGTAAGACTTGTCTCCTTGCCGAAGAAATCCTGTGAATAATCTACCTGCCCGTCTTCTGTCTTCGGTACATTCTCCATATCAAGTGTTGTCACACGGAACATCTCTCCTGCTCCTTCACAGTCACTTCCTGTGATCAGTGGTGTATGCACATATACAAATCCTCTCTCCTGAAAGAACTTGTGAATTGCGTAAGCTATCAGTGAACGCACACGGAATACAGCCTGAAATGTATTCGTTCTCGGTCTCAGATGCGAAATAGTTCTGAGATACTCAAAGCTGTGGCGCTTCTTCTGAAGCGGATAATCCGGTGCTGATGCACCTTCAACTTCGATCGTATCTGCCTGAATCTCAAATGGCTGTTTTGCCTGTGGTGTTGCTACCAGTGTACCGGTTACGATAATTGCCGCACCGACATTCAGTTTGGAGATCTCTGCGAAATTCTCCATTTTATCATGATATACGATCTGCAGTGGTTCAAAAAATGTTCCGTCATTCACTACAATAAATCCAAATGTCTTTGAATCACGGATGCTGCGAACCCATCCACCAATCGTGATTGTCTTATCCAGATAGTTTTCTTTGTTCTTGTATAAATCTCTGATTGAAATCAATTCCATGCTAATTTAACTCCTTTTCCTGTACAGCGACAAAAATAGCCGCAATATGCTCTTGGTATTATAACATATTGCGACCCGTTTTTAAAGTCTCATACCTATTAAATCCTGTGTAGATTCTTAAGTGAAATGTCCAGGATCGGTGCGGAATGTGTCAGTGCACCGCTGGAAATATAATCCACTCCGACATCTGTCATTCTCTGGATATTTTCCAGTGTTACATTGCCGGAACATTCTGTCTCGGCTCTGCCGTCAATATATGCAACTGCTTCTTTCATCTGCTCCGGTGTCATATTGTCCAGCATGATAATATCTGCCCCTGCTGCCACCGCTTCTTTAACCATGTCAAGCGTCTCAACTTCTATCTCGATCTTGCGTACAAACGGCGCATATGCTTTTGCCATCTGTATCGCTTTTGTCACACTTCCGGCTGCTCCGATATGGTTATCTTTCAAAAGCACACCATCGGACAGATTATACCGGTGATTATATCCACCGCCTGTGCGGACTGCATATTTCTCAAAAATACGCATATTCGGCGTTGTTTTTCTTGTATCCAGAAGCTTGATCTTACTTCCTTTCAGATAACCCGCCACCGTATGTGTATACGTTGCGATTCCACTCATTCTCTGTAAATAATTAAGCGCCACACGCTCTCCGGATAACAGTACGCGGATATCTCCTCTTACTTTTCCCATCAGCTGTCCTTTTTTCACTTCATCTCCGTCTTTGCAGGAAAAAGTCACTTCTGTATCTGCATCCAGCAGTTCAAATACCCGTTTGAAAACATCCAGTCCTGCGATCACGCCATCCTGCTTGCAGATCAGTTCCACTTCTCCGTCTACCGCCTCCGGCATCACCGCATTCGTGCTGACATCTTCGCTTGATATATCTTCTTTTAACGCCTCCAGTATCAGATGATCTGCCTGAAGTGTCATTGAAATCTTATTCATCTTTGTTCCTCCTACGCTGTCTCTTTTTCCATCCGTGCATATTCTTCCGTAATGCAATTTGCCGCACGCTTCGCAAATACCAGACTTTCCAGCAGTGAATTGCTTGCAAGACGGTTCGCTCCATGTACACCGTTGCAACTTGTCTCTCCTACTGCAAATAAATGCGCCATCGATGTATGACTGTTCCGGTCTACCCAGATACCGCCCATAAAATAATGCTGCGCCGGAACTACCGGAATACATTCTTTTGTCACATCATAGCCTTCTTCCAGACAATGCTCATAAATATTGGGAAAATGCTTTAAAATTGTCTCTTCCGGAATGTGTTCCATAGAAAGCCATACATATTTTGTGCCATCCTTTGCCATCTGCTCCCGGATTGCCTTTGTCACAACGTCCCTCGGCAGCAATTCATTTACAAAACGTTCTTTATCTTTATTATATAATACAGCGCCCTCTCCACGTACAGATTCGGAGATCAGGAAACGTCTGCCCGGCTTCTCGGAATATAATGTTGTCGGATGGATCTGCACATAGTCCAGATGCTCCAGACGGATATCATGTTTCTTCGCAACTTCCAGTGCATCTCCTGTTAAATGCGGGAAATTCGTAGAATGTTCATACAGACCACCGATACCACCGCTTGCAAAAATCGTATAATCCGCTTCGATCTTTAACTGATCTCCATCCTGCTCTGCCGCATAAATGCCACAGCATTTACCAGCTTCTTCTATAATATCTGTCATTGTTGTATATTCCAGAATCTCAACATTCACTCTCTTCTTAACCTGAGCAAGCAGTTTGCTCGTAATCTCTTTTCCGGTAATATCTTCATGGAAGAGAATACGCGGTTTGGAATGTGCACCTTCTCTTGTATAACAGAACTCGCCGTTCTTCTTCTCAAAATCTACTCCGTAAGATACCAGATCATCAATGATCTCTCTGGAACTGCGGATCATAATGTCTACGGATTCTTTCCGGTTTTCATAATGTCCGGCTTTCATTGTATCTTCAAAATAACTATCATAGTCTGTCTCATCTCTCATTACACAGATTCCTCCCTGTGCCAGAAATGAATCACTACTTTCTAAATCTGCCTTTGTCAACATCAGAATCCGCTTATCTTCCGGGAGATTCAACGCATGGAACAGACCGGATACTCCGGTTCCGACGATAACCACATCCACTTTTCTCTCTTTCACTCTTATCCCTCCTAATTATATAGCAAGAGCAATTTTTTATTTTGCAAGCTGTAACATACGCTCCAGCGGAAGCTTCGTCTTCTCGCGAAGTTCTGCATCAACGTGTACTTCATTCTCTCCGGTCTGAAGGACATGCAGAACCTTGTCCAATGTAACCTTCTTCATATTCGGACATACCGGAACACTCTTTGGATAATAAAATTGTTTCTCCGGATTCTGACGCTTAAGCTCATATCCGACACCTTCTTCTGTGCAGATGATAAATTCCTCCTTCTCACTTGCTGTCGCATACTGGATAATTCCTTTTGTACTGCCTATGTAATCCGCATGCTTCAATACCCACTGGTTACATTCCGGATGTGCCAGCACTTCTGCTTCCGGATGCAAAGCTTTCTGTTCAAGAATTTCATCCTCTTCCATCCGCTCATGTGTCGGACAGAAGCCTTCATTATATATAAAATGTTTTTCCGGCACCTGCTCTGCAACGTGGTGTGCCAGATTTCGATCCGGGATAAAGAAAATGTTCTTCTGTGGAAGTGCTTTTACAATCTTCACTGCATTGGAAGATGTAACACAGACATCGGAATATTTCTTAAGCTCTGCTGTAGAGTTGATATAACAGACAATCGCCAGGTCATCATATTCCGCACGCACCTTCTGGATTGTCTCCACATCTGCCATATGTGCCATCGGGCAGTCTGCATCTGCTGCCGGCATTAATACGGTCTTATGAGGGCTTAAGATCTTCGCACTCTCTCCCATGAATCCAACACCGCAGAATACGATCAGCTGTGCGTCCAGATCTACCGCTACTCTGCTCAGATAAAAGGAATCCCCGATATAATCTGCTATCTGCTGCACTTCCGCCGGCACATAATAGTGAGCCAGGATCACTGCGTTCTTTTCTTTTTTTAATTTCTTTATCTCTTCAATTACTGACATTGTTCCGTCACCTCATTTATTTAAAGTCATATTATTATACCATACTGTCTTACAGGTGACAAGACACTTGTATTATCCGAAACTTTACATATATAATAACTAATATGAAACAACAGTCAGGTATGCGATTTTTATTGCATACCTGACTGTTGTTTCATATTGGCACTAAGAAAATGTAGGATTCAACGCTTTTGTTATTTCTATATACTTCTTATATACATCTTCATACACTTTTCTATTTTCCGGATTTGGATAATACGTTTTCTTTATTTCTACAAATTTGTCTGCTGCTTCCTCTACAGAAGACCAGATTCCGTTGGCAACTCCAGCCAGAATTGCACAGCCCATTCCCGGTGTACTTCCGCTGTTTTTAATTACTTTAACCGGAATTTCAAGAATATCCGCCTTAATCTGACACCACGCTTCCGATTTAGCTCCACCGCCAAGCGAACGAATCTCTGTCATCGTTGCACCCAGTTCTTTTTCGCATTCAAGCATTCTTTTCAGAGCAATTGCCAGTCCTTCCATTATCGCCCTTATAAAATGTCCGCGTGTATGTCCTGCATTTATTCCATAATACACACCACTCGCCTTTTCATTCAGCTCTGGTATTCCGGATCCTTGAAAATATGGCAACATAATTAATCCATCTGCTCCCGGATTCGTTTCATCTACTAATGCATCCATTTGTGTATATGCATTTACTCCTGTCTCAAGCTCTATATTTTTTTCCATTTCACAAAATGTATCCCGATACCACTTCATAATTATCGAACCTGTGCAATACGGCTGATATATATATTTCCCCGGAATTCCACTACAAAGTGTCGGAACTGTTCCTTCCGAATCCGGACTCAGCTGATCAATCGTAGCAACTGTTACAAGTGCCGATCCTGTACTTTCTGAAGCAATTCCAGCCTTTATATTTCCGGCTCCAATTGCGCCACACGCCTGATCAAATGCTCCAATGTTAATCATTGTCTCAGTATCCAGTCCATATTTTTCTGCTGCTTCCGGAGTGATTTTTCCAATCTCTTTTCCCGGTTCTGTCATTTCCGGAAGATATTGTTCATCTATTCCAACCAATTCCAGCATTTCTTTCCAGTAGCACCTGTTTGTTATATCAAAAAATCCATGATCACTTGCTACCGAATGTTCTGTGATAAATTTGCCTGAAAGCACATATACAAAATAATCTTTAATTTGCGCAAACATTCGTGTCTTTTCAAACACTTCCGGTGATTTGTTTTTTACTGCGAGTATCTTACTAACAGGATGAATTGCATAAATACTATCAAAGCCAACCTTACTGATAATCTCTTTTTGAGAAAACTGTTTTGTCAAATATTCAGCTTCTTTTGTTCCTCTCATATCCATCCAGGCAATCACCTTACAAAGCGGCTTATAATCCTTATCCAAAAAGACACAAGTCTCAGCTGTTGAAGAAAAACCGACACATTTTATATCTTTCTTATCTGCTTCTGAGCTCCGAACCGCTTCTTTTATTGCATGCTCAAACGCATCCTCGTATAACTTTAATTCTGCTTCAACTTCTCCGGTTGGCAACGTTGTTAATTCATATTCACATGTTGCCTCGCCATGCACAGCACCGTCTTCTCCCACTACTGTTGCCTTGATTGCAGTTGTCCCTATATCAATTCCAAGAATATATCTCATCATCTTCAACCTTTCCGAGTATCTGTTTACCCTTTTATTTATTACAATAGTCAAGGACATACTCCAGATTTTCTCTAAAAGTACCACCTTTCACAAAATTTGAGTTAAACAATGCACTTCCCATTGTATATGCATGACAATTCAATTCTTTCATTGCATCCATTCGTTCTTTATTACCAACACTGCCTGCAATTGTTAATTTATCCATGCCAATCTTTTCTCCAACCGCACGAGCCAGTTCCAGCGGATCGCCATCCGCATAGCGATATGCAGTAAGATCAACCCCATCTGCACCTTCTGCGATCAGTCTTTCAGAATCTGCAACAATTTCTTCAATTGTTCCTGTGAGCGTTACCGGACTGCCTCCTACCTTTCCAGGGAACGGGAAATACTTTAATCCATATTGTTCTAATACACTTTTCACACCCGGATAATAAACAGTTCCTGTTAAAAAGTCAAACCCACATTCTCCTGCTAACTTCGCACCCTCTATGCAGCCTTCTTCTGTGTAAGTCACTACTTCTAAATATGTAGTTTTTCCAGCGGCTTTCATAGCTTTGTTAAGTTGAATCATTTCTTCTTTATTCAATCCGACATCTTTAAAGCCCCATCTCTGTGCAGGAAGATCTTTACACGATTCAAAAACCTCTATCGCATTTTCCACTGTTACATCATTATGTGTCAACATAATTATAAGTTCTGGTTTCATATTATACATCCTCTTTCTTTATTTATTAAATCACATTCTATACTGTTATGTCTTCACGATCCTTTACCATATATTTTCTAATAGCCGGGATTTGATTTACAACGAAGAACAAAATTGCTGTAAATAAAAATCCGAAGAACGTACATGTTGCATAGTTAAAGATTGAATTTTTCGGAACATATGCAATTGGATCAAAAATAAGCAAATCTGCAATGATTCCAATGATTGCACAGCCAAAAGCAACGATATTAAATCCTTTCGTATATTCATAACACTCATGTCCCTCTAACTCATAAACCGCACGCAGAGAAACTTTTTTCTTTCTGACAAAGAAGTAATCTACAAACATAATTCCCATAACAGGTCCATAGAAGAACGCAGCAATTGTGATCATCGCACCGATATAATCAAGGAGCTGACCCCAGATAACCATAACGCCTGCATAAATTCCAAGTACAATTGCAATTGTATTAAACTTTACTTTTGGAAATGTTGATTTCAGAACAACTGCCCACATATAAGATCCTGTACCCTGTGTAGCAATGTTAGCAAAAATGACTAATGCTAATGTTGTAAGTGCCATTCCCGGACTGCTTAATGTGACCAACATCTCCGTAATATCATTTCCCATAACACCGGTTTTAACAAATGTTGCAATACCCAGAACGCCACCTGCCATTACAAAAAATGGAGCTACTACTCCGTAAGCACCTACAGTTGCCCAATATCCGTCCTTTTCTTTTTTGCATAATCGAGGAGTAACTGCTGTACTTGCACACCAGGACATACCAAAAGCAAGACCTGCTTCACATGCAATTGCATAAGCTGAATTACTGTTCTTTCCAAGGGAACTCAAATCTGGTTTATATGCAAAAATCTCACTGAGTGGCACAGAATTAAATGCAACTACACAAACTGCAACTCCAACCAGTAAAAGTAATGGAACAATGATCCTGTTTGCCCATTTAATAACTAACGGTCCTGCGATGGCTACAACTGTACCAAGAAGGATACAAAGCAATCCCATTGGTTTATGTAAAAATGCAGGTGGTGTGTGCCCAGCCATTTTAAACAAATTGTCAATTGTATTGGCAAAAATTTCTGCACATTGCCCAAACCACGGAAAGTTTACCGCTGTAAGAACAAGTGCTACAATTCCTGCACCTTTTGTTCCAAACGTAGATTTCAGCCACTGCCACATATCCACACCATATTTTGTTGCAAATAACACCGGTAATAAATACAAGGCCAGGATAAATATATTTGCAGCAAATGTTGTTGTTAATAATTGTTTAAAGTCGCAATAGGCTGCCTGAAAAGTTCCCTGTGTATAACACCATGTAGCGACTCCGTATCCACTAAGCACAAGAAATGCATCCAACATTCCGTACTGTCTTTCTGATTTACGAACAGGCAGCGTTCCAAACGTCGCTTCTTTAGTATACTGTTCATCTGAATTATTTTGATTTTTTGCCATGTTGTACCTCCTCATAATACTCATGAAGTATTTACGTTTCTTACATCCAATAACCACCAATTAAAAAAGCACCGCTTATTAAAATTGTTGCAATTGCTAATATCCAATTGGTTTTACTGAATGGTTCCGGAAATTCATAGTCTTGCTTTTCCATCTCTTCAATACGCTTTTCTGCTTCAGAAAGATATTCTTCTGAAAACCTACTGTTTTTTTTCGCCATACATCCTCATCCTTTCTACTACATTATTTCTCTTAAGTATGATTGTATATTATCATTGTTGCCAATTGTTTTCAATCGTTTTTAATCGTTAATCATTATTTCATCACATTGCACTATTGTTTTTAATCGTTTTTGTTTATTTTTTCGCTTAAAACAATTATTTTTATGTTTCTTAATTATTGTTTCGCTTATAAATACTTGTTTTCCATTTTTTTAAATGGTATAATCAACAGAGTTACTATTCAACCGTTATGAAGAGGGAATATATGTCTACCAATAAACACAATTCATTTTATGAAGAACGCGAGCAAATCATTTTAGATTTATTACAAAGAAAAGGACGAATTACTGTTGCTGAAACAGCCAAGCTTACAGGTCTTTCTGCCTCAACAATTCGTCTTCAATTTCAAAGTATGCACGAGAAGGGGCTTCTTTTACGTACACATGGTGGTGCAATAAAAGCAGATTACCCTCACAATTTCAATCATCAAACAAATATTTTTGATGGAATCGTTAATCTCGATAAGAAACTTCAAATTGCTACTCTTGCTGCCGAAACAGTTCATGATGGCGATTTTATAGCTATTAGCAGTGGTTCAACTGCCCTTCTTTTAGCTTCTAAAATTACAAATCGCAAAAATTTAACAGTTGTTACAGACTCTATCCCGGTTGCGAATTTATTACTGTTTCATCCTAACATTAAAATCTATGTCTGCGGTGGACAGATCCGAGAACGAAACGGAGCATGTTTTGGTCCGACAGCTGAATCCTTTTTAGATACTGTAAAAGTTGAAAAAGTTTATGCAGGTTGTGATTCTGTAAATCCCGATATAGGCGTTACTTCTCTAGACATTGATCCCAGAACAGAACAAGCACTCGTAAAATGTGCGAAAGAATGTTACATTTTAGCTGATTCAACTAAGTTTTCAGTCATGCCTTTTATCGAAAAGGTTCTGAATATCAACGAGATCACCTGTCTCATATCAGATAATGCATTAAGCTATGAATGTAAGAAAAAATTAGAAAAATCCGGTGTCAAAGTAATGCTTGGTTCAAATGAACCTTCTTAAGCACTGTCTCCGAATGCACTCTTATTTATCATATTTAAAAAGGCTACTCTTCCGTCAAACGAAATTGTAGCCTTTTATTTTATCCTGCTATATTACTTTACCAAAAATCCATATTTCAGAGGGTCTCTTTTGTCAATCAGATAGGTTGAAATGCCTGTCATATAGGCACTTCCTGTAATTTCCGGTATTACAGCAGGATATTCGCCAACGTTTGTTTTCCCGATGATCTGTCCTTTAAACAGACCTCCTATAAAACTTTCATTTTTCAATATCTCGCCACTTTTAATCCGATGATGTCTGGCAAGCAGTGCCAGTTTCGCACTTGTTCCCGTTCCGCAAGGAGAACGATCAGCCTGATGTTCACCAAATATCACGACATTACGCATGTCAGCTTCCGGTGTCTCTGTTTCTGAGTAAAATTCGCAAACATTTGTACCACTGATATTTAAAAGTGGATGCCGGATTTCAACCTGTTCATTTACAAGTTCCAGAATACGAATTCCCCAGTCCGCAATTTTAGATATATGTTCCGGTTTAATTGTCGTGTCAAACTGAGAAATATCAACCATTGTAAAGAAACTGCCTCCGAATGCAATGTCGTATTTTATTTTTCTGCCATCCAGTTCAAGGCCTAAATTTTCCCTGTAAACAAAGGAGGGTACGTTTACAAGACTTACTTCAGCCACATGTCCGTTCTCAATTCGAGCCTTAGCCTGAACAGTTCCGGCAGGGGTGTCAAATGTGATCGTCGTAAAAGGTTCCTGCATTGGAACCATACCGGCTTCTACCAGATCTGTAACAGCGGCAATGGTTCCATGTCCGCACATATCGATATATCCTGCTGATTCAATATAAAAGATTCCAAAATCTGCTTCTTCCGTCACTGGCTCTGTAAGAACTGCACCAAACATATCTTTGTGTCCGCGTGGCTCAAGCATCAGCGCTGTCCGGATATAGTCATATTTGTCACGAAATTCATTTCTCCGTTCAATCATTGTCGCACCTGTCAGTTTCGGTATACCGGAAACAATCAACCGCAGGAATTCACCACTTGTATGGGAATCAATTGCTGTAATCTGATGTTTGAAAATGTCTTCTTTTATATTAAATTCACATTTCATGAAACCACTTCCTCTTTCCGTCCATCCGGAACTTTTGCTGCTGAAATAAACATCGTAACGCTTGTATAAATTGCTACTGCAATCACCAGCCACTGTAATAACTCAAGCGGCATGGATTTTACTATAAATGCTGCCACGAGAACACCTGGAATGCCTGCCAGCGCAAACGCAAATGCAGCATGTTTGTGATATCTTCCGGATTTAAAATACGGGAAAGATCCACTACCTACGCCGAGGAATCCCAGTCCCATCATAATCGGAAACGAAACGGCAGGATTCATTCCAAGCAGATAGACAAGACACATCGTCGGTGCATAGTTTCCGATACCCACAGTTAAGAGACTTCCAAGGATAAATGATCCAACACATGCAATCGCTAACTTCACGCCATGCAATCCAATGTTTTCACCGCCAACCGGAATCATACCAAATTTACTCATCATCATCAAAATCGCTGATATGGCTAGTCCACAACCCATAGTAATGCGTAATATTTTTGTCGGCAATTTACTTGCCACACTTCCACCAACAAATGCCCCGAGAATACCGGCCCCATACATTCCAAACAGTGTCGGTAATTCTACATCTATAATGGAAAGAGAAACCAATGCCTCTACAGCAACCGGGACGGCACATCCGGTCACGAGTGTTCCCGGTATCAATTCATCCGGAACCGTTTTAGTCAGCTTGTATAAAGACATAGTTGGTGCCAAACTTCCAATACCAAGATAGTCAAATATATTTATTACAAATCCGGATATCCAGAAGATTCCATAATCTTTTCCAGTTAGATTTTTTTCACGGTCTGTTACAAAGAATTTGGTCAGTATAAGTCCCTGAATAGCTGCAAATGCACCTATAAAAATCTGAATAAATCTAAGAATCATATAGTTCTCCTTTCCGGCTAGATCTTCGCATGGTATGTATAAGACAATTTTTTGATAATACCAGGCATGTCTGCCTCTTCTATCTGCTCCAATGCTGCCTTTACAATTGCAGTTTGCATTTCCACATTATGCGGCTCTCCTGCATTCGCGCCCATCGGTACGATAGGGGCAACTGCACGCGGAGTTCCCTGCTGTTTACAAACAGGAGGAAGTGCCGCAATAATACAAGTCGGAATACCTGCTTCTTCAATCGCTCTCTGCACCAGTACTGCAGAGCGGTGGCAGGTTCCTCATCCGGCAGTCATGATTACAAGATCTGCCCCCTGTTTTTTAAACAGTTCAGCAACCTGTGGACCGATTTCATTTTTAAAGGTTTCGATATCTCCGCCGCCACCCATAAATCCGGCATTATATTCACAAAAATCTTTGATATAGCCTTCTTTTACAAGTTCCTGTAATCTCTGATATGGCCACATACTGTTGATATCACGGTTTACATCCGTGTGGTCATAACCGCCATGTGTAATCATCAATTCATCCGGCTGCACATCAGACGGAACTTTTCGCCATGTTCTGTCCCCGGCAAGTTTGTATGGTGTCTGTGTTTTTAAATGTACTCCACAAGCGCTGGCAATACCAACTTTGCAATCTTTCAACGCTTTTGTCATTGGTGTCCATACCGGCGGAGGTGTAATTGGAGTGTATATTTCCGAAGTCATATTTGGAACTGTTGTTATCTTCATAATTGATCTGTGACCTCCTTTTCGTAAGTGTCATCTGCTAATTCTACAAAACTCATTAAAAATTTAACTTTATCTCCGACTTTTGGTTCGTGTTCACAGATTAACGAGCGACTTGGAAGTTTTAAAATTCCCATACGCGATGTAATCTGTACTACAAACTGTCCGTCTTTAATCTCTTTGATTGTACCTGTATAAGGTACTGCTGCATTATTTACTTTAATACCGTGAATCAGCACTTATAAACCTCCCTTGCAAACTCCTCATTTTGCTCAATCAGATTATAGTTGTAATGTTTCGGTGCTGCATTAACCTTCACGCCGGCAATCTTGTTCTTCAACATTGCAACTGCGCGGAATGCAGCTTCCGGAGTCAGGGAATTCTTTGCCAGAATATCCTCAACATTTCCATCCTCTGATACACAAAGATCGATCATTGCATCCATGTATTTATTTCCAACGACAAGCGCGCCCTGTACACCACAATAAGATACACCGACAACCGGTACACCAAGAGAACCGATCTGTTCAATATGAGAAGCGAAATCGATATGGTTATTTCCAAATCCTTCTGTTGTCACAATACATCCGTCCGGTCGGATGACATCAATCAATGCACCCAGACGTTTTGATACATAGAATTTTTCTGTGTTTGCCTGTGGACTTCCAACAAAAACAACTCCGAGGAAATCAATCTCTTCATCATTTGCCAGGCGCTCAACAATAGGTTCTCTCCAGTAAAGTAAGGAACACTCTTTTGTATCTGGTGTAATACAGGTTAATGCGTGGATTCCACCGTCACGGACTTCATTCACTCTTAAAAATACCGGTACGTTTCCAAGGTCTACATTCGGACGGCCACCAAGAAAGCCGACTGGTTCATCCGGAAGAATCAGGTTATCATGCATCGCACCCTGTCCCATAATTTCTTTTACAAGCACTACTTTTGCTTTCCCCGGACGTTCCATTTCGTTATAAGTTCTTTCCTCTGCCGCATCTTCATATTCTTTGGTTTTCAGGACTTCACGGATTTCCTGTGTGATTACATCCATTGCCTGATGACTGGCAAGTGGTCCCGGACGTTCCATTCCTGTTCCGCTTTTAATCGTTACATCTACATGAATAATAAATGCATCTTTATCCGGTGCTCCCGGACGTCCCCAGAATACATTATCTTCAAAAATACCATTGCTTAAATTTGCTTCAGCAGTTTGAAGACCATCTTCATCTGTTCCGGTCAGCAGCATATACACTCCCGTCATTTCAAATGTGGAACCCGTTCCAAGTTCTCCTTCTTTTTTCACAGCAATCGGTTGTACATCCATCATTGTATTTACATATACTTTCTGATTTTCCGGACGGATCACATCCATATGTACATCTACAACGAGAGCATTACTCTCCAGAGCTTCCGGAACCAGACTTTCACGTACCGTTAATACACCTTTTTCAAAACTTGTTTCCTCGCCGATTTTTACATCTGTTACCGGGAAGGCGTATTTTTTTAATGAACGTCTTATATAATCTTTTTCCTCTTCTGAGTCGTTTTGTTTTTCTGTAACAGCAATCGCCTGTTCGCATTCCATTGCTGTATTTTCAGATATAGGAGAAGTTACAGCGCTAAGCGGCAATTCGATATCAATTTCTTTTCCTTCTCCGATATGCAGTTTCAAAGTTCCGCCGACAGAGTTTACGTTCCTTTTCACAGACATCACCTGTTCTGTATCCGGGACCTCTGCGACAGCTTCTGCTACTGTTTCCGTTGTATTTGCAGTTGTCTCCTGCACTTTATCAATGATATTTTCGCTCACAGGTGTCAAAGAATCACAGGTTTCCTGCAATGTAGCTCCTAATACCTGTCCGATTGTAAGTGCTCCATTCAGATTCAGTAATCCCGAATCAACAAGATCATCAAAAATAGCAGGGTCTTCCAAATTATGTTCACTTAATACGGTCCCCGCTTCAGCCCGACAGCAAAGTACTGCCGGATCATCAAAATGCTCCTTTGCATACTCTAATGTAATTGACATATCCATCCTCCTTGCTTCAATGTAATATTTAGAAAAATAACTGCGCAGTTGTGTATAAATTTATCATTGCACACTCCGTTAATTACTTGACAATCAATAGGTGCTCACGTATGATAATTTATACAGATATCCTATAACTGCATTATATTTATAGAAATCGCTAATGAAAATCTGCAATTTTTTTAGAGTATTGTAAAATTTTTTTATATAAAGCGGAAATTTGTACAAAAGAAACATATTTTTAAAAATTTTAAAGATGTTGCAAAAAATTTAACGATCGTTTTGCAGATTAAATGCTTGATAAGGGGGTATTTTATGGTACTGGACAAATATCAGGTCTTTGTCAAAGTTGCCGAAACAAGGAATTTGTCAAAGGCTGCTGAAGAGCTGAATTATACACATGCTGCAATCAGTTATATCATTAAAAATCTGGAAGAAGAAGTCGGTATGAAGCTTCTTGTCAGAAGCAAAGCCGGTATTCATTTAACAAAAGAAGGGGCTGCTTTACTGGAAGAAGCCCAAAAAATTGTCAAATATGAAAATTCTTTTTTACAGAAAGCATCCATGCTCCGTGGATTGGAAGAAGGTATCTTAGATGTCGGCGCATTTTCCAGTGTCTCTATGAAATGGATGCCTCATATTCTGCGGGAAATGAAAGATAAATATCCGGGCGTAAAAGTCATACAGCATCACGGTAATTATAAAGAAATTGAATACTGGCTAGAAAAAGAAAAAGTAGATGTTGCGTTTCTAACGGAATACCACAAAGGCAATTTCCATTTTATTCCATTGGTACAAGATGAATATTATGTGATTCTGCCACCGGAGCATCCGCTCTGTGCATATGAACGAATCCCTGTGGAAGCTTTAAATAACGAGACAATGATATTGATGAATGAAGGCTCCGGAGATTACGATGCCGGACATATCCTGGAAGGACTGCATTATACAGTTGCACACTGGGTAAATGAAGATGTTGTATTAATCCCCCTTGTCGAATGTGGACTTGGTATCTCTGTGCTTCCAAAACTGATTATGGATTTTGTCCATTCCAACGTTGTTATCAAGAGATTTGCTTGTCCACGTTACCGGACTATCGGACTGGCTGTCAAGAATCCGGATGAGAGCTCCGGATTAACAAATCTTTTTATTTCCCTTATGCAGGATTATATTGCCTCTATACAAAATCCTGATGAAGATGCAAATGCTTCCGGATTTATGATTGACTGTCGAAATAACATATAATGAACTTATAGAATTAAATCTGCTACTATTGAAGAAATCTTGCACTAAATAAGCCCCGCTGTGAACTTCAAATTCACAGTGAGGCTATTTTTTTATCGCTTATAATAATTAGCAGCAGTCGCGGTTGTGATCTTCTGCAAATGTGTAAGTATATCTGAAATCTTTTGCGTTGTAGCAAGATACATACTCACCATCAAATTCTCCATAAGGATATCCGAAGTTATTAAGTGTTCCATCAGCATTCAGGATTCCACCGGTGACAGCTTTTGCACTCTGTGCCGGAGATAATGTGATATCTCTTTCTATAGAAAGCATTACCCATTTCTCGTTATTTCCTCCCCAGTATTTGTCTTTTACTGGTTCGACATAAGAGTTCCAGTCTGCGTCTGTATTACTCTTTCCGTCAGTCAGAGCCTGTTTTAATACATCAGCAGGATCCGCTTCTACCCATCCTGTTCCAGGTAAGTAGAATTGTGCACGACAGTGCTGGTTTCCTGTGATATCAGCTGCATTAATGCGGATACCGAACATTTCTCTTGCCGGGATTCCTTCTGCACGTAACAGTGCTACAAATACAGAGTTAAGGTCTGTACATTTTCCACCTTTTGTTGTTGTAAGGATATTTTCAACATCACCAAGACCGCATCCTGTTACGGAATTATCACGATGAAGGTTTGCAACTTCCCAATCGAAAATAGCTTTTGCTTTCTGAAGAACTGTCTTTGCATTGGCATCTTTGACAATCTTGTCAGCCTGTGTTTTTACAATGCTTCCTTCTTTAAAAGATCCGCTCTTTTCTGTTTCTTTCAGATATTCAGCAAATTTAGCTTTGTCTACAGATCCTTTTTCAACTAAGTTCGGACGTACAACTTCTTTTCTTGTTACATGATAAGAAAGTGTTGCAGTACGATCAGCAGGAACTACAGAAGCATCCCATTCGATATAGCATGCTGTATTTCCGGCAGAGTCTTTCGTTGCTTTTATAACTTTTGTTGCTTTTGGGGCATCAACTTTTACATTTGTAATCTTCTGGTTGTCATCACTTGTAGGAACCGGAAGCCATACTTTGGCAACTTTTCCAGCCGGTTTGTTAGACATGTCAACTGTATTTTTAACAGTACCGGACTGAGCGTATACAACGTTGAGTTTAACAGAAGCTTTTACTTTCTTGTTTATCTTAGAAGTAGCTGTGATAGTTACAGTACCTTTTTTCTGAGCTGAAACAAGACCTTTCTGAGTTACAGTTGCGATGTCTTTATCGCTTGTAAAATATGTAACAGCTTTGGAAGCAAGTTTCGGATTTACAGATGTAACAGATACCGTACATGTTCCTCCTTCGCATACATTTGTGCATGATGCGGCAACCTTAAGAGATTTTGCTACCGGATTCTTTACAGTAATCTTAACAGAAGCTTTTACCTTTTTGTTCTTCTTTGAAACTGCTGTAATTTTGACTTTTCCTGTTTTTTTACCTGTTACAACACCTTTTGATGTAACAGTAGCAATTTTCTTGTTGCTTGATTTGAAAGTAACTGCTTTAGAAGCACTCTTTGGCTTTACAGTTTTCACTTTCACTTTTGTTTTACTGCCAACAGTGACAGTTGTTTTAGAAGCCTTCAATGTAATCTTGGTTGGCTTCTTTGCTGCGGCGTTAGTGGTTGTTGGCAGAATCATAGAAAATGCAACAGCCATCATCAGGCCGAACAGTGCGAGACGTTTTACACATTTTTTCATAACATCCATCCTTCCTTTCCTCTTTTTGTAGGATTATAAGCACACTATAAGCCTAGTATGTTTATATCTTCCATATTAGAAAGCATGCTTGTACAAGTCAAATTTATAATTATAATAAACGTTATAAAGGAAATCTATAGTGATATTTTTTCAACATGTTCAACATTCTGTTGTGGCTGGTGTAGTTTGCCACTACATCATCAAATGGTTAGATAGTGACAATTAGCCTGTGGAGTTAAGCCTTTCCACACCAGAATTAGGAATAGCATTATCTTTTTGCCTATTGGCGTTATATCATATGTATTTTTGCAATACAATATGCAAATTTCATTAGAATATGGTATGAAAATTTAAAAATTCATGAATAAGTGTGCGTTTCACTGCCCTTCCCGCTTGAATCCTGCCGCCGAATATGCTATACTATCACCCGTTATAACCCCACAAAAACAAGGTCTTATTGGGTTGACCGCCGATTTCCGGCGTAGGCCATATACCAACTGTATATGCCTCCGTGGCATTCGTCAGACATTCATGCAAGCATGCCGCCTGACTCATTGCTGCGCGAAAATGAATCGAGTGTTCGTGACCTTCCACTCGTAAAACAAAACTAAAGGAGATATGAAAAATGAAAAACAAAAACATCACTTACATGACACAGGCTGCCATGATTGCTGCCATCTATGTTGTCATCACCTATGTCGGTGCAGCTTTCTCGTTCGGAGAAGTGCAGGTTCGTATTTCGGAGGCGCTTACAATTCTTCCGGTCTTTACTCCGGCTGCCGTTCCAGGATTATTTGTCGGATGCCTGATCGGTAACATCTTAGGCGGAGCAATCCTTCCGGATATCATCTTCGGAAGTCTTGCCACTTTGATCGGTGCTTTCTTTACATGGAAGCTTCGCAACCAGAACCGTATCCTCGCACCACTTCCACCAATCATTGCAAATATTATTGTTGTTCCATTCGTTCTGCGTTATGGATACGGTGTAACTTTACCAATTCCGTTCATGATGCTGACGGTAGGTATCGGCGAAGTGATTTCCTGTGGTATACTCGGACTGATCCTTGCATATGCGCTGGACAAATACAAACACATCGTATTTCAAAATGCATAAATAAAATAGAATGTGCCTTGGCACATTCTCGCACCGAGCGCGTTGCTGAGCGCCTGTGACGCTCGTTTAGCAACGACCGGAGTGGAACGTAGACAGCTTGCAACACTCTACGTTTCTATTACATAACAAAGAGCTGCGTCAGAGTGAATTTTTCACCCTGTCACAGCTCTTTCTTAGTTAACTCCCAATATAATTTCCATTGGCTTTTTTATCCATCTTCTCCAGACTTACCGTATGGCTCTTGCCATTTTTCGCTTCAACATATGTCACATCCGTCTCCGTATAACCGATCAAAATCACATATTTTTTATTTTCCGTAACTGCGATCACAGGTTTTCCCTGGTTCATTACATATGCGATCTGTTCAGCTTTACAGCCACTCAAGTCCAACGCATCCTCGCCAAATGTCTTGCTGATCGCTTCCATCGGTGTCGCGCCGCCATTCAATTCAGAACGCAGTCCTTCTACCGGCTTACTTGTGGCGCTGATCTTATATTGCAGATCACGGTTGCCCCGCTGCCAGATATATTCCTGATTCTGATCAACCACTACACCTCCGTAGTTATCCGCTGACTGAATCGCATCGCCCGCCTGTTTGTAAATTTCCTGCAATTTTCCGTATCCAAATACATAGTATTCTTCTTTACTTTCTGCTTTCTGTACATTTACAACTTTCGGTTTCTCAAACAATACCTGTTTTGGTCTTAACAGCTTCGGTTCTTTGTCAGAAATTCCGTCTGCATAAGTCAGACGCATCTGCGCGCCTTTCAAATCAGTCTTATAAGTCTCCAGCATAATATTGCTTTCGTCTTTTTCTTCATTATTTGTAATATATTCTTCGGTTGTCTTAATGTATGTGCCGTTCTTTTTCTTTGCCTGCTCCAGAATAATACGGTTATCTTCTACTTTCGCATCCAGCACATAGATCTTCTTCTGGCTGTATTTCTTCACAACCTCCCCTTTACTGCTCCGAATTTCTACCTGATACATCGGATCTGTAGATTCTCCCGCCGCTGTCTTTCCAACGTCCGACAGGTGGAAACGTCCGTACACAAAATCACCACCGATAAATCCAAGCGGACGAACACCTTCTTTATTCTTTGCAGAAATTGTCCGTTCTTTTCCATTCTGCAGGTTCAGAATTGTAATTCTGGAAAAGTCCTCATCTGCACAGTATGCCAACAGATGACTGTCTCCGGAAATAACATATTTGCCTTCCGTCAGACCAGTCTGTAATTCTTCACTCCGGTTCTTATTTACATCTGTCTTTCTTAAAACGCCATCATTTAACAGATATAACTCTCCATTATCTTCACTGTAGTAAATTAATTTGCCGAGTTTCTGTGAAGTAATTCCATAGGACTGATCCGTCTGCACAAACACTTTCTCTTCTACGGAATTTTTCTCTATATCATAGTAGTAAATGGCAATACCGACCTCGCCTTCATGTTCGCCGCGGTTCATATAACCACATACGGCAAATGTGATATTTCCCGCTTTATCTGCTGTGAGCAGACGGATCTCATGTTCAGATGTAAGGTTTCTTGCATCATTGTTCTCTGTACTTGCAAAGCTAAATACAAGTGACAGCTCGTCGCGGTCCTTGTTATAATTCCACAGTTCATCCGCCTGCACAAATGACACGATCGTACCTTTTTTATTGATTAGATACGGAACGTCTGCATCCGTAATTCCAAGCAGTATTCCTTTTCCTGAAAGCACTTTGGAAGAAGGATCAAATACCTGTTCCGCAGTCCGGTCATAATCAAGCAGATAGACTCTGCGTGCAGTCTTGTCGTAACGCACTCGGAAAAATTCTTTTACATTATACGTATCCTGTTTGTTTTTTTCGCCTTTGCATTTCACCCGATATTCAAGCTGGACACTCGTTCCTGTAGAAGTCGTCTCCTTTACGCTCCAGCGTTCACCGCCCTCAATCTCGGGCTTTAAATCGCCCCACGTAACCTGTGAATAATTGGAATGAATCGTTACATGCCCATAGGATGTATTGCTGCTCTCTTCATCCGCTTCCAGTGCTGTGCTGATATCCGTATCCGTATTCTTATCGACCGTTGCCTCATGGAATGCCTTGATATAATCCATGCAGGCACTCATATTTGTCTCATTCGTCTGCGCAACTCTTGTATAAAAATACACATCTTTTCCCGTCTCCAGATGAAGGATCACTTCCATTACACGCTCTTCACCGAGTACACTTGCCGAGCCAAGCGGAAGACTCACATCTGTTCCCGGATTCTTCACCGTATCTTCATGCAGACATTCTGTCCCATCCAGTGTATAAATCTTATATTCCAGACTGCTGATCTTATTGTCATATGGAATCAGCTCCATATCCAGTTTATTTTTCAATACAGGAGTAATCGTATCACGGACCTCTGTAATATTCATCTGTTTTGCGTATCCCGGCACGGCATTGACACCAAATCCGTCACAATCAAATGAAATCTGTGGAAATGTCGCTGATCCGAGATCTGCTGTCATGGAGTCATCCCCTTTATTTGTCAGATAACTGAATACCAGAACAGCCATGATAAATACACCGACTAAGATAATTCCATCTCTTATTCTTTTTTTCAAAATCATTCCATCTCCTTCAACAGTTGTCCCAGTGTCGGTTTCACATGTAAGAATGCTTCGCACTTACGGATTTCTTCTTTACTCTGCTCTCTGCTCTGTTCTTTTTTGTCATTCTTTATTGCACGGATAAGCAGATTTTTCGGCGTATGTTCCATATCGATAAATTCCAGTATCTGTACATCATAACCGACAGATTCCAGATATTCTGCACGAAGTCCGTCTGTCACAATCGCCGCAAAACGTTCTTTTAAAAGTCCGTATTTTAATACCGGTTTTAATGTATCACTGGCAATCTGGCGGTTCACTTCATGCTGGCAGCAAGGCACCGACAAAATTACTTTTGCATTCCAGCCAACCGCCTTCTCAAGTGCGAAATCCGTTGCCGTATCGCAGGCATGCAGTGTAACCACCATATCTACTTCACTCGCCCCTGTATAATCGGCAATATTTCCCTCCAGGAATTTCAGTTTCTCATAGCCATATTTCTCACTCAGTTCATTGCAGTGACGGATTACATCCGTCTTCAGATCCAGTCCGATCATGCAGACATCGTATTTCTTCAGTTCATGCAAATAATAATACATGGCAAATGTCAGATAAGACTTGCCACATCCAAAATCAAGAATTGTAACTTCCCTGTCTTTTGGAAGCTGCGGCAACACATCTTCTACAAATTCAAGAAAACGGTTGATCTGCCGGAACTTGTCAAACTTCGCATGCACGACCTTCCCCTCGGCAGTCATAACACCCAGATCACGCAAAAAAGGCACCATGGTTCCTTCTTCCAGAATATAGTGTTTCTTCCGGTTGTGCGTAAGATCTACCTGTTTCCAGTTTCCCTGCTGCATTCGTCTTTTGATGGTCACTTTTCCTTTCTTACTGACAAGAACCGTATAATTGTAAGTTCGCGTCTCCATCTGCATCTGTTTCATTGACTGCATATATGCAAGGATCTTCTCACAGGTCTCTTCTACTGATAAGTTCTCATGAAATGCCTGATTGTTGCGGAAAGACTCCAGCTGAAAGAGCAGTTCTCCCCGTTTTATAAGTGGACGGACGCGCACTTTCGTCACCCCCGTCTTATCATGGGCTCCGCTTAATACAGCGGAGCCGAAATCTTTATTTAATTGTTCATTTAATAATTTTCTTAATTCTTCCATAATCATATATTATAACAGAAAAATCAGATTTGTGTACTTTGTTCTTCCTGTACTTTCGGAAATGTAACGGTTGCCTTAAACAGATCACCGTCCAGATACAGTTCAAACTTACCTTTCTGCATCTCTGTCAGTGTCTGGGCAATGGAAAGTCCCAGTCCGCTTCCCTCTGTACTTCTGGAAATATCTCCGCGGATAAAGCGCTCTGTCAGCTGATCTGCATTGATATTTAACGGCTGTTCGGAAATATTTTTAATGCTGAAGATAACCGCACCTTCCGTCACTTTCAGATCTGTATAGATCCTGCTGCCCGTCATTGCATACTTGGCGGCATTATTGTATAAGTTCGCAAGGATCCGCCATGTTCTTCTTCCATCAATATAGACGAGTGCTTTTTCTTTTGGAAGATGCTGAATTTCCGTCAGATTTCTTTCTTCAAACTTCTCTTCATACTCTGCACTTGTCTGCAATACAAGCTCTGTGAAATCCAGTTTCATACATTCCAGCTTAATATTACCGGAAGTAATCTTAGATGCTTCCACAACATCTTCTGTCAATGTTTTCAGACGCATGGATTTCTGTTCCAGCACTTCGATGTATCTCTGGATTCTCGGATCATCGAAATTCTCATTTTTCAGGAGATTCACATAGTTAATGATCGATGTCAATGGCGTCTTAATATCATGCGAAACATTCGTGATCAAATTCGTTTTCAGACGTTCATTCTTAATGCTCGCTTCCACAGCCACTTCCAGACCGGCACCAACAGAGTTAATTCCTTCTGCCACTTCCTTCTGACTGCTAAACATACCTTCTGTCGGCACTTTATAGTCCAGTTCCCCTGCTGCAATCTTCTTTACACCGTCTTTGATCTTCGCTCTTCCGATTCCATCATAGACCAGATATACAAACACTGCAAGCTCCGCCAACAGCATCATGAACAGCGGAAATCCATAAGTATCTGTAATCATGACAATCCAGTGCAAAACAACAAAAAGTACAAAAAGCATGATATTACGCCACAGCGAAGACATATTCTGCGCAATATCTCTGACCAGGTGACAGAACATTCGTGAAAGACTGTTTTTCCAGACGATATGCGCTTTGATCCTGCGGACGAAACTTAAAAATCCGATCAGAAACATACTGCATGTATATGAACCGAAAATTCCTCCCACAATAATATAAGGGATCGCATTTTTTACATAATCTGCCTGACTATAAAAAGTCCCCTCTGTTTTCTGTAAATAATCATCAAAGCAAACAAAATTACCCACTACAGCTGCTGTCACCCAGAGACCTATGATCAATACTGCGGCAATCTCCGTTTTCCACCGGTCAAATCCCGCCAGATGCATTTCTTCATCTTTTGCTCTGCGTCCCGCAATCGCTGTGAGCCAGATTACACAGATCACAAAAAGTGCAAATGCAATCACTGAGAGCATACAGATTCCACGGATAGCTGAACCGTATTTTTCATAAAGCTGATTTTCTGAATAAAAATGATCTGCAATCGGATAGTTTGTATTTACACATGCTGCAAAGACAAAATCCTTCTTTTGGATTCCTGTATTTTTAATCTCATCACGCCATGCTTCTGCAATCTCACTTCGAAGATTCGTCTTAAAATCCTTTAATTTGGATTTTACAATTACATATTTTCCGGTTTTACGGAGCAGCTTTAAATTGTTGTCCAGTTCCTGAAAATTTTCAAGTCTTTTCTGATTTGTATAAATCGTTCCCGCCTTCATATCTGCGTAAATATAATAGAAGTTCGAGTCTCCTTCTTCAATATCTTCATTCGTGTTCTGATATTCTGAATAACGCTCACTCAGACTGTCTACCACACTTGTCACAAGATTATAAGCATCATTCAGTCTGCCATTCCATCTGGAATCTTTATTGGCAAGATTCATCAGGCTGTCGGCTCCTACCGGGGCATACGGCTCTTCCATCGAATATCCATCATAGCTCCAACAATCTACATACTTTAATTCATTATTGCTGCCCTGAATCCCTCGAATCTCACTGCCCCCAACATAATTCTCGCTGTCATAATCATAATTTCCTGCCTTTAAAGAAGAAAGAATCTCTTCTGTAGATGTTTCGCTTCCTGCATTCAAAATAAATTTCAGTTTCTTTGCATTAACAAGCGCTGCAAATTTAGAATAGCGATAATAATGATAAGAACCATCTTTCTTTCTGCAGACAATAATCGGATTCTCCGCATTCGTATCTTTTGTGGAATTCATCGTGTCATTCCATTTCAGCAGATCCTTTAATCGATACGCCAGTCCGCTCTCATTCCTGCCCGTATATTTTTTTTTCTGATCATAAGCTTCAATATCTACGATTTTATTCGGATCAAATTTTCCTTCTGTTTCAAAATACTTTCGCGCACTGATTCCGTTCACAACCTGTGCCGTATAGTCCTTCATCTGAGTATTAAAATTCCTGGAATCCTCGTATTTTTTTGCCGGTTTTCCTTCAAAAATCTCCTGTCGGAAAATCGGATACGCGGTTACCCAGAGTCCACCTGTCGTCGCCGTGATCACAAAAATGTGCGCCAGAATAATCAGGATGAATTTCATTCCTTTTGACCGGTACCATTTACTTTTCATACATCGTCTCCTATATCTTTTATACCCTGCTACTTATAGGCAAATCTTTTCAATCTTATAACCGACTCCCCATACAACCTTCAGATATCTTGGTTCTTTCGGGTTGATCTCTATCTTCTCACGAATGTGACGGATATGTACCGCAACTGTATTATCTACACCGATTGCATCTTCATTCCAGATATTTTCATAAATCTGGTCAATGGAAAATACTTTTCCCTGATTCTTTACAAGAAACAGTAAAATATTATATTCAATCGGTGTCAGTCTTACTTGTTCCCCATCAACTGTTACTTCTTTCAGATCATCGTTGATCACCAGTCCACCGGTCGTATAGACTTCTTCCCGCTCATTACCGGATGTACTTCCAAGCTGTGTATATCTACGAAGCTGGGATTTGACTCTTGCAATCAGCTCCAGCGGATTAAACGGTTTTGTCACGTAATCATCCGCGCCGACATTCAGTCCCAGGATCTTATCCGCATCTTCCGATTTTGCTGACAGTATAATAATCGGAAGATTATTCGCTTCCCGAACTTTCAGTGTTGCACGGATTCCGTCCAACTTTGGCATCATGACATCTATGATCAGAAGTTCTACATCTTTTTCTGTCTCCAGAATCTTAAGTGCTTCCTCACCGTCATATGCTCTCAGGATCTGATGTCCTTCCTGACTCAGATAGATCTCAATCGCTTCTACGATTTCTTTATCATCATCACATACTAATATTTTCGCCATTTTTCTTCACCTCATCTCTTACTATACAAGAATAACAGAAAAAATTTAAGGACAAATAAGGAATTTCCTTAAGAAATTATGAAAAGAGCCAAAAAATGTGTGTCGATGTCTGTCGCAGTTTTCCTTATTTTGTAGTATTATTAAGAAAAGTACCGATTTTCTATTATAATAGTCGAATAATAGTCATCACTTTTTTACTTTTGCAGGCGGTTTTAATCTCGGAAGAAGTGCGAGGTAATTTATGAGAAAACACGAAATTGAACAGCTTATCCGCTCACTTGGCATTGGAGCCACTTACCGTGGATATCATTATCTTGTCTATGGCGTATCCCTTTGCATGGACAATGAAGATTACCTGCTATCAGTAGGTAAATTATTATATACCCGTATTGCAGAAGCTTACTCCACAACCGGAAGCAGCGTAGAACGTGACATACGCACAGTGATCCGCATTTGCTGGGAACGCGGGAACCGTCCCCTTCTTCAGGAAATTGCCATGTATCCACTGCATGCCCGTCCAACCGCGGGAGAATTTTTCGATATACTAGCCAATCACCTTAACAATCAGTTGCGTACAGAGGCCTGTCTTTAGGTTTTCTTCCCATCATCTTAAGGTCGTCTTAAGATTTTTTCGATTTCTTTTATAGTTTTAACATATTTTGGACATATTTATCTAATATAATAAGAGACAGATAGATGAGAAACACTTATCTATCTCCCCCCTCATAAAGTTAAGCATTGACACAAGTTCAATGCACACTTTACTCTCATTCCTTTAGATAACTATAAAACAACGAAGCCCGTTAGCCCTTGTGGTTAGCGGGTTTTCGCTGTTCTGTACTTGTTGCAAAATCCGCTTCGGTCAAATCTCGGTCAAATAATTTTCTAAAGAAATGTTGCACCTTTTCTATTCTCTTTCTTATTCTTGTTCTGATTATATGATTTCCTTATACAAATTCTGTAATTTATCCATTTCCGATTTTGCTTTATCATCTGTGACGTGCGTATACAAATCCAGTGTGATTGCTATGGAATAATGTCCGAGGAATCCTTGTACTACCTTTGCGTCAATCCCGGCTTCAAAACAACGCGTTGCAAAAGTATGACGAAGTGCATGTGGATAAAAATGCGGAATCGGTATAAACACTGTCTTGTTTTTCTCTGCCTGCTTTTTTCGTTCCTTATTGATAGATTTTTCTATCCAGTCTAACGTCACTTGAAAGGTGTGTTCTGTAATCGGTTTTCCGTTCTTTCCAACAAACACAAGATTTTCAAATCCCTCTAATGGTTGCCATTCACTAGCTGACAACTGCATTTCTTTCAACTGAATCCACTGACGTTTTAAAGCCTTATACACACTGTCCTGCATGGGAATCGTCCGTATACTGTTCTTTGTCTTTGGTGTCTGGTACTTGAATACATACTTCTTTGTTTCCTTATCTTTGATATACACCAACGTTTTATTTACAGAAATTTCCCGTTTCCGAAAATCTACATCATCCCATGTAAGCCCAAGCAGTTCTCCGCCACGCATTCCCGTTCCGAGTGCTACCTGTATGAGATTCTCGTGTATTCTCTCCTTTGCGTGTTCCAATACTTCCCGTTGTTCTTTCACAGTCAGTACCCGTATCTGTTTTGTCTTTGTTTTGGGAACTTCCACTCCTGCACATGGGTTGAATGTAAGAATCCTGTTATGCACTGCATATTTGAACATAGCATTGAGAATATTATACACATCCCGTATAGTCTTTGTGCTGTAATCATCATCTGCCATATTCTGAAGCAGACGTTCCAAAATAATCGGATTAAAATCTGCCACACGTTGTTTTCCTATCTGCTTCTTTATGTAACGTCTGTAAAAATCATCATAACGTACTTGTGTACTCTCCTTGATAGTCCGCTTCTTATGGGTATTCAGCCAGATATCAAACCATGTATCCAGAGTGATATTATCGCCCTTTCCTTTCAACCCATGCTTGACTTCATAGCGTAAATCTTCCATTTCTTGAACTAACTTTTTTAAGTCCGCATTATCTTTTGTATACGTTTCTCCTTTGTAATAAAACCGCCCTCTGTAAATTCCGCTTTTTCTCTGCATAATTCCCGGCGGTAATGGATTTCCTTTTAAGTCCTTGCCCAATCTGCACGCTCCTTTCCGTGCAAGGACTATCAGAACTGGTCTGACAGTATTATATGCTTATTTGTGTTTATACTGCAATTACTTCATATTTATTTTTCAGATTATGCCCTTCGTTTTTCTTCAAAAACTGGTCTAAAACCTCAGAGCGTATAAGAATCTTATTTCCAATCCTTATGACCGGAATCTTCTGCCATGTAATCAGCTTTCGCAGATTATTTCTTCCAATTCCCGTATACTCTGACGCTTCATTCACTGTAAGGGCTTTCTTTGTCTGTATCGTGTTCTGTGTATGTTCTGTCAAAGATTCTCCTTTCTTCTTCCCTCAAAAGGAAAGATTTTTTATAGTCCTCATATATGCGTTGTTGTTCTTCGTTCATCTGCCCCCGTTCTATTAGCTGGCGGATATAATCTCTGTTATCCAGTTTTCCGATTTTATCCATTAGCTTTAAAGAGGGCGAAACTGCTACGTTCAGCCACTGCCATGTTCGTTCCAGTGTCTTTTTCTCTGGATTCATGGTCAACTTTATCTTCCCTACATCCTGCATGAGTTCTTCCCACGGGGGATAAGTAGGATAAAGCCGTTTTCTTGTAACCGTGCTGTTTTCCGACTTCTGTAAAAACCGCACTTTCTCGTTTAATACAGACAACGCAATCCGTGCCACATCCCTGTCTTTCAGAAGTTCTTCTACTAATCTGACCGCTTTTTTGTGCCGGAATCGAAGTTCATATCTGTTCCAGTCCGGGTTGAGTTCTTTTCCGAACTTTTCTGCCTGTTCATATCCCTTTTCATAGAATGTAATCCGAAAATCACTGTGTTTACTGCCGAGATATAGTGTTTTTCCCTGCGCTTCTATTTCATCCTCTTTCAGTCTATCAGAACGATTCTCTGCTGTATCACGCAACTGACTAGATATCAGCCCCTCGTTTTTCAGACGAATCAATTCCGGGATAGACAGATAAGGCTTTGTATCGTCGATTGCCAAGTCTATCCTCGGAAAATTCACCGGGTATCTGCAAACTCTTTCCAGAAAATCAAACCATGTTTCCTTATTCATCATAAGGAAATTTTCATAATTCCTGCACCCCGAACCACTCATAAGAATCTGAAATCCCTCATACTGTGCATTTCCTGTCGGTTTCAGAATCTTGATATTGTCAAATCTTGCTATCAGTTCGTGTCCAGCAATTCCTTTTTCCTTACCATGCAGTTCCATAAAACTCAGTGGAATCCGCAAGATATCTTCTATGATTATGAACACGTCTACACCTTTGACAGTAATCTGACACCAGTCAATCAGTGCTGTCAAATCTTCTTTCTGACGAGTTACCCCCCTGTTAGTATAGGGGGGTTCTGAAATTTTCATTACCTCTGTTATCATCATCCCTGCCTTTCGTAGTATGCCGTGGCTTTCGCCACGTTCCCGGAACTTCCTCTACTCCCTTTGCTCCTTTCACGCTGTACGGAGCAGTCCGCAGAGAATTTCCGGGAACAGTCTCTACACGTTTCCTTTTCCGGTAACAACACGGATACCCTTGCAGGAGATTCTGTCCACCAATACTGGGAAGTTTCCTCTCTGCACATAAGGGGCATATACCGCTTCTTCTAGTTCTACCACTGTGTAAGGCTCTACCTTTGGAAGTTCTGTTGCTTCCAGACGGATATCTACGCTGTTTCCAAGTTTCATGCTTCCGAGGTGAAGTTTCAATGCTTCCACTTCCTCGGTTTTCTTCCGGGTTTCCTTATCATACTTATAGCAGTAGTCTGCTCCCATGTAACGGAGTTCCCCGAACGCTTCTCTGACCTGTTCTTTTGTCAATGTAATCTGCATGCTACATTTCTCCTTTTTTGAAATCATGGTGAATGAGTGTCTGGTAAGTGTGACAAGTCCTTTTCATATCCACGTCTATATTTATTTCATTACTTTTCTCCTTACCTCTTAACCTCATCATAGACCTGTTTTTTCTTCTTGTCAACAATTATTTTACTTTTTCCCTTACTTTTTATTTTTGTATTTCAAACGCTTAACTATATCTTTTTATAACTTATTATAATTTTACCCTTACATTTATCCTTATCTTGTGTTATGATGAAAACAGAAACGAGGTGTGCATATGTTTGTGAATAAAGAAGCAGTAGGAAAACGAATTTTACAGATACGCAAGAAATACGGTTACAGTATGCAGAAGTTTGGGGAAATCATAGATAATGCCCCGAAAGGCTCTGTAAACAGTTGGGAAAAGGGTGTGAATCTTCCCAATGAGAAACGCTTGAAGCAGATTGCCACGTTGGGCAATATGACGCTGAATGAACTTCTGTATGGTTCATTTAAAGAATATGTAGATATGCTTATCACAGAAAAACTGGGGATTGAACTGCCGGAAGAATTTACCAGAACTTTCTATTCTCTTTTAGAGCAGAACGGATTTACCTACGGGGATGATATCGAAATTGTCCGGCTTGTAAACGGCTTTCTGACTTATCATAACCTTACAACAAAAGAAACCGCCATTTTCTATCAGCCAACTGCATACTCTGGCGATTATTTTGACGGTATCATACAAAAAGCGGATTCTTCCGTTCTGGTCTGCCGGGCATATGCAGATAAGGCAAACAACACCTTACATATCATTCCGGCTTTTGAGAATGGACAGACTGAGGAAGTAGCAGACTTCTTTCATGCACTGAAAAGCATAACCGCTCCACACAACAACAATTATTTCACTTCCGGCTTTCTGACACTCGGACTGGCATTGAGAGATTCCAAAGTAATTATCTATGGAATTGATGAAAAACAGGGAACAGCACAGGTAATCCCTTACGAATATGATTGCGAATCAGACGCTTATATCCAGAATGAACATCTGGCATATACCAGACAGGATAGCTTTTTCCGAGAAGCCACGAAAGAAGCGGTCTATCGGAAAATGCAATCCGACAGAAGTAACCCATAAGATAAACAAGAGGACTTGCAAGGTTTGTGACCTTTCAAGTCCTCTTATGTATCATGATGGTATTGGCTGTGTCCGTTCCGTAAAGGACTGCCCTACGGCGTCTCGGCTTCGCCTTGTTCCTTTACCTCACTAATAATAATGTTCTGATAGCAGAACTCTTACTTATACTTTTATCTTACTATTCTTTCAATTTTTACCGTTTCACCATCAATATTATACTTAAAAAAATAAAATTTAATAACATTTCCTTCTGATACTTGTTCTAGATCACCTTTACACTTAGTACAATCTAAACTAACTTTTGTCGTATCAAAAAATAGACTACTTTCTTCCTTCTCATTTAGTTCTATTAAAAGTGTATCAAAAGTTTTCTCTACAACAACCCCACTCAAATGAAACCAATGAGAATTATCATCTCCACTAGAACGCAACTCCATATTTTGACGATTCTCCTTAAAAACATTTCCTTTTACGCCAAGCACAATTAATACTATTGCAAGCAAAAGTATGATTAACAAAATCAATCGTTTCTTATCCATTAAATGTAGTCCCCGATATGTCTGTCCAACTATCAAAATCAAAATTCAAATAACGTACTGTATCCCCACATCCATCAAATACCATCAATGTATGTACTGTATTTCCAGAATTATATGCTCGCAAAGTTGCATATCCCTCTGCTGCCATTGAATGCCCCGCACGTTCTCCAGTATCACTGCTAATTATACCACAATGGACAACTGCTATATCTCCTCTATCAATGCAATTAGTGAAAAAATTATAATTGGGACTATAGTCAGTATTTTGTGTTACAGAAACATTCTTTCCAGCACAAAAGTCCACAAATCCAGGTCCAATATTGCCAATAGTTGTTGAACCATATGTTATTCCTCCACTCTCCGATGAAACTGTCGTTCCTGTTGAATCCCAAATATCCATATAATCACCTGCAATATCTGTATAATCAACAGCATTATAATATGCACCACATGCTAATAATGCACTAACTGCACATGCATAATGTCCTGTTACACTTTCTATATACGGCTCATTAAAGGAAATAAATTCTTGAAGATGATTTGTTGAAACAAGCGTGTAGTTTTCATAAACTTCAGCAACATCTAGCAAAACCTCATCCCAAGTAGCTGGGTCTTTTCCCCTACTCTCATTCAATGACAGTACTGTTTTTTCTAATGTTTACTTTAATAATATATCTTATTTCCTATTTTGTCTATATTTTTTTATGTTTATTTCAAATATTTCATTCTATTTTATTTTTATCAAACTATTTTCAAACAAATCCAAACAAAGAATCTCGGGGCAAATTTCGGTCAAATCAGGATAAATAAATATAACACTTTATATGTAAGTCAATTTTAAAAAAGCCTGTAATTCCGGGCTTTACAACACTTTGTAACACAATATAAACCAGTTCGATAATCCCTCATTCCTTTAGATAACTATAAAAACAACGAAAACCCGTTAGCACAATGCTAACGGGTTTTCGCTATTGTTGAATTCTACCAGTTCGCGGCATCTTGCTTCATCTGCCGTAATTCCTGCTATACAATTATCTGCTAACGTTTCTGCTGCCTGTCCAAGTGTCTCAACAGATTCAAATAAATTATAAAATATTACCGGTAACTACTCCATGCTCATTAAAGTTGCATTTCCAAGCACAATTGAATTGGATCAATTCATTGGACATCTGCAAAAGTTTGGGAAAACACAAACTCAGATTGTTTTCTCTACCCCGGTAGAACCCCGCGATCTGAACCTGGAACACATGGACAATCCACAATTGGGATCTGAACTTTCATAGTCAAACCTTCCCTATATTCCGATACAGCATATAATTTCAAGCCCAGATCTGTCGCCATCTCTCTTGCAAGATAAAGCCCCATGCCGGTTGGTTTCTTGCTGACATTGATATCACTGCCGGTGAAGCCTTTATCAAAAATATACGGGAGATCGCAGGCTTTTACGCCACAACCGTTATCTTCTATATAAAGTATCCACATTTTCTTCCTGTTTTCTTCTCTTTTTTCCACATGGATACGGATTTCCGGCTCTTTATCACAATATTTGACCGCATTGCTGATAAACTGTCCCAGCATAAATTCAAGTCCTCTCCGGTCACTGTAGATTTGAATCCCTTCCGGCTCCATCTGGATATCCACGTGAAATTTCTTCTCCTCCAGAAGCGGACCGTAATCTTCCAGGACTTTCCCCAGTGATTCTTTAAGATTCAGCATTTCAAACAGATAATCTTTGTGACCACCCTTTAACCTTGCATAAAATAACATCTGATCGATCGATTCCTGCATACGTGTCTGAATATATTCCAGCTTATATCCGACCGGCTCTGAAAATTCTTCTTTATGATTTCCCAGTATAAATGCAAGCAAAGATAACGGCGTTTTTACCTCATGTGACCACCCTTCAATATACTCTTCATAATCTTCTGTCTTTTTCAACAGATTTTCTTTTTCTTTTCGTTGTATTTGCAAATAGTCGAGGAGATTCTGCATCCGTTCTTTCTCTGCTTTCCCGCAGTATAGCAATAACTGTTCTGCAGTCTTTTCCTCTGGTTCCTTTAAAAATAGAGCAAATGCCTCTTCTTTTTTCTGTTCTTTCTTTACGATATAAATGCAGACCCCGGCATACATTAATACGGTCATCAATGTGAGAACTCCTGCAAGCACTTGTAACACCTGGACGTCTGCAAGCGCAAGAAATAAAATACAGATACCTTCCACACACCCTGTCAACAAAAGCCAGGGCATATATTCTGCTATTCTCTTTCCGTAGTTCTTCATCCTGTACGTTCTCCTTACATCATTTTTTTACTTTTCTTTTAATGAGTTGCCTGACATCTGCCTTTTATCACCGAATTTCCAAACGATAGCCTGTTCCCCGGATGGTTTCAATCTCTTCTTCCATATGAAGTTTCTGCATGGTTTTCTTTAATCTCGTCAGATTTACCTGCAATGCATTTTCATCGATAAAATCTATTGTATCCCAAAGTGCAATCGACAGTTCTTCTTTTGTCACGATCTGCCCACGCTTCTTAAGAAATACTTCCAGTAATTTCCCCTGATTCTTTGGCAGGACAATCGATTCATCATGGATATAAAGTGTATATGTCTGCTGATCCAGCAAAAATCTTTTCCCTTCCAGCAAATGCTTGCGGCCTTCATATCTTTTTAACACATTGGACACCCTCGCCAGAAGTCTTTCTTTCCGGCATGGCTTTGTCAGATATTCATCCGCACCCAGTTCCAGCGCACGCAATTCATCTGCCATCTGGTCTCTCGATGTCAGTACACAGACCGGCGTCGTTCCTTTATGCTTCAACTCCCGACAGATCTGGAATCCGCTCTTCCCCGGCAGATTAAGGTCAAGCAGAACGAGATCAAGAGGAGCCTTAGAAAGCTCCTCTTCCACCTTTTCAAAATCTTCTACCGCCACGACTTCATATCCGGCCTTTTCCAGTATTTCTCCTAATTCTTCACGTATGAAGACTTCGTCTTCCACAATTCCTATTCGTTTCATAAAATCATACTTTCTTTTATTCTTCTCTTTCCGGCACCATCAGATACAACAGATATCGGTCGCTGAGTTTCTTGACTTCCAGAATATAGATCAATTCTACGATCAGAAGCAGCAGGATCATCCCACTTGCACTTAAGAGCAGTACTTTCTGTGTACCTTCTCCTGTTTCCACAAACAGGGAAAATAAGCTTGCCATCGCCGGAATACTTCCGGCTGCTCCTAAGAATACCGGAATGCCAAAATACCAGTTAATCTGCTTTCTTGCGGAACGGCAGAGCGCATTGGAGGTTGCTCCGAGCCGTATCAGAGTCTGATACCGTCTGCCAATTTTCTGCTGATTTGTCAGGAACTGTACACTGATTACCGTATTTCCAATAATCAGGAAGATCACTGCCAGATAGATTGTAATATAACTTGCACATACACCGTAGAACATACGTCGTCCAAGGCTCTGCAGAAAACAGTCATACGAAATTCCGACTTTGTCAAGTTTCTGGTTCATTTCCTGATATACACGGATAAGCCCCTGTTTCTCCGTTTTTGAAGGTTTTAGCACGCCATCCAGATATGTGGTGCCCTTTCCGGCTGTCATCTGTTCATAAGCCTTGTCCGGTACGATCAGCGCAAATCCAAGTGTAATCGCGCGGTCGGCAACGATTTCTTTATTCATAACCTTTTCCCCAAGGCTCCATGTCTTTCCGTCCATTGTAACATATATATTTCCCTGTAAGGCTTTACTCATTATTTCTTTAAACTCATCGGAATAAAGTGCCGATCCAAGGTAAACTGCTGCCTGGTGATCTTTCAATGCAAGAGGCTTTTCTCCTGCCTGTTTTAACAGCTCATTATACCCGGATAATGCAATAATATGCGGTGTATCTTCCCGTTCTATCTCCATTGCAAATACATTTTCATTCGGTGTCTTTCCATCTTTTTTCAACTTGTCTACGAGTTCATCTGCGTTAAAGCCAACTACCCGGTTCTTCTTTTTCGATGGTTTACCTTCCTTATCCAGATTTTCGATCGAAGATTCTATATATCCGGTTTTAATCTGGATCAGCTTTTCAAAATCTGAGCGAAGCCCGGACTTCTGCAATTTCTCAATAGTTGTACTGACGTCCTCATTGTCATCGTCAAATGTATAATCTACGACACGCTCGCTCTGTACCGTATAACTTCTGGCAATCCCGATTCCTGCACCGAACAGGCAGAGTGCTGCGAGGATCAGAATACAGCTCACCGCCGGGACGCTGCTCTTGCGGATAAACATTTCTTCCAGCTGGCGGAATGTAAACATTCCCAGTCTCTCGTGTCGGCTGCCCCATCTGCCCAGTTGTTCCAGTATCAGCCGGAAACCATAGAATACAAGAAATACTCCGGCAATTCCAAAGACTACTGTCCGTGCAAGAATAAGAAGGTCATCCCAGATATGTCCACGGATTCCATCATAAAATGCCACAAACAATAACACGCATCCTGTCGCAAAGGCAAGCACATACAGAACCTTCGGTCTTGTTTTTCCCTGCTCTTTTGCCTGCGGATTCATAAGATTGCCGATCTCGTCCTTAACTACCGCGCCGCTTAAGAACAGGCACGCAAATAATTTTACCAGTATGAAACCGACAGCGGTTCCAATCACTGCGGCGAATGAAAATGTACTCTGATGACCGAGGATTCCAAGCCCCTCTACCTTCGCTGTGATCAGGCTGACCAGCTCGGAAATGCAGACTGCAACCGGGATTCCTGCCACAAGGATCAGTAGACTGCTCTTAATATCTTCTGTCATCAACATAAAAAACAGCCGGCTCCGGCTCATGCCCATCATACGGTACACACCAAATTCATGTTTTCTCCGCTCCATCTGGTAACGTCCCGCAAAATATACGAGAAAGAACAAAATGCATAACGATGCGCCAAACAGTATCGGAACCATTTGAAAGATTTTCTGTATAGCATCACTTTCCATCTCTTTCAGGAAAATGATCACATCCTGCTTCGGCAGTGCCAGAATCACATAAAATGCAATTACGACAACGAGAAGTGAAGCATGAAACAATCCATTTTCCCTGCGGCTTCTCTTACTGTTTCTGGAGACAAGTTTAAAGAACATTTGCACTGCCTCCTCCCAACTGCGCCAACACTTTCAAAATGCGCTCGTAAAACTCCTGCTGGGATTCTTCTGCGAAATCTCTGCGCAGCTCATGGAAGAGTACTCCATCCTGGATAAATAAAATCCGTCCGCAATAACTTGCTGCATTTGCATCATGTGTCACCATCATGATTGTTGCTTTTTTGTTGCGATTTAAACCGAAGAGTTTCTCCATCAATGCTTTTGCATTACGCGAATCCAGTGCCCCGGTCGGTTCATCTGCCAGAATCAGGTGTGGATCCATGATCAATGCTCTGGCTGCTGCTATACGCTGTTTTTGCCCGCCGGACATCTGTGTCGGAAATTTGTCCAGTACATCCTGTATCTCAAGATATTCTGCCAGTTCTTTTAACTTCTGTTCCCCTTTTTTCTCTTCATATTTATGAAGAGCCAGCGGAAGAAGAATATTTTCTCTTCCGGTAAGGTTCTCTAAAAGTTCAAAGTTCTGGAAAAGGTAACCGATCTGGCGTCCTCTGTAATCGGAAAGTTCCGCGCCTTTCAGCGAACGGATATCGGTTCCATTTACAAGAATCTGTCCTCCTGTCGGACGGATCACACTTGCCACGCAGTTAAGAAGTGTGGATTTTCCGGATCCGCTGCTTCCCATGATTCCTAAAAATTCCCCTGTCTGTACTTCTAGGCTAATTCCATCCAGTGCCTTTGTCTCATTTTTCTTGTTTCCATAATATTTACATAAAGATTCAATTTTTAAAATACTCATTCTCTGCTCTCCTTTCATTGATGTAATCATAGCATCTGTGGCTTACAAATAACACTTACAGTGAATGAAAGGTTTCGCAGGCTTTCGTTTCTGGTATTTGATAATAATATGCCTTACAGCAGATCATCCTGAATATCTTCCTCTGTCATGCGAAGTCCGACCACACTCGAAACGGGCAGTGAAAATACGATTGCCTTCTCCTTACTCTTCAATCCGGTTTTCTCCATGATTGCTTTCATAATCTGTGCTTTCTGTGAGGAACGAGTAACAATGAAGATCATTTCCTTCTCTTCCACGAGGGAAACACCAAGATATTTTCTGGCGAGCTCTGTTCCGGTTCCTTTCGCATGGACAACTGTACCGCCTCCCGCATTTGCTTCTCTTGCGGCTTCCATAACCGTATCGATATATCCCTGATTGGCAATGGCAATCATCAGTTCATAATCTGTCTCCTTCAATGCTGTTTCCTCCTCTTTTTCAAATGGCTGTTCCTGTATCAGATATTGCAGTGTCTTTTTGCCGCCTATGCTCGCAAGCGGCACTGCAAAAGCAATTCCCGTTCCCGGAACATCAATTTTCATATCAATGATCAGTCCACGTTTCAGTCGTTTCCATGTATCTCCGGTCACGATGGAGAGAAAAAGAATCTTTTCTGTTTCTTCTAATCCAAAATAATTCAGCACCTCACTGTTCGCTGTCCCTTTTCCCAGTATTTCAAAAAATACCTGCTGTTCGTGTGTCTTATAAAATTCGCGAAACTTTTTTCTTGCGCTGCGGCTTGTGATCGCAGCCATCATATATAACCGGCTCATATTTTTCCGCCTTTCTAATTCCAATAAATCGTTTCATACTGTACGCTCTCACATCTACACTCCGCTCTGGTCGGCACTAAACATGTGTCGTTGACATATAGCTCTTCAGGTATCATCATAACTCTATAATATCCATGTCGCCGTATGCTTCCAGTGGCAGTACAGGAACCGCCTCTTCGTTCTGACGTTTCTTCTCCTGATGCTGGTAAACCGCACCCAGTATCTGTATCGTGATAAGTGGTGTCATCGCAACCATTGCCACAACACCAAATGCATCTGTAACTACATTTCCGCCAATCGCTTCGCATGCTCCCTGTGCCAGAGGCAACAGAAAAGTTGCCGTCATTGGACCAGAGGCCACACCACCGGAGTCAAATGCTATCGCAGTGAAGATTTTCGGTACCCGGAACGCAAGAAGCAAAGAAACTGCATAACCCGGTATGAGAAACCAGAAAATAGAAATTCCGGTCAGTACACGGATCATTGCAAGCCCCAGTGAGACCGCAACGCCGCAGGATAAACTCAGTCCCATTGCCTTCCCAGGTATCGCACCCGAAGTCAGCTCTTCTACCTGCTCCATGAGCACATAAACTGCCGGTTCCGCCTTTACGATGAAATAGCCGATCACCATACCGATCGGTACAAGCACAAACGGATTCGGCAACCCTGCAAGTACCTGCCCCAGATAATTACCGGTTGGGAGAAATCCTACATTTGCACCTGTCAGGAACAGCACAAGCCCAATGTATGTATACAGGATTCCAATTGCAATTTTCACCAGTGTCCGCTTCATCAGATGCAAAGCCAACACCTGAAACACAAGGAAAAATACAACAATCGGAAGCAGTGATAATAGCATTTCTCTTATATAAAGTGGAAGTTCCGCTGTGAACAGTCTTCCAAGTTCTATCGAATCCTTCACATCCGGAATATGGATGCCTGCATAAACGCCACTCTCTGGGCGGTAAAGGATACCTAGAAGCAGGACGGCAAGTACCGGCCCGATTGAACAAAGTGCAACCAGACCGAAACTATCCGTTTCTGCATATTTATCACTTCGCACTGCGGAGAAGCCGACACCAAGCGCCATAATAAAAGGAACGGTCATCGGTCCTGTCGTGACTCCGCCGGAGTCAAATGCGACCGCCAGCGAATCTGCCGGCACAAAAAACGCAAGAATAAATATCACCGGATAAAACAAAAACAATAATCTGTAAAGCGCAATTCCAAATAACATACGAAGAACCGCAACCACAAGAAATATCCCAACGCCTGCCGCTACTGCAGAAATCAGAACATTGTTCGGAATAGACGGAACTTGTTCGGCAAGCACTTGCAGATCCGGCTCCGACACCGTAATAATAAATCCCAGCGTAAAACACAATAACACAATAAATGGAAGTCTCCTGGAACCGGCAATTCTCGTTCCAATTCTCTCTCCCATAGGCGTCATTGCAATCTCAGCTCCCAATGTAAAAAACATCATTCCCACAACAAGAAGAATCGCGCCCACTAAAAAAGCCATCAGAATTCCTGCCGGAATCGGAGCGATCGTAAAACTAAGCAACAGAACAATTCCTATGATCGGCAGTACAGCTTCCAATGACTCTCTTAGTTTTTCCAATAATTTTGACTGATATAACTTCAATCGATACCATACCTTTCCTTTTATTTTTTACGTTTCATGTGGATTAATTGTAACATACTCTGGTTAATTTTTCCTTAAGAAAATTTCGTTTTGTTTAAGAAAAGGAACATACTTTAGACACATTTTCCCTGTATACTAAGAGTTAGATAGTTGAAGAACACATCAACTATCACCCCCTCATAAAGTAGCACCGGTCAAGCCGGTGTGCACTTTACTCTCATTCCTTTAGATAACGATAAAAACAACGAAACCCGTTAACCGTATGGTTAGCGGGTTTTCGCTGCGCTAAAAAGGGGACGGGGCTTTTTGAGAAAAGCCCCGTCCCCTTTTTAGAAATGACCTGTCCCTTTTTCAATTTGCACCTGGCACTTTCTAGAAAATCCCCGTCCCCACTGCGCGGTGGAGTTCATCAAGGATCTCTTTTTCCACAGTCAGTGGAAAACCATCCACACTCAGTACCTGTTCTTTTGTCACGCCATCGATGCTGCCGAGATCTACGATCGCCTGCAGATAGGATTTGATTTCTTTATATGTAGGAAGTACCTGTATCTTTTCTATCTTTTGTATATATGCCGCTAATGCATATGCGCCCCAGTTGGATACGGTTGCGATAATTAGATTGTCAACTTCTACCTTGCATGGTACAAGCGCCAGTTTATCTACAATAACTTCTTTCAGATTGCCCATACCGATTTCATTTCCGCCATCTCCGACACCAAATGTCGGGATTCCGCGCTTTTTGGCAAGATCAAAAAGGATATCGGCTTTTGCTGTATTTTTCTTAATGCTTACACCGCGCATATTTGCATAATCATCTTCAATATTTTTGCCACAGCGTTCAATGGAAATCAGTGCAACCGGATCGTAATCTTCCAGAACTTCTGTATACTGTTCTACGCCATCGCAGATATGTGCATATTCTACGTCCAGATCCTCAAGTTCAAAAAATCCACGACAATATTTATCTGTTACGATGATCGGTCGGTATCCGACAGCCCGCAGTGCTTTTGCGAGTGTCATCGTTCCGAGAGGACCGTCCGTCTCTGCATGTCCCGCTACATAAAATCCGGTTGTCAGAAATATATTTCCTTTCGGAAGCTCCAGAATCTTCTCAGCCGCCCTCTTGCAGTAGAAATCGCCCATATATTTGCGCAGGATAGTCATACCGCGCTTGGAATGACGCAGTACAATATCTTCAACGGTTTCTTTTTTTATATTTACTTTTGTCTGTGCCGCCTGTGCCTGTGCTCCCACTTCTAATCTCTCCTTTATTTTTGCTGTCGTCTTCTGCCTGTTTTATTTCCCAATTACTTCTTCGATTGATGCAATCCTGATGTTTTCTGCTTCCAGCGCTTTACGGATCTTCTGAACAAATGCCAGTGCTTTCGGTCCGTCTCCGTGCACGCATACAGAATTTGCTTCAACCGGAATCTCTTTTCCGGTAATCGCTGTTACGGTTCCTTCCTTTATCATCTTGATGACACGTGCCACAGCTTCGTCTTCATCGGTGATCATTGCGCCCGGTTTGCTTCTTGCTACCAGCGAGCCGTCTTCTTCATATGCTCTGTCCGCAAATACTTCTTTTGCCACGCGAAGTCCTACTGCCTTTGCGGCTCCCATCATTTTGCTGCTACTTGGTGCAAGAAGGATAAGCTCAGGATCGACTTCTTTGATTGCTTCTGCGATTGCTGTTGCCAGTTTTTCATCTTTTCCTGCCATGTTATACATTGCACCGTGCGGTTTTACATGCTGCAGTTTGATTCCCTGTGCTGTGCAGAATGCTTTCAATGCCCCGATCTGATACTGCACCATTGCTTTTACTTCTGCCGGCGATGCTGCCAGATTTCTTCTGCCGAATCCGACCAGATCCGGATATCCCGGATGTGCGCCAACACGGACGCCCTGCTCTTTCGCAAGTGCTACGGTCTTTGCCATTACCACCGGATCGGATGCATGAAATCCACATGCTACATTTGCGGAAGAAATAAGGGGAATGACTTCCTCATCCAGTCCGCATTTATAATTTCCAAAACTTTCTCCAAGATCACAGTTTAAATCTACTGCAAACATTTTTCTTCCTTCTTTCTATGTTTCAAATCTTTTTTCAGACTACTTCCATCTATTCTCAAAACCGCACAATACTCGTGTTCTCCCATCACTGCACTGCTACGCTTTTACTCATATCATGGTGGGTGGCTCTATTAGAACCACTTTAGTACTTCAATTCTACATTCTTTACATCCGTAATCAGCATATGTCCCGGTGCATGTGTGATCACAATATCCGGTTTCACATTCATAACAACATTCTGCGGTGTTACGCCACATGGCCAGAATACCGGAACTTCTCCTTCATTGATCGTTACACTATCGCCGAAATCCGGTTTCATTACATCAGAAATACCAATTGCTTCCGGATTGCCAATCTGTATCGGTGCACCGTGTACTCTTGGCATCTCACCCGTGATCAGTGCAGATTTCACAACCTGGTCATTCGGGATCGGACGCATGCTGACTACCATATTTCCTTTGAAAATACCTGCCGGTGTGCAAGCGATATTTGTCTTGAACATCGGCACGTTACAGTTTTCCTCGATATGTCTGACCGGAATTCCTGCTTCCAAAAGTGCAGATTCAAAAGAGAAGCTGCATCCGATCAGAAAGCTCACAAAATCATCCTGCCAGAACTCTTCAATGTCGGTATACTCTCCGACAAGTTCGCCTTTTTTGTAAATGCGGTATTTTGGAAAATCCTTTGCCAGATCCACATCATCTGCGATATAGTGAAGATCTCTGCTTCCCACGTCGCTGACTTCAAGGATCGGACACGGTTTCGGGTTTCTCTGGGTAAATAAGAGAAAATCATAAGCCAGATCCTTTGGCAGGATAACCAGATTTGCCTGTGCATATCCCGCACACATGCCCGATGTCGGACATGTTATTTTTCCTTCTCGGATCAGTCTTCTGACCTCTGCCGGTTTCAAATCACTGTAATTTACTGCTTCACTCATCTTTACCTTTCCCCGCTTTCTGTTTTCCATATCTTTGCTGCTTCATCTAACGAAATTTTCTGAAATCTCACCTGATCCCCCGGCTTGCCCTGTACCAGTTTCGGGATATCAAAAGAACACACTGTAGCAATCTTTGCATATCCTCCGGTTGTCTGACGGTCTGCAAGTAGAATGATTGGTTTTCCATTTGTCGGAACCTGAATGGAACCAAGTGCAATTCCATCGGAAATAATATCCGTTCCGTTTACACTTTCAATCGGTGCACCTTCCATCCGGTAGCCCATCCGGTCACTCTGATCAGATATCGTATACGTTTCATTGTAAAATGTTTTCTTTCCCGCCTCGGTAAAATACTCTTCCTGCGGTCCTTCGATCACACGGACAGTGATTGGTGATGTATATACATCCGGCTCTGCCATCCGGTCTTTCAGTGCTTCATAACTTCTGCCATTTTTGCCAATTTCAAAAATATCTCCGGCTACCAGCGCTCTTCCTTCGTAACCACCCATCTTACACTTCAGATTTGTTGAACGGCTTCCGAGCACAACCGGAACATCAATACCACCGGCGAAAGCTACATAAGTTCTGCAGCCTGCAGTCACCATTCCAAGAGATAAGATATCTCCGGCTTTCACCTGGTATGCACGGTACATTTCTGTCGGTTCCTCATTTATCTTTACGTCCATTGTTGCTCCTGTAACAGCAATGACTGCATCTTCCGTGAATTCCATCGTTCCGCCGAACAAAGTTACTTCCAGTACGGCTTCTCCGTTTTCATTTCCCACAAGATAATTGGCCTTCTTATAAGAAACTTCGTCCATGACTCCGGATGTCCCGATACCGGAATTCATATATCCGTATCTGCCCGCATCCTGTACTGTTGTAAGCGGTCCCGGAATAACAACTTTTACTGACATCCTTCATCACCTTCTTCCACAACCTCTACCTGATACTCTCCTTTTACGATCATGTGACGGATATCGTAGTAATCGCCAATCGTGATCGGTACAAAACGGATATATTCTCCTGCTTTACAGAGGATCGGATCTTCTCTGTACGGATCATAGAAATCAACCGGTGTACCACCCATCAGTCTCCATCCTCCCGGTGAAGCCAGCGGATAGACTCCTGTCTGATTGCCACCGATGCCGACAGCCCCCGGAAGAATCCTTACACGCGGACTTTTCAGTCTTGGCATTTCAATTCGTTTATCCAGTCCACCAAGATAAACAAACCCCGGCAGGAATCCCATCATATAAATTTTATAATCAACGGAACTATGGATCTTTATGATCTCGTCACGATCCAGTCCGGTATGTTTTTCCATATCTGCAAGATCCAGTCCGAATCTTGCTCCATAACAACACGGAATTTTTAAAATCCGTTTCTTCTCTGTTGTCTTCCCAATCAATTGTCCGGTCAGCTCTGCTGTCTGCTTCCTTACATTTTCAAAAGAGGTAATTGCCGGATCATAGTAAATCATCAGAGAACGAAACGTTGGTACCATTTCCTGTACACCCGGAATCCGAGTTTCTGCAATTCTCGCTGCCAGCGCATGTACTTTGTCATTGATCGCAGGATCGATCTGATTGCCAAATTCCACAACCAGCGCCCGGTCCCCTGCCGGCATATATTTTATTTCTCCCATGACTTCACCTTCTCATTTATTTATCTGTTGCTTTGTAAAATTCATCCAGAACTGCTACACGGATCTTCTCCAGAAGTTCCGGTGCCTTTCCGCCAACCGGCTTGCCATCGATCTCATTTGCATGCAGACATAAGTTGCTGGAGCTGGATACGATAACTTCATCTGCGTTGAACAGATCATCCAGTGTGTACGGTGTCTCGCTTACCGGAATCTCCAATTTCTTGCAGGCTTTGATAATATGTGCTCTTGCAATACCTGGAAGAATCAGGTTGTCAGTCGGTGCTGTTACCAGTTTGCCATCTTTAATAATATGGACATTACTATGTGCACATTCTGTTACACGTCCACCCGGTCTGTAGAATACACATTCCTGACATCCGGCTTCTTTTGCTTTCTGTGTCGCAACTACAGAAGGAATTAAGTTCAATGTTTTGATATTACAATGGAAGAAACGTGTATCTTCTCTTGTGATCAGCTTGATTGGCTTCGTTCCATCGGAAATTTCTGCCGGTTTCAGCATAATCCATAAGTTTCCAGGACCCTCTGTATATGCATGATCACGGATACCGGTTCCTCTTGTGACCTGATAGTAAACAAATAAATTACCTGTATCCATTTTATTTACCATTTCCTGAAGGAGTTCTTTCAACTCTGGCTTTGTTACCGGCATTTTAATGTCCAGAAGTCCCGCACTGTTAAAGAATCTGTCGATATGTTCATCAATTGCGAAAATCTCATAATTTCTGGACGGACCTGCATCGTATACACCATCTCCAAACCAGCTGACACGGTCGTTCATCGGGATTGTCATCTCATCCAGTTCGCCGTATTTGCCATTGTAATAACCTAAAGTTTTCATTGTAAATTCCTCCTTCTCCTGACCTTTTTACACTAAAAAAGGCGCACAAACTCATGTTTGTGACGCCTTCGTCCTGTACGCTCTATTAATTTCATCTACATTTTATGCTCACCCATTAGTTTTGTCAATGGGTTTTACTTAATTAAAGTGATAAATTTTCTTCCATCCATAAATACAGATCTTCAAATACCTGACTGCGGTCTGTTTCATTCAGGATCTCATGCCTGTCATCCTGATACAGCTTCATCTCTACTTTTTCAAATCCGGCATTCTTGTACTTGTCATATACTTTCTGTACTGCTTTTCCAAAATCTCCAACCGGATCGTCTGCACCGGATACAAAGAATATCGGCAAATCCTTCGAAATCTTCTCTATGCTCTCTTTGCGGGCAAGCACTTTCATTCCTTCAAACATCTGATAATAACCGCCAACCGTAAACTGGAAAGAGCAAAGTGGATCTTTCTCGTATTTTCTGCGCACATCCAGATCTGAACTGATCCAGTCTGTTGCTGTTACTGCCGGATGAAATTTCCTATTATAATTACCAACGCTCATCTTATGCACAAGCGGGCTGTGATAATGCCAGCCTCTTGCTGCCGCAAGCCCTTTGCAGAGCTTCTGCCCCATGTTCAATTCCGCCATGCTGTGTTCACCGGTTCCCATGATGATCGCACCGGCAAGTCCATCAGCATACATCGTCAGATACTGACGAAGCAAAAATGAACCCATACTGTGTCCCAGCATAAAATATGGTAGATCCGGATAATTCTTCTCACCGACTCTGCGGACTCTGTGGATATCTCCGATTACATAATCGTTACCGTATTCTTCCGGGAAATGTCCGTATTCTTCCGGCTTTGCTGCAGTCTTTCCATGTCCCAGATGGTCGTGCCCAATCACAAGATAACCATGTCCGTTTAAGTATCTGGCAAATTCATCGTAGCGGTCTATATATTCTACCATTCCGTGACAGATCTGGAGGATCGCACGCACTTCACCTTCCGGAATCCAGATGATTCCATGTGAGCGCGTCCTCCCTTCTGCACTTAAAAAGCTGAAATCTTTCTTCATTTTATATCAACTTCCTTCTCCTAACGATCTTCCATTTTTACATATTCTTTGTAGGAAGCCAGTGGCTTATACGCCGGACGGATAATCTTATCCGCATTCTTTAACTCTTCCAGACGGTGTGCACTCCAGCCGACAATACGTGCCGCCGCAAAAATCGGTGTGTAAAGTGCCGGAGGAAGATCCAGCATACTGTAAACCAGTCCGCTGTAAAAATCTACATTGGCATTAACACCTTTGTAAATCTTACGCTTCTGTGCGATCACTTCCGGAGCCAGACGTTCTACAAGCGCATACAGTCCGTATTCTTTTTCACAGCCTTTTTCCTCTGCAAGCTGTTTTACAAATTTTTTGAAAATGTCTGCACGCGGATCTGAAACAGAATAGATTGCATGTCCCATTCCGTAGATCAGACCTTTCTGGTCAAATGCTTTCTTCTCCAGCAGATCATTTAAATACTGACGTACTTCATCTTCATCTTCCCAGTCTGATACATGCGCTTTCATGTCTTCAAACATCTTCGTTACTTTGATATTCGCACCACCGTGTTTTGGTCCTTTTAACGAAGCCATCGCTGCTGCCATCGTTGAATAAGTGTCCGTTCCGGAAGAAGTTACAACGTGTGTCGTAAATGTTGAGTTATTACCACCGCCGTGATCCATATGCAGAACCAGAGCCATATCAAGGAGCTTCGCTTCCAGTTCTGTGTATTTACGATCCTCACGGAGCATCATCAGAATATTTTCAGAAGTAGACAGATCCGGTGATGGCGCGTAAATAAACAGGTCATCGCCCATACGGTAATTATATGCATGATAGCCGTACACCATCATCATCGGGAACTGGCTGATCAGGTTCAGACACTGTCTTAATACATTCGGGATACTTGTATCATCCGCTTTGCGGTCGTAAGTATACAGATTCAAAATACATTTCGCCAGCGTATTCATCATGTCCTGGCTCGGCGCTTTCATAATGACATCACGCACAAATGTCGGCGGCAATGTCCGGCGCTCTACGAGTGTCTCATGGAACATCTCCGACTCTTTTATATTCGGAAGCTCGCCAAACAACAACAGATATGCGATCTCTTCAAATCCAAAATGTCCGTCCTCTAAAAATCCACGCACCAAGTCTTTGATGTTATATCCACGGTAATACAGATTACCTGCACACGGAACTTCTTTGCCGTCCACGATCTTAGTCGCACAGACATCGGAAATATTAGTAAGGCCGGCAAGTACTCCTTTTCCATTCACATCACGGAGTCCGCGTTTTACTTCGTATTTGCTGTACAGGTCTTTTTCTATTGTCGTATTCTTCTCACACAGTTCTGCGAAATGCTCAATCTCCGGTGTGATCTCGAACAGTGCATATTTGTTTTTTTTCTCCATGCGCATCATCCTTTCTTTGTTAATATCTTTGTTTTTCAATCCACAATTGTTTTTTTCTGCAACAAATTTATTGTTTTTTACCATTTATATGATGTCAGAAACCACAATGCAATTACACCAGAGTGATTTTATGACTTAATGGCCCGCCCCGATATGAGCATAAACAGGAAGCATAAGCTTCACGATATACGATTATGCAGATAATTATAAATTTCATTGCTCAGTCTTGCAAATTCCTCCAGTGATAGTGCCTCTCCTCTGACGCTTGCGCCTTTGCCTAACGTCTCGATTGCTTCTGCGATCACTTCTTTCGGGAGATCCCATTTGCCTGCATTTTTCAAACCATTGGCAAGTGTCTTCCGCCGCTGGTTGAAAGACGCTCTGATAATATCAAACATCAGCTTCTCATCTTCTACTTCCACCGGAGGTTCAGCATGTCTTGTCAGACGGATGACTGCTGAGCCTACCTTCGGTCTTGGCATGAAGCAGTTCGGTGGGACATTTGCAACAATGTACGGGTCTGCATAATATTGCACCGCCAGTGACAGAGCACCGTAATCCTTGTTACCCGGTCCGGTCTGCATACGGTCTGCCACTTCCTTCTGTACCATGACCGTAATGCTCTGAAGCGGAACATGATTTTCAAAAAGTCCCATAATGATCGGTGTCGTAATATAATATGGCAGATTCGCAACCACTTTAATCGGTTTTCCTCCGTTCTGCTCCTCTACGATCTTCGCAATATCAAGCTTCAGAACATCCTCGTTGATAATCTGAACATTTTCATATTCATGCAGTGTATCCGCAAGAATCGGAATCAGATTTTTATCGATCTCAACCGCAATGACCTTGCCGGCTGCCTCTGCCAGATATTGTGTCATCGTTCCGATCCCCGGTCCGATCTCCAGCACCATGTCTTCTTTTGTAATCTCTGCGGAATAAATAATCTTATCCAGCACATGTGTATCGATCAGAAAATTCTGTCCGAACTTCTTCTGAAAATTAAATTTATATTTCTGTAATACTTCAATTGTATTCTGCGGATTTCCCAGATCTGGTTTTGCCATTTTCTCACTTCTCCCTGAATTTTAGGTATTTTCTAATTATACAATAAGTTTTGTCTTAATGATATACCCAAAATCGAAAATAGTCTTAAGAAAATATAAAGAAAACTCCGAAAATATATGGAAAAATTAAAATATAGCGAAATACATATAGAAATGCAGAAAAACAGGTAGCAAAAATCCAACCGGGAATTTCCTGGTTGGATTTCATAAAATTAATTTATTTGTACTTAATAAAGTTCACTATCGCTGATTCATTGCAAATAATGTCTTACACGTCCAGACCATACATGACGCATGCATATTCTTTATGCATCCAGACCATACCTGATGCGTACATATTCTTTATGCATCCAGGCCATACATAATGCGTACATATTCTTTATGCATCCAGACCATACATGGCACGTGCATTTTTCTCTGTCTGTGCAACAACTTCTTCATATGAGATCTCTTTGATCTCTGCGATCTTTTCCGCTACATATTGGATATATGCAGACTGGTTTCTCTTGCCACGGAAAGGCTCCGGTGCAAGATACGGGCAATCCGTCTCCAGCACGATTGAAGTAAGCGGAATCTCCGCGACTGTCTCTTTTACTTTTTTCGCATTTTTAAAAGTAACGACACCGCCGATGCCGATGTAAAAGCCCATTTTCACATACTCTTTTGCCATTTCTTTAGAATAAGAGTAGCAGTGAATCACACCATTTAACCCCTGCGCATGCCCCTTCATGATCTCCATCGTATCTGCCGCAGCTTCCCGGCTGTGGATCAACACCGGAAGATTATGCTTACGTGCAAGTTCAAGCTGACGGATAAACCATTCTTTCTGCAGATCATGAGATTCATGATCCCAGTAATAATCCAGTCCAATCTCGCCGACGGCAACAACCTTTTTCTGATCCAAAAGCGCTTCCATCCGTACAAATTTCTCTTCATCCAGCGCACCGACTTCATCCGGATGTACGCCGACTGCGGCATACATAAACGGATATTTTTTCACCATTTCTGTCACACGTGCACAGGACTCATAAGTTGCCGACACATTGACGATCGTGCCGACACCATTTTCTTCCATGGACATCAGCAATTCTTCTCTGTCTACGTCAAACTGCTCATCATCATAGTGCGCATGCGTATCAAAAATCATCATCTTACAGTAACTCTTTTCTGAGTTCTTCCGGTGTCTTCTGTGACAGCATTGCCGGTGCGATGTCAAATACAGATTTTGCTCCGCTCTCTCCGGCTTTGGAAAGTCTGTAAGCTGCTCTTGCATAACAGATCAGAACACTTGCTGTAAATTCCGGGTTGGAATCCAATTTCAGAGAATATTCGATCACGTGTTTATTTCCTTCTGTTCCTGTCTCTCCGCTGCGGATAACAAAACCACCGTGTGGCATCTTACTGTGATTTTTCTTTAACTCTTCTTCTGTGATAAATGTTACAGTTGTATCATACTCATCGAAGTAGTTTGGCATTGTCTTGATTGCCTCTTCGATTGCTTTTAAGTCAGCTCCCTCTTCCGGAACAACATAACACTCACGAAGATGTTTGTCTCTTGTTGTCAGCTCCGGCTCACTTCCGGTTCTTACTTTCTCTACTGCATCCTCGATCGGTACAGTATACTGGATACCATTTTTTACACCTTCAATACGGCGGATTGCATCAGAGTGTCCCTGGCTGACACCTTTTCCCCAGAAAGTATAAGTGCTTCCCTGTACCAGAATGGATTCTGCATACAGACGGTTCAGTGAGAACATTCCCGGATCCCAGCCAACAGAAATAATACTTACATTATTTCCTGCTTTTGCTGCAGCATCCACATTTGCAAAATACTCCGGAATCTTTGCGTGTGTGTCAAAACTGTCAATAGTACAGAAGTTCTTAGCAACTTCCGGTCCCATAACCGGCAGATCTGTTGCAGAACCACCACACAGAACCATAACATCGATATCTTCTTTCATAGATACCATATCATCAAAATGTTTTACTTCTGCGCCTTCTGTTTTAATAGAAACTGTCTTCGGATCTCTTCTTGTGAATACAGCCTTCAGTTCCATATCATCGTTACGCGCGATTGCCTGTTCTACACCACGTCCAATATTTCCATATCCTACAATACCAATTCTAATTTTTTCCACAATTCTGTCTCCTTTTCCACATTTTATTTATCCACATCCGTGGGATAATTTAATTGGGGACGGGGCTTTTCGAGAAAATCCCCGTCCCCAATTAAATATTAACAGATTTCAGCACCTGCCGGCATATCTTTTTCTGGTGATACAAGTGCCAGATTGCCATTGGCGTCTTCTGCACAGAGTAACATTCCTTCAGATAATACGCCTGCAAGTTTTGCCGGTTTTAAGTTTACAAGTACCATAACTTTCTTGCCGACCATCTCTTCTGCACTATAATGTGCTTTGATTCCGGAAACAATCTGTTTTACTTCGCTTCCGACACGCACCTGTGAGCAGAGAAGTTTTTTGGATTTCTTCACTTCTTCGCAGGAAATGATTTCTCCTACCTGGAACTGCATTTTACCGAAATCTTCAAATGTGATCTCTGGTTTTGCTTCGATATCAATCACTTCCTCGTCAGAAACTTCTTCTTTCTCTTCTACATGTGGATGCAGTTCTTCTACTCTCTTCATCACTTCGTTGATGTCCTGTCTTGCGAACAGAATCTCCGGCTTGTCTGTAACTTTTCCGTCACCTAACTGTGCGAAGATTTTCTCTGCTGTTTCCGGCATGAAGGATGAAAGTAATCCTGCACCAACCTTGATACTTTCGATCAGATTTGCAAGAACAGTTTCAAGACGGTCTTTCTTGTCTTCTTCTTTTGCCAGTGCCCAAGGCATTGTTTCATCGATGTATTTGTTACAGCGTTTGAAGAGTGTGAAAATCTCTGTGATTGCATCTGCTACACGCAAGTCATTCATCTTCACATCAACGTTCTTCGGTGTGTTCTCTGTAACTGCTTTCAGATCTGCATCGATTGCAGCACCTTCTTCATCTAATGTCACATTTTTATTTGTAACAACGCCGCCGAAATATTTATTTGTCATGGAAATCGTTCTGTTTACCAGATTTCCTAATGTATTTGCAAGATCAGAGTTAATACGCTCTACGAGCAGATCCCAGGAAATGACTCCGTCATTTTCGAATGGCATCTCATGCAGTACAAAATAACGGATCGCATCTACGCCAAAGAAATCTACCAGTTCATCTGCATATAATACATTTCCCTTGGATTTACTCATCTTACCGTCACCCTGTAATAACCACGGATGTCCGAATACCTGTTTCGGAAGCGGCACACCAAGAGCCATCAGGAAAATCGGCCAGTAAATAGTATGGAAACGAATGATATCTTTACCGATCAGATGCAAATCCGCCGGCCAATATTTATTAAAGCGCTCAGAATTATTTCCGTCGCAGTCATAACCGATTCCTGTGATATAGTTTGTCAGCGCATCCAGCCATACATAAACAACATGTTTCGGATCGAAATCTACCGGGATTCCCCATGAGAACGAAGTTCTGGATACACACAGATCCTGCAATCCCGGAAGAAGGAAGTTGTTCATCATTTCATTTTTTCTTGCTACCGGCTGGATGAATTCCGGATGTGTATTGATATGCTCGATCAGGCGGTCTGCATATTTACTCATTTTGAAGAAATAAGCTTCTTCTTTTGCCGGTTTTACTTCTCTTCCGCAGTCCGGGCATTTGCCATCTACTAACTGGGATTCTGTCCAGAAAGACTCACATGGTGTACAGTAAAGTCCTTCATAAGAGCTTTTGTAAATGTCTCCCTGATCGTATAATTTCTTGAAAATCTTCTGTACCTGTTTCTCATGATCTTCATCTGTTGTACGGATAAATTTATCATAAGAAGTGTTCATCAGATCCCAGATTTCTTTTACTTCTCCGGCAACTTTGTCAACGTATTCTTTTGGTGAAATACCTGCTTCTTCTGCCTTTAACTCGATCTTCTGACCATGCTCGTCTGTTCCTGTCTGGAAAAATACATCATAGCCCTGACTTCTCTTATATCTTGCGATCGCATCTGCGAGTACGATCTCGTAAGTATTACCAATGTGCGGTTTGCCGGAAGTATAGGCAATCGCTGTTGTAATATAATATTTTGGTTTGTCCATGTTTTCCTCTCCTTTTGCTTTTAGATAATTATGAGTTTGTGCAAGCACAGTGTGACGACTTCAACTTTTTTTACCTTCGGATTGCTCCGTGCTTTCGCACTCCCGCAATGCGATGGATGACTTCAACATTTTTTTTACCTTCGGATTGCTCCGTGCTTTCGCACTCCCGCAATCCTACCCGCAATTCGGATATCACATGGCTTTCGCCATGCTTTTATCCTCATTGCGGGGCAGGTCATGAAGTCATGCCGTCACCCTTGTGCAAGCACAGTGTGACGGCATGACTTATGACCTTGGTAAAAAAAAATCTCCAATTTTTCAAAAACTGAAAAATCAGAGAAGACGGGATATCCCGCGTTACCACTTCTGTTCGCTTCTGCCTCACGACAGCAGCCTTACCGGGTGCATGTAACACCTCCCGCTGTAAAGGGCGGTCCCTTCATGACCTAACCTCGCGGCTCAGCCATCCCACTCCGAAGCCATCTTCCATCTTCCTTCATCTGTTCCTCTCAGCCTGCCGGAACTTCTCTGTAAAATGTACGGAAAATGTACTCTCTTCTTCACTGTGTTTGCTCATATGATTAACATATTTCCAATACATGAAATCGTAGCATAATCAGCGTGCCTATGTCAAGTCATTGAGACGATTAACGATTAAAAAGGTTAAAAGATATTCTCCCCTTCCTCTGCATATACTCTAGTAATAATGTCTTCCTTCCGAAAGGTTTCTTATGTTCCGACAACTATTCCGTAAACGTTTCTATTTCTTTATTCCCATTATAATTATTACCGCATGGCTCGCGCTGCATTTATTGCCTGCATCCCTGTCTCAATTGCTGCCGCAGTCCCTGTCTTTTTCCGCTCCGGTCAAGACCGCAAATTCCAAATTTCGCACTTACACGCATGAGCTGTTCCGGCAGGAATTATCCGGTAACACGCTTTCGCTGCATTATACTTTAAAAAATCCGTCCGCTTACGGCATACAGGAAGAGGACATATCGCTTGGCTCTTACAATATCGATCCGGAAGCGTCCTGTGCCGCCGCGGAAAATGCACTTTCCCGCCTACATACTTTTAATCGCAGAAAATTATCCTCTGAAAATCAGATTACTTACGACATTTTGCAATATTCCTTCCAATCCGCAAAACAAAATGCCAATTACCAGTGGTATGAAGAACCGCTGTCCTCGCTGACCGGTGTGCAGGCACAGTTTCCGGTTCTGCTGTCTGAATATCAGTTTCACACGCGTGATGATATCGAAACTTATTTTAAATTGCTCGCCGAAACTCCGGCGTATTTCGACTCATTAATACAATTTGAAACGAACAAAGCAAAACGCGGATTATTCATGTCTGACTCACAGGTGCAGGCGATCATAAAAGAATGTGAGTCATTTTTAAATTTACAGGAAAATAATTATCTTTACTCAACATTCCAGGCACGGATTTCCAAGCTGTCTCTCTCGAAAAAAGAGCGGATCAAGTGCATACAGAAAAATGAATCCGGGCTAAAAAAATATGTTTTTCCCGCCTACCAGAATCTGATCAAAGGTCTGCAAAATCTGCTTGGAAATGGAAAATACACAGGTGGTCTCTGCCAGTACCCGGGCGGTGCCGGTTATTATGAACATCTCGTTGCCGAAGAAACCGGTTCTTCCCGCAGCATTTCCGAATTAAAAAGCCTGATCATCCGCCAGATGAGAGAAGATCTTGCCGGGCTGAAAAAATATTATATTTCCAATTCATCCCCGTCTTCCGATCTCTACAAAACGCAGGGGACAAAACTTTCCGACACCAACCCGCACTCCATTCTCGCTTCTTTGCAGCAGAAAATTAAAAAGGATTTTCCGAAAGCAGCCAAAACCGAGATTACGATCAAATATGTAGATAAAGAAATGGAGGAATATTTAAGCCCGGCTTTTTATATGATTCCTGCCATTGACGATACAAAAAATAATACAATTTATCTGAACCGCGGGCATCTGCCGGATGACCTGTCCCTTTACACCACGCTGGCGCATGAAGGCTATCCCGGTCATCTCTACCAGACGACTTATTTTGCCGCCAGAAAACCAGATCCTATCCGCACAATTTTCAGCTTCGGCGGCTACACCGAAGGCTGGGCGACCTACTGCGAAATGCTGAGCTACTACTATGCGCCTGTCGATAAAACGTATGCAGCCATGGCGCAAAAAAATACTTCTCTCATTTTAGGTCTCTACAGCCTTGCCGACATCGGTATCCACCACGAAGGATGGGGACTTTCGGAGACAACAACATTTTTCCGGAGCCACGGCATTACCGACACCGATTCCATCCGGGAAATTTATGACCTCATCATTTCCGATCCAGCGAATTATCTGAAATACTATGTCGGTTTTCTGGAATTTCTGGAATTAAAAAAAGCTGCCGTCGAGAAATGGGATTCTCACTTCTCGCAGCAACGTTTTCATAAAGCGGTATTGGATATCGGACCTGCGCCGTTTGAGATTTTGCGTGGTTTTACATTATCAGCCAACAATTAATCTAATCTGGCAGGGGATTTTACTCCATTGTAAAATCCCCTTGCATTGATCTCAACAATCCAGTTTAAACCGTATGTCATTCTGTGTGAAATTTTTCCGTCCATCGTTCTTCATCTGAACATAGTTCTTCTTATCCATAATAAAAATCATCCTGATTGACTCGCAGTTTCTTAATCTTGAAACACCGCGGATAGTCTTTAAATCCTTGTACCTGTGAACGATATTTCTTCATCACCTGCTGCGCTTTCTTCCAGCTTCCGAAGTAACCTATCACTTTAATCTCTACACCTCTCACATGTGTCAACTGATATACATACATAAATCATCACTCCATCTCATTAAGCCTAATTGCTTTTAAATTCATATCCGAAATTCCATAAGTTTCCTGTAAATGTTTCTTCATTTCTACTACAACGTTTGAAACTCTGTTTTTGTTACAATTTTTTATAATTTTATTGAAAAAATTGTAAAAAATACCGCTCCTACTGCTCTACTATAAGTAACAATCGGAAACGGTATTTCGTGACACTTTTTTATAAATTTTTTTAATTTTGTTTAATATTCCTCGATATTGACTTCCTTCGTGGTCGTCACATCATAAGGCAGGATCGAATCGGCGAATTTCGTAAATTTCTCCGCCGCATCACTGACATAGAACTCATAAGACGCTTCTCCTTCAGACGGATTCGCCATTCCGCTCTCTGCCAGCACTTTCTTAAGATCCATGGCTGTCTCATATGCCGGATTGACAATATGTACGCTCTCTCCGAAATATTCCCGGATGCTGGAGCGCAGAAGCGGATAGTGAGTACAGCCTAAGATCATCGTATCAATATCTGTTTTCTTCATCTCAGACAGGTAAATGTCGATGACTTCTTTTGTAATGCTGTGTTTTGCAAATCCCTCTTCTACCAGCGGTACGAACAGCGGGCATGGTTTCCCGATAACCTTGATATCCGGATTCAGTTTATGGATCTCTTTGTTATAGGTCTCGCTTCGGATCGTCGCTTCGGTTCCGACGATTCCGATGCAGTTATTTCTTGTCTCCTGCACAGCAGCTCTCGCTCCCGGAACAATTACGCCGAGAATTGGAAGATCTGTTTCTTTCTGCACAGTTTCCAACGCAAGCGCACTTGCTGTGTTGCAGGCGATTACAACTGCCTTTACATTTTTCGTCTTTAAGAAACGGATGATCTGTCTGGAAAACCGGATAATGTTATCCTTGGATTTACTTCCGTATGGCACACGCGCCGTATCTCCGAAATAGACGATATTTTCATTTGGAAGCTGACGCATGATCTCCCGCGCTACCGTCAGCCCGCCGACACCAGAATCAAACACTCCGATCGGTGCTGTATTTGTAATCTCTTGACTCATAATCATACTCCCTTGATTTCATTATATGCTAACTATCATATCACACTCGAGTTCGGATTTCCATACTCAGCGAAAATGTTCGCCACCTGATCACAGGCACTTACTCCTCAACCAACTCATCGAAATCGCACTTCTCAAACTCCTGGATGGAAATGTGCCGTTTATTCGGATTGGCATAGACAAATGTCTTATCGACATTCTCCAGATAATTCTGGATCTTGTCATTCGTAGCACTGATGATCGCCTGAAATCCAAGTCCGCGGATCAGCGAAATACAGCTTGCCACTTTCTCAGCGTCCATCTTGGAAAATGCTTCGTCCAGCACAACGAGACGGATCGTCGGGTTGCGGTGCATTTTCGGAGACAGGTTGATCCGATAGAGCTGTGCAAAGCTGGCGAGAAGTGCCACATACAGCGGGTTCTGCCCTTCTCCGCCGGAGTTTTTCTTGATCATTTTGCTCAAGCCGATTTTCATGTCTTTTTCGCCATGCACGATCTGCTGCATATCGAAGGATAAATACGTTCTGTAATCTGCATATTTGTCCATATTTTTCTTCGCTTCTTCTAGCTCTTCCGGTGTTGCATTCTCCGGCGGCAGGAAAATACTGATCAACTCATCCATCAGATCCGCGTACTGCTCCTCATGCTCCATCGTGAAAAGATTCATCTGATTTTCCATACCATCATCCAGTGACGCCGGATGGATCTGGAGCGAATCATCCATGAACATTTTATAATATTTTCCGTCCGGTCCTTTGTTCTTCGTAATGACAAACTGGTATTTATCTTTACCGAAATCAAGCTTACTGATAATGCGGTTCAGCTCATCCTGTCTTTGATAAGCTTCTCTTATGGCACTGCGGATCTTAAAAATAAAATCGTCTTTGAAATGCTCTACTGCTGCCCTTGCCTGATCTTTTGCTGCATCCTTAAATGTCTCTAATTCTTCACACTGCAGCTCATCCAGCAGTCTGTCATATGCTTCATTGTCTCTGTTTGTCGCAGAAAATGTCCGGTTCGCATAACTTCTGAGATAAGTACTTCTTTCTTCTACCAGCTTCTGATAAGCCTCTTCCCGCTCATCCATCTTCGGATACCGTGAAGCAATCTTCTGTTTCTGTAAATATTCATAATTTTCCGAGCGTCTGCCTGCAAGATATTCCTGAAATTCCTGTTCGTAAGCGTCATCCCATTTGCTCTGTTCCATTTTCTGTTTCTGCACAAGCAGCGCTTCTTCCGCATGGAGACGTTCTTCCTGCAACTGCTGCATTTCCTGCGTCTGCTTCCAGATTGCTTCCTGCACTTCCGTGATCTGTGCCTTCTTTACATCCTGTTTCTTACGGATGTCTTCTTTTTCCTGCTCCCAAGCATCCACAGACGTTTCTTTCATTTGCTGCATCTGTTTTACAAGCTGACTTTTCCGTTTCTCACGCTCTGTAATCTTCTCTGCATCTGCCTGCAAAGTAAGATATTCTTCTGCCGGCTGGGAGAGCATTTCCAACTGCATGGTCTTCTTGATCTCTTCTAATAATTCCTGCAGCGGCATGCGTTCTTCTACCAGTTTCTCACAACGCTCTTCCAGCTGGCGGACACGCTGACGCATACTCGTCTCACCGATGTACGCTCTTCTTGTGTACTGATCCGGATTCATATGCTGCAAACGGAAACTATGATACAATACACAGTCCGGTGTCACACCGATCTTGCAGTTACGGAGCTGTTCTACGGAATCACATTTTTCTACATTTCCAAGGAAGAAATCAATATAATCCTGCACATATGCTTCTTTCGCTTTCACTTCTTTTGCAAGTCCGTTATCTTTGACTGCATAGCCATCCTTGCCTGCGCCTGCCACCACTTTTTCTGTATCGAGAATGGACACGCGGTGGTATTTCTTCCGATCCATCTGTTCATACAGTTCCATCGCTTCTTTTGCATACTTCGGTTCCACGATCAGAAGCAGCTTGTTGTTGCCAAGATAACCTTCGACAGCATTGTGCCATGTCTCGTCTTTCACATCGAGAAGGTCAGCAAGGATCTGCACATTTACAAACTTTCCGCACTTCTCATGTAGGCGGTTGCGCAACTCATATCTTGCTTCCTCCAGCTCTTTCGGATAAGCTTTCTTTCCCTGTTTCAGCTCTTTTAACTCTTCTCTTGCCTCTTTCTCTTCTTTCTTCACTTTGCGGAGCGACATCTGTGCTTCCTGTCTCTGCTCTTCCAGTTCCTCGCGGACTTCGCCAAAGCTCTCCTGCAGACGCTCCAGCTCTTCTGCCATAATCGTTCCTTTTGTAAACTTTTCCATGTCCCAGAGCATCTGGTTGGAAACCACATCCTGCTCTTTCCATGCTTCCAGCCGTTCACTGATCTGCTGCCATTTTCCCTGGCTCGTCTGTAAATGTTCCAGTGTCTCATTTACCGCCGCAAGTTCAGCTTCCAGATTTGCATATCCGCTGTTCGCAATTCTTAAAATAATCTCTTCATACTGTTTCTGCAGTTCAACTTCTTCTTTCTTAAGCAACGATAAAATTGCTTTCTGCTCACCGGTGCCTTCTTTGCGCACTTTTTCCTTATCCATGCAGGCCTGGATCTGTCCTTCCAGCTTCAGCATTTCCAGGCGGTCGATCTGATAAGTACATAAAAGAACTTCTTTTTCTTTCTCCTGAAATGCTTCATATCTGCCATGGATATCCTGCAACTTTTGAATTTCGTTCAATGTCTCCTCGATCTTGCTTCGCATTCTCGCATACTGCATAACGCTTTCCTGCAAGTCTTCTATATGAATATCCTGCTCCATGCAAATATATTCTTTCACAAAATCTTCCAGTTTAATATTCATTTTAAATGGAATCGCACGTTTGAAAAGCCGTGGGAATTTCTCCGCATCCAGTCCGCCAAGATAAATATCATACATCTGGCGGCGGAATCTCTCATTGCTCGGTCCACAGTAAAACTGCTCCGCCGGGAAAGAACGCTGTAAATATTCACGCATTTCCATCGTCGTCAGGCATCTGGATGTGGTACGGTAATTATTATTAAGAAGACCTCCCATGTGCCAGAAAAACAGTCTGCTGATATCATTTGTCGCCGTATCTACGTCAAACACAACACCGATACACTGCTTTTCTTTTGTATCACTCTGCTCTAATTCCAGTACGATCGTGCTGGAAAAATTCTGATTTCTCAGATACTGAAATTCATTGTGTTCATTAATGTTGACCATTCCACGCAAATATTCAATGAGGGAACGGTCGGAATCATCTGCTGCCGCTTTATTAAAAAATCCACGTCCGTCTGTATTTGCATATAATACAATCTGCATCGCGTCAATCACGGTTGATTTTCCACTTCCCGAATGTCCGGTGAAGAAATTGATTCCTTCACTGAATGTCAGTATTTTCTGATCAATGTAATGCCAGTTATTCAGACAGATCTTCGACAGTATTTTGAATGGTTGTTTCGTCTCCAATAGTATCCTCCTCACTGAATGTCTCTAATAATGCCCGCAGGTCATCGCCCAGAAGTACCGTATGAATGCATGGGTAAATGACCAGTCTCGTCTCTTCGTTTAATTCTTCCAGAACATCAAGCGGTTCTATGATCTGGTATTTTTTTAAAAGTGCAATCGTTCTGCGCATTTCGGTCGGTGACGGCAGACCGCGTAGCACGCGGAACTCGCCGGCTTTACCGTTTAATGCGCCAACCGTTGTCACAATGTGGCTGCTCGAAGAAACCGTCTCCATCTGCTCATCGTAAATCAGTTTCAGAACAAGCAGATAAATCGTCGCAAGCCGCGATAATTTCTCACCCCAGAGCTGTTCGCCCTGAATGTAAATCACACCCATATGCGTATTTTCCCGCAAAGTAATTCCTGCCACTTTGAAGTAGGCACGGATAAATTCCAGATGTTTGCTCAACACACGATATTCTCTCACCGGAACCATGCGTCCCTGTCTTTTATCAAATTTCCGCTCCAGAACAAAGGTCTGTCGGTACAGAATCTGGATAACTTCTGTTATTTCTTCCTGCTCTTCCTGCGAAAGTTGTTCAAAATATTCGATCATAAGCGTCTCCTTACAAATTTGAGTGCCGGATATTTATAAGAACCATTTTCAATCTGATCCGGTTCTTCCTCCAGCACCATATATTTACTGTTCTTTCTTGTACTGTAATCGTAAGCAAGAATCAGTTTCTCAAACGCCTCTTCATCCATCAGCGAAATCTTGGAAGCGTTCATTACTTCTCCGTCCATATAAGACTCAATAAATTCCTCAATCTGGCTTCTGCTGTAGCGCATCTGAATCCGGTTTAGCTTGAGTACATCATCTTTATCAAGATCCGGCAGTGCCTGATCCGGCGCCATTTTACTGATAAAATCCGTTCTTGGTCTCCGTCTCTTATACAGCGATTTCTCCGAAAGAATTTCCAAAAGCGAGAGATTCATCCGCTCCCCGGTTTCACGGATCATCGCATCCTGTTCCTGCGCATCCTCCGTTTGGGACATGCGGTTCAAGAGCTGCACGACCAGACCTTTCGTATCCGTCTCACCACTTAACAGATAGTTAAGTCTCGTCACTGTCGCACGCACATATTTCGCATGCTCTTTATCCATATTGGCGATCCGGTGCTCAATGTCATCAAATCCACGCTCGATCTGATCCAGAAGATCCAACACATCATCTTTCGTATCACCCATCTGCGCCGCCCGGGTACGGATCTCTTCTATCCATTCTTCATCTTCCCGCATGTCGCGTAGACATTTTTTAATATCCATCTTATAAATATAGAAGTTATCCGATGTTTTCAAAATGTGGTATTTCTTCTGTACGATTTCTTCCACATATCCATCCAGATGTTCCCGCAGCAGATCTTCATAATTATTCTGCTCCAGAAGTCTTGCAAAAAATTTATCCATATTATGAAGCATATCCTGCAAAGCTTTATTCAGACGCTTCGTGTTGACAAGCGCCGTCCGCAGCATTCCGAGGTTCGCCCTGCTGTCGTTCTTAAAAGAAAATAATGTTGCATACACATTCTGGATATAGATTTCCGTGTCCTGCATATCTTCTGAAGACAGCCGCTCAAATGCCTCAATAAAAACAGCCGAATAATCCGGAATGACAATGTTCGTAACCAACGTCTGATAATCTTCAATCCGCTTCAGCCATCCGGTCTTCAAAAGCCAGTTCAGAATCCTCGACGATGGCGTCTCCAGCATATCGAACTCTGTCTCATTTTCCTCCCACTGGAGCTTGAACCGCTTTCTCGCATTCATGTCCCCCAGCACTTGGATACACACTTCCCTCGTCAGGAAATAATTATTATATTGATATTCTTCATTGATGCACAACAGTGCTTCAATATAAATGTCCCGGTTCACCGAACGGAATAAACTCCAGAACGTGTCCGGGATTTCATTTCTTAATTGCATCTGTTTTCTCCATTTTATAATCCAAATCCGTTATTGCCCACAAACCATCTGCAAACAACAACTAAAATCCATCATTTAGTATAAATGTTTCCGGCTTCCATTGCAATGTTCTATTTTTCCTGTCATAATGTATATAATACCAAGGGATAAAAGTGTGTCATCCGTCTGAACTTGTTCAGAGACGGATGACACACTTTGAGACCTGCCACGTTATGAGCATGTAAGAGGAGCGTAAGCTCCACGATATGCGAATAGCGGGGCGGGCGCTATGTGCCAGCGACACATGCTTAGCGCCGACCGAAGCGGAGCGTAGACGCGAGAGTACGCAGTACGCAGCAATCCGATGGGATTATATATAAGTGTGCAAAAGGCGGTATCCATCTGAACTTGTTCAGAGACGGATGACACACTTTGAGACCTGCCACGTACGTTATAAAATGGAGGAACAGACATGGCTGAAACAATCATGAAAGAAACAACCGAAGAGCAAAAGAATAACACCACTGAAAATGTAGTAACTCCTTTTGAGAAAAATACAGGAAATGAAAATGCTACAAAAGAAACTGAGGAGAAAACTTCTGCTGCTGAAAATTCAGATTCCGTTAAGACAGATTCCATGAAAAATGATTCTGTAAATGCAAACACTACAAATGCAGACACTACAAATGCAGACACTGCAAATGCAGATACTACAAATACAAACACTACAAATGCAGACTCTATAAATGCAGACTCTATAAATTCAGACACTACAGGATCAGCTCATTATCGCACGATTGACGATCCTTCCGATAATTTTTCCAGAGATCAGTGGATTCTTTCCCACATCAAAGACGAGGATCTGATGGAATATCTCCGGTTAGAACAGCATCGCATGGAACTTTTACAACAGGCAAAAGAGAAACGCGAAAAACGCATTTTCACACTGGTTCAGCTTTTACTTTCACTTGCCGCTGTCATTGCAGTTACTTATCTTTTAAAAGACAATCCGACAATCCTTTTAAGCATCCTTTATATTGTCGGCATTATTGGCGCTTTCTGGATCATGAAGAATCCAAAAGATAAGAGCGATCGTAAAAATAAAGATACTAAATAGCTATCTGTTTCATATTTATTTTGTATTTAACTTAAAATCAATTTTACTATATGATCCGGTCTGGAATTTCCAGGTCGGATTTTGTTATAGCTACGAGGAAAATGCACGCATTTATGCAGGTGCATTTGACGGCCTCTAATCAGAGCGAGATATGAAAAAGCGTATCTCGTCTCTGTCAATAATCACAACATCGCTCCCGCAAGTATCACACTTGCTGCAAGACCGGCGAAAGTTGCAAGCAATGCACCAGTCAGTGTGTACCTCGTCTTTGTAACTTTTGCTGTCATATAATACACACTCATTGTATAGAAAATCGTTTCGGTACTTGCCATGCTGATGGACGCAATTAATCCGTTTCTCGAATCTGTCCCAAATTCCTTATAAATATCTAATAGCAAACCGGTTGCTGCCGAAGAAGAAAACATCTTTACAACTGTAAGCGGCACCAATTCGCCCGGAAAGCCAATCCATTTCGTAAACTTTCCGATTTCTTTCGACAGACAAGTCAGCAAGCCTGAAGCCCTCAAGATTCCGACTGCCACCATAAGTCCTACCATTGTCGGTATGATTTTCGCCACAGTCAGAAAACCGCTTTTCGCGCCTTTTACAAATACATCATAAACCGCAACCTGCTGCAGGATTCCATAGCATAAAATTCCAAGAATGATCATCGGAATCAGCAGATCCGACACGATAAGAAACCATTTCATTTCCAGATTCTCCATTTAGCATATATTTTTGTTCTTTCTAATCAAAATGTCAAAAAACAACAGCTATGATACTTGCATATCGTTCCTTTTTTACTCCCCTAATCCTATACCAATATTTCTATACTATTACTGTATGGCTGTTTTTCTTTATAAATTCTTATTTTTTTATTCCGGAATACTTTTTTATTCTATTCACACTTTGTTGCAAATATCTCCTTTATCTTAAGCATAACTTTTTCCTTTCTTTCATAAAATACTTTAAGTTTGTAATAAAAAATACTTTCGAGGTATCCTATGTTAAATCTTCTCTGGGCAGGCATGATCATTGCAGGTATTTTCTTCGCCGCATTCACCGGGCAGATTCCGGAAGTAACAAAAGCGGCGCTGGATTCTTCTAAAGAAGCAGTGACGCTTTGCATCACAATTTCAGGAGTTATGGCTTTTTGGACCGGAATGATGGAAATCGCCCAGAAAGCAGGCATGATCCGGAAACTTTCTGCGAAACTTTTGCCCTTCCTACATTTTTTATTTCCAGAACTACCCTCTTCCCATAAAGCAATACCACATATTTCTACAAATATTATTGCCAACATATTAGGGCTTGGATGGGCTGCGACTCCTGCCGGATTAAATGCCATGCAGGCACTTTCAGATTTGGAAAAGGAACGGCGGTCTGGAAAAGCTCCCGGTCCGGTGCTTCCTCCAGGCACTGCGAGCAAAGAAATGTGTAATTTTCTCATTCTGAACATTTCATCACTACAGCTGATTCCAGTAAATATTATTGCATACCGCAGTCAGTACGGAAGTGTCAATCCTGCTGCCATTACCGGTGCCGGAATTCTTGCGACCAGCGCCAGCACGCTGACCGCTATCTTATATTGTAAATACAAGAATCATCACCCCTATTAGAAAAGCTTCTTTTCATATTGATATGTTAAAAAGTAGCTATACAAATATTTATTTTTCTATATATGAAAAACACATAATAGTCACCAAATACTTTGATTTTCAAATTTTTTTGTTTCAGGGGTTGCTTTTTTTATTTTTTGAGATATAATATGGATATAAATAGATGTAGTATTTAATACTACGTGTCGAACTATCGATTTCTAGGAGGCGGTATTTATGTCAGATACAATACAAAAATATATCAAAGATCCAGGAAGTGCGATCACTCATTTTATCGGAATGTTAATGGCAATTTTTGCAGCTATTCCACTTCTGATCAAAGCAGCAAGAGAGCCTTCCCGCATTTATATTATTTCCATTGCGATTTATGCGGTCAGCCTGATTCTGCTCTATGCAGCCAGCACCACATACCATACATTTAACCGCACGCCGCGGATTAATAAAATTTTGAAAAAAATCGACCATATGATGATTAGTGTCCTGATCGCCGGAAGCTACACTCCGATCTGTCTGCTCGTGCTTGGTGGCAAAACCGGAATCATTTTGCTCTCTATTGTGTGGGGTATTGCGATCGCCGGAATCATCATCAAGGCTTTCTGGATCAACTGCCCGAAGTGGGTATCTTCCGTTCTGTATATCGGCATGGGCTGGACCTGCGTACTTGCATTTACACAACTTCTTAACTCCATGTCACAGGCAGCTTTCGGATGGCTCCTTGCAGGTGGTATCATTTACACTGTCGGCGGCGTGATCTACGCACTGAAACTGCCGATTTTCAACCGCCGTCATAAGAATTTCGGAAGTCATGAGATCTTCCACTTATTCGTTATGGGTGGAAGCTTCTGCCACTTCATCGTTATGTACAACTTTGTTCTCCGTTAATTGAAATGTAGCGAGCAGAAGCTCTTTCTTCTTCCGCGGCAGTTGTTTGATCTCATACTCCCGTCGCATAGCTTCAGATTTTGTCTGGAATGTCTCATAATAAACCAGCTCAACTGGGCGCCGGTACTTCGTGTACTTGGCGCCCTTTCCTTCGTTATGCATTTTCACACGCTTTTCCACATCGTTCGTCCAGCCTGTGTATAACGTGCCATCCGCACATTTTAAAATATATGTATAATTCATTTTCCACACATCTTTCCACATCTTATCTACATCACAGTATAACTTATCCACGATATCCCGTCCAGTTACGAAAAAGGGACAGGGACTTTCGAATAGGGGACGGGGATTTTCTAGAAAATCCCCGTCCCCTATTCGACTAAGAACTCAATCGGATTGACCGGCTGCCCATTTTTCCGCATTTCAAAATAAACATTGCTGCCTTCTGCGCTGTAGTATTTGGTCGGTTCACTAACATAACCGAGTGTTGTTTTTGCCGTAACCGACTGCCCGGTCTTCACCGGCACTTCCTTGAGTTGTCCATAAATCAGCTCATAGCCGTTACCAATATCAACGGTTACGGTTGTTCCGGTCTGTGCAGTTTTGTCAATCGATTTTACGACGCCTGTTGTTGCTGCTATGACTTGATCTCCGACTTCTGCGGAGAAAATAACTGCCGGATTGTATTTGTACTGATCCAATGTCTTAAAGTACACGGTTTTATCCATGCTGTAGTTCATCAGGATGCTGCCGTCTACCGGCCAGAGCAGTTCACTCTTCCCGTCAAATCCGGATATTGCCCGACTTCCGGTTGTTTGTGTTTCTCCGGCTGTTGTTCCATCTGAATCATTTTCATTATCAGATGTACTTTCTCCGGCTCCTGTATTTTTATCGTTATTATCCGGTTCTTCTGTATTCGGGACGTTATCTAACGGTGTGTTTCCTTCGCCTTTTTCTTCTGCACTCTTTTCCGGTTCGTTCACAATCTTGTCCGTTCCGGCTTCTTTCTTCTCTTGTTCCATTTTTGCCTGCAACTGTTCTTTCTGCGCCTGTTTGTAGTCTTTAAATGTATATGTTCCTACTATTGCGATAGCTGCCACAAAGCACAAAACGGCTGCAACGGCAGGCCCTCGTTTTCTTTTTTTCGGCCCTGGTCTCTTTTTTTGCTCTTGATTCATCTAATCACCACCTCTGACTTTATTTTTGCCAGCGCATGGTAACCTTATTCACATAGTTTATTCATTTTCTAAATTTTATATTATCACCTACTTTCCCACCTGATTTTTACGTCCTCCTTCCCCTTGTACGATCTCCGCAACCTCCCGGATTTTCGTCTTTTTATAAAAATAACCGAGTATCTCCTTATAAGTTTTCCCCTTTTTCGCCATTTCATTTGCCGTATACTGGCTCATTCCGTATCCATGTCCGACACCGCATGTGATAATGCGCAGTTTTCCAGCGTATTTTTGTAAAATAAAACTCGACGACGCCAAATGATATTTCTCCCGGAACGCTTCACCGCTCATTATTTCTTCCCCAACCCGCACTTTTTTCACATATCCGGCGCTATCGAGTGCAGTCACTTTTGCATCTAATTTTTTCTCCATTGTTGTCTGGATCTGCCATTCATTTTCCAGATCTTTCGGACAGGTCACTTTTTTGAGATAAGGATATTCTTCACCCAGCGACTCTATTGCATCCCTTGTACTTCCGTTTGTCAGCCTGCAAAATGGTGCATACGCCGGTTTTCCTTTCCATGTCAGGATCTCGCCATCCGTCTCCTCCCACGCTTTTTTTAATTTATTATAGTAGGAATAATATTTATTGCTTCCCCACAACTGTTTTTTCTGTGCATCGGTCAGATAACTCTGCTCAAGTACAGTATCACTTCCGTCGTGGTTCATTCTCTTGCAGATTGCGGTACGCACAAGTACTGCCTGCGCTTTCCATGCTTCTTTTCTGTATGAACCGGGCATTTCTTTCGCCATGACACTAATTCCGTAATCTTCTAAGGGCATTTCTATAATTTTCTTACTACCTCTCAAATTACTATTATTTCCATTTTTCTCTTTTGATCCACTGTTCTTCACACTATCGTCATCCACATCTCTACCTCCCGAACCATCTCTATTTTTCGAGCCACCGCCATTCTCATCCCCATCTGCTATATCTGCACCGTTTTCCGAGCCATCTCCCGACTCACTACTCTCCACCCGCACATACGTCTCATCCACTTCCACGCTTCCTCCCCGCCCGGAGCCATTTAAAAATGCTGTCACAAAATACGGCACACAGATCAGTATCGCCAGATAACACACTGCTTTTTTCAAATATCTATGCATACAAAAAGCCCTCCCATACACTGTATGGAAGGACTTGTCTGCTTATTCACAAATTTATTTGCAAATTTTATTCGTAAATTTCTTCTGAAATTGTCTCTTTGTCCAGTTTCCAGATATCATCGACATATTCCTGAATCGTTCTGTCTGATGAGAACTTACCGCAGGATGCTGTATTTAACAGGACCATCTTAGCCCATCTGTCTTTATCTCTGTAAGCTGCCTCTACTTTCTCCTGTGCCTCGGCATAAGAGCGGAAATCTTTCAGGATGAAATATACATCTGCCTGATTATTTCCCTGTGGCATTAACAGTGAGTTGTAAAGATCGCGGTACATCTCTGTATCACCCTGTGCATAAGTACCGTCTACCAGCTGGTCAACCACTCGTTTGAGTTCTGGATCGCTGTTGTAGATCTGGCGTGAATCGTATCCACCATTCTGCTCATAGTTAATAACTTCATCAGAACTCAGACCAAAGATAAATGCATTATCCGCTCCGACTTCTTCTACAATTTCCACATTTGCTCCATCCATCGTTCCCAGAGTTGCGGCACCATTTAACATAAATTTCATGTTACCGGTTCCGGATGCTTCCTTGGATGCTGTAGAAATCTGTTCACTGACATCTGCTGCCGCAAAAATCCACTCAGCATTAGATACACGGTAATCTTCGATAAATACAACTTTCAATTTACCGTTAATACTGCGGTCATTATTTACAACATCTGCTACGGAGTTGATCAGCTTAATGATCTGTTTTGCACGGATATAACCTGCGGAAGCCTTCGCTCCAAAGATAAATGTTCTTGGATAGAAGCTCTTCTCCGGATGCTCTTTAATCTGATTGTATAAGTACATGACGTGTAAAATGTTAAGAAGCTGACGTTTGTACTCATGCAGACGTTTTACCTGCACATCGAAAATAGATGTCGGATCTACTTCGATACCGTTATGCTCCTTGATGTATTTGGCAAGACGTACTTTATTTTCATATTTGATAGACATAAACTCTTTCAGAGCTTCCTCGTCATCCAGCCATTTTTTCAGTCCGGACATCTTCGGCAGATCTGTGATCCAGTCTTTTGTTCCGAGTTTTTCTGTTACCCAGTCTGCAAGCAGCGGATTTCCGTGCATCAGAAAACGTCTCTGTGTGATACCGTTTGTCTTGTTGTTAAATTTCTCCGGCATCATCTCGTAGAAATCACGCAGCTCCTGTTTTTTCAGGATCTCTGTATGCAGGCGCGCAACACCATTGACAGAATATCCGGCAACGATTGCCAGATGTGCCATCTTCACCTGTCCGTCTCTTAAAATCTGCATTTTTGCAACTTTTTCTTCATTTCCTGGATACATCTCACGTACCTGGATTACGAAACGACGGTCGATCTCCTGAATAATCTGGTAAACTCTAGGAAGCAGTTTTGAGAACAGGTCGATCGGCCATTTCTCCAGCGCTTCTGCCATGATCGTATGGTTTGTGTAAGCACAGGTCTTTGTTGTAATCTCCCATGCATCGTTCCATTCCATATTTTCTTCATCCAGAAGGATTCGCATTAACTCTGCAACTGCTACAGTCGGATGTGTATCGTTCATCTGAATTGTAATCTTCTCCGGCAGTTCATGTAAATCTGTATGTTTTTTCTTAAATTTAGCAATTGCTGCCTGTAAGCTTGCAGATACGAAGAAATACTGCTGTTTCAGACGCAGTTCTTTTCCTGCGTAGTGATTATCGTTCGGATACAGCACTTCTACGATATTCTTCGCAAGGTTCTGCTGCTCAACCGCTTTGTGATAATCTCCACGGTCAAAGGAATCTAACTGGAAGTCTACGATTGGCTCTGCATCCCAGATTCGTAAAGTATTGACGATATGGTTGTTGTATCCGACAATCGGATAATCATACGGAACAGCCAGTACAGATTCGTAATTTTCCTGTACAAAATGTGTCTTTCCATGCTCGTCATACTCTACACGGATGTTTCCGCCAAAACGTACTTCTTTGGCATACTCCGGACGTTTCAGTTCAAACGGATTGCCGTCTTTTAACCAGTTATCCGGAGTCTCTACCTGATAGCCGTCCTCAATCTTCTGCTTGAACATACCATAGCGGTAGCGGATTCCACAGCCGTAAGCTGCATATCCCAGTGTTGCAAGTGAGTCTAAAAAACAAGCTGCCAGTCTTCCAAGGCCACCGTTACCAAGAGCCGGATCCGGCTCCTGGTCCTCGATTGCATTAAGATCGATGCCAAGCTCATCTAAAGCTTCCTTCACCTCTTTGTAAGCGGTCATATTGATCAGGTTATTTCCAAGCGCACGTCCCATCAGAAATTCCATAGACATGTAATAAACCATCTTCGGATCATCTTTCTCATACTGTTCCTGAGTCGCGATCCAGTCATCGATAATCGCTTCTTTTACAGCATAAGAGACTGCCTGGAATAACTGCTGCGGGGTTGCTTCTTCAATTGTCTTACGAAACAGGGTTTTTACATTATTTTTAACTTCTTTTTTAAACGCCTGTTTTTCAAATCTTGGATTGATCATTTTCACATTCCTTTCTTTACGGAGGGGCACAGATTACTGTTTTTCCACGCCGAGTGTTACATTCTCTCCGTTGATCTTCCATTCTTTCACATATCCTGACGGTGTCTGTTTCACTGCGCTTATGCCCAGAGTCTCTCCGGCGATCTCATCTGCATGCTCTGCGAAAATCTTCTCAGCCTTCTCGGTTCCCTCGTATGTGATCGCGATCTGATCCATAACTTCAAAACCGGCTTCTTTACGCATCGTCTGTACTTTGCTGATGATCTCACGTACAAATCCTTCTGTCAGAAGTTCTTCTGTCAAGTTTGTATCCAAAACAACGGTAATTCCGTTATCATTTTCAGATACATAGCCTTCCATCTGTGCAGTGTCAATCAGAAGATCCTCGCGGAATAAAGTAATCTCCTGTCCATTGATATCCAGTTTTAAAGAATCGGTTGCATTCAGCTCATCCATTGCTGCGTTTCCGTCTAATGAGCCAAGTGCAGCTTTGATTCCACCTAACATTTTACCATATTTTGGACCTACCGTCTTTAGCTGAGGTTTGAAAGAATAGGAGGTGAAATCACGAACTTCTTGTGTAAATTCCATAGTTTTTACATTCAATTCGTCTTCGATAATCTCCTGATAGAACTCCGGAAGTTCAAAATCAGCTTTCACATACATTTTTCCAATCGGCTGACGGTTTTTGATATTTGCAGTATTTCTGCAGGCACGTCCCATAACAACCAGTTTCAGAAGTTTCTCCATGTTATCTTCCAGTTCTTTGTCAATGTGCTCCTCATTTACAGTCGGATAATCGCACAGGTGGATACTCTCCGGTGCGCTCTCATCCAGGCTTCTTACGAGGTTCTGGTAAATATCTTCTGTCATGAACGGAATCATCGGTGCAGCAACCTTGCTCACTTCAACAAGCGCTGTGTACAGAGTCATGTAAGCATTGATCTTATCCTGCTCCATTCCTTTTGCCCAGAAACGCTCACGGCTTCTTCTTACATACCAGTTACTCATATCATCTACAAATTCCTGAAGTGCTCTTGCTGCTTCCGGGATTCTGTAATTTGCAAGATGATCATCTACGTCTTTGATCAGTGTATTTAATTTGGATAATAACCATTTATCCATAACGGATAATTTATCATATTCCAGTACATATTTTGTTGCATCGAAATTATCAATATTTGCATACAGTACGAAAAACGCATAAGTATTCCACAGAGTTCCCATGAATTTTCTCTGTCCTTCTACAACAGCTTTTCCATGGAAACGGTTCGGCAGCCACGGTGCACTGTTTACATAGAAATACCAGCGGATCGCATCTGCTCCGTATTTCTCCAGTGCATCAAACGGATCAACTGCATTTCCCTTGGATTTACTCATCTTCTGTCCATTCTCATCCTGTACATGTCCCAGAACGATAACGTTCTTATACGGAGCTTTGTTGAAAATCAATGTGGAAATAGCCAGTAAGGAATAGAACCATCCACGTGTCTGGTCTACCGCCTCGGAAATAAAGTCTGCCGGGAAATGCTTCTCGAACAGATCCTGATTCTCAAATGGATAGTGGTACTGTGCAAACGGCATAGATCCACTGTCAAACCAGCAGTCGATAACTTCCGGTACGCGGTGCATTGGCTTGCCACACTTCGGACACTTGATCGTTACATTGTCGATATATGGACGGTGTAATTCGATCTCATCCGGACAGTTGTCGGACATAGATTTCAGTTCTTCAATACTTCCGATTGAATGCTGGCATCCGCACTCGCACTCCCAGATATTTAACGGAGTTCCCCAGTAGCGGTTACGGCTGATACCCCAGTCCTGGACATTTTCCAGCCAGTCGCCGAAACGTCCTTTTCCGATGCTTTCCGGGATCCAGTTGATCGTGTTGTTGTTGGCGATCAAATCGTCTTTAACTTCTGTCATCTTGATAAACCATGACTCACGAGCGTAGTAAATCAGTGGTGTATCACATCTCCAGCAGTGTGGATAGCTGTGTTCAAACTTCGGCGCGTCGAAGAGAAGTTTTCTCTCATCCAAATCTTTTAATACTTCTGGATCTGCTTTCTTTACGAAAATACCGGCAAATGGTGTAGTCTCTCCCATATCACCTTTTTCGTCTACTAACTGTACGAACGGCATGTCATATTTACGTCCGACTTTGGCATCGTCTTCACCAAATGCAGGTGCGATATGAACAACACCGGTACCATCTGTCAGTGTTACATAAGTATCGCATGTAACGAAGAATGCTTTTTTATTCTGTTTCGCTGCGCAGTCATATGCACACTGGTACAGCGGCTCGTATTCTTTGTATTCCAGATCCTGTCCTTTGTATGTTTCCAGAATTTCATAATCCGGACCTTCGTTTCCTGATTTCTCAGCAAGTCCACCAAGAACAGTATCCAGAAGCGCCTGTGCCATGTAATAAACATATCCGTCAGCAGCCTTTACTTTTGCGTAGTCTTCTTCCGGATTTACACAAAGACCGATGTTGGACGGCAGTGTCCAAGGTGTAGTTGTCCATGCGAGGAAATATGCATCTTCTCCGACAACTTTGAAACGTACAATTGCAGAACGTTCTTTTACATCTTTATATCCCTGTGCTACTTCCTGTGCAGAAAGCGGAGTTCCACAACGAGGGCAATAAGGAACAATCTTGAATCCTTTGTACAGAAGACCTTTGTCCCAGATCTTCTTCAGTGCCCACCACTCAGACTCGATAAAGTCATTGTGATAAGTAACATACGGATCATCCATGTCAGCCCAGAAACCTACAGTATTAGAGAAATCTTCCCACATACCTTTGTATTTCCATACGCTTTCTTTACATTTCTTAATAAATGGCTCTACACCATATTTCTCGATCTGTTCTTTTCCGTCCAGTCCAAGAGCTTTCTCAACTTCCAGCTCAACCGGCAGACCGTGTGTATCCCATCCGGCCTTTCTCGGTACTTCATATCCCTTCATTGTACGATAACGCGGGATCATATCTTTAATAACACGAGTCAGTACGTGACCGATATGCGGTTTACCATTTGCTGTCGGCGGTCCGTCGTAAAACATATACTGTGGACAGCCTTCACGGTCTTCCATACTCTTCTCAAAAATGTGATTCTCTTCCCAGAACTTCTCTGTAGCCTTCTCGCGGTCTACAAAATTCATGTCTGTCGAAACTTTCTTATACATGATTCTCCTCCTTCTCTGATGGGGGACGGGGCATTTCTAGAAAATCCCCGTCCCCTTTTAATATCTTTTGATAGTTTTCCACATTTTCCACATCTTTTTTCCACATCGTGGGGGAAAATTGGGATGAATATTAACATTTTTTGCATGTATAGGATAAATAAAATAGAATGTGCCTTAGCACATTCCCGCGCTGAGCGCGGTTGTTTACAACAATCTACCTCTTCGCGCGAGTGCGCATTCTGCCGGAGGCTTTTTTTATATAATAGGAAATGCAATTTCTATTATATAAAAAAAGCTTCCATCCTGTATAGGACGAAAGCTGTGCCTGCGTTTATAAACCACCTAAACATACTATCATATGCTTTTCCTGTAACGGGGAAATGCCGTCAGCATCTACTAAGCTTGCGCTTTTGGATGTCTGCAACTCGGAAGTGATCTTCGGATATCGTTACTTGTACCGGACTTCCACCATCTCCGGCTCGCTGTGACGTTCTGCTATATCGTACTGTCTCCGTCAACGTTTTATATCTTTTCATATGCGTTCTTATTATACGAGTTTTCGCTTTATTTCGTCAAGGTTTTATTTGCCATTTTTATTTTTTTCTTTTATACTAAAATAAAAAATTACAATATTCGGAGGATTTTATGCATATAGGTAAGAAAGCGCAGAAAAGAGAAAAATCAGCTATGTCGGTTTCTTTATACGGGAATCTGGTTTTTGTTGTTATCGAGCTTCTCATGGCTATTTTTACAGGTTCACAGGCGGTGCTTCTGGATGCAGTTTATGATGGAGTAGAATTTTGCATGCTGCTGCCATCGCTTTTCCTTATTCCATTGCTATACCGCCCATCCAATGAACAGCATCCGTTTGGATACACCCAGATTGAATCCATCTTCGTTGTTGTCAAAGGAATCACCATGGTCTCTGTAACATTCGGGCTGATCTTCAACAATATTCATCTGATGCTCCACGGTGGGCACATCGTATCCTTCCATACGATTGCGTCATTTGAATTTTTCGCATGTTTCCTTGGCATTGTAGTCACTATTTATCTGAGTATAAAAAATAAAACGATGGCATCTCCTATGATCAATATGGAAATGCAGGGATGGAAAATTGACAGCTTTCTGTCTCTCGGCATGGCAGTTGCCTTTTTACTGCCGATACTGCTGCCATTTGCATGGTTTAAACCAGTTATTCCTTACCTGGATCAGATTATCACGATTACGTTGTCTGTCATCATGCTTCCGGCACCGATCCGCACTATTATCACAGCATTCCGTGATCTTATGCTGATCCCACCGGAAGAAGACACCATTGAAGAAATCAAAAACCTTGTGGAACCGATCATCCGCACTTATGGTTATCAGAAATTGTATTATGATATTCTGCGTACAGGACGTAAGCTGTGGATCAGTGTCTATATCACATTTGAAAAGGACCTCGTATCACTTGCTAAATTCAAAGCCATCCAGTCAGAGTGTATTGCAGCTCTCGCTGAAGAATATCCTGATTTTTATTTTGAGCTTCTGCCGGATATTGCTTTCACCGGAGCAGAGAAAGCTGCACTGGAGCAGAAAATTCTTGAAGAACAGATGCAAGAAATGCAGGAAGGAACAAGGGAAGTGTAAATAATTGTACACTCCCAATTGCAACAGGAAACGTGAAAATACCAATAGGAATTGTCTTTATTGTTAGTAAGGATATAAAGAATATAAAGCAAGGAGCGAGAGGCTTGTATAAAATCAAGCTTTCGCCCTTGCTTTATACATTTCAGTTATAAAATGCATATCAACTGCAGGCAACAATTACAAAGAATTATTTCCCATTTTCGATTGCCTGATCAATGAGCTCATTCAGTCTCTTTGCCTGATCTTTCGCTGTGATGGCGCCTACGATTGGCTCTCCTACGATATTACCCTTCTGGTCAACGACGTATGTCGTCGGGTAAGAGAAGAGTCCGGAAGTAAATTTTCCTGCTTCACTATTTGTGGCAAACCATACATTTTTGTAAGTAATTTTCTTTTTTGATAAAATATCTTTCGCTTCTTTGATGGCTGCTTTGTCGCCGTCGATTGTAAAGGTGTTGACACCTATCACTTCGCCGCCTTTTTTCTGAAGCTTTTTATTGAGCGCCTGCAAATCTTTCAGCTCACCGACACATGGGTTGCATGTAGTGAACCAGAAATTTACGACTGTCACTTTATTTTTCGCAAAAAGCTTCTTGCTGTCTACTGCATTGCCGTCAAGATCTTTTCCTTTGAAGCCTGGGAAACTTATCGCACTACTTTTTTCTGTACTCTTATCATCTTTATTATCGGATGTACTCATGCCTGCTTCGCTTGCATCCACGCTGTCGCCAGAACCTGGTTTCGTTCCGCAATCCGGATATTTCTGTTCTAAAACAGTCAGTCTTCCTTCGATCTTCTTGATTTCTTCTGCTCCTTCTTTCAATGTTTTCAATTCGTCTTTTGAAAATTGATCCTTCGCACCGTCGATTGTCTTAAGGAGAAAATCTCCATAGTTTGTACCATCTTCAATCATCGGATTGTTCTTATTGGCTGCCAGGAATACTTTTTCCCAAAGCTTGGAGTTGGCTGCCAGAATATCATTTTCTTTCTGCATCAGCTTCTGATAAAGCTTTGCCGCTTCTTCTTTGCTGTCCGGATTATTTTTGCTGTCACTTTCTGTCTGGGCAGTTTTCCCGGAGCTGCTATCCTTGCTGTTACCAGAAGTACATGCACTGAGTCCAAGTGCTAAAATGAGTGTCATTGTTACAGCTGTTGTTTTTAAAAGTTTTGTTTTCATCATAATTATTTATCTCCTTTACATTTATTATTTTTACTAAAACCATATCGAAACCTAAGTGCTTCGGCCGGGCATTCTTTTATACATTTGCCACAGCGGATACATTCCGTGTGGTCAGGTGTCTTCGTGATATCCACATCCATCTTGCATACGCGGGCACATTTTCCACAGGAAATGCATCTACGATCGTCCACTTGGATACCTAAGAGGGATACTTTATTCATCAATGCGTAAAATGCACCTAATGGGCAGATCCATTTGCAAAACGGACGGTAAAATAAAATACTTAATACTACGATTACAAGCAAAATAATTAATTTCCTTGTAAATAATGCTCCAAGCGCCTGACGGATTCCTTCATTTACGATGGCCAGCGGGATGGCCCCTTCCAACACACCCTGTGGGCAAATGTATTTACAGAAAATTGGATCCGACATTCCCACATCATTTACAAGAAAAGCCGGCAGCAGGATAACCGCGAATAAAAGCACGATATATTTGATCCAACGAAAAGGCTTTAACTTCATTGTGGAAAACTTTTTGCAAGGAATCTTATGCAGCAGATCCTGAAGCCAGCCGAAAGGACATAAGAATCCACATACAAAACGCCCCAACAGGACACCGATCAGGATCAGAAATCCACTTATATAGTAGGAAAAGCGAAATTTTGATGCGCCTACCACTGCCTGAAATGCGCCGATCGGACAGGCACCTGCTGCCGCGGGGCAAGAATAACAGTTCAATCCCGGCACACATACGGCTTTCCCTTTACCTTGGTAAATACTCCCCTTTATAAAATTTGGCAAATGTATATTTGTAAGCAATGCCGCTCCCGCCTGGATCCATCCACGGAAACGACTTATAATTATAGATGTTTTTTTCTTCTTATTCTTATCCAATGCCAACACACTCCAGACACAATCGGATTGCCTTACTGAATACTGAATCCACTTCGCCTCGCATTGCTCCGAAGCATACCATGCATATCGCGGCTATTAGTAAAGCGCCCTGGATCATAGCTTTTTTTCTATGAAACAATTTGATCACTCCCTTCATTTCTGCCTCATTATAACACGGCATGTATAAAATCCTTGTTAAGAAGCAAAACTTAACAAAGATTTTATGTCCATATGCTATACTGATACCAGGAGGAAACATATATGCATATTTTAATAGTAGAAGATGAGAAGGTGCTCTGCGACACGATCGTACGCAGCTTAAAACACCTTTCATACAGTGTAGATTATTGCCACGATGGGCAGACTGCGATCGACATGCTCGCTGTGGATCATTTTGACCTTGTCGTTTTGGATCTTAACCTTCCAAGAAAAGATGGCATGAGCGTTCTTAAGGCACTTCGAGAAAATGATTTTGATACGAAAGTTCTGATCCTTTCGGCCCGAAGCGAAGTCGCCGATAAAGTTGCCGGATTAGATGCCGGCGCCAACGATTACCTTACAAAACCATTTCATTTGGAAGAACTGGCCGCAAGAATACGTGCTCTTACACTTCGACGATTCACACAGCACGACGTCGTGCTGACCTGCCAGGAGCTTTCCTTTGATACAAAGGCACGCAAAGCTTCTGCCAAAGGTTCGAACATTTCTCTTACAAGGAAGGAAACGGGGATTTTAGAATATCTAATGTTGAATCAGGGGCGTCCGATCAGCCAGGAAGAATTTATTGAACATGTGTGGGACAGCAGCGTCGATAATTTCAGCAATTCCATAAGAGTGCATATTTCTTCTCTCAGAAAGAAGCTGCGCACCGCTTTAGGATACGACCCGATACACAACCGCATAGGAGAAGGATACGTAATGGAGGAACGCCAATGAAAAAATTATCTTTACAATGGCGGATCACTTTAATGACTGCCGTTTTAATCTGTGTCACATGCGTACTTATGAATTGCCTGATCGGCTATTCCGGTAAGCATTATATGGATACAATTGGAAATGACATCTCTACTTACAGTGATACAAACAGCGACAAAACCGAATCCTTTGACCCAAGCAGCAAGGACCTCGATAATGCGCTTACGATCATTGTAAGCGGCGCCCAGAACTCCTTCAGTCTGACAAGCTGGTATATTACAGCGGCTGTCACACTGCTTGGCGCGGCGCTCGCTTATTTTGTCAGTGGACATGCACTAAAGCCACTGAAAAGCTTTGCCTCTCAGATTGAAAAAGTACAGCCTGACAATTTATCAGATATGAAAGTGAGTGAAGATGTGCTTCCGGAGTTTCGACAGTTCTGTCGCTCTTTCAACAGTATGATCGACCGTCTTGATGAAGGATTCAAAAGCCAGCGGCAATTCACCGGCAATGCTGCCCATGAACTTCGCACCCCGCTTGCACTTTTGCAGGCACAAATGGATTTATTTTCCATGGAACACCCGGATGTAGACGATGAGACGCGCAACGTTCTCGATCTTATAAAAGAACAGACAGAACGCATGTCACAGATGACGAAAATCCTTCTGGAAATGAGCGAGCTCAACAGCGTACCATGTGAGGATGCGATCGAACTTGCTCCGATGGTGGAGGAAATATTTACCGACCTTGCCCCTCTCGCCGAAGAGAAACATATCGCGCTGTCTTCCGATGGAGACGCCCGTTTCATTGGAAGCGATACTTTAATCTATCGTATGCTTTTTAATCTTACTGAAAATGCAATTCGCTATAACCGAAAGAGCGGCGCTGTTCGCATTTCCGTCTGTGAAGATAAGAAATATCATCTGATCCGGATAAAAGATCATGGTTTTGGAATTGCCAAAACAGATCAGCAAAGCATTTTCCAGCCATTTTTCCGTGTCGATAAATCCCGCAGCCGCGCCCATGGCGGCGTAGGACTTGGTCTTTCTCTCGTTTGGGAGATTGCCTCACTTCACGGCGGGTCTGTAAAAGTGGAAGAAAGCTCCAAAGAAGGAACTACCATTCTCGTAAGCCTGCCGAAAGAAAGATAGCACAAAAAAAGGGTGTGTTACGATAACGACTAAAAAAGGTCCACCGGACCTTTGGGTTTGTCAGGCAAAGTGTGTAAATTTTTTGATTTTTTATCGGCGGTCAAATTAGCCCGCCGATTTTGCATTATTTTTGTTGATTCGCATATTATTGGAAGGGCAAGTCATCGTCTTCTGCATCAGTATCTGAAAGGTGGATATATCAAAATAAATCTCGTCTGTTTCGGTAGCATACTGATAACTGCGACCCTGTCTTTTCGCCTCTTTTTCTGCTTCTGATAAACTGTCAAACCAATCTTGTAATTCTTTTTCGGCTCGCAAAGCACTGATGAAATCAAGGGGATACCCACCGGCTCCACAGATATAATCGCCATTATCATAAGGACTCCTGCCTTTTGCTACCCATTCATGAAGTTCCCTACACCTTTGATGTTTTGCTTTTGGCCATGCCTTTTTGAGTGCTTTTGCAAAACCTGTACCCCCATCAGACACTACCATCCTTGGCTCAGCAATACGTTTCATCAAAGCGATCCAGGCTCCTGCATGTTCATAACGACACAAATACCATCCCAACACATGCTTTTCATCACAGCAAATCAAAACGCATGCTTTCCGACCAAGATAGATCCCATCGAGAAATACTACATCTCTAGATTCTGCTATCTTTGGCGGCATAGCCCATATATCCCAGAACTTTGCTGTCTTTCTTCTAAAGGATCTTCCTTCTCCAGACATTGTTGATTGAGATTCTTTTCCAAACAGCCAATCCAAAAAGATTTGCAGTTCCTTGGATTCATTATTAATTTTATGCGTTAGTGACGTTTTGCAATTCTTACAAAGCCAACGTTGCGAACCAGCTTTTGTCTTTCCAGACTTCACACATTTCATACCACAAACAGGACAATTTACTTGATTCATCTAATCTTCCCTCCATGGTTCTTATTTTAAGGAAGATTAAAAGCCTTTAGTTCCTTTATTTTCAAGGGTTTGGAGACTTTTTATCAACACGTTTTGTCCACCCTCAAAGTTGTTTAAAAAAAGATTAAACCGCCTTCAACCCTTTATTTTCAAGGGCTGAAGGCGGTTTCTATCAACACATTTTGTCCTATAACTCAAATTATAAGAATTCGCAGGCGCAAATCCAACTACAAAAAAAGCCTTTAAATACTAATTCTATCAGTACTTAAAGGCTTTCTATTATTCATACTTAAATGCCGTGCAAATTAGTCCTGTACGTATGGCATAAGAGCAACGTGACGTGCTCTCTTGATAGCTACTGTAAGAGCTCTCTGATGTTTAGCACAGTTTCCTGTAATTCTTCTCGGAAGGATTTTTCCTCTCTCAGAGATGTACTTTCTTAATTTTGCTACATCCTTGTAATCGATCTCGTTATTCTCTTTTCCACAGAATACGCAAACTTTTTTTCTTCTACGTCCGCCGCCTCTTCTCTTGAAGCCGCCTTCTGGACGATTTCCTTTATCGTAAGCCATGATTAACTCTCCTTTCAATTCTTAGTTGAACGGTAATTCTTCGTCAATTCCATCTGGAATATTCATGAAGCCGTCGCCTGCATCCGCTGCCGGAGCTGGTGCCGGTGAAGGAGCCGCCTGGCGGAAACTTCCTGCGTTAGCATCACTGACTGCTTTGCTCTCTGCAAATTCCTGATCTTCTACAACAACATCTGTTGTGTAAATTTTCTGACCTTCTTTGTTCGTGTAGCTTCCTGTCTGAATACGTCCTGTAACGATTACCTTCAGACCCTGACGGAAATACTTCTCCGCGAACTCTGCACTTCTTCCGAATGCAACACATCCGATGAAGTCTGCAGTCTGCTCTCCGTCATTGTTACGACGGAATCTGCGGTCAACAGCTAATGTATATCTGGCAATTGCCATAGAGTTATCACCCTGTGAATATCTAACTTCTGGATCCCTTGTTAAGCGTCCCATCAAAATTACTTTATTCATATTATACCTCTACTTCCTGTCTATGCTTCCTGTCTAACGCATAAATATCTGACTACATTATCCATGATGCGAATTCTCTGCTCGATTTCGCCTGGAGTCTCAGCATCAGACTCGAAGTGGATGAAATAGTAATATGCTTCTTTCATCTTCTGAATCTCGTAAGCTAATCTTTTCTTACCCCATTCATCAACGTCAGAGATCTTGCCACCGAAACGCTCAACTAATGCTTTCACTTTTTCGATAACCTGTGCTCTTTCGTCGTCTTCGATTTTTGCACTGACAACAACAGCTAATTCATATTTGTTCATGTCGTCCTGCACCTCCTTCTGGTCTTTTGGCCCCCGCCCGCTTATGTGGGAGCAAGGATTTCCGCGCATGGTTATACACGGAATAATAGTGTATCACAATTTGATATGATAACATAAAGGCTTAATTGTTTCAAGCTTTTTTCTTCAAATCTCTTGTATTTTTTTCAACAAGCTTTCTCGCGGTCATGATCTGATGTCCGCACCCCATACATTTCAACCGGAAATCCGCTCCAACACGCAGAATCTCCCACTCTTTGCTTCCACACGGATGCGGTTTCTTCAATGTAACGATATCGCCCACTTCATATATATAAGCCATTTTAATTCCCCCTTACTCCAGCTCTTCTTTCTGCACTCTTACGCCAATCACAACAAAACGATGTTCATCACTGGCTCCTGTGCAGGTAGAAAGTGTAACACAACTGTCACTATTTGTCACCTCTACGCCAGTATCGTAGAGTGCCATACTTTTTGCTGCTTTCGTAAATAATTGAAACATTGCATCATCCGAGAAATCTGTCTGGTACACATCGGATTTCTCTGTCGTCTCTCCCGCAGCATATATAATGTAAGTTAATTTTCTTCCATCTAATGTGTAAATGTAAAAATACGGATATTTCTTCCAGAATTTCTTCGTATCATAATCCTGCAAATGCCGGAACATGGAGCCATCTTTCATGCGATGCCCGTACACGATACTGTTACCGTCTGCAAAATCCGCATTTGCATTTGAATCTAAGAAAATGCTTCCCAGCGTATTCTCATTATTTGAAAATGTTTTATGCAGATAAGTCTGGTTGTCTTTCCCCTGCACAATCGGATAATTAATTTCCTTCGGTTTCGGAGAAAAACGAATCCATCCTATCGTATCTGCATTTATTTTCTTCAACTTATCAAAATCCACCTGAAACTCATCTACGGATCTTTCCGAATCTTTATCCTGTGTCACCGCCAGTTTGCGTACTTTCTTATATTCATCCCGTCCGTCTTTGTAGCCTTTTCCGATTTTCAGAAGGTTATATCCGGAAACGCAGAATACAATCACCGCAATTACTAAAATGATATTCAGCAGAAAATTACTTTTCTTCCTTCTTCCTCTGTGATGTTTTCTTTCACTCATCCGCACCACTCCTTCAACTATTGTCTTTACATTATAACAAGCCTTACCTACTTCTGCCAGTGTCAATTAATAAAGCGTGTGCCTTTCCCCCCGTTCTTGTGCCAGATGCAATTTTCTGCAATACTCTGCTTTCCTCGCAAGTACGCGTCTCCTTTGGTTTTTCCATTATAACAAACCAATAAAATACCATAATCGGTGTTCAAAAAAGAGTGTACTTCCTCCTGAAGAGTTTTATATATCAGAAACGACGTTTCCAGTTCTCATTATTAAAAAAGACAGCTCATCACCTCCTCATAACAGGAAAGCTATAGCTGCCTTTTTCTCGCATTATTTATTTAATTTTAATCGTTATTGTTCCATATTTGCCTGAGCCGTCTTTTGCCTTTGCAGTAATCTTCACTTTTTTGCCTTTTCCGGCTTTCATATTAGACAAATAAATTCCCGGATAAGTTTTATAAAATATAAAATATTTTAATTTATGTGATAGATGTTTTCGGTATACCCTCCCTCATTTTTTTGTCAAAACATCAATTTATACTTTTTTAATGACCTTTCACTTCTTCTTAATTGACTTTAAAATCTGTGGGTATATCATTATGAAATATAGAAATAATCTTATAGAAATCAGAGGTGTGAGATATGAATCGGTTCAAAGAAAAATTTATGCAATTCATGTATGGAAGATACGGAATAGATACATTAGGAAAATGGACAGTCGGGCTGGGACTCGCAATTATGCTGATCGCCGGATGGACATCTAATTCCAAGTTGTCTCTCCTTTCCTGGGTGCTCATTATTTATTCCTATTACCGGATGTTTTCCAGAAATATTTATAAACGTTCCCACGAAAATCAACTCTTTCTTGGAAAGACCGCGAAGATCCGTAGCTGGTTCTTCCATAAGAAAAGTATGATGCTGCAGCGCAAGACACATCATATTTACCGGTGTCCGGGATGCAAGCAGAAAATAAGAATCCCGCGTGGCAAAGGACGGATTGAGATCACCTGCCCAAAATGCCACACGACATTTATAAAGAACAGTTAAAAATCAGACAACGGAGTCCTGTTTCCAGTCCTTTCTTCCGGATGCTCCCGGTATTCCTTCCTGATCCCGGTATTTTGCAACGGTTCTTCTGGAAATCTGGATTCCCTTTTCATTTAATAATTTTGTTATAGCCGCATCACTGTACGGTTTCTTTTTGTTTTCCTGTCTTATCAATTCTCTTATCATTCCCTTAATAGCAGTGCTGGATTGTTCTGCATTTTCCTGCATACCACGAACAAAGAAATAACTTAACGGGAAAATCCCCTGGCTGCATTGCAAATATTTTTTATTCACCGCACGACTCACTGTCGATTCATGTATTCCGATCTCTTCCGCTGCGTCTGCCAGACGATATGGTTTTAAATATGCACTGCCATGTTCAAAAAAATCTTTTTGATGTACTACTATTGCTCTTGCCACTTTTAACAAAGTTGTATTTCGCTGCTCTATGCTCTGTTTCACCCAGTTTGCCTGTTTTATCTTCTGTTCCAGATAATCTTTCACTTCCTGAGATGAATTATTTTTTTGCATCTGACTGTAATATGGACTGATCGATATATCGGCATACATCCAGTCATTTAACAGAATGTCGTAATATTCTTTAAATTTCACAACAATTACATCGGGAATAATGTATTTCATCTGTTGTCTGTTACTGAAAGATCCACCCGGCTTTGGGGAAAGCGTTTTCAGTCGTTCACACATAACTAAAATTTCATCTATTGAGAGTTTCATCTTTTTTGCAATCTGTGGAATTTTATTTTCTCCAAGCAACGGAAGACATTCTGTCACCAGTTTTTCCATATTATGATCCAGTTCCCCCCGTCGCTGCAATTGCAGTTGAAGGCATTGCTGCAGATTCATTGCTGCAACACCTGCCGGCTCCAATGTACGCACCTCTTCTATAAGCTGTATTACATGTTCTTTCGTCTCACCTACACTGTCCACAATATCTTCTACAGTATCTGTGAGATATCCCCGGTCATCCAGACTGTCCAGAATAAATTTTAAAATCTTCTCATCCCTGTCGCTGTACTCCTTCCATAAAAGCTGCGACCAGAGATAGTCCTGCAGTGTTTCTTCGTCGTTTGGATCCACATTCCATTTATTTTTCAGATTGGAAATATCATCATCATCGCTCTGTCTCTGTGTCAGATAATGATACTGTTCCTCTGCAGATGTCTGCTGTTGCCTTTCTTCAATAGATTCTGTTCCAGTATTTTCATTTACATGTTCATCCAATTCTACAACCGGATTCTCCAGCATTACTTCATTCACATATTCTTTTAATTCCTGCGAAGTCATCTGTAAAATTTCCACGGACTGTATCATTTTCTCTGTCAAAATCTGTTTTTGTTTCTGTTGTAATTCAAGTCTCATACACTCCACCGCTGTCCTTTTTCGCATTTTCTCGTCACCATAGCAGAAAAATCCTGCCCGAATCGGACAGGATTTTTGTTATAAAGGCGCCAACCAGATTTGAACTGGTGATAGAGGTGTTGCAGACCTTTGCCTTACCACTTGGCTATGGCGCCATCTATGTGCATTTGTTATTATAGCAAATGCACAGGTATTCGTCAATAACAGAATCTTAATTCTACTGTCAGATTTTTAATATTTTTCTAAAATCCCAGGTCTTCATTTACAAGGATTACTTTAATCCGGTTTGGATGTTTAGAATAACGTGTCACCAGAAACTGACAGCAAATCGTGTCCGGATTCTTACAGTCAAAGCAGGAACCTGTTTTGCAGCAAGGTGTATCCAGCCCGAAGCGCTGCGCATTGATCGGCGCCGCCTCATTTCTTGCGCGAGACCATGCATTTTCCAGATCCTTTGTAACCTTATTCATACCGATGATCATAATAACATTTCTCGGTCCATATGCAATTGCGGACACACGATTGGCGTTGCCATCAATATTTACAAGCACACCACTTTCCGTAATCGCATTAGCACTTGTCAGGAAGAAGTCACTGTCGTAAGTTGCCAGCTCAATTTCCCGTTTTTCTTCTTTGTTCTTTGCCGCATCACGATTATAAACTTTATAATTACCTTGACAGACTGCATCCTTTAATCCGATCTCGGCGATCGACCTCGAACCGCCCCAGGCAATTGAACTTCCTTCCGGAATGAGCCTGAGTGCGATCTGCAATGCTTCTTCCTTAGAGTCCGCATAGTAGCCTTCCATATTGCGGGTTTCCAAATTCTTAATCATGCGCTCGCCCAGGAGCACATTTCTCTTGATACGATTTTCATCCATAGTCTTCTCCTCCTGTCCACATATTTCACATCATTCCCTCCACATTCCCTGTGGGAAATGTGGAGTACTTTTAAAAGGGGACGGGGCTTTTCTAGAAAAGCCCCGTCCCCTTTTAAGCTTTACGGTTATTATACCACATCTCGCCGATACGCAAAATATAAAATGAAAGCATAATCTTTGTGCGGTTCTCATTATTTAAAATATCATACCCCAGTATTTCTTTGATAGCATTCAATTTGTAAGTCAGTGTATTCTTATGGCAGTATAATTCCTGTGCTGTGCAGACTGTGCTGCACTCATTCTCAAAATATGCCTGCAGGATTGCCACATAATCTGTCTGATGTTCTCTGTCATACTGGAGCAGACTGCCCAGTGTCTCGTCCACAAATTTCGTATATAATGTCGGTTCTTTAAAGTCAGTCAGTATTTTGTAAATGCCAAGCTCATTATATACAAGATAATTCTTCGGAATTGCTGTCTTCGTAAGCTGATATGCAATCTGTGCAGATTCAAAGGATCGGTGGATCTCATTTAATTTGTTCACCGTAATTCCAATTCCTGCATAAATATTCTCATCATTTTCACACATATCCCCCACACATTCCTTCACCCACGCCTCAAAATGACCGGCTACCAGAACTGTAAGAATACCCTGTTCTTTGTAAATAATACTCTTCTTCATAGAATAACGGATATCGCGCTCCAGATCTTCCAGAATACTATTGCCTTTATCCGTATCATAAGTGTGACAACTGATACGGATAACAATATAAGAATAATCTTCAAAAAAGCCATTGCGTTCCAGATGATTCTGATACATATCCTGACTGTCCGGATAATAAATTGCATTTTTCAGTGCATTTACCAGATTCGTCTCAATCTGCTCATTCTTCAGCAAAATTTCCGAGAAAAGCCGCATAATATCGATATAAGGCGTGTCCCATGACGCTGAAAACAACGGAAGTTTCTTCTCATTACAATAATCTACAATCTCCTGCGGAAATCCCATTCCATCATGCATTCCCACAATCAGTCCCCCCGCATTTTTTTCACAGAGACAATCGATAAATTTCTTCAGCCATTCATTGGATTCATAATTAAGTCCCGAATTAAACAGTAGTTCATTTCCATGCAGAAATTGTGTAAATTCAATATCCTCTACCATATGTATCCAGCTGATTCTTTTTTCAAAGCAGCTCTGCGTACAAAGCCTGATATTGTACTCTGGAATCAGCTGTACGTATAATTTTTCCAGTTCTACGGCCATAAAACATCTCCTTTTTTGAAATTATTGTATCATTTTTGTGATCAGAGCACAATTTATATCTGTTTTTCTGTTTACAAAACCTATGTTAAATCTGGATAATTCATGTTATATTGTCATTGAAGCACAAAGCTATTGATAGCATCCCCGAAATTTGTGCTCCATATTTGAACTTCAGATTATTGAATATTAATAAAAGCCGAAGTATTTCCACTTCGGCTTTTATTAATTATCTAAAAGAACGCTTTTAGCGTCAAGAGGGGCTTATTTTACTGCCTCAAATGCTGCATCTAATGCTGCAATCAAATCTTCTACTTTTTCAATTCCGATAGAAAGACGGATTGTGTTTGGTTTAATTCCCTGATCTAACAGTTCTTCCTCTGTGCACTGGCTGTGTGTTGTTGTTGCCGGATGGATTACAAGAGATTTTACATCTGCAACATTTGCAAGCAGTGAGAAAATGGACAGGTGATCAATGAAATCCTGCGCCGTCTTGGCATCTCCTTTAATCTCAAATGTAAAGATAGATCCACCACCGTTCGGTAAATATTTCTTATATAATTCGTGGCTCGGCTCACTCTCAAGAGACGGATGATGTACTGCCTCTACCTGTGGGTGATTTGCCAGGTAATCTACGATTTTCAGCGCGTTGCTTACGTGACGTTCTACACGAAGTGATAATGTCTCTAATCCCTGAAGGAATAAGAATGCATGGAATGGAGAAAGTGTTGCTCCTGTATCACGTAAGATAATTGCACGAATGTATGTAACGAAAGCTGCCGGTGCAGTTGCATCTGCAAATGAAATTCCGTGGTAGCTTGGGTTCGGATCAGAGATCCATGGGAATTTTCCACTTGCTTTCCAGTCGAAGTTTCCTCCTTCAATGATGACACCACCGATTGCTGTTCCGTGTCCACCGATGAATTTTGTTGCTGAATGTACAACGATGTCTGCGCCATATTCAAATGGACGGATCAGATATGGTGTTGCAAATGTTGAATCTACAACCAATGGAATATTGTGTTTGTGTGCAATTTTTGCAATCTCTTCCAGATCAACTAAATTAGAGTTCGGATTTCCTAATGTCTCAACAAAGATTGCTTTTGTATTTTCCTGGATTGCTGCTTCAAATGAACCTTCAACTTCCGGATCAACGAATGTTGTTGTTACACCGTTTGTAAGTGGAAGTGTATGTGCCAGAAGGTTATATGTTCCTCCGTAAATAGTCTTAGATGCTACGATATGCTCACCTGTTTTTGCAAGTGCCTGGAATGTATAATCGATTGCTGCTGCTCCGGATGCAACTGCAAGTGCTGCAGAACCACCTTCCAATGAAGCAATACGCTGTTCAAATACATCTTCTGTCGGATTTGTAAGTCTTCCGTAAATATTTCCTGCATCGCGAAGTCCAAATCTGTCAGCTGCATGCTGTGAGTTATGGAATACATAAGATGATGATGCATAAATCGGAACTGCTCTTGCGTCCGTTGCCGGATCAGCCTGCTCCTGTCCAATGTGTAACTGTCTTGTTTCAAATCCCCAGTTTTTTGAATCCTTAATATCTGCCATAATTTTGTCCCTCCATATTACGCTTACTGCGTTTCCTTAATTTGCCCTTTTTTGTTGTGTTTCTTTGTTTCTGTAAACAGACTAACATGGTAGGTAATTCTTGTCTAATACATAAGAAAAATATCCAGTTATAGGATGAAGCTATAACTCAGGGAACAAAAAACAAAACAGACTATCACTTTATTTTCTTAAAATGACAGTCTGCTTTTCTTAGAGGGTGTTTATTTTATTTTTCCTTATTTCTTAATCATGCATCCGTTTTTCTACCAGTCTGCACCAAATCTGTACACCATATTCCAGTGCCTTTGTATCAATCACAACATTTGGATTATGGAATCCCGGAACTGCATCCGCTCCCAGTCCCATATAAGTCGTTTTGCAATGCAGCTTCTGTGTATAGTAATGGAAATCTTCTCCACCTGAATTTTTGAAGATTCCAATTGAACCATGTTCGCCAAATACATCCAGAATTGTTTCTTCTGCAAGTTTAATCATATCATCATCAAATTCTGCTGCCGGAACTCCACTGTTAAATGTTAATGTCGCTTCTGCTCCGACTGCTTCGCATGCTTTTGTCACAGCTCTGACAACCAGTTCTTTCATATGTTCAATCTCTTCATTGCTCTCTGAACGAAGATCCAACGCCATAAATGCTTCTTCAGGGATATTATTATATGTTTCTCCCGGAATTTTAACATTTGTCACTTTTACAGAACTCGGGATTGCCGGATTTACACGGATCATATTAACAGCCTGTGTAGACAGCGACAGTGCATCTGCTACGTTGACACCAAGATGTGGTTTTGAACCATGCGCAGTTTTTCCTTTGATAGAAAAATGCATAATACAGCTTGCATTATGATACATTGCCGGTATTGCCTTTCCCAGTCTGCAATCCTGTTTCGGGCGCAAATGCATGCCAACCATTTCCTCAACATCATTCAGTACTCCTGATTCAATCACTTTTAAAGCACCAAACAATTTTTCTTCTGCCGGCTGAAATAAAATTTTCAGTCTTCCTGCCTTCACCAGTCCTCTGTTCTTAATTTCTCTTGCAGCAACCAACAGCATAGAAATGTGTCCATCATGTCCACATGCATGAATAATTTTGCGTTCTCCATTGATAATAAATTCCAGCGCATCTATATCTGCTCTTAACGCCAGTACAGGTCCCGGTTTACCAGAATCAATCGTCACAAGAATACCTGTTCCTGCAATTCCCGAAACAATATCTTCATCCCTGAATCCACATTTCTTTAATTCACTCAGAATAAATGCAGATGTCTTATACTCTTCAAATCCCAGTTCTGGAATTGTATGTAAATAATCATAAACCTCATGTACATAAGTGATATAATCTTTCTGTTCTGCCATTGTTCTTTCTCCTTTCTGCTACATTATTTTAAACAATAAAATAATTCATGATCAACATTGCAATAATTCCATTTACAGTTGCAATCGTAAACATATGAGGATAGTATTTCGTATCCAGTTCAGCTGTTCCAAGCATACGTCCCATGAACTGCACCTGTGCTCCGGAAAGCAATAATGCCGGAAGCATAATTGCAACCTGTGCACTTGTCATCTGTCCAGCCGTAAAAAGTCCGGCGATAACACCTGCGGCTCCTCCCATAGATACAAAAATTGCCATCCATGCTGTTGCAGCAACACCCGGGAGTCCAAAGATTCCCATGATCGGTGTAAATACTTTTCCGATAATTTCCATTAATCCGGTCAGATTTAAGATTGAAATCACAGCAAATCCAAAAATAATATTCGGAACCATAGAATTTGTACCGATCTTAAATCCATTTCTCGCTCCGCCTACAAATGCGTCAATAATATTTCCCTTCTTCTCTGTCTTTGCTTCCATATGTTTATGCCTCCTCTTTCTTATCCATTTTGTTTACCCAGAAACGCATTGCATTTGCACCCACAAATTTCAACACAATAATCAATACCAGCGGTTTCCAGATTGCCAGGTCTCCAATAAATGGGAATAATGCGGCTCCTGATGCAAAAAAGTTTGTAATTACAGACGCTCCTGAAAACTGGAACGCACAGAAAATCGCTTTTTCTTTCTCTGTGATATAACCATTATCACTTAATTCTTTTGTCATAGCTGCTGCAGCATCTGTTGACTGAATACTTGTAATCAATGTAAGTCCGGCACTTCCCGGAAGTCCCATCAGTGGTTTTAACAACGGGCTGAGTAATTTCTGTGCTGCTTTCATTCCATCCAGATGTTCAATGATCTTTACCATACCAAGTGCAAACATAACTGACGGCAATAATGTAAGTGCATATAACCATCCGTCCTTCGGTCCGGATCCTCCGACTCCACGGAAGTTTTCCGCCAGCGTACCCGATCCTTTTGTTAATTCTCCAAGCGTTCCAAAACTTCCCATTACATTATTGAAATCTAATGCTTTAAGCGCTCCTGGTGCTTTCTGAAATAATCCTGAGAAAAACAGAATACCTACCAGTAATGCAATATAACCATACCATTTTACCTGTACCTGTTCTTCTGCTCCCTTTCTCTTTTCCTTTGTTTCTGTTGCCATTCCTTTTCTCCTCCTTTATGACTGATATATTTATATAGAGCAAAAACCGTGCCAACTTTCTTCCTGCTTTATTTCGCGTTTTTTCTCTATTTTTTCTTTTCTTCAAGTATTTTTTAGGATATAATTGGATAAAACAGGATATTATCCATTATATTCAAAGAAGGATGGGAATTCAATGAAGAAAAAGCTGATTTTAATTACCTACGATTTATTAAATGCCATGCATTACCGCCAGGAACTTTTAGATTTTTTTGGTGGATTATTCGAACTGGAAACACATACAATTACAGATGAAATCGGCGAACACCTGAAAGCCGATGCTGTTCTTGCTCTTTCTCCGATTAATAATGAAGAAATACTTAAACATTTTGACGATGAACCAATTATTATTCATGGCGTAAAAGCAATTTCAAATACTGGTTATAAAAAGCTCATGAATATCGTACCCGGAACAAAAGTCCTGTTAATGACTACAAACCGTACTTCTGCGTTTGATATGGCTGCTTATCTTTATCAACTGGGAATCAATCATATTGATTTCGTTCCATCTTATCCGGACAATCCGGAAACTTACAGTGTTGATATTGCGGTCACTCCGGGACAGATGCGTTTTATCCCATCATATATCACAAAAGTTATCGACATTGGATGGCGTCTGATTTCAGCAGACACATTAATGTCTGTGATGGTTGCTCTGGAAATCAAAACGAACTCTCTGCTTGAGAAATTGTATCAGACATCGAAAGAAATTTTGAACAGCGACTTTTCACACGCACCGTTGGATCTCTATTCAAACACGAAAGACCTGTTAACTCTGACGATCAACCTGATCGATGATGGTCTGCTCTTTTTAAACACAAGTGACCATCCGGCTTTTGTCAATCAGGCTTTTTTGTCTATGATGAATTTGAACGAACAGACTATTGACACCCGGGAACTGATCCGTTATCTTCCAATGGAAGTCCGGGAACTGATTATGGATCCGTCAGAACGGGATAATTATATTTTTAAATTAGAAAAACAAGAAAAAATATATACATTTTCCAAGCATATATTTTCACTTTACAAAGATACAAAAGGATTCTTAATTATCTTAAAAGATGCAAAAAAAATCGAATCTCTTGAACATGAGATCCGTAAAAAATCAATCCATAAAAATGCTGCTGCCAAATATCAGTTTTCTGATATTATCTGTAAAAGCAGTGTTATGAAAGACTGTATCCAACGAGCCAAACGAATGGCTCTTACAGATTTTCCGATTCTTATCAACGGAGAAAGCGGAACCGGGAAAGAACTGTTCGCCCAGTCTGTGCACCAGTATTCTGCACGCAGTGCTCATCCGTTTATCGCACTCAACTGTGCCTCCCTTTCAAATGAATTACTGGAAAGTGAACTTTTTGGTTATGAAGAGGGTGCCTTTACCGGTGCAAAACGCGGTGGTAAAAAAGGCTTATTTGAACTTGCGCAAAACGGAACCATATTTCTCGACGAAATTGGCGAAATGCCTGTCATTCTGCAAGCGAAGCTCCTTCGTGTTCTGCAGGAACAGGAAATCCGAAAGCTCGGAAGCAGCACGACGATTCCGATCAATGTGCGGATCATCACAGCAACAAACCGAAACCTTCCGGACATGATCGAACAGGGACTCTTCCGTCTGGATCTGTATTACCGTATCAGTATGTTTACACTCGTGATTCCGCCACTCAGAGAACGTATCGATGATATCCTGCCATTGTCCGAACATTTTTTGAAAAGTTTTAAAATCCATCATTCTATCACGCCTGCGCTACAGGAGCTTTTGCTGTCTTATTCATGGAAGGGAAATATCCGCGAATTACAAAACTGTATTGAATATATGGCATACATGGGTTCCAGAGCTTTAACACCGGATGATCTTCCACCTGGATACAACAAAAAAATAATTACAACCTCCCAGACAGATCTCATACATTCACAAAAGGATTCACCTATTTCCAATTCTTCTGTGGAATTTTCCGATTTGTTTTCCAGAGAAGAAACTTTATGTCAGCGCATTCTGTCTCTTCTCTACCAACAGCCAATGGGGCGGATGAAAATATTAAAAGAACTAAATTATGACTATACCGAACATGAGATAAAAAAAGCTTTTGAATATTTACATGAAAAAAACTGGATTAAAAGTTCCAGGGGACGCGGCGGAACATCACTGACTTCCGCCGGAGTACAGCAATTCCGACTGGCTACTCAATCCGCAGATACTTTTTAATCTCTTCTATATAATGCTCGCCCATGCGGCTTAAAATAGAGTTTTTCCTTGTGACATACCCGATCTCCATCTCACTATTCGGGTTCATTTCATCATCTTTAAATGGAACTGCGCGGTACTCATCACCGTTCAGTTCCTCACAGATGATGCCGGAGCACAGCGTATAGCCATTCAATCCGATCATCAGATTCAGCATCGTTGCACGATCATTTGCCTTGATGATCTGCGGATATTCATTCGTAGACAGGATTTCTTCTGCAAGATAAAATGCACTGTCATCTCCCTGTTCAAATGCAAGGCACGGATATTTGCCAAGCTGCTCAAAAGAAATAGATTCTTCATTTGCCAGCGGATGTCCTTTCCACAAATATACATATGCCTGGCAAATGGTCAGATGATGAAATTCCAGTCCCGCGGAGTGAAATAATTTTGTCATAGATTTACGATTGAAATCTGACAGATAGAGAACGCCGACTTCGCTCTTCATCGTACTGACATCCTGAATGACTTCTTTGGTCTGCGTCTCCCGGATTGCAAATTCATACTGTGACATATCATAAGCTTTTGCCATATCTACAAACGCTTTTACAGCGAAAGAATAATGCTGTGTGGAGACACCAAATTTTTTCTTATAGCTGCCGCCACCGCTGTATTTTTCCATCACTGTTTCATATTGTCCATAAATCTGCTTCGCATATAATAAAAATTCAGTTCCGTCATTCGTCAGCGTAACTCCACGTCCGCTTCGGTAAAATAATGTAATTCCAAGCTCTTTCTCCAGTTCTTTTACTGCACTGGTCAGCGACGGCTGAGAGACAAACAGCTGCTCCGCTGCTTTATTCAGGGATTTAGTCTGTGCAATTGTAATAATATAATGAAGTTGTGTTAATGTCATAATCTTTTATCCTCATATTGTGGCAAGTCACTAAGCCATTTTTATTCTGGACTCCACCGCTATATTCGCAAATCCGCACGTCACTACGTGCTCTTTCGCTGCTTCGCAGCTCTTTTTGCTCATATCGGGGCGGCGACTCTATTTTTCTGTTTCCTATATATAAACACCTTACGGATTGCTCCGTGCTATGCACTTCCACAATCCTGCACAATATTCGGATATCGCAGGGCGACACCCTGCTTTTTTCCTCATATTGTGGCAAGTCACTAAGCCATTTTTATTCTGGACTCCTCCGCTATATTCGCAAATCCGCACGTCACTACGTGCTCTTTCGCTGCTTCGCAGCTCTTTTTGCTCATATCGGGGCGGTGACTCTATTTTTCTGTTTCCTATATATAAACACCTTACGGATTGCTCCGTGCTATGCACTTCCACAATCCTGCACAATATTCGGATATCGCAGGGCTACACCCTGCTTTTATCCTCATATTGTGGCAAGTCACTAAGCCATAAAACCACTCTCGTGCAAGCACATCGTGGTTTCAGGCTTGTGACTCTGGTGTTTATATATAGTACATCTCCGCTGAATATGCAGTAATCTCTTCTGTCTTTTCCACTAATCCTTTTAAGGTCAGTCCCTGCAGCAGTTGATTGGTCTGCTCATTGACCGGATTGATAATACATCTCTGAATCACCTGTGCAGTCGGCAGTTCGGACACTTCTTCATCCAGTTCATAGCTTCCGTCCATCGCTTCAACTACATCAGATATGCGAATTTCCTCCGGTAATTTTCCAAGCAGATATCCGCCCTGTGGACCTTTGATACTTTTTACAAATCCTGCTTTTCTGAGCGCAGTAAATATCTGCTCCAAATATTTGACGGAAATATCATTCCTCTCCGACACATCCTTTAACTGTACACATTCCGTTTTTGCATATATCCCCAGATCTATTAACGCCTGTATGCCATAGCGGCTTCTTTTCGAAAATTTCATATTACCCCAATCCTTTATCTTTTATTTTTAACTGGCAAAATACAGAGTAAACATTTTAGGCTTACTCTGTATTTCTACTCATGGTATCTACTTTATGATTATGCCTGTCCGGCGAATGTTTTACTCACTTTTACAGGCATTTCCGCTCAGCAAATGTTTTACTCACTTCGCAGGTTATTTACTCTGTAAATAATGGTGTTGAATAATATCTGTCACCTGTATCTGGCAGTAATGCTACGATTGTCTTGCCTTTATTCTCTGGTTTCTTCGCATATTCGATTGCTGCATGAAGTGCTGCTCCTGAAGAAATACCTACCAGTACGCCTTCTTTCTTGGCAAGCAGTTTTGCTGCTGCAAATGCATCTTCATTTTCTGCTTTATAAATCTCATCGTATACAGATGTATTGAGTACGTCCGGTACAAATCCGGCACCGATTCCCTGAATCTTATGTGCTCCGCTCTTTCCTTCAGATAATACCGGTGAAGAAGCTGGCTCTAATGCTACGATCTTCACTTCCGGTTTCTGCTCTTTCAGATATTCACCGGTTCCTGTCAGTGTTCCTCCGGTTCCGACACCTGCGATAAAGATGTCAACTTCACCATCTGTATCTTTCCAGATCTCCGGTCCTGTTGTTGCTTTGTGCACAGCAGGGTTTGCAGGATTTACAAACTGTCCCGGAATGAAGCTGTTCGGAATCTCTTTTGCAAGCTCTTCGGCCTTGGCAATTGCTCCTTTCATTCCTTTCGCGCCCTCTGTCAGCACTAACTCTGCACCGTATGCTTTCAGAATATTTCTTCTCTCAACGCTCATTGTCTCAGGCATTGTAAGAATGATACGATATCCTTTGGCTGCTGCGATGGATGCAAGTCCGATTCCTGTATTACCAGATGTTGGCTCAATAATCACAGAACCTTCCTTTAACTGTCCTTTGCTCTCTGCATCTTCGATCATTGCCTTTGCGATTCTGTCTTTTACACTTCCTGCCGGGTTGAAATACTCTAATTTTACAAGTACTTTTGCTTCCAGACCTAATTCTTTCTCAATATTTGTTACTTCTACAAGTGGTGTGTTTCCAATTAATCCTAATGTTCCTTTATAAATATTTGCCATTTTAAATCCCTCTTTCTATTTATCTGTAACCGTTCTACGTTTTTCTTCTATGATGCCAGGGGCAAAAGCCTAAAACTATGATGTGCTTGCACACGAATGGTTTTATGGCATCTTCCTGTATAAAATATGCGATGATACTTCATCTTAAAACTGTGGGCAGCAACATCGGCTGCAACACCTTGCCACACAGCACAATTGATAAACTAACATTCGCCAGTGTTTTCTCACTGCACTACAGTTTCTGATCATTTTGTTCATCTCCTTATCTCTTCTTCATGTAAAGTATACTATCACTATAAACCTACTATGTCAATAGGTTTTATTTAAAAAAAGAAGCGATACACTCATATGTGCACCGCTCTTATTTTATAAACACTTATTTACTCTGCTCTTTCGCTTTCATTCTTTCTTTTTTAAACACTCTTGAAAGAAAGTAAACAAATCCACCAACATATCCTACAATTGTAATTACCATCATAATAATTGCATCCATCGTCATAACACATACCTTCTTTCTATTATTTTGCGATCTCGTCTTCTTTCATCTCGCCTTTTGCAGTTTTACTATTGAAGAATTTGGAAAGTGCAATACCTACAACAATAACAACTGCAAACTGAAGTAATACTGTTCCCGTATTATCCTGTATAATAAATGGATTCAGCCATGTATTCGGGAACCATTCTTTTGTCTGAAGAAGCCAGTAACCAACCATTCCTACTACTAAAACAGGAATAATATACATACATGCAGTATAGTATGCTTTTGGTAAATGTACGTCTGCGCCTTTTGCATTGACTTCTTCTGTACGCAATTTTTCTACTCCATATTTCCATGCAAGCACTGCAATAAATGCACCACTTACTAAAAGTCCAATTCCCCATACCCAGTCCTGATTATCGATGTTGATTAATGACCAGCATGAGAAACATCCTACAAGGAATCCTGCAAAGCAAACACCAACAACTGCTTTCTTACGGGATACGCCAAGGTCAACTACACATTTGACACCGACCTCGATCATTGAGAACAGTGATGTAATAGCTGCAATTGCAAGCAGTCCGAAGAAAATAAATGAAATAAATCTTCCACCCGGAATTGTTGTAAATAACTGATAAATATAAATAAATGTAAGTCCGAAGTTACCCTGGCTAAGTGCCTCATTTGCTGCTTCCGGTGTTGCAGAAAGTGCACAGATTGCAGGAATTACTACAAGTGCTGAAAGGATGGCTCCAAGGTTATCACCAAGTCCCATGATCAGACAGCTTGTCGGAACGTCTTCATCTTTTCCAACATAGTTTGCATATGTAATAATGAATCCCCATCCGGCGCCGGTACTCCATGCTGCCTGAATAAAAGCCTGGATCCATGTATTCGGACTGAGAAGATATTCTTTCTTAATTGTAAAAAGATACTGCAGTCCCTGACTTGCTCCATTTAATGTAACTGCGTAAATTGCAAGTCCGACAAGAATGACAAATAATGACGGGATCGCTACTTTACAGAATCGCTCGATACCACCGGCAATTCCCTGATAAACGATAAAACATGCAACTGCAAATCCGATTGCGTGGAATAAAATAACCTGCCATTTAGAATCTGTAAATGCTGTCCACATTGCTGATGTAGTCTCGGTTGTCAGATTCGCTTTAAATGTGGTAACTGAATTTACCGCGTATTTCATACAATATCCCTGAAGTACACAATAATAACTCATCAGGAAAAAACAAACTGCTGCCACGAAAAATCCCATCCATGTATATTTCTTTCCACCAACATTACGGAAAGAACCGATACATCCAAGCCGGGTCTTCTTACCAATTGCCATCTCCGTTGAGAGAAGCGGTACTGCAAAAATCAGCATTGCGATCGTCCAGGCTAAAATAAATGCTCCTCCACCATTCGCCGCACATACTCGTGGGAATCTCCAGACATTTCCAGTACCAATACACATACCTAAAGCGGCTGCAATGTAACCTATGGTACTAAACTTTTCTTGTTTCTGTTCCATAATTAAACCTCCGTCCGAATACTACACTCGTCAGAAGCTCTAATTTCTTTCCTACCACCTGTTTCTTTCGCAACCGTAAAACTTCCGTGTGTATTCTAATTTTTCTTTCTAATCAGTATTTTTTGTAGATAATTACAGTTTTTTCTGATTTATCCGATTTATCCGAATTTTCTAATCACTGATTGATTTTATTTTAACGTTCGCGGATTCAAAAGTCAATACAAATATTACATTTTTTAATTTTAGGTATTAGTATTTATTATGTGCAGCTATGTACTTGTCTATAACCGAAAGTAAAACTGGATCAAGCAAGAACGATTTTGCTATAAAAGAGCAGCCTTAGGACTGCTCTTTTATGTGCGCGTGTTCTATTTTCCCTTATCGTTTCCTCTTCTGCTTCTTCTTAAACCGTCGCATCTTAATCAAACGCGCAATAAACAGCAGAATCAGCACGAACAGAACAGCCGTCAGCACGGCGAGTTCATAACTCTTCGTTCTTCCGTATTGCTGATATTTGGCTGCAAGCTGCTTCCAGATTTTTTCCGGAAGGATTTTTTTGACTTTATTTTTAATCATTTTCTCAGTTTTGCCAGGTTTTGTAACTTTACTCTGATTTTTCACAGATGATTTTGGCTCAACTTTTGCCTTGTGTGCATCCAGATAAGACTGGCTCAGCTTCGCTCTTGCACTTCCGACAAGATTGCCTCTGTAAGTATAAGTCAATGTTGCTTCGGACGGCATGCTCTTGTCTACTTCCATCTTCATCTTCAGATCTGAAAATTTTACCCCTTTTGGCAGCATGACATAACCGCTGTTCTCATCGGCAAGGATTTCCCCGACATCTTTTGATGTCTCATTGCCGGAAACCGGAGTCTTTTTGAAATTCTTAAATGCATAATCGAATAAATGTCTCGTATCCGGGAAAATATTTCTTCCGTGTGTACGCATCACAACACAGACGAGTTTCGTATCACCTTTTTTTGCCATCGTGATCAATGTTGCCAGTGCATCCGAAGTAAACCCGGTCTTTCCGCCGACTACATATTTATAATAGTTCGAATTGCCCGGCCATAACATTTTATGTTTCTGATAAAATTCGTGCTTCTCTACGGTCTTTGATTTTGGAATTGTGTAATTCAGTGTCTGCACAATCTTGAAAAATTCCGGATGTTTGAACAACTCTCTTCCAATCAGTGCCATATCTCTGGCGCACGTATAATGATTCGGATCATGCAGACCATTCGTATTTGCAAAATGAGAATTATTTCCACCCAGTTCTTTACATCTTACATTCATCTGCTGCACAAACCAGTTGTAATCATGTCCGGCATTTTTACCGACATTTGCCCCGACTGCGTACGCAGCTTCATTTGCCGATGCAAGAAGTGTCGCATACAACGCCTGTTCCAGCGTGATCTTATTCCCTTTTTTCAGCCCGATGGAGGAATCGCCCGGTTGAATAAATGACACGCAGTCTTTTGTAAATATAACCGGATCATCCATCTTGCCATTCTCCAGTGCAACCAATGCTGTCAGCACCTTTGTGATACTCGCCGGATATTCGTGTGTGTCAATGTTTTTTGCATACAGAATCGCACCTGTACCGGCATCCATTACAATTCCGGACTCTCCGTAAGTTCCCGGTCCTTTCGACCAGCCCTTGATCTGGTTCGACTGGATCTTCATCTTATAGACTTTCTTTAATTCTTTTTCCCGCTGCTGTTCCGGTGTCAGCTTCTTTTTTGTTTTGCGTTTTTTTCCGGTCTTTTTCGCGGCTGTAGTTTTTGCGGTTGCCGAACTGTTTGTTCTCGCTGCATTTGCCTGCACCACCGGTCCCAGGCATAAAGACAGTGCAAGAAGCGCTGCCAGACATCTTCTTCCTATTTTTTTCCTATTAAACATATATTACCCTTACTTTCGTTTACTGTTCTCTGCCGTTCCCCGTATGCGTCCAAATCAGATTTTCGACAGTTTTGTTCATTATACCACACTTTTCTCACTTCTCAAACCTTGCCGCTGGCAGCTTCTGGGGACGGGGCTTTTTGAGAAAATCCCCGTCCCCATTTCAAAAAGCCCTGTCCCCATTTCAAAAGGCCCTGTCCCCATTTCACCGAAAAGCACTCGCAAAAAGGGCAAGAGCCATCGCTTTCGCGGTGGCTCTTTTATTTAAGGGGTTCCCTTCTCTATTATACAATGTATATTAAGGGAATGGAGGGTTATTTATATTATTTTAAAATGTGAATTGTCGGATAAATTAGTTTTTCTTTTTCGGCTGTCCGTAGCTCTTAAAGCTTTCCAGTACTTCTGCCATTTCTTCTTTAGACAGATATACAGGACCCCCAATTGTCTTTGTACGGTACTCTAACTCAGCACAGAATTCCATTCCACATGCCAGAGAATAAGCGCTCTTTAAGCTTCCGCCGCAAGCGAGCATACCGTGGTTAGCAAGCAGAACTGCGTTGCTGTCACCGATTGTATCAGAAGCTGCTTTCGCAAGCTCCGGTGTTCCATATGTGCAATACGGAGCACATGGTACTTCATCTACACCGGCATCTGCGATTACATAGTGAGCTGCTCTCAGTGGCTGACGAAGTGTTGCAAATACTGTACAGTACATAGAGTGTGTATGAACAACGGCTCTACATTCTGGTTTTGTTTTGTACATTGCTGTATGAAGTGCCCACTCGCTTGATGGTTTCTTGTCTCCATCTACGATATTAGCATCCAGGTCCATGATAACTACATCTTCCGGTTTTACATCGAAGTATCCGATTCCTGAAGGGCTGATAGCCATGTAACCTTTTTCTGCGTTATAAATACTGATATTTCCGCTTGTTCCGGATGTCAGTCTGTCAGCGCTCATCTTTTTGCCATATTCTACAATCTGTTCTCTTTCTTCCTGCATTAACATTGTTTTTCCCTCTTTCTTTCGCTTTCAATAAAAGGTGCTCTGATTAATAATTTCATTTTATCATTCTCTCCTTTTTACTCTTGTCCTGTTCGCTGTCGTTTCTATTTTCTACTAAATCTACTCTCCAAGTGGTTCAAATACAAGTTCTTTGGAAAGATTACTTTTCACAAGGCAATCATCATAAGCTCTCTTCGCTACATCTTCGGATACTTCTTTCGGAACTCCTGTAACTTCGATCTTATGTCTGATATATGTTTTTTTATCATCGTGATAATCAAGTGCTACTGTTACAATAACTTTTTTGAATTCAATTCCATCTGCTTCACAAATCTTACGAGCGCATACGTCCAAACATGCTGCATATCCGGCTTCGATGAAATCATGTGGTCCGAATACATATCCGTCTCCGCCATATTCTGTCGGATTGTCACAGTCTACGGAAACTTTTCCGTTAGAAATAACAGAGCCATATTTTCTCTCTTTATTCATACATGTAACCATTGCTCTTACCTCTTTTCTTTATCTAAAGTCGGGGCAAAAGTCCCGGCTATAATGTTTTAATTTTAGTAGAAGTCTTTCACTTCACCTTTGAAGTAATCATTTAACAGATACGGTACATAGACACCTTTATCTGTTACAACACCACTGATGAGATGTGGCGGTACTATATCGAATGATGGATAGATTCCTTTTACTTCCGGAATTGTATTCGGGATACCTCGGTAAGAAAGTACCTGTGCAGGATCTCTTTCCTCGATAACGATATCTTTTCCGTACATTTTGTCTTCATCCGGGATTCCTGTTACATAGTATGGAATTCCGAAATATTTTGCCAAAATGGAAATCTGGAAAGTACCGATCTTATTAGCAATATGCCCATCTCTTGCGATCGTATCTGCTGCTGAAGTAAAGAGATCGATACCTTTGTGCTGCATAGAATAAGCTACCATATTATCTGTAATAACTGTTGTATCGAATCCCATCTGTGCACAGCATGTAGATGTCAGTCTAGCTCCCTGCAGATACGGTCTTGTCTCTGCACAGAAGATTTTAATATCGTTGTTGTTCTTTCTTGCTGCACGAAGCATCATTCCGATGATTGTCTCACCGAAGCACTGTGTAAGGATTGTTCCGTTCTTCGGGAACAGAGCTGCCAGGTTCTCTCCAACTTTACCCATTGTTGTATATCTTCTGTTCAGAGAATCAACAGTTCTGTTGAAACATGCTTCTACTGCACTTTTTCCTTCTGCAAGTGCTTCTTTTGCAACCTTTAAGCAGCCTTCTGTGATAATTCCCATACGGTTTGCTGTTGTCGGCCTTGCATGTGAAATATCATAAGAAGCCTGTGTTAAGAACTTGATCTGCTCTTCTTCTGTCTTTCCTTCTACTTCGTGTGCTGCCAGTGCCATTCCCATACCAGCTGCTGTATATGGTCCTGCACTCTGCGTAACCATATCTGTGATTGCCTGTGCAACTTCTTTATAAGTTGTACACTCAACAAATTTTACCTCTGTAGGATAAATTCTACGGTCTAATATTCTTACTTTTCCATTCTCATACCATGCTACATTTTCATACTGGAGCATGAATGCCAAATCCTGATCACATCTTTCCATCATACATCTTCCTTTTCTTATAGATACCTTCCGGACCGTTTTACCAGCCCGGAAAGTGATTTCTTTACTTATTTTAAATATTCTTTACCCACAGCTTTGATTGCTGCTCCGTTTTTCAGAGTTCTTCTTTCCTTGATCAGCTTAATACCAATCTGGATCAAAGCTCTCTCCATCGGTACTCTCTGGTCAACATTTGTAACAGAAGTAACTTCTTTTACTTTTGAGTCTCCAACGACACGACGGATGATTTCTGTTCCGGCATATCCAAAGGAATCTGCCATTACTTTGTCTGTGTAATATTTCTTGAATCCTTCTGTCTTGTACAGCGGAAATTCAACAAGCGCATCCCATTTTGCTGAGAATTTCTCTTTGAACTTATCTGTAACTTCTCCGATTGTCTTCTCAATCCATGTCAGGAATTCTGTATTTTCAGAATCTGTGTAGTATTTGTTTGCCCAGGCAAAGAACAGGTTTCCGATTACATTACCGATATCATATCCCATTGGTCCATAGAATGCAAATTCAGGATCGATTACCTTTGTTCCTTCTTGATTTACGAAAATAGAGCCTGAATGTAAATCTCCGTGGATCAGTGCCTGTGCATGATTCATAAAGTCATCACGAAGCTGTCCTACCTCTGCATGCAGGTCTTCATCTCCATAGAGTTTTTCTTTTACGAAATCCATGTTCTGATCCAGAATGATGTTACGTCCCTTGTAATCATAGTATGGCTCTGTAAATACCAGATCTTCTGAAATATCGCAAAGTTCCGGGTTTGTAAATAATTTTACTTTTTCTTTCTTCTCTGCTCTGTTCATGATCAGATCTGTTGTTGGAAGCAGCGTATCTGCCATAAAAGTTGCAATATCATCTGCAAGTTTCGGGAAAGTCTTACCTGCTGCCATTTCTGTACGAAGGTTCTTATAAGCGGAAATATCTTCCATAGATAATGCATACATGTTCTCATCATAGAGGTAAATTTCCGGAACAAATCCTTCTGATAATTTTCCTTCAATGCCAAGAATCTCCGCTTCAATTTTATTACGATGCATATCAAGCGGTCTTCCTGATGAACGAAGAACGGTATCTGCCTGTTTGATGATCAGAGATTTTCCTGTTTCCGGATTCCAGACTTTAAATACATAGTTGATGTTTCCATCACCGATCTCGATTGCTTCTAATTTTTCGTCTTCTTTAAAATATCCAACTTTTTCTACTGCATATTCTTTTGCTGTATTAACATTCAGCAAAAAATGCTTTGAATATTTATCCATTTTTAAATTCCTACTTTCTGACTTTTAAGTTCTGTCTTTAATTTCTGTTCTTAGTTTGCTTTTGCAGCTTTTCCTTTGAATTTCGGCCATCCAATGACAATAAAGATTACACCGAAAATGATCATGAGGATGTCATACCATACATATGGCATAATAGTTACAGGAGCGATCTTAGCCATAGCACCGGCTGTCAGTAACTGTCCTGCATATGGTGTTAAACCATTGAATGCAGATGAGAACAGGTCAAGAATGCTGGCTGTTCTTGCCGGAGCGATATCAAACTCTTCTGAGATATCTTTTGCGATCGGTCCAACAGCGATGATTGAAATTGTGTTGTTTGTTGTTGCTACGTCTACTAAACTTACAAGTGCTGCGATACTAAGTTCTGCACCTACTTTGGATTTCATTCCCTTAGCCAGTTTGTTCAGTAACCAGTCGATACCACCCAGATACTGCATGATTGCAACAAGACCACCTACGAAGATAGCGATGACTGCCATGTCCTGCATACCCTGCATACCTTCGTGTACAACCGTGAATGATTTTACAAATGAGAAATCTCCGTGGAAAACTCCGATAACCATTCCGGAAATAACGGAAATTGTCATAGCCATTACTGCATGCATTCCTGCCAGAGATAATGCAATGATTAAAATATAAGGAACTAAGTTCACAAAGTTGATTGCTCCGCCTGCGGAAATCTTAGTTGCATCAATCGGATACAATGCAAGTGCTACTACTGTAATGATAACAGCAGGTCCAACCATGAAAATGTTTGCTTTAAATTTTTCTTTGTTTCCAATTCCCTGTGTTGTTGTTGCTGCGATTGTTGTATCAGAAATGAAGGAAAGGTTATCACCGAACATTGCTCCACCTACTACTATACCGCTGACAAGTGCTACGCTTACACCTGTTTTAGATGCGATATCAATTCCGATTGGCATCAAGGCTGCTACAGTACCCATTGAAGTTCCCATTGAGAAACTCAGTATACAACCGATTAAGAATAATCCCGGAAGGATCATGTTGGCCGGCAAAATTGAAATACCGATGTTTGTTACTGTATCTGTTGCGTGCATTCCGCTTGCTACTCCGTAGAATGCTCCGGCCAGCATGTAGATGATTACCATCAGGATCAATGTGTCATCTCCGCCACCTTTGCAGAACATAACCATTTTCTCTGTAAATGATTTTTTCTCAGCTACCGGACTTTTCATAAATAATGAAATTCCGGATGCTAAAAAGATACCGATCATTAATGGGAAGTTACCGAAATCTCCGGTTCCGATGCCCATTGCGAAATAAACTACCAGGAATATTACCAGAGGTAATAACCCCATAAAGCTTCCTTTCTTGTTGTTAGCGTTTTCCATTTTACTCTTCCTTTCTTAACGTTATATGTATTTTCTTTTTTTAATGAAGTTCCTGGATTATCTTGTGGTCTTTTGTTTTGTATCCGTTTCTTCATTAATAATAACGTTCGCTTGAATTGAATTTTGATACTGTGTCATGTTGTCGTGCGCTTGCATTCAACATAAAATGTCATTTTTCCTAAATACCTCTCAAAATCACATTTTATTACGTCTACCCTCCTTCGTCTGTTTTGCTATAACAACAAATTACAACATTGTTACACATTTGTCAACACTATTTTTGTTGATTTTTTTTACTTTCTTTGGTATTTTCTTGACTTTTATAGTCATTTTCACAACTCGTTCCAATTTTGCTCAATTTTAATGTTGAAAAATGCGAGTTTTTTTGGTATTATATTCATGCATTCAATAATATTATATATTTTTCCTATAATAATACTGAAAGGATTTACGAGTTATGTTAAAGATTGACAGACAAAAACACCTGGACGAGGAACTTCATACATATGGAAGCATCTTGATCTCCACAATGAGTCAGAAGCTGAATTGTAGTGAAGAAACGATTCGAAGGGATTTAAAGGAAATGGAAGCGCAGAACAAGCTGAAGCGTATCCATGGTGGAGCATTCCTGCCGGATGCAGATGACAAAGGTGCACCCGTACAATTACGTGAAACATTTTTCTCACAGGAAAAGAAACGACTTGCAGCATGTGCAATTGATCGCTTTATTAAAGAAGGAGATACTATTTTTTTAGATTGCAGTACTACCTGCCTGGCACTTGCTAAGGAACTTGTACAACGGAATCAGAAAATGACCATTATTACTAACTCTCTTCGTATTATAAATTTATTTGGCAATCAATCTTCTGCCCTGAAGCTTATTGCACTTGGCGGAACATTCCGTCAGCGTTCCAATTCATTTACAGGATATCAGACTACGAATGCGATATCCTATTACATTGCAGATAAGTGCTTTATCAGCAACTCAGCCATCGACTTAACCCACGGTCTGCTCGACAACAATATGAACGAAAGCCAGGTAAGAAAAGCTTTCATCTCTCAATCACGTAAACATTATCTGGTCGCTGACCATACCAAATTTTCAGATACTGCGGAATATAAGATCACAGATTTGAAAAATATTGATATGATTATCACAGATAAACGTCTATCCGATGTATGGGAAGATAAATTGCAACAATGCAACATTCCCATTTGTTATTGCTAAATACTACAAATCAGGTATAGAACCCTCAGGAGGCAATACAAATGTTAAACTTTCACTATAGAAACCCGGCCCGCATCTTCTTCGGTGACGGAGCTGAAAATAATATGTACGATCTTTTAAAAGAATATAAAGTTACTTCTCTGATGTTTGTTTACAGCGGAGATTTCATCAAGACACTTGGTATCTGGGATGTGATCAAAGATGCCTGCGATAAACTTGGAATCGATTTCCAGGAATGTGGGGAAGTTGTTCCGAACCCGAAGATCGAACTGATCCGTGACCTTGTTAAAGTTTGTAAAGAGCACAAGACAGACTTCGTACTCGCTGCAGGCGGCGGAAGTTCTGTAGATACAGCAAAATCCATCGCACTTGGTATTCCTTACGATGGAGATGTCTGGGATTTCTTTGATGGATCAGCAACACCGGAAACAGCAGTTCCGGTTGGCGCTATCACAACTCTTCCGGCAAGTGGATCTGAGACATCCAATGCAGCAATCGTTTCTAATGGATTGATGAAATTAGGATTCGAAGATGACATGATCATTCCGAAATTTGCGATCATGAACCCAAAATATACCATGGGACTTCCGGCATACCAGACATCCTGCGGATGTGCTGATATCCTCTCCCACCTGTTAGAGAGATATTTCTCTGATGTTGCTCACACCGATACAACTGACTACATGATCGAAGGTGCTGTTCAGGCAGCAATGATCAATGCCAAACGTCTGATGAAAGATCCTGCAAACTATGATGCCCGTGCCGAGATCCAGTGGCTTGCATCTGTTGCTCACAACGGAATTCTGGATACAGGACGTGCCGCTGACTGGGGTTCACACAGAATCGAGCACGAGCTCAGCGCCCAGTATGGTATTACACACGGCGAAGGAATGGCAGTAATTCTCATAGCATGGTGCAAATACATGGCTGAAGTTAAGCCTTACAAACTTGCCCAGCTTGCTGTTCGTGTTTTCAATGCTGATCCATACAACTACACCGAAAAAGAACTTGCTTACATCTTAGCCGATAAGTTAAAAGAATTCTTCCAGTCACTGAATCTTCGTACTTCCCTCACAGAGATGGAAATCGACGATGCACACTTCGAAGAAATGGCTAACAGAGCTACACACAATGACACCGCTCCGGTAGGACATTACGTACCGCTGCATGTGAAAGAGTTTGTTGAGATTCTGAAGCTTGCGATTTAACTTAAAAAGGGGACGGGGATTTTCTAGAAAATCCCCGTCCCCTTTTTAAGTTGCACCTGGCACTTTCTAAAAATGCCCCGTCCCCTCTTTATTTTCCACATGGTTTCCACAGATTATCCCCCGTTTTTCCACGAAGTTATCCACATTATTGGGATAACTTGTAAATTTCGTACATATCTTCCTCGTGTAATACTTTTGCAGATCCCTGGCTTCCACCACATGCTGCGGCACATCTTTTTGCCATTTCTCGCATCTGGGCATCTGTAGGCTTGATTCCAAGTTCTTGCATATTTGTCGGCATATTGATCTCACGGTAAAATGATTCCATTGCCTGGATTCCTTTTTCAGCGATCTCTTCGTCTGTACCTTCTCCGGTCACGCCCATTACGTTTCTTGCATAGCGTTCGAATCTTGGAAGCGCGTCTTTGCATACATATCTTGCCCAGCTTGGCCAGATTGCTGCAAGACCGGCGCCGTGTGTCACATCAAACATTCCGCCCATCTCATGTTCCAGCATATGGGTTGCAAAATCTCCACCATCATTGCCACAACCGGTCAGATTGTTATGTGCCAGTGAACCGGCCCACATTACTTCTGCTCTCGCTTCGTAATTTTCCGGATCCGTATGCAAGATCTTTGCATATGTCATGACGGTGCGCAGTAAGCCCTCCGCGATAGCGTCTGTCAGCTCCATATTTCCGCCATTTGTAAAATAACGCTCCATGGTATGCATCATGATATCTGCGCAGCCACACTCTGTTTGATAGTCCGGCAGGGACATGGTAAGCTCTGGATTCATAATTGCAAACTTCGGGCGACTGATATCATCGTCATAAGCCCTCTTATCCTTCGTATCTGCCTTTGTAATAACGCAGCTGTTACTTGTCTCGCTTCCTGCTGCCGCAATCGTTAAAACGGACGCTACAGGCAAGAATTTCTTTGCTGTTCTTGTATGTGCAAATAAGGTCCACACATCTTCTTCCGGCTCCGCCAGTCCATAGGAAATCGCTTTCACGGTATCTATGACAGATCCTCCACCGACTGCCAGTACAAAATCCGCTTCCATTTTCTTGCCGAGCTCGATTCCTTCATATACTTTTGACAAATGTGGATTCGGCACAACACCACCAAGCAGCTCATATGTAATTCCTTCTGTCTTTACAGATTCCGTAACCGCATCCATCACCCCATTTTTCAACACCCGGTCACTTCCATACACGATCAGAAGCTTTGTTCCGCCATATTTCTTCACGTATGCGCCTGTCTGTGCATGTGTCCCCTTTCCGAATACAACTTCCGTCGGTGAATAATAATTGAAATTATTAGCCATTTTTCTCCTCCTGTTCTTTAGCAAGCTCTTTCCTGTTCTTTCTTGTGTAAGCTTTCTTGCTTGTTTTTCAGCTTACCTTCTATATCTGCAGTTTCTCTCTGCAAGTATTGTATACTGTTATTTTAACTCACTAAGGCTAAGATAGGCAAAGAATTTTTCTTTTATCTTCTTCTGCTTTCCAATACACATTTGGGGATACTCTCCCGTATCTCCTTCTGGCTTACCGGCTCGCTTAGGGATATTTCACTATATCCCCTCTTCTCCAACACTCTCTATCAGGGATATCAAGCTGCCTCCATCACCATAATTTGCCGAATTATTACTGACATCTTCCTTCGGATGCTATAATCAAAAAAAAGCGCTGCTCTGCAGCGGATCTCCCGCCACAAAAACAACGCCTCTTTTTTCATTTTACTCACTCAGACATGTCTACTTATAATTTAATCACATCTGAGCAATTTTTCTTTGATCCAGTCTCTCTGTCTAATCTATATCTTCCGCATTCGCATCAGCAGCTTCCTCTGCCTAATCTGCGTCAGAACTGTCAGCTTTCTCTCCATCCGCTTCTTCTACGTCCAGAGAATCATCTGCATACAGGTCAGACAACTGATCTTCCAGATCTTTCTGTTCGCTTTTTAAATTATGGCGTCTTACCGCCCACACGATCACTACTACAAGCAGAATGATCAGTGCCAGGAGGTCGAGCCAGTCAAAGCCGAGCTTTGTATGTTCGATAATATATCTCATCTGCTTACCTCCTTTTTATACTTTGGCAGTTCCATTTGCCTGAACTGCTTCTCCTGCCTGTACAGTTTCACCTGCTGCCATTTCCGGCTGGTTTTCTGCCATCTCTTCGCGGATTTCCTGGATCTTCTGATCCAGGTCATCCTCAAAGTCATTTAATCGTTTCTTCTGATTCCGGTGATGTACCAGGATCATGACAACCAGTATAACTGCAACGATCAGTGCCGGTATATCCCAGGAATGTATTCCTAAGTTATGCACAAATTCATAATAACGCATATGTTTTACCTCCTTTTCCTGCTACATTTTCTACTGTTGCTTCTGCTCTTTCGTCGTTGGAAGTCCTCTCTTTGCAAGTTCGGTATCAAGTTCCTCTCTCACTTCGAATAACTTCTTCTGACGTTTCTTCAGGTTATGTGTAAAGAATCCATACAGGATTGCTGTTAACAACATAATCAGGAAATGGAGTACACAACACTTATGGTCATCCAATTTCTGGTTTCCAAGTGGTACATTGTTATCGCCTGCATTTACTAACTCACGAACCTTCGCGCCTGTTTCCTGTACTGCTTTTGCGATTCTTGAAGGTACGTTTCTTACAGAAGTTACAACTCTCTGAACAACATTTCTGTTCTGTGGTGTCGGGTTTGCCGGCGTATTCTGCGTATTCGGTGGTGTTACCGGTGCCGCTGCTGTAATTGTCAGCTTACCTTCTACCTTCTTAATGTTGTAGTTTGCTGCTTTTGTTCCATTCTTCAATGTGTAAGTAAATGTATTCTTGCTGGTTCCGGTATTGGTCCGTGTTCCGGTTACATCGTATGTAGCTCCTTCACCCTTCGCAAATCCTTCTCCGCTTACAGTTACTTTCTTGCTTGTCAGTGCTTTACCATCATATACTTTATTCTGGGATGCACTTGTCATGATCACTGTACGTTTTTCGATGGTTAATGTTCCATCTACAATGACGAATTTCACTTTGCTGAAGTTCTTATTCGTATTCTTGAAGTCGCCTGCTTTCACTTCCATATTGTAAGTTCCGGCATTTGTTCCTTTGACTGTTGCGTCTCCGCTGAATGTAAAGTCTTTCTCTGTGTAAAGCTTGTTGCTGATATTTGTTACATCATAGCCTTTTACAGTATGTTCTTTACCATCGTATTTAGCAGTGCCACTCTTCTCTGTAATTGTTACGACTACTTCATCTGCATTTTCTGTTACGGTCAGTTTACCGTTTACAGTCTTGATGTTGTAGTTGTCTTTGTTTGTACCTTTGTTCAGTTCGTATGTAAATGTGTTATCACTTGAACCTACTTCTGTCTGGCTTCCGGTTACGTTGTATGTTGCTCCGTCATTTCCAACAAAGCCTTCTGCTGTTACATTTTTATTTTCCAGTGCTGTTCCGTCATATGCTTTGCTGTCACTTGCACTTGTCAGTGTAACGTCACGTTTGTCGATCGTCAGTGTTCCGTCTATGATCTCGAAGGATACATTACTGAAGTTCTTGTTAATGTTCTTGAAATCTCCCGGTTTCAACTCCATGTTATAAGTTCCGGCGTTTGTTCCCTTCACAGTTGCATCGCCGTTAAACTCAAAGTCTTTCTCTGCATACGGAAGTTTGCTGCTGATATTTTCAACAGTGTAACCGGTTACGGTCTTCTCTGTTCCGTCGTATGTCTCTTTTCCACTGTTTTCTTTGATCGTAACTACAACTTTCTGATCAGACGGTGTTACTTCAAGTTCACCATTTACAGTCTTAATATTGTAGTTATCCGGATTTGTTCCTTTCTTCAGTTCGTATGTAAATGTGTTATCACTCTTACCTACTTCTGACTGACTTCCGGTTACGTTGTATGTTGCTCCGTCGTTTCCAACAAAGCCTTCTGCTGTTACTTCATCTTTTGTCAGTGCCTTACCGTCATACATCTTTGTTGCGGATGCAGAAGTCAGGGTGACATCTTTCTTGTCGATCTTCAGTGTGCCGTCTTTGATGATAAATTCGACATTGCTGAAGTTTGCATTGTTGTTAGCAAAATCTTTTGCTGTAAGTTCCATATCATAAGTTCCGGCATCTGTTCCCTTCACTGTATCCTTACCACTGAATGAGAAATCATTTTTAGAGTACAATTTATTGCTGATGCTTTCTACTTCATATCCTTTTACGGTCTTCTCTGTTCCGTCATAAGTGAACTTACCGCTGTTCTCCTGGATAGTTACTGTAACTTTGTCTGTTACCGGTGTTACTTCCAGAGTTCCTTCTACCTTTGTGATCGCATAGTTCTTTGCAAGTGTTCCACTCTTAAGTGTATAACCAAATGTGTTCTTGCTTGTTCCCACAACGGTCTGTGTTCCGGTTACATTGTAGTCTGCTCCGTCGTTTCCAACGAATCCTTCGTTCTCACCTCTGCTTGCAACAACTTCTTCCTTCGTTAATGCTTTACCGTCATAGACTTTCTTCGCATCTGCTGATGTCAGTGTTACTGGTCTAGGTGTGATCTTGTACTCTTTTGTAACCGTTCCTGTGTAGTTACCTTTTCCTTTGATTGTTACTTTAATTGTTGATACATCCGTAAAGTTATCTTTGTCATAACTTACTTCGTAATCGGTTCCTTCTTTCAAGACATTTCCATCTTTGTCTTTTACTTCCGGCGCCCATTTGTGTGCTTCGCCATCGTAAATGTGATCGGATGGATCATTGATCGTAATGCCTTTGTAAGAATCTGGATTTTCCGGATCCGGATCTGGTGTAATGCTCTGTGGTGTTACTACCAGAGTTCCTTCTACTTTCGTGATCGTGTAGTTACCGGCTTTTGTTCCATCGTTCAGTTTATAGTCGAACTTGTTCTTGCTGTTTCCGACTGCAGTCTGAGTTCCGGTTACATCATAAGATGCGCCTTCACCTTCCACAAATCCTTCATCTGTTACATTTTTATTTGTCAGTGCCTTGCCGTCGTAAACTTTCTTATCGGATGCAGAAGTCATTGTAACTTCTCTCTTCGCGATATCAAGTTTTCCGTCTTTCACTACAAATTTTACATTTTTAAAGTTCTTATTGCCATTTGTGAAGTCTGTTGCCTTAAGACCCATCTCGTAAGATCCGGCGTCTGTCTTCTTCACTTCGGCTTTTCCGCTGAACCGGATATCGGTTTCTGTATATTTCTTCTTATTTGTATTACTAATGTCTGTAACCTTATATCCTGCTGCGGTTTTCTCTGTTCCATCGTAAGTATCGGAAACTGTATTACCAACAATCGTTACAACTACTGTATTCTCATCCGGTGTTACTGTCAGTTTTCCTTCTACCTTTGTGATGGTGTAGTTTTCTTTCTTTGTATTTGTGTTCAGAGTGTAAGTAAATGTGTTATCACTTGTACCTACTTCTGTCTGGCTTCCGGTTACATCATAAGATGCGCCTTCACCTTTCACAAATCCTTCATCTGTGCCCTTGCTCTCTGTAACTTTCTTATTTGTCAGCGGATCGCCATCGTACGCTTTGCTGTCTGTTGCAGATGTCAGTGTTACCGGTCTCGGTGTGATCTGATATTTCTTCGTGATCGTTCCTTTATAATCGCCTTTTCCGGTAATGGTTACTGTAATTGTCGTCACGTCTTTGAAATTATCTTTGTCGTAACTTACTTCGTAATCGGTTCCCTCTATCAGAGCTTTGCCAGCTACATCTTCGACTGTCGGATTCCATTTATGATTCTTTCCGTCATATACATGATCAGATGGATCATCTACAGTGATACCTTTGTAAGATGGATCTGGGTTTTCCGGATCCGGTCCCGGTGTAATACTCTGTTCTGTAACAGTTAATGTACCAGGTACTTTTGTAAAGTTGTAGTTATCTTCGTTACCGGTCAGCTTCTTAATCGTGAAGTTGTTCTTGCTGTTTCCGACTTTTGTCTGGCTTCCGGTTACGTCATAGGTTGCTCCTTCACCTGCTGCAAATCCGTCACCGCTTACTGTCACTTCGTCATTTGTCAGTGCAGTTCCGTCGTAAACTTTCTGATCTGTTGCAGATGTCAGTGTTACATCTCTCTTTGTAATTGTAAGCTTTCCGTCTGTAACTACAAATGTTACTTTGCTGAAATTGTCATTTACATTAGAGAAATCTGCTGCAGTAAGTCCCATCTGGTACTCGCCTGCATTTTTCTTTGTTACTTCTGTTGTCGTTTTTGCAAAGTGGATATCGCTTACTCTGTAAAGGCTGTTGCTGATACTTACGATCTCATAACCGCTTACTGTCTTGGCTGTTCCGTCGTATTTCTTAGTCTTTGTATTACCCTTGATCTGAACAACAACTTCATTCTCGTTGCTTGTTACAGTCAGCGTACCTGCTTCGGTTGTAATCTCATAGTTGCCTGCTTTTGTATTGGCATTTAACGTATAAGTAAATGTATTATCGCTGCTTCCGACAGTTGTCTGACTTCCGGTTACAACATATGTTGCACCCTCGCCATCTACAAATCCTTCATTCTTGCCTGTGCTTGCTGTTACATTTTTATTTGTAAGAGGCTGTCCGTCATATACCTTCTGATCACTTGCGGATGTTAATTTCACTTTACGTTTTGTAATCTTGTAAGTCTTTGTTACAGTTCCTTTATAATTGCCCTGTCCGGTAATCGTTACCGTAATTGTCTGGACATCTTTGAAGTTCTTGTCTTCTGTACCATACTCATAACTTACTGTGTAATCTTTTCCTTCTGTCAGAGCCTTATCATCAGCATCTTTGACTGTCGGACTCCACTTATGTTCCTGTCCGTCATATACATGATCGGATGGATCATTGATTGTAATTCCCTTGTAAGAATCCGGGTTGTCCGGATCTGGTGTAATACTCTGCGGTGTAACTGTCAGTGTTCCAACAGACGTTGTAATCGTGTAGTTACCTGCTTTTGTATTCTTGTTAAGCTCATAAGCAAATGTATTATCGCTGCTTCCGACTGCTGTCTGGCTTCCGGTTACGTCATATGTTGCTCCTTCACCTTCTGCAAATCTGTCACCGCCAACAGTAATGTTTTTGCTTGTCAGAGCTGTTCCATCATATACTTTGCTTGCTGTTGCAGATCCTAAAGTAACGGTTCTCTTCTCAATTGTAAGACTTCCGTCTGTAACTACAAATGTTACTTTTTCAAAATCTGTACTGTTATTTGCAAAGTCAGACTCTTTCAGTCCCATCGGATATGTTCCGGCATCTTTCTTCGTAACGTTATCTGTTCCCTTGAATGTGAAATCAGATGCGTGATATTTCTCATTATTAATGCTTACGTCATATCCTTTTGCTGTGTAATCTTTGCCATCATATTTTGCACTGTTTGTATGACCTGTGATCGTTACAACAACTTCGTTCTTATCCTTGGTAACTGTAAGTGTTCCTTTTACAACTGTAATGTTGTAGTTGTCTTTCTTCGTGTTGTCTTTCAGTATGTAAGTAAATTCATTGTCACTGCTTCCGGCTTTTGTCTGGCTTCCGGTTACGTTATATTCTGCTCCTTCGCCCTTAACAAATCCGTCACCGCTTACAGTTACTTTATCTTTTGTTAATGGTGTTCCGTCGTATACTTTCTCATCTGATCCGGATGTTAAAGTAACGTCTCTCTTGCTGATAATCAGCTGACCATCTTCCACAACAAATTTTACATTTGTAAAGTTGCCACTCGTATTTGTAAAGTCTGTTGCCTGTACATTCATATCGTATGTTCCGGCATCCGTTCCTTTGACTTCTGCTGTTCCGCTGAATGTAAAGTCATCTTGGCTGTACAGATTGTTACTGATGCTCTTCACTGTATATCCGGAATCTGTGTGTTCTTTACCGTCATACTTCGCATTCTTGTCATTTTCTTTGATTGTTACTGTAACTTTATCTGTTATCGGTGTAACTTTCAAAGTACCAGGTGTTTCCGTGATATTGTAGTTCTTAGCTTTTGTATTATCCTTCAGCTTGTAAGTAAATGCGTTTGGTTTTTCACCAACATTTGTAATGGTTCCGGTTACATTATATGTCGCACCTTCGCCATCGACAAATCCATCGCCGCCAACTGTCACGCCATCTTTGGTTAATGCTGTTCCGTCATATACCTTCTCAGCATCCGCAGTTTTTAAAGTAACGTCTCTCTTCGTAATTGTGAGATTTCCATCTGTAACTACGAATTTCACTTTGCTGAAGTTCTTGCTGGTGTTTGTGAAATCGGATGTTTTCAGTCCCATTGCATAGTCACCGGCATCTGTTCCTTTTGCTTTTGCTGATTCTTTGCTGAATGTGAAATCATTTGTTGTATACAGACCTGTGCTTGTTCTTACATCATAACCTGTTACGAACTACTCTTTGCCATTATACATCTTTGAATCTGTATGTCCGGTAATGTAAACATTTACTTCCAGAGTGTCATTCTTTTTAACAGTTAATGTACCTTCTGTCTTTGTAATGTCATAGTTGTCAAGGTTCGTTCCGTCTTTGGCAATGTAAGTAAAGCTGTTTGCGCTGCTTCCGACTGCTGTCTGTGCTCCGGTTACTGTATAAGTAACGCCTTCGTTCTCGACAAATCCGTCTTCACCGCCAACTGTAATCTCATTGCTTGTAAGTGGTTCACCATCATACTCTTTGGAAGCATCCGCAGATGTTAATGTAACTTTACGTTTCTCAATTGTGAGTTTACCATCTACAATTACAAAAGTTACATTTTCAAATCTGTCATTGATGTTTTCAAAATCGTCTGGTGTCAGGTTCATATCATAAGAACCTGCATTTTTCCCTTTAACTGTAGCCTTTGCACTATTTTTAATCTGGAAATCTTCTTCTGTATATACGTCGGTGTTTTCTCCGCCACGCTTAATACTTTCAACAGTATAGCCTGAAACAGATTTTTCTGTTCCGTCGTATGTCTCTTTTCCACTGTTTTCTTTGATAGTAACAACAATTTCCTGTGCATTCTTTGTTACAGTTAACTGACCAGGCTCCTTTGTAATCTGATAGTTTTTAGCTTTTGTTTTATCATTTAACGTATACTCAAATGTATTATCACTTGTACCGACTTCTGTCTGACTTCCGGTTACATTATATTTATCAATACCTTCGCCGGATACAAATTCTCCACTAACAATCTCTACATTATGATTTATTAATGGTTTCTTATCATATGCTTTGCTGTCAGATGCTGATTTTAATGTAATCTGACGAGGATTGATTGTAAGACTTCCGTCTACTACTTCAAATGTTACATTTGTAAAGTTCGCATTCTTATTCTCGAACTGGGATGTCTTAAGTCCCATTGGATAAGTAGCCGCATCTGTTCCGACTGCTTCTGCTTTTCCGCTGAATGTGAAATCATCTGCTGTGTAAAGTTCATTACTGATTTCTGTTACATCATATCCTGTAACTGTATGCTTTATTCCATCATAAGTTACTGCATTCTGACGTCCTGTAATCTTAACTTTTACTTCCGTTGTTACCGGAGTAACTTTGAGCGTACCATTTTTAGTGCTAATGTTATAGTTCTCTTCTTTTGTGTTTTCCTTCAGCTTGTAAGTAAATGCGTTTGTTTTTTCACCAACATTTGTAATGGTTCCGGTTACTTTATATGTCGCACCTTCGCCCTTAACAAATCCGTCTTTTCCGCTTACTGCTACGTCATGGTTTGTAAGCGGCTGTCCGTCGTAAACTTTCTCATCACTTGCAGATGTCAGTGTTACATCTCTCTTTGTGATCGTCAGTTCCTCTGTACCGGTTAATTCACCGAGCAGATCATCGCTTGTCACGCGGACCTTCACGGTAGTACTGTCAGATACATTTGTTGCTGTAATCTTGCTGAGATCTGTTGTCCATGTGTCTGTGCCAGGAATCTGATATTCAATCTTAAGATTTCCAATATCCTTATTATCTTTTCCTGCTTTTGCTACCGCAGTAGCTTGTCCTGCCTGATGTGGCTGTCCGTTATATTTTTCTGTTACATCTTTCGTTGTTAAGGAAACGTAATCTTCAATATTTTTAGCTTTCCAGTTTGCCGTAAGTTTTACAGTGTTGCCCGGCATCTTGAAATTATCTCCACTATTAATAGTAGACACATCCAGTCCTTCAACTGTCCAGCCTGTAAATGTATAACCTTTACGTTTAGGTTCTGTTCTTACAACTACGTTTGTACCTTCATCGTGTTTTTCTGTTGCACTTGTTGAGCCGTCAGAAAAACTTCCACCTGCCAGATCGTACATAACCTGATATCCGGCAACATATTTTGCATAGTAAGTAATTGATGTTGTAACCTTTGCCGGGAAAGCAGGTGCTGCCTCTGTAAGTTCCCGATTGGTATACCATCCGGAGAATGTATATGTTACACCATTAACTGTCTTTGTTGTCGGAAACCGCTGTGAAGTAACATCACCCGGTTTTGTTGTGGATGTTCCGTTAATCACATAGTTCTTGGAACCTAACATATTAAAGTTTGTACCGCCGGCATCATACAGATAATATTTTACTGTCGCAACATTCTTACATCTGATATTTACATTACAGTCCAGATGTTTGTCCGGGTTTGTTCCATTATTTCTTGAAATCTTTGCCGGAACCAATGTGATCTCTTCTACATCATCTTCGGTGATAGTTACACCAAGCTGATTCTGAATAGAAGATTTATAATTGTTAAATATCTGAGTCCATGCATCTGAACCTCTCGTAACTACATTTGTTCCGTTCGGCCATGATACAACACGCTGATCGACGTTATCAAAACAGTTTTTGTCATTTGTCCATGTAGCATTCGTTACATTCACTGTAGCGGTTCCATATGCAGGTCCCCAGTTACCTGAATCATTGGAGTTTGCATCTTTTGTAGGATCTAACAGATAGTAAACGATTGCGCTATCTGTTGATTGTGTGTTTGCTACAACCTTGATCGTCTTTGTTGCAGTGATTGCAGTATCGTTGCTGCCCTGAACACTTGCTGTAACATTAGCCGTTCCCTGACGTAAACCACTGACTGTTCCGTTGGAGTCAACTGTCAGAATCTGTTCGTTGGATGAACTCCACTGAACCTTGCCTGATGCATTGGAAGGTGTCAGTGTATAACCAAGATTGATCGTCTTGAACTGTGTAACTTTATCTGCTCCGGTTATTGCGATTGCTGTTGGTAATACGGCTGAACGAACAGTGATCGTATATTTTTTTGTGTATTGTTGCCTATTCCCCCATGAATATGTATCTGTAACAGTTGTTGTCCCTTCCTGCAATCCTGTCACTTCAATACTTACGCCACTATTCGCTTCTAATCTAACTTTATTTTTATCTGCAACAGTCCAGTTATGAGTATAAAAATTATACCTGTCCTGATCGCTTGAATCCAATGTCACTGTCTGCCCAACTCGGATTGTTTGAGTAGTATCTGTATCCGCTACTGTCGCGATCTTACCTTTTTCAGATGCTGCAGATACGTTCTTATCCTCGTTCGCCTTCGAGTCTGACTCCCCATCGTCAGATGCATCAGCATCATCCTTCTTGTTGTCACCAGACTTGTTCACATCTGTTTTGGATTTGTCTGAATTAGTTTCTTCCTTATATAATACATGAAATGTCTTATCTGATTTTACATCAGCAATTTTGTATGTATAAACATTTCCATCCACCTTCTTCGGCTGGATCGTATTATTATTCTGGTCTGTTACTTTGTCCAGCTTGAAAGAATTCTTTACAGTGATCTCAAAATTAAAAGAGTCGCCTTCTTTTACTTCTTTCATATATTTGCTGTCTGCGTAAGCAACAGTCTCTTTCTTTCCGTCAGAGCCCCATGCTTTAATATCACCGCCATCCAGTTTTGATTTCTGGATTGTAGCTTTATAGGCTTTCTCCTCGGAATCTTTCTTTGTATCGCCGGAGCTTGCATCTGCTTTCTTTGCAGCGTTAGCTTTCTTTGCAGTGTCAGCTTTCTTTGCTGTCTGCTCCTGCTTTTTCTCAGTTTTTTCTGTAACCTGAGTCTTCTTGGAAGTGTCCGAAGCATTCTTATCTTCCTCCGTATTCACCTCCTGAACTTTGGCTTCTCCTGAGTCTTTTTTGTGTGCATTCGAAGCCGCCTCCTGCTGTGCTTTCTCCTCAGCAGAATCGTCCTGTTGCTGTGCTTCCGTTGTACTGTCCGATTCACTTGCACTCATATTGGTGCCAAGCTGATAGATTACATTCGAACTGACTAAAACTACAGCGAGAAGCATCGCCAACCAGCGTCTTGTCTTCTTCATACATGTTCCTCCTTACTTCTTTATCTATAAGTCTACATAAAATGTCTCTGTATACTTATTAAGACATTGGTTCCCGTCAAAAAGGGTCATTTTTTTATTATTTTTTTCATTTTTTTCATATGATGATTAATAGCTCAGAAAGCATTATTACTAATTAAAAGACTTTTCTGTTCTATTCCTTTCACTTTCTTTCACTAAAAATTGACATTTTCTGCCTTATTGCATTTTTATCACCTAATATTAAAGAGCCCAGAATTAAATCCGGGACTCTTTATTCTCGCGGAAACACTTTTATTATACGCTAACTTTTTCTTTCTTCTTTTCCACTTCCTTTTCTTTATTCTTGGTACACTTTTTCTCTTCCGCTATTCCGTTTATCAGAAACCATATTCCCTGCCCCAATAATACAAAAGGTAATAACATCTGTGCAAAATTTGTTACATCCACCATTTTTCATTCTCTCCTTTGTTCCTTATTTTGGTAAAATATGCTCGTTTTCAATCGTTTTTCTAATTTATAATGTCTCCCAAATGTGTTTTTTTATCCTCTGAATGATACTTTTAGCTGAACATAGAAAAAGCGGGGTATAAAATCTATTTGAATAGCTTAGACTTTATACCTCGCTTTTATTTTTTTGTCTCTCTTATCTGCTTCTTATCTGATCTTTTTCACTGCTGAAAACGAACCGTATATTTTCTTATTTCCTGATTTCTTTAATGCACGCACTTTGTAAGAACCATTCTTCGGCGCATTTTTATACTTGTAAGATGTCTTACCTGTCGTTGTTACTTTCACCCATTTTTTATTCTTGTAATGATAAATTTCATAAGCAGTTGCGCCTTTCACTTTCTTCCACTGCAGCAGAACTGTTTTGGAAGAACGTCTGCATTTTCCCCAGCTTACTTTTGCAAGAGAAGATCCTTTGACCGTTACTGTAAATGTCTTTGCAAGAGACGGCGCGGCTTGCGGCGCTACTTTAATCTTTGTCTTACCTGCTTTCAATCCGGTTACTTTTCCGGACGCTGACACTTTACATACGGACGGTGTATATACCGTATATTTCATTCCGCCTGCAACAAGCGGCACATTTACAAAGCTGTTAAATATACTGTAAGAAATGCTTCTGGACGTTCCTTTCTTCATGCTGAAAGAATATAGCGGATTGATATAAAACAGATTTCCGTCCTGCTCTTTCGTTACCTCTACGTTTACATTTGCACTCTTATTCTTATAAGAAGAAGCCGATGCTTTCTGCACTGTGGTCGTTGAAAAATTCTGTACCCAGTAATGCACGCCGTTTACGACAACTGCACCCACGCCGATTCCCGTATAAGCAGACGTAAGAATATTTTTCTTATGTCCCTGCGAATTCATCCATGAAGTCATGGCGCTCTTGCTGCTTGTCTGTCCGGCAGCAATATTCTCGCCCAGCATAATATAACCCTGTTTGCTGTCATAACAAACCGTATTGAAATCTCTTCCTGACGGACGTGTATGGGAAAATGCAATCGCAAGTTCCGCTGCACGAAGCATAGAGCCCTTAATCATCCGCTTATCCATCGTAAGCGTCTTAAGTCCTCTCTTGCTTCTCTCACTGTTTACTCTTTTTACAACATCAAATGCTGCACTGTAATCATATTTCACCTTGACCGGCAGTTTTTCCATCTTCATATAAGAGCCATCATCCATCTTTGCCAGGCCACTTATTCCGGTCATCACTGTGCCTGCCGGAAATGCTTCCGGTCCGATATAAGTGACAGAGGACGGAATCTTTACCTTTTTAATTCCGGTTCCGTAAAATGCTACCCGGTTAATCTTTTCCAGCGCTGATGGGAATGTCACTGATGTCAGTTTTCCACAATTTAAAAATGCCTGAAATGCGATCTCTTTTAATTTCTTTGGAAATATTATTTTTTCCAATGCAGAACATTCTCCGAAACATCCATTTAAAATCTGAGTCACATTGTCCGGAATTGTAATCTGCTGTAAAGATGTACAATATGCAAATGCCAGACTATCCAGTGTGTTTAATGTACTGCCAAGCGATACTTCTGTTAAAGAACTGCATTTATAAAACATTCTATAGGAAAGGCTCTTAATTCCTTTTCCAATCGTCACCGACTGAAGTTCCGTGCAGTCTTCACACAGATATAATCCAAGACTTGTTATGGAACCAGGCAAATTCAACGTTTTTATTTTTGCTCCGGCAAAAGCACCTTCATTAATCGCACTGACCGTCTTTGGAATTAGAATTTCGGAGACATTCGCATTGTTAAATGCATTTTCTCCGATCGTTTTTACGGAACCCGGGATTTGATAGGATTCAGCCTGTCTTCCCATCGGATATAGAACTAACGTTGTCTTCTTCGCCTCAAATAATACACCTTCTGAAGCACTGTATTTCGCATTTCCGGCTGCTACCTGAAATCCCTGTAATCCACTACATCCATAAAATGCAAGTGATGATATATAGTTTACAGATGCCGGAAATGTCATCTGCGTCAATGCACAATTCTGGAATGCATAATCTCCGATCTGTTGCAGCTTTTTAGGAAGTACTAAATCAGCAAATGCACTGCAATCGGCAAATGCTGCTCTCGACAGTGTCGTCAATGCCCCCGGTAATTCTGCACTTGTCAGTTCGCTACATCTGTAAAATGCCGCTTCCCCGATTTTCTTCAATGTTGACGGAAAATCAACTTCTGTCAAATTTGAGAAATTAGCAAACGCCTGTGTACCAATCTCTGTAATTCCATCCTGTAAAATAATTTTACGAGCCTTATTTTTATAAGCGCTCAGCGGATAACTGGTGTCATAATTCCCGACAACTTTTCCTGTTCCGCTGACTGTCAGCGTCTGCGTGGTGTCATCCCAGTCATATGTCATGGAATCTACACTTGCTACCCGCGCACGAACACCGGCAGCCTTGTTTTTCTTATCCTTCAACACATATTTTCCCGGTTTTTCTGTCTGTTTTCCGTTCTGATCCTTTGCAGAATCCTGCAACGTCACACTCTTACTCTCCGCGCTGTCAGCAGCTGCCACATTCACCGGCGCAAATACCGTGGACACCGCCACCGCAAACGCCAGGAGTACACCTTCTAATCGTTTCTTTTTCATTTGCTCTCCTCCATCCTACTGCAGTGTATTTATAGATAACCTTTTATTATGAACTGTCCCTTCTATTAATTTCATTATTTTCTTTACTGCATACATCTATTATACAATCCCGGACTCAAACATCCCAAGCTCTGCTATCAGATACTCCGCGAATTCCGCATGTCCTTCCTCAGACAAATGCACACCGTCATATAGAAGCGGCAGCTCCCATTTGCCACAATCTATGCACCTGATGCCAAGCTGCTCTGCTAATGCCCCGTACAATTCGCCAATCTTCCGTGATTCTGTCACAATCCGGTCATCCGAAACCCACGAGCCACGCTTCATCATCGGCGGGACAAGCAGACATAATTCTATCTTTCCCTCACTTACTTCCGGCGTTTCCTGTAATCTTTCCAGAAAATGCTTCATTTTCTCTGCGGTCTTTTCTGCCGATGGTTCTGCCGCATTCAGGATATCATTCGTCCCAAGCATAAGAAACAACCATATCGGTGCAGCTTTTTTCGCCCAGGATTTGATCTGTTTGCAAATAAAATCCATCTGTCCTGTCATCTCCGGAATACATCTTCCGCAGATCCCATGATTTTTCACTTTGTATTCTGTTCTGCCATCCAGGATTCCCGTCCATCTTATCTCTTTCGGAAATCTTCCTTCTGTACCCATGCGGGAATCATACCCGAACGTATTCGAATCTCCGTAACAAATGATCGTTCCTGCCATCTTATTCTCCATACTGCTCCACAAGCCTCTTAATCTCCTGCTTCATCTGTCCTGCCACTTCATCCGGTCCGATGATCTTAATACCCTCGCCAAGCGAGATTACCCAGCCAAGGAACTGCCTGCTGACATGCACCTGTACTTTCACAGAGAAATGCTCCTTATCCACCGGCACCATCATAATATCCTTGCCAAAACGGTCAATCATAACGCCCGCCAGATGATTTTCCACCAGCATTTTCACATCCTGCTCTTTTCCACCGTACATCCCGAAGCTCTTCTTCGCATAATCTGCCATGTCCAGCTTCTTAAAGTGATCTCTGCCCTCCCGACGCTCATCTATCATCCGAAGATTCAGCATCTTATCCACCCGGTAATGCTTGATCATCTGCGCATCTGAATCATAACCAACCAGATAATAGTTCTCATCATCCCAGGACAGACCCCACGGACTGATACGATAATATGCTCCACCATGGCGCAGTTCCATTTCCTTCTTCACATTCCACTGGAAATATTGAAAACAGATCTTTTTATTTTCGGAAATCGCATTATGGATCTCGTCTACAGTATAATAGATACTCTCATTCATCGTCTTGATCCGTCCCGAGACATATACCTGCCTCTGCAATTTCATGGCATCGTATCTGCTGACAAACGTCTCCAGTTTGCGAATCAGATCATTCGTCTTTCTTGCGGTAATAAACTTGGAAGACTGGATTGCATCCACCAGAAGCTTCAGCTCCGGCATCTCAAATGGGCGGTTCACCACATGATAGTGATAACGGTTTCCGACCTGTTCTCCCTCCACATCGATCCCAAATGTCTCCAGATCCCTGAGATCCGTGTAAATACTCTTACGCTCCGCAGTGATATCGTATTCTTTCAGTGCCTCCATAATCTCCGGCATTGTAATATAATGCTCTTCGTCTGTCCGCTCCAGCATGATCTGCGCCAGACGATAGAGTTTGAATTTCTGATTCGTTCCTTTTGGCATTGCGTTCTCTCCCTTGCTTCTACACGTTTCCCACTTTTTCTACTGCCCTATCTCTTATACATCCAGTTCTGGAAATCGCTCTTCCGTCTCGCATAATGCTCCGCTTTCTTCTCATACATCCGCTGGTCTGCGAGCTTCGCAATTTCACGGACAGACTCCCACTGCCGTTCATCACTCCAGACTGCTCCGCAGGAGACACTCATATGTGGCACTGTGTCACCGGACCAGTTATCCACAAGCAAATCAAAATTCTGCTTAATAATCCCAAACTGTTCCTCATCTGTAAACAGGATTGTGACAAATTCATCGCCGCCGACACGGTAGACTTTTCCATAATCATCAAAGCTCTGTTTCATGCAGCCTGCAACACCGCAGAGCAACTCATCTCCGGCGGCATGTCCCAGCCGGTCATTGACCGCTTTCAGACCATTTACATCCGCAGTCAGATAAAGGAACTTCTTATCTGCTGTCAGTTCCTTTATATCCTGCTCATAGGCACGCCGGTTATAGCATCTTGTCAGCTCGTCTGTAGTGGATGACCGGAGCAGCTGCTCTTCTTTCCGTTTTTCATATTCAATACTTCGCACCGCAAATATTACACTCACCGGACGTTGTTCTTCATCCTGCTGAATCGCAATAAACGACGCTTGGAACCAGCCAAGCGTTGTTCCTATAAAATCTCCGGATATATATTTCTCTCCTTCCATTCGTTCAGGAAGTGTATGCAGATCTACAAATTCTCCTGCTGCCTCCCGGTACTCTTCTGCGGTTCTATTTTCCAGAAGCGCACGCATACGCACATCTGCATCTTCATAATAACTTCCTTCTATATTTTCTTCACCGATTTCAGCTCCGCCATAACGCATGATCTTATTTTCCCTAAGTTTGATCACATACATACTGTGGTTGAGTCCTGCCATCGTTGCCAGCACTGCATACTGCTCTTCCTTTTCCCTGTTTATTCTCAATACTCTTGCGATCATAATCAGAAGTATAATCGTTGCAATAAGCAGATACAACATCACACTCAGCATTGCCACTGCATTACTTCCGTTAAGATGTGTCATATCGTATACCACTCCGACTGTATAGCCGTCGATATTCCGTGAAACACTTCTGCTCTTGCTGATTTTTAACTGTTTCAGTTTATTGCCAATCTTTCTGGAATCCGTTGCACCATAGATCTTTCCGCTTTTTGTGTCTGCTACATAGATGTCGATTCCTTCATACACCGGCATATTGCTGACAACGGATTTTATTTCATTTCGTTTCAGTTTTTCCAGAAGACGCACCGGCTCTACACCTACCTGGATCATACGGGTTCCTGCATCATTCCATGTGATCGCATACATCATCTTCTTTCCTTCTGATGTATTCGGTGTCACATCCTGACACATCGTAAGCTTTTTATTTTTCAACATTGGTTTAAAATATGCGATCTGCTTGCCGGAGCTGAAATTATATCCGTAGTATTTCGGCACCGTTCCGCTGTAAACCTTACCGCTCTTATCAAACAGATGCACTTCATCGACAGACATCAGCTTCGCGATCTTCTGTAGTTCCGGCACATCATGCTCTGTCTTCTCATTTGCATCCAGAATATATGCTACCGCCTTTGCCCGCACCATATAATCTTCCTTCAACGACTGGATCATCTCTTTTTCGTCATCTGTATTTCTCTCAATGATCCCTGCCACCTGATCCAGCAGAACTTCTGACGTATTCCTTATGTTCCGGTTATTTACATAATCAAGAAGCCGGTCTTCCAGAAATAACGCCGATATAAGAATAAAAATAATCAGACAGACCACTTTCATCCATTTTCTTTTTTTCACTTGCTTTTTTCCAAATCTCATACTCTAACTTTCCATCCGTTATCTTTATTATCGGTCTTTTGTACATTTTACAATCACAGGTTCTTACATTCTCCATTGTCATAGCAAAAAGTAATTAATCTTCACAAACTAAGTCACTTTTATTATAGCATAATTATTGTTATGGTCATAACAAAGATGGCAGATAATTTCTTGAATATCTTGCTAATATATAGAAACGAGGTCCTTTACTTTACGTAAAGAACCCCGCTTTGTTGAAAGATGTATAATGATTTATTCTAATTGTAATATGAAAAACTTTCTTAAATCGCTCTTGTATATTTCTTCAGCCATTCTCTTTCCTCTTCGTTAAGATGTGGCGCAATTTTTTCATATACCAGTGCATGATAATCATTCAGAAGACGTTTCTCTTCTTCAGACATCATGTCCGCTTTGATTCCGTCAAGATCCATTGGTACGTATGTGATTGTCTCAAAGCAGAGGAATTCTCCATATTCATTCTTCTTCCATTCTTTTACAAGAAGTTCATTTTCCAGACGGACTCCGTGGGAACCTTCAATATAAATTCCCGGCTCATCTGTAATAACAATTCCCGGTTCAAACTGGTGAGTATCATTTTTGCGATATGCCCAGCGGAAATTTGTCGGTCCTTCATGGATATTTAGCAGGTAACCCATACCATGTCCGGTTCCATGATTAAAGTTCAATGCTCTATCCCAGAACGGCTTTCTTGCCAGAATATCCAGATTCATTCCATTGCAGCCTTTTAACATTTTTGCGCTTGCAAGCTGGAGATTACTGATTGCTACCAGTGTAAAGTGCTCTTTCATAATATTCGGGATCTCACCTAATACATAGGTTCTTGTAATATCTGTAGATCCTTCGTAGAATCCAGCTCCTGTATCTGTTAAGAATACATTTCCTTCTTTCAGCTCTACGTCTGTCTCTTTTGATGATGTGTAATGGCAAAGTGCTGCATGTTCTCCATATGCACTGATTGGTTCAAAACTTGGACGGATGAAATTTCCCTGCTCTATACGCAATTCATCCAGCTTGTCAGATGCGCTCATCTCTGTAATCTTCATCTTACCTACATTTTCTTTTAACCATTTCATAAAACGAACATGTGCAATGCTGTCTTTGATCTGTGCTTTACGGATATTTTCAATCTCTACCGGATTCTTAATTGCTTTAAAAAGAATCTCCGGATTGCGTGTGTCTACTTTTTTCATTTCTTCCGGAATGTTCTTATAAATTGCATAATTAGTCTTTGACGCATCCAGAAGTGCTGTATTTTCTATAGAAAGATGTTTCATATCTTCATATATTGCATTATACGGATGAATTGTAACACCATCTTTTGCATAAATAGCTTTCATTTCATCAGATAATTTTCTCTCATCAATATATAATAACATTTCATCCATTGTAATGACTGCATAAGACAATACCATTGGGAAGAAATCAATATCATTTCCACGCATGTTCAGAGTCCAGCAGATATCGTCCAGTGTTGTAAGAATATGTATATCTGCTCCTTCTTCTTTCATTACTTCACGGATTCTCTTTAATTTATCAGCTACGGATTCTCCTGCATATTTCTCCTCAAGAATAAATGCAGGCTCTTCAGAAAGTTTCGGGCGATCCTCCCAGAACTGATCTACCAGATCATATTCGTAAACAATTCCTCCGTTTTTCTTTCGAGCAATTGTCTCATATCCAAGACCTTCTCCCATAGATACAACACGTCCATCAAATCCGATCACACCATTTTCCGGCAGGTGTTCTTCTAAATATTCTTCGATAGTCGGAACTCCCGGCTCACGCATTTTCATAAGCTCTACGGTTGTACCCTCCATCTGTTTTGCCGCCTGGATAAAATATCTTCCGTCTGTCCACATTCCTGCCCAGTCTTTTGAGATTACAGCTGTTCCTGCAGATCCGGAAAATCCAGTCATATATTTACGTGCCTTGAAATATTCTCCTACATACTCACTCTGATGAAAATCTGCAGTTGGAATTACATAAAAGTCAATTCCTTTTTCTTCCATTAATTTTCTGAGACAACTAAGTCTTTCTTTTACTCCCATGAAACATACCTCTTTTCTGTTATATTACATGAGCTATATAATTCTGCACGAAATATATAGCTCATAAAATTCATTATTAATCTACTAACGCGGATAATCGTTTGTCTAACGCGATCATAATTGCTGCTGCCACAAAAGATACAACGGCAATTCCGATACATGCTGTCTTGAATGGAATATTTCCACCAAATAAGATTCCGTATACCGGACCGTAGCTCTTAGCTGCGATAAATGTTGCAAATCCCCACATAGACATCATCAGCGCCAGGTAACGGCTTGGGGAATATTTACTGATGAATGAATGTCCCAGTGGTGAGAAGAACATCTCTCCAAGTGTCAGAAGGAATGCGAATACGATCAGCCATAATACGCTTGCTTTGTGTCCGCCTCTTGCAATATCAATTACTGCATAGAAGATGTATCCAAGTCCGATGATTGCAATTCCAAGTCCTGTCTTTCTGAACAGACTCATGTCTCCCTGCGGTCTTGCAGCCAGCTTTCTCCAGAGTGCTGCTGTCACAGGTCCTAAGATTACACAGAACATTGAGTTTGCTGCATCAAACCATGTAGATGGAACTTCATAGCCTGCAACTACCCAGTTCATGTTATCTGCCCAGTAATAATATACCGGAAGGTATCCAAGATACCAGAAGATCCAGAAAATAATGGAGAACAGAGATGCAATAAGGATCGCACCGATACGTTTTTTCTCAATCGTAGTAAGTGGCTCTTTTTTCGTCTCTTTTTTCTCTTCTACTGTTTTTTCTGCATCAATTGCAAGCTCTTCCTGTGTCTTTGTCTTCTTGAACGGACGTTTTCCAACATCTCCGAGGAAACGCCAGCATACGAAGAAATACCAGCATGCTCCAAGGAACATGATCAGTGCTGCAATTTTAAAGCAAGGAGCAAATCCTAATACTCCGTCTTTTGCAAATACATCTTTGTAAAGAATACCTACAAGGAAAGTACCTATGAATGCACCGACATTTACAAGTGTGTAACGCATAGCGAACGCCGGGTCCATCTGCTCTTTTTCAGTGATAACTCGTCCGATGATCGGTCCGTTTTTAAATAACGCAAGACCTAAACTTACAAGGAAGATCATGGCGTAAACACCAGTTGCTGTTGTTGCCACAGAACCCATGTAATATCCGACTCCGGCAATCATCATACCGACCGGTGTCGTATATTTTGCACCGATATAACGGTCAACTACGATTCCTCCGAATAACGGAAGCAGATAAGAAAATGCGGTCAAGTTCGACTGCATATTTGCTGCAACAGTGTCGGACAGTCCAAGTCCTCCTGTTGCTACGGTTGCTGTTGCGAAAATCAGGATCAGTGAACGTCCCAGATAGTAAGACAGACGCTCAAAGATCTCGGTTGCGGCACATGTCCAGAATGCCGTAGGAAATCCCTTTTTCTTTGTCTCCATTTCTTTTTAACCTCTCTTTTCTCTTGTTACGCGCCGGTATTCCCCTCCCCGGCAGCTGATATAATTGATTTTATCGCTTTAATCCGATAATTTCCAACATTGAAAACATATACCAAAAGAAGAAAAACTTATAGGTTAAAATATTTACTTTTTCACACGCAACGTCCGCAGATACACCTTCTGTTCTGGCGTTATCCGGTAGCTCTCGATCGCTTTCTGGATTGTCTTATTGTGCGTCCACGTATCCATCCGCTTCTCTTCCAGATAAGGAATAATTGCTTCATACTGCTTCGCCAGCGCAGTTGCAAAATACCAGGCACGCATCATGTTGACATAGTATTCTTCCGACCGGATAGCTGCAACTTTTTCCGGATATTCCAGCTTAAATTCATCTTCCAGATAATAGCGCATCAGCATATTTATCCCAAAACGGATCGTATAAGTATGCTCCGATTCCATCCAACGGTAAACCTCTTTAATGAATAGATCCAGATGTTTCTTTACGATTTTCACGGCCAGAAGATCACAGGTCGCCCAGTTATCCACATAGGGAAGAAAACGATCCAGATCTTTTACACATTTTTCGTAATTTTTCCCCTGTTCCAGCAGAAGTCCATGTAAATTATTCTCTTCATAATACTGATGTGGCAATACTTCTACGAACTGTTTTGCTTCTTCTGTCTTTCCATACTTTTTTGCAAATGCACGTAGTGCCGGAGTCCTTACTCCGATCACACGCTCCGGATCTACCGTAGGCATCAGTTTCATATGGAAATCCCGATACCCGGTGTCCTGCATGGCAAAGAGTTCTTTTTGTATATTATCAATTACAGCCTTTTTATTCATTTTATTTCCACCTCTTATTCATTGCATCTATTATTTTCCACATTTTATTTCTTATTTATTTTGTAAGCCTCGATTTTGCTTTGCTCCATGCAGAATAAAGTTTCACAGATTTTCCGTTTACTTTTACCGTTTTATAAGTGCGGATTCTTACGTAATATTTCTTCTTTGCTTTTAACTTGAAAATCGCTTTGCTCACTGTTTTATTCTTCGTGATCGTCACGGTCTTTGCACCCTTGAACTTAGACGATGTTCCGTACTGCAACTGATATCCGGTCGTCTGTGTCGCCTGTTTTTTCCACTTCACTGTTAGCTTTTTCTTACCTGCTGTCAGTTTGGAAATGCTTGTTGTCTTCGGAACGATCTTAAATGTCTTCTTCACTGTTCCGCTGTAATTATTCTTCAGTGTGATCATTACAGTATAACTTCCGACATTCTTGCGTCCCTTCGCATACGCTATGGAATAATCTATTTTTGCAAGTGTCTTGCCTTTGCTGTTCTTTACTGTTACGGATGGTGTTTTCGTCTTGCCGTCATATACATAACTATTTCCGGAAAGTTTTACATCTGCAATCTTTGCAATTGTTTTTGTTCCAATCACTTTCTTACATATCTTGCAACGCTCTTCTATCTTACCATCCGTTTTTAAAGTTGCTTTTGTAAGAATATTTTCTGTCTGATGTCCTCCTGCACACGGATCTTCAGGATCCGGTGTCGGTATGGAACCTGCTTCGTCTGTAATTTTATCTGCAAAATCCGGCAGGATTTCCTCTTTAAATTCCTTCAGGAGCGAAGTTTTTACCCGGATGGTCAGATCTTTATGACATCCTTCAAATGCACTGGAATAGATTCGCAAATACGGTGGTTGTTCTTCTTTTTCAAATACCACTTCTTTTAAAGCAGAACAATTTCTAAACACTTCATTATTGATAACCTGTATTGTGTCCGGAAATGTCACTTTTACAAGAGACGAACATTCTTCAAATGCACTGTCGTAAATCGAAGACACCCCTGGCATCTCCACATTCTTTAAAGACTTGCATCCATAAAATGCATATTTTCCAATTTCCCGCACTTTTGAAGATAGTTTCACAGTTTCCAGATTTTCACAGTTTGTAAACATCCAGCTGTCAATCTCTTTTACATCTCCGCCTATGGTAATAGATTTGACTTTTTCTTTACACTTATCATCTGTTTCATTGCAAAGCGTATTCCATCCAAGCATCCCCTGATCTGTAATAATCGTAAGCGCCCCTGTTTTTTCATCCAGTTTATAGCCTTTTGTCTCTAGTTCTTCATCACTGTCTTCTGCCCATTTTGCATATAGATTCCGGTCAAAACCATTATCCGTACATTTCCTTACCCAGTCATAATTACTGGTATCTTTAATCAGACTGTCATAATATGCCGTCGGTTTATAACACCAGCCAAGGAATGTATATCCCTTCCTCTTCGGTACATATTTCCCGATATCAAAGAAATTATCACTTTCCTGATCCAGTTCATAAGTGATCTGTCCTTTACCATCGATAGTCCCGCCATTTCCATGGAATGTGATGGTATCACCTTCCTCAAAAACCGGATACAGTTCCTCATCACCCCAGTTGTACGTTGCCTTTTCTATATTATTTTCCCAGTCAAATGTATAAACCGTGTCACTGCCATCTCGCTTCTTATCTGCGAAATACAATCCTCCGCTCCACTCTTTAAAATGAAATCCGGGTCTTACGATTGCCGGGAGTCTTATTTCCTGTTTTTCTCTTTTTATATAATAGCGATCCGGAAAATTTTTAGATTCTTCTTCCGTCACATCTTTATATGTCAGCAGATAATATGGCTCAAAGAAACAAAGCGTACAGCCGCTCCATGTATTCTCGACCGTATTTGCGACTGTAAGTCCTGCACTGTCTTTTACTTCACTTACAAAATCAAAGCCGCTCCCCCGGATCGCTTCCACAATGCATGGCAAACCTGTCTTGTTTCTGTAGCCTATAGGTGATATTGACATGATATCCATATCCACACTTTTTTTCACGGACTCTGACAGTGAATTTTCACCCATTTTCCAGATATTATACGTATTCGTAAGCACCGGATCACTTGCATCTGTTATAATCTTGCTTGTATCCAGCTTGCTTCGTACCAGCTTGGAATCATAGGCACGCAGCTCTTCAAGTTCTAATCTTGCACGTAGCAATGTCAGTGTTACATAAGGAACGCCATCTGTTCTGGTATCATGTGTCACCTTAAGCTCCGGATCAATATAAAAATATTCATCCGGCATGATCAGATGCTTCGCATTTTCTGAATTATCATCTCCCATCAGATGCCCGATCTTCTCTGCGGAGATCTCATCTGCCTCCCGGACATTCTGCATCGATGCCTTTTCGTCCGCTTTTACTTCGCTCATTCCTGGCATTAATGACGCCATCATTGTAATTGCAAGCACACCGCCAAGCACGCATTTGCCTAATCGTTCTATTTGTTTCTTTTTCATACGCAAAACCTCACTTTTTGTTTCTACATAATTTTCCTGTTTTCATTATATCAAGCCGGATTTTTTCTATCTACTGTATTTCCTTTCTGGCAATGCCAATTTGGAAACTATTCTGTTGTAAATAAGATTATCTATTGTATACTGAAAATAACTACAATATCAGGAGCTGTATTTCTCGGAAAACAGCAATATAATTATCAATTTATCGGAGGAATCGCATATGGATTTTAAAGAAAAATTAAACGAATACATAGAACAGTTAGGCTGTACTTCCAAAGAGTTGGCGCAGGCAAGCGGACTTTCTGCTGCTACGATCAGCCGCTATCGTTCCGGTGACCGGCTTCCGCAATGGGACTCAGAAAATTATAACAAACTGATTGCTGGTCTTTCCGGACTTGCACAGGAAAAATGCATCTCTTCTCTTACAGAGTCTGCCATTTCCGAAACGTTATCCATATTTTCTGAGAATACATTTGTAGATATCCACCGGTTGCAGACAAATTTTAACTATTTGTTAAATACACTCTCGTTGAATGTATCCGAACTTTCCCGTGCGCTGAATTATGATGCTTCCTACATTTCACGCATTCGGAATGGACAGCGTAAACCGGCAGATCCACAAGAATTTGCAACAAAAATCACCGACTTTGTTACGCATAAATATCAGGATGTCTCACAGAAGTCGCAGATAGCCGCTCTGATCGGATGTGATGCAGATGCGTTTAAAGATCCAGACATTTACAGAACTTCTCTTTTTCACTGGCTGACCGATCAGACGCAGCCTTCGAAGAATTATATGGCAGATTTTCTGAAAAAACTGGAACAGTTTGATCTCAACGAATATATCCGTGCCATTCATTTTGATGAGATGAAGGTTCCGACTGCACCTTTCCAGTTTCCGACTTCCCGGAGTTATTACGGATTAAAAGAAATGATGGACAGCGAACTCGCTTTCTTAAAAGCAACCGTGCTTTCAAAATCTGTGGAACCCGTTGCCATGTACAGCGATATGCCTATGGGCGAGATGGCAAAAGATCCGGAATTTCCAAAAAAATGGATGTTCGGTATGGCAATGATGTTAAAAAAAGGACTGCATCTCAACCAGATCCATAACCTTGACCGTTCCTTTGAAGATATGATGCTTGGTCTGGAGAGCTGGATTCCAATGTATATGACCGGACAGATTTCTCCTTATTACCTGAAAGGATCGCCCGGAAATATATTTTCTCATTTTTTAAAAGTCTCCGGCACTGCTGCGCTCTCCGGCGAAGCAATCTGTGGCTATCACAGCGAAGGGCGCTATTACCTTACAAAAAACAAAGAAGAAGTTGCACATTACCGCAAACGCGCGGACAGACTTCTCTCCAAGGCATCTCCGCTTATGAAGATCTACCGTCTGGAACAGGCTCAGGACTTCCAGAATTTCCGTCTGCAGAACGCACATACGCACGGAGAGCGGCATTATATTCTCTCTTCTCTGTCACTTTACACAATGACAGATGGGCTTCTGGAACAGATTCTGGCTCACAACCAGTTAACACCGGACGAACAGGCTCAGATCATAGATTATGTACGATCTTCCAGAGATTTTTCAGAAGAGCTCCTGGCTCACAGCCCGGTTACAGAAGAAATACCACTCCTGACAGAAGAGGAATTTGCAAAATATCCGATGACTTTATCTCTTTCCGGTATGTTTCTGGAAAAAGATGTCTTTTATACATGGGAAGAATATCAGACTCATCTACATCTGCTGCAAGAATACCACGAAAAACATCCTCTGTACCACGTAAAGCCAAATTCCTCGCCTGCCTTCCGCAACATTCAGATCTGTATTCTTCGCGGGAAATATGTCATGGTATCTAAAGAGAAAGCTCCTTCGATCCATTTTCTCATCCAGCATCCGAAGATGGTAAACGCTTTTGAAAATATGATCATTCCTGTGACAGAAGAAGAGACAGCCCCTTACTGATTGTGATTTGATTTTTTAACAATTGCCAGTTACAACCGTTTTCCCCAGTCAAAAGGAAAATCCTTTTACTTACCCGCAGGTAAATAAAAGGATTTTCCACATTTTATTTCTTATTTATTTTGTAAGCCCCGATTTTGCTTTACTCCATGCGGAATAAAGTTTCACAGATTTTCCATTCACTTTCACAGTCTTATAAGTGCGGATTCTTACGTAATATTTCTTCTTTGCTTTTAACTTGGAAATCGCTTTGCTCACTGTTTTATTCTTCGTGATCGTCGCGGTCTTTGCACCCTTGAACTTAGACGATGTTCCGTACTGCAACTGATATCCGGTCGTCTGTGTCGCCTGTTTTTTCCACTTCACAGTCAGCTTCTTCTTACCTGCTGTCAGTTTGGAAATGCTTGTTGTCTTCGGAACGATCTTAAATGTCTTCTTCGCTGTTCCGCTGTAATTATTCTTCAGTGTGATCGTAACGGTATAACTTCCGACATTCTTGCGTCCCTTCGCATAAGCTATGGAATAATCTGTTTTTGCAAGTGTCTTGCCTTTGCTGTTCTTTACTGTTACGGATGGTGTTTTCACTTTGCCGTTGTAGGTATAAGATGTTGCAGCGATCTTGATACCGGATGCTTTTGGAAGGACTTCAGAAGAAAATACATTTCCACAAACCGAACACTGCTTTTCAACTTTTCCGTCTTTGGAAGTCGTTGCCTTAATTACTTTTTCCTTCGGTGCATCTGTGGTGCAGTTATCTTCTTCTACCGCCGTACATCTTTCCGTAGTACAGTGACGTTTATGTTTACCCTCACCGATAAACTCCCAGTCACTCCATGCATGTTCATCACTCTTCGGTATTACGAGCTGTTCCTGTGTGACATTCTCTTTTCCCTCTTCGTCAAGGAAGAGCTTTTTGCAGCCTTCGCGCTTACATTTCCAGTATTCTTTCTTTCCTTCACTCTGACAGGTCGCCGGATCACCTTCATAATGTTCCATATCGTGTCCAAGCGCCGGTTTGGTCTGTTCCTTCAGCGTTTCGTTACAGCCTGCGTCTGTACATTTATAAGAGGTAACTCCATTCTCTGTACAGGTTGCAGCTTTCACAGACTGCTGAAAATGGTGTGGCTTTTTTGCTACGGTAACCTGGAAGCTGCTGCTTAAGTTACCTACCGATATTTTTACTGTATGTGTGCCGGTTTTGTCCGAAGAAAATGTCGTATCCACATCATATAAGCCGACTGCCATAATAGAAGTACTGCCTCGTTTTAAAGTTACTGTTAAACCGTTCAGTCTCAGCTTTTCACCGTAATAATAATCCTTTTTCACACTGTCCGTGTTCAGGATCAGCTCCAGTGGTTTCAGACGAAGTGGATTGCCTGTACTGCTGTCGTTCGTCAGATAACCTGCGCCTCCGTAACCAATTTTATCACAATTAAAATTCTCTTCTTTACGAACCTGTGGTGCATTTCCCTGCTCTACCTTTGCAGATGTATTTCCCGTATAATTGGATTCATCCGCATCTGTTCCAGAATAAACAATGCAATTATCCGCTGTCAGACCCGAACTCATTCCTACGAATGTGCCAAACAATCTGTTGTATGCATAATCTGAAGTCTTCTCTGTTTTCCGGAAGCTCCAGCAATTATTCATTTTAGACTTACTGTATGCACTTCCGATCAGTCCTCCTGTATAGCTTCCCGGCGATTCCGTATCCGTACACCAGTTTACAATCTCGCCTCCCTCTCGTCCACTATAGGTAAGTGTTCCGCTGTTATCCATATATCCAACAAGTCCACCAACGTTACCTTTGACACTTCCATTTGGAGATCCTATATTCATAGCTACATTTCTTGTAATACATCCGGTTATACTGCCACCATTCACCATGCCGGCAATACCACCGGCATATACTTTTCCGCTATTTCCCGGTGTAAATATAATCTTACTGTCTACAACTTCACACCTTTCAATTCTTCCACTTTTGTTTACTTTACCTGCGATAACTCCTATTCTGTAAATACCGCCACTTACACCTTGGGGATTCAGATTTTCATTTTCGATAATCAGATCCTGCACTGCACCGGAAAGATTGGTAAACATTCCATAAAAGGATATACCTGTTATATCAATATTCGAAAATTTATGTCCGTTTCCAAAAAACTGTCCAGTAAACTCACGAGATACCGGATTAAATAATGTCGTTGAAAAATCCAGGTCTGCTTCCAGTGATATTATTGCATTCGAGAATTCTTCGCCCCTTGAAAATTTATCATAGTCATCAAGCGTTTTAATCACATACGGATACTCCACGGTTCCATATCCACCGGATAATTTCCCCGCTTTAATGGTAAATGTATACGTGTGCAGTTTGATCTTCTGATCTGAAACAGTACAGTACATATCCACTTTAATCTCTTTGCCTTCTGCCAGATTCTCATTAAATGTAAGTTTATTACCGTCCACCTGAACCTGATTGTCAGATGTTTCATAACTGTATTTACATACATTTCCGAATATCTTGCTGTACTTGCTTCCAAAATACGCATCCAGGATCTGTTCTGACTCCGGCAGAGAAGCGGAAGAGCCCGGTTCCACATCCATCTGGCTGTCCTTCAACGTACGGTTCGTTGTACCACCATCTCCCTGATATAACACTTTCTGATTTTCCACCGAACAGAAATGTTTATTCAGATCATAGAACATCCGGGCTGTCGTTGTTACATTCGTTTCCAGTACCGTCTTTAAATTATTCTTGATCTCGGACTTTGACAACAGGATATCCTGCCCTACCTGATAGCTGCCCAGATTATTTTGTCTGATATAAGTATTCTGATATAAGATCAGTGCCATATAATAGTAATTTGCCAGACAATAGCTATAATACGTCTGCGCTACAAACTGTTTGATCGCATCCGCAATCTGGCTGTCGCTGTAGCCTGCCAGCTTATAATATGCACATAAGATATCAATGACTGATCCCGGATTCGTCTTCTCATATTTTCCCTGGATATATTTTCCCATGTTGTTCATCAACGAATAATAATCACCGGTATATTCGATACCTTTCAGTTCATACACTCTGTCATACGCATTTTTTATAATTTCATCTTTCTTTTCTCCCTGTGATGGGTCTTCCGTATAAGCTGATTTCAGCGTAGTTTCACAGCGTGCGGTTGCTTCCAGAAACTTATTATAAAATTTAAAATAGTCATTCAGATAGTCCTCATAACTTCGTTTCTGATCTGTCTGATCAATCTTTTTACCAAGAGCTTCAATCTGACCTTTGATTTCCTCCGTATTCTTCTGCATATCGCTTTCCAGCTTATTCAGGGAAATGCTCTGCTTATCAAGAGAACTCTGGATACTGGCAAGTTCGGATTGTACCTCGCTTAAATCCACTTGATTTACAATAACCGTACTTCCCGGCGATTCATTACCGCCAATTCCTAATATCTCTTTTCCGATATTTTTAAACGTACCGAAAAATGCTTTTCCTGCATCCCAGTCTTCTTTTTTCGCTGTCTCATATGCATTCATTCCGCCGCGGACAACGCAGCCCATTCTCTCAACAATTCCTAAGATGTCAAATGCTTCCACCTGCTGCATCTGCGTCACCGGCGCTACGCCCGCCAGCATACACACGATCAGCAGCGTGCTTATAATCCTCTTCCACGCTCGTTTCCTCATAAACTACCTCCTTTGCGTATCAAATCTGATACTTATATAAAGGCAGAAAAAGGAAAATCCTTTCACTTATACGATCAATCATCATTGAAAATTTCTCAACTTATAACACCACAATACAAAGATATGTAACACAGAGATGCTGTGGATATATAATTTACAAGTTTTATATTATACGTTAAAATATAAACATGATTTTTAAGAAACGAGGGAAATAGAATGGCAACTACAGAAGAACATTGCACAGGCTGTGAGAACGCCTGTCCGATCAATGCATTAAGCTGTGCAAGGGGACGCGCTCTTCACGGAATTGCTGAGACAGCAACGAAAGAAACTCTTGTCCGGAAGCTGATCCGCTGTGGCGCACGCGCCGGACAGATAGCAGATGACCTCGACAGCTGGGGATTGGAAGAAGATATGGTGATCAACGGACTGAACAGCGAACAACAGACACAATTATCCGATGCTCTGGATAAATTAGACGAATTATGGAAGAAGAATTTCGGGTAAATCAGAGAATAAAGAACTTTTCGTTTCCATAGCAAGCGAAAAAATGAAGAAATAAGAGAAAAGGCAAGGCACGATTCTTAAGAGTCATGCCTCGCCTTTTTATTTTTTATTTTTTTACCGGAAAGTACATACTTTCCTTAATTTCATTCAATCTCTATGCTCAAACTCTAAGCTGTCGCTTTCTTATCGTCCGTTTTTTCAAGCAATTTCTTCACTCCCTGAATAGCTACAAGCACACCAAGAATCAGCAGTAATACCGCAAAGATAAGCTGTAAAGTATTTCCAACATCCAGTCCGGTTGTCATGAATGCTTTGCTTAATTTAACGATTGTCATGCTAAGTGCTGTAAATGTAACTGCCATCATGAATACCATTGGTCCCCAGAGCATGAATCCCTGACGTTTTGTTTTCTTTAAGAATACAGCGCAGGCTACCAGTGCAAGTACAGATAATAACTGGTTTGCTGAACCAAACAGTGGCCAGATCTCTGCATATCCGACTTTTGTAAGTAGATAAGCAAGTACTAAAGTAATGATGGTTGCAAAATATTTATTTGTTACTACTTTTAAGAACGGACTCATGTTGTCCTGATCTACATCGTCATCAAGGAAGAATTCCTGGAAAGAAAGACGTCCTACTCTGGCTACAGAGTCAAGTGATGTCAGTGCAAATGCAGATACTGCAAGGTTGATAAGTGTAAATACAAGGCTATGTGGTAAACCAACCACTGACAGGAAGTTTGCGATTGCTCCCGCAAAAATCTGTGGCTGTGTTGTCAATCCCTGTGCTGCTGCTTCACCTTTTGCAAAAGAAGCAACTGCGATCAGTGCTATAACTGCAAGCATACTCTCCATTAACATTGCTCCGAAAGATACAGGAAGCATGTTTTTCTCATTCTTGATCTGTTTAGAAGCAGTACCGGAAGATACCAGTGAATGGAATCCGGAAACTGCACCACATGCGATTGTTACGAATAAGATTGGGAACATATACTGTCCGTCAACATTAAAGCTTGTAAATGCTTTCAGGTTGCAGGATGGATTTGATACAAATACACCAATAACTGCTCCAACGATCATGAAGATCAACAGATAACTGTTCAGATAATCTCGCGGCTGAAGCAATGCCCATACCGGCGCCACACTGGCAACCAGGATATATGCAAAAATGATGACATGCCATACTCCAAGGCTTAAGTATACCGGGAAATGAAGTCCAAGTGCTACTGCTAATACTAATAATACAATTGCTACTGCTGTGTTTACCCATTTGTTGAATTTTGTATATTTCAGGAACATTCCAAGTCCGACAGCTTCAATGATAAATAACATAGAAGTTGTTGCTACAGCTCCGTTTGCAACTACTTTTGTAATCTTTCCGGCTTCATCTGCATTGAATCCGTTAAATGTTCCGGCTACAACATCTGCAAATGCTGCTACGACCAGAATACAGAACAGCCAGCAGAATAACAGGAATAATTTCTTTCCTAATTTTCCAATATACTCTTCAATAATGTAACCGATTGTACGTCCTTTGTTCTTAACAGATGCATACATAGATGCAAAATCCTGAACAGCGCCGAAGAATACACCACCGACCAGGATCCAAAGCAGAACCGGAAGCCATCCGAAAATGGCTGCCTGGATTGGTCCGTTGATCGGACCTGCACCTGCGATTGATGCAAACTGATGTCCAAATACTACGTTTGTGTCAGCAGGTACATAATCAACTCCGTCTTCCATCTCATATGCCGGAGTTTTGGCATTCGGATCAATGCCCCATTTGTTTTGAAGATAACGGCCATACAGAAGATATGCTCCTCCGAGTACAACAATGGCAATTACCATCATCAATATTCCACTCATAAAGTAATTCCTCTTTTCTTTTTATTATTTATTAGTAATCTATATAAAAAAACGCCTTTGCTGTCCTTCCGGACAACAAAGGCGGAACTTTCCGTGGTACCACTTTGTATTATTGTAATTATTGCTAATTACAATCACTTGTTACTGTCTACCCAAAATATTTTATGCAGATTCTTTATTATAATCTGTCTGTTCAACTTCTGAATAAAATTTTCTTTAAACAGTTTCTTCTGTAACGTGAAGATTACGTCCCTGCCTACTTTTTATGCTCTTCCTGATTCCGTCTGTTCAGCGGGATGCTCCTGGGTGATATCTCAAAAGTCTTTCTGTCGTTTCACACCAACCAACGACTCTCTGAATTCCGGATGTTTTGTGACGTATCCCTTTCATCGCATTTCTTATACATATGTTTTTATCAATTTATTTTTTATACATAATGTTTTACACTTTTTTGTTTTGAATTTCAAGATTATATTTCAACAACTTTATTGATTTTTCCGATTATTTTTTATGCATATTTATAAAATTTCCGCTAAAAATATACTTTTCTGTTCCATTTACAACATGCGTTTGCATTATTGCAATCAATAATATCTAATAATATAGCCTTTATATTAGGATTTGCCTTACATAATATAAAAAGGTATAATAAAGCGTAAACTATAATATACATATTCTACTGCTCCGACCTGGAGTTTACAGAATATGAAAAAGTATAATAACAGGTGATATTATGCAAATAACTTACATTAACCACAGTGGATTTTTGGTTGAAACTGCGAACTGCTACTACATTTTTGACTACTATAAAGGTGAGCTTCCAAAACTTGATAAGAGTAAAGAGGTTATCGTCTTTTGCAGTCATTTTCATCCGGATCATTTCAATCCAAAGATTTTTAAGATTCTGAATGATATGGAAATGACTTATCAGGCAGTTTTAGCGAAGGATATCAGCAAAAAGAAGTACCCGGCAGGAGTGAAGATCACAACTGCTCATCATGATCAGGAATATATTCTTGACAACGGTACGCGCATCCATACACTGCTTTCTAACGACAGTGGTGTCGCATTTATCGTCAAAACAGACGATGGCACGATCTACCATGCCGGTGACCTGAATGACTGGTATTGGGAGGGTGAGCCTGATGAAGACAACCGCCAGATGACCTCTATGTATCGTGCTGAAATTAACAAGATCAAGGGCGATCATTTTGATGTTGCTTTCGTCCCTCTTGATCCAAGGCAGGAGAGCCACTATGCAGACGGAATGATTTATTTTCTGGATAATATAGACTGCAAAAATGTTTTTCCAATGCATTATTGGAATAAGCCGGATATAATCACCAAATTCATTACCGAATATCCACAATACCCATCACGAATCAGAAATACAGAATTAGCAAAAGGAGAAGAACTATGAGCTTTAAGATGATTCACGAAAACTACAATGTGTCCGACCTGGACAGATCCATCAAATTTTACAATGATGCACTTGACTTACATGAAGTAAGAAGAAAAACTACAGACGATTTTATCATTGCATATTTAAGCAATGATTCCAGTGATTTTGAACTAGAACTGACCTGGCTTAAGGAACACCCGCAGGCATATGATCTTGGCGAATGTGAATTTCATCTGGCATTTAAAGCAGATGATTATAAAGCAGCTCACAAGAAGCATGAAGAAATGGGCTGCATTTGCTTTGAAAACCCGGAAATGGGCATCTATTTCATTGAAGATCCGGACGGGTACTGGCTTGAAATCCTGCCTTAAACAAAACGAAGGGGGTGTCGACATAATTAACAAGTTATTTCACGGCACAACTCTAAAGGAAAAATGCACTGCCTTTTCAGGCAGTGCATCTTAAACGTTGCAACTGGCTGTCATTTTACAGACCCTATAGCTTTACGTCTCAGCCTTTCGACTGATTTGCCAACGAATCTTTTATTTGTATTATATTGTATTTTTTTCATCAATTCTGTCTATTATAAATATTTCATCATTGTTGGCACAAGAATGTTCATATCAACAGGCTTTGCAACATGAGCATTCATTCCAACAGAAAGAACCTTTTGTGTATCTTCTGCAAAGGCATTGGCAGTCATCGCAATAATCGGAATCCTGGCTTTTTTCGTATCCTTCATCTTTCGGATTGCTAATGTGGCATCATATCCGTTCATAACCGGCATCTGAATATCCATAAGGATCATCTTGTAATAACCGGCATCCGCTTTTTCAATCATGTCAACGCATGCAACACCATCATTTGCGGTCTCAACAATACAGCCTTCTTCCTTCAATAGTTCTGTTGCAATCTCCGTGTTGATCTTATTATCTTCGACTAATAAGATTCGAACACCATTCAAGCAATTCTTATTGTTCAGATTACTATTTTTCTTCACTATAGAGTCTTCTTTTGATGCTTTCCTGCATGGAATAGTTACTGTAAATGTGGAACCTTTACCTTGCTTGCTTTTCACTTCTATAGTTCCATCCATGAGTTCAACAAGCTTTTTCGTAATGCACATTCCGATGCCGCTGCCCTCAATATGACTGGATGTAGTGTTACGTTCTCTTTCAAAAATTTCAAAAATACGCTTTTGAAATTCCTCAGACATACCAATTCCATTATCGGTAATAGTAACGATCATATTGCACCAATCTTCTCTTTCGCAAGATTTCTGTATAACATTACAGGATATCGTACCTCCTGTATTTGTATACTTTATTGCATTGCTTATAATATTAAGACAGACTTCTGACAGGTGCGGTGCATCCATATATACATACGGATACATGATTTGTTCTGCCAGAGAGATCGTCTGGTTTTTACTTTCTGCCTGTTGTTGGAACATAATGACACAATTTTCAAAGCATTCATGGACATTCGAAACAGTGTATTCCATTTCGACCTTGTTATTTTCAATTCTTGCAATGTCCAAAACATTACCTAGCATCGACAAAAGTTCTTTTCCGCATATTTGGATTTCTTCAAGATATCTGCCAAGCTTATCTGTTTCTTTCAAATGTCTGGATGCGAGATCTGCATAGCCAATGATCGCATTCATAGGAGTCCTGATGTCATGAGACATATTATACAGAAATGATGATTTTGCTTTATTTGCACATTCTGCTTTTAATTTAGCTTCCCGCAATTCTTCCTCTTGCTTTAATTCCCGCATTTTTTCATCTGTCACATCTCGATTCGCAATCAGCACGGATGTAACATTTCCATTTTTATCATAACTCTGCGGAACAACCATGGAAAGAAACCATGATCCATTCTTCTTTTTGAATTCAGAAGACATAGATTCTTTATTATGAAGACGTGCCGCCATGGTTTGTATATCAAAAAAATCTATATACTTCTGCACAAATGGCTCTGCTATAATATCTTCTATAATCTTGAACTGAGGCTTCCAATCTGCGATATTATCTTTTATATCCAAATCTGTTTTTCGGGATCTTTTGACAAGTTCGATCTTTTTCGTTTTTAAGTTCAGCCTTGAGATTTGATAATAGGCAGTGCCTAATGCATGAAAGGCCTGCCGGTTTTTTTTCACCTGCTTTCCCAATGTAAGAGGGAACTCTTCGCCGTCCATCTGCTCCAAATCCGGTGTTGACTGATGCAGATGCTGAACCAGCCATTTTCCATTCGTCCACTTGTAGATAATCGTAAATCTTGTCTCCATTTTAAAACAGATCGAACCATCTTTAAACAGACCAATAAAATCTACTGTTCCATGTGCAAGAACATGGTCATCATCAAGCCGTTCTTCTTCCTGATGTAAATTTTGTATTTCGATTCTGATTTTACTTCTTCGTTTTATACCAACTTTAAATGATTCTAAAAACTCATGTAGATTCGTAAACAACTCATGTTTCCCGGTTCCAATCAGACTAATATTTTCATCAAAATAATTCTCTATACCAAAATCATTTATTGATTCGGCATTAATATATATTTTCAAAAGTTGCTCTGTAAGTTTTTTGAAATCATTCATACGCTTCCCTCTCTCTTAAAAGACTGAAAAGGCTTTAAGTTTTCTGTTTTATTTTTAAAATTTATCCACGTTTCATTCTCTTCCAAAAAAGTCTGAATATACATGTCAAATTGCTTACTTTATTATATCACAGCGACATATTATTCCGCCATCATTTTTCATGACATATGTTCATGACAATTTCCCCAAGAAGAAATAATAATATATTTGGTGGCTACACCCGGATCTGACTGTGCATTAAATGTACTTGCTATATATTTTAACTTTTTAATAATATTATCTTTGCGAAGATAAAAGAAATGGATTTTATGTATTGTGATTGTTGTTAGGGCAAGACCCTAACAAAGAAAAAGAGCATATGGAATTTGAATCCATACACTCTATGATTTCATAAACTTAAAGTTATTACTCTGTCAGTCGATTCTCCTCGCCCCAGACACAGAGCTGATCCAGCACCTTCATCAGCGACTTTCCACGCTCAGACAAGGAGTACTCCACCTTCGGTGGGATCTGCGGATACTCGGTACGGACGATCAGTCTATCTGCTTCCAGTTCCTTGAGATTCATGCTGAGGGTCTTGTCGGAAATGGTTTTCAGATACCGTTTCAGTTCATTGAACCGCACGGTTTCAAACTCCATCAGGCAGTAAAGAATGACCATCTTGTGCTTGCCGGAGATCAGCGACAACGTGTAGGCAAAGCCAGTGTCCTCGAAATTGGCGTTCTCAATATAGTTCTGTATCATTTACTTTCTCCTAAGATAGTACCTATCATAATTGCCAGTACTTGAATTTATAATATGCATGGATATAATTATAAGCAGGAGGAACAGTCCTGTCAATATGATCACAAGGAGGAGTTATCATGAGAACAAAACTGAAAATTACCGAAGGCATTTTTCCCATGCCGGTTCTGATGGTTGCAACTTACAACGAGGACGGCAGCGTCAATGTCATGAATGCCGCATGGGGTACCATGCAGGAGCGGGATTCCGTTGTTCTGAACCTCACCGAGACACACAAGACCGTACAGAACATCAAGACTCGGGGAGCATTCACCATCAGCGTTGCCGATGCAGCCCACATAGTGGAAGCAGACTATTTCGGCGTAGAGTCCGGCAATAAAGTTGCCGATAAATTTGCCCGCAGCGGTCTGACCGCCAGCAAAGCAGAAAAAGTAGATGCCCCTGTCATCAACGAATTTCCTCTCTGCCTGGAGTGCAGGTTCATCGAGTATCAGAATAATGAATACGGATGCGGCGTCATCGGCAAGGTGGTCAATGTCACTGCCGATGAGAGCGTTATGGTGGATGGGAAAATTGATATGTCTAAGGTCAACGCCATCGCATTTGACCCCTACACCCACGGCTATTATAAAGTCACCGAGCGTGTGGGCGAAGCATTTCGAGATGGCTTAAAGCTGAAAAAGTAAGGTGTGCAGAAAAGGAGCTTTCGCATAAGCAAAGGCTCCTTCTTATTTCTCTTTAGTGATTATTGATCAATAAATTGGGCTTCGTCCCCCCCAAGTTTTATATTTCTTATGGTTTTCTTCAACAACTTCATATCAACTGGTTTTGAAATATGAGCATTCATTCCAGCAGCGAGAGTGTGCTGCATATCCTCTGAAAATGCATTGGCAGTCATAGCAATAATCGGGATCGTCTTTGCCTGTTCATGTGAACTTCTACGGATTGCCTTCGTTGCCTCATAACCATTCATAACAGGCATTTGTACATCCATCAAGATCATATCATACTCACCGGGCACGGACTGTTCAAATGCTTCCAAAATCCTTTTGCCATTTTCACAAATAGTACACTCTGCACCTTCAAGCTTTAATAATTCCATTAGGATTTCTGCATTCAACTCATTATCCTCTGCACAAAGGAAGCGCATTCCATCCAGAATATCACTATCTGTCTCATGCATTTCTATCTGTTCTGTCGAAGAAACTACTCTGTTCTCCACAATTTTTAGATTTAAGATTACTTTAAAACTACTTCCGCGATTCGGTTCGCTTTCAACCTCAATCGTTCCCCCCATCGATTCAACCAGATTTTTAGTGATTGCCATTCCCAGACCAGTTCCCTGTATTTTGTTTGTTACGGAACTTTCTGCACGAATAAACGCGTCAAAGATAGTTTCTTTAAAATCAGCAGACATTCCCATACCATTGTCACTGACTATAAAATGATATTTTCCATATGTAGAAGAGTTTGTCTCACTTTCTTCTGCTATAAACTGGATTACTCCACCTTCCTGTGTGTACTTTATTGCATTAGACAACAGATTACTGAAAATCTGCATCAGATGAACCTTGTCGCCATTTACCCACTCATGTTTAAGGTTTTCTTTTATGATTATAAAACTCTGATTTTTTTCGTTTGCCTGTGAATGAAATATTGTATTGAGTTCTTCTATAAAATCCAGAATAGAAAAATCAGAATATTTGAAAACTGTTTTTCCAGCTTCAATCTTGCTCATATCCAAAACATCATTAATAATTCCTAATAGATGCTGAGAAGAAATAGCTATTTTATCTGTATACTCTATAACTTTTTCTTTGTCACCGGCATTATGTCTGATTAATGATATAATACCAATGATTGCGTTCATAGGTGTGCGAATATCATGCGACATATTGGATAAAAAATCTGTTTTTGCCTTATTTGCATTTTCAGCGGTCTGTAGAGCCTCAGTAGCAATGTTCTTAGCCTTTTTCAGATTTTTATTAACTTCTTCCATTTCGCTTATAGCCATTGCCTGAAGCTCATTGTTTCTTTTTTCAAATTTAACTTTTTGATTTGCAATACTGAATCTGGAAATACTGTAGAATAATCCAGCAAAAAGCAAGATTATAAATCCTGTCATGAGCATTGTAGTAAACCCAATCATTTTCTGGTATTCTTTCAACACATTATCTACTGTCGCTTTTTTTACAATACAAATCAACATCGTATTGTTGCTTTCTATCGGACAATATCCCAAATAATAAGGCTCATCTTTCCCCAAAAGTTCTACTCCCTTTTTTCTCCCCGCAATCTTTTTATTCAGAGAATCAAACTCTTTTTCTGTTATAGCATAATCACTTTTCAAATGTTTCAGTAATGAATAATTTCGAAAAAAAATGTCATCCTTCTGGTTCGTATAAGTAATATTTCCATCATCATCCAACATGAAGAGATATGCACTTCCATCATATCCTCCAAGATCTAACATGGAGTCTAATTTCGAATGATCATACACTGTTCCAATCGCTGTATAAGTTTCCCCATTAATCGTATATTCCTGACATGGAATTGCTACCAAATAACCGTCTTTTTTCACTTGTTCAAATTCAAAAGCGACCAATTTTCCAATATTAAATCCGTTTCTCAAATCCAGCAAAAGCTTACTAGGCATATCAACTTTCAGTTTTGTTCCATCTGAGGTTATAGCTTTTCCATTTTCCTGTAGAAATAAAAGTGTACTCTCAGATTCTTTTTCCCATGCCTTAAAAAAGTTTCGGTTATTATCCGTTTCAAGGGATATTTTCTTCTCTTTATGCAGATAGCTCTCAACTAAATGTAACTGTCTATAGTATCCACTCACTTGCATATCATAGGTCTGTTGAATCTGTTCGACAACAGCTTCCATACTGATTTCTCCATTTACCTCAATATATGTATTCATCCTATTCAACAGAAACTTTACAAAAACAAAACTTAAAAGAATGAAAATTATGACAAACAATGGCATTATTATTTTTTTCTCTTAATTATCTCTTGTTCTATTTGCACTTTATTTTTCAACCTCTATATAGTCTTCTGGTGCTGACGGTTGCTGCCCATTTGACATGGCCGCAATCCATGCACTAGATAATGTTGTATCCTCTATTTGCTCAATAGCACATTTTGGATTAATTTTTTTCAAAATAGATTTTGTCGTATCCGTAAGAAGAATGGAATATTCTTTTTCTGTGTCTATTTTTTTATCATTTATTGTTATATCCTTTAATGAGAATCCGTTTTCTTCGTTTTTGACAATTATTTTCATACCAGATGCAATCGGCAATTCGTATTTTGTGGTTACATAAAAATTCTCATCAGCCTCTGTAAGATATTTTTTAACGAGTTCATAAACCTGCTCACCGTTGAGCTTTACAAGATATAATGGGGTATCTGAATTCTTCGCTGTCATCAGACCGACCCGGCTGCTGGTGCATTCTCCTTTGTAAATAGAAGAAGTATAATAATAATATGGTGTCAGAGCCAACTGTGCGTCATTTTCTTCTCTGATTGTAGTTAAAATAGATGATGCTGCATCTCGACCGCTCTTATCATTCAATGAAATGGAATACTCGTTTTCAAAATTCACTGTACTTTTTTCTTTTGAATCTTTACTATTCATTGCACTACGAAAAGCATTATAAGCCTGCATTTCATCCATTTTTCCTGATAATAATCCGTGAACAGCTTCAAGACTGGCATCGAATGATTTTTGAGCAGAATATCGGATATAAATAGAAGTATCCTTAATTTCTTCTTCCAAGCCTGGTACATTCTGCATCATTGATGGAACATCTGTGTTAAACGAAATCACACCACTTCCATCTGCAATCAGTTTTTGTCCCTGTTCCGAGTTCATACAATCCAGCACATCTAATGCTGTATCCAGTTTTTCCTGGTTTTTTTCCAATTCTTTATTGAATGCAATATTTAAGGATGGGAACATATACACAAAAGAACTATCTGAAGTCTGTGAAAAATAAGGAATACGAATTAGTTCCGCATCCATCTGATCTTGTAATTTTTGCATATCTGTAGGCTGTCCATGAAACATTGCTGATTTTCCTTCAACAAACATCTGAGTTCCTGTATTACTATTAACATTAATATCCTCTTCACTAAAATGCGAATCTTTAAGGAACTGACTTGTTTCCGAAAAAATTCTTTTCCATAGTACGTCGTCAAATTTTATTTCACCAGCTGAAGTTTCGGCTTTGTTTCGCCAGTCAATACCATCCAAACTTGTAAATTCACCAATCGCTGCCGCCTGAATTATTTCTTGATTTGACCAGTCTTCTGCAAGGTCCATCGAGTAAGGTTTTATACCCTTATCATAAAATTGCTGGCAAACCTGTACGTATTCTTCATAATTTTCCGGAACTTTGATTCCATACTGATCAAACAGTGTCTTGTTGGCAATAATCGTCTGCGGAAGTGCACAGATTGGCAACCACTGAATTTCATCATCTGTATTCTTATAATATTCCACTGCATAGGAATAGTACTTAGAAACCACATCATAAGAAGCAAAATCCATAAGATATGGCTGTAAATCCTGCGCATCCGTTCCAGAGAATCGACGTACTGTCATGATGTCCGGCAACTCACCCTGCTCTTTAAAATAGCTATATAAATCAGTGTCATTATTTCCAATAATAAATTCAATATCCTGATCCGGAAACTGCTCATGGATATAAGGAGCAATATTTTTCATTAAACGATTTTCCCACAGATACACGGTAAGGTGATCGTCTTTTTTAGATTGTCCACATCCAGCCAAAATACCAGTTACTAAAAGTACACCTGACACCAATGCGGCCAGATAACATTTTGTTTTTTGCATACGTCAACTTCCTTATTCTTTCGATTAAAACACATTTCAATATTTTCGTTTTACAAGCCCTTTAGCTTTGTGTCACAGATTTTCATCTGCTTTGTCTCAATTCTTCTAATTATAGCATTCTATTTTTTCACGTCTATATTTTTCACGTTAATGTAAAAAAAATTTTTATTTTTTCTTTTCCCCCACTGTAAAACAGCCTCTGAGCGTTTCGTTATATAGAGGGGTACAAATAAGAGCAAGACCGCTCCTTGAAAGGGACTTATACCACAGAACAATTACTCCACACTTTAAAAGACATAAAATTTACGGATATAGAAGAACATGACTTCATGATGACTATACAGCGATAGCTCCTTATATTTTCGGAAATCGGAAAATAAAACTCGTTCCGATACCTTCGATACTTTCAACATGAATGGTTCCATTGTGGAGATTTACAATCCAACGCACCATAGAAAGGCCGAGTCCGGTACCGCCATTTTCTCTGGAACGGCTTTTGTCTATACGATAGAAACGCTCCCAGATTCTGTCCAGGTGTTCCTCACTTATTCCAATACCATCATCTTTCACTTCACCGACAATCTGGTCATTTTCGACCTTCAGGATAACATGGATATGTCCATTTATTTTTCCGTAATTGATGGCGTTTGTTATTAAATTTATCATCATACGCAAAATCAATGTCTGGTCGCCGTTCATAAATAAGTCATCCTGCTTTTGCAGGGTGATCTCAATATTTTTTTCCTGTGCTTTTGTCTGCAGTTCTTCTATTACGAATTCGCTTAATAATCCAAAATCCAGTTTTTCCATCAGATGCTGCTCGCCCTGTTCGTTTCTGGCGATCATTAACATTTCGTTTGTCAGCTTTGACATTCGTTTTGCCTGCTTTAAGATGACTGCAATCTCTTCCTTATCTTCCGCAGATAAGTTTTCATTTTCCAATAAGTACTCACACTGGGAAATGATAACAGCAACGGGAGTCCGCAGTTCATGGGATACGTCTGATGTGAATTGACGCTCCTTCTCAAATGAAAGTTCCAATCGCTCGAACATTCCGTTAAATTTCTCCGACAATTCGTATAATTCATCTTTTGCTTTTGGCAGAGACAATCGTTTGGAAAGATCTTTTCCATTGCCGATGTTTTCAACTTCATCGCAGATAAGATCCACCTGTCTCAATGCCCGTTTGATCATAAAATATCCGATGACCCCGATCAGAATAATAAGTAATGGAAATACAATCAACAGCATTTTCTCGGATGTCTGCATGAAAAGTTCTATAGAATGTACAGAGGTAATTCCTCGTACCCATATTTCGTCATCATCACCGTAAGTGTAAATGCTGTCATATATCATCCATTTTCGATTTGATCCGGTTATCATTCGCGGTGTATTCGACTTGAGGATAATTTCTTCTGGAAATTGGGTTGGAATCGTTCCATAAAGTAATCGTCCGTTTTTGTCATAAATACAAAACATAATACCGTCATCGTAAAATTCGGTATCGCCGTCAAGATAAAAGGAATCATCCTGAAAATTAATATTTGAAGAGAAACCGGTCACTGCGGCACTGATTTCTTCTTCTGTCGCAGAAATTCCAACCCTATCCACAAAAAGAAGGACGAAAACTAAAATAGTCCCAAGAACTACGGCAATGATTCCGGTGTACCATAGCGTAATTTTTTTCTTGATCGTCAGCTGTTTCATTCGTTTTCCCTCATTACATATCCGACACCGCGAACAGTGTGGATGAGTTTTTGTTCATATTGTGCATCGATTTTTTTTCGCAAATAGCGAATGTATACGTCGATCACATTGGAACCACCTTCAAAATCAAAGTCCCACGCATTCTGCTCAATCTGCTGTCTTGTCATTACGATATTTTTGTTGCGCATAAGACATTCCAAAACCATAAATTCTTTTGCAGAAAGATCAATCTCGTTCCCGGCTCTTGTAACCTTTCTTGTGTCACGATCCAGAATAAGATCTGCTATTTTTAGTTGATTGGATGTAAATTGTGGCTTTCTACGCATCATGACACGGATTCTTGCAAGCAGTTCTTCAAATGCAAATGGTTTGATCAGGTAATCATCGGCACCAAGATCCAGTCCTTTGACGCGATCTTCAATGCTGTCTTTTGCTGTCAGTAACAGAACCGGTGTATCATCTTCTCGCCGCCTTAATTCTCTTAAGATTTCATATCCGTCCTTTCCCGGCAACATGATATCAAGAATAATACCATCGTAGGAAGTCATATCGATATAATCCATCGCTTCCAGACCATCCCCACAGGCATCTACACTGTAATGTTCCTTGACAAGCCTTTTTTTGACAATGTTTCTTAAATCATTTTCGTCTTCTACAATCAGTAATCTCATAATGTAATTATTATAATACCAATCGTTTTCTGGTGCTAGAGCCCTTTTTTTCATTTTCTGAAATTACTATTTGTTTTAATCTTTTTTTAATCTTCCCCCTATATGATACATATAACAGCAAAAACAAAACACCCAAGAGCCGAAAGGAGAATATGTTATGAAAAAATTATTAGTAGTTTTATTATCCCTCACATTAATATTTGCTTTTACAGGATGCACCTCATCCAATAATGAAGCTGCAGAAGATATGGAAATTAAGACACAGGAAGTTGTAACATCAAATACAGATGACGATGATGATAACATCAGTAACACAGAAAACACAGTAGAGAATGTGAACGAAAAGGATTATGATTTCTCTTCTTATGAAAACGATATCCGTAAAATAACAAAGAAAGTAAACAACGCAAAAACATCTTCAAATGCATCTGAGAATCACAAACATTTCTACACTTTGAAAAAACAGATAGACGCAGTCGATGATGAACTGGATAAACTTGATGATGAATTTGAGCATGCTTACCAGATGAAAGAGATTAGCTTCGAGACATACAAAGCGAGAGAACGCGCGATTGAAAAACTGGAAGATGAACTGGAATTAGCAGAAGAAGCGCTGGAAAACAAATACGGCATTGATGATTAATTCCGTCTGGGCTACAAGAATGTGGCAGAACTTTCTTAATTTCTAAAATCGGGTAGGAGGTAGATAATTATTTTTTGAAAATTTTGTATTTTTCTGAAATTTAGTACAGAAAAGAGCATATGGATTTTCTCCACATGCTCTTTTTTAGTAAACTGTTAATAGACATCAGATATAATAAGATTCGAGCATTATTCTGTCATAGATCAGCAACAGTTGGGAGAGATTGTTTCTTTTCCCACCTTTTTCTGATTTACATCCCCGAATAAGGGGTAACAACAGAGTGGAACCCAAATGTTAGCTGGAAATTGATCATTTTTCATTTCCCAATTGCAATTTTATAGGACTCATTATACTCTTTTTCAATTACTCTGTCACCGGCTCTATCCAACTAATCGATTGGAAACGGATTTGAAATAAGGTGATCTGTAATTATAATTTTCGTTATTTACACTTATCCAGCCAGCCTTCTTTCCATACTTGAACTCAAGATAAATCTTTCCGTTAGAGAGTGTAAGCTTTTTCAAAACTACTTTCTTTCCTGCCGGAACTTTACATGCGACTTTACTACCGTTATAGAGGTTTACTTTTTTTGCAGTTACAAAAGTGTTTTTCTTAAATAATTTACTGTAGTAATCGTTGCGGTCATTGCCGATTATACTTTTTACAGTAGATGTTGTTGTATCTGCTAATACAAGCTTGTTGTTGCTTACTCGATAATCCATCGTCCAATTGAGCCAACCTGTTTCAGCCGGCTGATCTGCATGTTTGAGCGTCAGGCTGTTTTTCTTTGCAGATACGATCTCGCATGCTGTATCATCTAATTTACTTACACATACAAACTTTTTGGATTTATTATCATATCTGTAAATTTTGTTGACATTGATACAGTCATTATCACCGATTGCCATCAGCTGGACGAATTCATTTTTATTTGTCATTCTGGCATACTTCGCATTCACAGAGTTGATGCCCTGATTTGCATAACTCTTAGAATATGCCAGCTTATTATTTACTGTGATTTTCACTCGACTTACACAATCATCTTTTCCTATGATTGTTTTTACGAGTATCTTATCCATCTTACCATCGCCGGTAACATCCGCCGATATTTCCTTTTTGACCGGCACATTTCTTACAGATGCCGCCTTCGTCATCGTCGGAAATGCCAGACACATAGATGCCACAAGGGCACAGGACAAAGCTACTTTTACTGATTTGAAATAAGTATTTTTCATGATGATTTCTCCTTCTATTGCACTACACAAAAACACTGTTCTAATATAAAGATATGCTCTTCATTTACGAAATTATTATAGCAAACAATTATTAAAAATATAGAATAATATTCTTAATATTTCTTTACATTTATCAATCCAGATGATAGCGTGGTTTTCCAACGCTCTTCTTTCCATATTCGATAGCTTCCGCCGGGCAATAGCAGATGCATGCCATACAATGTGTACAGGCATCACAATCTGCGCTGTTCCCATATACTGCCATTTCTTTTTCTCGGCAAGCCTGCGATTATATTTTGCTGCATCTCCGATTTCACTGCCACAATCCATCACAAACCAGATTCGCTTCGCACCTGTAAGCTTTCATTTTTTCATAAAACCTATTCTGTTTTTCGATTTCTGTGCTATAATGCTTTATTGTAAAAATTCCCATAGACAAAACGAGGTGAACCAAGTGAAAAAAAAAACACTTGTGCCTCTTATCACTTTTTTACTGGGCATATGCCTTGTTAGTTTGATTGTATACAAAACAGACACCCACGAAAAAGAGCAGAGACACATAACAGCACAATTAAACGTAGCCACCTATGGCGAACGAATAAAGAATGAAATTACAAATGGAATTGAGATCACAGATACCTTGAAGCAAATCTTAATAAGTGAAGATGGCGAAATCCATCAGTTTGAAACAATTGCAGGAAATCTTATGTCTGATTCTATTGAAAGTGTACAGCTCGCTCCTAATGGTGTTGTTACAGATATTTATCCGGCTAATGGAAATGAGACAGGTAAGATTGATTTGATCCATGATAAAGACCGCGGAAAAATTTCCTGTTACGCAAGAGACAACCATACAATCATTACGCAGGGCCCCTTCAAATTAAAACAGAGAGGATATGGAATTGCAGTCCGCAATCCCGTATACCTGAAAGATAAAAACGGACATGAGTATTTCTGGGGATTTACTATTGTTATCCTGCGTGTTCCGGATATTTTTTCAGATTCAATCAGTGCACTTTCAAATTTTGGATACGAATATAAAATTTCAAAAACAGTCGCTCCATGGAGTGATACTTATAAAGTGGTTTATCAATCAGATGGGCAAACAAATCATCCTGTTTCTTATACATTTACAATAGGAGATGAAAACTGGAAATTTGAAGTAAGCCCTAAAAGTGGATGGAGAAATGCCACTCTACTGATAATCATCATCGGAATGTTTCTTACAATAAGCCTTCTCCTGTCAGTTCTTACCAGAATATGGTTAGTAGAAAATGAACATAAGAAAAAGTTTCAGATACTGGCGCGCACAGATTCTCTTACAAATATTTATAACCGCTATGGATTTGATGAATTTGCAGAAAAAATGATTCAAAAAAATCCAAAAGCACATTTTGTGGCTGCGCTCCTTGATATCGATGATTTCAAGTTTATTAATGATATCTATGGACATAATTACGGAGACAGGGCACTAAAGAATCTTGCAGACAGCATGAAGACTTTTTTCCCATCCGATGCATTACTTGGAAGAAATGGTGGTGACGAATTCTGCATTCTTTTACCAAATTGTACTTTTGCAGAAGCAGATATACAGCTGCAGAAATTCACCAAACTTCCTAAATCATTCTCATACCATGGTAAGGAACATGCATTTTATATTTCTCTAGGATATGCAGAATATCCAACATTTGCATCCAATCGTTCACAACTCATGCGCTGCGCAGATGCCGCTCTTTATGAAATAAAGCTTCGTGGAAAAAATGGATGTATGGTCTACAGAGAAGGATTTCGGTCAGGTGCCCGCAAACAACTTGGATTCACATTCAAGGATATCTCTGAACATCTTCCAGGTGCATTCATCATATACAGAGCTGACAAAGAAGATGATGAACTATTTTTTGCAAATGATGAATTTCTTCATATGTCCGGATATAAAGATATAGATGAACTGTTCAGACTTACTGAGAAAAGTTTTCGCAACTTGATTCGTGAAGATGAACAGCAACAGATAGAATCAAGTATCTGGGAACAGATTGACAACGGCAATGAAAATGACTATATTCACTTTCATCTTAGAAAAGCTGACGGAACTTATTTTTCTGTTCTTGATCAGGGAAGAATTGTAGAGAGCCCGCAATACGGGAAAGTATTTTATGTATTGTTCATGGATTGGGAAGATATGCATATTCGTTACAATGATAAATTCGCAAGATAAAATATTGCAAAAAACAGAGCGTATGATCTATTTTCATATAATGTTTATGTCGGCAAGCTCTATCAAAAGGAAATCGACTTTGTTGCTCAGAGAAGCAACGAGAAGTTTTATATTCAGATCAGCGACAACATTTCCGGGCAGTAAACATTTGAGAGAAAATGCTTTCCTCGGCTTCAGATTCGAAATGCTTATCCGAAAATGATTATTGCTAGAACCAAACATCCCCAATATAGCTATGAAGGAATCGTAATTCACGATATAGCCGATTGGTTACTACAAGAATAAGCAAGGCGAAATATCTCCAGCATTCTCTTTTGAAATGATGGAGATATTTTTATTATGACGGAGATTGCAGATGAATTCAGACGAAGCATCCTTCGAAAAGAGTTTTATATGGATGTACTGAACTGTGATCCGATGTCTTTTGACAAGAAATGCGAACTGACACCCCCAGCCCCTGTAGAATAAATAACGCTAGTACTGGATATCAAAAATCCCGCACCGGCGTTATTTATTAAAATATTTTGTTTTTTAATCTTCAACACTCTCTACTGAAACTTCTTTTTTCTTCCTACTTTTACCAGAAATCATCTTGTGTCCTGTATAAATAGCCATAATCATGCAAAGCAAAGAACTTGCTGCAAAGTACTTATGACCTTCTTTTGATCCCTTATAACCTGTATAAAAAGTTCCAAGCATTGTAATCAGTGCACCGATAGACCAATATTTATGTGATTTCATTCAGATACCTCCTGCCATTTTTGTTAATCATATACCTTTTAAAAGATATATACAAACTAGAATTGTTCAAGCTTTTCAAATACTAACGTTCTTAATTCTGTTCAATAATTGATTTATAGTAGTTACCAAAGTCAGCAAGTGAATTAACAATTGGAAGCATTTTTGTTCCGAGTTCCGTTAAGCCGTATTCAACTCTCGGTGGCTGCTCATGGTAATCGTGGCGATATGCCAGCCCATCACTCATCATTTGTCTTAAACTATCTGTCAAAACCTTTTGTGAAATACCATCTATACTTCGTTGTAGCTCATTGAATCTCCATGGACGCTCTTTTAAGTTACGCAAAATCAGCAGTTTCCATTTTCCTCCGATAAGAGATACTGCTGTTGCAACTGGGCATTCCGGTAATTCTTCTTTTGCTCGCATAATTCCCACCTCCGAGTCTATTGTAACACATTCATTTTTGAGTGTACAGTTACAAAAAGGTGCGTACTTGTTTTTGTATGTGTCTCACACTATACTAATACCAAGCAACCAGAAACTACAAATTTAGAGATGAGCAAAACACATTAATTCAAAAGTAGGACGTGGCAGTTAGTTTC
>NZ_QTUV01000006.1 GCF_003435815.1 Dorea sp. AM10-31
GGTGATAGGTAAAGGATGAAGAATTTCTTGTATGCAGTTTTGAAGGTATATAAAAGTAAGGAGATCAACGATTGTTGGTCTTTTTTTTGTTATGGAGAGGAGAAAATTATTTGCTCGATTACAAATCTCCTATTCAAATCTCAAACTATGATAGGGATAAGTTATAGAAAGAAATTATAGAAATCAACAACTTATCCGTATTTGTGAGCATGCTTGATCATATTAAAATGTAAGAAAGATTTAGACAGAATGAAAGGAGATTACGAGAGTATTGATGAAGATATGAAAAAGATATTAGCTGAATCACTGATTTACGAGATCCTATCTGTAGTGGAAGAAATACCGGAAGGAAAGGTAGCATCCTATGGACAGATCGCCGCCCTGATCGGACGGGAAAAGAATGCAAGACTGGTTGGAAAAGTGCTAAGCGAGGCGGGGGATTACGGAGATTATCCGTGTCACAGAGTGGTAAAACATGCAGGAAGGACAGCTCCGGGCTGGCATATGCAGAGAGCTTCTGGAAGAAGTAGGTGTTATTTCCAAGAAAAATGGATACATAGACATGCGGAAATGTAAGTGGAATCTGGAAGAGTAAAAAGCTTCAGTGTAAACGCATCCGAATTCTGTAAAACTTGCAGTTTTCGGGAAAATAGGTTATAATACATAAATTGGTTCGATAACAAGAGATTTTAAAAGGATGAATTTTATGAAAAGAAGTAGAAAACAACATATTCGATGCGGAGTTGCATTAGCATGTGCATTAATGACTGCCGTACCGAGTATACCGGTACAGGCTTCAGAAGTTAACAATCTTGCAAATAAGACAAGTAATCTTAAAAATCAGTTGGATGGACTGAACCAGGATTTGGTAGCGATCAGTGATAAGATATCAGCTACACAGAAGAAGATCGATCAGTCGGATAATGAAGTGTACAGACTGGAAGCATCATTGAAGATTTCTTATAACAATGAAGAGAAGCAGTATGAGAACATGAAGACTCGTATTAAGTATATGTATGAGAATGGTTCTTCTACTATGCTTACGTTACTTCTGAAAGCTGACAGTATGGCTGATTTCCTTAATAAAGCCGATTTCATAGAGAATGTTACAGAGTATGACCGTAACATGCTCGAGAACATAGTTAAGGTGCGTAAGGGAATCGAAAAGCAGGAAAAAGATTTGAAGAAACAACAACAGGAACTGTCAGATCTCAAGAGTCAGATGGACAGCGAAGAACAGCAGTTAAAAAACAAAGCAGATGCGACATCGACGGATCTGAATGATTTTAATAAGAAGCTTAAGGCCGCACGTGCGGAGCAGGCAAGACAGGAAGAACTTAAGAAGAAGCAGGCACAGCAGACAAAGACTGCGAAGAAGTCTACTTCAAAGAAATCCAGCACGAAAAAACACAATAAAAAACCTTCGTCTAATAACAGCGGTAATACCGGAGGAAATACGACAGGCGGTTCCGGAGTTCATCATGGCAATTATATTATCCCATCTGGCGGTCTGACGCCGCAGAAGGGGCGTATAACGTACAATGGACATACAGAGACATATTATTCCCAGCGTGTTCTTCCAGGCGGTGGATTAGGCATTCCTGGACGTCATATTGCAAGTGACGGAACGATTCGTGACTCAGGCAATTATATTGTTTTAGCAAGTGATGATTATCCGAAAGGAACGGTTGTACAAACGTCTCTGGGACCTGGTAAAGTATACGATACTGGAAGTGGAAGAGGAAACATCGATCTTTATACAGACTGGTAAATGAAATAACGACGGAGAAAAGGACTGTCGTACACTAAGCTGCTCCCCGTCAAGTAGACAATTGAAAAAATATAAATTTTTCCTGCCAGTAGAAATTTATCTGCTGGCAGTTTTTATGCAGCTTGCAAGTAAATTTCGTGTTTTTTCATTGGTGTTAAAATTCCGAGATTCCTTTGTAAGCGTTTATTGTTATAGTAATCTATATAATCTTCAATCATTTTTACGAGAGTACCTCTATCAGTGAATCGCTTTCCATAGATTCATAGTTTCGAATCCATTGTTGGACAGATGCGAGACTTACATCAAACATATAGGCAATTCGCCGTTGGCTTTCTTTTCCATCCAGATATAGATTTACAGCATATTATCTTATCCTCAACAGATACTTTTCTTTTAGACATAAAATATGCTCCCTCCTAAGTGACAAGTTTTTATTATTTCACTTGTCTACCTAGAAGGGAGCATATCACTTTCCTGTTTTTTTTCCCCTGACAGTCTTTTCATTTATTTCTACATATTCCGCAACACCTTTATCATATCGTTTTCACTTCATTTTTTGAATAACAGAGTGGAAAATGTTTCAATTTTCTTTTTTGTTTCTACGGAAATTCAATATTTCTTTTTATTTTTTGCAAGAACGCATTGACGAAACGTCAAAATATGGTAAAATAATAAAAGTCTACAAAAATTATAACGGAGGGCATGACAATGATACCATATAAAGAATTATCAAAAGAAGAGTTATTAGAAATAAAATCCGATCTCGACGCACAATTTGAAGCAATCAAAGCAAAAGGATTAAATCTTGACATGTCCAGAGGAAAACCTTCCACCGAACAGTTAAATCTTTCCATGGAAATGATGGATGTTCTGACAAGTGAATCTGATCTTGTCTGTGAAGAAGGAGTTGATTGCCGTAACTACGGTGTTTTGGATGGAATTAAAGAAGCCAAACAGCTTCTTGCTGATATGATGGAAGTACCAAAAGACAATATTGTTATCTTTGGTAATTCCAGCCTGAATATTATGTATGATACCATTGCACGTTCCATGACACATGGCGTGATGGGCAGTACACCATGGTGCAAACTTGATAAAGTAAAATTCCTCTGTCCGGTTCCTGGATACGACAGACATTTTGCTATCACGGAATATTTTGGAATCGAAATGATCAATATCCCAATGACTCCAACCGGTCCTGATATGGATCTTGTTGAAAAATATGTAAATAATGATCCTGCCGTAAAGGGTATCTGGTGTGTACCAAAATACTCCAACCCGCAGGGTATCACATATTCAGATGTAACAGTACACCGTTTTGCAGCATTAAAACCGGCTGCTGAAGATTTCCGTATTTTCTGGGACAATGCATACGGAATCCATCATTTATATGAAGATAAGCAGGATTACCTGCTTGAGATTCTGATGGAGTGTAAGAAAGAGGGCAACCCGGATATGGTTTACAAGTTCTCTTCTACTTCCAAGATCAGCTTTCCAGGTTCCGGTATCGGTGCTATTGCCGCATCGGATGCAAACCTCGAAGACATCCGTAAGCAGATGCGTATCCAGACAATCGGTCATGACAAGCTTAACCAATTAAGACATGCAAGATATTTTAAAGATATCCATGGTATGGTTCAGCATATGAAACGCCATGCAGATATCCTTAGGCCAAAATTTGACATGGTTTTGTCTTCTCTTGACCGCGAATTATCCGGTCTTGGAATCGGAAGCTGGATGGCTCCACGTGGCGGTTACTTCATTTCCTTTGATTCTATGGAAGGATGTGCCAAAGCTATCGTTGCCAAGGCAAAAGAAGCAGGTCTGGTCATGACAAATGCCGGTGCAACTTTCCCTTATGGAAAAGATCCGAAAGACAGCAATATCCGTATTGCTCCGTCTTATCCGACAGTAGAAGAATTGAAAACGGCATGCGAGATCTTTACTCTTAGTGTAAAACTCGTCAGTATCGATAAACTTCTCTCTAATATACTGGGTATCTAATTTTTGATATTGTGTCGTTCTTAAACAGGAGGCTGATCAACTAATGATTAGTCTCCTGTTCAATATATGTAAAAAAGAACCATCGCACTTTAGTGTGATATGCTGTAAATCTATATCTGGATGGAAAAGAAAGCCAACGGTGAATTACCGATATGCTTGATGTAAGTCTCGCATCTGTCCAACAATGGATTCGAAACTATGAATCTATGGGAGCAAATAAAGTCGATAAAGTGATGAAAAATAGTTTAAAGGAAAACACATGTATCTTATTTCTATTTATTTTGACGAGAAAACAAATAAAATATTGCAGCGGTATATAGACAGAATTGCAGAAAAATCAGGCAATTATTTTATGATTGAGAATAAAGTACCGCCACATATGACAATTGCTTCGATTGAGGCGAGAAATGTGAATGTTTTGAAGCCGGCATTTGAAGATTTGAATGGAAAATTGTGTGCAGGGAACATGAAGGTTGTTTCGATTGGACAGCTGTTTCCGTATGTACTGTATGCAACGCCTGTGATGAATCAGAAGCTGTTTGATCTGTCTGGGGAAATATATAAAGCATTTTGTGATATTCCCGAGACAACGTTGAGTGAATATTATAAGCCTTTTTCATGGCTGCCACATATAACTCTTGGAAAAACATTGGATAAAGTGCAGATGCAGAAGGCATTTCAGACGATGCAGGAAAAATTCATACCATTTACAGCACGATTTGGAGAGATTGGTTTGGCAAAAGTAAATCCACATGAAGATGTAACTAAGTTTACATTATTATAAAAACTATTTCACAATTGAAAAATCTTGACTTCACAGCTGTAAAGGATAATCAAAGTTCAAGAGGGTCTGGAATAATTCCAGGCCCTCTTGAATGTTAATGAAACGAATTAAAAGCTCTGTTCTTTCATGAGTGAAAGTCTGTATACACGTCTGCCGGTTTCTTCATAATGCTGATCCAGAAGAGCACAGGTTGCCTGGAGGTCGTTACTTCGGATGGCTTCCAACAGGCTTTGGTGTGTCCATACTGCAGCACCTCCGTTATGAGAGGTGCGTGAATCCGGAGTGTTTGGTTCTAAGCATTTAGCATTCTGAAGCGTTTCAGCATCTCCGTTTAACTGTCCAAAGTGATTAGCATTTTGAACCGAGAGAAACATGGCACCATTCAGGGGGCTTAGAAGCTCCCACATTTTGGTCAATCGATCAAGCTGAGCAGAGCGAATGATCTGTTGGTGAAATATCTCATCTGCGTGAACGGCCTTCATGGTATTACCTTCGAGAACAGCCTTTCGAAATTCTTCAATGCTGGCTTCCATTATCAGGAGACTATAATCACTAAGTCGACAGTTACTTTTTTGAATTGCCAGTTTTTCGAGGCTGCCACGTAAAAAGAAGACTTCATACGCATCTTGTGGAGAAAGCAATGCGACTGTACATCCTTTGTTAGGACAGTAATCGACTAAACCTTCGACGGCAAGCTGTCGAAGTGCTTCGCGCACAGGACCTCGGCTGAGTCCGAATTTCTGGGCAATTTCAGCCTCTACCAGTTTTTCCTGAGGCTGAAGGGTTCCGTTAATAATCTGCTCCCGCAGAGATTCAAGAACAATTTCTGATGTAGTTGTGTTTGATGCTTTTCGTTGTTCCTGCATATTTACCTCATCTAATTTTCAGAATAATCCATTAAAACTTGCGCAACATACTGCATATCAGAAGGTGTGAAGCGTTGATCGCAAGGAACGGATACAATATGGTCATAAATGTATTGTTCTGATGAATCTGGCAGTGGATGAACCAGCGGTCCCACTGGCCAGTAGACAGTCGAGCGAATCTGGTGATCTGTCAGGTATTGCTGAAATCTCTCACGATTTTCGGCATATAGGCAGAAATGGCTTGGAACAGTAGCCTCTGGAAGTTCAGGAAAGACTACTTGCACACCATGAAGAGGTGCGGTAAGAGCGTCTAAAAGTGCAGCGTAGTTTTCACGTCTTGTCTTGCAAATGGAATCAAAGTCAGCATGGCGAAGGAGATATTCTGAATTATCATCTCCGGCAAAGCTGTCAAATATCTGACGAAGTCGCAGCTCGCCTTCCCAGAAAACATCGCCGTCTCCTGTCTCGTAGTATTCTTTTCGCTGTTTAAGATGTGTTGCTTCTACTGGCAGAAGAGGAGTTTCAAAGGTTCCGTTTCGTTTAACGGCGAATCCACCGCAATCAACCCCCATCCATTTTCGGAAGCTTCCGGCAAAATAATCACAGAGAGGATCGATACCGTCAGCTGAGAGCATGGAATGAGTTACATCTTCAAAAATTACAACTCCTTTTTCTTTGCAGGCTTTAACAAAGTCGTGATCATAGTTGCAGAAGCCATAGTAGCCGCAAAGAGATAAAACACTGATTTCATCGATAACCGAAGTATCGAAAATACTGTGCAAATCCTGGTCCAGCTCATAAAATTTCAGCTGATATCCGGCTTTCTCAAAAGGAGCAAGGACTGTCTCACAGGTATACAAAGGCACATATGCTACTTTACGCGTATCGTGCAGTGCAATATCCTGTAAACAATAATAGATACCGCATCGTCCGGACATGGTAAATGCCAGATCATCATTAGGTGAGCAGATACGTGAAAAGTATCCGTTTTCGATAGGTTTGCTTGGTTCATAGTTGAATAAACCGCCAATTTTTCGCATGTTTTGTTTCCTCCTTACTAATAAAAAAGTTATACGGGTGTCTTTTGTCCGTTATCTAAAAACTAATTACAATTATAGTGGATTGTTAACAAAAGCGAAAGTATTATTTTTTTACAAAAAAATACATGAAAAGTCACACAATAACATTATTAACAATTATTGTTTTGAAAAATTGGTACAAAAGCATAAAAAAGCATGTTATGCAGTTGTAAAAAGTTTTAAAAACACTGTTTAGAGAAAAAAATATGGTGAAAATCAACAAAAATACTGACATTTTTTTGTTGTTAACATCAATTCGAAATTGTTGACAATCCTATTTGCCTAAACTATACTTATTTTATCAAGAGCGGCTCGAAAATTATAGGCGTATCTGTTCAGATATTACGAAATGAGGATAATGATGGACACTACAGCCTGGATAAAGTTAAAGTAGCACAGTAACGAACGGATGTCGGACTGTCCGGTTTCCGGATAGTCCGATTTTCAGAAGAGAATAATTATTATATGTGAAAGGAAAAAAACTATGAGACTTACAGATTTGACTTGGCCGAAAGCCCAAGAATATTTTGAAAAAAATGATATGGTACTTATTTCTATTGGAAGTATTGAGTGTCACGGTCGTCACATGCCACTTGGAACCGATACACTGATTCCGGATCATTTGTTGGAGAAAATTGAGAAGAAGAGTGATGTTTTGATTGCTCCGACTATTCCATACGGTTCCTGTCAGAGTTTAGCTCCGTATCCGGGCACAATTGATATTGACGGCGAGGTACTCTATCAGTTTTGCCGTCAGATTTTCCTGAGTCTGTATCGTCACGGCGCAAGAAAATTCGTTTTCCTGAACGGACACGGCGGAAACATTAAGATGATTGAGCGCCTTGGCATGGAATTTGAAGATAAGGGCTGTCTGGTTGCTATGCTTAACTGGTGGCTGATGGCATGGGATATGAACCCAGCGTGGAAAGGCGGCCACGGCGGTGGTGAAGAAACAGCTGCAATTCTTGGAATCGATCCGTCTTTAGTTGATAAGAGTGAGATAGGTGGGGAGCTTAAGTTTAAGCACCTGTCTGATAATCTGAAGACAACCGGTTTCCGTTCTGTTGAGTTCAAGGGAGTTAGCGTTGATATTATACGTAATACTCCACATGTAACAGACAGCGGCTGGATCGGACCGGATCATCCGAGTACCGCCACAGAAGAGTGGGGCAAGGAGATGCTTGAGACTACAGCAAACTATATTGTTGATTTCATGGAAGAATTCAAGAAAGTAGAACTTTCATAAAGGGGTATTAAAATGGATAAAAAAACGACGCTGGAAATGATTGCAGCAATTTCAAATGCAAACGGTACATCCGGTTTCGAAGATGAAGTGGTTGCAGCGATTCGTCCTTACGCAGAAGGACTTGGAGAAATTAAAGAAGATCGCATGCGCAATCTATATATCCGCCGTAAAGAAAATAATGGTAAACGTCCGGTTGTTCAGCTTGACGCACATAGTGATGAGGTTGGTTTTATGGTGCAGGCTATCTGCCCGAACGGAACACTTCGCATTATTCAGGTCGGAGGATGGGTTAACCACAATATTCCGGCTCATAAAGTCCTGGTTCGCAACCGATTCGGAGAATATATTCCGGGTCTTACTGCCAGCAAGCCTCCGCATTTCATGACAGAGCAGGAGCGTAAAGCGCCTCTTGAGATGAAAGATATCACGGTGGATGTTGGCGCTGTTTCTAAAGAAGAGGCGGTTGAAAAGTTCGGCATTCGTATCGGTGAACCGGTAGTGCCGGATGTGACATTTACATATTCAGAAACCACAGATCTGATGGTGGGCAAGAGCTTTGACTGTCGTCTGGGATGTGCGGCAATTCTTAAGACCATGCATACCCTGGCCGGTGAGGATCTGAATGTGGATATTGTTGGTGCTTGCGCAGCACAGGAAGAAGTTGGTGTACGTGGTGCCACTGTGACAGCACAGGTAATTAAGCCGGATATCGCAATTGTTTTTGAAGGTTGCCCGGCAGATGATACCTGCGTTGAGCAGTATATGGTTCAGACGGCTATTAAGCGCGGACCGATGCTGCGTCACATTGATTCCCGTATGATCACGAATCCACGTTATCAAAGATATGCGTTGGATTTGGCAGAAAAGCTTGGTATTCCGGTTCAGGATTCAGTTCGTAGTGCTGGTTCAACCAATGGTGCAGCTATACATCTGACCGAAAAAGCAGTTCCGGTTATCGTTATCGGAGTTCCGGTTCGCTATGCACATACGCATTATGGAATTTCAGCTTATGCCGACTTTGATAATGCTGTTAAGCTGGCATGCGAAATTCTTAAAAGACTTGACGAAGAACAGATTATGAGTTTTTAAAAATCTATAATGTGTACTACATATAATATGTAAAAGAAATTCTGGATTTTATGCAGGAGCTGAGATAAGCAGAAACTGCATAAAATCCTTTTTTATTTAGTGAAAGAAATGATGTCAAAATCCGAAGTCTATGTGTTTGAAATGGATAAAATGATACAAGGATAAGTTGCTGTCGATATTATCAGAAATCATAAGACAACAAGAAAAGTAATACATAAAAATAGTGGAAAAATCGTTCATAAAACGATATAATATATGGACGGAACTGGAAGTGAGAAAGATAACTATGGAAGAAGAGATTCGCAATACAAAACAAAAAAGAATTTCTATTGCGTTGACAATTGTTTCGATATTTGTTGAAATAATTGCCTGTTTAATATGGCTGGCACCGGTTGCAGGGTTTTTCATATACCCATTTGTAAGTGGATTCGCGGTAGCATTAAACATTATCAGTCTTATTATATCAAGAAAAAATAAAGCAATAGTGATAATCAATGGATTGATCAGTATTGTATTAGTTGGATTGATTGCTTATGACTTGATTTGTTGCTTGAGATTTTTCATAGGATTTTGACAGAGTGCTAAATTATTAGAAACAATGCAACATATGCAGGACTAAAAGGGGATGGCATGACTTTGGACAAAGCATATGAGCGAGAAACAGAAATGTGGAATCAGATTTTCAAAGAATGTACTGGATTTTGGCTGTGGTACCGGAGATATTTCATTTCAATATTTGCAGTATCAGCCTACACATAAAATATTGGGAATTGATGCCTCAAAAGTCGGTATTCAATTTGCAACGGAAACGGCAAGATTGAGTGATTATAAAACAGCAGCTTTTGAGTATCCCTGGCAGGAGGGAATGAATCGCCTGTTCGTTTACCAAAGCCTGTAAAAGTATGTATTTGAGAGGAAGAAAATGATGAGAAAAGTAATTGGTGTTATGCCATTGTATGATAGAGAAAAGAAATGTTATTGGATACAGCCGGATTATCTGGAAATGTTGGAAGCAGAAAATGCGATACCTATGGTACTTCCTTTGACAAGTAACCATAATGAGTTAGATTATTTCCTTGAAATATGCGGTGGATTCTTATTAACCGGAGGACCGGATGTGGCGCCTTCTATTTATAATGAGGAGCAAAAACCATGGTGTGGAACTTTGTGTGAGGCACGAGATGAAATGGAACAGTATATTTTAAAGAAAGCAGTCGAAAAAGACCGTTCTGTTTTAGGTGTCTGCCGTGGTATACAGCTAATGAATGTCTGTTACGGGGGAACTTTGTATCAAGACCTGAAGTCGGAATATGATAGCGATCTCGACCATCGTATACAACCGTCATACAATGAAATGATACATTTTAATACAATACAAAAAGATACCCCGCTTTATGATCTTTTAGGTAAAGAGCAAATGAAAGTGAACAGCTACCATCATCAGGCAGTTAAAAAATTATCGCCTCAATTTAAGCAAATGGCAATTTCAGAAGACGGCTTGATCGAGAGCATTTATATGCCGGATCGTAAATATGTAGTTGGTGTTCAGTGGCATCCTGAATTTTTATATCAGAAAGATGAAAACAACCGAAAGATTATATGCTCTTTTGTTGATTCAATATAGATGAGAAGTAGAATTTTATAGAAAAATCTTGACTTTACAGTTGTAAAGAAGTAGAAGAACAACGTGTTTGACGGCTTACCAGGAGGCAGGCCGTCATTTTATTGATAATGAAGAGTATGGTCTTTACCATGTAGTGTGCCCGGGAAGCTGCAGCAGATACGAGTTTGCAAGAACGATCCTGAGTCTTACAGGAAAGACAGGAGAACTGAAATTGTATCCGGTTGTAAAGGAAGACGCTGCACGCCCGACTTATTCCGTTTTGGATAATATGATGCTCCGTCTCACAGGTATCGAGGAACCGCAAGATTGGAAGACAGCTTTGAAAGAATATCTGGATGAGACAGGAGGAATGGAATAATGACGAAAAATACTGCAGAAAAAACAAAGAAGAAACTTGGTTTATCAAAAATCAGTTGACAAACAGAAAAGACACAGATAGAATGAAACTAACTGGAAGCGAGGAAGCTATGGCAGAGATGCTGTAGCTTTTTTATTTAAAATAAGAAAGGTTGAGAGAATATGGAACTGAAAGCATTTGAGTATGAATTACCGGTACATTTGATTTTCGGAGCAGGAAAAGCAGAGTGCATTGGAAAAGAAGTAAAAAAATACGGAAAAAAAGTGTTGATCGTAACCGGACGTGGGAGTACAAAGCGTTCCGGATTACTGGATCGCGTAGAAAAATTGCTGGAGGCAGAAGGCCTGGAGCATTTGCTGTTTGATGAGGTGGAACCAAACCCACTTGCATCTACGGCAGAAAAAGGAGCACAGATTGCACGTAAAAATGGCTGTGAAGTAGTACTTGGCCTGGGCGGTGGAAGTATTATGGACTGTTCGAAATCCATTGCATTTGCAGCAGTAAATGAAGGAAAAATATTTGATTATATTTATGGAAAAAAGACTGGTAAAGGAGCACTGCCGTTGATTCTTGTACCGACGACCTGCGGAACCGGAAGTGAAGGAAACTGTTTTGCAGTGCTGACAGATGATGAGACGAAGGACAAAAAGTCTTTGCGGGATTATTCTGTGATTGCCAAAGCATCTGTTATTGATCCGGAACTGATGATGACAATGCCGAAGAAAGTTCTGGCATCGGTTGGCTTTGATGCACTCTGCCATTGCATGGAAGCATATTTAAGCAAAGCATGTTTGCCGGTAACGGAAATATTTGCAAAAGAAGGAATCCGGCTGATTGGTGAAAATCTGGTTAAAGCGTATGAAAATTATGAAGATAAAGATGCGTGGGGAGCGATTTCACTTGCAAGTACTTATGGCGGAATGGTGATCAATCAGGCAGGAGTTGCAGCGCCTCATGGCCTGGAACATCCGGCAAGTGGGCTTAGAAATATTACACATGGAAGAGGACTTGCGGCACTGACGCCGGTTATTTATAAGAAGAGTATTTCGGCAGCACCGGAAAGATTTGCTGAAATTGCAAGACTTCTCGGCGGGAAAGATGAAAATGAACTGGTTGATATTTTAGAGCAGTTATTGGAAACGCTGGAACTTAAAACATCTCTGGGCAACGAAGGTGTAAAAATGGAAGATGTAGACTGGATGACAGAGAATGCATTCAAGGTATCTCTTGCAAGCATTAATAATCACCCGAGAGTATTTACAAAAGAAGAAGTGCGGGAGATTTATATAGAAGCGATGTAATGCTGCCAGAGACAGTTTGTGGAAGCATGAAGTGAGTAAGAACCTGAGAGTATTATATTAAGTAAAGAATTATAAGAAGGCGGTGGTATAGAATTGGACATCTATAGCACCGCCTTGTTTCATCGCTATGATTAAATTTAATGACGATTCATCGTCTGAAAAACTAAAACAGCAGATGAACCAGGGACATAGAGTAATTTATATCTAAACTTTGTTTTTTGCATCTTTACAGACAAGGATGTGATCCAGAATATGAAAAGCAACCTCTTCCTTGCTCATGATCGGAAGCTCTATAGTGGTATCTTTCGTCAGGATTGTCACGATATTCGTATCTGTTTCAAAACCGGCGCCGGCTTCTTTTAAGTTGTTAGCGATTACCATATCTAAATGTTTCTTATCCAGTTTCTTTCTGGAATTTTCAATCATGTTCTGCGTTTCCATAGAAAAGCCACATAAAAACTGCCCCGGTTTTTTGTGATCGCCGAGGTATTTTAAAATGTCATCGGTGTGTTCCAGTTCAATAGAAAGCTGTCCGTCTGCTTTTTTTGTCTTTTCAGAAGCAACAATAGCAGGACGGTAATCAGCGACAGCAGCAGCTTTGATGATGAGATCCATGTCGGCACTTCTCTCGGTGACTGCTTCGTACATATCACATGCAGTTACGACAGGAATCGTTTCAACAAAAAGCGGAGGAGTCAGGGATGTTTTTCCGGTTACGAGAGTGACATCCGCACCACGTAGCATACAGGCTCTGGCAAGATTATAGCCCATTTTCCCGGAAGAATGATTGGTAATATAACGGACTGGATCAATTGCCTCCTGGGTAGGTCCGGCTGTGATCAGTACTTTCATGCCTGTCATATCTTTTTCGCATGCACATGTTCTGTAAATATATTGAAGCAAAGTATCCGGTTCCGGCATTTTTCCGACGCCGGTGTCACCACAGGCGAGACGTCCGCTTGCCGGTGTGATGACTTCCATTCCATAAGACTGCAGGCGTTTCAGATTATCCTGTGTGATTGGATTCTCATACATGGCGGTATTCATTGCCGGAACAATCAGTTTTGGCGCTTTGCTTGCGAGAATCGTTGTTGTCAGCATATTATCAGCAAGACCGTGTGCCAGTTTTGCAATGACGTTTGCAGTTGCAGGGGCAACCATGATGACATCTGCCATCTGTGCAAGAGATATGTGTTCTACTTTAAATTCAAAATTGCGGTCGAAAGTATCAATGATACATTTGTGCCCGGTCAGAGTTTCAAATGTGACAGGTGTAATAAAATTTGTTGCATTTTCAGTCATGATCACATGGACATCTGCGCCGTTTTTTACAAGACTGCTTGCAAGAGTTGCAGTTTTGTATGCGGCAATGCCACCTGTTACGCCAAGCAAGACATGTTTATCTTTTAAGTTCATAAAAAAACCTCTTTCTATTCTGATATTTTCTAGTATTCTAATGTTCACTATATCGTTTTTTTCAGAATCTTGCAAGTGGATGACTTCCCTGTGGTATGAAATGCTTCATAATATGAAAGACAAACTTATACTAAACGCTAAATAATTTATAACATTTAGCGAAAACGATTGTTAAAATAATTGCAAAGATGACGATTCTCTTCTTTCATTCTGGCGGTGGTATGACAATCAGTGGTGGAGAAGTGCTTTTATAGGCAGATTTTGCACAGAAGATTCTGAAGTCCTGCATAGAACAGAGAATTAAAGAGAATCTGATTCGTTTAAATAAAGAATTTAAAGAAGATATCCATATCCGAATTTCGACGATTCCGACAGTAAATTTATCTGAAAAAAATATGAAAGAAATTCCTTCCGAAAATCTATCATAAAGCAAAGATTGTAGAATTATAAAGTACGTGAAATTATACAAAAAAATCCTTGTGCTATCGTGTCTGGGATGATACAATAACGAGCGTAATTGTATTGTATCCTGCAAGGCAGGAATGATAACAAGGAGGAATTGAATAATGAAAACAAAGAAACACGACACAAAGTGGATGGTAAGTGTTGCACTTATGGCAGCAATTGTAATCGTACTGGCGAACACACCGCTTGGGATGATCCAGCTTCCGATTATTAAGGCGACAACGGTACACATCCCGGTAATTCTCGGAGCGATTTTACTTGGACCGGCAGCAGGAGCAATTCTTGGCGGCGTATTTGGTATTTGCTCTCTGATCAGCAACACGATGGCTCCAACATTGTTATCCTTTGCGTTCTCACCATTTATGAGCACAACAGGACTTACTGGTGCAGTAAAGGCAATCTGGATATCTGTAGGATGCAGAATTTTGATCGGAGTAGCTGCAGGATGGCTCTGGATTTTGTTTGAGAAGATTAAGATGAATGCAGTTATTGCACTTCCAATTGTTGGATTTGCAGGATCAATGGTGAATACAATCTGTGTGATGGGAAGTATTTATCTCTTGTTTGCAAAGCAGTATGCAGAAGCAAAAGATGTTGCGGTCAGTGCAGTATGGGGCCTTGTCATGGGAACCGTAACAGCATCCGGAATCCCGGAAGCGATTGCAGCAGCAGTGCTTGTACTCGCAATTGGAAAAGTCCTGCTCAGTGTATTCAAGAAGATGGATATCGGAATAGGACGTGCAGAAGTGGCAAAATAAATATAATACAGAATATAATTATAAGGCGGCAGATTTTTCTGTCGCCTTATTTATGCGATAGGAAATCATGCCTTCTAAAATAAAGAGATATAAAAATTAAATGAAAAAATTTAGAAAAAGTATTGACATATAGTGCTGATCTGTGGTATAAATGTCTAGTGTCAATCACACAGACAAGCACATAGGGGATTGGTCAAGTGGTATGATAGGGGTCTCCAAAACCTTTGGCGGGAGTTCGATTCTCTCATCCCCTGCTCCTTAAGAATCTGAAAGTTAAGACTTTCAGATTCTTTTTGTGTTATAAGAAAGAGCAATTTTTAGTATTCTGTATTATATGTAAATGGTTTTGATACTGATGGGAACGAACAAAGTACCAGAAGAAATCTAAGAAAAATGAAAATGATTTCCAAATTATATTGACAAGATTAAATGCTGTGATAGAATGAAAACGATTTCCAAATTGAAGGGGAGAGATCGAAATGGCAAAAGCCAGATACAAGACAAAACAGATGACAGAGTTAGTTAATTATTTGAAATCTATACAAGGACAGCATGTTACTGTACAGGAAATTTTGTGTTAATAGCTGTAGTTTCTCTGTTTCCGGCATACTGTTGGATTTTGCTTACGTTCTCCTTGGTAAGCCAGAAGGTCAGGATGAATGATTGAATAAAACGTTTCTGGAAAATAGGATGGTATAAAAAGATACCGTCTTGTTTTTGTATGCTTTTTTAGAAAATATGCAAAATAACGGAGGGTTTTATTCATAAAAAAGCAAGAACATGGAACTGACCATGTTCCTTGATAATGGTGTGGATTTACACAGCTATCAACCGACAACAGCAGATCTTGCAAAAGTATCAGATTGTGATCTGTTCATCTATGTAGGAGGAGAGTCTGATGCATGGGTAGACGGTGCACTGAAAGAAGCTTTGCAGTAGGAGGTTCCGATATGCAGACAGCTATACAAAAAGATTTTCCGAACAGGAAAGAAATAGTCAGGATGAATACCCCCAAAGATGAGACAGAGATAGAGGTAACTGGTACATTCGAAACATATAAAGAATCCGAAGATGATATGTTGTATGGTCATCTTGTAAATTCAAAATTACAGATAAAATGAGAAAAGAAAAGAAAAAAATGAAACTGATTGCAAAGAAAATAAAAGAATACATAAAGAAAAGTAAAAGAGCAAAGCTATATGGAATATTCGGAATGATATATCTGATTATGGTTATATTTGTTATGAATGATGCCTGGTTGTATCAGACGCCGATTGCAAAACTGACAAAAGTTGAGACAAGCAAGGTGGGAGAGAATAAGAGCACCCGTGGAACACATGAGATCAAATATAAGCAAAAGATTCGGGGTGTCGTGCTGAATGGGAAAAATAAAGGAGAAGTTGTTGACTTTTCCAATGAATACACAGATACAGGAATGTTGAAACAGAAATATCACAAAGGCGATAAAGTACTGTTGAGTGGATCTTACAGTAATGTGGGTTCCGGTATTCAAGGAAAGAAAAGGGATGCTGAACTTGTCATATTATTGGGGCTTTTGATATTTATATTGATGACCATTGCGGGAAAGAAAGGCATACTCACTATCGTGACGGTGGGAATCAACATCATAATATTTTCGATCGGATTTCTAAGTAGTAGTGATGAGGCAGACGTGGTAGCAATCTGTAATAAAATGGTAATTTTCTTTGCAGTTTTTACATTGGTTGGTTTAAACGGAATCCATAGAAAAACATGGGCAGCACTAGTGTCAACATTGCTCGTACTGGCGATGATCATGGGAGTATTTGACGTTGTGATTCGTCATGTTGATGAGTTAGATTATTCTACGATGGAATATTTGGGAAGCATTGATACTCCAGACAAGATTTTTCATGCGGAGATTTTGTTGTCTGGACTTGGAGCGATTATGGACGTTGCAGTGGCAATTGCAGCGGCGCTGAGTGAACTTGTTACGAAGAAGCCGGAAGTTACATTCCGGGAGTTGTTTCGGTCCGGAAGAGAGATTGGATATGACATTATGGGAACAATGATTAATGTGTTGCTTTTTGTATTTGGATGTGGTTTGATTCCGATGTGTCTGATCAGAATGAATAACAGTGTTCGGCTTATGACGATTATCAGATTGCATATACCTTGCGAATTATGTAGATTCTTTGTAGAGAGTATTGGAATTGTATTGGCAATACCTGTATCCATTCTGATCACATCTGTGATGATGAAATTAACAGTGAGGAAGGTGAAGAAGAGATGTTGATAATACTTGGTTTGCTGTTACTGTTCTTGATTGTCGTTATTGGTGGAGACAGAGGGGTTGTATCCATTATTTCATTGTGTGGAAATATGCTGTTTCTAAGTTTGGCAATCTGGCTCATGGCCGCGGGTGCACCGGTGCTTCTGGTTACAGTCGGAGCAGCTGTCATTATTTCCTGCATAACGTTATTTTATCAAAATGGCACAAATGTCAAGACAAAGAGTGCATTTATAGCAACATTACTGACAATGACAGTTCTATTTGTTTTTATCTATATAATAGTATGGAGCAGCGAAACAGGAGGGCTGAATGAGATTCAGGCGGCGGAAGAGGATGTGTTGTATTATAATATGGACCTTGATATCAATATGCGTAATGTTGCAATAGCTGTGATTATACTCAGTACATTAGGAGCTGTGCTTGATATGGCGCTTACTGTGACAACTTCTGTATATGAAATCAGCATTCATAAACCGGATATGAGTATTGTGGAAATTATAGAAAGTGGAATACAGATTGGAAGAGAAGTAATCGGAACAACAGTGAATACATTACTATTTGCTTATCTTGGAGAATCTTTATTGCTATTTTCGTATTTGAAGATGCGGAATTATACGCTGGAAACATTATTGAATTCAAAAATACTGTTTCAGAATTGTGTATCTATGATATTTGGTGCGATTGCATGCGTTATTGTGATGCCGATGGCGGCATTATTGATAGGTAAACAAAGCAGAAAAGCCTGAAAATAGATAAAAGACATTCAAATTATTTGACAAGGTATTCCTACTTTTGGTATCATGGTGGCTGATTCATGTATCAATTTAGTCATGTGAAGTCCACAAAAGAAAAAGCAGGAGTGAGAAATATGAGAAACGTGGTGGAGATTCTGGATGAATTGCAGATAAGGGCAGGGAAGGATCCGGATTTGCGAAAACAGCTTCTTGGGACGCGCCTGGAATCCGATCCGGTGAGTGCTTTTTGCAGAACTTGCCGTGGGATGGGATACGAGCTATATGAGATGGAGCTGATTGCCAGTGGTGAAGAATTTCACGCGGCAATGAAACGCAGCACGAATGGCGGTGGTGAGAATTCCCCGATGCTGACAGCAGAAGATGACTTCTATGAATTATTTTTCTCCAGCCTGGAAAGCCTTGATGGAGCTAAGACTGAAGATACAGAGAAAAACTAAAGAATAGAGGAGAAATAAAAAATGTGGTTTTGGCTTGCATTGATTGCGCTTCTTTGCTGGAGTGGCTCAGATCTTTTTTCGAAGATTGGCTGCCGTAATGGTAATGAAAGGTACAATCATTTAAAAATGGTAATTGCTGTTGGTGTAGTTATGGGTATCCATGCGGCGATTGAGATATTTGTTCAGGGAGTAGAGATTAACCTTCATGTAATCTGGACATATTTACCGGTATCTTTATTATATATCGGTTCTATGACACTGGGATATCTGGGACTGCAGTACATTGAATTGTCCATCTCTTCACCAATCTGTAATGCATCCGGCGCACTTGTAGCAGTAACAACGCTGGTAACCGGACAGTTTGATACAGAGCATAAGGCAATACTGATTGCAGTTATTCTTGTATGCGTCGGAGTAATCGGCCTGGGTGTTGTTGAGTCCAAAGAGGATGATGAGCTTCGCAAGAAGCGTCAGGAAGCAGGAAATTATCAATATGCAAAGAGTTGGCTGGCTCTGGCACTGCCGCTTGCATATTGCCTTTTGGATGCAGCAGGGACATATGCAGATAACCGTGTTCTTGAGACACTGAATGAAAGCAGTGCAAATGTAGCATATGAGCTGACATTCTTCATCGCAGCTATTGTCTGCTTCATTTATGTGATTGTGATCAAGAAAGATCATTTTACATTGAAATTAGAAGTTCCAAAGTATACAGGAGCTATTTGTGAAACAGCAGGACAGTTTGCTTACATTTTTGCAATTGCAGACAGTAAGCATCTTACAATGAGCGCGCCGATGATCTCATCTTATTGCGTTGTGTCGGTTTTGTGGAGCCGTATCTTCTTAAAGGAGAAGCTTTCATGGAAGCATTATTTGATGATCCTGTTTGTCGCAATCGGTATTGTGATCATGGGAGTATATGACGTATAAGATTATTAGATTGCAGAATTCAGGCAGAATGTATACAAAAAGAGTATATAGAAAACAGAATAAATAATCAGTTATAAAAAGCAGATTCCGTATGAAGAGCATTCATACAGAATCTGCTTTTTGCATCGCTATAATATTTATAGAAATCAGCCAGTGGCAGGTTCAGTAGGGTTTATTGTTATAATTATTCGGTTACCTTTGCAAACTGGCTGTTGTATAAGTCTTTGTAGAAACCGCCGGCGTGCATCAGTGCATCGTGTGTTCCCTGTTCGATTACTTTTCCGTCTTTCATCACAAGGATGAGATCGGCGCTTCGGATCGTTGAGAGACGGTGTGCAACGATGAAACTGGTACGTCCTTGCATGAGTCTGTCAAACGCTTCCTGAATCTGCACTTCTGTACGTGTGTCGATACTTGAAGTTGCCTCATCAAGAATCAGCATAGACGGCAGACAGAGCATGACACGCGTAATGCAAAGGAGCTGCCTTTGTCCCTGGCTTAAGCTGTCTTCGTGGAGCATCGTATCCAGCCCATCCGTCAGACGACGGATGAATCCAAGACTGTGGGATCGTTTAGCAGCTTCGAGAATTTCCTCATCTGTTGCGTCAGGCTTTCCGATACAGATATTCTCGCGGACAGTCCCGGATTTAATCCATGTATCCTGAAGAACCATACCAAAACTATGTCTCAGAGAATGGCGGGAAATCTCTTGAATGTTCTGTTCATCAATGGAAATAGAACCGCTCTGAACATCATAGAACCGCATAAGCAGGTTAATAAGTGTTGTTTTTCCGCAGCCTGTAGGACCAACGATCGCTATACGCATACCCGGTGTTACGTTTAAATTAAAATCACGGATCAACTTTTTTGACGGATCATAACTGAAGGATACGTTATCAATGGTCACTTCTCCTTTTATATCTGTCAGCTCATTTGCTGAATCCGCAGATTCCGGCTCTGCTTCCAGAAGCTCAAAAATGTGGGAAGCACATGCAAGCGCATTCTGCAGCTCTGTAATGACGGAACTGATATCGTTAAATGGTTTCATATACTGGTTTGCATAGGAGAGCATAACGGACAGCCCGCCGACGGTCAACATTCCATAAGGAACAAGGAAGGCACCTAGAAGCGCTACACCTGCGTAAATGATGTTGTTGACAAAACGTGTGGACGGATTTGTCAGACTGCTGTAAAAGACAGCTTTCTGGCTGTATTCTTTCAGAGCCTGATTGATCTCATCAAAGCGTGTAGATGCTGTGGTTTCATATCCAAAAGCATGTACGATTTTCTGGTTTCCAATCATTTCTTCAATAAGAGCTGTCTGCTTTCCACGTGTAGTACTTTGCTTGTGGAACATCTCATAAGAACGAGAAGAAATAAATTTCGCAACAAAGAAACTAAACGGTGTCAATACGATGACAAGTAAAGTAATCCAGATATTTTTGGATAACATGAAAAGTAAAGTTACAATAATTGTTACAATTCCGGAAAACAACTGAGTGAAGCCAAGAAGCAGACCATCAGATAATATGTCTGTGTCTGCAATGACACGGCTTACAATGTCTCCGGTACTGTGTCCGTCCAGATAAGAAAGTGGCAGACGCTGAATCTGCCGGATCGCTTTTGAACGGATATCCTGTACGGTACGGTAAGTTAGCTGGTTATTGATCATATTCATAAACCAGGTAATGATACTGGAAAGGATAACCAGAGTTGTTATGCGACCGAGGAAATATATCATTTTATGGAAATGTACCTGATGCTCCGCGATGATCTGGTCAATCGCATCTCCGAACAGGATTGGCACATATAACTGCATGACGACAGTGATGCAGGCAAACAGGATAGACAGAATCAGAAGGAAGCGGTATCTTCCGATAAAACGTAATACTTTCCAGAGAGTTGTTAAGCTTTTCTGGTTGGAGCTGTTTTTGTTCGGGTTCATACGTTTGCCTCCTTTCTTCCTTTATTGCGTTCTTCCGGAAATTGCGAATAATAGATTTCCTGATAAATACTGCAATGTTCTAATAAGTCATCATGAGTTCCGGTACCGACAAGAGATCCATCATCCAGTACAAGGATGAGATTTGCCTGACGGATGCTGGCTGCACGCTGGGAAACAAGGAAAGTTGTTGTTCCTTTGCAGTAATTATGCAGTGCTTTTCGAAGTGCTGCGTCTGTGGCAAAATCAAGTGCGCTGGCACTGTCGTCCAGAATTAGAAGCTCCGGATGTTTGACAAGTGCACGGGCGATCGTCAGACGCTGACGTTGTCCGCCGGAGAGGTTACGTCCGTTCTGTGCAATATCAAAATTAAGACAACCTTCTTTTGCTTCTACAACATCTCTTGCCTGTGCAACATCCAGTGCATTCCAGAGCTCCGCATCTGTTGCATCCGGATTGCCCCAGTGGAGATTATCGCGGATGGTGCCTTTGAACAGAACGGATTTCTGCGGAACAACGCCGATTCTGTCGCAGAGATCATTGCGGCTGTAATCTTTTATGTTTTTTCCATTTAAAAAAACTGAACCGGCAGTTGCATCGTAGAATCTGGCGATCAGATTTACTAGTGTGGACTTACCACTTCCGGTACTGCCGATAATGCCGACGGTTTGTCCCCTCTTTACAGAAAATGAAACGTCACTCAGGCTGGCGGCACCTGCGCCCTCATAAGTAAAGCTGACATGCTCAAAAGCAACGGCTGTGTCGGTATTGTCATTGTCCGCTTTTGTTTCTTCCGGATAAGTCATGGAAGAAGAAAGGTTGAAGACAGAAGCTACACGATCTGCGCATGCCATGGATTTATTCAGAGTGATAATGAGGGAAGCCAGTTTGATGAGCTCCACAATAATCTGAGCCATGTAGTTATAAAGGGCAACGACCTGTCCCTGCTTTAAATTTCCAAGATTTACTTCAATTCCGGCTTTGTAGATCAGAAAGACCGTTGCCATATTGATCAACAGATAAGTCAGTGGATTTAACAATGCAGAAATACGTCCGACAAATTCATTTAATTTTGTCAGAGCGAGGTTGGCACTGTCAAAGTCGCGGACAGAGCTTTCTTCCTGGGAGAAAGCCCGGATAACACGTACACCGGTTAAATTCTCGCGCGTAAGCCCGGTTACATGATCTAAGTGTCCCTGTACTTTTTTGAAAAGCGGGATGCTGACAAGCATGATTGAAAATACGACGACAAATAAAATTGGGATCGCCAGAACAAAGATCAGGGCACAGCGCACATTGATCATAAATGCCATAACCATTGCACCGATTACAATAAAAGGACTTCTAAGAAGAAGACGAAGCCCAAGATTCAGACCGTTCTGTACCTGGTTTACATCATCGGTGATCCTTGTGATCAGCGTGTCTGTACCAAGTGTATCCAGCTCTGTAAAGGAAAGCGTCTGAATATGGTCGAACAGAGCCTGTCTTACTTTTGTAGCAAAGCCTACGCTGGCTCTTGCGGCGTAAAATTGTGCCGTAAAGCTGCAGGCAAGTCCGATCGCTGCCATCAGGAGCAGGATAAGAAATTGCTGTAAAATGTAAATACGGTCATTGTTCACAATGCCCACGTCGATGATCCGTGCCACAACCAGTGGTACGATCAGATCGAAAACGACTTCCAGAAGTTTGAAAAAGGGAGCCAGAAAGCTCTCTTTTTTATAACTCGAAAGATAAATTACAAGTTTTCGCATAAAGAATCCTCCATAGTTATTTGATATTACATAAATTGTGCAAATATGGATGCACCGATAACTGTGATAAGTCCCGATACCGCAATGGAAAGACTGCTCATTGCCCCTTCAATCTCGCCCATTTCCATAGCTCTTGCAGTACCGATGGCGTGCGAAGCACTTCCAATAGCAATTCCGCGTGCAATCGGTTCTGTAATTCGGAAATGGCGACAGATAAACGGCGCAATAATATTACCGAGAATACCGGTCAGGATAATTACGGCAACCGTTAATGTCACATATCCGCCAAGCTCTTCTGATACACCAATGCCAATTGCTGTTGTAATAGACTTCGGAAGGAATGTAATGTATTCTTTGTGGGATAAGCCGAAGAATACAGCCATTGCAAGAATGGAACATAAGGATGCAAAAACTCCGGAGAAGATTCCACATATGACAGCGGCCAGATTTTTCTTCAGCAGCTCGAACTGTTCATACAATGGAATTGCCAGACAGACGGTTGCAGGCGTGAGCAGATAACTCAGGTACTGTGCGCCACTGTAATAAGCTTTGTAATCAATGTGGGTGACCGCAAGCAGGGCGATAATAGATGCCACAGAGATGAGGAGCGGGTTCAGTATAGCCAGCTTAAACTTGCCCTGTAGGGCGTGACCAAAGCCATAAGCGATCAGACTTATTGTGACGCCGAAGAAGACAGAGTTTTCAAAAAAATTCATGAGTCCTTCCTTTCCTGATTGTCTTTGCTTTTTGAAAAGCGGATAAATGCCTGTGTCGTGTGACCGGCGACAATCATAACAAAGATGGTAGATAATACCGTTATAATAAGGTAAGTTCCGATTTTGGAACCGATGGTTTTCCAGGATTCGATCAGACCTACGGCCGCAGGAATGAACATGAGTGGCATGATTTCTATGAGAAATTTGCCGGAATCCTTCACGGAATCAATATGTACAATTCCAAAATGCAGACAGAGAAGCATCAGAACAAGACCGTAGATACTTGCCGGAACCGGGAGAGGAATCAGATAATTCATAATCTCTCCGATAAAAGAGATGGCAAGAATAATGCCAAATTGTTTAATAAATTTCATTTGTTACAACTCCTGTGATTGATTTTCTGTTGTTTGACCAGAGCGATTTTCCAAAAGGTCGGCTAAGGTAATGCCAAAAAAGAAATCATGCACCATAGAATCGAATTTTTGCCACATTGGTAATGTGAGACAGCACGAAGCACGGTCACAGGATTCAGCATCCGGTGCAAGACAGGCTACGGAAGATAAATTACCTTCGGTAAGCATGAGAATCTCGCCAACGGTATAGTCTTTCGGTGCACGTGTCAGCTGATATCCGCCGCCTTTTCCACGCATACCCCGTAATAGTTTCTGTTTTACAAGTGTTTTCAGGATGATCTCCAGATATTTTTCTGAGAGTTCCTGTCTTGAGGCAATTTCCTTCAGCGGAATATAACGCTCAGGATCCTGCATGGCAAGATCTAACATAACGCGAAGGGCATACCTGCCTTTTGTAGAAATCATATTTTTTTCCTCCAATCATCAATAACCTATTATAGCGGAGGGTAATAGGGGATTCAAGACAAGAATCAAAAAAAGTTGACAATGAAAGGAAAAAGAAAGTATGATAACACCAAATGCCACACAGGAAGGAGCAGGGAGGATGACACTGGCACAATTAAAATATGTAGTTACAGTTGCAAAGGCAGGTACGATGACAGAAGCTGCAAAAGAACTGTTTATTTCACAGCCGAGTCTGACAAAATCAATCAAAGAGCTGGAAAAAGAAATGCATGTGCGGATCTTTGATCGGACCAACAAAGGAATTGTTGTATCAAAAGACGGTGAAGAATTTCTTGCATATGCAAGACAGGTGTTGGAACAGGCAGAACTTCTGGAAGAAAAATACATGAATAAAAGTGCCAGAAAACAGGAATTTTGTGTATCGACGCAACATTATTCTTTCGCAGTAAACGCTTTTGTTGACTTGATTAAAGAATATGGAAATGAAAAATATGATTTTTCTCTACGCGAAACACAGACATATGAAATCATTGAAGATGTGGCAAGTCTGAAAAGTGAAATCGGAATCTTATATAAGAACTGCTTTAATGAAGCGGTGATCGACAAGCTTCTGAAGTCGAATGATCTCCGCTTTGAGAGACTGTTTGTCGCACGACCGCATATTTTTGTAAGTTCCGGAAGTCCGCTTGCAGGCAGGAAAAGCGTGACAATGGAAGAACTGAAACCATATCCGTACCTGTCGTTTGAACAGGGAGAGCATAATGCATTTTATTTTTCGGAGGAAATATTCAGCATGGTGGAGCGTCCGAAAAATATTCGTGTAAGAGACCGGGCAACATTATTTAATCTGCTGATCGGTCTGAATGGATATACGGTGTGCAGTGGTGTGATTGATGAAGATCTGAATAGTTCAGACATTGTTGCAGTTCCGCTGGATGAAGAAGGTGAGATGGAGATTGGAATTCTGTTGCATAAGAAATTTCATCCGAGTAAACTTGGAGATGCGTATCTTAAGGCACTGCGGAAATATGCTACAAATCCGCTGTCACCATAGTTTTTTAGAGTTTAATTATAAATAATGCGTATAAGAAATAGTTGCTTGATATAGCTTAAAGTTATGACAAACAACTATTTTTGTGTATTTTACGAATAACAGGAATGCCGATATAATAGCCATTGTACACAAGATACCAAAGCAAATAAAAATAGATTACAGAGGAGGAATTACAATGGCAAAACAGAACACACCATTTCGATATGATTATGTAGGAAGCTTTTTGCGTCCGGAAGCGCTGAAAGTGGCAAGAAGCAAATATGAGGCAGGAACCATTACAAAAGAAGAACTGACAAGTGTAGAAGATCAGGAAATCCGCGCACTGGTTGAAAAACAGAAGGCAGCAGGATATAAAGTGCTCACAGACGGAGAGTTCAGAAGATCAACCTGGCATCTGGATTTCATGTGGGGATTTGACGGAGTCGGACACAGCAAAACAGAGACAGGACTTCCGTTCCACGGGGAAGCAGCTATGATCGATGACACTTACCTGACAGGAAAAGTAGCTGTAACAGGAGAGCATCCGTTTGTAGAGCATTTCCGTTTTGTGAAAGCACTGGAAGATGAAAACACAGTTGCAAAACAGACAATTCCTGCTCCGGCACAGTTTTTAGAACAGATGATCATGCCATTTGCAATGCCGAATACGAGCAAATATTATGAAGATACAGAAGAATTGGTGCAGGATATTGCAGAAGGATACCGTAAAGTGATCAAAGATCTGTATGCAGCAGGATGCAGAAATTTACAGTTAGATGACTGCTCCTGGGGCATGCTGGTAGATCCGAATGCAAAAGCATTTTTCGGAACAGATGAAGAAGGATTGGAAGCGATCAAAGAGCAGCTTGTTCGTATTAATAATCTTGCAATTGAAGGAAAACCAGAGGATATGATCATCAATACACATGTATGCCGCGGTAATTTTCATTCTACTTATGCAAGCAGCGGAGCATATGACAGCGTTGCAAAAGTATTATTTGCAAGAGAAAATGTAGACACATATTATCTGGAATTTGACGATGAGCGCTCCGGTGGATTTGAGCCGTTGGCAGCCGTATCGGGCGAGAAGAAAGTTGTACTCGGACTTGTGACAACAAAATCTGCGCAACTGGAAGACAAAGACAAGATTATTGCAAGAATTCATGAAGCTGCAAAATATATACCACTTTCCCGTCTGTGTTTAAGTCCGCAGTGTGGATTCGCTTCCTGCGAGATTGGAAACAAACTTACAGAAGAAGAACAATGGGCAAAACTTGCACTCGTTAAAGAAGTAGCAGAAGAAGTGTGGGGATAAAACTCTCTCTTGACAGATTCTTGCGCAGTGCTATAATAAAGGCAGTCAATTGAATAACTATCTTCAGGGCAGGGTGTAAGTCCCTACCGGCGGTAAAGCCCGCGAGCCGTAAGGTATGATTCGGTGAGATTCCGAAGCCGACAGTATAGTCTGGATGAAAGAAGATGAGAAGAATCTTTGATAAGCAATACGAAGAATCAGATTTGAACATTTAGCTCTGGAATGAACATCCATTTCAGAGCTTTTTATATTTTATATCTGATAAAATAATCAAAAGAAACTTTTAAATGTCTTGAATGAGGTAGAATTCAAGGCATTTTCTTTTTTGTTATGGCGACGAGGAAAATGCGCCATGCTTGAATGGTTGCATTTAACGACCGCTAATCAGCAAATAAAACTCGCAAAACGTGTTTTATTGCTGTAGAAAACAGGAGGTGAAAAAGGAATGACAGATGAGAAAGAATTTTATATGCAGCGTGCGATTACGCTTGCTGAAAAAGGAAAGGGAAGAGTGAACCCGAATCCGCTGGTAGGTGCTGTGGTTGTCAAAGACGGAAAGATTATCGGGGAAGGTTATCACGAATATTATGGCGGACTGCATGCAGAGCGCAATGCATTAAAGAACTGCAAAGAATCTTCGGAAGGAGCAACTCTTTATGTGACTTTGGAACCTTGTTGTCATTATGGAAAGACGCCGCCATGTACGGAAGCAATCTTAGAACACAGGATTCGAAAAGTTGTTGTAGGAATGACAGATCCGAATCCTTTGATGGCGGGAAAAAGTATTGCGCTTTTGAAATCAAAAGGCGTGGAAGTAGAAGTTGGGGTTCTGGAAAAAGAATGCATGGAACTGACACATATTTTTCGGAAATATATAACAACAAAAATTCCTTATGTATTAATGAAATATGCAATGACGATGGACGGAAAGATTGCAACTGCAAGCGGAAAATCCAAATGGATTACCGGTGAGACGGCAAGAATGTGCGTTCAGAAAACAAGACTGGAATATCAGGCGATCATGGTAGGAAGTGAAACAGTCAGAAAAGATGATCCGCTTTTGACCTGCCGGATTGCCAATGGAAAAGATCCGGTCCGTATCATTTGTGATACGTCGCTTCGCACTTCAACGGATTCGCAGATTGTGAAGACAGCAAGGCAGGTAAGGACAATTTTTGCAACATGTGAAACAAACCGGGAGAAAATAGAACTTTATCAAAAAGCAGGCTGTGAAGTTCTGGTGGTCAGTAAGAAGAATGGGAAAATAGATCTTAAAGAGCTTGTACAGAAAATCGGAGCACTTGGAATTGACAGCATTTTGCTGGAAGGAGGCGGCACATTAAATGCAAGTGCATTAGAAGCACAGATTGTGGACCGTGTACAGACTTATATTGCACCGAAGATTTTCGGGGGCACCGGAATCGGACCGGTAGGCGGTATGGGCGTTGATGAACCGGCAGATGCATATCAACTGGTGAACAGTCGGCTCAAACAGATCGGAGAAGATTTTTTAATAGAAAGCGATGTGAAATATAAATGTTTACAGGAATCATAGAAGAGGTTGGAAAGGTAAGCAGTATCCGGACAGAAGATGCCTCAATCCGTCTTCAGATCCAGACAAAGGAAATATTAAAAGATATTCATATAGGAGACAGCATCGCCGTCAACGGTATTTGTCTGACAGTGACGAAATATGACACGGACAGTTTTTGTGCAGATGTTATGCATGAGACAATGAACCGGACTTCCCTTAAACTTCTTAGAAGAGGAAGCAAAGTGAATCTGGAACGGGCAATGGCGGCAAACGGAAGATTTGGCGGTCACATTGTCAGCGGACATATCGATGGGACAGGCACAATCCGCAAAATGCAAAGAGACAGTATTGCAATATGGTATACGATTGAAACAACAGCTGGGATACTACACTATATAGTAGAAAAAGGATCGATCACAATCGATGGAATCAGTCTGACAGTAGCGGCAGTTGACGATAAAACCTTTCAGGTATCTGTTATTCCACATACACTGAGTCATACTGCACTGCAGGAAAAGAAAGTGGGGGATCCGGTAAACCTGGAAACAGACTGTATCGGAAAATATGTGGAAAAATTCTTGCGGGAAAGGAACAGTAATTTGCAGAAACCAGAAGGAAATACAGATAGAAAAAATGGTAAATCTTCAAAATCAAGTGGAATTACGGCAGAATTTCTGGAACGTTACGGGTATTAACAGCGGAATTTCTGGAACGTTACGGGTATTAACAGACAGGAGATCAAGAGGAAACTGTCGATGACAGGTTCAGCAGAGAATTAATAATTTAGTAAAATAGAAGGAGAAAAACTATGAAATTTCAAAAGATAGAAAATGCTTTACAAGCATTGCGGGATGGGAAAAATATTCTTGTTATGGATGACGAGACCAGAGAGAATGAAGGTGATCTGATCTGTGCGGCACAGTATGCGACAACAGAAAATGTAAACTTTATGGCAGTGCATGCGAAAGGGCTAATCTGTATGCCGATGAGCAAAGAAGTAGCAGCAAGCCTTTCACTGGCACCAATGGTTGCACACAATACAGATAATCACGAAACTGCGTTTACCGTATCTATTGACCATGTGGATACAACAACCGGAATATCAGCAGAGGAACGTGGATTTACAGCAAGAAAATGCATTGAAGACGGTGCAAAACCGGAAGATTTCAGGCGACCGGGACATATGTTCCCGCTGGTTGCAAGAGACGGCGGTGTGCTGGTACGGAACGGACATACAGAAGCAACCGTAGATCTTATGCGCTTAGCCGGGCTTAAAGAATGTGGGCTGTGTTGTGAGATCATGAAGGAAGACGGTACGATGATGCGTACAAGTGAATTAAAAGCATTTGCAGAAAAACATGGAATTCCGACAATGACTATCAAAGAGCTGCAGGAGTACAGAAAAGTAAAAGAAACACTCGTTTCCTGCGAGGCAGTAACGAAGATGCCGACAAAATACGGATTATTTACTGCGTATTGTTATGTGAATAAATTGAATCAGGAACATCACATTGCGCTTGTTATGGGCGAGATCGGAGAGGGAGAAAATGTGTTATGCCGGGTACATTCGGAGTGCCTTACCGGAGATGTATTTGGATCTCTCCGTTGCGACTGTGGACAGCAGTTTGAATGTTCCATGAAAGAAATTGCAAAAGAAGGACGTGGAGTACTTTTATATATGCGGCAGGAAGGACGCGGAATCGGTCTGGTTAATAAATTAAAGGCTTATTGTCTGCAGGATAATGGGATGGATACATTGGATGCAAATCTGGCACTGGGATTTGAGGCAGACCAGAGAGAGTACTATATCGGAGCACAGATTTTAAGAGAGCTTGGAATCCGTTCGCTTCGTCTTCTGACAAACAATCCGGATAAAGTATATCAGCTCCAGGATTACGGAATGGAGATCAGCAAGCGCGTGCCGATCCAGATGGATGCAACGAATTATGATTTGAAATATTTGAAGACAAAGCAGGAACGTATGGGACATTTATTACAATTTTAAACAGACAAAACAGAGAGATAATTTTGACAGAAGCAGATTGTTCAGGAACAATACATAAATAAAACAGAGCCGGAAATGACTCTGAAAAAGAAAAGAGGATAAGACATGAATACATTAGAAGGAAAATTAGTTGCAACAGACATGAAAGTAGGAATCGTAGCAGGACGATTTAATGAATTTATCACATCAAAGCTGGTAGGCGGAGCAATGGATGGATTGCTCAGACATGATGTGAAAGACGAAGATGTAGATATCGCATGGGTACCTGGAGCATTTGAAATCCCACTGGTTGCATCGAAAATGGCAAAAAGCGGAAAGTACGATGCAGTGATTTGTCTTGGCGCGGTTATCCGCGGAGATACAACGCATTATGATTACGTTTGCAATGAAGTGTCCAAAGGAATTGCGACAGTTTCCCTGGAAAGCGGAATACCGGTTATGTTTGGAGTGCTTACAACAGAAAACATTGAACAGGCAATTGCGCGCGCCGGAAGTAAAGGCGGAAATAAAGGATATGATTGTGCACTTGGCGCGGTTGAGATGGTTAATTTGCTCAGAACAATATAAGCGAGAAGGAAGTAGCAGAAAATTTATATTTTCCTTTACCTGTTTATGCGAAATGATATAAAATATAAAGTACAAAAACCTGCATGAAAGGTCAGAGAGGAAAAGAAATAAATGAAGCAATCATTTTTTTCAAAGGATCCGGTGTTTTACCGGTCCTTTTTCAAGTTGATGGCAGTGATCGCATTGCAGAATTTGGTAGCATACAGTGTTAACATGCTGGACAATATGATGTTGGGCAGTTACAGCCAGAATGCGCTTTCCGGTGCTGCAACAGTAAATCAGATATTTTTTATAGTAAATCAGATTGCATTGTCGATAGGAAATGCATTGATTGCAATTGGTTCCCAGTACTGGGGAAGTCATCAGACAAAACCAATAAGAAAAGTAACAAAAGTTGCGTTACTGTTCAGTTTGATAATTGCAGTTCTAATCGTATGTGTATGTATTGAGTTTCCAGAAAAACTGATTGGCATTTTTACAACATCACCAGAGATTATAAAAGAGGGCAGTACTTATCTTTTTGTGATACAGTGGACATTTATATTGTTTATGATCAGCAATCTTCTGATGGCGATGCTTCGAAGTGTGGAGATTGTGAAAATTGCATTTTATATATCTGTTATATCGCTTCTTGTAAATGGTGGAATTAATTATGTTTTGATCTTTGGAAGATTTGGTGCACCGGAAATGGGAATCAAGGGAGCGGCTATCGGAACGCTGATGGCACGAATATTAGAATTGGGGATTGTTGTTATTTATGTGTGGAAAATAGATGACAGGATTTGTTTGTTTAATGAAAAATTTTTGGAAGGAATCCGGGGAGAAGAAGGAAGAAAAGTTTGGAACTCTTTTTTTAAGGTAAGTATACCAATTTTGACATCAAGTTTATTGTGGGCGGTTTCTGTACCTATGCAGACTGCGATATTAGGTCATCTTTCAGCAGATGCTATAGCAGCAAATTCTGTATCCAGCACTTTTTTTCAATATTTGAAAGTAATTGTAATTGCGATAGCAGGTGCTTCTGCAGTTATAATAGGAAAAGATATTGGAAGTAATGACGAAGAAAGAGTGCGTTGCGATGGGCGTACTCTTTCGGTATTATATCTGGCTCTGGGATGTGTGCTTGGAATCTTGTTATTTGTATTGAAAGACCCCTTATTGTCTATGTACCGGTTAAGTGCGCAGGCAACTTTATATGCAGATCATTTTATGATGATCATGAGTGTGGTTATGGTTGGAATGGCGTATCAAATGCCGGTTGGAGTGGGGCTCATTCAGGGTGGTGGAGATACAAAATTTTCCATGTATCTTAACCTGATCTCGGTTTGGGGGATTGTCATGCCATTATCCTTTTTAACTGCATTTTACTGGAAACTTCCAGTTGAAATAGTAGTGATCGCAGTTCAGTCAGATCAGATATTTAAGTGTCTGCCGATTTTTCTGCGTTTTAAAAGTTATAAATGGATTCATAAGCTAACAGGCTAACTCCCTGATCTTTGGATCCTTCTTTCAATTATATTTATAGTGACAAAGATTGCACTAAGCCACAGGCAGTTGGTGATGTGTTTAGTGGTAACGTGGTTGTCAGTGTATTTGTTGTATCACTGCTGTTGAGTTTATTATTACCAAAAGAAGGAGGAAGTATAGGATGAAAGTATTAATGATCAATGGAAGTCCACATGTAAAAGGAAACACAAAAGTTGCTTTAGAAGAGATGGTGAAGATTTTTCATGAAGAGGGAATCGAGACAGAGATTCTCGATATCGGAAACAAAGACATCCGAGGATGTGTTGCCTGTTATACATGTATGGAAAAAGGAAAATGTGTTTTTGATGATATTGTAAATGAATCCGCAGCAAAATTTGAAGCATGTGACGGTCTTGTAATTGCGAGTCCTGTTTATTATGCATCCGCAAATGCAACATTGATCGCTTATCTGGATCGTCTGTTCTACAGTACACATTTTGATAAGACGATGAAAGTCGGAGCCAGTGTAGTTGCCGCAAGAAGAGGCGGACTTTCAGCGACTTTTGATGAACTGAATAAATATTTTACAATCTCCGGAATGCCGGTCGCATCCAGCCAGTACTGGAACAGTATTCATGGAAGAGAACCACAGGAAGCTTGTCAGGATGCGGAAGGACTGCAGACAATGCGTACACTTGCAAGAAATATGACATTCTTAATGAAGAGTATCAAACTTGGAAAAGAAGCATATGGACTGCCGGAAAAAGAAGCAAGACGGGGAACAAACTTTATACGATGATTTACAGTCATCAAATGATGTCGCACGAGAAAGGGCGTATTTACTCGCTGTCATAAAAAAGGATTCGAGAAATGAAATCTCGAATCCTTTTTTACGCGATCATTATTGATTAAATAGTTTATTCCTTGTGAGGAAGTATGCAGTCAAAACCATCGTTCCGGTAAGTACCCAGGAAATCGGATAAATCCAGATCAGCAAAGTGTAATTGTGCCAGATACGGATGGCAGTTGCGATCCAGATCAGACGCAGAACACAGGAACCAAAGACTGTAAGTGCGGCAGGTGTCATTGAGTATCCCATCCCACGAAGTGCAGCGCCGCTGATTTCATAAGTACTTGTCAGAAGTTCCAGAGAAGTAATAATCACAAGGCGGATCATTGCATAGTGGATGACATCCGGATCTGTCGTATACAGACCGATAAAAAAGTTACGTCCGAGAATAAAGACCATACTTAAAATCCCGCAGAAAATCATACTTGCAAGCATGGCTTCCCGAAAGACTTTCTTGCAACGGTCATACATTTTTCCACTGTAATTCTGACTTGTGAAAGTCACTGTTGTCTGCGCAAATGCATTTACGATAAAATAAGTAATGTATTCAAAATTTAACGCAGTAGAAGAACCGGCAATCGCCTTTGAGCCAAAACTGTTGATGGAAGACTGGATACAGACATTGGCAACAGAAAAGACCATGCCCTGTAGTCCGGCAGGAACACCGATTTTTAAAATACGGATAAGTTCCGAAGTGTTGATTTCGAGCTTTTTAAAAGAAACCCGGATCGGTTCTTCTTCATGCAGTAAAAACAAGATGACAAGCAGTGCACTTACACCATTTGCAACAACTGTAGCAATACCGGCACCGGCAACATCCATGTGGAAACCGGCAACAAGCAGGAAATTTAAAATTACATTTACCACACCGGAAACAATTAATGCCAGAAGTGGTCGTTTTGTATCTCCGATACTCCGAAGAATCGATGCGCCGAAATCATAGAGCATCATGAATGGCATACCGAGAAAATAGATCCGCAGATAAACGGTTGCCAGATGAAGGACATCCTTCGGTGCGCCCATGAGCAGCAAGATTGGATGTGAAATGATCTGACCAAGCAGAAGTAATAGTATTCCGCTTATAAGTGCCAGCGTAACGGCAGTATGTACAACGCTTGGAATCTTTTGCTGATTGCCTTCGCCGATATAGCCGGCGATGATTACATTTGATCCAAGTGAAATGCCGGAAAATAATGTAACCAGCAGGTTAATAACAGCCCCATTGCTGCCAACGGCAGCGAGCGCTTCACTTCCGGCAAAACGACCGACAACGGCGACACCGACAGAATTAAATAACTGCTGCATGATACTGCAGGCGGCGAGCGGAAGTGCAACGATCAGCATATTTTTGAAAATTTTGCCATGGAGCATATCCATCTGGCGCGATTCTTTTTTCGTAGTTTCATTCATATTATTAAATCTCCTGTTAAAATCGATTAATCTGTATTTATAATTACAGTAAAGTACTATAATTCTATCTGGCAAATACATTATAGATTTCAGAAAAAAGAAATACAACCCTGATTGCAAAATTATGCGGATATGCTTATAATCTGAAATAGAGAATTCCGGCAAGGGTAATAAAAGAAAGGAAGTAGTGTAGAAATGACAGAGAACGTAAAAACTTATGTAACAGAAAAAACAAAAGAACTGATCGCGGCAACATCCTGCTCAGCAGAAGCAAAAGAAGCAGCAAATGCATGGCTTGAAGCAGTTGGGACAGAGAAAGAAGCAGAAGTAACAAAGAATTATATTGCAGAACTGGAAGAAGATATCATGCCGATCGATGGACTGATTGCATTTGCAGGATCTGATATGGGAGCAAAAGTATTCGGAGATGCTGCAAAAGGTGTACTTGCTCATGCAGAAGAGATCAAAGCAGCAGGTGCGAAGTATTGTGACTGTCCGGCATGTGCGGCATGCGAAGCAATTCTGGCAAAGAAAGATGAGATATTAGCATAATTGCGATGATGTCAGAAATCTTGATATCATAAATAAAAAACTGACATAAGAAACAGAAAGGTTTACAAGATGATAAAAGCAGTTATATTTGACATGGATGGAGTACTGATTGACACAGAGCCACTGCATTACCGATGCTGGAAAGAGATCTTAAAAGAACACTATGATGTGGAGTTTGATTATGATATTTATTTACCATGTATCGGATCAACCAGACAGTTTTTCAGAGATCTGGTAAAGGAGTATTATGGAGTGGATTTTCCGGATCTGGATGAAATGAATCGGATTATGAAGGTGAAGAAATCACAGATTGTTAAAGCAGAAGGATTTCCGGAGATGCCAGGAGTAGAAAATGCTTTAAAACAATTAAAAGAAATGGGATACAAGCTTGCAGTTGCTTCTTCCTCACCAGAGAGTGAGATTATGGATGCAATGACAAGACTTGGTCTGATGCCGTATTTTGATAGCATTACAAGCGGAGATCATGTAGAACATCCAAAGCCGGAACCGGATACGTTCCTGCTTGCGGCAGAACGGCTGAATGTTCCGACAGATAACTGCCTTGTCATTGAGGATTCTACGAATGGCGGCAGAGCAGCACTGGCAGCGAAGATGGATTGCGTATGGCTGCATAATCCACACTCCGGACATCAGGACATCCCGAATGCAATTCTGGAGATCCCGGCGTGGACGGAAGATAGCATAGAGAAGCTGGTTAAGCTGATACAGGAAATGTAGGAAAAATAGTTATTGCGTTGATTAACAGACAATAAAGGCGGTTTAGAGGAACGCGGGTGAGAAAATGATAAGACTCAGAGATATTCTTGCCATGGATATATTTCGGGATTTTAAGATTATAGCCGGGAAAAACGGCAGTGATCGGGAAGTGAAAACGGTCAGTGTTATGGATGCGCCGGATATTTATAAGTGGATGAAAGGCGGTGAGTTTTTGATTACATCTGGTTATGTAGTCAAAGATCAGCCGGAATATTTAGCTTTTCTAATTGAAAATCTGGACAAACATGGAGCATGTGCTCTGGGAATAAAGTTAGATCGGTTTATTTATGAATATCCGCAAGATGCAATAGAAAAGGCAAATAAATTGAACTTTCCCATTATTGCTATTCCATTCGAATTTGCATTTGCAGATGTGATAAATCCAGTGCTGCAGGAGGTGATTAATCATCAATCCAGAATCCTGCAGTATTCGGAACGAGTGCATCAGGCTTGTACAAAGATGGTATTGGAAGATGAAGATATTTCTACTATTTTATCTTTTCTGGAAGAACATATTCATCAGGAAGCCGCATTTGTAGATACCTGTTTTGATAAAACTTATTATACGAAAGACACCGCCCAGGGGGGAATAGAAGAAACAGGGCGGTATCGGATTCATATTAATGAAGAAGAATACGGATACCTTGTATTTGGAAGTAAATGGAACGATTATGATGAATCCTTTCGGGATTATTATCAGATTGCGATTGAGCAGGCGGGCACTATTTTAATATTAAAATTACAGAAAAAACTTACAGCGCGCCAAATTGAAGCTGATTACAGAGAGCAGTTTGTGCAGGATATGTTAACCAGAAATATTAACTCTAAAGAAGAAATCATAAATCGTGCGATGATCTATAACTGGGATTTTTATCTTGGTGGAGTCGTATTTATTGTAGATATTGATCATTTTAAAAAACAGTATTTAAAACATCTGGATGAAAATGTAAACAGACGTATGATGGAAATGATGACAAGGGTTTTGTTAATCAGCAAACAGCGTGTCGGACAGGAATATGCACACTATGTGTATAGTAAATTAAGTGATCAGATTGTATTTATTATTACAGAAAAATACGAGGATGAAGAGACGTTTAGAGGAAACTTAAAGAAACTGGCAAAGGAAATTAAAGATGAGATTGCTCGTGTAATTCCATTTACGGCGACTATCGGAATTGGAAATTACAGAAAAGATATAAGCCAGATTCATGACAGCTGGGAAGAAGCCAGAAAAGCGATAGAAATTATCCGTAGTATGGAACGTGAAGATACGGTTGTATTTTATGATGAACTTGGGATTTTTAAGTTGCTGTCACTGGTAAGTCATAGTGCAGAAGCGAAAGAGTTTGAAAAACAATATATCGAAAAAATTTGTACATATGATCGAAAGCATCATACAGATATGATGGATACTTTTATTGCTCTGGTAACGAATGGATGGAATTTAAAAGTAACTTCAGAAAAGTTATTTATTCATTACAATTCTATGAAATACCGATATCGTAAACTGGGAATGATATTAGAACTGGATCTGCAGGATCAGGAAGAACGTTTAAATCTGGAACTCGCATTGAAGTTATATCAGATGCATGAAAAATAAAAATATACAGCTAATAAATTTTGTAAATAGGAATTTTTTAGCTGTATATTTTTTCGTATATTTTTCGCTGTTGTCCACTTGGTACAATAATTTACTGAGAAAATAGTATCAAAAAGATGAAGAAAGTCAAAATAAAGTCTGGTATACTACGTCACATAAATAACAATACAGTATTCAAAGAAGGAGGCAGACAAATGTACGAAAATAAAGTAGGATTTTTGGACGGAGCACTGGCAACTGTAAAAAAGAATCAGATGCAGGATACAATCGGGCAGATACAAAAGAGCGGACGGTTAATTTTAAAGGGCGGACATGTTGTTGATCCAAAGAATAAAGTAGACAAACAGACCGATATCCTGATTGCAGATGGGATTGTCTGTCAGGTCGCAGATGATATCGCAGCAGAGACCGGTGATCGCGTAATTGATTGCGAAGGACTTACTGTTATGCCGGGATTGGTTGACATGCATTTACATCTTGGCGATTTATTTGAAGTAAGTACAAATCCAATTTTCTGTGCAGCAGAAGATGGCGTGACATTAGGATTATCACCGGGAGCCGGAAATACATTTATGGCACCATCTCTTCTCGGTGCGGAAGTAGATCATGGAGTTCCGATTAACCTTGGCGTTTATCTTGGAGCTGCAAATGTACTTGGAACACAGATGTCAGTAGATGAGTTGATTCGTATGTTTAAAGGCGAGATAGATGCAGATACATTATCTACAAAGATGACAAGAAATGGAATTACCAATACAACGGCTGCTTTAACGGTTGGAATTAAAGATCATATGGGACATTTTATTATGTCTGATGAAAATATTGATAAGATTTATGAAATTACTTCAAAAGCAAATCTAATTTATATGTCCCATACACAGGACCCAGAACATGCGGAAAGACTGGTCTCACTTGCAAAAGGACGTCCATTACATCTGGCACATGCTACAGCGGCAGGATGTGGAACACACATGGGAGCAGCAGAAGGTATGAAACGTGTTCTTGATCTGGTAAATGGAGACAATATTTCCGCAGAGTTTGTTACAACCATGCTTCGTGCAGGACGAGGAAGTCGTGAAGGGCTTCAACTTCCAAAAGAATCGCAGAAATTAGCATATGATGCATTGGAATCAGGAAAAGTAAAGATTCTGATTTCGGATGGACAGAATCAGGGAACAATGAAAGGATTCGGGGATACACGAGATAATATTCCGGCTATTATAGAACTTTCACAAAGTGGAGTTTTAAGCCTGAGTGATGCAGTTGCGACAATGACCTGTAATCCGGCAGCGTTAATCGGAAATAGAACAGCAAATAATTGGTGGACAGATAAGATTGGTCATCTTGGTGTTGGCGCACTTGCAAATGTTACAGTTGTAGATATGGACGATAAACTTGCAACGTACACAATCGTAAATGGAGAAATTGTATCCTTTGAAAACCGTGCGGTGAGAAGAAACTGTGGAGCAGGTGGATGGATTAGCAAATTTGGTATGGTAAGAAAGACCGGAGTAGGTGAGCTTGTAATGTTTTCGTACCAGAAATAAAGGGGAGAAGACAGTTGAAAAAAGAAAATGATAACAAGTATGCACAGATAACAACTGAACAATGCAAACAAATTCTTCAGAAATTGGTGCAGATCAATACTTGTCAGCCGGAAGGAAATGAAGGGAAACTTGCGGATGTCATATTAGAAATGTTACCAGAAAACATCGTATATAGAAAAATTAATCATTCAAAAACCCGAGCGTCTCTGATCATAAAAGTAAATGGAGAAACAGAGGAAGGCGGTATCGCATTTGTTGGTCATATGGATACGGTTGCATGTGGAGATTACAGTCAATGGAGTTATCCGCCACATGATGCTATTGTAAAAGGTGATATTCTCTATGGACGCGGATCTGCTGATATGAAGGGTGGAGACGCGGCCATGATATTGGCATTAAAATGGATGCTGGAAACAAAAAAAAGACCAAAGAAATCTATTTATTTCTGCTTTACTGCGGATGAAGAAAGTAAGGGAAGCGGAATTTGCGGAATTGTAAAAGATGGTACGGTGAATAAAGTTGATGAAATAATTATATGCGAACCTTCAGATGAGAAAATAGGTACTTGTGAAAAAGGTGCATTTTGGTTGAAAATTACGGTGCAAGGAAAGCAGTCGCATGCATCCAGACCAGACCTTGGGATTAATGCTGTTGAGTATGTAGAAAAATTAGTCGCAGAATTAAAAGAACAAGTGGAAACCGGGGAGGTGCATCCTATTCTGGGAACGACAACAGCATCCGTTACAAAACTGTGTGGCGGAATTATGACGAATATTATTCCACCAACTGCAGAAGCAGAATTGGATATACGCACAGTTCCGGGAGTCAGTCATGAACATATTTTAAAATGTACAGAAGAGATTGCAGACCGATTCAGAAAAGAAATACCGGGAATTCAAATTACCATTGAAGTGATGAATGACAGACCGGCATTGGAGACATCAAAAGATAGCCCGCTGGTGAAACAGATCATGAAAACAGCACAGATGGTGGGAATTTCAACAGAAGATAAAGGACATTATTTCTATACAGATGCATCACAGATTATTCCTAAAATATCTGTACCATTTGTAATCGCAGGACCAGGAGATGATGCACTTGCACATTGTATTAATGAACATATTTCTCTGGAAAGCGTAAGAAGATATGCAAAATTGTATCAGAAATATCTGGAAAAATATTATCTATGAGGAGGTAAAAATGGGTGAGACAGTAAAGACGAAAGAAAAAATGACTGGCGCATTACCGGGATTTATCATAAGTATAGTCATTGGATTTGCATTTTATTTTGGCTTAAAAGCATTAAGCGGTAATAATGCAGTATTTGATTATAATAATATGATTTCTGGAATTTTGGATTCTGTGCCAAAACAGATTGCCTGGTTCTTTATGAATTTTACAGAAGCACAGTTTTATGCAAGTGTATTTGCCGGAATAGGAATTATACTTGGAGGAATTGTAGCATGGATATTGGCGATCAAAAATTCAAAATATGCAGGATTTGATGTCTGCTATGGAAGTAGTACCTTATTCCCGTGGGTGTTGGCATCACAGCTCATCTCCCTGGGATTGGCAATTTTTGTATTTCGTTATATTAATGGATTTGCAGATTCATCCGTAACATGGATTGCAACATTTATTACTGTAGTAGGTGCTCCGCCGGCAGTTATGTTACTTTACGGTCCAAGCGTTCCGGCATTATTGACATCTTCCATTATCGGTGGTTTGATCTGTGCCCCTACTGCAATATGGATTGGAAACGCAATTGTGACTCCGTGGAAACTTCCGGGAGTCGTAGCAAATGTGTCAACGATGGCAATTACGGGAATTATTGTATGTATGGTTTGTAAGATTCTTCCGTGGGTAAAACCTGTGCCGGTGAAACCACATCGGACGGAGGCAGCACCGGCAGATGATGTATATAGTACAAGCTGGTTTGTACGCAGGGTTTTTGCAGATTTTACAGAAGCACAGTTTTATGGAAATGAAGTGGCATCTGCATTTTTGCTGGCAGGCGCAGTGATTGGCACAATCGTATGTGGAAATCATGGAGCATATGGCTCAGGAGCTGTACCGGCTATAATTTTATCACAGTTTGTCGGAGCGGCAACGGGAGTGTTCCTGTATGCAGAAAAATTTGATAATGGTGGCTGGTATGCAACGTATGTTCCGGTTGTCAGTGTCGGACCGGCATGTGTTCTAATGTATGGTGCGAATATTCCGGTGGCGGTATTTGCAGGTGTTCTCGGTGGAATTATAGGAGGACCGATTGCACAGTTTTTCTCAGAAAAACTGCCGGAGGGTGTACATGGAACAGTAGCGAATGTAACATCTATGACAATTTCAACAATTACGGTATCTGTTGTAATCAGTGCTCTTCCATGGTTTTAATTAATGGATATTATTATTTAAAAAAAGATACTATAAAAAGAAAATAAAAAGAACCATTGCGTGATAGATAGATTTCGATGTAATATCTATAACACAATGGTTCTTTTCTCTATTCTTTTTCACTTGGTGAATAATTATTATAGCATGAAAAAAAGCAAATGAATGAAACAGACATTTTCAGCAGGTTATTCGACATAATTGGCAGATAAAAACAGAGAAAATAAGTCAGAAAGTAATAATATTGTAAAGAAATAAAAGAATCAAGAAACAGGAAGGATTTTGAAATCATGAAAGAAATGTCATGGGAAGCATTTGAAAGGCAGTTTCCTGTACAATTAAATGAACAACAAAAGCAAGCGGTAAAAAGTGTAGACGGACCGATACTTCTCTTAGCAGTACCAGGATCCGGTAAAACGACCGTACTGGTTACAAGGCTTGGATATATGATTTTCTGTAAAGGAATCGCACCGGAGAAAATCTTGACAGTGACATACACAGTCGCAGCAACAAAAGATATGTCCAGGAGGTTTGCATCTTATTTTGGAGAAGAATTGGCTGAACGGTTAGAATTTCGCACAATCAATGGAATCTGTGCAAAAATTATACAATATTACAGCCGGAGTGTCGGTAAATCTGCATTTGAACTGGTGCAGGATGAAAAAATCATCCTTCATTTTCTGATAGAAATCTATCAGGAAACAGAACACAGTTACCCGACAGAAAGTGATCTGAAAAATGTGAGGACATTGATTACATACATAAAAAACATGATGCTGACAGAAGAAGAAATCCGGCATTTAGAAGAAAAAGAAGAATTAAAACTGTTGGAAATCTATCAGGCATACTGTGTAAAAATGCGGAAAGAAGGTCTGATGGATTATGACGATCAGATGGTATACGCTTACAATATGCTTCGTAAATTTCCTGATTTACTGGCATATTTTCAGAGACTTTATCCGTATATTTGTGTGGATGAGGCGCAGGATACATCCAGAATTCAGCATGCAATTATAAAACTTCTTGCATCTGGAACAGAACAGTTATTCATGGTGGGGGATGAAGACCAGAGTATCTATGGCTTTCGTGCGGCGTATCCGAAAGCATTGCTTTCGTTTGAAAAAGATCATCCGAGAGCAAAAGTACTCCTGATGGAAGAAAATTTCCGTTCTAATGCAAAAATCGTAGAAGCGGCAGACCGGTTTATCCAGGAGAATCAATTCCGACATGAGAAACATATGCGGGCATCAAAAAAAGCAGAAAGAGAGATACGGGAAATAGCTTTGAAAAGCAGAAGAGCACAATATCAGTATCTGTTAAAAGTAGCAAAACGTTGTGAAATCCAGACAGCTGTTTTGTACCGGGATCATGAATGTGCAATTCCGCTTATTGATCTTTTGGAACGGCAGGAAATTCCATATCGGATGCGGAACGCAGAAGTGACTTTCTTCACGAATCGGGTTGTTCTTGATATTGTTCATATCATTCAATTTGCTGCAAATCCGAACGATGAAGAACTGTTCCTGCAGATTTATTATAAACTGAGACTATATTTAAGCCGGAAAGAAGCGTTGGAAATTATAGAAATCAGCCGTGAAAGAGATTTGCCGATTCTCGATGCTGCGCTTTTAAGTCCAAAACTTGACGACTATAAAAAGAGCAATGCAAAAGCAATGCGAACACATTTGAAACATCTGTTACAGGAACCGGGTGACAAGGCAGTGAATCGCATTACAAATTATATGGGGTATCAAGATTATTTACAAAGAAACGAAATAAATGACAGCAAGCTGGAAGTTGTGAAGATTATTGGAAAATTAGAGCCTACGGCAGAGGATCTGATCCAGCGTTTGGATGAATTGAAAGAAATCATTCAAACTAAGAAAACATCGGAAGACTGTCCGTTTATTCTTTCTACGATTCATGCAAGTAAAGGATTAGAATATGAAATTGTATATATGTTAGATGTAGTGGATGGGATCCTGCCGGCACAGATCCCGAGGAGCCTTCATAGTTCAAAGCCTTCCAGAGAAGAAATGGAAACATACGAGGAAGAGAGACGTTTATTTTATGTAGGAGCAACAAGAGCGAAGCAGGATTTACGGCTTATGACAACGAATCGAAAGAGCAGTTTTTGCGAGGAACTTCTTGGAAAACGGGAGAAGACAACCACTCGCTCCGGGAAAAAAGAAAGCGTTTATAGTAGCTTGTCGAACAGCGCAACCGGAAATAGAAAAAACGGAAACAGATCGAATAATAGTAGGGCAGGAAGAAATGGGGAGCCCACAGGATATAAGAAAGACGGGGTATATCTGACATATGCATCTCATGCAGCCAAAAAAGATTCTGCTACTGGAACGCAGCATAAAATAGAAAAAATTCATCCTGGCATAACTGTTGTGCATCGGAAATTCGGAACTGGAACCGTGATTACTGTAGATGAAAAGAATGTGCAGATACGGTTCAAGGATAAGATACGAAAATTAAACCTGGCAGTTGTTACAAGTGGAGGGTGGTTACAGCTATAACTTCTATATCAGGGGAATAGAGGTAGATAATTCCCTGATACGGAAGTATATTTATAGAGACAAAATCCTTATACTTAGAATCAACAAAAGTAAAAAAGACAAGCATTTCAATTATATTTTCACAAAATGCAATGTCATAAGGAGGAAAAAACGATGAAAGAGTTTAAAGAGATTGAAACAACAAAGGAAAACGGAGAAACAAAAATGAACATGAAAGAAACAGCGAAAAAAGCAGCGAAAAAAGTGAAAACAATTTGTATTAGCTTGGTTGTTGGAATTGTCATTGGAGCAGTTGGCGGAATTAATATTTACCATTCAATGACAAAGACAGAAGTTACCAATGATTATATTTCTGGAAAACTGGAAGACGTTGGTGAACTCGCAACACAGCAGGTTACCTATTCGTCCACAGAGCAGATGGAAGATGGAAGTATCCCGTTTATTAATAAGAAAAGTTTTTTGATGCATTACAGCGCAACTTTGAAAGCCGGAATCCAGATGGATGAGGTGAAAGAAAAGATTACAGACAAAGAAGTAATTGTTACGATTCCACATGCAAAAGTGTTAGGAAAACCACAGGTGGATCCGGATTCCATCAAGTTCATGGATGAAAAGAGAGCCATTTTTAACTGGCAGACAAAAGAGGATGCCAAGAAGGCAATTTCTTTGGCAGAAAAAGATATAGAGAACAATGATGATATAGATACATCCTCACTTCTGGAGAAAGCAGATGACCATGCAAAAGAACTGATCCATAAGATCCTTGACGGCTCGGTAGGCGGACGTAAGATCGTAGTACAGTTTAAATAGAGGTCTGATTTTTAATGGTGAGCCCGTCTACTTCAAAACAAGTAAGCCATGGATAAGTTACATAATTTACAGAAATATCTCCCGTGGCAATAACTCCATCAGAGCGATAATACACATTACCAAGGGGACTTCGCTCGCAGACATAACCATCTGCCAGTAAGTCCTCTTTTTTCTTATCAGTAAATCCTACTGATATCTCCAGACGCGGAGGCGCACATCAACTGGTAATCTTTTCTATCGAGAGAAGAATATCTTTGTGATTATATTTCTGCATATAAGCGATAGCTTCTGGATTGAGATGAACCATATCGTGTGCCCTCCTGTCTGAGTTTATGTTTATTAATATCCATTATAAACGTTCAGAATTATCGTGCAAGTGGATATATTCAGCAACAGAACGGTCGAATGTTTTAATGTGATGGAATAACCAGTCTACAACGTTACGTTTTACCTGTTCAATAAATTGCTCATTCGGACCTTCATTTTCATTGAGAAAATCATACAGCTCCTGAATAGATTTCTTGAACTCTTCATGTTTTGCATGATGATTTGCTAGCTCAGGATATGCAACTTTTTCCTGAAGAGTCTCTTCCTCTTTAAAATGAAAATCTGTATATGCGTCAAGATAATCGAGCATTTTAATTGCTTTTATTTTCCCGTCGCCGGATTCACAGGCAGTCACAAACTGCTGGATACGATCAATCAGTTCCTGGTGCTGTGTGTCAATGGTTTCATTTCCTGTAATTAAATTATTATCAAAAGTAATTGTCATAATAAAAACCTCCGTATTTTCGTTGAAAGACTCATATATCTGCCCTATAATAGCTATTAACAAAGATCCGGGTTCATATCCTTAATTGCCGGGCATATCAGAGAGAAGGGCAAAATATATGAAATTAGAACAGTTGCAGATATTTCATAACCTGACAGAAGATGAGATGCAGAAAAGCTTGGTCTGTTCTCAGGCTGTCGTACAGAAATATCAAAAAAATGAATATATATTCAGGCAGGGTGACCGCCCTGAAAAACTATATTTTCTATTAAATGGAGATGTGGAAGTGGGGAGTATCAATTTGAACGGGAAAATTACAAGAATCAACCAGGTGTCTGAAGGAGAAGACTTCGGCGAAATTGAATTGTTTCTCCATCAATCGGCTTATTCGGGCTATGCAAAGGCTAAGAATGCTGTAAAAGTACTGGAAGTATCGAAAAATTTCTTTGGAGGCAGATGCGGAAATAATTGTGTACATCATAGCAAAGTTGTTTTCAATATGCTTCAGGTCTTTGCAGAAAAAGCCGATAAAAATAATCATCAAATTGAAGTACTGACCAGTGGAAATCTCCGTCAGCGAGTTGCTACATATCTTCTGGAAAACTGCAATGCAGATAATCAAGTGAATTTGCAAATGAATCGTGAAGATCTTGCATCTTATCTTAATACAACCAGACCATCGTTATCGCGGATGCTTCTTAACCTTCAGGAAGAAGGAACGATCCGTCTGGCAGGTAGAAAGACAATTGAGGTTTTGGATCATGCGTCTTTGCAGTTAGAAGAATAGCGCAATTTTTTTCACTAAATCGAAATCGTTTTGCCCGGAAGAAGCATTAAGCTTCTTCTGGAACAAATACCTCTTTTCCCATTCCACAAATCGGACATACCCAGTCGTCCGGCAGGTCTTCAAAAGGAGTTCCCGGTGCAACACCATTATCTGGATCTCCAACAGCTGGATCATATTCATAGCCACATGGTTCACATACATATTTTTTCATAATTAAAATCTCCTTTTCTTTTTATTCATAAGTTAATGTGTTGTTTCTTAACTTTTGATAGTAGTATAACGAAGAATGAAGAAAATAGATGTAACAAATGTTACGAAAAGGAAAATATTGTAAAAAGTTTAAAAATATCCTTTAAATATCTTAAATATCTTTAAAAATATCCGTTTGAGGACTTTTTATTGGACAGCTATGGAAATAGAGTATAACCAGTGAGAAACAGATAGGGAAAACCAATACTTATTTTGGAAGGAGAACAAGATTATGAGAAAAGAAGGACATAGCAGCAGAGGATTTTTTGGAAATATTAATCATTACGATGCCAGCGGACGTAAAATCGGAGAGAGCCGGAGAAATTTCTGGGGCGGCATGACGAACTACGATGCCAACGGACACAAAATCGGAGAAAGCAGAAGAGGCTTCTTTGGCGGTGTAAATCATTATGATAACAGCGGGCATAAGACAGGACATAGCAGTCCGGGATTTTTCAGCGGTGTGAATCATTATGATAACAGCGGGCATAAGACAGGACATAGCAGTCCGGGATTTTTCGGTGGCTGGAATCACTATGATGATTAACCGGGATTCGGGAAGAGGGCAGAAGCTATGAATGAAGACAATTTTTACCGATGATCAGATTCATGACAGACTTGTCGGAAAGTATGATGAACTGTTTGAAAATTGTGTAATAAAAGAGAGACCAAGAGCAGATTATGAGTGGCCTGATACAAATGAAGAAAGGAGTTTGCCGATGAAAAAGAAGTGTGAAGTGAAGATAGATACGCCCTATGATAGAAGAGAAAATGACTGGCTCGCATTTGCCAGACAACAGGCAGAATTTTATCAATATGCCAAGCAGTATATTGCAAATCTGCAAATAAGAACAGAAGAGATTGACCAGGAGATTGAAGAGATTGAGGATATTTTACAGGTTACGGAGGGAGAGCAGAATGATGCCGAATGTGAGACTATACTGACAGAAGAGCCGATGGTGGGGTAAAAGAAAAATGATTTATTTAAGCAGTTTTAAATTAAGCGACAGGAAGATAAAGAATCCCAATATTTATCCATATTCTGTATTCCGAGATAAATACACAGAGCCATTTGTATTTGCACCAATTACGATTTTATATGGAAATAATGGATCTGGGAAATCTACGATATTGAATCTTATAGCGGATAAGCTAGAGATAAAAGGCAGGGAGCGGGCAACAAGCAATTCTTTTGGAATAACAGATTATGTGGAACAATTTATAGAAGAATGTGGCATTGCATATGGAGAAGATGAGGATGGAGAGCCGTACTACAAGGTTCCGGATACCAGCCGTTATATAAAAAGTGAAGACGTCCTTTATGAAATTAAAAAGATTCAGCAAAGGAAGGTCTTAGGCGAGGGAATGGTTTATGACATGGTGCGGGAAGGCTGGAAGAAGCAGGAAGCGGAGAAGTTCCTGGCTTCAAAAGATGGCTATATGCAGAAACAATATATTGAATTTGCACAGGAAAAATATTCCAATGGTGAGACATCCATGCAATACTTTGATGCATATCTCCAGCCGGACGCCTTATATTTGTTGGATGAGCCGGAAGTGTCACTGTCGCCTGCCAATCAGGTGAAGCTCGCAGAAGAGATTAATAAGTTAGCCAGATTGCTTGGATGTCAGTTTATTATAGCAACACATTCACCTTTTATGCTGGGAACACTGCAGGCGAAGATCTATAATATTGATTTGAAGGAATACGAAGTTGTAAAGTGGAGCAAGTTGGAAAATATCCGATATTTTTACGATTTCTTTAAGAAGCATGAAGGGGAATTTGAGTAAACGATAAGTTCATATCTAGGGATGGGAGATCAATAAGCAGGAGGGAAAATAATTGTTGAGCATGAACAAAAAAATAATGATCGGGCTGATTATGGAAAACAGACCTTAAAGCAACTTTCTAAAGAGGTAACGAAAGAATTTGGAAAAGGTTTTTCTGTATCGAATCTTCAAATTATGCGACGCTTTTATCAAAGTTATGAAATTCAACGGACAGTGTCTGTTAAATTGTCATGGTCGCATTATTGCGAGTTACTGACGATTTCAGATTCGGACAAAAGAAGCTTTTATGAAAAAGAAGCTATTAATTCCGGGTGGTCTACACGTGAATTAAAGCGACAGATTTCTACTTCGCTCTATGAACGATTATTACTGTCAGAGGGAAAAACGAATAAGGAAACCGTTCTTGCGCTTGCAGAAAAGGGAATTGAGATGTCCACTCCGTTAGATATTATCAAAGACCCTTACGTATTTGAATTTCTGGGCGTACCAGAAAATAAGCCCATGCTAGAAAGTGATCTTGAAAAAGCGCTTGTCGCACAGATAGAGAAATTTCTTCTGGAATTAGGACGAGGTTTTATGTTTGTGGGAACGCAACAGCGTATTACATTGAACAATACTCATTATTATGCGGATATGGTTTTTTATAATAAAATTCTTCGTGCGTATGTACTGATCGAATTAAAGACAACTAAGCTTACACCGGAAGCGGCAGGACAGCTTAATATGTATCTGAATTATTATGCTGCAGAAGTGAATGATGAACATGATAACCCACCAATTGGTATTATCCTTTGTACGGACAAAGACAGTATAGCGGCTGAATATGCACTTGGTGGTTTATCTAACAATATTTTTGCTTCGCGCTATGTTTCTTATATCCCAAATAAAGAGCAGCTAATTGCACAGGTGGAAGCTGTTTTGAATGAATGGCATAAACAGAAAAAAGAATAACAGCAGAAGAAACAAGCAGGGGCTGTCGCAATTATTATCAATCAAGTGAAATATATATAAAATTCTATATAATACTTTCAATATGCAACCATTAGTTGCTAGAAATGTTCTCTCTGGTTGGTGGAATAATCAGCTCATATTTTATAAGATATTCTTATCAAAGATAAATATACGGAGGGACATGTTATGAAATTAGGTCAAAATATCGCAATATACAGAAAGGAAGCAGGGCTTACACAGGAACAGCTTGCGGAAAAGTGTGAGGTTTCGCGACAGGCAGTAACGAAATGGGAAAAAAGAAGAAGCAAAATTAAATCATGCATATTACCGCTTTATTTATATGGCAATAATGATTTTATGGGGCGCAGATAAAGATGAAAAATTGAAAGAATCGGAGCGTGTGTTGGCTTTAAAAGCTTTGTACGAAGTTGTAGAAACGGAATTCATAAATGAACAAGGAAAAATATACGAGAAATATCTTGTGAAAAACACAACGGAAGAGGAAAGGAAAAATTACATCAGAATGCCAAATAGAATTATTACTCCAAAAGAGGAGTGGAATCCTTTTGACGATTACATAGAAGGAAAATGTGAAGTTACTGTGGGACTTCAGGAAATAGAAGAACGGCTTGAAAAGGAATTGAATGCACTGCAACCAGGAGAATAAAAGAATATATACATACCACCATTGAAGAAATCCTCGTCATTGACGGGGATTTCGCCATGTTTACACAGCTCATTCTTGCAGTGAAAAAAAGAAGAGAGTATAATTGTATGGCATATCTGAAGCAAAGTCATATTTACACTATGAAATACGCATCAAGATAAAAGATTGATAACCATACAATGAAAGGAAAGGTTTTATAATGAACATTATAGACAAATTTGGAAATATGGTGAGCAGTGCTACCTTGAAAGACTCAGAAAAAGCTCGCCGCCTTCTTCTCGCGGGATACCGCCTGCAGGAGAAACGGTTATGCCTTTTTCCGGATCGTGCACTTCCATCATCAGGTCGCTATGTGGCGAAAATAGTTATGAAAAATATTATTCAGGCACTGTCCAGACCGGAAAATTCCGCGATGGTCAGTATTTTTGTGCCGGGAGAACTGCTGACGGCAGCAGGATTAACACCGTATTCGGTTGAGGCAATGTCCTGTTTTATGGCAGGAACAAATTGTGAACAGACATTTCTTAGAAGAACGGAAGAAGAAGGATTTCCGGAGACGATGTGCTCTTATCATCGTGTGTTTTTAGGGGCTGCGCTGACAGGATTCCTGCCAAAGCCGAAATGCACGATTTATACAAATCTTGCCTGTGATGGCAATATGATGACATTCCCTTATTTGAAAGAAAAATATCATGTGCCGGGATTTTATATTGATGTCCCGTATGAGAAGAATCAGGAAGCAATCGAATATGTTGCGGAACAGCTGCGTGAGCTGACGATATTTTTGGAGGATGTAACTAAGAGAAAGATTTCCGGTGAGGCAGTGGAAAAAGCAGTTGCAAACAGTAGAAAAGCATCTGAATATTATCAGCAGCAGCTCGCACTTCGCAAAGATCATGATCCGGTGACTTCTCTGACAAATGAATTATATGCAATTTTTATGTGTCATCTTCTGGCAGGTTCAGAAGAGGCAGTGAAATATACAGAATTACTGTTAAAAGATGTGAAGAAAGCTCCAAAAGGCGGTGGTTTGCATGTCCTCTGGATGCATATTATGCCATTTTTACAGCAGCCGGTGAAAGATGTCTTCAACTATAATCCGAAGATGCACATCAGTGCCTGCGACTTTGTCGCGGATGGATTTCAGAAAATGCATGCGTCGGATCCATATGAGGCTCTGGCTGAAAAAATGGTCAATTGCATTTACAACGGAAGTGTAGATCAGAGAATCCAGGTTGCAGAAAAACTTGCGAAAGAGACGAATGCAGACGGTGGAATCTTATTTGCACACTGGGGCTGCAAAGGAACGATCGGCGCCTCTAGCTTGATAAAAAGTTCATTGGAGGAAGCAGGACTTCCAACGATGATTCTTGACGGAGACGGCTGTAACCCTGCAAATACCAGTGATGGTCAGGTGTCTACGAGATTACAGGCATTTATGGAAATGCTGGAAAAAGGCAAGGAGGATAGATAGTCATGATATATTATGTCTGTAAATATACACCGATAGAATTATTTGAAGGTTTTGGTGAAACCTGTGCCGTTCTGGAAGAAATGCCGGAGAATTTTGAAGAGTCGGATCAGATTGCACACGCAAATTTATGTGGATTCGGAAAATCTGTCATTCAGGCAGTTCTGGAAGGAAAAGCAGATGAGCTGGTTCTTGTGAATTGCTGTGATTCGATGCGCCGCGTGTATGATATTGTAAAAAATACAAAGAAATGCAAATTCATTTACATGCTGGATCTGCCTCATGACGATAATGAATGTGAAAAGGAAAAATTTGCCCGCGCAATTTGTGGATTGAAGGATGCCTATGAGAAATATTCGGGGAAAACATTTGACAAAACACGATTTATAAATAGTTTTGCAACATTTCCTGCAAAAAATAATCCTTATATCGGAGTGATGGGGGTACGCGTCAGTGGCGTTTTGGAAGAAATGATCCAGGAAAATATACAGATGAATGTGAAAAACCTTACTTGTACAGGAGGAAGAAAACTATCTGTATTGCCGGATGAAATGAAAAAACTGAATGAAAATGAATTATTTCTTGCATATGCGGATGCACTTCTTGGACAGCTTCCGTGTTTCCGTATGAACCAAAGTTCCAGAAGAAATGAGCTTTATCTCGATCCGAACCTGAAAGGAATTATTTATCATACGATCAAATTCTGTGATTATTATGGGTTTGAATATGCAAGTATAAAGAAGAATATGAAAGTTCCACTTCTTAAAATAGAAACTGATTTTACAAGCCAGAGTGCCGGACAGCTGTTGACGAGGATTCAGGCTTTTTCAGAAACAATTGAAGGATCAGAAGATATGGATGCAGCAAAAGGAATCGGCGAGGAGGCAAAAGAAAAAATGAAATCAGGAGTCTATTATGTAGCGGGAATTGACAGTGGATCAACAAGTACAGATGTTGTTATTTTAGATCAGGATGGAAAAATCAAATCTACGATGATCATTCCGACCGGCGGCGGTGCGATGATGAGCGCGGAGAAGAGTTTAGAGAAAGCAGTAGAGAAAGCCGAAATTAACAAGGATGATATCGTGCGTATTGTCACAACCGGATATGGACGTGCTTATATTGACAGCGGTGATGACAGTATCACGGAGATCACCTGTCATGCGAAGGGTGCGCATTATCTGAATCCGAATGTCCGCACGGTCATTGATATCGGTGGACAGGATATTAAAGCAATCAGTATTGATGAAAACGGAGCGGTTACGAATTTCCTTATGAATGATAAATGTGCAGCCGGAACCGGACGTTTTCTGGAAATGATGGCGAGAACGCTTGGAATGCCGCTAGAAGAGATGAGTACCAAAGGTCTGGAATGGAAAGAAAATATCGTTATTTCCAGCATGTGTACTGTATTTGCCGAATCAGAAGTGGTGTCACTTGTTGCGCAGAATAAAAATGTTGCAGATATTATCCACGGATTAAATGTGTCTGTAGCATCGAAAGTCGGTGCACTTGCAGCGCGTCTCGGCAAGAAAAATCCGGGTGAATATATGATGACCGGAGGAGTTGCGAAAAATAAAGGTATTATTCAGGCACTGGAAGAAAAGCTTGGAGCAAAACTGTATATTTGCGATGAAGCACAGCTTTGCGGAGCGCTTGGAGCAGCATTATTTGCATATAAGAAATGCAAAAACGAGGAATAAAAATGACGAAAGAAGAATGGTATGAGCAGTTATTTGACCGGTTGGAACATTCCAAATTCCGTAGCGGTTTTCATTTGAAAAAGAAAGATATTGATTATATTAATGAAAAAGGACTGGATACGATCCGGGAGCATGCAAGAGACTTTATCGCAAAGCGGGAAGCACCGGCAGTTATTCCAAATGATGGGAAACAGACACCAATGCAGGGACATCCGGTATTTATCGCTCAGCATGCGACAGCTACCTGCTGTCGGGAATGTATCCGCAAGTGGCATAAGATGCGCCCTGGACGGGAATTAAGCCCGGTACAGCAGGAGTATCTGGTGGATGTGATCATGACGTGGATTCAGAAAGAGATGGAAGCATATAAAAACGTGCATAAGAAGTAAAGCTGGCATTTCTGTAAGTATAGGCTGATAGTAAGGAGAATGCAGATGGAATATACAGTCATCCGTTCCGGAAGAAAAACGGTGGCAATTCAGTTAAATCAGGACTTAACGGTAACAGTACGGGCACCATGGCGTGCTTCCAAAAGCGAGATTGAACGAATCTTACAGAAGAAAAAACCATGGATCGAAAAGCATCTTGATCAGATGAGAAGAAGAAAAGAGCATTATGATGCATCCGGAACGGATAAATTGACCGATGAAGAGATACAAGAATTAGCGAACAAAGCATTGAAGTACATACCGGAGCGGGTGGCATATTTTTCAAAAATCATAGGAGTTACTTACGGAAGAATTACGATTCGTAACCAAAAGACAAGATGGGGAAGCTGCAGCAGCAAGGGGAATTTGAATTTTAACTGTCAGTTAATGCTTGCCCCACCGGAAATCATAGATTATGTTGTCGTTCATGAACTTTGCCACAGAAAAGAAATGAATCATTCAAAAAATTTCTGGAGAGAAGTAGAGAAGATACTTCCGGATTATAAAAAATCGGTGTTGTGGTTAAAGAATGAAGGCAGTATGATAATGGCAAGGCGGTAGAAAAGTGTGTTGTATACAGCATAGAAGTAAGAACGGAGGAAATGAAAATGAGTAAAGCAGACAGGGCAGAAGAATTATTCAGAATGGGTTACAATTGCAGTCAATCTGTTTATGCAGCTTTTGCAGAAGAGCTTGGTATAAGTATCGAAGAGGCGGCGAAAAAAGCCAGTCCATTTGGAGCAGGATTCGGAAAACTTCGGGAAGTGTGCGGCGCTGTGACGGGGATGACTATGGTACTTGGCGAGTTATATGGGTATGAGGATCCAAAAGATGCCGCCGGAAAGAAAGAGCTTTATGCACTTGTGCAGAAATTATGTGGCTCTTTTGAAGAATCGGAAGGAAGTCTGATCTGCAGAGAACTTCTCGGTCTGAAAAAAGGAGAAGATCTGGAAGAGCCTGCAGTAAGAACGGAAGAATATTATCAGAGCAGACCGTGTGTGAGAGCCTGTAGAAGAGCAGCAGAGATTCTGGAAACTTATATAGATTCATGCGTTGCATGACGCGCATCTCGCATCAAGAATGCCGAAGGCATTCTTGCAAAATTTAGAAAAATAAGATGTATGGAGATAAATTTTCAGATGTTAAATATAATCGAAATAAATGACTTTTATTGTTCGAAGCTGGATATTTATGCCAGATATACCGAGGCGCAGTTGCTGAATAAGGATCATCCGGAAGACGGAATGTTTATTGCTGAGAGCCCTAAGGTGATCGGCAGAGCGTTGGATGCGGGATATGAGCCAGTGTCTGTTCTTGTTGAAAAGAAGCAGATAAAGGATAATGAAGAAACAAAAGAATTGCTTCAAAAATATGAAAATACAGAAGTTCCGGTTTTTACTGCGGAATTTGACGTACTGTCGAAGCTGACAGGATTCAAGCTGACAAGAGGCATGTTATGTGCAATGAGACGGAAGAAGCCGGTGAGATTTCAGGATGTGTGCGCGGGAAAGCGGAGGATTGCGATACTGGAAAATATAATGAACCCTACGAATGTCGGTGCTATTTTCCGCTCGGCAGCAGCCTTAAATATGGAAGCAGTACTTCTGACACCGGGATGCAGTGATCCCTTATACAGAAGATCGTCCAGAGTCAGCATGGGAACTGTATTCCAGGTTCCATGGACGTTTATTAAGGATGATAATGAAATGCGCTGTGAACGGGAGAATCTCTGGCCGGAGCAGGCAATCATGGAGCTCAGAGATTTGGGTTATAAGACTGTGGCGCTTGCGTTGACGGATGATTCTGTCAGTATCGATGATCCGGCATTAATGCAGGAAGAAAAGCTGGCAGTAATCCTGGGTACCGAAGGTGAAGGACTTATGGATAGGACCATCGAGTTGTGCGATTATACGGCGAAAATACCGATGAGCCACGGCGTAGATTCCCTGAATGTCGCAGCAGCGAGCGCGGTTGCGTTCTGGCAGCTGGGGCGAAAGTTGAAATAAAGAGCGGAAATAGAGCGTCGAATCAAAAGTGAAGATAATTAAAATGTATCCTCTGCATATTTTTTGAAATAAGCATAACGCAATGCGTTACAATACGTAAATCTTTAGGAGGTTGACTTGGAGAGAAAAGTAAATGTTATCGAAGATTTGAACGGAAAGAAAACAGTATTTATTCACGATATTCTGTTCAAGGGAAAAAGAGCAGTTAATTGGGATGAAGTTGAAAAGTATTTGCGCCAGTATGCAGGAGAATTCTATCAGATAGAAGATTGCAATAAGATGATTTATATTGGATCGGATCTTCCTGATGAGTATACGCACTCAAATTATACTCGGATTTTGAAAGGAGCAAATGCGAAAGCAAAAGCGAATGCCGCACAGGGATTACCGGAATTGCTTAAAATAGCAACGAACGAGGTTTATGAAGATAATCGTAAGGAGAAGCATAGTAAAGACGCTAAATATGGTTGGTATTCATATGATTCAAGATTTGCTCTTCCGGTATTTGGTGATGATGGAGAAATAGAGAGATACAACGTCTTTAATGTTGCGATGTTGGTCAGACACGATGAAGATGGGAAGTATTACTTATACGATATCATGAAAATAAAAAAAGAAACGAGCAACCTTTTCCAGTCAAATGACTTTACTCAGTAACAAAACCCATTTCTTAATTATATGATACATTGAACAGTATTAAATGTCAACGAAAAAAGCATAAGAAATGTCAATGAAAAGCCAGCCCAGCTATTCATCGAAAAAACCATAGAAAAGACAGGTTCAGATACACTGATTACCCTCAGCGCGTCCGGACCTGTTTTTTGTTGCTATTGTTTCTTTCGGTTACCTTTGCCACGCTTGCTTCCGGGAGATTTCAGCATATTAGATTTACGAAGAATGCCCATCAAAGTGACAAATTCATCTTAGGTGATTTTGTTATATTTGACTCCTAATTGTTTCAGGAACATGGCAACTTGGGCTTCTTCAGCAGATCCTTCAATTTCAATGACAAATCCTCCTGCATAAGGTATAATACTAATCATAATATTTTGTTTTACTCATTACGAAATGAGAGGGAGATTTTTCAATGGATGCGAATGTGATTAATGAATTACAAAATGGCTTAAGTGCCGCTTATATAAATGGTTCTGCGGCGGCAAATCTGGCGTACAAGCCAACATTTGTGTCGAATAATCCGGAAGAGGGGAAGAAGGTTATTTCATCTGTAGAGGATGAATTGCTGCGCTGTGATCAGTTTCAGATCAGCGTTGCATTTATTACGATGGGTGGCGTGACACCGCTTCTGCAGACGTTAAAAGAGCTTGAGAAAAAGGACGTTAAGGGACAGATTCTTACGACGAATTATTTGAATTTCAGCGAGCCGAGAGCACTTGAGAAACTCAATGGATTGAAAAACATTACGTTGAAAATGTATGATGTGGATGCGGCCGGAAATGGTTTCCACACGAAAGGATATATTTTTAAGAAAGAAGAGATTTATCGAATCATCATCGGTAGTTCCAATATGACAAGTGCGGCATTGACGGTAAATAAAGAGTGGAATACAAAACTGATTTCTACGGAAAATGGAGAGGTAGCGGAAGAAATTGTGGAAGAATTTCATAATCTCTGGAACAGTGAGTATGCATTGTCTTATGATGATTTTTATGAATTTTACAGAGAACGCTACAATATCGTAAAACACCAGCGGGAGATTGCGAAAAGCGAAGAGATTCCGTCACTCGAAAAATATCGATTAAAACCGAATTCGATGCAGGAGAGATTTATTGCGAACCTTAGGAAGATTCTGGAGCAGGGAGAAGAGAGAGCGCTACTGATCTCCGCAACGGGAACCGGCAAAACATATGCCTCCGCCTTTGCAATGCGGGAACTGGGATTTAAGAGAGTATTATTTTTAGTCCACAGAGGGCAATTGGCAAGACAGACAAAGAAATCTTATGAAAAAGTTTTTGATAAATCGATTTCTATGGGACTTGTAGGGGCTGGATATCATGAATATGATGCGGATTACGTTTTTGCTACGGTGCAGACATTAAATCGCGATGAGCATTTACTTCAATATGAGAAAAATACGTTTGACTGTATTGTATTGGATGAAGCCCATCATGTTTCGGCTGATACTTATCAGAAAATAATGAAACATTTTACCCCGAAGCTTTGGCTTGGTATGACAGCAACACCAGATAAGAGGGATGATAATATTGAAGGTAGAAATGTTTATGAGATTTTTAATTTTCAAATAGTATATGAGATTCGTTTGCAACAGGCAATGGAAGAAAATTTGTTATGTCCGTTTCATTATTTTGGAATTACAGATTTGTCAATTATTGGTGATAACAAAGAAAAAAGTCGAGATTTTTCTATGCTTACCAGTGATGAAAGGGTAAAGCATATTATTAAGCAGACAGATTATTATGGATATAGCGGGGATAAAGTAAAGGGACTTATTTTTTGCAGTAGTATAAAAGAAACGGAAGAATTATCTGCAAAATTTAACCGGACTATAAATCCTTCAACTGGAAAATTATTTCGGACAATAGCATTGAATGGAAGTGCATCGGAGCAGGAAAGACAACATGCATTTGAGAGATTAGCAGTGGATGAGATAGAAGCAACGGTTGATAATCAGCCATTGGATTATATCTTTTCAGTCGAAATTTTAAATGAAGGTGTTGATATTGTTGAAGTGAATCAAGTTATTATGCTTCGCCCAACGCAATCACCAATTGTATTTATACAACAACTTGGTCGTGGTTTGCGAAAAGCAAATGGGAAAGAATATGTAGTGATTTTAGATTTCATTGGAAATTATAATACGAACTTTATGATTCCGATTGCGTTATCCGGAGACAGAACCTATAACAAAGATAATATTCGCCGATATGTTATGGAAGGTGGAAGAGTAATACCTGGTGCGTCTACGGTACATTTTGATGAGATTAGCAGAAAAAGAATTTTTGCATCCATAGACAATGCCAATTTTAGTGATATTAAACTGATAAAAGAAAATTATACGAACCTTAAGAATAAACTCGGAAGAATTCCTAAGTTGTGTGATTTTGATAACTATGGGGAAATGGATGTTATACGCATTTTTGATAATAAAAGTTTAGGATCCTATTATAAGTTTTTGGCGAAATATGAAAATGAATATCAAGTTCGATTATCGGAAAAAGAAGAGAAGGTAATTGAATTTGTATCAAAGAAATTGGCAAATGGTAAGAGAATCCAAGAACTTCAATTATTAAAACGGATGCTTGCGTATGCAAAGGAAGCACCAAGAAAAGGTCTGTTTGTCGGACTTGCCGAAGATATGAAAAAATATGGGAAAAATGTGAGTCAGGATCAAAAAGAAAATCTTGTAAATGTTATGACGAATGAATTTCCGGCAGGAACAGGAAAGAAAGCTTATTCACAGTGTATTTTTATTGAAAAAGAAGGAGCAGATTATAAACCGACAGAGTCCTTTATGAATATGGCATTACATAAAGAGTTTTACGATATTCTAGATGAATTAGTAGATTTTGGTATAAGTCGTTATAAAAGAGAATACAGAGTAAGCTATGGAGAGACAGATTTAGTTTTATATCAAAAATATACTTATGAAGATGTGTGCCGTTTATTGAACTGGGAGCAGAATGAAGTTCCATTAAACATCGGTGGTTATAAATATGATAAAAAAACAAAGACGTTTCCAGTGTTTATAAATTATGACAAATCAGATGATATTAGTGATACGACAAAATATGAAGATCATTTTGTACAGGGAGTCAGAGATCGTTTGATTGCTATTTCAAAATCTGGAAGAAGTTTGCAATCAGAAGATGTTCAAAATTTTCTTAAAGCAAAAGAGCGAGGAATTCAAGTGGAACTTTTTGTGCGAAAGAATAAAGATGATAAGATTTCTAAAGAGTTTTATTATCTTGGACATATGACAGCAAGTGGAAATACAAAAGAATTTACAATGGCAAATACGAAAAAATCAGCAGTGGAGATAGAATGGATTCTTGATGTGCCTGTAAGAGAAGATATTTACGAATATATTGTAAATGCATAATACGGAGGAAACAATGAAAACGATAAGAGTAGTTGCGGCTGTAATAAAAGCTGTAAATGAAGAAAACAAGCCTATTATTTTTGCAACACAACGTGGCTATGGGGATTTAAAAGGTGGATGGGAATTTCCGGGAGGAAAAATAGAAGATGGAGAGACACCACAGCAAGCGTTAAAGCGAGAGATAATGGAAGAATTAGACACAGAAGTAACTGTTGGAGAATGGATTGAAACAATAGAATATGATTATCCAACGTTTCATCTTTCCATGGATTGCTTTTGGGGTGAGATTGTAAAAGGAAATTTGGTGTTAAAGGAACATGAGGCTGCAAGATGGTTAAATGAAGAGCAGCTAGATGAAGTAGAATGGTTACCGGCGGATGTGACACTTATTGAGAAGATTAGAAAGACAATGAATGGGTGATAAGATATGATTTTAGCAAAACCAACTAAAAATTTCACTGGGGTTACATTGGAGGGAGACTTCCAGGATTTTTGTGAAATAACGGAGAGGTAATCGGAGAAGAGGAATATTGCAAAGAGATTTGTAAAGAAACCGGATGCTTATTTAAAAATGTACACGAATTATATGATCCGCGTCCGGAATATTCAGAAGAAATTGAATGGTAAAGGCAAGAAGTAAAGAGGATGAGTTATGAGGAAAAAGAGAATTATATTAAAAAGAAGTATTTCTGCATTAGTAATTGGTGCAGTGACGATTTCAATTCTGGCAGGAGCGACATCCGCATCAAGCAGCGTGAATGCAGATGATGCGACGGCAAGTGTAGCTGTGTTTGAAAATCTGTTGAACGATCGCTCTTTTGTAGTCGATACATTTACGCAAGATACGATGCCAGAATCTAATCCATATGGAAGACTGGATGGAGTTGCAAATACAGATTATCTGTCTACGGATTTTCTGAAACAATATGAGAATGATCCGATTTTTAAAAGTGGTGTGAGTCTTTATTACAGAATGAACCATACAGGGGAGACAATCAGTGAGATTCCATCGGTACTTCTGGATGTTTTTGCAACGGATGCAGACTGGACAAAATTCTGCGCTGGTGCAAAGAGCAAAAATTATGATTCTCTGCTAACAAGCATTTATCAGAATGATTACAAATCCGTTTCAGGTAATTCTATTGGCAGTGAAGAGGAAGGTATGCAGACATTGCGGGCATATTCTGATTTATTGGACAATTCAAAAACCAAAGATGCATCAAAATGGTTGAATGACTATTTAGGAGCCATTACAGATGTTAATGATATAGATAAATATAATTACCTGTTAAAAAATACGGAGCTATACGATGAAAATCTGACAAAGTATGTATCAAATGTGAAAAAAACATTGCTTCAGGCATCAAAAAATTCAGATGGCAAAAAAGAGATGAAAGATTTTTCGGATTTGTATGAAGCACAGTTTTATGCGGATTACGGCGCGGGCGATATACCGCATAAATGGGATGATCAGTATAAGACCATGCAGATTGATAAATATGGCAGCAAAATTAAGAAAATTGCCAAAAGCGTAAAAACAGTGATCAGCACAGGTGTATTAACCGTTAATAATATCGTGATGATGGAAAATCTCTACAGAAATCAGGAGTCCATGCACGATACGCTGGTACGTGTACGCAGTAATGCAACGAAAAATAATGATAACACATTTATCCGTGCGTCATCTTCTTATCTGAGTCTGCTGGAATCCGATGAGCTTGGTGACAATGTTATTAGAAGTGCAGCGCTGAAATCTATTTACGATTATGGCAGCGACGAGCTTGGCAAATATGTATGGGACACTGCAAAGGGTGGTGTCAGAGATGAAGCTGCGATTATGGTTGCCAGAAAAACAGGGATGGACACATTGAGCTCCAAAATGGCGGTATCTGCAGCAGTCGGCAGAGCCAATGCGATACTGGCTGTAGGAAAAGACCTTATTAATTATGGAACCGGCTTTGATGATGTCTGTGAAAAAATATATTTAATGAAATATCTGCAGGAAATAAAACAGTACGCAGTTGATGCATTTAATGATGATAAGAATAATTATAATAAATATAAAAGTCAGGCTGATATGAAAAATATGGATATCTGCGCATCGGCAGCAATAGATGATCTGCAATTTATTAAAAGAATTGTGCTGCTCCAGAATGATCTGGGATACCAAACTGCAAATGCGCAGATTGGCAGCAAATATGGAGAAATCCTTTCGTGGATTGATGGATGCAATGACGCAGCAGGATTGGAAGCAAGATACACGAATCTTCAAAATGCACTTGTCGATACGACGATCAATCCGGTTTCCACAAATCCGATTTCAGTTGACGAAGGCTGCACTTTGCAGATTATCCACTCAACAGACAGTGACTTGCAGACATATGCAGTTTATACGAACAGAAGTGGACAGAAGTGTTCCATTGCAGAATTTGAAAATGTAATGCTTGCCGGTATTCGGATCAACGGTGGTACACTGAAGATCAGTGACCAGTCGAAAGAAGAAATGAAGTTTAATGGTTTATTTGTAACGGATAAGGCAGGAAATCTTGAAATTACCGGCAACGGCGGAGAGATTTATGTCGGCAGACTGGATATCAATGGATTTTTACAGATAAATGATAAATGCTCGAAAAAGATTAATGTAGCAAGTAACCTTAATATCAGAAACTATGTAAGCATTAAGAACATGGATATCCATGTGGCTGGAAACTGCAATGTGGCTGGAAGTTTGGAATTTGCTAGCAGTGAACTGGTTGTAGATGGAAATATGGAGGCTTACAATGGGTATCTGCAGATGCAGGATACCGAGGACAAACTGCTTGTGAAAGGGAATCTGACGTTAGGTGAAACATATGGAAGCAGTAAGGGGGATTGTTTAAGAAATGGAACAGTAGAAGTAAAAGGAGATTTTACCTCGAACTATAAGGAAACAGGCTCCAACTGGTATGGCTATAATGAGACAAATATGCATAAGACGATATTTTCAGGAGAGAAGACACAGAAGATTAGTTTTAAAGAGCCAAGTCAGGTAAATGGATTCAATGATAATCTGGAACTTCAAAATAACAATATCAATTTTGCAACACCACTCTACTCGCTCACAGTAAATAATGATATGACGATTTCGAAAACAGAAGATTTACAGATCGTTACGCAATTGATAATTAATAATGGATCTTTTGTAACAACTGGAAATGTTGAGGCTAACATGTTATACATCAACAATACAAAAGAAAATCAGATACAAGGGAATCTGAATATGACTGGAACTGTTGTCTTTAAAAAGGGAAGTCTGGAAGTAGGAGGAAATGCGAAATTTGACAATGGGTATCTGCAGATGAAGGATACCGAGGATAAACTGGTTGTAAAAGGAAATATGACGTTAGGTGAAACATATGGAGGCAGTGAGAGTGATTTCTTAACAAATGGAACAGTAGAAGTGAAGGGAGATTTCACCTCGAACTATAAGGAAACAGGCTCCAACTGGTATGGCTATTATGAAACGAATACGCATAAGACAATATTTTCAGGAGAGAAGACGCAGAAGATCAGCTTTAAAGAGGCGAGTCAAGTAAATGGATTTAGTGATAAGTTGGAGCTTCAGAATAACGATATCAATTTTGCAACACCAATTTATAATGTGAAGATCAATCAGGACACACAGCTTACGAATACAGAAAAACTGATGATAACAGGTACATTAAATACAGGCGGTTATAAATTTGCAACAACCGGAAATATAGATGCAGAAAGACTGGACATGGGAGGTGCAGGAGTAGAAATTGCCGGAGATGTAGCGGTCAGAACAATGAATGTGTCAGGCAGTGATAACCTTATTGAAGGAAATCTGATGGCGAACGGAGGAGGTGCTGCCTTTAAGCAGGGAAGTCTGGAAGTAGGAGGAAATGCGGAATTTAATAATGGCTTTCTGCAGATGCAGGATACAGAAGACAAACTGCTTGTGAAAGGAAATCTGACGTTAGGTGAAACATATGGAAGCAGTAAGGGGGAGTGTTTAACAAATGGAACAGTAGAAGTAAAAGGAGATTTCACCTCGAACTATAAGGAAACAGGCTCCAACTGGTATGGCTATTATGAGACAAATATGCATAAGACGATATTTTCAGGAGAGAAGACACAGAAGATTAGCTTTAAAGAGCCAAGTCGGGTAAATAGATTTAGTGAGAATCTGGAACTTCAAAATACAGACATTAATTTTGCAACTCCGCTCTATTCATTGACGCTGAATCAGGATACCGTACTGATTCACACAGATTTGTTAAAGATTAATGAGTTCCTGAATCTGAACGGACATAAACTGGCAACTACAGGAAAAACAGAGTGCAGCAATGTAGCCGAAAATGGTGGAACATTAGAAGAAAATCCGAAATTTGGACATAATTATTATAATCAATTGAAACCGGCTGATTTAAAAGATCATGATATTAAATATGCGGATGAAGCGTGGGTATGTACAAGCTGTGGAAAAATATTTACGGATGCAGAAGGAATTGTGGAATATGATCCAGATCCATGCAAAGACGGCCATACAATCGTGATTGATCAGGGAAAAGCGGCAACCTGCACTACCGACGGACTTACAGAAGGCAAGCATTGCAGCGTCTGCAAAACCGTTCTTGTACCACAGGAAGTAATTCCTGCAAGTCATAATTGGGAAGAAGATTTCACAATTGACAAAGAACCAAGCTGCACAACGGAAGGAAGAAAATCTATCCATTGCAAGAAATGTGGCGAAACAAAGGATGAGCAGGTTATTCCGGCAACAGGTCATGATTTTACCGAATGGGAGACGATTGCAGAAACCAGTTGCACAAAAGAAGGAATTACACAGCGCCGGTGTAAAATTTGTGGCTTCACAGAGACGAAAAAACTGGATAAAAAGGCGCATGAATGGGGAACAGAATATACGGTAGATCAGCCGGCAACATTTGCAGCAGATGGAAGTAAGTCTATCCACTGTAAGAATTGTGAAACGATTTCAGAAGCAATCGCAATTCCAAGGATAAACTCTGTAAAAATTTCGGCAACGGCTTGTACTTATTCAGGTGGAGTAAAAACACCGTCTGTAACAGTAAAAGATGCGAACGGAAATGCATTGCACAACAAAACAGATTATATAGTGCAATATGCATCCGGCAGAAAAAATGTAGGAACATATAAAGTAATTGTAACTTTTAAAGATAATTACAGTGGTAAAAAGACGTTATCATTTACCATTAATCCGAAAGGCACCGCTATAAGCAGTTTAAGTAAATCGAAAAAAGCATTTACTGCAAAATGGAAGAAGCAGAGTGCACAGACATCCGGTTACCAGTTACTCTATTCTACAAATAGTAAGTTCAAATCCCGAAATAAGTATGTCACAGTCAGCAGTTATAAAACAACTTCGAAAACTATTAAAAAGCTGGCGGCAAAGAAGAAATATTATGTGAAAATCCGTACTTATAGGAGTGTTTCCGGTAAAAAATATTATTCCGGATGGTCGGCAGCAAAAACAGTAGTGACGAAATAAGAGCAGAAAGGATAAAGCATAAAGCACATTATGAACAAACTGGTGATATTTGACGCTGCTGGCAACGAAATCGGAATGATACTTCAAAAAGTAATAGAAAAATCATACGTAAAGGGATATATTTGAACATAGGAATGAAAAAGAAAAAAGAATCAAGTGAACAGTTGAATATCGTTATATTTCTGCTGCTTGTGACTGCCGCATTGGTCTGTCGCTGGCTGGGGAAGATGAGCGCCGGTCGCATCTTCTTTGGCACACTTCGTACGGTGATCTACATCGGCTTATATATCGGATGGGCGATCAGCATTCATAAGAGAGTCATTCAAAAATCAGTGAGAAACACATTGCTGTTAGTCGCAGGTCTGATGGTCTTCTGGTTTGTTGTACGCACGACAAAGTATTTTTTTACCTATGACTTGCAGATTTCACGCTACCTTTGGTATAGCTACTACGTACCGATGCTGTTTATTCCGTTGACTGCATTGCAGGCGGCATTTCTTCTTGGTCAGCCGGAAGAATACAGGCTGCCGGGGTGGCTGAAAGGATTATGCATTCCGACGGGGATTCTTAGTATATTTGTGCTGACGAATGATCTTCACCAGCTTGTTTTTGCCTTCCCGGAAGGAGCGGCATGGTCGGATAGCAGTTATACATATGGATGGGGCTATTATGCAGTGATTTTGTGGGAAATTGTCTGTGCATTGATCGGCTTCCTTTTGATGATCTATAAATGCAGACATTCCCGAAAGAAGAAATATTTACCACTGATCGGAATCGGTGCAACTGTACTTTACGCAGCCATTTATGTAAGCGGTGTGGAATGGATGCAGAAAATAGGTGGAGACATTACCGCAGTTTTATGTTTATTTTTTGTGGGCATACTGGAAAGCTGTGTACGTTGCGGATTGATCCAGACAAATACAGGGTATGAGCGGCTGTTTGAAGTCTGCACATTGGGAGCCCAGATTTCAGATCAGGACTATAATGTCTGCTACACGTCCTCCAATGCAATGCCTTTATCTAAGAAAATAATGAAGGAAGCGATGGAGAAAGAAGTCGTGATCGATAAGAAGACACTGATACAGAACCGGGATATCCTGGGCGGTCATGTCCTCTGGCAGGAAGATATCGAAGACATCATCCAGCTTCTTGAGAGACTGGAAGAAAACAGAAAGACAATCGAAGAAAGTAACTGTATTGAGCAGGAAAATTATCAGACAAAGGCAGCCATCAATATGCTGCGTGAGAAGAATCGCTTATTTGACAAGCTACAGACACAGACCGCAAAACAGATCGATCTGTTAAATGACCTGCTCCACCACTATGACGAGGAAGAAAATCAGGAGAAAAGCCGTAGGCTTTTAGCGAAGATCAGTCTTGTCGGAACGTATATAAAAAGACGCGGAAATCTGGAATTTATCGAAGAGAGATCAAAAATATCCGATGCCGCCGAACTGGAAGCCTGCATAGAAGAATCTTTTTCCAGCTTGCGATTGATGGACATCGACTGTGCCTGTTCGTTCCCAACCGGTGAGGAGATTTATGTAAGTGACGCTGTGTCGATGTATCAGTTTTTTGAAACAGTGGTGGAAAAATGCGTGGACATATGCGATTCTCTGTGGATAAAGCTTCGAAGCCAGGGAGAAAAGCTTCTCTTCTGTATGGAAATAGAAAGCAAGATGGATCTTACCATTTTTTCGAAAATGGTGCAGTCCTGTACATGTGAAGATGGGATATGGCGTTTTACATTTGCCGTGGAAAAGGCAGGTGAACCGTAATGCAGACATTTTTAATGATCGTTATTTTATTAAGTCTCGTAGGGAATATGATTCTGTTGTTTGCTTTTCAAAATATGAAGCTGGATGATCGAAAATGGTATATCAACATTGCACTTTTTGTGTTTTTATTTCTGCTTTTAAATGCGTTGGCCTATTCATTCGAGGCGGACCATGGAGGAGAAATATATTTGCAAATGCCATCTGTTCCGATCGGAGTATGGTGGTGTGTTGTCGGTGTGATCGATGCGTTACTTATCTGGGAAGGACTTCGGCTGAAAAAGATGAGAACAGAAACTATCAGGCAAAATTCCATCAAAGAGGCGATGAACGTACTGCCGATCGGAATCTGTTATTTTATGGATGATGGAATGTTGAAGCTTTGCAATGAGCAGATGTATCGCCTTTTTCAGACGCTCACTCACAGAGATCTGCAAAAGCAAGAAGAATTAAAAGAAGCGCTTCAGCAATGTGAGCGCTACGGTGTGAGTCGGATCAACAACAAAGAAATCTACCTTTTCCCTGACGGGAAGGCATGGAGCTATCGGGAAAATGAAGTGACAGATCGAAAGGGAAAGGTATATACAGAAGCTATTTTTCTGGACATTACGAAACAATATGAGGAAAAAATAAATCTGACAAAGCAGACCGAAAAGTTAAAAGAAATATCAAAAGAACTCCGCTATCTGTCGGACAATGTATTGATCCTGACACGTGAGCGGGAAGTGCTTGCGGCAAAGACAAAGCTTCACGATCAGATGGGAGCCGGTCTTACTGCGATCCGCCAGAGTCTGACGCAGGAGAACGCAGATTATAAAGATGCGGTGCGCTTGCTTCGGCAGGCCGTAAATGCAATCTGGAATGACAACCAGTATCCGCTGGAAGAAGGCGATTTTGAAAGATTTCTGCAGGATGCAAAGACACTTGGCGTGGAGGTAGTGTGCGAGGGAACATTGCCGGAGTCAGAGGAACTGGCTAATATCTGCGTCCTTGCAATGCGCGAGTGTCTGACAAATGGCGTCTGCCATGCCGGTGCGACAAAGCTTTGGATCGAGATGCAGAATGAAAATCAGCAATGTCGCATCCGTATCACGAATAACGGAGAGACACCGGATAAAGAGATTGTTCCAAAAGGCGGATTGTATAATATTTCCAGACATGTATTTGACTATGGCGGAGAAATGCAGATACAGTCATTTCCGTATTTTGCATTGACGATTGCATTTCAAAAGGAGAGAGTATGAAACAGGTATTAATCGTTGAGGATCAGAGGATGCCTCGTGAAAATATGGAGAGAGTCATTTCAGAAAGTGACAATTATACGCTTTCTGCCAGCGTAAATGGGGCAGATGTTGCACTTGCCATATGCAGAAGACAGTGTATCGATCTTATATTGATGGATGTATGTACGTCCGGAAATAAAGACGGGATCGAAGCGGCAGCAGAGATAAAGGCAGAGCTTCCAAATATAAAAATCATTATCGTAACTTCTATGGTGGAAGTCGGATATTTGCAGCGGGCAAGAGAGGCGAAAGTAGACAGCTTCTGGTATAAGGATATCAGTCCGGAAAGGCTGATCGATGTTATGGATCGAACGATGGACGGAGAGCGTGTATTTCCGGATAAAACACCGAGTGTACAGTTGGGACTTGCCGACAGTTCGGAGCTTACAGCCAAGGAAATCGAAGTGTTACGCTATGTCTGCGATGGACTCGAATACAGTGAAATCGCAGAGCAGATGAACATCTCACTGCGGACAGTGAAATTTCACATCTCGAATATTTTGTCCAAAACAGGATATGCAAATAAGACGAGACTTGCAATCGCAGTGACAAATAAGAACTTCATCATACCGAGCAGTCAGGGAAAAAATCAATAATATTCCTTGTATGTTCAGATAATATTTATCTGATAGACAAAATTCTCAGTAAAAATAACGAAAACCTGTCCATGTGGACAGGTTTTATTTTTTGTCTCTCTGTTATAATCTATTATAAGAAAACTATGTCGTTTGAGGAGGTAAAGACCAGTAACTTAGTTGGAAAAGAAGAAGGAGGGATATGTTATGAGAAACTGGAAATCGGGACGAATATGTAACTATCTAATGAAAGGATTGTTGTTGTGCGCCCTGGTTGTAGGTGGCTGGTTCACTGCGGGTATTGGAGCGAAAGCGGAATCGCTTACTCACTCAGTGGAATTTAAATCTGAAGAATCACAAATAGTACAATTTAAGAGAGCAGATGGGCTTGAGCAGCATATTGAAGTAACGAATAATACACAGAGGCCGATGAAAGTAACATTTTCGCACAATGTTCCTATACGGAATTACCATACGGAATTAAGGATAGGCGGTCATGAAGTTGCTAGCCGTATGGCTACAGCAGTAAAGGATGCAAATGTACTATATTTATATCCGTGCCAGTGGGTAGAAAAGGCCTGTGAAGTGAAATTTACAACATCTGCACCAGCTTATACGGATATTACTATCAGCGCAGAATACATTGATCAAAAAATCGGATTCAAAGAAGACGAGATTGGTCTTACAAAAGATACAGCATATGAGATCCCGTTATCCGGACATCCGTACAGTCTTTATGAAGGTCTGACAGGAACGGGAACAGATGAACGCTGGTACAAGTTTAATGTTGCAGACAGGGCAGTGATTGATCCAAGCTTCCATCTTGTTAACAAAGAAAGAGCAACTTATTTTGGACAGAATCGTACTTTCATTCGTGTCTATGACTCTAATAATAATCAAATCTATAGCGAAGGATCCTCACAATACAATGGCAAAGAGGCGTGGGAGCCTGGAGCAAAGGTGTTAACGCGTGGAACATATTATGTATGTATATCAACAAGTAATGGTGCTTATTACCCGGCAATTTTTGATTTTAATCTGAATGGACATGACTATATTTCGGCTGAGAAGATTAAATGCTCTCATAAAGAAGTGAAAAAATCACAGTTAGGAAATATAAAGATTGTTGCTGAGACGGTACCTGCAAATTCCGATGACAAGATTGTAGAAGTATATGATCATATTTCCGGAAAGTCATGGAAGCACAACAGCAATAAAGTTACGCATAGTGAAGTTCCGGTATACAATATTAAAGCTGGTAGACAGAGCTGGCTTACATTCAAGACAAAGAATGGAAAAACCTATACAACGAATCTCTACGTACCGGCAGAGAAATTTAAAAAACCGAAAGTAATAGCTTACCATAATTATGCAAAAGTAACTGTAGGATCAGCAAAGATGATGGGTACAAATGCCAGAATTCAGATTTATAAAGGTGGCAAATGGACAACAGTAAAAACGGTAAACTATATGTACTGCCCAGATGCGATGAAAATAAAGAATTTGAAGCCGTTGACAACCTATAAGTTCCGCACACAGGCTTATGCGAATGGAACAACCGGTACACCGTCTGATGTAGTGACAGTAAAGACTGGATCTGCTGTGAAACCAGCTGTGAAGTCTATTAAGATCGTACAGAAGAAAAAGATAAAAGTAAATGGCTGGACATCTCCGGGACACTGGAGTGGAGGTTACTGGTATCCGCCGATTTATCACAAACCGTACACATGGACAAAATACAAAGTAAAAGTTACTTTGAAGAAGAAAGTTCCGAAAATCGGTGGTATGTGGATTGGTGATACATGGACAAAAGGCAATAAGACAAGCTACACTGTATGGCTGCCAAAGGGAGCACAGACAGGTAAGAAGCTGAACATTTATATGAATACAGGATTAAGCAAGAACAATGGTCAGGGACCGCAGATTAAAAAAGTGATCAAAGCGAAGTAACGCTTCCTAAAAACACCTGAAAAACAACAAAATCGCAAGTGGCGTAAGCTGCTTGCGGTTTTGTTGTTTTGTGACTTTTGGCTCCATTGCTACAATGAATAATTTCCTGCGAAATTGATTATATACTGTCCTTTAGGACGGGGTGAAAAAGAAATATATATGTTATACTTTATTTACAAATAATATATTGTGCTTGAATTATCAGACAAAATGGATGATTGTCTTCTGATGAGTGGAAAATCATCCTGAAAAGTATTATGCAAAGGAGGCGTAGATGATATGAAAACAAAAAGACAAGGACAGAGTAAATTATTTGTAGTGCTTGCAACACTTCTGGCGATTGTATTTTTTTCATTTGCCGGGGAGACAAATGTAAAAGCTGCTGAGACGTACACACAAAATTATACACCGACGAGAAAGTCTCCGTTGAAAAAGATTGAATATATCAATCGTGGGGATAATACATTTGATATTAATGTAACGGTAGATTTGTCGGTATATTATCCAAATGATGTTTTGGGTATTCAAGAGTATGATTTAACTGCGTGGACGAATGGTACAAGCGGGAAAGAGTATGTTGCTTCACAATGTGGCAATATAGACGTAGGAAAATATGTGCATACTCATCAGATTAGGGGCGAACATCGGAAACATGTAAAACCAGGAGAAAAATTCTGGATTAAATATGAACTTTGCAAGGATGTTCAACTTGAGGAGTATGGTCCATATCGTGATTTTGAAGCAAGGGAATTGACAGCACCGACTATTAAAGAGCCGGAACAGGCTGAGAATTTATTTAGCAAAGTAAACAGGTACACATGGAATGTCAAGTCTTCAAATGGAAAAGAATATTCAGAAATCAATGCAGAGATGGAAGCAACAAAAGCACCTGGTCAGGGTGAATCCTTATGGGCATATAATAAGGATGACGGCATGATATATGGTAGGTCTTTTACCAACAAGATTAAAGCACTTGTATATCGTGATTTGGAGTCAAAAGAAATTGATATAACTGGTGATAAGACAGGAATGGTTCTTGTAATTGCAAAAGATGCGGCATCAGCAAAAAAAGCAGGAGATGCAATTACATTAAAGGATAGTGATAAGGTTATATTTGATCAGGCTGCATATACTAAATCAGTAGCGGCGAAGGACTACAAGGTTCAAATGAGTTCTGATCGATATGATCAGCTTATCGGTTACATTGATGCGTCAAGTTATAGTTATGCTACGGCACATATCGTAGAAGTCTATAATTACTCAACAAAAAATGGAGAAGGATCACTTTTTAAAAGATATGTGATTAAAGGAAGTAATAATTATCGGAGAAGTTTTAAACTTACAGGATTAAAACCTGGCACGGCCAAGCATTATACAGTGCATCTTATACGAACAGATTCAAGTGGAACTGAATATGAATATATAGATAACCAATATTGGACATTGAAATCAGCAAGCTTTAAAACACCATCTGTTTCAGGTGTTAAATTTGCACCTAAAAAAGCAAAACTTATAATAAATGTACCGTCTACACAGGCGGGTAAAGGTCTTTCCACTATGCATGTATACAAAGGAAATAAGAAGATTAAAACAATTAAGAGTAATGGAAAAACAAGAATTACCTTTGTATATAGTGGAAGTAAAGCAAGTACTTCTTCTTATAAAGTAAAAGCGGTTTGCGCAAAGAATACAAAGATTACAAAGACCAGTAAGGCAAAGAAACCGGTTGCTAGTAAGTATAAGAGGCAAGGATGGATCAATCCGAATATAAATGCGATTACGCCATATGCAACAGCAACGTTTGTACCGTGGGAAATGAGTTATTACAATGGCAAGGTAACAGTTACAGGATATGTTGTAAACAATCGTATTTTTAAGCTTAAAACTTATAAAGTGAAGGTTGGAGTTGGAGTCGATAATAAGATTTACGCATCAACAACAAAGACTTATAAGAATGTAAAAGACAGTACAATTAAAAAGGTTAAATTTTCATTTAAGTCAAAGAAAGCACTTGATTTCGTTAATAACTCCCCAACATGGAGTGTGAGAACACTGAAATCGGTATGGTAATGCATTTAGAAACACGATCAATAATAATCGTATGATAAGGGGCTAGAGAAGGCATTAAAGTCAATTGGATTTTATCGTTTGAGGCTTTCGGCGGAGTGTTACGATAAGCACTTCGCCATTTTTATTTTGATTAAGAACAGTCACCTTTTTACATATAATCGCACAGCATCTTTATGTGAAAAACGTGATATCAGTAAATACAGATTATATTTTAGCACCAAAGTATTCACATTATTTTATTCGTTATGCTTTTTCTTGTCGGTGGTTTTATAGATATTTCAACAATCCATGCAGAAGCAGGAAGCAGAACAGGAAGCATTCAAATTATTTACAAGGAGAGAAATAGTTCGGATAAAGAAGTGACTCTTTCCGGAGTAAAGTTCTCGATATTTCCAATTCAATACATGAAAAATGATGAGCTGGTCTGGGAAAATGGTTTTAAAGATTCAGGGATATCATTACAAGATACCAGTGCAGAAGCAAGAGAAAAACAAGCAAAACAATTGTTTTGATTGTAGGATTATATAAAAAGAGAAAAATGAAGTAGCCATTATTTAAAGAGAACTGATCCATGCGGTGGAATCAGTTTTCTTTCTTATCATGCACAAAAACATACAGAACAAGGCTTGTGGACAGATTATATTTTTTCACCAGAGCATTGTAGATTTTATTCAAAACATTACGCTCGCCCAGACTGCCGACATCCTGGTCACGGGTATCTTCCAAAAGGCAATGCGACTACAAAGAAATCAATACCGCAGAATTGCAAAAACAGAGCCGACAGTTGACCTCGGAAAAGATGAAACTCTATGATGATTGAGTGTAACCGTATGGTTGGTTCAGGTAGTGCAGCTTCCTTTTTTGTGTGTGCGTAGAGGGCTGATTGGTGTTGTCTTGGGGGCCAGCGCCTCCCCCGGGCAAAATTATCATTAACTATAAAAACTATGTTGCACGAGGGCATATTCTGCTATAATAAAAGGCAGAATGACCAAAGGAAGTAAAGGGGATTAGTATGGAGCGTTATAAAGTACTTCTGGTAGATGATGAAGTGGAAGTTATTGATATTATGGAGCAAAAGATTCATTGGAATGATCTTGGATTCAAGGTTGTGGGCAGTGCAACGAACGGCGTGAAAGCATTAGAGCTTGTGGAGAAGCTCCAGCCGGACGTTGTGCTTACGGACATTAAGATGCCTTACATGAACGGGTTGCAGCTTGCGAGAAGACTGAACGAGGATTATCCGAATATTTACATTATGATTTGTACCGGTTTCGATGAATTTGAGTATGCAAAGGAAGCGGTGCATTTAGAAATCAAAGAATATATGTTGAAGCCGATCAACTCGACAGAACTGTCTGCAAGTCTTGAGGACTTGAAAGAGACACTGGATCGAGAGCGAGAAGAAAAATTGAATGTAAAGAAATTAAATAATTACTTTCAGGAGGCACTGCCGAAGCTGCAGTCGAATTTTCTTATTTCGCTTATCGAAGGAAGAGTTGGTGAAGAGGATTATGACCGGTTTTTACAGGCGTATCAGCTTGATATGAAAGGACCGCATTTTTGCTGTGTGATCTTTCATACTTCTGCAAATCATGTGCCGGATGGAATGGATCCGTTGCTTCTTTCCATGTCCGTAGAGCGCGAGATCAAAGACCGGCTCGTAGAAGAGTGGGAATGCAAGGAATTTATTTACATGGGCAATACGCTTCTTATTTTGGAACTTGATTCAAAGGAGAAGATGGCACAGGTGACAGATGCCTGCGACAGATTCTGCCGTTGGGCTTATCGAATTATGGGAGCAGTCGTTACGGCAGGAATCGGAACGGTGTGTGACAGCCTTCGTGACATCAGCATTTCTTATGAAGGGGCGAGAGATGCCATTTCTTATCGTGTGCTGTATGGTACAAAGCGCGCCATCAACATCGGAGAGATTGTCCCAAAAGAGCAGAAGCAGACAGCGCAGCCGGAAGAGATCAGCATGCAGGAGCTTCTTCGCGCGATCCGTATCGGTGATCCGGAAGAGATTAAGGAGATGGCACACAAGGAAATTGAGAAAATTTATAAAAATACAGAGACAATCAGCCAGCATAATCTGGCAACATTAGAGATTGTCAGCAGATTTGTTCGCTTCTGTACAAATAACTCGCTTGATTTCAATGAGATTTCCGGATATTCGCAAAATATTTACGAAAAAGTATCACAGATGGATGAAAGCTTGCTTACAAACTGGACGGTCAATATGTCTATGGCAATCAGCGACTGTCTTATGAATGCCAGAAATAATACATCGAAAAGACTGATCGTAGACGCCCAGAACATTGTGAAAGACCGATATATGGAGGCCGACATTTCGCTCGATGAAGTGTGTGCACAGCTTGGTGTGTCGAACTCTTACTTTTCATCTATTTTCAAAAAAGAAGTAGGAAAGTCTTTTATTTCTTATCTGACAGATTACCGAATGGATATCGCAGAGGACCTGGTTCTTAACACAGATGAGAAGAGTTACACGATCGCAGAGAAGGTAGGGTACCTGGATGCGAACTATTTCAGTTACGTATTTAAGAAGAAATTTGGTGTTTCACCTTCCAAATACCGGGCATCTGCGAAAAAATAATGCACGTGAAGGGAATAGAATAGCGTGAAAAACAGATTGAGAAAATTTTCAAAAGAAAATATAACATTCAACATCCAGTCGATCATCATGTCGGTGCTTATGGCGATCACTGTTGTGACGATCGTTGTTATGGGATTTTTGCTCTATCACCGTTTCAAGCTCGCCATTGATCGAATGGCGGTTGCGAATACAGAATCGAACGTAGAGAGTATGGTGGACCGTGTAAATGCGGACCTTTTGGATATGCGTCAGATTTTCAATGCGGCGAACTACAATATCGTTCAGGAATTTGACATTTCCAGCCGTGAATTTACCGAGCAGTTCAGTCTTCTGTACGAAACGAATTCGGACAAGGTGCAGAGCGTGGCGCTGTATGGAAGTGATGGGAAACTTATCAGTTCTGAGCCGGTATCGGTGGAGAAGAAAATAGACGTAACAAGGCAGGACTGGTACCGGAATGCGGAGGACGCAATTGAAAATATCCATTTCTCCGTTCCGCATATCCAAAATCTTTTTGCGGATGGTTCTTACCGTTTCCATCGAGTTGTTTCGCTGAGCCGCTATGTGGATGTCAACGACGGCGATAAGCCGCGAAGTGGTGTCCTCTTAGTGGATATGAAATATTCGGTTATTGAGGATGTGTTAAAACAGATCAATGACTCTTCGGAAGGCATTTACTATTATCTTATCAGCCGCGATGGAGAAATTATTTACCATCCGAGAAGAGCAGAGATGGACCGAGGGCTTTTTAACGAAAAGAGTGTCGGAACAGCCAAATACGAAGATGGAACGTATTCCATCAATGCGGATGGCCATAGGGAAAGCATTGTTGTCGGAAGTATTGCATATACCGGATGGAAACTTGTCGGTGTTGTGCCGGAGAGTGTGCAGACTGCAAGCATCAATCGATTCCGTTACTATGTATTTACGACGATCACAATTCTTCTGATGATGCTCCTTTATGGAAATAGATTAGTTTCCCGAAAGATTTCCAAACCGATCCGCCAGCTGGAAGAGTCCGTAAAAGACCATGAGGCCGGTGGAAAACCGGACATTTACATTGGAGGTTCTACGGAGATCCGACATTTGGGATATTCCGTTCAGAAGTCTTACGAGCAGATTGAGACTTTGATGGAAGAGATCATCCGCCAGCAGAATGAGCGAAGAAAGAGCGAGCTGGATGCATTGCAGAGCCAGATCAATCCACATTTTCTTTATAATACGCTGGAGTCGATCACGTGGATGATCGAGGCATACAAAAATGAAGGTGCTGTCGTTATGATTTCAGAGCTTGCGAAACTTTTGCGTGTCAGTTTGTCCCGGGGAAAGACAATTATTTCTATCAAGGATGAATTGCAGCACAGCCGAAGTTATATGAATATACAGCTTGTGCGCTATAAAGAGCGTTTTAAGATGGAATTTCAGATTGATGAAGAGATTGAAAAATATTGCATTGTAAAATTAGTCATTCAGCCGATCTTGGAAAATGCAATTTACTATGGCGTTGGAAATATGGATGAGGACGATGACGGCAAGATCATCGTGCGCGGTGAGAAGAAAGGCGATGACATTTACATTTCCATTGAGGATAATGGAATGGGCATGCGCGAAGAAGTGTTGGAAAATATTTTGACAAATAATAATAAAGTTCCAAAGCACGGTTCCGGCGTAGGTGTTATTAATGTACATTCGAGAATCAAGCTTATGTTCGGTGAGCAGTATGGACTGGAAGTGTACAGCGAACCGGATGAGGGAACGAAAGTTGTAATCCACATTCCGGCGATTTTGCATACGCCTGAGAATGCGGAAATGCTGGAAATGCAAAAATACACGCAGGGGAGGAATTTAGATGAAAAAAAATAAAATAACCTTCCTCGTGCTGGAGACGATTTTGCTTGTGCTGGCATTGTTTTTCGTGTTGAAGATTTTCGATAAAAATGTGCCGGAGAAGCGAGTGGCAGTCATTCTCTCCGAATCGGGTGACAACCGCTGGGATTCGCTTATAAAAGGCCTGAAGCAGGCGGCGGATATCAATGGTCTTCATATGATCATCTGCAATACGGATAAGATTGACAGTACGGAGACGGAAAAAGAAATCATAAATGAACAGAAAAATAATGATATCGATGCATTTATCATTTGCCCGGCGCCGGGTGCGGACACCGAAAAAATGATCAAAAAGCAGTGCTCCGGCATCCCGTATATTCTTATTATGGATGAATTTTATAACGGAACGCAGTTGATTAATGGGCAATCTTCAGACAGGGCGTCTCAGAATAAAGCGACTTCGGAATCGGCGAAAAAATCGCTTGGTGCAGTGATCGGGCCGGATTATTATAAAATCGGTACAACATTAGGAAAGCAGATTGGCAAAAAGAAGAAGACGGTAGGAATTGTAGCCGACTGGCGAGAGTCTGCGGCAAATCGTCAGATGATCAAAGGTTTGAAAGACGTGCTTAAAGATACCGAAAATGAAGTCAGCTGGTGCTATTACCGTCAAAAAGGACAGGACATCTGTGAAAGTGTAACCCAGAAAAGTGATGTGGACGCCCTAGTCGTGCTGGATTCGAAAGCGTTGGAAGAGCTTGGCGAGAAATCGGAGCAAGGCACATACAGCAAGGCAGAAATATATGGAATTGGCAGCAGTGAAAAGGCAATCGTCTTGCTTGATGACGGAGTGCTCAACGGCCTTATCGTTCCGGATACCTATTCCGTCGGCTACAAGAGCGTAGAAGAGATTGCGCAGAAACTGAACCGCAGATTTTATCGAATCAAAGGTCATGAGACAGATATAAAGATATTTAGCAAACCAATATTTTCTTTAGATGACAATATGGAAAGGTTCATGTATTCCTATGAGTAAAAGAAATGAAAGAAACAGAAAGTATAAACGTGTGATCGCAGTTACATTAATGCTCACCCTTCTCGCATCTGGATGTGGAAAGGAAAAGCCGAAGTCCAATAATATTCTTCGAGTTGGTGTCGTAACGTACACCCAGGATGATCCATTTATCAATGCTATGACAGATAAATTGAAAGAGAATTTCAAGGAAATGGAATCCGAAGATTTTAAGATTATCGTGTCTGTGAAAAATGGAGATGATAACCAGCAGGATCAAAATGAGATCGTAGAAGAAATGATCGACGCTGGATGTGACGTGCTTTGTGTAAATCTCGTTGACAGAACAGCGCCATCCCGCATTATAAGGATGGCGAAACAAGAAAGTATACCGATCATTTTCTTTAACCGTGAGCCGGTAAAAGAAGACATTATGCAGTGGGAGAAACTATATTATGTCGGATGTGACGCAGAGCAGTCTGGCGTAATGCAAGGTGAAATTGTTGCAAACTACCTTAAAAATCATCCGGAGGTGGATGTGAACAAAGATGGCAAGATACAGTATGTTCTTTTAGAAGGTGAGGCCGGTCACCAGGATGCCATTAGCCGAACGGACTATGCAGTAAAGACACTGATCGAACACGATGTGAAATTAGAAAAATTAAGCTATCAGTTTGCAGACTGGAACCGTGGGCAGGCGGAAAATCGAATGACCCGTCTCATCCAGCAATATGGCAAAGAAATCGAACTTGTTATTTCAAATAACGACGAGATGGCATTGGGCGCTGTGGAGGCTTGCAGAAAGGCCGGATACAGAGGAAATGATTGGCCGGTGATTTTCGGAATTGACGGGCTGGAGGATGCTCTGAATGCGATCAAGAACGGCCAGATGCAAGGAACTGTCTACAACGACAATGAAGACCAGGCAAGTGAGCTTGCGAAGTTGTCTGTGGAAGTATTTCGCGGGGACAACAAGTATCGAAGCCAGCTGACGGACGGCAGATATTATGTCTCTGAATACCGTCAGGTAGATGAGGAGAATGTAGATGAGTTCTTGGAAAAATAGTCCGGAGAAATTATCCGGAGAAATTGTCCGGAGAAGTTATTAGGAAAAATTGTCAGGAAAAATAAGATAGATAGCGTGAGATAGCGTGAGAAGAGAGCGAAAGGATAGAAAAATGGACAATACATGGGTAGCACAGTTTTATGAGGAAACCGATCCGGTGAAGCGAATGGAAATGCTGGAGGCGCATGGAGAAGACGCAGCCGGTGAGGAAGCGAGTGAGGAAGCAAAAAGAAATGCATGCAGGAAAGAATTGTGGGTTGTGCGCTATGGAAAACGCAGACCAAGAAAAGATGAATTTGTCGGAGGCTTTGTGGAATTAAAAGGCATGGCAGAGGCAACGACAATCGATATCGGTGGCATGCGCAGAAAGCAGGCTGCAAAAATCCTTTCCACATTGGGGGTATCCGTAGTAAGACTACAGGATGAACTGTACAAAGAAGTACTTCTGGCGGAACTTCAGAATGCATTCAAGCGTTACTTTGAAGTGAGCCGCGGAGGCAGAGGATTTACTTCTCTCGTATTTGGAATGGGACAGCTTTCAGACGAAGGCGTTGCAAAGAAGCTTGCAGAGCAGGTCAGTATTATTGCTTTTAAGGCACCGCGGATGCTTCGTATGGAGAAAGAATTCGCACTGCTTAAGGAAGCGGCACTTCTTGCTTTTAGAGAGGAATATCCGAATAGAGAGCATTTTTTGAATAAGTAGAATATATTTCGGGCAAGAAAAACCCCGGCCGGTGCGGTCGGGGTTTTTTGATGTGTGATTGTGGGTTGTTACTGGTGTCCGCAAGACAACACCAATCAGCCCTCTACGCACACAAAAAAAAGGAAGCTGCCGCCCCGCGATTTTTCAATCGCGGGGCGGCAGCTTCCTTTATGTACATCCACTTAATGGAAGGACAATTTAATTATTTCTTCTGGACATATTTCAGACAGTCAAGTGTTACGGCTGCAAGGATGATAATACCTTCGAAGATGAACTGAAGGTTTGTATCAATACCAAGGATTGTCAGAGAGTATGTAAGAGATGTGAAGATAAGTACACCAGTTACAACTCCGGAAATCTTACCGATACCACCAGTAAATGATACACCACCAACTACGCAGGCTGCAATGGCATCCATATCCCATCCTTGTCCGTAAGCTGCACTACCTGAACCAACCATACGGTTACACTCAAGCCATGAACCAAATCCATAAAGGATACCAGCAAGGATAAATGCTCCCATTGTTACTTTGAATACGGAAATACCAGAAACTGCTGCTGCTTCCGGGTTTCCACCTACAGCGTAGAGGTTTTTACCAAATGTTGTTTTGTTCCAGATGAACCATACGATTGCAACTGCAGCTACAGCCCAAAGTACGATTGTCGGGAATCTTCCAGCCTGTGGAATGAACATTTTCGGAATCTCTGAATCAATCGCACCGAAGGAAACACCTTTTGTTGCGTATGTTACAAGACCGAAGATGATAAGCATGTTCGCCATTGTAGAAATGAACGGATGCATCTTAAATCTTGCCATGAAGAATCCAGCGATCATAGAGAATACAGTTGTCAGGATTACACAAACGCCTAATGCTAATAAAGCTTTCGGTACCGGAGCCATCTTTGAGAAGTCAAATACATGTCCGAATACTGTACCTGTGTTGATTCCGTTATGCATGATGATTGTAGATGTTACCATACCCATACCAACCATACGTCCTACGGAAAGGTCTGTACCTGTTAAGAGGATCAGTCCTGCAACACCAAGTGCTAAGAACATACGAGGTGAAGCCTGCTGTAAAATATTCAAAATGTTAGTTGCTGTAAATAACTGTGTATTCTTTACGATTGGTGTAATGATACACAGAGCGATGAAGATTAAAATGATTACAATGTAAAGACCATTCTTGTATAAGAACTGTGCTACATTGAAAGAATATTTATAGTTTTCAATCTTCTGTGCATACTGCTGAGAAAGTGTAAATTCAGACATTCTCAGAAGGTCGATCAAATGGAATTTGTGCATATATGCATCATGTTTTCTGTCTTTGATTTCCTGTACTCTTGACTCGTGAGTCATTTCCGCATCAAAGAGGTGATTCTTTAATACATATTTCTCAGCTTTAATCTCTTCAGAGTCTTTCAGAGCTGCAACTTTTTTCTTGTGCTCTTCCTGAAGTTTCATTTTAACCTTAGCGTATCTGCTCTCTTCGTCCTTCATCTCAGTTTCGCAGCTCTTAGCTACGATATTATAATAGTCGTTATTATAATGTTTAGCGAGATATCCTTCAGCGTCAGCAATCAGCTTGTTGATCGTTGCTTTGTTTTTATTTTCAACAGCAACTGCTTTTTCAAGCTCTTTCTTGCTGTTAGCAATAATCTTAGAACTCTCTTCTTTGCTTAAGTTTTTATCTTCTTTTGCGATTGCGATCTGGTTCTTTAAAGTATTCACTTTATCTGTACCTTCGATACGCAATTCGTCAATCTGTTTCTGAATCTTACCTACATATTCATCAATCGGTTGGAGAAGTTTCGCTTCTTCTTCAGCCGAGATAATAAAGCTCTTTTCTGCCATTTCTAATACTCCTCTCTGTTACAAATACTTCGCACTGAGTCTCAATAATTCTTCCTGATCTGTTTCCTTTGTATTAACAATACCTGCGAGACGTCCGTTGGACATAACTCCGATACGGTTTGTAATACCAAGGATCTCCGGCATCTCTGAGGAAACAACGATAATCGTCTTTCCCTGTTTTGCCATGTTAATGATCAGTTCGTAAATTTCATATTTTGCACCAACGTCGATACCTCTGGTCGGGTCATCCATCATGAATACCTGTGGTGAACGTTCTAGCCATTTTCCGAAGATCGCTTTCTGCTGGTTTCCTCCGGAAAGGTTTGAGATCATATCATCCGGTCCCATACATTTTGTATGCATAACCTTGATTTCCTCAGCAGTTGCACGTACCATTCTGTCATGTGATAATGCAATACCTTTTTTGTAATGATTCATGTTCGCGATCGTAGTGTTAAATGTAATATCGCCTTTCAGGAACAATCCGTTGGCCTTTCTTTCCTCTGTGATCAGAGCAAATCCGTGGTCCATTGCATCCTTAGGTGATGTAAAGTTCATAACTTTACCGTTGTATAATACATTTCCTTCTGCTCTTGTACGTATTCCGAAAATAGTTTCCAGAAGTTCTGTACGTCCGGCTCCAACCAGACCATAGAATCCAAAGATTTCTCCTTTTTTGATATCAAAGGAAATATTCTGAAGTTTTGGTGCATACTTTGTTGAAAGATTTTGTACAGAGAAAATGGTTTCTCCCGGTTCATTGTCAACAGGCGGGAATCTGTTATCCAGAGAACGACCAACCATGGCTGCAATCAATTCGTTCATATCTGTGTCCTTGCTCTCTTTTGTCATAACAAGGCTACCATCTCGCAGTACGGAGATCTCATCACAGATATTGAAAATTTCGTCCATCTTATGTGAAATATAGATCAGGGAAATTCCCTGTGCTTTCAGCTGACGCATCATTTTGAAAAGTTTTTCAACCTCTGGTGCTGTCAGGGATGATGTAGGCTCATCCAAAACGATTACCTTAGAATTATAAGAAATTGCTTTTGCAATCTCACACATCTGTCTCTGAGATACAGACATCTTCTTCATAGGCTGTGTCAGGTTTGCTGTGATTCCAAGCTTTCTGAACAACTGTGCTGTTTCTTTTTTCATTCTTCCCTCGTCGATAACTCCAAGTGAATTCTTTGGATATCGACCAAGGAACATATTGTCAATAACGCTTCTTTCAAGACACTGGTTCAACTCCTGATGTACCATCGCTACACCGTTCTCCAGTGCATCCTTCGGTCCTGAGAAGTTTACTTCTTTGCCATCTAATATTATTGTCCCCTCATCTTTCTGATAAGTTCCAAAGAGACATTTCATCATCGTCGATTTTCCGGCACCGTTTTCACCCATAAGTCCCATAATGGTTCCAGGTTTCACATTCATGTTGATACCCTTCAGTACTTTATTTCTACCGAATGATTTACTCATGCCATTAATCGATAAGATGTATTTATTCTTATCTTCTGTCATAGCTCTGCTTCCTTTTCTTATTGAAAGAGAGGTATCATCACTGACACCCCTCTATTGTTTCATTCATTTACCAGTTTACGAACTTTAATTATTTGAGAAGTTCTGTGTATGAAGATGCATTGTCTGTTTTAACCATGTTAATTGCAAATGCGTCATACTCGTCTGGGTTTCCAAGACGGTTTGTGATGTTAGACTCTGTCTGTCCATCTCCACCGATGTAGTCAACTTTCAGATTGAGAAGGTCATCGTAGTTCTCAAGAAGCGGCTGATATGTTGAGCTTAAGAAGTTATCTGAAGCATTGTAGATGTTAAGCCATACTTTCTTTTCTGGGCTCTTCTTAGCATCAAGCTGGTTAGCAACTTTTTTGTATACTACTGTTGAATCTGTAAAGTCTTTATAGTTATCAGCTGTTACAGCAATGTTTAATGCGTAGTAAGATCTCTCTTCTTCGCTATATCTGTAATCTTCGCCTTCTTTCAGACAGTTACCAGCATCATCTTTTGTTCCGATACCTGTGTTAATGTCTACTCCGTCAAGAGCGTTACGAAGAACTCTCAGTGTCAGGTACGCCTGAACGTCTGCATGCTGAGAAATTGTTCCGCCGTATCCTTCTGCGATAGCTGCTACAGCGTCACTGTTTGCATCGTATCCGAATGTAGGTACTTTGTTTTTCTTAGCCCATGCGTTGAACATTGACATTCCCATACCATCGTTGTTAGAAACAACTACGTCGATCTTATCTCCGAAAGAAGCTTTCCATGTTCCGATAGCGTTACCTGCTGTAGCGGCATCCCATGTAGCTCCTGCTGCATTCTTCATTTCCTGAGAAGCAAGCTCACGAACTGTGTATTTCTTTCCATTAACTTCAAGTGTTGCGTCTTTAACAATTTTAGATTTTCCATCTACGTTTGTTCCAGCTGGTTTAGAGTTGATTTCTTTCTTCTCTTCAATACCTGTTCCGAGTGCTTTACGAACTCCACGTGTACGAGCGATTGAATCGTTGTGTCCGATATCACCGATTGCAAGAACATATCCGATAACTCCGTCACCGTTTCTATCGATCTTGTCGATGTTAGCTTTGATGTAATCAAGAACCATCTGTCCCTGAAGTTCAGCTCCCTGGTTAGCATCGAAACCTACATAGTAAGTATTTTTGTTGAAGCTAAGAGCATCTTTGTCAAGCTCTCCTGTTGAGCTGTTAGATGGCTGACGGTTAAACCAGCAAAGTGGTTTGTCCTTGTTCGCTACCTTAGTGTCAGATGAGTCTGAAGATCCTGAAGATCCTGAAGATCCACATCCTGCCAATGATAATGCGAGTATTACTGCCATCATTGATGCAACTACTTTTCTTTTTTTCATTGTTGTTTTCCTCCCGTTTTGTGAAATTTGTTTTAAAACATGTCTTTCTTAATGACTGACCTTAGTATAATCACCAAAGGAGGAAAATAAAATAGAATATTTTTGGATTAAGTATTAATTTTCTCTGATTTTCAATAAAAAATTTATGCATGTTGTTTATTCGTTTTTTTCATTTATTATAGAAAGTTTACGTCTACAGCTCGCTGTATATCGTAGCGCAAAAGTGGAAGAACAGTATCCGAATATTTTGTTCGCAAAAGATGGAGAAATATATAATTTTCATGGAAAGAAAGTGATGCCAATCGGTGGTGCATACAGCGTTGACAAATATTATAGGATACGAAACGGATTACCATGGTTTGAATCAGAACAGCCGGATGAAGTGATAAAAGAATATGTGGAACAGCAGTTAGATAAAGCCAAGTGGAATGTGGATATCGTACTCTCGCATACAGTACCGATTGAAGCGGAACCAGTGTGGGCGTTTATTCCAGGGCTTGATCAATCAGCAGTGGACAAGACAACGGAAAAATGGCTACAGAAGATTTATGACAGGTTAGATTTTACAGAGTGGTATGCGGGACATTACCATGTAGAAAGTGAGGAGTGTGGAATACGAATTATGTATGAAGATTATGATGAAATTTGTGCTGAAGGGTAAAAGAATGGTTTGCTGATTTGAAAAATATAAGTTTATAGATGAAGGGGGATTTTTTAATGATATATCTCAGCAGTTTTAAATTAAGTGACAGAAGCATTAAAAATCCTAATATATATCCATATAATGTGTTTCATCGAAAAGACATAGATCCGTTCATATTTGCACCAATCACCGTGTTATATGGGAATAATGGTTCTGGAAAATCTATTATTTTGAATATCATAGCAAATAAACTCATGCTAACAGGGAAAGAGTATGCGATCAGTAATTCTTTTGGAATTGTGGACTATTGCGGAAAATTTTCATCAGAGTGCCAGTTTAGTTATGGAGAGGATGAATTTGGCAATGCATTTAGGAGATTTCCTGAAAACAGCAGATTTATCAAGAGTGAGGATATCCTGTATGAAATTAAAAAAATACAGCAAAGACAGATTCTTTCTGATGGTATGGAATATGATTATATAAAAAATGGACATTCACAAAAAAGAAGCCGCTTTCTTGTTGCTTTTCAGTCAACTGATATGCTCCCTTCTAAGTAGACAAGAGAAATAATAAAATCTTGTTTATTTAGAAGGGAGCATATCAATTTATGGAGCAATAGCCCCATTTAGTACTATATAAGTGTAAGCCGTCTTTTAGATCAGATTGGTACCGGTTTACAGTTGTGATGCCAAATTTGAATTACAATGTCTCTCAGGATGTCCTTCGGAATGTCCCTCAGAATGTCCCTCAGAAAAAAGAGAGAAATCCGTCGGAAATTCAAATATTGAATATGATAAAAAGGATAATAAAATATGATCACAAACAGCAACATCGGTGTAGCAGGCAGTTTGTAAAAATATCTTTTGGAAACCCTGAAAGTGTGATATTATTTAAGTAAAGATTTTAGTCAAAGGGGTAAATGATGTGGCTACATTAAAAGATATCGCTGAAAAGGTAAAGGTTTCTCAAAGCACGGTTTCAAGAGTTCTGAATGGTGATCCGAACTTAAATGTGTCAGATGAGACCAGAGAAAATATAGTTACCGTGGCATGTGAGCTTGGATATAAGACGGTAAGTCAGAGATATAGTAAGCGTCAGGGAGATACAGGAAAAAAGGCATCAGTAGAAGAGATGACGGAAAGCCAGAACCTTCCGGAGCGCAGAATCGGGATTGCGCAGATGTTCGAGATGCAGGAGCAGATGGAAGATATCTATTATATTATGCTGAAGAACCGTTTGGATGAAGCATGTTTTGAAAAGAAATGGACGACTGTCATGCTTTACCGGGATGAGAAGAAAAGATTTACCAAGAATGATGACCGTCCGATTGACGGACTGATTGCAATCGGAAGATTCAGTCCGGAGGAGATTCAGGATTTCCATCAATATACGGACAACATCGTATTTTTGGATTCTTCACCGGATGATATGAAGTATTACAGTATTGTGCCGAATTATCACCTGGCAATCCGTGAAGTACTGCAATGCTTTGAGGCAAAAGGCAAAGAGCGGATTGCATATCTTGGAAGTGTGGATACCCTTGGCGACGACAAGAAGCTGACGATGGACCCACGTTATTACTATTATAAAAATACACTGAATAATCAGAATCGGTTTGATGAGAGTCTGGTCATAGACTGCGAGATGAATTCGAGAAGCAGCTGCCAGAAAGTGCTGGAGTATCTGGACAGCCACACGCCGGAGGAGTATCCGGACGCGATTTTTGCATCGAGTGATGCGGTAGCGCCGGGACTTGTAAAGGCGTTGCATGAAAGGGAGATTCTGCTTCCGGGACAAATAGGTGTCATTACATTTAACAACACCAGCTTCTCGGAGTTTTCCAATCCGCCGCTTTCTTCGGTCGAAGTATATATGAGAGAAAGCGTGGAGTCGACAGTGATGTGTATGGAACTTCTGTGGAAGAAAAATTCACTTCCGAAGAAGATTATTGTTCCGTGCAGTTTGGTGGACAGAGGAAGCGTATAAAATGGATAGAGATGTCGCTGGTACTCCACAATGCACTTGAAGTGAGAATGTGTCAGGCTACATTTTCTATGCGGCAATTTCCACAAAAACGACAAGCCAATTTAGTAAACATTTCATGAAAATAGTTTTCTTTAAGTAAAAGTTTGCGTAAAAATATTGACTAAATATTTTTACGCTGATATATTCATTTCACAAGATACGAAAAATAAACGCAATAAAACAAAAGAAAATGCGTAAAAACGTATGGAAAAGCGAAAGCAAAACTTTACTAAATAAGGAGTAGAGGGATGGAGAAACTTATAAAATGATTCGTGACGAACTTCGTAAGAGAAAGGAACAGTAATATGTGGCGTGGAGTTGATTATTATCCGGAACAGTGGGATGAGGCTTTTTTAGAAGAAGATTTGGAAAATATCTGTGAGCTTGGATGCAATGTGATCCGTATCGCAGAGTTCGCATGGCATCTGATGGAAAAAACAGAAGGAAATTATGATTTTTCCTTTTTTGACCGTGTAATTGAAAAGGCAAAAGAAAAAGGTCTGAAGGTGATCATGGGAACTCCGACAGCGACCATTCCGGCATGGCTTGTGAAAAAGCATCCGGATATCCTGTCAGAGTTTGAAGACGGAACCGTCCGCACTTTTGGTGGACGCCATGTATATTGCTTTAACAGCGATGTGATGTATGAGTACTCAGAGAAGATCATCCGCGCACAGGCTGAGCATTATAAAAATGAAGATGCGATCGTGGCATGGCAGATTGACAATGAGCTGGGACATGAAGACAGTGACATCTGCTACTGTCCGAAATGCCGCTGCGCATTTCAGGGATTCCTTGAGCAGAAATTCGAGGGAAATATTGATAAGTTGAACGAAATTTACGGAACCACATTCTGGTCACAGGAATACAACGGATTTGATGAGATCCCACTTCCATCCAAGACCATAACCACACACAATCCGGCACTTCGTCTGGACTGGGAAAGATTCCGCAGCGAAAGCATTGTAAAATTTGCAAACTTCCAGACAGCGCTTCTTAAGGAAATCATTCCAGATGCGGTTGTGATGCATGACTTCCCGGGCGGAGGACTTGGAAAGCACGTAGATTATTCAGAAGTTGCAAAGAATCTGGATGTGGTAGCTTATAACAATTACCCGGTATGGGGTGGGCAGAAAGAGCCGCTTCCTGCAAATGAAATTGCATTTGGACTGGATTATATCCGTGGGCTCAAACGGGAAAACTTCTGGATCACAGAAGCGATCATGGGAGCACAGGGACATGATGTAACCGGATTTGCTCCACGCCCGAATCAGGCAAAGCTCTGGTCTTATCAGAGTATGGCGAGAGGTTGCGAATCGCTGATGTATTTCCGATACAGAGGTGCAACAAAAGGGGCAGAGCAGTTCTGTTATGGAATCTTGGATGCAGATAATGTTAAACGTAGAAAGTTTCACGAAGTACAGGGATTCTTTAATGAGATTAGGAATTACGAAAAAGAACTGAGCGCACCGGTTAAAAGTGAAGTTGCAATCGTATATGATTATGATTCGCTTGCAGCATTCCGTATCCAGAGACAAAGTTTCCTTCTCGACTGCGAAGCAGAGATGAAGAAGTTCCATAAAGTATTCTTTGATGCAAATGTTCCGGTGGATGTGATTTCGGCGGGAAGTACTCTTTCTGGTTACAAGATCGTGATTCTTCCACAGATGATCATTGCGAAACCGGATTTCCAGAAGCAGGTGAAAGAATTTACCGAGAACGGCGGAACGCTGGTTCTGACTTTCCGTGATTTTGTAAAAGATGAAAATAACAATCTGTTGTTTAAAAAGGTACTTCCGGTTGACTTTGATGAGTTTGCGGGAATCTATGTGACAGAGACGGAAAGTCTTCAGGAAGGACAGGAATTCCCGCTTGCAGGCGAAGAAGATTTCAGTTGTACACAGGGAGAGGGAGGAATTTTCCGTGACCTGCTCAGTGTGACAGATGCAGAAGTGCTGTTCCGCTACAATGATGTATTCTTCAAGGACTACGCAGCAGTGACAAAGAAGAAGCAGAAAGATGGATATGTATATTACCTTGGATGCGGATTGGATGAAACTATTTTAAAACAGCTTCTCAAGAAAATGGCAGACGAACAGGGAATCATATCTGAGCATTCAACTGATGGCGTTGAGATCGTATACCGAGAGAGCGAAGACAGAAAGATTAAGATCACCATGAACCACAATGCATTCGAGGTGCAAAATGCAGGTGTGACATTGGCGCCGTTTGAATGCAAGGTGGAAGAAGTTCGGAAATAAGTAGGATTTTTTGACAGAGAACAGTGGATTTGGTATTGTTTAAAAGATGGAAAATCTGACAGACGAGAAAATGAATCGGCAATATAGAAATAAAATAATGAGAAGTGGGTTGCGTCTGGTAATCCGCTTCTTTTCCCACGCATATTTGCGTAAGTAACGACAGCATACATCATGATTAAGGGATGGGGAAAAAGCCTTGATTTTAATGGGTTTCTTGGATGAAAACGTAAAATTTACACCTTATTTACACCTTTGGAAGATCGGACCGGTAGTCAAGACATGTGGAGACTGAAAGAGATATGTTCTGAAAATTTGGAATTGATGAATGCTGGCATAATTTTAAGGAACAATGGGAAGTTGCCGATTTTTTACAAAAGAAATCTTGACAGTAACATTGAATGCTGAACAATAATGTTAACAGAACCCACCACGTCTCTGATTTTTATGCGCAACCCGGTGGGACTTTTTATTTGTGGATTATTTTATGTATCAGTATCCAAAACAATCATTATCAAAAGAAATACTTATATCTGAACAAGCTCGTGACCGTATACTGTCTAAATTGATGAGTGGAGAATTGGAGGTTTTAGAATGAAGAAAGATTTAACTAATTCAAGGCTAGATAGACAAAATATTCTAAATAATGAAATGGCAATTGAAGAGATACAAAATAAATCTGGTGTAGAAGGTATTGTATCAATAGAAGGCTGTATTGATTAGTAAAACAAGGAGATTTTTATGATTAAAGTTATTATGATGTGTGGAATATGCGGTTCCGGGAAAACAACTTATGCAAAGCAGAAAGAAAAAGAAGGCTATGTTCGCTTGTCCATTGATGAGGAAATGTGGAAAACTTACGGGAGAAAGGGGATTGATTATCCAAACGAACAGTATGAGAAACTTTCAGAAATAGTGGAAATGGCACTCCAGAAGGAACTCCTGTCTCTCATTCAACAAGGAAAACATGTAGTCCTTGATTTCAGCTTTTGGAATAAGGCAAACAGAGCGTATTATAAAAGGCTTATAGAAAAAGCTGGCGGTACACCAGAACTTGTTTATATGAAGGCTAGTAAAGGAACCTTACAAAAAAGATTGTATAAAAGGAATCAGTCTTTGAATGCTAATTCTCCATTCATAATAACAAATGAGATACTAGAGCATCATTATAACGATTTTCAAGAACCATGTGGCGAAGGAGAAAAAGTAATTTTACAGGAAGAAGATTGTGTTGGGGGCAGCCATTGATAGACCCGACCACCTTTGGTGGTAGGCAATACGAGGGGGAACCGCAAGGAATGTTGCTACCCCGTACGGTTATTCCGAGAGGGGGAATTTCCGTTACCGAAGATGAAGACTACAAATGTATATCCAGTACAATTAAAGTAATGGCTTGTATCAAATCTTACTGGCGATGAAGTACCTGCGTTTATCTGATGAGGAGTGGACAGTATTTGTAAATGCTTTCGATAAGCTGATTCAAAATAATAATGGTGTGGTCAGTCTCGTAGCAATGAATCTTCCTGCGGATTGGAAAGAACATTTAAGTGTATAAATGCAGTGGAATTGCATAAAATAATAAAGCAGACCTAACCAAGCGCTTTTTGCTCAAAATGGTTAGGCTTTCGGCGGAGTGTTACGATAAGCACTTCGCCATTTTTATTTTGATAAGGAACATTCACCTTTTACTTACATATGATTGCACAATTTGAACATAAAAAGCCTCATGATCATGTGCGAAAATGAAAGTGAAACTTATTAGATGATATAATTGTTATATCGGCTAAAAAATAGCGCAATGGGAAAAAAGAATGGCGTTTTTGCCGATGACGCGATATACTAATTAGCAGATTGGTAGTTTTGGATATAGGTTATGATTTGTGATGGAGGATTGTAGATGAGATACCTTTTAGTTGCTGATATAGCAAAAAAATGGAATATGTCAGAGCGCAGTGTTAGAAATTACTGTGCTCAAGGGCGTGTGAACGGTGCATTTCTTACTGGTAAGACATGGAACATTCCAGAAAACGCAGAAAAACCGGAGCGCACCAACAAAAGAAAAGAAGAGCCGATTACTCTGTTGGATATTCTGAAAGAGCAGAAGGCAAGTAAATATTCCGGTGGGATTTATCATAAGACACAGATTGATTTGACCTATAACTCTAACCATATGGAGGGAAGTCGCCTGACACACGATCAAACTAGATATATCTTTGAAACCAATACTATTGGCGTAGAAAAAGAAGTGCTGAATGTGGATGATGTGATCGAAACGGCAAAGCACTTCCGGTGCATTGACATGATTATTGATCATGCAAAAGCAGCTTTGACGGAGAAGTTCATCAAAGAACTTCATTTGGTTTTGAAGAATGGCACCAGCGATTCTAGAAAAGATTGGTATGCTGTTGGTAATTATAAGAAACTTCCGAATGAAGTCGGTGGCAGGAATACAGCCCTTCCAGAAGAAGTTGCCGATAAAATGAAGGCCTTGCTGACAGAATATAACGCCAAGGAAGCAAAGACCTTTGAGGATATTCTGGACTTCCATGTGAAGTTTGAGCGGATTCATCCGTTCCAGGATGGTAATGGGCGTGTGGGCAGATTGATTATGTTTAAGGAGTGTCTGAAATACAATATTGTTCCGTTTATCATTGAGGATAATCTGAAAATGTTCTATTACCGTGGATTGAAGGAATGGGATAATGAAAAAAGCTATCTGACAGATACTTGCCTGACCGCACAAGATAAGTATAAAGCGTATTTGGATTATTTTAGGATTGCCTGCTGAAATTGAACAAAATAATATGATGTGTGGGTGGTGAATAAATGCTTAAAGGTAAAGATATAGATGATGTCTGGGATGCAATATGATAGAATGGTTACAAGAAAAATTTGTAGGAATATAAAGATATGGAATTAAGATTATTACGCTATTTTTTAACAGTAGCAAAAGAACAGAGCTTTACAAAAGCAGCAGAACAATTGCATATTACCCAGCCAACGCTATCCAGACAAATGGCGGCATTTGAAGAGGACCTGGGAATAACATTATTTATTCGAAACGGGAAGAAAATATCGCTCACCGATGAAGGAATTTTATTAAAAAGGCGTGCCTTGGAGATTCTTAATCTTGAGGAAAGGACGCTTGAGGAACTGAAAGGAAAAGAAGAGGTTGTAGAGGGCACGATAACCATTGGATGCGGTGAATTTGCAGCAGTGGAGACATTGGCGAAGATATGTAAAACATATAAAGAAAAATATCCGCTGGTTCAGATTGTATTGCATACTGCAACAGCAGATGCAGTGTATGAGATGATGAACAAAGGACTTGTAGATATTGCATTATTCATGGAGCCGGTGGACACCGAAGGGCTGGATTATATCCGGATCACAGATTGCGATCACTGGTGTGTCGGAATGCGGCCGGATGATCCGCTGGCAGAAAAAGAGTTTATAAAAAAAGAAGATCTTATTGGAAAGCCCTTGATCCTGCCGGAAAGAATGAACGTTCAAAGTGAACTTGCCAACTGGTTTGGGAAAGACTTTTCAAAATTACAGATTGCTTTTACGAGTAATCTCGGAACGAATGCCGGAATTATGGCGGCAAATGGACTTGGGTATCCAATTTCAATTGAGGGTGCTGCAACAAAGTATTGGCGAGAGGATATTCTTGTACAGCGAAGAATTTCTCCTGAAATCACGACCAGTACGGTGATTGCCTGGCGACGGAATATCCCATATTCTTTGGCAGTCCGTAAAATGATCGAGGAGATTAATGCTTTTCAGGCATAAAACAAAATTCAATATAAGCATTAGACATAATGAAGCGATAGAGCTTAAAATAGATGTGTAAGATGAATGTAAATCTTATACATCTATTTTTTGTGAAAAATACGTATAGAAAGGGGCTTTTTATTATGAGTAAAAAATTAGTGGCATTTTTCAGTGCAAGCGGAACAACAAAAAAAGTAGCACAGATGATCGCAGAGGAAGCAAAAGCGGATTTGTTTGAGATTGAGCCGAAGATTCCATATACAAAGGCAGATCTTGACTGGATGAATAAAAAATCCCGAAGCAGTGTGGAAATGAGTGATAAGAAATACAGACCGGAGATTATGGAAAAAGAGATCGATATGAGTTCTTATGACGAGATCCTTCTGGGATTCCCTAAAATGGAGTACAGTTTATAGTAGTGTATAGCGTGTACCAAGTTATAATTATGGGGTTGAAAATAACAGTATACACAGATAATGTGGAAAAATGTGTATGACGTTTATATAGAAAATAACATTGAAAAAGAAATTCAAGAATGGGTAAATTCATTAAATTTAAAATAGAATAATAATTACATGAGTGACAGAAGATAAGAATCTGAATTCCCTGTCACTTTTATATTATTTGATAAGAAAAAAGAACTGGTTTATATCCGATAAGAATATAGACTGGTTCTTATTTTTAATATGCTATTATATACACAGGGAGTCGGGGAATGTCGAACTATAGCAAGCCGGAAAAGAAAGCATTGATATCGGTATGAAAGAGTTTTGCAAGTGCAACTAATTCAGATGCCTTAATGTTCATGCGATTTGTTTCCAGTTTGGCATAGGTACTTTTGGTGATGGAGATACCCATAAGATTTAATTTTGCAACTACTTGGTCTTGAGTCATATTGTTTTTATATCGAATTGCTTGGATATTTTTACCAATATCCATATCTGGTCTAATCTTTTGCATAATGATGAACTCCCCTTATAAAATAAAAAGTTTCGTAATACAGAAACATATATATTGATTCTAAAGAATTTAAATTTTATAATGTTTCGTAATAAGGAATTATTTTTAACAGGAAGAGGTAAAAGTATAATGGATGTGGAGATGGAAAAGAGAAAATTTTTAAATCTATGTGGCAAAAGAGATCGAGCATTATTGTCAGGTGAAAAAAGAATGACATTGGGGGATATGGAACGATTGACATATCTGACAGAATTTTTTGAACTGGAGAACTATGGAATCGCCTTATGGAAAGAATTTGGTGATGATGTAAAAGAGCCATTTGAAGCGATGATGAAAATGTTAGATGAGCCGGAGTGCATAGAAGATCGATGGCTTGATGACGAAGCAAAAGGGGAAAAGTGGTTGTTAGAATTTCAGGAACTGGCATTAACGGAAGAATACAGGGAATGGATTCGAAATTATATCGATAAAAAATATGAAGAAAGAGGATTACCATATCCGACAGGAGCAGACTTCGATTAAGAGGTCTGCTTTTTTCTGGTCTTTTGGGAGGTGATAAGAGGTGGAAGTAAGTATTTATGAACTCTTGGCGGCAGCAAGAGAATCGGCTAAATCTGATTATATAAAAGGGGACAGCATTTTGTGTGAGAAGAGATTTCATCCAGATACCCATTACATGGTAGAAATAGAACTGCTGAAAAATGATAACAAGCTGGGAAAAAAGGGCAATTATATACGGAAGTTTTTGACAGAACCGGAGTATCTTCCCATTTTACAAAAGCAGGAAAAACATCTCATAAAAATAAAAAGACAGGCAATTGTTCAAAAAGGAAACTTGCGATATATCCCTCCCCCGGACAGGCTGGACCGCCGCCGGGAGAGGGATCTTTTATAACCGGCTGGGAAGGAACAGTAGTGTTCCTCTGGCGATAGTGGTATAAAAAAGCCAGATTTTCCGCAGGTTTTGGGACGCTGGAACATAGAAAAGTGTTCACGAATGGCACTTTTGCAACGATCCGTTGCAGCAGTGACAACATTTTTGACCTTACGTTAAACAGAAAAAATGAAAGGATGTGATTGCGATAATCATAGGAATTGATCATGGCTATTATGCCATTAAAACAAGACAAGTGTCTTTCCCAAGTGGAATTATTGGGTATGATTACGAGCCGTATACCATGCAGAATGTTCTGCAATATCAAGGAAAGTATTATGTCTGCGGTACGGGAAGACAGACGCTGGTAAAAAATAAAACGTCAAATGATAATTATTATCTGCTGACGTTGGCAGCCATTGCAGAAGAAATCAAGCATCGGAAAGCGGAACGAAAGACAGAGGTAATTCTGGCTGTTGGACTTCCGCTTTCAAGTTTTGGAAGAGAGAAACAGGGATTCAGGGAGTATCTGTTGCGGAAAGAGCAGCCAGTGCGATTTTTATATGAAAGTGAGTTATATGAGATAACAATAAAAGATGTGAAACTGTTCCCACAGGGATACTCTGCGCTTGCTCTGCATCCAGAGTATCTGAAGAATGAACCGTCTGTTCTGCTTGTTGATATTGGTGGCTGGACCGTTGACCTTATGAGGCTGGACAATGCTGTTCCGAATGCAGCAACGTGCAGAAGTCTGGAACTTGGAGTAATCCGATGTATTGATGAGACAGCAGAACAAGTGCGTAGAAATACCGGACTGTCTGTGACAGAAACTCAAATTGAGCGTGTGCTTCGGGGAGAATCTTGCAGTATGGCAGAAGAGGCCAGACGGATCATACAGGAAAACGGACGGAAATATATAGAAAGAATACTGTCTGCGGTGACAGAATCCGGGTTTGATCTCCGGGCAGTACCCACCGTATTTATGGGGGGAGGCTCTGCAATTTTAAAACGCCACGTGACCACACAGGACGCGATTTGCCGCCCCGTTTTTATAGAGGACGTCCATGCCAACGCAACAGGGTATGAACGGATTGTACAGCAGATGTGGGCGAGATGACACGCCCTGTGTATTCGTTCCGCCCGAATCTGAAAAAACCAGAACACCAAAGGGCATGGGAGAAATTTCAAAGTGTTCCAGAAGGGCAGAAAAGCCAGTATCTGGTTCAGGCAATTCTGGAAAAAGAGGATCGAAAATGGCTGGAAGAAGTCATTCAAAAGACGATAAAAGAAAGTGTTCGAGAATTAGGAATATGTGGCACTACGGAACAATCGACAACGAACCCATCATCGGAAGAAATACCAGATCAGATGATGGATTTTCTATCTCAAATGGAAAATTTGTAAAGGGGGTGAGGCCTATGATTGCACGATACATACATTGTTGGATCTGCTAGGGGTAAGGCATAAAATGCATCGTTATCTTTGGTGGGTATTGTGAATAGCTTTCCATGCGGCTTTGGAGTATGTTGTGTGTAGCGAAAGAGAAAGGAGAAAGGTTATGGCAGAAATGAAAAATATCTGCGGAAAGATCCCGATGGACTTACATGAGAAAGTAAGAGAAGAGATTGAACTCACAGAAAGCAGCACACAAAAATTTTTACAACAGGTCATTGAAGAACATTTCAACAGACTGGAAGGAAAAGGAGAAATAAGCATGGGAGCAGTAAGAACAGTAGCAGTACAGGTATCAGAGGAATTATTCCAGAGATTAAAAGTAGTCATCGGAAAGAAACACATGAAACAGAAAGACTTCTTAATTCAGATTATAGAAGAAGCACTGGAAAAGGCAGAGGCCGAATGGCAAAGCAAAGATCAGCCTGAAGAATCCGAACAGACAATTGGAGAATTGGGAACAGAAGAAACACAACCGGAAGAAAGCACTGAGCCGGAAAGGGACAGCGAACCAGAAGAGGAAAGCGAACCAGATGGAGAGAGCGAACCGAAAGAGGAAAACGAACCAGAAGGGGAGAGTGAACCGAAAGAGGAAAACGAACCAGAAGGGGACAGCGAACCGGAAGAGGAAACTGAACCAGAAAGAGAAACTGATCTGGAAGAAGAAACCAAAACAGAAGAACCAACAGAATGGTAACCAATTGATACAGAATAACGAAGGGCGGTATGAGAAATCATGCCGCCTGTTTTTATCAGCAAAAAGGAGGTTGATAGCCGCAACCATTCAATTTTTTGATCTCTTTAGCGGAATCGGGGGATTCCGTGAAGGCTTAAGACGGGCAGGAAACTTTGTCTGTGTCGGACATTGCGAGGTGGATACTTATGCGGATAAGAACTACCGATTGCTGTTTGACACAGAAGGGGAGTGGTATTGTAGTGATGCAAGAACAATTGAACCAGAACGAATGCCAGATTTTGATTTACTCTGTGCAGGATTTCCTTGCCAGGCATTCTCTATCGCCGGAAAGCGAGAAGGATTTGCTGACGCAAGAGGAACTCTCTTTTTTGAAATTGCCCGGATTCTTGAAGCTAAAAGACCATCGTATTTTATCCTTGAAAATGTTCCCGGTTTGTTATCGCATGACAAAGGCCGGACGTTTTGCACCATCCTCAGTACGCTTTCTGAACTGGGGTATCATGTCGAATGGAAAGTGCTTAACAGCAAGGATTTCGGAGTCCCCCAAGCAAGAAAGCGGGTGTATATTGTCGGATATCTTGATTTCCGATGTGCCGGAAAAGTATTACCTGAACCAGAAACAAATGGAGCAGCTCTTGTTCAAATCCGGGCAGGAAGTCAGGGAAAAAGAGTCTACAGTCCAAAAGGATTAAGCTGTACCCTGACATCACAAGCCGGAGGAATGGGTGGAAAGACAGGATTATATGATGTGGGTGTTCCAATTAAAGAAAATACAAAGCTCGGCTACAAACTTGCAAGAGAGGGTGACAGCATCGATTTAGGCTATGCGAATCTCAACAGCAGGAGAGGAAGAGTCGGACATCAGATAGCACACACCCTGACTACAGGTATCCAACAGGGAACACTTCATTTTGTAGATTTGTCTCCGCCACCACTGGTAACTGAAGAATGCAGAAGCCTTAATACCCGACAATGTGGAATCCATAAATACAAAGGAGAATGTTCCGGCGTATTAAGTGAAGAAGGGGCAAGAGCAGTCCTTACACCAGCCAAAGAAAATGTCCGTCAGAACGGCAGACGCATGAAAGAACCAGAAGAACCGATGTTTACAATTACTGCAACCGATCGTCATGGCATCTTGTATCACGGAAGAATAAGAAGATTAGTTCCAAGGGAATGTCTGCGACTGCAGGGGTATTATGATTGGCAAATAAATAAAATCATAGACAGCACTTCTGATGCACAGCTTTATAAACAGGCTGGAAACGGAGTAACTGTCAATGTTATCGAGGCAATTGGCAGATTGTTACAAAAGGCAGACTCCGAACTCAACACACAGGAAGTGTCTGAGAAAGGAATCCATTAGGCATGATCGGTATAAAAGACCAATACTTTGGCACAGAAATCGAGATGACAGGAATTACCAGACAACGTGCTGCAGAAGTTGTTGCTGAAATGTTTGGAACAGAAGCATATTATGACGGCACTACTTATGGAGTCTGGTCAGTGATAGATTTGGAAGGAAAAAAGTGGAAATTTATGTCTGATGGGAGCATTTATACACAACGAAAAGTATACGGTCGAATTGTAGACGCAGGTGGAGAATATTCAACAGAAATGGTATCTCCGAAATTATCCTATGATGAAATGGGTAAGTTACAGGAAGTAGTACGATGTCTGCGACAGCATGGCGGTTTTGTAAATGAGTCCTGTGGTCAGCATGTTCATGTAGATGCATCGAATCATACACCGCAGAGTCTGAAAAATGCACTGACAATTATGTATGCAAAGGAAGATATTCTGTTCAAAGCACTGAAAGTGCAGGAGAGAAGAGCAAATAGTTATTGTCAGAGGGTGCGACCGGAGGTATTGGAGAAAATCCGAAAAATACCAAATAAATCAATCACAATGGACCGAGTAAGAAATGTCTGGTATGGAGGCAGGGATGGAAGTCATACCCATTATGATCATACCCGTTATTATGCTCTGAATCTTCATGCTGTGTTTTCAAAAGGAACTTTGGAATGGCGCTGTTTTGAAAGCACACTTCATGCAGGAAAGGTAAGAGCAAATATTACTCTGGCATTAGCCATTTCCGCACAGGCGATCAATCAGAGATCGACACAGATGAAAAAGACACTGATATCAGAAAATCCAGCATTTACATTTCGTACATTTTTATTGAGACTTGGGTTAATTGGAGACGAATATAAAAATGTCCGAAAACATTTGCTGGCAAATCTGGATGGTGATCTTGCGTGGAGATATGATAAAAGCACGTATGAGTGTTTGAAGAAAAATCAAAGGACAGAAGGAGTCAGATAGAGGTGAGAAAAAATGGAAGATAGATATTACTTCGCTTATGGCAGCAACATGAATCTGGAGCAGATGAAGTACAGGTGTCCGGCTGCGGAAGTTGTGGAAAATGTCCGGCTTGAAGATTATCGGCTGGCATTTCGAGGAAAGGCTCCGGGTAACGGAGTAGCAACGGTACTGCCGGAAAAGGGAAGCTGTGTCGAAGGAGTTTTATGGAAAATCACAGAAGCGTGTGAGAAGAGTCTGGATTTCTATGAAGGATTCCCAAGTTTTTATGGGAAAGAATCGATTCAGGTAAAAAATCAGGATGGAGTGGAGAAAGAGGTGTTTGTATATATGATGAACGCTCCGCACAAAGATGTTCCGGCAAGACCATCGAAGTTTTATCTGGATGGAATTCTGGAAGGATATAAGGATAACCAGATTCCAACAGATTCTGTCATGAAAGCGGTGAAGCGTACCAGACAGGAAGTGAAAAAAGAAAAAAATCGATATACAAGATAAAACGTACCGCAGAGGAAACATCTTCTGCGGTATTTAATTAAAAAAATCTATTTATAATTAGGAAGGAAAAGCACATGAAGGTTAGAAAATTAAAGACCAGAATAGCTGCTTTTGGACTGGCTGTCCTGATGGGCATCAGTACCTTGAGCAGTGTAAATGCGTTTGCGGTCGAACAGACAGGCTCGGAACAGCAGACGGAAGTACAGGCGGTAACAAGCCAGAAAGATACATCGGTTACAGCAGATGATATCACAAAAGCGGTTTCGGATGAAACATTTGCGGTGGAAACCTGTATGGAAGGAATCCATTATGATGCAGAAAAAGAAGATGTTACGCTTGTAAGTATCAAAGATGAGAATGGTGGAGAGTATCATTCTGACAAAGCAGGAACATATATTGCCACTTATATGGTCGTTCCAAAAGATAAGAGTGACAGCTATACCATCACCCGGAAAGTGACTCTGACGGATACAGAAGGTCAGGCACATTCTGAAGAAAATGGTGGAGAGAAACAGAAGTCAGATACAGAATCTGAAGATGATTCGGATTCGCCTGTGCAGAACTACACAGATGTAGAAATTGAAACATCCGAAGAAGATGCATCTGCACAGGCAGTCAAAGAACTGAAAGAGGACATCGAAGAGGGAAATGTGATGGTATTGTCTGCGGCTGAAAGAGCTACAAGCAGCGGTTCCACAGTTACATTGACAAAGGGGAGAACTATTTATTATCCAAGTTATATTGGAAATTATCTTACTTGCCTGTTTACAGTCAATGGGAAAATTGCATACTGCCTTCAGTCCCAGAAAGCATCCCCACCGAGTGGAAGTTATGTAGCACAGGTACTGGACAGCAATAAAAATCTACAGAAAGTCCTTTATTATGGTTATGGCGGGGCAGGAGATCTGACAGGAAGTTATCTGTCTGGAAAAACGGAAGATGAAAAGTATGTGTATACACACATTGCAGCCAGCTACGCTTATGCAGGAGAAGCCGGATTTACAGGGTGTAATTATAATGACCTTGTAAATGCAGGGGTTATCGCATATATCAATTATCTGTTTGGACAGGAAGAACCGCCAAAAGGTGAACTGAGCCTTTCAAGCACAAAGCTGAATGCAGTACGGGATGGAAACATCCAGAAAACACCAAATATCACACTGTCTGGAGATCACAGAAACTATGTGACATTGAGTGTACCGGAAAATGTGACAGCACATAATCTTTCCAAAGGAACAAGTGTTACAAATGGAAAAATCCAGATTTATGGTGGAGATACATTCTATCTGTCTGCGGATTTATTACTGACAGGCAGTTATGCTTCCGGCAACTTATATGGTTCTGTCGGAAAGACATGGAGAACACTGGTGCTGACAACCGGAAATTCCAAGCAGGATATCGGTGTATTTGAAAGTGAAACAGCAGCTCCGGTAAGTTTTAGTGTACAGTGGCTGAATATGACACGCATTGAACTTATGAAGAAAGATGTCAATACACAGAATCTACTGTCAGGAGCAGTTTATGGTATTTATACTGATAAGAAGTGTGAAAACCTGCTGATGACAATGTCAGCAACCGGAAGAGATGGAAAAGCAGTCAGCGATTATTTTGATTCTGCACTGAAAACTGTGTATGTAAAAGAGATCACTGCTCCGACAGGATATAAACTGAATACAGAAGTATATAAAGTAGATGTTGCAGCCGGAAAGACATTGAATGTAACAGCAACAGATGAGAGAGTCACCGGAAAAGTAAAAATCGCAAAGATCGATAAAGAAACACTTGCATTTAAAGCGCAGGGGGACAGTGCTCTTCGTGGTGCGGTGTATGGTCTTTATGCCAAAGAGGACATCGTGCATCCGGATGGCACAACAGGAGTTCTGTATAAACAGGACAGCCTGATTGCACAGGGAGTCATCGGAGATGACGGAACACTGGAATTTTCAGAATTATACCTTGGAGAAATGTATCTAAAAGAAATCACTCCACCGGAAGGATATACACTGGATACTACCAAATATGAGGTATCAGTAACTTATGAAGGTCAGGATGTTGCCGAAGTGACAAGAGACCTTACGGTAAAAGAGCAGGTAAAGAAACAGGCATTCCAGTTAATCAAAATCAGTGAAGATGGAGAGCAGACAGAAACGGACCTGGTTGCAGGAGCAAGATTTAAGGTATATCTGATCAGCGACCTGACACAGGTGAAAAATGGGAAACTGAAACCGTCCAATGGAGAAAGCTATACAGCAAGTGATTTCAAGAATTATGACTTCAGCAAAGAGCAGGTTGCAGTTACTTATGAGAATGGAACCGCCGTACCAGTACCGGAACTGATCACTGATACCAAAGGATATGCAGTCAGCCCGGAACTGCCGTATGGAAGTTATGTTGTAGTGGAAAGCACTACCCCGGAGAATCTGAAAACCATTGATCCATTTGTTGTAAATGTGGAAAATGACAGCAGAGAACCAATGCAGTGGAGAGTATTTGATGACCGTCCGTTTGAATTTTTGTTGAAAATCGTAAAGAAGGATGCACAGACTGGAAATACGGTTTTAAAGGCCGGAGCCTCTTATAAGATTTACGATGTGACAAATAAGAAATATGTGGAACAGGTTGTTCAGTATCCGAAGAAAGAAAAGATCAGTGTATTCAAAACAAATGAGGAAGGATATCTGATCACACCGCAGGAACTGAAGTGCGCTACCTATCGAATCGAAGAAGTAAAAGCACCGGAAGGATTTGTAAGACAGGGAAGCGAAGAGTCCCTGTATGATGGAACAACGATTATTTCACCATTAGAGCAGACTACAAAAGGAACATATAAAGAAAATCCACAGAATGGTATTGTAATTACAGTATCCTCAAACACTGCACATCAGATTGATCCGGATACAGGAGCTGCGATTGTAGAAGTAGAACAGAAAAATGACGAACAGGTAGGAAGCCTGCTCCTGACGAAAAAGGGAGAACAGCTTACCGAAGTAACCGGAGATTCTGTTCTGGCAAAAGTAAAAGCACTGGTTTCTAAAGTAAGAAATACCGTATCTGGTAAAGAAGAAACAGGTATTTATAAAGGCTTTAAATATGAAGAAACCGGAGTAGAAGGTGCTGAATTCGAAGTATATGCCAAAGATACCATCTATTCACCGGACGGAGCAAAGGACGAAGAAGGAAATCCAGTTGTTCGTTATGAGAAAGATGATCTGGTAGCCAAACTGACTACAGATGAAAATGGAACAGCAGTTATCAACAATCTGCCACTGGGAACGTATTATCTGAAAGAAGTTGTAGCAGGAGAGAATTTTGTCCTAAATACAGAACAGAAAGAATTTACCCTGACAGCAGAGGATGATACACAGGCAGTTGTTTATGAAGGCGTTACCTATAAAAATGAAAGACAGAAAGTTTTCGTATCAGTAGAAAAGAAAGATTCTGTCACAGGCGAAAAGCTGGAAGGTGTTATTTTTGGACTGTATGCTGCAGAAGATATTCTTTCTAATCAGGGAGAGGTTCTCGTAGAGAAAGATACCTTGCTGGAAAAGAAAGCAACGGATGCAAAGGGAACACTTACTTTCGACAGTGATCTTCCACATGGAAAATACTATGTCAAAGAGGAAGTCAGAAAAGCTGGATATCTTCCAAATGAGGAAGTATGGAATGTAGATGCAACTTACGAAAATCAGAATCTTGCAAAGATTGAACTGAACAAAGAAGTTGAGAATCAGCCGACAGAAACACGCATTACAAAAACAGATGCAACTACCGGAAATGAGCTGGAAGGAGCCAAACTGCAGGTCATTGATAAAGACGGAAATGTTGTGGAAGAATGGGTAAGCAGTAAGGAAGAACATGTCATTTACGGACTGCCGGAAGGAAGTTATACCTTACATGAGGAACTGGCTCCTTATGAAGATGGCTATGTGTCTGCCAGCGATGTGATGTTTGAAGTCAAAGAAGATGGCAGTGTGACAAAGGTTGAGATGAAAGATGAATATTCCAAAGTGGAAATTTCAAAAACAGACCTTACAACCGGAAAAGAACTGGAAGGGGCAAAGCTTCAGATTATCCGCAAAGACGGAACTGTTCTGGAAGAGTGGATTACAGATGGAAAACCACATTCCGTTGAAAAACTCCCAGTCAATGAAGAACTTACTCTGCGTGAGATCACAGCACCGGATGGTTACGAGATTGCGGAAGATGTCACATTTACATTGAAAGATACAATGGAAGTCCAGAAAGTAGAAATGAAAGATGCCAGAACACCGGAGAAAACAACAGAAAAAACAAATGCACCAAAAACAGGTGATAACCAGAAAATATGGGCGTTTGTTCTGCTTGCACTGGCATCTGCTGGAACAGCTACAGGAGTGACTGTATACCGCAGAAAGAAGTCAAAAATGACAGACAACAAAAAAGAAACAGAAGAAAAATAAAATAAAAATTACAGGATAAACCAATCTGACAGGGCAGGAGATGTGCATAAAGCAGCTTCTGCCCTGTCTGTATATAAGGAGAAGAATGATGAGACGTTTTTATACAGCAGAATCAGTAACAGAAGGACACCCAGACAAAGTATGCGATCAGATAGCAGATGCAATCTTAGATGAATGTCTGCGTTACGATCCATCTTCGAGAGTGGCGTGTGAAGTCCTTGCTACAAGAGGAAATGTGTTTGTAGCAGGAGAAATCACCAGCGGATATGAACCACCAGTGTTTGATGTGATCCGAAAAGTTTTAGAAGAGTGTGGGTATTGTACAGATGGGATAGAAATGGATACGTTTGTACACCAGCAGAGTCCAGATATTGCGAAAGCAGTGAGTGTGTCGAAAGAATTTCGGGATAATATTGGTGCAAAGATAAGAGACAGAAGCAGGGGAGCTGGAGATCAGGGTGTTATGGTCGGATATGCGTGCGATGAGACTCCGCAGCTTATGCCAATGCCGACTGTTCTGGCACACCGGATCACACGTGAACTTTCGGCTTGCAGAAGAAGCGGATATATCAAAGATATCTTTTCTGATGGAAAAGCACAGGTAACCGTAGAATATGAAGATGGAAAACCAGTGAGACTGGAAAGTGTTGTTGTTTCCTGCCAGCATGGTGCAGAAAAGAGCCTGAAGAAGTTAGATGCCGAGATTAGAGAGAAAGTGCTTCGCTCAGCACTCAGATTACTGCCGCCGGATGAGGATACGAAGATTCTGATTAATCCGTCAGGAAAATTTGTGTGTGGAGGGTTTGATGCAGATACCGGACTGACGGGGAGAAAGCTGATGGTGGATACTTATGGCAGTATGATTCCGCATGGCGGCGGTGCATTTTCGGGAAAGGACTGTTCGAAAGTAGACCGTTCGGCGGCTTATATGGCAAGGTATATCGCCAAAAATATAGTAGCTGCTGAGTTTGCAAGCAAGTGTCAGGTGTCTCTGGCTTATGCAATCGGAGTAGCAGAACCGGTTATGATTGAGGTAGATACCTTTGGTACAGGAAAAGTGTGTGCAGATGATTGTCTGGCGGCAGCAATCCCACTGGTGTTTGGAGTGACACCCGTTCAGATCATGGAATCCCTTCGATTGAATCGTCCGATTTTCCGGCAGACGGCAGTTTTTGGTCATTTTGGAAGAAAGGAGTTTCCTTGGGAGCGGACAGATAAGGTACTGGCTCTTCAGGATACGATTCTGTAATGCCTTGGGTAACAGAAGAAGAGATTCAGGCAGCAAAAAATATGACTGCGTATGAGTATTTGCGAACACATCAGGCACAGAGACTGCAAAAGACAAGAACCAGAAATGAATGGCAGTTGACGGACCATGACAGTTTTAAAATCAATGAATTGTCGAGTAAATGGCATTGGAAATCCAGAGATATCGGGGGAGTGTCTGCACTGCGGTTCCTGATTGAAGTGGATGGAATGAAATTTACAGATGCTGTAAAACTGCTGTGCGAAGAGAGTCCGTCTTTTATTCCGACACAGTCTGCCGAAAAGGAAAAACCACTATTTAAACTGCCGGAGAGATATTGTAATTGCAGACGAATCAGGGCTTATTTAAACCACAGAGGAATCAGCGATGAAGTGATCACATATTGTATTTCACATGAAATCCTTTATGAAAGTGTCCCGTACCATAACGCAGTTTTTGTTGGGAAAGATGAATCCAGAAAAGCAAGATATGCATTCCTGCGAGGAATCTATGAAAAAAACGGGAAGGGATTCAAGATGGAGCAGACCGGGAGTGAAAAAAAGTACAGCTTTTGCATTCCACCTGAAAGAGAAACAAAGCGAGTTGCCGTATATGAAGCGTGTATTGATGCATTGGCACACATGACACTGGAAGAAGGAAAGAGGGATAAATATCGTCTTTCCCTTGGGGGAATCGCTGCTCCGAAAGAAAACGCACTGATACAGAGTGAACGTTTTAAAAAGCCGCCGGACGCACTGGAAGAGTTTCTGAAGAACCATCCGGAAATCAAAGAAATTGAAATATGCACCGATAATGACTTTGCCGGGAGATGGGCGAAAGAACAGATGAAAAAACATTACGAGGGAACGTATCAGATTATCTGCAATCTGCCGGAAAAAGAAGGGGAAGATTATGCAGACCTTGCGAAAGAAAAAAAGCAGGCAAATAAATGCAGGGACAGACCATTGGAAAGAAGGTGATAGAGAATGGAAGAAAAAGGAACGATGCACGTACATCTGTTGACGGAGCTGACTGGAAATCTTTATTCAGAAGAATCCGAATGGGAAGAAGATTGGTCGGAGAGTGATGAATATGGAATGCCGTTAGATGGAACAGAACTTGCCGATTATGAAGAAGTCATCCGAGAAGAACTGGAACGTTATGGGGAAGATGATCTCATGCAGTATTTTGATGGAAGTGAGTCCATTCAGGGAAAGATACAAAGTGCAGTTGTTACGATAGAAAACAAAGACGGAATCCTGTACGGCTGTACCAAACTGGAATTAAATGAATTTTTAAGTCAGGAAGAGCTACAGGAATTCACCGAATACATTACAGGACAGTACAGTGACGGTTGGGGTGAAGGATTTGAGCAGAGGGATATAAAGGTGGATGGTGGAACGCTGAATGTGCATTTTTGGCATCCAGATATGGAACAGCCGAAAATGTATGAAAAGAAAACAGAGCAGATTCCGACAAAGCCTGAGAAACAACGTCCCAAGTTACAGTTCCTTGGACATGATGGGAATATTTTTTCCATTATGGGCGATGCCTCAACTCTTTTGAAAAAGAATAAACAGACAGCAGAAGCAAAAGAAATGTGTAAAAGGGTATTGGAAAGTGGGGACTATTACAAAGCACTTTTGATTATCAGCGAATATGTGGAAACTGAGTTGAGTCCACCACCAAAAGAAAATAGGAAGGCAAAGAAGAAACAGCAGCCGGAACGGTGAAAGGAGAGAACGTGAGTAAGTATAAGATTACAGAGATTGAACATCCGAAATATCCATGGCTCCATCGAATACAGGCGGTGTCAGATGTGAATGAGAAAGTACCAAAAGGAACACTGGGCGGTTTTATAGAGAATGAAAACAATCTGTCACAGGAAGGGACTTGCTGGATTTATGATGATGCAATCTGTTGTGAAAACGGTGAGGTAAAGGAAGAGGCTGCACTTTATGATGGCAGTCTGGTCAGAGGTTATGCTGTTGTTACCGGAGATACTACTTTTTATGACAGAGCAGTTGCGAAGAGAGACTGTTATATCTGTGGCGGTGAGATAAAGGAAAATGCGGTAATCAGTGGAAAAGCATTTATTGATACGGTAGGAGTAAATGCACCTGTTATCGGTGGAGAAAGCCATGTGTATGGAGAAGTAAGAGGAAATATCTATATCAAAGGGGATATTTTCCCTTGGGATATATTTAATAACCACACAAAAGATATGTTCTTATATGAAAATGGAAAGTGGAGTGCTTTTTCTGTTCCTGAGAAACTGAAACCGCCACAGTCCTACCAGAAAAGACAAACAAAGAAGAAAAATCAGCCGGAACGCTGAGAAAAGAAAGGATGATGCCTATGACAAATGGCCTGAGTTTGGAAGAACTTATGAAAGAGGGAACATACCCAGAGGAATATGCTGAAGGGGAAAACTGGAAAATATTACATGGAGATACATTAAAACTGGTCAAAGCATTCCAGCCGGGAATCTTTGATGCAGTCATTACCGATCCACCGTATGCGTCCGGTGGAACAAAGCAGAATGAAAGAAATCGTACTACAAACCAGAAATACAGCAGTATGAGTGCTGCAAATGCACTTCCGGATTTTGATGGGGACAATAAAGATCAGAGATCATGGACACACTGGATGGCTGAGTGGCTTTACGATGTGCGGAAAGCCTGCAAGAAAGGAGCTCCGATCTGTCTGTTCATTGACTGGCGTCAGTATCCATCAATTACCGATGCATTGCAGTGGGCAGGATGGATTTGGCGAGGAACAGCGGTGTGGGATAAGGGAAACTCCCGTCCACAGAAAGGCCGTTTCCGCCAGCAGGCTGAATACATTGTGTGGGGCAGTAATGGACCGATGCCAATCAACCGTCCGGTATCTTGTCTGCCGGGAGTCTTCCGATATGGAAATCCGCAGAACCGGATTCATGTGACAGAGAAGCCGTTGCAGCTTATGAAAGATGTCATCCAGATTTGCGAACCGGGAGGTCTGATCCTGGACCCGTTTGCCGGAGCAGGAACGACTGTCCTTGCAGCGGTTATGACAGGCTATCGTGCAGTAGGAATTGAGGTAACAGATGCCTACTACAAACTGGGAAGTGACAGAGTGAGAATTGCATTAGAAGCAGAGCAGAAAGAGGATGAAAAGTAGCCGGGATGTCCAATTGGACATCTTGTTTTTTATAGAGAAAATACTTGGCATCCAACTGGATGCAGGAAGGAGATGGAGCGTATGGAACAGGCGCTGGCTTATGTGTGCTGTTCAGCAGAAGAAAGTCGGGTAAAAGTGCAGAAATATTGCAGAAAAATCTATGAACTTGGGTATGTACCAATCTGTCCGAGATTTGTATTCTCACCATTTTTGGAAGAATCCGATGCAGAAGATATGCAGGGATATGGAAGAATGTCCCATATCCTTTTGCGGAGATGCCGGATGGTAGTCGTATGTGGGAAAGAAGTGACAGGAACAATGAATACCGAAATCAGTATGGCAGACAGACTCCATATCATTTGTACGACACTTGATGGACTGGTACAGATAAAAGAATCAAAATAAATCGGAATCGAGTTAATCCGGTACTACAGAAACTGGTGGTACTCGTTTTGCAAGCATAGCGTTTGGATATCCAAACGCACTTTGGGGAGAACCCCAATCCCCCGAATACAAAATGAAAACGGAAAGGAAGGATAAGCTATGTTAAGAGACGGAGTCATGATTATGATCGCATTGATGTGTGGAGGTTGTTTCGGAGTCGTGGTGACCTGCTGTATGGTAACTGCGAAACGGTCGGATCAGGAGCTTGGCGATATGATGAAAGAGAAAAGAGAAGGGACGGTGATGCAATGCGAAAACGAAACCATGTGATCCCGGTGCGGTTAAATGCAAGGGAACTCAGGGAATTGGAGGAACAGGTGGAAAAAAGCGGACTGAGTCGGGAAGAGTTTATGCGTTCGCTGATCTTAGGAGCACAGGTACACGCAAAACCTTGTGAACATCACCCGGAACTGCTTAGGAAGATAGCGGGTCTGTGCAATAATGCGAACCAGCTTGCCCATGTTGCGAATGCTTCGGGAATGGCAAGTGAGCAGAGTGTGCAGGAAATGCTCCGGCTTACCAAAGAGATATGGCATCTGGTAAAGGAAGAGTGGTAATGACAGATGGCTTATACAAGTGTTATCCCCGTCCACCGCCTGGACCGTTCCATCGAATATGTGAAAGACAAAGAAAAAACCACACAGAAAGCAGACTCTCTGGAGGCTGCCATTGATTATGCCATGAACCGGACAAAGACGGAACAGGCGGTCTTCGAAGATACCATCGGATGTACCAATGAAAATGCGTATGCAGATATGGTGGCAACAAAAAAGAGATTCCATAAGATGGGCGGTGTGGAAGGATACCATCTGGTACAGAGTTTTGCAGAAGGTGAGGTGACACCGGAACTGGCACATCTCATCGGACAGGAACTGGCAGACCGGCTCTTAAAGGGACAGTATGAAGTCGTTATCACAACGCATCTGAATACCAGACATTATCATAACCACATTGTCTGGAACTCTGTGAGCATGGCAGACGGGCGTAAGTACCACAGTAATGCAAAGAGTTATTATACGGAGATCCGGAAGATCTCCGATGAGCTGTGCAGAAAATATGGCCTGTCTATCATTGAATCCGACCAGAAAAAATCAATCCCTTATGTACAGTGGAAAGCGGAACAGGAAGGGAAACCGACATGGAGAAGTGCGATCCGTCTGGATATCAGGGAGTCTGTACAGGAAAGCTACTCCTGGTCACAATTCTTAAAAGAAATGGAAAAGCGTGGATACACATGGAAACTGAACCGGAAATATGTCGCTTTAAAGGCTCCGGGGATGGAACGGTACATCCGGCTACGGTCTCTTGGAAAAAACTATTCCGAAGAGGAGATCCGTGGACAGATCTTACAGCCAAAAGTAAAACGCATCTATCAAAAGACGGTGCAGATTCCTCCAAAGAGGAAACTGACCGGGATACAGGCATTATATTATTCCTATCTATATCAGATGGGAGTACTGCCAAAAAGACCGAGAAGAAGTCCGTATGCCATCAGAGAGGATATCCGGAAACTGGATCAGAGGATTGAACAGATTGAGTTTTTAATGAAGCATGACATTACGACCAGAGAACAGCTTGCCACATACCGTGAGCCGTTACAAAAGCAGATTTCAGAACTGATGAAGGAACGCAGAAAGCTCTATCGGAATGACAGTGAAGACAGTGGAAAAGTACGGCTGTCCGAAATCAATGAGGAATTAAAAAATCTCCGAAAAGAAGTCCGTATGACCGTCCGGATTGAAAAGCATTCATTGGAAATCGAAGAAAGACTTCGAAAGGCAGAAGAACAAAACCAGAATGAGAAACGTGTGGAACACAAAGAAAAAGAGAGTCAGGAGGTGAGATAAGTATGAATTACGGAGCAGAACCGGCAGATCAGGTGGTGCGGTACAGTCTGGAAGGAATGGAATACTCTTTGAAGATTACCGGAAATGTGGCAAAGCATGTGGCAATCTTTATTGCGGCCGCCCTGAAAGATCAGAAAAAGACAAGAGGGAAAACAAGGCTTACCAGAATGTTAAAGGAACAGCGCCCGATGAAATTTTTTACCGTTCCGGGTGACCGCTTAAAAGAATTTGCAAAAGAGGCCAAGGCGAGAGGTATCTTATATGTAGTCATCAAAGATAAGGTGAATCCGGATCAGACAGAGGTCATGGTATTTGCAGATGATGCAGCAAAGATGAACCGGGTATTAGACCGGATGAATCTGGATTTTGTAAAAGCAGAATCAGGCTCTATGGTTACAGAAGCAGTGGAAAAAGAGAATGCACCGGAAAAGGCAGAGAACCAGATGGAAAAAGAAACCGGGGAGAATGTACGGACAGAGACCGTTGTCCTGCCGGAAGGCAAGATAGAATTTGAACTGGATGATGCGGAAGAAATGTTCCAGATCGGGGATGAGGCTTTCCCAGAAGGAAATTTTACACATGCGCAGGAGGGGAAAGCAAAGAATCCGTCCGAACCTTTCTCGCGCAACAAAAATATTTCTTCCGGTCGGGAAACTAGCTGGGAAGAAAAGAATGAAAAACCATCTGTGCGGAAAGAACTCGGAGATATCCGTAAGGAACAGGAAGAGAAACGTAAGAGGCCGGACAGACGGAAAAATGCCAGAGAGAGCAGGAAGAAACGTAAGAATATGAAAACGAAAGGCAGGTAATGTATATGGATTTAACAGATATGATTTCAGGTGGAACGGAAGAACAGCAGATTCCTGAACAGAAATTGACCAAGGAAGAATATGCAGCCAAGAAGCAGCAGGAAAGAGAAGAGGTATGGGCTGAAGTAGATTCACAGGCACAGGGAGTTTTTCAGGATGGAGAAAAACTGAAAGGCTTTCTGGATTTTATGGCAGAGTGTAATACACAGAGAACTCCGAATCTGCTTTTGATTTACGGACAGCATCCAGATTTTAAGGTAGTAAGGTCTTATGAACGCTGGAGAGAAGAACACCGTTCAGTAAAAGCAGGGGAGCATGGCATTACTTATATGATTTCCACTGAATACGAAAAAGACGGTGAAATGCGGAGAGGGTATACGATCGGAAAAGGATTTGACATCAGTCAGATGTCAGGAAAGCCATTGGAAGAACGCCCTCAGCGAAGTCTGACAGAACTGATAGGAACTGTCTTAAAAGACCAGTCGGTACGTGTGCAGATTGAGGATGATCTGCCAGACAAAGTGCAGGCCCAGTACAATCCGAGATACCGTACCATTTATATCCGCAACGGAATGAGTGAAGTAACGACATTCCATGCACTGAACAGAGAACTGGCGTGTGCAGCACTGGACCAGCATACCGGAACCTACAGCCGACAGAAAGTCAGTGCACAGGCTTATTGTGCAGCCTATGTGATTGCGAAACGTTATGGTGTGGATGTTACCGGATTCAATCTGGAGTATATTGCACAGAGGAATGAATGCGGAAAGAAAGATCCGCAGGAACTGAGAGACTTTTTAAATGATGTCCGTCAGGCTTCCTACAGTATACGAAACCATATCGAACGCAATTTTGGTGCAAAGGAACAGGAGTATATAACCGATGAGTTCGCAATCGGAGACCCTGTAAAAATACCGGAAACCAAGGATGAAAAACCATCTGAAAAAGCATCCGGAAAAGAGAAAAAAGCAAAGAGCCAGCCGGAACGATAAAAGTGAAAAAGTTGGACGGTTGGAGTAGCTATTACGGAGGTCTTGTGATATGGTTGGTGTAACAAAAAAAGGAGGTCAGCCAGATGACAAAATACTATTTGAAGATGGATAACATTATGAAAAATATGTTCGTGGTGGCACTGAATGATGAGCTGCAGGCACAGAGTGAGCAGGATGAATGTTTGGAAGAAACGAAAGCTCTTCTGAAAAAAGTAAGTGAATACGACCTCGCCCAGAAACGGCTGCAGATTACAGCCGGAGAACAAAGGCAGATCCGTAAGGCACTGAACAGGCTTAGAAGTAAATATCTTGCAGCCGGAAGATATAGTGATGGAATAGATAAAATCATTATTCAGGTTGCAAAACCGAATACCACCAGACACATGTTCTGGTAGAGAAAGGAGTGGTTGATTGGTCATTTATTCAAGAGAAAAAGTGGCAAGACTTAGAGAACAGTATCCGGCAGGAACAAGAATCTGTCTGAATTCGATGGACGGAGAAGCGGGTATGCCGCAGGGACTGGAAGGAACTGTGCAGTATGTGGATGATGCAGGCCAGCTTGGTGTTAAGTGGGACAACGGCAGAAGTCTCTCACTGATACCGGGAGTGGATTCCTTTCATAAGAAAGAAGGACAGGGACATCCAGAAGAAAAGCCACGCAAGAAAAGAGAATCTGACTTGCAGAGATAAGTACAAAAAAGCAGGACTGGGTTCTGTATCTTGTCTTTCTGCCATTTGTCTGGTGGGCGGCAGCGATTACCGCTTGTGCCATTACACCGGATAAGAATTTTATTCAAATCTTAGAAACGCTGAGCGAAAAACTCGAACAGCCGTTTTTTATCACGTATACACCGTATACGTTCAAATGTATTCTGATATTCACAGCAGCCTATTTCTTAGGCATTGGTATTTATGAATCCCAAAAAAGAAATTATAGAAGAGGCGTGGAACATGGTTCCGCAAAATGGGGCAATGTGTCCGAAATCTGCAGACGTTACTGCGAAAAGCAGTACACGAATAATCTGCTTCTGACACAGCATTTCCGCATGGGACTGGATGGATATAAGCATAAACGAAATTTAAATGTGCTGGTAGTCGGAGGTTCCGGGGCAGGAAAGAGCCGGACCTATGCGATTCCGAACATCATGCAGTGCAACTGCTCGATGGTGATCACAGATCCGAAAGCGGAACTTCTGCGCAAAACAGGAGGTGTTCTGGAACGGAATGGATATGAAGTCCGGGTTTTTGATTTGATCAATCCGGAGACTTCCTGGTGTTATAACCCGTTTGCGTATGTCCGGGATGATAAGGATGTACTGAAGCTGATCAATAACCTGATCCGCAACACAACACCGAAGGGAGCGCAGAGCTCAGACCCGTTTTGGGAGAGTGCGACTTGTTCGTAGGCGGTAAAAAGTCTACGCACAATCGTAAAAATATGATTGTGAACTGATAATTTGATAAGTGGAATGATGGGGTAACGCCCTGAAACGCTTACACTTGGTGGGCATGCAGTTTCTGTAAAGGAGATTGTATGAAGCCCCACGACAAAGACTGAGAGTAACCGTAGCAGCTTGCCAATAAAGTTGCCGAAAGCAGTCCAGAGGTGGATTGTGTTACCTATAGGTCGAGTGTCTATAAAATATCTATGGTTAGAATGTCTGCTCTGGCGTGCAGACTGACGAATCTGCGAAGGTACGGTTCTAAAAGAAGACCATATAGAAATGTATGGGTGCGTTAAAGCGCAGTCAGTGTGGTTTAGTAGAAATTTTCCCTACGAACGACCATGATATGTTACAGGCATATCCAAGCTGACAGGACTATAGCAGAAACCTAAGGATATATATGCACAGATAGAATTGTCGGAACAAGGAAAGGTACCAGGTCTCTTTTCAGAGATTTTCTGACGAAGAATATAAGCAGATTTACTGGTGCTGAAAGGTGGAGATCGAACCGTTGAGAACTCCTGTAATGGGAGAAGGAGGAATGGTCTCCAGCCGATTGTGAAAAATCAGATATTATTCAGTCCAACATAAGGATTCGAGTAAGACCAAAAGGGTCACTTTCAAGGAGGTGATGCCTTATGCCAAAGAAAAGCAAAAGCCTATGTGTAGATGACCTTCGGCATGCAGAATATTATGATATGCAGACTACTTTTGATACATTATATCAAAAGAGCATGGACGGTGAAAAATTCGAGCATCTCATGGAGCTGATACTAAGCCGGGACAATATACTGCTTGCATATAGAAATATAAAAGCCAACAAGGGAAGCTATACAGCAGGAACAGACAATCAGAATATCACAGTAATCGGGAGAATGACACCCGATATGGTAGTAAAGAAAGTGAGGTTTATTGTCACAGAAAGTCAGCATGGCTACAGACCCAAACCTGTAAGGCGAAAAGATATCCCAAAGCCAAATGGAAAAACACGTCCATTAGGGATTCCCTGTATATGGGACAGGCTGGTACAGCAATGTGTGAAACAGATTTTAGAACCAATATGTGAAGCAAAGTTTTATAACAACAGCTATGGGTTCAGACCTAATCGGTCTGTAGAACATGCAATATCAAAAACCTATACGATGTTACAGCGAATGAATTTACATTATGTTATTGAATTTGACATAAAAGGGTTCTTTGATAATGTGAATCACAGCAAGCTGATAAAGCAGATGTGGGCAATGGGAATACAAGATAAGCAGCTGCTATTTGTAATCCGGCGAATTCTGAGCGCACCTATACGAATGCAGGACGGTTCCACGATTATCCCTGACAAGGGAACACCGCAGGGAGGAATTATTTCCCCTTTGCTGGCAAATATCGTACTGAATGAACTTGACTGGTGGGTAGCGAGCCAGTGGGAAGAAAATCCTCTGGCATTGCAGAAAGCGAAGTATCGGACTATCCGCACATCCCCAGTTCTGGACAAAGGCAGTGGATACAATATGATGCGCAAAACAAGATTAAAAGAAATGCACATCATTCGATATGCGGATGATTTTAGAATTTTCTGTAAAACCAAGGAAGATGCCGTAAAAACAAAAGAAGCTGTTACAAGGTGGATTGAAGAACGACTGAGGCTTGAAGTATCCCCAGAGAAAACAAGGATTGTAAATACCCGTAAAAGGTGGTCGGAGTTTTTGGGATTCAAGATAAGAGTTATTCAGAAAAACCACAGATATATCGTGAAGTCAGCAATTTGTGACAAAAAGGCTAAGATTGAAAAAGAGAAGTTAGTGGAACAGGCAAAACATATCGCCAAGCCAAGGGAGAAAATGACTTGTTTAAATGAGATAAGATTATACAACTCCATGGTGTTAGGCATACAGAATTATTATCAGATTGCAACCTGTATCAGTATTGATTGCAGGGGATTCCACAGACAGGTGATGACGGTACTGACCAATCGGATGAACACTGAAAAAGGAAGTATGCTGAAACGGGAAGGTGGGACAATGACAAAAAGCGAACAGGAAAGGTTTGGAAAATCGAAAATGGTTCGTTATGTTGCTGGAATTGACCAAATGATATACCCAATCGCATATGTGAAATATAAAGTGGCTATGCCGAAAAGAATCAAAGTATGCAGTTATACAGCGGAAGGCAGAGAGCCAATCCATACAGAATTAAGCCTAAATAAGGCAGTTCTGTATGGATTGAAAACAAAGAAACCTCAAGAAGATAGCATAGAAGTTCTGGACAGCAGTCTGTCACTCTTTTCTGCACAGCAAGGGAAATGTGCTATCAGCGGGGAAGAATTTACAACTGCCCAAAGCATTGCTTGTTGGTATAAAAAGCCAAAAGAGCAAGGTGGTTTGGAACGCTACAAAAATATGACTCTGATTCATGACAGATATTTACCGTTATTACAGAAAACATCTCTGGAACAATTAAAAGCCTTAGCCAAAACATTGAAAGTAACTACGAAAATGATGTCTAAGATAAACAGTCTGCGAAAGCTGTCTGGACTTCCTACAATAGGATAATGTGAAAATTTGGAAACTGATTAAATATCTGAGAAAAGCAATCGGTGGGGCGCCGGATGCGGTGAAAGTCGCATGTCCGGTGCTAGTCGGGGGAAAAGCTGGAGATTACATCAAAGGCTTACCTATCGACACAGTCCGAGACTGCACTTTTACAGGCACTTATGCTGTATTTGCTGCATGAAGCTCCACCAGAAGAACAGAACTTCCCGATGATCATGGAAATGCTTGGCAGTGCACAGGTCAAAGAAGATGATGAGGATTACCAGTCACCATTGGACATTTTGTTTGAAAGACTGGAAATGCGGGACCCAGAGAGTATTGCGGTCAAGCAGTATGCCATTTATAAGCAGGCGGCCGGCAAGACTGCGAAATCTATTTTGATTTCTGTTGGTGTCCGTCTGGCAGCGTTCAATCTGAAACAGATCGCCAATCTGACCTGTACAGACGAACTGGACTTATACAGTATCGGGGAGAAAAAAGTGGCACTGTTTTGCTGTATTCCAGATGCGGACACCAGTATGAATTATCTGGTCGGCATGATTTACAGCAATCTGTTTCAGACACTGTATTATGTGGCAGACCGGAAGTACGGAGGAAGGCTTCCGATTCCGGTACACTGCATTATGGATGAATGGCCAAACGTAGCATTGCCGGATGACTTTGACAAGATTCTGGCAACCATGCGTTCCAGAGGGATTTCCTGCAGTATCATCATCCAGAACATTGCACAGATGAAAGCCTTGTTTAAAGACTCGTATGAGAGTCTTATCGGTAACTGCGATGAATTTTTATATTTGGGTGGAAATGAAAAAGAAGGACATAAGTATGTCTCGGAATTATTGGGAAAAGAGACATTGGATACCAATACCTACGGACAGACAAAAGGGCGTAGCGGTAGCTATTCGGTGAATTATCAGCAGACTGGAAGGGAACTTTTAACACCGGATGAAATACGGCTTTTAGATAACCGCAAAGCGATTTTGTTTATTCGTGGGGAGCGTCCAATCATGGACGATAAATATGATTTAAAAAAGCATGTGAATTTCAGATACACAGAGGACGGTGGTGCATCGCCTTATGATTATGCGAAAACACCACTGGCTCACGACGACCTAAAGATTGACATTAACAGATTAGACGACTACGAACTGCTGTCTACCGAGGACATCCTTGGTGAATAGCAGTTTTTTGATGGATTGGAGTGATGTGTATTGAAGAAACTTCTCACAGGAGAAAAAAATAGAACAAAAAAGAATACAACTGAAAAAATGACAACCCCGATGCCGATGGGGAGAAAACAGAAAAAGTGGATGAGCCTTTACATGGCGCTGGTACTGACCGTAACGGTTGGAGCAACGACCGCATTCGCAGCCGGAGATCCGTTGTCCGTTATCAATAACTTGTCTACATTTATTTTTTCTCTGATTCGTGCGATCGGTTTGATTTTGCTTGGATTTGGTGTTGTGCAGGTTGGTCTGTCTTTAAAAAGCCATGATCCAAGCCAGAGGGCAAATGGATTTCTGACACTGGCCGGAGGAGTAATTATTACGTTTGCCAAAGAAATCCTCGATTTGATTATGGCGTAAGCCTCTTTGAAAAAATATATCAGGAAACAGCAGGAGTGCCGGAAGGTACTCCTGTATTCAAAAATATGTTCAGGGAGGTGAGAATATTTGAGTGACAACTGGATTGTACAGAATCTAAACTCAGCACTATCCACATGGAGTGAAAAGATGGCAGAACTGTGGACTCTGCTGACTGAAAATCCGGCAACTTTTAAGGGTGGCGGCATCTGGCGGATTATGACAAATATCAATGATGCACTGACAGCCATTGCCTATGGATTACTGGTGTTATTTTTTGCAGCCGGAATCATAAAAACGTGTGGCAGTTTTACAGATCTGAAAAAGCCGGAACATGTGCTAAAAGCATTTATCCGGTTTGCTCTTGCTCAGGGAGCAATCACATACGGAATGGAACTTATGCGGGCACTGTTTTCCATCGTGCAGGGAATCGTGACAACCGTAATGAGCGGCTCCAGTATGGCAGGAAGCGTGACGGAACTTCCAACGGAGATTGTAGATAAGATTGAGAGCGTGGGAATGCTGGAATCCATTCCGTTGTGGATTGTCACACTGCTTGGCAGTCTGCTGATCACTGTATTGTCATTTGTGATGATTCTGACAGTGTATGGCAGAATGTTCAAAATTTATATGTATACGGCAATCGCCCCGATTCCGATTTCCTCATTTGCAGGAGAACCCACGCAGTCCATTGGAAAGAACTTTATCCGTTCTTATATAGGCGTATGTCTGGAAGGGGCAATTATTGCACTGGCATGTATTATCTTTTCTGCTTATGCAGCAAGCCCTCCGGCTGTCGGAGATACGGAGTTGAGTGCAGTTACAATCGTGTGGAACTATGTAGGAGAACTGGTATTTAATTTACTGGTGTTGGTTGGAGCAATTAAGGCATCTGACCGTATTGTCAGAGAAATGATGGGACTTGGAGGTTAAAAATATGGATACAAAGAAAACATTAAGATATAACTGGGAATTCGGACGTGAGACAGTAGCGATACGAGTGAGCTCTTATCGGAACAATGGAAATTTATATGTAGGACTCTGCCATAAGGAAGGGAGAGAATGGGAAGATTTTGGAGATGTAACCATTAATCTGCCCTATCAGTTCTTAGAGCCAAATGAGGCTTTTATAACAGGAGATTTTACCAAGGATATGCTTCATTTTATCAAGGAACATAAACTTGGAAAAGTGTTGAATGAAACAGGAAGATCAGGATATGCAACCTATCAGAAGGTAGCGTTTGATCTAGCAAGACTTGCGGAATTTGATCCGGAAGGCGTTGCAGAACATTGTAGATTTGCCGGGATAGAAGTACCGAAAGAAAAACCACAGAAAACGAAGAAACAAAACAGGGGAGAGGAACGATAATTTATGGAAGTAAAGATGAACAAAGAAATCAGGGACTATCAGGAATCCATGTTTATGGGACTGGACCTGAGACAATGTGTGTGTTCTGTTCTTGCGATTCTTACAGCAGTCGGAATTTACTTTGGAATGCGTGATATTACCGGACAGGAAATAACCGGATGGCTGTGTGTGCTTGGTGCTGCTCCATTTGCTGCCTGTGGCTTTTTCAAATATCATGGTATGACAGCCGAACAGTTTTTATGGGCAGTGATCAAATCCGAATTGCTGTATCCGAAGAAACTGGTGTTTCAGTCGGAAGATATCTACTACTCCTGCATGCAGGAGACCATCTCGCTGGGAGAAAAGAATCAAAAGGATGGAGCGGAAATCATAAAAGAGCGGGAGCAAAAAGCAGAAGCAAAACAGAGAAAGAAACGTAAGGGAAGGAGTGATGCCTTTGATTAAAACCTTAAGTCAGGCACTTCGGATGGATAAGGAACGCTTCAAAGTTCCGAAATCCGTCCAACAGGCAATTCCCATCCAGCGAATCTGGCCGGATGGAATTTTTCAACAGGGAACGAAATTCTCAAAAACATATCGTTTTACAGATATCAACTATTATATTGCGAGTAAGGACAATAAGACAGAAATGTTTCTGGATTATTCCGAACTCTTAAATTCATTGGATTCCGGCATTTCTGCCAAAATTACCATCAATAACCGGAGAATCAATAAAGAAGAATTTGAAAAATCAATCCTGCTTCCAATGAAGGAAGATGGACTGGACCACTATCGGGAAGAATACAACGAAATGCTCCTGTCTAAGATTACAGGAACAAACAACAGCATCTATCAGGAACGGTATCTGACCGTCAGTGTACATAAAAGATCGATTGATGATGCAAGAACCTATTTTGCACGTATCGGAACAGACATCGTAACACATCTGGCAAAGTTATCGTCCACAGCAGAAGGACTGGACGCAGAGAGCCGGCTCCAGATTTTTAGGGATTTCTTCAAGGGAGATGTCCCACAGGCATTCCCATTTGATCTGAAACAATTTGCCAAGAAGGGAACAAGTTTCAAGGACTGGATGTGTCCGGATTCTATGGAATTTGAACGGGACCATTTTAAAATCGGTGACAGGTACGGAAGAGTCCTGTATATGCAGGATTATGCAAGTTATGTCAAAGATGACATGATTTCAGAACTGTGTGACTTCAGCCGGAATCTGATGTTGTCGATTGACATCCTGCCAGTCCCTACGGATGAAGCAGTAAGGGAAATCCAGAACCGACTGCTTGGTGTGGAAACCAACGTGACCAACTGGCAGAGAAGGCAGAACGCAAACAATAACTTTTCAGCTATCGTCCCATACGATATGGAGTTGCAGAGGAAAGAAACGAAAGAAATGCTGGATGATCTGACAACCAGAGACCAGCGGATGATGTTTGGAATTCTGACGATGGTACATCTGGCAGACAGTAAAAAGCAACTGGATTCCGATACAGAACTGCTCCTGTCGGTGGCAAGAAAGCATCTGTGCCAGATGTCAACATTAAAGTGGCAGCAAGTGGACGGACTCAATACAGTGCTTCCTTACGGACTGCGAAAGCTCAATGCGCTGCGTACACTGACAACGGAATCAACGGCTGTTTTAATCCCGTTCCATACCCAGGAAATCCTGCAGCCGGGAGGTATCTATTATGGGCAGAATGCAGTCAGCAAGAACCTTCTGGTAGCCGACCGGAAGAAACTGATGAATGGAAACAGTTTCCGGTTGGGCGTCAGTGGATCAGGAAAGAGCTTTTCGGCAAAAGAAGAGATTGTGCATCTGGCATTGAGTACCGATGACGATATCCTGATTCTTGATCCGGAGTCCGAATTCACAAAATTAGTAGAGGCTCTTGGTGGACAGGTTGTAAAAGTATCTGCGACATCAGACAATCACCTGAATGCAATGGATATGGACGCAGCCTACGGCAATGAAAAGAATCCACTGATTGAAAAATCGGAGTTTATCCTGTCTGTGTTCGAGCAGTTGGTTGGAGCAGGAAATCTGTCGGCAAAAGAAAAGTCGATTCTGGATCGCTGTGCTGCAGATGTGTACCGGGATTATATCCGAAGTGGTTATACCGGAGAAGTTCCGACATTGAAAGATATGTACCGACAGCTGATGTTACAGCCGGAAGAAGAGGCAAGAGGACTGGCATTATCATCCGAACTTTTTATCAATGGAAGCCTGAACACCTTTGCACAGCCGACCAATGTGAATAAGAAGAACAGGATCATGGATTATGATATCCGGGAACTGGGGGAACAGCTGATGCCACTGGGAATGCTGGTTACCTTAGACAGTATTTTCAACAGGGTAATTCAGAACTGGAAAGAAGGAAAAACTACATGGATATTTGCCGATGAGTTTTATTTGTTATTTCGCTATGAATACAGTGCAAATTTCTTCTACCGACTGTACAAGAGAATCAGAAAATACAATGGATTCGTGACAGGTTTAACCCAAAATGTTGAGGAACTTCTGAAATCGGACACTGCAAGACTGATGTTGGCAAACAGTGAGTTTTTGATTCTTTTGAATCAGGCAAGTACAGACAGGGAAGAACTGGCAACTCTTTTGAATATTTCCGAAAACCAACTGTCCTATATTACAAATGTATCGGTTGGCAGTGGTCTAATCCGTTGCTCTGGGAATATCGTACCATTTGAGAATACGTTCCCAAAGAATACAGACCTTTATAAACTAATGACAACAAAACCGGGAGAATCATAATGAAGAAAAAAGAAGAAGTAACGATAACTTTTTATGCTGCAGAGTGCGGTGAGTTCCATGATTTAGGAGAATATACAAAATGCAGAACGCTGGAAGAGGCATATAAAAAGTACCAGAAATATTGTAGAACATCTGCCAATATGTGTCCGGCTATTGAGTTTTCTATTCATGATCCAGAATCAATTTATTCAGACATGGAATATCCATTACCGTTGTCATCAAAAGACAGGGGAGACTTGGAACTTGTGCCATATTACAACGAACATCCACTGGTAAATGAGGCAATCAGACAGGTGGAGCAGTTGCAGAAACAGCAGGAAAAAAAGAAACATCGGGATGTTGCCCGATGAGATAAGAGATACGGAAAGAGGGTGACCGGATGAAAGATATCAAGGAACGGGTAAGGGATAAGAATCCGAAGATTCGAAATCCGGCTGCCCGACTTCCGAAAGAACTGGTTCGCTCAGCGGTTCTGGAAGCAAAAGAAAAGCCAAGGGAACTACATGAAAAAAGCAGTGGGCAGTCAGAATCCCCAACACAGTATGGAACTGAAAAAATAGAATCCGTACAGTACAGAGCGGCGAGTGTGGCAGGAAAAAGTATAGGGAAAACCACATATCAAGGTGGAAAAAAACTTGCTGGAGTGACCTACAGGAAGATAAAGGAAAGAAAAAGCAGACAGGAAGAAGCGAAAGCTGCCGAAGAAGCAATGGAGCAGGGGGCAGAAAGCGGAAAGAAATTAATCAAGTTGAAACCGGAGCAGGCAGCACTTGCCAAGGAGAATGGTAAACGGCAGGTGAAAGCAGCACCGAGAGTGGTAAAAGTATCCGGTCTGTCTCAAGAAAAAATAAAGACACAGGCATCCATGCAGAAACAGCAGATGGAAAAAAGTCTTCAGGCGATGCAGAAAGCAAGAGCAGCCCAGATGGCAAGAAAGTCAGCACAGGCATCGGCAGAAAGTGGAAAAGCAGTCCTTCAGGTAACTGGAAAGGGTTCAAAGTTATCCGTACAGGGAATTACAGCAGCGATTCAAAAAGGGGTAGTAGCTCTTGAAAAAATGGGAAAATGGATTGCTGCCGGAGGTAGTGCATTTCTTCTGGTATTTATTCTGATTGTGGGAATCATTGCAGGAGCAGCTTTCAGCAGTAATTCGGAAAGCTCCGAATCCCTAAGTGAAGAAGTGCTTGCGTATACTTCTGTGATACAGCAGTATGCATCCCAATACGGCATTCCGGAATATGTGTCTGCGATACAGGCCATCATGATGCAGGAATCTGGAGGCAGGGGAACAGACCCGATGCAGTGTTCGGAAAGTCCATATAATACAAGATTCCCACACACTCCTGGTTCTATTACTGATCCGGATTATTCGATAGAGGTTGGAGTACAGACCTTTGCAGACTGTATCAGACAGGCAGGATGCAGCAGTCCACAGGATCTGGACAAGCTGAAACTTGCATGGCAGGGATATAACTATGGAAATGGCTACATAGGATGGGCATTGCAAAGAGGCGGTTATACAGAAGCCAATGCATTGCAGTTTTCACAGGAACAGGCAGCTTCGCATGGATGGAGCAGTTACGGAGATCCCCAATACGTTCCCCATGTGATGCGGTATTATTCCGGTGGCAGCCTGTTTGCTGGTTTGTTTGGTAATCAGCAGATTGTGTCGGTTGCAATGGGGCAGCTTGGAAACAGTGGCGGTCAGAAGTTCTGGAGCTGGTACGGATTTGACAGTCGGGTAGAATGGTGTGCCTGTTTTGTAAGCTGGTGTGCGGATCAGAGCGGTCTGATTGCAAGTGGGAATGTTCCTAAATTCTCATTGTGCAGTGATGGAGTGTCCTGGTTTCAGGGAAAGAATAAGTGGCAGAGTGGCGGAACAACTCCGACAGCTGGAATGATCATCTTTTTTGACTGGGATCATGATGGAACATCGGATCATGTAGGAATAGTAGAAAAGTGTGAAGGTGGAAGAGTTTACACGATTGAGGGAAATTCCAGTGATCAGGTACGGCAGAGAAATTATGCAGTAGATTACAGTTCTATAATGGGATATGGGGTGATAAATTGATGGTTTCTTTCATAATTTGTTAAGGATTTTATAAGGGAGTTAATGAATCCTTTAGAAAATAGTCACAAAATAGGCACAGTTGATTGATAAATTGTTATTGTAACTTTTAGTGATAGACATATAAAGAGTTAGAAATCTTTATAATTGACTTGAATTAGGAGGTAGTGAATATGAGTGATCAGAATGTAAAAGCAGCACAAAAATATTTAAATGCGATGTTTGGTGGACATAAGGATTGGGTAAAACTGGATGAAGATGGAAAGACCGGAACAGCCGTGATGCAGGGAATCATTCGTGCATTTCAGATTCAGAATGGAATCTCAACGATTACAGGAACGGTTGGACCACTTACTATTAATACCATGAAGAAGTTAGCCATTATTACAAAAATGGATCCGAATGATACTCCGCAGGTTAATGTATGCTTGATTCAGTGTGCTCTGTTTTGCAAAGGATATGCTGCTGGAGGAATTACTGGAATTTATTATACATCAGGAGTAAATGCAGTTAAAAAGATGCAGGAAAATGCAGGACTGGAAGTTACGGGCAAAATTGATTGGAAAGTTTGGTCTGGATTGTTATCCCTAAACTGGTTTACAAAGGTTTCTGGTGGGGATTCCAATATTGTTCTTATTCAACAGCAATTAAATAGTGACTGGTCAGATGTTATTGGTGTTGGACCTTGTGATGGAATTGCCTCAAGACAGACAATTTTGTCTTTAGTTGGTGCATTGCAGGCGGCTGAAGGAGTTACAACTGAATTAATTACAGATTTGAATTCAGTTAATTTTGGCGATGCAACAACAAATGCGTTTCCGGGTACATTACAGAACGGACAGAACTCGACGAAATATGTTCCATTTAATAAGATTGCTCAATACGGACTATATTTTAACGGATATAATCCGGGAAGATTCGATGGCGTGTTTGATTCGACTACAGAGTCAAAGGTGTCAGAATTTCAGGAGTTTTATGGTCTGACAGGAATTGGACTTGTAACAAAAGGAAAAGTAAATGTTTCTACTATGAAATCATTGCTTACGAGTAAAGGCGATACAAACAGGGCAGCAAAAGCGTGTGACTGTGCAACAGTATTAAATAAACAACAGGCATTAGATATAAAAAATGCAGGGTATACTCATGTAGGACGTTATCTGACAGGTTCTGTTGGAAAAGAACATACACCGAAATATTTGACATCAACAGAAGTGAAAAACATTGAAAATGCAGGATTATCGGTATTCCCGATATATCAGGATGGAGGATATGAATTAAACTATTTTAAGGATCCGTCCCAGGGAAGTGTTGATGCACAGACAGCAATTTTAGCAGCCGAGAGAATCGGTATACCAAGTGGAACGACTATATACTTTGCAGTGGATTTTGATTGTTATTCATATCAGATTGATACATTTATTATACCTTATTTTGAACAGATTCACATGATCTTTTTCAGTTCGACAAATGATAAAAATTATAAAGTCGGCATTTATGCACCAAGATATGTATGTACTAAAGTTTATGAAGCAGGATTGGCAAGTAAATCATTTGTGGCAGATATGTCAACTGGATTTAGCTGTAATTTGGGATATTCGATGCCGAAGAACTGGGCATTTGATCAATTTTGTGAGTTGAACTCATTTTCTTCATCACCTTCGTTCCCACTGGATAAAGATGCATATTCAGGGAGAGATACTGGATTTAAAAAGTTCGATGCCGTATCGACAAAAACAGATGAGGAAATAGCGCAAGAAAATCTTCGGGCAAAGGTAAAAATAGCACGAAATCAATATGTCTATAATGTAATGGAGCCGCTTGGTTATCTGAATAAAATTATGGATGTGGGTGTGGAGTATGATAAGGAAATTTCACTGGGAACAATGATGAGTCCTCAAGGAGCAATTGATATTTCTACTAAAATATCCACATCGCTTGAAAGTTCAACTGGTAAAATTTATAATATAAAAGTGGATATAGGAAATGATGGAGAATTGACACAAACTTGCAAAAATCAAATTATGGAGATTTCATCAAATTTATCAGATACAGGTATAGAGGGAGCAGATAACTTTGGAAATACGATAGAAAAAATTGCTTTATCGGTTAAATCTGGTAATATTGCTTTTGAAATAAATAATGTTTTTGCCAATAGTGTAGAGTTTTCCATTGTATTTAGTACATCAGATTTGCTGCCAGAAGAGGAAAAAGAGTGGACAATATCGGTTGCTTTGATTTTTACAATGACATTAAATTCTAATAGTGGTCTTGAATTTAATGTTGTAGAATTCACAAAAGAGCATAGTAATATACTGGCAGGAGCCGTAATATTAGTTCTTGCGGGTGCATTAGTTGTAAATGCAATTCCGTCAATTATTGCTTTATTTTCAGCTGGAGCAGGTACTGTTTTTGGTTTGTTGATTCAAGCGCTGTAAATTGTAAAAGAATAAAAGAGACAATGGCCAGAGGTTCGATTTTATAAAGAGGACCTCTGGCAAAAGGGGGATTAAGAAGAATGCATATTAAATCAATTGTGTCAGATGAGGATAGGGAAGAATTAGAAAGAATGCTTTCGCTTGGGTTTATAATTCCTAATCAATTATTTAAAACAAGACAGAAAAGTAGAATGATTATCTATATTTTTACACCTGTAGAATTTTTACTGTCGATTAATTGTTATCTGTCGGAAAGTTATTTGATGTTTGGAATAGGGATTGGAACTTGTGTGGCTTGTGTGGCTTGGATTATTTGGTATCAAATGATTGGTAAAAATTTTGAAAAAAATGTTCATGAATTTGTCTGGGGTAGATCAGGATATGAAACGGTGGATATCGATGAAAACGCAATTAAAATAGATGAAGATCAAATTTATGAATTTAAAAATATTGATAGAATGTTCTTATATAAAAACTTCTTTTTTTTCATAACAAATGAAAAGAAAATATTTATATTTAAAACGACAGATATGGAGTCGGATGAACTTATAAAAATTATTAAAACAACAGGGATTTTATTTGAAAAAAAAGAAAAACCATTTAATATTTATAAGTATTGTAAAAAAGGAAAAAGTTTTTAAAAATAAGCAGAGGATGGTGGATTTATCATCCTTTTAGAGAAGAGCATGTATTTTAAAGGGAATCTGGTTTTGCAGGTTCCCTTTTTGCCATCAAAAACGTTGATGTTTTATCAAATGACGCTAAAAATAAAAAGAATAATGCAGGGGGTGACATTATTAGTTATCGCTGTAATATTTGGATAAAATATAAATAAAACATAAAAAATATAAATAAATTATAAAATGGCGACAGTTTTTTCTTGTTCAAGTGTTTATTATATAGAGGACAAAATAAGACAGCAAAGGAAGTGGTGCTGTTGCATCGGAAAAATGACACAAAATTAGTGATGTCCATTCGGGAAAAGAATTGAAGGGGATTCTTTTCCCCATTTGTCGTGTTACGAAAGACTGAGGGTAAGAAAATATGCTAGAACTTGCAATCTGTGATGATGACATCATCCTATGTAATTGGTTAGAACAGAAGCTGCTCCATTATGGGAAAGCGAATGACTGTCAGATATCTATAGAAATATACTATTCTGCGGAGCAGCTTCTTAACAGGCTGGAAGAAGAATCCTACGATATGTTATTCCTTGATATTTGTCTGGAACATGAGAATGGAATTGATATCGGAACGGAGATACGAAAGAAAAATTATGGAAAAGAACTGCGGATTACCTATATTTCAACATATCAGGAATATGCTATGAAATTATTCCGTATTCATCCATTTGATTTTCTTGTAAAGCCAATCCGAGAGGAAGAACTTTTCCGGGTGATAGGTGAATTACGGGAACTGTTAAAAGAACGGAAGAAAATATTTGAATATACGGATACAAAAGGAATCCACAAGATTTCTTATGACAAGATCCTGTATTTTTATAGTCTGGGAAAAAGAGTACATATCGTGACATCGGAAAAAGAATATGAATATCGAGGAAAATTAAAGGATGTAGCGGATGTAACAGAAGAATATTTCTTACTGATTCACAAGTCCTATCTCATCAATATGGAACACGTGGAGCATTACGAATATGACAACGTGGTTATGAAAGACAAGACACGTCTCAGTATCAGTAAAGCAAATCGCAAGAAGGTTAGAGAAAGACTATTACAAACGGAGAAGAAAAGATTATGAATATACATTTGATCACTTATCTGACAAGTAAATTATTCTGGATTTATATTGTGTTCCGTTACAATACCATCCTGTATCCTCAAAATGAGGATACACAAAAGCTATTTGCATATTTTTGTGCATATCTGCTTTCCTGCTGGGGAAGTATGCAGTGGGGAACGATGTACGGAGATCTGATCTTTGAGCTGATCGCTCTGTTAATTATAACAGTGGCATATCAGGCAGACTGGCAACATCATGTCTGGAATACACTTATGGTATATATTATGGGAATTTTATGTGATGGGATTCCAATCGTGTTCTTTCAACGGTATGCGGTAGCAAGAAATCCGGTACATCATCACATGGGACCGGGAACTATCGTAATGGGAAATTTTATATTCTTTTTACTGGAAGTCATTATTGAAAGAAAAGTGGATATAAAGAGAAGTTATTATATAAAGAACAGTCATTGGCTGGCTATGCTTTCTGTCCTGGTGATCAGTATTATAGTCTGCATCAGGATATTGCTGCCAGACAGAAGAGGTGTGCGGTCTACGATTGTATTATTCTTACTGTTTATCAATGTATTTATTTTCTATCTGCACGATGAGGTTCAGAAAAGTTATATTGAAACAGCAAAACAGGAAGAGATGAAGATTCAGATGAGCCAGTATGCAAAAGAACTGGAGATGATGATGAAATCACAGGACAGGCTGAATAAGATACATCATGATTATAAACACCATCTTACAACGATAGGTGCAATGGCAAAAACGGGAGGAAATGAAGAGATTCTATCGTATCTGAAACAAATGGAGAATATAGCCGGAACAGCCTTATGTCATTATTTATATACAGAAAACCGTAATATGAATAATCTGCTGAATTATATTTTGGAAGATGTGAAATCAGTAATTGAAAAGCCAGAGATTTCTGTGGAAATACCGAATCATATAGGGAAAGAATTATTTGACCTAAGTATAGTTGTGGGAAATCTTATGGATAATGCCATTCGTGGGGCGGCAGCTTCAGATGAACGGAGATTATCGTTTCAGATGTATTATGGAAAAGGAATCATGAATATCCAGATTGAGAATAGCATAAAAGATACACCAAAAGTGAGGAATGGAATTTATCTGACAACGAAAAGCAGGAAAGAAGGACATGGAATAGGATTACAGAATGTGAAACTTGTAGTAGAAAAGTATCATGGTCAGATGGAGATCTGCCATACGGAGAAATCCTTTCAAGTGAAAATATTATTATATATGAAATTAGATGAAAAATAGTAAGGCGATGGTGTCTTACTATTTTTTTCGACCGATTTCGTCTATTTTTGCCACCTCAAGGGTCATTTTTACCATTTGTGAAAATTTTGTGATTTTTTAGATTATAGTAGTGCCAAAGTCAGAAAAAAAGGAGGGTAGCGGTTATTTTTTTAAGGAATTATAGAAAAAGATTACAAGAGGGAGAAAGAGACTATGAAGAGATTTCGAAAGTCGGCTATAGCCTTAGTACTTGCACTCCTGATGGCACTACAGGGAACAGAACCTATCTTTGTACAGGCAAAAGAGGCCATTGAGGATGTACAGAAGAATGCAGATTTCTCCAGACCAGAGGCTTTGACTGAAGAGGAAGCCGGGATAACAGATTCCACATCTGGAGAACAAGATAAGAGTCAGCAGTCTGATGCGGACGTACAAAATGAAACGACGCCATCAGAAGATACAGAGATTCAGGAAGAACAGACAACTCCAGCGGAAGAAAATCCGCAGGAAAAAGAAGTGGAGTTGAAAGAACCACAGGATTACTATCCGATTCCGGAAGAACCGGAAGGTGAACTAATTGATTATGACGCCGTTTCCAAAACTTATAAGACCGGAGATAAGCAGTATACAACCGTTTACGGTGGTTATGTCGGAACTTATAAGAACGAAAATGGTGATACAGAGCTGGTAGATAATACTCTTGTAAAGCCGGAAGAAGCAGACACTCCTGCATCCGAAGAAGCACAGGAGGTCAGCAGCGTATCGGCAGATGAAGAAAAGGAAGAGAAAACTGAGGTTTATCAGAACAAGGCTAATGATTATGCCATTCTTCTTCCAGAACAGATGTCAGAAGAGAATGGTGTAACGATTGAAAATGGAAAGACCAGAATCGGGATCATTCCGGTAGATGGAGATTATACACATTCCGTTATTAAGGACAATGCGATCCTTTATAATGAAGTTTATGAAGGAGCGGATGTTCAGTATACGGTACTGGATTCCAGCATTAAGGAAGATATCGTACTTCAGCAGCCAACAGACAGAGAATCGTATGAATATGAACTTCAGATTCCGGGATATCAGGCTGAAGTAAAAGATAATCAGGTATACATTTATCCAGAAGGAAAAACAATCAAAGATGCAAAGTATCTTCTGGAAGCACCGTCTATGGAAGATGCTGCCGGAGAGATCAGTTTCCTGATTACGATGGAACTCAGGGAAGAAGATGGGAAAACAATCCTGACCGTAAAACCAGATATGGACTGGCTTTCTGCAGAAGATCGTCAGTATCCGGTCAGAATCGATCCGACACCAGTGGAAATCCAGAAGAGTTCCTTTAACATGATTGGTGTGGAAGAGGGAAGTCCAACCAGCCAGATTGGAGATAACAATTATCCGTATGTTGGATTTGATGATGGTATTAAGTCTGGAAACCTTGCAGGATTTGGAACAGCACACCAGAACTGCCGGACTTATATTAAAGTAAATTCAAATTTTAGTCAGATTCCGAAAGATTCCAAAATTGACAGTGCAACATTTGCAGTCAGTCAGAAAACTGCATACAGTGGTGGTGCATCCCAGTTTGGACTTTATCGTGTAGATCAGTCGTGGAACACCTCCATCACATGGAAAACAAAACCAGTAAATCTTACATTCCAGGATGTACAGAATGCAAGTACCAGCAGGAACAGCTATATCAATTATGACGTCAAAGATCTGGTCAATGACTGGGTGCAGGGAACTCATGCGAATAACGGATTTGCACTGGTAGCCATTGCCGAGGCAAATAACCTTGGAGCTTCTATGCAGTGTGAGGTACTGAATAACAGGGCATCCGTTTATGGACCGAAACTCAGCATTCAGTGGTCACCGGCTGAAGATCCATATCTGCGTGATATGTCACTGGATGAAACAACGATCCTGCTTCGTCCGATGACAGAAAAGAATACAAATGGAAAGCTGAAGTTTGATGCCGTATTTGCAGACGGAATTGCAAAGAGCAAATCTACAGTAGAATATTATCTGCTTCCAGATGAGGAAAATGAAGAACATCACGAAACAGATGCAAAACCATTGTATTCCTATCCAGACAGCACGGAATATAATAAGCAGTTCCCGGAGGCGAATAAGTATTACAGCAAAGATTCCAACTGGCAGAGTGCGCTGTATTCAGGGCTGACGAAGGACAAGCTTTATAAGATCAAAGCAAAAGCATCGAAAGAGATTGATGGAAAGCTGGAAACAGGAAAAGAAGTGACCAGTGACAGCTTTGTGATCTATGAAGTCAAACAGTTTGATACATTCCCGAAGATTGCAAAATATTATGGTGTTCCGCTTAAGAACATTATGAAAGACAATCAGGTGATGGATGCACTGGTTGTTGCGAATAATACGATCTTTATCCGTAACCCACAGACCAATGTCCCATATAGCCCGGCACCGCTTACCGATCAGGACAAGATGCGGATTGACGGAGCATTGATGGGAAGAGGACTGCACTGTGAATTTGGATTTGAACCAGTCAACTTAAATACTGGTAACTTCTACATGGATCAGTCCGATGCGACGATGAATGAGCTGAATGGGGAATTCTCCATTACAAGGAGCTATAATTCCAAAGGAACAGACCAGCATTCCATGTTCGGACGTGGATGGAGCTTTAACTATGACCAGTCACTTTCTCAGATGGAGGACGGAAGCCTTCTGTATATGAGAGGGGACGGAAGTTATCTGATCTTTGATAAGAATGAAGATGGCAGCTACACTGCTCCGGATGGTTATGTATATGATTTAAAAGCAGTCAGCTATAAAGATACAGACCATGACTACATCGGATGGGAACTGACAGATGCGGATCAGAGTATCTGGTCATTTGATAAATACGGAATCTTACGTTATGTAACGGATGTGAATGGATTTAAGACAGTATTAGATTATGACGATGATTATAATCTGAGCAAGATTACCACACCATCCGGAAAAACATTCGGGGTAAAACAGGATAAATTCGGGCATATCAAGGAACTGTCTCTTCCAGATGGTGGAAAAGTTTCTTACAAATATGATGAGCAGGGAAATCTGATATCTGTAACAGATCCGAATGGAACAACAAAAGAGTACAAATATGATGATGACAGCCGTATGACAAGCTGGAAAGATGAGAATGGCAATACGGTTGTAAAGAATACTTACGATAAAGAAGGAAGAGTTGTAGAGCAGACTGATGCAGAAAAAGGAACGGCAACTTTCAAGTACGGAAAGAGTTCTACTACAACAACGGATAACGAAGGAAATAAGACCGTTTATCATTATGATGATCAGTACCGCACAACATCCATTGAATATCCGGATGGAACAACCTGTGAAAAGACTTATAATGCAGAAAATCAGCTTGCATCCGAAACGACAGCAGCCGGAACAAAAACTTACACTTATGATGTATTTGGTAATGTAGCAACGGAGACAAGAGAGGATGGAAAGACAGCCTCCTATACTTATAATGAGCAGAATAAGCTGACCAGTGCAACTGGATATAACGGAGCAACGGTTACTTACAGTTATGACGGTAATGGAAATATGGTCACATCTACAAAACCGGATGGAACAGCCATTACCTATACTTACGATGACAAACATCGTATGGTATCCCAGACAGACGGCAGAGGTGTCACAACAACGTATTCGTATGACGGACCGAACATGACCGGATATGTGGATGGAAATGGAGCAGCATGGGGATTCACGTATGACGCGATGAACCGTGCAGTTACCATGACAGATCCACTTGGAAATGTAACCTCGAACAGTTACGATGCGAATGGCAATCTGACTTCTAAGACAGCAGCCGATGGCGGTGTGACCGCTTATACACTGGATGGTGTGGGTAATATTACAGCAAGTACTGACGCACTGGGGAATACCACCACTTATACTTACGATAAGATGTACAACATGACCAGTGGTACAGATCCGAAAGGAAATCAGATCAGCTACGTTTATGATAAGAATTATCAGCAGGTCAAAGCAACCGATGCAAAAGGAAATACAATTACTTATAAGTATGACAGCATGGGACGTGTCATAGAAGAGAGTAATAAAGATTTTGGAACAAAGCTCTATGAATATGACAAAGCAGGAAATCTGAAAAAATATACCGATGGAAATGGAAATGCAACCGTATCCAAGTTTGATTCTCTTGGACAGGTGCTTCAGTCCAAAGATGCAGTTGGTAATATAACCAAATATGAATATGACGCATTAGGAAATGAAACCAAGATTACTTATGGAGATGGAAGCAGCCATTCCAAGGAATATGATAACTGCGGAAGACTCGCTAAAGAGACAGATGAATTAGGTGCAGTTACCACTTATACTTATGATGCGGCAGACAATCTGGTATCAAAATCAGATGACAGTGGAAGAACCTGGACTTATACCTACGATAATACAGGAAACCGCTTAAGTGAAACCAACCCAGAAGGTGGAACTACCACATATACTTATGATAAAGCAGGAAATCTGGTATCTTCTACCGATGAAGAGGGAAGAACAGATACTTATGCTTACGACAAGGCAGGAAATCTGACTACATCCAAAGATGCCCTTGGATATACCGTATCCATGAAGTATGACTTAAATGGAAATCTGGTATCCTCTACCGATGAAAATGGAAATACCAGTACCATGACTTACGATGGTAATGGAAACATGACATCGGTAAGCGATGCAAAGGGCAACATTACAGCAATGAAATATGATTCCACCGACAATCTGGAACAGACGGTGGACGCCCTGAAAGGAAAGACCACTTACGAATACGATTCACAGGGCAACAGCACAAAGATGACAGATGCCCTCGGCAATGCGTACAGCTATGTGTATGATAAAGAGGGAAATAACACATCCATAATACTGCCGACAGGGGACAAGGTGCTGATGGAGTACGATGCCATCGGACAGCTTGTAAAATGTACGGATGCACAGGGACTCGTAATTACTTATCAATATGACGGAGCAGGCAACCTGATCCATTCCTCCGACAATGGTGGAAACAGTATGGATTATACTTATGATGGTGCCGGAAATGTACTGACACAGACCGATGAACTTGGCAGGACAGCAACATACAAGTACGATCAGTACGGCAGACTCCTGAAACTTACTGAAGCAGACGGAAGTACCACTTCTTATGAATATGATGTTATGGACCGCATTACAGCGGTAACGGATGCGGAAGGTCATAAAACAACCTTTACCTACGATAAAGTCGGCAACCAGTTATCCATGACAGAAGAAGAGGAAGCCACATATAAATACGCTTACGATAAGAAAGACCGGGTTATTTCTCAGACAAATCCACTGGGAGCATCCAGCACCTTTAAGTATGACGGAAATGATAATGTGACGGAATCTGTCGATGAAAACGGTACGGTTACCAAGTATACTTACGATAAAAATGACAACCTCGTATCCCAGACAGACGGAAATGGAAATACGACAACCTACCAGTATGATGAACTGGACCGCAAGATCGGGGAGACTTCTCCGTTAAAAGAAACAAATGAATACCGTTATGATGCCATTGGAAATCTTACCAAATCAAAAGATCCGATGGGACTCATTACCGAGTACAAATATGACAGCCTGAGTAACATGACGGAACAGATTTCTCCAAAGGGAGCAGTTACCAAATATGATTACGACAAGCATGGCAATGTCATTTCTGTAACGGATGCAAAGGGAAATGAGACACAGTACAGTGTTGACCTGAATGACAATGTCACAAAGATGACACAGGCGAATGGTGGAGAGTATACCTATAGTTATGATAAAGCCGGACGTCTGAAGAGTATGACCAGTCCACTGGGTTATACTAAAAATTTCTCTTATGATAAAGTGGACAACGTGGTAAAAGAAAGCGACAGCTTAAAGAGTACCACTACTTATACTTACGATAAGCTCCATAAGATGAAGTCTTCTACCAATGCACTGGATGGAACAACCAGCTTTTCTTATGATAAGTATGGCAATCTGGTGAAGGAGACAGATCCGCTTGGACGGAGCAATACCTACAGTTATGACCTGGCAGGTCAGATGACTTCTGCAGCTGATCCGCTTGGTAAGATAACTGCTTACACTTACGACCCGGCAGGAAATATTACTGAGATCACCAAACCGGGTGGAAGAAAGACCAGCTATGGATATGATAAGAATTATAATGTTACATCTGTAACAGATCCGATGGGCTATGTTGCAAAGACAGTCTACGATAAAGACAACCGTGTAACAGAAGAGACCGATGCACTGGGGCAGAAGGAATCCTATACCTATGATAAGGACAGCAGGGTAACTTCTATTACAGACAAGCGTGGATTCACAACGGGATTTGATTACGATGCACATGGGAATATTCAGGTTGTTACAGATAAGACCGGATTAAAGAGCCATCTGGAATATGACAAGAATGACAACCTGACCAAAGTAACTGATGCCCTTGGCGGTGTAACAACTTATGGTTACGACAACATGGATAACCTGGTGACCTTCACCAATGCAGCAAATAAGACAACGAATTATACTTATGACTTAGAAGGCAACCTGACATCCATCAAAGATCCGGCAGGAAGAACGGAGAAATTCGACTATGATGAAAAAGGCAGACTGACCGGACATACACAGGCAAGCGGCAAGAAAACCACGTATGATTACGACAAACTGAATGACCTGTTGGAGAAATCTTATCAGGACGCAAAAGGCGAGACATCCGAAAAGGACGTGACCTACGCATATAACAGTGCCGGGGAACGGGTATCCATGAAGGATCAGACAGGCAAGAGCAGCTACGAATACGATGCACTTGGAAGAATCACCAAAGTGACAAGCGGTTCGAAAAAGGATGTCAGCTACGTTTATGATGACGCAGATAATCTGCAGGCAATCGTATACCCGGATGGGACAAAGATCAGCTATGAATACGACTTAAATGATAATCTGGTAAAACTGACAGACCGTAATAGAAAAGTAACCACTTACAAGCATGATGCACTGAACCGTGTGACAGAAGTTATTAGAAGCAATGGAACAAAGACGGAAGTATCTTACGATGCAGAAGATCATATCACAAAGATTGTCAACACCTGTGGTTCGTGTGGCAAAGTAATCAGTACTTATGAGTACAAGTACAATGATCAGGGATATGTAGTTGGAGAAACAGCTACGGAACTGGAAGCCGGAACAAGAAAGACACCAAGCTGGGAAGACTGGTACAACTGGGGCGATACACAGAATGAGACAGACAAAGCAGACTGTGAGCATCAGGAAAAAGAGACCCAGACGACACGTACCTATGAATACGATGACAACTGGGAACTGACACGCTGTACAGAAAAAGCAGAGGGCGGTAAAAAGACAGTCCATAATTATACGTATGACAAGATCGGAAACCGGACCTCTTACGAGAAGATCGAAGATGGTGTCAGCAAAGCAAAATATAATTACAAGTATAACGATTCCAACCAGCTCATCAAACGCACCAATGCAAAGATCTGGGGCGATCCGGGAACAACCTACAGCTATGATAAAGATGGCAATCTGATCCAGGAATGTGATAAGACAAACAGTGCAGATCCGGTTACTTATGAATACACAGCAGAGAATCGTCTGGCAGTCGTAAAACAGGGTGGAACAGTCCTGATGGCAGCCATGTACGATGGAGATAACAACCGGGTATTCGAACTGGATAACACCTATAAATGGGAAGACTGTTATGGCGATGAAGTCCTGATTCCGGAGAACCAGCGTACCGAAGATGGGAACAGCCCGAAAGAGCAGCTTGCCTCTCTGGTAAAAGGCGGTTCCAATGCAAAAGGATACACACTGACAGAGTACATCAACGATATCAATCGTGAGAATACAGAAGTCCTCGCAGAGTATGGGGCAGACGAGAAAGTACGTCAGGCTTATACTTATGGAGAAAATGGAATCGGAGAACGGGTAAGCGTTGATAAATCGGAAGAAAGCAGTTATTATTTATATGACGGAAGAAACAGCGTGACCGGAATCCTGACAGAAAATGCTAACCTGACGAACAGTTATCAGTATGATCCATACGGTAACCTTACATCAGGAACAGCAGACGGTGTCAATTACTACGGTTACAATGGGGAGTCCACAAATGTAAAAACAGGACTTCAGTATCTGCGGGCAAGATACTATAACGCAGAGAACGGAACCTTTACAACTGAAGATAGTGACCTTGGAACGACAGAAAATCCATTGACCAGAAACCGCTACGATTATACGACCAATAATCCGCTGAATTACAGTGATCCGACAGGACATTCATTGTGGAGCAGGATTAAGAGTACAGCTAAAAAAGCAGCGAAAGCAGTCAAGAGTGTCGGCAAGAAAATCGTTAATACTGCGAAAAAGGTAGTCAAAACAGTAGTAAATACAGCTAAGAAAGCAGCAAAAACTATTGTTAACACAGTGAAGGGGGTAGCAAAAACTGCCAAAAATGCAGCTAAACATGCAAAACAGACATATCAATCTGTGAAAAATCGTGTAACCAGTAGCAGTACATATCAAAAGATCACATCCAGAGGAAGTCAGTTTATTCGTTCTGTAAGCAATGGGGTACAGAAAATTGGAAAAACTTATACATCTTTCAAATCCTATGTTTCAGAAAGAACGGCAGAAATCCGCTCAGAAGTGGTACGACATATGTGTACGACAACAAATCGTATTACAGATAAGCTTGGAAAAGTAGACTGGAATGCGGTGAAAAAAGTAGCCATTGGTATAACTGCGGTTACAGTTTCTGGTCTTGTAGTTGCTGCAACAGGCGGTTTGGCTGCAGGAGCAGTTCTGGCAGCATTGCCAGCAATGGGTGGCTTAGGAACGGCGATGGTTTCAGGAGCAGTTATTGGAGCTATTGGTGGAGCTTCATATAGTGCAGTGAATTCAGGTTTGTCTGGAAATAGTCTGAAACAAGTAGCAAAAGATACGTTAGTCGGTGGTATTGCAGGAGCAGTGACAGGTGGCGTTATGGGTGGCCTTAGTTATGGGGCTGGGAAACTTTTGAATGTAGTAAGGAGTGCAGGAAGTACCCATAATGATGGGATTGATAAATCGTTTAAAAAATTAGTTGCAGAAGTAACCGAAACAAAATTGCCAGAAGGCACTTGGGAAAAACCACCATTAGAGCGAGGAGATATTATTGACAAAGCTATGGGAAATAACTTGGGACACAATTTCCCGACCATAGATAAAGTAGAAAATGGTGTTGTGACTAGTGTTAAAAGCCGAGACTTAGGTGCAAAGACTTATCAAAATGGTAATAAATTGGAAAAGGTAATTGTCAAGGACATTAATAAAGTTTCAGGATTTATAGGAGAAACATTTAATGGTAAATTTGTTAATGCGGAAGAAATAGTGGGTAGACAATTACAAGTAGTTGTTCCAAATGTAACATTAAGCGAAGCTCAGATAAATGCAGTTAATAATGCTACAAAACATGGTATTGATAAAGGTGTTAAACTCATTATTACAGTAGGAAAATAATAGCAAAGTAAATAGCTTAAGGGGAATATTTTATTCCCCTTAAGTAATAGAGAGGAGAAAACGGATATGATTTCTGTATATTATAATCAAAAATATGGTTTCTTAATTGTGCCTAATGCCATTGAAAGGTTTATGGGATGTTATATTTCTATCGAACCTACAATTGAAATTATGGCTGAAGAAACAATAGATAAGATAGGCTGTGCAATTAGAAAAGGAATAAAAATTGCAGAAAGTTCCCCAAAAGTAGACGAATCTCAATTAAACAATTTTTGGAAACAAACAAAATATAAAAGTTTTCCAACATTTTCCAAGAATTATCAAAGAATTGATTTGAAACAAAATGGAGATGAATTAGAAATTAGAAGATGGGAACGGAATAATAGAGGGGGATATTCGCGAAAAACGGAAGAAAAAGATTATATTAATTTTATAGAAATGTCGGATTATGAATTGGGCTTGTTTATAAAAAAAATGTTTGAACCATGTGAAATTAGAATTGATGAAACAGAAAGATTTGAAACATTAGAGGGGAAAATAATTAGTTATTCGATTCCAAATGAGCATTATAAAAATATTGGTGATGGTCATACAGATTCTTATATGACATATAGAAATGAAGATTATGATAAGTTGTATATTTCTTTTTTGATAGGTGATGGAACTGATTGTACAGATGAAGTAAGCATAAAAAATCATTACAAAAAAATATACAAGCAAATGTCGAATATTAAATTTGAAAGTAAATGTAATAAAAAATATGTACATTTTTTAACAGAAAATGGAGAAGTATTGCTGAGTTTTATTGATAATGGTTATGTGGAGTTTTTTATGTGCATTCCATATAATATTGAAAGAAAAGTTCAAAAGGAGTCAATAGAACAGTATTTAAAAATGTTATTTTCGATAAAAATTGAAGATAAATAAAGCGTGAAGGAGAGAATATGCAAAAGAAGAATTGTGTTTTGTGCATAAGTATAGGAATTATAGTATGTATATTGTTATCAGCTTGCTCCAGACAACCAGACTTTGATGCCAAATCCTACGTCCAAAGTTCTCTTGATGCACACTATCATGGAGAATATAAGGACTATGCGAATCTGTTAGAAATCTCGGAAAAAGATGCCAAGAAAGAAATCGAAGAGGATTTTAATGAGAGTATCCAACAGCAATTTGATGATTCCGATAACATTACGGATAAAGGAATTGCTGATTATGCGGAAAAACTGACAGAAGTAAAGAAACTGGCAAAATACAAAGTACAAGATGTGAAAGAAGAGGATGGAGTCTATACAGTAAGTGTACAAGTTGAACCATCCAATGTATTTCAGACATTGCAACAAAGCTCTACAGAGGTAAGCAATGAAAAAATAAAGCAGGGATTGGATGGAAATGATCCGGAAGTCTTTGCAGCTGTATTAACAGAAAGTGTCCAGAAGAGTCTTGAAAAGAACAGATATGGAAAAGCTGTTACTGTAAACGTATCCGTGGAAAAAGATAACTCAGGAAAATATGGTCTTTTGGATACAGAGATGAATAAGTTGGAAGCAGCGATGTTCCCAACAGAATAAGAATGAATGGAAAGCTATCAGAGGAAAAAAACTGGTAGCTTTCTTTTAAACTCCAAGACAAGAAAACTTGTTAAAAAAGCTATTGTAATAGTAGAAAAATTATAATAAATAATGGATGACAAGAGTCTTTTATTCATTATGAGAAAAAGAAGGAATCTCCTATGAACCAACAAGAAATATTCACGTAAGATGGAAAAAAGTGCTGTAATCGAAGAGGTTGCAGCATTTTTTTCTTCGACATTTTTCGAACATTATAACGTACCTATCCGGTCACCGCCATGCTCCGATTTGATTTCTATATCAAAAATCAGATCGGAGGAAAGATAAATGGCTTATAACAAGACAAGTGAAGAACGAAAGTGGAATTATTGGAAAGAACAGGAAGAAAAGAAATTGCGTGAACTGGGAATGGAAGAAGAGAAGATCCAAAAGCTGCGCCAGATGGACAGGGAAGACTTTCTGGAAGAGCGCAGATACCGGGAACATCTGGATGAAACGATGCAGGATATGGATTCCATAAAAGAAAAGGACAGCGAGCTGTTTGCAAGGGATGTAAAGGAGCTTCTGGATCACATAGGTGATAAGCGAATCTATGAACTATTGAAAGAAACGGAGCATCAGACACTGGAAATCCTCTTACTCAGTACATGGGGATATTCTGGAAGAGAAGTTGCTAAGATTATGGGAATGGCAGAACAGACGATTTATACCAAAAGAAACCGTTTGAGAAAAAAATTAAAAAATTTATCAAAAATTGAATAATTATGGCGTTTTTCGTCGGCTATTTAATAGGCAGGTAAATTTTGCCAGTGTACTTTGACAACCTCATACCAGCATTACAGGTACGTTCCCGTAAGTAGAAGCGTGGCAGGAAGACGCGAGGACAGATGAAAAGGGCATGGAAGAAATTAGACCAGAAAGTGAGAGGCAGAGTTCTTTTGTGGCGTTTTCGTTTCGAGCGAATCATCTTTAACTGAAACAGGACCGTGGCGGTCTTTTGCGAGGATCACTTACGAGGGGATAATGATACATAGGAACTGCCAGTGAGCAGAGGATGGACTTTGGGTTGTAATCAGCAAGACTTTTAGAAAATCCGTGAGCGGTGCAATGCCAAGCATCCGCCTGTAATGTTCCCGTAAGGCAATGGGGGAGTCGAGGACAAATACAACGCCAAAAATCAAAAGTATAAGAAATCAAGGAAGAATGTGTCGTTGATATCAGATACATACGGCTGTAGGGAGAAATCCTTTACAGCCGTATTGATGTGATATCAGCACGCATATCAGGTAACAAATTATGTATTACACAAGAGAATATCTCAATAGAGCGCATCGAGAAATTGATACTATTTTCCGAGTGCTGTTCCCGGAACATGGAATGGCAGTAAGGGAAGAACAGATTATGTTATGCCACAAAATGCTGGATAACCTGCTGGGAAGAAACATAGCACTGTGTGACGCGGGTGTCGGTATCGGCAAGACGTATGCCTATCTGGTGGCCTGTGTTCTGATGAGAAAATATTCCCTCCTTGCAGAAGGATGTTCCCCTTATGAGCAGCGTCCGGTCGTGATATCCACTTCCAGCATTGCACTCCAGAAAGCAATTCTTACAGAATATATCCCTTTTCTCTCCCGGATTCTTCAGGAGAACGGGACGATTCAGGCCCCTATTAAAGCTGTGATACGAAAAGGGAAAGAGCATTTTGTCTGCGATGAGAGGTTGGAGCACCGAATCGTTGCAATCGAAGAAAAAAACAAAAATGCGTTGCAGAAAGAAGCTCTGCTGTCGTTGAAAGAACATTATGATATGGACGAAGTGTCCAACTTAAGTGGGTTTGACAGAAGGATGGTGAGTGTACCGAAGTTCTGTTCGGGAGACTGCCCGAAAAGAGGCTCATGCAGGTATCAGCAGTATCTGGAGCGTTCCAGAGATCATGAAATGTTCATTCAGATCTGTAATCACAATTATCTGCTGGCTGATGGTTATCACAGGCTGCAGGATTACCGCCCGTTATTAAAAGACTACCGAGCATTGATTGTCGATGAAGCACATAAGCTGCCGGATGCGGCAAAGCAGATGTTTGGGAAGAGCCTCTGTTATGACGATATCCGAGAAATCTGCTTTTATCTTGGGAATGAGTACCAAGGCCCGGAGATAAGAAAACTGTCCGGGACGATCCGGATGGTGCTGGACATCATAGGAGAAAACCACAGAACCAGATATGGGATAAAAGAAGAATTCCACATGACAGAAGAGTGTGCAATGTATTTATATGAGGGGATACAGACCATGAATAAGATCATAGAAAAATTAGAAAAGAAGATTCCAAAGTGGATCAGAAACAAGCTGGAAGAAACCAAAAGTGTGCTGGAATGCTTTTTCCATCAGGATAAGAAGTATGTGCTGCATCTGAAGCAGGACCATGACCACCGGATTATATTGTGTGCATCCAGCAGACGGATTCCACAGTATCTGGACCAGATGTTATGGAGCAGAGGAATGGGAGCGATTCTGACAAGCGGAACTTTAAAAACCGGACAGGGATTTTCCCACATTCGGAAAATGACAGGATTACAGAGAGTGCGGAGAGTCCGGGAATATGTGGCAGACTCCCCGTTTGAATATCAGAAGAACTGTCTGTTATATCTGCCAAAGAATTTGAAGACATGCAGAAGAGAAAGTCAGGAAGAGGCAGAGATGATAGCAGGCCATATCCATTCACTGATCTGTTCGACTTACGGGCATACGCTAGTGCTGTTTACATCTTATCATTTGATGGGAAACGTTTACCAGATGTTAAGGGATGAAATTCCGTTCCCGATGATAGAGGTGTGGAGACATTCACCGGAAGAGATCACAAGATTTAAACAGATGGACAATGCTGTCCTTTTTGCAGCCGGCTCCTGTTGGGAAGGAGTAGACTTCCCTGGAGATATGGTATCTTCGCTGATTATAGTAAAACTGCCCTTTGCTGTTCCTGATCCCATCAGTGAAGCACAGAAGAAGGAATATGCCAGCCTGAAAGATTATATTCAGGCAGTGATTGTTCCAGACATGCAGAAAAAACTAAGACAGGGATTCGGACGTGCTCTCCGCACCGAGACAGATACTTGTGTCGTGTCCATTTTAGACGAGCGTGCAGGAGAAGGTGGCAGGTATCATGAGGAAGTAATGTGTGCGCTTCCGAGCTGCAAGATGGCAAAAGATATCAAGGATGTCCAGCACTTTATTCGAAACCGGAAAGGCGTGGAATACTACCTGTAACCGTTCGTGGTTCTGCTACAGAAAAAGCAGATTTTGCACGAAAAGTTTGGTGGTATTTCAAGGGCGTTTTCGGTGGGATTGTTGGTATTGATGAATAGCTATTTCGGCATGAAGTGGGTATACTGTGTATAGCGTTAGAGGAAAGGAGGCAGCTTATGATATACAAGGTGGAAACGATAAAAGATGGAACAGAAAAATATTTTTTCATCAGAAATCTGGAAACAATGAGTATTGAAGAACTGCCAAGTAAATATCTAATGCATAAGATTAAATGTAAACGTTCACCAAATACAGTGAAACGCACAGCATTTTCAATCTGCTATTATATGAAATATATGGCAGAGAAAGAAATGGAACTCACAGAAGTCTATCAGTTAGATTATGAAAAACAGACAGAACACTTTGTGGAATTTTTATACTGGCTTAAAGCCGGAAACCATACAGAGCAAACGGCTGGAGAAAAGAAGTGTCCGAATGAAGGAACCTGCAACGCATACTTAAAAGATGTGTTCAGGTTCTATTTATTTATAGAGGCAGAATATGAACAGTACGGAAGTCTCAAAACCTTATCGTATAACCAGATTATAGCGGTTAATCAGGTGGGAGTAAAAAAGGTACTGCGGAATCATTCTTTTAAAGCCTATCTGAAGGAAGAGGAACATCGTGGGAGAACAGCAAAAGAAAATCAGATTATTACAATTTTACAGGCCTGTACGAACCGAAGAGATCAGCTTCTGTTACTTATGTTAGCAGAAACCGGATACAGAATTGGGGAACTACTGGGAGTAAAATATGTCAAAGATATTGATTATAGGAATCACATGATAAGGGTATGCTTCCGGGAAGATAATGAAAATGAAGCGAGAGCCAAAAATGCGGAATACAGAAGTGCCAAGATAAGTAATGATACGTTTGAATTTCTCATGGATTATCTGGCAAAATATCGGAAAATCCTGCAACATCAGGATTACCTGTTTGTGAATATCATGGGTGAGAACATTGGAAAGCCATTAAGAGTGGACAGTGTATATGATATGTTGGACCGAATGGAAAAGAAAACCGGAGTTAAAATCACACCCCACATGTTACGTCACTATTTTGCAAATATGCGAAAGCAGGCAGGATGGGAACTGGAAATGATCAGTCAGGCATTGGGGCATAAACATTTGGATACGACTATAAAGTATCTGGACTGGCTGGATGATGAACTGATAGAAGCAAGTAATGAGTTTTATGCACAACACACTGCTATTTATGGGGCGGAACGTCTGCTGGAGTAGGGAGGTGTGAGAAATACCTATATATTTATTGCAACAGGCAGAACACATAACAGAATCTGAAGTAGATATTGAGAAGAAAAAGCAGGAACTATATTCAGAAATTGATGCACTTGGAATAAAAAGCGATTCAAGAATTAACAAATTGAAAAAGTTCTTGGCAGATAGAAAAATCTGGCATCTGGAAGAAATGGATTATCCTTTGCGAAATTCGTATGAACAATATTTAAGAGGACAGATACGATCACAAATTGTATCTTTCTATTTGAAAATATATGATACGGTAAAACAACAACATATCTATCAACAAATGCAGACGCTAAATGGAAAGCGGATATATGAATGGAAATATCAAAATAAAATTTATTTTCTGAAGTATTATCCGGAAAAGGAAATAGCTGAGACCTTTGAAACTTCTTATAAAACAAACCTATTGGTGTGGGATTTTACACAAAATTGTTCAGAAGTTTTAAAGAAACAAATTTTTTATACGTTGAGTCGTATCATTGCCAATACTTCAATGTCTAAGGCTTATAGAAATGTCAGGTTAAAATCCTTAAAACTTCTTTATGATTCTTGTGTTCAGTTAAATATTACGGATATTGGATTGCTGGAAATGGAACAAGTGGAAACTATTTTAAAGAATTTTCCCGAAACGAGTCAACGAAGTATTTTAGGTGAATGCAGAAGAGATGCGTTTATGCAGCAGGAACAGATCCAATGGGAAGCAAATGTATGGTATCTGGAACGATTACATCTTGGAAAACATCGGATAGACGAAAGTAAATCCTTAATTAGCATTTCTTTTATGGAAGTCAAGGAAATACAGAATCGAGAAATTTTACAGGCATACATGAAATATGAACTGGGAATTACTGGACAGGCAGTCAGCACGATTGTACGAAGATTTGTATGTATTAGAAATTTTATTGAACTGCTGGAACAAGAAAAGATACTGGCGATTCATGCAACTGTCGCAGAAGTAAAAAAGTATGCAGACGGCTTGCGAGAACGGGGAATACAGGCAAAGGGATTTAATGAAAGAATTTTCGGTATCGGTCATTTTTATAAATTCATGGAAGTTAAACAGTATATTACAAGAATGCCATTCCGAATTGAATATTTCCAACAAAAAGAAGTAATAGTACATCATGATCGTAGCGTTGAGGAAACAGTATATATGGAAATTTTGAAAAAATTATATCTTTTTCCAGAGCGATTACGATGTATGTTCCTACATCTGTGGTGTCTAGGATTACGGGCGAGTGAAGTGTGTACATTGAAAGGAAATGCTTATTATCAGCAGGGCGAGGATTATTGGATTCAGGTGTATCAGGTCAAAATGAAGAATTATAAAAGGATTCCAATCCCACAGGCACTTTATCAGATTATGAAAGTATACTTGAAAAAACATGAAATTCAGCCTGAAGAATTCATTTTTAAAAACAGCAGAGGTGGTGCTTGTCTATATGGTACATTCCGAACTCAGATGATAGAAGCGTGCCGGGAAAATAAGATTGCAAATGGAGAATATTTATTTCAATCACACGATTATCGACATACAGTAGCAACTATGTTTTATGACAGTCATGTATCACTGCAAAGTATCAGGGATTATCTTGGACATACTTATGAAGAGATGACAAGACAGTATATTGATTATATGCCGCAAAGGATTGCAAAAGCAAATGATGAGTTCTTTGAAATGCAAGGAAGTAGTTTAGCATCATGGCTAAAGAAAGAGGAAAAAGATGGAAAATGATATTATATACTTCAGCGATTTCCCCAATTTACAAGAAACAGGGACACGTAAGGATAATGGAAAATTTGATTTAACGTTGCTTCCAACGCAAGAATTAAAGGAAGAGTTTCGAGGTTATATTATGTATCGCTGCAAAAACGGAACGTTTAGAGCATTGATTCAGGATCGAACAGCTTATAATCATATTGCAAAGTTTTTGAACAGCAGAATAAATCGGAGAATCAAAAGCCTTGGAGATAGAAATCCAGAAAAATGGATATCACTTTTAAAAGGCTGGATGTTAGAACAGGGAATAACTATTGTAAAAGAAAAGAAGAGTGTGTATGGTACAGTAAGCTATGGCGAAGCAGTGACGATATTATATTTCAGAAACGTACTGAAATTTTTAGGGCCAGAAGATTTACGGGATGAGATAGAAAAAGATGTTTGGGAACTAAAAAATCTGGATATTAAAATCAGATCCAATCCAATTTATAATGTAAAAACACTGGATTTCAGAAAAATATATCAGCCAGATATCAGGGAAGAATGTAAGAAAGCTGTTTATATGAATCTGCAGTATGAAGCAATAGGAACTGTACAGGGAGAATTGACAATAATGAGGATATTCTCAGAATATCTCCAAAAAGAGTATTCCAAAATAAAAAGCTGCAGTGAAATAGACAGAGAAGTGTTGGAAGAATTTTTGATACATCTGTCAACAAAAGATACTTCCCATAGTGCGAATAGTTCTTATGTAATTTCATTAAGACGACAGTTAGAGACAATCGGAAAAATTTACAGCTATGAAAGATTGGAGCATTTATTTATTAATACGGATATTCCACCGGAAGTAAATGCAGAATTTAGAGTGTATTCTGATGATGAAATGAAACGACTGAATGCGGAAATTACACAGATGGATGTACAGATTGCAAGATGTCTTCTGATACATCAGATGCTTGGAACTAGGATATCAGATACCCTTACACTGAGACCAGATTGTCTGACGAGAGAAAATGGCCAAGATATGATTGAAATATATCAAGTTAAAACTAAAAGATATAAAAAACCGATCAGTAAAGAACTTGCAAAACTGTTACAGAGTTCTATTGAATATACACAGGAAAAGTTCGGTGATACAGAATACATATTTGTTAATGAAAAAGAACCTGACCGCCCGATGCAGTATATGGCTATAAAAACAAAAGTCATGTCCATGATACAGGAAAAGCAGTTGAAAGATGATCATGGCGAATTATTCGGGTTTGGAACGCACATGTTCCGGCACTACTATGGCGTCAAACTTACAGAAATGCATCTGGATGACTGGACGATAGCGAGACTATTGGGGCATAAAAGACTGAATAATGTACAGCATTACCGGAAAATGAGCAATCAAAGAATGGCAGACGAAACCAGAGAAGTAAGACAGAGGATGAGTGACATCATATATATGAGTCTGGCAAGATGGGGTGAAGAATATGAGCAAATACGACAAGATGATTGAGGAAAATCAGAGAAAAAGTAAAGAGAAAATTGAACTGGCATTGCAAGCAATACAAGATATGCTGGCAAATAAAGAACGTATCAGCGTTCCAAAGCTGATGAAGAAAACTGGATTGTCGAGAGGATTCTTTTATAAAAATCCAACCGTCCGGGATACATTGAACCAAGCAGTAGAGCAACAGGCCGGAATGATAGATCCAAGAAGAGAAATTCTGAACATGGCGATGGAAAAACAGATTGAACTGTTGAACCAGAAGGTGGCAGCTCTGAGCAGAGAAAATAAGGAACTGAAGAGAAAGAACGAAAAGTTACAGAAGGCATTACGGAAACAGGATTTGAATTTTATTAAGAACTTATAACATTGAAAATAATAAGATGGAAGAGATGTGTGCAGACACATCTTTTCATCGTTGAGGATAAAATATATAGAATGAGAATGGGATTGTTTTATGGTATACTAAAAGTGAAATGCTAACTTTGATATGAGGTATAAAACAATATGACAGAAATACAAATTAAAAATTTAATTAAAGAATATGAAAAAGAATATATTGAGTTTATGGAAATTGAGAAATTACCACAGTATAAGATAGATTTTTTTGAAATTAATGTTGAGGAAAGCGATGCAGCAGGATTCGCTTCAGCCGCCCAAGCTTACTATAATACGAAAACAGATGAACATATATTAAGGATATGCAAAAGTTCGGAAATACCAAGGTATATTGTGTTTCATGAATTTACGCATATTTTAGATACGGAAATGTATGCAAAGCAAGATTCTTGGAAATATATGGCTTTGTCTGGTTATACAGAATATCATGCAGCACAAGTTGAATTGATGATAATGTTAGGAGCAGATAGTATACAAACTCAAGATTTTTCATTTACAGTTGATGTTGAAATAGGTAATAGTACAGTTAGGAATTACCTAAACTCAAGACATCAATTAGTAGTGAATATGATGAATAGAACAGATTTTCCAAGAGATATTGAAGCATTAAAAACAACGGTAGGTGTGCTATATAATTATTTTGGAGTGCGTTCTATATGTAAAATGTATGCGAAAGATTATACTGAAGAAGTGGATAACACAATTATTATTCAGAAACTTTCAAAAGTATTATTTGAAGAGATAAATAGCTTTATGGTTGGATGGTTTAATGAAGCACAAGTAGAGCTGAGCTTTGTGTCATATATGAAAATAATGTGGCCTATGCTTCAAAGCTATTTTGGAAAAGAATGAAAGATAGTAACAGTAAACACAGTTTTGTATACAGTTAAACCCAGTAAAATCAACGCATGAGGGGAACTGGCTACATTTTAATTCCCAATCTGGTGGTATGTGGCTCCGACAATCATCAATACATTTTTAGAAGCTTACGATTTCAGTGGTAAAAAGATTGTGCTTTTTGCAACATCCGGAGGAAGTGGATTTGGGAACACTGTGAAAGAATTGCAGTCATCTGCATCAGACGCAGTTATTACAGAAGGCAGACTGTTAAATTGTGGAACGAAACAGGAAATCACTGAATGGGTAAACTCTTTATAAATAACAGCGTTATGAAGGTATACAGAATATGGGAAAAATAGTACAGACAGCAGGAAGAAATACACTTGGTGAATTCGCACCGGAATTTGCACGTTTTAACGATGATGTACTTTTCGGCGAAAACTGGAATAACCAGGACATCGACGTAAAAACAAGAAGCATTATTACAGTGGTTGCTCTGATGGCTTCCGGAATTACGGATTCTTCTTTAAGATATCATCTTCAAAATGCAAAAAATCATGGTGTGACGCAAAAAGAGATTGCGGCAGTGATCACACATGCCGCGTTCTATGCAGGTTGGCCAAAAGCATGGGCTGTTTTCAATCTTGCAAAGGAAGTGTGGAAAACAGGCGAAGGAGATTTGCCATACGAAGAGGAAGGGATGCGTGCGCATGCAAAAGAGATGGTATTTCCAATCGGTGCACCAAATGATGGTTTTGCACAGTATTTTTCAGGTAGAAGTTTTCTTGCACCGATTTCTACTTCTCAGGTTGGAATTTTCAATGTGACATTCGAACCTGGATGCAGAAATAACTGGCATATCCATCATGCAAAAAGTGGAGGTGGACAGATTTTGATATGCGTTGCCGGAAGAGGATATTATCAAGAAGAAGGTAAAGAAGCTGTAGAAATGAAGCCAGGCGACTGCATCAATATTCCGGCAGAAGTGAAACACTGGCATGGTGCAGCACCGGATGAATGGTTTTCACATCTGGCAATAGAAGTTCCGGGCGAAAATAGTTCCAATGAATGGCTTGAACCGGTAAGTGATGAAGAATATAGAAAACTAAAATAGGAAGGTTGAAAAAAGCCGAGGCATTCTTGGATTATAAGACAATTTGCATGTGGAGGTTATATTTATGTTGAAAACAGAAGAATTAAAACTAGTATCTGAATGGGATAAAACTTTTCCAAAAAGTGAAAAAGTAGATCATGAGAAAGTGACATTAGTGAATCGTTATGGAATCACACTTGCTGCAGATTTGTATAAGCCGAAAAATGCATTTGGGAAATATCCAGCGATTGCTGTAAGTGGACCATTTGGTGCAGTCAAAGAACAGTGTTCCGGATTATATGCACAGACAATGGCTGAAAGAGGATACCTTACTATTGCATTTGATCCTTCTTTTACGGGAGAAAGTGGAGGCAATCCAAGATACATGGCTTCACCGGATATTAATACAGAAGATTTCATGGCTGCTGTCGATTTCCTTTCTGTTCAGGAAGATGTGGATCCGGATAAAATAGGAATCATTGGAATCTGTGGCTGGGGTGGAATGGCTCTTAACGCAGCTGCGCTGGATACAAGAATAAAAGCAACTGTTGCATCTACCATGTATGATATGACAAGGGTAAATGCGAATGGATACTTTGATTCTGAGGACAGTGAAGAAGCACGTTATGCGAAGAAACAGTCGCTGAATACACTCAGAACAGAAGAATACCGTAAAGGCGAATATTCCAGAGGCGGGGGTTGTGTTCCACTTCCGGTTCCAGAGGATGCCCCTTTCTTTGTAAAAGATTACAGTGAGTATTATAAAGGCAGATGTTATCATAAAAGAAGCCTGAATTCCAATGATGGCTGGAACAGTATTGGATGTATGTCATTTATGAATCAGCCAATATTAAAGTACAGTAATGAAATCAGAAGTGCAGTCCTCATTGTTCACGGAGAAAAAGCACACAGCTATTATTTTGGAAAAGATGCTTATGAAAATATGATTAAGGACAGCAAGTACACATTCAATAAAGAGCTGCTAACAATTCCAGGGGCTGTTCATACAGATCTTTACGATAATCTGGATGTAATCCCATTTGATAAAATCCAGAAATTTTTTGAAGAAAACGGAGTTGGTTAATTATGGCAAAAAAAGTATTGATCATATCGACAAGTCTTCGAGGAGGAAGCAATTCTGATATACTTGCAAATGAGTGTGCAAAGGGAGCAAAAGAAGCGGGGCATGATGTGGAACTTCTTTCTTTGAAAGGAAAAGATATAAAATATTGTATCGGTTGTCTATCCTGCCAGAGGACTGGGATGTGTGTACAGAAGGATGATATTGCAGATATTATGGCAAAGGTAAAGAATGCGGAAGTTATTGTCTATGCAACCCCAATTTATTATTATGAGATGTGCGGTCAGATGAAAACACTTCTTGATAGATTGAATCCTTTATATTCGGCAGATTATTTATTCAGAGATATTTATATGATTGCAACTGCGGCAGAGAATGAGGAAAGTGCATTTGAGAAAGCCTATAATGGGCTGCAAGGCTGGGTAGATTGTTTTGAAAAGGCTTCCTTAAAAGGCATGGTCGGTGGCGGTGGAATTGATGCAGCAAATACAGCTGAGGATCATGTGGATATAATGAAGAAGGCATATGAACTTGGAAAAAATTTATAAGTTGATAAAATACTTCTAATTATTAAAATTAATAGTAACTCAATATTATCAATAGTAAAGCTATAAGATTTCAAAAAATGGAGTCTTATAGCTATTTTTTTGCATTTACCCACTGTATTTTACCCGCTGAGCGTTTCGTTATATGAGGGCGTAAAAAAGAAAGTCTGATGCAATGGCAACTACGACAAGTGCAGATGCAAGAAGTTCTGCGCCAGAATCGCTATGGGAAATTATGATGCTATTATCATTGGACATTCCCAGTTTGAGCGTATTCCAATCTCTGGTGAACGTCAGGAAGCCATGTTACGGAAGCAGATTGATGATCTGGAAATGTTCAATAAATGTCAGTATCTGGATGAGATTACCGGAGGAAAAGGCATTACCTTTCCATGATATGGGAGCTTATGAAAAAAGTACAGATGTCAATCAAATAGCTGCAGTCTATAAAAAATATAGGGAGAATCCAGAAACTGCGTATCTGGGATGTTCGGGAAGCAATGTATCCAGAGAAGATGACCACAGAACAGCTGGCAGAGGCAATGGATGAGATTGCAGAAAATACGGTACAGGAAGTAATGTTGGATTTACAAAGCGGTAATATTCATTATTATATTTTTTACAGTATATTATGCTGAGAAGGGCGATAAGATTCTGCATTATTTTCAAGGTAAGATAGACATTGGTAGCGGAAATGGCGGCATTATCAGTCAATTAAAGATGCAGAATGAAATGAAGTTGACGGATGAAAGCTGGATCAGCTATCAGCAAGGAAAAGGCAATGCCAGGAAAAGATAAGCCGGAGAGAGGAGCTGATTTGGGTGTAAGGACAGTGTAGAATAAGTATAACGAGTCGGAGGTCATGAAGATTATTGTGACCTCCGGCTTTTTGTAAATTGTTAAAAGAATTATATTGTTATATGATTTCGTAAGTGATATACTTAAACATAAGGAAAACCGTGTGAAATTACAGTTTGCTTTTTGCACGGTTTCTTTTATATATGGCAGTTAGTTGAAACTAACAAAAGAACGATGTGAAAGTTCTTTTGACTATACAGCAAGGAATACATAATGCTAATTCTCTGCACTTGGTTTTAGTTTGATGATGATCTTGGATGTGGCACTGGGGTAAGAGGAGAGGAATGATTCTTATGAGAATATTGATTTATGGTGCTGGTGTGATTGGATCCTTGTATGCGGCTTTATTTGCAGAAGCCGGTTATGATACAAATATTTATGCTAGAGGTAAAAGACTTGAGGCTTTAAGAAATAATGGATTGCAATATAAGAAAAATCAGGAAGTAATAAAGGCAGAGGTTAGGATTCTTGGAGAACTACCAAACGATGATATTTATGATTTTGTCTTGCTTACTGTCCGGGAAAACCAGCTGTATGAAGCACTTACTGAATTGAAAAATAATAAAAGTAATACGATTGTTACAATGATAAATTCACTGGACAGTTACAATAAATGGGAAGACATTGTCGGAAAAGGAAGAATATTACCGGCTTTTCCAGGAGCAGGCGGAAGTATAAATGATGATGGTATCCTTGATGCAGCACTCACTCCAAGGTTGATTCAGCCGACAACATTTGCAGAAATATCAGGAAATAAATCCGAAAGAACTAAGCAGTTTTCAGAGATATTAAGGCATGCTCATATACCATACAAGAAAGTAACGGATATGCATCTATGGCAGCTTTGTCATCTTGCTATGGTGGTACCGATTGCGGATGCGTATTATGAATCAGACGATCCGGAGAAAGTAGAAAAAGAATGGAAAATCATGAGGAAAACAGCAGAAAGGCTGGAAAAAAATTTTAATTTTTTGCGAAAACAAAAGGGTAAACTATCACCATGGAAAATGAATATCTTTTGCTTTTTGCCATTGTCATTTCTGACGATTATGCTGGCAGTTACATTTGGAAGTAGTTTTGGAGATAAATTTATGTATCAACATGCTATGAAGGCACCAGATGAAATGAGGGAATTACATAAGCAGTTTTATGCTTATATGAAAAGAATGAAGAAATGCGGATGCAAGACGAAAAAGGTACTGTGATTGGAGAAAAAGCATGAAAAATGAAGAATATAAAAAATTGTCAATTAAAGAATTTACAAAAGCAGCAGGAAGATATGAAAGTAGCCATGCTGGTATTTACGAAATGTGCAAGAAAGATTATCCGGATATTCTGGAAGAATTAGAGAGGGAGCCTTTTAGAGATTTATTAGATGCAGGCTGTGGGCCTGCTCCGATGATTTCTTTATTAGCAGAAAAATATCCAGACCGACATTATACAGGACTGGATTTGACTCCGGCCATGATTGAACAGGCAAAAAAGAAAAATATTTCAAATGCAACATTTGTTGTAGGAGACTGTGAGAACTTTCCTTTTGAAAATGATTCATTTGATGCAATTATTTGTTCTATGAGTTTCCATCATTATCCGAATCCACAGGCATTTTTTGACAGTGTGAAGAGATGTCTTCGCCCAAATGGAAGGTTGGTTCTTAGAGATGTGACCAGTGACAACAAAGTATTGGTATGGCTAATGAATACATTGGAAATGCCGTTGGCAAATATATGCGGACATGGAGATGTCCAAGTGCCAACAAGAGATGTGGTCATAAAATGTTGCAAAAAAGCAGGATTAAAAGTAGAAAAATTTGAAATTCGTAAAGGTATGCGAATGCATTGTGTTGTGAGAAAACCTATGGGAAAGGCAATAGGAAATGAAAGATAAGTATCTTAGGGAAACACGAATGGTTGATTTTTCTAATCCGGCAATTCAAAAACTTATTCAAAATATGAAATGGAAGGAAATGGGTGAATTTGAAAGGATTAAGGCAATCTACAACTATGTAAGAGATGATGTTTTATTTGGATATAATATTGATGACGGAATTTCAGCTTCAAAAGTACTTGCAGATGGTTATGGACAATGTAATACAAAAGGAACTTTATTTATGGCACTTTTACGTGCCTGCAATATTCCATGCAGAGTACATGGTTTTACGATTGATAAAAGATTGCAGAAAGGGGCCATGACCGGGTTTGTTTACCGTAATGCTCCAAAAAGTATTTTCCATAGCTGGGTAGAAATTAATTTCGAAAATCAGTGGTACGAACTGGAAGCTTTCATTTTGGATAAAACCTACATAAAGAAGTTACAGGAACAAAATTCGGAATGTACAGGTGCATTTTGCGGTTATGGAGTAGCAGTCAAGGATTTCAGAAATCTCATTATTGAGTTTGATAGGAACAATACTTATATTCAGAGCGAGGGAATCAATCAGGATTTTGGTGTTTATGATTGTCCAGATGAACTGTTGAAGGAACATCATCAAGAAATTTCAGCCTTTAAAGCATTTGCTTATAGACATATTGGAAGACACCTCATGAATCGTAATGTCAGGAAGATTAGAGAACGATAGTTTTAAGCTTTTAGATACCGTTGTCAGTATGAATGGTTTTCATGCATTTCTTGATAAGCAAAAGCATTTCATGAAATATGGCGTGTTTTGAAACCAGGCGGTGATTTCATTGCTTGTTTTTATATCAGGGGAAAATCGAAACGGACAGATTGGCTGGTAAAAAATATTCTTGCAAAGAAAGGGTGGTTTTCTCCACCGTTTCAGACGGAGAAAGAGCTGAGAGATATCCTTCAAAAACTATATAAAGAAACGGATATCCATGTTGACGGTTCTATGGTATATTTCCGTTGTGTGAAGTAATGCAATGATGCTGGATTTATAATAAAGTTTCAGATAATAAGTCTGGAACTTTATTTTTGTCTAAATGGATTATTGCCGTCCGTTCAGGTCTGGATAATGCTCGATTCTCATGTTAAGATAATAGAAAAGGTTAGATAAAACTAACACAAAGAAATACCACTATGTGAAAGAAGAAGAAATTTGAATGTAAATGAAATTGCAAGTCTTGGAAGTAATGTGAAGCCTGTGATTCAGAATGAGAATTGCGCTGTTCTTATCAAATGGCGGTGGATGACGATGTGCTCCATAAAAATCCATTTGGATTTGAACCTGCGGGAGTGGTGGTGAATGACAGTGTTACCAGGGAAGCGTTAACGCGGGATCAAATGCGAAAATTTCTTAAATTTGTTCATGATGATAATGTATACTGCAAGTATTATGAAGTTGTGTATATACTTTTTCATACAGGTATGCGCATTTCGGAATTTTGTGGTCTTACAATTAAGGATATTGATCTAGGGAACAGGATTGTGAATATAGATTATCAGCTTCAACGGTTATCTGATATGACCTTAGTGATTGAGCTAACAAAGACTTCCGCCGGAACAAGAAAACTTCCGGTAACAGAGGATGTTGCAAAATGCTTTCAAGCCATCATCGAAGACCGGGAGAAACCCAAGGTAGAAAAAGTGGTGGATGGATATACCGGGTTCCTGTTTTTGGATGACAAAGGACTGCCGTTAGTGGCAATGCATTGGGAACATCGCTTTAACCACATGGTGAGGCGGTACAACGATATCTATCGGGTGTAGATGCCGAATATCACACCACATGTATGCCGACACACCTATTGCTCGAATATGGCAAAATCGGGAATGAATCCAAAGACATTACAGTACCTCATGGGGCATTCGGATATATCGGTCACAATGAATGTGTACACGCATATCGGATTCGATGATGCGGAGGAAGAACTGAAACGAATGGAAGAGTTTAGGAAAGCGCAGGCGGAGGTTGAACAGAAGAAAGAGAAAACAATGTCGCAGAAGATGTTCAAGGCAATTTAATATGGAAGATGGGTAACGCTCTGGCTTAGGGTGGAGCGTTATTTTTGTGGAAAAATGATAGATATGACTGTATAATATAGGTAATAAAACAACGGAGGAGTTATTTGCTTTGAAAATTAGTAAATTATTTGATATAAAAAAGACACAATATGAGTTGGATTTTGTAGATATAGACCCGGAAGCAGATATGCCTTTGTTTTTGGATCCATATTATATTTCAAAATGTGAATTCCCTTTTGCAGAGAATGCATATGAGTCAATTCGCTCTTATTTTGAGTATTTGTTAGCACTACTGAAGGGGAAAAGAATTGAGCAAGCTAAAGAATTATTTTCGCATTTAGGAGAAAGTAATGACATATGTATGGGAATGTCTCATGGTAAACCACGAGGACATGGAATGGGACCAGAAGATACAAATGCTATATTTAAGGAATTACTAAGAAGCCGTGCAATAAGTTCAGGAATTATGGAGGATATTGAAGATTTTAGAATCTTTGTTCCAAATGTGGATAGAGATAAAGTATCAGATATGACGGCTAATATTATTAAATTACAGTTGATTGAATATACACAGCAACAATGTGAATTGCATAATATACCTTTAACATATGATGTTCCATCTGGGATGTATTGGGATTCAAAAAGAAAAAATTGGGAAAATAGGTATGTTGATAGGCTTATAATAAATGAAAAACCTATTTTGCTTGTTCCTAAAAGAATTGTATCTTTTACGGATAAATACACGACACAAGAATATAAACAACATTTTGTGTTGAATTATCTTCAAAATGAACACTTGAGTATGGGAAGTTCGTTGGTTAGAAAATATAAGAATGGGACAAAGTATGTCACAAAGAAAAGCATAGTTGAATTTGAACCTCAGATAGATAAAGAATATTTGGCTAAATTTACAGAGTCACACCCAGAGGTGTTTCAAGATTTTAAAGTAAAAACAGTGAAAAAAATATCAAAAGTACAAGGGGCTGTTCTGGAAGAAGTGAATGCAAGCGAAATTTGTAATCATTTGATTGCAAAATTGGAGTCTATACCATCAGGAACTAAGAATGCGTCAAAGTATCACAATCTTATAATAGGTATTTTGGAATTACTATTTTATCCTAATTTGTCATCACCTAGAAAAGAAAAGGATATACATGAAGGACGAAAACGTATAGATATTGTATTTGACAATTCATCAGAAACAGGATTTTTCTTTAATTTACCAAATAAAAACATACTGTTGCCGTGCCCATATGTATATGTTGAATGTAAGAATTATACAGGTGAAGTGGCTAATCCGGAAATAGATCAGTTGAGCGGACGATTTAGTAATAGAAGAGGAAGGGTTGGTATTTTGACTTGCAGAGAATTGGAAGACAATTTTATTAAACGCTGTGCTGATACTTATGAAGATGAACGCGGATTGGTCATTCCCTTAGAGGATAAGGACTTGAAGCAAGCTTTGATGAATTATCCACAAAATGGAGTAGAAGCAATAGAAGAAATTATTTCAAAGAAATTTGAACAAATCGTTTTTACCAAATAAACCTTTAGTAGTACCCCTTTCCATTTTACTACTAACAGGTAGTAATAACTTGCTCAATCTTGCTCTGATTTGCCACAATTTGTAATTCCAGAGCAAACTACACGAATCCCAGAAACCCTTGAAAAACAGGGCATTTCGGGGCAAAACAAGGAGAAATAAAACTATGATAAAAATCCTTTTCATCTGCCACGGCAATGTTTAATGGATGCCGTGAAAGCCTTGATTTTATTGGATTTCTTGGGAATTAACCAATAATTTACACCTTATTTATACCTTTGGAAGACCGGATCGGAATAATATAATAAAATTTGCTAATCTGTGTTGATTTTTTTTATGATTGAGTATAATAAAATCAAGAACAGAAATGTTCTCGATGTAAGAGCATCATTAAAAGTTGGGCTACAGATGGAGCAGGGTAAACTTCCATCTCATTAGATGTCTTAACTGGGCATCGAGCCTGGCAGCTTGGATAAAGCTGTAGTCCACGTGGGGGACTTAATGATTTTCACGTCGTTATGGGTATCTTAACTGGGTACCGAGGCTGACAACCAGCAGAAAACTCTTTTACAAAAGTAATTCTCAGAAGAGTGTGGTTTAATGCCACACTCTTTTTGGCATGTGAGGTATAAGTGGCAACAAAGGTAGATAAGAAAAACGCAATACGACAAGGTATTACAGAGGTGGAAATCGTATATTTCCAAAATTTGGCAGGTAAAACATTTCTGTATGTTTGTGGAGATGAATATTTTGAAGTTTCTTTTCCAATAGATCACTTTCTACATTTAACAGGAGTGGAGACAAGACTTTCGGCCAAGGATTTTTATAAGAATGCAAAAAAATCTATTCTTACAAATAATCAGTTCTATTTTGACGCAAGACATGTATATGCAAATGCCAAAAGGAAACTTCCGTGTTTAAAACGCTTGCCGGAATTAACGAATGAAATGGTATGTGTTCTAAAAAATATGGAAACCATGACAATTACATATAAACTCAGCGTTACAAATTTGGAATTTACAGGAAGTGTGACAAGAAAGCCAAAACGGTATACTGGGAAAAAAGATTAAGAAAAGAATAAAGAGCTGGTTTTAATTGTAAAATTTATGGGGAACTAACATCAGTTTATTGACATGAATTTAAAAATAAGTATAATAATAGTTGAGTAATTGTTCAACTATTATTATTTGGAGGTGAATATATGCCAAAAACGTCTTATATTTGTAATTGCGATGTAATTCATGAGGATATTGTGAATGATGTGAAATCCAAGATGCAGCCGAAAGATGATTATATCCAGTTGGCTTCTTTGTTTAAGCTATTTGGAGATGGAACTAGAGTACAAATCTTACACGCTCTAGAACAGAGTGAGATGTGTGTATGTGATCTTGCAGTGCTACTGGGGGTAACAAAATCTGCAATTTCGCATCAGTTAAAGGCATTACGCCTTGCGAATCTGGTAAAATTCCGTAAAGAAGCACAGATAGTTTACTACTCGCTGGCAGATGATCATGTGAAAGAGATTATTGACAAGGGATTTGAGCATCTTTGGCAGAAATAATATTTTTTAACATTATAGTTGAGTAATTGAACAATTAAACAAATTATAAGGAGATTATCATGAAACGCATATTTCTATTAAAAGGGTTGGACTGTCCAAATTGTTCCGCAAAAATTGAAAAAGAAGTCGGAGAGTTGGATGGAGTGCAATCCTCAGTGGTAAATCTGATGAAGCAGACGCTTACAATCAATGTTGCTCAGACAGCCGCAGATACGATAGCCAGTCAGATTGAAACGATTGTTCATAGCCATGAGCCAGATGTGGAAGTTCAGGAAGAAACCGTTATGAATGTTACAAAGAGTTATTCATTAAAAGGGTTGGACTGTCCGAATTGTTCCGCAAAAATTGAAAAAGAAGTCGGAGAGTTGGATGGAGTGCAATCCTCAGTGGTAAATCTGATGAAGCAGACGCTTACAATCAATGTTGCTCAGACAGCCGCAGATACGATAGCCAGTCAGATTGAAACGATTGTTCATAGCCATGAGCCAGATGTGGAAGTTTCTGAAATTGTACAGGAATCTTATATACCGGAAAAAAAGCAGGAGGCCAATGAATCCTATAACAATGAGGATAAGAAGTTGACAGTTCGTTTAGCGACTGGTGCAGCAATCTATGCCATTGGTATGGCATTGACTGTTTTTGCGAAAGTGCCACTGCCTATCGAGTTAGCTTTTCTCATTGTTTCTTATGTTATTCTTGGTGGAGATGTTGTATGGCAGGCTGTGAGGAACATTTCAAAGGGGCGTGTATTTGATGAACATTTTTTGATGAGTGTTTCTACGATTGGGGCTTTTGTCATTGGTGAATATCCAGAAGCAGTTGCTGTTATGCTATTCTATCAGGTAGGTGAATTTTTTCAGTCATTGGCTGTTAAGCGTTCCAGAAAATCTATATCAGACTTAATGGATATACGTCCAGATTCTGCTACAGTAAGAAGAAATGGGGAATTGATTACCATATCTCCAGAAAATGTCTCCATTGGTGAGATTATTATTGTAAAGCCTGGTGAAAAAATTCCATTAGACGGTGTGGTATTGGATGGAGATTCTATGCTGGATACAAGGGCCTTAACAGGAGAATCAGTTCCGAGAAGTGTTCATAAAGGAGACGAAGCACTTTCCGGTTGTATGAATCAGACGGGTGTCTTAATGATTAAGACAACAAAAGCATTTGGTGAATCTACGGCTTCAAAGATTATTGATCTTGTGGAAAATGCGTCAAGCCGAAAAGCACCAACAGAAAATTTTATTACTACATTTGCACGTTATTATACACCTGTGGTTGTAATCTTAGCAGCTTTTCTGGCGATTCTGCCACCGATCATTCTTGGCGGAGGCTGGACAGAGTGGATTCGCAGAGGATTTGTTTTCCTTGTGGTATCTTGTCCATGTGCATTGGTTATTTCAATCCCGCTGACTTTCTTCGGCGGCATTGGTGCAGCATCTAAACGAGGTGTTCTTGTAAAAGGAAGCAATTATTTAGAGGCACTTAATAATGTCAGCGTTATTGTGTTCGATAAAACCGGAACACTTACAAAAGGTGTTTTCAATGTGACGGATATTTTGCCTGCAAATGGATTTTCAAAAGAACAGGTTCTGGAGTATGCGGCAGAGGCAGAGAGTTTTTCTAACCATCCTATTGCAAAATCCATTCTTGCTGCTTATGAAAAAGAAATTGATCAGTCAGTGATTTCTGATTATAAGGAAATTTCAGGATATGGAATCAGTGTAATGGCAGGGGAAAAGAAAGTTTTTGCTGGCAATACGAAACTTATGGATACAGAATGTATAGAGTACACAACCTGTGAAAAAGCAGGTACAAAAGTTTATTTGGCTGTAGATGGTCAATATGCAGGATGTATTTTGATAACAGATGAAGTGAAGCCGGACAGTAAAAAAGCAATTTCTGACCTGAAACATATCGGCGTGGAAAAAACAGTCATGCTTACCGGTGATGATGAAAAAATTGGGAAGTCTGTTGCAGAAGAATTGCAGTTGGATAAATATTATGCACAGCTGCTTCCTGACCAAAAAGTGGAAAAGGTTGAGCTTTTAGATAGTAAAAAGAGACCGGGAAGCAAATTGGCTTTTGTTGGTGATGGTATCAATGACGCTCCTGTCCTTGCCCGTGCAGATGTTGGTATTGCAATGGGTGGGCTTGGTTCGGATGCGGCCATTGAAGCAGCAGATGTAGTTCTGATGACAGATGAACCGTCTAAGCTGGTGGACGCGATTGAAGTAGCAAAAGCGACAAAACAGATTGTCATGCAGAATATAGTGATTGCTCTTGGGATTAAGAGTGTGTTCCTGATTCTTGGCGCTCTTGGTATTGCGGGAATGTGGGAAGCTGTATTTGGTGATGTAGGCGTTACCATAATTGCTGTTTTGAACGCAATGAGAATTTTGAAAAAATAGGAAATGAGGTGGAAATGTGAAACGAAAACTGATTCTGTTAGTTGTTACGATTGTTTTTCTTGTAGGTTTTGGTGTCATTTTACATTCACCGCCTTCTATGATTGATACAGTCACAGGAGCAACACCGAAGTCAAAAAAGGCGGCTCAAGCCTCCGCACAGTTGGAAGGCTCTTATGTTCTCGGTATTAATATGATGTCAGATGGTCTCGACAACGAGAACACCCGGAATAAATTAAAAGAATTGGCACTGGACGATTCGGAAACAAATGAAACAGATCTCATGAAAACGGACATTAGTTTTCGGTTATATGTATCTGAGACGGATTATCCGCTTGTCAGTTATGCTAAGAAACTCTGTGACAGGTTGAAACAGGTCGGTTTTTCCGTAGATCTGAAAGAGTACAGTAACACAATGATGCTATCAAGAGTGGTAAGTGGAAAGTATGATGTATTCCTGGCATCGGATGATTTTATTGACGTTACAACGCTAACACAGATGGACTATATGATCATGGACAGCGAAGAAATGAGGTGAGCGGGAATTTATGAGAAAATGGAATACGATTTTGTCTGTTTTAATGCTTCTCATTTTTATGATTCATGGAATCATGGGCAGCTTTATGCTGAACGGAGTTGGAAGTAGTGCAGGGAAACTTCTTGCATGGATTGGTGTTGGTATTCTTGTTATGCATACGGTGATTGGTGTCATCCTGACAGTTCAGAGTTTACAGACAGCGAAGCAATCAGGAAAAATGTATCTGAAACAAAACGTCATATTTTGGGCGAGACGAGCCAGTGGGATGGCAATACTGATTCTGCTGTTATTCCATATTGGCTTGTTTGGAAAGGTGCAGAATGGGACATATATTTTGTTCCCTTTTACAACGGTAAAGATGGTAACTCAGCTTTTGTTCGTAGCGGCAATCTTTGTTCATATTTTTATCAATATACGCCCATTGCTCGTATCACTTGGAATCATTAGTTATAAAGAACGAAGGAGCGATATTTATTTGATCCTTTCGGTGCTTCTTCTTTTTATAGCGGGAGCGGTTATTTTATATTATATTGGGTGGCAATATCTATGAGTAAGACAATTATTATTATAGGTGCTGGACTGGCAGGACTTTCAGCGGCTTTGCAGGCAGCGGAAAATGGATGCAATGTAAAACTGGTTTCCTTCCTTCCGTCAGAGCGGGCACAGTCTGTTATGGCGGAGGGCGGTATCAACGCAGCTTTGAATACAAAAGATGAAAACGACAGTCCCGAAGAACATTTTACAGATACAATAAAGGCAGCATGTGGTCTGGCAGATCCAAATGCAGTTTGGGGAATGACACAGGCAGCACCGGAGCTGGTGCACTGGCTGCTAAAACTTGGAGTTAAATTTAACATGAGTGGCTATGATGATGTGGATCTGCGGAATTTTGGCGGGCAGAAAAAGAAAAGGACTGCTTTTGCGCAGAGTGATACCGGGAAGCAGATCATGACAGCTATGATAGACGCTGTTCGCAGGAAAGAAGCATCTGGTATGGTAGAACGGTTCAGCCATCATTCTTTCCTAACACTTCGTCTGTGTGACAATATTTGTTGTGGCTGCGTAATCAGGGATGAATACAGTCAGGAGACTGTGGAATTACCGGGGGATGCGGTTATTGTTGCTACCGGTGGTATGCACGGATTGTTTGGAAATACAACGGGTTCGCTGAGCAATACAGGAGAAGTCACCGCAGAATTGTTCCGGCTTGGTGTTCCTCTGGCAAATGGCGAGATGATCCAGTATCATCCGACAACTGTGAAATGTGGTGGAAAACGCATGCTCATCAGCGAGGCGGCCAGAGGGGAAGGTGGCAGGTTGTTTGCCATGAAAGATGGAAAACAATGGTATTTCATGGAGGAAAAATACCCGGAGCTTGGAAATCTGATGCCACGAGATATTACCGCCAGAGAGATATGGAAGGTCAGCCATGAATCAGAGGTATTTCTTGACATGACGGAAATATCGGACGAGATTATTTCAAATAAGCTATCTGGTCTGGCAGACGATTGTATGACCTATCTGCATAAAGATATACGAAAGGAACCGGTGTCTGTTTTACCGGGAATTCACTATTTTATGGGAGGCATTCTGGTGGATGAGCAGCACAGAACGCCGATTCAGAATCTTTACGCTGCCGGAGAATGCTGTGCCCAATATCATGGTGCCAACCGTCTTGGTGGAAATTCTCTGTTAGGAGCGTTATACGGAGGACGTGTTGCGGCAAAATCAGCATGCGAACAGGCAGATGTAGTAGATCTATCTTGTGCGACACAGATAGGTTTTCCACCAGCGTCCCAAATTTCAGAAATAAAGCAATTAAACAAAGTGATGCAGGAGACTATGGGCGTTGTCAGAAATGAGAATACGTTGTTAAATGGGATTCAAACGGTACAAGCGTTGACAGGAAATCTTCCATTGCTTGGCATGGCAGTTCTAAAGAGTGCTCTTGCAAGAAAAGAAAGCCGTGGTGCACACTGGCGGGAGGATTATCCGAAGAGCAATGACGATGATTACCTTAAAACAACGGTAGCCAGATTTGATGGAAAGCAGATACAGATTTCCTTTGTACCTGTTCCAGAAAGGCGGTGATTCACTTGGTATATAAAATAAGAATCAGGCGGCAGGAGAGTCAGAAATCAGACAGTTATTGGCAGGAATTTGAGTTTGACGGAAGCAAAAACAGCTCTGTTGCCAATGTTCTAAAGGAATTGAACAGTAGAACCCCTTTGAAAGATAATTCAGGTAATATAGTTACTCCCATCAGCTGGGAATGTAGCTGTATGGTGCGAAAATGTGGGGCTTGCGCCATGCTGATTAACGAACGTCCGAGGCTGGCATGCTCTACATTTCTACATACGTTAAAAGGTTCTACAATCACCTTGGAACCTTTAAGCAAATTTCCGCTTGTAAGAGATTTGATCGTTGACCGGTCAATTCTGTTTGAAAATTTGAAAAAACTGAACCTTTGGCTTGAAAGTGAAGCTTATATGAATCCGTGGACACATGAACCGAGATACCAGTCGGCACGCTGTCTGACGTGTGGCTGCTGCCTTGAAGTGTGTCCTAACTTCTCTGCAAATGGGACTTTCGCAGGCGCTGTTGCTGCAGTCAACGCATTTCGGATTCTGAATGAAGAACAGGAAAGCACTCATTTGAATGAGATTTCTGCTGAATATAAGAAGAAATATTTTGAGGGATGCGGGAAGTCGTTATCTTGTCATGATATTTGTCCGATTGGTCTGCCTGTGGAAGAACTGCTTGTAAGGTCGAATGCAGCGGCTGTTTGGGGCAAATAAAATGGATGATAAAAGCTATAATGAATGTATGAAGAGAATCAAAAACTTGATTCTCTTTTTTAAAATACATACATTGACAAATATCTATGTATATATTATATTGAACATAGACAATGATCAATGTGAGGTGTCAATATGAATGCAATGGATGTGGCTTTGATATGCAAGGCTTTGGGCGATGCGAACCGGCTGGAAATTGTACAGATGCTGTCGGATGGAGAAAAGTGCGGGTGTAAACTTTTGGAAAGATTTGAAATTACCCAGCCAACTTTATCCCATCATATGAAGATACTGGTAGGATGCGGCCTTGTGAATGATCGTAAGGAAGGAAAATGGCATCACTATTCTTTGAATTGTGAGACATTGATGAATTACAAACACTTTATAGAATCCCTTACTTGCCTTGGATGCGGTGACGGGGATTGTTGTAAATAATTTAAGGAGAAGTTCAAGTATGAATAAGAAAAAAGTTGCTTTTATATGCGTTCATAATTCATGCAGAAGCCAGATTGCAGAAGCTTTGGGAAAACATCTGGCTTCGGATGTATTTGAAAGTTATTCGGCAGGGACAGAAACGAAACTACAGATTAATCAGGATGCAGTCCGGATTATGAAAGAATTGTATGGAATTGATATGGAAGCAGAAGGACAATATAGTAAGCTGATTGATGAGATACCAGTACCGGATATTGCAATTTCAATGGGTTGTAATGTGGGATGTCCGTTTATCGAAAGACCGTTTGATGATAATTGGGGACTTGAAGATCCAACCGGAAAGAGTGACGAAGAGTTTAAGAAGGTTATTGATGAGATAAGGATGCAAATTTTTATATTGAAACAACGATTGGATGAATTTGAAGAAAACTAAAGAAGTTGAGAAATTGCAGTTTGTCGAACGGATGAGATACAAAAAAACATATAAGAATAATCAACAAGGCAGGTGGTTTTATAACAAGACTGTCTGCCTTCTTTTATGCCAGCAGAGGCTATTTCAAAGGGGCATCCAAAAGACATACAATATATAGGCTCAAATGGCGAAAGTGCCCATTTGGGCCTATTATTGCATGAATTCATATGTTACATCCAGAGCAAGATCCACCCGTGTATTACAGTATTGTCATTTTGACAATTTTGTATTACTTACGAGTAGTAGACTTGATGGAGATTACGTCCCCATACCCACGTGAAAATATAATTGCTGGCAATTACATTTTAGCAGACACGCAAGCGTTTCTGAGTAAGTGTCACAGACAACAAAATAAGGAAATTTTGATAAGGCATTCACCTGGAATAGGTGAGTGTTTTTTGTTTTCAAATATTCAATTAACCGAAAAAATTAAAAAAATTTCATCAGGGGGCTGTAAAAATGCCTCTCAGCGTTTCGTATTAATGAAAGGGTATTTGGGCGGGAAAAATAAAAAACTTTCCTCAAGAGCCTGTATTTATGCCCTTCATCTTTTGAATATATGTAAGGACATTTTTGAGCCGGCATAAAAATGATTTTTACAATAATTAGAAACAGAAATGAGGCGAGAAAAGAATGAAATATGAATACATGAAGGAGTCAGAGCAGATGCTTCAGTACTTCCAGTTTCCGAAGTTTTTGCTCAAACTGCGCATTTCCCAAACTGCAAAATTTCTTTATATGATATTGTATGACCGGGCACGGATATCGAGAAAGAATAGCTGGATAGACAAGTATGGAAATGTTTATCTGATATTTCCAATAGAAGAATTGTCTGTTCAAATCGATAAATGCAAATCTTCTGTAAAAACAGCGTTGAAGGAATTAGATGATGCGGCACCTAGTAAAGTAACTGAGAAATATAAAAGTAATAAATATCATGAAGTAAATTATTGCTATGGGGAAGGAGAGAGTTTGTGATGAGAGAAGAAGATACCGTATGTGTAGGCAGTGATGGTTTGCAATATTGCAAAGTCTGTGGGGAAGCGAAAGAAGCATTTTTTCCTAAGGGTGACTTTATGGGGATGAAGAAACATTCCAGGCGATGTGCTTGTGACAGAAAAGCGTATGAAGAAGAACAAAAATATTTTAAAGACAAAGAGCACCGGGAATTAGTCAGCAGAAATACGAGCATCTGTTTTGACAAGAGCAGAATGGAGGAGTGGACATTTGAGAATGTAGATATGTCAGATGCGGTAATGCATAAGGCAAAAAAATATGTTGATAACTGGGAGAAAATGAAAAGAAACCATATAGGTTGTTTGTTCTGGGGACCGGTTGGGACTGGGAAAAGTTATGTTGCCGGGTGTATTGCCAATGAACTTCTTAAGCGGGAAGTAACGGTAAAGATGACAAACTTCAATACCATTATTGATGATATATTTCCGCTGGCAGACAAAACGGAATATATCAATGCTTTGGCTTCTTATCAGCTTTTGATTATTGATGATCTTGGAGTGGAACGAAATTCGGAGTATGTGTTAGGAATTATTTTTAGCGTCATAGACCGCAGGATCCGTTCAGGACGGCCTTTGATCATCACAACTAATCTTCCACTGAAAGAAATAAAAAGCGAGACCATGTTGGATAAAAGGCGTATCTATGACCGTATTTTGGAAATGTGTACACCAATGTATGTTGGAGGCACAAGCAAACGAGAAGCGATTGCAAGTATGAAAATGGAGAAAGCGAAAACCTTGTTGAATACCAATAGAGGGGAGGAGAAATGCGAATGAATCATACAGAAAAAACAATACCTGTTTGGAAGAAATATTCTTTAAATGTTTCCGAAGCGGCTGAATATTACGGAATTGGAGAAAAGAGATTGAGACAGATCGCAGGTGAAAATGAAGGAGCAGATTTTATTTTGGAAGTAGGTTCTCATATTCGATTCAAAAGGAAATTGTTTGAAGATTATCTGAATACAGCCAGTACAGTTTAAGTGACAGAATAGAAGAAATAGTAATGAAAATAATGTTCATTTTATCTTAGCGAAGGGAAGGTCTTGTGGTATAATGAATAAACCGAGACGGTCTTCCAAGTTAAATGAACATTTGATGAAGGAGACTAAAATATTATGAGTGAAAAACGGAGAGATCATAGAGGACGTATATCTCCACAATGGAGAAATTTTTAAATTGAAAATAGCAAGGTGTAAAATAGAAAAATATACACCTTATTTTACACCTTTTGCGGACGATATTATGCGAAAATAAACCAGGTTATGCCAGAAAAGAAAAATTCACAAAGGCTTACAAAGCCCGAAAAACTAAGAAATGCGAGGTTATGCAACTATGATAAAAGTACTTTTTATCTGCCACGGCAGGAGTTTTTCTTTTGCCCAAATCTCCTTATTTTATGCAGATTTCCTTACAATAGGAGAGTGTATTACAACGATTTTACAACTTTTGAAAAATGTTCCGATATGACGAAAAAGGAGATAGTAGAGAATGAAATATTTATACCATTATACAAGTTTAGAAACATTAGCTTTGATTTTGAGAAATAAAACAATTTGCTTTAATAACTTGTTGTACGTTGATGACCTTGATGAAGCAGAAACAGAAGATATGGGGAAGTTTGGAAAATTTGTCTATGTGAGTTGCTGGACTGAAGATTCAGAGGAATCTATACCTTTGTGGAATTTATATACACCGAATATGCATGGCGTTAGAATACGAATGCCTGAATTTCCGTTTAAAAAATATAGATTTAAAAAAGGAGAATATTTTTTATCTGAAGATGTAGATACATATATAAATTTGAAGAAAATATACGAAGAAAACAAGGCTAGTATTGTTTCTACAGAACCACATTTAGAAAAGATTGAATATACAGATTCTCAAGATAAGTTATTTCCCAAAATTAGAACAGAATCTTGTGAAGATGCAGTTAAAAAGTTTTTGGAAGCCAAAACAATGTCTGATATTACCCAGGGTAATATATCTATTTCCTATTCATTAAAAGATATAGGACGATTTAAAAGAACAAATTGGGCTTTTCAGAAAGAGTGGAGATATATAATTTCACTTTCTCCTATGGGATTAAAAGAGGCTTATCCGGCTAGTTTTGAAAAACATCAAGAACAAATTAGAAGAATTGAGGACACATTATCAAAGCCACCATATAATCAATTGTTTTTAGAAATAGATGATAAAGTGCTAGAAGAAATAGAAATTGTATTTGGACCTAAAATGAGTGAAGCGGAAAAAATATTAGCTATTGCGTTGATTAAAGAATATTGTCCACAAGCCGTATATACAGAAAGTGTTCTGAAAATAAGATAAAATGTATTATAGATTGAGTTTTTTACTAACCTAAAATTCATACTGCTGGAGGAGTAAAAAATAATGAATTGGGAAGCAATTAGTGCCATAGGGCAAATTTTAGGAATATTAATTACATTTATGGTAGGGTGTATTGCAATGTTACCATATATGAGAAAATTCAATATTTATTTTTCTTTTATGTATAACGTGGATAAAAAACCTACATTTGTTGTAACGAACAATAGTCAAAAAGGACAGTTTATAAATCGTATAATTTTGTATAGTGGAAAATGGAGTAGAAAATCATTTTGTGTTATAGAAATGTTAGACATTCAAGATGATTTGCTAGCAGATAATATTGAATTTTTTGTTGCTCCGAATTCTTATTGTAAAATTAGTGCTAATGCCACTAGAATGGTAAAATATATTACTCATTGTGATGTATATTTTTCAAAGCGTAAGAAAGTCTATATTACATTAGATTTTGGAGATAAACTTTCTAAAAGATATTGTACGCAGATAAGAACTTATGAGTTTTTACAAATGCTAATTAGTGAAACAGAAGCATATCAAGACTTGAATATTGATACGCTGTTTTAGGAATAAAGTGAACAAGCATGTAATCGGTTAGTTGTAAAATAGGGAGAGTTTTACAACTTTTAAAAGATATTTCGATATGAAGATATAATACGAGGAAAAAACAGTATGAAGGCAGGAAAAGAATTGGAAAATTATGTACAATTTGTATATCAAAAATTGTTGGATTTTATGGATGAAGGTGCAATGGTATCATCTAATGTATCAGTAATAGGAAAATCGGGAGTTAAGCATGAGTTTGATGTATACTATGAATTTCAGCATTTGAATATGAGACATCGTATTGCTATAGAATGCAAAGATTGGAATACTCCTGTAAGTAAAGGTGAGGTGGGAGAGTTTTTGTCAAAATTAAATGATTTGAATAATATTTCGGGGATGATGGTGGCTAAATCAGGTTATCAAGAAGGCGCAAAACAATTTGCAGAATCCAATGGCATTCATTTAATGGAAACAAAAGACTTACCTTCTTTAGGAGAAATAGTTGCTGGTGTAATTAAAGAGGCATTTCTTCCAGATGAAGCCACTCAAGGGGCTCCTTTCTGGACATTAATGGAAATACAATCAGGTGAAATAACAGGAACCTATTTTTCTTTGCCAGAAGGAAAGCCGATAGTACCATTCTTCTATTCTAAAGTAATTGCAGAAAAAATGAGGGAAAAATTACTAGATGCAGAAAATTGGGTGGTTAGAGGGGTATCTCAGTATCAATTAAAAGGATTTGTAGCTCAAATGGAAGTTTTGGGTGTTGAAGCAGCGGTGTTTTATGTGCCATATTGGAAAGAAGGAGAAACAGATGTGCCAATGGTTATCATACCGAAAGAAAAATTAAAAGAAGAGTATATATATTAATACCTATTTTACAACTTTTGATAGCCAAAATATGAGGGTTTATAAGAAGATACAGAAACTATAAGAAAAATGAAAATTGTAAAGAACTTTCAAATACAAGGAAATGTGACGATTTAAGGAGATATAAGAACATGATAAAAATACTATTTGTTTGCCACGGCAATATCTGCCGTTCAACCATGGCAGAATACGTTATGAAATATTTAGTAGAGCAGGCAGAGCTTTCTGCCGACTTCTACATTGATTCTGCGGCGACCAGCCGGGAGGAGATTGGTAATGGTGTACACTGTGGTACAAGAAAGAAATTAAAAGAAGTTGGCATCCCTTGCGGGGATCACCGTGCACGCCAGATGACAAGAAGAGATTACGATGAATTTGATTATCTGATAGGAATGGAAAGCTGGAATATCCGCAACATGTTACGAATTGTCGGAGATGATCCGGAACAGAAAATTTATAAATTACTGGATTTTACAGACCGGAAGGGTGAGGATATTGCCGATCCATGGTACACAGGAAATTTTGATGCGACTTATCGTGATGTGAGAGAAGGATGCGAAGCTCTTCTTGCAAGGCTTGTGAATCGATAAGGATGCTTGAAAAAGCAGTGCTTTCGATTGGTGTGATTGACCAGGAAGGTGTATGCTTGAAAACAATAATCGCAGCAGACCTTTGTGTGACGTCCTTAAGGAATGCACTGGATCTGCTGCGATAATATTACATATTATTCACAATATTTAGCAAGATCTTTCTTGAATCCGGCGAGCTGTTCAGAAAGAGCGGCAGTGTTTTCATCAGAAAGAGTTTCAAGAATAGCCTGCATGTCAGATTTAATTTTTTCTGGATTATATGGAACTTCCAGAGCGAAGTCGCTATATGCGCGGATTTTCTGGAAATACATGTTTGTTTCTTTTTCTTCTTGCTGGTTCCGGCACATCTGATACATAGATACGCTATCGGTAGCATCTAATTCCGTACATTCTTTACAAATCCATTTTCCAAGAAAATAGTATTTTCCATCGATTTCATATATAAATCCCGGTTGCTGTAAAAATTCTTCTAATAACATAATAGAACCTCCTTTTTAATTGATTATACCGTAACAAATGTAGATGGAAAATGCAACATTCTTGCGAAAAATCAATAATGTATCGCATTTATAGATATGAGCCGATAATACATTTTTATACACTTACGCGAATAAATATGCTATAATAAAAATTCGCAGAGATTTTTTGAGGGAGGATATAAGATGAGACCGAAAAATGCATGTATGTTGTTGCTGACAGCATTTATATGGGGAACTGCATTTGTTGCACAAAGTGTGGGAATGGACTATTTGGAACCATTTACGTTTAACGGTGTAAGATGCCTGATCGGAGCAATTGCATTGCTACCGTGTATCTGGTTCTTTAATCGTGGAAAAGAAAAAGAGAATAAGATAAATGATGAAAATGCAAAAAGAGATTTAATTAAGGGCGGAATTGCCTGCGGTATTTTACTGTTTGCAGCAAGCAGTCTGCAACAAATCGGGCTGGTATATACAGCAGCTGGTAAGGCCGGATTTATCACAGCCTTTTATATTGTACTTGTTCCGGTATTTGGCATTTTCCTTCATAAAAATATAGGATGGAAAGTATGGACAGCCGTTGCAATAGCACTGGCAGGACTTTATTTCTTGTGTATTACAGAGGCATTTACCATTGGAGTTGGAGATATTTACGTGCTTTTATGTGCATTGATCTTCTCGGTTCACATATTAGTTGTAGATCATTATGCACCAAAAGTAGATGGAGTAAAATTATCATGTATACAGTTCTTGGTCGCTGGTATTGTATCTATTCCATTTATGTTGATATTAGAAAGTCCAAAGATGGGAAATATGATGACAAGCTGGTTCCCGTTGATTTATGCCGGGGTATTTTCCTGCGGAATTGCATATACTTTGCAGATCCTTGGACAGAAGAATGTTAATCCGGCGATTGCATCGCTGATTTTAAGTTTGGAATCCTGCTTTTCTGTATTATCTGGCTGGGTAATTTTGGGAGAGCGGTTATCGGCAAGAGAGACAATAGGATGTATTATGATGTTTGCGGCAATCATTCTGGCGCAGATTCCAGACAAAAAGAGCAGTGCAGATACAAACTAAAAATACAGTAACTGGTGCTTTGTAAGAGTATAGAAACTATTTAACATAGAAAGGAAAGAAAACATGAGATTTGTAATTCAGAGAGTATTAGAAAGTGAAGTAAAGGTAGACGGTGAGAGTCTGGGCAAGATTGGAAAAGGGTTCATGGTACTGATCGGTGTCAGCGATTCCGATACAAAAGAAGTAGCAGATAAGATGGTGAAAAAAATGCTTGGACTGCGCATTTTTGAGGATGAACAGGGCAAAACGAATCTTTCTCTGGAAAGCGTAGACGGAGAGCTCCTTCTGATTTCTCAGTTTACGTTATATGCAAACTGTAAGAGAGGAAACCGTCCAAGCTTCATCGAAGCGGGTGCACCGGATATGGCATCGGATATGTATGAGTACATTGTTGAGAAATGCAAAGAACAGGTACCGGTTGTAGAGCGCGGACAGTTTGGAGCAGATATGAAAGTAAGTCTGGTAAATGACGGACCGTTTACGATAGTTTTGGATTCAGATACACTTTAAGATTCAGGCAAATATAAAAAATAAAGATATCATTAATGGAAAATGAGCGTCTGCAAATGTATAATACTGCAGGCGCTCATTTTGACTGCCATAGTATATGGAAAAAGCTGCCAGTGGCGGGCTCTGCGGGTAACTATGAGAGTAAAAGTTTATTGTATTCTGGGCTTTTGCTGCCGAATCTAAGAGTCTGATTTGCCAAGATGTTTTCTCTGGTGTTCCAGACGTTCTTCCAGCTTTTTGCGATGCTTTTCCAGTTTTTCAAAAATTTCCGGATGCTCACGTAATATTTTGTCTTTCAGTATACGTCTTCGCTTTTCAATCAGCTGGTAAATGAGATGTTTATTGTCAGCAAGACTCTTTGGCATTTCATCTACATGCAGTTCAATACGGCGTAAGATTTCGTCTTCGTCAAAAGCTCCAAGTGAATGCCAGCTTTCCAGGTGATCTTCCAGACCATTTTCAATAATTTCTTCAATATCTTTCAAACCGTGAATATGATTTAAAATATGATGAACCTCATGCTCGATTTCCTCAACAACCTGATCACCGTAAGCCCAGGAAAATTCTTCCAGTGTATTTTCTTCTTCGGCAGGAAGAAAGCTAAGACGACGTGTAACGAATTCACGCTCTTCTTCTGGAACATCCAGTGTATATGGCGGCAGGATTTCTGCATCATGAAGTGCCGCAAGAATTGTCCTTCGTACATGACCTTCACGGATCAGATGTTCTATTCCGAGCTGGCGCATCTGCAGATTCAGTTGTTCTGTATGCTCTGTAATATAGAATTTTATATTTTTCTTTGAAAAACTTGCCGTCAGTTCTTCCAGATGATCGGCAGCAGTGATATCCATGCTGTTAACTGCGCGTGCATCGATAATAATGACTTTCGTGTCTTCTTTAATTGCATTTTCCAGATCTGACTGAAGTACATTAATATTTGCAAAAAAGAGATTTTCGTTGAAACGATACAGAAGAACTCCTTTTATTGGATAGGCATATATATTTCTGCTCAGATCATGATAGCCTTCTTTGCCAGGTATAATACCAAGGAAAAAACGGTTTGGATTCGCGGCTTTTGTGATGACAGCGAAGAAGGAAAGCAGTACACCGATCAATACGCCATAAATAGTACCCAGGCATAATACACTGATGCAGGCAGCCATAAATATATGAAATTCCTGTTTGCTCTGGTGAAAGAGCCGAATACATAAATGAATTTCAACGACATCCATTAATGCAGAAATAACAATAGCGGTCAGAATAGGAACAGGAAGAAATCCAATAAATCCTGTAAAAAACAAAAGTAAAAATGTCATTGTTATACCGGCTGTAATAGAAACAACCTGTGAATGTCCACTATATTGTTCGTTCATTGATGTACGGGAAATACTTCCATTTACAGGGCAGGAGCCAACAATAGCGGAAGCAATATTACCGGCAGCACATGCCAGAATTTCCTGACGATCTTCCAGCGGATAGCCATTCCGGAAAGCAAAATTATTTTCAGCAAGTAAAGTTTCAGCCATTACGACAAGTGAGATCATGAGTCCACGCCCGGCAGCCTGTGTAAGGTCAATCTGACTGAAATCCGGAAAAGTAAGAGCCGGAAGTCCACGGTTTACGGAGGCGAGTAACTGCACACCATATGTATCAATATGCAGGAAAATAGTACATAAAACTGCGAGAAACATAACCAAAATAGCAATCGGAAATTTCGGAATGAATTTTTTGCAAAGTCTTATGACAAGCAAAGTAATAATTCCTAATAATAAGGAAAGCCAGTGAATGTTTCTTGCAGCGGAATAAATATATTCAGCCAGCTCGATGATTTCACCGGATCCCGCGGAACTTCCCATAAGCTTTGGTATTTGCATTAAAATAATCGTCAAAGCGATACCGCTGATAAATCCACCCATGACAGGCGTAGAGATGAAGCTGACCATTCGGTCTGCCCGGATAAAATAAAAAAAGAGCAGCCACAACCCTGTAAATAGTGCCAGTGCCGAAACATAGTTTAGAGCTTCTCTGGAACCCGGAGTGATGCCGAGTGTAAGGAGAGCGCTTCCGGCGAGGGCAGCAGGCGCAGCATCCACACCGAAAATAAACTGGCGTGAAGTGGAAAAAATTGCAAATAATAAAATAGGTAAAACAGAACCGTATAAACCATATACCGCGGGCAGCCCTGAAATCTGTGCATAACCCATAGAAATAGGAATAGATACAGCAGCAATGATAATTCCGGAGAAAATATCCTGTTTTAAATAATTTTTGTCATAATTTCTTAATGTAGATAAAATATGTATTTTCATAATGAAGACCTCCAATAGAAATAATAGTGAAAATATATGTAGGTTTCAATCTTTGCTTTTTGTTTTCATTGAAATTATAACAGTATAAAAAGAAAAGAACAATCAAAAGAAAATCAAAAGAAAATTAGAAAAAGTTGTTGACAGGAAAATTTATACTGTGATATATTAGATAGGCTGTCGTAAGAGAGCAGAATAACTCAGAAATGAGTTGCAAAAAAGATTAAAATAATTATTGACAAAGAGTTGAAATTATGATAATCTATTATAGCTGTCGTGTGAGACACACCTGAGAAGCG
>NZ_QTUV01000007.1:0-37833 GCF_003435815.1 Dorea sp. AM10-31
AAACTAACTGCCACGTCCTACTTTTGAATTAATGTGTTTTGCTCATCTCTATAATATAGATGAAAAAGTGTTTTCAAGAAATAGAGCCATTTACTTTATGGCTCTATTTTGTTAGAATGAAACTGTTATTGTTACCTGGGAAACTATGTTTGTAAATTAATGAGAGGACAAGGAGGAAAACACATGTTAGAAAAAGTTTTCAAACTACGTGAGAACGGCACAGATGTGAAGACAGAAGTTATTGCCGGAATCACAACATTTATGACAATGGCATATATTCTTGCAGTTAATCCAAGTATTATGTCAGCAGCAGGTATGGATTCAGGTGCAGTCTTTACAGCAACAGCACTGGCAGCATTACTTGGCACAGTCCTGATGGCGGTATTTGCAAACTATCCGTTTGCACTTGCACCAGGTATGGGACTGAATGCATATTTTGCATATACAGTTGTAGGCGTCTACGGATACAGCTGGAAAGTTGCATTAACAGCAGTATTTGCAGAAGGTATTATCTTTATTATTCTGTCTGCAACAAATGTCCGTGAAGCAATTTTCAATGCAATTCCGAAGAACTTAAAAGCTGCAGTCAGCGTAGGTATCGGTCTGTTCATCGCATTTATCGGTTTACAAAATGCTAAGATTGTAATCGGAGGATCTACACTGCTTCAGTTATATTCACTGGATAACTACAATGCGGCAAATGGCGTAAAAGCTACTTTCCATGATGTAGGAATCACAGTACTTCTTGCAATTATCGGTATTCTGATCACAGGAATCTTAGTTATAAGAAATATCAAGGGAAATATTTTATGGGGAATCTTGATCACATGGCTGTTAGGAATCGGATGTCAGTTCGCAGGAATCTATGTACCGAATCCGGATGTTGGATTCTACAGTCTGCTTCCTGATTTCAGCAACGGACTTTCTATTCCAAGTATTGCTCCGGTATTTGCAAAGCTGGATTTCCATTCTATGTTTTCACTGAACTTTATTGTGGTTGTATTTGCCTTCCTGTTTGTAGATATGTTTGATACGATCGGAACTCTGATTGGTGTATCTTCCAAAGCAAACATGCTGGATGAAGATGGAAAACTGCCACATATCAAAGGGGCATTAATGGCAGATGCGGTAGCAACAACAGCAGGAGCTGTTCTTGGTACTTCTACAACAACAACTTTCGTTGAAAGTGCATCCGGTGTTACAGAAGGCGGAAGAACCGGACTCACAGCAGTTACAACAGCAATCCTTTTCGGACTGTCACTGTTCCTGTCACCGATCTTCCTTGCCATCCCATCCTTTGCAACAGCACCGGCACTTGTCATCGTTGGATTCTATATGCTGACAAACGTTGTAAATATTGATTTCTCAGATGTTTCTGAAGCAATTCCATGTTACATCTGTATCGGAGCTATGCCGTTCTTCTACAGCATTTCCGAAGGAATCTCTATGGGGGTTATCACATATGTAGTATTAAATCTTCTGACAGGTAAGGCAAAAGAGAAGAAAATCAGTGCACTGATGTATGTGCTTGCAGTTTTATTTGTATTAAAATATATCTTCCTGTAAAAGAAAGGCTGGATTTAGCATGAATTTATTTACAATGGAAAATATTACAAAATCATACACAGACCGGATACTTCTGGATGATGTAGGATTTAGTATTAATGAAAATGAAAAAATCGGTGTGATCGGTGTAAACGGAATGGGGAAATCAACTCTGTTGAAAGTGGTTGCAGGGATTGAAGAAGCAGATGCCGGAAAGATCAGTATGGGTAATCAGGTGAAGATCTGCTATCTTCCGCAGACACCGGTATTTACACCTGGAACAACGATTTTGCAGGCTGCGGTCGGCGGAAATATGGAAGAATGGAACCGCTGGACGATAGAAGCGGATGCAAGATCCATGCTGAACCAGCTCGGTTTTGCGGATTATGAAGAAAAAGTAGAGCATATGTCCGGCGGACAGAAGAAGCGTGTTGCGTTAGTCAACGCGCTTCTGACGCCTGCGGACATTCTGATCTTGGATGAGCCGACCAACCATTTGGACAATGCGATGTCAGAGTGGCTGGAAAATTATCTGATCTCATTTCGCGGTGCGGTTCTGATGGTTACACATGACCGCTATTTCCTTGACCGTATCGCAACCAGGATTGTAGAAGTGGACAAAGGAAAGCTGTACAGTTATCCGGGAAATTATGCGAAGTTTGTGGAACTGAAAGAAGAGCGTCAGAATATGGCACTTGCAACAGAACGCAAGAGAAAAAGCCTGCTTCGGACAGAGCTTGAATGGCTGCACCGTGGCGCACGTGCACGAAGCACGAAACAGAAAGCACATATTGACCGTATTCAGGCAATGCAGGAGATGAAGGATATTCAGGAAGAAAAGCAGGTACTGCTCACGTCTACCGCATCACGGATGGGAAATAAAACAATTGAACTTTCTGATATTTCCAAATCCTATGGGAATCATCTGCTGATCCGGGATTATAATTATATTTTTCTGAAAAATGACCGGATTGGAATTATCGGACCGAACGGATGTGGAAAGACAACGTTACTTAAGATCATCAATGGAATTGTGAAACCGGATACCGGAACGATAGAAATCGGGCAGACAATACGGATCGGCTATTTTTCTCAGGAGAATGAATACATGGATGATTCAATGAAAGTCATCGACTATGTGAAAGAAGCGGGAGAGTATATTCAGACTTCGGATGGAAGAATCACAGCATCACAGATGCTAGAGCGTTTCCTGTTTGAGGGAGCGATCCAGTGGTCAAAGATTGAGAAGCTTTCCGGTGGTGAGAAGAGGAGACTGTATCTTCTGCGGATTCTGATGAGTGCGCCGAATGTGCTGATCCTGGATGAGCCGACCAACGATCTGGATATCCAGACACTTACAATTCTTGAAAATTATCTGGACGGTTTTGATGGAATCATCATTGTCGTATCGCATGACCGCTACTTCCTTGACCGGACAGTAAGAAGAATCTTTGCATTTGAGGGAGAAGGGGCGATCCGCCAGTATGAAGGAGGATATTCTGACTATCTGATTCGTAAAGAACTGGAAGGACTGCCGGATATGACAGTTAAAAGTATGGGAGTCGGTTCCGCAGCACAGACGGAGAAGTCCGGAAGTGAGAATAGCGCTGAGGACAGTCGTGTAACATGGAAAAAACATGATAAGAAATTAAAATTCTCCTACAAAGAACAGCGGGAATTTGAGACGATCGATGAGGAGATCACTGCACTGGAAGAGAAGATTGAAGTTCTGGATGCCCAGATGCTGGAAAACGCCTCCAATTCTGTGAAGTTAAATGAACTTCTCGAGAAAAAGGAAGAAGTGAGCCAGCAGCTGGACGAGAAAATGGACCGGTGGGTTTATCTGAATGATCTGAATGAACAGATTCAGGAAGCGGCAAATTCTTCTAAAGAATAAAAATGATATCCCATATCTTCCCAGCGTGTAAGCAGTTCGTCAAGAATGGAACCGTTGGTAGAAGAAGTATTATGTAATAAAACAATAGCACCGGGATGAATACGAGGAAGAAGCTTTTTAAAAGCTTCTTCTTTTGTTGGCTGTTTATCGGCATACCAGTCCACATAGGCAAGACTCCAGAAGAAAGTATGATAACCTGTTTCCTTTGCCATCTTAAGATTAGAGATGCTGTATTTGCCCTGTGGTGGCCGGTAGAAGCGAGTCATTTTCTCACCGGTGAGCTGCTTATAAGCAGTTTCCACATCTTTTAATTCTTTTTCAAAAGCCTCTTTTGTGGCAATTTTAGACATATCGGGATGGTGATACGTGTGATTGCCGACAATATGTCCTTCTTTATGGATTCTTTTTACAAGCTCCGGATTGGAAGTAATAAAGTTACCGACAACAAAGAAGGTTGCTTTGGCGTGATGGTTTTTCAGTGTATCAAGGATCTTGCCTGTATTTCCATTTTCATAACCACAATCAAAAGTCAGATAGATTTTCTTTTTATTGGTGTCTGCTGCGTAGTGGGCATTATATTTTTTCAGTTCATCGATAGTTGCATTTGCAGTGGGACGGGTTCCATCTTTCTGGAATCCGAGACCCCAGTTTTCTATAGCTTCGGATGATGCAGCAGTTTCGGTAGATGAAGAAGGAAGAGAGAAAAGAGAAGCGAGATATCTTCCGGAGAAGAAGGAGTAGACAAATAAGAGTCCGATTCCGGCAAATTTCAAAAGTGTTTTTTTCATAGAGAGTCTCCAAAAGTCCGATTGATTATTAAGATATATGCCATAGACAGAAATTTTATGAATAATAGTAAAAAAATCTTACATAATATGAAAAAAATTGCTATAATTGTATTATAAGAGGGAAAATGTGCTGTAGTTTGTCAGATGATGAGATGGAGGAAGATATGTTTAAAATAGGTGATTATGTAGCACATTATAAAGAAGGTGTGTGTCAGGTTGTAGATATTGGAAAAATCAGTTTGAGTTGTTCTGACAACGAGAAAGAGTATTATACGTTAAAGCCAATTTATGATAAAGACGGAACGGTATATACCCCGGTGGAGAACAAGAAGAACCAGATTCGGGAAGTTATTACAAAACAGGAAGCGGAGACGTTGATCGCACAGCTGGGTGATATTGAACAACTGACTGTGACAGATGAGAAGAAACGTGAAGGACTTTACAAAGAAGCAATGTTGAAAAATCAGTGCAGAGAATGGATCGTTATTATTAAAACCTCTTATGAAAGAAAGATGGAGCGGCTTTCCAGAGGAAAGAAAGTTACACATGTGGATGACAGGTATCTTGGAATTGCGGAGAAATTTCTCTGCGGCGAGCTGGCGGTGGCGCTGGAGATGAGTCGTGAAGAGGTGAAAGGATACTTAAGCAGCCAGATGAAGGGAGCATAATTCGAGAAGAATTGTAATTGGTATTTATATGGGGATGATTATAATTTCAAAGAGCAGGAACGGTCAGAAGGAGTAGAGTATTTCTGACTGTTCCTGCTTATTTTGCCTCTGTTGTCATAGAATCCAATGGCAGGTTATGCAAATTATGGCAGAGAGAAAAATGCGCTATGCTTACATGCAGTATTTGACAACAAATTTTATCTTTCAGCTGCTTTTTCGGCATAAGTGGTTGTTACAAGGTCATCATATGGAGCGCGTTTTGTGAGTTCACCGGAGCTTTCCAGGATATCCTGTAAGAGGTCAAAGCTTTTCTTTTCAAAAATCAGATTATCTTTCCATGTATCCTGATTATAGTAGCGGGTAAGGATTGTAGTGATGGTGCCATGATCTGTTTCTTTAAATTGAGGGGCGATAACGCTTGCGATTTCTTCCGGGGAATGGGACTGTACATAATCCATACCTTTTTGCAGTGCGTTTGTAAAGTTTTGGATGACAGAGGCGTTCTTTTTGATATAAGACTGTTTTGCACAGAATGCAGTATATGGAACATAGCCGCTGTCAGTGCCAAGAGAAGCGACAACGTAACCTTTGCCTTCTTTTTCGAGGTTGGTTGCACCTGGTTCAAATTCTACAGTAAAGTCAGCCGGTGTCTTTTTTTCAGCGAAAGCGGCAGCAGTTGAACCAAAATCAATGTTCTGATTGATGGACAGATCTTTGGACGGATCAATGCCATTTTTCTTTAAGGTATACTCAAATACCATTTCCGGCATTCCACCTTTTCTTCCGCCAAGTACTTTCTTGCCTTTTAAGTCTTCCCATTTAAAATTATCCAGTTTTTCTCTGGCTACAAGGAAATTTCCTGCGCGCTGTGTCAACTGTGCAAAGTTGACAACATAATCATTTGCTCCTTCGTTGTAGGTATAGATGGAAGCTTCAGATCCCATGAATCCGATATCAGCACTTCCGGAAATGACAGCAGTCATTGTCTTGTCAGCACCAAAACCGGTCTGGAGCGTAAGGGCAATTCCTTTATCTTTGAAATAACCTTTCTCGATGGCAACATACATCGGTGCGTAAAAGATGGAATGAGCAACTTCGTTTAAAGTAACCGGAGTCATTTCTGTTGATGTTTTTTCGCTTTTGGTTGAATCTGAAGTTGTTTCTTTTGTGGAAGCACATCCGAAAATGGTAGTGACAGATACTGCAAGAAGCAGAAGAAATGCGGAAATATGCTTTTTCATATATTCCTCCCTATGAAATAAGTTCTATGATGTATAGTATATTCCGCAGAGTTGAAAAGGTGATGTGGCCAGTGCAGGAGCAGCAGGTCAATATAGTCTGTCTGAAGATTTGAAAGCGATTGCATGACCGTCTGTTCAGCAGTGTCGGTCATTCGATAGCCAGTTTCGATGGTTGCTGTGACTGCATTTGTACAGGTTTCTTTGTTAAGCATAAATGTACCGAAACCTGCAAGTGGCATTTGAATGCCGTTATTTAAAGCTAAATATTCCATGTTCAATCCTCCACTATTGTATTTACTCGGAGTAACTCTCTGTGCTATATTTATCCTAACAAGTTCGTGCAACACGAAGTCAAGAAAAATTTAGAGGACGTCCTAAAAACGGAACTCCGGAGGACAGACCTGAACATTGAAATGTCGGCTTTCAAAATAACGAAAAAGGAGAAGCATTGATATGATATATACTTGCAAATATAAGTCACCAATTGGCAACATTCTTTTAGCAGCTGATGAAATCGGTCTTACCGGTTTGTGGTTTGAAGGGCAGAAACATTTTGCAAATACACTTTCGGATGAGCATATTTCACAGGAAACGAAGATTCTTACAGAGGCAAAAAAATGGCTGGATATCTATTTTTCCGGGAAAGAACCAGAATTTACACCGCCTCTTAATCCAGAAGGAACAGAATTCAGACATAATGTATGGCAGATCTTATTGCAGATTCCATATGGACAGACAATCACATACGGAGAAATTGCCCGTAAAGTGGCTGAGATGAAAAATACTTCCTATATGTCTGCACAGGCAGTAGGCGGTGCAGTCGGACATAATGAAATTTCTGTTATCATTCCCTGTCATCGTGTAGTGGGAACAAATGGCAGTCTGACAGGATATGCCGGAGGAATTGATAAGAAAATTGCGCTGCTTGAGTTAGAACATATAGATATAAATGCTGGCACAGGGAAAAAAACTTGCAGAAGAAAGTCAGATGAAGAACAAATAAAAGAAGTTGCCGTGAAATACATCTGCCGTTTGCATATGTGAAGAGTATCCACCAAATGCAAGCCTGACAATGATTGGACTGGCTGTACCAGTATATACAACGGTGGGAGTTGTTATGAGTGCGGTCTACTATATCTGTATGAACAAAAAAAACAATGTTGGAATAGCAGATAAATAAGTGAGTTGAGGAACATATAAAATGAAAAAAGATACAGCATATTATCATCTTCCGGGATTGTTCGAGTTTTATGAATTTTATCGTGTATTTCTGCCGTTATTTCGTGAACACAGAGAATATTTTTACAACTGGTGCGAGATTGGTTCCATCTACGGGGCACCTGCTGACTGTCTCTGGGGTGGTGGACGTGCCGGATTCGGAGATGGGAGTCCACAGGATGTACTGGCGTTGATGAAGGAATACGGAATATCCGCCCGTTTGACATTTAGCAATTCCCTGCTTAAAGAAGAGCATCTTACAGATAAAAAATGTAATGCACTCTGTGCATTGTTTGCACATGACAGCGCTGTGAAAAATGGAGTGATCGTTTACGCAGACTTGCTGGTGGATCATCTGCGCAGAAATTATCCGGACCTTTACCTGGTATCTTCGACAACAAAGGTTCTGAAAGATTTCATACAGCTGCATGAGGAAGTAATAAGAGATGAATTTCAGTTTGTTGTGCCGGATTTCCGGCTGAATAAAGCATTTGATAAGTTAGATACGCTGTCTGCCGGACAGAAGGATAAAATAGAATTTCTCTGTAATGAATGTTGCTATTTTGGCTGCAAAGACAGAAAAGAGTGTTATGAAACGGTCAGCCGCAGAAATTTGGGGGAAGACTGCAACGATTTCCATTGCAATGCACCGGATTCAGAAGGCGGGTATCGATTTTCAAAAGCCATGAAGAATCAGGGATTTATTGGTATCCAGGATATTCAGAAGAGATATCTGCCAATGGGATTTTCTAATTTTAAAATTGAAGGACGAAGCCTTGGCAGTGCCCTGATCCTGGAATTTCTGCTGTATTACATGACAAAGCCGGAATACCAGCTTAAGGTCAGGGAAGAAATTTATCTGGACAATATGCTGGATCTGTTTTAATATCGTAAACTTACAATCTTTTAACTTAAATTTCCCGATTTTCAATATCAAATTTTTACAATCCTCCTTTATAGTGAATCTCGACATCGAAAATGATCAACTATAAAGGAGGAATCTATTGTGAGAAAGATTCGAAGAAGCGTAGAGAGAAACGCAAAAAAACGTGCAATGAAGGCAGCAGTTTCAGCTATGATGCTGGCAGGTGGAGTTATGATGGCATGTCCATCCACATTATCAAACGTACAGGCGGCAACCGAACACTGGAACGATGCATCAGCTTCTAAATCTGAAAGTTGGAATTTATGGAAAGAAAACTGGGATAAATATAGTAAAAATTATGAGAATGTATCTTTAACACCTGGTGCAGATGAGACACAGCTCAATTTTGCTTACTATAGCAAAACAGCAGAAACACCAAAAGTAAAAATTGCCACAAATAAAGATATGACTGATGCGAAAGAAGTGGAAGGCGCTCAGACAGAGGCAGTGCAGATCGATGGAGAGCAGTATTATTCTAATAAAGCAACGGTAGAAGGATTAAAAGAGAATACAACTTATTATTATCAGGTATTTCAGGATGGCAAATATCAGGACGCACAAAAGTATGCAACGAAGTCTTTCCAAAAGTATTCCTTCTTATATGTAGGAGATCCACAGATCGGAGCTTCTTCCGGACAGACAAGTACAGATGGCGAAGTTATGAAAAATAATAATCTTGCTGCAAGAAATGACGGATACAACTGGAACAATGTGTTAAATAATGCAGTAAAACGTAATCCACAGTTAAGTTTTGTCGCTTCCGCAGGTGATCAGGTGAATACCAACAATAATGAAGTACAATATGCGGCATATCTTGGCGCAGACGCACTCCGGTCACTTCCGGTAGCAACAACTATCGGTAACCATGATTCTGCTTCTGCTCAGTACAGCATGCATTATAATAACCCGAATGCATTTGATACAAGTGGTTATAAAAACAAAACCCAGTACACAGAAGGACACACGGCAGCGGGAACAGATTATTACTATACATATGGAAATACATTATTCATCGTGCTGGACACAAACAATTACAACTGTGCAACACATGAAAATGTAATGCGCAAAGCGATTAAGGAAAATCCAGATATGAAATGGAAAGTAGTAATGTTCCACCATGATATTTACGGATCAGGATATGATCACTCTGATTCTGACGGTATGGTTCTCAGAACACAGCTTACACCGCTTATGGATAAATATGACATCGATGTAGTAATGCAGGGACATGACCATACTTATTCCAGAACTTATCAGTTACAGGGTGATGGAAAAACACACGACAAATTCTTTAAGACAGAAGATACGGCAAATTATTCAAAAGAAAATAACTGCTATGAGATTGTAAACAAAACCCAGAGCGGTACAGTTGTAAATCCAGAAGGAACGGTTTATCTGGAAGCAAATTCAGCAACCGGATCTAAATATTACAATCTGATCACAGCAAAACAGGATTACATCTCTGAGAGAAGCCAGACATGGACACCAAGTTATTCAGTAGTAAATGTAACAGATGATACATTTGAAGTAGAAGTCTATGATGCAGATACAGGAAATAAACTGGATGGATCATCTTCTTACAAAATTGTAAAAAAAGACGTTGTGGAAGCAAAAGACCAGAAGATTACTGCAACAGCTTCTTATACAAAAACAGAGACTTCAAAAGCATTCAAGTTAAACGCAAAGACAAATGGAAATGGTAAACTGACTTACCAGACATCTAATAAATCTGTAGCAGCAGTCGATGCAAATGGAAAAGTAACCGTGAAAGCTCCTGGTAAGACAACCATCACAGTGAAGGCAGCTGCAACAGATACTTATAAGGCAGCAACGAAGAAAATCACAATTACTGTTGCACCGAAGAAACAGAGGATTGCTCTGAACAATAAAAAGGCAGCACAGCTGACCGTAAAATGGGATAAAAATAAAAAGGTTTCCGGATACGAATTCGTATATGCTGATAACAAAAACTTCAAAAAAGCAAAAACAGTAAGAAAATCAAATGCGACAACTTATACAGTGAAGAAACTGAAAACAGGAAAAACCTATTATGTAAAAGCACGTGCTTATAAGACAGTGGCTGGAAAACAAATCTACGGAGCATTCAGCTCAGTCAAGAAAGCAACAATCAAATAACATTACAAAAAAGGGAGCCTGTACTTGAACCGGATTCAAGTATGGGTTTTCTTTGCTACATAGAAAAGGATGAAAAAATAGAAAATGAAAAAAACAATGACATGGAAAAAACTTGTAATCCTTGGGATTACAGTTCTTATATTTGGAATGATTCTATATAAATGTAATGATTTTCAAAAAGCGACTCTGGCATCTTATAAAGGACAGACTTATGAAAGAGGTGTTGTCACAAAAATTGTGGAAGATAATCTTGCAGAGGATGGAAATCGTTATGGAACGCAGAAAGTCCAGGTGAAAATGATATCCGGGACATTCAAGGGACAGAAAAAAGAAGCCATCAATCCGAGTGGAACTTTATTTGGTGCGGACTGTAAAGTAGGAATGAAAATTATTGTGATCGTGAATAAGAGTGGAGACAATGCGGGATTTACTGTATACAGCAAGGACCGTACAATGTCGATTTATGTGTTTGCATTTATTTTTGCACTGGTAGTATGCCTGGTCGGAGGCAAAAAAGGAATTTATGCAGTACTGAGTCTGGTATTTGCATTTATATGCATTATCTGGCTGATGTTTCCGCTTATGTATCAAGGAATTTCTCCGATTTTCCTGACAATCATTGTTGCGGTGCTTACGACAATCATAACATTGGGGCTACTTGGAGGAATTTCAGAGAAAACAGTGGCGGCAATTCTAGGCACAGCCATTGGAGTGATTATTGCGGCAGTGGCGGCGATCATCTTTGGAAAAGCGGCAGGAATTACAGGCTTTAATGTATCAGATATAGAGGCACTCAATTATGTCGGACAAAATACGAAAATTAAAATTGGAGAATTGCTTTTCGCCGGTATTATTATTTCAGCACTGGGAGCAGTCATGGACGTTGGAATGTCTATCGCATCAACCATACAGGAAATATATGAGACAGATAAGACGTTATCGATGAAGCAGTTGTTCCTTTCCGGCATCAATGTTGGACGGGACATGATGGGAACAATGACGAACACACTGATCTTTGCATATGTCGGTGGCGCAATGACAACACTTGTTCTTAATTACGCATATGATCTGAGTTATTTGCAGCTGGCAAATTCTTATGTGATTGGAATCGAGATCATGCAGGGCTTGTCCGGAAGCCTTGGAGTTGTTCTGACAGTGCCGGTTACTGCGTTTATAGCAGCGTTTTTGATTGGAAGAAAAGGAAAAAACGAATTGACTTGTGAAAAGTAATTCGTTATGGTGTATATATGTGAGAAAAATACAGATGATTTAATCGTATATAACAAAAATGGCCAATACAGATAAATGAAAATAAAGTAGTGACACAAAGGAAAGAATTACATTTATGGAACTTCGGGTATTCCGGTATTTTTTAACCGTAGCGCAAGAACAAAACTTTACAAAAGCTACGGAGACATAAGTATTAGTCATAATACAAAAAGAGAACTATAATAAATGTGTACGATAAAAAGAAAGTCTTACACATTTTTTAATGTAAAATTTAAGGAGGTAATTACAATGGCAAAGAAACTGGTTGCATATTTCAGTGCAAGTGGAACAACAAAGAGAGTTGCTTCTGAACCGTGCAAATAAACAGGAAATTGAAAAATGGGCAAAATCACTTACAACAAAGACCAGGAGGAAGACAAAATGAGCGCAAAAACAGAATATGCAGTAAAATTACATAAAAATGGATGCAACTGTGCACAGGCAGTAGCCTGTACATTTTGCAAAGAATTTGGAATTGACGAGCAGGAAATGTTCCGGATCGCGGAAGGTTTTGGACTTGGCATGGGCGTGATGGAGATGTGCGGTGCGCTTTCCGGAATGGCAATGATCATTGGGCTGGATAACAGTAAAGGAAATGTAGAAGAAGGTTCCCCGTCAAAAGGAGATACCTATAAGAAAATTAAAACTTATGTCCAGAAGTTTAAAGAGAAAAATGGTTCCTGCGTCTGTCGTGAATTAAAAGGTGTGGATACAGGGAAAGTCCTGTGCAGCTGCCCGCAGTGTATCGCAGATGCAGTAGAGCTGACGGAAGAATATTTAAAATCTGCGAAATAAAAGGAAATTACGACTAAGAAGAGGGTAAATATGGATCTTAAGACAGCAATTGCACAGGCAGTAAAAGGCGATGAGAGAGGATTCGCCTATCTATATGAACAGACCTGTCAGAAAAAATATTATCTGGCCTTACAGTATATGAAGAACAAAGAGGCAGCAGAAGATGTGCTGCAGGAAGCGTATTTGAAAGCATTTCAGAAACTGCCAACGCTTCAGAACCCAGAAGCATTTGAAGGCTGGCTTGGAATGATCGTGGCAAATACGGCGAAAAATATGCTGGCAAAGAAGAATCCGATGTTGTTTTCAGAGCTTGCTGTGGATGGGGAAGGCGAAGAATATGTGTATGATGTAGAGGATGACAATCCAGAAAATCAGCCGGAACTTGCCTATACACAGGAAGAGACGAAAGAACTGGTGCATGAGATGATGGATACGCTTTCGGAAGAACAGCGGATGTGTATTCTGATGTTTCATATTGAAAATATATCCATTTCCGAGATTGCCCGGACAATGGACTGTTCAGAGAATACAGTCAAATCCAGATTAAATTATGGAAGAAAAAATCTGAAGAGTAAAGCAGAGGAAATGCAGAAAAAAGGATACCGGCTGTACAGTGTGGCGCCGATTCCGCTTTTGTTATATTTACTGAGTACCGATCAGAAGGTCATGGCAGCAGAGCCGGCATTTCGTATGGCAGGAGAAAAAGTAGAAGCAGTTGTTTTGAAAAAAGCTACGGCTAAAGCTTCTACGATCGCAGGAAATACAGCAGCGAAGAGCAGTACCTCGGCGGCAGGAAAAGCAGCAGCGAAAGGCACTGCATCCGCGGCAGGAAAAACAGCAGCGAAAGGCACTGCATCCACTGCAGGAAAGATCGCAGCCGGGAAAATCGCAGCGGCAGTTGTTGCAACGTGCATAGTCGGAGCAGGCAGTTACGGAGTGTATCAGTTGAATAACGAAAATCACATGGCAGACCGGCTTTCCAAGGCAGCGACAACCGCACAGATGACAGAAGATACGGATACAACAACAGATACAAAAAATCATCAAAAGAAAGAAAACAAACAGCAACAGGATAAGAAACAAGATAAAAAACAATCAGATCAGACAGAGATACGGAATTTATACGAGCAGGTGCTGACTGATGTGCAGAATGGAAAATACGAATTTACGCAGATGGAGAATAATACAGACTATTATTATTTTGTCACTGATATCGATGGAGACCAGATCCCGGAACTGGGAGTCGGTCCGAAACAGGACGCGGCACCGATGGAAATCTATGATCTGCGCTTGTTTTCCTGTGAACAGACAGCGAACGGGTATGAGCTGGTGACAATTCAGGGTGAAGAGAATGTGGAAGATCTGCATATAGCGGCAGATGGCAATGGACTGCTCATGAATCTGATCACACAGGGAACTGGAATGTGTGAGGTTCACCGGATTACAGTAAAGAACAAAATACTGGTATATGGTTCAGCAGAACAGACATTCCGTATCGATGACACGGCGACTTCTGAGTTTGAAAACAGCAATCAGGAAGTATCCTGGAAAAGCATTACAGATCAAAGCGGATTGCAGGTTTTGAAGTAAAGATAAAAAAATAAAAATTTTTTTCAAATTTTTAAAACTTTTTTCAAACTCGACCTGTCTATATAGTATAATACAAAAATGTAAGCGTAATTTTTTAATTACGCGAAGGCAAAAGAAAAGGAGACATACTATGAAAAAGAAAATGATCACATTCTTATTAACAGCGGCAATGGGATTTGCTGCTTTGTCACCGGCAACCGTACAGGCGGCAGATAATTCTATCGCAACCTATGCAACGGAAAGTACACAGGGAACCATCAAACTGGATTCGAATGGAAGAGCAAAATATTCAAAGAAAAATCTCAGTAAGGATGCAGTACATTGTTATCGTTTCACACCGAAAACAGCAGGCGATTTAAAAACAATTGTAAAAGCGAAAACAGCAGCTGTAAACTTACGTCTGGTAGAAGAGTTCTCTGATGATGTACTGAGTAATTGGGCAGACCGGTGGAGTACAAGCCAGGAATACACGCAAACCTATTCTCTGAGTAAAGGAGCAACCTATCTGATCGAGGTAAAGAACAGTGTCTCAGATACAAGCAGTAATCCGTATAACGTTACTTTCCAGTTTAAAGGATATAAAGAGACTTTTCCGGAAAACTTCGTAAATCAGGTAGAGGAAAAATATGATGCCAGAACAGTTGGTCTGAATAAGACATATTATGGATTTAATGGAATCGGATCCGATGTAGACTGGTTTAAATTTACGGTAGTATCCAAAGGAGCATTGGTATATTCCGGCGAGGCGTCTAAGGATGTTTATAACAGCAATGGAGACCATATCGATAATTGGTGGCTGGATTCCCTTGGGAAAGGTACTTACTACATAAAAATCTCCGGAAAGGGACATGGCGGATACAATTTCCGTATCAATGATGAAAAAGCTGCAAGACCGAAAGCTACATCCGTTACAAAACTGAGCAGTGGCAAAAAGAGCTTTAAAGTAACTGCAAAGAAAGTAACCGCAAAAGGTTATCAGGTACAGTATTCAGAGAAGAGCAACTTCAAAGGAAGCAAGACAAAGACATTTGGTTCAACTTCTTATACAGTCAAAGGATTAAAAGCAAAGAAGAGATACTATGTAAGAGTTCGTGCATACAATAACTATTTAGATCATAAAGTATATTCTTCCTGGTCAGCAAAGAAGTCTGTTAAAACAAAATAAGAACAGAAGAAATTCTGATATGACACATGCAGACAGTCTGGAAACAGGCTATCTGCATATTTTATTGCTATAAAAGCTGTTCATGTGCCGGCTGGTTGTTATATAATAAAATAGTATCTATTGGCTCTAACAAAAAAATGACAAAGACAATAGGAGAAAAAATCATGAGTAAATGGACAGATTCTGATGTGTTTTGAAGCAAATGAGAATGAGAACTGGCAGACAATGTTTGACTGATAAGTGAGTGTCGAGAGATAGTAGTAGGTGAATGTGTGTAAAAATAGCAGATAAATGAAAAAGGCAGGAACATAAGAGATGAATATTACAGTATACTTAGGAGCGAACAAAGGAAATGACGATTCTTTGGAGAGAGCCGCAAAAGAACTGGGGCAGTGGATTGGCGACAGTGGACATGCACTCGTCTATGGAGGATCAAAAACCGGACTTATGGGGATTCTGGCGGAAGGCGCAGTGGAATCCGGTGGAAAAGTGACCGGTGTAGAGCCGGAGATGTTCATACAAAGTGAAGTACAGTATGATGGCGTGACCGAGCTGATCGTTACAAAAGATTTTCCGGAGCGGAAGCGTAAGATGATCGAGCTTGGCGATGCATTTATTGCATTTCCCGGTGGGACCGGTACACTGGAAGAAATCGCAGAAGTGATATCGCAGACAGCACTGGAGCAGTTGGATGCATCATGTATTTTATATAATCTGAACGGTTATTATGATGGATTGAAAGCATTGCTTTTCCATATGATTGAGATGGGATTATCGACAGAAGAACGGCAGAAACAGATTTATTTCGCGGAAAATCTTGCGGATATTAAAGCAATTTTAGGAGAATAACATGAAAACAAAAGAAAAAAATGAATCTGTACGGATCACAACCCTCGGAATTGCGACAGCTTTAATCGGGAGTATGGTTGGACCGGGATTTTCATCCGGCAATGAATTAATGCAGTTTTTTGGAAATTTCGGATATATTGGAGTTGCAGGCGTTCTTGTCTGTGAAACACTGGTTGCGGTTACAGTGATTATGGCGATGCGTCTGGCGCAGAAAATGGATACACCTTATTTTGATAAAGTGGTTTCTCCAATGGGAGATGGTTTCTTTAGTAAACTTCTCCGCCTTTTCTCCATGGTTGTCACACTTGGATTTATGATTGCATGTATACCGGCAATGACAGCGGTTGGAGCAACGGTTCTGGAACAGCAGTTTGGAATGAATTTTCAGGTTGCAGCGATTGTTTATACCTGTTTTGTGGCAGTTCCGGTATTATTTGGAACCGAAGGATTTACAAAATCCATGTCAGCTTTTATCCCATTTGTTGTAATTGCAGGAGTTGTGATCTGCCTCTGCGTATGTATGCAGCCGCAGGCAAAAGCAATTGATTTCCAGAGTCTGCAGGTGACAAACGGATTGATGAAAAACTGGTTTCTGGCGGCACTTTTATATTTCTCTTATAATACAACGGTGGGAATTGCAGTTGTAGTTCCGTTAGGGCAGAAAGCGAAAGACAATCGGAAGATTATCCGAGGAGGAATCCTCGGTGCGGGAGCACTTGCGGCAATGATATGTGTCTGTGTGATCGCGATTATCCGTAATTATGGAAATGTTTATCAGGCTGAACTTCCGACGCTTGTGATGGCGCGTAAGCTGCATCCGGCTGCCGGTACGGTTTATGCAATTATGATGGTAATCTGCATCTGGGCAGCGGCATGTGGTTGTATGTATGCGGTTCTTTCCAGAGCAGAAGAGTGGAAAGTGCAGAAAAAATCAATTGTGAATACGAACTGGTTCCGCGTACTGGTGATGTCGCTTGTCGGGCTTGCCGGAAGCCACTTTGGTTTTTCTGTAATTGTCAGCGTGTTGTATCCAGTTATCGGATATCTGGGATTTGTAATTTTGTTGATTCTGTTTTACAATTATATAAATATGTGTCTGAAAAAAAGATAAGATGAATATGATAGGAGATATTCTGCGCATTGATTAGGAAAATGAGTCGCAGTATAATAGAAACCAGGCAGGAAGAGGAGGCAGAGAAATGAATATAAAAGAAGAAATTCACGCATTATCAGATGAAATGCTGGAAAAATTAGAAAGACTGGTAGTTATTCCGTCCATAGAAGGCGAACCAATAGAAGGAAAACCATTTGGTGAAGCACCGGCGAAAGCATTGGAAGAGGGACTTCGGATCGCAGACGAGCTTGGCTTTAAGACCGTGAATCTGGATAATTATTGCGGTTATGCCGAGATGGGTGAAGGCGAAGAAATCATAGGTATTGCGGCACACCTGGATGTTGTACCGGAAGGAGACGGATGGACATATGAGCCATTTGCGCTTACAAGGGATGGCGATTATGTATACGGGCGTGGAACAACAGATGATAAAGGACCGGTTGTAGAAGGATTGTATGCTATGAAGATGCTCCGTGATTCCGGTGTAAAACTGAATAAAAGAGTGCGCCTGATTATGGGATGCAATGAGGAAAATGGCTCCGAGTGTATGAAACACTACAACAAAGTCGCAGAAGAGCTGTCCTATGGATTTACCCCGGACGCAGATTTCCCATGTATTCACGGAGAGATGGGACAGATGGCGTTAAATGCCTACTCCAAACATACAAAGATCATTTCTATGAATGGTGGATTTGTATTCAATGCAGTATGTGACACTTGTACAACGGTAGTTCCGGCAGAGGAAGGCCTGAAAGAACGTCTGGAAAAAGCGTTTTCAGAATCTGGACTTCCGGAGTACAAAGTAACGGAAGAAAATGGAGAACTTCATATTTACGCGAAAGGAGTACCGGCACATGCAAGTATGCCGACACAGGGAGTAAATGCGGCAGGTGTTACATGTGCGTGCCTTGCAGAAGCGGGATTCGAAGATGATTTTGTTACATATTATAATTCCCATATCGGTACGGCATGCGATGGCTCCGGGATTGGTCTGAAATTTGAGGATGAATTCGGAGTGCTGACTTTGTGCAACGGAACCGTCCGGACAGAAAATGGCACAATTATTTGTACTATTGATGTGCGTGTGCCTGTGACGTTACATCCGGAGGATGTTCGCAAAATGTGTGAAGGTAAATTAGAAGATGAAAACGGCAGGATGGAGATTGAGAAGCTCGGTGAGCCGTTGTTCTATCCAAGAGAGTCTCCGCTTGTAGAAGCAATCTATAGATCGTATGTAGACGTGACAGGTGATACGAAGAATCAGCCGATCGTAATCGGAGGTGGAACATATGCAAAATATCTGAAGAATGTAATTGCATTTGGACCGGAAAAGACGGAGATCGATTATCGTATTCATGGTGCAGATGAGTTTATCCGCATTTCAGACATGGAAGAGGCAGTGCTGATGTATATGGAAGCTTTGAAAAATCTGCTGGCGATCTAATCTGGGACTGACTGATAAAATGAAAAGATGAAATTTTGATTTGTGATTCTTTCATATTTGGAACTCTGTAGTGACTTTTGATGAGAAAAATGATAGAATAAATGTTACGATGTGCAAAACGAATGAAAAAGAGAGGAAAAGTCATGAAGAATCACAGAAGTTCATTTTCAGGGAAACTGGGGTATGTACTGGCAGCGGCAGGTGCCTCTGTCGGTCTGGGAAATATATGGAGATTTCCATATCTGGCAGCAAAGTACGGAGGAGGAATGTTCCTTCTCATTTATGTTATACTTGCGTTAACATTCGGGTATACGATGATCGTTGCAGAATCGGCACTCGGACGCATGACAAGAAAAAGTCCGGTTGGGGCATTCAAGTCATTTGAAAAAGCAGGTTGGTTGTCTTTTGGTGGCTGGATCAATGCGATCATTCCGATACTGATCGTGCCATATTATTCTGTAATTGGTGGATGGGTACTCAAGTATCTGAAAGAATATATTATGGGAAATGGAAAAGATTTGGCAGCCGATGGGTACTTTTCCGGCTTTATTTCAAATGGAGTATCTACAGAGATCTGTTTTGTAGTTTTCTGTATGTTTACGCTGGTGATTATTTATGCAGGAGTGCGGAACGGAATTGAACGTGTATCCAAGTTGATGATGCCGGTACTGATTGTATTATCGGTAATTATCGCCATTTATTCCGTGACAAGACCGGGAGCAATGGCAGGAGTGAAGTATTTCCTGATACCGAATTTTAAGAATTTCTCATGGATGTCAGTTGTTGCAGCTATGGGACAGATGTTCTATTCCCTGTCAATTGCGATGGGTATTTTGGTTACATTTGGTTCTTATATGAAGAAAGAAACATCAATCGAAGACTCTACAAGAAATGTTGAGATTTTTGATACAGCAATCGCAATGATGGCGGGACTTATGATCATTCCGGCAGTCTTTGCATTTTCCGGCGGGGATCCGAATACGCTTCAGGCAGGACCGTCGCTGATGTTTATTACCATTCCAAAGGTTTTCCAGAATATGGGATTTGGAACAGCTATCGGTATCCTGTTCTTTTTACTGGTGCTTTTTGCTGCTGTTACAAGTTCGATTGCGCTGACGGAAAGTGCAGTGTCGACATTCGAGGATGAGATTGGATGGAGCAGACAGAAAGCAACAGTGGTTGCAGGTGTAATTATGCTCTTACTGGGTACTTTATCCTGTCTGGGATATGGACCGCTTGCGTTCGTAAAGATCATCGGTATGCAGTTCCTGGATTTCTTTGATTTTCTGACAAATTCAGTTATGATGCCGATTGCAGCGCTGATGACAAGTTTATTAGTTTCAAGAGTCGTTGGAATTGACCGGATTGAGGAAGAGATCAGACATGGGGAAAACAGTTTCCGCAGAAAGAAGATTTTTGTTGTGATGATCAAATACTTATGCCCGATTTTCACTATGATTATTCTGGCAAGTTCGGTTGCAAATGCATTTGGATGGATTTCCATGTAAAGGGGTGTAAGACGATATGCGATTTTTTCATTTGTCCGATCTTCATATCGGCAAACAGTTACATCATTACAGCCTAAAGGAAGATCAGGAACATATTCTTGGAGAGATTATTGAATATGCCGGGAAATTACATCCGGATGCGGTTGTGATCGCTGGAGATATCTACGATAAGCCGGTGCCGTCTGCAGAGGCAGTAACATTATTTGATGATTTTCTTACAAGATTAGCAAAGATACGTCCGCAGATTCCGGTTATGATCATCAGTGGAAATCATGATTCTGCGGATCGTCTGAGGTATGCAGCAGGTATTTTGAAAGAAGAGAAGATATACCTGGCTGGCAGTGTGCCGCAGAAGGAAGAAGAGCATATAGAAAAGGTTGCATTGAAGGATGAGTGGGGAGAAGTGAACTTCTTCCTGCTCCCTTTTTTAAAACCGGCATATGTGCGCAGATTATTTGAAGAGAATCCACCGGAGACATACAGTGATGCGGTGAACCGTCTGATCAAGAGGGAAAATATTAATTTTAAGGATGAGAGAAATGTGTTGATATCCCACCAGTTTTATATGGGAAGCTACCTGCCGGAAACCTGTGATTCGGAAACGATTTCGATTGGCGGGCTTGATCAGATAGACATAACAGGCGTGGAGCCGTTTGATTATGTTGCACTGGGACATTTGCATGGAAAGCAGAAAGTAAAAGATGAGCATATCCGTTATTGTGGAACACCTTTAAAATATTCGGTCAGTGAAGCCTCTCATACGAAAGCTTTGACAGTTGTAACGCTCGGAGAAAAAGGGAAATCTGTGAAAATAGAAGAGTATCCGCTGCATCCTCTCAGGGATGTCCGTAAGATCACAGGGAAACTTAAGGAGATTTTAAAAGAAGAACGCAGCCCGGAAGATTATGTCAGTATTACATTGACTGATGAGACAGATCCCTATCATCCGAAAGAACAGTTAGAAACCGTATTTTCCAAAATACTGGAAGTGAGGATTGATAATACAAGAACCCGAACGAAATGGATGGAAGCTGAAGAGCTGGTCCTGAAAACACCGGAAGAAAATTTTGCAGATTTCTTTGAAAAAATGCAGGGAAGAACGATGGATCCGGAAGAAGAAACATTGATCCTGCAGATATTAGAAGAAGCAAGGGAGGATGAGTAAGATGCGTCCGATTACAATAGAAATGTCAGCGTTTGGCTCCTATGCAGGTAAGACAGTGGTTGATTTTACAGGTGTAAGACAAGGTTTATTTTTGATCACAGGAGATACAGGAGCAGGAAAGACGACGGTGTTTGATGCTATTGTGTATGCGCTTTACGGCCAGACCAGCGGTGGCAACAGGGAAGGAAATATGATGCGCAGCCAGTATGCATCCGAAGACGTGGAAACTTATGTCAAACTGGTGTTTGATTATCATGGAGAGAGGTATGAAGTGCGCCGGAATCCGGAGTATATGCGTGCAGGAAAGAGAAAGGCGTCGGACGGTTCTGTACGTCTTGTAAAAGAGAGCGCAAAAGTAGAACTTACAATGCCGGATGGCAGTGTATTCCCGGGAAGAAAGCGTGAGACAGAGCAGAAGATCACAGAGATCATGGGGATGGATGCCGGACAGTTTACGCAGATGGCGATGATCGCGCAGGGCGATTTCCTGAAGTTACTGCTTGCCGATTCCAAAGACCGTAAGAAAATCTTTTCCCGTATTTTCCATACGAAAATATATGCACAGGTACAGGAAATTTTAAGACAGAGAGCGTTGAAAATGCAGCAGGATATGCAGGAGAGCCGGAGAAATCTGCAAATGGAAATGGAACGTGTGAAAGAAGAGTCTCTTGCAGATCTGGCAGGGAAAGAACTTTTCAGTCACTGGAAACTGTTAAAAGGACAGGAATTTCCGGCGCGGGATGAGACGCTGCAGGTGTTAAAGGAGATTATTTTCGCAGAGCAGGAAAAGAAGCAAAGTTATACAAAATTGGCGGCTGAGGAAAGAAAAGCAGTGGAGCGGTTAAACAGTGAAGTGAAGAATGCCAAATTTCTGCTTGCGCTTTTTGATGACTGTGAGAAAGCGAAAAAAAAGTCAGAAGAATTAGAAGTGGGAAAAGTACTGTATCAGGAAGAAAAAGAACAGACGGAGCACATTCGTGCGGCGGCAAATGTCAGACCGATTTTTGAAAATATGGCAAATGGAACGAAGAGACTTTTAAAGATCAGACAGACGATAGAAATGCTGAAAAAGGAGCTGGAAACCGGCATGGATAGGGTGTCTGAGAAGACAGAGACCGCCAGATCTGCCCTGGAATGTCTGAAGAGAGAAGAACCTGTATTATCGGGAGAGATTGTGAAGCTTACAGAAGGACTGAAACAGTATGAAATGTTGGAAGCCCTTAAGAAAAAGATGGAAGAGGCAGAAGCGGAAATCCGTAAGAACGAAGTGCGGAAAGAAAAGGCAGAAGCTGTTCATACGGAATTGAAGAAATGGATAGAGAATACGGAGAAAGCAGAGAAATCTATTGCAGGATGGGAAGAAAACGGAAGGCTTCTCGGGCAGTTAAAAGAGCAGAAAACGGAAGAAGAATCCTGGGTGATAACCCTTACGGCACAGATCCCTAAGCTGGATACTCAAAAGAAAGCCTGTGAAGAACTGCAGAAAAAGATGGAGAGTGCAGTGAAAAATTACCGATCTGTTTTTGAGGATTATGAACAGAAATACAGCCTGTTTTTTGAAGAGCAGGCAGGAATCCTGGCAGCGGGACTTGAGACAGGAAGACCATGTCCGGTCTGTGGATCTACAGAACATCCGCATCCAAGGCAGCTATCACTGCATGCAGTTTCGGAACAGGAAGTCGAGAGCGCAAAGAAGATGCGAGACAAAGCAGAAAAAGTCAGAGATCAGGCGGCAGACCTGTATCGGGAGAAATGGAATGCATTTGAAAGCAGCCGGTCGGTATTCTGGGATAACTGCAGAAAACTTCTTGGAGAAGATGAGTTCCCGGAAACCGATGTAGTTGATCTGGTGGAAGCGGAAAAAATGTTAAAAGAGAAACTGGCCGGAGTCCGGGAAGAACGAAAGAAACTGGAACAGAATGCAGAGCAGAATAAAGAACAGCTTACACATGCAAAAGCACTGGTGGAAAAGCTCCCAGTAAAGCAGGAGGAGCTGAGAAAAAAAAGCAGGGAACTGGAAGAAACAGAGAAGGAAAAAGCAGCACTGGACCTTGAGAGACAAAGCTTGAAAGCGGAGTATGAGACGAGAAAAGATGCTTTGCCGTGGGAGTCCGGAGAGGCTGCAAAAGAGGAACTTAAGAAAAAGACAAGCCGGAAAAACAGACTGCAGGAAGAAACTGACAGAACAGAGAAAATACTTCAGGAAGAGATTGCGAACCAGAAACAGCGGGAAGGAAAGCTGGAAAGCGAACTTCAAAATGAGAAAGAGCAGGAAGTGCAATGTCTGGAAAATGAAAAATCATATAGAGAGACATTGGAAAAATACAGTTTGACAGAAGAGCAGTTTTCAGAGTTTTGTACGCAAATAGAAAGGCTTCCGGGCTTGGAGAACAAGCTGCGGGAATACGAAAAACAAGTCAGTGAAAATACAGGGGTATTAAAGAGTCTGCGGGAACGTCTGGAGGGGGAAGAGCGCCCGGATATTTCTGAACTTTTGAAAAAACTGGAAAGCAGACGCAGTGAAGAAGAAAAGCTTACAAAAGAACAGATATTGATAACGAATCTTGTGCAGAGTCACGAGGAAACGAAAAAGCGCCTGGAACATTTTTTTGAAAAAATCGGTGAGCAGCAGAAGAAATACGAGTGGATTTCAAATCTGAGCAAGACTGCGAATGGTACATTGACCGGCAATGTGAAGATGGATTTTGAAACATATGTACAGCGACAGTATTTTAAACAGATTATTCAGGCGGCGAATCGACGTTTGATTAAGATGACGGATGGCTCTTTTATCCTGCAGTGCAAGGATTTGTCGCATATGGGAAGCCAGGGACAGTCAGGATTGGATCTGGACGTGTACAGCATGGTAAATGACGCAGTGAGGGATGTGCGTACGCTATCCGGTGGAGAATCCTTTATGGCAGCGTTATCGATGGCGTTGGGGCTTGCAGATACAATACAAAGTAGTGTCGGAGGAATCCGTTTGGATACGATGTTTATTGATGAGGGATTTGGCTCTCTCGATGACAGTACAAGAGAACAGGCGGTCCGTGTGCTGGTAGAACTGGCTGGGGAAAACCGGCTTGTGGGAATTATTTCTCATGTCAATGAATTAAAAGAACAGATTGATACGAAGCTTGTCGTAAAGAAAACGGCGAAAGGAAGCAGGATCGACTGGGCATAGAGATAAGATAATAGAGATAAGATAATAGAAAAGAGATAATTAAGAAATGAGTAAATAAAAAAATGTGTAAGTTTCTGAGCATAGGAACTTACACATTTTTACTATATCAGAATATAAAATTATATTCTTTATATATTCACTTATTTATGAAACGCTTGAAGAAACAGGATTATTTTGTAGCCTTATCATCCTGATATTTTAAAGCTGCTTCTACGAAGCCACGGAATAACGGATGCGGTCTGTTCGGTCTGGACTTTAATTCCGGATGTGCCTGTGTTGCGACAAACCAAGGATGTTCCGGAATCTCGATCATCTCGACAATACGTCCGTCCGGTGAGAGACCAGATAATTTCATGCCGTTGGCTGTCAGAGCATCACGATAGTCGTTGTTGACTTCATAACGATGACGATGACGTTCATGAATCTCTTCTGTGCCATATAATTTGTATGCTGTAGAAGTCTTATCAAGAACACATGGATAAGATCCAAGTCTTAAAGTACCACCGATGTCCTCAATGCCAAGCTGTTCCGGCATGATATGAATAACCGGATGTGTTGTATCCGGATCAAGTTCTGCACTGTGTGCATCACGGTAACCGATGACATTTCTTGCAAATTCAACGATTGCAAGCTGCATGCCCAGGCACAGACCGAGGAACGGAATCTTATTGGTACGTGCGTATTTGATAGCTTGCAGTTTTCCGTCAATACCACGCTGTCCGAATCCGCCCGGAACCAAGATACCGCTGACGTCTTTCAACTGTTCATCTACATTTTCAGCAGTAACCGTCTCGGAATCGATCCATTTGATATTTACAGTAGCACGGCTGAAGATACCACCATGTTTTAATGCTTCTACGACACTGATGTAAGCATCATGAAGCTGGATATATTTACCGACAATAGCAACAGTTACTTCTGTATTTGGTGTCTTCAGATATTCAACCATCTCTGTCCAGTCTTTGAGATCCGGTGTCGGGCAGTCCAGATGAAGTGACTCACATACTACTTCTGCAAGATGTTCTTTCTCCATTGCAAGCGGTGCTTCATAAAGATATTCCACATCCAGATTCTGGAGTACATGGTTGGATGGTACATTACAGAAAAGTGCGATCTTGTCTTTGATGCCGTCATCCAGAGGATGCTCAGAACGACATACGAGGATATCCGGCTGGATTCCCATTCCCTGTAAATCTTTGACACTTGCCTGTGTTGGCTTTGTTTTCATCTCCTGCGAAGCGCGAAGGTAAGGAATTAAAGTTACATGGATCAGAACAACGTTCTCGCGTCCTTTCTCGTGCTGGAACTGACGAATCGCCTCAAGGAAAGGCTGGCTTTCGATATCTCCGACGGTTCCGCCTACTTCAATAATGGCAATTTCTGTATTTTCAGCAGATGGATTGCGATAGAAACGGGACTTGATCTCGTTTGTGATGTGCGGGATAACCTGTACAGTTCCTCCGCCGAAATCTCCACGACGTTCTTTCTGCAATACGGACCAATAGATCTTACCGGTTGTGACGTTGGAATTCTTTGTCAGACTTTCGTCGATAAAACGCTCGTAGTGACCAAGGTCAAGGTCTGTCTCAGCACCATCGTCTGTGACGAAAACTTCTCCGTGCTGTACCGGATTCATAGTACCCGGATCAATATTGATATAAGGATCGAATTTCTGCATGGTCACTGTGTAGCCGCGTGCTTTCAGAAGTCTTCCGAGTGATGCGGCTGTAATTCCTTTTCCAAGTCCTGATACTACTCCACCTGTTACAAATACATATTTTACTGCCATAATTTCCTCCTTCGCGTTCAAATAAATAAGTATGCTCCAAAAAAATACTTAAAAATTATACACCCTTTTTCGGAAAAAATACAGAATTATTTTCATATTTTGCTTCAAAAGTTGCTTGAACCGAAAGTTTCATAAACTGCTTGCGGTCAACATCACCTACCATTACGGAAGTATGAGCCTGGCAGCCCTTCAGATTCGGAAGCTGTTCCAGTGCTTTCTGTGCATCCGGATCGGAAGCTGCACTGACAGACAGCGCAATAAGCACTTCGTCTGTGTGAAGACGTGGGTTCTTGCTTCCAAGATACTGAGTCTTTAAAGTCTGGATCGGTTCAATTGCTGCCGGAGAAATAACCGGACGATCATGTGGAATGCCGGCAAGCTCTTTTAAAGCATTTAAAAGAAGAGCAGCGCATGCGCCGAGCAGATCGGAAGTCTTGCCTGTGACCATACGACCATCATGCAGTTCCATTGCAGCAGCCGGAGCACCTGTTTCTTCGGCACGTTTCATTGCAGCGTCAACAACCGGACGGTCATGAACGGTGATGCCTGCCTGGTTCATCAGCATCTCGATCTTGTATACTTCTTCATCCGAACATGCACCGGCAAGGGCACGTCTTCTGGAATCATAGTAACGGCGGATGATCTCCTGATTGGAAGCTTCTTTGCATGCCTCATCATCACAGATACAGTTACCTGCCATGTTGACGCCCATATCTGTCGGTGATTTGTATGGACTCTTTCCATAGATTCGTTCAAACATCGCATTCAGGACAGGGAAGATCTCCACGTCACGGTTGTAGTTGACGGTTGTCTTTCCATATGCTTCCAGATGGAACGGATCAATCATATTGATGTCGTTGAGATCGGCTGTTGCCGCCTCGTAAGCGAGGTTGACCGGATGCTTGAGCGGGATATTCCAGATTGGAAATGTTTCAAATTTGGCATAACCGGCACAGATCCCGCGTTTGTGTTCATGGTAGAGCTGTGACAGGCAGACAGCCATCTTGCCGCTTCCAGGTCCCGGCGCTGTTACGACGATCAGCGGGCGGGAAGTTTCGATATAATCATTTTTGCCATAGCCTTCGTCACTTACAATGTGTGGAATGTTGGAAGGATAGCCGTCGATCGGATAGTGGTTGTAAACTTTGATGCCGAGTTTTTCCAGTTTGTTCTTAAATAAAGCAGCACTCTGCTGTCCACTGTATTTGGTAATTACGACACTGCCGACATACAGTCCGTGGCCTTTGAAAATAGACATGAGGCGCATAACATCTACATCATAAGTAATGCCAAGGTCTCCGCGGACTTTGTTTTTCTCAATGTCTTCGGCACTGATGACAATGACGATCTCTGCCTGATCGCTTAGCTGCATCAGCATACGCATCTTGGAGTCTGGCCGGAATCCCGGAAGTACACGGGATGCGTGAAAGTCATCAAATAATTTGCCGCCAAATTCCAGGTAAAGTTTGTTGTCGAACTGGGCGATACGTTCCCGGATATGAGCGGACTGCATCTGTAAGTATTTTTCGTTGTCAAATCCTATGTTCATTATTCAATCCTCTTAATAACGTTATATTAAAAATATTTCATAAAAGTGTAAATTTCTGTATGAACTATTTTCTATCCAAGTATACTACAGGATATGGGAAGTTTACAATCTTTTCATAAATCTTTTATTGATTTCCGGGTGGGCTGTCCTTATAATTATGTAATGTAATAGGAGGAAGAATATGGACAACCAGAATAAGAAAAATCAAGATCCTAAAAAGAACAACCGACAGGGCTTTTCATTTGTCATTTTAGTGACTCTGATCACGACGATACTTGTGCTGGCACTTTACCAGTTTCAGGGACAAGGATCCGAGACAGAGATCAGCTACGACAAGTTTTTAAAATATGTCGATGCAGGAAAAGTAGACAAAGTTGAGATCGACAGTGATAAACTGATCATCACAATGAAGAAAGAATCCGGAGACCGGATTGCGAAGAAGTATTATACAGGAGTTGTCAAGGACGATCAGCTGTCTGACAAACTGTATAAAGCGCATGTAGAATATAACGCAAAGATACCGGATACAACATCCGCAGTCATGCTCCAGCTTCTCGGCACATTCCTTCCGGTGGCATGTCTGGTGGCACTGATCATTTGGACGACAAAGCGTATGTCTAAGGGTGGCGGCATGATGGGAATCGGCAAGAGCAATGCCAAGATGTATGTGGAGAAGCAGACCGGAGTTACATTTAAGGATGTAGCAGGACAGGATGAAGCAAAAGAATCTCTGCAGGAAGTCGTAGATTTTCTGCATAATCCGGGAAAATATACAAGTGTTGGTGCGAAACTTCCGAAAGGTGCACTGTTAGTCGGACCTCCGGGAACCGGTAAGACATTACTTGCAAAAGCGGTCGCCGGAGAAGCGAAAGTACCGTTCTTCTCACTCAGCGGTTCGGCTTTTGTTGAGATGTATGTGGGTGTTGGAGCTTCCCGTGTACGAGATCTGTTCAAACAGGCACAGCAGATGGCGCCGTGTATCATTTTCATTGATGAGATCGATGCAATCGGTAAGAGCCGTGACAACCAGATGGGAAGTAACGATGAGAGAGAACAGACACTGAACCAGCTCCTTGCAGAGATGGACGGATTTGAGAGCAATAAAGGACTTGTTCTGTTGGCGGCAACGAACCGTCCGGAGATCTTGGATCCGGCGCTGTTAAGACCGGGACGTTTTGACAGACGTATCATTGTTGAAAAACCTGATTTAAAAGGACGTGTGGAAGTATTAAAAGTTCATTCCAAAGATGTCCGTATGGATGAGACGGTTGATCTGGAAGAGATCGCACTGGCAACTTCCGGTGCTGTCGGATCAGATCTTGCCAATATGATCAATGAAGCTGCGATTAATGCAGTCAAACATGGCAGACATGCGGTATCGCAGGCAGATCTGTTTGAGGCTGTAGAAGTTGTACTGGTCGGCAAGGAGAAGAAAGACCGTATTATGAGTCAGGAGGAACGAAGAATCGTTTCCTACCACGAAGTCGGACATGCATTGGTGAGCGCACTTCAGAAGGATGCAGAGCCGGTACAGAAGATTACAATCGTACCACGTACGATGGGAGCACTCGGTTATGTTATGCAGACTCCGGAGGAAGAGAAGTATTTGAATACGAAGAAAGAACTGGAAGCAATGTTAGTTGGTATGCTTGCCGGACGTGCTGCAGAAGAGATTGTATTTGATACGGTTACGACAGGTGCTTCAAACGATATCGAGAAAGCAACACAGGTAGCAAGAGCGATGATCACGCAGTATGGTATGAGTGAGAAGTTCGGACTGATCGGACTGGAATCGGTACAGAACAGATACCTGAACGGAAGACCGGTTTCCAACTGTGGAGCAGAGACAGAATCTGAGATTGACAAAGAAGTCATGAAGATGCTAAAAGAGGCCTACGAGCAGGCGAAGACATTATTACAGGCACACAGAGAAACGTTGGATAAGATTGCTGCATTCCTGATCGAGAAAGAGACCATTACAGGTAAGGAATTTATGCAGATATTACATGAAGTGGAAGGAACCGATCCGGAAGAGAAGAAGGCATCCGGCGAAGAACGAATTGCAATGAAAGAAGTATAAGAGATTGTAAGTATACAAAATGGGGCAGATTTTATCTGCTCCATTTTTCTTATCTGCGTACTCTTTTTTGCTTGCATAGAGAAAATATGATTTCTGTTATAATGAAAAGCCTTCTGCAAGACCTTGCTTACAGACCTTTTTTCCGATACAATAATTACGATGTGAATCAGAAAAAGAAAGGGAAGACAAATGTTTGATATACCTGAAGAGTTAAAAAAACTTCCGGGAAAACCGGGAGTATATATCATGCATGATGAGACAGATATGATCATATATGTCGGAAAAGCGATCAGCCTTAAAAATCGGGTGCGTCAGTATTTCCAGAGCAGCAGGAATAAAGGCGCAAAGATTGAGCAGATGGTAACGCATATCCGGAGATTTGAGTATATCGTTACGGATTCTGAACTGGAAGCGCTTGTTCTGGAATGTAATCTGATCAAGGAACACCATCCAAAGTATAATACGATGCTTATGGATGATAAGGCGTATCCATTTATCAAAGTGACAGCGGATGAAGCATATCCAAGAATAATGCTGGCGCGAAAGATGATAAAAGACAAAGCGAAATATTTTGGACCATATACAAGTGCCGGTGCAGTAAAAGATACGATCGAACTGATCCGCAAATTATATCATATCCGGAGCTGCAATCGTAAACTGCCAAGGGATACGGGAAAAGAACGCCCATGCCTGAATTATCACATTCATCAGTGCGATGCGCCCTGTCAGGGATATATAAGCCAGGAAGCGTATCAGAAGTCCGTGCAGGAGGTACTGCATTTTCTGAATGGGAATTATGACATTATATTAAAGAGATTGGAAAAACAGATGCAGGATGCGGCAGAAGTACTGGAATTTGAGAAGGCAGCAGAATACAGGGAGCTATTGTTCAGTGTGCAGAAGATTGCGCAGAAGCAGAAGATCACGGACACAGCAGGAGAAGACAGAGACGTTATTGCTATGGCGACAGAATATGCAGATGCGGTCGTGCAGGTTTTTTTTATCCGTGGAGGCAGACTGATCGGAAGAGATCATTTTTATTTAAAAACAGCGCCGGGAGAGACAGAAAAAGAAACACTGACCAGCTTTATCAAACAATTTTATGCAGGAACACCGTATATTCCTTCGCAGCTTATGCTTCCGCAGGAAGTGGAAGACCAGGAACTTCTGGAAGAGTGGCTGAGCAAGAAAAAGGAACGGAGAGTCCACCTGATCATTCCGAAAAAAGGGCAGAAAGAGAAACTTGTTGAATTGGCTGAAAAGAATGCCGCCATGGTATTACAAAAGGACAAGGAACGGCTGAAAAGAGAAGAAGGACGGACGATCGGAGCTGTCAAAGAGTTGGAAAAAATACTCGGACTGTCAGGCATTTCCAGAATGGAGGCATTTGATATTTCCAATACAAGTGGTTTTGCTTCGGTAGGCTCCATGGTTGTGTACGAGCGGGGCAAGCCAAAGAAAAACGATTACCGTAAGTTCCGTATCAAGAACGTACAGGGACCGGATGATTATGCCAGTATGGAAGAGGTGCTGACGCGCAGATTTACCCATGGTCTCAGAGAACAGGAAGAAGGAAAAGAGCTGGGAGGATTTACGGTATTTCCAGATCTTATACTGATGGATGGTGGACGCGGACAGGTAAATATTGCAGAAGAGGTATTGCAAAAACTTGACATTTCGATCCCGGTATGTGGAATGGTAAAAGACGATCATCACCGCACAAGAGGGCTGTATTATAAAAATGTGGAGCTTCCGATCGACATACATTCAGAAGCATTCCGGCTGATCACCAGAATTCAGGATGAAGCACACCGTTTTGCTATTACCTTCCACAGACAACTGAGAGGAAAAGGACAGGTACATTCGATTCTGGACGACATTCCGGGAGTAGGGCCGGCAAGAAGAAAAGAACTGATGAAGCATTTTGAAAATATAGATGCAATAAAACAAGCATCTGTAGAAGAGCTTCAGAAACTGCCATCAATGAATAAAAAATCAGCAGAAGATGTATACAAATTCTTTCATTGATATGATATAATATTGTGTGTTATTTTTTGCACAATTAAGAAATACTGGAAAGAAAGGGTGGAGGAAACAGTATGGTAAATCAAGTGAAATTAAGTCAGATTGTAGAGCGGTTTGACCTAAAGAATCTGACTCCGGATGTAGATTATACAAAAACAGGAGTTTCCGTTCCGGATGTAAACCGTCCGGCATTGCAGCTTACTGGATTTTTCGAACATTTTGCATCAGAACGTGTGCAGATTATCGGATATGTAGAATACACATATCTTCAGAATATAGAAGAAGAGAAAAAAGAGAAAATCTATGACATGTTATTGTCTTATGAGATTCCGTGTATTGTATACTGCCGTGGTTTAAAACCGGAACCAATGCTTCTTGAGAAAGCAAATAAGGCAAATATTCCGGTATTTTCTACAGGGGTCAATACATCTACATTTACGGCTGAGATCATCCGCTGGTTAAATGTAGAACTGGCGCCTTGCATTTCGATTCATGGTGTACTTGTTGATGTATATGGTGTCGGTGTGCTGATCATGGGAGAGAGTGGAATCGGTAAGAGTGAGGCGGCGCTTGAGCTGATCAAGCGTGGACATCGTCTTGTAAGCGATGACGTTGTAGAAATCCGCAAGGTCAGTGATGATACACTGGTAGGTAAGGCGCCGGATATTACGAGACATTTTATTGAGTTAAGAGGAATCGGCATTGTAGATGTGAAGATGCTGTTTGGTGTACAGAGTGTAAGAGAGACACAGAATATCGATCTTGTTATCACATTAGAAGATTGGAATCGTGATAAAGAATATGACAGACTGGGACTGGAAGAAGAATATACAGAATTTCTTGGCAATAAAGTTGTATGTCATCAGTTACCGATCCGTCCGGGACGTAATCTCGCTATCATTGTTGAGACTGCGGCAATCAACCACAGACAGAAAAGTATGGGATATAATGCTGCACAGGAATTATACAAACGTGTGCAGGAAAATATGGCTAAGAAACAGGGAGAATAATCATGAAATATTGTTTTGGTGTAGATATTGGCGGAACAACTGTGAAGATGGGATTGTTCCAGATCGATGGTGTACTTCTGGAAAAATGGGAGATTCCATCCCACACAGAAAATGAAGGCGCTGCGATCCTTCCGGATGTTGCCGCTTCTATAGAGGAACTTTGTGAGAAAAAGAAGATTGCAAAGGATCAGATCGAAGGAGTAGGAATCGGTGTTCCGGCTCCGGTGACGGAAGTGGGGATTGTACAGAATACAGCGAATCTCGGATGGGGTTATAAGGAAGTTAAAAAAGAAATGGAAGAGCTGACCGGTCTGAAAGTCAGACTGGGAAATGATGCCAATGTAGCAGCCCTTGGCGAGATGTGGCTTGGGGCTGGAAAAGGTGAGAAGAATATCGTCATGGTTACGCTGGGAACAGGTGTAGGCGGTGGCGTAATCCTGGAAGGACATCCTCTGGTTGGTACGAATGGTGCCGGTGGGGAGATCGGTCATATCTGTGTGAATGAAACAGAGACAGAAACCTGTGGCTGTGGAAAAAAAGGATGCCTGGAGCAGTATGCTTCCGCTACAGGTATTGCAAGACTTGCAGCACTGCGTCTCGCAAAGGATGCAAAGTCCAGCCTGTTACGCAGTCAGGAACATGTAGATGCAAAAGCAGTATTTGATGCATTAAAGGCACAGGATGAAGTTGCAGAAGAGATTGTAGAAGAATTTGGAAAATATCTTGGACATGCACTTGCTAACATTGCAGTTGTTGTTGATCCGGCAGTAATCGTAATTGGTGGAGGTGTATCAAAGGCAGGAGAGATCCTTCTTGACTATATTGTCAAGAACTACAGAGCAAATGCATTCTTTGCAAATCAGGATGTACAGTTTAAACTTGCAGAATTAGGAAATGATGCAGGAATATGCGGAGCTGCAAAACTAATCTTTGACTAAAATTGCAGAATTAAAATTGCAGAGATCATAAAATAAAAAAATAGCTGAGCAAATGAAAAAGCATTCGGTTCTACAAACCCAATGCTTTTTTACTATTCATTTATTGATGATTAATTACCATGTCCGCCGGTGCCGCCACCAGTGCCGCCACCAGTGCTGTCACCAGAGTTGCCACCGGTATTACCGCCAGAGTTGCCACCGGTATTACCGCCAGTATTGCCACCAGAGTTGCCACCGGTATTACCGCCAGAGTTGCCACCGGTATTACCGCCAGAGTTGCCACCAGAGTTACCGCCAGAGTTGCCACCGGAGTTGCCGCCAGAGTTACCGCCAGTATTACCGCCAGTATTACCGCCAGAGTTACCGCCAGTATTACCGCCAGAGTTGTTGCCGGTATTACCATTGTTCGTATCACCGGTGTTACCGTTATTGCTGTTATTATCATTGTTATAATTGGATCCACTGTCGTAGCTGGAATGTCCCGGACAGGTCTCTGTAGGTACGGTGTCTTCCGTGAAGTATTCTGTCTCGGTCGGACATCCGGAACGCGGAAGCTTACCAGTAATGCTACAGACAGATACTTTTTCCAGTCCTGCGTTTGTATCAAAATCTTTTGATTCAAGATTCTCATGGATACGGCTCATAATTCCTTTCCAGAGACGGAAACGAAAGCTTGTGTCATAGCCGCATTCCTTGTTGTCATCGTATCCACCCCATACGGCACAGGTGTAATAAGGAGTGAAGCCACAGAACCATAAGTCCTTGTTGGAAGTTGTTGTACCGGTTTTACCGGCAGTTGCCATATTGTCTAACTGGCAGGAACGTCCTGTACCTTCTTTAACAACACTTTGTAATGCGCTTGTAAGAAGAGAAGCAGTGCTTTTTTTGACTGCTCTGTGGGATGAACCAGGATTCTCTAACAGAACATTCCCATCATGATCTACGATTTTCGTGTAAAGGGTAGGTGTGTTATATTCACCGCCGTTAGCAATGGAAGCATATGCAGCGCAGAGCTGATAGTTGTAAACACCTTCTGTGATACCACCAAGTGCAAGTGTCTGGTTAACATCACTGAAGATCTTTCCGTTGATTTCTTTGTTCTTAACAAGTGTACTGATTCCAAATTTGTCTTTACAGTATTCATAGCCCAGCTGTTGTGTGATCTCATCACTGACCTTGACTGCGCAGACATTGATGGAATTGGCGATAGCAGTACGATAAGTAACAGTTCCTTTGTAAGAACGGCTGGCATTTCGCACGCTTTTGCCATTTTTATAACTGTAAGGCTCATCAACAACGGTAGAAGAAAGTGTCTTGCCACATGCATCAATTGCAGGTGCATAAGCTGCCAGAACCTTGAATGTAGATCCAGGCTGACGTTTTGCACCCTTGTAAGCACGGTTCAGACTGAGGCTGGATCCTTTGGCACCACGTCCACCTACCATAGCTTTGATCTCGCCGTTGCTCTGATCCATCAGAGTAACGGAGGCCTGAGGCTGTGGAGTAATGTTCATTACTTCGTTATATTTGTCTCCTTTTTTGGCGATGGTCTTCTTCCATTCTTTTACCATACGCTTTGCTTCTTCTTTACTGGAGTATAAAAGCCCCTGTGATTTGCCGTATTTCTTCTGGACGTATTTTTTTACATGGCCAGAGCTGTAATTCTTAACAGAACCGTCAGCACGGGTTACGGTAAGGGCATAATCCAGACCGTATTCCTTAAGTCCGGGATAGTTAGAGTCTTTGTTCATCTCTTCATCACAGATCTTCTGCATCTTTTTGTTTTGGGTAGAATAGATGCTTAAGCCGCCACTGTAGAGAGCATTGTATGCCTGTGCATCTGTGTATCCGAGCTGTTCTTTCAGATCGTGGATAACCTGGTCAGAAAGTGCATCTACAAAATAGCTGGCAGCGTTATTATTATCACTGTTTTTCTTGTTGGCTTTCTGAATACGTGCATAAACTTTGTCTTTCTTTGCCTTGTTATATTCTTTTTTTGAAATATAACCCTGTTCAAGCATGTTTTTCAGAACGTTGTCTCGTCTCTTGGCATTGGCATCCGGATGTGTTACCGGATTGTAGCCGGATGGATTCTGAGTGATCCCGGCAATAACCGCACATTCAGATAATGTAAGCTTGGACACATCTTTTCCAAAATAACGCATGGATGCGGACTGTACACCAAGACAGTTCTGTCCAAGGTTGATCGTATTCATATAACTTTCCAGAATCTCATTCTTGCTCATCTGCTTCTCAATCTGTAAAGCAAGATACTGCTCCTGGAACTTACGCTCTAATTTGTCTGCAAATGTCTTCTCGTCTACAAAGTTCGGGAAAACATTATTCTTGATGAGCTGCTGTGTCAGTGTACTGGCACCCTGTTCGGAACCGGTCAGTGTGGAAACTGCTGCACGGGCGATACCCTGTAAGTCGATACCATTATGTTTGTAAAAACGTTCATCCTCAATTGCAACAAATGCGTGAGCCAGATTATCCGGAATATCATCAATTGTTTTGTAAACACGGTTTGAACCGGAAGCTACAAAACGGTGTGTTTCCGTTTTACCGTCATCTGCATAAACAAAAGTTGTAAATCCCTGCGGTTTGACATCGGAAGGGGATACCTCAGGCGCATTGTTTATGATACGTTTTACAAATAATCCGCCGCCGATGATACCAATCACTCCGACCAGCACAATACAGAGCAGCAAAGCTTTGAACAGGCGGACGCCGACGCGTTTCCCTTGCATGGCAGATTTGGATGTTATTCGTTTCTGCTGCCTGGCAGCCTTTCTTTTACCATAATTCATGAGTTTTTGCCTCCTTCATACCACGTCATTATAGCAAAGATAGTCTTTGAAATAAAGAAAAAAATGAAAACTTCATATTTTGGTAGGAAAATCTTAAGAAATTCGGTATTATAATAAGTAAGTGTATTTTTCGGGCTGTTTTATCATGAGTGACTGTCTGATGTAAAAGGAAAGTATCATCAGCTCGTGCAGGAAAGAAAGGAACAAAAATAATGGCATTAGAATATAAAATTGTATATACCGGCGGTGAAGCCGAAATTGTAGAAAAGAAATCTCGTTTTATTGCAACTGTAAGTCCGGTGAAGACAGAAGAGGAAGCGCTTGCTTTTATCGAAGCTACAAAGAAAAAATACTGGAATGCCAGACACAATTGTTTTGCCTATATTGTTGGAGAGCAGCAGGAGCTGATGCGGTGCAGTGATGATGGGGAGCCGAATGGTACAGCCGGTAAACCGATGCTGGATGTGCTGACTGGTGCGGGACTTCATCAGGTTGTAGTAGTTGTTACAAGATATTTCGGAGGAACACTTCTTGGAACAGGAGGACTGGTACGGGCATATTCGTCTTCGGTGCAGGCAGGACTGGCTTCTTCCCAGATTGTAACCAGAATTTCAGGATCTAAACTTCAGATTACAACGGATTATACCGGACTTGGTAAAATCCAGTACATATTAGGAGAGAACGGAATTCAGATTCTGGATACGCAGTATACGGATCAGGTTGTGCTGGAAGTGCTACTGTCCGATGAGCAGCTGGCGCCGGTGCAGGCGGAGATTACAGAAGGAACTTCCGGGCAGGCAAAGATGGAAGTGGGAGAGGCATGTTTCTTTGCGGAAGTTGACGGAAAAGAGCAGGTGCTTGAGTAGTGGGAAAAGTTTCCTCGGTCATGGCTGTCGCCATGCATAGAAGTAGTGAAAGCAACGAGCAAGAACCTCGAAACCACCTGCGGTGTTTCCTCGGTCATGGCTGTCGCCATACACAGAAGTAGTGAAAGTAACGAGCAAGAACCTCGAAACCACCTGCGGTGTTTCCTCGGTCATGGCTGTCGCCATACACAGAAGTAGTGAAAGTAACGAGCAAGAACCTCGAAACCACCTGCGGTGTTTCCTCGGTCATGGCTGTCGCCATACA
>NZ_QTUV01000007.1:37843-172488 GCF_003435815.1 Dorea sp. AM10-31
CATAAGAATAAGGGAAGCGGGTGGTAATGTGAACATTACCACCCGCTTCCCTTATTCTATGTCTTGCTCGTAGCTTTATGAAAACTCTGGTTCTATCAATCCGAAAGAGCCGTTTTTGCGTTTGTAGACTACGTTGACTTCTTCGGTCTCTGCGTTGCAGAATACGTAGAAATCGTGTCCGAGCAGTTCCATCTGGATGCATGCATCTTCCGGATACATTGGTTTGATGCCGAATTTCTTTGTGCGGACGATCTTGATCTCGTCTTCATCTGTATTCTCTGCGGTATCGAAAAATTCCTGTTTAAAGTTGCCGCCTTCCTGCTGTCTGGCAACAAGTTTGTTCTTATATTTGCGAAGCTGGCGTTCAATAACCTCTTCGACAAGATCGATGGATACATACATGTCACTGCTGACTTGTTCGGAACGGATAATTGTACCTTTTACAGGGATTGTAACTTCAATTTTTTGATGTTCTTTCTGTACGCTTAAGGTTACGTGAATTTCCGTCTCTGGAGTGAAGTACCTTTCTAATTTTCCTAACTTACTTTCTACAGCTTGTTTTAAGCCTGGTGTTACATCGATGTTTTTTCCGATAATGATAAACTTCATGATGCTCAACTCCTTTTTGACATTTTTCAGATATATAAAATCTGACAATTTCTACACAGAAAGAAATATATCTGATATATTTAGTATAACATGTTTGTTGACTATTGTATAGCATGAATTACTTCAATTCTGGAAATTTTTCCATTATGCATTTTTGCAACACGAAGTCCGCAGTTTGAATAGTAGGCGCAGGCACCGACACCGATATCGGTTTCTCCTTTTTTCAGGCTTTCTTCCAGAATATCTCGAAGTGTGGCAGTATCTTCTTCGTAAGGAAGCGAGATACCCAGAAGTTTATTAGCAAGTTTTACTTTCGTCGTTGCGCGCAAAATAGTTTCGTTTGGAATATCAAATTCACAGAACAGATATTTCCTTGTTGCAAATAAAACAGCAATCGCACATACGCCGATCAGGCTAGAATAGCTGGAAGAGTGATCGATGATGATCTGTCTTGCAATCGCAAAGATCAGAACTTCAAATACAGTCGCCGGTGTATGATAATAAACCATGCGGATAAGCTCCACTCCGATGATCAGATTAAAACAGGTTTCCAGCAGATCGTCATAGTTTGGCCACGTATTCAGATCCGGAACATTGGCAAGTGATGTGGCGATCCGCACGCATAATAAAATAATACCGGCAGCCAGCATCAAAGCAATGAAAAGTTCCAGAATTTCGGTCAGTCGTTTTAAAAAATTGGCAATGATTGTTCGCATAAAATTCTCCTCTTAGTGTTTGCTGTATTTGGTAAACAGATAAGGATAAAAATAAATGATCCATAACAGCAGTATAAAATATTCGGCGGATTTTGCCAAGATAGAAGAGCCGAAAATAAAAGAGATGATGAGTTTCACGCAAAGTGTCAGTAGTATACCAATGATAAATTTCAAAATCTGACCTTTTCCGGAGCAGGTATCCGGTTGAAAGTCCAGATGTGTGCGTTCAAGATACCAGCCCAGGGCAAAGCCCAGTCCGGCTCCGGCAGCTTTGAAGCAGTCCATTGCGTATTTCAAAGCAATCATCTGTCCATGATATAAATACCATGCATAGCCGGCGAGAGCGAATGCGAGTATACCGAGCAGGACAGAAATCTGTGCGGTGCAAGTAGTAACATTTTCAAGTTTTGAACGGAAATGCCAGAAAACGGATGCAATGATAATGGACAGACCCATAGATACGAAAACATCCTTTGGTGTGTGACATCCGAGATACATTCTGGAAAAACCAACACATAAAAATGCGAGTATAAACAGTATTTTTGCCCATGTTTTTTTGGCACGGAGAGCTAACGGGAAGAAGAGACATGTAGCCCCTTGAGTATGGCCGCTTGGGAAGGAATATCCGGTGGCGGCAGGAATTGCACTTTTTACAGCTTTAAATTCTGGATCCAGAATCCATGGTCTTGGAATCCGGAAAGTGATCTTTAACGCCTGCACACAGAATCCTGCTGTGAAATAAGTAAAGCCCAGATAATAAGCAAAGCGCTTATCCGCGCACCAGTACAGTGCGCAGATAACCGCTATGATTAATAGTTCCTGACCAAAATAAGTGACAAATTGCATGATTTCGTTGAAAAACGGTGTTCGAATATTTTCTAATTGCCACAAAAAGATCATGATCGATTTCCTCTTTTTCTCATCTTTGGATCCAGAATCTTTTTACGGATTCTTAAGTTTTTCGGAGTTACTTCCAGTAATTCGTCTGTGTCGATGAAGTCCAGTGCCTGCTCCAGACTTAATACTTTCGGAGGTGTCAGACGAAGTGCTTCATCTGCACTGGAGGAACGGGTATTGGTAAGATGTTTGGTCTTACATACATTGACTTCGATATCGTCTGTTTTTGCATTTTCTCCGATAACCATACCGGAATATACTTTTTCGCCGGCACCGATGAACAGCACACCGCGTTCCTGGGCACTGAACAGTCCGTAAGTTACAGATTCGCCTGTCTCAAATGCGATCAGAGAGCCCTGCTTACGGTAAGTGATGTCTCCCTTGTACGGAGCATAGCCGTCAAATGCAGTATTGATGATACCATTTCCTTTTGTATCTGTTAAGAATTCTCCACGGTATCCGATCAGACCACGTGCCGGAATACGGAATTCCAGACGGGTATATCCGCCACCGGTTGCACCCATGTTCTGCAGCTCACCTTTACGCTGGCTTAATTTGTCGATGACAGTTCCGGTAAATTCGTCCGGCACATCGATATAAGCTGTCTCCATAGGCTCTAATAATTTACCTTTTTCGTCTTTCTTATAAAGAACTTCTGCTTTGCTGACTGCAAATTCATAACCTTCACGGCGCATATTCTCAATTAGAACGGATAAATGAAGTTCGCCACGTCCGGATACTTTGAAGCTGTCCATGTTCTCGGTATCTTCTACACGAAGGCTGACATCTGTGTTCAGCTCGCGGAACAGACGATCACGTAAGTGACGGGAAGTAACGTATTTTCCCTCCTGTCCGGCAAACGGACTGTCGTTAACGATGAAGTTCATGGAAATCGTTGGCTCTGAAATCTTCTGGAACGGAATTGCGTTCGGAGCTTCCGGAGAACAGAGTGTATCACCGATGGAAATATCAGAAATACCGGAGATTGCAACGATAGATCCAATCGTAGCTTCTTTTACTTCTACTTTGTTCAGACCGTCAAATTCATAAAGTTTGCTGATTTTTACTTTTTCCTGTTTGTCAGGATCATGATGGTTTACAAGAACCATATCTTGATTTACACGGATTGTACCGTTATCAACTTTGCCGACACCGATTCTTCCGACATATTCATTGTAATCGATTGTACTGATCAGTACCTGCGTCGGAGCTTCCGGATCACCTTCCGGAGCCGGGATATACTCTAAGATTGTCTCAAAAAGAGGCTTCATATCTTTCTCTTCATCAGAGAGATCCAGAACTGCAACACCTGCTTTTGCAGAAGCGTAAACGAACGGACAGTCTAATTGTTCATCTGAAGCATCCAGATCCATGAACAGTTCAAGAACTTCGTCGATAACTTCATCCGGTCTTGCTTCCGGACGGTCGATCTTATTGATACATACGATAACCGGAAGTTCCAGTTCCAGTGCCTTTCTTAGAACGAATTTGGTCTGTGGCATAGCACCTTCAAATGCATCTACAACGAGGACAACGCCGTTTACCATTTTTAAAACACGTTCTACCTCGCCACCGAAATCAGCATGCCCCGGTGTGTCGATAATGTTGATCTTTGTATTTTTATAATAGACTGCTGTGTTTTTGGAAAGGATTGTGATTCCACGCTCACGTTCAATATCGTTGGAATCCATAACACGTTCTTCCACTTCCTGGTTTTCACGGAATACACCGCTTTGCTTCAATAATTCGTCAACCAATGTCGTTTTACCGTGATCGACATGGGCAATGATTGCTATATTACGTACATCTTCGCGTTTTGTCTTCATACGAACCTTCCTTTTCTCTTCCTATTAACATATAATTTTCCATTTTTCATTGTACAACTTTATTAGTTTATCATATTTTATAGAATTTACAAGTATTTAGTTCTAAAAGCATTCCGACTTTCATAAATTATGGTATGACTCAAAATACGATTCAGAGGAAGGAGAATGTAAAATTATGTCAGATAAGGTTATTGAAAACAATCAGGTAACAATTATGGGAGAAGTTGTATCAGGCTTTACATTCAGCCACGAAGTGTTCGGTGAGGGCTTTTATATGGTAGATGTTGATGTGAAGCGTCTGAGCAATTCCAGGGACCGGATACCGGTAATGGTATCGGAACGACTGGTCGATGTGAGCCAGGATTATGAAGGGGAATATCTGATGATCTGTGGACAGTTTCGCTCTTACAACCGCCATGAGGAACAGAAAAACAGACTTGTACTGTCCGTGTTCGCCAGAGAAGTTACATTTATTGAAGAAGAGCCGGATGGAGCGCGGACAAACAATATCTTGCTGGACGGCTATATCTGTAAACTGCCGGTATACCGTAAAACTCCGCTCGGAAGAGAAATTGCAGATCTTCTGCTTGCGGTGAACCGTCCATATGGAAAATCAGATTACATACCGTGTATCTGCTGGGGAAGAAATGCAAGATTTGCCTCTGCTTTTGAAGTGGGAGAGCATGTGCAGATCCTTGGGAGAATCCAGAGTCGGGAATATGTAAAGAAACTTTCAGAGACAGAAACCCAGAAACGCATAGCATATGAAGTTTCGGTAAGCAAACTGGAATGTGTGGGAATTTGATGGAAAATGAGAGAAAATGACAAAGTACCTGTAAAGGGGGAAAGAGTTTCATTGACATCATATTTGAATGGTGATAAAATTCTGTTAATAACGAAATGCAGTCAGGAGGATATGTATGTCTATTTTTACAGGTGCAGGTGTAGCCATCGTTACACCATTTAACAGCGACGAAACCATTAATTATAATAAACTTGATGAATTGCTTGATTATCATTGTACACACGGTACGGATGCGATCATTATCTGCGGAACGACCGGAGAATCTGCTACAATGACGGAAGAAGAGCATATGCAGTGTGTGAAATTTGCTATTGACCGTGTGAAAGGCAGAATCCCGGTAATTGCCGGAACTGGTTCTAATTGCACAAGAACAGCCATCGACATGTCAAAAGAGGCGGCAGATTATGGCGCAGATGGTCTGTTACTGGTAACACCTTATTATAATAAGGCGACACAGGCAGGACTGATCGGTCACTATACAGCAGTAGCCAAAGAAGCAAAAGCTCCGATTATCATGTACAGCGTTGCAAGCAGAACCGGATGCAATATTGAACCGGCAACGGTTGCAGAGCTTGTTAAGAATGTAGATAATATCGTAGCTGTAAAAGAAGCGTCTGGCAATATTTCACAGGTTGCGAAGATCATGGCTCTGACAGATGGAAATATTGATTTATATTCCGGTAATGATGACCAGATCGTGCCGATGTTGTCACTGGGAGCCAAAGGTGTTATTTCTGTGCTGTCTAATGTTGCGCCGCAGGAAACACATGATATCTGCAAGAAGTTCTTTAATGGAGATGTAAAAGGGAGTGCAGCACTTCAGCTGAAAGCACTGCCTCTTATTGAGCAACTGTTCTGTGAAGTGAACCCGATTCCGGTTAAGAAAGCAATGCAGCTTATGGGAGTTGAGTGTGGACCGCTTCGCATGCCGCTTACAGAGATCTCTAAAGAGCATGAACAGGCGCTGGCAAAAGCAATGAAAGATTTCGGAATTCAATTAGCATAAGATACATATTGTGCAGAATATGTGAAAAGGATATCATTGGTTGCTTACTGGCACCAGTTGTGATATCCTTTTTCTATGACAATCGTGGGAACATACAGGAGGAAATAAAATGGTACGAGCAATCATGCATGGATGCAATGGACATATGGGACAGGTAATTACGGGACTTATTAAAGCCGACGAAGGAATCGAGCTTGTTGCAGGAATTGATAAATATACAGGAATCGCCAATGATTATCCGGTTTTTGAAAGCCTGGAAAAATGCGATGTGGAAGCAGATGTGATCATTGATTTTTCTAACGCGGCAGCAGCAGATGCTCTGCTTACATACTGCGAAGAGAAAAAAATGCCGGTTGTTCTCTGCACGACAGGTCTTTCAGAAGAACAACTTGCAAAGATTCCAGAAGCAGCAAAGAAAACAGCAGTTTTAAAATCTGCAAATATGTCTCTTGGTATCAATCTTCTGATGAAATTATTAAAAGAAGCAACCAAAGTTCTTGCACCGGCAGGATATGATATGGAGATTGTTGAAAAGCATCACAACCAGAAGCTGGACGCACCGAGCGGAACAGCAATTGCGCTTGCGGATTCTATGAATGAAGCAATGGATGAAGCATATCATTATGTATATGACAGAAGCCAGGAGCGTAAGAAACGTGATACAAAAGAGATTGGGATTTCAGCAGTCCGTGGCGGTACGATTGTAGGGGAACATGAAGTACTGTTTGCCGGAACTGATGAAGTAATAGAATTTAAGCATACAGCATATTCCAAGACAATCTTTGGAAAAGGTGCCGTGGAAGCTGCCAAATTTCTGGCAGGTAAACCGGCAGGGCTGTATGACATGTCGGATGTCATTCAGTTTTAATTATGGGAGGAGTTTATGAAAGAATTAAAAGAACGTTATCTGGAGAGACTTTCTGAGCTGTACCCGACCATCGCTAAGGCATCAACGGAGATTATTAATCTTCAGGCAATTTTGAATCTTCCGAAAGGAACCGAACATTTCCTGACGGATATTCACGGAGAATATGAGGCGTTTTCACATGTGCTGAAGAACGGCTCAGGTTCTGTGCGCCGTAAAATTGATGATGTATTTGGAAATACTTTGAGTAGCAGAGACAAACAATCTCTGGCTACTCTTATTTATTATCCAAAAGAAAAGATGGATCGGATCAGACAGACCGAAGAGAGTATGGAGGACTGGTACAAGATTACATTGTACCGGTTAATTGAAGTGTGTAAATGCGCAGCAAGCAAATACACAAGATCAAAAGTGCGAAAGGCACTGCCGAAAGAATTTGCTTATGTGATCGAGGAGCTGATTACGGTGCGTCCGGAAGTTTCGGACAAAGAGTCGTATTATAACTCCATTGTAAGCACGATCATCGGAATTGGCAGAGCAGAACCTTTTATTGTGGCGCTTAGTGAGCTGATCCAGAGACTGACGGTGGATCACCTGCATATTGTAGGAGATGTATATGACAGAGGTCCGGGACCGCACATCATCATGGACAAATTAAAGAATTATCATTCCGTAGACATTCAGTGGGGGAATCATGATGTACTGTGGATGGGGGCAGCTGCCGGGCAGCGTGGCTGTATCGCAAATGTGATCCGTATCTGCGCAAGATATGGCAATCTGGATATTCTGGAGGATGGATATGGGATCAACCTGCTTCCGCTTGCGACATTTGCACTTCGGGTATATAAGGATGATCCGTGTGAATGTTTCAAATTAAAAGGAGAGCAGAATAGAGACATCAATGAAAAACAGCTTGAGATACGGATGCACAAAGCAATGTCGGTTATTCAATTTAAAGTGGAAGGACAGATTATCAAAAAGAATCCGGGATTTCATCTGGAGGATCGCAATCTGTTAGACAAGATCGATTATGAACGTGGTGTTATAACTCTGGATGGAAAAGAATATGAGATGCTGGATATAAATTTTCCGACAATCGATCCGAAACATCCATATGCGCTCAGCAAAGACGAGGAAGAGATCATGTCGCGGCTTGAAAGTGCATTTTTAAACTGTGAGAAACTGCAGGATCATATGCGCTTTCTGTTGAACAAGGGTGGACTCTACAAAGTCTATAATGGAAATCTGCTCTATCATGGCTGTGTTCCGCTTAAAGAGGACGGAACATTGAAAAGTGTACGGCTGTACGGCAGATCCTACAAAGGAAAGAGTCTGTATGAAGTGTTGGAAAGCTATGTGCGAAAAGGATTTTATGCATTAAATAAGAGGGAAAAAGAGCGGGGAAAGGACATGATGTGGTATATCTGGTTGAGTGAAAATTCCCCGTTGTTTGGAAAAGATAAAATGGCAACATTTGAACGTTATTTCCTTGCTGAAAAAGAGACGCATAAAGAAAAGAAAAACCCATATTATAATTTGCTTGAAAATGAAAAAGTAATCAATATGATTCTGAAAGAATTTGGACTGACCGAAGAGAGTGCACATATCATTAACGGGCATGTGCCGGTGAAAGCGATTACGGGAGAAAGCCCGATCAAATGTAACGGAAAAGTGCTTGTGATCGATGGCGGATTTTCCAGAGCCTATCAGAAACAGACCGGCATTGCAGGATATACGTTGATCTATAATTCTTACGGACTGATTCTTGCGGCGCATGAACCGTTTGAATCAACAGAAGCAGCGATTGAAAAAGAAAGCGACATCCATTCAGACAGCGTTGTTGTAAAACGTGTGCTGGAGAGAAAGCTGGTAGGAGATACTGATATAGGTCAGGAGTTAAAAGAACAGATTGAAGATCTGAAAATGCTTCTTCAGGCATACAGAAGCGGTGAGATTACAGAGCGTATGTAATGTGAAAACAATGCTGATTGTAAAACTGTGACATAGATGTAAAATAATCCCAGAATCGTGAAAGTATAGAATCTGCAAAAATGTAAATATTACATGATAACAAGTATTACTTGATAAATAGATAAATATACAGGAACGAAAGGGAGAATGAAAATATGAGACAGTTGAGAAGATGTATGCTGGTAGTGTTGTGTGTCTGCGTGATGGGTGCACTGACAGGCTGTGGAAATGACAATGCAGATAATAAGGCTACAGACTACAATGGTGATCGTACAAATGATGCGACAAATGGAACAGCAGACGATACGAAAAATGATGATGGAGTCGCAGATGAGATTGGTGATGATATTGAAGACGGAGCTGAAGACATCAAAGATGATGTAGAAGATGGCTTTGACGGCACAGATAACAATGCAGATCAGAAGACAGATAAAGCAACAGACAAAAAGACAACGGATCAGAAGACAGACAAAACAACAAAAAAAGATAAGAAATAATGAGACAGCACACCGCCTTTTCTTTTTTTTGAAAAGGCGGTGTGCTATAATAATGCAATGATACCAAGGTCAAAAGGTCGAAAGCCGCATGAGCTTGCTCATAAGTGGCTGTATGACCTTGGGACCTGCCCCAATATGAGCATAAAAGTGGGATTGTGATCCCACGATATGCGAATAGTGGGCAGAATTGTGAGAGTGCGTAGCACGGAACAATTCGTGGGTATCATTATTAAATGTAGTTGGGCTTTATCCACTAGTAGTGTAATCGTAAAGAAGGAGTGACGCAGATTTATGAGATTCAGACCATGTATTGACATTCATAATGGAAAAGTAAAACAAATCGTAGGCGGAAGCTTAAGAGACGAAGGTAATCAGGCAACAGAAAATTTTGCGTCTGAAATGGATGCGGATTATTACGCAGATTTATACAGGAAAGATAGCTTGAAAGGCGGGCATATCATATTGCTGAATCCGCCTTCTTCCGAATATTATAAGAAGACACTGGAACAGGCAGAAAAAGCATTACGGGCATATCCCGGCGGGATGCAGATCGGCGGTGGGGTTACGGCGGAGAATGCTTCCGGCTATATTAAAAAAGGTGCAAGCCATGTAATCGTAACTTCTTATGTATTTAAAGGTGGTAAGATCCGCTGGGATGCGCTGGAGAAGCTGAAAAGAGAAGTAGGAAAAGAACATGTAGTCATTGATGTAAGCTGCCGGAAAAAAGATGGGCAGTATTACATTGTGACAGACCGGTGGCAGACATTTACAGATGTTGTCCTGAATGAACAGATATTAAAGGAACTGGCGGAATACAGTGATGAATTCCTTGTGCATGGTGTGGATGTAGAGGGAAAGGCAGCCGGTGTGGACAAGCATCTGGCTGAACTTCTCGGCAGATATCATGGCAATCCGGTTACATATGCGGGGGGGATCGGAAGCATGGAGGATTTAGAGCAATTTGCGCATCTGACAAAAGGATGTCTGGACTTTACAATCGGCAGTGCCCTTGATCTTTTTGGCGGAACGCTTCCGTATGAAAAAGTCCGGAAATATCGTTCGTAAAGGAAGTGTTACCAGTTTGTAAACACTTTATAAATTGGTTGAATTGAGATTCGGATAGTGCTAGAATAAAATTTGAGTAAATTTACAAATAAGGAGTATATATCAACATGGGTTTTATACAGAAAATATTTGGAACACACAGTGAACATGAGCTGAAGAGAATTTATCCGATCGCAGATGCGGTTGAGGCGTTAGAACCGCAGATGCAGAGCCTGTCAGATGAAGAATTAAGAGCGAAGACAAAAGAATTCAAAGACAGACTTGCTGGCGGAGAAACATTAGATGATATCCTTCCAGAGGCATTTGCAGTTGTGCGTGAAGCAGCATACCGTACTCTGGGAATGAAGCCATACAGAGTACAGATCATCGGTGGTATTGTCCTGCATCAGGGACGTATCGCAGAGATGAAGACTGGTGAAGGAAAGACACTTGTATCAACGTTGCCGGCATATCTGAATGCGCTGACCGGTGAAGGTGTGCAGATCGTAACAGTCAATGATTATCTGGCAAAGCGTGATGCTGAGTGGATGGGACAGGTTCATGAGTTTCTTGGACTGACCGTAGGCGTAGTTCTGAATGAGATGGACAATGACGAGCGAAGAGATGCATATAACTGCGATATCACATATGTAACGAACAATGAACTTGGATTTGATTATCTGAGAGATAACATGGTAATTTACAAGGAACAGCTTGTACAGAGAGGTATGAAATTTGCCATTATCGATGAGGTTGACTCGGTATTGATCGATGAAGCAAGAACTCCGCTTATTATTTCCGGACAGAGTGGCAAATCTACAAAGCTTTACGAAGCGTGTGATATTCTCGCACGTCAGTTAGAACGTGGTGAAGCTAGTGGGGAGTTCTCCAAAATGAATGCAATCCTTGGTGAAGATATTGAAGAGACCGGAGATTTCATTGTTAACGAGAAAGAAAAGAACATCAACCTTACAGAAGATGGTGTGAAGAAAGTAGAGAAGTTCTTCCATATTGAGAACCTGGCAGATGCAGAAAACCTGGAGATCCAGCATAATATTATTCTGGCACTGCGTGCACACAATCTGATGTTTCGTGACAAAGACTATGTTGTAAAAGATGATGAAGTACTGATCGTTGATGAGTTCACCGGACGTATTATGCCGGGACGTCGTTATTCTGACGGACTTCATCAGGCGATTGAAGCGAAAGAGCATGTAAAAGTTAAGAGAGAGAGTAAGACTCTTGCGACGATTACGTTCCAGAATTTATTTAACAAATATGAGAAGAAGTCCGGTATGACAGGTACTGCTCTGACAGAGGAGAAGGAGTTCCGTGAGATTTACGGAATGGATGTTGTAGAGATTCCTACAAATAAACCGGTTATCCGGAAGGATCTGGAAGATGCTGTATACAAAACAGAAAAGGAAAAATTCAAAGCTGTATGTGATGCAATCGAAGAAGCGCATGCAAAACATCAGCCGGTACTGGTTGGTACGATTACAATTGAGAATTCCGAACTTCTCAGTGGTATGCTAAAACGTCGTGGAATCAAGCACAATGTATTAAATGCGAAATTCCATGAACTGGAAGCTGAGATTGTTGCACAGGCAGGTATCCATGATGCAGTTACGATCGCAACAAACATGGCTGGTCGTGGTACGGATATTAAACTGGACGATGAAGCCAGAGAAGCAGGCGGACTGAAGATTATCGGGACAGAGCGTCATGAATCCAGACGTATTGATAATCAGCTTCGTGGACGTTCGGGACGTCAGGGAGACCCGGGAGAATCCAGATTCTATATTTCACTGGAAGATGATCTGATGCGTTTGTTCGGATCTGAACGTCTGATGAGTGTATTTAATGCACTTGGTGTAGAAGAAGGAGAACAGATACAGCATAAGATGTTATCCAGTGCGATTCAGAAAGCACAGGAGAAGATCGAGAGTAACAACTTCGGAATCCGTAAAAATCTGTTAGAGTATGATCAGGTAATGAACGAGCAGAGAGAGATCATTTATGAAGAAAGAAGACATGTACTGGATGGAGACAACATGCGTGATTCTATTTTCCATATGATGAATGATTATATTGAGAATACTGTAGATATGATCGTAAGTCCGGATCAGGATTATGAAGAGTTTAATCTGGTAGAACTGAACCGCAATATCTTAGAGACAATTCCAATGGAACCTCTGGCACCGGAAGATGTCAAGGGACTGTCACCGAAGAAGCTGAAACATCTGTTAAAAGAGCGTGCAGCAAAAGCATACGAAGTAAAAGAGGCGGAGTATCAGGAACCAGAACAGGTACGTGAGATCGAGCGTGTGATCCTGCTTAAGGTTATTGATGCAAAATGGATGGATCATATCGATGATATGGATCAGCTCCGTCAGGGAATTGGTCTGCAGGCTTATGGACAGAGAGATCCGAAGGTAGAATATAAGATGATCGGATATGAGATGTTCGGCGAGATGACACAGAGCATCTCTGCTGACACCGTACGTGCACTGTTCCATGTAAGGCTGGAAGAAAAAGTAGAACGTGAACAGGTTGCACAGGTTACAGGAACGAATAAAGACGATTCCGCAGCACATACTCCGAAGAAGAGAGCAGAGAAAAAGGTATATCCAAACGATCCGTGTCCGTGTGGAAGCGGTAAGAAATACAAACAGTGTTGTGGCAGAAAGTAAGAGCCACAGCCTGTAAACAGAATACAAAAATGAGAATATAAAAAGAAAGAGGTGAAGCAAAAGTGGTTGAATTAGATCAGCTTAAGAGCATTTATAATGCTTACGAAGAACCTCTTGCCGAGATGAGGGATTCACTTTGACGTCGCCGGCAAGGAGAAAAGGATCGAAGAGCTGGAGCGCAAGGTAGAGGAACCGGATTTCTGGAATGATCCGGAAGAATCCCAGAAGATTATGAAAGAACTGAAGGATCTGAAAGAACTTACAGAGAAGATCCGCACGCTTTATACCGGATATGAAGATGTGGCGATTCTTTTGGAAATGGGATATGAAGAAGAGGATCCTTCTATAGTGAAAGAAATTGAACAGGAATGGAAGAAGTTCGAAACGCTTTTTGAAGAACTTCGTATCCAGACATTGTTGTCAGGTGAATATGATTCCTGCAATGCGATCATGACGATTCACGCAGGCGCCGGAGGAACCGAATCCTGTGACTGGGCAGGTATGCTCTATCGTATGTATAACCGCTGGGCAGAACAGAGAGGGTTCGCGTTAAAAGTACTGGATTATCTGGATGGAGATATTACCGGAATTAAGACAGTAACGTTTGAAGTGAATGGTGAGAATGCCTATGGCTATTTGAAATCTGAAAAAGGCGTACACCGTCTGGTTCGTATTTCGCCGTTTAATTCGGCTGGGAAACGGCAGACATCATTTGCTTCCTGTGATGTTGTTCCGGACATAGAAGATGATATTGATATTGACATTGCAGACGAGGATCTGAAGATCGACACATACCGTGCCAGCGGTGCGGGTGGTCAGCATGTTAATAAGACATCTTCGGCAATTCGTATTACGCATCTGCCTACCGGGATTGTTGTGCAGTGCCAGAACGAACGCTCGCAGCATCACAACAAAGAAAAAGCGATGCAGATGCTGAAAGCAAAGCTTCAGCTTATGAAAGAGCAGGAACAGGCAGAAAAAGTGTCAGATATCCGTGGTGAGATCAAGGAGATTGGATTTGGAAACCAGATAAGATCTTATGTAATGCAGCCGTATACACTTGTCAAGGATCACAGAACCGGTCAGGAAAACAGTAATGTAAATGCGGTGCTGGATGGGGATATTGACGCATTTATTAATGCATATCTGAAACAGAAAGCGGAAAGATAAAGGAGAGATATATGGTAAATATTGCAGTTTTGGGTTATGGAACCGTAGGCTCCGGTGTCGTAGAAGTAATTGATACAAATGGAGCAGGAATTAATCAGAGAATTGGTGAGAAACTTCAGGTGAAGTATGTCCTGGATCTGAAAGATTTTCCGGGAGATCCGGTGCAGGAGAAGATTGTCCATGATTTTGAGACGATCATACAGGATGAAGAGATTAATATTGTTGTAGAAGTGATGGGGGGAATTGAACCTGCTTATACATTTGTAAAGAGAAGTCTTCTGGCGGGAAAAAGCGTTGCAACTTCAAACAAGGCTCTTGTAGCGAAACACGGTGCAGAGCTGTTGTCGATTGCAAAAGAAAAGAACATTAATTTCCTGTTTGAAGCAAGTGTAGGCGGCGGAATCCCGATCATCCGTCCGCTCAATTCATCTCTGACAGCGGACGAGATTGAGGAGATCACAGGTATTTTAAATGGTACAACAAATTATATGCTGACAAAGATGTTCTATGAAGGAGCTGATTATGACACGGTTCTGAAAGAGGCACAGGCGAATGGTTATGCGGAGCGCAATCCGGAAGCGGATGTGGAAGGATATGATGCCTGCCGTAAAATTGCAATTTTATCTTCTCTGATCAGTGGAAATCAGGTTGACTTTGAAGACATTTACTGTGAAGGAATTACGAAGATCACGACAGAGGATATGAAATACGCCAAGGCAATGGGAACAACGATCAAGCTGCTCGCTTCCAGCAAGAGAGACGGCAGCAGACTGCATGCGATCGTTGCGCCTTGCATGCTTTATCCGGAACATCCACTGTACAATGTAAATGGAGTGTTCAATGCGATTTTTGTACATGGTAATGTTCTTGGTGATGCAATGTTTTATGGAAGCGGTGCCGGTAAACTGCCGACAGCAAGTGCAGTTGTAGCAGATGTTGTAGATGCAGCAAAACACCTGAACCGCAATATTATGACAATGTGGAAACAGGAAAAACTGACGCTGGAAGATAAAGGTGATGCCAAACGCAGATTCTTCATCCGCATGAAAGGTGATGAAGAAGAGATGCGGAAAGATCTGGAATATTCCTTTGGAGAGATCGAAATCGTGAAAGTTCCGGGATTAGAAGGTGAATTTGGAATTGTAACGCCGGTTATGATGGAAGGTGATTATGATACAAGAGCAAACCGGTACAAAGATCAGATCTTACATATGATAAGGATTGAAGATCAGAAAGCATAAGAAAAGAGGGCAAGCGAATGTTAATTGTAAAGAAATTCGGCGGCAGTTCTGTTGCGAATAAAGAACGTATTTTCAATGTTGCCAGACGATGCATTGAAGATTATAAAGCAGGACATGATGTAGTAGTTGTATTATCCGCAATGGGAGATACTACAGATAATCTGATAGAAATGGCACATGATATTAATCCGGCTGCTAAGAAGCGAGAACTGGATATGCTTCTGACAACCGGAGAGCAGGTATCCGTATCGCTTATGGCTATGGCGATGCAGGCACTGGATGTTCCGGCGGTATCCTTGAATGCATTTCAGGTTATGATGCATTCTACATCCAGATATGGAAATGCTCGTTTTAAACGCGTAGATACAGAGCGTATCCAGCATGAACTGGATTCCCGGAAGATTGTTATTGTCACCGGTTTTCAGGGAGTTAACAAATACGATGATATTACGACTCTGGGACGTGGTGGATCTGACACAACAGCAGTTGCGCTAGCTTCAGTTCTTCATGCAGATAAATGCGAGATTTATACAGATGTTGAAGGTGTTTATACAGCAGATCCACGTGTAGTAAAGAATGCAAGAAAACTCGATGTCATCACATATGACGAGATGCTGGAGCTGGCAAGTCTGGGAGCCAAAGTATTGCACAACCGTTCCGTAGAGATGGCAAAGAAATATAATGTAGAATTAGTAGTACGTTCCAGCCTGACAGAGGCAGAAGGAACAGTAGTCAAGGAGGCAGCCAAGATGGAAAAACTGTTAGTAACGGGAGTCGCAGCAGATGCAAATACAGCCAGGATTTCAGTGATCGGTGTAGAAGATAAACCGGGCACGGCATTTGTAATATTTAATACACTTGCAAAGAACAATATTAATGTAGATATTATTCTCCAGTCTGTAGGAAGAGAAGGAACAAAAGATATTTCCTTTACGGTTGCATCAGATGATCTGGATCGTGCACTTGAAATACTGAACGAGAACAAGGAGCGTCTGACGATTCAGGAGATTACTTGTAATAAGAATGTTGCAAAATTATCAGTGGTTGGAGCTGGAATGATGAGTAACCCGGGAGTTGCAGCCAAGATGTTCGAATCTCTCTACAACTCAAGGGTTAATATTAATATGATCTCGACTTCTGAAATCAGAATTACTGTACTGGTAGATGAGAAAGACATCGAGAAAGCGATGAACGCAGTACATGATGGATTCATTATGACGGAATAATCGTCTGTTAAGGTTTGTTTGAAAGAAAACCGGCAAGAATCTGTTTGTTTTCTTCAGAGAGTGCACGATATTTAATAATAAAGTCAAGCTCTTCTCTGGAAAGATAAATGGAATTGCCGGTATTTTTTTCTTTTGCCATAACTACATACGGAATATATTCTTCTCCGGTTTTCAAAGCGCTTGTGTGATAAGTACTCTGAAGATTATCAAGGACCAGTTCATCGATAGAAATCCGATAAAATCTGGATATATGTAACAGCGAATCCAGATCCGGGGTTCGTTTGCTCGTTTCATAATTTGAATAAGCCTGTCTGGAGATATTCAGCAGACTGCTCAGATCATCCTGAGTCAGTTTGTGTTTTGTCCTTAAAAATCGTAAGTTATTAGCAAGCTGTATATTGGACATGGTATCACCTCCGTGCTTGAGTGTATGTTAGTTAGTATAGCAATTTACTAAAAAAATTGCTTTGTTTGCACCGAAATGTTTCAAAAGTGTATTTTAAACAAAAAGTTGCTGCTACATCTTGCTGAGATTGCTGTTGTGGTATTCACCGGAGAAGGTAACATCCTTTCCGAACCAGTCAGGTGCGCAGAAAGTATTGGCACTTGTTTCATCCGGAAATTCTACTTCGGCAAGGATGAGTGGAGCAAGATCTCCTTCGAAGAGATCAAGCTCGATCGTCAGAATATCGGATAAAGGAATCATATACCGCTTCTTGCGAATCAGTCTTCCGTCAATCTTCGGCAACAGATGAAGATATGCTTTTTCTGTAAGCGGAAGATTGTATTCTTCCCTGGTCATAAGACCGGAAGATTTGTAAGTGAGTTCATATTTGTCATTGTCTTTGCGGATACGAATGACGGGGGTTGTGTTTAGATAACCCTGCTCAATGATTCGACAAGAAAAAGAATCCAGACGCAGATGTGCCGGTAAGTGTCGGATTAGATATTTGCGCTCGATTTCCAATAGGAGTCCCCCTTTTTTGATACGACATACAGTTCTGTACTAATGATAATATAGTTTACACAAAAAGTAAACGGTGTTAATATTTATATTGGAAGAAAAATGCAAAAAATACGATGAAAGGAAGAAAAAGGAATGATAAAAGTAAGTGTGTTGCTGGCGGACGGCTTTGAAGAGATCGAAGCGCTGACCGTTGTTGATCTGCTCAGAAGAGCACAGATATATGTAGATACGATTTCTATCATGGAGGATTATACTGTACATGGTGCCCATGGTATTAATATACAGACAGAAGATCTGTTTGAAGAAGTGAACTTTGTGGAATCAGATATGATCGTGTTGCCGGGAGGAATGCCGGGAACAACGAATCTTAATGCACATGAAGGTGTCAGACGCGTAGTAAAGGATTTTGTAGCCGAAGGAAAGCCGATAGCAGCAATCTGTGCAGCTCCGACAGTGCTCGGTAATCTCGGATTATTAAAAGGAAAGAGAATTACCTGCTATCCGGGGGTGGAGACAGAGATCCAGGGAGCGGTTATGCTTCGCACACAGGTAGCAGTGGATGGCAATATTATTACAAGCCGGGGAGTAGGAACGGCGATAGCATTTGCTCTGAAACTAATCGAAGTGCTTGTTGGAGAAGACAAGTCAAGAGAGATTGCAGAAGCAATTGTATATGAAAAATAAAAAGCACCGGGAGGAGCAGAAATATCTGCAGAAAGTGTATAGAAATTCCCGAAAAAACAGTTTTTTTCACAGATAAAAACTAAGGGTGGATATTTGCAAATGTTTGTGTTATAATTCTGTGGTGAATGTTATTTGATATGCCTGTAACAGGCGATCGTTACCCCGTATGGGGCAGGCGCATAAAAGCGCGATTAAAGAATAGAATCAGGAGGAAATTGTAACATGAGTTTACAGGTAGAAAAATTAGAAAAGAACATGGCAAAACTTACAATTGAAGTACCTGCCAGTGATTTAGAAAAAGCACTTCAGAGTGCGTATAAGAAGCAGAAGAACAAAATCAGTCTGCCGGGATTTCGTAAAGGAAAAGTTCCGCGTCAGATGATCGAGAAGATGTACGGAGCAGAGATCTTCTTTGATGATGCTGCAAATGAGATCATTCCAAAAGCATATGCAGATGCTTATGATGAGTGCGAGCTTGAGATCGTTTCCAGACCGGAGATCAACATCGTACAGATTGAGAAGGGAAAACCGTTTATCTTCACAGCAGAAGTAGCTACAAAACCGGAAGTTACTCTTGGAGAGTACAAAGGACTGGAAGTAGACAAAGTATCTACACGTGTAACACAGAAAGAAGTAGAAGCTAAGATCGAGGAAGAAGCTGAAAAGAACGCAAGAACTGTAACAGTTGAAGACCGTGCAGTACAGGATGGAGACGAAGTAATCCTTGACTTTGAAGGGTTTGTAGACGGAGAAGCATTTGAGGGTGGAAAAGGTGAGAACTATCCACTGACTATCGGTTCCGGATCATTTATCCCGGGATTTGAAGAGCAGCTTGTCGGAGCAGAAGCCGAAAAAGAAGTAGAAGTAAAAGTAACATTCCCGGAAGATTATCATGCAGAAGAGCTGAAGGGAAAAGAAGCTGTATTCAAATGCACAGTACACGAGATCAAAGCAAAAGAGCTTCCTGAGATCGATGATGAATTCGCGGCAGAAGTTTCTGAGTTCGATACATTAGATGAGTACAAAGCAGACGTAAAAGCTAAGATCAAAGAGCAGAAAGCTACAGATGGAAAACGCAAACAGGAAGATCAGGCTGTAGAGCAGGCAATTAAGAATGCTTCTTATGAGATCCCGGATGCTATGGTTGATACACAGATTTCACAGATGGCTAACGATTTTGCACAGAGAATCCAGTCTCAGGGACTGACTATGGAGCAGTACTATCAGTTCACAGGAATGACTGAGGAGAAGATGAACGAAGAGTTCAAGCCGCAGGCTGTAAAACGTATCGAGACTCGTCTTGTACTGGAAGCTATTGCAAAAGCTGAGAACATCGAGATCAGCGATGAGAAACTGGACGAAGAGATCGCTAAGATGGCAGAAGCTTATAAGATGGAAGCTGACAAGCTGAAAGAATTTATGGGTGATGCTGAGAAGAAGCAGATGAAAGAGGATATGGCAGTTCAGGAAGCTGTTACATTCCTTGTAGAAAATGCTGTAGAGAAATAAATAACAGCAGATATTATATTGAGGAGGCATATACATGAGTTTAGTACCTTATGTCATTGAACAGACAAGCCGTGGAGAGCGCTCCTACGATATCTATTCAAGATTATTAAAAGACAGAATTATATTTTTAGGGGAAGAAGTAACAGACGTGTCCGCGAGTGTGATCGTAGCACAGTTATTATTCCTTGAAGCAGAGGATCCGGAGAAAGATATTCATCTGTATATCAACAGTCCGGGAGGCTCTGTAACAGCAGGTATGGCAATTTATGATACCATGCAGTATATCAAATGTGATATCGAGACAATCTGTATTGGTATGGCTGCAAGCATGGGTTCTTTCCTTCTCTCCGGTGGAACTAAAGGAAAGAGACTTGCACTCCCGAATGCGGAGATTATGATCCATCAGCCATCCGGTGGTGCGCAGGGACAGGCTACAGAGATTCAGATTGCGGCTGATCATATTTTGAAAACACGCCAGAAACTGAATCAGATCCTTGCAGAGAATACAGGACAGCCGTTAGAAGTCATCAGCCGGGACACAGACCGTGATAACTTTATGTCGGCTGAGGAAGCAAAGGAGTATGGTCTGATCGACGAGGTAATTACACGTCGCTAAGACGGTTCTCCGGGATATGAGGTGAGAAAATGGCAGGAAGAAACGATGATCAGGTGAGATGTTCGTTTTGTAATAAGACACAGTCGCAGGTGCGTAAGCTGATCGCAGGACCGGAAGGCGTATATATCTGTGATGACTGTGTTGAAGTGTGCGCAGAGATTATCGAGGAGGAGATGAATCCGGACAGTAATGCCGGATGGAATCCGTTCTCAGATATCAATCTGTTAAAGCCAGAAGAAATCAAAGCATTTCTTGATGAGTATGTGATCGGTCAGGAAGAAGCAAAGAAGGTTCTTTCCGTAGCAGTTTATAATCATTATAAACGGATTATGGCAGGAAGAGACGGTGTGGAGCTTTCAAAGAGTAACATTCTGATGCTTGGACCTACTGGTTGTGGCAAGACGCTTCTGGCACAATCGCTTGCAAAGATCCTGAATGTTCCATTTGCAATTGCGGATGCAACTGCACTTACAGAAGCCGGTTATGTCGGTGAAGATGTTGAGAACATTCTGCTTAAGATCATCCAGGCAGCAGATGGCGATATTGAGCGCGCAGAATATGGAATTATATATATTGATGAGATTGATAAGATTACTAGAAAATCCGAGAACCCATCAATTACAAGAGACGTATCCGGAGAAGGTGTACAGCAGGCATTGTTGAAGATTATTGAAGGAACCGTGGCAAGTGTTCCGCCACAAGGCGGACGAAAACATCCACATCAGGAACTGATCCAGATCGACACTACGAATATTTTGTTTATCTGTGGTGGCGCGTTTGAAGGAATTGAGAAGATCATTGAGAAACGTATCGATCAGAAATCTATTGGTTTCAATGTAGAGATTGCAGAGAAGCATGAAGATGACGTGGATCGTCTGCTGAAACAGGTCCTTCCACAGGATCTTGTAAAATTCGGATTGATTCCGGAGCTGGTCGGACGTGTGCCGGTGAATGTAACACTGGAGATGTTAGACCGTGATGCGTTAATATCTATTTTAACAGAACCAAAGAATGCAATTGTGAAACAATATCAGAAGATGCTGGAATTTGATGGTGTGGATCTTACATTTGATAAGGCTGCGCTTGAAGAGATAGCTGAGACGTCACTTAAGAGAAGAACAGGTGCCAGGGGACTCCGTGCAATTATGGAGAACATCATGATGGATATTATGTATAAAGCACCTTCCGATGAGACGTTGAAGACATGCAGGATTACGAAAGATGTAGTAAAAGGCATTGGTGAACCTGTATGTGAGCATGAGATGATAAGTTCAGAGAGTGCGTAATTATGGGGCGGGTACAGGTAATTGTGCCCGCCTGCTTTTATATATTAGCCGGAGAAGCTTTTCAACTTTGTATGAGAAGGGCCGGAGAAGCTTTCAGTTTTATAAGAAAAGCACGAAAGAGATCCAAGAAGATAAAACAGGAGAGTATATATGGAAAATGAAAGAATAAGTCTGCCTGTTGTGGCACTGCGTGGAATGACGATCCTGCCGGAGATGGTGGCACATTTTGATGTGAGCCGTGAGAAATCACTGCAGGCAATTGATCAGGCTATGACAGAAGGAGAGAAGATTTTCCTGACAGGGCAGTATGAGATAGAGACAGAAGATCCGGATGTGACAGATATACACAGAATCGGATGTATTGCAACAATCAAGCAGATTGTGAAGCTTCCGAAGAAGATCAGCCGTGTTCTGGTAAGCGGAGAGCAGAGAGCAGAACTCATTGATCTGGAGTTTAAAGAGCCATATCTGCGCGGAATGGTTGCAGTGCGAGAGGATGTGGATACTTCATGGGAAGATACCGGAGCAGAACAGTCACCGCTCAATCTGGAAGCAATGGTGCAGGGACTCCGGGATATTTTCAAAGAATACATGGCAAAAAATCCAAAGATTGCGAAGGAATTTTCAGATCAGATCGATCAGATCACAAATCTTAAGAAAATGGTAAATGTGATCAATGCCAATGTTCCGATGTCTTATCTGGAATATCAGGAATTTCTGGAAGAAACGAATCTTATGAAACGGTATGACAAACTTGCCTATAAGCTTGTGAATGAGATTCAGGTACTTAATATTAAAGAAGAATTACAGGAAAAGATTAAAGAACGTGTGGATAAAAACCAGCGGGAATATATTCTGCGTGAAGAACTCAAACTGATTCGTGAAGAACTTGGAGATGAAAATCAGTTATCGGATGCGGATGAATTTCAGCAGAAGTGTGATGCGCTGGAGGCACCGGATGAAGTAAAAGAGAAGATTTCCAAAGAGATACGGAGATTCCGTAATTCCATGAATAATCCGGCAGAGTCGGGAGTTATCCGTACTTATATCGAAACGATGCTGGATATGCCGTGGGATCACATGTGTAAAGAACACAAAGATATTGCATATGCCAAAAAGATTCTGGACGAAGATCATTATGGACTGGACAAAGTAAAGGAACGTGTGCTTGAATTTCTGGCGGTACGCGCTCTGACGAAGAACACAGATGCACCAATCCTTTGCCTGGTTGGACCTCCGGGAACCGGTAAGACATCCATCGCAAAATCACTGGCGCATGCTTTGAAGAAGCCGTATGTGCGTATTTCACTCGGAGGCGTACGAGATGAGGCAGAGATCCGCGGTCACAGAAAAACTTATGTCGGAGCGATGCCGGGAAGAATTGCAGCGGCTGTGAAGAACGCCGGAGTGAAGAACCCACTGCTCCTTCTGGATGAGATCGACAAAGTCAGCAATGATTATAAAGGGGATACATTTTCAGCACTTCTGGAAGTACTGGATGCGGAGCAGAACAAGAATTTCAGAGATCATTACCTGGAGGTTCCGCTGGATCTTTCGGAAGTATTATTCGTGACAACAGCGAATACATTACAGACGATTCCAAGACCGCTTTTAGATCGTATGGAAGTGATTGAGATCAGCAGTTATACGGAAAATGAAAAACTTCATATTGCAAGAGAACACCTGATCCCGAAACAGCTGAAAAAGCACGGTTTAAAAGAAAAACAACTGTCGATCAGCAAGAAAGCTCTGTGGAAGATTGCAAGAAATTATACAAAAGAAGCCGGAGTCAGGCAGATGGAACGTAAAATTGCTGATATCTGCCGCAAAACAGCAAGAGAGATTTTGGAAGATAAGAAGAAAGCCGTACGCGTGACAGAAAGGAATCTGGAACATTATCTCGGAAGAGAGCTGTTCAGCTATCAGATGAAAAATGACAAGGATGAAGTTGGTATTGTGCGGGGACTTGCATGGACAAGTGTTGGCGGCGATACGCTTCAGATTGAAGTAAATGTCATGCCGGGAGAAGGCGAAATCCTGCTGACCGGTCAGCTCGGAGATGTGATGAAAGAATCCGCGCGTACAGGTATCAGTTATATCCGCTCCGTCAGCTCGGAGCATAAGATTGATGAGAAATTTTTCAAAGAGCATGATATTCATATACATATACCGGAAGGTGCAGTGCCAAAAGATGGTCCGTCGGCGGGAATTACAATGGCAACAGCAATCTTTTCGGCTGTTACAGGGAAAAAAGTCCGTGCAGATCTGGCAATGACCGGAGAAATTACGCTGCGTGGAAGGGTTCTTCCAATCGGAGGTCTGAAAGAAAAGCTTCTCGCTGCTAAAAATGCGGGAATCCTGACAGTTCTTGTTCCAAAGGAAAATAAAGCGGATGTAGAAGAGATATCAACAGAGATTACAAAAGGACTGGAGATCATTCCGGTTTCTCATATGGATGAAGTATTGAAGCTTGCATTAAAGCGTTAAAAGGGGGAAAAGAATATGGTTATAAGAAGCCTGAATCTGGAAACAGTATGTGGAATTACAAGTAAATTACCGGAAAATGAACATCCGGAAATTGCATTTGCAGGAAAATCAAATGTTGGAAAATCATCCCTCATTAATGCTCTCATGAATCGGAAATCATTTGCGCGTATTTCCGCGACACCAGGAAAGACACAGACGATTAATTTTTACAATATTAATGAAGAATTATATCTGGTAGATCTTCCGGGATATGGATATGCAAAAGTATCTGAGCAGGAAAAAGCGAAATGGGGTCAGCTCATTGAGCGGTATCTCCATGGATCGGAACAGTTGAAGGCAGTCTTTCTTCTGATTGATATCCGGCATGATCCGTCTGCAAACGACAAACTGATGTACAGTTGGATCGTGGAGCAGGGATTCAATCCGATCATTATCGCGACTAAATTAGATAAGATCAAGCGTAGCCAGGTACAAAAGCAGATCAAAGCAATTCGCCAAGGATTAAATCTGCTTCCGGGAACGATTGTTATTCCATTTTCATCTGTGACGAAGCAGGGAAGAGATGAGATATGGGAGCTGGTTGAGACGGAATTTATGGAGAAGAATGAAGAGGAGTAATGGATGAGAGAAATTGTCATCTGTGAAGATGTAGAGATTGAAAGAAACCTTTTGAATACAGTACTGCTATGGAACTGCTGTTTCTTGACACCTACATGAAAGAATTAAACGGCATGGAGACAGCGCGAAGAATAAGAGAATAAGGAAAGAGAAGTTTGATAACAGATTGACAAACTTCTCTTTCTTTGCTATTATTAGACTAAAGTACAAACAAAAGTCTAACAGTAAAACAAAAGTAACGGGAAGGAGTAAGATCATGAATTATATTACGAATATCCAGAAGTATTCTATTCATGACGGAGATGGAATTCGTACTACCGTTTTTTTTAAGGGATGCCCGCTGAAATGTGTCTGGTGTCACAATCCGGAGACGCAGCGATTTGAAAGAGAACTTCAGTACGATAAGGAAAAATGCATTGGATGCGGAGCCTGTGCAAAAGTCTGTCCGCAGAGCGCGATTTCAATGACGGAGGGAAAACCGGTTCTTGACAAATCTCTGTGTAATCTTTGCGGAAAGTGTGAGAATTACTGCCCGGAAGGAATCCGTGAGACAGTGGGAGAAGAGTATCCGGTAAAAGAACTGGTAAAAGAACTGATGAAGGATCTGATGTTCTACGAGCAATCCGGCGGCGGTGTTACTCTTTCCGGCGGAGAAGTTATGGCAATGTCTACGGAGTATGTGCTGGAAATTGCCAAAGCACTTAAGAAGGAAGAGATTTCTTTAACAATTGATACGTGCGGATATGTGCCGTATGATAAATTTGAAGCGGTTTTACCGTATGTAGATACATTTTTATATGATGTGAAAGTGATGAATCCGGAGCTTCATAAGAAGTACATAGGCGTAGATAACAGACTGATTCTTGAGAACCTTGTGAAATTAGCGGATGCGGGAGCAAGGATTTACATCCGTATTCCGACAGTCAAAGAAGTGAATGGCAATGATGAGAATATGAAGGCAACCATTCAGTTCTTAAAAGAACACAATATCCATCCGGCACAGGTGAATCTGTTGCCGTACCATAATACAGGAAGCAGCAAGTATCCAAAACTGGATATGGAATATAAAGGAACTGATTTAACGGCACCAACAAATGAAGAGATGGAAGGTTTTGTAAAACTTTTCCAGGATGAAGGCTTCTCAAATACCAGAATAGGAGGTTAAAACAATGGCAAAAAGAGGCATGAATGAAAGAATTCAGAAACTGAGAGAACTGAGTGTAACAACACCGGTACATATCGACTTGGAGAGAGCGAAGATCGAGACAGATTTTTACAGAGAGAATGATGGAAAATATTCTATTCCTGTAATGAGATCTATGGTATTAAAAGAGTATTTCTCCAAGAAGACATTATATCTGGGTGATGGAGAACTGATCGTAGGTGAAAAAGGAAAAGACCCGCAGGCATCTCCGACATTCCCGGAACTTTGTTGCCACAGCGTAGAAGATATGACAGTTATGAGCGAGCGTGACCTTGTATCTTTCCATACAACAGAAGAAGACAGAAAGCTTCAGGCAGAGGAGATCATCCCATTCTGGCAGGGACGCAGCATGAGAGAAAAACTTCTTGCAACTATGACTCCGGAGTGGAATGACTGTTATTCAGCAGGTATGTTCACCGAGTTCATGGAGCAGAGAGGACCGGGACATACATGTGGTGGAGAACAGGTATTTACAACCGGATATATGGATTACAAAGAGAAAATCAAGAAGACAATGGATTCGCTTGATTTCTTAAATGATCCGGAAGCATACGACAAGATGGAAGAGTTAAAAGCTATGGATATTTCCTGCGACGCAGTGATCATCCTTGGCGAGAGATATCATGAATTAGCACTGGAGATGGCTGAGAAAGAAGCTGATCCGGTTCGTAAAGAAGAATTAAAACAGATCGCAGCCAACTTGGAAGTTGTTCCTGCACATGCACCAAAGACATACTGGCAGGCAATCCAGTTATACTGGTTCACACATCTGGCAGTTACAACAGAGCTGAACCCATGGGATGCATTCAGCCCGGGACGTCTTGACCAGCATCTGATCAAATACTACGAGGCAGATACGGAAGCAGGAATTCTGGATGATGATAGAGCAAAAGAGCTGTTAGAGTGCTTATGGGTGAAATTCTACAACCAGCCGGCACCGGTAAAAGTAGGTATCACACTAAAAGAAAGTGCTACATACACAGATTTTGCAAATATCAATACAGGTGGTGTGACGCCGGACGGACGCGATGGAGTTAACGCAGTCAGCTATCTGATCCTTGACTGTATGGACGAGATGAAACTGGTTCAGCCAAACTCTAACGTAACAATCAGCAAGAAGACACCGGCACGTTTCTTAAAGAGAGCATGCGAGATCTCAAGAAAAGGATGGGGACAGCCGGCATTCTACAATACAGAAGCACAGACAATGGAGCTTATCAATGCAGGTAAATCACTGGAAGATGCACGCCGCGGCGGATCTTCAGGATGCGTTGAGACAGGAGCATGGGGAAGTGAAGCATATATCCTGACCGGATATCTGAACATCCCGAAAGTATTCCAACTTACACTTTATAATGGATTTGACAATGAATCCGGCAAACAGCTCGGTCTGAAACTTGGTTATGCAAAAGACTTCAAGACATATGAAGAATTATGGGATGCATTCCAGAAACAGCTGAAACATTTCATCGATATCAAAGTACGTGGAAATAATGTAATCGAGAAATTATATGCAGAGAACATGCCTGCACCGTGCCTTTCAGTTGTAACAAACGACTGTATCAGCAATGCAAAAGATTACAATGCAGGTGGAGCAAGATACAATACAAACTATATCCAGGGTGTAGGTATCGGAACTGTTACAGATTGTATCACAGCAATTAAATATAACGTATTCGATAAGAAAAACTTCACAATGGAAGAACTGATCGAAGCGATGGATCATAACTTTGAAGGATACGATGCAATTTATCGTATGGTACATGATAAGACACCGAAGTATGGTAATGATGATGACTATGCAGATTCTATCATGCAGGATGTATTTAACCTGTACCATGATTTGATTACAGGACGTCCGACTATGAGAGGCGGAAAATACGGAGTAGATATGCTCCCGACAACATGCCACGTTTACTTCGGAGAAGTAATCGGAGCAACTGCTAACGGAAGAAAAGCAAATGTTCCGGTATCTGAAGGTATCTCACCGGAGAAATCCGCTGATACAAACGGCCCTACAGCAGTTATCAAATCCTGCTCAAAGATGGATCACCTTGCAACAGCAGGAACTCTTCTGAACCAGAAATTTACTCCGGATGTTGTAGCAGGAGAAAAAGGACTTGAGAACATGTCCAGCCTGATCCGTAGCTATTTCGCAATGGACGGACATCATATCCAGTTCAATGTCATTGACAGACAGACATTGATCGAAGCACAGAAACATCCGGATGACTACCGCGACCTGATCGTTCGTGTAGCCGGATACAGTGACTTCTTCCGTAACTTAAGCAAACCGTTACAGGATGAGATCATCAACCGTACAGAGCAGTCTTTCGGCTAAGATGTAAAATAATATAAGATATAAGACAGGATATCCGGAAATGTAAAAGTTTCCGGGTATCTTTTTATTGACGCTGCTTGCCAGAAATTTAAATATCAATTATACATAACGCAGACGAGAGCATTTATAAGTATAGATCAGTATGGAGTTGATGCCTTATTTGCGTACCTTAAAAAGATGGAGAAGTTCCTATTGATAATAATGCCAGTGAACGAGTAATACGAGGATTTTGTATCGGCAAGAAAAATTGGCAGATGATTGACACGATCAATGGTGCCCATTCTTCAGCAATCATTTATAGTATTGCCGAAACTGCAAAGGCAAACAACCTAAAGCCATATGATTATTTTGTATATCTTCTGGAGGAGATTCCAAAACATATGGAACAAAAAGATCGAACCTTTCTTGAGAACCTGTTACCATGGTCTAAAAAACTTCCAGAAGGGATTCGAAAACAACAGTAGCCAGGAACCGCCAATTACGGCGGTTCTCAATTTTTCAATGTACTCGCTGTTGAGCGTTTACTATTTTTCGGTATTCTCTTGGCGAATATCCTTTCAGCTTGTGAAAAAGCCGGCTGAAATAAAGCTGGTTATCATATCCGACAATCTTAGAAATCTCATTGATGGAATAAGTTGTTGTTTCAAGTAACATCTGAGCATTGTTGATGCGGATTCCCACAATGAATTGCATTGGTGTAGAACCGGTATATTTTTTGAAATTTCGGATAAACCAGCTGACACTCATGCCTCGTGAGGCAGCATAATCATCAATATTGATATTTTGATTGTAGTTTTCACTGAAAAAGGTAACAGCATTATCCATCTCATGATCAAGGTATTCATTTTTTAATATGTGCTCTCTTGTCAGTTCCCGGTGGAAACTGATCAGAAGATGACGTAGCAAAAGGACAAGCATTTCCTCATAATTATCTTGACAGCGTTGGAGCTCGATAATAATATGCTTGAAAATTTGTTCATATTCATTAGATGTACCAACTTGAAAGACATGTTCTTTATCTGGAAACCCATATTGACGTAAGATATTTTTTACATTGCTTCCTGTGAAGTGAATCCAGTATACTTCTGTCTTATCTTCTCCGTAATATTCATATTTTTGGAGTTCTTTCGGTCTGTACAGTACAATGTTGCCGGCTGGAACAATCGTTTCATTATTTACATTATCAAAATGAAAATGCCCACAACCAGCAGTGATATATATAATCTGATAATCCAGACGACCCCTTGGACGGTAGGTCGGAAGTTTGGGATGTCTGGAAAGACGGTAAGTACCACAGCTACCTACAATCAGCGGACGACTTTTGTCTTTGAAATCCATATGTGAGTGGTTCAAATAACCGGTGTTCAAATACATAGGACAGCACCTCTTTTCGTACTTTTTATCATTGTATCATTTAGTGCATATTTTGTCTAATCCAATTCATAGACATGTTTTGCAGATTAGGATAAGATATATATAGCAAAACAGAGAAACGTAAACATAAAAGTAAAAGACAAGGTTTGCTTTGGAAAAACAAAGTGCAAAAAAATGTATATGTATTGGAGGAGAGCTATTTATGATCGTACCACGTTATTATGAAAATCTAAGCGTACTGCACGAAAACACAATGCCAGCCAGAGCCTATTATATTCCGGCATCCAGAAGAATGGATAACTTGGTGGAACACAGAGAAGAGTCAGATCGTATGCAGTTATTGAATGGAACTTGGAAGTTCCAGTATTTTAACAGCATCTATGACATTCAGGATTCTTTTTTTGAGAAGAATTATGATACAGAAAATTTTGATGAGATTCAGCTTCCAAGTGTATGGCAGATGGCTGGATATGATACACACCAGTATACAAACATCCGGTATCCATTTCCGTTTGATCCACCATATGTGCCACAGGACATTCCGTGTGGAGCCTATGTACATACTTTTGAGTACAGTAGAGATGAGAAAGCATCAAAAGCTTTTTTGAACTTTGAAGGAGTAGACAGTTGCTTTTATGTATGGATCAATGGCTCTTATGTAGGATACAGCCAGGTTTCGCATATGACCAGTGAGTTTGATGTTACCGATGTACTTCAGGATGGAACGAATACGGTGGCAGTGTTGGTAATGAAGTGGTGTGATGGTTCCTATTTGGAAGATCAGGACAAATTCCGTATGAGTGGTATTTTCCGGGATGTGTACATTTTGAAACGACCAAAACAGGCAATCAGTGATTATCATATTAAAACAAGAATTGAGGATATGCTTGCGAAAGTAGAAATTGAAATGAAATTCTACTCTCCGTTAAATGTAAAAATTTCGATTGAAGATAGAAACGGAGCAGTTGTAGCACTAGGTAGTATTGCTGAAGAAGGAACAGCTGTATTAGAAATTGCAAGTCCGGAACTTTGGAATACAGAAAATCCATATCTATATAAACTGATTCTTGAAACAGAGAATGAAGTAATTGTAGATCACATTGCATTAAGAAAGATAGAGATTAAAGACCAGGTTATTTATTTAAATGGACAGAAGATTAAATTCCGTGGTGTCAATCGACATGATTCTGATCCGGTTACTGGATTTACAATCAATCCGGAACAGATTACAACCGATCTTACGTTAATGAAGCAGCATAATTTTAATGCGATCCGTTCCAGCCACTATCCGAACGCACCATTTTTCTATGAAATGTGTGACAAGTATGGATTCATGGTAATAGATGAAGCAGATATTGAAGCTCATGGTCCATTTATGATCTACAGAAAAGAAGACACTGATTACAATCGGTTCAAACGATGGAATGAGAAGATTGCAGATGATCCGGTATGGGAAGAGGCAATCGTTGATCGAGTAAAACTCATGGTGGAACGTGACAAAAACCGTTTCTGTATTGTTATGTGGTCAATGGGAAATGAGAGTGCTTATGGCTGCAACTTTGAAAAAGCACTGGAATGGACAAAGAATTTTGATCCAGACCGCATCACACAATATGAGAGTGCAAGATACCGTAATTATGATGAAACATATGATTACAGCAATCTGGATGTGTACAGCCGGATGTATCCGGCGCTTTCCGAAATTCAGGAATATCTGGATAAAGATGGAAGCAAACCCTTCCTTTTGGTAGAGTACTGTCACAGCATGGGAAACGGACCTGGAGATTTTGAAGATTACTTCCAGATGATTCAGGATAATGATAAAATGTGCGGCGGCTTTGTCTGGGAATGGTGTGACCATGCGATTGCTCATGGAACTGCTGAGAATGGAAAGACTATATATGCTTATGGGGGCGACCATGGCGAAGAAATTCATGATGGCAACTTCTGTATGGATGGATTAGTATATCCGGACAGAACGGTACATACAGGACTTTTGGAATACAAGAATGTTTATCGCCCGGCAAGGGTTATTTCCTATGACAAAGAAAGCGGAGAACTGGTGCTTCATAACTACATGGATTTTGATGACTTGAAAGATTATGTGAAGATCAGTTATGAACTGACGCAGGACGGGCTTGTAATCAGCAAAGGTAAACTTCCAGAAGTTTCAGCAGCACCACACAGTGAAGGAAAAATAAACCTTAAAATCAATGTGCCAGAGAGTGGAAAATGTTATTTAAAATTTATTTACCATCTGAAAAAGGAATTGCCACTGTTGGATGAAGACCATATTCTTGGATTCGATGAAATTGAGGTAAGCAAAGACGGTGCAAAATGTAAACTTGCTGAGAAATGGCTACAAAAAACAGCAGTGGACTCTGAGTTGCAGGTAAATGAAAATGATACACAGATCCATATCAAGGGGCGTGAATTTGCTTATACCATAGACAAACGTACTGCACTCTTTACAGAGATGAAATTCGCAGGTCGGGAATATCTGAACCACCCAATGGAATTAAATATCTGGAGGGCACCAACAGATAATGATATGTACATCAAGTCTGAATGGAAGAAAGCCCATTATGATAAAGCTTATACAAGAGCTTACACGACAGAGGTCGTGCAGGGAAAGCATGGTGTGAAAATTACAAGCCATGCATCCGTTGTGGCAGAGACAGTACAGAAGATTCTTGATGTGACGATCACATGGAAAATAGAAGCTGCTGGAAAGATTGATGCAGATATTGCAGTAACGAAAGATGATGAATTTCCGGACCTGCCAAGATTTGGTGTGAGGATGTTCCTGGATAAAAAACTTTCAGCTGCACGATACTTTGGAATGGGACCACAGGAAAGCTATTGTGACAAACATCAGGCTGCGAGCCACGGTTTGTATCAGACAAATGTAGATGATTTGCATGAGGATTATATTCGCCCACAGGAAAATGGAAGCCATTATGATTGTGAATATGTAGAGCTTAACAACAGCCGATATGGAACTGTGGTCTCTGCGGAAAATACCTTCTCATTCAATGCTTCTTATTATACGCAGGAAGAACTTGAGAAGAAAACGCATAATTATGAATTGACAGAATCAGATAGTGTAGTATTTTGCGTTGACTACGCATTAAATGGCATTGGTTCTAATAGTTGTGGTCCAGTTGTATTGGATCAGTACCGATTTGATGATGTATTATTCCGGTTCCAGTTTACGCTGATACCGTATGTAAAGGGATAATAAAGTTTCATGTAACCCGTAAACAAGGAAAGCGATTCTAAGTGCGATGAAGATGAGGAGCAAAGAAATTCGATGGAAGAAAAAAAGTATTTGAAATGGTATAACAAAATTGGATATGGATCAGGCGATATTGCAGGTAATGTAGTCTATGCGTTCCTGACATCTTTTATGATGGTCTATTTGACGGACTCAGTAGGACTTGCTGCAGGTGTCGTAGGTACCCTGATTGCCGTATCAAAACTATTTGATGGTTTTACGGATATATTTTTTGGATCAATGATTGACAAAACACACAGTAAAATGGGGAAAGCGAAGCCATGGATGCTATACGGATACATTGGTTGTGCCATTACGCTGGTCTGCTGCTTTGCAGTACCAGTCAGCTTTGGAATAACGGCTAAATACGCATGGTTCTTTATTTCTTATACACTGTTAAATGGTGTGTTTTATACAGCAAACAATATTGCTTACTCAGCACTTACGTCACTGATTACAAAGAACAGCAAAGAGCGTGTGCAAATGGGATCTTACCGTTTTATTTTTGCATTTTCAACAAGTCTTCTGATTCAGGCGATTACAGTTGGATTTGTAGATAAATGTGGTGGAGATGCTGCGGCATGGAGAACGGTTGCTATTATCTATGCAATCATTGGTCTTGCCGTAAATACGATTTCAGCACTTTCTGTTAAGGAACTTCCTGAGGAAGAACTTAACGAAGGAGAAGTAAAGGATGATAATGAAAAGTACGGAATGGTACAGGCATTCAAGCTTCTTGTTAAAAACAAATATTACATGATGATTTGTGGAACATATATTTTACAGCAGTTATATGGTGCCATGATTGGAGCTGGCATTTATTACATGACATGGGTACTGAAAAATAAGAATTTGTTTGGACAATTTGCATGGGCAGTAAATATTCCACTGATCATTGCCCTGCTTTTCACACCGACATTAGTTGGTAAGTGGAAAGGTATGTATAAACTGAACTTAAGAGGTTATATCTTAGCAGTCATCGGTAGAGCACTTGTTGTTGTTGCAGGATATATGGGCAGTGTTCCGCTGATGATGGCATTTACAGCTCTTGCAGCTTTAGGTCAGGGACCATGGCAGGGAGATATGAATGCAGTTATCGCATCCTGCTCTGAGTACACTTATCTTACACAGGGAAAGAGAATTGACGGAACGATGTACTCTTGTACTTCTCTTGGCGTAAAAATCGGTGGAGGTATTGGAACTGCTGTTGCTGGATGGCTGCTTGAGTTCAGTGGATATATCGGAACAAATGCAACTCAGCCGCAGTCTGCACTTGATATGATGCAGTTTATGTATCTGTGGCTTCCGTTAATCTTTGATGTATTGATTATGTTTGTACTTTCAAGAATGAATGTAGAAGATGCAAATAAAAAACTGAAAGCAGAAAAAGGAATTGCTGCAGATGAAGTAACAGATGCATCAGACATAAATTAGAATTGACAGGAGAAAGCGTTGTCTGGTCATTGCTCGATGAGACAGTGCTTTTTTCTATATATAAAGTGATTGAACTGTATTTTGAAAATAAAAAAGGACCACTTCATTTTTGTGAAATGGCCTTAAGAAAATATTCAGTGTAGAATACTAAAAGGTCATTCAGATATTTTTTTAGGTTGCTCATTTGCAATTCCTCCTTTTCTCATTTACAAGTTGATTATAAGATGGGTGTAAAAGGATTGCTTGCTAAATCGAAAGAAGATATAGACAAATGTTGCAAAGGGGAGTATTTCATGCAGTTAAAATATGTTGACACAAAAGAGGAAATCATAGCAATAAATAGGAAATCAAAACATATTGAACCACATCTTCATAATGCACTGGAGATCGTTTGTGTAACAAGTGGAGCATTAGAAATTGGTGTCGGACAGGAACTATACCATATGGAAAAAGGAGATATAGGCTTTGTATTTCCAGATGTTATTCATCACTATCAGGTACTGACACCCGGTGTAAATAAAGCGACTTATCTGATTGCATCGCCATTTACGATAGCAAAATTTGCAGATATCATGCAATCCATGGCTCCTGAATACCCAATCATCAAAGCGGAAAAGGTTGAACCGGAGGTATATAGGGTTATAAATGCAATTTTAGAGACAGAACAGTCGGATATTACTGTTGCTCAGGCATATCTTCAAATTGTGTTGGCACGCTGCATAGGAAAATTAAATTTGGTAGAAAAGAGTAATGTGGGGAGCAACGATCTTATTTACCAGACAGTTTCCTATATATCAGCAAATTTTAAGAAGAAATTTTCGCTGGAAAAGATGGCAAAAGATCTGGGGGTGAGCAAATATGTTTTATCCAGACTCTTTTCCAAAACATTCCATAGAAACTTTAATCAATATCTTAACGATGCAAGGCTGAACTATGCATGCCATCGTTTGGAAAATACGAGTGATTCTATTACAAACATTTGTCTGGATAGTGGATTTGAAAGTCAGAGAACATTTAACCGTGTATTTAAAGAAAGATATAAAATATCACCGAGTGATTATCGGAGTATTTGTGTGAAAGAGATGTTGTCATAAAAGGTTCTGTTGATAGAAATATTTACTTTGATTTCACAGTACTATGTATTTGATTTTATGTGTGGATGATATAATATAAAAATATTTGTAGAAAATAGAGCTTTATTTTATTATGAAAAGAGCAAGGTGTATTCTAAAGAAACAAGAAAGGCAGGGCGCATATGAACATGAGAGGGACTTGATGTGCCAGAAGAACATTTTTACACCAGCGCATTAGAAATACTATAAAGACTTGTTGAAATCCTTGGATTTGCCTGATATTCATTTTCACCAGTTGAGAAATACCTATGCAACTATTTTGCTGAAGAATAGCTTTAATTCAAAAGGTGTTTCGCATTTATTGAAGAAGTTATTCCAAAAGAGCGGAAAGATCAGTATTATGATTATTCAGAAGTGATTGAAATAGACTTAATCCTGGAGGAATATTTCAACGCAGCATGATAAAAAATAGAATAGTAGTAAGATAGAAAAGTACAAATGAGAATCGAACATTTGTACTTTTTTCTTACCTTCATCTATATACTTTCAAAAAAATGTCTGATATAATAGGGAATGTTACAAGAACAAACAGTAAAAATATGACAGAACCGGAGCCTGGTATCATCAGGTATTTCCGAGTGCTGTTTTATCCGCAAATATGAATTTTGTGACTTTTATTCGTAACGAGGTGAGAAACACATCTATTCACCATAAAATAAGCTTTTCGTTACGAATCTGGATACGAATTTTTGGCTGATAATGATCATAGTAAAAAAGTTCACAGAACTTTTTCAATCGCATAAATGCGATTAAAAGTCACATCTTATTGAACATTAGTAGTTCAATAAGCATGAATGGAGGGAGTTACCATGAATGCAGAAAAAGGACATTCGCAATCCGCTGACAATAGGCAGCTACTTGCTCATAAAAGCAGCCCGCAGGACGGACATGCTTTTAAATTAAAAGCCCCATATAAGCCAACCGGAGACCAGCCACAGGCGATAGCAGAGCTTGTAAAAGGGTTCAAGGAAGGCAATCAATGCCAGACTTTACTAGGGGTTACGGGTTCTGGAAAAACTTTTACGATGGCAAATGTGATTCAGCAATTACAGAAGCCGACGCTTGTCATCGCTCATAATAAAACACTTGCAGCTCAGTTATACGGAGAGTTCAAGGAGATGTTCCCCGATAACGCAGTGGAATATTTTGTCTCCTACTATGATTATTACCAGCCAGAAGCCTACGTTCCGTCATCCGACACTTACATTGCGAAGGATTCTTCTGTAAATGAAGAGATTGATAAATTAAGACTGTCGGCAACAGCGGCGTTGATCGAACGGAGAGATGTAATCGTAATTGCCAGTGTATCCTGTATTTATGGTTTGGGCGAACCGGAGAACTTTGAGCAGATGATGGTATCATTAAGACCGGGAATGGAGAAAGACCGGGATGAAGTACTGCGTCAGCTGATAGATATTCAATATGACAGAAATGATATGGATTTCAAGCGTGGAACGTTTCGTGTGCGGGGAGATACAGTAGAGATTGTGCCGGCAGACCGTGGGGATACTGCAATCAGAGTTGAGTTTTTCGGGGATGAGATCGATCGGATTTCAGAGATTGATATGCTTACCGGTGAGATTAAAAATACATTGAATCACATTGCAATATTTCCGGCTTCTCATTATGTCGTTCCAAAGGAACGTATGGAGAAAGCAATTCATGATATTGAGCTTGAATTGGAAAGCCAGGTGAAATATTTCAAAGGCGAAGGAAAGCTTCTGGAAGCACAACGTATTGCGGAACGGACAAATTTTGATATTGAGATGATGAGGGAGACTGGCTTCTGTTCCGGAATTGAAAACTATTCCAGACATCTGGCAGGACTGCTTCCGGGACAGCCGCCGAATACGCTGCTGAATTATTTCCCGGACGATTTTGTAATGATGATTGATGAGTCGCATAAGACAGTTCCGCAGATTGGTGGAATGTATCATGGAGACCAGTCGAGAAAACGTACCCTGGTGGAATATGGTTTCCGTCTGCCATCGGCACTGGATAACCGTCCGCTTAGTTTTGATGAATTTGAAAATAAGATTGACCAGGTACTTTTTGTTTCGGCTACGCCAGGCACTTACGAAGAAGAGCATGAACTTCTCCGGGCAGAGCAGGTAATCCGTCCGACCGGGCTTCTGGATCCGGAGATTGTAGTGCGTCCGGTAGAAGGACAGATTGATGATCTGATTGGTGAAGTGAATAAAGAGATCGCAAAAAAGAATAAAGTACTGATTACAACACTTACGAAACGAATGGCAGAGGATCTGACCGATTATATGCGGGAAGTAGGCATCCGTGTAAGATATTTACATTCGGATATTGATACGCTGGAGCGTACAGAGATTGTCCGTGATATGCGACTGGATGTCTTCGATGTGCTTGTCGGAATCAATCTTTTGCGTGAAGGTTTGGATATTCCGGAGATTACACTTGTGGCAATTCTTGACGCGGATAAAGAAGGATTCTTACGTTCAGAGACGTCACTGGTACAGACGATCGGCCGTGCTGCGCGTAATGTGGAAGGACATGTTATCATGTATGCGGATACGATCACGGAATCTATGCAGAAAGCGATGGATGAGACGTCAAGGAGACGTGAAATCCAGATGAAATATAATGAAGAACATGGAATCACACCAAAGACGATACAGAAGAGCGTCCGTGATCTGATCAGTATTTCAAAGAAAGTTGCTGCATCTGAGATGAAGATGGAAAAAGATCCGGAGTCTATGAGTGCAAAGGAACTGGAGAAGCTGATCGCAGATGTGACAAAGCAGATGAAGAAAGCGGCAGCAGAGCTGAATTTCGAAGCGGCAGCAGAGTTGCGTGATAAATTAATAGAATTAAAGAAGCTACAGAAGGAAGAATAAAGAAAAATGGCAGATAAAAAGCCAGATAGAATAAAAAATGCAGCAGTTGCAGAAACAATTAAAATAAAGGGGCATAAAAAACGGTGGATAGAAAAGAGAACAATCGATATATAAGAATACGGGGAGCCAATGAGCATAATCTGAAGAATGTAGATTTGGATATTCCAAGAGATAAACTGGTTGTCCTTACAGGACTTAGTGGTTCGGGAAAGTCTTCTTTGGCGTTCGATACCATTTATGCGGAAGGACAGAGACGATACATGGAATCGCTGTCTTCTTATGCAAGACAGTTTTTGGGACAGATGGAAAAACCGGACGTAGAGAGCATTGAGGGACTTTCACCAGCAATTTCTATTGACCAGAAATCTACGAACCGGAATCCGAGATCTACGGTTGGAACGGTAACGGAGATTTATGATTATTTCCGATTATTATATGCAAGAATCGGAATCCCGCATTGTCCAAAGTGTGGAAGAGAGATCAGAAGACAGACGGTCGATCAAATGGTAGACCAGATTATGGCACTTCCGGAACGGACGAAGATCCAGCTTCTTGCGCCTGTAGTCCGTGGCAGAAAAGGACGCCATGAGAAACTTTTAGACCGTGCAAAGAAGAGTGGATATGTCCGTGTGCGGATTGACGGGAATCTGTATGAACTCTCGGAAGAGATCAAATTAGATAAGAATATCAAACATAACATTGAAATTGTCGTAGACCGTCTCGTTGTAAAACCTGGAATCGAAAAACGACTGACAGATTCGGTGGAGAATGTGTTACACCTGGCAGAGGGCCTGATGATGGTAGATATTATTGACGGAGAAACGATGAATTTCAGTCAGAGCTTTTCATGTCCGGATTGCGGAATCAGTATTGATGAGATCGAACCAAGAAGCTTTTCTTTCAATAATCCGTTTGGTGCGTGCCCGGAATGTTTCGGACTGGGTTATAAAATGGAATTTGATGAAGATCTGATGATTCCGGATAAGAAACTGAGCATCGCCGAAGGTGCGATTACGGTACTGGGATGGCAGTCGTGTACCGATAAGAAGAGTTTTACCTATGCGATTCTCGATGCTTTAAGCAAGGAGTACAAATTTTCACTGGATACACCTTTTGAGGAATATCCGAAAAAAATCCACGATATATTGATCCATGGAACGGATGGAAAAGAAGTGAAAGTCTATTACAAAGGTCAGCGTGGAGAAGGTGTGTATGATGTCGCTTTCGAAGGGCTGCTCCGCAACGTGGAACGCAGATACCGAGAGACGGGTTCCCAGACAATGAAAGCAGAATATGAAGAATTCATGAGGATTACGCCGTGCAGTGCCTGCAAAGGGCAGAGGCTAAAACCGGAAGCGCTGGCAGTAACTGTCGGAGGATGCAATATTGCCGAACTGACAGACCTCTCTATTGAAAAACTGCATCAGTTCCTGGAAACATTGGAATTAGACAAACAGCAGATGTTGATCGGGGGACAGATTTTAAAGGAAATCCGTGCAAGAATCCGATTTCTTCTGGATGTTGGGCTGGATTATCTGACACTTGGAAGAGCAACCGGTTCGTTATCCGGAGGGGAAGCGCAGAGAATCCGGCTTGCAACACAGATCGGTTCCGGCCTGGTAGGTGTGGCATATATTCTGGATGAGCCGAGCATCGGACTTCATCAGAGAGATAATGATAAATTATTAAATACGCTGAAACATCTGCGTGATCTGGGCAATTCAGTTCTTGTAGTAGAGCATGATGAAGATACAATGCGGGAAGCAGATTATATTGTTGATATTGGACCGGGAGCGGGAGAACATGGTGGAAAAGTTGTAGCAGAGGGAACTGCTGAAGAAATCATGGCGAATCCGGATTCGATAACAGGAGCATATTTAAGTGGCAAGAAGAAGATACCGGTGCCGGAAGTGCGGGAGAAGCCATCAGGCTGGCTGAAAATTACCGATGCAGAAGAGAACAATTTAAAAGGGATCGATGTGGAGATTCCGCTTGGCATTATGACTTGTGTAACCGGTGTCTCAGGTTCGGGGAAAAGTTCTCTTGTAAATGAAATTTTATATAAAAGACTTGCCAGGGATTTGAACCGTGCCAGAACAATTCCGGGAAAGCACAAGAATATTGAAGGACTGGAACAGCTTGACAAAGTAATTGCCATTGACCAGTCTCCAATTGGGCGTACACCGAGGTCAAATCCTGCCACGTATACCGGCGTCTTTGATCTGATCCGTGATCTTTTTGCGTCAACAGCGGATGCCAAAGCAAGAGGCTATAAAAAAGGAAGATTCAGTTTCAATGTGAAGGGCGGACGATGTGAAGCCTGCAGTGGAGACGGTATTTTAAAAATAGAGATGCATTTCCTGCCAGACGTATATGTGCCTTGTGAAGTTTGTCACGGAAAGAGGTATAACAGAGAAACTCTGGAGGTAAAATACAAGGGTAAGAGTATTTATGATGTGCTGAATATGACGGTGGAAGAAGCATTGCATTTTTTTGAAAATGTACCAAGTATCCGCAGAAAAATGGAAACTCTGTACGATGTAGGACTTTCTTATATCCGCTTGGGACAGCCTTCGACACAGCTCTCGGGAGGAGAAGCGCAGAGAATCAAACTTGCAACAGAACTGAGTAAGAGAAGTACAGGAAAGACCATCTATATTCTGGATGAACCGACAACCGGACTGCATTTTGCAGATGTGCACAAACTTACGGAAATTTTGCGCAGACTTTCCGCAGATGGAAATACCGTTCTTGTGATCGAACATAATCTGGATGTTATTAAGACTGCGGATTATATCATTGATATGGGCCCGGAAGGCGGAGATAAGGGCGGAACTGTTATTGCGCAGGGAACACCGGAACAGGTGGCTGACAATCCGGTTTCCTACACAGGCAGATATATCCGACAGGTGTTAGATAAATAATAGTTCCATTCGACAGGATACACGTTTGCTTCACAAATAATTAAGGAAAAAGGGCTTTCTATTTTAGAGGAATTTGATTATAATGATACATGCATGAAAACCAGATGCAGAAATGAAAGGGGATTGAACATGTCGGTCGATATTGGGATTGATTTAGGCACTGCCAGTGTTCTGGTATATGTAAAAGGAAAGGGAGTTATCTTAAAAGAGCCATCTGTTGTGGCTTTTGACAGAGATTCAAATATAATAAGAGCGATCGGAGAAGAAGCAAGACTGATGCTCGGGAGAACACCGGGAAACGTTGTAGCGATCCGTCCGCTGCGCCATGGTGTGATTTCAGATTATACTGTGACGGAAAAGATGATCAAATATTTTGTACAGAAAGCAATGGGAAAGCGTTCATTTAAAAAGCCACGTATCAGTATCTGTGTACCAAGCGGTGTGACAGAAGTGGAGCGTAAAGCGGTAGAAGAAGCTACTTATGCGGCAGGTGCGAGAGATGTGAAACTGATCGAGGAACCGGTTGCGGCAGCGATTGGTGCCGGAATTGACATTTCCAAGCCATGTGGCACATTACTCGTAGATATCGGTGGAGGAACAACAGATGTAGCTGTGATCTCTCTGGGGGGAACAGTTGTGAGTGCCTCACTGAAACTTGCAGGAGATGATTTTGATGAAGCCATTGTCCGTTACATGAAGAAAAAACACAATCTTCTGATTGGTGAACGAACAGCAGAAGATATTAAGATTAAGATCGGAACGACCTATCAGATGATGGAAGACGAAGTGATGGAAGTGAAAGGCCGTAATCTTGTAACCGGATTACCAAAAGTCGTAACAATTTCTTCGTCGGAGACGGAGCAGGCATTAAGGGAGACAACGGGACAGATCGTAGAATCAATTATGAACGTATTGGAGAGAACTCCGCCGGAGCTGTCAGCAGATATTTTGGAGCGTGGCATTGTTCTGACCGGTGGAGGAGCAATGCTCCGCGGGCTGGAAGAGCTGATTGAAGAGCGTACCGGTATTAATACAATGACTGCTGATGAACCGATGCAGGTAGTTGCTATTGGAACCGGACAGTATGTTGAATTTATGAGTGGACAGAAAGAATATTAAAATACAAATACGAAGAAGCACATATGGAAGAGATAAAAGGTTATGTAGAACACATTGTATACCGGAATGAAGAAAATGGTTATACAGTTTTTAATTTAAATAATGAAGATGGTGAACTGACCTGTGTAGGAAAGTTTCATTATATAGAAGAAGGCGAACTTCTGGAGCTTGAAGGCGAATATACGGTACATAAGCTGTATGGAACACAGCTTCAGGTATCGGCTTCACGAGTATGTGCGCCGGAAGATCTGATTTCCATTGAGAGATATCTTGGCTCAGGCGCAATTAAAGGCGTGGGAGCGGCACTTGCGGGACGTATTGTCAAGAAGTTTAAGGAAGAGACATTCCGGATCATTGAAGAAGAGCCGGAACGTCTGGCAGAAGTCAAGGGAATCAGCGAGCGGAAGGCAAGAGAGATTGCTGTTCAGGTAGAAGAGAAAAAAGAAATGCGGGAGGCAATGATCTACCTGCAGAATTATGGAATATCTACGACTCTTGCAGCAAAGATTTATCAGCATTACGGGCAGAATGTTTACCGTGTGATAGAAAATAATCCATATCAGATTGCAGATCATGTGCCGGGTGTTGGCTTTAAAACTGCTGATGAGATCGCATCAAAAGTTGGAATCCATACAGATTCCGATTTCCGGATCCGCAGCGGTATTTTTTATACTTTGCAGGAAAGTGTCATGGAAGGACATATTTACCTGCATAAGAAGGAACTGCTGTATCGCGCGGGCGAACTGCTTGGCGTACGAATTACAGATCTGGAGCCATATCTGATGGATCTTTCTATGGAAAAGAAAATCGTTGTAAAAGAAGACAGAATCTATGCTTCGCATTATTATTATATGGAACTGAATACAGCAAAGATGCTGCATGATCTGAATACAAGGGATGAAATTGCAGATGTAGTCCTTCTCCACCGCATTCATGAAATTGAAAAAAATACAGGGATGCAGTTGGATGAAATGCAGCAAAAAGCGGTCATGGAGGCGGCGAGAAACGGGATTATGGTGCTGACCGGAGGCCCGGGTACAGGAAAGACAACAACCATCAATGCAATGATTCATTTTTTTGAAAGCGAAGGAATGGAGATTGCGCTGGCTGCGCCTACCGGACGTGCTGCAAAAAGAATGACAGAGACAACCGGATATGAGGCACAGACGATTCATCGTTTGCTGGAAGTGAATGGAAATCCGGAGGAGGAAGACACCCCATCCGGATTTGGAAGAAATGCGGAGAATCCGCTGGAAACAGATGCAATTATCATAGATGAGATGTCGATGGTGGATCTGCCACTGATGTATGCACTGCTTGGTGCGATTGTTCCGGGAACCCGTCTGATCCTTGTGGGTGACCGGAATCAGCTTCCAAGTGTAGGTCCGGGAAGTGTCTTAAAAGACATTATAGCTTCGAAATGTTTTCCGGTCGTTATGCTGACAAAGATTTTCAGACAGGCGGGAGAAAGCGATATTGTAGTGAATGCGCATAAGATCAATCAGGGAGAACCGATTGTACTGGATAATAAGAGTATGGATTTTTTCTTCCTGAAAAGACAGGATCCGAATGTGATCATTAGTATTGCAATTACACTTGTCCAACAGAAGATGCCCAAATATGTACACGCAAAACCATATGATATCCAGGTCCTGACACCGATGCGCAAAGGTCTTCTTGGAGTGGAACGGCTGAATCGGATTTTACAGGAATATCTGAATCCGTCACAGAAGAATAAAAAGGAAAAAGAATATGGAGAACGGCTTTTCCGTGAAGGTGATAAAGTTATGCAGATTAAAAATAATTATCAACTGGAATGGGAAGTATCTACAAAATATGGAATGACCATAGACAAAGGGCAGGGCGTTTTTAATGGAGATACCGGAATTATCCGTGAGATTAATACATACGAAGAAACTGTGACGGTAGAGTTTGATGAACAGCGGAAAGTCAAATATCCGTATCAGCTGTTAGATGAACTGGAACTTGCATATGCAATCACGATTCATAAAGCGCAGGGAAGTGAATATCCGGCGGTTGTCATTCCGCTTTTGCAGGGACCAAGACAACTTTATACGAGAAATCTTTTGTATACAGCAGTGACACGGGCAAAACAATGTGTGACACTTGTGGGGAGTGAAACCGTATTTCAGGAAATGATTCGTAATACACACGAACAGAACAGGAATACGAGCCTGGCAGAACGAATCCAGGAGTTTATTGATTAAGAATAAAGACAGCAATAGTAAAGCAGATAATAAAGAAAAAATATGGAAGTGGCTGTTAAAACTTTTATGGCCGGAGAGGTGTCCATTCTGCATGAGGGCATACAGAACGGGGATCTGCCCTGAATGCCAGAAGAAGCTTAAGCCACTTTTTGTGACTGAACCAAGATGTGTACAGTGCGGAAAGCCACTGCATGTATCTGAAAAAGAATACTGCTATGACTGTGCAGAGGGACAGCACTATTTTGATGCCGGAAGTGCAGTGTGGGTGCATAAAGAACCGGTGAGCAATTCTATATATCAATTTAAATATCATAATCAAAGAGCATTCGCTAAAGAATACGCAAAAGTACTGGTCGGACAATTTGAAAAAGAGATCCGAAGATGGAATCCGGATGTACTCATACCGGTTCCGTTACATAAAAAGAGAAAAAAGAAGAGAGGCTATAATCAGGCAGAACTTCTTGCTGCAGAGATCGGCAGACTTATGAACCTGCCTGTGGAAACAGATCTTGTAGTCCGCACAAAGAATACAAAGCCACAAAAAAACCAGGGACACAGAGGAAGAAAGCAGAACCTGAAACAGGCATTTGGACTAAAATACCGCTTCCGGAAAGGCTGTACGATTGTTGTTGTAGATGATATTTATACAACCGGAAATACGATCGATGCAGTATCATTTCTGCTGAAAAAAGCAGGCGCTGAAAAAGTCTATTTTTTAACTATAAGTATTGGACAAGGATACTGATATTTGTTATACTTAAAATGATGTTTAAAAGTAGAAAATAGAAGTTTGAGGTGGATTATGTTAGATAGAAGCAAAGTGAAGTTGATGACAAAACTTGCTTTATATGAACAGACACAGGGAAAAGAAGATTTTAAGATCAGTGAATACTATAGAAAAGATTATGTCGGCTTACATTCAATCTGCTCATTTTTGTGGGTTACGGTTGGATATATCTGTGTGTGGATGCTGATACTGTTGGCGGGATTTGACCTGATCGTAGGTCATATGTCATTGCTGTTAATGCTCATTATGATGCTTGTTGCAGTAGTAGGATATGTTGTGATACTGGCGATATATGCCGGTGTGACAAGCCATGTGTATAATCAGAAACATAAGGATGCAAGACAGAGAGTGAAGATGTATAATCATGATCTGATAAAACTGCTTAAACTGTATGAAAAGGAGAAACAATAATATGGATAATCTGTTTGTAATACGAGAAAAAATGCGGGAACTGTATGCAGCACATTCCAGAGTATTCGATAAGGGAATACAATTTGTGCTCGCACTGGTGACGTTTTATCTGATCAATGGTAATGTCGGCTTTATGAAAGCGGCGGCATCACCGGTAGCAACGCTGGCTCTTGCTGTGATCTGTACATTCTTCCCGATGATCATCACGGTACTTCTTGCTACAGCGCTGATTCTGGTACATATGTTTGCAGCATCCGTTTCGGCACTGGCAGTTACAGCGTTGATTTTTCTTGTTATGTATATTTTTTATTTACGCCTGACACCGAAAATGGCAATTGTAGTATTGCTGACACCAATCGCATTTGCGTTCAATATTCCATACATTATTCCAATCGCATTAGGTCTGGTTGCAACACCGATCAGTCTGGTAGCTGTAATTTGTGGAACGATTGTATATTATATGATGGCATATGTGAAGAAAGCAGCTCCGGGAATGGAAAGTTCCGGGAAAGCAAAAATGATGACAGAGATTACTGCTTATGTAAAGCAGGTGTTTCAGAATAAGGAAATGTGGATTGCAATTGCAGCATTTATCATCTGTTTGTTCCTTGTATATACGATTCACCGTCAGGCGGCAGATCATGCATGGAAGATTGCAATTGCTGCCGGAGCAGTAGCGAATATTATCGTGATTGCAATCGGAGATGTGGCACTGGGAGTTCATACTTCTTATGTAGGTTTGATCTTTGGCAATATATTTGCGGTGATCATTGGACTGATTCTTGAATTGTTTTTCTTCTCTGTGGATTATGCAAAAAGTGAGAATTTGCAATATGAAGATGACGAATACTATTATTATGTAAAAGCAGTTCCGAAGCTTTCAGTGGCAACACCGGAGAAGACCGTAAAACGGATCAATGAAAGACATGGAACGGAGATCATGGATACAAATAAGATCCGCAAGAACAGACAGCCTAAGAATGACAGAGCTGAAAAAGTACATCCGAATCAGAGGCAGAGCAATCAGGGACGGAAGAGACCGACAGCTAAAAAAGGTCCTTCTGCAAAGAAACATGATATTGATGAAGTAAATAAACTGCTTTTGACACAGAGTTTGAAAAAAGATCTTAATATGAAATAAAGAATGCGATAAAAAAAGAAGGAGGTGACAGAATGGAACAGCGTATTTCTCATTTTTTGCAGAAATATGTAACAGAGGTGTATTTTCCTAATATAAGGATTACAGATATTGTAGAAGTATTGATTCTTACATTTCTGATCTATCAGTTGATGATCTGGGTAAAGAATACAAAGGCATGGATGCTGATGAAAGGAATCCTTGTGCTGGCTGTGTTTATTCTTGTTGCCGCAATTTTCCAGATGCATACGATTTTGTTCCTTGCCAAGAACGCAGTTACGGTTATGGCGACGGCAGCAGTTGTCGTTTTCCAGCCGGAACTTCGTAGAGCTTTGGAAAAGCTGGGAGAAAAAAGTGTACTTTCTTCTATGGTTCCGTTTGATACGACAAGAGACAGAGTGCGGTTCAGCGAGGATACGATCACAAGTATTGTAGAAGCTTCTTATAGTATGGGAAGTGTGAAGACAGGTGCGCTGATCGTAGTAGAGCAGGCAATCCGTCTGACAGAGTACGAGAGTACAGGAATTCATTTGGACTGCCTGATTTCCAAACAGGTTCTGGAACAGATTTTTGAACATAATACACCACTTCATGACGGTGCGATTATTGTGCGTGGAGACAGAATTGTGTCGGCAACCTGTTATCTGCCGTTGTCGGACAACATGGAACTTAGCAAAGATCTGGGAACAAGACATCGTGCAGCTGTGGGGATGAGCGAAGTCAGTGATGCAGTGATCATTGTTGTTTCTGAGGAAACAGGTGCTGTTTCAGTTGCGCACAGTGGAAAACTTCTTCGTGATATTACACGAGAGGAATTAAGAGCGAGTCTGGAACAGATCCAGAACCGCAAGGTGGAGTCCGGTAAATGGTATTCTTTGCGGAAAGGAAGGCGTAAGAATGAGAACAAGACTGTCGAATAATTTTAGTCTTAAGATATTAGCCTTTCTGGCTGCAGGTTTGTTGTGGCTTATAGTGGTTAATATTGATGATCCGATCATGGATCAGAATTTCAGTAACATTCCTGTAACAGTGATCAATACAGAAGTGCTTGCTTCAGAGGATTCTCCAAAGACGTATCAGATTCTGGATGATACACAGAATGTTACAGTTACGGTAAAGGCAAAACGTTCTGTTTTGAGTAAATTAAGTGCAAATGATATCACTGCTGTTGCTGATATGAAGGAACTTACATTGGAGACACAGATACCGATTGAAGTTACGGTGAAAAATTATAAAGTAGCGGATGCATATGCGACACCACGCAATATGCAGGTGAAACTGGAAGATGAGGAGACAAAGAAATTCCCAATCGTTCCAAAGACAACAGGTACGGTACGTGATGGATATGTTTTAGGACAGATTGAGGCTATGCCGGAGAAAGTATCGATCCGTGGACCGAAATCCGTAATTGATAAGATCAGTAAAGTAGAAGCTACAGTCAGTGTGTCTGGTTTATCCAAGACATCAACGCTGGAATCTGAGCTGAAACTATATGATGAAGATAACAATGAGATTGACCAGAATCTCTTGAGCAATAATCTTGGTACAGAAGGTGTAGACATTCACGTTGAACTGCTTCGTACAAAAAACGTACCGTTGAATTTTGACACTTCAGCGATCCAGGCAGCAAATGGTTATGAATTTTCAAATATTAAATACGAACCGAAAGAGATCAGTGTGTCAGGAGATGTTGATAAGCTTCAGCAGCTATCAGAGATTCAGATTCCGGCGTCAGCGCTGGCAATGGAAAATCTGAAAGAAAAGACAGAAAAGGTTATAGATGTTTCGGAGTATCTTCCGGATGGAATCGTACTGGCTGATGAGAATGCAAATTCTGTGGCAGTAACGATCCTGATAGAAAAGGACGGAACAAAATCTTTCGAAATATCAGTAGGTTCTGTATCGGTTCTGAATCTTGACAGTGATTTGTCTATCAATTATGAATCCGCAGATGCACTGGATATTCAGATTCGTGGACCGGAAGATGCGCTCAATAAGATAGATATCGATGAAAGTGTAAGTATTGATCTGGCAAAATATACGGAACCCGGAACTTATAATGTTCCAATTCAGGTATCACTTCCGGAACATTGTACGTTGGAGAAGAGTATGAGCATTAAAGTAGTGCTTGAAAATAAAGCGAAGGCGAATGTCAAGGACGAAGAAAAAACGAAAGAAAACAATTAAGAGAAAGGCAACAATATGTTAAAGCAGGAAGTAACGATCAGTAATCCGACGGGGCTTCATCTGAGACCTGCGGGGGTATTCTGTAATACGGCGAGCTATTATAACTGCAAAGTGCTGTTTCAACATGAAGAGACAGTAGCAAATGCAAAAAGTGTGCTGAGTGTGCTTGGAGCATGTATAAAAAAAGGGGATAAGATTGTCTTAATCTGCGACGGCGAAGACGAAGCTGATGCAATGAAAGCGATGGTCAGCGCTGTAGAAGACGGATTGGGAGAGTAAAAGTAAAAACAGTTTTTCCAACAGGAAAAACTGTTTTTTGTTAAGGAACTCGGATATACAGAAGGGAGATAAATAATGGCTAAGGATATAGATGAATTGTATAATGAATTAGATCATTTGCCAAATCAGGAACGAAAATACAAGAGAAGCAGGAAAGGATACAGTGAAGATCTGTATGATGATTTCTACAGTCAGGATCTGTATGATGAATATAGCAGACGGTCTGGAAAACAGAGATATTGCGATACGGATCCGTATACAACAGGACGGAGATACCGTGATGCAGATCCGTATACAGCAAGATCCGGTAATCAGAAGAGAAGAAAACGTAAAAAACGCCGGGATGACTGGAGACCGGTAAAGATTGGTGCAGTTTCTCATTTGTTGTGGATTCTGCAGGTTCTTGCTTCCATTGCAGCTTTTGGTTCCATGATTATTCTTGGAATTTTACCGGTGCCATATATGGTGGGATTTGCAGCGATATTGCTGATATTTGCATGTATCGTTAAGATTATGCAGATGCGGGCTGTGCGTTACGGGAAACGCAGAGTGAATGGCAGATGGAAAAAGAAATCAACCGGAAAATGGATTTCTCTTGTGACGGCGGCGTTGATGTGTATTCTCTGTTTTTATGGATTAAAAGTTAATTCGGCGCTGGATACGATCGCAATTGGTGAAGAAAGCGGTAAATACACGGAAGAAAAATCAATTGATGTAATACAAAAGCCGTTCAACGTTTATATCAGCGGTATTGATGTTTATGGTAATATTAATAAAAAGAGCCGTAGTGATGTGAATCTGATTGCAACTGTGAATCCGCAGACACATAAGATTCTTCTTACGACAACACCGAGGGATTATTATGTGACGATTCCGGGGGTGTCCGGAACACAAAAGGACAAGCTTACGCATGCAGGAGTATATGGAATCGACACATCGATTGCAACTTTGGAAAATCTATATGATATAGAGATTCCGTTTTTTGTACGTGTAAACTTTTCTTCGGTAGAAAATATCGTGGATATTATGGGAGGAGTAGATGTAGAATCCAAGCTGGCATTTACAACAGGAAAAGAATCCGGAACAGTAGTGGATGTAAAAAAAGGAACGAATCATTTTAATGGAAAGCAGGCGCTGGCGTTTGTAAGAGAACGACATGCCCTGGCAGCGGGAGATAATCAGAGGGGGAAAAACCAGCAGGCGCTTCTGACTGCACTGATTCATGAAGCGATGTCTCCGGAGATCGTCTTACATGCAAACAGTATAATCAACAGCGTGGCAGGAAGCGCAGATACGAATATGTCTGAGAATCAGATCAAGTCGCTGATCCGCATGCAGCTTGGCACAATGAAAGGCTGGGATGTTCAGTCTGTGGCGGCGGAAGGAGATTCCAGCGGAAAACAGTATTGCTATTCTTATAAAGGAAAAGCGTTATATGTAACTGTTCCATATGAAAGTTCTGTGTCAAAAATTAAAAAGAAAATGAGGAGGGCTTTGCAATGAAAAATAAGAAAATAAGGCAGATGTTTGCAATGACATTAACAGGTGTGATGCTGTGTACTTTGCCGGTCTGTGCGGCAGAGCCCGCAGAAAATACAGAAACGGCGGAAACTGCGGAAATGCAGAGCCCGGATTCGGCAAAGACGGAAACATCAGAAAAAACGGAAGAGCCTGCGAAGCAGGATGAAGAGACAAAAGAGCTGGTACAGGAGTATACAGGCTGGCTCAAGGAGAACAAAGCAAGAGCGGTGACAGGAACTTACAGCAGTGAACTGAAGAAATTTCCTGCTGATTATCAGAAGCTGCTTGCCACACTTCATAAAGCACATCCAAACTGGATGTTTATTGCGAAAAATACAGGGCAGGACTGGAATGAAGTCGTGGCTAAGGAAAGTATTTCTGGTGGAAAGAGCAGCACGAATAACAGTCTTCTGCCGAAGACAGCAGGAAGCCTTCTGCTCAGTAAAAAGAGTACAGATTATAATGCTTCTACAGGAGCCTACATAGGAAAGGATGGACCAAACTGGGTATCGGCAAGCAGACCGGCAGTTGCTTATTATGCAGATCCAAGGAATTTTCTGACGGATCGATATATTTTCATGTTTGAAGCGTTGAATTATAATTCCAAATATCATACATTGACTGGTGTGGAAAATATTTTAAAAGGGACAGATCTTTATAAAAAGAAGATCAGTTATCTGGACAAAAAAGGAAAAACATTTAATTTGAAACGGACGTATGGCGAGACGATTCTTGCTGCCGGTGCAAATGCGGGCGTCAGTCCACTGTTCCTGACATCCAAGATCCGGCAGGAGACAGGCGCTAAGCTGACAAATGGAAGTATTTCCGGCAAATATTCCTATGGCAGGAAATCTTACCGTGGATATTATAATTACTATAATATAGGTGCAGTGCCGGGAGGAGCTACCGGTTCAGCGGTTGCCAATGGTCTTATTTTTGCAAAGGGCGGATCGAGCGGGAAGAACACTTCCTATACAAGACCGTGGATGTCTCCGGTCAGTTCCATTACCGGAGGGGCGCAATGGATCGCAGAAAAATTCATCAAGCGCGGACAGAATACGATTTATTATGAACGCTTTAATACAATTGTAAAACCATATTACAGCCATCAGTATATGCAGAATCTGACGGGAGCGGCAGCGGAAGCAAATTCTACTTATAATACATATAACAATATGAATATTGTCAATGATGCTTATGTATTTTACATTCCGGTTTATAAAAATATGCCGTCACAGGGAGCGACCGTGACGATTTCCAAATCTGTGAAGAGTGGAACTGTTACAACGAATGTCACGCTACGCAAAGGCGTTTCGTCCAGTACGCCTTCACTTGGCACGATACCGAAAGGAAAGAAAGTGACAGTCAGTGGCGGAAAATATACGGACAAGAGTTTGGCGGTTTCCACGCAGGAGGCAAATCCGTACTGGATGAAAGTAACGTATGCCGGAAAGACAGGTTATGTATCCAGCCGTTATCTGCAGATGAATACGAACACGAAGATTGTGGCAGGCAATACAAAACAGCTTAGCGCAAAATCTTCAAAAGCAGGAAAGATTTATTATGAGACAAGTAATCCGGCAGTGGCAACTGTGAATGACAGTGGTAAAGTCACAGGAAAGAAAGCCGGAAAATGTATGATCTATGCAGTGACAAGTTCCGGAAAAGCAGTTGATGCTATTGGAATTGAAGTGACGAAAAAGAGCGGTTCTTCGAATGACAAACCAACGCCAAAACCAGATCCAAAGCCTGCACAGGCAAAAACATATTCAACATACCAAGCAACAACAAACGTTAACTACCGGACAGGAGCCGGAACAAAGTATGCGACGAAAGGAACACTGAAAAAAGGACAAAAGATCAATGTAGAAAACGGCTATTCCAAAAAGGCGGACGGTTATACGTGGTATCGCTTTAAGATGAACGGTAAAAAATATTATGTTGCTTCAAAATACCTGAAAAAGGTAACAGCGGCAAAGAAAACATATACAAAATATGTGACAACAACAAGTGTCAATTACCGGACAGGAGCCGGAACGAAGTATGCGACGAAGGGAACTTTGAAAAAAGGACAGAAGCTCAACGTAGAAAACGGCTATTCCAAAAAGGCAGATGGATATAAGTGGTATCGCTTTAAAATGAATAGCAAAAACTATTACATTGCGTCAAAGTATTTGAAAAAAGCATAAAAATATTTACATAAAAAAAGGAATGAAACGGCATCGTGTAATCCCATGGGAGAGCGCGGTGCCGTTTGTCGTGCCGATAAACCTTGAAATATCGTACATATTCGTATATAATGTTACAGGTATATTAAATATATGCGTATTTTGAGGTGGCTGAATGAAAAAACATTTGCATAAATTTGAGACAACATTGTGGTTATTTATAAAATTTATTTTCTATATATCTTTAATGATGGCGTTTGTCCGTATCATGGGAAGAGAGAGTATCGGACTGACCAGATTGTCCCGTACACTTGGAATTACTGTATCAACATTCGCGATTGTTGGATTGCTGTTCCTGTCTGTATACGGGAAATATGATGTGGGGCGCAGAAAGAGTAAGCCGATCATCTATTCACTGACACTTGCCGTGATCTGCACAGATATTGTTACTTATCTGCAGTTAATGATCATGAGAACCAATGTACCGAGCGTATGGCAATTCCGTCTGAACAGTCTGGGACTTTTAGGACTCGCTCTTTGTGTACAGCTTGTTCTCATTATCTTTTTTTCATATGCGGGAAACTGGTTGTTTTTCCTGATCCACAAGCCGGAACAGTGTTGCGTGATCACATCTTCACAGCGCAGGCTGGACGAGCTTGTATTTTCTATGCAAAAATTCAAAAAGCAATATCAGATTTCGTCTGTTGTGGATTATCGCAATCCGGATAAGCGAAAGTATATCAAAGAAGCGCAGACTGTATTCGTATATGATGTACCGGTAGAAGCGCGTACAGATATTATGCGCTGGTGCTATCAGTACAATGTGAATCTTTATTTCAATCCGGAGATCGAAGATATTATGGAACTGAATGCGGAACAATATGTGTTGAATGATGTATATCTGCTGAATAAGAATGTAAAAGCACTTACTATGGAGCAGAGAATTGTAAAACGGAGCATGGATATTGTTCTGTCGCTTGTGCTAGGAATTTTATCTTCCCCGTTCTGGATCCTTGGAAGTCTTGCAGTGAAACTTAATGATGGAGGGCCGGTTCTTTTTAAACAGGAGAGAGCGACCATTCACGGCAAGCGTTTTGAAGTGTATAAGCTTCGCACCATGAAGCCGAATAATGATAACCATTCCGTTACAAAGGATGATGACCGTATCACGAAGCCGGGCAAGTTTCTTCGCAGAACAAGAATTGATGAACTTCCACAGCTTTTAAATGTATTAAAAGGTGATATGACATTTGTTGGTCCGAGACCAGAGATGATTAAAAATGTAAAGGAATATACCGAAGAACTTCCGGAATTTGAGTACCGTCTCCGCATGAAAGCCGGTTTGACCGGGTATGCGCAGATCCGAGGCAAGTATAATACGACACCGAAAGATAAGCTGATCATGGATATGATGTATATTGAACAGTTCAGTATACTGAAAGATATCCAGCTTATTTTCCAGACGGCAATTGTATTACTGAAATCAGACAGTACAGAGGCGTTTGATAAGAACAACAAACACTGTCCGTATAAATTTGAAAAATGGAAAGAAAAAAAACATGGTAAAAATAATTAAAATAGGTACGGCAGGGCTGCAGCTTTTATATAATGGTATGAAATTATTGCCGACACAGAAAAAAATTGTCATGCTCAGCCGGCAGAGTAATGAGCCATCGGACGAATTCCGTATGGTGGAACATGAACTCTTAAAACAAAACAAAAGTGTTAAGGTTGTGTTGCTGTGTAAAACACTGGATGGGGGCGTGGATTCCAGCCTTTTCGGAAAGATTCGTTATGGTTTCCATATGCTGACGCAGATGTACCATCTTGCAACCGCACAGGTAGCGGTGCTGGATACTTACTGTATTCCGGTCAGCCTGCTAAAACATAAAAATTCGCTGACGGTTATCCAGATGTGGCATTCCATGGGAACAATGAAAAAGTTCGGCTATACAGCACTGGATACAGCAGAAGGCAGCAGACGCGAGATAGCCGAAGCAATGAAGATGCATCAGAATTATGATTATGTATTTGCGAGTGCAGATGCGTACAAGGATCATCTGGCAAAAGGATTCCGCTGTGAGATTGAAAAAATCGTCACTATGCCGCTTCCAAGACTGGATCTGCTAAACAGCAGGTCTTATCAGGAAAAGACAAAAGAGAAGATATATGCAAAATATCCGAAACTGAAAGAAAAGCCGGTGATTTTATACATTCCGACATTTCGGAAAGATGAGACAGCATTTGGTCCGGCACTTGAAAAATTGATTCATGCAGTCGATACAGACAGATATAATCTGGTTGTGAAATTACATCCGCTGTCGAAGATGAAGCTTCAGAATGAGACCATGAGCGCTGACGGATTTTCAAGTTTTGAGATGCTGTCCGTAGCAGATTATGTAGTCAGTGATTATTCCTGTATTATATACGAAGCAGCAGTACTCGGCATTCCGCTGTATTTCTATGATTTCGACATGGATTTTTATAAAAATGGCAGAGGACTTGCGATTGACTATGAAAACGAACTGCCGGGTGTGATATCCGAAGATGCAGCTGAGATCGTGCGTGCGATCGAAGAAGACTCTTATGATAAGAAAGCCTTAAAGCAGTTTGCAGATAAATATGTAACACCAACAGAACATGCAACAAAAGACATTGCAGATTTTATATTTCGATTTATTAAATAAACGGAGGAACGAAGATGAACAGAGTTTTAGAAGACGATTTAAAGACAATTATTGCAGAAGATCTTTCATGGGAGAAACTGAAAAATAAAACCGTAATGATTACCGGTGCAAGCGGTATGGTAGGTTCTTATATGTTATATGTACTCCTGATGCTCAACGATGAGAAGCATTATGGTATTAAAGTGGATGCTGTTATGAGAAATGTAAATAAACTTCCGGAAGAGATCAGAAACCGTGAAGATGTGAATGTTGTAGTAGCTGATGTGACAAAAGATATCCCGGATGTCGGAGATATTGATTATATTATCCATGCAGCAAGTCCGGCAAGTCCGCTTATTATGCAGAACCAGCCGGTGGAGACAATTGCCGCAAATACAATCGGAACATTTAAAACACTGGAACTTGCAAAAGAGAAAAATGCAGAAGGATATCTCTTTATTTCATCCAGAGAGATCTACGGACAGCCGGATGAAGGACAGGAATTCTTCTATGAGAATACTTACGGATTTGTAGACCAGTTGAATCCAAGATCCTGCTATTCCGAAGGAAAGAAAGCAGCAGAGACGATGTGCGTATGCTTCCATGAAGAGTATGGCTTGAATACAAAGATTGCCAGACTGGCACACACATACGGACCGGGAATGTCTATTTATGATGGACGTGTACAGGCAGATTTTCTGAAAAATGTATATCATAATGAAGACATTGTATTGAAGAGTGAAGGAACAGCAGTCAGAACTTATACTTATATTGCGGATGCTATCGCAGGTATGTACCGGATTCTGTTAGATTCGGAAGATATTGTATATAATATTGGTAATGAAGCAGGAAAAGTTTCCATCCGTGATCTGGCAGAGATTCTTGTAAGCATTTATCCGGAGAGAGGACTGAAACTTGTATTTGATATTCCGGAGGGCGGAACAAAGGGAACTGCGCCATATACACTGGGAATCTTAAGCAGTGAGAAGCTCAGAAAACTTGGATGGAACCCAAAGTATTCTGTAAAAGATGGATTCAAGAGAACTCTGGAATATCTGGAACTGGAAAACGTTGAATAGCTAATATAGAACAAAAAGAAAAACAACAGGTAAAATAAGGAGAAAAGACATGAGTAAAAATATTGCAATTGTATTCGCAGGTGGAGTGGGAGCCAGAATGGGTTCCGGACTTCCGAAACAGTTTATCGAAGTAAACGGAAAACCAATCATTATCCATACACTGGATATTTTTGAAGAGCATCCGGACATTGACGAGATTTACGTGGCATGTAAAGAAGAGTATATTCGCAAATTACAGAAGATGGTACAGCGCCATATGATCGACAAAGTGAAAAAAATCGTTCCGGGCGGCGCAACCGGACAGGATTCCATCTACAATGCATTACAGGCAGCAAGAGAGAACAATACACCGGATTCAATTGTACTCATCCATGATGGTGTACGTCCATGTATTTCAAAGGAAGTCATTGATGATGACCTGGCATGCGTAAAAGAACACGGAAATGCGATTACATGTACACCGTTATTTGAGACACCGGTCATCAGCGAGGATGGAAAAACAGTAGATGAAGTTCCACCGCGTTCCAAATTCTATACAGCCCAGGCACCACAGTGTTTTTATCTGGGTGATGTGCTGGAAGCACATGCACAGATGCGTATGAATAACCCGGGATATGAAGGCGTCGTAGATACATGCAGTATGATGAAAATGCTTGGAAAGAAGGTTTCACTTGTAGCCGGCCCAAGAGGTAATATTAAAGTTACAACGCCGGAAGATCTGTATACATTCCGCGCAATGATTCAATACAGAGAATCCGAACAGATTTTCGGATTTGCCAACAGAGAAGTTCCATCCGGATTAAAGAAATAAAGAAAGTTTTGACAAACGATACCTATTTGATTATAATAGGTGAGGTGTGCGTAAAAAGCACAGTGACATGAAAACGAAAATAGGGTCTAAATATCTAGGAGGAAAAACGGTGTTTACAAGTGTTAGATACGTGATAAGAGAGAATACGCAGAATATGTATCGTATTTTTTCTATCGCAAAATATGAGCTGCTGGCAGATATGCGTGACAGTAAGCTTGGATGGTTCTGGAATTTTGCCAATCCGGCGATTCAGGTAATGACTTATTGGTTTGTATTTGGTTATGTATTTAATAGAAAAAGCGTAGGGCATATTCCTTATTTGCTCTGGATGCTTGGCGGAATGGTTGTATGGTTTTTCATCAGCCCATGTATTACGGACGGATGTAATGCAGTCTTTAAAAAGATAGATGTAATTACGAAGATGAAGTTTCCGGTCAGTGTTCTGCCGATGACAGTTGTTTTACAGAAATTGTTTGATCATTTTTGCCTGATGATTATACTGATTGTAGTATTTGCATTATATGGTTATTATCCAACCTGGCACTGGATCGGGTTGATTTATTATCTGCTGTGTGCGATTATATTTGCAGTATCGCTTTCATTGACGACATCTGTATTAAATATGCTTGCACGTGACACGAGAAAACTGATTCTTGCATGCATGCGTCTGCTTTTGTATTTAACCCCTATTTTATGGGATATTGACAAATTAGGACATGGACGTTTGATGAAACTGATGACGTGTAATCCAATTTATTATGTAGTACAGGGATTCAGAGACTGCTTTTTCTACCACAAAGGTATTATGGCATATAGTTGGTCTATGGGATGGTTCTGGGGAATTACTTTAGTACTCTTCTTTTTTGGAAGCTATATGATGTATAAATTTAAAACACGTTTTATTGATCTGATCTAATTTACGAGGAGAATATAAGTGATGGGACAGCAGGATATTGCAATTGAATTTAAAAATGTATCAAAAATATATAAATTAAAACGAAAAGATAAAGAAGTAAAAAAGGATGAAAAGACACAGTTCTTCTATGCATTGAAGGACTTGTCTTTTCAGGTAAAAAAAGGACAGGTTCTCGGTATACTGGGAACGAACGGTTCCGGAAAATCTACAATGGCACTTGTTTTATCCGGAATTGCATCTCCGGATGAAGGAGAGATCATTGTCAATGGTGAACAGGCACTGGTCGCCATTAATACAGGACTTAATAAGCAGCTTACAGGTCTGGAAAATATAGAACTGAAAGGTGCTTTGCTTGGTTTATCAAAAAAAAGAGTGCAGGAAATTGTAGATGGAGTAATTGAATTCGCGGAGATTGGAGATTTCTTATACCAGCCTGTCAAGAAATATTCCAGTGGTATGAAATCCAGACTTGGATTTTCAATTAACCTTTGTCTGAATCCAGAGATTATGATTATAGACGAAGCATTGTCTGTTGGTGATAAATCTTTTGCTAAAAAATGTCTGGATCGTATGCAGGAATTAAAAGAAGATGGAAAGACAATTGTATTTATTTCACATTCACTTCCACAAGTGCAGGAATTTTGTGATTCAGCAATGTGGTTGGAAGGTGGAAAAATGAGAGAATATGGTGACATTGACACAGTGTGTGAACATTATGCTGAATACATTGAAACTTATAATACACTTACAAAGGCACAAAAAAAAGCAGAGCGAGATGAAAAGTTTAAGGAACGTATTATAAAAGACAGAAAGCCAGGATTATTTGACAGACTTTTTGGGTAATTTTATCTGTGTTATTTACATGGAAAATGGAGTGTAGGAGTAGGAAGAAATGAAGATAGGTATTATTTCGATTAATATGTTCTCGAAGGGATTAAATTTTGCTTGCCCTTTGCATAATTTTGCTTTTCAGCAGTTTTTGTTAAAAAATAAAATTGATAATACAATTATCAGTTATACACCTGTATATTTTAATGATTTTAATCTCAGACATCCATATGAGTATTATAAAAAAATATGCGATAATATGGAAAAAAACGGAAAAAAAGAATTGGATCCGGATAATTGGCAGCGTTTTACTGAATTAAGGGACGAATATCAGGCGCTATATAATGAACGTGAAAGAAGATATGATAAATTTCAGAATTTTATTGATACCAATTATATTAAAACAGATAAAATTTATGATGCAGATTTGTTAGAAGTGGAAGATCCGGGATTTGATTGTTATATCTGCTGTACAGATGTTATCTGGAAGAAAGAGCCGGGTTTTGGTTTTGATCGCGGTTTCTTTTTGGCGTGTTCTTCTTTGGAAAATAAATGGAAAATCTCCTATGCGGCGAGCAGAGGTGTATATCATAGTGAAAATGAAGAGGATGAAAAGACATTTCTTCATTATATTGACGACATTGATGCTGTTTCCGTCCGTGAAAAATTTCTGGCAGAATATTTAAGAAAGAATATAAGCCAGGATGTTACGGAAGTGCTGGATCCAGTACTGTTACATGAAAAAGAATTTTATTATGATTTTATGAAAAAACCGGAAGAAGAACATTATTTGTTCTTATATTATGTACAGGAAAAAGCAGAGGCTACGATTGAACAGGCTGTAAAATATGCCAGAGCACATAATTTAAAGATTGTCGAAATTACAGATCGTCCAATTAAAGGCGGACGTCTTCAGCAGTATACTGATGTAGAAGTTATTTATAATTATGACATGGGAATTGAAGAATGGCTGGGGTACATCCGCTATGCAGATGCCGTGTTTACAAATTCATTCCATTGCTGTTGTTTTAGTATTTTGTTTGAGAAAGAACTTTTCGTTGGCTTTCGTATGGGAGATAAAGTTACGCATGTATTAGAAATGTTTGACATGTTAGAACGTAAATTTGAAAGGGAAAGTGATTTGATTAATAATCCACTGCCTAAGACAGATTACGAAAAAGTAAAAAAAATCATGGCTGAAAAGAGAAAAGAATCATCTGAATTTATTTTAAATGCAATTCATGCGATGGAGAATAAAGAAAAGCAAAAAAAAGATTATGGATGGTGGAAGCGCAGACAAACATATCCAATTCATTATAACAGCGGCGTAAAAGATGAAGTAAAAGTTGGTACATTTGCTTCGGTACCGGGAGAAACCAGGAGATTTTCTTCGGGAAGTACAGAATTTACTCCTGAAAGATATGCAGAGAATGATGGAATGTTTAAATTACTTTTCAATGGATTCGGATATCATAATCACGTTCCGGCAGGATGGAGGATTCGTTTCCGAATAGGAAAACGCTGGTATTGGTACTTAGAAGATCATACGTATGTTGAAAGAACGGAATATAGTGAAAATAATGAAAAATATAGTCCATTAAAAATTTTCAGAGAAGGTGAACGGATTCCGTTTATCCCACTTAATGGAATAAAGGGAATTGTAGCAGAGGCAATCTGGGAAGAAGGAATGAATTCTTTTGATGTTGTTTATAACGGAGGCAGGAAATCCCGAAAATTACAATATCAGTTCGATGAGTCAAAAGGAACAGTATTTACCAGAAATGATCTTTCTGTTGAATATCGAATGTCAGAAGCAGGCATTAATGATGGTACATCAGAACTCCTTAATGAACATTATTCTATCCCACATTATAAATGTTTAGGTAGAAAGATGCGGATAAAGGATAATGATAAATGGTATTGGTACATGGCAGATGGTTCTTTAAAATTAATTGAGCCAGGAACGCCGGAAACAGGTGAGCGTTATATATTTAAAGAAGAGTCAAAGATTCCATACATTCCGGCAGGAAATGTAAGTGTTGTTGTATTTGAATCTATCTGGCAACCGTCTGTTTCAGCAAAATGCTGGCATAAAGTTAAGAAGCTGGTTCGTCCTGCGAAAGGAAAAGAAAATGAATAAGCCAGATGTATTTTTTGAAATTTGTAATTTAAAATGGGAAAGAATTTTCCTGTCACTTGAAGTGCGGACAAATTGTAAGGATAATGCTACATTCAGTTTGGAAAGAATTGGAAAAATTATACATGAAGAACAGGAAGGCACAGAGAGTGTCCGTGCGGAGATTCTGGAAAAAATCCCGGTTTCCTATGAAAAGAAAGAGAATGGATGTTATTATTTTTTCTTGAATATTTCCGCGATGAATGACAATGCATTTCTCAATAATGGAAAATGGAGAATCGTGGCGCATACAGCAGATAGTGATTATGTATGTGTTACGTCTCATAAAACGGGGTATCTTTTAGACGATTATTCGAGAATATTCCGTTATGGAAAGGGAAAGTATGCATACAATATTTCTTTCAGCTCTTTGGAGGACGAAAAGAATTTCTGGTTTTTGATGAATTCTTATTTTATGATACAGAATCAGCATTGGAAAACCCGCCGTTATGTGCAGGAAGCGATGACTTTAAAGGGTAAATTCAAGCGTTTGAATATGTATACTGCGATTGTTCTGATGCGGGCATTTTACGTTGTATGGTCGCATATCTTTCCAAAGCGTGGAAAAAATATTCTGTTGATGAGTGAAACGAAAGATTATTTGTGGGGCAACCTGAAGTCAATAGATGAAAGGCTGCATGCAAGAGGACTGGATAAGCAATTTCATATTTCGTATTCATTCAGAAGAGCTGTTGGATCCCATATGAGCATACTTAGCTGGGCAGGGCTGATATTCAAGATTGCAAAGCAGGATTATATTTTTGTTGATGATTATGTACCGGTATTCGGATTCTTGGAATTGTGTAAGAAGACGAAGCTGATTCAGGTATGGCATGCTGGAGTAGGTTTCAAATCAGTCGGATACAGCCGTTTTGGAAAGAGCGGTACGCCGTTTCCGGCAGGTTCCTGCCATAAGCAATATGATTATGTACTGGTAGGTGCTCCAAAACTGGTTGAGGTATATGCGGAGGTATTTGGACTTCCGGAAAATCGTTTTCTTCCGGTTGGAATGCCGAGGCTGGACGGATTTTTAGATGAAAATAAAATCCAGAATTTCAAAAATGAATTTTATAAAGAATATCCAAATCTGCAGAGTAAGAAAATTATTCTGTTTGCACCGACATATCGTGGCGACGGACAGAAAACAGCAAATTATAATTATGACTGGCTGGATTTGAAAGAGATTTATGATTTTTGTGGAGAAGAATATGTATTTTTAGTAAAGATGCACCCGTTTGTAGATGATCCGATTCAGATTCCGCAGGAATATCAGAACCGAATCATGGATTTTGCATCTTATCCGAATATTAACGATCTGTATTATGTGACGGAGATTCTGATCACAGATTATTCTTCGAACTATTTTGAATATTCTTTAATGGAGCGCCCGATTTTGTTTTACACACCGGACAGAGAAGTTTATGAATTGTCACGCGGTGTGCACAGAAGTGTAAAGGAATGCGCACCTGGAAAAGTGTGTGATACATTTGAAGAAATGATGCGTGCACTTCGAAATAAGGATTATGAGATTGAAAAGGTACATCAGTTTGTAAAAGATAACTATGATGAATATGACGGTCATGCGGCAGATAAGGCAATTGATGCTATCTTATTAAAAAAGTAGAAAAAGAAAAGTAGAAAAAGAAATGACAGAGGACTGAAACCAAAAATCCTTTGTCATTTTTGATTTTCTAATGTATCTTAATATATAATTCATAAAGTTGGTGTGGAATACAGATGAGATTATGGTATAATTATAGTAATGTGCATAAATTATTAAAAAGGAGAAGAAAAGATGCAGATGAAAAAACAATTAAAACGTATTTTAGCGTTTGTTATGGTGTTCACTTTCATAGTGTCTACACAGGTACACGCCGCAGATGGCGAAAGTAGCGCACTGATGGATATCAAATCTGATGGATATGAGATTCAGATTGCTGATTCCGCCAGTATCACATATACTGGTAAAGAAGTCACACCGGCGATTAAAGTTGTGAGAACAGATGAATCAAAAGAAGAAACAGTTCTTGATGAGAACAAATATGAGACTACATATTCTGATAATGTGAATGCAGGAACTGCCAAAGTTACTGTAAAGGGAAAGGAAAATGAAGGCGTTACCGGAGAATTAACAAAAGAATTTACAATTTCTCCGGCATCTTTGAAAGATGCAGCGGTTACAGTGGCAAACAAGTCAGCTACATACACAGGAACAGCCGTGAAGCCTGCAGTTACAGTAGAACTTGGTGGTAAAGTGTTAAAAGAAAATACCGATTATAAAGTGTCTTATGCGAATAATAAGAATGTCGGAACTGCGGAGATAACCGTAACCGGAATCGGTAATTATACAGATACTGCCAAAGCGACATTTTCGATTGTAGTTGGAACTTCTGATATCAAGACAAGTTCTGTATACAATAAGGTTAGTCTTTCGTGGGGAAAGGTTACAGGAGCTTCCGGATACAAAATCTACCGCAGTACATCAAAAGACAGTGGATATAAAGCAATAAAAACAGTTAAATCCGGAGCAACAGTAAATTATAATGATACGAAGGTTACTTTTAATCAGACGTATTATTATAAAGTGCGTGCATATCGTAGAGTTGGAGATAAAGCAGTATTTGGAGAGTATTCACCAGTTTCGAAGCAGAAAGTAAAAGTAGGAACTTCTTCAGTAAAGCGTACTGCATCTGCATCTACGACATCTTACAATGCAGTTACTGTAAAGTGGAGTAAAGTCAATGGTGCAAATGGCTATAAAGTATATAGAAGTACATCTGTAAATGGAACTTACAAGGCATTAAAAGTTATAGCAAATGCAACCTCATATACAGATAAGACAACAACATGTGGAACTACTTATTACTATAAGGTGCGTGCATATCGTCTTTCAGGCAAGACAAAATGTTACGGTGATTTATCAAAAGCAAAATCCGGTCGTGCACTTCCGGGAACAACAACGATTAAGGCAAGTTCTGAGTGCTTTCAGACAAAGGTTAATTTAAAGTGGGTAAAAGTATATGGCGCGAGTGGATATGAGATTTACAGATCTACGTCAAAATCAGGGAAATATACACTTGTAAAGAATATTAAAAGTGGACGTACTGTAAAATGGACTAATTCGGGCCTGAAAAAAGGACAGTATTATTACTATAAGATTCGTGCATATCGTACAGTAGATGGCAAGAAATTATATGGCGGATATTCTAATCGTTTCCGTAAAGGAACGGCAGGATGGAAATATATAAACGGATTAAAATTATATTATGATGCGCAGGGAAAACTTGTAAAAGATGTCAGCAAGATTATCGGAAAGCAGTCCTCTTATGTGATCAAAGTTAATAAAAAGATGAATGTTGTTACTGTTTATGCAAAAGACGGAGATAACGGCTATATTATTCCGGTAAAATCATTTGTATGTTCAGGCGGTGCGGCAACACCGGTAGGTACATTCTATACACCGGCAAAATATCGCTGGCAGACATTGATGGGACCATGCTATGGACAGTGGTGTACAAGAATTCATGGCGGTGTATTATTCCATTCTGTGTTCTACAGTACAAGAAGCAATTCTACATTAAGTGTGAATGCTTATAATAAACTGGGAACAACCTGTTCGCATGGATGTGTAAGATTAAGAGCGGGAGATGCAAAATGGATTTATGATAACTGCCGGTTGAGAACAAAGGTAATTATTTATAACAGCTCTTCGGTTGGTCCGTTTGGAAAACCGAAAGCAGCAAAACTTGCATCATGGCATACATGGGATCCGACAGATCCGACAGCAAGAAGCAAATGTAAAGCTCGTGGATGCCACTAAAAGAATCAAAGAAGAATATGAAAATGGCTACAGACTATTGAAAGTTTGTAGCCATTTATATTATAATACAAAAGTATGTGCAGAATCATTTCTAATGAGAAATAATTATAGAAATAACAGGAGATGCTTTATGAACGAAATAAGATATGAAATAATTATCACATTTCTTGAAAATGCAGATAAATTAAAGAAAACGGTACAAAGCTGTGAAAATCAGATATTAGAGAATGACAGAATTATAATTGTTGGAATCGGTAATCTGGAACAGATAAAATCATTAAAAGAGATTAAGAAATATAAAAAACAGATTACATTCAAACAGGCAGCCACCGTTGCGGATGCTTATAATGAATGTGTGAGAGAAAGTGAGTCACAGTATACAATTTTTATGAAAGAAGGAGACTGGCTGGGTGAAGGGTTTCTGAAACATGCAGCCAGTGTGATGGAAGATGAAAAAGAACAGCAGATAGAAGAACCGGAAGCGGAATCAGAGTCACAAATTGAATCAGAGGATGAACATGAGGAAGAACATAAGACGAAAGGTGTAGTATTACAGAGCGAAATCATGAATCCGGGAGAAGTATCTGTTCTGCTCCCTGTACAGTATTGTGATAATCTGCTGGTTTCTGAAAAGCCTAAAAAACATATTTTAAGTAAAAAAGTAATTAAAGGAACTTATGGAGTAGATATTACAAAGAATTACTGGGCACTGCAAACTGCTTTGCCAGGTGCGGTAATACGGACAGCATGTTTAAAAACATATACCTTTAATACTGAAATCATGTTTGAATATGACACGGATGTGTTGCTGCGCATTTTGAATAATGAAAAAAAATATCTGGTAACAGACAGGGCAGAGTATTATTATTTTGATCCGAAGGAAAATCAGGTATTATATCACATCCCTGCGCATTATTCACAGTGGTATGAAGAATCCGCAGAAAAATATTTATTGCCACTATTAAGGGATTCGGAAGATAGCCTGTTTATACAAAATTATGCGGTATATTATGTTCTGAACCGTTTCTTATGTAATCTTGATAATCGCAATAAAAAACAGCTTCTTGGAAAGAAGTTTGATAAATACTTAGAGGTAGTAAAAGAAATTTTCGGATTTGTTGATGATTATTATCTTACGAATCAGGACCTGCATAAGTATTTATCGAAGAATCCGCAGATTTTATGTATGTTCCTTCGAATCAAATATGGAATTGATAATGTGAAATATGAGTATCGACAGGAGATTGATCCGGAGACAGAGGAAAAGGATCTTGTGATGTACTTTAATGGAAATCGTATTTCTTCTGTGAACAGTCATTATTTTTCAATCGGAATGATGAATTATGTAGATGGAAAAGTCTGGCTGGATGGTTCTCTGATCAGCATATTTGCGCAGGGTGGAATTGATTTTTATGCTGAATTTAACGGAAAGATGATAAAGGTAGAGGATACAGATTCTTATTCTCTTACAAAATATTTTGGAGTTCCGGCATACAGAAGAATTACATATCATCTGGAACTGCCGTTAGATCCAAAGAAGAAAAATCAGGCAGTACGGTTTTATGCAAAAGATAAAAATGACAAATATCAGTTGAGAATTACATTTTCGGATCACTGGGCGAAATTAAGTAAAATACCAAGATATTCCTACTGGCATTTTAATAAATATTTATGTCATCATGCAGAAAATTCGATTGTATTTAAAAAAGCAAATATTGCTAATGTTTTGAAAAGAGAGATACAGTTCCAGTTGAATCTGCTGAAGATCAATTCTAAATACAGCCGTCATGCACTGGCACTCCGGTGGTTATACTGGATTACAAGACCATATTTTAAAAAGAAAAAAATCTGGTTGATGTTAGACAAATTATACAAAGGAGGAGACAGTTGCGAATATCTGTACCGCTATTCGGCAAAATTAGAAGATGGTGTTACAAGATATTATGTAATTGATAAGAAAACGCCAGATTATAAAAAATTGAAAAAAGACGGATATAAGCCATTGGCAACAAATTCGCTGATGCATCAGCTTGCATTTTTAAATGCAGATCTTGTATTGATCACAAATTCACATTTGTTCCCGTTTAATGGATTCCGTAAAGAAAAGTCCAAATATTTCAGAGGACTTTGCAATTTTTCATCTATGTGTCTGCAGCACGGATTATCTGTGCAGAAGTGTGCAATGGCACAGAGAAGGATTATTGATAATACGACAGGATATTTCCTGGCATCGAAATATGAATATGAAAATCTCTCCAAACATGCATATGGATATCAGAATTTTGATGTGTTGAAATTAACAGGAATCGGACGATATGATGGATTGATCAGTAATGATCAGAAACAGATTTTGCTTTCACCAACCTGGAGAATGTACAATGCACTTCCGGTAACAACGAGTGAAGGTGATCAGAGGGGATATAATCCGGAGTTTAAAAACTCTACATATTATCAGGTGTATAATAATCTGATCAATCATAAACGATTGATTGACTGTGCAAAGAAGACTGGATATAAGATTAAATTCTTACTGCATCCGATTTTGAGTTCACAGGCAGATGATTTTACACCGAATGAAGAAGTAGAAGTAATTCCATCTGTTGGAGATTTAAGCTATGAAAAGATATTGACAGAATCTAGTTTGATGGTTACGGATTATTCAGGAGTTCAGTTTGATTTCGCTTACATGAGAAAGCCGATTGTTTATTTCCACCCGGAAGAACTGCCACCACATTACGAAGATGGAATCTTCTTCTACGATACAATGGGATTCGGTGAGATTTGCACGAAGACAGAACAGCTTGTGGATCTGCTGTGTGAATATATGCAAAACAATTGTGTTATGAAAGAAAAGTATGTAAAGCGCGCAGATGATTTCTTTGTATATAAAGATCATAATAACTGTAAGAGAATTTACAAAGAGATAATGAAGAGTCAGAAACAGATTGATATAGACAAAATGCGAAAGTAACAGGTGTGTATTATGAAAAAACATTATTTTGCATATGAAATGTTCTCGAAATACAGGGGAGCAATTATGGGAATACAGATTTTATTGATTGTGTTTTTCCATTTTACAGAAGATTGCAAGGGATATAACGTCAGATATTCTGGTATAGTTTACTGGTTTTATAATTATGTTAAAAGTTCCGGAGTAGATATATTTCTTCTGGTATCAGGTTTAGGACTTTATTATTCCTGGAAGAAGAGGGCAGAGCTGAAATCGTTTTATCAGAGGAGATTTGTAAAAATACTGATTCCATATTTTCTGGTTGCGGTACCGGCATGGATATGGCTGGATCTGATTGAAGAACATAATGGATTAGTACAGATGTTTTCGGATCTATTTTTTCTTACATTCTTTGTTGGAGAAAATAAATGGTTCTGGTATATATTATTATGTGGTTTTTGTTACCTTATTTTTCCATATATATTCGATGTGATTGAGAAAGTCCGGGATCATACAGAAGCAAAGATGCGTGTACTTGTATTGTGCCTGACAGCTACAATTGTTACAATGATGCTGCAATTGTATGCAAAAGATCTGTATATGAATATCAGTATTGCAACAAAGAGGGTTCCGGCATTTATAATCGGTGTATATATTGGAAAATTAGCCTGGGAAAAGAAGGGAAAACCCATATGGAGCGTCTGGTTACAGCTGATACTTTTATGTTGGATGATGATTCCATTGCAGCTATATAACAAAAAGATAATGGGAGTATATTTACTTGCATTGATGAATTTGACAATCTGCGAGATTCTAATGTTGCTCTTTGAATGGACAGAGAATAAATCTTCTGTGATTTTAAAGTTGAGAAATGGTATTTTGGCAATATTAAACTGGTTTGGTAAATATACGATAGAGATTTATTTGATACATGTTGCATTCAGAAAAGTATTTAAGACTTTGGATTATCCTACATATCGATTAAAATATGAAGGAAGTATGCTTTTAATTTCATTTGTTCTTGCAGTTGCCTTGAAGTATTTGGATCTTTTCATGGAGAAAAGAGTACTTCTGAGTTTACAAAAAAAATAGCTTGAGAATTACGAAAGACTTTTTGACGAAAATTAATTGTCCAAAAAGTCTTTTTTGTCATAGCATCCGGAGGAAGCTGCCATTGGCAGGTTCTGTAGGTTATAACCACAAAATGAGAATAAAAATATGTTAGAATATACTAACAGAAAATATTATTCTTAATATTTTCTGAAAATCAAAAAATATATAGAGGGTTTGTGTTAAAATGCTACAATGGATGTTTTAGGAGAAAGGAAAAGTGGAATGAGTAATTATAAAAAAATATTTTGTATGAGTGTTTATAAAATAATTACGATTATAACATTTTGCGTGTTGTTGATGATAGGGAGTGGAACGATTTTTCATGCTCATAACAGTGTGTTTATGTCTGTTTTACAGCCAGCGGTAAGGATAGCATTTTTAATAATATTAATTTTGACGGTTATAGGCAGTTATGTTTTATTGTTTCGTTTTTTTCAAAATGCTTCAAAAAAGTCAATTATAATAGCTACGCTGGTAATTGTATTCATGATGTTACTTGTGTATGGAATAATTCTGTATAATATTCAGCCATTTGCTTCATCGGATGCTTATAATGTACAGGATCTTGCACTTTATTTGGCGAAGACCGGGAAACACCGAGTGTCTGCGGATGCGCCTCATGCAATGGAATATTTTGGATATTATGCTAATAATTATTTTTTAACAATTTTATTAGCAAAATATTTCAGGATTTTGTTGTGGCTTGGAATTCAGGATATATATATTCCATTATATATATTAACAATTGGAGGGATGCTTGTTGGAACAATGTTCTTGTATTTGACAGGAGTATATGTGAAGGGAATTCGTGGTGGAGCAGAGATTTTGGCACTTTGTGCAGGTAATCCACTATATTATATATTGCCGCTGTGGGCATATACAAATGCACTTTCAGTACCATTTACTGCTGCTACAGTATACTTTGCTATTCGTCTGTTGCATGAAAAGGGAAGAAAGGGCAGAGGTATATCTGCAGCTTTATTTGCAGGAAGTCTTGCAGTTGGATATTATATACGACCGACCGTTGTGATACCGGCTATTGCTTTTTTAATATGCCTTATTGTAGAGCTGATTGCAGGAAAACGTCAGTGGAAAGAGGTAGGAGAATGTGTTGGAATTGTAATCGTGGTTTCAGCGATTACAATAGGTGGAATTTCAAAGATAAATCACAGATATTTTTCGGAGGTATCTGATCAGAATATTCCAATTACACACTGGATGATGATGGCATCTCATGGAACTGGTGAACTTGATATTGCAGATTATAAATATACGATACAGTTTCCGTCAAAAGAGGAGAAACAGAAGGCTGATTTAAAGCGGTTAAAAGAGAATTATGAAGCATATTCGCTATCGGAGCTGTTTGATTTTATAAATAAAAAATTAGATATTTCCTGGTGCTATGCTGATGGAAATGATCTTTTGGAAAAGGTTTCACAGAACCGGAAAAATACAGTTATTTACAACTGGATTCTTGGAAGTAAATCGGATTTATTCCGAACATATTGTTATGCTTTTCGTATTGCGAATATAGGGATGGTTCTGCTTGTATTATGGAAGATGCTGAAAAAAAGAAATCAGGATGTAAATCAGGTGTTTTATACATTATCATTTTTAGGTGGCGTATGTTTTTACAGTATATGGGAAATAAAAGCGTCTTATGGAATGCCATTTCTTATGTTTCTTTTGCTCCTTGGAAGTTATGGAATGGAATATTTAGCAGAGCAGATGAAAGAAAAAAAGAAAAAATGTATTTGTATAAATGAGGGAGGCAAAAACTTCTGGCAGAAAACAACAATAATTATATTTATCGTGAGTGTTTCAGTAATGATGTATGCAGAAATCAGTCAGTCTGTAACGGTACATAAAGAATGGGAAGTCCATTGTGCAGATATAGGATCTGTAAGAAAAATAAAAGGATATCAGAAACGATTTCGTCTGGAGCAGATTTTTTATGCGGACAGACCATATAACAGAATCGTTCTCATGGCTGGCGCAAAGGGAAAAGCCAAAGAGAATAATGCAAGTATATATGTGAAATTGACGGACACTTCCGGAAAATTGTTATATCGTGGAGAAATTGCAGCAAAAAATCTTTCCAGGCAGCAGGAAGTTGTATTAAAAATTCCGAAAGTTTTACCAGAAGGTAAAAGAAAATATAAATTAACAATATGGAAGAAAAGTGAGTACGCAGGAAATTTAAATATCTGGAAACGGAAAGAAGGTGTGCTCCATAGCTATAAAGGAGTAATGAAAATTTCCGGCGATAAAATGAAGTCAAAGCTGTATCTGGGTGTTTATCTGGAAAAGCAGGAAGCATGGTGTTCTGGAAGAACGGCTTTTGTTATATGCTTATGTTTTTGCGTGCTTGCATCTATGGTATTTTTGTGTTGCCCGGAAGCATGCCTGAATAAAGTGAAAGAAAACGGATAATGTTAAATGATTTGGGAGAAAAAGATTATGTCTGGAAACCGACATATAAATTAGAAAAATCTGAACATCCAAATGGATTGAGTTATTATAATTCATATATTTATTTAGATATTACTATTAATGTAATAAAAAGGGAACGGAACGATTAAGTCGCTCCCTTTTCCACAATTTCTGAAGATAATATTAAGAATTGTTGAAGCTTTACAGAAGATGGACATATAAATGGAAAAAGTGTGCTAGACTACGAAAAGAACAAATCATAGAGGTATAAAATACGAGAGTAGAAAGATATGCATACTTTTAGAATGAAATTACAATTGAATCTATATAAAGCCGTTATGGCATTGACTTTATTTTTTATTGTATTTATAGAAGCAGGGACAATCGTGACAGCACAAAGCCAGGTGTTTGCAGATATTTTGTCACCGGTAATGCGGTTGCTGCTTCCAATTCTTATTGCATTGTTGCTTGGCAGTTCTCTGCTCATCCTTTTCAGATGTTTGGACAAGATGGGAAAAAAGGGACTCTGGATATACACGGGTATATTATTTGTGATATTATTAGCTGGTTTCGGAGTTATTCTTAGTAATTTTCTTCCATTTTCGTCTACAGATGCATATAACATGCAGGATATGGCAATGTATCTCGCAAAGACAGGAGAAAAGCCGATTTCTGATACAGCACCGCATGCATCTTATTTCGGAATGTTTTCCAATAATTATTTCCTGACTGTTATATTTGCAAAATTTATCAATATGTTGTCCCGTGCCGGTATCACAGAAGTACAGTTTGCTCTGTTAGCTTTATCTGTGGCAGGAATGATTATTGCGACAATATTTTTATATTTGACAGGAATTCGTATCGGAGGTTTAAAAGGCGGAGCGAAAATTCTGACATTATGTGTGTTGAATCCGATTTATTATATTTTGCCAATGTGGATATATACCTGCTCATTTTCCATCCCTTTTACGGCGGCAGTAATCTATTTCGGAGTCAGACTTTTGAAAGAAGAGTCATGGAAAGACAGAGTTATTTCTGCAATATTGTTTGCTGTATTCGGAATAACCGGTTATTATATCCGTCCAACGGTAGTGATCCCGATGATTGCATTTGTTTTCTGTTATATTTTGGATCAGCTTATTGGAAAAAAGAAAATAAAAGAAAGTATACAGAGCTTTGGAATCGTACTGCTTATAGGAATTGTAGTTTCGCATGGCATATCGGGATTAAACCAGTCGTATTTTGAAACAGTCTCAGCACAGAATTATCCAATTACACATTGGTTAATGATGGCGTCACATGGAGACGGAGAGCACAATAAAGAAGATTATGCTTATACACATCAGTTCAGGACAAAAGAAGAGAAAACACAGGCGACAGTTGACCGGATGATAAAAAATTATAAAAGTTACAGTTTCAGTGAACTGATGGCTTTTGAACAGAAGAAACTTATGGTTTCGTGGTGTTATGCGGATGGAGGAGACCTGATAGAAAAAATTTCGCAGGATCAGAAGAATACACCGCTGTACACATGGATATTAGGAAGCAGATTCGATCTGTTCCGGGCATACTGCTATGGATTCAGGATCTCTAATATGGCTTTTCTGTGTCTGGCATTATGGAGACTGCTGAAAAGGAAAAAAGAAGATATCCTTCAGGTATTCTGGGCAGTATCTATATTAGGTGGAATTCTTTTTTATTGTATCTGGGAAATAAAAAGCTCTTACGGTATGCCATTTGTGATGCTGTTTCTATTATTGGGAATGGCAGGGATTGATGAGAGTAAGGAAAAGTTATTTCAGAAAAGGAATGAGAAATATGCATATAAATGTGGCTGGACAGAACTGGTGCTTCTTGTGTGTGTGATCTGTATCTGCCTTGTAAGTGGAGAACAGATGAGAAAATCTAAAATTCCTGTGTATCAGTGGAGTGTGCACTGTATTAATGGAACATCTGCAAAGAAGATGGAAGATGTAGGAAAAACAGTCCATATAAATCAGAAGTTTGAGGCATTACATTCATTTAACAGAATTGGATTGATCGTAAGTGCCGGAGACCGTGCAAAAGAGTTTAATGATATTTTGCAGGTACAATTAACAGATGAGAAGGGAAACCGGATTTACCGAGGAAAAATACAGGCTGATAAGGTGGGAGAGCATGGAAGTGTCATACTTAAATTTCCAAAAGTAACACCAACAAAAGAGAATAAGGATTATCATTTACGAATCTGGAATAAAAAACCTCATAAAGGCAAATTACGGGTGTGGTATAGAAAAGAGTTTTATATGCACAGTTATAAAGGAAAATTGGAAGTAGATGGAAGGAATCATTTTGAAAATTTGTATCTGCAAGTGTATAAAGAGACAAAAGAGCCGTGGTGTGACAAAAAACAGATGCTGGTAATAGCAGGAATCTTTTTACTGTGGACAGCAATTGTTCTGGTAATAATACCAAAAAAACGCTGCAATGAAAATGTTGAGAGAGGAGAGCGATAGCAGATGAAGGCAGAAACAAATATGGAGAACAATATAGAAATAAAGAATATCAGAGAGAAAACACCAACTCTTTATATTGTAATTCCGTGTTACAATGAAGAGGAAGTACTGCCGATTACCAGTAAGCAGTTTCTGGCAAAGATTCAGCAGTTAGTAACAGAAGAAAAGATTACAGATGACAGCCGGATATTATTTGTAAATGATGGATCAAAAGATTCAACATGGGATATTATCCGGAAACTCTCAGCAGAAGATCTGCATTATATTGGAATCTGCCAGAGCCGGAACCGAGGACATCAGAATGCTGTACTGGCAGGTCTTATGGAAGCAAAAGACCAGTGTGATATTACAATTTCGATTGATTGCGACGGACAAGATGATATTAACGCCATGGATCGTATGGTAGATGCGTATCTGGATGGCTGTGAAGTTGTGTATGGCGTACGTTCAAAACGAGATACGGATACAGTTTTTAAGCGGTTTACGGCAGAAGGGTTTTATAAGTTATTAAACTGGATGGGAGCGGAGGTTGTTTATAATCATGCAGATTATCGCCTGATTTCCAGTCGTGTATTACAGGAATTTGCGAATTATAAAGAAGTAAACATTTTCCTTCGTGGCATGGTTCCACTTGTTGGTTTTAAAAGTACGTCTGTATATTATGAAAGAGCAGAGCGTATCGCCGGAGAAAGCCATTATCCGTTAAAGAAAATGCTTGCGCTTGCCTTTGATGGAATTACCAGTCTGTCAGTAAAACCGATTCGTTTGATTACTTCCTTTGGGTTGCTTGTTGCAAGTCTGAGCTTTATCGGAATCCTTTGGGCAGTGATCGGTGCGCTGGTTGGAGAGACGGCACCGGGATGGGCGAGTGTAACCTGTATTGTATGTTTTATCGGAGGAATCCAGATGTTATTTCTTGGTGTGATTGGAGAATATATTGGAAAGATTTATCTGGAGACTAAGCATCGCCCACGTTATATTATCAGTGAGCGTACTTACAAAGATACAGATGCCAAGCAGGATATGGGAACTGATAAAAAGTAAAATGAGAGAAAATAAAAGGCAATAGAAAAAGAAAACAAAAGAGGGAAGAACGAAAATAAGATGAAGAAAGTAATTGATTGGGTAACAATAAAATTTTTGATCGTTGGAGTGATCAATACACTGGTGGGATCAGCGGTAATGTTTTTGCTGTATAATGGATTCCATACCGGATACTGGATTGCTTCCGCGTGCAATTATATTATAGGAAGTATTGTAAGTTATTTTCTGAATAAACATTTTACGTTCCGGAGTAAAGAAAAATCACTTCGCGAAGTGATAACATTTGCTGTAAATATTGTAATCTGTTATGTTCTGGCATATGGTATCGCAAAGCCATGTGTATATCAGATCTTCAGCGGGTATGGCACAAAGATACAAGATAATATTGCCATGTTTGCAGGAATGTGTCTGTTTGTGGGACTGAATTATTTTGGACAGAGATTTGTAGTTTTTAAAGGTGGAAAAGAATAAATTCCACCTTTTTCCTATAATTAAAATATTTTATAGAAAATGCCAATACAGCTTCCTGAAATTTGACAATAACCGCATTGTTACGGTATTCTGTTTTAGTAAAGCTATTATCTGAAAGAAATTGTTAGAAATAGTTTCTGCAGATGATTTGGGTGTAGGGAAATAGAACAGGAGATAATAAATATGAAGAAACGGAATATACTTGTAGCAATGATGACAGCACTGGCACTTTGTGTGGCCGCAGTTCCGGCATCTGTATATGCGCAGGATGCGACGGCAGAAACAACAGTAACACAGGAAACGGAAAATACAGAAGCTTCTAATGTGAACGGAGCAGACGATCCGGGAGCCGGAAGATTAGCCGGACATATTGCACCGGAATTTTTTGGTGGACAGTCAATGACAAGAACAACGGCGAACTATAAGCATGCAGATAAGTTCAAGAGCGGTTATACAATCCAGACCGGAGTCGATGTATCCAAATGGAATGGAAAGATTGACTGGGGCAGAGCGAAAAAAGCCGGTGTTCAGTTTGCGCTGGTGCGTATGGCTTACCGCGGATATGGCTCTGCCGGATCCATGGGAATCGATGAAACAGGTGTGACAAATCTGAAAAACGCGCTTGCAGCAGGAATTCCTGTAGGGGCATACATATTTTCACAGGCAACGACGGAAGCAGAGGCAAAAGCAGAAGCAGATCTTCTGATTTCCCAGGTAAAAGGATATAAGATTACACTGCCACTGGTGATGGATTTTGAATATTACAGTGATAGCGGAAAGAATGAAGGACGTCTCTATGATGCCAAATTAAGCAAATCAAAGGCAACTGCCATATGCAATGCATTTTGCGCGAGAGTGGCATCTAAAGGCTACACACCGATGGTATATGCAAATGCTGATATGTTGAAAAATAAGTTAAATGCATCCGATATCGGCAAAAACTATATGATCTGGCTTGCCAATTATACATCTAAAACGACGTATACCGGAGATTATAATTTCTGGCAATATTCTGCGGCCGGAGCTGTGGATGGAATCAGCGGAAGGGTGGATATGAACTTCCGCTACATAAAAAAAGATACTTCAGACACAACAGCATCCGGAACATTGAAGACTCCGGCTCTTAAAGCATCCGGAAAGAATTTTTATACGGTAAAATTATCCTGGAGTAAAGTGAACGGAGCAAGCGGTTATAAGATTCAAAAATACAATAGCTCAAAAAAAGCCTACGAGACAATAAAGACGATTAGCAATGGTTCTACAGTGTCCTACAATCATACAGGTTTAAATGCAGCAACGACATACAAATATCGTGTCCGTGCATATAAGAAAGCAAACGGAACAACAGTGTACAGTTCCTATACTTCGGCTGTGAAAGCGACTACGAAAAAAGCGGTTTCCGGAAAAATCAAAGGCAGTAATGTAAATTTCCGTAAAGGCGCATCAATTTCTAAAGCAAAGATCGCGCAGTTGAAAAAAGGAAAAAATGTTACTCTGACTGGGAAGAGTGGAAGCTGGTATAAAGTAAAAGCAAGTATAAACGGAAAGAGTAAAACAGGCTATATTTTAGATGATTATGTGAAGATCACATCGCGTCAGGCAAAAGTAAATGCAATGAATGTCAATGTGCGTAAAGGTCCGGGAACTTCTTATAAAAAAGTGACAACTCTTACAAAAGGAACAAAGATTTCGGTGACAGGAACAAAGGGAAGCTGGTATAAAATCTCATTTTCTGTAAAAGGCAAGAAAAAGACAGGCTATATGTTGACAAGTTATGTAAGTATATTGTAAATTAAAAATTAGTTTAACTTTCATGGAATGACAGGCAATACCAGAATATGAGGAGATTATAAAAGCAGAATGAAAAAGAGAACAAGAATACTGGCGGCGCTTCTGACAATGTGTGTAAGTATTTCCATGCTTCCGTTTTGTACAAAAGCCGCAGAGATACCTGAAGATGGTGACCCGGGAGATTACCGTCTGAACGGAAAGATTGCACCGGAATTTTATGATACACCTGCTTCGGCAAAAGCAAGAGCAGTGATCAACAATTCGAAATATCAGCATGCGTCTAAGTTTAAAGACGGATATGAGATCCAGACCGGAATTGATGTATCTTATCATCAGGGGAATATTGATTGGAAGAAAGTAAAGGCTGCCGGTGTGCAGTTTGCGATCATCCGTGCGGGATACCGCTCTTACGGAGAAGGAAAATTATATCCGGACAAGCAGGTAGATAATTATATTCCGGCAGCGATCAATGCGGGCATCCCGGTTGGCGCTTATATTTTCTCACAGGCGATCACAGAGAAAGAAGCGAGAGAAGAAGCGGATTATATTATTTCAAAAGTCAGCAAATACAAATTAAAGCTTCCGATTGTCCTGGATTACGAATATGTAACGCCGACGCTGGGAAGACTGGCAACTGCGAAACTCAGCAGAGCGAAGAAGACGAAGATCTGCAATGCGTTTTGCGCAAGAGTTGCATCCAAAGGCTACACACCGATGGTTTATGCGAATCGTTCGATGCTGACAAATGATATGTATGCAGATCAGATCGATGGTAAATATAAGATCTGGCTGGCACAGTATAATACGAAAGTTACTTATGGAAGAACATACGAATACTGGCAGTATAGCCCGACTGGAAGAATAAGCGGAATCAATGATAAGAATGTAGATATGAATTTCCGTTATGTAAAACAGCAGGAAACTTTGAAGATAAAAAAGACAACACAGGACAGTATTACGATGCAGTGGGATCCGATCGAGCATGCATCCGGCTATGAAGTTTTCAAGAAAAATACAGCAGATAAATACGTAAAGATTGCAACGATCGAAGATGCGGATGCAACAACTTATACAGATACCGGACTTGGAAAAGGCGAAGCGGGAACTTATAAAGTGCGTGCATTTTTAGAGGAAGATGCAGGGGAAGATTACAGTCCTTTCACACCGGCAGCTACAGGTGTAACCGGAATTGACGGCACCGCACTTTCAGCAAAAGGAACAGCACTGAATCGGATTTCACTTGGCTGGGAACAGGCAGCAGACGCAAGCGGATATATTATACAGCGTTATGATTCTGTGAAGAAGTCTTATACTACGATAAAGACCGTTACAAGTCCGAAGACGTTATCTTATACAGATGCGGATCTGGATGCTTCTAAGACCTATACATACCGGATTCGTGCATATAAATCGGTAAGTGGCGTAAAAGGATACAGCGGGTATACAGAAGCAAAAGCGGTAACGAAGAAAGCAGAGACAGGAAGAGTCAGCGTTTCAAGTGTGAATTTCCGCAAAGGACCATCTACTTCTTATAAGAGCCAGGGAACTCTTACAAGAGGAAAAACAGTATCGGTAACAGGAGCACGCGGCGGTTGGTATAAAGTTACAGCGAAGCTGAACGGAACGAAGAAGACGGGATATGTAATGAAAAGCTACATAAAGACCGGTGCGGGAGCACGCATTGGTTTTCCATCTCTTAAGACACAGGCTGTTTCAAAAAGTAAAATAAAACTAAGCTGGAAACAGATTATCGGTGTGGATGGGTATGAGATTGTCCGCTATAATACGAAGAAGAAAGCGTATAAAAAGATAAAAACGCTCACGAATCCAAAAACTGTTTCTTATACGGATAAAGGACTGAAAAAGCGTACAAAGTACAAGTATAAAATACGTGCATATCAGAAGAACGGGACGAAAAAGGTTTATGGATTTTACTCGAATCCGAAGAATGGCATGACAAGATAAATTTAAGAAGAAATGGGGTACAACATGGCAGGAAAGAGGCGCAGAAGACGCAGAAGAAGAGCAGGAAACTGGTTCTCGCGTCTAAGCATAGGAAAGAAGATTGCACTCTGTATGGGAAGTTTGGTGCTTTGTCTTGCGGCAAGCGGCGTGATATTTGTGGCAGCCAAGCTTGGCAAACTTGACACGGAGGAAATCGATGCGGCAGATATTCAGGTGAACAAAGAAGCAGAAGAGACCGGGGAAGGTTATACGAATGTAGCACTTTTCGGAATCGATTCCAGAAGCGGTGAGCTGGAAAAAGGAACCAGAACAGACTGTATTATTGTAGCAAGTCTGAATAATAAGACAAAAGAAGTACGTATGTCCAGTGTTTACAGAGATACTCTTCTGGACATCAAAGACGGACACCTGCAAAAATGTAATGCAGCATATAGTTTCGGTGGTCCGACACAGGCAATCAATATGCTGAATAAGAATCTGGATCTGGATATTGAAAAGTTTGCAACTGTGGATTTTGCAGCTATTTCAGAAACGATAGACTTACTTGGTGGTCTGGATATAAATGTGAAAAAAGAAGAGATCCAGTATCTGAATAAGTTTGTTGGTGAGACAGCCAGAGTTGCAAAGAAAAAGGCAAAGAAAGTTACCAAGCCTGGAAAACAGCATCTCAATGGCGTGCAGGCGACAACCTATGCACGTATCCGTTCAACAGCGGGCGGGGATTTCACACGAACGGAGAGACAGCGTCTCGTTATCCAGAAGATCGTTGAGAAGGCACAGAAATCAGATTTTGCTACGATCAACAAGATCATTGATAAATTACTTCCGACAATTAAGACAAACTTTTCAGCAGCAGAGATCCTCTCTTATGCGAAAGATTTTACAAAGTATAAGATCGGTGCCTCATCCGGATTCCCGTTTGAAAAAACGACAGATACGATTTCCGGACTGGGAAGTATCGTTATTCCGGTAAAACTGGACAACAATGTAAAAGAACTGCATAAGTTTCTGTATGATGATGAAAATTACAAAACATCCAGTGAAGTGAAGACAATCAGCAATGCAGTTGTTGCAAGAGTCGGACAGAGACAGGCAGAAAGCAGTTCGACGTTGAACAGTAAGACATATAAGACAGCGCCGGAAGATAAGGCACAGGAGTCGAATAAGTATACACCGACAAGGTCTTATAAGAATAACAACAGCAGTTACCATAATAATACGAACAGTAATCGTAACAACGGAAACAGCGGTACAAACAGTAATAAAAATAACAACAGCAATAAGAATAACAATTCGGGAAATCATTCTGGAAATACCGGAGGCAGCACAGGTGGAAATACCGGAGGCAGCACAGGTGGAAATACCGGAGGCAGTACAGGTGGAAACTCTGGAAGTAATACCGGAGATGGAAGCAGTGAATCCGGAGGCGGAAGCAGTGAATCCGGAGATGGCAATACCGGAGGCGGAAGCAGTGAAAACGAAGCAGAATAAGTAAAATAATAAGGAAAGGGTGTACATAATTGACATGTACATCCTTTTTTTGTTAGAATAAACACAAAAAAGTGTAGAAAAACGGGTGGAAAAATGATGTATGATTATTTAATTGTCGGATCTGGTTTATTCGGATCTATTTTCGCGTATGAAGCGGGAAAAAAAGGAAAACAATGTCTGGTAGTGGAGAAAAGAGATCATATTGGTGGAAATATTTATACAAAAGAAGTTGAAGGAATTCAGGTTCACCAGTATGGAGCACACATTTTCCATACAAGCAACAGAGAAGTCTGGGAGTATGTACAGCAGTTTGCAGAGTTCAACCGTTATACGAACAGTCCGGTAGCGAATTATAAAGGAGAAATCTATAATCTTCCATTTAATATGAACACATTCAATAAACTGTGGGGTGTTGTGACACCGGCAGAGGCAAAAGCGAAGATTGAAGAACAGGCAGCAGCTTATCGCACAGAGCATCCGGCGAATTTGGAAGAACAGGCACTCAACCTGGTCGGAAAAGATATTTATGAGAAACTGATCAAAGGATATACAGAGAAGCAGTGGGGGCATCGCGCAACAGAGCTTCCACCGGAGATTATTAAACGTCTGCCGGTGCGGTATATTTATGATAATAATTATTTTAATGATATTTATCAGGGAATCCCGATTGGTGGATATACAGCTATGATCGAGAAGATGCTTGCAAAGGCAGAAGTAAGACTTGGTGTGGATTACCTGGAACACAAAGACGAACTGGATGCACTTGCAGAGAAAGTAGTATATACCGGCCCGATCGATGCATATTATGGATATCAGTTCGGAGAACTGGAGTACCGCAGTGTTTCTTTTGAAACGGAAGTACTGGATCAGCCGAATTATCAGGGAAATGCAGTTGTAAATTATACGGAATACGAAGTACCGTACACAAGAATCATTGAACACAAGCATTTCGAGTTTGGCACACAGGATAAGACGGTCATCTCTAGAGAATATCCTGCAGCATGGAAGAAAGGTGATGAGCCTTACTATCCGGTAAATAATGAGAAGAATAATATGCTGTATCATTCTTATGAGAAACTTGCAAAGGAAGAAAAGAAAGTCATTTTTGGAGGAAGACTTGGAACATATAAATACATGGATATGCACCATGTCGTAGCAGAAGCTCTTCGGGTTACGAAAGAAGAGTTAATTTAGGTTGCACTTTTTGCAAAAATATAGTAATATATTGTAGTATTTTGTATAAAAAGAAAAGTGAGGCTTGATATGGCAAAGAAGAGGAATCAGAGAAACCTTAAAGCAGTGCAGGCTGCCAAGGCCAGAAAAAAGCGAAGGAACAGAAGAAGAAGGCGTGCAATCGTACTGGCAATCGAAGTGATCATATTGCTGGCATTGTCCGCAACAGCTTTTGTCATGGCGAAGTATGACAAGTTCCAGCGTGTAGAGATTAACTCAGATGATATTAAAATCAATTCCGGAGTGAAGAAGGAAGGATATACAACAGTAGCGTTATTCGGAGGCGACTCCAGAGAAGGAGAACTGGAAGCCGGTACGCGCACGGATACGATCATAGTTGTAGCGCTTGACCACAAAGAAGGTGTGATCCGTATGGCGTCCATTTACCGAGATACGCTTCTGCAGCAGGATGATAATACCTATAATAAAGCGAATCATGCATATTTTTCAGGCGGTCCGAAAGCAGCAATCAACATGCTGAACAAGAATCTGGACCTGGATATTCAGGATTATGCAACCGTCGATTTCAAAGCAATGTCTGATGTGGTAGATATGCTTGGCGGAATTAAGATACAGGTAACCGATCCGGAAGCGAAGATGCTGAATAAGTATGTCGGTGAGACAGCAAAAGCATCCAAGAAGAAGGCGCATAAGTTAAATGGCGGTGGTGTCTATACACTGGATGGACCGCAGGCTGTAACATATGCAAGACTTCGTAAGCTGGAAGGCGGAGATTACAAGCGTACAGAGAGACAGCGTCTTGTGATTAAGAAGTTGTACGAGAAAGGTATTAAAGCAGACATTGGTACACTTAATAAGATTGTGGATAAGATATTTCCGCAGGTATCTACGAGTTTTTCGCTGAAAGAAGTACTTTCGCTTGCGGCGAGTGCCTCAAGTTATAAGCTGGGTGACAGTCAGGGCTTCCCGTTTGAGAAGACGGATGGAATTATCTACAGGACTGCAGGAGATGTTGTTGTACCGCTTGGACTGGCTGAGAATGTAGAAGAATTGCATAAGTTCCTGTACCCGAACGAGACAAAAACGGTATCTTCTACAGTGCAGATGATTTCAACAGAGATTTCCAATCTGACGAATGTTGTACGTCCGGCGAATATGAATACAGAAGAAGAGACGAATACAGATAATAACAGTAATAGTAACAATAACAATAACAATAACAGTAATAAACCGGTGATTACAAACTCAACCAGTGACTCCGGAAATAGTAAAAGTAATAATAATACAACTGGTGGCGGGACAGAATAAAAGTTGATTTAGGAGGAATAGAAAGAACATGAAAGCATTTAAGAAACTCAGTGCAGCTTTATTGACTCTCTGTCTGTGCGTGTCTTGTTTTTCTTTCGTTGCACATGCAGCAGATGGAAGAATCTCTTTTACAGATCCAAGCACAGCAGTTGGTGATGAAGTAGAAGTGAAATGTGTAGTACGCTCCACAAGTTCAAGCCTTGGAAATATGGAAGTGAAGTTGAGCTATGATACGGCTTCATTGAAATTTGAATCTGGAGATGGTGTGAAGGAAAATGGCGGAGCACTGACTTATACAGGAACCGGCGGCTCTACAGAAACTTCTTTTACAATGAAGTTTCAGGCGTTAAAAGAAGGAAGCACCAAGGTTGAAGTTTCCGGCGCAACGATTGCGTCCGATGTCGGTACGACACTGACACTGGATCAGGGAAATTCAACAGTTAAGATTGCAGCGGGTGATCCATCCAAGATAAAAAGTGATTCCAAGAGCAGCAAAGCTGGAAATGCAGCAGATAAGACTGTAAAAGTAAATGGAAAGTCTTATACGCTGACAGATGAATTTTCAGATAATGATGTTCCGACGGGATATTCCAGAGTGACTGTTTCACTGGACGGAGAAGACCGTCAGATGGTGAAGAATGAAGACAGTGGCATTACACTTGGTTATTTGATGGACAGTGATAAAAAAGGTGACTTTTTCATGTATAATGAAGAAGATGCAACTTTTTCTCCATATGAGGAAGTCAGTATTTCTGACAGTACATCTATTGTTGTGCTGAGCGATACGTCCAAAGTAAAGCTTCCATCGAATTATCAGGAAGCAAAGCTGACTTTAAATGATAAAGAATTTCCGGTATGGCAGAATAGTGACAGTACAGATTATTATGTCCTGTATGCAATGAATAACAAAGGCGAGACCGGATATTATCAGTATGATTCCCAGGAGAATACTTACCAGAGAATGGATGATCCGTCTGAGACTTCTAAGACAGATACATCCAGTAAAACTACTTCCAACAAGCTTCCGGCATTTGTAAATGATCATTTACAGATGATTATTCTTGCAGGAGGAATCGGAGCAATTGTTCTTTTACTGATCCTTATTATTCTTGGTATCAAACTGCATAACCGTAACGCAGAGTTAGATGAGCTTTATGATGAGTACGGTATTGATGTGGAAGAAGAGCCGGTACCGGTAAAAAACAAAAAAGAAAAGAAGAATAAAAAAGAATCTCGTTTTGGTAAGAAAAAACAATCAGATGAAGATGATTTTGAAACTTACGACGGAGAAGATTTTGATAATGTAGATGATGGAGATGCATTTGAAGAAGCATATGTAGAAGATGATTATGATGCATATGATGCAGAAGACGCGTATGAAGATGCTTATGACGAAGATGATTTTGAAGACGAATACGATGCTTATGACGAAGACGAATTCGGAGAGATTACTTATGAAGAGGATGATTACGGCAATCTGGATAAAAATGTATTTGCCGGATATACTCCAAGAGAAGAACTTACGATTGATGATTTAGATGATCTTCTCGGAGAGACACCGAAAAAGAAGAGAGGGCATATGGAAGATGATGATACCTTTAAGGTGGATTTCATTGACCTTGATTAATTGTGAAGCTCTGGCTGTTCCTGGGTTTGGAAGAGCTGGAGCTTTTGAGCAATGTTAATATAACGGATGATATATTGTATGAAGGAGAGAAAATCATGAAATGGAATCAATTCCGATTAAAAACAACAACTGAAGCAGAAGATATTGTTAGCAGCATGCTGGCGGATCTTGGAATCGAAGGCGTGCAGATTGAAGATAAGATCCCGCTTACACAGCAGGACAAAGAGCAGATGTTTGTGGATATATTACCAGATATTCCGGAAGATGACGGAGTTGCCTATCTCACATTTTATCTTGACCCGGATCTGGATGCAGGAACGATCCTTGCACAGGTAAGGGAAGAAATGGAACAGATGCGTGCATATGTAGATGTAGGAGATGCAACGATTGAGGAATCCGAGACAGAAGATGTGGACTGGGTAAATAACTGGAAACAGTATTTCCATCAGTTCTATATTGATGATATCCTTGTAATTCCATCCTGGGAAGATGTAAAAGCAGAAGACAGTGATAAACTGGTGATCCACATTGATCCGGGTACAGCTTTTGGTACAGGAATGCATGAAACAACACAACTTTGTATCCGTGCGCTGAGAAAATATGTAAAAAATGGAGATCTTGTTCTGGATGTAGGATGCGGAAGTGGTATCCTGGGTATGCTTGCACTGAAGTTTGGTGCAGGACATTCCATCGGAACAGATCTTGATCCGTGTGCGCTTGATGCCACCCATGAAAATATGGAAGTAAACGGTATAGCAAAAGATCAATATGAAGTTATGATCGGTAATATTATTGATGATAAAGACGTGCAGGATGCTGTCGGATATGAAAAATACGACATTGTACTTGCTAACATCCTTGCGGATGTTCTGGAGCCACTGACTCCGGTAATCGTACACCAGATGAAACCGGGAGCTGTATATATTACAAGTGGTATCATTGAGGATAAAGAAACAGTTGTAACAGAGGCTGTAAAGGCGGCAGGACTGGAAGTCCTGGAAGTGAACCACCAGGGGGAATGGGTTTCTGTTGTCGCACGTAAAAATGCATAAATAAAAACAGGCAGCTCAGACAGGAGAAAAAAAGATGCAGCATTTTTTTATTGAACCGTCCCAGGCAGAAGGTGAGTGGATACGTCTGAATGGTTCGGATGTGAATCATATGAAGAACGTTCTGCGTATGCATGTGGGGGAACGTGTGACAGTCAGTGACGGAGCCGGAAAGACATACCAGTGTGTGATTGATTCTTATGAAGATAAGGAGGCCGTACTTAAAATAGAATCGCAGGAAGAGAGCAGTACAGAACTTCCATCCAGAATTTATCTGTTCCAGGGACTGCCAAAGCAGGAAAAGATGGAGTGGATCGTGCAGAAGTCGGTAGAACTTGGAGCTTATCAGATTGTTCCGGTTTCCATGAAGCGCTGCGTTGTAAAATTGGATGCGAAAAAGGCAGCAAAGAAGCAGGAACGATGGCAGGAAATTTCCAGAAGTGCGGCAAAGCAGTCCGGCCGGAGTGTAATCCCGGAAGTTATACCGGTGTGTACGTTTAAAGAAGCACTGGAACAGGCAAAGCAGCTGGATATCATTCTCGTACCGTATGAATGTGCAGAAGGTATGAAAGAAACAAAAACACTTCTTGAGAAAATATGGCCGGGGCAGAGCGTTGGGATATTTATCGGACCGGAAGGCGGATTTGAAGAAGCAGAGATCGAACAGGCACTGGCGGCAGGCGCACATACGATCACACTGGGAAAGAGGATTTTAAGAACGGAGACAGCGGGACTTACAACGTTGTCGGTACTTATGTTCCATTTGGAAGAATGATACATAAGCTAATAGTGAAAATAAGCAGGAGAGAAGAACATGAAAGAAGTTTATCTGGACAATTCAGCAACAACCAGAGCTTACGACAGTGTCGGAAAACTGGTTGCGCATGTGATGTGCGAAGATTATGGCAATCCATCTTCTCTGCACAGAAAAGGCGTTGAAGCAGAACAATATATAAAAGATGCAAAAGAGACATTTGCCAGACTTTTAAAAGTACAGGAAAAAGAAATATTTTTCACATCTGGAGGAACAGAGAGTGATAATCTAGCGCTGATCGGAACAGCAATGGCAAACAGACGCGCAGGTAATCATCTGATCACGACAGGAATTGAACATCCTGCGATCATCAATACGATGCGCTATCTGGAAGAACAGGGATTCCGGGTTACATTTCTTCCGGTTGACCGTTATGGAAGAGTGCAGTTAGAGGCATTGAAGGAGGCACTCTGTGATGAAACGATACTGGTGTCTGTGATGTATGTAAATAATGAAGTTGGTTCTGTACAGCCGGTCGCAGAAGCGGCAAGTATTGTGAAAGCATATAATAAAAATATTCTGTTTCATGTAGATGCAGTACAGGGATTTGGCAAATACAGGATCCATCCGAAGAAACTGGGTGTAGATCTCTGCTCCATCAGCGGTCATAAGATTCATGGACCGAAAGGAACGGGAGTGCTGTATATTGACAGCAAAGTGAAGATCAAACCAATTCTGTTTGGAGGAGAACAGCAGAAGAATATCCGCTCCGGTACGGAAAACGTTCCGGGTATTGCAGGACTGTCTCTTGCAGCGAAGACAATTTACGAGGATCTGGATGAAAAAGTGCAGAAGATGCGTAAGCTGAAAGAGCATTTCATCGAAGGAATTGCCAGGATTGAAAATACGACGATCCATGGGCTCTATGATGAGACGAGTGCGCCGCATATTATCAGTGTCGGATTTGCAGGTATCCGAAGCGAAGTGCTCCTGCATGCACTGGAGGAAAAGGGAATCTATGTATCCTCCGGATCTGCCTGCGCTTCCAACCATCCGCAGGTGAGCGGCGTGTTAAAAGGAATCGGAGCAGGGCAGGAATTTTTAGATGCCACACTTCGCTTCAGTATGTCGGAATTTACTACATCAGAAGAGATTGACTATACTTTGGATACCCTTTATAATATAGTACCGGTGCTTAGAAAATATACCAGACACTAACCGGTCCGGAAGCGAAAAGGAGACATAAGATGAGATTTCATACTTTTTTGTTAAAATATGGAGAGATTGGAATTAAAGGAAAGAACCGTTATCTTTTTGAAGATGCACTTGTAAGACAGGTGCGTTACGCTTTAAAAGATGTAGAAGGAACTTTCACTGTTTATAAATCACAGGCACGTATTTATGTGGACTGTGAAGGTGAATATGATTATGACGATACAGTAGAGCATTTAAAAAGAGTGTTCGGACTGGTAGGTATCTGTCCGGTTGTCCGGATGGAAGATCAGGGCTTTGACCAGTTGAAAAAAGATGTCGTTGCATATATGGATGAAGTATATCCGGATAAGAAGCTTTCTTTCAAAGTGGAAGCAAGAAGAGCGAGAAAATCTTACCCGAAGACTTCCATGGAGATCAACTGTGATCTGGGAGAGGCAATTCTGGATGCATTCCCGGAGACACATGTAGATGTGCACAAACCAGATGTGATGCTGCATGTTGAAGTACGTAATGAGATTTATGTGTATTCACAGATCATTCCGGGAGCAGGCGGAATGCCGGTTGGAACAAATGGAAGTGCCATGCTTCTTCTGTCAGGCGGCATTGACAGCCCGGTTGCCGGTTATATGATCTCCAAACGTGGAGTTGGACTGGAAGCAACTTATTTCCATGCACCACCGTATACAAGTGAACGTGCAAAGCAGAAGGTTGTAGACCTTGCAAAGATTGTAGCAAGATATTCCGGACCGATCAAGCTTCATGTGGTAAACTTTACAGATATCCAGCTCTATATTTATGATCAGTGTCCGCATGATGAGCTGACGATCATTATGCGTCGTTATATGATGCGGATCGCAGAACATTTTGCAAAAGCAGACGGATGTCTTGGAATGATCACAGGAGAGAGCATTGGTCAGGTCGCAAGTCAGACAATGCATAGCCTTGCAGCGACAAATGATGTATGCACACTTCCGGTATATCGTCCGGTCATTGGATTTGACAAACAGGAGATTGTAGATATTTCAGAGAAGATCGAAACTTATGAGACATCGATTCAGCCGTACGAAGACTGCTGTACGATTTTTGTGGCTAAACATCCGGTTACAAAGCCGAATATAGAAGTGATTCGCAGATCAGAGGAGAAACTGGCTGAGAAGATCGATGCTATGGTTCAGGAAGCAATCGATACAGTAGAAGTGATTGAAGTAACACCGTAAAACAAAAAAGAATGTGCTCCGGCACATTCTTTTAAAGGTTAAAAATAATTACTCTACGATGTATGGTTTTAATGTTTCGAGGATCTTGTCAATCTCGCTGTCATCAGCATGGATGTTGAGGTCAATGCTCTTAGATAAATCCAGACTGAAGATACCCATGATGGATTTGGCATCGATCACGTATCTGCCGGATACTAAATCAAAATCATAATCATATTTTGTGATTTCATTTACGAAAGATTTTACTTTGTCAATGGAATTCAAAGAAATTTTAACTGTTTTCATTGAATATACCTCCTTGGTTTCATTTTTTTCTACACGTTTATCTTAGTTTTTTGTAGTCAAAAAGTCAAGGAATAATTTGTAAAGAGAGGAAAAAAGAAAATTATGAAGAAAGCAGCATTGCATAATCTTGGATGTAAAGTAAATGCATATGAAACAGAAGCCATGCAGGAGCTTCTGGAAAAAAACGGTTATGAGATCGTGCCGTTCAAAGAAGGTGCAGATGTTTATGTAGTCAATACATGTACAGTTACAAACATTGCGGACCGTAAGTCCAGACAGATGCTGCACAAGGCAAGAAAGATGAATCCGGATGCAATCGTAGTGGCAACCGGCTGTTATGTGCAGACTGAGAATCAGGAAGTGGACGATTGCATTGATATTGTGATTGGTAATAATAAAAAGAAAGATATTGTGGAGATCCTCAAACAGTACGAAGAGGAGAGAGAAAGAACAACCGATCTTATTGATATCGGACATACAAAGGAGTATGAGAATCTTCATCTGAGCCGTACAGGAGAGCATACAAGAGCGTATATCAAAGTACAGGACGGATGTAATCAGTTCTGCTCTTACTGTATTATTCCGTATGCAAGAGGAAGAGTGCGAAGCCGTGCCAAAGAAGATGTGATCGAGGAAGTAAAGACACTTGCTACAAATGGTTATAAGGAAGTCGTACTGACCGGAATCCATCTGAGCTCTTACGGAGTAGATATAGAGGATAGCCTGCTTTCTCTTATTCTGGCTGTACACGAAGTGGATGGAATCCACCGTATCCGTCTTGGCTCACTGGAACCGGGGATTATCACGGAAGAGTTTGTCCGGACGATTTCCGCACTGCCGAAGGTGTGCCCACATTTTCACCTGTCTCTGCAAAGCGGATGTAATGCGACACTTCGCAGAATGAATCGTAGATATACGGCAGAAGAATATGCTGCAAAATGTCAGCTCCTGCGCAAATATTTTGCACATCCGGCACTTACAACCGATGTGATCACTGGATTTCCGGGAGAGACACCGGAAGAATTTGAAGAGTCCAGGGCGTTTGTAGACAGCATGGATTTCTATGAGACACATATTTTTAAATATTCTAGAAGAGAAGGTACAAAAGCTGCCGTTATGCCGAATCAGGTACCGGAGCAGATCAAGGCAGAGCGAAGCAAAGTACTGATTGCATTAAGTGAAGAGAAACAGAGCCGCTTTGAGGAAGAACTGATCGGAACTACACAGGAAGTGCTGATGGAAGAAGCTATAGAGAGAGAAGACGGAATCTGGCAGATCGGGCATACGAAGGAATATGTAAAAATTGGATATAAAACAGAAAAAAATCTGGCAAATCAGCTCATAAATGTAGAAATTGAGAGCCGTTTGCAAATAATACATTGAATTTTCGGTGTTAATAAGTTAGAATAAAATGAAAAGTATTTTTGAAGGACGTGAGTATATGAAAGATTTAAGCAGTACACAGTTTTTCCAGGTAGAAAGCGGCCCGCAGATTCAGGCAAAAGATATTCTGGAAATTGTCTATCGGGCATTGGTTGAGAAGGGATACAATCCGGTCAACCAGATCGTTGGATATATTATGTCAGGAGATCCGACTTATATTACAAGTTATAACGGAGCCAGAAGCCTGATCATGAAGATGGAGCGGGACGAACTGGTGGAAGAGATGCTCAAGACGTATATTGAGCACAACAAGTGGGTATAATATCTATGAGAATAATGGGACTGGATTACGGCTCGAAGACGGTGGGCGTTGCAATCAGCGATCCACTTGGCATTACTGCGCAGGGAATTGAGACAATTACACGCAAAGATGAGAACAAGCTGCGTAAGACCTGTGCAAGAATTGAGGCTCTGATCGAAGAGTATCAAGTGGAGAAGATCGTCATCGGGTTGCCAAAGCATATGAACAATGACATTGGAATCAGAGCTGAGAAGTCAATGGAATTCGCAGAGATGTTAAAAAGACGGACAGGTCTGGAAGTGCAGATGTGGGACGAAAGACTTACAACAATGGAAGCGGAACGTACCCTGATCGAAAGCAATATCAGACGAGAGGACCGCAAAAAATATATCGATAAAATTGCTGCAGTATTTATTTTGCAGGGATACTTGGACTCGGTAAAGTCGTGAGGTGTTTTTTGTATGGAAAAAATAAGATTTACATCGGATGAACTGCAGGAAGAGACAGAATTCTTTGTGCTGGAACAGACGAAATTAAATGGAGTGTCTTACATTCTTGTGACGGATTCAGAAGAAGACGATGCAGAGTGTTTAATTTTAAAAGATACATCAGCGGAAGAAGAAAAAGAGAGCATTTATGAGATTGTAGAAGACGAGAAAGAATTGTCAGCAATTTTAAAAGTGTTCGAGGAGTTACTGGAAGATATTGAGATTGAAAGGTAAGAACTTTATGTCTATCAGTCAGGAAAAGTTTAAACAAATGCTGAAAGAAAAAGGTTTGAAAGTTACAAACCAGAGATTGCTCGTTCTGGAAGTCCTTGCCGCACATCGGGACAGACACATGACTGCGGAGGATATCTATGAACTTGTAAAAGAAGACTATCCGGAGATTGGACTGGCGACGATATACAGGACAGTGCAGCTTTTGCTCGAGATGCAGTTGGTGGATAAGATCAATCTGGATGACGGATGTGTGCGATATGAGATTGGTGAGGCAAATGACGGAGAGGGTGAGCCACACCATCATCACCATCATCTGATCTGTAAAACATGTGGAAAAGTGTTCCCTTTCAGGGACGATCTGCTGGACGGACTAGAACGTCATATTGAGGAAGAGACAGGATTCCATGTGTTGGACCATGAGCTGAAATTCTACGGACAGTGTAAAAAATGCCGGAAAAAGTAGTACGGAGAGGCACATGGAGGTGTTAAATTGAAAAGAGAAAACAACGGAAAATTGCGTATCATTCCGCTTGGAGGTCTGGAGAAGATCGGAATGAACATTACTGCCTTTGAGTTTGAAGACAGTATTATTGTTGTGGACTGCGGTCTTGCATTCCCAGAAGATGATATGCTCGGAATCGATCTCGTTATTCCGGATGTGACATATCTGAAAGAGAACATTCAGAAAGTAAAAGGATTTGTGATCACACACGGACACGAGGATCATATTGGAGCATTATCTTATGTACTTCGTGAGATGAATCTTCCGATTTATGCAACGAAATTGACAATGGGAATTATTGAGAAGAAGCTCTCAGAGCATAATCTTCTCCGCAGTACGCGCAGAAAAGTAGTCAGACATGGACAGTCTATTAATCTTGGCAAGTTCAGGATTGAATTTATTAAAACAAATCACAGCATTCAGGATGCAGCAGCGCTTGCAATTTACTCTCCGGCAGGTATTGTTGTGCATACTGGAGACTTCAAAGTAGACTATACGCCTGTATTCGGAGATGCAATCGATTTGCAGCGTTTCGCAGAGATTGGCAAAAAAGGCGTTCTGGCGCTGATGTCAGACAGTACGAATGCAGAGAGACCGGGATTTACTCAGTCAGAGCGTACAGTAGGAATTACATTTGACCATATTTTTGCAGAGCATCAGAATACGAGAATTATTATTGCTACATTCGCTTCAAATGTAGATCGTGTTCAGCAGATCATTAACTCTGCATGCAAATACAACCGTAAGGTTGTTGTAGAAGGACGAAGTATGGTAAATATCATTCAGGTTGCACAGGAATTAGGTTATCTGAATGTGCCGGACAAGACATTGATTGAGATTGATCAGCTGAAAAACTATCCACCGGAGAAGACGGTCCTGATCACGACAGGAAGTCAGGGAGAATCTATGGCAGCACTGTCGCGTATGGCGGCAGATGTGCATAAGAAGGTTACAATTATGCCGGGTGATACAGTTATTTTCAGTTCTAATCCGATTCCTGGAAATGAAAAATCTGTTTCCAAGGTTATTAATGAGCTTTCTTCCAAAGGTGCCAATGTTATTTTCCAGGATGCACATGTATCCGGGCATGCCTGCCAGGAAGAACTGAAGCTTATTTATTCTCTTGTAAAACCGAAATATGCGATTCCGGTTCATGGAGAATACCGTCATTTGAAGGCCAATGCGGGAGTAGCAAGATCCCTGGGTATTCCGAAGGAAAATATTTTCCTGTTACAGTCCGGAGATGTACTGGAAGTCAGTGAGAATGAAGCAAAAGTTGTGGATAAGGTTCACACAGGCGAGATCCTTGTAGACGGACTTGGCGTTGGAGATGTTGGGAATATTGTGTTGAGAGACCGTCAGCACCTTGCTGAAGACGGAATTTTGATCGTTGTACTGACGCTTGAGAAAGGAAGTAATCAGTTGCTTGCGGGACCGGATATTGTATCCAGAGGATTTGTATATGTGAGAGAATCTGAAGGATTGATGGAAGAGGCACGCAATGTTCTGACAAATGCCGTGGAAGATTGTCTGACACATCAGAGAAATGCGGACTGGAGCAAGATTAAGCTTGTGATCCGTGATACGATGAATGAGTTTATCTGGAAGAGAACAAAACGTAAACCGATGATCCTTCCGATCATTATGGACGTATAGAAGAAAAAGGACGTAGTAGAGCAGTCTTTACTACGTCCTGTATTATGTCAGAAGGAGGAAGACTTTGTGATCGTAGATGACAGAATTACAACCTACCTACATTCTCTGGAAATGCCGGATATTCCGGTGATCGAAGAGATTGAAAAAGAAGCGCTGGAAGCTTATGTGCCGATCATCCGAAAAGAGACACAGAGTTTCCTGAAAGTATTATTGACGATACAGAAACCGAAAAGAATTCTGGAAGTAGGAACCGCAGTAGGTTTTTCGGCTGTCTTAATGAGCCATTATATGCCAAAGGACGGACATATTATCACGATTGAGAATTATGAAAAAAGAATCCCGGTTGCCAGAGCAAATTTTGCCAGGGCGGAGAAAGAAGATAAGATCACACTGCTGGAGGGAGATGCTCTTGAAGTGATGAAAACGCTGGAAGGACCGTATGATTTTATTTTTATGGACGCAGCGAAAGGACAGTATATTCATTATATGCCGGAAGTACTGCGTCTGTTGGCGCCGGAAGGAGTACTGATGTCAGACAATGTACTTCAAGACGGCGATATTACACAGTCAAGATTTGCTGTTGAAAGAAGGAATCGTACAATTCACAGTCGCATGCGGGAATACTTGTATGAACTGAAACACCACGAAGGACTTCGGACATCCATTCTTCCACTGGGAGACGGGGTGGCACTGAGTGTGAAAAAGGAGGAAGAAAAGTAAGATGAATGGTAGACGACCGGAATTATTAATTCCAGCAAGTAATCTGGAAGTACTCAAAGTGGCGGTTATGTTTGGAGCCGATGCTGTTTATATCGGAGGAGAGGCATTCGGATTACGTGCAAAAGCAAAGAATTTTTCAAAAGATGATATGGCTGCCGGAATCCGTTTTGCGCATGAACATGGTGTACGTGTGCATGTTACCGTAAATATTCTGGCACATAATGATGATCTGGAAGGCGTGCGGGAATATCTCTGCGAATTGAAGGAATTAAAACCAGATGCGCTGATCATTGCAGATCCGGCAATCTTTGAAATGGCAAAAGAAATCTGCCCGGACATTGAACGCCATGTCAGTACACAGGCGAATAATACAAATTATGGTACTTACAATTTCTGGTGGAAACAGGGAGCAAAAAGAGTAGTTTCGGCAAGAGAACTGTCCTTGAAAGAGATTTCTGAGATTCGTAAGCATATTCCGGAGGAGATGGAGATTGAAAGTTTTATTCACGGTGCAATGTGCATTTCTTATTCCGGAAGATGTCTGCTCAGCAATTTCTTTACCGGAAGAGATGCGAATCAGGGAGCCTGTACACACCCGTGCCGTTGGAAATATGCAGTTGTAGAGGAAAAAAGGCCGGGACAGTATATGCCGGTATATGAAAATGAAAGAGGAACTTACATTTTCAATTCCAAGGATCTTTGTATGATCGAGCACATTCCGGAGATGGTCGAAGCAGGAATTGACAGTTTCAAGATTGAAGGACGTATGAAGACGGCGCTGTATGTCGCAACAGTTGCAAGAACATACCGCCTTGCGATTGATGACTATCTGAAAGATCCGAAGCTGTATGAAGAACATATGCTGTGGTATCTGGATCAGATTTCAAATTGCACATACCGGCAGTTTACAACCGGATTTTACTTTGGAAAACCGGATGAGACAAGTCAGATTTATGACAGCAACACTTATGTAAGAGAATACACATATCTTGGAATTATTGGCAAAGAGTCAGACGGAAGATATCGCATTGAGCAGAGAAATAAATTCTCGGTTGGCGAGACGATTGAGATTATGAAGCCGGATGGACAAAACATAGAGACGGTTGTCCGGGCGATTATCAATGAAGACGGGGAAACACAGGAGAGTGCCCCGCATTCCAAACAGGTTCTCTATGTCGAACTGGATAAAAAAGCAGAGAAGTATGATATTTTAAGAAGAGCGGAAGACATAGAGGCTTAAAAACAGATGATTTGAGAATATAGGATGTCAGACAGAGAAACCTATTATATGTGGACGCTGTCTGGCATTCTTTTCTATGCCAGAAAACTTCGTCCTAAAGCGCTTTTATAAAAAATGATTGTATTTTCGGCAGAGATACAGTATACTATTAGCCACATAAGAAAGAGAGTCCGGCAGATCTTAACCGGAACATCTATAATCTGAAATTGTCACATATGCGTGATGGTTTTCATAAACAGATCTTATAATTTTTCAACAAAGACATAAACAGATACGATCCAACAAAATACCAGAAAAAGATCATAACAGATGGAAAAGCACAAAAAAGAATACTCTTACATAAACTATAAGCAAATACCCTGAGAGGTGCGTTCCTTGAAATCATTTCCGAAACCCCTCACTGCAGCAGAAGAAGCTTATTATATGCAAAAGTATACAGAGGGCGACCTGAAAGCAAAACATATTCTGATCGAACGGAATTTGCGCCTTGTTGCACATATTGTGAAAAAATATCCATCCAGAGAGGAGGATGTGGAAGATCTTTTGTCGATCGGGACAATCGGGCTTATTAAAGCAGTTGTAAGTTTTGATCCGGAAAAACGTGTGCGTCTGGGAACATATGCGGCGCGGTGCATTGAAAATGAGATATTGATGCATCTGCGTGCGAAGAAAAAAATGTCCCGGGAAATTTCACTGTACGAGCCGATCGGGACAGACAGGGAAGGCAATGAAATCCAGCTTTTTGATGTGATCGAAACAAAAGAAGAAGATGCGCACAGACATGCGGAATTAAAAGAATCGGTCCGGATTTTGTATGCAAAAATGGAGTCGGAATTATCTCAGAGAGAACGGCTGGTTCTGAAAATGCGATACGGACTTTATGGGGAAGAGGAGTATACGCAGAGGGAGATTGCCGGACAGCTTGGAATTTCTCGTTCTTATGTATCACGGATTGAGAAAAGTGCGATCGAAAAACTGCGTACATTTTTTTAGCTGTTATAGCAGCCGGAGGAAACTGTCGCTGGCGGAGTTTTGCAGGTACAGCAGTAAACGCATGGAATAAGCAGGAAGAAAGAGGTGGATACATGGGAGTTTGTATAGTAAATTCAGCAGTGATTCAGGGTGTTGAAGCGAAGATGATACAGGTGGAGGCAGATGTCAGCAATGGTCTGCCTGTGTTTCATATGGTGGGATATCTGTCCGGTGAGGTACGGGAGGCAGCAGAACGTGTGCGGACAGCGATCCGTAACAGTGGTATTGTGCTGCCTCCGAAGAAAATCATTGTAAATCTGGCGCCCGGCTCAATAAGGAAAAAAGGAACAGCGTTTGACCTTCCTATTGCATTAAGTATTATGGCAGCACTTGAAATATTTCCAGAAGAACGATTGCGAGATGTAATGGTTGCCGGTGAACTGGGGCTGGACGGAAGTGTACAAAAGGTCTCCGGAATTTTACCAATCGTACAGAAAGCAGGAAGAGAAGGCTTTAAATGCTGCATTGTACCGGAGCAGAATGCGGCGGAAGGTGCACTGGTAGAAAAGATCACGGTATATGGTGTGAATTCACTGGAGGAAGTGTGCAGTTATCTGAAAGGAGAAAAAAAGCTGGAACCGGCGATGTGCAAAGATGCCAGAGAATGTGGGAGACTGTTGGATTCGGAACTTTTGGATTACAGTGAGATACAGGGACAAGAAATTGTAAAAAGAGCTGCGACAGTGGCGGTTGCCGGTGGACATAATCTGCTGTTAGTTGGGCCACCGGGAAGTGGAAAGACGATGGCTGCAAAGAGAATTCCAACCATTTTACCGAAGCCTTCATTGGAAGAATCGATGGAAGTTACAAGTCTCTACAGTGTCGTTGGAAAAGTGGAGGAAACCCATCCGTTGATGTTAGGAAGACCGTTCCGGGAGGTGCATCATACGGTTACAAAAGCGGCATTGATCGGTGGCGGGAATTACCCGGTTCCGGGAGAGATCAGTCTGGCACATGGAGGTGTCCTCTTCCTGGACGAGCTTGCGGAGTTTAAAAAGTCTGTTCTGGAAGTGCTCCGCCAGCCTTTGGAAGAGCAGAAGATCCATCTCGCCAGGAATCAGGCAAATTATACATTTCCGGCAGATTTCATGCTTGTTGCGGCAATGAACCCATGTCCCTGCGGAAATTATCCGGCTCAGACGTGTACATGCACACCACAGCAGATCCAGAATTATCTGGCAAGGATCAGTCAGCCGTTTTTAGACCGGTTGGATATCTGCATCGAAACACCGCGCGTGGATTATGCGGCCCTCCATACACAACAGAAGCAGGAACGCTCAGTAGATATACGTGCACGCGTGTGTGCAGCGAGAGAAATACAGAAAAAGAGATATGAAGGATTGCCGTTTTCGGTAAATGCAAGGCTGGGAGCAAAGGAAATCCGAAAACACTGTGTGCTAGACGCTGTGACGGAACAGATTATGGAGCAGGCATTCTGTACACTTGGTCTGACAGCGCGGACATATCATAAGATTCTGCGTGTGGCACGGACGATCGCAGATCTTGCCGGAAGTGAGGTGATCACTCCGGCGCATATTAAAGAGGCAATCGGATACCGTACGGTAGATAAAAAATACTGGGGGAAAGGCTTATGATTTATGAATATTGGTATGCTGGGATTTCCGGGCTTAACTGTATGAAAAAGAAAAAACTGCGTGAAATTTTAAAGACAGCAGAAATGATTTATTATATAGAAGAAATAAAATTAACAGAACTGGGGATACTGACGGACAGAGAAATCCAGGCACTTATAAAAGCAAAAAAACAGCAGGATATAAAAGAAAAATGGGAGATGCTGGAAGAGAAAAATATCCGTTTTATTCCGTATTTTTCGGAAGAATATCCAGTGCGCCTTAAGAATATTCCGGCGCCTCCATATGCACTCTATGTGAGAGGCAGGCTGCCGGACAGTGACAGACCTGCGGCTGCTTTGGTGGGTGCAAGAAACTGTACGCATTATGGCGAGAGAATGGCATTAGAATATGGAGAAAAGCTGGCAGAAAACGGGATTAGTATTATCAGCGGGATGGCAAGAGGAATTGATGGCGCCGGACAAAGAGGTGCATTAAATGCCGGGGGAATGACATATGGTATATTAGGATGTGGCGTGGATATCTGTTATCCGGGAGAACATCGCGGACTATATCAGGATCTGATCAAAAAAGGCGGTGTGATTTCAGAACAGAGTCCGGGAAGCCCGCCTCTTGCCAGGTACTTTCCTGCGCGTAACCGTATCATCAGCGGGATGGCAGATATCGTACTTGTAATAGAAGCAAAAGAAAAAAGCGGCTCTCTTATTACGGCAGACCAGGCGCTGGAACAGGGGAAGGAAGTTTATGCACTTCCGGGACCTGTAACAAGCCTTTTAAGTCAGGGGTGTCACCGGCTGATCGCGCAAGGTGCAGGGATTTTGCTAAGTCCGGAAGACCTGATGGAAACGATGGGAATTTGTTTGTCAAAAAGCAGACAAAATAAATCATCGGAGAAAAAAGTACTTGAAAGTCCAGAAAATATGGTGTATAGTTGTGTCGGTTTGTTTCCAAAGGGACTTCAGGAGCTTGCGCAGGAGACAAAACTGGCTCCGGAGATACTTATGGAAGAGTTAATAACGCTTGAACTGCAAGGGTTTGTCAAAGAAATATCGAAGAATTATTATGTGAAAATGCGCTAAAAAGCGGGGCGGATTTTATGGAGGAAATCATATATGGCACGTTATCTTGTGATCGTGGAGTCACCGACGAAGGTGAAGACAATTAAAAAATTTTTAGGAAGTAATTATGTAGTCGTAGCGTCTAACGGACATGTGCGCGATCTGCCGAAGAGCCAGCTTGGTGTCGGACCTGAGAATGACTATGAACCAAAGTATATAACAATCCGTGGCAAGGGAGAGATTCTTGCAAATCTTCGAAAAGAAGTGAAAAAAGCAGATAAAGTATATCTTGCAACTGACCCGGACCGCGAAGGAGAAGCGATTTCCTGGCATTTATGCAAAGCACTGAAACTGGAAAACAAGAAAACGTACCGAATCAGTTTTAATGAGATTACGAAAAACGCAGTCAAAGCATCTCTGAAAAATGCCAGAGAGATTGATATGGATCTGGTAGATGCCCAGCAGGCGAGACGTGTCCTTGACCGCGTGGTTGGATATAAAATCAGCCCGGTACTCTGGGCGAAAGTAAAAAGAGGTTTAAGTGCGGGACGCGTACAGTCTGTAGCACTTCGTATCATTGCTGACCGTGAAGAAGAGATCAATGCATTTATTCCGGAAGAATACTGGAGCCTGGATGCGAATCTGAAAGTCAAAGGCGAGAGAAAACTCCTGAATGCCAAGTTTTACGGAACAGATAAGAAAAAGATGACGATTTCATCCAAAGAGGAACTGGATAAGATCTTAAAAGAATTAGAAGGTGCATCTTATGAAGTCGCTGAGATTAAAAAAGGGGAACGTACAAAGAAAGCACCGGTTCCATTTACAACCAGTACATTACAGCAGGAAGCATCCAAAGCATTGAATTTTGCTACAGGAAAAACGATGCAGATCGCACAGCAGTTGTATGAAGGTGTCGATATCAAAGGAAATGGAACCGTCGGTCTGATCACGTATCTGCGTACCGATTCTACTCGTATTTCAGATGAAGCAGATGCAAATGTACGTGCTTATATCGGAGAACAGTACGGAGAAGAGTATGTTGCAGTTGGAGAAACAAAAGCAAAGACAGGCGGCAAGATCATCCAGGATGCGCATGAGGCGATCCGTCCGACAGATCCGGCAAGAACACCGGCGGCAATCAAAGAATCTCTGACAAGAGATCAGTTCCGTCTGTATCAGCTTATCTGGAAGCGTTTCCTTGCCAGCAGAATGCAACCGGCAAAATATGAGACAACATCTGTGAAGATCAGTGCAGGAAAATATCGTTTTACAGTAGCTGCTTCCAAGATTGTATTCCAGGGATTCAGACTGGTTTATACAGAAGCAGGAGAAGAGAAAGAAGAAAAATCTGTATTGATGAAAGGGCTGGATATGGATTCAAAGCTCACAAAAGAAAGTTTTGATACGAAGCAGCACTTTACACAGCCACCGGCACATTATACAGAAGCAACACTTGTAAAAGCTCTTGAAGAACTGGGCATTGGACGTCCAAGCACGTATGCACCGACAATTTCAACGATTATTGCCAGAAGATATGTTGCAAAAGAGAACAAGAATCTGTATCTGACAGAACTGGGAGAAGTTGTAGATAATATCATGTTACAGTCCTTCCCAAGTATTGTAGATGTGAATTTTACAGCCAACATGGAAAGCCTGCTTGATGGTGTGGCAGAAGGCAAGGTAAAATGGAAGACGATTATCGAGAACTTCTATCCGGATATTGAAGCCGCAGTGGAAAAGGCACAGAAAGAACTAGAGACAGTCAAGATCGAAGATGAAGTGACTGACGTTGTCTGTGAACAGTGCGGACGCAACATGGTCATCAAATACGGTCCACACGGAAAATTCCTCGCATGTCCGGGATTCCCGGAGTGTAGAAATACAAAGCCTTATCTGGAAAAAATCGGTGTTTCCTGCCCGCTTTGTGGAAAAGATGTTGTGCTCCGTAAGACAAAGAAAGGCAGAAAATATTACGGATGTGAAGACAATCCGGACTGTGAATTTATGTCATGGCAGAAACCGGTTCAGAAAAAGTGTCCGAGATGTGGAAATTATATGGTCGAAAAGGGAAATAAGATCTGTTGTAGTGACGCTCAGTGCGGATATGTAGAAAATAAGGAAAATTCTGATAAATAACAATAATATTCGTTGAATTATAGTGAATTGTATGATAATATAACTTCATAGGATGGAGGAGTGCAAATGAGTGTACAATTATTAGACAAAACTAGAAAAATCAACAAGTTACTTCACAACAATAATTCAAGTAAAGTGGTCTTTAATGATATTTGTGAAGTTCTGACAGAGATTCTGTCATCGAATGTACTGGTGGTCAGCAAAAAAGGAAAAGTTCTCGGAGGAAGCAAATGTACAGGTGTTCCGTATATAGAAGAACTGATCCAGAAGGAAGTAGGCAGACATATTGATGATATGTTAAATGAACGTCTGCTCAGCATTCTTTCGACAAAGGAAAATGTGAATCTTGAGACTCTTGGATTTTCGGAAGAAGCCTCAAAAGGTTATCAGGCTATTATAACTCCAATCGATATCGCAGGAGAGAGACTCGGCACATTATTCATCTATAAGAAAGACGAAGTATATGAGATTGATGATATCATTTTAAGTGAATATGGAACAACAGTTGTTGGTCTTGAGATGCTTCGTTCTGTAAATGAAGAAAGTGCGGAGGAAACAAGAAAAGAACACATTGTACAGTCAGCCATCAGCACACTTTCTTATTCTGAACTGGAAGCGATCATTCATATTTTTGATGAACTGGATGGTACAGAAGGAATCCTGGTTGCAAGCAAGATTGCAGACCGTGTAGGAATTACTCGTTCTGTGATCGTGAATGCGCTTCGCAAGTTTGAGAGTGCCGGAGTTATTGAATCCAGATCTTCCGGTATGAAGGGAACTTATATCAAAGTTGTGAATGATTATGTATTTACGGAACTGGATAAGATCAAAGCAGAGCGCAACAATTAAGATGAAGTATAAGGGTATCGGGAGACTGGTACCCTTTTCTTTGATTGAAGATGAGATGAATTTTACTGGAGGATATAATGGAAAAATTTCAGGACGATACGGTGAAACTCGAGATGATAAAAACGATTCTTGACGGGGGATATTTTAACGATAATATCTATCTGTGTAAGATGATTAAGTATAATGAAGAAGAGGAATGCATATATCTGTTAACGGGGAAGACGGAACTGTCAGAATTTTCTTTGGACAGTATCTATGAGTGCACGATGACGGATGAGGAAGAAGAGGTCAAATGCAGAGGAAAGATTGTCGAACGGTACTGGGATAAGAGAGGAAAAGTACTTGTTTTCCATGTGGAAAATGGATTTTATAAAAATACTGTAAACTAAACAAAGGCGGTTGACAAAATATTAAGAGAGTGCTATTTTATATCTAGAGTTTCTTAGCACTCTCTTTTTGTGAGTGCTAACAAAATAAATAAGTATATCATTTAAGGAGGAATAAATATGAAATTAGTACCATTAGGAGACAGGGTTGTATTAAAACAGTTGGTTGCAGAAGAGACAACAAAATCAGGAATCGTAATTCCTGGACAGTCTAAAGAAAAACCACAGCAGGCAGAGATCGTTGCTGTAGGACCTGGTGGAACAGTTGACGGAAAAGAAGTGAAGATGAATGTCACTGTAGGACAGAAAGTTATTTATTCTAAATACGCAGGAACATCTGTAGAGCTTGATGATGAAGAGTATATTATCGTAAAACAGGACGATATCCTTGCAATTTGTGAGTAAGATGTAGATGTAAGAAGAGAAACAAAGATTATAGGAGGCATTTGATCATGGCAAAGGAAATTAAATATGGCGCAGAAGCAAGAGCAGCATTAGAAGAAGGAGTTAATAAGCTGGCTGATACAGTCAGAGTTACGTTAGGACCAAAAGGACGTAACGTAGTTCTTGACAAATCTTTCGGAGCACCGCTTATTACTAATGATGGTGTTACAATTGCAAAAGAAATTGAATTAGAAGATGCATTTGAGAATATGGGTGCACAGCTTATCAAAGAAGTTGCATCTAAGACAAATGATGTTGCCGGAGATGGTACAACAACAGCTACAGTACTTGCACAGGCAATGGTACATGAAGGAATGAAGAACCTGGCAGCAGGAGCAAACCCGATCATCCTTAGAAAAGGAATGAAGAAAGCAACAGACAAAGCAGTTGAGACGATCGCTAAAATGTCCAGCAAAGTAAAAGACAAAGATCAGATCGCAAAAGTTGCAGCTATTTCTGCAAGTGATGAAGAAGTTGGAAAGATGGTTGCAGATGCAATGGAAAAAGTTTCCAATGACGGGGTTATCACAATTGAAGAATCCAAGACTATGAAGACAGAACTTGACCTTGTAGAAGGTATGCAGTTTGACCGTGGATATGTATCTGCATATATGGCTACAGATATGGATAAGATGGAAGCAAATCTGGATGATCCATATATTTTGATCACAGACAAGAAGATTTCTAACATTCAGGAGATCCTGCCAGTTCTGGAGCAGATCGTACAGTCCGGAGCAAGACTCCTGATCGTTGCAGAAGATATTGAAGGTGAGGCTCTTACAACACTGATCGTAAACAAACTGCGTGGAACATTCAATGTAGTAGGTGTTAAAGCGCCTGGATATGGTGACAGAAGAAAAGAGATGTTAAAGGATCTTGCAATTCTGACAGGCGGTCAGGTAATTTCAGAAGAACTCGGTATGGAGTTGAAAGATACAACACTGGATCAGCTTGGACGTGCAAAATCTGTAAAAGTTCAGAAAGAAAATACAGTTATCGTTGACGGATGCGGAGACAAACAGGCAATCGCAGACCGTGTAGCACAGATTAAAGCACAGATTGAAGAGACAACATCTGATTTCGACAGAGAGAAACTGCAGGAGAGACTTGCAAAACTTGCAGGCGGTGTAGCAGTTATCCGTGTAGGTGCCGCAACTGAGACTGAGATGAAAGAAGCAAAACTTCGTATGGAAGATGCACTTGCAGCAACAAGAGCAGCCGTAGAAGAAGGAATCATTGCAGGTGGCGGATCTGCTTATATTCACTGTGCAAAAGAAGTTGCCAAGATCGTTGCTGATTTGGATGGTGATGAGAAGACAGGTGCGAATGTTGTACTGAAAGCTCTGGAAGCTCCACTGCTCCGCATCGCTGCAAATGCAGGACTGGAAGGCGCAGTAATCATTAATAAAGTATATGAGTCAGAACCAGGAATCGGATTTGATGCATTAGCTGAGGAATATGTAGACATGGTTGAACATGGTATCCTTGATCCGGCTAAGGTAACAAGAAGTGCTCTGCAGAATGCAACAAGTGTTGCATCTACACTGCTGACAACAGAGTCCGTTGTTGCTAATATCAAAGAAGAGACACCGGCTATGCCTGCAGGTGCAGGTGCCGGAATGGGCATGATGTAAGAAAAAGTTAAGAAAACTCCCTGTATGGGGAGTTTTCTTTTTTCTTGTTTTTGTGCTACAATAGACACATTGAGAAAAGCGGAGGATGTAAGACATGAATGACATATGTACAGAACAGCTTATTAAAAGGAAGAAAAGCAAAGGTCAGTGGTTTCTGGAAGGAATGGTGCTTGCAGCGACTTTACTGAGTGTATATGGTGTCGTACATTGTCTTTTTTTTATAGTGCTTACAGTTATATTACTTGTAATGGATATATATTTGTATCTGGAATTTGATGCAGAATATGAATATTTATTTGTGAATGGGGAACTGGATGTTGACAAGATCATACATAAGTCGAGAAGAAGACGAATCTGTACAATAAAGTTAGAAGAAATAGAGGTCCTGGCTCCATTTGGAACAGGTGAACTCAGACAGTACCAGCGGGCAAAGAAAAGCGATTATAGCTCGGGCAGACGCAATGATCAGACTTATGTGCTAGTTGTTTCCAGGGCAGGAGAATTAAGAAAAATTATTTTTGAACCGAATCAGACGATTGTAGACGGGTATGCCGGAATGATTCCGGGAAAAGTTACATACAAATCTGCAAAATAGTCAGAAAAATGTATTTTGTATGTATAAAAAAACAAGTTGACAAACGATAGCAAAGTTCGTTATGATACCAGTTAATTATAGGAAAGAGCAAAACGGAGTTTTTACCCCGATAAGCTATAAATAAGGATAAGAGTGAAAGGAGTTTACCATGGGAAAAATTATTGGAGAAGGAATTACATTTGATGACGTGCTGCTTGTACCGGCATATTCTGAGGTGATTCCAAATCAAGTAGATTTATCCACGTATTTAACAAAAAATATTAAATTGAATATACCGATGATGAGTGCAGGTATGGATACGGTTACAGAACACCGTATGGCAATTGCAATGGCTCGTCAGGGTGGAATTGGTATCATTCATAAGAATATGACGATCGAGCAGCAGGCAGAGGAAGTTGATAAAGTAAAACGTTCTGAGAACGGTGTTATCACGGATCCCTTTTATCTGTCTCCGGAACATACGTTGGAAGATGCCAATAATTTAATGGCAAAATTCCGCATTTCAGGTGTACCAATTACAGAAAACGGAAAACTGGTAGGCATTATCACGAACCGTGATCTGAAATTTGAAGAAGATTTTACGAAGAAGATTAAAGAATCAATGACTTCTGAGGGACTTATTACAGCACAGGAAGGAATTACGCTGGAAGATGCAAAGAAGATTCTTGCAAAAGCCAGAAAAGAGAAATTACCGATCGTAGACAAAGATTTCAATTTGAAAGGTCTTATTACGATTAAAGATATTGAAAAACAGATCAAATATCCACTGTCAGCTAAAGATTCCCAGGGAAGACTGCTTTGCGGTGCAGCACTTGGAATTACCGCAAACTGCCTGGAACGTGCACGGGAACTTGTGAACGCGCATGTAGACGTTGTTGTTATGGATTCTGCACACGGACATTCTGCTAATGTACTCCGTACCGTAGATATGGTCAAATCCAAATTCCCGGATCTGCAGGTTATCGCAGGAAACGTTGCAACAGGAACAGCAGCAGAAGCGCTGATCAAAGCAGGAGCAGATGCAGTAAAGGTTGGTATTGGACCTGGATCTATCTGTACAACACGTGTCGTTGCAGGTATCGGTGTTCCACAGATCACAGCAGTTATGAGTTGTTATGAAGCGGCAGACAAATATGGAATTCCGATTATCGCAGATGGTGGTATCAAATATTCAGGAGATATGACAAAAGCAATTGCAGCCGGTGCGAATGTATGTATGATGGGATCAATCTTTGCAGGATGTGATGAGAGCCCGGGAACATTTGAATTATATCAGGGAAGAAAATACAAAGTATACCGTGGCATGGGATCGATTGCTGCAATGGAGAACGGAAGCAAAGACCGTTATTTCCAGACAGATGCGAAGAAGTTAGTACCGGAAGGTGTAGAAGGACGTGTAGCATACAAAGGAACTGTAGAAGATACTGTATTCCAGTTGATGGGAGGTCTTCGTTCCGGTATGGGTTACTGCGGAACTCCAACAATTGAAGAACTCAAACAGAGAGGACAGTTTGTAAAGATCTCATCTGCATCTCTGAAAGAAAGTCATCCGCACGACATTCACATTACGAAAGAAGCTCCAAACTACAGTGTAGATGAGTAAAAGAGAATAATACCAGAGAAATTTGGCGTTATAATAGACATTACAGCAGGAGGCAAGATATGAAGCGGGCATTTGGAACATTGAAAACAAAAGAAAAGGCAGAATTGTATCTGTTGAAGAATGAAAAAGGGATGGAAGTTGCTATTTCCGATTATGGCGCAACGATTGTAAATGTGATCGTACCGGATAAGGAAGGACATCCGACGGATGTTGTTCTCGGATATGACGATGTCAGTGGTTATGAAAAAGGCGACCGTGTATTTGGCGCATTTGTAGGACGTGTGGCAAACCGTATTGCAGGAGGTTCATTTACATTAAATGGTAAGACTTATGAACTGACAAAGAATGATGGGGATAATACACTACACGGTGGTAGAGATATGATGAATAAGCGTATGTGGAAAGTTGAAGAATCTACAGATAACAGCGTGACTTTATCACTTGACAGCCCAGATGGAGACCAGGGATTTCCAGGAAATCTTAAGCTGACAGTAACTTATACGGTTACACCGGAGAATGAACTGGAAATTGTTTATGGATCAACAGCAGATGCAGATACACTGCTGAATCTTACAAATCACAGTTATTTTAATCTCGCCGGACAGGGAAGTGGCGATGTACTGGATCAGAAAGTAACGATCAGTGCAGATTATTTTACTCTTGCAGATGCCCAGAGTATTCCGACAGGTGAACTGACACCTGTAAAGGGAACACCGATGGATTTTAATGAAGCAAAAGCGATCGGACAGGATATAGAAGCGGATTACCAGCCGTTGATCGATGGAAAAGGTTACGATCATAACTGGGTGATCAGAGGTGAAGGATTCCGCAAAGCTGCCTCCATGTATTCTGATAAGACAGGAATCCATATGGATGTATATACAGATCTTCCGGGTATGCAGTTGTATACAGCAAACTATGTTGATTATGAGAAAGGCAAAGGCGGAGCTGAATACCGTATCCGCAATGCTGCCTGCTTTGAAACACAGTTTTTCCCGGATGCCATTCATCATTCGGAGTTTGCGCAGCCGGTTATCAAGGCGAATGAACTATTTACATCCAAAACGGTATATCAGTTTTCTATTCAATAAGAATTTACAAAAGGCATAGAATATATGCCATATGAATAATGTGTAGTATGAAGAGAACAAAAAAGATTAAAAACAGAAAAAAATCATTCACAACTATACAACAGAAAAAACAGGCTCAGCGCAGGATGCGGCTGGGCCTGCTTTTATTGGTGATTGTTATGGTTCTGGCAGCAGGAATCAGGATTTTACATCCGGAATGGCTGTCTGGAAAATACAGTGAAATAGACAATGCACAGGTTGATGCATCTAAACCTGATATTACAGTGAAACTTCTGACGCCGAATCCGTATTCCAGACCGGGGATAAAAACCGGTAAGATTAAGGGAATTGTTGTGCATTATACAGCAAATCCGGGTGCAACAGCAATGGGAAACCGAAACTACTTTGAGGGGCTCAAAGACAGTCATGTGACAAAAACGAGCAGTAATTTCATTGTAGGGCTGGATGGAGAAATCGTGCAGTGCGTGCCGACATGGGAAGTGGCGTATGCTTCCAATAACCGGAATAAAGATACGGTATCGATTGAGTGTTGCCATCCGGATAAGACGGGGGAATTTAATAAAGCGACTTATCGCTCAGTGATACATTTGTGTGCCTGGCTTTGCCTGAAGTTTGCTCTGTCACCGGATGATATTATTCGGCATTATGATGTCACAGGAAAGAACTGTCCGAAATATTTTGTAGAACATGAAAATGCCTGGAAACAGTTCCGGAAAGATGTAAAAAAAGCACTGGAAAAATCAAAGTGATATTGCTATAATATATAAGCGTATGTATATTTATACATAATTAAGAAAGAAATCGTAAGGAAAACAGGAGAGGCAAGCATGAACGACTTGGAACTGTACAGAGAGCAGTTAGCTCTGTGTGATGATAAAATTATTGATGCCCTTGTGGAAAGAAGCATGATCATAGAGAAAATCATGGCATACAAAGAAGAATATGGTATGCCGATCCTTCAGCCGGGGCAGGAAGCAAAGCAGAAAAGAAGACTGGAAGAAAAGCTTTCGGATAATCGTTACAAGGATGAGATCTGTGACATTTTCCATTGTATCCGCAAGAACAGCAAGCGGATTCAAGCAAGAAAACTGTTTGATTACAATATTGTACTCATTGGTTTTATGGGCGCAGGCAAATCTACGATCTCAGATTATTTAAGTACGATGTTTGCGATGGAAATCGTTGAGATGGATCAGGTTATCGCAGAGAGAGAAGAGATGAGTATTCCGGATATCTTTGAAACGTATGGAGAAGAATATTTCCGTAATCTGGAAACCAATCTTCTTGTGGAAATGCAGGAGAAGAAGAATACAGTTATTTCCTGCGGAGGAGGAGCTGCCCTTCGCAAGAATAATGTGCAGGAGATGAAGAAGAATGGTAGAGTTGTACTTCTGACAGCAAGTCCACAGGTAATCTATGAACGTGTAAAGGACAGCAATGACCGTCCGGTTCTGAACGGCCGCAAGAATGTCGAAGGCATTTCCGAACTGATGGAGCAGAGACGTGAGAAATATGAAGCGGCTGCAGATATTGTTATCCAGACAGATAATAAGACTGTTCTGCAGATCTGTGAGGAACTGGTACAACGATTAATGGAGATGGATGAATAGACATGTTTGACAGATTTTTCCCGGATGCATATGTTGCATCTACTTATGTAATAGATTTTGAGAAACTGTATGAAGAAGGAATACGTGCCGTAATTTTTGATATTGACAATACGCTTGTTCCGCATGGTGCACCGGCAGATGACCGTGCGAAAGCACTTTTTGCGAGACTTAAAAAGATTGGTTATCAGTGCTGTCTGATCTCCAACAATCAGGAGCCACGTGTGAAGATGTTCAATCAGGATATCCAGGTGAATTATATCTGTGATGCGCATAAGCCTTCAACGAAAAATTACAAAAAAGCAATGGAGATTATGGGAACGGATGTTTCCAATACAGTATTTGTGGGAGATCAGCTTTTTACGGATGTCTGGGGAGCAAAAAGAGCCGGAATCAGAAATATTCTTGTGAAGCCGATCCATCCAAAAGAAGAGATACAGATTGTATTAAAACGTTACCTGGAGAAAATCGTTCTTTATTTTTATCAAAAAGAGCGAAAAGGACGGTAAAATGGGGCTGTACAGATAAAAAATAGTTGAAAAAAACGCTCAGATATTATAGAATGGAACAAGTGAGTAGAATTGATAAAGTGTGAAAACACATAATTTAAGGAGGATAAAAGTATGGCAACAAAGTCAGCAGGTGAATTTAGAAATGGTATGACACTGGAGATTGATGGTAAAGTATGTCAGGTTATTGATTTCATGCACGTTAAACCAGGAAAAGGTGCAGCATTCGTTCGTGTTAAATTAAAAGATATCATCAACGGTGGTGTAGTAGAGACAACATTCCGTCCTACAGAGTCTTTCCAGGAAGCATATATTGAGAGAAAGAAAATGCAGTATCTGTACAATGATGGAGATCTGTATTATTTCATGGATAATGAGACATTTGACCAGATCGCTGTAGGAACAGAAGATGTTGGTGATTCTCTGAAATTCGTAAAAGAGAACGAAGAAGTTACTGTAAGTTTATATCAGGAGAAACCTTTCGCAATCGAGCCACCGCTTACTGTTGAACTGGTTGTTACAGAGACGGAGCCTGGATTCAAAGGTAACACAGCTCAGGGAGCAAACAAACCGGCTATTGTTGAGACCGGTGCACAGGTTGCAGTTCCGTTATTTGTTGAGCAGGGAGAGAAGATTAAGATCGATACACGTTCCGGAGAGTACTTATCCAGAGCAAACTAATCTTTTCGAGTTAAAAGAATATTAAAAAAGCCTTGCATTTTCTGCAAGGCTTTTTTATAATAATAAAACCATAATATTTATTCTAAATTTCTACAAGATGTAAAAAGCGGATTTTCCCGCATCAATTTCCGGAAGATAACTACAACAATGGCCAAAGAGGAGAAATATGACTTATCATCAATTTACTGAGGCATTGGAAAAAAGTGTGAAAGAAATGGCAGGGTGTCTTTTGTCTGTCGAATTATGCAACAATAAAAAGAATAATGGAATCATCCGGAGCGGTCTGGTGATTTCAGAACAGCGTGTGAATGTTTCGCCGACGATTTATCTGGAAGGTTATTATGAACAGTACCAGTCTGGAAGCCAGGTAGATGAGCTGGCAAAAGAAGTTCTAAATGTATATGAAAAAGTGAAATTTGATCAGTCATGGGAAGAGCCGGAGATTTTTAATTATGAAAAGATAAAGAATAAGATCGTATTCAGGCTTGTCCAGAGAAGTAGGAATGAAGAATTTTTGAAAGAAATTCCACATGTGCCGATTCTGGATCTGGAGATTATTTTCTACATACTTTTAGAGATAACCAAAGACGGTATGGCTTCCATGCAGATCAGCAATGAAACAATGGAAAAATGGAACGTAGATGAAAAGGAACTTCTTGCAATTGCAATGATGAATATGAAAAAACACCTTCCAGCAAGATTTCATTCAATACAGAATGTGCTTTCCGAAGAAGGAATTGCTGTAGATAAAGCTGCAAGAATGTATATACTGACGAATGAAAAGAAAAGTTTCGGGGCAGCAACTATGATATATCCAGGATGTTTAAATCAGATTGGTACATATCTGAAGGAAAACTTTTACGTCTTGCCAAGCAGTGTGCATGAAGTGATCATTGTTCCCGAAAAGGAGACCGATGACTGCATGAATCTGAACGAAATGGTTGCAAGCATTAATGCAGCCTGTGTACTGCCGGAAGAAATTCTTGAAAATCATGCCTATTATTATGACAGAATAGAGGATCGGCTTGCAATATGCTGATATGAAGGCATAAAAGAATCCAATGTATAAATTGGCTGTAAAAAAACATTTATTAGTTGTTGAGATTGTAAAAAGAATCAGGAAAAGTAGAAATGATAAAGTAAAGGAAATGTACGAAATGTCTATAGCATTTCCTTTACTTTAAAAGAAAAATATGGTAGTATAAATAATGCAGTTTGAAGAAAATTGTCATGCACCCGTAGCTCAGGGGATAGAGCACCGCCCTCCGGAGGCGGGAGCGGCGGTTCGAATCCGCCCGGGTGTGTATTTTAAAAGTGCATAGTATGTGGAGGTACTCTTATGAAAGGTGCGTTAGGAGCGGGCTTCACAGACAGGAATATTCAGAAGAGAAAAAGCAGAAGATGCCTGCTTTTCTTATTTTTTATCCTGATCTTGTTGAGCACCGGAATCGGACTTACGGGAGATAACACACAGAAGAAAGCACAAAAGATAGTAAGAGAAAAGCGCAGAACAAGAAATATGGGATGTAAAGTTGAACAACTGAATCCTCTGCGTAAGAATAGATCGCCGGAATTAAGACAGGCGGTAAGAGATTATTACAGATGTATAGCAGAGAAGACGGACTTTGTAGAAACATACAATCATCTCCAGATTTATATAAAAGATGGAGAATATGCAGATACATATGTAGCATTTGTAATGTATCGGATGAAGATTAAGCAGGTCTATACAGAGCTTCCGGGAGTAGGAACCTTGTATATTACGGAAAAGGATGGAAAGAATTTCCAGGTCAGGGTGAAACAACTGGATAGGCAGGAGATTGACCATATAAAATTGCTTGCCGGACAACATGATGTGAAAGCACTGCTTGAAAAGAGCCGCCGACAGTATCAGACGGCATTGAAGTCGGATGCATTACTTGAGGAATCGGTAAAGGAGTTACAGAAAGCACTGAATCATTCTTGATAGAGAGCGAGAAGCCAGATCTTTGCAAAAGGATCTGGCTTTATGTATAGCATTACAGTGCCGGAAGTTTACCTGTGTCTATACGACGAAGAAAACGGCATTTGGATACATAAGATGAAAAAAGGAGCGAGCAATAAGATGAAAGGATACAGAGAGGCATACAAAAAAGCATTCCCATATACGATTCCGGTTTTGACCGGATATATATTTATCGGAGTAGCATTCGGAGTTATGTTTGCAGAAAAGGGATATTCATTTTTATGGGCTGCGCTTATGAGTATTCTTGTATATGCAGGTTCCGGACAGTATCTTGCTGTGAATTTTTTTGTTCCCGGAATATCAATTTTCCAGGTTGTCTTTATGACATTAATGGTTAACATCCGTCATGTTTTTTACGGAATTTCCTTATTGGAACGATTTAATGGTATGGGAAAGAAAAAATGGTATATGATTTTCAGCCTGACAGATGAAACATATTCCCTTTTGTGTACGACGAAGATTCCGGAAGGCATTGATGAAGGAAAATTCCTGTTTGCGATTGCTTCACTGGATCAGATGTACTGGGTAGCTGGTTCAATCATTGGTGCAGTGGCGGGAAGTGTACTGCCATTTAATTCAGAGGGAATTGATTTTGCAATGACGGCATTGTTTGTTGTCATTTTTATTGAACAGTGGCTGGATAAAAAGAACCGGATTCCGGAAATTATCGGAGTGGCAGCAGCATTTATTGGATTGCAGATTTTCGGGGCATCCAGATTTGTACTGCCATCCATGTTATTAATTGTAATGATTTTATTTGTATCGAAAAAACAGCTTCAGAAGGAGGTGAACCTGTCATGCCAGTAAATGCAGCGTTATCAGTAATTATTATTCTGGCAGTTGCATTGACAACTTTTGGAACAAGGGTATTTCCGTTTCTCTTGTTTCCAGAAGGAAAAGCAATACCGCCAGTGATCCAGTATCTGGGAAAAGTACTGACTCCGGCAGTGATCGGGATGTTAGTAGTTTACTGCCTAAAGAATACACCAGTTTTTGTATCGCCACATGGCATACCAGAATTTCTTGCTGTGGCAGTGACGGCAGGACTTCATGTATGGAAACGTAATAACCTGTTAAGTATTGGTGTTGGTACGGCATTATATATGTTTTTGATCCAGGTTGTTTTTTAAGGTTTAAACATAGTTTTATCACAGTTTAAACACAATTATAGATTAGACTACTTAGTATAAACGAAGTAGTGAAAGGAGTAATGATTTATGGAAAATCAATATACTTATTATACACCGGATCAGGATGATCAGAATCAAAATGGACAGGGAGGTTATCAGTATCAGCCGCAGGATGAGAAACCACCGAAAAAGAAAACATCACATTGGGTAAAAGCAGTATGTTTCGGACTGGCATTTGGTGTGGCAGCAAGTGCGGCTTTTCAGACAAGTAATCTTGTGGGTGGCAAGGTTTTCGGCACATCAGGCAGTAAGACAAAAGAAGTTGCAACTGTAAACAGTGCAAAGATTACAACAAGTTCAGACAGTAGTTCAACAAGCTCAGATATTTCCAAAGTTGCAAGTAATGTAATGCCATCGGTTGTATCAATTACCAATTTAAGTGTACAGCAGGTTCAGAATTTCTTTGGTGGAGTGCAGGAGCAGGAAAGCAAGAGTGTAGGCTCTGGTATTATTATTTCCCAGACAGATTCAGAACTTCTAATTGCAACGAACAACCATGTAGTGGAAAGTAATAAAACGCTGACAGTTTCTTTTGTTGACAATAAGAGTGTGGAAGCACAGGTAAAGGGAACAGATTCTTCCAGAGACCTTGCAGTTATCGCTGTAAAGCTCAGTGATATCAAAGATTCTACATTAAATAAAATTAAAGTTGCAACGCTTGCAGATTCAGAAAAAGTGCAGGTCGGAGAGACGGCTATTGCAATTGGTAACGCACTTGGTTACGGTCAGTCTGTGACAACAGGTATTGTATCAGCAACCGGACGTACACTGGATGGAGTTAGTGGCAAACTAATCCAGACAGATGCAGCAATTAATCCGGGTAACAGTGGTGGCGCACTTCTGAATGCAAAGGGTGAAGTGATTGGTATTAATACTGCTAAGGTCGCGACAGATGCAGTAGAAGGTATGGGATATGCGATCCCAATTTCCAGCGCAAGTGATGTAATTAAAAATCTGATGAATCAGAAGACAAAAACAAAAGTAGCAGAAGGCAAACAGGGATATCTGGGAATTGAAGGCGTGGATGTGACTTCCGACAGTTCGCAGATGTATAATATGCCAACAGGTGTGTATGTATCTAATGTTATCTCTGGCGGAGGAGCAAAAAATGCAGGGATCACAAAGGGATGCGTAATCACAGAACTGGAAGGAACAACAGTGGACAGTATGTCTGCATTAAAAGAAGAACTGCAGTATTACAAAGTTGGCGAGAAAGTTAAAGTGACGATCCAGGTTCCAAATTCAAATGGAAGTTATAAAGAGCGTACCGTGAAAGTTACACTTGGAAAAAGCACACAATAAGTAAAATACACAGTAAGAGAAATGTTTTTGCCATTTTCTGTGATTTGTAGTATAATGCTAAGTAGATTACGATATGAGGAGGCAAAATATACCAATGAAGTGTCCGATTTGCGGCCAACAGCTCCGGCCGGGTAAAAAAGATCCAAATTACCTGTTATGTTATAATTGCAAGAAGAAGTTCAAAGTACCACAGAACAGGAAAGAACAGAAGCATGCTCCGGAAAGAAGAGAACCGGCAACGCAGGAAACATTGCACAGATCTATTAAGGAAGCATCTATGCAGCGTCAGGAAGAGGAAGAGCAGGAACAGAAGTATTCGAATATTCCACCAAAGAGCGTTCGTAAGAAACGTGAAGATGAGATGCGCAAAGCATATGATGAACTGTTAGCAGTAGAAGATGGCAGAAAGAAAAAGAAAAAAACTGCAAGAGTAGAAGAAGATTATGATTACGATGATGTTTATGAGGAAGAAGAGAAGCTTTCCAAAGCGCCTGTAATCATTCTTGGAATTGCAATCGTAGTTGTAGCAGCAGTAATTGTATATATGCTATTGAAATAATAAAAAGGATTTCCGGAATTTTTCCGGGAATCCTTTTTCTGTTTAGTTTTTGTTTTTGAAACATGCCCGGAGGTCAAATTCCGGGTTAAACGCATAGAAGTTTTTACTGTCCAGATGATCCTGTACGATGCGCAGACTTTCACCGAAACGTTGATAGTGTACGATTTCGCGTTCACGCAGGAAACGGATTGGTTCGCAGACTTCCGGATCTTTGACAAGGCGCAGAATGTTATCGTAGGTTGTACGTGCTTTTTGCTCCGCAGCCATATTTTCGCTTAAATCGGTGATGGGATCACCTTTGGACTGGAAAGTAGTGGCGCTCCAAGGAACACCGCCGGCAGACTGTGGCCAGAGTGCAAGCGTATGATCTATATAATATTTATCAAAACCGGATTTCTCTAATTCTTCCATTGTCATATTTTTTGTAAGTTGATAAACAATAGCACAGACGATTTCTAAGTGAGCCAGTTCTTGCGCCCATAAATGTTGTCGCTAATGAAAAAGCCCCTAAATACGCGGGATTCGGGGCTTTAAATTCAGTGTAAAAGTAGGATTATCCTTATCTCCCTTACGATTTCGCTTCGTTTTCGTGTATTCGACACTTTCCAGGAGCATTTTCAGAGCTTTGTTCCGGTCCTGGGCGGATAAGTCCCAGTAACAGGAGAGAAGTTCCTTGCAGGAAGGGATGAAGTTCTCTATGTTTGCTATTTTCTCTTTTTCATATTCCAGATCTTTTTTCAGAATTTCTATGTGTTCTTCCGATTCTTTGATACGTTTCTGTAATTCGTGGGAACGTTCCAGAAAGATCTCGGTGGTGTAGACTCCCTGTTCCAACAGATCGTATAAGTTTCCATTTTGTTTTAGTAATAAATCGTGATTGCTGACAGCGGAAGAGAGAAGCTGTTCTTTTTCCGGAACTTTGTTCTCAACTTCCAGAGTCGGATCTAACTGGTATCCAGCTACCCAGTCGGATAGTGCCTGTATGAGTTCACGCTCTACCAGCTCAAGCGTTGAGCCGATGGTGGGACAGCCTCTGGTATTGCACATTAAAACGTCATATGGACATCTTCCGGAAGAGCCGTCCCTGGAAGCCGGTCTTCTCTGCATTTTCTTTCCGCAGCAGGAGCAGACCAGGATTCCGGCGAGTGGGTTTTTAATTCCATAGGATTCCGGCAGCTTATGAGAGTTTTTGGCGAGATATTCCTGCGCTTCGAGGAATACATCATGATCAATCAATCGTGGCTGCAGTCCTGGAGCAGTGAAATCATAATCACTATGAGGACGTACTTTGCTGACGGAGCCGTTCTGGACTTGCTTTACAACCTTTCTTCGCCCAATGCCGACTCGCTGATCATTAACAACGTTCCTCAAGATTCCCATAACGCTGCATTCCAGCCAGGTATCTCCGTTCCTTGGCTTGATTCCCCGGTTATCCAGATATCTGCAGATGTGGGTAATTCCGATGCGATCGGGACCGGTATAGAGCCGGAAGATAAGTTTCACGACCGGAGCTTCGTCCGGATCCGGAGCGAGAACCCATCCACGCCCATGTTCGAGCTTCACGCGTTGCCAGCCGTAGGGTGCCTGATTGAACGGCCATTTTCCTTCCTTCACGGCAGCAGTCACACCGGCGCGCATCCGGCGGCGGATTGTCTTGTATTCCCTCCGGCTCATGAAGAGTCCGAACTCAAAGTATTCTTCGTCAAATTCATTATTTGGATTATAGGTCTTTGTTGGAGTGATGATCTTCGTTCCGGAATATTGGAAAGCTCTTTGAACAATTCCCTGATCGACCGTATCACCTCTTGCCAGACGTTCCACTTCCATTACGAGTACACCTTCCCAACGTCCGGATTCTACTTCGGATAAAAGCTTCTGCATTTCCGGACGCGCGGATATAGACTCTCCGGAAACGACTTCACGGTAGATCCCGCCAATGGATAAGTTCATTCGTTTGGCAAGATCAAGTAAGATCTGCTCATGCCGTTCCAGGACATCCACGCCCATAGCTTCCAGAGAAGCATCACTTCGGGACTTCCGGAGATAGATAAGATATTCTTCATATTGCATATGTATCACCTTTCCTTAGTATATGTGCGACGTCGCACTAAAAATGAGTATAAAAATAACAGCCAGCAGAGAACTAGCGTTCTGCTTGCGATAGCTGTTCGAAGATGATACAATATGTAGGTCAAAAGTTTGGTTGATACCATCTTCGGTATTGCCTATGAAAAGCCGTTCCTGTTGGTAGCAGGGGCGGTTTTCTTATTTTGAACTATTATTCTTCCAAAAAGTACTGGCATCTTTGACGATAATAATCTTGTTCCTTTTCGAACAATGCTACCAGTTCTTTGGTCGAGTTGTTTTGACGGAATGCTTTCAATGCTTCTAAATATTCAGGACGATTGCTGTCTTCAATAATGAAAGGAGCAATATCATGACGCAAGCATTCACGGAATAAGATCAGACGCCCTGTTCGTCCGTTTCCGTCCTGGAATGGGTGGATACTTTCATAGCGTGCATGGAATTCTGCAAGGGTATCAAGAGAAACATTCTGCGCATCGTACCAGGCAAAGAGCGAATCCATTTCATCATTTACCTGACTCGGCAAAGCAGTTTTGTATATCCCAACCATATTTGCTCGTTTCTTATATTCTCCGATAGCATATCCATTAGCGCGATCTTCAAATACGCCGCTTTTTAATTCATAGTGAAACTGCTTGATCAGCTCCTGTGAGAGATCACGGTCTAAAGTTTCTAACATTTTATTAAACATCAGGAAGTGCCCGTTCATTTCTTCAACATCTTTTGCGCGATAGTAATCATCTGTCTTTGGCAAGATACCGGTGTCGAAGAGAGAAGCAGTCTGGTCTTCGGTTAAAGTGCTGCCTTCAATCTTGTTTGAATTATAAGCCATTAATCGTTGCGTCAGTCCATAAACTCCGGAACGATCACGCTTTTTATGCTCAATTTTAAAACGCTCCAATAGATATTGGATAAATAATGTCGTAGTCATAGGGACTCCTTTCTTTAAATATATAGTTATTTTCAATAAGTTTTCCTATTGTTGTATACAAAAAATTCAGATATAATACGAAAAAGAGGAGGTAATGTTATGAAAAAACAGTTTCTAAAAATTGTAGATTTATTAATTCTTATTTTTTCATTTGTCCTTCTTTTAAGTATCTTTTTTAAATTAATATCAATTGCTTTTGGAGGTAATGAAAATAACTATATTGTGTTGCTTTGGATGGTGGGACTTTGTTTTGCGGGTAAATTTACTCATCCTCTATATCTTGAGATTCTTGCACTTCGTTTGCCACTGGAACATTGGCTGCAGATGCATCATCTAAAATGATTGGCTCTACTTCTAGAGTAGAGCAACCTGAAAGTAATGCATTAACTGGATCGTTTAAAGATTCTGGATCTATTCCAGAGTCTTTAATTTTTTGCAAAAGTTCTGCTTTCTTTTCCCATACTTCCAATTCAGCCTTTTCGGCTTCAGCGTGTTTGATGCGATAGTCGTCTTTAGCAAAAAGAATACTTTTTATAATATCAATTGCGCCAGGAACTTTAAAAGTAAGGGCACTACCACCACCTAGAAATACAAGCATGCCAAAAATAAATTGCCAGTTATTTACCAAAAGGTCTTTAACGTTAACTAGTGAAAATACAATATCCCCAGGTGAATTTAAAGATACTTGGGTTGATATGCATTCTTCAGGAGCAATGGAGGATAATAATTCGGTAGTTCCGTATAAAACATTGTTAATTGAACGAGGCCCGATAGGTGTTTGCTTTTGAACATTAAGAACAAAAGACATATCATTGCCAAACATATAATAATTGTATAAAGCATTAAGTATCTGTTTTGAGTATGAATCTAAATTTGAAAGTCCGTGATAGTTTGAAATTGCCCGACATAACGAATAATTTAATTCTTCATTCTTTACTGTTCGAAGCAAAGTTATGCGTCTGCGTTTTTTATAGGGACAAGAAACATCGTTTATATCAACATCATGATTGTCAATACGATATATAACATTCTGCTCAAGCTCTAAGGTTTTCGAATCATCTTCATAATATTCACCAGCGAGGGCGAAAGTAATGTAACTGCTCTTAACACTAGGAATTACAAGTATATCATTGGTTTGAATTTCATTAATAAAAGAATAACATTTATTAATAACTGTTGAAGGACGATGAATTTCCTTAAATGTCATTAACACATCATCTTTTAATGAATCTCTATTGGACTCTGAAAAATCAGTTTTATGTGTGATATTATTCCATGCTAAAGCAACAAAACGTTTTGAAAGAAATTCATTATAAAAATAACCTTTTTTTGTACGAATCATCCAAAAATGTGTATTTTGTGGAATAATTGGAACTTCAAATTTATCTAATAAATTGAGTAATGCCAATTCGTCTGTATATGTCATACTCTAATTTCTCCTTTGTAAAATTATTATTGTTTCTTCTGTACCTTTTGTAATAATGCTTCCTGAAGAACCTGAGAGAAATTAAGCCCCATAGCGGTAGCGGACTCATTCAACCATTCAGGAATAGTCAGAGTTTTCTTAACAGCCTTTGAACTGTGCTTTTTCAGATATGCGTATAAATCGAATTCCAAAACAACGAGAAAGCCATCATCGACTTTGAGTTCACTAATATCTGTAGGCTCTGGAATTGCTTCTTTTTCATCCTGTCTGCTTGTGATTGCAAGTCCTAAGGCATCAACGGCATTCTCATAAGCCTGCTGCATATCATCACCATCAGAAAAACATTCTGGAAAGTCCGGAAAAGAAATCCAAAAGCCTCCGTCTTCTTTATGGAAAATTGCTGGGTAAAATAATCTGTTCATACGTAATACCTCCGTGATGTTTATTGTGGTACAGGTAGGACTACTTTAGTCCTGCCTGCTTTAATATTGCCTGTTCCAAACCTTTTTTCAGGTCTTTTGAGTGATAAGGAACAATTACCGTCCTACCAGTTTCCGGATTCATCAATTTGACGTGAGAACCATTCTGACTGACTATGATGAAACCGTTCTTCTTAAGAAGCTTAATCATCTCTTTTGGTGTTAATGGCATCTTTTGTATCTCCTTTCCTTATCATGGCTCCATTATAACACGTATAAACACGTATGTCAATAAAAGTATGTATAAATACGTATAAAATCATATCTTCTTCAACACTGCCAGATGCGGAATAAAAAATATGATGTAATGTTCAACTGTCTTGTATTCCCCGTATTTATCCCGATAAAATTCAATGCATTCTTGCAGAGCTTCTTCTGTGACATCCAGATATTCTGCAATCTCATGGCTGGCAGTACAACCATGTTCGTATGCTCTGACCAGACCTTTGAGTCCGATCTGTTTATTATATGCCCATAATCTTGCCTGTCGCTCTTGTTTCCGATTGGAAGAACTATCCATATCAATGATGTTTCCAACGGAAGTGTAGTGGTGTCCAAGCTCCTCGGCAAGGACGCAGGCTTTTTCAGTTGTTGTATTGACAGATGTGTTAATGGCAATATTACCATCTATATAAAAACCTTTTAAATTGTCTTCGCCTAGATAATAATTGTGGACTTTTACATTATCGTCATAGGCTTCTTGTTCTAATGATTCTAATTTATTCAAAGTATAGTCCCTCCCAGCAATAAGTGTAGGATAATAGTTGTCCTATATTGTGGACTTACTTTTCATCTTCCTGCTTTACGAATTTTGCAAAAGATTCAATTCGACTCCACTGTTCTTCTGTAAAGTCTTTTCCATCAAGGTGAGCAGCCATAGTGGTAGGTTCTTCTATGTCCCAGCCCATAAGGTAAGCAGGTGATACCTGTAATGCATTTGCAATTTCTTCTAATTTATCTACGGGCATATTTTTTATATAGCCAGTTTCATATCTTTGGAGAGTTGATTTACTAATTCCTACCTTTTCAGAAAGAGTTTGGTATGACATATTAAGTTCTTCACGTCTGTTTCTCATTCGCTTCATTATATCTTGCATTTTTTCGCTTATTTCTTTTTCACTCATATCAATACCTCCGTATAAGGTAATTATAAACTATTTTTTCATATTTGCAACAAATAATTAAAGAAAATTAAAAAAATGTTGCAAATATGGGTTGACAATAAAATTTAGCGAGCGTATTATATAAATATCCCAAATATGCAACGAAAGGAAGTGAGATAATGTCATTTGATAAATTGAAAGGGAAGATGACAGAGGCACATGTGTCACAAGCTAAAATGTCGGAATATTTAGGAATTACAGTGCAATCTCTTAATGCTAAATTAAATGGAAGGACGCAATTTACTTTAGAAGAAGCGGTTAAAATTACTGACTTTCTAATGTTGAATGATCCTATCGATATTTTTTTTAGACCAAGCGTCCCAAAAATGCAACAAAAAGTGAGCAAGTAAAATGAGTAGGAGCGAAAACAAAAATACTGATAGGAGCGCTATTCCTACCAGTATTTTGCCAAATTTGTTTACTCTATGTACTTTGCAGGTTTTCACCACACTCGATAGCGCCAAGCGTTTCTATGAAATACTTTGTCACTTTCGCAGTTTTGGTTCTGCAGAATGCCTGATTGCTGACAAATGATAAGGAGTACTTAATACGGTGCGGCAAAAAACCAGATGCCGACTGAAGCATTTTTAACGTGGTGCGAACCACATAACGCCGTATCAGTAACTACATTATACCCAGTTTTAAGTGCATTGGTGCCACTATTGCGACCTTATCTTAAGAGAGCAGGCATATTCAAAAGTTTGGTCAAACAGACCACGCTCCTTTCAATGCCTAAGGGCATGAAAGAATTTTATCATAATATGAAAATATTTTCAATTTTAGAGTAGACAAATCATTAGATTACTTATTCGCAACAGATGAAACAGAATCACAGTAGGAAGTGAGGTGAGAAGTGTGCTAGTGATAATAATTTGTATAGGTTGTTCAGTAATAACTTCGGCATTAATTACAAAAATACTAGCCACCCACTATTTTAAAATAGTAGATGGCTATGTAGATGAAATGTGTGAAAAGACCAGAGAGTTCGTCAATGCTTTCCTATACAAATAGAACAAAAAGTTTTGCCTAAAGAAGTTAGCTGTATAAGTTCTTTCTTGAAATAAGAAGTGGAGTTAGGATGATCAACGGAATAATCTATGGCGAACTCACTAACATTTGAATATTCAGGCGTTCTTTTTAAAGAATTATAAAAGTTATCACCGGAAATTTGTTTGTTGTAGTTAATAGAAATCAAATTTGCTCGTTCCAATGAGTCAAGCGAAAGAGAAATTTGCTCTCTTTCGAGCGATATGCTCGGAGGAATAAAAACATTGTCATATAGAATTTGATAACTATTACCTCTAATTTTAACACCCATTGAAGCAACTGGAAAAGAGCTCTGACTGGAAAGAAAAAGATCCTGTAACAACAAGGCGTCAGATGGACTTAATTGCTTCAATATTTCTGGGAACGAAGGATGTGCCAAAGAAGCGGTATCAGAGTTCATAGATCCACTGATAAGTTTTGTAAACATCTCTCTTAGGATTTCCGATGAAACGCAGTACTTTGAGTTTTCCAAAGCCTGTGCAGTTGTTTGTAGGGATGGCTCCAGCTTTTTATCATCTGGGATTTCGTCGATGGATTGGTCTAATTGTTCGCGAAATTTTTCAAGGTCGTGCGCATATTGCAGACGCTTCTTTTCAGCTTTTTGACTGATTCCGCCAAAGACGAGATACCAAATATCAGCAAAGGTTTTTCCTATATTCTGAGTAGGAGCGTCGGTTAGATTTTTAACAGCGTTATCAGCGGATTCAGGCATATCAGGAAGGTTGATTAAAGCTATATTATTCGTAGTATTCTCGGACATGAAATCATTCCTTTCATCATTTGATAGGAAAATTATACCAGAGAACCGCAACAAGTACAAACTGTACCACATAACATGAAATAAGAACACAGGAGGGCAGGAAGATGATTGTAGAAACAATGAACAACAATGGCTGCACCTGCCATATCTCCGATGATGCATACCGGGATAAAACACCGGAAGAGGTGAACCGGATTGTCCGGAGCTTTTCGGATTTCATCGTTGGAAGATTAAAGGACTTAAAAGAGAAAACCGCTTAGGCGGTTAAAGTAAGACAAGCTTTAAACAAGGTGATACAAGGTAAAACAAGCTTTTAAACAAGATCTACACAAGATCGGAAAGGGGATAGAGCATGAGGAAGAAGAGAAAAATGAGCGAAGCAACACAGAGCGCACTGCTGATCTGTCTGTCCTGTTACGCGGCAGCAGTATTGATGTTTCTCCACTGGCTCTTTATTGGATATTGATGAGAGAGCAGAGAATTAAAAGATACAAAAGAAGAAAGCAGATGGCGTACAAAGTATTCTGCTGGATTCTCGGAATCCTGGTGGCGCTGATCGGCGTGTCAGTAGTTGGATTCTGGGTGGCGATTTTTATGACATTTTGCTAGAAAGGGGTGAAAAAGTGCAGAACATGAAAGAAAAATGGCTTGGATTTGCTACAGATGAAAATGTAGTCCGGGCGCTGAAAGATATCCGGAGAGTGGCTGCGAAGCATGGCATCCGGCATGTGTCGGTGCAGATTCTGGACGGTGATGTGTATGGATATACCAATGATGCAGCAGCCGGTCCGTACAATCTGGAGATCGGAACTTCCGGATTAAGAGTCGAAGCCGGACAGGCACAGTATTTTAAAAGCATATAAAAAGAGTGCCAGAAAGGGAAGAACCCGAATCCGGCACAAAAGAAATTAGTCAATTGTATTTTAAACGAAGAAAGGAAATTAGTCAAATGGAGAATATTCCAGGATATGATTCGTGGAAGACAACACCGCCAGATGATCCTGATCCAGTTGCATTTTGCGATAATTGTGACGCGCCTTTGTATAAAGGAGATTCAATTTATATGCATATCAATGAAGAAAATCTGTGTGAAGTGTGTATGAATGATATGTACAGGAGGATATTGTAATGTGGAATATAGAAGTTGTAAGGACGTATAAGGCTGTTGGTGTGTATGAGTGTGAAGATAAAGTGATCTTCGAAGTGAACAGTTTAGATGAAGCAAGTGAGATTGTTTCTATGTTTGATAAATATAGTATTGGAGAATACAGATATTCGATTAATCGGAAAAAAGAAAGTGAGGAAGAATAGATGGCACTTAAAAGCTATGAAGAGCTGATAAAGATTGATGTAAGCCAATACTGCGAAGATAGAGATGGATTTACATATCTAAACTGGGCAAAATGCATTGAGCTATTGAGGAAGAATGGTGCAACTGAAGTGTACTGGGAACCTATTCCTGATCCGCAGACTGGGAGTAGCTTAAGAAAGACCGATATTGAGTTTACGGATAAAAATGGAAATACAAACCGTTGTTATGAAACCAGAATCAAAGTTGTAATCGATGATAAAGAATACGAGATGCAGACACCGGTAATGAATGGTGCGAATCCAGTAAAAGATAATTCGATGAGTCAGCAGAGAGTATGGAATAGCATGTGCAGAGCATTTGTGAAGTGTGTGGCTATTCATACCGGCCTTGGATTTAATTTGTGGCTGAAAGAAGAATACAACAAACTGGAAGCAAAAATTCCGGGAACGGGGGAAAATCTTGCATCAGAAGCTAAAAAGAAAACACTGAAAACACAGTGCACGGCACACGGTATTGATCTGGCAGCCTGGGTGTGTGGAAACGGAAAGACAATGGACACGCTTACGGAGACAGAGTGTGCAAAGATGCTGAATGCGATTAAGAAAAAGTATGGTGATGATTAATGAACTTTACAGGAAAGCTCGAAGGTTTAAAGATGGACTATGTTACAAGAAAACAGAGTCTTTCATTGGAAGTAAATGAGGATGCAAGAGATGCATTCCAAGAGCTGAAAGATTGTGAGAAACTTGTTATTCAAATCAAGAAATATCGTAAAAAAAGAAGCCTGGATGCAAATGCATATTATTGGGTGCTGATTACAAAACTTGCCAGAAGATTGGAATTGAGCAATCCGGAAATGCACAATATGTGTCTGGAAAGATATGGACAGTTGGAAATAATGGAGAATAAAGCTGTATTCGTTACAATTCCAGATACAGAAGAGGCAGAAAATAAAGTGCGGAATGCTATGGATTATCACCTGCAGTCAACATCGCAGGTACGGCAAGGAGTAGATGGGCTTCTGTATCGGACTTATCGACTGCTTCGAGGTAGTCACACATATAATTCAGAAGAAATGGCGCGACTGATATCAGGTCTGATTATTATGTGTAAGGATGCACAGATTCCGGATAGCGAAATTGCAACACCGGAAGAAAAGAGACTTCTGAAAGAAAGGTATGGTGTGGATGTCTAAAAAACTTTGGAGCGTGTTCACGGACGATATGGATCACTGCTATTTTACTGGTACACCGTACGTGCACAGACATCATATTTTTTATGGCTCCAGAAGAGAATTATCGGAGAAATATGGGTACGTCATTCCGATAGCAAGTTATTTACATGAATTTGGAATTAACTCCGTTCATGATAATCCGAATCGCGGACTGGATTTGCAATTAAAACAGATGGCACAAGAACATTTTGAAAGCCATCATGGGACAAGAGAAGACTTCATAAAGATTTTTGGAAGAAGTTGGATGTAACAAGTTAACTATAGATTCACCTGGCATTGTAACTAAGAAATGTAACGTATAAGACATGAAGTTCTTGCGCAATATGTTGTATCACAGCCAGAGAGCCAGGCTCTGGCAGAAAGGAGAAGTATGACGACTCGAGAAAAAGCAGAAAGCTATTTTAATAGAATTGCGGATGGTCATAAGCATGCAATTGCCAGACCTTATGATAGAAATGTTGATAGGTCTTTAAGATCCATGATCAACAAAGCAAACAACAATGGAGATTGTATTATTAATGTAGGTGAAGGGATTTTCAGACCGATTCCCGGTGATCCGGTGGATGAAGCTGCATTTCATAAATATACAGCTCAGGATTTACATAGAGCCAGAGAAATACAATTAAAAAGACTCTGTATGATACAGACGTTTGAAGGGTGGAGAAAGTGTGCAGCATCTGTTGACCATTAATGGAAGATTAGACAACATGAATGATTATACAAGGGCGTGCCGGACGAATCAGTATAAAGGTGCCAAGATGAAACAAAAGAACGAGGCGGTTGTGATCCGGGCTATTTTAGAACAGTTAGGAAGATTGCGGATTACAAAACCAGTCATAATCAGATATCGATGGTATGAGCCAAATAAGAGAAGAGATTTGGACAATATCAGTTCTTTTGGCAGAAAGGTGATTCAGGATGCACTTGTGCAGACAAAAGTACTTCGGGACGATGGATGGAGCTATATCATAGGGTTTCAGGATGCGTTTTTTGTGGACAAAGAGCGCCCGCGTATAGAAGTAGAAATAGAAGAGGTGTAAACGTGCCAAACAGAATATTAAAAGAGTCGATCAGGACGAGCGACAGCATTAATGAGCTCAGTTGGTTCGAAGAAGTTCTGTTTTACCGGTTGATAGTAAGCTGTGATGATTATGGAAGATTTGATGGAAGGGTAGCGATTATAAAAGGGACCTGTTTTCCGCTCAAGAATGTAACGAATAAGAATATAGAAGATGCTCTCAATAAGTTGGTGTCGGTTGGCTTGGTGCGACACTACGAGGTAGAAGAAAAACCGTACCTTCAGTTACCAGCTTGGCAGTCGCATCAGAACATTCGTGCAAAGAAGAGTAGATATCCAAGTCCGGAAGAAGGGAACGATATTACATCTGACAACAGTTGCAAACATATGTATGCAGATGTAAACACAAGTAATCAAATGCAAGCAAATGTTCCCGTAATCCAATCCAATCCGAATACGAATCCGAATACAGAATCCGAATCATATACGGGCGACTCGCGCCTTGATACAGCTTTTTTTGAGTATATTCGTTTTCGGAAGCAGATCAAGAAACCGTTAACTGATCGCGCAATACAGCTTGCAGTAGGAAAATTGCGGAAAATGTCCGATGATGTGGAAGAACAGATAGCAATTATCGATCAGTCGATCATGAATGGATGGAGTGGTCTATTTCCGCTAAATCAGGACAAGGGTAATAAGAAAACAGGAAAGAAGAGTACCAGATTCAGCAATGCACATGAACGTAGTTATGACATGAAGCAATTGGAGAAAGATCTACTGGGAGTAAGAAAAGACACAGAATGATAAAAAGAGAAAAGTAAATTTCAGAAAGGAGACGGAGCTCCGGCCGGAGTAATGATGCATCGGCTCCTTTTGATGAAGATGGATTACATAGAATTTTTAAAGACAAAAATTGAACTGGCTGTAGATAGCGGGTTCGAAGTAGATAAGACAAAGATAAATAAAGCATTAAAACCACATCAGGCAGACGCTGTTGCCTGGGCATTACGGGGAGGGAGAAGAGCATTATTTGAATCTTTCGGTCTCGGAAAGACGGTCCAGGAATTAGAATTCTGCCATCTGGCTGCAGAACATGAGAATGGTAGAGCATTAATAGTATTACCGCTAGGAGTAAAACAAGAATTTACTCAAGATGCGGTCAATGTATTGGGGTATGAAAGTCCAAGATATGTACGGACAATGGAAGAAGTAAAAGAAGCGAAAGAGCAGATTTTGCTGACCAATTACGAAAGGGTTAGGGACGGTAATATAGATCCGGCATATTTTTCAGCTACAGCATTGGACGAAGCCAGTGTGCTTAGATCATTTGGAAGTAAAACCTATCAAACATTTTTGGACAAATTTAAATATGTGAAGTATAAACTGGTGGCAACAGCAACGCCATCACCGAATAGATATAAAGAACTGATTCATTATGCCGGGTACTTGGAAGTTATGGATACTGGACAGGCATTGACAAGATTCTTTCAGAGAGATTCGACGAAAGCAAATAACCTGACACTTTATCCAAACATGGAAGATGAGTTTTGGTTGTGGATAAGTTCATGGGCATTATTTATCACAAAGCCATCTGATTTGAATCCAGAATATTCGGATGAAGGATATGAGTTACCACCGTTAAAAGTAAACTGGCATGAGATCCCGATAAAATACGGAGATGCCATTGATAAGGATGGCCAGATGTCATTGTTTAACGAGGCTGCCGCAGGGTTAAAGGAAGCGGCACAGGTAAAGAGAGAATCGATTGAACAGAGAGTTAAGAGAACGAAAAAGATTGTGGAAGCATCACCAGATGATCATTTTGTATTATGGCATGATCTGGAAGCTGAGCGTCATGCAATTAAGAAAGAACTTCCGGAAACGGTAGATATTTACGGTTCTATGGATTATGACACTAGAGAACAACGGGTAATAGATTTTTCACAAGGACGAACAAAGCTGTTTGCTACAAAGAAATCTTTATCAGGATCGGGCTGTAACTTTCAGAGATATTGCCACAGAGAGATTTTTCTGGGTATCGATTATGAATTTAACGATTTTATCCAGGCAATCCATCGTTGTTATAGATTTTTACAAAGCAAACCGGTGGTGATTGACATTATTTACATGGAAAATGAGCGCGAGATTAAAGAAGTGTTGATCGAGAAATGGAAGAATCATAATCACATGGTAGAAAAAATGATAGAGATTGTAAAAAAATACGGATTATCATCTGCAGGTATGGAGAAGAGATTGGAACGAAAGATGGGAGTGAAAACAGTGAAAGTAGAAGGTAAGAATTTTACAGCAGTACACGATGATTGTGTAGAAGAAACAAGAAGAATGGAATCAAATAGCGTGGATTTGATTCATACATCAATTCCGTTCGGGAATCATTATGAATATTCCGCAAATTATAACGATTTTGGACATAACCAGAATACCGAACGCTTTTTCGAACAGATGGATTTCTTAACACCGGAGCTTTTGAGAGTCTTAAGACCGGGAAGAGTGGCAGCGATCCACGTCAAAGACCGTGTGCTGTTTGGAAATGTTACAGGCACCAGAATGCCAACGATAGAGCCATTTCACGCACTGTGCATCGAACACTACATGAAACACGGCTTTCAGTATTTTGGAATGATCACAGTCGTTACGGATGTGGTAAGAGAAAATAACCAGACCTATCGCCTGGGATGGTCTGAACAGTGCAAAGACGGCTCCAAGATGGGAGTTGGATGCCCGGAATATATATTGCTTTTCCGAAAACTTCCGACAGACCGGTCAAATGCTTATGCAGATGAACCGGTAAAGAAAAGCAAAGAAGAATATACGAGAGCCCAGTGGCAGATAGATGCACACGCTTACTGGAGATCATCTGGAGATAGGCTGATCAGCAAGGATGAATTAAAAGAACTTCCAGTAGAAAGTTTACAACAAGTATACCGTCAGTATAGCAGAGAGACTGTCTATAACTATGCGGAGCATGTAAAACTTGCGGAAGATTTGGATAAAAATGATAAATTACCAGCTATTTTTATGGTTGTAGCACCAGGAGCATGGAATCAAATGGAAGTCTGGGATGACATCAACCGAATGAGAACATTAAACACAAACCAGAGCAGAAGAAGAGCACAGATGCATGTGTGCCCATTACAGTTGGACATCGTAGAAAGAATTATCAATAGATATAGCAATAAAGGGGATCTTGTATACGATCCATTTGGAGGACTTATGACGGTGCCTATGACAGCAGTTAAGATGTACCGGAAAGGTTATGGGTGTGAACTTAATCCAGATTACTTCCGGGATGGAGTGGGGTATTTGCAGGAAGCTGAAAACGAGGTAGATGCGCCTACATTATTTGATTTTATCAAAGAACCGAAAAAATAGAGTGTGTGGAGGTAAGATGATGGCAGTGATTCGTAATATAAGAGGTGGTACAGTCGGTCTGAATGAAGAAGACCGGCTGATGATCGCAAGGCTTCTGGTGAAAGCGGGATATGCAGTTAAGATCAGATACCGAACAATTCCGGGAAATGCGAAGGGGAAGAAAGAATACATAGTTGAATACTGGGAGGAGAAAGAAAAGAAGATAGAAATGTAGAATGGTGTCGAACCTTGACAATTGAATATTGATGGTTGGAATGGTATAATTTCTGTATAGAAATATACAGGGAGGAAATGCCAATGGCAAACATATATTTTAATGATGCAGATTTCCCAGATATGAAAAATGAATATGTACTATGGGTAGATATCATGGGAACAAAAAGTTGCATGGGAAGTTCGGTGAGAACCAGCTCGATTTTTATTTGTAAATTGCATGCAGCAATTATTGAAGCAAAAACGGCGAGTATATCAGTATATCCTATGATGGATGGAGCTTATATAGTTTCTGAAAGTGAAGATGCAATGAAGAAGTTTATTAACAAGTTGTTTTGTTCACTAAGTAATGTACTTATAAATGAAAACGTAGATTACCATAAATTTTTAATCAAGGGAGCGATTGCATACGGACCAGTGATTCACGGAAAAGATATACCACGTTCATGCTCTGCATCTTTTACAAAGGATCAAGATTATGTAGATAATATTTTATTAGGTTTACCAATGATTCAAGCGAGCAAGGGAGAAAAAATGGCACCTCCGTTTGGAATTTACTGTGACGAGTCAGTACGGATTGCGAGTAAAGAATTTGCGCATCGTTGGTACAAGTGGTTTTCACAGTCAAAAGGTAAGTCGGTTAAAAGTGCCATAAAAAAATACTTTGAATACTCAAAAGCACATTATTATGAGATTGATTATCCATTAGAAAAAATAAATGAACACATGGAAAAGGCAGAACAATATTTTTCATAATTTCCTACCAACCATCAATATTCGGTGGTTGGTATTTTTATGCTTAAAAATAGGCGAAAGGATGAAAAAGAAGAATGTGGAGGAATAGCGTTAAATGATGGGTAGATTGCAAGTAATTTGCACAACGGATCAGATAAAAGAAGCAAAGCGTAATGTTCAGAAGTATATGAGAAAACATAAAAGCGATGAAGATTTTATTAAAAATATCAGTGATGATTTTGTGATGGGATTTATGATTTCTCAGAGAATGGCATGGGACGATTATGATAATGGTGCACAAATGAAGAGGAAAGATGCGGAGAAATAGACTATGGAAAGATTAATACATAAAAGAAAAAGTGGTATGAAAACAGGATACTGGTCCCCGAATAAGAAACAGGAGCTGGTGGATAGACTGGCGATGTATGAGGACAGGGAAGATGCTAAGGACACAAATGTCCTTGGCAAATGGATTCCATGTAGTGAAAGGTTACCGGAAGATGAAAGCTACATATTGGTATCATTTGAGAATGCAACAATGCTGGATATCGCAAGGTATGAAGAAAATGATGAAGGCGGTACATTCTATCCGGGAGATGATGAAAAATCTTATTCAAGCTATGGAATATTTGTGAATGCCTGGATGCCATTGCCGGAACCATATAAAGGAGCTGATGAATAATTGAGTATAACCAAAGGACAGAGACGGAACAGTAAATCTCACAGAGACATGCTGGCAGAACATCCGCCGGATGAGAAAGCAAGCATAGAATTTCACAGGAAACCGTACCAGAGATATACGGTGACGGACTACCTGCGGAAGATGGGAGTAAATGTAAATAAGGAGGTTGATGCCGGTGGAGCAGATGACAAGGGAAAGACTTGCAATGTACCGGAACAATAAAGCAGAGATCCTGGAACTGGACTATATGCTTCAGAACCGGTGGAAGTCCGATACAATGATCGGAAATAATGTAATCTTCGACTACAGCAAAGGTTATCCGATGCCACAGAGCGTAGTCGGATTTGACCAGGAGAAATACGAGAGACTGCAGAACCGGGACCTTAAGAGGAAAGAGAAGCTGGAAGCAGAATGTGAAGAAATCGAGCGTTTTGTGGAGAATATCAAAGATAGCCTGACGCACAGAATCTTCCGGATCTATTACATCGATGGAAGAAAAGATGTGACGCAGAGGGAAGTTGCGAAGCGGGTGCATTTGGATCGTAGCCGTGTAAGCAGAAAAATTGATGATTATTTGAAAAACGCACAAAACGCACAAAACGCACATGTATAATAATACTTGAGCCAATGGCGGAAGCCGGAGGCTCTCCATTCTACTTTAAAACCTAAAACTATGAGAAGGCGATCTGAGGTGTCAGGTCGTCTTTTCGTTGCGTAATGTCGAGAAATGGGATATTATGGGAGTAGGTTTTTAGATAGGTTGGAGGAAAATGAATGCAAATTGTGATTGAAATGTTTGAAAGAATGAGTGATGATTTGAAAGGCGCAATAATAACAGCAGTTTTAACATCCATAATTTCTGTAATTGGATTTATTTTGACGAATAAAAATATGAGCAAAAATTTAAAAAATGAATTGCAAAAAGAAAAAACATCTGTACATATTCAAAAAATGTCTAAAATGCCATATGACATATTATGTTTAATGGATACAATGGTAAAAAAATCCCAGGTATCTGAGGAATCTTTAGATGAATTTAAAAGAATCATGAATACTGTATGTGCATATGGATCAAAGGATGCAATAAAAATTGCTTCTACTATGCAGAGTGAAAATTATCAATTGGATAAAGCAGCAACAAAAAATTCATATAGAATATTGGCTTTTTATCCTTTACTTGTTACACAAATTAAATACGATGTAACTAATATTGTAAATAGCCCGGAACTGTGGTTTAGACTTAAAATAAATGATTATGAGAACTTACGGGATTTAATGGTTGAAGAAAATAATAAAATTGTTGATGAGTTGGACTTGAATAAAGAATTTAAAATTTAGGATTTATAGATGATATAATTCATATATGAGCACCCCTCCGGGGGTGCTTTTCTGATGCAACAAAATATCCAGGATCATTAGTTCAGCGGTAGAAAATTCGCCTCATAAGCGAAACGTCACAGGTTCGATCCCTGTATGATCCATTAAGAATAAACCTAGAGATGAGCAAAACACATTAATTCAAAAGTAGGACGTGGCAGTTAGTTTCC
>NZ_QTUV01000008.1 GCF_003435815.1 Dorea sp. AM10-31
TATGCAGTTTTGAAGGTATATAACTTACAGAAGTGATTGGTATAAAGCCAGTCACTTTTTTTGTTATAACGACGAGAAAAACGCATGTACCCGTGCAAATACAAACAAATCTTCTATAAAAAATATATAAACTCTCTTGACATTTATATAAGAAGTGAGTATCCTAAACGTTAGACTTTTAATGATTAGTCATCTAATTATTAAAAGTCTAACGTTTTTGCTATAGAGACAAGTTTTATCACTGTTTCCATAGATTACAGAGGAAGCTGCCAGTGGCAGGTTTCGCAGGTTAAATAAAGGAAAATAAAAAGAGAGCGCGGTGATTATGGGAGGGGAATACAACATGAAGAGAAAATGGATGGAATCAGGTTTTATGCTGATCCAACAGGTTGCTCATTTAGTAAAATATCAGGCAATGAGAGAGATGGAATCTTTTCATCTTAAACCGAATCAGGTAGGTATTATGTTTATTTTACGTTCAGAAGGCGAATTATCGCAGCGTGAACTGGCAAAGCTGATAGGAATTACACCACCATCGATGACGGTAGCACTTCGAAAATTGGAAAAACAGGGATATGTGCAGAGAAAAGTAGATGAAAAAGATCAAAGAATTCAGAGAATTACGATAACAGATCAGGGAGCAGATTGTCTGAATGAATTAAAAGAGACGATGCACATGTTGGAAGCAGGTCTTTATGAAGGTATTTCCGAAGAAGAACGGAAAGAACTGCAAAGAATTATGCTTCGCATGCGGACAAATATGTTGAATTATAAAGAAATCCAGGGCATGGATATGTGTTCAATTATGGAGGAGAGACATCTATGAGTAAACTTTTTAAATTTATGAAGCCATATGCAGGCGTTGTAGCGGCGATTTTGTGCGTACTGGTTGTGCAGGCATACTGTGATCTGTCATTACCGACATATACTTCGGATATTGTAAATGTCGGAATTCAGCAAAACGGAATTGATGAAAAGATTCCGGAGCAGATTGGTGAGGAAGATCTGGAGCATTTGTTACTTCTGGTTCCGGAGAAGGATCAAAGTACTGTGAAAAATGCTTATACGAAAAGCAGCAAAAAATATGATACAAAGCAAAAAGTATGGCAGTTGAAATCCTCTGTTAAAACAGATGAGAATAAAATGAATAAACTGTCGAATCTGTTAGCAAAACCAATGCTTCTGGCAGCGGGATTTAATTCTGGAAGTGACATGTCGAAAAAGATAGAAATCCAGATGAAAGATCAGATGAAGCAGCAGATGAAAGCGCAGATGAAGAGCCAGATGCAAGATGCGAGCCAGGCAGCACTTTCGTCACAGGCGCAGCCAGAGGAAGCCAAGCAGACTGCTAATGCAAGCCAAGCAGCCTCACAGTTAAAGAAATCAGAAAAAGAGATTGATAAGAAGATTGACAAAATGTCCATTTATGACATATTTGGGCAGATGAAAGGCGCACAGCGTGAGGAGTTTGTAAAAAAGATAGAAAAGAAGATGGATAAATTCCCGGACTCTATGCTGGATCAGGCAGCCTCAACTTATATTAAAGGTGCATATAAACATATCGGAATAGATATGGATAAATATGAGACACATTATATTTTAAATACAGGTGCGAAGATGCTTGCACTGGCAGCGTTGGGAATGATCGCAAGTATTATAGTTGGTCTTATGGCATCACGAGTAGGTGCGGCAATCGGACGTGGACTCAGAAGGGACGTATTCCGTAAGGTAGTAGGATTTTCCAATGGAGAATTTGATAAATTTTCAACTGCGTCTCTGATTACTAGAAGTACGAATGATATTCAGCAGATTCAGCTTTTAACGGTTATGATTCTGCGTATGGTATTATATGCACCGATTATGGCAATCGGAGGAATTACGAAAGTGTTCCATACAAATGTGGATATGTCCTGGATCATTGCACTTGCTGTTGGATTGATCGTATTGGTTGTAGCAGTATTATTTTTCGTTGTTATGCCAAAATTCAAGATTGTACAGGATCTGGTTGACCGGTTGAACCTTGTCAGCCGTGAGATTTTAACAGGACTTCCGGTTATCCGTGCGTTCAGTACAGAAAAACATGAAGAAAAAAGATTTGATGAAGCAAATAAAAATCTGACAAAAACAAATTTATTTGTCAACCGTGCCATGACATTTATGATGCCGACCATGATGCTGATTATGAACTGTATTACCGTTCTGATTGTATGGATCGGTGGGTACAGTGTCAATGATGGAGCGATGCAGGTTGGCGATATGATGGCATTTATCCAGTATACAATGCAGATTATTATGGCATTCCTGATGATTTGTATGATCTCAGTCATGCTTCCGAGAGCAGCAGTATCAGCAACCCGTGTAGACGAAGTATTGAAGAGCGAGACAAAAATCAATGATCCGGAAACACCGCGGACATTTGCGAAAAATGAGAAGGGTGAAGTTGCATTTGAACATGTTTCGTTCCGCTATCCGGGAGCTGAAGAAGATGTACTGCATGATCTGTCATTTACAGCAAAACCGGGAGAGACAACCGCATTTATCGGAAGTACCGGAAGCGGTAAATCTACGCTGGTAAATCTGATTCCGAGATTTTACGATGTGACAGAAGGAAAGATTACAATTGACGGAACGGATATCCGGGAAGTTTCGCAGCATGATCTGCGTGCCCGTCTTGGATATGTGCCTCAGAAAGGAATTCTGTTCTCCGGTGATATTGCTTCCAATATTATGTATGGTAATCCAGACGGAAGCGAAGAAGAAATGATCGAGGCGGCCGGAATTGCACAGGCACAGGAATTTATTGATACAAAGAAAAAGAAATATCGCAGTCCGATTTCACAGGGCGGTTCCAATGTATCAGGAGGACAGAAACAGAGACTTTCAATTGCGAGAGCAATTGCCAAACATCCGGATGTATATATTTTCGACGACAGTTTTTCCGCGCTGGATTACAAAACGGATGCGGTGCTTCGAAAAGAGTTAAAAGCGAAGACAAAAGACAGTACTGTCATGATTGTTGCCCAACGAATCAGCACGATTCTTCATGCTGAGCAGATCATTGTTCTGGATGATGGACAGATTGTCGGAAAAGGTACACACAAAGAATTGTTGAAATCCTGTGAAGCATATTATCAGATCGCATCTTCCCAGTTATCTGAGAAGGAGCTGGAAGCAGATATGAAGGAGGTGGACTAATATGGCAAGAGGACGTATGCACAGAGGTCCGGGAGCCCCTATAGAAAAAGCAAAAGATTTCAAGGGTACGATGAAGAAGCTGTTACAGTATCTTGGAGCTTATAAAATCTCCATTGTGGCAGTAATTATATTTGCAATTGGAAGTACAGTATTTAACATTGTCGGACCGAAAATACTCGGAAGAGCAACAACCGAGATTTTCAAAGGACTTGTTCGGAAAGTTTCCGGCGGTTCAGGAATTGATTTCACGAAAATTGGGAAAATACTTGGAATGTTATTAGTATTGTACCTGTGCAGTGCATTATTTTCCTTTATCCAAGGATATATCATGACAGGTGTATCGCAAAAACTGACTTATCGTATGAGAAAAGAGATTTCGGAGAAGATCAATCGTCTGCCGATGAATTATTTTGATAAAATGACACATGGAGAAGTGCTTTCGAGAATTACGAATGATGTCGATACACTTAGCCAGAGTCTGAACCAGAGTGCGACACAGGTTATTACATCGGTAGCAACAATCATCGGTGTACTTATTATGATGCTCAGTATCAGTCCGCTTATGACATTGACGGCACTTTTACTGCTTCCGATTTCTATGGGATTTATTTCCGTAATTGTAAAACGTTCGCAGAAATATTTCATGAGTCAGCAGGAATATCTGGGACATGTCAACGGACAGGTAGAAGAGGTGTATGGCGGGCATAATATTGTAAAAGCATTTAATAAAGAGCAAGATGTAATTGCAACATTTGATAAAGATAACGATATGTTGTATCAGTCCGCATGGAAATCGCAGTTTTTATCCGGAATGATGATGCCGATCATGCAGTTTGTCGGCAACTTAGGCTATGTGGCAGAAGTTATTCTGGGCGGTTATCTGGCAATGAAAAGCGTGATCGAAGTTGGAGATATCCAGTCCTTCATTCAGTATGTAAGGAATTTTACGCAGCCGATCCAGCAGGTAGCGCAGGTGGCAAATATGCTGCAGTCTACAGCAGCCGCATCTGAGCGTGTATTTGAATTTCTGGAAGAAGAGGAAGAAGAACAGACAGTTACGGATTCCGAGCCGGTCGATGATCTGGAAGGCCGCGTAGAGTTTGACCATGTACATTTCGGATATAACCCAGATCATATAATCATCAATGATTTCAGTGTGAAAGTGGAGCCTGGACAGAAGATTGCGATCGTAGGTCCAACCGGAGCCGGTAAAACAACGATGGTAAAACTTCTGATGCGTTTCTACGATGTGAATGAAGGCGCGATCAAAGTAGATGGACATGATATCCGTGATTTTAATCGTTCCGAGCTTCGAAAAATGTTTGGCATGGTACTGCAGGATACGTGGCTGTTCAAGGGAAGTATTGAAGAAAATATCCGTTATGGTAAATTAGATGCCACACATGAGGAAGTGGTAGAGGCTGCGAAAGCGGCACATGTACATCGGTTTGTACAGACACTTCCGGGGGGCTATAACATGGAACTGAATGAGGAGGCAAGCAACGTGTCGCAGGGGCAGAAACAGCTCCTGACCATTGCGAGAGCAATCCTGGAGGATCCGAAGATCCTCATTCTCGATGAAGCAACAAGTTCCGTAGATACACGTACAGAGATCCAAATCCAGAAAGCGATGGATAATCTGATGCGTGGAAGAACAAGTTTCATCATTGCACACCGTCTGTCTACGATCAGAGATGCAGACCTGATCCTTGTTATGAAAGACGGAGATATTGTGGAGCAGGGAAATCATGAGGAACTGCTCGCTAAAAATGGATTTTATGCGGATCTCTATAATTCACAGTTTGAGAGAAGTGCTTAAAGGAAGTGACAAGTGTTTCGCACCGGCAGCCTTTTGGACAAATTGATCAAATAAACGGCGCATTGCTTCGCAGTTTGTGTACATGCACTCGGGATGCCACTGTACACCGACCGCGAAAGTGTGACCGGTAGATTCAATGGATTCGATGACGCCGTCGGAAGTGATACCTGTCATTTTTACATGTTTTCCTAATGTTTTGACACACTGATGGTGATAGCTGTTGACAGCACAGGAATTCCCACAAATTTCATATAACAGGCTATGAGATGCAAAAGCAACCGTATGGCAGGGATCGCTGCGGTCGAGAGAGCGTTGGATATGATTGAAGGAGTTCCGGTTACGGAGAGACAGATCCTGATAGATTGTTCCGCCGAGCGTAAGGTTTAACACCTGCATACCGCGGCAGATGCCTAGTACAGGAAGATGAAAATCCAGTACTTTCTGCATCAGCGTAAGATGAAACTGATCGGTTTTTCTGTCGGTAGTGCCGTGATCAGTCTGCAATTCTTCACCAAAAAGTTCCGGTGTGATATCATCACCGCCGCAGAACAGAAAACCATCGCAGATGCTTAAGTAGCTGGAGAGTGAGTCCGCGTCAGAAAGATAAGGAATAATGACAGGAATTCCATCACTTTTTTCAATTGCCTGAATATAGGAAAATGGCACAAACAGGCGGTCATCTGAAAAGCCGCAAAATACAATGCCGATTACTGGTTTTGTTATAGATTCCATAAAAAGCCTCCCCTGTACATATATTTATTAAAAAATATATGCGTCAGGGAAGGCTTTTATGTAATAGGAAACTTCGCTCCTATTACATAAACCCTCCGGGGGATGCGCACTCGCACGAAGCGGTAATATGTTGCAGGCAACCGTGCTCGGCGCGAGAATGTGCCAAAACACATTCTATCTTATTCTACATGAAAGAATTCTTTCACCTGTCCGAGAATGATCTGCATGAGTCTGGTTCTGGCTTCAATACTTGCCCATGCCACATGCGGTGTGATGAGGAGGTTCGGATAATCCTTTAATTCGCGCAACGGACAGTCTGGGCTCATCGGTTCTACAGCAAGTACATCCAGACCGGCTGCCTGGATGAGACCGGTTTTCAGAGCCGTTGCAAGGTCTTTTTCTACAACGATCGGGCCACGTCCGAGATTCAGGAAAATGCAGCTTTTCTTCATCTTACAGAAAGCGTCGAGATTAAGTAGTCCGTCGGTATATTCATTTAGTGGTGCGTGAACAGAAATAATATCCGAAGTACGGTACAGCGTATCCAGATCGACCTGATGATAACCGTTCTGCGGGGCACTGCCGGATGGAGAAGCGTAGATAACATCAGCACCGAAAGCGGAAGCGATAGAAGCAACGCGGCGGCCGATGTTGCCAAGTCCGATGATTCCCCATGTTTTTCCCTTTAATTCGTAGAATACTTTTTCAAAATGTGTAAATATCGTGTCATTGGTATAACGGTCAGATTTGACATATTCATCATAGTATCGCAGATGTTCCAGCAGATAGAAGAACATGGCAAATGTATGCTGCGCAACGGATTCCGTAGAATAACCGGCAACATTTCTCCATGCAATTCCTCGTTTGTCGAGATAATCTTTGTCCAGGTTGTTCGTGCCTGTAGCAGTGACGCACACCAGTTTCAGATTCTCGGCAGTACCGATGGTAGATTCATTTATCTGTATTTTATTAACGATAATGACATCGGCATCTTTCACGCGTTCCGGTACTTCTTCGGATGTAGAAAATGCGTAGCGTGTGACATCGCCGATCGCATCAAAACCAGACAGATCGATATCATCGCCGATAGTTTTTGCATCTAAAAAAACGATTTTCATATATGGTTGGTCCTCCTTGTGAGTATTGGATGTGTATGTGGTTAGGATAACTGTATTTTGAGAACATGTCAAATTTTTCTTCTTTAAGAATTGTTAAGAAAATTATAAGATGACTCACCTTGTAATTATTTTGTAACATATTGTATAATGTCTCTCAGATAAGGAGAGTCATATACAGATGAAAGAAATCAAAAAACAGAAAAATAAAAAACGAAAACAGATTCTCAGAAGAAGGATTTACATGATGACTGCAGGACTTTTTGTGCTGCTTGCAGTCGCGTTTGCCAGAGGACATCACTCGGCGGGAAAGGAAGATGATCTGTCGTCGAAGACGAAGGAAGTAATACAGAATAAGACACAGGAAGAGATGTACACAAGCCGTCTCGAACGGGTGAAAGCAATGGCAAAGAACCAGGGCTATCCGAAAGGTGTCATTGAGCTGCTGGACAAGAACGAAGATACAATTGACTTCGTGGAGGACTATGGAGAGAAGAAAGATCAGGCAGTAGCAAAAGATATTGGCGTGAAGATACAAAAGGGCACGATACCGGAGCTGATCCAGTGGGATGAACGCTGGGGATATACAAAGTATGGAACCAGCATTGTTGCGGTCAGCGGCTGCGGACCGACCTGTATGTCCATGGTTGTGTCAGGGCTTACCGGTAATACGAAGATCACGCCGGCAAGAACAGCAGCATACAGCGTACGTCACAATCTGATCGATGAAGAAAATAACACGTACTGGGAATTTATGGAGAAAGCAGCAAAGCATTGGGGACTGAACTGCTATGCAGGAATGTTAAATAAGAAGCAGTTGAAAGCAGAGCTTTGCAAAGGACATCCGGTTATTTGCAGTGTAGGACCGGGAGATTTTACAAAGAATGGACATTTTATTGTGTTGTCAGGATGGAAGGACGGAAAGATTCAGGTAAATGATCCATTCAGCCGTCAGAACAGTCAGAAACTGTGGACTTACAGCAGAATAAAGAAACAGGCAAAGTCTATGTGGGTATATAGTTATTCTAAAAAACAAGTGCAAGAGCGGTAAAAGTGTGTTACTATGAATGTACTATATTAAAGTAGTAACGTAAAAGAGAACGGCAGCAGGAGGAAGAAGCGATGTATATTACTTGTTTAGATGTAGAAGGTGTATTAGTACCAGAGATATGGGTAGCATTTGCTGAAGAAAGCGGAATCCCGGAATTAAAGAGAACAACCAGAGACGAACCGGATTATGATAAATTGATGAACTGGCGTCTGAGTATTTTAAAGGAGCATGGACTTGGACTGAAGGAAATTCAGGAGACAATTTCCAGAATTAATCCACTTCCGGGCGCAAGAGAATTTCTGGATAAATTAAGAAGCTTTACACAGGTTATACTGATCAGTGATACATTTACAGAATTTGCGGCTCCACTTATGGAGAAACTGGGGTATCCGACCTTGTTCTGCAACAGTCTTGAAGTAGCAGAAGATGGTGAGATTACCGGATTTAAGATGCGTATTGAGCAGTCTAAGTTAAGCACAGTAAAAGCATTGCAGTCTATCGGTTTTGATACGATCGCCAGCGGGGATTCTTATAATGACCTTGGCATGATTAAGGCAAGTAAAGCTGGCTTTTTATTCCGGAGCACAGAGCAAATCAAAACAGACAATCCACAGATTCCGGCATATGAGACATATGATGAGCTGATGCAGGCAATTAAAGATACAATGGTATAGCAAGATATTAAAATAACAGACATCATAAAATATCAAAAAAACAGAGTGCGTTCTAATTTTTGCTTGACTTTTGAAAATTCAGGTATATAATAAATAACGTAAGTACATAAAGTTCACCGAAATTCGTTGATGAGAACAAAGCCGGATTTATATTTATTTACAGAGAGCCTGTGGCTGGTGTGAACAGGCAATAAGTGAATCGGGATATCCTCTCTGAGAAGCAGGTTGAAAGAAAGATTAGTAAACCTCGCCGGTATCCCCCGTTACAGGGATGGCATATGTCAGTATGCGACAGAGTGTTGCAGAGATTTTCTGCAGAATCAGGGTGGTAACGCGGATAGAATTCGTCCCTCTTCAGATGAGAAGTCTGAGGAGGGATTTTTTATATAATCAGGAGATGTAATTTCCTGTTATATAGAAAGCTTCCGGCAGGATATGCATTGGGGCGTACAATGATGATGTCACAGGCAACCGCCGTAGGCGTTGAAAAAATCGGTGAGCAGTATGATGAAGGAGGAATAAACAATATGAAAGCATTACAAAAAGCAAGCAAATTTTTATCAGACTACACATCGATTGTTGTAATTGCAATCGCAGTTGTGACCTTTTTTGTACCGTCTATGATGGGATGGGTGAATCAGGCATTATTTACAGACATGGTGGCAAATAAATTTACCAGTCAGTCCGTGATCATCGGAATTATCATGTTCAGTATGGGACTGACGTTGACAACAGAAGACTTTAAGATCCTTGCACAGAGACCATTTGATATCTGTGTGGGTGCGATCGCACAATATTTAATTATGCCATTTCTGGCATTTGCACTGACAAAAACATTGCATCTGCCGGATGGAATTGCACTTGGACTGATTCTGGTTGGCTGCTGTCCTGGTGGTGTATCATCCAATATCATGTCTTATCTGTGTGGTGGAGATGTAGCATTTTCTGTAGGAATGACAACAGTTTCCACGTTGATTTCACCGGTTATGACACCGCTGATGGTATCTTTCCTGGCAAGTGGAACAAAAATTACAATTCACGGACTTCCGATGTTTGTATCTATTATTGAAACCGTTATCTTACCGGTTGCACTTGGATTTTTATTAAACTATTTATATGGAAAGAAGAGAATGTTCCACGAGATCCAGCAGATGATGCCTGGTGTTGCCGTGCTTGGACTCGCCTGCGTAGTCGGTGGAGTCGTATCTTCACAGGGAGATAAGTTCTTCCAGTCAGGAGCAGTTATTTTCATAGCAGTGCTTCTTCATAACGGACTTGGTTATCTGCTTGGATATGGAGCCGGAAAGCTGGTTGGCATGAATACATCAAAGAAGAGAACGATTTCTATCGAAGTCGGAATGCAGAATGCCGGACTTGCAACGAACCTTGCAACAACAACAGCTCAGTTTGCTTCCACACCGGAATCTGCAATTATCTGTGCGGTATCTTGTACATGGCACTCCATTTCCGGAACGTTACTGGCAGGAATGTTTGCAATGTATGATAAACATAAAGAAAAAGCAGCAGATGCAGTAAAAGTTAAGACAGCATAATAGCGAGAGCAGAAATAGATTCCATGGATGCGATCAATGCGATTGAATCTTCGATGACTGCAAAACGGAGAGAAACAGTAAATATAGAAGCTGTTTCGTCTCCGTTTTTTAATTATGCATGTGTTTTTATGTAGAAAAGAAAAATTTTTTCTGGTTGAAAAAAGGATTGTTTATCTTGTACAATAAAGGTACTGTAGAATTATCTTGGGGGAGGGAAATTATTTATGCACATGTCAGATGCATTACTTTCACCGGCAGTTGGCGGTGCGATGTATGCAGTAAGTGCGGTATCAATTGCATATGCAGTACAGAAGATTAAAAAGGATGATTTGGGAGAGAAGAATCTGCCGATGATGGCAGTTGCAGGGGCATTTACTTTCGCAGCACAGATGATTAATTTTACGATTCCGGGGACTGGTTCCAGCGGACATATCGGAGGTGGAATCCTGCTGGCGGGACTGCTTGGCGGAACTCCGGCTGTAGTGACGCTGACCGCAGTTTTACTGATCCAGTGCCTGTTCTTTGCTGATGGAGGACTTCTGGCACTAGGAGCAAATATTTTTAATATGGGAGTCATTCCCTGCCTGTTTGTATGCCCGCTTATTTTCAGACCAATCTTAAGAAAAGACGTGACACATAAGAGGATTGTGATTGCTTCCGTTGTATCCTGTGTAGTGGGATTGTAACTGGGGGCTTTTTGTGTTGTTCTACAGACACTGGCATCAGGTGTGACAGAGCTGTCATTTCATACATTTGTACTGCTGATGCAGCCAATTCATCTGGCGATTGGCTTTGTGGAAGGCATTATTACAGCAGGTATTCTGAATTTTGTATACCAGATGCGTCCGGAGATTCTGACAGATGTATTGGAAAGATTGGAGAAACCAGCAGAGAGAATAAGATACATAGAAGAATCTGATAAGGGCAGGTCTGACAGTGTGTCTGCGAAAAAAGTGATTCTGCTATTTGCAGTTCTTGCAATTTTGGTCGGTGGCGGACTGTCGTTGTATGCTTCTGCCAATCCGGATGGTCTGGAATGGTCTGTGGAGAAGACAGCAGGGATGGCAGAGCTTAAGGAACAAGGTTCTGTGCAGAAAACACTTGGTGCTATCCAACAGAAAATATCAATCCTGCCGGATTATGATTTCAAAGACGGCAGAGGAAAAGGAACAAGCTTTGCCGGAGTAGCGGGTGCAGGAATTACCTGTCTGCTGATCGGTGCAGCAGGATGGGGAATTTCAAGAGCAAAACGTACAAAGAATACAGGAAAAGAGAAAGCTCGGAAATAAATGGAATGGGAGGCAGTGATATGGCAGACATAAGGAGTAAATTAAATATGTTATATTCCTTAGAGCAGTTGTCTTCCGGAGAAAATGCATTTAAGAAGCTGCATTCACTGGCAAAATTAATTGTCACGGCAGTCTATCTGGTGTGTGTTGCATCACTTGGGAAATATGATTTGACGAGACTTACTCTGTTTCTTGCATATCCGGTACTTATGATGGCGATGGCACAGATTCCATGGAAAATGATCTTAAAGCGGGCAGCAGTAGCAATGCCTTTTTGTATATTTGCGGGAGTGAGCAATCTTATTTTTGACAGAACCGTGATTGCATATGCCGGAAAGATTGCAGTGACCGGAGGAATGTTGTCATTTGCAATGTTATTATGCCGGACACTGTTGTGCGTCAGTGCGATTCTGATTCTGGTAGCGGTCACACCATTTTCAGAATTAATGGATCAGTTACGCAGACTTCATATGCCGGAACTTCTGGTGACTCTGCTGGAGATGGTTTATCGGTATATCGGAGTGCTGGTGGAAGAAGCATCCGGGATGGTGACAGCATTCCGTTTAAGAGGAAACGGTGCAAAATGGCCAGGGATTTCAGAATTTGGCTCATTTGTCGGGCAGTTATTTCTGCGCAGTGCAGACCGGGCAGAACGGATCTATCAAGCAATGCAGTGCAGGCTTTATACCTTACATGATGTACAGAAAAAAAAACCAGAATGGAAATTGTGCGATACCTTTTTTCTGATTGCGGGTGCAGGGACCTCTGTTCTGTTCAGATGGATAGATTTTACGGAAATATTAGGAGGAATTTTGCTATGATAGCAATGCAGGACTGGACAGTTACATATCCGGACGGGACAATTGCAGTCGATCATCTGAATCTTAAAATCCAGCCGGGAGAGCATCTGGCAATCATCGGGGCAAATGGAGCCGGGAAGAGTTCACTCATTCTTTCGATGGTCGGTGTGATACCGGGAAGCGGACGGATCCAGGTAGACGGAGTAGAGCTTAACAAAAAGAATCTGACAGAGATTCGCAAAAAAGTCGGCGTGGTATTTCAGAATCCGGATGATCAGTTATTTTTGCCAACGATCTATGATGATGTTGCCTTTGGACCACGGAATTTGGGAATGGATGAAGAATCGGTGCGTTACCGTGTAGAGGATCGGCTGGAACTGCTTCATATTTCACATTTACGAAATAAAAGCGCACTGAAATTATCTGGTGGTGAAAAAAGGATGGCGGCTATGGCCACTGTTCTGGCAATGAAGCCGGATGTGATGGTATTTGACGAGCCGACAGCCTTTCTTGATCCGAAGTCCAGACGGAATCTGATCTGTGTATTACAGAAACTTCCGCATACAATGCTGATCGCAACACATGATCTTACTTTTGTTGCAGAGGTCTGTCCGCGCTGCATTTTATTAAAAGAAGGCAAACTATTTGCAGATGGCCAGGCGGAAGATTTATTATATAATAAGGAACTGATGGAATCGGCAGATGTTGAAGCAATAGGAGGACTAAACTCATGAATCTGACAGGATTTTTTAAAGAGAATCCTAAAATTGCACTGGGGTTTTCCGGTGGCGTAGATTCTTCATATCTGCTTTATGCTGCAGCGCAGTGTGGCGTAGATATCAAACCGTATTTTATAAAAACAGCATTTCAGCCGGAATTTGAGCTGGAGGATGCAAGACGTTTTGCAAAACAGGTGGGTGTAGAGCTGACAGTGATTTCGCATGAGATCTTAAGCCATGAAGAAGTGGTAAAGAATCCGGCAAACCGTTGTTATTATTGCAAGACAGCGTTGTTCGGACTGTTGAAAGAAAGAGCAGTCTCGGATGGATATACTGTGTTGATCGATGGCACGAATGCATCTGATGATGTCGGAGACCGTCCGGGAATGAGAGCATTGAAGGAAATGCAGGTTCGTTCTCCGCTCAGAGAATGTGGACTGACAAAGACGGAAATCCGCTGCCTCTCAAAAGAAGCCGGATTGTTTACCTGGAACAAACCTGCATATGCCTGTCTTGCGACAAGAATTCAGACAGGGACAGGGATTGAAGCAAAGATGTTAAAGAAAGTTGAGCATGCAGAAGGAGAACTCTTTCAGATGGGATATACTGATTTCCGCGTGCGCGTATTTCATGGCGCAGCTCGTCTGCAGTTTCAGCCGGAAGATATGATGCATGCGATTGAGAAACGAAAAGAGATCAGAGAACGGCTGGCACCGTGGTTTGACACGGTGTTACTGGATATGAAAGGCAGGGAACCGTAGTGGAACAGAAAGAAGTACGCGCTTTGCTGGAACAGGTTTCCAGTGGGGAACTGGATATAGATGAAGCCATGTTAAAGCTTAAGGAAGCGCCGTTTGAGGATCTGGGATTTGCGAAGCCGGATTATCACCGGGCTCTCCGGCAGGGAATTGGAGAGGTGATCTATGGTGCAGGAAAGACGCCGGAGCAGATTCATGATATTGTTGCATCCATGGTACAGCAGGGACAGAAAAGTATTCTGATCACCCGCATGAGCAGCGAAGCGGCGGAGGCGGTTGAACAGGATTTTCTAATAAAATATGATAAATACAGTAGAATCGGACTGGTAGGAGAGATACCGGAGCCGGATGGAATCGGTAAGGTTGTTGTGGCGGCTGCCGGAACGAGTGATCTGCCGGTGGCAGAGGAAGCTGCACAGACAGCAGAGTGTTTCGGAAATGAAGTCATACGTCTGTATGATGTAGGTGTTGCGGGACTTCACCGTCTGCTGGCTCATCGGGAAGAGATTATGACAGCACGGGTGATTGTTGCAGTTGCCGGGATGGAAGGTGCACTTGCATCGGTAATCGGCGGACTTGCAGACTGTCCAGTGATCGCAGTGCCGACCAGTGTCGGCTATGGCGCAAGTTTTGGCGGCGTGTCGGCACTGCTGGCAATGTTAAATTCCTGCGCCAGCGGAGTTAGCGTTGTGAATATTGATAATGGATTTGGCGCCGGTTATCTGGCGAGCATGATCAATCATATGGAGGGGAAGAGATGAAAACATTATATTTAGACTGTGGAATGGGCGCGGCAGGTGATATGTTAAGTGCCGCACTTCTGGAGCTGCATCCGGAACCGGAACAGTTTGTAAAGCGTCTAAACCGCCTTGGGATACCGAAAGTGGAATTTCAGGCAGAACCGGCAGTGAAATGTGGCATTACAGGAACGCACATGACAGTGAAAGTAGATGGCATGGAAGAAGTAAGCACAGATCACCATGAGGAAGCACACCATTATGAGCATCATTACGGCGAACACATCCACCATCATAATATGCAGAGTATTACTGCAATCGTAGGAAATCTGGATATACAGGAAGAAGTAAAAAAAGACATACTTGCTGTGTATGATCTGATCGCACAGGCTGAAAGCCATGTGCACGGTCGCCCGGTAGACGAAATTCATTTTCACGAAGTCGGTTCCATGGATGCAGTTGCTGATGTGACAGCAGTCTGTCTTCTGATGCATGAACTGAAACCGGAGCGTGTAGTTGCTTCTCCGGTACACGTAGGAAGCGGACATGTCCACTGCGCACACGGAATCCTTCCGGTTCCGGCACCTGCGACAGCATGGATTCTGCAAGATATTCCAACTTACGGCGGAAAGGTGAGAGGAGAGCTGTGTACACCAACAGGAGCTGCGCTTTTAAAATATTTCGTTCAGGAATTTGGAAGCCAGCCGCCGATGCGTGTGGAAGGAATCGGTTACGGCTGTGGGCAGAAAGAATTTGAAGTAGCAAACTGTGTCCGTGCAATGTGCGGAGAAACGGCAGATAATCAGGATTATATCGTGGAACTTCGCTGTAATCTGGATGACATGACACCGGAAGCAGTTGGATTTGCAATGGAAGAGTTATTTGCAGCAGGAGCATTGGATGTATATACGACAGCAGTCGGAATGAAAAAGAACCGACCGGGAATCTTACTGACCTGTATGTGTAAGGAAAAACAGAGAGAAGAAATGATTCGGTTACTGTTTTTACATACGACAACTTTAGGAGTACGGGAATCTGTCTGCAACCGTTATACATTGAAGCGCACAATGAAGACTGAAACGACGGTATATGGCAATGTGCGGATAAAAGAAGTATCCGGCTGGGGGATAAAACGTCAGAAAGCAGAGTATGAAGATCTGGCTCGGATCGCCAGAGAACAGGAGATGCCAATCGCACAGGTGAGAGAGTGTGTGATGAAAGGAGAGGTCTGATAGGAATTAATAGAGCTTGCAGTGAAAGAATGTCTTACAAACAGACATAAGAGAAAAGAATACATCTTGACAGATAAACTTACGATGGCATATTTTAAGAAGCAGGAAGATATCCGTCCGTTTTTTGAAAGCCAGTTAAAGGCATGCGGTGTAGATTATTTTGATTTTTATCTGATGTATGCACAGACTAAAGACATTTTTGAATATTTCAAGAAATGCAATGCATATGAGACTGCACTGGAATTAAAAGAAGAAAAAACGAAAGAATAGGAGCTATCATGGAACAGAATACAGAGAAAGTCCACAAAAGACGTGTACGATATAAAGGAAAATATCCACGGAAATATGAAGAAAAATACAAAGAATTAAATCCGGAGAAATACAAAGAAACGATTGCACATGTGATCAGCAAGGGAAATACACCTGCCGGTATGCATATATCTATCATGGTGAAAGAGATCCTGGATTTCCTTCAGATAAAGCCGGGAGAAACAGGATTTGATGCAACGCTTGGATATGGCGGGCATACAAAGGCAATGATGGAATGTCTGAAAGGCGAAGGTCATATGTATGCGACAGATGTCGATCCGGAAGAATCAGCAAAGACAAAGAAACGTCTTGCAGAACAGGGTTTCGGCGAAGATATCCTGACAGTAAAACTTCAGAACTTCTGTACGATTGATGAGATTGCAGAAGAAATAGGTGGTTTTGATTTTATCCTTGCGGATCTGGGTGTTTCATCTATGCAGATCGATAATCCGAAACGAGGATTTTCTTTCCGTGCTGACGGTCCGCTGGATCTGCGGCTGAATCAGGAGAAAGGAATCAGCGCTGCAGAGCGTTTGGATGAGATCAGCAGGGAAGAGCTTGCCGGAATGTTATATGAAAATTCTGACGAGCCATACTGTGAAGAGATTGCAAAAGCAATTACAGATGAGATTCGCAAGGGAAACCGTGTAGATACGACTACAAAACTGCGGAAGCTTATTGCAGATACACTGGATTTTCTTCCGGAGAAGGAGAAGAAAGATACGATCCGCAAGACTTGCCAGAGAGTGTTCCAGGCACTTCGTATTGATGTAAACCGTGAGTTTGAAGTACTGTATGAATTTATGGAAAAGCTTCCAGATGCGTTAAAACCGGGAGGACGTGTAGCGATTCTTACTTTCCATTCAGGAGAAGACAAGTTGGTGAAAAAGGCTTTAAAAGCTGGATATAAAGCGGGAATTTATTCTGATTACGCGAAAGATGTGATCCGCCCATCTGCGCAGGAGTGCGCACAGAACGGACGTGCAAGATCTACGAAGATGCGTTGGGCTATTAAAGCGCGGTAGTTTTAAAAGGGGAACTATTCTTTGATGTTCCCCTTTTTGATGTTTTCTTTCAGAATCTGGTCTGTAATTTCATATAACTGCTTAGAGCCATATCTGGATTTCTGTTGTCTGCCATAAACCTGTGAGGCGTATACTTCATGTTTCCGCCAGTCAGCACCGCCATTACTGTTGTTGAGAAGAAGAGGCTGTAGGTTATCCATTACGTGGGCGAATCTGGATTCAGCGGTTCTGGCTTCTTCAAATTCGTCAAAAAGAGCAGTCAGCTCTTCTTTCTGTGCATTCGGAAGTAAGGAAAAAATTCGTTCTTTTGCGGCATCTTCTCGTGCTTTCTGTGTTTTCAGCCCTTCTGTGTCATAAGCGTAAGTATCCCCGGCATCAATTTCTACAATGTCATGGATCAGACACATGATCATGACTTTGGTAATATCAACCGGTTCGTTAGAATATTCTTTTAAAAGATATGCCATGATCGCCATATGCCAGGCATGTTCTGCATCATTTTCACGTCTGCCGTGGCCGGACAGATGTGTCTGTCTTAAAATGTTTTTCTCTTTATCAATTTCCAGAATAAAGTCAAGCTGTTGTTTTAATTTATCGTTCATGTTAATGTCCTCCTGTACATATATCGCGGGACAAAGTCCCATTTTTTGACTCATAATAGGGCTGATTTCAAAATCATACAATTACACATGAGCAGGTTCAGACGGAAGTATGATCTTGTTATCCGGATATCATATTTTACATATAGAATAGTGCGTGTTATACTAAAAAGCAAGATATAAAAAGGATTAAATATAAATGAAACGAATTGATTTTGAAAATGGAACGGTTACAGGAAATATACTGGGAGCTGCGCTTCCGATGCTGGTGGCGCAGATTTTAAATCTGTTATATAACATTGTGGATCGAATATATATTGCGCGTATTCCAGAGGTAGGAACAGCAGCGCTTGGAGGAGTGGGACTTTGTTTTCCTGTTATCGTGATCATTACAGCATTTGCAAATCTGTTTGGTGGAGGTGGTGCGCCCTTATTTTCCATAGACAGAGGAAGAAAGAAAGAGCAAGAGGCAACACGTATTATGAATACGTCGTTTTCGCTTGTATGTTCCAGTGCTTTGTTGTTAATGATGATCGGACTTTTATTCTCCCATCCGATTCTGACGCTGTTTGGAGCATCCAGAAGTGTAATGGTTTATGCACGTCCGTATCTGATGGTCTATCTGATTGGTACGCTTCCATCTATGGTTGCAGTTGGCATGAATCCATTTATCAACGCACAGGGTTATTCGCTGGTTGGTATGCTTTCGGTTGCAATCGGTGCAGTTGTGAATCTGATTTTAGATCCTCTGTTTATCTTTGTATTTGGAATGGGAGTACGTGGTGCGGCGTGTGCAACTGTAATTTCACAGTGTTTGTCTGCATTGTTTGTATTTTATTTTTTGACAAGAAAAGCAGAGTTAAAGGTGCGGCTACTAAAGAAAAATGAAATAGCAGAAAATATCGGATATGCGAAAAATATTATAAGTCTTGGAATGGCAGGATTTATTATGCAACTTACAAACGGTCTGGTAACGATCTGCTGTAACAATGTACTTGCAGTGACCGGAGGCGATATTTATATTTCGGTGATGACGATTATTTCCAGCGTGCGTCAGCTTGTAGAGACGCCGATCCATGCGATGAATGAGGGGGCATCTCCAATCTTGAGTTATAACTATGGTGCAAGACGCCCGGCAAGAGTCCGCAAGGCGGGCGTTGTACTGGCAATGATGATGATTTTGTATACCGGAGTTATGTGGAGTGTGATTATTCTGGAACCAGGTGCGCTTATACGTATTTTCAGTACAGATGCAGAATTGATGCAGGATGCAATGACTGCGCTTAATCAGTATTTCGCAGCATTTATTTTTATGGATTTCCAATATATGGGACAGACAGTATTCAAATCCCTGAACAAAAAGAAGCAGGCGATTTTCTTCTCCCTGCTTCGTAAAGTGTTTATAGTTGTGCCGCTGACATATTTTATGCCATACGTTTTAAATATGGGAACTTCCGGTGTGTTCCTTGCAGAACCGGTGTCCAATGTAATCGGTGGCAGTCTGTGTTTTATTACAATGCTGTGTATGATTTTGCCGGAACTGAAACGGATGGAAGTACCTGCTTAGAATGCCTTTTTGAATCTCCGTGATGGGTGGTAACACATGAGTGCAATGATGCCTTCAATTAATTCAAGCCAACCGAAATTAGAACGATTTATTTTGTTTTTCAGGAAGACGCTCGTACAACCATGTCATACGCTTCAAGCGCGTCACTGTCTGTGCATCAAATTGATTCTTTTCCATACGCCAGGCCCAGTTTTCGCCGAGTGTAGATGGTGTATTAATTCTCGCCCTGCCATCCAGATTCAGCAGATCCTGCATCGGTGTGATGCAAAGGTTCGCGTTGCTGCTCATCGTAAGGCGGATAAAATCCCATGCCAGATCATCTTCGTCGAGACGTGATGTATGCATATATTCTTTTGCAAAATCTCGCGTTGCTTTATCTGTACTGTGATACCATCCTCTTGTCGTATCGTTGTCATGCGTGCCGGTATACACAACGCTGTTCTTTGGATAATTGTGCGGAAGATAGGCAGAACCGCCGTTTGGGTCGAATGCAAACTGTGCCACTTTCATTCCCGGAAAACCACTATCAGATAACATCTGGAGAACAGTTTCTGTCAGAAATCCAAGATCTTCTGCAATAATGTTTAATTTTCCAAGCTTTTCTTCGATTGTGCGGAAGAGTTCCATTCCAGGACCAGGCATCCATGTGCCATCTACTGCGGTTTTATTTCCATAAGGAATGGAATAATATTCATCGAATCCACGGAAATGATCAATTCGGACTACGTCATATAATTTGAAACAATGACGGATCCGCTTGATCCACCAGTCGTACCCGGTCTTTTTATGATAGTCCCAATTGTACAATGGGTTGCCCCACAGCTGTCCGGTTGCAGAAAAATCATCCGGAGGACATCCTGCTACTGCTACCGGGTTATTCGCTTCATCAAACTGGAATAACTCTGGAGATGCCCATGTATCCGCACCATCAAACGCTACATAGATTGGAATATCACCGATGATCTGAATGCCTTGTGCATTTGCATAGGCATGAAGCTTTGTCCATTGTTTATCGAATTCATATTGCTGGAATTTATAAAATGCAATCTCTTCTGCCAGTTCATTTCTTGCATTTCCAAGTGCATCCTCTTCACGGTTTTTTAGAGAAGCTTCCCATTCATTCCAGCTGATTCCATTTTTACTGTCTTTGATTGCCATGTAAAGACTGTAATCATCCAGCCAGTATGCATTTTCATTTATAAAGTGATCATATGCTTCGTCATTTTTAAAACGCGCAAATGCTTTTTTCAGCATTTTGAATCTAGAATTGTAAATTTTTTCGTAATCAATACAGTCTGCCTTGTCTCCAAAGTCATACGCTTTACATTCTTTTTTTGTCAGAAGTCCTTCTTTGATCAATGTCTTGGGATCAATAAAATATGGATTTCCTGCGTATGTGGAGAAGGACTGGTACGGGGAGTCCCCGTATCCAGTCGGTCCAAGCGGCAGGATCTGCCAATAACTCTGTCCGGCCTCTTTTAATTGATCTATAAACTTATATGCCTCTTTTGAGAAACAGCCAATCCCGTATTTGGACGGCAATGAAAATACCGGTAATAATACTCCGCTTGCTCTTTCCATGTGCTCCTCCTCTTACAGATGCCAGATGTCGTTGTTGTACTCTTCAATTGTTCGATCAGATGAGAAATATCCTGCTCTCGCAATATTTACAAGAGCTTTTTTAGCCCATGTTTTCTGATCTGTATAAGCTTTCAGTGCTTCTTCTTTCTTTTCTTTGTAGCTGTCAAAGTCAAGAAGTGTCATGAACCAGTCTTTGCTGATGATTTCATGCTGCAATCTCTCAAGGTTTTCTTTCTGCCCAACTTTCAAAATTTCATCGCTTGTGATAAAGTCAATTGCTGCTTTGATGGACGGATTCTTTTCATAGAAGTCTTTTGCGACGTAATCTGCTTTTACGTAATGTTCGATTACGTCGTCGCTGGAAGCACCGAATACAAAAATGTTATCGTTGCCGACAAGCTCGTGGATCTCCACATTTGCGCCGTCTTCTGTTCCAAGTGTTATAGCTCCGTTCAGCATGAATTTCATATTACCGGTTCCGCTTGCCTCTTTAGATGCAAGTGAGATTTGTTCAGAAATGTCGCATGCCGGAATTAATTTTTCCGCTTTTGTTACATTGTAGTTTTCAACCATAACAACTTTCAGATATGGGCTTACTTCAGGATCATTGTTAATGATCTCCTGCAGACAGAGAATCAGATGAATGATATCTTTTGCAATTACATAAGCCGGTGCGGCTTTTGCTCCAAAGATCGCTGTCACAGGTGCTGCAGGAATCTTTCCTGCTTTAATTTCAAGATATTTATCAATAATATATAATGCATTCAGCTGCTGACGTTTGTACTCATGGAGACGTTTGATCTGAATGTCGAAGATCGTATCTGCACTCACTTTTACGCCCTGTGTCTCTTCCAAATATTTGCACAATGCTTTTTTGTTTGCGTGTTTGATTGCTACTAATCGGTCAAGTACCTTTTCATCATTCTTAAACGCAAGCAGTTTTTCAAGTTCCGCTGCATCTTTTTTATATCCTTCTCCAATGAGTTCATCAAGAAGTGCTGTCAGAGCTGGGTTACAGTGCAGCAGCCAACGACGGAATGTAATACCATTTGTCTTATTATTAAACTTCTCCGGGTAAATCTTGTAGAAGTTATTTAATTCAGTCTCTTTCAGAATGTCTGTATGAAGAGAAGCAACACCATTTACGCTGAAACCATAATGGATATCAATATGTGCCATATGAACAGTATCATTTCTGTCGATAATAGAAACGCTTTCATCATCATATTTTCTTCTTACTTTGTCATCTAATACTTCAATGATTGGCATTAACTGTGGAACGACCTTCTTCAAATAGTATACCGGCCATTTTTCCAGTGCCTCTGCAAGGATGGTATGGTTTGTATAGGCGCATGTTTTAGAAACAACTTCGATCGCCTCGTCCATGTCTAAGCCCTTCTCTACAAGAAGACGGATCAATTCCGGAATTACCATTGTCGGGTGGGTATCATTGATCTGGATCACTGCATAATCAGCAAGATCATGAAGGTTGCACCCCTTTGCTATACATTCATCGAGAATCAGCTGTGCACCTGCACTTACCATGAAATACTGCTGATAAATGCGAAGCAGTCTTCCATTCTCATCGCTGTCATCCGGATATAAGAAAAGTGTCAGGTTTTTCTCAATGTCTTCTTTATCAAAAGCAATTCCATCCTCCACGATCGTCTCATCTACAGAGTCGATGTCGAAGAGATGTAATTTATTTGTCTTATTGTTGTATCCTGTCACTTCGATGTCATACATTCTTGCATTTACATTAAGCCCTTTGAATGACACCGGGTAAATAACATCTGTTTTTTTCAGCCATGATTTTGATTCGATCCATGGATTCGGAGTTTCTCGCTGAAGATTGTTTTTAAACTCCTGTTTGAAAAGTCCGAGATGATAGTTCAGACCGACACCGTCTCCGGCAAGTCCGAGTGTTGCGATTGAGTCAAGGAAACAAGCTGCCAGACGTCCAAGTCCGCCATTGCCGAGTGACGGCTCTGGTTCTACTTCTTCAATCTCCGCAATGTTCTTTCCGTTTTGTGCGAGCACATCTTTTACTTCATTGAAAATACCAAGATTGATCATATTGTTAGAAAGCAGTTTTCCAATAAGGAATTCTGCGGAAATGTAGTACAGCTTCTTTTTGCTGTCTGTGCGTTCCTTTTCGCCTGCTATTTCCTGCACCATGCTAAGAAGTGCGTCATAGATTTCTTCATTGGAAGCCTGCGCGATCTCTTTTCCAAGTTTTTCCTGTAATGTTGTCTGAATGTTCATTTGAATAATCTCCTTTCAAATCGAATTCGGGTTTATGTAACATTTTTGCTGTTTTGTCATTGGTTTATAATTGTATTTTAATATGATTCCATGCCAATATCTTGCAATATACTTGTAATTTATTGTACAATACTATCATTCTAATAGATTTTTATGGACTCGTTGAAAGGACTTTGTTTTCTTATGAATATTAATGAATATCAGAACTATCACGAAACAAAAGCACATACATCCACAGAATTTCCTTATAATACGTATCTATGCTCTATTCCGCTTGATTTTCCGGGAGTGCCGTTGCACTGGCACGATGAGATGGAACTTGTCGTTATTAAAAAAGGGCAGGGTTATGTTTCTGTGGACTTTGATAAGCATCTGGTGCACAGCGGAGATATTATTATGATATGTCCGGGCTGTCTTCATGCCATTGAGCAGGATGCTTCTTATAAAATGGAGTATGAAAATATTATTTTTAAACCGGAGTTACTCTCTTCCGGAGCAAATGATTTGTGTATGCTTCAATACATGAAGCCGCTTCTTGACGGGACTTTGCCGGTGGAACATTTTCTTACTCCTGCTCATGAAGTTTTTGAGTCTCTAAGCAATTGCATCCGACAGATTGACCTTGTCTGTGCAGACCAGACAACCGGGTGGCAGCTTGCAGTAAAAAGTGCACTGTTTTACTTTTTCTTTCTTCTGATTTCTGAAAGACAGAAAAAAACAGTTTCCATTTCTCACAATCCAAAATCCTTGGAGAAAATGAAAACTGTTTTGAAATATGTAGAAGAGCATTATACAGAAAAACTTACAATTGATGACATGGCGAAACTTACCTTTTACAGTAAATCTCATTTTATGAAGTTTTTCAAAGTTCATATGGGAACTGGATTTACCGAATATTTAAACGATTATCGTCTTGCTATGGCTGCAAGGCTTCTTAAATCATCCGATGAATCTATTCTGATGATCGCAGAAGAAAGCGGTTTCGATAATCTGTCTTATTTTAATCGTATTTTCAAAAGAAAATATGGTGTTTCCCCCGGAAGCTACAGAAAATCGTAAGTATCTGTACGCTGCTTACAGCGAAGCAGACAACAATTAACCGGAGAATCCCTGAAAGGGCTTTAGCATCCTTCAAGGTTCGAGCTATCTATGAGCAATCTATGTTGGCACGGGTTCGCCAGATAAAATTTAATAAATTTGTAGTGATTTTTTTCAATTTACCTCTTGACAAAAGTCATTATATATAAGATTGTATAAATGCATTTATTCCGCTATAATCGACAGAATATGAGCTTGTGTTGGGCAGAAAAGGTGTGGCAGCCATCGAGAGAGCACACGAGCTTCACACAGAAAATTACTAGAATATAAATAAGAAAGGTGTCTGAAAAAAATCTATGAACAATATAAAAGAAAGAATCAAGATATTCTCGGGAGCGCAGTTAAAATATATCGCTTTTTTATCAATGCTTATTGACCATACAAATAAAGCACTGATCTATCCGAATCTGGATGGCGGAGCATTGAATCGATTGAGTGATTTTTTTGATATTTTAGGAAGAATCGCTTTCCCGATATTCATCTTCCTTCTTGTGGAAGGATATTTCCACACAAGGAATAAGTGGAGATATTTAACTACACTTCTTGTATTTGGAGTAATATCAGAGGTTCCGTTTGATATGTGCACATCGGCCAGATTTGTTGAAGTCAACTGGAACAATATTATGTTCACGCTGGCACTTGTACTTGCTATGATCTGGGTGATCGACGTATTGAAAGAGAAGATGGCATCATTACCGAAGGCGTTATGGTATTTCGTATCATTTCTTATTGTAGCGGTATTGTGCTTTGTAGCAATGAATACAAGTCTGGACTATGAACATCATGCGGTGCTGATCGGTTATTTCTGTTATATTTTTCATGAGAGATGGGCACTTGGAATTCCGTTTTGTTACCTCTCTATGTTTAAAGAGCCGTGGGCTCTGCTTGGATTTGGATTGACACTTACTTATAATGGAGAGCGTGGAAAACAGAATAAGTTAGTAAATTATCTTTTCTATCCGGTGCATTTGTTGATTTTAGGAATCATAAGAATGTGTCTTGGAATTTAAAGAAAAAGAGGGCGTAAATGTGAATGCATTTACGCCCTTTCGCTTCTATATTTGAGGAAGTCTTTCGTATATTTTCATTTCTTCATATAACTGCTTTGCGAGTTCATCTGAGATGTCTTCAGGCTTGCATCGCCAGGTCCAGTTATCAATCAGCGTTGATGGGGTGTTGATCCGGGCTTCATGTCCGAGACCAAGAAGATCCTGCATCTGCATGATCGCTGTATCAGATACGCTTGCCCATGCACTGCGCATCATACCCCAGTGGTACCCTTCCTCTTTTGTCAGACGAAGATAACGGATCGCATTGGCTGTGTCTTCTTCCGGAGCGGTTTCAAACCAGCCGTTGATCGTCTCATTGTCGTGAGTACCGGTATATACGATACAGTTTCTTGTATAACAGTGAGGCAGATAGCCATAACCGGTGTCACGGGTGTCGAAAGCAAACTCTAACACTTTCATTCCAGGGAATCCGGTTTCTTTCAGTAACTGATGCACGGAGTCTGTTAAAAAACCAAGATCCTCGGCAATGATTGGAAGATCCCCAAGTTTTTCTTTTACAGTCTGGAAGAAGTCAATTCCCGGACCTTTTCTCCAAACTCCGTTTTTCGCAGTTTTATCTCCGTAAGGAATTGCAAAGTAGGAATCAAATCCACGGAAATGATCAATTCGCAACACATCATAGATTTTCATTTGATGTGCAATTCTTGTTATCCACCAGGAAAACTCATTTTCTTTCATATAATCCCAATTAAATAGTGGATTTCCCCAGAGCTGTCCATCTTCCGAAAATCCATCTGGAGGACATCCGGAGATTTCTGTTGGACGTAACTCTTCATTTAATTGGAACTGTTCCGGGTGTGCCCATACATCGGCACTGTCTTCGGAAACATAAATTGGAAGATCGCCGATAATCTGAATGTGATGTTGACTGGCATAAGCTTTTAACTTGTTCCATTGGTGGAAGAAGAGAAACTGGATTGTTTTCCAGAATAAAATGTCTTCTGCAAGAGTTGTTTTTAATTCCTCTAATTTATTCGTGTCACGAAGTCTTACCGGTTCTGGCCATTGGGACCATGCGGTTCCACCGAAATGATTCTTAACAGCCATATATAAGGCATAATCATCTAACCAGTAAGCTTCTGTCTGAAAAAATGCAGACAGACTGTCAGCCATGTTCGTAGAAACGTTTCCGACAGATTTTTTTAGAACAACAAAACGCTGTTCATATTGTAGCTTATAATCTATTTTTTCAGGTTCGTCTCCCCAGGAGAAATTTTCAAAGTCAGCGCGTTGCAGTAATCCTTCCAAAACAAGATCATTAAGATCGATCATATAAGGATTGCCTGCAAAGGTAGAAGATGATTGATAGGGAGAATCTCCATATCCGGTTGGGCAAATAGGAAGAATCTGCCAGTATGTCTGACCAGATTTCTCAAGAAACTGGATGAAATCACGTGCGGTCTGACCTAAGGTTCCTATTCCATATGGGGAAGGAAGAGAAGTAATGGGCATTAAAATACCTGCAGCTCTCACCATAAACCCTCCTTTCCGTTCTAATTTATTTTTTTTACACTTTCTGATTTGATCAGTTCATAAGGAATGACCTTGTGAACTGCTTTATAAGGATAATGGATCCGCTGTAACATCAAATCAACGCCTTGCTTGGCCATCTGAGCGGTATCCTGACGGACGGTTGTAAGTCTTGGGACAAAAAAACGGGAGAGGTCAATGCCATCATATCCCACAAGAGAAATATCTTCCGGAATTCTTTTGCCAAGATCGAAACTGGCCCGCATTGCACCAAATGCAATGATATCACCAAAAGCAAAGATTGCAGTCAATGACGAGTTTCGCTTTAACAGTCGGAGAGCAGCTTCATAACTTTCTTCGACAGAATAATGGCAAGGTTCATATTGCAGATCCTGCTGGAAATCAAGATGGTGCTTTTTGAATCCGGCAATACAGCCTGTCAGACGTTTATAGCTGACTTGTGTGTCGGAAAGATTACCACCAAGGATTCCAATATGTGTATGGCCCTGATCTACCAGATAGTCGATTACTGCCTCAGAAGCTGCAGCATCGTCTGTTGTCAGAGAGGATAAATTCGTAAATTTCAGATCCTTTCCGCTGTTTGTCAGCAGAACACATGGGACAGGGATGTATTTGAAATCTTTTTCAAAATATTCCAGATCTCCACCGAGAAAAAATATTCCTTTTGGATTTTTTTCCCGGCAAAGACTCATAGCATAACTGACTTCATTCGCATCTTCATCCAGATAGCTGACAACTGCCTCTTCATCATTTGCCAAAAGGCGTTGCTGGATCTGTTCAAGAATTGCGTTAAACAGAATATTCTGATTTCCTTTAATAATAATGGCGATAGAAGAAACAGCTCTCATTTTCAAGTGCTTTGCATTGGAATTGGGCTGGAAATTTGTCTCTTCGATAACCTCCATGATCCGTTGCCGTGCTTTGTCACTGACATCCGGATGATTATTTATAACCCGTGATACAGTACCGATACCATATCCGGATAACCTTGCAATGTCCTTAATCGTCATAATTAAAAATCCTTTCTGTTAACAGCAGTTAAAAAATATGTACGGAGTATATTTTATCCCTTTACAGCACCTGCCGCAACTCCTTTGATGATATATTTCTGACAGCTTAAGTAGAATACGATAACAGGGATGATCGCCATGATCAGGCAAGCCATAATTGCTCCCATATCTACACGTCCATAACTTCCTTTCATATACTGTACAACGATAGAAATTGTTTTAAATTTCTTGATATCCAGTACAAGGTAAGGAAGAAGGAAGTCATTCCAGATCCACATCGCTTCCAGAATACCGACAGAGATATAAGTTGGCTTCATAATAGGAAGTACGACTGAGAAAAATGTTTTGATCGGATTGCATCCATCGATCATGGCAGCTTCTTCAATTTCAATCGGAATTGATTTTACAAAACCGCAGAACATAAAGACTGCAAGTCCGGCACCAAAACCGAGATATACGATTACGATTCCCCAAGGTGTATTCAGGTGAAGAGAATCAGCTGTTCCGGAGAGGGTAAACATAACCATCTGGAATGGGATAACCATAGAAAATACACATAAAAGATAAATCAGTTTTGTCAGTTTATTCTTTACTCGTGTAATGTACCAGGCACACATAGAGCAACATACTAAAATTACAATTACAGAGAGGACGGTGATAAATAATGTCCAGCCAACTGCTTTTACAAATTCATATTTTGTAATACTTGTAACATAGTTTTCAAGACCTGCATAACTCTTTTCGTCCGGCATTGAAAATGGGGAAAGACTGATAAAAGCTTTTCTCTTAAATGAATTCATCAAAACAACAAAAATCGGTGCCACGAAAAGAATAGAGATTACAGTGAAAAAGAGAGTGGCGAAAATACCGCTTTTTTTATTTTTCATTATTGCTGAACCTCCTTATCTCTGGTTGCGCGAAGCTGAATCAAACCAATTGCTACTACAATTATGAAGAAGATCACGGCTTTTGCTTGACCGACTCCCTCAAATCCTACATGACCGTAGAACGTATCATAAATGTTCAATGCCATCATTTCTGTCTGATGCATTGGTTCACCGGATGTCAGTGAAAGGTTCTGGTCAAACAGTTTGAATGAGTTTGTGATCGTTAAGAATGTACAGATGGTGATGGAAGGCATCATCATCGGGATGGTGATCTTGAAAAGACGCTGTCTTGCGTTGGCACCGTCGATCATCGCTGCTTCATTCAAGGAACCTGGGATTGCCTGAAGACCTGCGATATAGACGATCATCATATAACCAATCTGCTGCCAGCAGATCAGAATGACCAGACCCCAGAAACCAAATTTTGCATTCAGTTTCAGTGCAAGATCAAACTTTCCAAGAATACCGTCAAAAATCAGCTGCCATACGTAACCAAGTACGATACCACCGATCAGGTTCGGCATAAAAAATACGGTACGGAAAATATTCGTTCCTTTGATCTTCTGGGTAAGTGCAAGTGCAACCGCAAATGCCAGCACGTTGATCAATACTAAAGTAACAATTGCAAAAACAGTTGTGAAAGAGAAGGCATGTGTAAATGTCTTATCAGAAATAGCTTTTGCATAATTTTCAAGTCCTACAAAAGAGGCATCTTTGATGGTCGTGAAATCACAAAAGGAAAGATAGATACCTTCCAGAAATGGAACGACAAATCCGATCATGAAAGCTGCCATGGTAGGAAGTATAAAAACTGGCCAATAACGTTTAATAGATTTTTCCATATTATCCCTCTTTGTATGAAAACAGGGGAGCAGTGTGCTCCCCTGCAATAATAAGTTGTTTTGTTATAAATTACTTGCTTGCTTTTGCTTCTTTTGCCCATCCATCTACGAATGCAGATTTAACTTTTGCCCAGTTCGCATCTGTCTGTTTTGATGCGTAAGTTGTAAGTGCAGAACCAAGATCGTTCTTCCACTGTTCAGAAGGCATTGTAGAGAAGTTCCAAGAAACAGGAGTCTTTCCTTCTTTTACATAATCATTAGCAACGTTAACAAGTGGATTCTCTGATTTAAGGTTCCCTTTGAATGGAATTACAAATCCCATACCGTCAGCACCAGAAGGCATAGCGTTTGCAGCTCCGCACATTGCCTTTGTACCTGTCTTAGAAGTTACACACCAGTTCATGAAATCAAGAGTAGCCTGAATGTCATCTTTAGAAGCATTCTTGTTTACACACCAGTAGTTTTCTGTACCTGTACACAGTCCCTGATTTTCTTCGCCTTTTACACCAACATAGATTGGCAGCATTCCGAGATTCTCATCTCCAACATCAGCGATATCTGCGTATGCCCATGTACCATTCTGATAGAAGACTGCCTGCTCTGTTACGAATTCAGAAGTTGCATCATCAGCTGTTTTTGTACTTAACTGTTTCGGGCTGCATGTTGCGTTGTTGATATACAGATTCCAGATGTTGCGGTAGTTATCAAGGTAAGTTCCTTTGATCTTATCTGTGTTGTCAATTTTGTCTTTCTGGTATTCATAATAAATAGGAAGGTTTGCAAGATGTGTCTTAAATCTCCAGTCAGAAGAACCATCCATACCAGCAGATGTAAATGCGGAGAATCCTAATTTATCTTTTCTGCTTGTAATATCTTCAACAACTTTTTTCAGATCATCAAATCCTTTGATATCATCCTGTGAATATCCGGCTTTTTTTAGTAATTTCTTGTTATAGATGATTCCGTAAGATTCAATTGCATATCCGATACCATATACTGCATCGTTTTCTTTTAATGCGAAATCATCAGAAGTAAGCTGCTTGTAAACATCAGAACCGGAAAGGTCATAACAATATTTTTTCCATGAAGCAAGACCAACCGGTCCGTTTACCTGAAATAATGTAGGGGCTTTTGATTTACCCATCTCACTCTTCAATGTAGTTTCATACTGGTTGGAAGCTGCGGTAACAACTTCTACTTTTACTCCAGTCTCATCTGTGTACTCTTTGGCAAGCTCCTGCCACTGATCATCTGCTTCTGGTTTGAAGTTCAGATAGTATACAGATCCTTTCGCATCAGTTTTTGATTCTTTCTTGCTGTCAGAACTGCCACATCCAGTTACCATAGATGCTGTCATTATAACTGCAAGTCCGGCTGCCATCAAACGTTTCTTGTTCATAATATGGTCCTCCTTAAATAAAATAATAATTTGTAAAATGGGTGTTTTTGTGAAAAGCCCAATAGTTCGGAACTGTTTCCGAAAACGTTTCCATTTGTTGGCTTCATCATAGCATTATGGATAAGAAAAAACAATAAAAAACGGTTAAAAATGAAAAATTTGTTGAAAAATACTTAAGACTAGGTTTCAAAATTGTGCAAAATCAATAAGAATGGTCAAATTTTTGAAAATAGATTGCGAAAATAAAAGTTCTGGTTTATACTTCGAAAAAATAAATATTTAAATCCGCCCGGATGCAACACTCCACTCATTGTTGCATTTTCAGGGAAAGAAAAGGAGGAAATCCGTCAGGCTTGCGGTGCGACAGTGTGGAGACCTGTCGTAATGTGGCGCGGAAGAAATCGCCGGTCACGAGATGATACATTGCGGAGGCAGTATCATTAAAGTCTTAATTTATGTCAGAGGTAATTTTAAAGCACATTAAAAAAGTTTACCCGAACACAGAGAAAAAAAGAAAGAAAGGTTCATCTGAAAAGAAGAGTAATCTTTTAGTAACTGATGAAGGCGTAGTAGCTGTTCAGGATTTTAATCTGGATATTAAGGACAAAGAGTTCATCGTTCTTGTTGGCCCTTCCGGATGTGGTAAATCAACAACACTGCGTATGGTGGCAGGACTGGAAGAAATCTCAGATGGAGAACTCTTAATTGATGGCAAGAAAATGAATGATGTGGAACCAAGAGACAGAGATATCGCAATGGTATTTCAAAGTTATGCACTTTATCCACATATGACAGTTCGTGAGAATCTGGAATTTCCATTAAAGCTTAGAAAGATGCCGAAGAATGAAATTAACCAGAAAGTGGATCAGGCAGCCGAAATTCTTGGAATCACACCGTATTTGGATCGTAAACCGAAAGCTTTATCCGGTGGACAGCGCCAGCGTGTTGCAATCGGACGTGCCATCGTGCGTGAACCGAAAGTTCTTTTAATGGATGAGCCATTATCCAACCTGGATGCAAAATTACGTAATCAGATGCGTGCAGAGCTTATCAAATTACGTCAGGGAATCGATACTACATTTATGTATGTAACACACGATCAGACAGAGGCTATGACACTTGGAGATCGTATTGTTATCATGAAAGATGGTGTCGTTCAACAGATCGGAACACCGCAGGAAGTATTTGATCATCCGGTGAACATTTTTGTAGCAGGATTTATCGGCATGCCACAGATGAATTTCTTTGATGCAGAACTGATCGAGAATGCAGGAAAATATCAGGTAGAAGTAGATGGAGTCAGAGTGGAACTGTCAGAAGAAAAAGAGAAAAATCTGGCAGCAAAAGGTGTAAAATCGCAGAAGGTTACACTTGGTATTCGTCCGGAGCACATTTCATTGTCAGAGCCTGGAGCACAGGCAGTTACCGGTAAGATTGATGTAGCCGAGATGATGGGAAGTGCGATTCATCTGCATGTTACAGCAGCTGGAAAAGATACAATCATTATCGTGCAGACAATGGATCTCAATGGAAGAACACTTTCTGATCTTGCAATCGGAGAGGAAGTATCTTTTAAATTCCGTGGAAGTGAAGTACATGTATTTGACGAGGATGGAATCAATCTGGAAGCATAGCATTAAAAAAAGGGGCGGGAATTCCTGCCCCTTTTTTCGTGGAAATTCACAAAAGTTAAAGTAGCGTGCTATATAAAAACAGGAGGGCTGAGAAAATGCCGTTGGATGATTATAAACAGGCAAGAAAACTTGCGCAGCGTCAGTCCAGACGGGCGAGCGCAAAGGGAGAATCACCATATCCGATCGTACTGGATGAAATTCTAGAAGGGGAGGAAACTGCAGGAAATCAATATCTTGGAATGATGGAAATTCCATTATCTTTGGTTGTAGGAACAAAAGAAGCCGCAAGGAGCAATGCGTTCAGTCCGGATTTTCTTCCCCTATTAGATGAGACATCGGAATTTGCAGCAAAGTGGATCAATCTTTTCCAGTCTCAGATGGAAGAAGGATTGAGAGATCCGGTGACCGTATATGAATACAGAAACAGATTCTACGTACAGGAAGGTAATAAAAGAGTCAGCATTATGAAATATTTGAAAATGCCGACTATATTGGCAAATGTTACAAGAATTCTTCCGGTACAAGATAATAAAAAAGAGAATGTAGTATATTATGAATTCGTAGAGTTTTATAAAAGAACCGGTCTGAATATGATCATATTTCCGGAACCGGGAGATTATGAAAGTCTGCTGCAGGCAATGGGAAAAGACTGGAACAGCAAGTGGAAAGAGAAAGAAATCCGAAGACTGTCAAGTGTATATATCCATTTTCAAATCATGTATGAATCTATGGCCGGAGATTTTGTGCCGGAACATATAGGGACTGCTTTTTTGCGGTGCCTTGATATTTTTCCATATGAAGAATTGAAAGAAAAAACGTCTGTGGAAATCCGTGAAAAACTGGAAACAATCCGTGAAGAAATTGAACCGGAAGCGCTAAAAACAGAGGTGGAGCGCGTGATGGAGCCGGAGGCGGAAAAGATCCCGATTTTGACAAGGTTTCTGACACCGGCGAAAAGAGTGATGAAAGTTGCTTTTATTTATGAAGGAAGTGCAAATTCCAGTGAATGGAACTATGCGCATGAACTAGGGAGACAACAGCTGGAGGATTCATTTCGTGGAAGAGTAATTACCAGTGTGTATGAGAATATCCAGTCGCAGACAGCAAGAAGTGAAGTGCTTGAGGCGGCGATCGAGGATGGAAATACGGTGATTTTTACTACAGCCGCAACGTTGATGCAGGCATCGGTGCAGGTCGCTTTGCAACATCCGGACATTTATATTTTTAATTGTTCTTTGAATTTCCCATACAAATCTGTAAGAACATATCTGACAAGAAATTATGAAATTAAATTTTTACTGGGACTTATAGCGGGAGCAGCGGCAGATAGAGACAGCGTGATCGGCTATGAAGAGGATTATCCGATGTATGGAACTATTGCGAATGTCAATGCATTTTCAATCGGTGTTCGGATGATGCAGCCGGGAGCCCAGGTAAAACTAATCTGGACAGGAGTAAAAAACTCCAGATCTGAAGAAGAAAAGAAGGATTTGAAGATTATTTCAGCAAAAGAAATGATTAGCAAAAAAGGAACGGAAAGTCCATACGGATTATATTTTCAAGATAAAGGAGAAATCACAAGAATCGCGACCAGTATTGTAAACTGGGGGAATTTTTATGAACGGATCATGCAGTATATTCTGGAGGGATCATGGAAACCGCTTGCATATGGTGATAAAAAGACATTGAACTACTGGTGGGGATTATCTGCAGGAGTGATAGAATTAATCTGTTCTGAAAGAGTTCCGGGCGGAGTAAAACGTATGGCAGAGAGCTTTGCCCAGTTTATTGCAGACGGAAGCTTTCATCCATTTGAAGGAGAATTATGTGATCAAAATGGGGAAATTCATGGAACTGCCGGAGAAATATTAGATGTTGAAGAATTGGTTACGATGGATTGGCTCTATGAGAACGTAATAGGAAGCATACCGGAACGGTCAGAATTAGAGGAAGGAGTAGGAGAACTTCTGAAATTGCAGGGGTTGTAGAAAAACGTATGAAAATACTCGTAATAGCAGATGAAGAATCCAGAAGTCTCTGGGATTATTATACGCCGGATAAATTAAAGGATATTGATCTTATACTGTCCTGCGGGGACTTGAAACCAGAATATCTTAGCTTTTTAGTGACAATGGCCCATTGCCCATTATTATATATTTATGGAAATCATGATGGGATATATGAAAGAAAAGAACCAGAAGGCTGTATTTGTATTGAAAACCAGATTTATGAATATAAAGGGATAAGGATTCTGGGACTTGGCGGATCTTGTTGGTACAATGGCGGATCCCATCAATACACACAGAAAGAAATGAAGCGCAGAGTGCAGAAAATGTGGTTGAAAATGAGACAGAAAAAAGGATTTGATATTCTGTTGACTCACGCACCGACGAAAGGGATCAATGATGAAGAATCAGCCGCACATCAGGGATTTGAAGTATTTAAGGAGCTTTTGGAAAAATATTCGCCGAAATACCATCTTCACGGACATGTGCATCTAAATTATGGAAGAAAACCAAGAGTTACGAAATATAAGAATACGGTTATTATTAACGGATATGAGTCCTATATATTTACTTACGAAGAATAATTTGGCTGAAAAAAAGTAATATCTGGCAGATTTTCTGTTGAATGATCAGTGGCAAGTGAGAACGAAAATGAAAATATTCAAAATTAGCACTCACCTCTTGATAATGGAAGTCGATTTTTGTCCTGTCTTGTGTATCCTAGAAGTGCCTGTTTTACAGGCTTTCCGGGGCATCAGTCATTTTGTCTGGTATTGTAAAGCAGTGTCAGATTTGTCGTAAATGTCGTAAATTTGTGGTCAAAAAATGATGAGAAATGGAGAGTGCTAATAAAATGGAATTAACGTATACAAATGTAAATGGATATCTGATCCCGAATCTCACCTATAAATCCGGTGAGCAGATGGAGCAACTTGGCAAGTATGGTTTTCTTCGCAGAGATTATCTGAAAAACTATCGAAATTCAACCTATCAGGTGATGCTTTTACAGGATACCATTGGAGAGCATCTTCTGGAAGTGGACAAGGCAGCCAGAGAACGGGAAGAGGTAATACTGAAACAGTTAGAAGAAAAAGAACCATTGCCGGATAAAGAGAAAGATCAGATTGCCTGGGTAAGAGCTGCTAATCAACACAAAGCAATTGCAGAAGAGATTATTCTCAAGGAATTGATTTATGTTTAAATGAAGGTGATGAGGTCGTGGATTGCGACCTCATTATTGTATGAAAAATAGCAGTAGGCAGAATGAGAAAAATAGGGTAAAATGGGAACATGGATTTTGGGAACTCATAAGAAATGATTGTTCGGTAAAGTAACTTGAAATGCCAGTTTGGCATTTCAAGTTATAGAGGAGATGAAATGGCGGATCAGAAAGTAAGAGAAATGGAACCAGTGGAAACACAAATAGTTGAAATCATGCCACCGGACGTTGAAAATCTGATTTATGTAGTAAGAAACAAACAAGTCATGGTGGATAGTGATCTGGCAATGCTTTATCAGGTAGAAACGGGAGCGTTAAACAGAGCCGTTAAAAGAAATATTGCCAGATTTCCAGAAGATTTTCGATTTCAGCTTACAAAAGATGAATATGAAAACTTGAAATGCCAATTTGGCACCTCAAATGGCAGTGGAACAGAAAATGGTTATGGTGGCAGACGTACATTACCGTATGTATTTACAGAGCAGGGAATATCCATGCTTGCAAGTGTATTGCATAGTGAGGTGGCAATTAATGTAAGTATAGGTATTATGCGTGCATTTGTAGAAATGCGACGGTTTATAGCCAACAATGCACTTTTGTTTGAAAGGATTAGTAACGTTGAGCTAAAACAACTGGAATATCAGAAAAAGACAGATGAAAAACTGGAGCAGATTTTTGAGTACATATCAGATCATGAGGAGTCTAATCAAAAGATATTTTTTGATGGTCAGATATATGATGCATTCAGCTTATTGATAGGACTGATTCAGAAAGCAGAAATGGAAATTGTTCTGGTAGATGGCTATGTGGATGTAGGAACATTAAATATGTTGTCCAAAAAGAAAGAAAATGTGGCGGTGACAGTTTATACACAGCAACGGACAAAATTATCTCAAACAGATGTAGATAACTTTAATGCACAGTATCCTAAACTGGATGTGAAGTACACAAGAGCATTTCATGATCGTTTTTTAATTCTTGATAAAACGAAAGCATATCATGTGGGTGCGTCTTTGAAGGATGCAGGTAAAAAATGTTTTGGAATTAATCTGATTGAAGATGCAGGTATTGTAAGAGATATTTTACAGAGATTGGAATTGGAAACAGAAGAATAGAAAAGTAAGTTATGCAGAAAGGCGTGAGTCATAAGAATATGGCTTGCGTCTTTTTCTTTTGAACTGAAAAGGAGGATGGGAGCATGGCACAGATTTTTCGTGTAGAGAGAACTAAGAATTTTACGGTAATGAGTAATCACCATTTCAAGAATAAGAATCTGACATTGAAAGCGAAAGGTCTATTATCGTTGATGTTAAGTTTGCCAGATGACTGGAATTACAATATGCAAGGACTGGCAACATTGAGCAGAGATGGGATTGATTCTGTTCGTTCTGCAATTAAGGAATTAGAGCATCATGGATATGTGGAACGTCATAGATTGCGTAATGAGTATGGCTTTTATGGCGATACCGAATATATTATCCGGGAAGTTCCATTAGGAGAAGAAAATGATTAAGTGGAGAAGAGAAGTGCTTAAGGGTGGATTGAACAAGCAAGGTGAAGAAAAGAATAGAGTGCCGGATACGGCACATGATTGTCCGATACTTCGCATCGGAGTGATGCACGAACAGCCTGTTTCAGAAAGAGAAAATCTATCGAAAGGGAAGCTTTTCTATTTCTTCCACAGTCAGTTCCTGCACCACAAAACCACCGTCATCTCCATTTAGGGTTGATAATGCAGTGTGGAAATGCTGCTTGGCTGGTATCGGTTTAGTAGTGGGAAGATGACAGGCAAGTTTCGCAAAGTGGCAAGCCACTCTGCACCGGAGCCAGCCTTTGGGCTGTTCCTAAACTTGCCAGAGGGCTCCGCCCCTTGGAACCCCGGCACATCAATGGCGTAAGTATCCCTGCGAAATGTCCACCGGACATTCCTACGGAACACTTACTGATTGACTAGGACTTGTCTCCGCTGTCGCTCCGGTCGGTGCAAAGCTGACGTCCACTGGACGTCATGCACCCTGCACCTGTATAAGAGAGCGTTGCACTCTCTTATATATCCCCTGCTAATCTACCAGCGGAAAGGTTATGAATGATTTATAAAAAAGATAGAGTGGAGAAAGGAGACAAAGATTTATGCGAAAACGAAATTATACAGTAACAATACGAATGAATAAAGCAGAATTTGTGACCAGATCGAAGGAAAAGAAAATGGTACGTATATTTTACTTTCCAAATTTGAGGATGATGTTGTGTTCGAGTATCACATCACCATTCAGGATGAAGATTTTAATCTTGGAATTTTAACGATGAAAACACCGGAAGGAACATTTGAAGCAGATTTTGACGCATAAAAAGAGGTGGTTTTTTGAGTAAGATGAAAAAAAGAAACACGAACAGGAGAAGCAAGCCAAAGAAGAAAAGTTTTTGCGTCGCAGATTGGATAAGGGAAGGCAGAGTTGCATTTCTTGATTCCGAGTTTGTAACTTCACAGCAAAAGGGTGGTCCACCGTCAAAGTTAGTGTCAGTTGGTCTTGTAATCTGCCAGAAAAATTTTGAAGAAGTAGAACGGTTTCATTCTTACATATTTAATGATGAACCGCTTCATGATAAATTCCGGGAACTGACCAATATTACAGAAGAGATGCTGCTTCGAGCCCCTTCTTATGAGCAGGTGATGAGGGAAATTGCAAAAAAATTACGCGAGTGGAATGTAAAGAAGATTTTTGTGTGGGGACCGGATCAAATGGTCATCGCGCAAGATTTAAAATACTATCGCACAGATGTTTCGAAACATACGAGGAAGGCAGTGAATATGATGCTTCCACTGATGATGGATATTGAAGAAATCTATTCGAAAAAGCTGAAAATGCGAAGTATAGGAATCGCAAACCTGAAGCTGCTATGTGGTTTGAAACCATCTGTCAGCCATGATGCACTAGAAGATGCTGTGGATCTTAAAAATATAATCGCATATATGGATATACATGGATGTCCAGAGCGCGCGGCGAATGTACTGAGACAATACATGAAAGAAAAGGAAATTTACTACAGATACCGCAGGTTCCATGAAAAATGGGAAGGAATTTCCGATGAAGTTTTAATAAAGTGCAATGCCTTGATGCAGGAACTGGAAAATGTAGAAAGTATGGAGGCAAGAGCATTGAAAGATGACCTTCACGTGATCGCGATAGGAGAAGATGCAGCCTTTGAAGAGCTGGAAGTTTTCTTTGAAAAAGCAAATAGAAAAAAATATAAGTGAACGCAGTTATATGGAATTTCAATTAGAAAAAAAAGCATATTGGTGCTACTATGATAGTAGGATAAAGTCATTAATATTTGGGAGATATATTAATGAGTTTATTTTGCGCAAAAACAGATTTAACGCGCAAAAAATTGGGGAAAAGAGGAAAAAGACGAAAATGAAAAAGATGAAAAGACTGGTTGCAGTTCTGATGATTTGCGTGATGATGTTTTCAGTAGCAGCATGTGGCAAACAAGGAACAGCAAAAAAGGAAGACAAGAAAATTGATGGAAAAGTATGTGTGTTGACACCGACACTTTCCTGGAGTGAAGATCAGTACAGATCCGGTGAGAAGATGGCAGAGAAGTATCCGGGCGTTGTTGAGCATCTGACATTGCCAGATGACTTTGCAGCAGAGCAGGAGACGGGAATCACTCAGATCATGAATGTTGCAAAGGATCCATCTTTCAAAGCACTTGTTATCTGCTATGGTGATTCTGGTATTTTACCGGCAATCAAAATGGCAAAAAAAGAAAATCCGGACTTGAAAGTGATCACTGCACCTGTATGGGATGATCCATATGAGATGGCGGATGTCATTGATTTATGTATCGATGCAAACTGGAACAAACGTGGGCAGGTAATTGCAAAAAAAGCGAAAAAGATGGGTGCTGAGAGAATTATCCACTATTCTTTCCCGACACATCTTAAGATGGAAGAAATTGCACAGAGAAGAGAGACGATGAAAAAGACAGCGAAGAAGCTTGGTATGGACTTCATCGATATAACAATGCCAGACCCATACGTAACATCTGACAGTGCAACAAATCAGTTCATCAAAGAAGATATTCCAAAAGAGATCAAAAAATATGGAAAAGATACTTGTATCTTCAGTACATACTGTCCGACACAGGATTTCGTAATCGGGCTGGAATTAAAATACAAATATATCGTAGCTGAGCAGTGTTGCCCGACACCTACACAGGGATATCCGGCAGGTATGAACCTTAAAATTACAAAAGATATTGCAGGTGATTACGATGCAATCAACAAGATGATCAGCGATGTTGCAAAGAAGAATGGTGTTACAGGAAGACTGTCTACATGGCCAATTTCTATGGAAGCATTCCAGCCGGAATTTGCGACAGAAGTAGCAATCCAGGCCTTGAAAGGCGACATCAAATTAACAGATATTGATGCATTAAGAAAAATCGCAAAAGACGTAACAGGTGTATCAGTCGAAATGGAAAAACTTGATGGTAAATATGACAACTATCTCCTTTACATTATGGGTTCAATTTATTACTAAAATATAATGAAAAAGACTAGCTGTGACACAGTCGTGCCACAGCTATCTTTTATAAGTGGGAATGACGATGGAAAATACAGTTTTAAAATTAAACAATTTGGGAAAGAAATTTAGTGGTAACTCCGTTTTGCGAAATGTGAATATAGAGTTGAAAAAAGGGCAGATCTTAGGACTTATGGGAGTTAATGGATCCGGGAAAAGTACAATGCTTAATATTATTTCCGGTGACCATATTATTGACGAGACAGGTGGTTACGAAGGTGATATTTTCATAGATGGACAAAAAGTAAAGATCACATCAACGGTAGAAAGCCAGAGCTACGGGATTTGTATGGTGCACCAGGAATTCAGTCTGTTAGAAGATTTAAGTATATGGGAAAATATAGCATTGCCTAATTATGTAATGAATTCCTATCGCGAGATAAAAGGAAGCATGAAGAATTTCTATACAGAAGAGAATAAAAGAAAAGCAAAAGAGATCCTGGCAAGATTAGGGCTTGATCTGGATGTGGAGATGAAAATCTGTGAACTTCCAATCAATAATAAGCAGTTTGTAGAAATCGCCCGCTCGATCGCCAATGAAGATACAAAATTATTAATGCTGGATGAGCCGACAGCTACATTGAATGAAAAAGACTCTAACAAGCTTCTGGAACAGTTGAAAAAACTGGCAGATGAAGGCTTAACTATTATTTTAGTGTCACACCGAATTGAAGAGATCATCGCAGTTTCGGATACAATCCTCGTATTAAGGGACGGAGATCCGGTTTATCTAAGTGACAAAAAAGAAGAATTCAGCCGCGAAAAAATAGCGGAAGAGATTATCGGATATAATTACGCATTTGCAGAGCGTTTTAAGGAAAATGAAGCAAAGCAGGAAAAAGTAGTGCTGACGTATAAAGATTTTTATGTTGCACGAAAAAACGAACCGATAAAAAATCTGAACTTTGACATATATCAGTCAGAGATCATCGGTCTTACCGGAATGAACGGACATGGGAAAAATGCACTGGCATATGGCACGTTAAGAGCAGATAAAATTGCCGGAGATTTCACATTTTACAAAGATGAGAAGGAAATAAAAATTAATAAAACAGCGGAAGCGATTGAATCAGGTATTGTGTTTGTCACAGAAGAAAGAAGAAGAAATGGACTTCTTTTGGACAAATCAGTAGCAGAGAATATCAATTTCTATTTGAAGAATTTCTCTGATAAGTTAAATCGTCTGTCTATCGGAAATAAAATTAAATTTTATGATAAAAATAAAGAGAAAAATCAGGCAGAAACAGTAGTAACGAAATATGACGTAGTATGTGAGTCAATTCGACAGCCAATCTGTGAATTGAGCGGTGGAAACCAGCAAAAAGTAGCGTTGGCACGTGCGATTTTAATGGATCCGGACGTATTATTTATTAATGAACCGACGAGAGGGATTGATATCAAATCAAAAGACAATATTTTAAAATTGCTCGCAGATTTGAATAAAAGAGCAGGGACTACGATCATTCTCGCATCCGGAGATATTGAAGAGATGAAAAAAATATGTGATCGCATCTGCGTATTTTATGAGGGGGAACTTGTAGATGTTTTAAAACACGATGCAGATGCAGAACAGTTTGCGAGAGCTTTTTCAAAAATGAGAGAGGAGGACAGCTATGAAAAAGTTTAAATTACAAAAAAATGTATTGCTGATCTTTTTGCTTGTCATGATCGCTGTTTCCTGTTACATGGGAATTCCAATCCGCCCGCTGCTTACGGATATGCTGATCCGACTTCCTATGAACGGTGTGTTTGTATTATCACTTCTTCCGATGCTGAATGCCGGAATGGGATTTAACTTCGGAATGCCAGTCGGGATCATAGCCGGTCTTATTAGTATCAGCACGGTTATGAACTTTGAAATCACTGGTGTGAAAGGATTTTTATGCGTGCTTCTCCTTACAATTCTTATTAGTTTTGTGTTCGGAAGAATTTATGGACGCATTTTAATAAAGGCAAGTGGAACAGAGGAGATCACAGGAAACTTTTTAGGTTTATCAATCATTCCGCTGTCCTGTATTTTATGGGTGACTATTCCATTTGACAATCCGGTCATGGTATTTCCAATCGCAGGAAAAGGAATGCGTCCAAAGATTGGGCTGGAAGGATATTTTGACAAAATCATTGAAAAAATTTTCCAGATAAAAATAGGTGGAATGATGATTCCGGTAGGATATCTCCTTTGCTTTTTTATCGTGTGCGTGATCATCTATATTATTTTTAAAAGTAATATCGGTCAAAATATGCTTGCCCTCGGTGAAAATGAAGCCTATTGCGAGATTATGGGGCTGCAATCGAATAAGATTAAGATGACGGCAATCGTTTTATCAACGATCATTGCAGGTGTAGGTATCTGTTTCTATTCACAAAGCTATGGATATCTGGAACTTTATAATGCACCGAAAGCGATCGCCTTTTCTGCAGCATCTGCGCTTCTTATCGGAGGCTGTACGGAACATAATGGAAATATTTTAAACGTGATTGTAGGTACATTGATTTTTCACGGGATTTTAGTGTTTAGTGTGCCTCTTGCAAATGAGCTGGTTGCGACAGAGCTTACCGAGATCACAAGATCTATTTTGACAAATGTCATTATCTTATTTGCAATGTTTAAAGAAACAAAAAAGGAGAAGAATGTTGAAAAAGCTTAAATCAAATCGAATTCCATTGTTATTCATTATCCTGTCTGTCATAGGATATATTGTGTCAGGAATGTCGCTTAATTTTGTTATGTCTGAAGTAGTAACAAGAATTTTGCGAAACAGCGTGATGGTATTGTCACTGATCGTTCCGATCATAGCCGGTTTGGGACTTAACTTTGCCATCAGCATTGGTGCACTGGCAGCACAGACAGCCATTCTTTTTGTATTAAATTATGGACTGGAAGGATATCCGGCACTTTTAGCGGTTGTACTTCTTTCTACAATCCTTGCTGTCGCATTTGGTTATGTGATCGGAGCAATCTTAAACCGTGTAAAAGGGCGAGAGATGATTACTTCCATCATTATCGGATATATCGGAATCAGTATCTATCAGTTAATCTTTATGGTCGGATTTGGAACGATCATTCCTGCTACAAACGAAAAATTGCTTTTAAAATCCGGACTGGGAATTCAGCATGTTGTAAACCTGGAAAGTCTGGGTGGCATTATCGATGATTGTTTGAAATTTGAAATATGGGGGATTAAATGTTCGGTGTTGAATCTTGTGATCATCACAGTAGTCAGTCTGTTCATATTTTACTTGCTTCGAAGCAAGCTCGGTATTAATATGAAAGCTGTCGGTGAAAGTATGGATAAGTCGCAGAGCCTTGGCATCGATGTGAATAAAATGAGAATCATCGCAATTATTATTTCTACGGTGCTTGCGGCTTACGGACAGATCATGTATTTACAGAATGTTGGAATGTTGAGCGTGTATACCGCGCAAAGCAATCGTGAGATTTTCTCAAGTGCGGCAATTCTGGCTGGTGGAGCCGGAATTAAAAATGCGAATATCCGCAATGTGTTTTTAGGATTATTTTTGTTCCATTTTCTGTTTATTGTATCGCCACTTGCTGGGCAGACACTGTTCTCAAGCGTTGCAATCGGAGAATATTTCCGTACGTTTATATCTTATGCAGTAATCTGTCTTGCAATTATTTTTAATGTAAAGGAGAATATATAAAGAAAAATGAGGGAAAGTTACAATGATAATTAACATTGCATTATGCGATGATGAGCAGGAATCATTAGATATACTAAAAAAGAATTAGACAAAGCAGCAGTGAAATTGATATATTGTTCTTGGATATAGACATGCCTGGTATTTCGGGACTGGAGATTGCCAAAAAGCTGCGTGAAGAAAATTCAGATATAATATTGATCTTTGTATCCGCACATGAGCAGTATGTATTTGAATCCATAGAATATAGTCCATTCAGATATATTAGAAAAAGCAGGATAGAAAAAGAACTGTTTCTAGATTTGAAAGCAGCCTATGCAAGGCTTGGAGAAATGCAGGATTCATATATTGTTATTAAAACAAGTGAAGCGGATGTTCGAATTAAGCATTCAGATATTATGTATTTTGAAACAGCAGCAAGAAAAGTTGGGGTCCACTTAAATAATGGAGAAATTTTAAATGTCAGAAAAACGATAAAAGAATTGGAAATATCAAAGGATAAAAATATAGTTATAGAATCAATGAAGGAGAAAATACAGTTGAAATAATTGGTTACCTAAAGAAAAATGTGGATAGTTTACATATTCCGGAAAAAATAGATGGATTAAAAGTGACTTCGCTAGGAGAAGCTTCCTTTGCTTATCACGAAGAATTGAAATGTATTAAAGTACCGAAGACAGTAACAAGTATGAAGATGGCAGTATTTGGATCGAGTGTAAATCTTGAAAAAGTATATTTTGCAGGGGATGTGAAAAATATAGATGATTGGGCATTTGGAGATTTTGCGGGTACGATCGTCATTGAAAAAAATAAATGTACTAAATTATATAAATATGCTGTAGATAATAAAATTAGTATGGAATAAAATAATTGCAAAAGTTTGCGCATTGCACATGCAGAAGAATATTTGCAGACAGAAATCAAGCACAATTATTTTGACATCAATGTAGCAATGGTAAAAGTTACTTATGAAAAGGTTTAAGAATACTTTTTAAAACAATTAGCACTCGACTCTTGACAGTGCTGATAAAGTGTTGTATTGTTATATTGCAAGTAGAACAAGAGCAAAAAGGAGGTTGTCTTTATGAATATAAATAAATTTACACAGAAATCATTGCAGGCTGTGCAAGACTGTGAACGCATTGCATCTGACTATGGCAACCAGGAGATTGCACAGGAGCATTTGCTTTATGCATTATTAACACAGGATGACAGCCTGATCGCGAAATTGATGGAAAAGATGGGGCTCGATAAGAACCTTATTATTAATCGCGTGGAAGAGGCGATTACAAAACGCCCGAAAGTACAGGGTGGAAGACAGTATGTAGGACAGGATCTGAATAATGTTCTGATCCACGCAGAGGATGAGGCAAAACCGATGGGAGACGAATATGTTTCTGTTGAGCATCTCTTCCTCGCTATTATAAAATATGCAAGTAAAGATATGAAGGCACTGCTTCGTGAGATGGGTATCAGCCGGGAAGGATTCCTGCAAGCATTATCTACTGTGAGAGGCAATCAGAGGGTAACAAGTGATAACCCGGAAGATACTTATGATACGTTGAATAAATATGGTTCTGATCTGGTAGAGCGGGCAAGAGAGCAGAAACTGGATCCGGTGATCGGACGTGACTCTGAGATCCGTAATGTAGTCCGTATCCTTTCACGTAAGACGAAGAACAATCCGGTCCTAATCGGTGAACCAGGTGTTGGTAAGACAGCAGTTGTAGAAGGACTTGCACAGAGAATTGTCCGTGGTGATGTACCGGAAGGACTGAAAGACAAGACAATTTTCTCACTAGATATGGGAGCACTTGTAGCAGGTGCTAAATATCGTGGAGAATTTGAGGAACGTCTGAAAGCAGTTCTGGAAGAAGTGAAAAACAGCGATGGACGAATTATCCTGTTTATTGATGAGTTGCATACGATTGTCGGCGCTGGTAAGACGGACGGTGCAATGGATGCAGGAAATATGTTAAAACCAATGCTTGCCAGAGGTGAACTGCATTGTATCGGTGCAACAACACTGGATGAGTATCGTCAGTATATTGAAAAAGATGCGGCACTGGAACGTCGTTTCCAGCCGGTTATGGTAGAAGAGCCGACAGTGGAAGATGCAATTTCCATTCTGCGAGGACTGAAAGAACGATATGAAGTATTCCATGGAGTGAAGATCACAGATGGAGCACTTGTTGCAGCAGCAACACTCTCAGATCGTTATATTTCCGACCGTTTTCTGCCGGACAAAGCGATCGACCTTGTAGATGAAGCATGTGCCATGATCAAGACAGAACTAGATTCCATGCCTGCAGAACTGGACGAATTACAGCGTAAGATCATGCAGCTTGAGATAGAAGAAGCAGCTCTTAAGAAGGAAGACGATCGGTTGAGCCAGGACAGACTTGTACATCTGCAGGAAGAACTGGCAGAGCGCAGAGAAGAATTTGCAAGTCGTAAAGCACAGTGGGACAATGAGAAAGTCGGCGTTGAACGTGTGCAGAAGATCCGTGAGGAGATTGAGCAGATCAACAAAGAGATTGAGAAAGCACAGCATTCTTATGACTTGGAGAAGGCTGCAGAACTGCAGTATGGTAAGCTGCCACAACTGAAGAAACAGTTGGAAGATGAAGAAGCTAAAGTAAAAGATGAAGACCGCGATCTGGTACATGAAAGTGTTACCGATGATGAGATTGCGAAGATCGTATCCCGGTGGACAGGTATTCCGGTTGCCAAATTAAATGAGAGCGAGAGAAGCAAGACACTGCATCTGGCAGATGAGCTGCATAAACGTGTCATCGGTCAGGATGAAGGTGTGGAACTTGTAACCGAAGCAATCATCCGATCCAAAGCCGGAATTAAAGATCCAACCAGACCGATTGGTTCGTTCCTGTTCCTTGGACCTACCGGAGTCGGTAAGACAGAACTTGCAAAGACACTTGCAGAGAGCCTGTTTGATGATGAGAATAACATGGTGCGTATCGACATGAGTGAGTATATGGAGAAATATTCCGTATCCAGACTGATCGGAGCGCCTCCGGGATATGTCGGATATGATGAAGGTGGCCAGCTTACCGAAGCTGTCAGAAGAAAACCTTACTCAGTTGTACTGTTTGATGAGATTGAAAAAGCACACCCGGATGTATTTAATGTATTATTGCAGGTGTTGGATGATGGACGTATTACGGATTCCCAGGGACGTACTGTAGATTTTAAGAATACAATCCTGATCATGACATCCAATATTGGTTCCCAGTATCTGCTGGATGGAATTAATGAAGATGGAACGATCAAACCAGAAGCACAGGAAATGGTTATGAATGACCTGCGTGCACATTTCAGACCGGAATTTTTGAACCGTCTGGACGAGACGATTTTATTCAAACCATTGAACAAAGATAACATTTATCATATAATTGACTTACTTGTAAAAGATGTAAACAGACGTCTGGCAGACAAAGAGATTTCCCTTTCCCTGACAGAAGCTGCAAAGAATTATGTAGTGGAAGGTGGTTACGATCCGACTTACGGAGCACGTCCGCTGAAGAGATATTTGCAGAAGCATGTTGAGACACTGGCAGCAAAACTGATGCTGGAAGGTGAGATCCGGGCAGGTGAGACTATTGTGATTGATGTTGAGAATGAAAAACTTGCTGCGCATATTCAGGAATATATGCAGGTGGTACCAGAGTCTGACTTATAAGGAGCGATAAGATGCCACGGATAATCTTCCATATAGATGTGAACTCTGCGTATTTAAGCTGGAGTGCAGTGGAACAATTGAAGAATGGAGCGGAGACGGATCTGCGTAAGATACCGGCTATCATCGGAGGCGACAGAGCTTCCAGACATGGAGTCGTGCTTGCCAAATCCATTTCCGCTAAGAAGTATGGCATCCGCACAGGGGAACCCGTTGTGGATGCCATTCGTAAGTGTCCGAATCTTGTGATCGCACCGCCGGATCACAGACTCTATTCGGATTACAGCAGAAAATTGATGACATTTCTGCGCGGTTATACGGATCAGATCGAACAGGTCAGCGTAGATGAGTGTTATATGGATTTTACAGAGAGCGCGCCGCGTTTTTTCTCACCGATGGAAGGCGCTTTAGAGATTAAAAATGAAGTCCGCAGACAGTTTGGATTTACTGTGAATGTTGGAATATCGGAAAATAAACTGCTGGCAAAGATGGCATCGGATTTTGAAAAACCGGATAAAGTACATACGTTATTTCCGGATGAGATTAAGGAGAAAATGTGGCCGCTTCCAATCGGAGAACTTTTTATGGCGGGCAGGTCGAGTGTGGAATATTTACAGAAGCTGGAGATCCGCACGATCGGAGATCTGGCACAGATGAATCCGGAACTACTGGAGATACATCTGAAAAGCCACGGGCGCAAACTATGGGAATTTGCCAATGGTATGGACAATTCGCCGGTAGAACCGGTACGTCAGGAGGCAAAAGGAATTGGCAACTCTATTACACTGCCGCAGGATGCAAAGACAGAAGAAGAGGCGTGTGAAGTGCTGGGAAAACTGGCAGGAAGCGTAGGAAGGAGACTCAGGAAAGCTGGGCAGAAAGCCGGAATGATCAGTGTGGAGATTAAGTATTATAATTTTGAAAATAGTTCCCACCAGACACAGCTGGAGAGAGCAACCAATGAGGATGCCAGAATTTACGAGACAGCAGCAGAATTATTCCGGGAAATGTGGAAAAAACAACCCATTCGTCTGCTGGGAATCCGAAGTTCCAAGTTGACGGATGCGTCTGCACCAGAACAGCTTACCATATTTGAAGTACAGCCGGAGATGGAGAAAAGGAAGAAAGCCAGTGAAAAGAAAGCAAAGCTGGAGCAGGCTTTAAAGGAAATACGTGGAAGATATGGAGAAGAAGCCGTGATCCGCGGCAGTAATATGGAAGAAAAGCGGGAAAAAGAAAAATGATGAAAAAAAAGATTTTTGCAGCAGTGGGAATGTTATTGCTTGTGATCGGACTATGTGGAGCAAAAAGCTATATGAGACAGATGAAAATAAGAGAGAATGAAGAAGTACAGAAAATAGAAAAGCAAAAAGAAGTGGCACAGGAAAGAAAAGAAGCAATGGAGCAACGAAAAAAGCAGGAAGAAGAAAAAAAACAGAAAGCAAAAGAACAGCAGAAAATAATAAAAAGACAGAAAAAGATACAGATCTGTATTGATCCGGGGCATTATTCAAAAAAGAATGAAGTCTATGAAAACGGAAAAGTTGTTTACTGTGAAGGCAATTTTACATTGCAGGTGGCAAAAGAACTGAAAAAGATACTGGAAGAACGATATGGGGTGATTGTACATTTGACACGTACCAGCGGCAATATCTGTATCAACGGATACGAGAATCTGGCACTGGATTCCGGAAAGATCAGCCTGCGCGGTGAGGCGGCAAAAGGCATGGATCTCTTTATTTCACTCCATACGAATGCTAATCTGGAACATGCCAACGGTGTGGATACGAACAGACAGCCAATTGGCATTACAAAGCCAATTGTGATTGTTAATACTGTTGCAATGGAAAGTAAACAGGCACTTAGGGTGGCAAATGCAATCGGAACCAGTCTGGCAGTTTCCAATGCAAAATTAGGAATCAGCACACAGGAAAAGTTTCACACAGTAAGTGGAAAAGATGATATACTGAACTGGACAGATGCCTATAATGACAGTGTGGATAAAGAAGGAACGGTCTGTGCCCGTCGTGGAAATAATGGTGATTATTACGGCGTATTAAGGGGCGCATCGAATGTTGCGGTACCGGGAATGATCGTGGAGCATGGTTTCCATACCGTACCGAAGATGCGTAAGCTGGCAGCAGATGGAACGCTGGCAAAGGAATGGGCAGAAGCAGATGCGAAAGGAATCGCAGAAGGAATGAGATTGGAGGAGGAATAACAATGTTTTGTGCAAATTGTGGCTCTGAGCTGGAAAAGGGTGCCAGATTCTGTCCGGAATGTGGTGCACCGGTAGAACCGGTACAGCCGGAGAAAACCGTACAGAATCCGGGAAATACACAGGCATCCGGACAGATACCACCAGCAGGTGGAAGAACAACATCCGGACAGACACCGGCATCACCGAAGAAGAATCAGACAGTTATTATTGCAGCGGTTATCGCAGCAGTTGTATTGATTATCGGTGGCGGCTTATTATATGGGACGGTTGGTCTTGCATGGCAGAAGAACAGTGCAGTGTCAAAGATTGAGAAAGCCGGTCTTAAAGATTATCAGTCGGAAGAAGCAAGGCTGGCAGCAGAATGGGAGAATCTTGGTGTACTGGATTTTGGCGGTAAAAGAGCTGTTGTTAAAGAACTGAAAGAACTTAAAAAAGGTGTGGATGCATTTCAGGACTGTGCGTCAGAACTGTCAGAGATGGAGAAAGAGAAAAAACAGTATGATCTGGATTCTGAAAGTTACAGCGCATATGAAAGTGCATTAAAAGAATGTCGCAGTGCAATTAAGAAAAAAGAAGGCAAAAAGACACAGACAACTTATAAGAATGCTGTGAAAGCATTGGAAGCATTAAAAAGCGCAGATGACCAATATATTTCTGATCAGGTATCTATGTATGAAAATGTAGATCTTTCCGAGGCATCGTCCAAAGAAGTAAGCAGTTATAAGACGATTTTAAAAGAGATTCAGAGCCTGACAAAAGAAAAGACGAGAAATTACAAATCTATCCAGAAAACATTTGCAAAGATGGATCAGGCAATCTATCTGTATATCGATCCGAAGAATCCGCTGGATGTTACAGTTCAGCAGGTGGATGCGTCTGCATTTCCGAAGATCCGTCTGTATCTGAGTGTGAAAGATGGCAATACCGGAGAAGTACCGAAGAAGCTCAGTAATTCGCTTTTCTATATTAAGAAAAAAGATGCAAATGCAAAATATGTGAAGCAGATAATTACTTCTGCCGGACAGTTAAATGAAAAAGAAGCGCTGAAGGTAGATATGGTTGCAGATGTCAGCGGAAGTATGGATGGTGGACCGCTGGATGAAGCAAAACAGATCATGTCAGATTTTGTAAACAGTGTGCAGTTTGACGCCGGAGACAAAGTGGAACTTACATCATTCTCTACAGGAGTCCGCCTGGAACGGAAATTTACCGATGATGCCAGCGATCTTGTGAACTGTATTAACCAGTTGCAGACAGAAGAAGAGACCAGTCTGTACGATGCTTTATATACTTCCGTAGAACGTGTTGCGGCGCAGAATGGAGCCAGATGCGTGATCGCATTTACTGACGGACAGGATAATCACAGTAATTGCAGCCCGGATACCGTGATCCGGACAGCAAACCGTTATCATGTACCGATTTTTATTATCGGAATCGGAGGTTATGATTACAATGATGCAAGATATATTGCGGAACAGACTGGTGGAGCTTATTATAGTGTTACAGATGTAAATGGCATGAAGAGTATTTACGATCAGGTTTATGAAATGGAAAAACAACTTTACATGGTTGAGTTTGAAGACAAATCTGACATGAAGCTGGAAAGTAAAGCAGATATCGAAGCAGGATATAAGAGTGTGGAATATGGCGGCTCCTGCAAATACAGCTATACACCGAATGTATTGTTAAGCGCCAAGAGTGCAGATATTTATAAGGATGGACCGGAGGCGGTTGTGGAAGGTTATCTGAAGAATTTTGCAGAAGCAATGAATACAAATGATTTTTCAAAGATTTCCGGATATCTGAAGAATGGAAGCCCGATTTACAAAGAACAGGAGAAATATGTTCAGCGTAAAATTTCTGAACAATTGGATTCTTATGAACTGACAGATGTAAAATACAGCGGTAAGAATAAGTGCAAGATTTCTACAAGAGAGACTTATTATGTGCAGGTGGCAGGTAAACCGCTGCAGCTTATGACACAGGAGTGTACTTATGTGCTTGAGAAAAATGGAAATGACTGGGAGATGACATCTTTCGCAGATATTAAAGTTACAGACCGGATCAATCAGTAAATGCCTGTCTGGCACGAAGATTGCAGAGGATGGAAGAGGAAACTCTGAAATGAAAATATTCAAAACAGGGTGTTGACAAAGTTAAAATCCAGGGATATAATGTGAAACATAAGAGCAGTTGCGAATTATATTTTTATAGTTTGCAGCTGTTTTTTTGTCGTTTTGACGTATGGAAGAAAGATATAAATTCAGATGGGAGGTTATCAAAATGAAAAAAATGAACTGGAAAGAATTGATGATTGATGTTTTGGTGGATATTGTAGCGGGTATGATCATTGCAATCGGTATTTACAATTTTGCTTTAAATGCGAATTTTCCGGTAGCAGGATTTTCTGGTATTGCGATTATCTTATATCACCTGTTTGGTATCCCGGTTGGAGCCGGTACAATTTTGTTAAATATCCCGGTTTCAATTTTATGTTATAAATTCCTTGGAAAGAAGTTTTTCTTTGTTTCAGTAAAAACAACGATCATTTCGTCCCTTTTAATGGACTATGTAGCACCGCTGCTTCCGGTATATAACGGCAACAGACTGCTGGCAGCATTATGTATGGGTGTGCTTTGTGGAATCGGTTATGCGATGATCTTCATGCGCGGTTCTTCCACAGGCGGACAGGATTTCATCAGCGTTTCTATTAAACAGGTAAAACCGCACATGACACTGGGCGTGATCACATTTGCACTTGATATTACAACAATCATCCTCGGAACAGTTATCGTATTCAAAGACGTAGACGGACTGATCTATGGTGTGATTGTTACTTATCTGATGGCAACTGTAATGGACCGCATTATGTATGGTATTGATGAAGGAAAGATGACACTGATTGTAACAGAACGTGGAGAAGAGCTTGCAAAAGAGATTGATGCATATTCAGGAAGAGGTTCCACAATCTTAAAAGGTATGGGAAGTTATTCCAAAGCAAATAAAGATGTTGTTATGTGTGCATGCAACAACAAGCAGATGTATTCAATTAAGAAACTTGTACATGAATTAGATCCGAAAGCATTTACCATTATTATGGAATCCAATGAAGTTGTAGGAGAAGGCTTCAAGGAAGAATTGCCGGATATTGATCTGTAGAAAATATTATATAAATTAAAAAAAGGAACTGTCGTAACAGATGGTTCTTTTTGTTTATACGAAGTCGAGCAGAAGTTAATCTGCTCGATTTATGGCGACAAAGCAATTACAATGAATAAGAGAAAAGGACCATCGCACGTTAGTGCAATAGCCCTTAATATAAATACAGATAGATTTATTTCGCGTATAATTTTACAACTTCAACAGCTACGTCAACTGTCTGATCCATACCTTCGACTGTGATGTGCTCGTACGGTCCATGGTATGCATGTCCACCGGTACCAAGGTTCGGGCAAGGAAGTCCTTTGAAGCTTAACTGGCATCCGTCTGTACCACCACGAATTGGCATTACAAGTGGTGTCACATCTGCATTCTCACATGCCTGTTTTGCATTGTCGATCAGGTGCATGCATGTCTCAATAATCTCAGCCATGTTGCGGTACTGCTCTGTGATCGTGAGAGTAACAGTGCCTTCGCCCCATTTTTCATTCAGATCTTTTTCAATCAGGCGGAGTGTTTTCTTCTTAGCTTCAAAAAGTAATTTGTCATGATCTCTGACAATATAATGAAGCTCTGCTTCTCCGACTTCACCTTTCATACTTACGAGGTGATAGAAGCCTTCGTAGTCTTCAGTTCCTCTTGGTGTCTCCATAGAAGGAAGTGCATTGTTGATCTCCATAGCTACAAGACTCGCATTGATCATTGTATCTTTGGAAGATCCCGGATGTACGTTGAATCCTTTGATTACGAAATCAGCTTTGCATGCGTTAAAGTTTTCATACTGGATTTCACCTTCTGTGTCTCCGTCCAGTGTGTAACCGTAGTCTGCATCAAAACGTTCTACATCGAAATGAGAAGCGCCGGTTCCAATCTCTTCATCCGGAGTAAATGCAACACGGATCGGTCCGTGAGGAATATTCTCTTCATTCAGATGTTCGATCATTGTAAGAATCTCGGCGATTCCGGCTTTATCGTCGGCACCGAGAACGGTTGTACCATCTGTTGTAATCAGTGTACGTCCTTTCAGGCTTGTAAGATGTGGAAAGTTCTGCACACTTAAGACAAGACCGCTATCCCCAAGTTTAAGATCCTGTCCGTTATAGTTCTCTGTGATAACTGGTGTGATATCGTGGTCACAGAAATCAGATACGGTATCCATATGAGCGATGAAACCGATCTTCGGTTTGTCTTCATATCCAGCTGTTGCCGGAAGTTTTCCATACAGATAACATTGGTCGTCCAGATAAACATCTACAAGACCAAGTTCTTTCATCTCTGTCTCCAGGATTCTTGCAAGGTCAAACTGACATGTGGAAGACGGAACAGTGTCACTGTTCTCATCACTAGGTGTACGGACAACAACGTACTTTAATAGTCTTTCATAAGCTTTCATAAGTTGATTCCCCTTTTCTTGTATATAGTTTCTGCAAAAGATTATAACACATTTGCAGGAAGATGGACAGGAAAATTATCCCGGAGCAGTTCTTGTACTGTAGTGGAAAATGTTTTATAATAAGGATTACGAAAAAAATGAATGAAATGATGCAGGAGGCACAACGCATGAAATTAACCAGTTTATTGGAACGTTTGGAATATGAAGTCCGTCAGGGAAGTGATGAGATCGAAGTGACAGAACTTGTCAACGATTCGCGCAAAGTGACGGAAGGCAGTGTATTTGTATGTATTAGCGGAGCTGTATCGGATGGACATACTTATGTAGAAGAAGTCGCCGGTAAAGGCGCAAAAGCAGTGATTGTAGAAAAGCCGGTAGAAGCACCGGAAGGAGTGACTGTTATCCATGTAGATGATACCAGATATGCGCTGGCACTGATGTCAGCGGCTTATTTTGGATATCCGGCAGAAAAACTGCATGTGATCGGAATTACCGGTACAAAAGGAAAGACAACGACAACATATATGGTGAAGTCTATTCTTGAAGCAGCCGGACATAATGTCGGACTGATCGGAACGATTGAGGCAGTTATTGGAGACAAGACAATTCCGGCGAATAATACAACACCGGAGTCCTTTACAATCCACAAATATTTTGCAGAGATGGTAGAGGCAGGTTGTGACAGTGTTGTAATGGAAGTTTCTTCACAGGGATTGATGCTTCACCGTACCGCAGGAATCCAGTTTGAGATTGGTATATTCACTAACCTTGGAGAAGACCACATCGGACCGAATGAGCACAAAGATTTTGAAGATTACAAACGCTGCAAAGGTATTTTATTTACCCAGTGTAATCTTGGAATTGCAAATGTAGATGACAAGTGGTACAAGGATGTATTTAAAAATGCAACATGCCGCGTGGAGACGTTCGGATTTTCAGAGGAAGCAGATTTAAGAGCAGTAGATGTGAAACACGTTTCAAGACCAGGATACCTTGGCATGCATTATCATGTAACCGGACTTCTGGACATGGATGTGGAAGTAGACATTCCGGGAGAATTCAGCGTATACAATTCTCTTACGGCAATTGCAGTATGCAGACATTTCAGAGTACCGGAGGAAGATATTAAGAAGGCATTAAAGGCTGCAAAAGTCAAAGGACGTGTGGAAATGATCAAAGTTGCGGATGATTTTACACTGATGATCGACTATGCGCACAATGCAATGAGTCTGGAAAGTTTGTTAAATACGATGCGCGATTACAATCCGGGACGTCTTGTAACCGTATTTGGCTGCGGTGGAAACCGTTCCAAGACAAGACGCTACGAGATGGGAGAAGTTTCCGGTAAATTATCTGATTTCACAATCATTACATCGGATAATCCACGTTTTGAAGAGCCACAGGATATTATCGATGACATTATTACAGGTATGAAGAAAACAGACGGCAAATATATAGCAATCTGTGACAGAAAAGAAGCAATCCGTTATGCAATCGAACATGGTCAGCCGGGAGATGTCATCATCATTGCCGGAAAGGGACATGAGACGTATCAGGAGATCAAAGGCGTAAAATATGATATGGATGATCGTGTGCTGATCCGTGAAGTATTAGAAGAACAAAAATAAAGGAGCAAGATGTACGCTGATATTATCATAGACATCACGCATGAAAAATTAGATAAAGTATTTCAATATAGCATCCCTTCCCGGTTAGAAGGGATGCTTGAGGTTGGAACAGAAGTTGTTGTTCCGTTTGGAAGAGGCAACAAAGAAACACACGGCTATGTTATCGCATTTTCGGAAAAGACAGATTATGATCCGGCAAAGATCAAGGAGATTACAGGAAAAGCGGAAGAAAGTATGGCAATTGAGGGGAAACTGGTTGCATTGGCGGCATGGATGAAGGAGCATTACGGCGGAACTATGATCCAGGCGCTGAAGACTGTTCTTCCTGTAAAGAAGAAAGAGAAGATCCGACAGAAGCGCACGGTGCACCTGCTTTTAGATGAAGAAGCCGGAAAGCGCCAGCTGGATATTTATCTGCATAAGAACCAGAAAGCAAGAGCCAGACTGCTGGCAGGACTTCTGGATCAGCCGGTACAGGAATACGAACTGCTGACGAAGAAACTGAATGTGACAGGTACCGTGATCCGCACGCTGGAAGAACAGAAGATTCTTACTGTTGAATATGAAGATATGCTGCGTAATCCGGTCGATTATCAGAAAAAGACTGGAAAGCAGATCGTTTACACCGAAGAGCAGGAGAGAGCGATCCGTACTTTCGTGCAGGATTATCAGGCAGGAAAACGAAAGACATATCTCCTTTATGGAATTACCGGAAGTGGTAAGACAGAAGTCTATATGGAAATGATCGAACAGATCGTAAAAATGGGAAAACAGGCGATTGTGCTGATTCCGGAGATTGCACTTACTTATCAGACGGTAATGCGATTTTATGGAAGATTTGGCGACAGGGTATCTATTCTCAATTCCAGATTGTCACCGGGAGAACGTTTTGATCAGTTAGAGAGGATCAGACGTGGAAAAGTCGATGTGATGATCGGACCAAGGTCGGCACTGTTTACACCATTTTCTGATCTGGGACTGATCGTGATTGATGAAGAACAGGAATCGGCTTACAAAAGTGAGCAGGTGCCAAGGTATCATGCCAGAGAGACAGCAGTTGCAAGAGCGACGATGGAAGGAGCGAGTGTCGTGCTCGGTTCAGCAACTCCTTCCGTGGATGCTTATTTTAAGGCGAAGCAGGGAGAATACACATTGCTGGAACTTACCAGAAGAGCGAAGGGACAGAATCTGGCAAGCGTATATACCGTGGATATGCGGGAAGAATTAAAAAAAGGAAACCGTTCCATTATCAGCGACCGTTTAAAAGAACTGATTGAAGACCGTTTACAGAAGCATCAGCAGATCATGTTGTTTTTGAACCGGCGCGGTTATGCGGGATTCGTTTCTTGCAGGTCCTGCGGATATGTAGTAAAATGTCCTCATTGCGATGTGTCGCTGTCGGCACACCGCGGAGGGAAATTGGTCTGTCATTACTGTGGCTATGAGACGAAGCAGATGAACCGGTGTCCCGAATGTGGTTCCGGTTATATCGGAGGCTTCAAAGCAGGCACACAGCAGATCGAGGAACTGATAAAAAGGATGTTTCCGCAGGCTGGCGTGCTTCGGATGGATCTGGACACAACAAAATCAAAGGACGGACATGAGAAGATCCTGGCTGCATTTGCAAACCATGAAGCAGATATTCTGATCGGTACACAGATGATCGTCAAAGGACATGATTTCCCGGAGGTGACGCTGGTAGGTGTGCTGGCAGCGGATCTGTCACTGTATTCAAATGACTATCAGTCGGCAGAACGTACGTTCCAGCTGTTGACGCAGGCAGCCGGCAGAGCAGGCAGGGGATCCGCCGGGGGCGAAGTTGTCATACAGACGTATAGCCCGGAGCATTACAGTATCCAGAGAGCGGCAGCTCAGGATTATGATGGCTTTTATGAAGAAGAGATCAACTACAGGAGTCTGATGGGGTATCCACCGGTGCATCAGCTTCTTGCAGTCTGGATGAGTGGAAGTGAAGAAGAGCATCTGAAGAAAGCGGCAGGATATTTAAAAGAATTTACAGAGCGGCTCAACCGGCAGAAGAAACTGGCGATTATCGGACCGACTGCTCCGTTTATTGAAAAAGTAAATGACAGATACCGACAGCTTATCTATATTAAAAGTGAAGAATACAAATTCCTGATCGAAGCAAAAGATCTTATGGAACAGTATATAGAGATGAATTCAGGCTTTCGAAGCCTTCGGATTCAATTTGATTTTAACCCAATGAGTACAATGTAAACAGGAGAGAAGAGAGATGGCAATTAGAAAAATCCGTGAGTTAGGCGATGAGGTCCTGACAAAACCATGTAAAGAAGTAACGAAGATGACACTTCGTACAAAGATTCTGATCAACGATATGTTAGATACGATGTATGAGGCGATGGGAGTTGGTCTTGCAGCACCGCAGGTCGGTATTTTAAAGAGAATCGTAACAATTGATATCGGTGAAGGACCGATCGTCCTTATTAATCCGGAGATTCTGGAGACTTCCGGTGAGCAGACCGGAGAAGAAGGATGCTTAAGTGTTCCGGGAAAAGCAGGACTTGTGACAAGACCGAATTATGTCAAAGTAAAAGCACTGAACGAAGACATGGAAGAGATCGTACTGGAAGGAGAAGAACTTCTTGCCAGAGCTTTCTGCCATGAGATCGATCATCTGGATGGTAAGATGTATGTTGACCTTGTGGAAGGCGGACTTCACGATGTGGAGCCATATGAGGAGGAAGTTTAATGAAAGTCATTTTTATGGGGACTCCGGATTTTTCCGTAGGAACATTAGAGGCACTCATTGAAGCGGGACACGAAGTGGCACTTGTCGTAACGCAGCCGGATAAACCAAAGGGACGCGGCGGCAAGATGCAGTATACACCGGTGAAAGAAGTGGCAGTTGCCCACAATATTCCGGTCTATCAGCCGAAGAGAATCCGCGAGCCGGAATGTATAGAAGAATTAAGAAAATACAATGCAGATATTATGGTGGTTATTGCATTTGGTCAGATTTTACCAAAAGAGATACTGGAAATGACACCGTACGGATGCGTGAATGTGCACGCTTCGCTGCTTCCGAGTTATCGCGGTGCTGCACCAATCCAGTGGGCAGTGATCAATGGAGAGAAAGTATCCGGTGTAACGACCATGCAGATGAATGAAGGGCTGGATACCGGAGATATGTTATTGAAAGTAGAGATTCCGCTGGATGAGAAAGAGACGGGCGGAAGCCTGCATGATAAACTGGCAGAAGCCGGAGCACGGTTATGCGTAGAGACATTAGATGCATTAAAAGCCGGAACGGTAACGCCTGAAAAACAGGGTGATAGCCCGACCGCTTATGCGAAAATGCTCGATAAGCACATGGGGAAGATTGACTGGAAGATGTCTGCAAAAGAAATTGAGAGACTGATCCGTGGACTGAATCCATGGCCGAGTGCGTATACGAGATGGAATGAGAATGATAAAGGAATGAAGATCTGGGAAGCAGAAGTAGCAGAAGGGCAGACAGGTAAGGCTGCCGGTACAGTAGTAGAAGTCGCAAAAGACGGATTCTTTGTACAGACAGGAGACGGACTTCTGAAAATCACTGCACTGCAGATCCCGGGGAAAAAGAGAATGGATGCGGCAGCATTTCTGAGGGGATATCAGATGGAAACAGGAACGGTTCTTTAATTTTAAGGAGGAATTACTATGTATTATCCAATGTTTTATGATCCAACATATATCCTTGTAATGATCGGAGTTGTTATTTGTCTTCTTGCTTCGGCAAAGATGAATTCGACTTTTTCAAAATATTCCCGCGTGCGTAGTCACTCGGGAATGACAGGAAAAGAAGCGGCAGAAGCGCTTCTTCACAGAGAAGGTATTTATGATGTAAGAGTGGAATATGTCGCAGGTAATCTGACGGATCATTATGATCCGAGATCAAAAGTACTTCGTTTATCCGATGCAACTTACCAGCAGACATCGGTTGCAGCAATCGGAGTTGCAGCTCATGAATGTGGTCATGCGATCCAGCATGCAAGAGGATATGCACCGCTGTCTATCCGTAGTGCGCTTGTACCGGTTGCTAATTTTGGAAGTTCGATCGCCTGGCCGCTTATCATCATCGGACTGATCATGAACAGCCAGACATCCCAGCTGTTTCTGAATCTTGGTGTGATTGCATTTTCAATGGCAGTATTGTTTCAGATTGTAACACTGCCGGTAGAGTTTAATGCGTCAAGAAGAGCACTTAAGATTCTTGGCAATACCGGAATGTTATATCCGGATGAAGTAAGAGAAACAAGAAAAGTATTGACGGCAGCAGCCCTGACTTATGTCGCAGGAGCAGCTTCCGCAATTTTACAGTTATTAAGACTGATCATGATCTCCAATTCTAGAAGAGACTGATCGGTATAGGACAAGATATGTAGGAGGACAGGTATGGCATCATCAGTAAGCAGCCGTGAACTCATACTTGAGACACTGCTTATGATCACAAGAGACGGGCAGTACAGTCACATTGCCTTAAAAAATGTACTGGATCAGTACCAGTATCTGGATAAAAAAGAAAGGGCTTTTATTACAAGAGTCGTCAACGGAACACTGGAGCATATGGTTGAGATTGATGCAATACTGAACCGGTTTTCCAAAGTAAAAGTAAATAAAATGAAACCGGTGATCCGTACGATCCTACGAAGTAGTGTTTACCAGATGCGATATATGGATAGTGTACCGGATCGTGCAGTATGCAATGAAGCAGTGAAAGTTGCAGCGAAAAGAGGATTTGTGAATCTGAAAGGTTTCGTCAATGGCGTCTTAAGGACGATAAGCCGGAACAGGGAAGACATACAGCTACCGGATAAGACAGATATGGTAGCTTATCTGTCGATTGTATATTCGCTGCCGGAGTGGCTTGTAAAACAGTGGCTTGCAGTATACGATGCAGATACAGTAGAGACGATGGGAAAGGCATTTCTGGAAAATAAAAAGACAACTATCCGCAAGAGCCCGAAAGCTGGTGACACAACAGAGTTTGTGAAGCGTCTGGAGACAGAAGGCGTTATCGTAGAACCGGAAACACAGATGAAGGATGTGTTTTATATTTCCGGATATGATTACCTGGAGAAATTACAGACTTTCCGGAATGGCGAATTCTATGTGCAGGATATAAGCTCCATGCAGGTAGCAGAATGGGCAGATCCAAAAGCCGGAGACGTGATCATCGACGTGTGTGCCGCGCCCGGTGGCAAATCCATTCATCTTGCAGAAAAACTGGATGGAACGGGCATGGTGGAAGCAAGAGATCTGACGGAATACAAAGTAGAACTGTTGCAGGAAAATATAGAGCGGAGCGGTCTTACGAACATTTGCGCCAGAGTGCAGGATGCGACGGTAAAGGATCCGGAATCCGTGGGAAATGCGGATATTGTAATTGCGGATCTTCCTTGCTCCGGACTTGGTATTCTTGGCCGTAAACCGGATCTTCGTTATAAGATGACACCAATGATGCAGGAAGAGCTGGTTAAATTACAAAGAGAGATTTTAAAAGTAGTATGTGAATATGTGAAACCGGGTGGAAAGCTTCTTTACAGTACGTGTACCATTCATAAAGCTGAAAATGAAGATAATACAGCCTGGTTTCAAAAAGAACATCCGGAATTTCATTTGCAAAAAGAGAAGCAGATACTTCCGGGAATTGACATTGGAGACGGCTTTTATATAGCTATGTTCCAGAGGGAGAACCATGAGTAAAAAAGATATAGCATCTTATAATTATGAAGAATTAACAGAGGAAATGAACCGGATCGGTACAAAGTCTTTCCGCGGGAAACAGATTTATTCCTGGCTGCACGAAAAACTGGTGGATTCTTTTGAAGAGATGACCAATCTTCCAAAGAATCTCAGAGAAAAGTTGGATGAAGAATATGAGATCCGTCAGGTTTCGGTTGTAAAAAGACAAATTTCCAAAATGGATCCGACAGAGAAATTTCTGTTTGAACTGGATGACGGAAATATGATCGAAAGTGTTCTGATGAAATACAACTATGGCAATTCAGTCTGTATTTCATCGCAGGCAGGCTGCCGTATGGGCTGTCGTTTCTGTGCATCGACAATAGATGGACTGGAACGGAATCTTACAGCATCAGAGATGTTACGACAGATTTATGCGATACAGAAGATCACCGGGGAGCGGGTATCGAATATCGTAGTCATGGGAAGTGGCGAACCGTTAGATAACTATGATAATTTTGTACGGTTTGTACATATGATCAGTGATGAACACGGGCTTCATATCAGTCAGAGAAATATTACGGCATCAACCTGCGGAATCATCCCGAATATGTTGCGGCTTGCCGAAGAAGGACTGCAGATCACACTTGCACTTTCTCTGCATGGTTCTAATCAGGAGAAGCGTAAGAAACTGATGCCGGTTGCGAATAAATATGAACTGACGGACGTGCTGAAAGCCTGTGACGTTTATTTTGAAAAAACAGGACGAAGAGTTACATTTGAATACAGTCTTGTAAAGGATGTCAACGATCAGGACGAGGATGTGAAGGAGCTGGCAGCGATGTTAAAAAACCGGAACTGTCATCTGAATTTGATTCCGGTTAATCCAATCCGGGAACGTGATTTTAAGAAACCGGATGGCAAAAATGCCCGTGATTTCAAAAATAAACTTGAAAAAAACGGAATAAATGTTACTATTAGAAGAGAAAGAGGCTCAGATATTGACGGAGCCTGCGGACAGTTAAGACGACGTTATAAAACCGCGAAAAAGGAGAACTAGATGAAAATATATGCAATGACCGATGTGGGTAGAAAAAGAGAAGTCAATCAGGACTTTGTATATGTAACAGATAAACCGGTGGGACCGTTCCCGAATCTTCTGGTAGTCGCAGATGGAATGGGAGGCCATAAAGCCGGTGATTTTGCGTCTAAATATACAGTAAAAGTACTCCATGAAGAACTGGAGAAGACAGTGCTTAAGAAGCCGGAAGAGATCCTTAAGGAGATAGTAATAACTGCCAATCATGAGCTTATTAAAGCAGCGCAGTCGGATGTGAAATTGGAAGGAATGGGTACAACACTGGTTGTTGCTACTGTTATCGGTAATACATTATATTTTTCAAATGTAGGAGACAGTCGTCTTTATCTGATCAATGATAAGATCAAACAGATTTCCAAAGACCACTCTCTTGTAGAAGAGATGGTAAGACTTGGAGGAATCAAAGCAGAAGAAGCCAAGAATCACCCGGATAAGAATATTATCACAAGGGCGATCGGTGTGAAAGAAGATGTAGAAGCAGATATTTATGAATATCGTCTGAGAAAGGGAGACATCATTCTGATGTGTACAGACGGACTCAGCAACATGGTAGAAGATGAGGACATGTTTGACATCGTTAAGGGAGCCAGAGATATTGTTGAGGCAGTTCATATGCTGATAGAGAAAGCGAACAGTAATGGCGGGAGAGATAATATAGGGGTGGTTATGGCAGAGCCACTTGCAGATGAGGTGAGCGTATGGTAAAAGACGGAATATTTCTGGGTAACCGTTATGAGGTGCTGAGCAAGATTGGCGCCGGTGGAATGGCGGATGTATATAAGGGAAAAGATACGATGCTGAATCGCTATGTTGCGATCAAAGTATTGAAGAAAGAATATCGGGAAGATGAGAATTTCGTCCGTAAATTCCGGACAGAAGCGCAGTCCGCAGCGGGACTTCTGAACCCGAACGTTGTAAATGTCTATGATGTAGGCGAGGACCGGGGACTGTATTATATGGTTATGGAACTGGTCGAAGGAATCACGCTGAAAGAGTATATTGAAAGAAAGGGCAGATTATCTCACAAAGAGATTATCAGCATCGCAATACAGATGTGCACCGGTATCGGTGCAGCACATGCGGCAAATATCATTCACCGCGATATCAAACCGCAGAATGTAATTATTTCCAGAGACGGCAAAGTTAAAGTAACAGATTTCGGAATTGCAAAAGCTACTACATCGAATACGATCAGTACGAACGCAATGGGCTCAGTACATTATACATCACCGGAGCAGGCAAGAGGCGGATTCAGTGATGCGAAGAGTGATATTTATTCGATTGGTATTACGCTGTATGAGATGGCAACCGGTCAGGTACCGTTTGACGGAGATTCGACCGTATCTGTTGCAATGAAACACCTGCAGCAGGAAATCACACCGCCGTCAGAACTGGTTCCGGATATTCCGTACAGTCTGGAACAGATTATTTTAAAATGTACACAGAAAAACGGAGAACGCCGTTATCCGAATACAACACAGCTGATTCAGGATCTGAAACGTTCACTGGTAGATCCGGATGGAGATTTCGTAGTGATCCCGCCGCTTGGCAATGCCGATACCGTGATCATCACGGATGAAGAACTGGACGATATCCGTAGTGGTTATGATGATGATTATGACGACGAGGATTACGATGACAATTACGATGACAACAAAGGCTATGGCGATGATTATGATGATGAAGACTACGATGATGATTATGACGACAAAGGCTATGGCAGCAAAGGTTACGGAGACGATGATTATGACGATGATGTATATGACCGGAAAAAGTCCCGCAAGAAAAAAGGCGGCGAAGATGTAAATCCAGGTATGCGTAAGCTTATGAAGATTCTTATGGTTGTTGTCGTGATCATTATTCTGTTCGTTGTTGTCTTTGCAATCGGCAAAGCTACCGGTATCTTCAAAGGATTTAATTCCGGAGTTACAGCAGAAGAGACAGACAGCAAAGTAAAAGTTCCGAATGTTGTTGGAATGACAGAAGAAGATGCAAAAGCAGCGCTGAACAAAAAAGGACTTGGATGTCATGTCACATATGAAGAATCTGATAAATATGAAAAAGGTAAAGTCTGCGAGCAGAAGACAGAAGCCGGAACAAAAGTAGCGAAGAATACAAGAATTAATATTGTTGTATCTTCAAAGAAGATAGAAGATACGATCCAGATACCGAATGTATCCGGTATGGATGAATCCGAAGCGCAGCGCACACTGGAAGAAAAAGGCCTTACAGTTGGATCTTCCCAGTTTGTATATAGCAGCCAGTATGATGAAGGCGAAGTTATCGGAACGGATCCGGCAGCAGGAACAAGTGTAACCGCAGATCAGGAAGTGGTAATGAAAGTCAGCAAAGGCTCTGAGAAGATTTCTGTGCCAAGTCTTGTAGGCAAGACGGATTCAGAAGCACAGTCTGCGATCAAGTCAGCAGGACTGAAAGTTGGGACGGTTACTTACCAGTACAGTGATGAGACGGAAAAAGGCTATGTTGTGTCTCAGTCTCCGTACAGCGGTAACAAAGTAAATGCCGGATCAACAGTAAATATTGTTGTCAGCAAAGGAAAGAAACCGGAGGATAAGATCACTGTCCAGAATTTCAGTGGCAGTGATGAAGAAGAACTGTTAAGCTGGGCTTCTGAGAATGGACTGAATGCAAGCAAACAGCGGAGCGAGTACAGTAGTAATTATGAAGAAGGAACGATTATTTCCATGACTCCTTCTTACGGAAAAGTATCCAAAGGATCAACCATCCGCTATGTCTTAAGCCTTGGACCAAAACCGGAAAGCAACAGTGGAAACAATGACGGAAAACAGGGCGATAACTAGCAGATAAGGACAGATTGCAGAAAATATGAATGGAAAGATTGTAAAAGGAATTGCCGGATTCTACTACGTTCACGTAGTAGAATCCGGTGTTTATGAATGTAAAGCGAAAGGAATTTTCAGAAAAGACAAGATTAAACCGCTGGTTGGTGATAATGTTGAACTGGAAGTTCTGGATAAAGAAGAAAAACTAGGAAATATCATTCGGATCCTGCCACGTCAGAATGAACTGATACGTCCGGCAGTTGCCAATATCGACCAGGCACTGGTCGTATTTGCAGTGTGTAAACCGAGTCCGCACTATAATCTGCTGGACCGTTTTCTCGTAATGATGGAAAGCAAAGGTGTACCGGTTGTTCTGTGCTTTAACAAAGAAGATATTGCCTGCGAAGAACAGATTGCCGAGATTGAAAGCATTTATCGTGACTGCGGTTATCCGTGTGTTTTTGCAAGTGCAAAAGAGGAGAAGAATATCGAAGAGATCCGTAAACTACTACAGGGAAAGACAACAGTGATTGCCGGACCATCAGGAGTCGGTAAATCTTCGATCATTAATATTTTACAGCCGGAAGCGAATATGGAGACCGGAGGCATCAGCCGAAAGATCGAACGTGGAAAACATACAACAAGACATTCTGAGTTGTTCCCGATAGATGAGGAATCCTATATTATGGATACCCCCGGATTTAGTTCTCTGTATGTGAATGATTTTGAAAAAGAAGAACTGAAATATTATTTTCCGGAATTTGAACCTTATGAAGGTGGATGCAAATATAATGGATGCGATCATATACACGAACCGGGCTGTGCAATAAAAGAAGCGGTAGAATCCGGGAAGATCCACGAAGTCCGTTATGAAGATTATAAAGAAATGTATGAGGAACTGAAGAATAAGAGGAGGTATTAGACATGGAGTACATTTTAGCACCGTCCATTTTGGCGGCAGATTTTAAGAACCTGGGGGAACAGATGAAACTGACAGAAGACAATGGGGCAAAATATATTCATTTTGATGTAATGGATGGAATGTTTGTGCCAAGTATCTCTTTTGGAATGCCGGTTTTAAAATCCATTCATGATGTGACAGGACAGGTGATGGATGCGCATTTGATGGTGAAAGAACCAATCCGCTATATCGAAGAATTTGAAAAATCAGGAGCAGATATCGTAACGATTCATCTGGAAGCATGTGAGGATGTGGAAGCAACGATTCAGAAGATTCGTGACTGCAACATGAAAGTCGGCTTATCCATCTGCCCGGAAACACCGGCAGAAGCAATCGAACATCTTCTTCCGAAAGTGGATATGTTACTGGTAATGAGCGTGCATCCGGGATTCGGAGGTCAGAAGTTCATTCCGGAATCGCTGGATAAGATCCGCAAGATCCGTGCCATGATCAATGAACAGGGACTTCAGGTGGATATTCAGGTAGATGGCGGTATTTATCTTACAAATGTCCGTGAAGTGCTGGATGCCGGAGCAAATATTATCGTAGCGGGTTCAGCTGTATTTGGCGGAGATCCGGGTGAAAATACAAAGAAATTTATGGAGATTTTAAAGGATTATGAATAAGAAAATCGTTATCGTCAGCGGGGGAGAGCTGAACGAGGAGTTTACACTTTCTGTTTTGAGGGAGGAAGCAGGATGTGTGATCGGTGTGGATCGGGGAATGGAATTTTTATACCATCATCAGATCATGCCGAGCTATATCGTAGGGGATTTTGACAGTGTGGATCAGACGATTGCCACATATTACCGTGACGAGACAGATGTTCCAATCCGTGAATTTAATCCGGTGAAGGATGCTTCAGATACAGAAATCGCAATTCGTCTCGCAATGACACTGGGGTGCAAAGAGATGATTATTCTTGGTGCAACTGGCGGCAGGATCGATCATCTCTGGGCAAATATACAGTCGCTTGCAATTCCATTTCAGGCAGGTGTGGAGGCGCAGATCCTAGATCCGCAGAATCGTATCCGGCTGATCGACGGAGATACTGTGATTAAAAAAGATGAGGCGTATGGTCCGTTCTTTTCAGTATTTCCACTTGGCGCGGAAGTATATCATTTCAATATCGAGGGCGCTAAGTATCCGCTCACCGATCATACACTGAGTCCATATGACAGTCTGTGTGTGAGCAACCAGTGGCTCGAAGATGAAGTGAAGATCAGCTTTATGAACGGAATCGTGATCTTGATGGAGACCAAGGATAAAGGACAAGATTAAGATGTTAAGTAAATCTTGGGTGCTGTATCTATTATGGCAGGAATTACCGAGTAGGGATATCAGAACGCAGAGTATGATATCCCTTAAATAATAAATTGTGGAAAAGGGATATACAATCGTATCCTAAATATAGAAAAGTGTCAGAGAAGGGATACCAGGATACAAAGCATGATATCCCTTAAATGCTAAAATTGCAAAAAGAGATATCGAAAATGTCTGCTACCCAGTTGGACGATGAAGCCAGAAAGGTTATGGAACAAATAAAGAGTATGCCCAGAGATATTCGCAGTAAGAAAAAGGCTGCTAAAGGGAGAAAGGAAATAAAATTTTATGCGTGATTTCATTAACAATTACTGGGAAAATAGCGGATTTACATTGAATTTGAAACCCTGGTGTGATAATCTATAAATTGCTATATCAGGGTTTCTTTTTATTTTGAAAGAACATGAGATAGCAGAAAAAGATTAATAAAAATCCTGAAACCAAAGGATAAAAAAGGAGAATATAAAATTATGAAACTGGGAATCGTTATTGCGAGACCGATTTCATAAATATCCTTATAAGTTGTTAGATGCCTTTAAATGCTGATAGCTAGAGCATTTAGCGGATTTCCGACTTGGATAAAACTCTATATAAATTCATGTAAGTTTTTGAAAAATGGCCCACTTTGTGGCCCACTGACTTTTGATCGAAGTCCTAATATGGTAAGGAGAAGCGCTCATCTAGGCGCTTCTTTTTTTGACAAGTATTACAAAGAAAAATAGATGACGTTTAGAATGCAATATGATTATGCAACTGGAATTTGAAAGGCATAGTATGTTGTATCATCTAATAAATTTTGCTTTCATTTTCGCTCATGATCATGAGCCTTTTTCTGTTCAAAGCGTGTGCTGATATTGTATTTCTAGTATAGAATTGGAAGAAGGGAACAAAAAACAGAACGTTGCTGTATTATAATTTGCTTTTGCTTGTCACGGCAGTGTTTAAAGGACGTGATGAAAACCTGATTTTATTGGGTTTCTTGGGTGAAAACGTAGAATTTTCACCTTATTTACACCTTTGGAAGATCGGATCGGAATAATAGAGAAAATAAAGAAGTGGATGAAGCTAATATGGAAGGATTTTTTGCATGATAGAAATATATAAAAATTATTAATTATAATTGATTTTTATAGATTAATGCATAATAAAAGCAAAAATAGAAAAGTATTTGATGTAAGAGTAGTGTTAAAAGTTGGAATGCAGATAGAGCAGGCTAAATTCTCATTTCCTTAGATATCATAACTGGATATCGAGGCTTACAATTCGCAGAAAAATCTTTTCAAAAATTCATGGAAGGATGTGGCTAAGAATCCATATTCTATTTTATGTATGCGTCGTAAATACTAATAAAGATAGATAGGAAAAATGCAATACAACAAGGTGTTGTAGACATAGCGATTGTAATCAAATAGAATTTGCTAGGTAAAATAGTTTTGTATGTCTATGGAGAGGAAGATTTTGAAGTTGCTTTTTCAATAGATTATTTTCTGCGTTTAATCGTAAGCGTTAAATTGTAAAAAAAAATTGTTTTCTAAAGATAACATGAACGGTTCATATAAAAGGGCTGCTTAACATTAAGGTGAGCTAGCACAGACGATACGATGGTTGAAGAACATACTGAGATAGGATAAAATTAAAGAAGAAAGTATATAGGAAAAGAAAGGGAGTCAGATGAGACTGCCTTTCTTTGTTTCAGAAAAATAAATATTGAAAATAATTGATAAAATTAGAATTTATTTATGTATATTGATTTTGTATAATTGAATATATAGTATTTTGCAATGAAAGAAGGGGTAGAATGTGTATTAATACTAAATTGGAAAAAGAAAATTGGGATGCAACAAATAGTTGGAGTGGCTATAATTATCAAGGTAAAATAGCTTTGTTTGTGGTGTTAAAGAAAATAAATGAATTGATTTCTATCGGAAAAATGGAGGAAATAGAGAAATATAGTATAGAATTAGAATGGTTGGAAGATTTTTCAATATTGTATAAAGATGAAGATAGTGTTCGATACAAGACTATTCATCAGGTGAAAGCCAAAGACAAGCACAACATTACTGATTATGAAGATGCCTTGGTAAAACTATACTACAAGATTGTTAATTACAAAACTATTGAATATGCGTATTTGCATGTGTGTAAGTCAATAAACTATAATGAAAATGAATGGAATGATAAAGTTAAGGAATTGGTATTGAATTGTAGCCAGATAAAGGCATTGCAAAATAGAATTATTTCTTATAAAAACAGTCCGATAAAAAAGGATGAAGTAGAAAAAATATATAAATCAGGCGGAAAATCAGAAGTCAATAAATTGATTAAAGAGTACAACGAAAAATATTTTGCTTATAAGAAAATTACTGTAAATAATGTTGACGAGATTTTGGACAAGATATTATTGGATTTGCAAGCGCAAATGGTAACAATCCAAAAGAATATACAAGATGAAGATATTAAAAAAATTGAAATGTATTCCTACTCTAATGGCAATGTATATTGTGAATTAGCTGAAATTAATGATTTAATTAAGGGAGAAATCAATAACTACTGGAAAAATACTGGGGCTGAAGGCTGGAAATGTACGGATCAAAATTTTTGTGAAATGATCTTTTTATGTTTGCAGGGATTGATAGACAAGCATATTACGCAAAGACATATTCAATATAATAGAACCACAGAGCGGAGTATAGGATTTAATCGGATTAGAGAAGTGCTTGATAGTGATGATTCAATAAAAAGATGTGAAGAATACTATTTATACAATATAAAAAATAAATTGCTAATGATGTGCAGGGAATATCATGAATACTGTTTGGATGAATGGGACTCTGAAGAAGAAAAAGAAATGTGTTGTAAGCAGTGTGAAGTGAATGCATTTTATGAACATATTTCAAGAATGAATGAGGATAAAATTAGAGATTTAATACATACAATTAATCCAAATATTTTAAAGAAAATAGACGAAATGAATTGGGCTGAATACTGTATTATTGATAGATACAAAAATCCGTTTTTTAAGGGATTGCGTAATATAAATTCTACATTTGAAAAAGACAGAGATTATATTTCATATATTGGGAAAAACAAGAAATTGCATTTGTTGACAACAGTAGGAAATAATGATGGAAGTAAAAAAGCTTTAATGCGTGCATGTGGAAAAATTGTGACTAATCCGGATTTATATGAGATATTAATGGATGTTAATTGTCTGATAAGTAAAGACTTAGAAACAGATTCAATTTATGATGGAGCAGGAGATTTTTTGCAGGAATTTAAAATTGAAGAGGAACACATATATCATTGTAAAAATATTAAGATGGAATCTTTAGAAGATGCAATTGTAGATATTGATGGAGGAATAGAAAAATGATTCATGTTATTAAAGAAATAATGTTTGATTGCGCATATGAAAACGTAGTTCAAACAGAAGTTATGTTTGAGGAAAAAGAGTATAATCTGAATATATTTAAACATAGAGAAGTTGAAAGTCAGATATTTATTGTGTTACAAATTTTAGAATCTCAATTGGTTGCACAGGACAACTATAAAGATTTAGTAATTGAAATTGCTAATTATTTTAGAGAAAATGATATATATGTTCCGGATATGGATAAAAATACATCGCTAATCTACTGTGTTAAAAGAGATATTAAATCAAATAAATTGGATGAATTAAAGGTAAAGATAGAGGATGATCCTTTCTATTTTAAGAAATATGTATTTGTATATAGTGAGGCACAGTCAGTCGAGTTAAAAAAATTATGCAAGCAACATAACCAGGCAATCAGCGAATTAATTCAAACATATATTCATGATACTGAAAATTTTAACAAGTTTAAAAAGAATGGAGATAATGAAAAAATATATAAATTGGTTTCGGAATTATTTATTAAAATTCCTATTATTCCGATAAATTTTGAAACTAATGGGGAGATAAAGAGTGTATCAGAGTATATGTTAGATATTAAAAAATGTAATGATGATGAATTAAATCGGTTAGATAACATTATTGAAACTTTGAATAATCCGCAAGAGAACATGGAGCAGTTAGTGGATAAGGTATTAGGAGATTGGGGTTTCGTTAGTTTGGAGGAAAAGAATGAATAGTACAATAGTTATCAACAAAATTTTTTTAGATAATTACAAGTTGTTTGAAAATTTTACGCTGGATTTAAAAAATGGATTGAATATATTTGATGGACCAAATGGATATGGAAAAACAAGCCTATTTGATGCAATAGAATTTTTGATCACGGGTGATATAAAACGAGTAACAACTTGTGAAGTGTTAGATGGGAAATGTAAATATCAGAAGGTGTTTTTTGCAAAAGATTATAAAAAAGATGTAATTATTAAAGCTGAGTTTTGCAAAAATGATAAAAGATTTGTTTTAGTAAAGAAAATAGAGGGACATAAGGAGTGTAATAGTTCTATTGATAATAACCCAAAAAAATTGAAAGAAATAACAAAAACTTATCTTGTTTATAATTTTGATGATGTAGAATATTCAGATGAAAATTTAGTACCATTAGAAGAATTGGAAAAGAGACAAACAGAACTTTTCGGAGAAACTTCGCAGACCTTATATACATTGTTATATTATATTCAACAGGAAGATAGGCTTGATTATTTTAAGAATAATGAAGTTGGTAGAATGGGAAGCATAAATTCATTGTTCCAGATTAATGATGAAAAGCAAAAATTTGAGAGTATAAAATCGGCTAAAAGAAAAATAAGTGATTTAGTTAAATATTTAGAAAAACAGATAGCAGAATTGCAGGAGAGTCTATACGCTGATTTTGAAAATGAATCAGGAGCACAAGTGGAATATAGAAAGTTGTTTAAAAAGGATGTTATATGGGATGTTGAGGAGCCGATGATTTCTTCCCCCAAATCCTTAGAGTATACTTTACATATTTTAGATGGTGTTAGAGAAATTGTATTAAATCAAGAACAATTACGAAAGGATTTGGAAAATAGTAAGTACAATGCATTGTTAAATAATGCTATGTTGGAAACTCAATTAAAAGCGTATATTATTATGCGATATATACAAGATGATATTGAAAAGTATATTGAAAACAAGAAGAAACTTTTGTTTTTAAAGAAGGAAAGTAAAAAAATAAAGGACTTAGATTACATAAATATTGAATATCAGAAAATAGGAAAATATGTTGATAAAGTAGATGATTGCGATAAATTAGTTCAAAAAGTTTTAGAGTATCGGGAAATTGAAAAGAATGTTCAACAAACACAGCAATCTATAAATGAATTGATTAGAAATCGTGAGCAGTTAATGAGAACCTCAGAAGAGGGAAATATATTTGAGGATGGAAAGTGTCCATATTGTGGTTATGATTGGCGAGAAAAAGAGCAGTTATTAAATAATATTGAAAAAACAACCAATGATGTAAATTCCCTTCTTGGAACGGCAGGAAAGCAAATGAAGGAGATAGTAGATACTATGAGCGAAGCTTTTCTGCAAAATGTGTGGGGAGATGCTGAAGTTTTAATTTCAAATTTAGAGAGTAATGTGTTGCTTAGTGCTTTTATAGAATTTGATGAAAGTGATATTGTAGAGAAATACAAATATATAGATAAATTTTTAAAAGACAATATGTTTGAGATCTTTTTAACGGATGAATTTTCTGTAAATAATATGAAAGAGGCTATTCAGCAGATTCAGAATGCTATAAAAAATAAGATATGTGTATTGCCAGAAGAATATTATCAAAAAAAGAGTGAGTATCAATTTGACAGCCTTTTAAAAGAATATTTTTTGTCAATGGAAGAGGTTGCAGAATTGAAGGAAAGGGATATATTACAGAAAGCTGAGTTTTTAAAATATAAATTTATTATACGAGAAAAAGATAAAAACAAAAAGATAGAGAACTTAAAGCGGAAAAAAGAATGTATTGAAGGTGAAATTAGTAAAAAACTTAATCAATACATGAAAGATTGGAAAGCTAGTATTGATAAATATCAAGGCAATATTATTTCGCAGATTGAAATACCTTTTTATATTTATAGTGCAAGAATTTTGCAATCATATCAAGGCGGACAGGGTATATTAATTCGAGATAAGAATGGTAAAGAAGAATTAAATTCTATCAGATTTACAACTCCTAACGAGGAACATGATATTTTATATACTATGAGTTCAGGACAATTATCTGCTATTTTGCTTGCGTTTTCATTAGCGTTACATAAGATATTTGTAAATGCTGGATTGAATATTATGCTAATTGATGATCCGGTTCAGTGCATGGATGATTTGAATATAGTTTCATTTGTGGAATTAATCAGAACAGAATTTCCCAATATTCAACTCTTAATTTCTACACATGAAAATGGTTTTGCTGGGTACATTGGATATAAGTATAAGAAATATAATTTGCCAGTGCAAAGATGTAATTTAAAGGAAATAAGTACATTGTGACACTAGCAAATAAGATCACATGATAGAAAGAAAAAGATTAGTATTAACTGAGCAATATTTTGAATGTTATACACAGAACAAGCGTTCGTGCAACAATGTATTGACATTTGCGCACGAATGCTTTATTTTATACAGTATTGGGAGGTGTTCAAGAGTGAAAAAATCAATATCAATAAGCATACGAGTTAGTGAAGAAGAGTTGGATAAATTCAAGCAGGCTGCTAGATTAGAGGCATATGCTTCATATAGTGAATTTGTGCGAAGAACGGCGCTTATCGAAGCAGCAAAAATAATAAAAAAAAATAAGTGTGAAGGGATAAGATTCGATGAATATAATTAGTCTGTTTAGTGGATGCGGAGGACTTGATTTAGGTTTCGAAAGAGCTGGATTTAATATACCTGTAGCGAATGAATTTGATAAAACAATATGGGAAACTTATAAGGTTAATCATACTAATACACATTTAATTGAGGGTGATATAAGACAAGTTACGAAGGAGGATATAGCGCAATATATAGATGGAGAAGTGGATGGTATTATAGGTGGACCTCCATGCCAGTCATGGTCAGAAGCAGGTTCTCTTAAGGGAATTAAGGATGCAAGAGGACAGTTGTTTTTTGATTATATAAGAATATTAAAAGAGTTTCAGCCAAAGTTTTTTTTGGCAGAAAATGTAAGCGGAATGCTTGCAAATAGACATTCAATTGCTGTTCAGAACATTTTGGAATTATTTGATGAAGCAGGGTATGATGTTTCTTTTACATTAGTTAATGCTAAAGATTATGGTGTTGCAGAAGAGAGAAAAAGAGTATTTTATATAGGATTCAGAAAAGATTTAAATATAGAATTTGGTTTTCCTAAAGGTTCAACAAAGGATGATTCTAAGAAAATTACCTTGCGTGATATAATTTGGGATTTACAAGATACGGCAATTCCTTCCGGGGAGAAGAACCGACACAATCCAGAAGCAATAAATAATAATGAATATTTTACAGGTGCATATTCGCCTATTTTTATGAGCCGTAATCGTGTGAAGAGTTGGGATGAACAGGCATATACAGTTCAAGCATCTGGACGTCAATGTCAATTACATCCACAAGCTCCTAAAATGGTAAAAGTTGGAACTAATGACTGTAGATTTGTGGAAGGCAAAGAGCATCTTTATAGAAGAATGACAATTCGCGAAGTTGCGAGAGTGCAGGGCTTTCCAGATGATTTTAAATTTATATATAACGATACCAATACCGCATATAAGATGATCGGTAATGCGGTTCCTGTGAATTTAGCGTATGAGATTGCGATAGCAATTAAATTGTATCTTGAAGGAAAAGGCTCTTCTGTTGAAATCGACAGAGAGGTTATTGATGCAAAGGAGGTTAATGAGAAGAAAGTGAGCACAAAGAGTAATGATCAAGGTAGAGCATATGAATATGCTTGGATGCAAACTTTATATAAAGCAATAGCTGAGTTAAGAAAAACAAGAATTGTTGAGAATTCCAGTTTGTTAGCAAATGAAAAAGCATGGTCTTTAATGGATGAAGATATGCAGGAAATATTTATGACATCTGCTGGGGCTGCTATTGATATGGTATTAGAACTTGAGCCGAGAATGGCAGAAGTTGATAGTGACGAGCTTACTCTTGAATTTCAAAAAGATGGTCAAGGTGTAAAAGGTGATGTTAGAGATATTGTTATAAAGAGAAAAAATATTGAATGGGAAATTGGTTTAAGTATTAAGCACAATCATGATGCAGTTAAGCATAGTAGATTAAGTCATAAGTTAGATTTTGGGAATGAATGGTTTGGAATGCCTTGTTCTGACGAATATTGGGAGGCAGTTGAGCCTGTATTTGATTTGTTGAGACAGGAAAAAAATTATGGTACAAAATGGTCTGAAATTGCAGACAAGAGTCAGAAAGTATACATTCCATTATTACAAGCATTTATTGATGAAATAAATCGAGCAAATGAAAAAGATCAGACGATGCCGAGAAAAATGATTGAGTATTTAATTGGTATTGAAGATTATTATAAAGTCGTGAGCAAAGATAGTAAGAGACTTACGATGATTCATACATTTAATATGCATGATACATTGAATAAGCCAGCGAAGAATAAAGTATCTGCAATCACAGTACCCATTGTAAAGTTGCCTACAAGACTTGTGGCACTTGAGTTTAAACCTGGCAGTGATAATACAGTAGAAATGTATTTTGATAATGGTTGGCAACTCAGCTTTAGAATTCACAATGCAAGCACAAAGGTCGAACCAAGCCTTAAGTTTGATGTTCAATTTGTTAGTATGCCGATGGAAGTTCTTAATATCGAATGTAGATGGAATTAAGGTGGTGTCATAAGTGAGAAAAATGCTTTTAAGTTTTAAACCGGAAGTATATGAGAAAATAAAATCAGGAAAGAAAAAATTTGAACATAGAAGAAACTTTCCAGATGAACCAATTATGGCATATATGTATGTGAGTGCACCAATTAAGGCAATTAAAGGCATAGTATATCTAGGTAAGCGACATTTGTTATCTGACTGGAGAGAAGAGTTTAAAAATGATAAAGCGGCTGTTGTTCGTATTGAGAAGTATCAAGAATTATATCGATACGCTATGGAAATCAATGAATTTCAAGAAACTACAGAAATTTCACTTGGTGCTTTAAGACGTGATGTTTCGGGATTTGTTGCTCCACAGATGTATATATATTTGGATGGGACAGAGTTGCTAGATTATATTGAGAATAAGATAGAAAAGCTTGATGGATGCACAGTCCATGATTATTCTGTTATAAAATCAAATGAAGTTTGTGTACATTAGAAGATGGAAGGACTGAGGATGGGCGGTGTAATTAGATTCTTATCTGAAACGAATTCGCGCAGAGTATGAATTAGTTATCTTGATGATTTCTACGATATGCGATCGTTTGTTCAAAATGATGATTTATCTAATTTGATGAGTCAGTAGTATTTGAATAAAATCAATTCTACGATAAAAACATACCGTCTAGACAGCTACTTTTTAAACTATTATCCAAAAGACATATAATATATAGGCTCGAATGGTGAAAGTGCCCATTTGGGCCTATTATTGTATAATTTAATACGTTACAACCAGAGCAAGATCCACCCGTGTATTACAGTATTGTCATTTTGACAATTTTGTATTACTTACGAGTAGTAGACTTGATGGAGATTACGTCCCCATACCCACGTGAAAATATAATTGCTGGCAATTACATTTTAGCAGATACGCAAGCATATCTGAGTAAGCGTCACAGACAACAAAATAATGAAAATTTGATAAGGCATTCACCTGTGAATAGGTGAGTGTTTTTTGTTTTTAAGTATTCAATTAACCGAAAAAAATAAAAAAATTTCCTCAGGGGGCTGTAAAAATGCCTCTCAGCGTTTCGTATTAATGAAAGGGTATTTCTTGCAGAAAAAATAAAAATTTTTCATTAAGAGGCTGTATTTATGCCCTTCATCTTTTGTATATGTGTAAGAACATTTTTTAGCCGGCATAAAAATGATTTTTATAACAATTAGAAACAGAAATGAGGCGAGAAAAGAATGAAATATGAATACATGAAGGAGTCAGAGCAGATGCTTCAGTACTTCCAGTTTCCGAAGTTTTTGCTAAAGCTGCGAATTTCTCAAACTGCAAAATTTCTTTATATGATTTTGTATGACCGGGCACGGATATCGAGAAAGAATAGCTGGATAGATAAGTATGGAAATGTTTATCTGATATTTCCAATAGAAGAATTGTCTGTTCAAATCGATAAATGCAAATCTTCTGTAAAAACAGCGTTGAAGGAATTAGATGATGTGGGACTATTGGTTCGCAGATCCGGTGGATTTTCAAAACCCAATCATTTATATGTAAAAATTCCATCTGATGAGATAGGTTTACAGCTGGTTGACAATAAGGCGGTTGAAAAGATGGCTGCAACAGAGTCGGAAAAACAACCATCATCTAGTTGTAAAAATGGCTGTGCAGAAGCCGGAAATGTGGCACCTAGTAAAGTAACTGAGAAATTTAAAAGTAATAAATATCATGAAGTAAATTATTGCTATGGGGAAGGAGAGAGTTTGTGATGAGAGAAGAAGATACCGTATGTGTAGGCAGTGATGGTTTGCAATACTGCAAAGTCTGTGGGGAAGCGAAAGAAGCATTTTTCCCAGAGGGTGGCTTTATGGGGATGAAGAAACATTCCAGGCAATGTGCCTGTGACAGAAAAGCATATGAAGAAGAACAAAAATATTTTAAAGACAAAGAGCACCGGGAATTAGTCAGCAGAAATACGAGCATCTGTTTTGACGAGAGCAGAATGGAGGAGTGGACATTTGAAAATGCAGATATGTCAGATGCGGTAATGCATAAGGCAAAAAATTATGTTGATAACTGGGAGGAAATGAAAAGAAATCATATAGGCTGTTTGTTCTGGGGACCGGTTGGTACTGGGAAAAGTTTTATTGCCGGGTGCATTGCCAATGAACTTCTAAAGCAGGAGGTAACGGTAAAGATGACCAACTTCAATACCATTATCGATGATATATTTCCGCTGGCAGACAAAACGGAATATATCAATGCATTGGCTTCATATCAGCTTTTGATTATTGATGATCTTGGTGTGGAACGAAATTCAGAATATGCGTTAGGAATTATTTTTAGCGTCATAGACCGCAGGATCCGTTCGGGACGACCTTTGATCATCACAACCAATCTTCCGCTGAAAGAAATAAAAAGCGAGACCATGTTGGATAAAAGGCGTATCTATGATCGTATTTTAGAAATGTGTACACCAATGTATGTTGGAGGTACAAGTAAACGAGAAGCGATTGCAAGTATGAAAATGGAGAAAGCGAAAACGTTGTTGAATACAAAGAATGATCGTGTGTATTGCGGATAGAAGTGTATGCTATGCGCGTTAAATAATAAGGGAAGGATTTTATGAGCAAACAACATGTTGCGATATGTGAAAAAGTGGCTCTTACAATTGAAGAGGCAGCAGAATACAGTAATATCGGACAAAACAGAATAAGTAGTCTTTTGAAAGAACCGAGATGTCCGTTTGTGCTTTACGTAGGTACGAAAAAACTTGTAAAGAGAAAAGAATTTGAAAAATTCATTTCGGAAAGTGTGGAAATATAAATATAAATGAATGACAGGAGATGAAAATGAATATTCACAAAAATAAGATGCTATGGTATAATACAAGGTACTGTATTAGGGCTTCTTATGAGAGGAGCTGAAATATGGGAAAAGATTTAAAAGGCAAAGAACTTGGCAAGGGAATATCCCAGGAAAGTACGGGATTATACTCAGCCAGATTTGTAGATCGGTTTGGAAAGAGAAAACATAAACGATTCAAAAAGCTGCAAGAATGCAGAGCGTGGATTGCTGATGCAACTTATGTGGATGAACACAGTGATATTTCAATGCCATCAGATATGCTGGTCGATCAATGGTTTGATTATTGGATTGGGATAAAAAAGAAAACAGTCCGTTCCAATACTGTTCGCAATTATACGGAGAGATATATTAAAAATATTAAACCGGTAATTGGGGAGATGCCACTATCAGACGTGAAACCACTTCACTGTCAGAAAATATTTTATGATATGGCAGATCAGGAGTATCGTACATCTACAATTTATCAGGCAAGAATTGCAGTATACAACATGTTTGAGTATGCAAAAGAAAATGAAGTCTTGTGTAGCAATCCCTGTAAAAAATCTGTGAAAAGTGATATGGGAAAGCCATCTGAGAAGAAGGTTGCTTTAACAAGAGACATACAAAAGACATTTTTACAATATGCAGAAGATCAAAGCTATGAAAATCAGTATCGTTTTATACTACAAACCGGATTGCGAACAGGCGAATTGGTAGGATTGAAATGGGAAGATGTCGATTTTAAATCTAAAACAATTCAGATTCGCAGAAGTATGGAATATCGTTACAGTGCAAAGGAGTGGCGTATCGGAGAACCAAAGAGTAAATCAGGTTACCGTACAATACCTTTAACAGAAGAAGCGGTTACTATACTAAAAAAACAAAAAGAAAAGAATAAGAGGATTTCAGAAATTTCAACAGAATGGGAAGAGTTTGTGTTTCTGTGTCGAAAAGGGACACCAGTTAAGAACAGTACATATGATACAGCGCTGTTTAAAATCTGTGATAAAGCAAAAATTCCAAGATTTTCGATGCATATCTTGAGACATACTTTTGCTACCAGATGTATTGAAGCAGGAATGAAACCGAAAACACTTCAGATGTTACTGGGCCATTCGAATATTGGAATTACGATGAACTTATATGTTCATACTACCGAGGAAGAAAAGAAAAAAGAAATGGACTTGGTAGCAGAAGCACTTATGGCAATGTAATGGCCCACTAAATGGCCCACTTACAAAAATAAGTGTGCCGAAATCCCTTGAAATTAAAGGATTTATAGGAGGAATATAGAAAGATGAAATTAGGAATCGTAGGACTTCCAAATGTAGGAAAAAGTACATTATTTAACTCATTAACAAAAGCAGGAGCAGAGTCCGCAAACTATCCGTTCTGCACGATTGATCCGAACGTCGGCGTCGTTACCGTGCCGGATGAGAGACTGAACGTTCTGGGAGAGATGTATCATACAAAGAAGATCATTCCGGCGGCAATCGAATTTGTTGATATTGCGGGTCTTGTTAAGGGAGCATCCAAAGGAGAGGGACTTGGCAACCAGTTCCTTGCAAATATCCGTGAAGTAGATGCAATCGTACATGTTGTCAGATGTTTTGAGGATAGCAATATTGTACATGTAGACGGAAGTGTAGATCCACTGCGGGATATCGAGACGATCAATTTGGAACTGATTTTTTCTGATCTGGAGATCCTGGAGCGTAGAATTGCAAAGACTACAAAAGTTGCAAGAAATGACAAGACAGCAGCAAAAGAACTTGCGCTGTTAGAGAAGATCAAAGCACATCTGGAAGATAACCGTCTTGCGAAGACATTTGACGGAGCAGAAGATGAAGAAGAGGAAGAGTGGTTAAAGAGCTACAATCTTCTGACATACAAACCGGTTATTTATGCAGCAAATGTTGCAGAAGATGATCTGGCAGATGACGGAGCAAATAACAAGGGCGTGCAGGAAGTAAGAGAATACGCAGCAAAAGAGCAAAGTGAAGTATTTGTTGTATGTGCACAGATTGAACAGGAGATTGCAGAGCTGGATGATGATGAGAAGAAGATGTTCTTAGAAGATCTCGGATTAACAGAATCCGGACTGGAAAAACTGATCAAAGCCAGCTACAAACTGCTCGGACTGATCAGCTATCTGACAGCCGGCGAGCCGGAAGTCCGTGCATGGACGATTACAAAAGGAACAAAAGCACCGCAGGCAGCAGGTAAAATCCACACAGACTTTGAACGAGGATTTATCCGTGCAGAGGTTGTATCTTACGATGATCTGATGGAATGCGGAAGCCATACAGCAGCAAAAGAAAAAGGACTGATCCGCCTGGAAGGAAAAGATTACGTTGTCCAGGATGGAGACATCATGCTGTTCAGATTTAATGTTTAAGAGAAATAATAAAAGGAAAAGTTAAGAAGGGAAGAAAACAGAACATGCATAAAACCATTGATTTTCCCAATCTTGGTATCCACTTGAAAAATGTGGGCAATCACATTTCTATAGGCGGTTTTGATATTGCTTTTTATGGAATAATTATTGGTCTGGGGATTCTGGCAGGAATCCTGATCGCAGCAGCCGAAGCGAAACGGACGAAACAGAATTCGGAGACCTATTTTGATCTGACACTTTATGCAGTCGTATTTGCGATTATTGGTGCGCGCGCATATTATGTGGTATTTTCCTGGAATATGTACAAAAATGATCTGAAAAGCATCCTGAATATCCGGGAAGGCGGTCTGGCGATTTACGGTGGTGTGATTGCAGCTGTGATTACAGTTGTTGTATTTGCAAAAGTTAAGAAATTATCGGCGGCGGTGCTGTTCGATACTGCCAGCCTGGGACTGGTGGCAGGACAGATGATCGGACGCTGGGGTAATTTCTTCAACCGGGAAGCATTCGGAGAATATACGAATGGCTTATTCGCAATGAAACTTCCGACGGATGCAGTACGCCCGTCGGATATTACTGATTTAATGCGCAGACATATGCAGTACAAAAATGGAACGTCATACATTCAGGTGCACCCGACATTTCTGTATGAATCACTCTGGTGTCTGATGGTGCTGTTCATCATGCTGTTATACCGCAGACACAAAAAGTTTAATGGAGAGGTATTCTTAGTCTATCTGTTCGGATATGGGCTGGGACGCGTATGGATCGAGGGACTCAGAACAGATCAGTTACTGTTTCCGGGCACATCGATTCCGGTATCGCAGGTACTTGCAGGAGCGCTTGTAATTGTTTCGGCATCACTGATTATATTCTGGCATATCCGGCAAAAAAGAATGGAAAATGAACAGGTTGTACAGGAAAAGGAACAAAATAACAGAGAGAATTACTAGACTTTTAAATATAATCGGACTATAATAAATATACACGTCAAAATACAGTGATATGTACAAAATTTAAGGAGGAACAACAAAAATGGCAAGAAAAATGAAGACCATGGATGGTAACCAGGCTGCAGCTCATGCATCATATGCATATACAGAAGTTGCTGCAATTTACCCTATCACACCATCATCTGTTATGCCAGAACATGTAGATGAATGGGCAACAGAAGGAAGAAAGAACATATTTGGACAGACTGTTCAGGTAACAGAGATGCAGTCAGAGGCAGGTGCTGCAGGAGCTGTACACGGATCTCTTTCCGCTGGAGCTTTAACAACAACATTTACAGCATCTCAGGGATTATTGTTGATGATTCCTAACTTATATAAAGTAGCTGGAGAACAGCTTCCGGGTGTATTTAACGTATCTGCTCGTGCACTTGCTAGTCATGCACTGAACATTTTCGGAGATCACTCAGATGTTTACGCCTGTCGTCAGACTGGTGCTGCAATGCTTTGCGAATCCAGTGTACAGGAAGTAATGGACTTAACACCAGTTGCACACTGTGCAGCATTAAAAGGAAAACTTCCATTCATCAACTTCTTTGATGGATTCCGTACTTCTCACGAGATCCAGAAAATTGAGACATGGGATTACGAAGATCTGAAAGATCTGGTAGATGTGGATGCAATCGATGAGTTCAGAAATCATGCACTGAATCCAAATCATCCATGCCAGAGAGGTTCTGCTCAGAACCCGGATATTTTCTTCCAGGCAAGAGAAGCATGTAACCCATATTATGATGCTATGCCGGCAATCGTTCAGGAGTACATGGATAAAGTTAATGCTAAGATCGGAACAGATTACAAACTGTTTAACTACTACGGAGCTGCTGATGCTGAGAAAGTTATCATCGCTATGGGTTCTGTATGTGATACAATTGAAGAGACAATCGATTACTTAACAGCAGCAGGCGAGAAAGTCGGAGTTGTTAAAGTACGTCTGTACAGACCATTCTGCGCACAGGCACTCATCGATGCAATTCCGGATACTGTTAAATACATCAATGTACTTGACAGAACAAAAGAGCCAGGAGCACAGGGAGAGCCATTATACCTCGATGTTGTTTCTGCATTAAAAGGATCTAAATTCGATGCAATTCCGGTTAACGGAGGACGTTACGGATTAGGATCTAAAGATACAACACCTGCACAGATCGTTGCAGTATTTGAGAACGCAGACAAAGACAGATTTACAATCGGTATCAACGATGATGTTACAAATCTTTCTCTTGAAGTTGGTGCACCACTGGTTACAACACCGGAAGGAACAATCAACTGTAAGTTCTGGGGACTTGGAGCTGACGGTACCGTAGGAGCTAACAAGAACTCTATTAAGATTATCGGTGACAATACAGATATGTATGCACAGGCTTACTTCGATTATGACTCTAAAAAGTCTGGCGGTGTTACAATGTCTCACTTGCGTTTCGGTAAGAAGCCAATCAAATCTACTTACCTGATCCACAAGGCAAACTTTGTAGCATGTCACAACCCATCTTATGTTAATAAATACAATATGGTTCAGGAATTAGTTGACGGAGGAACATTCCTTCTGAACTGTTCATGGGATATGGAAGGTCTTGAGAAACATTTACCGGGACAGGTAAAAGCATTCATTGCTGACCATAATATCAAATTCTACACAATTGATGGTATCAAGATTGGTAAAGAGATCGGACTTGGCGGACGTATCAATACAGTCCTTCAGTCAGCATTCTTCAAACTGGCATCTATCATTCCGGAAGAAGAAGCAATCGATCTGATGAAGAAAGCAGCAAAAGCTACGTACGGAAGAAAAGGTGACAAGATTGTACAGATGAATTACGATGCAATCGATGCCGGTGCAAAACAGGTTGTTGAGATTGAAGTTCCGGAATCTTGGAAATCTTGTGAAGACGAAGGATTATTCACACCGGAAGTTAAAGGTGGAAAAGATGACGTTGTAGCATTTGTTAAGAATGTTCAGTCTAAAGTAAATGCACAGGAGGGTAATAACCTGCCGGTATCTACATTTACAGATTATGCAGATGGTTCTACACCGTCAGGTAGTGCAGCATATGAGAAACGTGGTATCGCAGTAGATATCCCGGTATGGCAGTCAGAGAACTGTATCCAGTGTAACCGTTGTGCATACGTTTGTCCGCATGCAGTTATCCGTCCGGTAGCTCTTACAGAGGATGAACTTGCAAAGGCTCCGGAAGGAACAAAAGCAATTGATATGATTGGTATGCCTGGAATGAAATTCACAATGACTGTATCAGCTTATGACTGTACAGGATGTGGATCTTGTGTAAACGTTTGCCCAGGTAAGAAGGGTGAGAAAGCTCTTGTTATGGCAAACATGGAAGAGAATGCTAAAGAACAGGATGTATTTGACTTCGGACGTGAGATCGAAGTAAAACCAGAAGTTGTAGCTAAATTCAAAGCTAACACTGTTAAGGGAAGCCAGTTCAAACAGCCACTGCTTGAGTTCTCAGGAGCTTGTGCAGGATGTGGAGAAACTCCTTATGCAAAATTGATCACTCAGTTATTCGGTGACAGAATGTACATCGCTAACGCAACAGGATGTTCTTCTATCTGGGGTAACTCTTCACCGTCTACACCATATACAATCAACGAGAAAGGACAGGGACCGGCTTGGTCTAACTCACTGTTCGAAGACAACGCAGAGTTTGGATATGGTATGTTGCTTGCTCAGAAAGCAATCAGAAAGAGACTGAAAGAAGAAGTAGAAGCTGTAGCTGCAAGCGACAAGGCTTCAGAGGCAGCAAAAGCTGCTTGCCAGGAATACCTGGATACATTTAACTGCGGAGTTACAAACGGAGATGCTACAGACAAATTAGTTGCAGCATTAGACGGATGTGACTGTGATACATGCAAAGATATTGTTAAAAACAAAGACTTCCTTGCTAAGAAATCCCAGTGGATCTTCGGTGGTGACGGATGGGCTTACGATATCGGATTCGGTGGAGTTGACCACGTGTTAGCAAGTGGTGAAGACATCAACGTCATGGTATTCGATACAGAAGTTTACTCTAATACAGGTGGACAGTCTTCTAAAGCTACTAAGACTGGTGCTACAGCTCAGTTCGCAGCAGGCGGAAAAGAAACTAAGAAGAAAGACCTTGCAAGCATGGCAATGAGCTACGGATATGTATACGTTGCACAGATTGCTATGGGTGGAGACTTCAACCAGACTGTTAAAGCAATTTCAGAGGCTGAGGCTTATCCGGGACCATCACTGATCATTGCATACGCTCCATGTATCAACCATGGTATCAAGAAAGGTATGAGCAAAGCTCAGACAGAGGAACAGTTGGCAGTAGAATGTGGATACTGGAACAACTTCAGATTCAATCCTGCAGCAGAAGGCAATAAGTTCACTCTGGACAGCAAAGAGCCTAAGGAAGAAGATTATCAGGCATTCCTTGACGGAGAAGTTCGTTACAATGCCCTGAAGAGAGCTAATCCGGAGAAGGCTGCAAGACTGTTCGCTAAGAACGAGGCTGAGGCTATGGAAAGATATGATTATCTGAAGAAACTGATCACTCTGTACGGAGAAGAATAAGATTTGACAAGAAAATCATAAAGCATATAAGAATGTGGCAGTCATTTATGGCTGCCACATTTTTGCATGTTATAGCGACGAGGAAAATCTGCCATTCTTGCGTGGCAGATTTTGACGATCACTGATAAAAAAATAATAGTTGTTGACATCAGCGAAGAAAAATGTAAAAATAGAGAATGTGAATAACAGAACTTGATAGAGGTGCGGATTTCATCAGTAAGGAAGAACGATAGTTTGGAAGACTGTTCTTTCAGAAAGGGGGATTTGCCGAAGGAGTCAGATATTCCGGATCTGATTTCTGGGACGCAGACAGAAGATGTTGCGTACTGTCACAGGAATGTGGAGCGCTATCACAGTATGAGAGTCGAAGAAGAGAATTTATATTTGAGAATTGACGATTATGCCATGAACGCGCAGAAAAGATGTGTTGTTCATGGTATTTTTTTGGCAAATAAAAGGAAGAAAAGAGAGGAAAAAAGATGAGAGCAAGAAAAAAAGTCTGGATGACAACCATGCTGTTGACTTTATCTGTTTTAGGAAGTTCACTGACAGTATTTGCTTCAGATGGAAAAGCAAAATATGTACCGGATATGTATGCGTCGATATATTCGTTAATTCCACCGGTGGTGGCAATCGTGCTTGCATTAATTACAAAGGAAGTGTACAGTTCCCTGTTTGTTGGTATTTTAATCGGAGGTGTTTTTTGGTCAGGGTTCCGGTTTGAGAAGACAATCACCCATGTATTCCAGGATGGTATCGTAGGAGTGCTGTCTGACAGCTATAACGTTGGTATTTTAGTATTTTTAGTTGTACTTGGAATTATGGTATGTATGATGAACAAAGCCGGAGGATCAGCAGCGTTTGGACGTTGGGCAAGTAAACACATTAAAACAAGAGTAGGTGCACAGCTTACAACAATTTTACTTGGAGTACTGATCTTCATTGATGATTATTTTAACTGTCTGACAGTCGGAAGTGTTATGAGACCGGTAACGGATCAGCATAATGTATCCAGAGCAAAGCTGTCTTATCTGATCGATGCAACTGCAGCGCCGGTTTGTATCATTGCACCGATTTCTTCATGGGCAGCGGCAGTAACCGGATTTGTAAAAGGAGAAGACGGATTTTCAATCTTTATCCGTGCAATTCCTTATAATTTCTATGCGATCCTGACAGTTGTAATGATGGTAGCAATCGTAGTCCTGAAGTTTGATTACGGCCCGATGAAACTGCATGAGAAAAATGCAGTAAAAGGCGATCTGTATACGACAGAAGACAGACCATATGCAACAGCAGAAAATGAGATGGAAGAAGGAAAGGGAAACGTAATCGACCTTGTTCTTCCGATTCTTGTATTGATCGTATGTTGTATTATCGGAATGATCTATACCGGTGGTTTTTTCAGTGGAACCGGGTTTGTGAAAGCATTTTCGGGAAGTGATGCATCGGTTGGACTGATGCTTGGAAGTTTCTTCGCATTTATTATTACAGTTATCTTTTATGCAGTGCGAAGAGTATTATCTTTCAGCGATTCCATGTCCTGTGTACCGGAAGGATTTAAGGCGATGGTTCCGGCTATCCTGATCCTGACATTTGCATGGACTTTAAAGGCAATGACAGACAGCCTTGGGGCAGCTGAATTTGTTGCAAATGGAATGCAAAAAGCAGCCGGAGGACTGGTAAGTCTACTGCCTGCAATTATCTTCCTGGTAGGATGTTTCCTTGCATTTGCAACCGGAACTTCATGGGGAACTTTCGGAATCCTGATTCCGATTGTTGTAGCTGTATTTTCGGGAACGAATGAGCAGATGATGATCATCTCTATTTCAGCATGTATGGCTGGAGCTGTATGCGGAGACCACTGCTCACCGATTTCCGATACGACGATCATGGCGTCGGCGGGTGGCCAGTGTAATCATGTCAATCATGTAACGACACAGCTTCCGTATGCGATTACAGCAGCGATTGTTTCATGCGTATCTTATGTAATCGCCGGATTTGTGAGAAATCCATTTATCTGTCTGCCGGTTTCTATCGTGCTGATGATCGGCACACTGCTGGTGATTCGCCAGGTTACACGAGAGCCGGATTATGGTGATCTGAGCAAATATTAAACGAAAACCAGATAAGGGATATAGAAAAGTGAGGTGATATCGCCTCACTTTTGTTATTTCTTTGTATAGAAAGAAAAAAGATGGTATAATAATCAGATAGAGTGTGCAATGAAAGGAGTCGAAGAGAGCTTATATGAATAAAAATGATGTGAAGGCTTATGAATTACTGCAGACAAAGGAATTAAAAGGAATCCATTCTGTGGGATATTTACTCAGACATAAAAAAAGTGGGGCGAGAGTCCTTTTAATAGAGAATGATGATGACAACAAAGTGTTTCAGATCGGATTTCGTACACCACCGTCGGACAGCACCGGTGTACCACATATTATGGAACATTCTGTATTGTGCGGATCGAAGAATTTCCCGGCAAAAGATCCATTTGTAGAACTGGTAAAAGGATCATTGAATACATTTCTGAATGCGATGACATATCCGGACAAGACCGTATATCCAGTCGCAAGTTGCAACGACAAAGACTTTCAGAACCTGATGCATATTTATATGGATGCTGTGCTTTATCCGAATATTTATAAGCATGAGGAGATATTCTGCCAGGAAGGCTGGAGCTACCGGATGCCTTCAAAAGATGAGCCGCTGACGTATAATGGTGTCGTATACAATGAGATGAAAGGTGCATTTTCCTCTCCGGAAGGTGTGCTGGATCGAGTAGTACTGAATACATTGTTTCCGGACACATCCTATGCAAATGAATCCGGTGGAGATCCGGACGTGATTCCGGAACTGACTTATGAACAGTTCCTTGATTTCCACAGAACTTATTATCATCCATCCAACAGCTATATTTATCTGTATGGAAATATGGATATGGCAGAGAAGCTGAACTGGCTGGATGAGATGTATCTGAGCAAATTTGAAGCGAAAGAGATCGACTCAGCAATCCGCCTGCAGAAGCCGTTTGCGGAGATGGCTGAAAAGGAGCTAACGTACTCTATCGGCAGTGAGGAGTCGGAAGAAGAGAATACCTTCCTGTCTTATAATAAAGTTATTGGAACAAGTCTTGATCCGAAGCTATATCTTGCTTTTGAGATTCTGGATTATGCATTGTTATCAGCGCCGGGTGCACCGCTGAAACAGGCATTGACGGACGCAGGAATCGGAAAAGATATTATGGGATCTTATGACAATGGTATTTATCAGCCGATCTTTTCTGTAATTTCTAAAAATGCAAATGCAGACCAGAAGGAAGCATTTGTTGCGAAGATTGAAGATGTGTTTACAGATCTTGTTAAGAACGGAATTGATAAGAAAGCGCTGGAGGCGGGGATTAATTATCAGGAATTTCGTTATCGTGAAGCGGATTTTGGAAATTATCCGAAAGGACTTATGTATGGCTTACAGATGATGGACAGCTGGCTGTATGATGACAATGAACCGTTTATGCATATTGAAGCACTGGATACATTTGAATTTCTGAAAGAACAGATCGGGACCAGGTATTATGAAGAACTGATCCAAAAATACATCCTTGATAATACGCATGGTGCGGTCGTAGTTGTAAAACCGGAGAAGGGACGCACAGCAAAACTGGAGAAAGAATTAGAAGATAAACTGGAATCATATAAGCAGAGTTTAAGTGAAGAGGAGCAGGAACAGCTGGTTGTAAATACGAAGGCACTGGAAACTTACCAGTCAGAAGAAGATTCGCCGGAAGATCTGGAGAAGATACCGGTTTTAAAAAGAGAAGATATTTCCAGAAAAATCCAGCCGATTATTAATGAAGAGATGAGGCTTGCGGATGTGCCGGTTATTTTCCATGAAATTGAAACGAACGGAATTGGATATGCAGATATTCTCTTTGATATGTCGGATGTGCAGGAGGAAGACCTTCCGTATGTTGGTATTTTACAGTCAGCGCTTGGCGTGATCGATACGAAGAAACATGGATATGGAGAACTTTTTAATGAGATTAACATGCATACTGGTGGTATTGCAACATCATTGGAATTATACAATGATGTTACAAAAGTAAAGGAAAAGGAATTTAAAGCTACATTTGAGATCAAAACGAAAGCCCTATATGACAAGCTCCCGTTTGCATTTGATATGATGGGTGAGATTCTGACAGAGTCCTGCCTGGATGATACAAAGCGTATGAAAGAAATCCTTGCCATGTTAAAATCCAGACTTCTGATGAAGTTCCAGTCTTCCGGGCATACAACGGCAGCACTTCGTGCATTGTCTTATGCATCTCCGTCAGCGAAACTTAAAGATATGACAAATGGCGTAGATTTCTTCCGCAAGGTAGACTGGCTGGATACACATTTTGAAGAAGAGAAAGAACATTTATCGAAAAAATTAAAAGAACTGTCAGTGAAGCTGTTCCGGGCAGATCGTATGATGCTTAGTTACACAGCCGCAGGCGAAGGTTTGAAGAGCTTTGAAAAAATGGTACAGTCTCTGAAAGACAGATTGTATACAGAGCCGGTGGAAGAGACACCGTGCATTATTCACTGTGAGAAGAAGAACGAAGGATTCCGTACTGCTTCCAAAGTACAGTATGTGGCAAAAACCGGTAATTTTATTGAACGGGGAGAAGAATATACAGGAGCATTACAGATATTAAAAGTAATCTTAAGTTATGAATATCTGTGGCAGAATATCCGTGTAAAAGGTGGTGCATATGGCTGTATGAGCAACTTTAACCGTATCGGTGAAGGTTATTTTGTCTCTTACCGTGATCCGAATCTGAAGCGGACACTGGATGTGTATGAAGGTGTTGTAGATTATGTGAAGAATTTTACAGTTTCTGACCGTGATATGACGAAATACATTATCGGAACGATGAGCAATCTGGATCAGCCGATGACGCCTTCTGCAAAAGGTGAACGTTCCATGAATCTTTATATGAATAAAGTAAACGAAGACATGGTTCGGAAAACAAGAGAAGAAGTACTGGATGCAACGCAGGAGGATATCCGCAGGCTGGCACCGGTACTGGAAGCAATCCTTTCGGCAGACCAGATCTGTGTTATCGGAAGTGAAGAAAAGATTGAAGAAGCAAAAGACCTGTTCCAGACAGTGACAAGTTTCCAGAATGAAGGGGAAAAGGAAGATGAATAATAAATATAAATCAGGATTTGTAACTCTGATCGGACGTCCGAATGTTGGAAAGTCCACATTAATGAATTATCTGATCGGTCAGAAGATCGCGATCACATCCAAGAAACCGCAGACGACAAGAAACCGGATTCAGACTGTACTTACAAGAGAAGATGGACAGATTATTTTCGTCGATACACCAGGAATCCACAAAGCAAAAAATAAACTTGGAGAATATATGGTAAATGTTGCAGAACGGACGTTAAATGAAGTAGACGTTGTTCTCTGGCTTGTAGAACCGACAACATTTATCGGAGCAGGAGAGCAGCATATTGCCAGCCAGCTTAAGAAGGTAAAGACGCCGGTTGTACTTGTTATCAATAAAACAGACAGTGTAAAGAAAGAAGATATCTTTCCTGCAATTGCAGCATATAAAGATGTGTATGATTTCGCTGACATCGTGCCGGTGTCAGCAAGGAGCGGAGATAACACGGAAGAGTTGTTGAAAGTAGTGATGAAATATCTTCCTTACGGACCACAGTTCTATGATGAAGATACGATTACAGACCAGCCGGAGCGTCAGATCGTAGCTGAACTGATTCGTGAGAAAGCACTGCACAGTCTGAATGAAGAGATTCCACATGGAATCGCAGTTGCGATCGATCAGATGAAAAAACGCGGAAAAGTTATGCACATTGACGCAACGATTATCTGTGAGAGAGATTCGCACAAGGGGATAATTATTGGAAAACAAGGAAATATGTTGAAAAAAATCGGTAGTACTGCCCGTTATGAGATTGAAAAAATGCTGGATTGCCAGGTAAATCTCAAGCTTTGGGTAAAAGTAAAGAAGGACTGGAGAGACAGTGAGTTTCTGATGAAAAATTTTGGATACCGGGAAGAAGAATAGGAAAGGGTATCTTCTGGAGAACCTAATCTGTAAATACCAGATGAGGTGAGAAGATGGAAGAAATGTACTGGGACCGTTTCCGGAAGACGGGGAAGATAACCGATTATTTATATTACCGGGGCATGCAAATCTGTGCATGTGCAGAGAAAGAACAGAACCGGAAAGGTGAGAAAGAATATGAATCAGATTACGGTGACAGGCATGGTGCTTGCTCAGACGTCGATAGGAGAATATGACAGACGTGTAGTAATTCTGAGTAAAGAAAGGGGCAAGATCGCAGCATTTGCCAGAGGCGCGAGAAGACCAAACAGCGCACTGGTCGGTGTGACAAGCCCTTTCTCTTTTGGACAGTTTACTGTATATGAAGGGCGTACATCGTATACGCTGGTGTCGGCGTCCATTTCCAATTATTTTGAAGAACTGCGCACGGATGTAGAGGGCGCTTATTATGGCTTTTATTTTATGGATTTAGCAAATTATTATGCGAGAGAAGCCAGTGATGAGACTTTGTTACTGAAGCTTTTATATCAGACATTTCGTGCACTTGTGAATACCAGAATCCCGAATCAGCTGATCCGTTATATTTATGAATTAAAGGTCATCAGTATTAATGGAGAAGGGCCGCAGGTGTTTGAATGTATCGGTTGCGGGGACAGAGAACAGGAGAAAGTATTCAGTATCCGCCGTGGTGGTCTTTTATGCCGACAGTGTGCCGCTCATGTGACGGACGGAAGAAAACTGAGTGCTTCTACGCTGTATGCAATGCAGTATATCATAGCCTCACCTGTGGAGAAGCTTTATACGTTTCTTGTGAAGGAAGATGTGCTGAAAGAGCTGGGAGATGTTGTGACAGCGTATATGGCAGAGTATCTGGGAAAATCATTTAAGTCACTGGAGATTCTGGAGACGTTGATTATGTAAATTGAAAATCGCCTGGATCTGAAAAGGATCCGGGCGATTTTGGCGACAGGGGAAATATTTATTCTGGAACCAAGAGCTCCATAACCATTTCCGTTAAAGTCAACTCTTAAGAATTCACTGTAAGCACCATCTGCCGGTTTTACAGTCATTTCAATATCAGATGCTGTCAACTGTGCAGTATCTGCGATTCCGGAATCTGTTCCAGTCTGGCGTGCACTAAAGGTAAAAGAATCGGTTGAAGCATTGTAAGCAGCTGTTTTCAGACCGTTTGTGTTCTCTGTTACATTGGCTTTCAGATTATCATAAGCACTTAAATCTTTCTTGAAAAAATAGTAGTTAGCTTACGCTAACAAAAAGAATAACAGCTATTGAAAAAAGTCGCAATAAAATACAGGGAAAATGAGAAATGTTATCAAAATACAACTTGGCCTTGGCAGATGAGAAAAAAAAATATACAATAAGAGAGTTGAACAGATAAGACCGCGGATAACAGAAGGAGTCCGTTGAATGATAAAAATAAAGAGGATTATATAAATATGAAAAAACAGGAATATATATACAGATGTATGCAGAAATATGTGAAACGGGCAGTGGCGGTATTCGTGATCGGATGCATGGTGACGGGACTTGCGACCGGCTGTAGTACAAATGGCAAATCAAAAGGCAGTCAGGCATCTCTTTTAAAAGAACAGACAAGAGAAGTATTTGCGATGGACACTTATATGACACTCAAAGCATATGGCAAAAATGCCGGAAAAGCGCTGGATGCTTCTGTGAAAGAGATTGAACGGATTGAAAATCTGGTATCTACCGGGAAGAAGACGAGTGAGATTGCCAGGATCAATCAGAATGGTTCGGGAAAAGTTTCTGAAGATACGATGAAACTGATCTTAAGATCAAGAGAGTTATATGAAGATACAGACGGCGCATTTGATATCACTGTGTATCCGGTGATGGAAGCATGGGGATTTACGACAGAAAAATACCGGATACCGGGCAAAACAGAACTTCAGAAACTTCTTGCCAATATGGATGCAGATAAAATTATCTGTGATGAGAAGAAAGGTACTGTAAAACTGGATCAAAAAGGAATGAAGATTGATCTTGGAGGAATTGCCAAAGGATATACTTCCAGCCGCGTTATGGAGATCATGAAAAAATATGGCGTGAAAAATGCCGTAATCAGCCTTGGCGGCAATGTACAGACGCTGAACAGCAAGCCGGATGGTTCCGCATGGCAGATTGCCGTGGAAGATTCACAAGACAAATCCAGTTATATTGGAGTATTGTCTCTTCGAAATCAGGCGGCGATTACATCGGGTGGCTATGAACGTTATTTTGAAAAGAATGGAAAGAAATATCATCATATCATTGATCCAAAGACCGGATATCCGTCAGAAAATGGATTGTCTTCGGTTACGATCGTTTCAAAAGATGGAACGCTTGCAGATGGACTGTCAACCTCGCTCTTTATTATGGGCAGAAAGAAAGCAACAACTTACTGGAAGAAACATACACAGGCATTTGATACTGTTATGGTGGAAGATGACGGAACAATCTGGGTGACGGAAGGAATTGCAGATGTGTTTTCCGGTGACAGTGGATTCAAAGTTATTCACAAATAAAGAAAAGGATAGGGTAGAGTATGAAAATCCTGAAAAAATTACAGATGATAAAACCGGTACTTCAGGTAATGTTACTTGGAATTTTTGTTATAGTGGCTGTCACCGAATACAGACCGGATGCAGGAACAGATTCCGATGGAGAAAGTTGGGTACAGAAGATTCTGGCAGCAAGGAAGCAAACGACAGAGTCCCAGACAGTGAAAGCCGGGAAAAAGGTAAAGGTTTTGATCTAAAAGATGGAAAATACACAGGCTCTGCAAATGGATATGGTGGAAAGATCACGGTGACCGTAACGATCAAGAATAAAAAGATTGTGAAGATACACATTGACAGCTCGCCGAGAGAAACGACTTCTTTCTTCAATCGTGCAAAACGCTGACAGATCTGATGATCCGGCAGCTGAGTACTGATGTAGATGCAGTATCAGGAGCAACCTACAGTTCCAAAGGAATTATCGGTGCAGTGAAAAATGCGTTGTATGGAACAAAATCGACAACGAAACAGGCGCCTGTATCTTTCGGGGGAAAAGGCAAGGCGAAAAAGGTCGCAAAGGTTACAGAAACCGGCAACTGTTTTCTGCATGTTCTGCTGCCCGGCGAATGTTTTGCATGTGGAAAATGTGCAGAACGGTGTCCGAGAAGAAATGCAGAACGACCGTTTCCGGGAAAATACTTGAAAAGCAAATAGTAAAAATGTATAATAAGGTACAATTACTATATTATAGAAGGCGAGGACAAGGGATATGGTAGAGAAAACTATGGACAAAATCGTAGCACTGGCAAAATCAAGAGGATTTGTATATCCGGGATCAGAGATTTACGGCGGGCTTGCGAATACATGGGACTATGGTAATCTTGGAGTAGAACTTAAGAACAATGTAAAGAAAGCATGGTGGCAGAAGTTTGTACAGGAGTCTCCATACAATGTTGGTGTGGACTGTGCAATTCTGATGAACCCACAGACATGGGTAGCAAGTGGACATCTTGGAGGATTCAGTGATCCTCTTATGGATTGTAAAGAGTGTCATGAGCGTTTCCGTGCAGATAAGATTATTGAGGACTATGCACATAAGAACGGGCTGGATATTCCGGACAGCATTGACGGATGGAGTCATGAGCAGATGGAAGGCTACATTGCAGACCATAACATTCCATGCCCGACCTGTGGAAAGCATAATTTTACAGAGATCCGTGAGTTCAACCTGATGTTTAAGACATTCCAGGGCGTAACAGAAGATGCAAAAAATGTTGTTTATTTAAGACCTGAGACAGCACAGGGAATTTTTGTAAACTTTAAGAATGTACAGCGTACATCCAGAAAGAAACTTCCATTCGGTATCTGCCAGATTGGTAAGTCATTCCGTAATGAAATTACACCTGGTAACTTTACTTTCCGTACAAGGGAGTTTGAGCAGATGGAGATGGAATTCTTCTGTGAGCCGGATACAGACCTTGAATGGCATGCATATTGGAAGAAGTTCTGTCTTGACTGGTTAGAGCAGCTTGGCTTAAAAGAAGAAGAAGTCCGCTATCGTGATCACGATCCGGAAGAGCTGAGCCATTACAGTAAAGCGACAACAGATATTGAATTCCTGTTCCCGTTCGGATGGGGAGAGTTATGGGGTATCGCAGACCGTACAGATTTCGACCTGACACAGCATCAGAATGTATCTAAACAGGATATGACTTATTTTGATGATGAGAAAAAAATCAAATATATTCCATATGTTATCGAACCGTCACTTGGAGCAGACCGTATGGTACTTGCATTCCTTTGCAGTGCTTATGATGAGGAGAATATTGGAACAGAAGAGAAGCCGGATGTCCGTACAGTACTTCATTTCCATCCGGCACTTGCACCGATTAAGATTGGTATCCTTCCGTTGTCCAAGAAACTGAATGAAGGTGCAGAGAAAGTATATGAGATTTTAAGAAAGAAATATAACTGCGAATATGATGACCGTGGAAATATCGGTAAACGCTACCGCCGTCAGGATGAGATTGGAACACCATTCTGTGTAACTTACGATTTTGATTCTGAGGAAGACGGAGCAGTTACTGTTCGTGATCGTGATACGATGGAACAGGAGAGAATTAAGATCGAAGATCTGGAAGCTTATTTCGCAGAGAAGTTTGAGTGGTAAGATTTAATAAGAGAATGCGTGGTTTCATAGAAAATCGTTAATAGAAAGGCTGTGGCATCTGATAAGATGCCACAGCCTTTCTGGCACTGTTAATGATAAAGGGAAGGCACTTGCCTGTGCAAGTCCTTCCCGACTGATAATCAAACCTAAGTAATTGTTTTAGATGTTTGCTTCTTTACTATAACGTTCTGGATGAAGTCTTCTGTCACGGAGCTCAGCAGCGGCTGTAAACAGAACGTCTGTAGAGGAGTTCAGACCTGTCTCACAGGAATCCTGGATTACACCAACAATGAAGCCGACACCAACAACCTGCATTGCAATATCAGAAGAGATACCAAACAGGCTGCATGCCATAGGAATCAGAAGCAGAGAACCACCGGCAACTCCGGAAGCTCCGGCAGCGCTGAGTGCGGCAAGAACACACATGATCAGTGCAGTTCCAAAGTCTACAGATACACCAACTGTATTGGCTGCGGATAATGCCATAACAGAGATTGTAATAGCAGCTCCAGCCATGTTGATTGTTGCACCAAGAGGAATGGATACGGAGTATGTATTCTCATCCAGTTCCATCTCTTCACAAAGCTCCATGTTAACTGGAATATTGGCTGCAGAACTTCTGGTGAAGAATGCAGTGATAAAGCTTCTTACCAGACATTTGAATACAAGCGGATATGGATTCTTGCGTGAGCAGAAGAATACGATCAGTGGATTCATAATCAGTGCTACAAATGCCATACTTCCAACAAGTACAAGAATCAGTCTTCCGTAAGATAATAATGCCTTGAGTCCGGATTCGGAAATAACATTGAAAATCAGTCCCATGATTCCGAACGGAGCACAGCTGATTACCCATTTTACTGCGGTTGACAGAGCATTGGAAAAATCATCTAACAGATTCTTTGTTGCAGGAGATGCAGCTTTGAGTGCGATACCAAAGATACATGCCCATGCAAGAATACCGATATAATTCGCATTTACGATAGAAGCAATCGGATTGGACACAACATTGAGCAAAAGATTCTTTAATACTTCGCCTACTCCGCTCGGAGGAGTAACATCTTCTGTGGCTGCTTTTCCAAGAGTTAAAGTAACTGGGAAAAGACGGCAGGCTATAACTGCAACAAGTGCTGAGAAAAGGTTACCAAGCATATAAAGAGCTACGATAAAGCCCATGTTTGTCTTCTGCCCCTCGCCCATGTGAGCAAGTGCGCTCATAACAAGAAAGAAGACAAGAAGCGGAGCAATCGCTTTTAAAGCTCCGACAAATAAATCTCCAAGAATTGCAATAACAGTTACTTTTGGAATGCAAAGCCCAAGAATGATACCAACGATCAGACCGCACAGGATTCTTAATACAAGGCTTATGCTGTTCCATTTCTGAATTAAGTTTTTCATAGATCCCTTCCTTTTGCAGGTAAAAACCTGCATCCTCTCTTTCTTTTGTAATATGTTCCCCGATAGATACATCGAGCATGGAGAAGTAGGCGGTTCTTCCGTAGTGCTTTTCCATGCTCAACCTGCTGTAACGGGTTTTATTATAAAGAATAGACTATGGTTTGTAAATAGATTTCACAGAAAAAACTGTTGAAAAAGACAAAAAAATACACATAAAATGTGAAAAAAATGTCAATGTGCACAAAAAAAGCAAGAAAAAAGTTGTATATAGAGAGAAGAGGTGTTATAATGAGACAGCAAAATAAAAATTGTCGGGGGGACAATAGAAAACGGGAGGTTTAATACTGTGAGCGTACAAAATGATGGAATGATGTGGGCACTTGTAAAAGAAAAACCAGAAGTTGGATTATGGATGAAGAGAGTTCCGATTCCGGAAGTGGGACCGAATGATGTGAAGATTAAGATCCACAAGACAGCAATCTGTGGAACAGACGTACATATTTATCAGTGGAATGACTGGGCACAGCATACAATTCCGGTCGGACTTACTGCAGGTCATGAATATGTAGGTGAAGTTGTAGAAGTAGGACCGGGTGTGAAAGGATTCAAGATCGGTGACCTGGTATCCGGAGAAGGACATATTACATGTGGTAAATGTCGTAACTGTCTGGAAGGACACAAAGAGAACTGCAAGGATGCCAAAGGTGTCGGCGTGAACAGAAACGGAGCATTTGCAGAATATCTCGTAATCCCTGCATCTAATGTATGGCCGTGCAATCCGAATATACCGGAAGAGATGTATGCAATTTTTGATCCGTTTGGTAATGCAACACATACAGCGCTGTCTTATGATATGCTTGGTGAAGATGTACTGGTTGCAGGTGCAGGACCAATTGGTATCATGGCAGCAGCAATTGCCAAATTTGCAGGTGCAAGACATGTTGTTGTAACAGATATGAACCAGTATCGTCTGGATCTGGCTAAGAAACTGGGTGCTACCAGAACAGTAAACTTAAAAGAAGAAAAATTATCCGATGTTTTAAAAGAAATCGGCATGACAGAAGGATTTGATGTGGGACTTGAGATGTCCGGATCACAGGCAGGTCTTCATGACATGATCCATAATATGAAGCACGGTGGTAACATAGCACTGCTTGGATTACAGAGAACAGATGCAACAGTAGACCTTGAGACAGTAATCTTCAACGGACTGAATATCCGTGGAATCTACGGAAGAAAAGTATGGGATACATGGTATAAGATGTCTACGATGTTACAGGCAGGTCTGGACATTTCCGAAATTATCACACATCGTTTCGATATCAAAGACTATGAAAAAGGTTTTGAGGCAATGATTTCAGGACAGTCTGGTAAAGTAGTTCTTGACTGGGCACATGTGAATGACTAAGAAGAGAGGTAGAGAAGAAAGATGGCACGTAAAGATGATATTTTAAATATTTATACAAAAGAAGTAGAAGGCATCAAAGAGGCAGGACTGTTTAAAGGAGAAGCTCCGTTTGTTTCTCCGCAGGGTGCACGTGTGAAGATGGAAGATGGAAGAGAACTTCTGTGTATGTGTGCGAACAACTATCTGGGACTTGGAGACAATCCGAGACTGATTGAAGCTGCAAAGCGTACTTATGATGAGAAAGGATACGGAGTTGCATCTGTTCGTTTCATCTGTGGTACACAGGATATCCATAAAAAGCTGGAGAAGAAGATTTCTGATTTTTTGGGAACAGATGATACAATTTTATATTCTTCATGTTTCGATGCAAATGGTGGATTATTTGAGACAATCCTGACAGCAGACGATGCAGTTATCAGTGATGAGCTGAACCATGCATCTATCATTGACGGTGTACGTCTTTGCAAAGCAAAACGTTTCCGCTATAAGAATAATAACATGGAAGATCTGGAATCTAAGTTAAAAGAGGCAGATGAAGCCGGAGCAAGAATCAAACTGATCGCAACAGACGGTGTATTCTCAATGGACGGAATTATCTGTAACCTGAAAGGTGTATGTGATCTGGCTGACAAGTACAATGCACTTGTTATGGTAGATGACAGCCATGCTGTAGGATTTGTAGGAAAGACAGGACGTGGAACTGCTGAACATTGTGGAGTGGAAGGACGTGTAGATATTATCACAGGTACTCTTGGAAAAGCACTTGGTGGAGCATCCGGCGGATATACATCAGGACGTAAAGAGATCATTGACCTGCTTCGTCAGAGAAGCCGTCCGTACCTGTTCTCCAACTCTCTTGCACCGGCTATCGCAGGCGCAAGTATTGAACTTTTTGATATGTTAGATGAGAGTACAGAGCTTAGAGATCACCTGGAAGAAGTTACAGCTTACTACAGAAAAGAACTTGTAGATAATGGCTTTGATATTATTCCGGGAACTCATCCATGTGTACCGGTTATGTTATACGACGAGAAGACTGCAGCAGAATTTGCACAGCATATGATGGAAAAAGGTGTTTATGTTGTTGCATTCTCTTATCCGGTTGTTCCGAAGGGAAAAGCAAGAATCCGTACACAGGTATGCGCAAGCCATACAAAAGAAGATATTGATTTCATCGTAAAATGCTTCAAAGAAGTAAGAGAAGAGATGGGATTGAACAAATAATATGGTATAATCCGATATATCAGACCGGGCAGAGCAAAATTAACGTTTGCTCTGCCCGGTTTTTGTGTATAATAGACAGGGAAGGATTCCCTGTCTATTATACACTCCGTGAAGGTGTGCAGAAATTCGAAGAGGAAGAATAACAACTTGTGGAAGGAGCTTAAAATTATGATACGAAAAAATGCATGGAAATCTTATACAGATAGCCAAAAACAAGAATTAAACACGATCAATGAAAAATATAAAGCATGTCTGAATGCCGGAAAAACAGAGCGCGAATGTGTGAAACTTGCAGTAAAAATGCTTGAAGAAAAAGGCTATCAGTCGCTGGAAACATATAAGACAGCAAATAATAAACTGAAAACCGGTGATAAGATTTATGCAGTATGTATGGGAAAAAGTATTGCAGCATTCCAGATTGGAAAAGAGCCGCTGGAAAACGGAATGAACATTCTCGGTGCACATATAGATTCACCGCGTATTGATGTAAAACAGAATCCGCTGTATGAAAATGAAGAGCTGGCTTATCTGGATACCCATTATTATGGCGGAATTAAGAAATATCAGTGGGTAACCCTTCCGCTGGCATTACACGGTGTTGTAGCAAAAAAAGATGGAACAGTTGTAGAAATCAGCCTTGGTGAAAAGGAAGACGATCCCGTATTTGTAGTGACAGATCTTCTGATCCATCTGGCGGGAAAACAGATGGAGAAAAAAGCGAGCGCTGTTGTAGAAGGTGAAAAACTGGATTTGCTGTTCGGAAGCTGTCCGGTAGAAGAAACCCCGGATCTGGACACAGAAGAAAAAGAAGCAGTAAAAGAAAATGTACTTCAGCTTTTAAAAGAATATTATGACGTAGAAGAAGAGGATTTTGTATCCGCAGAGCTGGAAATCGTACCGGCTGGGAAAGCAAGAGACTGTGGAATTGACAGAAGTATGATCCTTTCTTATGGGCAGGATGACCGTGTGTGTGCATTTACTTCATTATTTGCAATGCTGGATGTAGAAGAGACAGAGCGTACGGCATGCTGTATCCTGGTAGATAAAGAAGAAATCGGAAGTGTGGGTGCAACAGGTATGCATTCCAGATTTTTTGAAAATGTAATTGCTGAGCTGGTTACACTGGAAAGTAGCGAATCCGATCTGAAAGTGAGAAGAGCGCTGCAGAATTCCTGCATGTTATCTTCTGATGTAAGTGCGGCATATGATCCGATGTATGCAGAAGCCTTTGAAAAAAGAAGTTCGGCATTTTTCGCAAAAGGGCTTGTATTTAATAAATTTACCGGTGCAAGAGGAAAGAGTGGATCCAATGATGCCAATGCAGAATATCTTGCAAAGATCCGTCAGGTAATGGATGCGGGAGAAGTTGCATACCAGTTTGCTGAACTTGGAAAAGTAGATGAAGGTGGCGGCGGAACAATTGCATACATTATGGCAAACTACGGAATGCAGGTTATCGACAGTGGTGTTGCGGTACTCAGTATGCATGCGCCATGGGAAGTGACAAGCAAGGCAGATGTGTACGAAGCATACAGAGGATATAAAAGCTTTCTTATAAAAATGTAGTTTTGTGTCGTGAAAGTTAATGCTGACACTTGACGAATAATAGCAAAACCAGTAAAATAGATGTGCGACTTAGAAAAAATTAGTTTTAGGAGGTCATGGCAAAATGGCAAAATGGGTTTATATGTTTACAGAAGGTAACGCAACCATGAGAAACCTTCTTGGTGGAAAAGGTGCGAACCTTGCTGAAATGACAAACTTAGGTCTTCCGGTACCACAGGGCTTCACAGTAACAACAGAAGCTTGTACACAGTACTACGAAGATGGCAGACAGATCAACGATGAGATCATGGGCCAGATTATGGAAGCAATCGACAAGATGGAAGGAATCACAGGTAAGAAATTCGGAGACAAAGAGAATCCGTTACTTGTATCTGTTCGTTCCGGAGCAAGAGCTTCTATGCCTGGTATGATGGACACAATCCTGAACCTTGGATTGAACGAAGAAGTTGTAGAGACACTTTCAAAAGCTTCTGGAAATCCACGTTGGGCTTGGGACTGCTACAGAAGATTCATTCAGATGTTCTCTGACGTAGTTATGGAAGTTGGTAAGAAATACTTCGAAGAGCTGATCGACAAGATGAAAGCTGACAGAGGTGTTAAACAGGACGTTGAACTGACAGCAGAAGATTTAAAAGAACTTGCTAACCAGTTCAAAGCAGAATACAAAGAGAAGATCGGTGCAGACTTCCCGTCTGATCCGAAGGAACAGTTAATGGAAGCAGTGAAAGCTGTATTCCGTTCATGGGACAACCCAAGAGCTAACGTATACCGTCGTGACAATGATATCCCGTATTCATGGGGAACAGCTGTTAACGTACAGATGATGGCATTTGGTAACATGGGAGATGACTGTGGAACAGGTGTTGCATTTACTCGTGACCCTGCTACAGGAGAGAACGGTCTGTTCGGTGAGTTCCTGACAAACGCTCAGGGCGAGGACGTTGTTGCCGGAGTTCGTACACCAATGCACATTTCTGAGATGGAAGAAAAATTCCCAGAGGCATTCGTACAGTTCAAACAGGTATGTGAGACACTGGAAAAACACTATAGAGATATGCAGGACATGGAGTTTACTGTAGAGCACGGTAAATTATACATGCTGCAGACACGTAATGGTAAGAGAACAGCGAAAGCTGCTCTGAAAATTGCTTGTGATCTTGTTGATGAAGGAATGAGAACAGAGGAAGAGGCTGTTGCAATGATCGATCCTCGTAACCTTGACTCTCTGCTTCACCCACAGTTCGATGCTGCTGCACTGAAAGCTGCAACACCGATGGCTAAAGCACTTGGAGCATCTCCGGGAGCTGCTTGTGGTAAGATCGTATTCACAGCTGATGATGCTGTAGAATGGGCTGCAAGAGGAGAGAAAGTTGTTCTTGTACGTCTTGAGACTTCACCGGAAGATATTACAGGTATGAAATCTGCTCAGGGTATCCTGACAGTTCGTGGTGGTATGACATCTCACGCAGCCGTAGTTGCTCGTGGAATGGGTACTTGCTGTGTATCTGGTTGTGGAGACATCACAATGGACGAAGCAAACAAGAAATTTACACTTGCCGGTAAAGAATATCATGAAGGAGATTGCATCTCTCTTGATGGTTCTACTGGTAACATTTATGACGGAATCATCCCGACTGTAGACGCTACAATCGCAGGTGAGTTCGGAAGAATCATGGGATGGGCTGATAAGTACAGAACTATGAAAGTTCGTACTAATGCTGATACACCGGCTGATGCTAAGAAAGCTCGTGAGCTTGGTGCAGAAGGTATCGGACTTTGCCGTACAGAGCATATGTTCTTCGAAGGCAACAGAATCGATGCATTCCGTGAGATGATCTGTTCTGAGACAGTAGAAGAAAGAGAAGCAGCACTTGCTAAGATCCTTCCGGAACAGCAGGGAGACTTCGAAAAATTATATGAGGCACTGGAAGGTAACCCGGTTACTATCCGTTTCCTTGATCCACCGCTTCATGAGTTCGTTCCTACAGAGGAAGAGGACATTAAGAAATTAGCTGATGCTCAGGGCAAGACTGTTGAGCAGATCAAAGCTATCATCGATGGACTTCACGAGTTCAACCCAATGATGGGACATCGTGGATGCCGTCTTGCAGTTACATATCCAGAGATTGCTAAGATGCAGACAAGCGCTGTTATCCGTGCAGCAATCAATGTTAAGAAAGCTCATCCGGATTGGAATGTTAAACCGGAGATCATGATCCCGCTTGTTGGAGATATCAAAGAGCTGAAATACGTTAAGAAATTCGTAGTTGAGACAGCAGACGCTGAGATCGCAGCAGCAGGAAGCGACCTTGAGTACGAAGTTGGTACAATGATTGAGATCCCAAGAGCTGCTCTTACAGCTGATGATATCGCTAAAGAAGCTGACTTCTTCTGCTTCGGTACTAACGACTTAACACAGATGACATACGGATTCTCTCGTGATGACGCTGGTAAGTTCTTAGATGCTTACTATGATGCTAAGATCTTCGAGAACGATCCATTTGCTAAGCTTGACCAGACAGGTGTTGGTAAACTGATGAACATGGCTATCGAATTAGGTAAGCCGGTTAATCCGAACCTTCACGTTGGTATCTGTGGAGAGCACGGTGGAGATCCATCTTCAGTTGAATTCTGCAACAAGATTGGTCTTGACTATGTATCTTGCTCACCATTCCGTGTACCGATCGCTCGTCTTGCAGCAGCACAGGCAGCTATCGCTCAGAAGAATGCGTAATTAAAGTTGAGCATTAGATAAGCATTAGATGACGAAAAGATAGAACTTGTTCTATTGATATGTTTATAATTCTTTATATGCCTGGCCTTTTTGGCCAGGCATATATTCTATATTTTATTATTCAGTAAGTGCCGGTTCCGGCACATTTTTCCAATTTTGTATTTGTTTATAAGAAAATTGAGATTTATTGATATCTATTCGTATTGAAAAAGGCTTGGTTGGGGCTTGCTGTGATGCAATGGGGTTTTGCTGTAGCTTGGTTGGGGCTTGTTGTGATGCGATGAGGTCTTGCTGTAGCTTGTTATGGTGCAATGGGATTTTGCTGTAGCTTGGTTGGGGCTTGAGACACGCAGTGTTATCCCGGAGGTGAGAAAAAGAAGAAAAGGGATACGCAGTGGTATCCCAGAGGTAAGAAAAGGAAGAAAAGGGATACGCAGTGGCATCCCGAAGATGAGAAAAGGAAGAAAAGGGATACGCAGTGGTATCCCAGAGGTGAGAAAAAGAAGAAAAGGGATACGAGGTGGCATCCCGAAGGTAAGAAAAGGAAGAAAAGGGATACGCAGTGGTATCCCGAAGGTGAGAAAAGGAAGAAAAGGGATACGAGGTGATATCCCCACAATAAGAAGAAAGGGAAAAGGGATACGCTATGACAGATATAAAAGAAGAAGTACAGAAGAATATTAAAGAATTACAGCAGGTCAAGTTAGAATTAGAAGAAAAAATCAAGAATGAACCGGAAGGATCTCTTCGAATAAGCAGGTCGTCAGCAGGGAAACCTAGATATTATCATAAATATATGAATAAGGATAATGAAACAGTGGATTCTTTTACAGGCGATGAACAATTGGTACAGAAGCTGGCGGAAAAGTCATACTATCATAAGATGTTATCCTGTGTGGAAAAAGAATTACAAGCGTTGAAAAACTTTGAAAAACATTACTTTCCTAAAAAAAGACGGATATTTACAGACAACTGTCACCTGAAAGAAAATCCTTTGTTGATGCAATTTATCTGCCAGAAGAATTACGTGCAGAACAATGGGAAAAGCAGCAGTGGAAAAAATATGACAAGTTCACTGATGGATTACGATTTGAGACAGACAGAGGAGAAATTGTTCGCTCAAAATCAGAAATCATTATTGCCAATATGCTGAACAAGAAAGCAGATAATCTAAGTTATCGTTATGAAGCAGAGTTGTATCTAAAGAAAGCAAACAGAATTGTACATCCGGATTTTACGATTCTGAATAAGAAAAGTGAAAAGATATATTACTGGGAACATATTGGAATGTTGGGAGACCAAATATATTCGAATGACTTTGTTAGAAAGGTAAATGACTATATAGAAGATGGGATTATACCCGGAAAACAGTTGATTCTTACTTATGAAACAAAGGACGAACCATTAAACATACAAGTGGTGAAAATACTGGTAGAAGAAATTGTGAAGAGTTGAATTCTTAAATGGTTATATACCAAAGAAATTATTGATCGGCGCAAAGTGATATATATGATATAATTCTTTTGGGTGAAAAATTGTAAAGGAAAGATTTATTTCAGTCGAGAAGACTCCCACATCTTTCATGTGGTGAGTAATAACAAATTTGTCTCAGTGGGAGTCCAATCTCCGACTTAGATAAACGCTCCGCGAGGATGCGCAGTGATTCTGTAATGAATTTGTCAGCTTATGCTGACCAGAATCACGCACCAAGTCTCGCGGCTGCTCGACTTGAATAGTTCCCTTTGATGTTAGACAAAAATCATACATGATATCAGTTGGAGAAATATATTGCAAATAAATAATAATGTGTCATAATATGTCGGAGTGATTGGTTATGATGATTATACTGAAATAACGGAATAGTTTGCAAAAGAATTGAGGTGTGTCAGGTGGAGAAAGAAATTAAATTAGATCGAGTGATGGAACTTTTTTTTCGAGCAATGAAGGGCGAATCACTGTCTGTTCAACAGTTGGCTTTTGAATATAATGTTTCAACTAGAAGCATTACAAGAGATATTAATTCACTAAAGGCTTTTCTTGCAGATCATGCAGATATTCTTGGATATGCAGAATTGGAATATTCAAGTACAAATCATTGTTATTCATTGAAAATGGATCATTTTCTATCCAATAAGGAATTACTTGCAATTACAAAAGTGTTGATAGGAAGCAGAGCATTTAGCAGCGAGGAGTTGCTTGGAATTATTCAAAAATTAAAGGTGAATACGACTTCTGCAGACAGAATAAAACTGGAACAACTGATTTGCAAAGAAATATATCAATATGATGAAGTTGGTTCGGACTGCCACAGTGTTATAGATAATCTCTGGAAAGTTACTGATTGTATAGAAAATAGAAATGTGATTACTATTACATATTACAAGATGAACCGGGATTTGGTTAAAAGAAAAATAAAACCAGTTTCCATTATGTTTAGCGAATATTATTTTTATTTAATAGGATATCGGTATGAAACAGATGTGTCTAATATGCCAATATATTTTCGAGTTGATCGAATTGTAGACATAATAGTTCACCGTGAAAAATACGTCCTGTTAAAAGAGCAGAATATAGATGAAGGAATGCTTAGAAGAAAAAGTCAATTTATGTGGCCTGGTCCAACACGAAAAATTCGATTTGAATTTTCCGGACCATCCGTGCAGGCGATTCTTGATCGGATACCTACTGCAAAAGTAACAGACAGGCAAGCTGATAAGTCCATAATTGAAGCGGAAGTATTTGGTTCTGGAATAAAAATGTTTTTGTTAAGTCAGGGGGCTTGGGTGAAAGTATTAGCGCCGGATAAATTTGTAGAAGAGATGAAGTTGGAAATTGAAAAAATGCAAGAAATGTATAAATAGTATCTGAGAAAAGGAGAAGGCAAGATTTGTTGCCTTCTTTTTTGTGTTTGCGCGCCATGGGCGCGCTCTAACGGGTGCAAGTCCCGAACATGCCCAGATAGTGGGAAGTGTATAGCCGAACAGCAAGGGTGTCTATCGCGAGGTAGAATCTGAAGGAAGCTGTAAGCAAATCTCTGGTCCGACGAACAGAAATCGCATATAAGGCTAAGTTGATTGAACCGCCGTATACGGAATCGTACGTACGGTGGTGTGAGAGGTCGGGAAAATTTATTTAATTTTCCCTCCTACTCGATTGTGGAAGTAACAGATAATTTAAAAGAAAAGTAAAATTTAATTTTAATCAGACATAAATTGTCTGGGCATCTTGTTAAGATAAGAAAAAAAGATACAAGTGGATAAAACCAAAGTCAATTATCAAGAATCCGTTTTTTCAAACAAATCGCCTATTGGGCAATTAAGAATACGACTTAATGCATCAAGGTTTTCAAAACGGATGGAGTTGGTTTGATTTGTTACCATGCGATTAAAATTTTGGTAACTTAAATTCATCTGTTTATAAAGCCAGTATTTTGTATGATTTTGTTCTTTTAAAATATCTAAAACTCGTAATCGTACCATGATTTTCCTCCTGCTATTTTACAATTATATAAGAAAAAATCTTATTGAATAACTTATGTATAAGTTATATAATGCATACATGAGATATATGCAGGAGAAAAGAAAGAGGTCGCATTGAAAAAGAGGGATTCATTAAGTGGCAAATGATGCGATTTTAATGCAAACTAAAAAAAGGAGGGAAATGATAGATTATTTCTATCATGAAAAAGAAAATGGATTATATTAAGAAAATTACAAAAGAACCACGTTCGATCATTGCAATTGTAAACATTATAAGTTTCTTTCTGCCGTGGATTTCATTTGATGTATCGGTAAGTGCTTTTGGAGTGGGTGCTGATTATTCTACGAGTATTACAGGTTTTGGTATGATATCTTATTCTGTATTTGGAGTTTTATTTTATATTATGCCGATTATCATAATAGCTATTCCTTTTGTGAAGGCACTTAAAGAATATGAGAAATATCTTTATCTGATATTGCCAATCTGGTCAATAGTTGCAATGTTTATCACATGTTCTATCTTGAAACCAGCACAGGTAGAAGTGACTTTAGTTGATAATTCTTTAAAGATTCCTAAATTAATAGGATTTTGGATCGCCTTACTTTGTAACGTGTTGATTCTTGTCATCACAATATTAAAAAAGAAGGGAGTAATGTCCGCTTCTTCTAATGAGACGAATAATAATCTTAAGAATATAAATGTTAAAAATATTTCTAATGTTGCTCGTGAAATAGGAGCATCTATACAATCCTCTGCATTTGTCGAGTGTAAAAAGTGTGGAAATAAAATTCAGCGTGGCAAAAAGTTTTGCCCTAACTGTGGTGAAAAAATAGTTGTTGAACAGAAAATAGTGAAAAAATATCAATGTTCACAGTGTGGAAGAAAAGCATCAGCGAATGAAAAATTTTGTTCAGAGTGTGGAGCGCCGATCAAAGAATATGTGATATCAACAACATGCCCTAATTGTGGGGGAAAAGTATCGAGTGATGCAGCATTCTGTTCTTCATGTGGAGCGAAAATAGAGAGAGGTGAAGAATAGTATGAAATGGTGTAGTAATTGTGGGGCGCAGTTGGAGAAAAATGAAAAATATTGTCCGGAATGCGGAGCCAGGCAGAAGTTAGAGGATTATGAGGAGAAAGGTAAAAAGAAAGCTGCGAATGGAGCCTCTAAAAAAGGAAAGATAACCATACTTTGCATAGTAGTGATTATGATAGTTGTGGCTGTCGCGGGAATTAATTATTTACAGAACCAAAAGGCAAAAGCTGAAGAAAGAGAAAATCTGACAAAGTTTATAAAAACTGCGGAATGGCCATTTGATACCGAATCAGATAACAAATATAGCACCTACACAATGCGAAAGAATAAAGATGTAATAGTGTTTGATGCCATTAAGAATAAAAATAAAGATTCATTTATCGATGGATTTGCATCGGATGATAAGGGAAATGAATATATTATGTGTAGTTCAATTGATGGCGAAGATACGCATGCAGTATTTCAGGCCTCACAAAAAGAACATTGTTTAGATTTGCTGGTTTATATTGATAAAGAGGATAATTATTATTTTGAAGGTGGAAAATGGAATAAATTATATAATTATCTAAACAAATACAAACCGGATTATTCTACGGAAGAAAAGGATGAGACAAGTAATAAATCGGATGATAAAAAAGATGATTTGGAAAAGGAAGTAAACGATAATCAAAATTCTTCATGTGAGACCTCGCAAAATAAGGAAGCACTTGAAGAAAAAGCAAAGGAAAAACAAAGAAAGGAAGCTGCAGCTAAGCAGAAGCAACAGCAGGATGGATTTATTTTAAAATACAGTACAGAATATCTTAATCTGGACACAGAAAATGATCATACAACTATCAGAGTGACTCCTACTTTAGAAAAAGAAGTTAAAATTGATATTCATATTCCGGACTATGATGATTTTGAGTATTATGGAAATGTAATAAATTCAAAAACGGTCGATTTTAAGCTTGATGCAGGAGAAACTATTCGAATGGTATGGACAGATAAGAATAATTTTGAGGTCCATGCGATAAATGGCTTTGCAGATGACACAATACATCTGGTTAGACAATTGTGTTATGCATTGAATGATCAAAAATATAATTTGAATGCAAGTTAAAAAGTGCATTCTATAATTATTACGTGGTAATGCAATCACAAAAAATAATATTACAAGAAATGGGAGGAAGGAAAAGTGAAAAAGAAGATGCATTTAAAAGTTGTAAAGTGTTTAGCAACTTTATGTTTGGCGATTGGAATATTTGGGATATGTGGACTAAATGTTCATGCAGAGTCTGCTGCGTTAAAGAAAGGAAGCAATACCGCTGCTGTGAATATTTCAAAAGATGGATGGACAATGACAGCAGCTTTCCGGAAAAGCAACAGCTCTCATATTATGAAGACAAAACTATACGGAACACGGTTTCAAGGTCATATGTGGTGGGAAGATAAAAATGGCGAAGAAACAGTTAAGATTTATTATAAATCAGGGAAGATTAATAAGATCAAAGCGAAGTTTTCCAAAAAGTCACAGAAGAAATACAACGGTGTGTACAAAGTTTATAATGTAATCAAAGCTCCTAAATTATCAGCGATAAAAGAAAAAGGTCCATATCCATATGGGGATGGTGTGATATATTCAGTGACATGGAGTAAAGTATCTGGAGCAAAAGGGTATCAGTGTAAGGTATCGGCTTTAGCTGGTGAATGGTGGAACATGTATGTTAAAAGATCAACATCGCATAGATCCGCCAGTGTAGAAGGATCTGATATTGAGAAAGTTAAATTCAAAGTTCGTGCTTATAAAAAGGTAAATGGAATTTCAGTATATGGACCCTGGTCTAATACACGTTCAAAAAAATGTTGGTAATATAGCAATGGATTTTTAGATATGATGAGTTAGTAAAAAATAGATGGAAATAAGAATACCGCTGAATATGAGGTTAATGACTGATATTCAGCGGTGTTTTGCAAAATGACAATTACAAAATATAAGGTTGAAATTGTTTATTCTATTGCAGAATAATATCTAAACAGATTGACATTCCCCGCAAAATTAGGCACAATAGAAAGCAGACGATATCGTTTGCTTACATGCAAAACGGGTATAAGAATAAAAAAACAAGGAGGATAATATTATGCCACATATCGATGTTAAAATGTTTCCGGGAAGAAATGATGAAATTAAGAAGAATCTTGCAGAGAAGTTATTAAAGACTGCAGCAGAGGAACTTCAGATTCCGGCAGAGAACCTGTCAGTTTCGGTAGAGGATGTAGATCCGAAGAAATGGAATGAAGAAGTCGGTGCAGCAACACCGGATGACAAAATTTATGCCGGAAAGATGTTCCGTGCAGAGTAATGCACGGATTAGGGAATGAGGTATGAATAAGAGAGAGTCGTTTAGCAGTAGGTGGGGATTTATCTGCGCCTGCATTGGCTCTGCCGTAGGAATGGGCAATATCTGGATGTTTCCGACCAGAGTGTCGCTGTACGGTGGAGGATCTTTCCTGATTCCGTATTTTCTGTTTGTGATTTTGATCGGTTCTACCGGCGTGATCGGTGAGATGAGTTTTGGAAGGGCTGCAAAGTCCGGACCGATCGATGCATTTGGAATCGCATGTGAGAAAAGAGGAAGAAGGAAGATCGGAGAAGCACTGGGAATGATCCCGGTGATCGGATCTCTTGCTATGGCAATCGGATATACGGTTGTTATGGGCTGGATTTTGAAATACGCTGTAGGAACATTTACCGGAGCAACGTTAGAGCCGGAAAATGTCGAGGCATTTGGTGCAAAGTTTGGACAGATGGCATCTGCATTTGGAAATAATTTATGGCAGATCATTGCACTGGCTGCATGTATGCTGATTCTGATGCTTGGCGTCGGAAGTGGAATTGAAAAAGCAAACAAAGTTATGATGCCAATATTCTTCGCATTGTTTGTGATACTTGGGATTTATGTAGCATTTCAGCCGGGGGCATCAGCCGGATATCATTACATATTCCGGATCGATCCAAAAGCATTCAGTGATCCGGCAACATGGATCTTTGCATTGGGACAGGCGTTCTTTTCCCTGTCTGTAGCAGGAAACGGAACGTTGATCTATGGATCGTATCTGTCAGATGAAGAAGACATTCCGGCATCTGCGGGAAGAGTAGCATTCTTTGATACGATTGCGGCAATTCTTGCGGCGCTGGTGATCATTCCGGCGATGGCAACAACAGGTGCACAGCTGAATCAGGGCGGACCGGGACTTTTATTTATTTTCCTGCCGAATCTGATTAAGACCATGCCGGGCGGGCCGGTGATCGCAATTATTTTCTTCGTGGCAGTATTGCTTGCAGGTATGACATCGCTGATCAATCTCTACGAAGCACCGATTGCTACCGTGCAGGAGAAACTGCATTTGTCACGTGTTCCGGCATGCGGTGTGATCGCAGTGGTCGGTGTGATTGTTTCGCTGGTAATCCAGGGAATTGTGTCACAGTGGATGGACGTTTTATCCGTATATATCTGTCCGCTCGGAGCAGGACTTGCAGGCATCATGTTCTTCTGGGTATGCGGTAAGAAATATGTAGAAGCCCAGGTGAACCTTGGAAGAGAGAAGGACTATCGCGCTTCTTTCTATACAATTTGTAAATATGTATATGTACCGGTGTGTTTCATTGTGTTGATTCTTGGAATTGCACTTGGAGGTATCGGATAAGAAGAAAAGGTCTGTGAAAATATATATTTTCACAGACCTTTTCCTATGCCAAAGGAAATTACTCCGTAATGTTCCTGTGACATAGAAAGCTTTCCGGGAAAGATTGTGCCGAGACACAATCTTTATACTTGACAAAAAAGTTAGTGCGAACTAACATAAAAATGAGAAACAAAATCAAAATCCAGGGAGGGATGAGATGTTTTTAAAAATAGAGGGAATAAAAAAATCTTTTGGTTCCGGGGAGAACCGGGTAGAAGTATTAAAAGGATTGAATCTGGAGATTGAGAGAGGCGAATTCTGTGTGCTTTTAGGACCGTCCGGTTCTGGAAAGTCCACACTTCTTAATATTATCGGAGGAATCGACGGAGCAGATGACGGAAGCCTCACAATTGAAGGTGAACGTTTGGAAGATATGTCGGAGAAACGATTATCGCTGTACCGCAGAAAGCACCTTGGATACATTTTCCAGATGTATAATCTGATCCCGAATCTGACTGTGCGGGAAAATATTGAAGTAGGAGCGTACTTAAGCGATCAGCCGCTTCCGGTGGATGATCTTTTAAATATACTAGGACTGACAGAACACCAGAGAAAATTGCCGAATCAGTTATCCGGCGGACAGCAGCAGCGTACCGCGATCGGTCGTGCCATTGTAAAAAATCCGGATATCCTGCTCTGTGATGAGCCGACCGGAGCTTTGGATTATCATACGTCAAAAGAGATATTGAAACTGATTGAGAAGGTGAATCTGAAATACGGAAATACTATTATCATGGTAACACACAATGATGCGATCAAGGATATGGCAGACCGTGTTGTAAAATTAAAAGATGGTGGTATCCGGAGCAATATATTAAATAAGAATAAAATTCCGGCAGCAGAACTGGAATGGTAAGGAGGACGAACAGATGAAGAGTCCTTTGCGTAAAAGACTCCCGCGGGAATTAAAGGGAGAGTTGGGAAAATACCTGGTTGTATTCCTTCTGATGGTAGCTACGATCGGATTTGTATCCGGCTTCCTTGTAGCAGATGGAAGTATGCTGAAAGCATATAATGAAGGATTCGCCAAATATAATATTGAAAATGGAAATTTCCGTGTCAAAGAAAAGATTTACCCGGCACAGAAAGAAGAAATAGAAAAAAATGACATAAAGCTTTATGAAAATTATTATATCGAGCAGACAATGTCCAACAAAAGCACCATACGTTTCTTCAAAAATCGGAAACAGGTCAACAAAGTTTGTCTTATGAAAGGAAGTCTTCCAAAGAAGGCGGACGAGATGGCAATCGACCGTATGTATGCGGATAACAATAAGCTCGCTGTTGGCGATACAATGAAGAGTAAAGGCAAGATATGGAAGATTACGGGGCTGGTGGCACTTTCTGATTATAGCTGCCTGTTCCAGAATAACAGTGATACGATGTTTGATGCAGTGAAATTCGGTGTTGCGATAGTGACGGATAAAGGATTTCAGACATTGGATAAAAAGGCATGTCAATACAACTATTCATGGACTTACAACAAGGAACCAGAGAATGAGAAATCGGAAAAAGAGGTAGCGGAAGACCTGATGGAAAACATTGGCAAAGAAGTTACGCTGGAGAGCTTCGTTCCAAGATATCAGAATCAGGCGATCAATTTCACCGGAGAGGACATGGGAAGTGACCGTGCGATGATCATTGTACTTCTCTATATGGTTATTGTGATCATGGCATTTGTATTTGGCGTGACGATCAGCAATACGATACGAAATGAAGCAGCTGTCATCGGAACGCTCAGGGCATCCGGCTACACAAGAAAAGAACTGATACATCATTATATGGTTCTTCCGATATGCGTGACGCTGGCTGGCGCACTGATTGGAAATATACTTGGATATACGGTGCTGAAAAATGTATGTGCAGGGATGTATTACGGCAGTTACAGTCTGCCGACTTATGTAACTGTATGGAACGGAGAAGCATTTCTGCTGACAACGGTTGTGCCGGTGTTGATCATGTTGCTGATTAATTATATGGTATTGCATCACAAATTAAAATTATCTCCGTTACAGTTTTTAAGAAGAGATCTGTCTGGTAAAAAGAAAAAAAAGGCGATGTATTTAAGCCCGAAAACAAGCATTTTCCATCGCTTCAGGCTGCGAATTATTTTCCAGAACAAGAGTAATTATCTGGTATTATTTACAGGTATATTATTTGCAAATCTTCTGCTGTTTTTCGGACTGCTGCTTCCGTCAGTACTGAGTCATTATCAGGAGGAGATCCAGAACGGGCTTCTGGCAAAATATCAGTATCTGTTAGAAGCGCCGGTGTCAGCGGCAAGTGGAAATGAACTGGACAGACTGATTTCCATGCTGGAGTTTTCGGCTGGAACAAAGACAGACAATCCGGATGCGGAAGAATTCAGTGCTTACAGTCTGGATACACTTCCGGGAAAATATAAAACAGAAGAAATCATGCTTTATGGTGTGGATCCGGACAGTGACTATGTGAAAGTTGACACGAAAGATGGCGTTTATATTTCAAGCGCCTATGCGGATAAATTCCAGATTAAAAAAGGTGACATGATCAAGTTAAAAGAGAAATACGAAAAACATACTTATTCTTTTAAAGTAAAAGGAATCTACCAATACAGCGGTGCACTCTGTGTTTTTATGGATCAGCAGAAGCTGAATAAAACATTTGATCTGGGAACCGATTATTACAGTGGTTATTTTTCAAAAACAAAGATTACGGATATTGATGAAAAATATATCGGTTCTGTCATTGATTTGAGTGCACTTACAAAAGTATCCAGACAATTGGATGTGTCGATGGGAAATATGATGGGACTGGTCAACGGATTTGCAGTTGCAATTTTCCTTGTACTCATTTATCTGCTGTCCAAGATCATTATAGAGAAAAATGCACAGTCGATATCTATGGCGAAAATTCTTGGATACACAAATGGAGAGATTGGCAGGTTATATATATTATCAACATCGATCGTTGTAATACTTTGCCTTTTGTTCAGTTTTCCGATAGAAGAAACATTTATGAAAATAATCTTTCGGGAGATGATGCTAGCCAGTATTTCCGGCTGGATCACACTGTGGATAGATCCGATGATTTATGTAGAAATGTTCGTAATCGGAGCAGTAACTTATGCAGTAGTTGCAGCGCTGGAATACAGAAAGATTCAGAAGGTTCCGATGGATGAAGCATTAAAAAATGTAGAATAAGGTTTGAATCAGAAAATATTTGTAGTATAATAGAACCATCATAGTGCAGTGGGAGGAAAACACGAAAGTATGACCGGTTCTGAAAGAAGAGATAAGATAATTGCCACAATGCAGGAAAACAGGATGCCGGTTCCGGGGAAGGAACTGGCGTCCTTTTACAATGTAAGCCGTCAGGTGATCGTTCAGGATATTGCCCTGATGCGTGCAGCCGGATATGATATCATATCTACGAACAGAGGATATATTCTGAACAGTCCGAAGAGTGTAAAACGTATTTTTAAAGTGCAGCATACAGATGAACAGATGGAAGATGAGCTCTATTCAATTGTGGATCTGGGAGGCTGCGTGGAGACAGTTATTGTGAATCATAAAGTATATGGACGGATGGAGGCGAAGCTTCATATTACGTCTCGGAGACTTGCGTGGGAATTTTTGGAAGATATAAGGAGTGGCAAATCCAGTCCGCTTAAGAATATCACATCAAACTATCATTACCATGAGGTGCATGCAGATAGTGAAGAGACACTGGACATGATAGAAAATATGTTAAGAGAGAAAGGATATTTAGTTGAGGACTAAAGACATCGACAGATGTTGTACCTCAAGGGGAAGAGGGAAAAATGAAATTTGAAGCAAAAAAAGATTTGAAGCGAATTGTAGTTGTATGTTTTGCGGCGTTGATGATGGCATTAAACATTAAGACGTTTGTGCGTGCCGGAGGACTGTATCCGGGCGGTGCGACAGGACTTACACTTCTTGTTCAGCGAAGTGCAAAACTGTTTTTCCATATTGCGATTCCATATACACTCGTCAATGTGCTGCTGAATGCAGTGCCGATCTATATCGGATTTCGCTTTATCGGTAAAAAGTTTACATTGTATTCCTGTCTGATGATCGTATTGACCAGTGTGCTGACAGATATGTTGCCGGGATATGCGATCACGTATGACACACTTTTGATCAGTATTTTTGGAGGAATGATCAATGGACTGGCAATCAGCCTGTGTCTTGCGGTCAATGCGACCAGTGGAGGAACTGACTTTATTGCAATTTATCTGTCAGATAAGAAAGGAATCGATTCCTGGAATATGGTTCTTGGACTGAATGTGATCATCCTTGCGGCAGCAGGTGTACTGTTCGGATGGGATAAAGCGCTGTATTCGATTATTTTCCAGTATGCGTCAACGCAGGTGCTTCATGAGCTGTATAAAAAATATCAGCAGAATACAGTGCTTGTTGTAACGAATCACGCAAGAGATGTTTATGAAGCAATTGCAAGAACGTGCAATCACGGTGCTACGATCATGGAAGGTGAAGGATCTTATGAACACCGTGAACGTAAGGTCGTTTATTCTGTTATATCAAGCGCTGAGATTAAAAAGGTTATGAAAGCAATCAAAGAAGCCGATCCGCATGCTTTTGTCAATGTAATGAAGACAGAGCAGCTATCCGGACGTTTCTACCAGAAACCGACAGATTAAGACAGAGATATGAGAAATGTGTCGAAGGAAAAATTTGCAATTATGACTGGCTATGGTATAATAGTTGCGACCAAAAAATTGGTGTAGCGATGTAAGGAGGAATATCATGGCTAGAAAACGAGTAATAAAGAAAAAAGAAGCAATGAAAGCGGCAATAGAAAAAGCGCAGCTTACAGAGGAGAAAAAAGCGGCAGAAAAAGCGCAGCTTACAGAGGAGAAGAAGACACAGTCTGCAGAAGAAAAAGTAGCAGAGAAAGTCAGCGATACTGCGAAAGAGATAAAGGCAACAGCAAAAACAGCAGCCAGAACAGCTGTAAAAGAGGCGAAAGCAGCCAAAGAGACTGTAAAAAAAACAGCAGCCAAAGAAGTGAAGGGAGCCAAAGAAGCAGTGAAGAAGACTGCTGCAAAGAGACCATCTAAGAAGGATATGAAAGTCCGTACATTTGTGGAATATTATGGCAAGCAGGTCGAAGAAAAAGAAATGATCGCCAGAGTCAAGAAGGCGTGGACGAAAAAGGGAAAGAGAGTCGGGGAGATTAAGACACTGGAACTATATGTCAAACCGGAAGAAGGCGCTGTTTATTATGTAATCAACAGTGAGGAGACCGGCGCAGTAGAATATTAAACTGTGAAAGACAGGGGATTAGAAGATAAGGGACAAAAGGAGAGACGAATATGGATGAAATAAAGACATTATTAGAGAACGTTTTAAGTAAAACATCCGATATGAAACAGGCATTTATCGATCTTGCACCGAACAGCCGGATGAATATGGGAATTATTGGTGCAATGATCATTGTTGGAGTGCTGCTTGCACTGTTTGGACTGAAACTGGTAAAATTATTTACGGCGCTTTGTGGCTTCGGCATTGGTGCAGCAATCGGAGCCGGAGTTGTACAGGTTATGCATCCGTCTCAGATGACAGGGATGATTATTCTGTTTGGCTGTGCTGTCGTTATGGCTGTGCTTGCGTTTTTCCTACATAAACTGGGTATATTTATCACGGTGTTTATAGTATCTATGGCGATTGCGGTGACGGCGAATATGCCACACAGTTTACTGATCGCCGGAATTTATGTCGTGGTATCTCTGATACTTGCAATACTTGCGGTGATTTTCACGGAACCACTGATGATCGTTGTAACAGCATTTGCCGGCGGAATGAGTGTTGGAACAGCAGTTGTAATGCTTGTGGATCTTCCGTTTGCGGGAGCGGCAAGACTGGTGATCGGTGTTGTTGTTGCAATTATCGGCATGATTGTACAGTTTATGATGCAGTCAAGAAAACTTGGCAAAAAAGAGAAGAAATTCTCAGAAAAAATAAAAGAACAGGATTCCGTGGAGTCAGAAGTTGAGAAAGCAAGAATGATACTGGATGATTTTGATGATGATACGGATGAAGATGATGAGTAAGTAGTCCGTTTTATGAGACACCTCTTCTGCTATAGTATTGAATTATAGAAGGAGAGGTGCTTTTTTATGAGAAGAATTATAAGGAGATTTTTACAAAACAGCAAGATGATAACAGGCGTGCTTGTTCAGATGATGGCAGCTTTTTTATTTGGTTTCACAGCAGTTGAGCTGCCGAATTGTCTGTATTTTCTGATCTGGTGTACAGGTCTTATTCTCTGCTGTAGTGTGACAGGAACGAAAGAATCAAAAAAAGCGTTTTGAGGGAAATACAGGCAGAAGTCCGGATCAGTTGTATTTTGCATGATATGTGATATAATAAAATCAAGTTCATGCAAAGGAGGCTTGTTTATGAAGCTGGATATGCATTGTCATGTGAAGGAAGGTTCTGTTGACAGCAGAGTGAGTCTGGACGAATATATTACAAAACTGAAAGCACACGGATTTGACGGAATGTTGATCACCGACCATGATACGTATAAAGGATACAGATACTGGAAGAACGAGATGAAAGGCAAGGCGTACGAAGATTTTGTTGTACTCAAAGGCATCGAGTATGACACCTGTGATGCAGGACATATCATCTGCATTATGCCGGAAGGTGTGAAGATGCGTTTGCTTGAGATGCGTGGAATGCCAGTAGCTATGCTGATCGATTTTGTGCATAGGCATGGCGGAATTTTAGGACCGGCACATCCGTGTGGCGAGAAATATATGAGCTTTACGAATACAAAGAGATATTATCGTTCACCGGAGATTATCAAGCGTTTTGATTTTATTGAAGCATTTAACGCCTGCGAACCGGAAGCATCGAATGAAGGTGCAAGGAAGCTGGCGCAGAAGTATAAGAAACCGGGGATCGGAGGAAGTGATTCTCATAAGCTGAATTGTGTTTCCATGGGATATACGATTCTTCCGGAGCGTGTCACCTGTGAGACAGAGTTGATTGCACTGATACGGAAGAAAGTACCGATAGAAGCAGGAGGGAAACTGTACGATAAGACAACGAAAGACAGGATTGGAAAAGCAAGCAAGCTTTTGGCATATTCATTCTGGTTTTATAACAAAGGCGGCGAATTGCTGAAGAGAAGAAAGAGACGGAAAAAAGGTAAGATTGAAAATCCAATGGATCCGATCGATCCAATCGAGATTCAATATTTAAAAGAGCATAATTCTTAGATATTTCTGAGAGAAAGAGAAAGGCACATATACAAGATTAAAGAATCCGTATATGTGCCTTTGCAACTGTAATACTATTAATGGAAAGCCTGTCAGTGCAGTATTTTAAATTTCAATCTTACGCAGACAAGATTAAAATAATAAAGAGCAGACGTGGTAAGCAATGCAGCTGCATGTCCATGCAGTAACTAATTGATAGAGAAGAATAGATATAGTAGATTTCCAACTGTTCAATTCTCTATGAATCGTTGCGATGGTAGCAGTGCATGGTACATAAAGCAAACAAAAAACCATAAGAGCGTATGCGTTTGCAGGACCGAATCCAAGAGTACCCAAAGTGGCAGACATGGTTGTCATGCCATGTGCGGTTGTAATATTCTGTATCCCGAAAAGGACACTGCAACTGGACACAACCACTTCTTTTGCGGCAATTCCGGCAATCAGTGCGACAATGATCTGCCAGTATCCAAGACCGACAGGCCGAAAGAGCGGGACGATTGCTTTCCCAATATAGGATCCGAAACTCAGACTGATATCTGTTACATATCCGGTCGGACCGAAATTTAAAATAATCCACATCAGAACAGATGCCAGGAAAATAACGGTTCCAGCTTTTGTCAGGTAGTCTTTGATCTTTTCCCATACATAAATTGCAATGGTGTGTGCATTTGGTGACTTGTATTCTGGAAGCTCGATCAACAGTGCATGATCGGCTTTTGAACCGTCTATACGAGAAAGGATATAGGCGGTTGTGATCGCAATCAAAATTCCAAGTATGTACAAAGAGTAGCAGGCGAGCATTGCGTGTTCTCCAAAAAACATGGATGAGAACAGGACGTAAATCGGAAGTCTTGCACTGCAGGACATAAATGGTGTGATCAAAATTGTTTTGAACCGGTCTTTCGGATGCTCTAAAGCCCTGGATGCCATAACAGCGGGAACGGAACAGCCAAATCCCAGAAGTAATGGCAGAAAAGCTTTTCCGGACAGTCCGAGATGGCTCATAATATCATCCATTACAAAAGCAACTCTTGCCATATAGCCACTGTCCTCCAAAAACGCCAGTGCCAGGAAGAGAATAAAAATATTTGGCAAAAAAGTTAAGATCCCGCCTACACCGGAAATGATTCCGTCCGTGATGAGCGATGAAAGCATCGGGTGTACATGTAGTGCCTGTAAAAGGGCAGATGCACCGGATGTCAGGTAGTCTAATGCAATTTCAAAATATCCTTTCAGAAAATCACCAATTGTAAATGTCAGGAAAAATACAATTGCCATAATGCCAAGGAAGATTGGAAGTCCCAGAAACCGATTCGTCAGGTAAGAATCTATCTTATCTGTAGCTGCCTCTTTTTTTGATTTACCAACGAGGACTTCACCGATCACTTCTTCAATAAAATCATATTTCTGATTGATCATATCTTTTTCGTAGCTTCGCTCAATAATATCGGCGCAGTCAATTGGATGACGTTTGCGGATATCAGGATCGTTTTCGAGAAGTTTGATCGCATGCCAGCGTTTGTTTGTCATATCCGGATATTTTTTTGAAAGACGGCTGATCAGGAGATCAATTTTGTCTTCGATTTCATCGTTGTAAACCATTGCATATTCAGAATGGTGATCATGTCGGTGATTAGAAGACTTCCCAGTGTGATGATGAATCAACGGATCCTGAACATCAGGATCATTATGATGTGCTACAGCATGCATTAAGATAGATAGTCCGGTGCGTTTGCGTGCAGAAACCGGAATGACTGGTATGCCGAGCATTTCCGGAAGCCGGTGAAGATCTAATTCCAGCCCGCGTTCTTCAACGATATCCATCATATTGAGCGCCAGTACAACCGGCTTGCCAAGTTCAAGAAGCTGCAATGTTAAATAGAGATTGCGTTCAAGACTGGAAGCATCAATGACGTCTACAATGACATCTACTTCATCACTTAAAATACAGTCTCTGGATACAGTTTCTTCCATTGTATAAGATGAGAGACTGTAAATGCCGGGAAGATCGATCAGACGAAATTCCTGCCCTTTGTAAAAGGTTTTTCCTTCTTTCTTTTCAACAGTTACGCCGGGCCAGTTTGCAACTTTTAAATTCGCACCTGTGTACGCATTAAAAAGCGTTGTCTTTCCGCAGTTTGGATTCCCGATGAATCCGACATTGATAATTTTGCTGTTGTTATTAGTCTGGTTATTTTTTTCTCTTGTGTCTGCAAGTCCCATGTCAGTTTTGCTCCTTTACTTCAATATGATTGGCAATTCTTTTTCCGAGAGCAAAACGTGTTCCGCGGAATTTCACAGTGAGTGAGCCTTTTTTCTGATTATTCATTATTGTGATAGTACTGCCTTCCGTAAGTCCCAAGGCTTCCAGACGGCGTTCCAGTTTTTCTTCCAGTTGAATGGAAACAACCTGATAGGAAGTATTACTGTTTCCCTGTTTTAATGTCATGTATGTATTCCTCTCTAATGTTAATGATAAATATTATCTATAATAATTCTTTTATAATATCATTTTTAAGAGAATATATCAATCTAAAAAGTATTGACAAATGTGTAAAACATCTATATGATTAATACACTCGTCTTAAGAAGTTCTGATGATTCTTTATAATCAATATTCGTACGGGGAATCCCCCGACAGGGAAATGATCTTCCCGAATTTCACAAAACGAGAAATCATAAAAGGAAAGGAGGGCAGTTACAGTAACTGGTTTTAGCAATTTAATTTTACAATTGAAGAAGGAGTAGTGCTTATGAAAAAAAGAAATTTCCCATGGAGTCCTTTTGTGCGGTTTCTGGCGGTGCTTTGTCTGGTTTTCTGTTGCGTGCCGGCGGTAAAAAGTGAGGCGAAAGATGTGTCGCTGAGAAGAGGCGAAGAAGTATTTTATGAAGGGTATTCAACGTTTTACTATTATATTGACGGAACCCTTGGATATTGTCTGGAACCAAAACGAAGTTCTCCGCATGACGGAACCTATATGTCAAAACAATTGACGAATGACACGCTTTTAAGTAAAACACTGTATTATGCGTATGGCAATCCGGGGTATCAGAAGTATTTGAAACCTGTATTTGGAGAAAACTGGCAGGAGAAGAAAAAAGCTTACAGTCTGTCGCATTGTATTCTGTCCTATGTATATGACGAATGCAAAGATTCAAGTGATGCATTTCTGGGATTAAGTGACACAATGAAGCAGAAAGTGAAAAGCTGTACGGCGAAGATTAAGACATTCCCGAAAATACCGGATCCGGATATTGCTTTTTCAGAGAAGACATTGACGGCTGTTTATGATAAAAATGAAAAAGTGCAAAAGACAAAAACTATCACCTGCAAGGGCGATGAAGATAATTCAATTGTCCTGAAACTGCCTGCGGATGTAATACTGGTAAATGAAACAAAAGGGACAAAAAAGACAGGAAATGTGACGGTTTACGGCGGCGATCGTTTTTATTTGAAGTGTCCGGTGGGAAAATGGAATGCCCAGACGTGGAAAACAGGCAACATTTATGGGAAAAACAGACAGAATTGGAGAAGTCTGGTGATTAATACCGGAGCAGGCGGACAGCACCTGGGAGTCGGGGAACTGGTAAGTGCGGATAATATTCCAACCAGTCTTGCGGTGCAATGGATTGAAAAGCCGGAACTTAAAGTGGAAAAGAGCGCTGACCGGGAAGATAAAAAATATAAAGTTGGTGACAGGATTACATATACGGTTGATGTGACGCAGCAGATTGAGAAGGCGGTTGCCTCAGGCGTTACGATCACAGACCGGATTCTAACGGAAGGAGTGAGACTTCTTCCGGATTCTATTATTCTGTATGACAAAGATCAAAGCGTTGTATCTGACGCGGTTATTTCTGTAAAAGAGAACACATATACAATTGAAACAAAACATTTTCTGGAAAGTATTCATTCCGGTGACAAATACACAGTGACTTATCAGGTGGAAATTCTGGATGAGAAACTGCTCGGAAAAGAGATTGAAAATGAAGTAATCGTCCGTGCCGATAATGCGGAAGATGTGGATGATACGGAAATCGTGACTGTGGAAGAATCGGAAAAACCAGAGAAACCAGAAAAACCGGAGAAACCGGAAAAACCGGCAGAAAAGAAGAAACCTGAGATTGTGAAAGTAGAGAAAAAGGCAGAAAAACCGTCAGTGAAGAAGAAAGAGATTGTAAAAACCGGAGACGAACAAGATTTGATACTTCTTACGGTCTTATGTATTCTTTCTTGCACTGTAATATTTACCTGTGGTAGAATAGCTCGTAAGACTAAGTAGAAGAATAGGAGGTTGTCGTGATGGGAATGACAATGACGCAGAAAATATTAGCTGCCCATGCAGGTCTTGATCATGTTGTGGCAGGACAGTTGATAGAAGCAAAGTTAGACGTAGTTATGGCAAATGATATTACCGGGCCAATGGCACTGCCGATTTTCAGACAGATGGCAGAGAAGGTATTTGACAAAGATAAAGTAGTACTTGTACCGGATCATTTTACGCCGAATAAAGATATTAAATCCGCAGAGAATTCAAAATCAATCCGCGAATTTGCAAAAGATCAAGGACTTTCCTGGTATTTTGAACAGGGAAAATCCGGTGTAGAGCATGCGATTCTTCCGGAAGCAGGTGTTGTAGCAGCAGGTGAATGTATTATCGGTGCAGATTCACATACCTGTACATATGGAGCACTGGGGGCATTTTCTACCGGTGTCGGAACAACTGATATTGCAACAGGTATGGCAACCGGAGAACTCTGGTTCAAAGTGCCAAGTGCATTAAAATTTGTCCTGAAAGGACAGCCGGGACCTTATGTGAGCGGTAAAGATATTATTATTCATATCATTGGTAAGATCGGTGTGGACGGAGCACTTTACAAATCTATGGAATTCACAGGTGAAGGAATTGCAGCTCTTTCCATGGATGACCGTTTTACAATGGCGAATATGGCGATTGAAGCAGGCGCAAAGAACGGAATCTTCCCGGTAGATGATCAGACAAAAGCTTATCTTAATGAGCATACGAAGAAAGCATATCAGGTCTATGAAGCGGATGAGGATGCAGAGTATGACGAAGTAATTGAGATCAATCTTTCCGAAGTACGTCCGACCGTTGCATTCCCACACCTTCCGGGTAATGCTAAGACAATCGATGAGATTGAAGCAATGGAACCGATCAAGATCGATCAGGTTGTAATCGGATCCTGTACAAATGGACGTATGGAAGACATGCGTAAGGCAGCAGCTATTTTAAAAGGACATAAAGTACATGAAGATGTGCGTGTAATGGTAATTCCGGCAACACAGAAAATTTACAAACAGTGTATCAAAGAAGGACTTCTTGATATTTTCGTAGATGCGGGCTGTGCCGTGAACACACCAAGCTGTGGACCGTGTATGGGCGGACATATGGGCGTTATGGCAGCAGGAGAAAAGTGTGTATCTACAACAAACCGTAATTTTGTAGGAAGAATGGGACATGTAGATTCCTTGATTTATCTTGCATCGCCGGAAGTAGCAGCAGCAAGTGCGATCGCAGGATGTATTGCAAATCCGGAGAAAGTGGGTGACAGATAATGAAGGCATTAGGACATGTATTTAAATATGGAGACAACGTAGACACAGATGTAATCATTCCGGCAAGATACCTGAATTCATTTGACGCGCAGGAGCTGGCAAGTCATGCAATGGCAGACATTGATCCGGACTTTGTGAATAAAGTAAAACCGGGAGATCTGATCGTGGCAAATAAGAACTTCGGATGTGGCTCATCCAGAGAGCATGCACCGCTCTGTCTTAAGACTGCAGGAGTAAGCTGCGTGATCGCAGAGACATTTGCAAGAATTTTTTACCGTAATTCTATTAATATCGGACTGCCGATCATCGAATGTCCGGAAGCTGCAAGAGGAATCGAAGCAGGCGATGAAGTGGAAGTAGATTTCGACAGTGGTAAGATTTACAACCGTACAAAAGGAACAGAATTCCAGGGACAGCCATTCCCGGAATTCATGCAGAAACTGATTGCAGCAGGCGGTCTTGTAAAATATACAAACAGCAAGAAGAAATAATAGCAAGAAAGACCAAAGGAAAGGTGGAAATATGAGTCTACATTACAAAAGTACCCGGAATTCCGAGTTAAAGGTAACTGCATCTGAAGCAATTTTAAAAGGGCTTGCTCCGGATGGCGGTTTATTTGTACCTTAAGAGATTCCAAAACTGGATGTTTCTATGGAGCAGTTAAAAAGTATGAGCTATCAGGAGATTGCTTATGAAGTAATGAAGCTGTTTCTGGCCGATTTTACAGAGGGAGAACTGAAAGGGTGCATTGAGAAAGCATATGACAGCAAGTTTGATACGGAAGAGATTGCATCTTTGGTAAAGGTATCGGATACTTACTATCTGGAGTTATTCCACGGTGCAACCATCGCATTTAAAGATATGGCACTTTCCATTCTGCCACATCTCCTTACGACTTCTGCGAAGAAGAATCACGTAGAGAATAAGATCGTGATCCTGACAGCGACATCCGGAGATACCGGAAAAGCTGCAATGGCAGGATTTGCAGATGTGGAAGGAACACAGATCATCGTGTTCTATCCGAAGAACGGTGTCAGTAAAGTACAGGAACTTCAGATGGTAACGCAGAAGGGAAGCAATGTAGATGTTGTTGCGATCCACGGCAATTTTGACAATGCGCAGAGCGGTGTCAAAGCAATGTTTGAAGACAAAGAACTTGCAGAAGAACTTGACGGCAAGGGATATCAGTTTTCATCAGCCAACTCTATTAATATCGGACGCCTGGTTCCGCAGGTTGTTTATTATGTATATGCATATGCAAAACTTTTGGAAAATGAAGAACTTGCGAACGGAGAAGAATTACAAGTTGTCGTTCCGACAGGTAATTTTGGAAATATTCTTGCAGCTTACTATGCAAAACAGATGGGTGTGCCGATTGGTAAACTGATCTGTGCATCGAATGAAAATAAAGTATTGTTTGATTTCTTCCAGACAGGAACTTATGATAAGAACCGTGAATTTGTGCTGACAACATCGCCATCTATGGATATCCTGATTTCCAGCAATCTGGAGCGTCTGATCTATGTAATTGCAGGCGAGGACAGCGATAAGACAAAAGAACTGATGGAAGCTTTGAAAAAAGATGGAACGTATACGGTTTCGGAAGATATGAAAGCAAAACTGTCTGATTTTGCTGCAGGATATGCCACAGAGGACGAGACGGCAGAGCAGATCCATGATGTCTATGATAAGACCGGTTATGTGATGGATACACATACAGCAGTTGCATCTTATGTATGCAGCCGGTATGAACAGTCAGAAAAGACAGGCAAGAAATATCTGATCGCGTCCACAGCAAGCCCATACAAATTCGTGAAGAGCGTTATGACAGCAATTGATGCAAAATATGCAGAAGAAGATGAATTTGCACTGCTTCCGAAATTGCAGGAGCTTTCACAGGTCGGTATGCCGCAGGCAATCAAAGACATTCTGGATGCAAATGTCCTGCATAATATCGAATGTGATGTAGATCAGATGGAAGAGACTGTAAAACAGATCCTGAACCGTTAGTCAAAAGAAGAGAAATACAGAAGATACGGAGGATAACGAAGAATGGAAGGTGTATTTGGAGTAATAGGTCTGGGACTCGGATTGTATTGCCTGTATGGATGTTACATGCTGAGATTCAAACATGAGATCAACCGGACGATCTTACTTCCGAAAAACGTGAATATTAAAAAGTGCAAAGATCTGGATGGATACTGTAAGGAGGCATTGCCGCCACTTTTAATACTTGGTATTGCAGCAACTTTATATGGTGCTTCCGATCTGTATAACACTTATATCGGAGAAGCGAAGACGGTATTTTATGTTTTCATGACCATTACGATCGTTGCGCTTGTGATTTACGCTGTAATGATTAAAAAAATCAATAATAAATATTTTAAAGCATAAGGAAATGCAAGATTGCGTATGCAATCTTGCATTTTTTAAATACCATAGACAAGGATTTAACGAAAAAAGGAAGATAAATGCATAAAAAATGTCTAAAACTTTCGAAAAAAGATTGTTAAAGTCTTGACTTTTTTTGGAGTAAATGAGATAATAGGAGCAAATGTTGTCGTGCACAGACAGGACAATGTAAATAATGAAGAAAAGAGGTTAATGTAAAATGGCAAAAATCGATTTAAGCAAGTATGGAATTACAGGAACTACAGAGATTGTTTATAATCCTTCTTATGAGATGTTATTTGAAGAAGAAACAAAACCTGAACTTGAAGGTTATGAAAAAGGACAGGAGAGCGAACTCGGAGCAGTGAATGTAATGACAGGTATCTATACCGGTCGTTCGCCAAAAGATAAATATATCGTAATGGATGAAAATTCCAAAGATACGGTATGGTGGACCTCTGATGAGTATAAAAATGATAACCACCCGGCATCAGAAGAGACATGGAAAGCTGTAAAAGAGATTGCACAGAAAGAACTTTCCGACAAGAAACTTTATGTTGTAGATGCATTCTGCGGTGCAAACAAAGATACACGTATGGCAATCCGCTTTATCGTAGAAGTTGCATGGCAGGCACACTTTGTAACAAATATGTTTATCAAACCAACAGAAGAAGAACTGAAGGATTTTGAGCCGGACTTCGTTGTTTACAATGCGTCAAAAGCAAAAGTTGAGAACTATAAAGAATTAGGACTGAATTCTGAGACAGCAGTAGTATTCAACATCACAAGCCGTGAGCAGGTAATCATCAATACATGGTATGGTGGAGAGATGAAGAAAGGTATGTTCTCTATGATGAACTACTATCTGCCATTAAAAGGTATTGCATCTATGCACTGCTCAGCAAATACAGATATGAACGGAGAGAATACAGCAATCTTCTTCGGACTTTCCGGAACAGGTAAGACAACGCTTTCTACTGATCCGAAGAGACTTCTGATCGGTGATGACGAGCACGGATGGGATGATAATGGAGTATTTAACTTTGAAGGTGGATGTTACGCAAAAGTTATCAACCTGGATAAAGAGTCTGAGCCGGATATTTATAATGCAATCAAACGTAACGCACTTCTTGAAAATGTTACACTGGACAAAGATGGTAAGATTGATTTCGCAGATAAGAGCGTGACAGAGAATACGCGTGTATCTTATCCAATCGATCACATTGAGAAGATCGTACGTCCGATATCAGCAGCACCGGCAGCTAAGAATGTAATCTTCCTGTCAGCAGATGCATTTGGAGTACTTCCTCCGGTATCTGTATTAACTCCGGAGCAGACAGAATATTACTTCCTGTCAGGATTTACAGCAAAACTTGCAGGAACAGAGCGTGGAATCACAGAGCCTACACCGACATTCTCAGCTTGTTTCGGACAGGCATTCCTGGAGTTACATCCGACAAAATATGCTCACGAATTAGTTAAAAAGATGAAAGCTAACGGAGCAAAAGCATATCTTGTTAATACAGGATGGAATGGAACAGGAAAACGTATCTCTATCAAAGATACTCGTGGAATCATTGATGCAATCTTAAGCGGAGATATTAAGAATGCACCGACAAAGACAATTCCATACTTCAACTTCGAAGTTCCGACAGAGCTCCCGGGCGTTGATACAGGAATCCTTGATCCAAGAGATACTTATGTCGATGCAACAGAGTGGGAGACAAAGGCAAAAGACCTCGCAGGAAGATTTGTTAAGAACTTTGCTAAATATGAAGGTAACGAAGATGGTAAGGCACTTGTATCTGCCGGACCACAGTTATAAGAAAACAGTTGTAAAATAGAGATTATTGGAGTATAATAATCTCAGTTGGAAACCTGAAATGTTCGATAACTTCTGTTATTTTGAACCTACAATACTTTAAACGGGACTCTTATTATCTCTGTAATATGTCAAGCCCTCATTTATGCAGGGGAAGGCAGAAAAGCAGATGCGGACACCCACCTAGCGGATGGCTAGGAGTCAAAATACAGAAACCGGCATTTTGGGGAATACAGAAGATAAGGCAGATGCCGCAGAACGATTAGCGATAATCCGATGCGGCATCTTCTTTTTATCCATATGTGAACAAAAAAGAGCTGTTAATGCAGCGAAAAGTACAAGAAACGTGTGGCTTTACGAATGTTACGAATGTATATGGAGGGATTCAGTTGAAATGTCAGAAAAATAGAAAACATCAAAAGAGTATTCGTTTGTGTGGCTGTATTCTCATTGCCGCTTTTTTTATTGTGTTACTCAGTGGAAAACTGCCGGAAGTAGCGAGGAGAAGACAAGTACGTGAAAGTGACAGGCAGAAACAGACATACAACAATACATATGAAATAGATGTGTCAAAAAAACAGACGGATAATACGAAAATAGCGAAAAAGAATCCAAAGATCCGTGTTCTCCTGATGACAACAGGATATACCCGGGCGTTTCATACGGAAGTGAAAGTTTCGGGAAAAGAAGGCTTGATATTAAGAATAGGAGCGAAAAAAGTTTCCGTACCTGCCGGAAAAACTGTGACGATAAAAGCTTCAAATCGGCGACTGAAAAAACATACAATAAAAATTCGTGCAAGAAAAGGTACGGTACAGGTTAAGAGCATACGAAGAGGTTATGGAACGCCGTCTTACAGCGGGACACTGGAACTTAAGTCTGCCGGAAAGAAGATCGCACTGATCAATGAACTTACGGTAGAAGATTATCTCTGTGCGGTTGTTCCGAGCGAGATGCCGGTGTCATATAAACTGGAAGCATTAAAAGCGCAGGCTGTCTGCGCGAGAAGCTATGCTTACCGGCAGATGGAGAACTATGCTTATCCGAAATACCGGGCGCATGTCAATGACAGTACAGATTATCAGGTATATGGCAATTCAAAGCAGGCGGATTCTGCTGTGAAAGCGGTCAGGCAGACAGCCGGAGAAACTGCAAAGTATAAAGGGAAAATTGCAACAACATACTATTATTCGACATCTTCCGGAAGAACGACGACAACTGCAGCGTGGGGAAGCACTTCATCAGCAGCTACCGGCTATCTGAAATCCGTCAGAGTCAGTGGAAAAAATGGGGATTATGAGAAAAATCTTCCATGGTACCGGTGGACAGTGGACGTAACGGCAGCAAGATTGTCAACGATTCTTTGTAAAAATACCGGAAAAGATGTCGGAAGTATCCGCAAGATATATATTTCAAAAAGAGGTCCGGGAAAAGTAGCGCTGGAACTTAAAGTAAAGGGAGACAAAGGAAATCTGACTATAAAAACAGAGAATAAAATCCGGTCAGCGCTTGCGGGAGATTATGATATCCGGAAACAGGACGGAAGTAAAGTGAAGTTTCGAACATTGCTTCCAAGTGCGTTTATTACAATTACGAAAAAAAAGAGCCAGATCCACATCCGGGGAGGCGGATTCGGACATGGAATCGGAATGAGCCAGACAGGAGCCAATGAAATGGCAAAACAGGGGAAAACTTACAAAGAAATATTGAAACTGTTTTATTCTGACATTACGGTAGAAAATTAATAATATGAAGAAAAACATCTAAGAAAATGTCTGCCGGTACGATAAAAGACAGATAATCGTAGACAAAGCGCATGAAATCAGTTAAAATGGGGTGCGAATGTCAGGAGAGAACTATGAAGAAAATAAAAGAAATCAGTTCAAAAATAATACAGATAACAACAGACATATCCCATGATCATGTAGGTGCGTATGCTGCACAGTCGGCATACTTTTTTATGCTGTGTCTGATTCCGATCATTCTGCTTCTTCTGACACTGGTGCGTTATACACCAGTGACGAAAGCAGATGTTATGGCGGCAGTGATCCAGGTGTTCCCGTCATCTGTGGAGACACTGATCACATCGATCGTGAATCAGGTTTACAACCAGTCAATGAGCATCATCCCGATCACGGTAGTTGTAGCGCTCTGGTCAGCAGGAAAAGGTGTACTTGCGATGTCTTCCGGACTGAACTGCATTTACAAATGCCATGAGACACGTAACTATTTTTATCTCCGTCTGCGGGCAACGATCTATACAGTGATGTTCTTGATCGTGATCATATTCCTGCTGCTGTTGTCTGTGTTTGGTAATACAATAAATATATTTATCACAAATCATGTAACGATCATGAAACAGATTGCTGACTGGCTGATTAAAACGCGTACGATCATTACGCCTATCACATTGATGATATTCTTCCTTTTGATCTATAAGTTTCTGCCAAACCGCAGGACAAAATTAAAAAGACAGATTCCGGGTGCGGTATTTGCAGCAATTGGCTGGATGATCATATCCTGGATTTTTTCTGTGTATGTAGATGTATTTCAGGGATTTTCGGATATGTACGGAAGTCTGACAACAATCGTGTTGATCATGCTTTGGATGTATTTCTGTATGTATACGATTCTACTTGGCGGTGTAGTGAATGTGATGGTATCAGATGAGATTTTTGGAGAATAGAACTTGACATCTCCGGGCTGTATGATACAATAATGAAGTATTAGAACTCAATCTATTTTTGGAAAAAGCAATGACCGTGTAAGTAGAGAATTATTTTCCGACAGAGAGAGAAGATCGCAGGCTGGAAGTCTTCTTCGGTTCAGATAAGGATTGAATTTCCCACGTAAGCTGTTTCTTTGAAACGGAGATAATCTGTAAGTAAGAGAAAACGTAACCTGCACGTTACGCAGAAGATAAGTGCCTGCCGCAAGTAATATGCTGCAGGAATCAGGGTGGTACCACGGGTAGAACCTCGTCCCTAGGGGATGAAGTTCTTTTTTTATTGCCACAGCATCTGGATGAAGTTGCCGTCGGCAGGTTCTGCAGGTGTCTGAATATGGACAGATATATTGATGAAGAAAGGGAGAAAAGAGATGCAGGAGAAGCTTAAAGCCATCAGAGAAGAAGCATTAAAAGCAATCGAACAGGCAGATATGCCTGAAAAACTGAATGATGTCCGCGTAAAATTCCTTGGTAAAAAGGGAGAGCTGACAGCCGTATTAAAGAGTATGAAAGATGTTGCCAAAGAAGACAGACCGAAGGTTGGTCAGATGGTCAATGAGACAAGAGAAGCAATTGAGAAGATATTAGAGGAAAGCAAGAGCAAAATGGAGCGTGCGATCCGTGAAGAGAAGATGAAACAGGAAGTAATCGATGTAACACTGCCGTCCAAGAAGAATATGGTCGGACACAGACATCCGAACACGATTGCACTGGAAGAAGTAGAGAGAATTTTCGTTGGTATGGGATATGAAGTTGTAGAAGGACCGGAAGTAGAATACGATCTGTACAACTTTGAAAAACTGAATATTCCGGCAGATCATCCGGCAAAAGATGAGCAGGATACGTTCTATATTAATAAAGATATCGTACTTCGTACCCAGACATCGCCGGTACAGGCACGAGTAATGGAACAGGGAAAACTCCCAATCCGTATGATCGCACCGGGACGTGTATTCCGTTCTGACGAAGTAGATGCAACACATTCTCCTTCTTTCCATCAGATCGAAGGACTTGTTATTGACAAAAACATTTCTTTCGCAGACCTGAAAGGTACACTGGAAGTATTTGCAAAAGAGTTATTCGGACCAGAGACAAAGACGAAATTCCGTCCGCATCATTTTCCATTTACAGAGCCAAGTGCAGAAGTTGATGTTACCTGCTTCAAATGCGGCGGAAAAGGATGCCGTTTCTGTAAAGGATCCGGATGGATTGAGATTCTTGGCTGTGGTATGGTACATCCACATGTACTGGAAATGTGTGGAATTGATCCGGATGAATATACAGGATTTGCATTTGGTGTAGGTCTGGAACGTATTGCACTGTTAAAATACGAAATTGATGACATGAGACTGTTATATGAAAATGATATCCGATTTTTAAAACAGTTTTAAACGATAGATGAAGGACGCGAAAGGAGTAATAAGATGAATACATCATTATCATGGATAAAAGCATATGTTCCGGATCTTGACGTGACAGCACAGGAATATACCGATGCAATGACACTGACCGGAACAAAAGTAGAAGGATTTGAAAAGATGGATGCAGATCTGGACAAGATCGTAGTCGGACAGATTGATAAGATCGAGAAGCATCCGGATGCTGACAAGCTGATTATCTGTCAGGTAAATATCGGAACAGAATCCATTCAGATCGTAACGGGTGCACCGAATGTAAAAGAAGGTGACAAAGTACCGGTTGTTCTGGACGGCGGACGTGTTGCAGGCGGACATGAGCCGGGACAGAGAGTTGCCGGTGGAATCAAGATCAAAAAAGGAAAATTACGTGGAGTAGAGAGTAACGGTATGATGTGCTCGATCGAAGAGCTGGGATCAAACCGTGACATGTATCCGGATGCACCGGAATACGGAATCTATATTTTCCCGGAAGATACAGAAGTCGGAGCAGATGCCATTGAAGTACTGGGACTGCACGATGTTGTATTTGAATATGAGATCACATCAAACCGTGTAGACTGCTACAGTGTTGTTGGTATTGCAAGAGAGGCGGCAGCAACTTTCCACAAAGAATTTTGCCCGCCGGTTGTAACAACAACAGGAAATGACGAAGATGTCAATGATTACATCAAAGTTACTGTAAAAAATACAGACCTCTGCCCGAGATACTGTGCAAGAATTGTAAAGAATATCAAGATTGCACCGTCACCGGAATGGATGCAGAGAAGACTGGCTTCCGTAGGAATCCGTCCGATCAATAACCTCGTAGATATTACAAACTATGTAATGGAAGAATACGGACAGCCAATGCATGCTTATGATCTGGACACGATTGCCAATCATGAGATTATTGTCCGTACTGCAGAAGCAGATGAGAAATTTACAACACTGGATGGACAGGAAAGACAGATGGATGAAGACGTTCTGATGATTTGCGACGGCGAGAAATCTATCGGTATTGCCGGAATCATGGGTGGTGAGAACTCCATGATCACAGACAATGTAAAGACAATGCTTTTTGAAGCAGCATGTTTTGACGGAACAAACATCCGTAAATCAAGCAAGAGAGTCGGACTTCGTACAGATGCTTCCGGTAAATTCGAAAAAGGTCTGGATCCGAACAATGCACAGGCTGCAATCGACCGTGCATGCCAGCTCATTGAAGAGATGGGAGCCGGAGAAGTTGTCGGCGGTATGGTAGATGTATATGGAAAGAAGAAAGAGCCGGTACGTGTGCCATTTGATTCGGAAGCAATCAACAATCTGCTTGGAACAGAGATCGCAGAAGAAGATATGCTCGGATACTTCAAGAAGATTGATCTGGAATATGACAAAGAGAAGAGAGAAGTGATCGCTCCGACTTTCCGTCATGACCTGTTCCGCATGGCTGACCTTGCAGAAGAAGTTGCAAGATTCTATGGATATGATAATATCCCGACAACACTTCCGAGAGGAGAGGCAACAACAGGTAAATTATCATTCAAGCTGAGAGTGGAAGAGATTGCGCGTGATATCGCGGAGTTCTGTGGATTCAGCCAGGGAATGACTTATTCATTTGAAAGCCCGAAGGTATTTGATAAATTACTGTTGCCGGAGGATTCACCGCTTCGCCAAACAGTTGACATTGTGAATCCGCTGGGAGAAGATTACAGCGTAATGAGAACAACATCCTTAAATGGTATGCTGACTTCTCTTGCAACAAACTACAACAGAAGAAATAAAAATGTAAGATTATATGAGCTTGGTAATGTATATCTGCCAAAGGCTCTGCCACTTACAGAACTGCCGGAAGAGCGTATGCAGTTTACACTTGGAATGTATGGAGACGGAGATTTCTTCAGTATGAAAGGTGTTGTAGAAGAGTTCTTTGAAAAAGTAGGACTTCATAAAAAAGAAACTTACGATCCGAATGCCGGAAAGACATATCTGCATCCGGGACGTCAGGCAAATATCATTTATGATGGAACAGTTGTCGGATATTTAGGAGAAGTACATCCGGATGTTGCAGACAATTACGGAATCGGAACAAGAGCTTACATTGCTGTTATTGATATGCCGGAGATTGTGAAGAAGGCAACCTTTGACAGAAAATATACGGGAATTGCCAAATTCCCGGCAGTTACCAGAGATATTAGTATGGTAATGCCGAAAGAGATTCTTGTCGGACAGGTAGAAGAAGTCATCGAGAAGAAGGGTGGCGCTTATTTGGAGAGCTATGCACTGTTTGATATTTACGAAGGAGAACAGATTAAGAAAGGCTTTAAGTCCGTAGCATATTCTATCGTATTCCGTGCAAAGGATAAGACACTGGAAGAGGCAGAGATTACAAGTGCTATGAACAAGATTTTGGCAGGACTGGAAGCGCTTGGAATCGAACTTCGTAAATAAACAGTTCATTCACAGAAAGGAAAGGTAATTTCCAAAATGAAAAAGAAACAGATCATAGGCCTGCTTATAGCAGGTCTTCTGTTCGCTGTGATCGGAGTGATCAGTGTATTTGTAAATACAGCGGCAGAAAGTATTATAGGGGATGCAGCAGAAGAGATCCTTGCAGGTGGCAGTAATTTTGATCCACCGGATGACGATTACATTGCAGTTGTGAAAGTGCAGGGAACGATTCAGGAACAGGCATCAGACACGACAGATATTCTGAGCGGACAGAACAGTGGTTATCAGCATGATACGACAATGGAGTATCTGGATGAACTTATGGATGACGAAAATAATAAAGGAATTTTGCTTTATGTAGATTCGCCGGGTGGAGCAGTCTACGAATCGGAAGAATTGTATGACAAACTGATGGAATACAAGAAGATAACCAAACAGCCAATCTGGACTTATATGGCACATTATGCTGCTTCGGGAGGTTATATGGCTTCTGTATCATCAGATAAAATCTATGCAAATAAGAATACAGTGACCGGTTCCATCGGAGTTATTATGTCCGGTTATGACCTGACAGGCTTATACAAGAAACTGGGCATCCGCTATGTGAGTATTACGAGCGGTAAAAATAAAGATTCCAGCAGACTGACAAAAGAGCAGGTGAAGATATACCAGTCACAGGTAGATGAGTGTTACGAAGCGTTTGTATCCAAAGTAGCTGACGGAAGAAAAATATCCAAAGAACAGGTGAAAAAGCTGGCTGATGGAAGAACTTACACAGCAACGCAGGCAAAAAATAATGGTCTGATCGATAAAATCAGCAGTTATGATGAGATGCAGGATGAAATGAGTGACAAACTTAAGACGGATGAATTCTATGAGCCGGAGCGTAAGACGAGCCTGCTGGATGAACTATTTGCGAAAGCAGGAAGTCTGGTTCCAAAGTCAGAGGCACAGGTATTGAAAGAGACTGCCGAAGAATGTAAAAGCGGAGGACTGATGTATTATGCAGAGGGATTGCAATAGTGAAAATCTGGAATACGCAGGATTCTGGGTAAGGTTTGCTGCATATGTGCTGGATCATATGATTATCTTTTTTGGACTTATCGGAGTCCGTCTGGTATTGGCGCTTGCTTCATTTGTATTAGGGCTTCTTGAGATTAACATATTGAATACGAATGTTTTGTTTCAATATTCCTTAAAAGATGTTGCACTTTATATTTGTCAGGTGTTATATTTTATTATATGTACTTACGAAACCGGAACAACTTTTGGAAAGCGCGTATTCCATCTTAAGGTTGTAAGTGCAAAAGAAGAAAGATTAGGTCTGTTCGATATTGTGTACAGAGAGACCATAGGACGATTTCTGTGCCACGTATCGTTAGGATTTGGCTATCTGCTGGCAGGATTGGATCAGCAGAAATGTGGACTGCATGACAGACTCAGTGATACGAGAGTTGTATATGCAAAGAAAATAAAGGAGATTCATATAGAAAATGAAAACACAGGATTTTTATTATGATCTGCCGGAAGAATTGATTGCACAGGATCCGATTGAGGATCGTTCCAGCTCCAGGCTGCTTGTCCTTGACAAGAAGTCTGGGGCTGTTTCCCATCATGTATTTAAAGAGATTATTGACTATCTGCATGAGGGAGACTGTCTGGTTATCAATGACACGAAGGTAATTCCGGCAAGACTGATTGGTTCCAAAGTAGGAACAAATGCAAAGATTGAGATTTTATTATTAAAAAGAAAAAGCGACAACACCTGGGAGACACTTGTAAAACCGGGGAAAAAGGCAAAAGTCGGAGCGAAGATCAGCTTCGGTGACGGACTTTTGATCGGAGAAGTTGTAGATATTGTAGAGGAGGGAAATCGTCTGATCCGGTTTACTTATGACGGGATTTTTGAAGAGATCCTTGACCAGCTTGGCCAGATGCCGCTTCCTCCTTACATCACACATCAACTGGAGGATAAGAATCGTTATCAGACTGTTTATGCGAAGCATAACGGCTCGGCAGCAGCGCCGACAGCAGGACTGCATTTTACACCGGAGCTTCTGGAAGCGATTAAGAAGAAAGGCGTGGATATCGCAAGTGTGACATTGCATGTCGGGCTTGGAACTTTCCGACCGGTGAAGGTAGATGAGATCACAGAACATCATATGCATTCGGAATTTTTCCAGATTACAGAAGAAGCAGCACAGAAGATCAATCATGCAAAAGAAAACGGCGGAAGAGTAATTTGTGTCGGAACGACAAGTTGCCGTACGATCGAATCCGCGGCAGATGAAGACGGGCATTTAAAAGCATGTAGCGGCTGGACAGAGATTTTTATCTATCCGGGATATAAGTTCAAGGTTTTAGACTGCCTGATCACGAATTTCCATTTGCCGGAGTCTACGCTGGTAATGCTTGTATCAGCACTTGCCGGAAGAGAGCATGTCCTTGCGGCATATGAAGAGGCAGTGAAAGAGAGATATCGATTTTTTTCGTTTGGAGATGCGATGTTTATCCAGTAAAATGGATACATAAAGAAGGGAGAAAAGATGCAGCAGATAATAAGTGGCAAAAAGGGATCGAACCGAGTAGCGCTTTTCTGTACAGCAGGAGTTCTGATCGGATTATTCAGCCACCTTTATGAGAAAGATACATTTTTTATAACAAAAGGAATACTGGGGCTTCCATACAAGATCAGTGAAGCAATCTATCAGTTTATGATTGGAACAGATGCGGCAGACGCAGAAGAGACTCTGGCGAATCTGAATACGGATTTTTTTCCACACAGTCTGATTGCCACAGGGATGGCAAGATGGATCACACCTATGCTGATTGGTTTATTTCTGGTGGGGTCCTTTGCGTATTTTACAGGAGATAAGAAAATATTTACGTTGCAGAGATATACACACTTTCTTTATGGAAATATTATTGTGATCGCAATGCTGATCTGTCTGACTTATGGCATTAATAAAAAGGCAGTCAGTGATTGTGGAGAGCTGAAAGGCATCAATACATTTGTATTTCAGAGTTCCCAGATGATCAGTGAGGAATTTTCGGGAAAATCAGCGCAAACTTTGAAAGATAGTTTACAGAAAGGTCTGAAAAAGGATCCGAGAATCACAAGAAATTATGAGGATGAGATAGAAATCGGGCTTATTATGGGGAATAAGACAAGATTTACAGATGCTTATGTAAATCCGCAAAAATGTTATATTGTGATAAATGACATTACAATTTATCATGTAGATAAGAAATTTGCAAACTATGTAAAACAGTATAAGATATCCGGTGATATTCCGGAATTCCGGAAACTGTAGGAGAAAGTATGATACGAGAAAGAGAGAATAAAAAAGAGCAGATTACTTTTTTGACGCTTACATTTTTGGTTGTATATAGTTGTTCCTATCTGTTATCGGATACTTTTGGACGTTTTATGCTGAGATATGGGAATCCGTTTGTCAGTTCGGCAAATCAGCCGGTCAGTTATATGAATCTTGCTTTCACGGTGTTGGTACTGACTCTGGTGATAACGATTCGGCTTCTTATTAAAAGAACAGATTTTAAGAAAACAGTATCAGCGCTGGCTGTAGGGGGATGCCTTACGGCTTTGATTGTTGCAGGATATTTTGTAAATTGTAATTTTACGGCATCTGCCATGGAAGACAGAGCGGTGCTGGATCATTTTTTCTATAAAACATCCGATGAAAAATTAAATGAAAAATACGATGAAAATGAAACGAAAGAGATCATCCGCTTATGTAAACAGTTAAAACCGGTTTCTGAAAACGAGCAGAGAAAGCTTGAGAAGAATTACCGGAAGAACGGAGAATCTTCGGATGTGGTGTCAATAACTGTTATTTATGAAGAGTCTTTTGGACAGAATCTGGATATCAATATTAACATAGACGGAAATAAGATTTATGTTGATAAAGGAACCGGACTTCATGACAAAGAAGTTGTCGTGTTTTTTAAGGACAATGGGTTGACAAAATATTTTCGGTAAAAGGATTGCTTTCTTCTCTGTTTTTTTGTATGCTTGATGAGGAGTTTTCAAAAAAGTGGGGATAAGAGTATGAACGAAAAAAAGAAAATATGCTGTACGTTTGAGAATGTGAAAGAAGTTGCAGTTATGTCGGTTGCCGTGGGGATCATTGCATCGGCTGTTTACTTTTTCCTGATTCCGAGCCAGACATCAATCAGCAGTGTATCGGCGCTGGCAATCATTCTTGCACATTATGTGTCGCTTCCGGTATCGAGTGTTACCATGATCCTGAATGTAGTTCTGCTGGTGATCGGATTTCTGACCTGTGGGAAAGAATTTGGCGCGAAGACAGTATATACCAGTATTTTACTGCCGCTTTATCTGGCAGTCTTTGAGAAAATTTTTCCGGATTTTCAGTCTCTGACAGAAAGTACGGAACTGGATGTGTTATGTTATATTTTAGTTGTAAGTATCGGACTCGGCATTTTGTTCAATATGAATGCATCTTCCGGTGGATTGGATATCGTAGCGAAGATGATGAACAAGTATCTGCATATTGAACTGGGAAAGGCAATGTCCATTTCCGGGATGTGTGTAGCGCTTTCTTCAGCGCTGATTTATGATAAGAAAGCAGTTGTTTTGAGTATACTGGGTACATACTTCAACGGAATTGTGCTGGATCATTTTATATTTGGACAGAATGTGAAACGTCGTGTTTGCATCATTACAAAATATGAACAGGAAGTGCGGGAGTTTATCCTGCATGAATTGCACAGTGGTGCGACATTCTATGAAGCAATCGGTGCATATAATATGGAAAAATACAGAGAAATCATTACAATTGTGGATAAAAACGAGTATCAGAAACTAATGAATTACATTATCCACAAAGATCCGGAAGCTTTTGTTACGGTTTACACAGTGGCAGATATGCGCTATCGACCGAAAGTCAGATCGTTTTAAAAGAGGCGGAAGAAAGGAAGAGGAAATAAAAAATGGAAAAGATGGACGTGCTGGAGATGTTAAGAGAAGCAGAAGATATATATGTCATATATTCGGCTTGTACGAATATGCCATTTGTCTACTGTGATCCGGAGACTTATGATGATGAAGTGATCCTATTTGACAGTGAAGAAGAAGCAAAAAAACAGGCAGACAGAATGTTGGATGCCAAAATTCCGGTAAGACTTGTAAATGTGAAGAAGGAACACAGACTGGAATTTTTCACAGGTCTGTTTCCGATGGGAGTAAACTGTATTCTGGTTTGTACCGGTGAAGAGAAAGTGCAGGTACAGTTAAATGATCTGGTTATAAGAACAGCAGAAGAGGATCTTCCGGAGGATGAACCGAGAATTGAGAATCCGGAACTTCACCTGACAGCGCTTTATTTTGTACAGGAGCTTCGCCGAAATCCGGAAGAGATGACAGAAGAGATGGATGCGTTGAATGAAGAGATGATGGCGCATTTCTATGAAGGAAAATATCTGGTTGCAGTACAGGAAGACAATCAGATTCCGGCACTTCGCAGAACAAGTGGAAAAGTATATCAGCCAATCTTTACAGATCTGATGGAATTTGTAAAGTTTGATAAGGAACAGAAATACAGAGCATTGATCATGGATGCAGAGACGGTAGCAAAGCAGCTCCCGGATGGGATGGAAGGTGTAGCGATCAATCCATTTGGAGTAAATGTGCTGCTTGATATTTCAAAATCTACAGCAAGTGAAGAAGAATAAATGATGATATAACCTACAGAACCTGCCATTGGCAGATTCTTTCGGATGCTATGGCAACAAAAAGGCGGACAGTAGAAACTGTCCGCCTTCGCTGTCTTAATCTCATTTTTCGTGTATTACTTTTAAATATCTAAAATCCAGTTACTTTATATAGTTAAAAGGTACATCTAAATTTCGATTAAATCTGGCTCTTAGAGCTTCGTTACGTTCACTGCCTGAGGTCCCTTGGCGCCTTCTGTTACATCAAACTCAACTTCCTGTCCTTCTTCAAGAGACTTGAAGCCTTCCATATTCAGTCCTGAGTAGTGTACGAAAACGTCTTTGCCGGATTCATCAGAGATGAAACCATAGCCTTTTTGGTTGTTAAACCATTTTACTGTACCTTTCATGATGATACCTCCATAAAATGAAAAATAATAGATCCAGTGTAATCTGATGTCAGCCAAGATTACACTCCGTTACTTTAACATGTTTTGATAAAGAAGTCAACAAAAACGAAAGGGCTTTTGGCGATTTTACACAAAAGCAACAGCGCGTTTCGACATTTGCCGGTATCCTTTCCTTGACGAAAGAGTATGGAACGTGTAAAGTATATTTAGGAGATTTTACGCAAATATTTCGAAGAAGTGAGGATATAATAGTATGATTACATTAACGGGGAAGAAAATTTCAGAAGGGATCGCAATCGGAAAGCTTTCTTTATATAAACGTGATATTAAAGAAATCAAACGGATTTATGTAAAAGATATTGAAAAAGAAGTTGCCCGTTTTCAAAAAGCCAAAGATAAGGCATTTATGGAACTGAAAGTGATGCATACTTCTTCTATCAAAGAAGTGGGAGAGGCGAATGCAGCTATTTTCGAAATGCAGCAGCAGATTTTAGAGGACGAGGAATTTGTCGGAAAGATTACGAATATCATTCTGGAAGAGAAGCTGAATGCAGAATTTGCAGTCTCCCATGCAGCTGAAGAACTGATCAAGAACGGACCGGAAGAAGATAAGAATTACCTGAAAGGGCATGATGCAGATATTCGCGATGTGGCGATCCGCCTGATCCGGATCCTGTCCAGAAGCTGGAAGGATCGTCTGCTTTCAGATGAACCATTTATTCTGGCTGCATCAGAGCTTTATCCAAGTGAGGCAATGCAGTTAGAGAAGTCCAAGGTACTTGGTTTTGTGACGCGTTATGGAACGATCAATTCCCATACGGCAGTGATTGCCCGTACAAAAGGAATCCCGGCAGTCATCGGACTGGGTGATGCGCTGAAGAAAGAGTACGATGGAAAGACGATCATCATTGACGGATTTGAAGGAAAGGTTTACATCGAGCCGGATTATACAACGATCACGCAGATGAAGAAGCGACAGGACGCTAACCATGAGAAGACGCGGAATCTGGAACGGCTGAAAGGAAAAGAGAATATTACACAGAGCGGTCAGAAAATTGATATCTGTGCGAATATCGGTAACAGAGAGGATATTGAGAATGTAATCCGAAGTGACGCCGGTGGAATCGGGCTGTTCAGAAGTGAGTTCCTGTATATGGAGAATGGTGGAAAGCTGCCAACAGAAGAGCAGCAGTTCCAGACATATAAGCTGGCAGCAGAATCAATGGGGATCAAGCGAGTTGTGATCCGTACAGCAGATCTTGGCGGAGAGAAGCAGGCGGCATGCTTTGAAATCGGACCGGAGAAGAATCCGTCCATGGGTTACCGTGGAATCAGAGTATCGCTGGAGAAAGAAGATATGTTTAAGACGCAGCTCCGTGCAATTTTAAGAGCTTCTGTATATGGTAATGTTGCAATTATGTTTCCAATGATCGCTACTGTGGAAGAAGTAAGAAGTGCAAAGCTTCTGTTAGAGAGAGCGAAAAAAGAGCTGAGTGCCGAGAAGACCGCTTATAATAAAGAAATCCAGGTCGGCGTAATGATAGAGACACCGGCGGCAGTCATGATTAGCGGAGAACTTGCAAGAGAGGTTGATTTCTTCAGTATCGGAACGAATGATCTGCTGCAATTCACACTCGGAATGGATCGTGAGAATGAGCGGATGGAGAAATATTTTGATCCGCACCATCCGGCGATACTTAAGATGCTGCGTATTGTAGCTAATAACGTTCATCTGGAAGAAAAGCCAATCAGTATCTGCGGAGATATGGCGGCAGATCTGTCATTGACAGAATTTTTCCTGCAGATTGGCATTGATGAATTATCAGTAGCACCGGGGCAGGTACTGGCGCTTCGTAAGAAGATCCGCGAGATCCAGTAGTTTATGATTGCCAGGAGCGTAGCAGTTAAAAATATATAGATGTTATAAAAGGATTTTTGTTTTTTGTGCAGTTTGCACGAAGATAAAAGTCCTTTTTTGATGATTATTTTTGACTGAAAATGATTGACTTTGACTGAAAATGGTTGTAGTATAAGCATAAAGATGAATGAAGATGAATGAAAGTGATTGAAAATGAAAGGATGAAGGGAATGCTTGCAGAAGAAAGATATAGCGAAATCCTTCGTGTTGTAAATGAAGAACATGCGGTTACAGTCCAGGAACTGACAGAACTTCTGGACACTTCGGAATCTACAATACGAAGAGATCTGACAACACTTCATAAGCGGGGCGAGCTGGTGAAAGTACATGGTGGCGCAACCGCAGTAGAATCTGGATATACAACAAAGGATGCGGCGTTGTCTGTACGAAGAGACCTGAACCGTGAAGTAAAGCAGAAAATTGGCAAATATGCGGCGACACTTGTTCAGGCAGATGATTTTGTATATCTGGATGCCGGAAGTAGCGTGGATATAATGATTGATTATCTGACACAGGCAGATGCAGTCTATGTAACGAATTCCATTGGCCATGCACAAAAGCTGCTGCAGAAAGGCTTTCGTGTCATTCTGATCGGTGGAGAGCTGAAAGCGATAACAGAAGCAATCGTCGGAGCCGATGCCATTTCCGGACTTCGTAAATATAATTTTACGAAAGGTTTCTTCGGAACAAACGGTGTACATCCGGATGCAGGATATACCACACCGGATATTGCTGAAGCAATGGTAAAAGAAAAAGCAATGGAGCAGTGCCGTGAATGTTTTGTTCTTGCGGACGCGACGAAGATCAATCAGATCTCATCGGTTACTTTTTCTGCATTTGAAGATGCAAAGCTGCTCACAATAGGAATAGCAGATGAAAAATATAAAAAATATAAAAATGTTATGGAGGTTGAGGCATGATTTACACAGTTACTTTTAACCCCTCTCTGGATTATGTAATCCAGGTGGATAAGCTTGTGCCGGGTGAGATTAACCGGACAACACATGAGGCTGTTTATCCGGGGGGCAAAGGAAATAATGTTTCCGTAATCCTGTCGAATCTGGGACACTCCAGTAAAGCGCTTGGCTTTACCGCTGGTTTTACAGGAGAGGCATTAGAAAATATGCTGAAGGAATTTGGATGTGATACTGCATTTATAAGACTCCCGGAAGGTTCCACAAGAATCAATGTGAAGATTAATGCAGGCGAAGAGACAGAGATCAACGGACAGGGGCCGGTGATCACAGAAGAAGCACAGCAGGCATTATTTGAACAGCTGGATGCATTAAAAAAAGAAGATATACTCGTACTTGCAGGAAGTATTCCGAATACACTTCCGTCTGATATTTATGAACGGATTCTGGAACATTTACAGGGAAGAGGAATTCATTTTGTGGTGGATGCGACGAAGGAACTTCTCCTGAAAGTATTAAAGTATCATCCGTTCCTGATCAAGCCAAACAATCATGAACTTGGCGAAATGTTCGGAGTGACATTAAAGACCAGGGACGAGATTGTGACTTATGCGAAGAAACTGCAGGAGATGGGAGCGGAAAATGTACTCGTATCCATGGCAGGTGATGGCGCCATTCTCTTGACAGAAGATGGCATTATATATAAAGCAAAACCACCAAAAGGAAAAGTTCTGAACTCAGTGGGAGCAGGAGATTCTATGGTGGCAGGATTTCTGACCGGATATTTGAATACCGGAGAATATGAAAAAGCATTCCGGCTTGGTGTTGTGACTGGAAGTGCGACAGCTTTTCAATACTGGCTGGCGACAAAAGAAGATATCGTTGCATTGATGGAAGATAAACCAGAAACTTATGGATTATAGGAGGAAGAAAGATGAAGATCGTAGACTTGCTGAAAAAAGAAAGTATTGATCTGAACGGAACTGTCTCAGATAAGAAAGAGACGATTGAGAAAATGGTTTCTCTGATGGCAGCTGGAGGAAACATCACAGATGTGGAGCGTTATAAGGAAGGAGTTTTCTTAAGAGAAGAAGAAGGAACAACCGGTATCGGTGAAGGAATTGCGATTCCGCATGCGAAGACAGATGCAGTAGCGAAGCCCGGACTTGCAGCAATGGTTGTAAAAGATGGTGTGGATTATGATTCGCTGGACGGAGAACCGGTACATCTTATTTTCCTGATCGCGGCACCGAACACAGAAGATAATGTACATCTGGAAGTACTGAGTCGTCTGTCCATGCTTCTGATGGATGATGACTTCCGCGCGAATCTGCAGAGTGCAGAGTCAGTAGAGGAATTTCTTGGATATATTGATGCAGCAGAAAAAGCAAAATTTCCGGATGAAGCAGAACAGGAAGAAAAGCGGGAAGAAAAACCGGCAGAAAAAACAGGCTACCAGATCCTTGCAGTTACGGCATGTCCGACTGGAATCGCACACACATACATGGCAGCGGAGAGTCTGGAGAATAAAGCAAAAGAGATGGGGTATACGATCAAAGTTGAGACAAATGGTTCCGGTGGAGATAAGAACGTGTTGACTGCAGAAGAAATCGCAGCATGTGACTGTATCATCATTGCAGCAGATAAAGATGTCAGAATGGCAAGATTCGCTGGTAAACCGGTAATCATGACGAAGGTAGCAAACGGAATCAGCAAAGCAGAAGAGCTTATCACAAAGGCAATGAGTGGCGGAGTTCCGGTTTATCACAACAAAGGTGGCGAAGAAGCTTCCATGAGCAGTGAAGGTGAGAGCCTTGGACGTAAGATCTACAAGAGTTTGATGAATGGTGTCTCCCATATGCTTCCGTTCGTCATCGGCGGCGGTATTCTGATCGCACTTTCTTTCCTGGTAGATGCCGGAAACGCCGGAACAGATACCTTTGGTAACGGAACTCCATTGGCACATTTCCTGAATACAGTAGGAAATACATCCTTTGGAATGATGTTCCCGGTACTTGCGGGATATATCGCAATGGCGATCGGAGACAGACCGGCACTAATGCCAGGTATTGTCGGTGGTCTGCTCGCAAAAGCAGGAACCTCTATCTTCCTTCCGGAAGAGAAATGGATCTCATCCGGATTTTTCGGAGCACTGATCGCAGGTTTTGTAGCAGGATATCTGATGTTGCTGATTAAAAAACTGCTGGAGAAACTTCCAAAAGCACTGGAAGGGACCAAACCGGTTCTGTTATATCCATTCTTTGGAATTCTGGCAATGGGTGCAATCATGATCTTTCTCGTAAATCCGCCGGTTGGAGCATTTAACACATGGCTTTACAACGGACTGGCAGGAATGGGAGAATCCAGCAAAGTTCTTTTGGGAGCACTTCTCGGAGGAATGATGTCCATTGATTTCGGAGGGCCGTTTAACAAAGCAGCGTATGTATTTGGTACTGCGGCGATCGGAAGCGGACAGTTTGATATTATGGCAGCGGTTATGATCGGAGGAATGACTCCGCCAATCGGAATCGCACTTGCAACAACATTTTTCAAGAGCAGATTTACAAAGAGCGAACAGCAGACAAGTATTACAAACTACATCATGGGATTATCCTTTATTACAGAAGGTGCCATTCCATTTGCAGCATCCGATCCGCTTCGTATCATCCCACCTTGCGTAGTCGGTTCTGCTGTAGCAGGAGCATTATCTATGGCATTTGGATGCGGTTCCCGAGCACCTCACGGAGGAATTTTCGTAGTTGGTATTATGGAACATGCACCGATGTTTTTACTGGCACTTGTTATTGGCTCTATTATAACGATGGCAGGAATTGTACTGTTGAAGAAACCATTGACAGATCAGACAAAATAAGTTAATTAATTGATATAGAAGTATTTTAGTTGTAAGTAACAAAAAATTATAATAAAGAGAAAAGGAGAACAAAAAAATGAAAGAATTTAAGTATGTAATCACAGATCCAGAAGGAATCCATGCAAGACCGGCAGGACTTTTAGTAAAGAAGGCAGCCTCCTATGCATCAACAATTATGATCGGCAAAGGTGAAAAGAGCGCAGACGCTAAGAGAATCTTCGGTGTTATGGGACTTGGAGTGAAAAACGGAGAAGAAATCTTCATGACAGCAGAAGGTGCTGACGAAGCAGAAGCAATCGAAGGAATGGAACAGTTTTTCAAAGAGAACCTGTAAGAAGAGGTAGAAGGCTATGATTACTTTATCAGGAAAAAGTGTATTTGGAGGAATTGCGATTGGAAAAATCGCATTTTACAAAAGAAATGAAATCCAGATCAAGCGGAGCCGTGTAGAAGATACCGAACAGGAAGTGAAGCGTTTTGAGGCTGCAAAAGAAAAAGCAGTCTCACAGCTTCAGGAATTACATGACAAGGCCCTGGATGACGTTGGCGAGACAAATGCCATGATTTTTGAAATTCACCAGATGATGCTGGAAGATCTAGACTATGTAGAGTCTATTGTAAATATTATTACTTCTCAGGAAGTGAATGCAGAATATGCAGTTGCGACAACAGCCGATAATTTTGCGGCAATGTTTGCGGCGATGGATGATGCATATATGCAGGGACGTGCAGCGGATGTAAAAGATGTATCCGAACGTCTGATCCAGGTTTTAAGTGACCAGAACAGTGCATCCATGGAAATGAATGAACCGGTGATCATTGCAGCAGATGATCTTGTCCCAAGCGAGACAGTACAGCTGGATAAAGAAAAAGTTCTTTCTTTTATTACAATGTTCGGTTCTGCAAATTCACATACTGCAATTTTGGCAAGAACGATGAACATTCCGGCAGTGATTGGCATCGGAGAAGACCTGAAAAAGGAATATGACGGAAAAGAAGCAATCGTAGACGGAATGGAAGGTGTAATCTACATCGATCCGGATAAAGAGACATTTACGCGTATGCGCGAGAAACAAAAAGAAGATCAGGAGCAGAAAGCACTATTGGAGCAGCTTAAGGGTAAAGAAAATATTACGAAAAGCGGTCAGAAAGTAATGGTATATGCCAATATCGGAAATCTTTCAGATGTTGGTGCTGTTCTTAAAAACGATGCAGGCGGTATTGGGCTGTTCCGAAGTGAGTTCTTATATCTGGAAAGTGAAACTTTCCCGACTGAGGAAGAGCAGTTTAAGGTATACAAACAGGTTGCGGAAAATATGGCAGGAAAACGTGTCATTATCCGTACGCTTGATATAGGAGCCGACAAGCAGGTAGATTATTTCGGACTGGATAAAGAAGAAAATCCGGCACTTGGATATCGTGCGATTCGTATCTGCCTGACAAGACAGGAGATTTTTAAGACACAGCTCCGTGCGCTGTATCGTGCATCGGCTTACGGTCAGATTGCAATCATGTTCCCAATGATCATATCTGTAGATGAAGTAAAGCAGATCAAAAAGATTATTGAGGAAGTAAAGCAGGAACTTAAGGAAGAAGGAATTGATTTCCGCGAGAATGTTGAACTTGGTGTTATGATCGAGACACCGGCAGCAGTCATGGTAAGTCGTGACCTTGCAAAAGAAGTGGATTTCTTTAGTGTCGGAACAAATGACCTGACACAGTATACATTGGCGATCGACCGTCAGAATCAGAAGCTGGAACCGTTTTATGATTCCCATCATCCGGCAGTATTATCTATGATCCGTATGGCAGCAGAAAATGCACATGCAGAAGGAAAATGGATTGGAATCTGCGGAGAACTCGGAGCAGACTTAAGTCTGACAGAGACATTCCTTGAGATGGGAATTGATGAATTATCCGTTGCACCGGGAATGATTCTCCCGCTCCGCAAACGAATAAGAGAAGCAGATTAGAAGCAAAATAAAAAAATATAAACCCCTCCTAAAAATAATATAGTAGCCATGAGCAAAACTCCACACATTCAGTATTTATGCGGGTTTGCGAGGCAT
>NZ_QTUV01000009.1 GCF_003435815.1 Dorea sp. AM10-31
GGTGATAGGTAAAGGATGAAGTATTTCTTGTATGCAGTTTTGAAGGTATATAAAAAATTGTTAAAACCCCTTGCAAAATATATTGCATGGGTTTATACTATATAAGTATTCCTCGATAGCTCAGTGGTAGAGCATTCGGCTGTTAACCGAAGGGTCGTTGGTTCGAGCCCAACTCGGGGAGTTTGTAAACCTGTAAGGCATAAGCTTTACAGGTTTTTACTATATTGTAAGATATTGTGTTATAGAAACTGTAGTGTAGAAACACTCAATGGCAGATTCGGCAGATAAGAGCAATGTTCTTGTTTTCAAATATATTTACACGAAATTTTCTAAGATTTTTCGTTGAAATTCCCCATTATCGTATATAACTTTTTAAGAAAAAAGGATTCGTTTGAAGTGACAGGAGTTACATAAATGAGTACATTGAAAAGGGGGATGTTAATTTTGTAGTGCCGCCTTCAAGTATCTTGGGATGATTTTTTTGACAATTTATGGTAACATTGTCAAGGATATATTAATGCATAACAACGTGGGGGGGGAGAGTTCTATGATACAGGTATATTTGTGTGAAGATCAGGAAAAGCAATTATTATATTTTAAACAAATAATAGAAAAATATATTACGGATACATATAAAGATGCTCGAATTGTATCAGCCAGGAAAAATCCAGAGCATATATTGCTGGACATGAGAGAATGTGGAGAAAATCCGGCATTGTTTTTTATAGACATCCAATTGGATGGATATATTATGAATGGGTTTGAATTGGCGAAAAAAATAAAAAAGAATGTTAAAAATAGTTATATTGTATTTTTGACATCTTGTAATGAATTGGCTTATAAAGCTTTTGAGTATGAATTAGAAGCGGTGGAATATATAGTGAAGGAACCACAGGATTTTCTCGCAGGAAAGATGAGTATAAGAATAGAAAGAAGATTGGACAGAGTATTTCGAAAAATAGAGGAATCTACAAGTGGAGATATACATCCGACGGTAAGAGTAGAGTCAGGAAGTCGGATTATAGAAATTCCGATAAAGGATATTGTTGTAGTACAGGCAATAAAAAGTAGCCATTTGGTAGATATTTATACAACAAGTCAAAAGATACGAATTAAAGTGACATTAAAAAATATGCTTGAGAAACTGGGAGAAGAATTTACATACGTAAATAAATCATGTATTGTTCAGAAGAGATTGATTAGAGAGATTAATAAGAAGAATTATTTTGCAATTATGTCAGGAGGATTGCAAGTAGAGATTTCATATAGAGAAATGAGAAAATTGGTAAAAGAGCAGTAGAGATGGAGGAAGGAGAATGATTTATAATGTAATAAGCTGCCTTTGCACAGGGATTTTTCTTTGTATAGCGACGACGGAATTATTGACACAAAAATTAAAAAGTGTAGAAAAATTATTTATCATTAGTGTAATTACAGGACTAACGTTGGCAGGAAGTATGCTTGGACACTTGGTTGGTCTGATTGTTCTGCCTGTGGTTTTAGTAATAATTTTTTTTACGGTAGATGAAAAAAGAATTATCAATGTAGGATTAGCAGCGGTAGGAAGTATGCTGAATATCTTGCTAAATAATTTTTGCCTTCTGGTTTTAGATTCTGTTTTTCATATAAGTGTGGAAAGTATAGTAGCCAGATATTGGATTTACTTTTACATTTTTTATGGAGTGATTTTAACATATGTGATGAAGGGAGTAGGAAAATTATTATACTCGGAAAGAAGAATGAAAAAAATGTTTTTTACCGTATCTAAGCGTATTCAGAAAGCGGTGGCTATAAATATATTAGTATATATGGTGATATTTATTATAAACATTTCTATGGGTGAAAAAGTGGGTTATCCCACCGGCGGTTTAGCTTTTAATAATATATTATTTTTGTTGTGTTTGATAGTAACAACATGGCTTCTTGTGAATGTTACAAAGGGAATTGAAGCAGAAGAGAAACAAAAGACCATGCTTCACCAGCAGGAATTGTTAGAAAATTATGTAGAAAATCTCGAAAAGATGTTAGAAGAGACAAGGGCTTTTCGCCATGACTATAAAAATATTTTATCCACGATGTCAGGATATATTCGTGAAAATGAAATGGAGGAATTACGGACCTTCTTTTATAAAAAAATTTATTTACCAGAGGGAAAAGTGGAAGCGCAATCTATGGCATGGGGAAGCCTGAAAAATATTAAACCAATGGAAATAAAAGGGTTTTTATATGAGAAATTGTTATCGGCTTTCGCAAAAAACATAGATGTACGGGTAAATATAGCTGAAAATCTGACAGTTGATTATAAGTATATGGAAGAGTTGGTTCGTATATTGGGCATATTTCTTGATAATGCGATTGAGGAAACAGAGTTTATGAAAAATGGCGAAATTGAAATTATTATACAAGAGACTACAAAGGGAGTTCGATTTTGTATACAAAATAATTTTGAAAATCAGCCGGATATTTCTCGCATGACACAGAAAGGACATTCTACAAAAGGGGAAGGAAGAGGAAATGGCTTATACTGGGCAGAACAAGTTTTAGAGAAACATGAAGACATGATTCATAACTTGAAAATAGAGAAAGAGAGAGTGATTCAAGAGTTGGAAATTATAACAAAATAAAGAAATAAGGTATAAAAAGTATCGTAGGAAATGATTCTTACGGTACTTTTTTACATTGGGGATCAAAAAGTGTACGTTGAGGATAAAAGAATGAAAAAATCTGAAAAAAGAATATAATATTCTTAAAAAGAAAGACAAAACAGATTTTTTCAGAGAAGAGGCGATGATGAAGAATTATACAAAAGCATTAGCGGAACAAATAGTTGCAGTAATGGATAGATATAATAATTATGAAGAATTGGAGAAAATAGTGATTTGCTATGGAACGGTCGTTGTTTCAAGATGGTGTATTTGTAATGCTAAATGTCATTGTAGGAATACTCCAGCTGGATATTCTTCCAATTTCAATACGGCAGCACTTCTTGGCGATTATTCCACAGCATAAGGAAATTTATCAATGTATAGCGGTATTTTCCGCTATACATTGATAGTGGGTTAATGCTAGAATATAATAGCATAGAATGGAGGAAGAGAGTATGAAAAGAAATCGTCGAAAACGCGTATTTTCTATTATATGCTATATTATAAATATCATTATTGTTTTTTACCCTTGGATTATTGTAGGTAATACAAAATATAATATTGTTCAACTGAAAAGAAAGATTGAAACGATAGGAATACATACAATGATTAAACGAAACGGGCTAATAGTAGACAATCCTAATTTCGTAGGGGCTATGGTTAAGGTTCAGGTTGTTCTTTACTTTTGCTTTATCCTTTTGTGTCTTGGATATATTGTGTGTGTAGTAATCGGAAAAAACTGGAGACTGAATTTAGTGACATTTTACGCATCAATTGGGCTTATGATTGTTAATATAACTGGATATAGTATAGCGTCTCTTTGTACAAATACCATACAAGGAACACTCTTCCCGATAATAACAGTAATAATAACCCTGATCGAATTATTGAGTTCAGCATTACCGGAAAAAAAAACTGCAAAAAAATAATAGTTGAAGAATTTCAAAACAGGTATAAAAAATATTATTTAAAAATAAAAAATAATGAAGGATATAGTGCGCTTTTTTACAAAATATTATGGAAACTTTTCAGGAGTAATTGGAAAAATTATGTAATGGTGCTGCTCAGTGGCAGTTTAGCATTGGGCATATTTTTCTGTGGCTTTGGCATGCAGAAGTTATTTGCTTTAAATTACAGAATAAATAAGTCAGTGATGGGAAATGATACGCAGTTTTTACTAAAATTGTATGCGCCACTTGAACTTATATTATTATTTACAATCATTTTGCTTCTTCTATATTATGTTAAATGCAGTACAAATAACTATGAGATGCTTGTGACATTGGGAATGGAGAAAAAACTTTCTGTCTATATTAGAGTTATAGAAAGCATTTTTGGAGGAATCATTATTGGAATAGCAGGGATAGTGGCTGGCAAATTGTTGCTGAATATTTTTGTCTACGTGTTGGAGAAATGGGCAAATTTATCAATGGATATACAGAGTATAGGGGCAGATTGTTATATTAAAGCTCTATCCATCACAGGGGTAATATATATTTTTTCCTGTATGTTTACAAGAGATATTTATGGGAGTTTCCAGATGGGAAATTCAGTAGATAAACGTGATATACAAGAGCGTATGCCAAAGCGGTTTCTTAAAGTTTTGACAGCAATTGGAATGGTTTTATGTGTCAGCCAACTTTATCGATATAGTAAAATATACAATTTTGAGTCGTTTTATATTATTGGAGTTTTCTTAGGCGGACTGCTAGTGTTGTTTAGATACATGTCAGCGTATCTTTGTATAAAGCGACGAAAAAAAATCAGCTATTTGTATAAAATGATAGAAGAAAATAAAATGTGGAATAAATCTCTGACACAAACGGGATATTTATACGCATTAACGGTTGTGCATTTATGCGTATTATTTTTATTTTCTTTTCAAATTATCTCTATTATTCTGGTCGTAAAGCCACAACAATTGTATCCCTATGATATAGTTTGTATCGCTGATGATGGAGATAGGTCTGTTTTTAATAAAATGGCAATTGATTACAAAGTAAATATAGAAGAATATCCGATGGTACGTATTTCGAATTTCGATTGTACAGAACGCTTGGAATCTTTTGGAGAAAAAACTGTACAGGGACAACAGATTGGAATATCGGAAAGTACATATCATAAGTTGAAGGAAAAATTAGATCAATCGTATGTGCCAAAACCACTTGGATTATCGAAAGATGGAAAAAATATTTATATTGTTCATCAACAGGATATGTCTATAAAAGCACAACCGACAGATTTTTGGATGCATTCGAGGAAACCGCTTCTGCATATTGGGCAGCCATGTACCAGAATTAGCAGAGAAACAGCGCTTACTGCGCTAAGGAGTGATATAGGATACTACTTTAAGGAAATCCGCGGAGAGGAAATAGAGAGTCTTATAGGTGTTTTTGGACAAGGAATTAAGGAGAATATCATTGTCTTATCGGATAACTATTTTGATGTAGCGCAAGAATGGTGGAAGACAAGAAATATTTATACAGGAAGGGAAATTGAAAATCCGAAGGAGAGAATACCGGATGTAACGATCAGGCAAGGACCAACAAAATTGGTATTAATTAATGGCGTGAAAAAAATAGATATGCCGGGTATAGAGAAAATATTAAAAAAGTATCAAAAAAAACATATTGATGATGAAGAGTATGATCAGTCAATACGTTCTTATTATTTAAAAGATATGGCTGAAAATAATTTGATAATGGAAAGAAGTGTTAAAATCGTCATAAATATACTTATGAGTTTGTATTTCTTTTTGATTGGAGTTTTTTTACTGCTTATTAAATTGATGACAGAAAGGGAAGAGAATAAAAATCGTAATAGGTTTTTAAAATATATGGGCATGCCCCTAAAAGAACGTGAAAAGATATTATTTAAGGAAAATAGTAAATGTATTTATATTTCGGAGGGAGTTGCATTGGTTTCAGCGTGTTTGTTTTCAATTGTGACTTTTTCGGTAAGATTATATCCTATAGAAACATGGTGGAAATTTTCAAAATATCTGATTTTATTCTGGAGTATTTATTGTCTGGCATACATAGTTACAATGCAAGGTGTTGTATTTGGATATATTAGAACTTTGCGGGAGGAATAAATATGGGAATAATTTTTAAGGCAGAAGAGCTGACAAAGGATTACTATTTAACTAATAATGATAGTGAGGAAAGGAATGAAGCAATACATGTTTTGCAAGGAATGGATTTTCAAATAGAAGAAAATGCATATGTAGCGTTTATGGGAAAATCTGGGTGCGGAAAAACAACACTATTAAAAATTTTGGGACTAATAGAAAAACAAACAAACGGAAAACTGTATTATAAAGATAAGAATATAGGAGATATGTCGGAAAATGACAGGACGGTAATAAGAAGGCAACAATTAGGATTTGTGTTTCAAGACTATTATTTGATGAATAGTTTATCGGTAGAGGAAAATATTGTACTTCCAATGTTGATTGACAAGGCTTGCGCAACAGATAGTATAAAAAGAGCAAAAAAATTTGAGGAAATATTAGAAATCGGCAGGCTTGCTAAGAAAAGGCCTTATGAATTATCTGGAGGAGAAAAGCAAAGAGTAGCAATTTGTCGTGCATTAATTAATAATCCGGAAGTAATTCTTGCGGATGAACCGACAGGAAATTTAGATTCTAAAACGAGTGAAGTATTGATTAATCTTTTTCAAGATATTTATGAAAAAATGAATAAGACAATTATCATGGTTACACATGATCCACTGGTGGCGAGTCATTGTAAAAGAATTATCTTTTTGAAAGATGGACAGATATTAGAGGAGTTGAAAAGAGAAGGAACAAGGGAAGCGTTTTATAATCAGATAATTGGACGAATGCAGAACTTATAGATAAGAAACTGAAGGCGTTTTACAGGCTGTTATAGCATGGAAAACGCCTTGTTTCATAATTAGTAGTAGAAAGAGGAAGAATTTCATGAAAAAAATAATAAAAAAACAAAATATTATATGGATTGTTTTTTGCTATTTGATTTTAATAGGTAGTTCTTTTCTGCGCCCAATGATTCTGAAAAGGATAATGGATCAGGGAATTCTTGGGAAAGATATGAAACTGATACTGCAATTTGCATTTTCCCTTATTGTATTGGTAGTCATAGAAGAACTAACCAGCATAATACAGACCAGGCTATTTGTGGATATGCAGAATAGACTTGTGATCAGTTTATATACAAAAGCCGGACAAGTATTATTTAGACTAAAACAAAGTTATTTTATGGAGAATAGTTCTACGGAAATAGTAAATAAACTGTCAACAGATATTAATAGTGTATGTTCACTTTTTGATAGTAATATTATGTATGTATTAGGATATGCTTTACAAATTATAAGTGGTGTTATCGGCTTAGTGGTAATTAACTGGAAACTGGCGCTTTTGGTATTATTGGTTGTACCGATAAAATATTTGCTAATTAAGATGTTTGCAGAGAAAGAAGAAAAATTGTCAGAACAGGAGATAGAAGCGTCTGCAAATTTTTCTTCATGGCTTGGAGATTCTATTAATGGAATACGAGAGATAAAATTATGGAATTTATATAGAGAAAAGCAACAGAATTTGATTAGCAAACAGAAAGAGATTTTGGAAATCAATAAGAAAGGTAAACTTATACAAGCATATAATATGTCGACAGATTCTGCTTTGAAAGGCTTAATAACAGCGGCTCTATATGGAATAGGCGGATATTTTATTTGTAAGAGTAAACTTACAATAGGGAGTCTCACGGCATTTATTACATATAGTAATTATGTGATTAATCCGATATCAATAGTGATGAATTTAAAACTTATATTTGCGCAGATAAAACCATCTATAAAAAGAATAGAAGAATTTATTAAGACAGATGTGGAAAAGAAAGAAAATATAGAGGGAAAAATTTGTCAGTTAAAACATAGTATTAATATGGAAAATATTTCTTTTTCTTACACGGAACGGTCGATAATGCAAAATGTGAACCTCGAAATCCACAAGGGAGAAAAGATTGCCATTATTGGTGATAACGGAAGCGGAAAATCAACATTGTTATCAATGTTGCTGCGTTTTATCGAACCAGAACAGGGAAATATTTATATAGATGGTGTGGATATAAAAGAATATGATATAGACCAATATAGAAGTATGTTTAGTGTCGTAAGCCAGAATATTTATTTGTTTGCGGATACATTGTGGAATAATATTGTCATGGGAAAAAATATAGGACTGGAGGAAATGAATCAAAAGCTTGAGAAAATGGATATGAAAGGATTTTTAAAAAAATTGCCAAATGGGTATGAGAGCAGTTTACAAAAAAATGGAGAAAATCTTTCGGGGGGTGAACGGCAGAAGATAGGTCTGCTTCGGGCACTTATAAAAGATTCACCGATTTTAATATTAGATGAGGCAACCTCCAGCATTGATAAAGATTATGACAAATTTATTCATGATATGCTTCTGAATGATTGTTCAAACAAGACGATTATCGTGATTACACATAAACAAGAAAATTTGGAAGGTATGGATAGAATATTTCAGATGAAAGAACATAGGCTGATAGAGCAGATGTGATGTATATAATTAGGCATATTATGGCAAAGAGGTACCAGAAAGAAAATGTTATATAAAGCTTTCAGTTCTTCTTTATCTAAATAACTGAGAGCTTTATTTTAATGTATAATGACTGTAAAATAGCAAAAGGACAAATGTCCTGAATTCATGGCAGAAATAATTTGATTTTATTTTAACAGAGTAAAACTGCCGGACATAATTCCTACACATTTTTGCGCTATTTTTTTATAATAGGAAATGGAAATAAGGAAATATCCATTTCATTCTTTGATGCCAATAAACTGCAGTGAGGAAGGAAGACTAAAATGGATCAAAATTTAGAAAAACTAGTAGAACTTTTGGAAAAAGACAGAGAAATATTTCAGATGTTGCGTCAGTGCCCATATGAGATTTTGAGACGTTTTGAAGTAAAGGATTATGAGGCAGACCAGTTTGTACTGAACCAGGGTGAGATTCATAACAGATTTTATATCATCGCTTCCGGGTATGTAGATATCTATGTAGAGTCAGCGCATGGAAAACGTTATCTTCTTTGCACATATATGAAAGGCGATTATATTGGCGAACTGGAAATCTTCAAACAGACAGGTTACATCAGCCGGATACAGTCGCGTGGAAAAGTACGGATTCTGGAACTGGATCGAACGTTCTTTTTACAATGGATCCGGACAGATAAGAATTTTAATGAATATATGATTCGTACACTGTGTGATAATTCATACCGGATGTGTCTGAATATGGGAGAAAATACACTATATACATTAAAGCAGAGAATTTGTCAGTATCTGCTTCGTAATATGGAAATGGATGCAAAATTTGTCATGATTTCTTCAGAAGTTTTAAGTCAGCAGATGGCGGTGACAACAAGAAGTGTCAACCGGGTATTGAAACAGTTAAGAGAACAGGGATTTATTGAACTCGAGAAAGGGAAAATATCAATCTGCGATCAACAGGCTTTGGAAGATATATTAAGAAAGGATTGAGAACTATGAGTACATTACAGCCACATATCAGATGCAGCGAGGAAGATGCGGCAAAATATGCGATTCTTCCGGGAGATCCGGCGAGAGTAGACCGTATCAAAGAGCATTTAACAGATGTGAAAGAGATCGCATTTAATCGTGAGATGAAGAGTATCAGCGGATATTATAAAGGTGTAAAGGTGATGGCAGTTTCTACCGGAATGGGAGGAGCGTCTACAGGAATTACAGTAGAGGAGCTTCATAATATCGGTGTTGAAGTTATGATTCGTATCGGAAGCTGTGGAGCATTACAACCGGAGATCAATATGGGAGATCTGATCCTCATTAACGGAGCTGTCCGTGATGAGGGAGCTTCCAAAGCTTATATCGAAGAGATTTATCCGGCAATTCCAGATACAGGAGTACTGATGAATCTGATCGAAGCAACGAAGGATCTCGGATATGCTTACCATGTAGGACGTGGAAGAAGTCATGATAGCTTCTACACAGACCGTGAGGATGAGATCGATTACTACTGGTCAGGCAAAGGAATCCTTGGTGCAGATATGGAAACAGCCGCTTTATTTATCATTGGCGGTTTAAGAGGTGTTAAGACAGCTTCTATTTTAAATACAGTCAGCCTGTATGAAGGAAATCTGGAAGAAGAGATTAATAATTATGTAGATGCGGACAATGCAGCAGCAGTTGGCGAAGAGCATGAAATCATTGCTGCACTGGAAACAATCGTTCGTATGGACAAGAAGAATTAAGAAAGCGAAAGATACAAAGGTAGTGTCAAGTAAGCTATGAAAAAACTGAGACACAAAGGACGGAGGCAGAAAAATGAAAAATAAAAATAATAACAGCCCATGGTCGCTGAAAATCAATACGGCATCACTTGTATTGATCCCGGCGGCAGTAGGTATCAATTATATTGGGAAATTATTTGCAGGAATGTTAAAACTGCCATTATGGCTGGATTCCATCGGAACCTGTCTTGCAGCAGCATTGGCAGGACCGGTTGTCGGAGCGATTTCCGGAGCAATTAACAATATTATTTATGGTGTAACTATGGATCCGATCTCTACTGTCTATGCATTTTCGCAGGCAGGAATCGGAATCGTAGTAGGGCTGATGGCATATTACGGAGCACTTAAGAGTTTAAAGGGTACGTTGCTTACAGGTATATTTGGTGGTGCAGCGGCAGTTGTGATTTCTACCCCTTTAAATATTATTTTCTGGGGAGGAACAACCGGTAACCTCTGGGGAGACCTGGCATATGCGGCAGCGGTTGCCAAACATTTCCCTCTGTGGCAGGCATCTACGATCGATGAGATCATTGTAGATATCCCGGATAAAATTGTAGTACTTCTGTTGGTAGCAGCTCTTTTCAAAGGACTTCCGAAGAGTCTGATGTCCCTGTATCAGAGCAATCACAGAATCGAGAGCCTGGACTAGGCAGGACAGGAAAGAGAATGGAGGCTAATCATGAAAAGTTTGAGTTTGTATGAAGATAAACAGTCCTTTTTAAATGGACTGACTCCGGGATGCAAGGCTTTTTACATTATTGCAGCACTTGTAATTCCGGCAATGCTGGGAAATAAACTGATCAGTATCGGATTTATTGTTTTAAGTATTTTACTTCTTACCCAGTCAAAAGTAATCCGCAGAACACTGCCAATCCTTGCAGTATCTGGATTTGTATTGATCACTGTAATTATTATTCAGGGATTGTTCCGTGCAGGTAACGAGACTGTAGTACTGGATCTTGGACCGGTTGCATTTTATAAAGAAGGTTTAATATTTGCGGCAGATATTGCAATTAATGTGTTAAATATTATTTTTGCTTTCTGTGTACTCGTTCTGACAACAAAACCTTCTGATATTATTGAGAGTATGGTAAGCCGCGGATTTTCACCGAGAATCGGATATGTATTTGTATCCCTGTTCCAGTTGATTCCGCAGATGACAGAGCGTATGTCTACAATCACAGATGCGCAGAGAAGCCGTGGTATGGAAACTGAGGGAAGTCTATTAATCCGAATGAAGGCATTTATTCCGTTGATTTCTCCTGTGATCATGAGTTCTTTTATTGATACAAAAGAGCGTGCGATCGCGCTGGAAGTTCGTGGATTTAACTCAAAAGAAAAGAAATCATTTTTGAATGTATTCCATGCAAATGCTGCAAGCCGTCCGATTTACTGGATTTTATTAATTGCCACAGTGGCATCTGTAGTATGGAAACTTGTGATGATGTTTGCATAAAATACGCAGAAAGGACAGAGACAGACAATGGCTGAGATTAAAATTGAAAATTTAAAATACAGATATCCGGATACGAAAGAACTTGCACTGGATGGAATCACCTGCGATATTAAGCCGGGAGAATTTATCGGCGTGATCGGACGTAACGGATCAGGGAAAAGTACATTTTGCCAGTCCCTTATCGGACTGGTGCCAAACTTTTACCGTGGCGCTTACGGCGGAAAAGTTTTTATTGATGATATTGAAGTACGCAATGTGGAAGTAGACGAACTTTGCCAGAAAGTTGGAATGGTGTTCCAGAATCCATTTAATCAGGTAACAGGTTCAAAATTGACGGTATATGAAGAAATTGCTTTCGGACTGGAAAACTTTGGTATTCCAAGAAACGAAATGAAGAAGAGAATCGATGATGCGCTGGAACTTCTCGATATTGCAAAATACAGAGACCGTGCTCCGTTTGATCTTTCCGGTGGACAGATGCAGAGAATGGCGATTGCAAGTATCATCGCGATGAATCCGGAAATTATTGTATTGGATGAGCCAACTTCACAGCTCGATCCACAGGGAAGCGAGGAAGTATTTAAAGCAGTTGCCAAGCTGAGTGAAAAAGGTATTACAGTCATCATGGTAGAGCATAAGATTGAAAAAATTGCAGCTTACAGCGACAGAATTATGTTATTAGATGGCGGTAAGTTGGTTGCATTTGACACACCACAGGAAATCTTCGCAAGAGAAGATCTGGCTGAACATGGTGTAGTTGCACCGGTTTATACAAGAATCTGCAAAGATCTGGGACTTCGTGTTCCGGGAACAGATTATTATCCGGTAACTTTGGACGAAGCACATAAACTGCTGGCATGTAAGTAGTGGAAATGGAGGACATTATGAATACGATCGAGATAAAAAATCTGCATTTTTCATACAATGCAGGAGAAGAGATCCTGAAGGGACTGAATCTGACGATTGATGAACGCTCCACTGCGATTATCGGACAGAACGGTGCCGGAAAGACAACATTTGTAAAATTATTAAAAGGACTTTTGCGTCCGACAGAAGGACAGATTTTATTTAACGGGCAGGATATTTCCAAACAGACAGTTGCAACCTTAGCAAAAGATATTGGACTTATTTTCCAGAATCCGAATGACCAGATTTTCAAAAATACAGTTTTGGATGAAGTAATGTTCGGACCGATGCAGATCGGCATGAGCAAAGATAAAGCAAAAGAAGTTGCGTTAAAAGCATTGGATATGGTAGGCTTAAAGGGAACAGAGAAGATTAATCCGTATGATCTGGGACTCTCTGAGCGTAAGATGGTATCGATCGCAGCGATCGTTGCGATGGATACAAAGGTAGTTATTTTTGATGAGCCGACGATCGCACAGGATTACATGGGCAAGAAGAGAATTCAGGCTATCATGAAAGAATTACAGAGACAGCATAAGATTGTGATTTCTATTTTGCATGATATGGATTTCGTTGCGGAAACATTTGACCGGGCAATCGTATTTGCAAAAGGAGATGCACTGCTGGACGGAGATGTGAAGAGCGTGTTCAAGGAAAAGGATATTCTTGAGAAGGCATATTTGGAGCAGCCATACACCATGCAGCTTTGTTACGAACTTGGATATAAAGAAGCATTTTTAAACCCAGAAGATTTTGTCGCTTATAAGAAAGCGAATCAATAGTAAGAAGAAAGAAGGGACCGGGATGAGAGCATTTTGGATCGTACTGGACAGCGCAGGAATCGGAAAAGCACCGGATGCGGCGCAGTTTGGAGATGAAGGAAGTAATACCTGGAAAACCTGTTATGATTCAGGAAAATTGAACATTCCGAATATGGAAAAACTTGGCATTTACCATATTGATGATATGGGATATGGAAATCAGGATCAGGCAGCGGAAGGCTGTTATGGAAGACTGTATGAGAGTTCCCAGGGGAAGGATACAACCATCGGTCACTGGGAGATGGCAGGTGTGATCTCACCAAAACCGTTCCCGGTTTACCCGGATGGATTTCCGAAGGAGGTGCTGGCAGAATTTGAGAAGCAGACTGGACGGAAAGTGCTTTGTAATAAGCCATATTCCGGAACGGATGTAATCCGTGACTATGGAAAAGAGCACATGGAGACAGGCGCGCTGATTGTGTATACTTCTGCGGACAGTGTATTTCAGATTGCAGCCCACGAGGAAGTCGTACCGATTGAGACATTATATGAATACTGTAAGATTGCAAGAAAGATTTTGATGGGAGATCATGCAGTAGCGAGAGTTATTGCGAGACCGTTTGTCGGTGAGTATCCGAACTTTACAAGAACAGACCGCAGACATGATTTTTCACTGGTGCCTCCGAAACCGACGATTCTGGATCAGTTAAAGGCAGCAGGAAAAGATGTGATCGGTGTCGGAAAGATTTATGATATTTTTGCAGGTCAGGGACTGACTGAGACAACACCGAATCATGGAAATGCAAAAAATATGGAGAAAGTATTCGAAATCCAGAAAAAAGATTTTGACGGACTTTGCTATATCAACCTGGTTGATTTTGATATGATGTATGGACACCGCAGAGATATTCCGGGTTATACAAATGCGTTGAATGAATTTGATGAAGCACTCGGAACATTTCTTGCAAATATGCGGGATGATGATGTGCTCTTTATTACTGCAGATCACGGATGTGATCCGGGATACAAGGGAACAGATCATACACGAGAGACTGTGCCGCTTCTTGGATACAGCAAGGCATGGAAACAGGGAATCAACATTGGAACGAGAGACACGTATGCAGATATTGCAGCTACGATCGGTGAGTTGTTCCAGATTGATTATACCGGTGACGGCAGCAGCTTTGCGGATAAATTGAGATAATGATAGAAGGGACCCTAAGGTTAAATTCTGTATGAGTTTACTCATGCAAGAAAGACTTTAGGGTCTTTTTGCGTAAATTTTTTCATTAATATGAAGCGCACATTTTAGAAACTCTGCAGCATGATTTGTGCAAAAAGATGATAGGATATATTGGGGGATAGGGGAACAGAAAAAATCGTGCTATAATGACGTTAGCATTGTAAATGCAAGTACAAAAGAAATGGATGGTATATGGTATGGAAGAACTTGTATATGTAGATCGTAAAAATACAAACTGTAACAAATGGGATGGCCAGACAGGCATGTTTGGCGAGGAAGGCTTACATGCAATGTGGGTGGCAGATATGGATTTCCGCGTGCCGCAGGGGGTGGTGGATGCCCTGAAAGAATATGTAGAGCAGGGAGTATTTGGATATTATAAAATACCGGAGTCCTATTATGAAGCATTTATAAAATGGGAAAAGGAGCAGCACGGATTTACGGTAGAGAAGAAATGGATGCGATTTTCACCTGGTGTGGTTGCGGCATTTCACTGGTTTGTGCAGATTCTGTCAGAGCCGGGGGATGCAGTGATCGTCAATACGCCGGTATATTATCCGTTCCTGCATGCAGTGAAAAATAATAACCGGAAGCTGATCTGTTCAGATCTGATCAACGAAGACGGAAAATATCATATAGATTATGAAGACTTTGAGAAGAAAATTGTAGAGAATCAGGTGAAAATATTTATTCTGTGTTCACCGCACAATCCGGCAGGACGTGTATGGAAAAAAGAGGAGTTAAAGACATTATTTGAAATCTGCAGAAAGCATCAGGTATATGTGATTTCGGACGAAATTCATCATGATCTGATCTTCAGTGAACATCCGCATGTACCGTCTTTATCTGTTGGTGAGTATGCAGATATGATGGTAGCAATCACAGCGCCGTCGAAGACATTTAACCTTGCCGGCGGACAGAATTCCATTGTGATCATTCCAGATGATAAGCTCCGGAAGAAATGGGATACATTTGTAGATGGAATCCGTGTCAGAAGTGGTAATCCGTTTGGATATATCGCAGCAGAGGCGGCATACCGGACAGGAGCTTCCTGGTTGAAAAGTGTGAAAGCACAGATCCGTGAAAATGAAGCATATGTCAGAGAAACATTTGAAAAAGAACTTCCGGATGTAGTAGTCTCGCCGTTGGAGGGAACATATTTGTGCTGGATCGATCTGGGCGCATATGTTCCGGCAGAAAAAGTCAAAGAAGTTGTGCAGAAAAGATGCCATCTGGCAGTTGATTTTGGTGACTGGTTCGGTGGTAGCAGATTTGGCACATTTATCCGTATGAATCTGGCTACATCGCCGGAAAATGTGAAAATCGGCGTGGATGCATTGGTAAGAGAACTGAAGAAGTAGTGTGTGTATGAGATCTTAAGATATGACAGATAATGAAAGTATACTTTCCGGCGGAGAGTATACTTTTTGTTATGGCGACGAGGAAAATGTGCTATGCTTGCATAGCAACATTTGACGACCGCTAATCAGCGAGCTGCCAAGCGAGATGGTATACGAATCGAACAGGAGTTAGCCTGTTCGATTATAGCGACGAGGAAGCTACCGGTGGCAGATCCGGTAGGTTCAGATATTTGACGAAATATGAAAAATAGATTATAATAATTAGAACATATGTTCTGATTTGAGAAAAGGAGAATGCGAGATGGAACACACCTATATAGCGATTGATTTAAAATCATTTTATGCATCTGTGGAATGTCAGGAACGTGATTTAGATCCGATGACAACGAATCTGGTTGTTGCGGATCCAAGTCGTACAGAGAAAACAATCTGTCTTGCAGTCTCTCCTTCTTTAAAAAAATGTGGAATTCCGGGAAGACCACGTTTATTTGAAGTAGTACAAAAAGTCAGCGAAATAAACAGGAAGCGAAAAAGTCTGGCTCTGGGAAGAAAGTTTACCGGAGATTCCTATAATATGGAAGAGTTAAAACAGCATCCGGAACTGGAATTACAATACATTATTGCTGTTCCGAGGATGGCGCTTTATATGGATTACAGCCGTCGGATTTACGGTATATATCTGAAATATATTGCACCGGAAGACATGCATGTATATTCGATTGATGAAGTATTTCTGGATGTGACACACTATTTGAAAACGTATGGATTAACGGCGAAGAAACTGGCAGAGAAGATCATACAGGATATACTGAAAGAAACCGGAATTACGGCTACGGCAGGGATTGGGACGAATCTGTATTTGTGCAAAGTGGCAATGGACATTGTGGCGAAACATATCGAGCCGGACGCAAACGGTGTGAGAATTGCATCATTAAATGAAAGATCTTACCGGAAAATATTGTGGGATCACAGACCACTTATGGATTTTTGGCGAGTAGGTCATGGATATGCACAGAAATTAGAAACTGCCGGCCTTTACACAATGGGTGACATTGCGAGATGTTCTATCGGAAAAGAGAATGAGTATTATAATGAAGAACTTTTATACAAGATGTTTGGCGTGAATGCAGAATTATTGATCGATCATGCGTGGGGATATGAGCCATGTACGATGGAATATGTAAAAGCTTACCGGCCGGAGCAGAACAGTATGGGCGCCGGACAGGTATTGCATTGTCCTTATTCCGGGAAACAGGCAAAACTTGTTGTAAAGGAAATGACAGACCAGTTAGTTCTGGATCTGGTGGAAAAGCAGCTGGTGACAGATCAGATTGTCCTGACGATTGGTTTTGACAGGGAGAATCTGGCGAATCAAAAAGGAAAAAGTCAATTTAAAGGTGAAGTAGCGACGGATCGTTATGGACGCAAAGTGCCAAAGCATGCTCATGGTACGGCAAATTTAGAAAAGTGGACATCTTCAACGAAAAAAATTATGGAAGCGGTATTGGAATTATATGACCGGATCGTAGATCCGGAACTTCTAGTCAGACGTATTACAATCACAGCGAATCATGTAGTGTCGGAATCTGCGGCGCAGGAAAAGAACGGCTTTGAACAGCTTTCGCTATTTGACAATGATCCGGATGAACCGCAGAAGAAGCAACAGGAGCAGGAAGAGCTGGAACGGGAAAAGAAAATGCAGAAGGCAGTGCTGGATATTAAGAAAAAGTTCGGGAAAAATGCAATCTTAAAAGGCATGAATCTGCAGGAAGGCGCGACGGCAGTGGAGCGAAACAGCCAGATTGGAGGACACAAAGCATGAGCGTGTATGGAAAATTTGAGAGTGCAGAAAAAAAGTACAAAGATATCATAGATCTTCCACATCCAACATCCAGAAAGCATCCCCGTATGTCGCTGGAAGCAAGAGCAGCACAGTTTGCACCATTTGCAGCCCTGACCGGTCATAAAGAAGAATTGCAGGAGGAACGCCGGTTGACAAAGTATAAGATTATACAGGATGAAGGTTACCGGGAAGAACTGGATTATGCCTTAGATCATATTTGCCAGAGTGAAGGGGAGATTTATATCAGGTGTGAATATTTTGTCGCAGACAAAGAAAAAGATGGCGGAGATTACAAAATCGCAACAGGAATATTTAAAAGGATAGATTCTGAGACAAATCACCTGGTATTAAAAGACGGGATGGAAATTCCGCTGGGAGATATTGTGGAGCTGGAAGAGATAGAAGATCCTACACTGGATAACGTCTGACGCTCTCAAATAATCTGAAAATGAAAATAAATACAAAAAATATATTGACAAATATATAATACAAGGCTATAATGTAATTACAAAATAACAAATCGAAATTATAAGACAGACGCGAGCTGTAAATAATTCATTTGTTATACGATTTCAATTATACAATTGAAAGTGTCCGAGGTGTAACGCAGGAGGACAACGATATTAAGAAAGGAAGGTACGGACCACCAAAAGGTAGAAGGTAATGAAGATGGAAGAACAATCAGAATAAAGGCGGATATCAATGAACGAATTGGTATCCGTCTTTATTTAGGTATGCATTTTTATATTAAGAGAAGAGTCTGTTTTGATGCTAAAATCGGCATGATATGTTTTCCGTATTATAGCTGTGTGCAAGTTGACGCTCGTTTATGTATTTGATAGAATAAATAAGGTAAATATGGGGAGCTTTTATGGAATAGAATAAGGAGGATAAGCTATGCTGGATTTGACATTTGGAGAGCAAGTCAAGATTATCTTAAAGAGAAAAGGTATGACGATCAAAGAGCTTGCAAAGCTCATTGAAGAGCAGACGGGAAAGAAGATGTCCCGTCAGAATATGACGCAGAGACTGAATCGCGATAATTTTCAAGAGCAGGATATGCGAACAATCGCGAGTATATTAGGCTGTCCTTTTCAATTGAATATTCTGGGAGAGGATACAGCTGCTGAAAATGACAGCATGGAACATATACAGGAAGTGGCAGCAGAGCCGGAAAAAGAGATTGTAGAAGAGACAGCAGAAGAAGTTTACGAAGAGCCGGAAGAGGAAGTCTACGAAGAATCAACGAAAGAAGTTTACGAAGAGCCGGAAGAGGAAGTCTACGAAGAACCAACGGAAGAGAGATTTTATGAAGAAGAACCGGTGGAAGAAGTAACGGAAGAAATCTACGAAGAGCCTGTAGAAGAGCCTGTGGGAGAACCTGTAGAGGAATATGATGATTTCCGAGAGACAGAGGAACTGATCCGGGAAACATTTGAAGAGGAGAACCGGAAAGAAGTTTCAGAGGTCACAACAGGAGAAGCAGAAGAGACAACATCGGAGCCGGAAGAGCCAGAGTCAACAGCGGAAGATGAAGAACCGACAGCAAAATCAGAAGAACCGGTGAAGAAAAAGAAACACCACAGCTGGAAGGATTATTTCCAGAGAATGACTGGCAAACATGCAGACAAGGAAGCAGAAGGCGTAAAGCAGGCGGAAGTGGAAGAACAGAAACAGCAACCGGAACAGGAACCGTCGCCAAAACCGGAACCAGTGCCGGAACCGGAAATAACAGAACCGGAAGAAGAATATAAGGAAGAACTCGGTGAGGAAATAACAGAACCAGAAGCAGAAGTATCACCGGTAGAAGAGGAATTTGCAGAAGCATTTGAGGAAGCTGTTGCGAAAGAGAACGAGCAGGAAGAAGAGACAGAGGATTTATCCATTGGTGAGATGAATCCATATACCGGTCGTGAATATGAGTCCAACAGTGTGCGGATGCATCCGAAACGTATCGGTTATGTACAGGTTTACAGCCGCAAAGATCACAAATGGCAGGATATGACAGAGTGGGCATTTCTTGGTGAGCAGGAACGAAAGAAAGTAGAACTTGGTGATGATTATGTTTCACCGATTTACCTCGATTAGAAAGCGTGAAGATATATGAAATGGGAACAGCTATTATCGACAAAGCGAAGCAGAGAGTCCGGATCCGGCCGCAGGACGGATGGCAATACGGATCTGAGAAGTGAATTTGAAAAAGATTATCACAGAATTATCGGAAGCGCTTCTTTCCGCCGTTTGCAGGATAAGACGCAGGTGTTCCCACTGGACAAGAGCGATTTTATACGGACAAGGCTGACACACTCTATGGAAGTATCTTCGATTGCCAGGTCGTTGGGACAGAATATTGCGGAAAATATTCTGTTATATAAAAAGGATGAGGGCTTCAAACCGCACATGAAGGAAGATATCTGTAATATTTTACAGTGTGCCGGATTGATCCATGACATTGGTAATCCGCCGTTCGGTCATTACGGTGAGGTCGCGATAAGAGAGTGGTTTGAAAGAAATCTTTCAAAGATCGAATTTCACGGACGCCCGGTCGATCAGCTTCTGAATGAACAGATGCTTGCAGATCTGTATCATTTTGAAGGAAATGCGCAGGCACTCAGACTGGTAACGAAATTACACTTTCTGGTGGATGAGCATGGAATGAACCTGACATATGCGTTATTGAATACAATTGTAAAGTATCCTGTGCCGTCCCATCAGATGGATCCTCATTCAGAAGATATTAAGAAGAAAAAAATGGGATATTATTATGCGGATGAGGAGATTTTCCGGGAGATTGAAAAAGAAACCGGAACAAACGGTAACCGTCATCCGCTGACATATATATTGGAAGCGGCAGATGATATCGCGTACAAGACAGCAGATATTGAAGATGCGTTTATTAAGAAATTTATCAGTTACCATACATTGCTGGAAGAGCTGAAAGAAGTGCAAGGATTAACGAAATCGGAGCAGACAGAGACATTTTCCCCGGCAGATGTACTGGAAGAGTTGTATTTACGTGGGAAAGAAAAAAATGTCGCACATCCGGAAGCGTATGCGATTAAGAACTGGATCATATGCGTGCAGGGATTTCTCATCGGTCAGGCAACTTATGGATTTACTTCTAATTATGATCAGATTATGGCAGGAAAATATCCGCATGATCTGTTTTATCATACAGAAGCGGAGAAATTAATGGACATGCTCGGAAAGCTGGCATACCGGGAAGTGTTTACGTCCGATGTGATCTACCGGATGGAAGTTGCAGAAGAGGCTGTTCTGGATTTCCTGATGGACAAGTTCATGCATGCGATCATCAGCTATGACGATGAGCCGGAGAAGTTAGAATCGCTGGATGTGCGTATGGTTTCTTTTATATCGAGCAATTATAAAAGTGCGTATCATTTGCAGGCAAAAGGAAAATCAGATATTGAACGGCTGTATTTAAGACTGCTTCTGGTGACTGATTATATTTGTGGAATGACAGACAGCTACGCCAAACAGCTGTATCAAGAACTCAAAGCAATGGATTGGCCGTGGAGTGGTATTTTTTAACAGGACATGGAATAGATTGTGATAAATAAACCAGACAGGATGTGGAATGGTGAAGCAATTTATCCGATATCTGTATGAATACGATCAGGGGAAAAGAATAAGGAATGTGGGTTTTGTAAAAGTGGAACAAAGCGGAGCAAGAGGAATGGTACACATTCACGGAAAGGGGCTGCGCCTCGGAAGTGAACGGACATTGTTCCTGTACCTGCTTTGTGAAGAAGACAGAGGCTACGTTGGAATCAGGCAGGGTGAGATTGGAAATATCAACCCTGCTGTTAATTATCGCTTTTGTTATGAAATGAAAGGCCATACTGTGTGCGGCGTACTTCTTATGAAAGAAGGAAATAATTATTATGCGGCATTGTGGAATGACATGCCGGTGGTGCCGGAGCGCTTGTGGCTGGGTGAGGAAAGTGAAAGTACATCTAAAAAAGAAAAGTCGAATACAGAGCCCAGTCTTAATTTAGATACAAAAGATGGGATAGAAGATGAACCGGTACTGATTTCAGATCATGCTTCAGGCAAAGACATAAAGCCATCGGAGAAAATAAGTTCAGAAACAGAAACCTATTTTTCCCCGGAGATATCCGCATCTGAAGCAGCCACAGAGCATATGGAAAAATGTAATGCACACCGAATCACAAGACGGGAGATCGCAAGGCTGCCGCGGTGCGAATGGAAATTAGCGAATAACCGCTTTCTATTACATGGCTATTATAATTACGGGCATTTACTTTTCCTGGAAGAAGAGGATGGCTGTTATCTGGGAGTACCGGGAGTGTATCATGAGAAAGAAGCGCAGGCAGCAGGCGTTTTCGGATTTGGGAAATTTGTTATGGCAGAGGAACTGGCATTTGACAATACTATAGATGAAAATATAAATAAAACTGCAGAAACAATTGTAGATGATAACATAGACAAAAAAGAAGCGCAGGCAGCAGACAGTGAAGAAGAGCGATTTGGATACTGGTGCAGGCGTGTCAGAAAATAAAGAAAAAGGACAGCGGAAGATGACAGATACAGATGCAAAATACATGAAAGAGGCAATCAGACAGGCAAAGAAAGCATATGCGATCGGGGAAGTACCGATTGGTTGTGTAATTGTCCGGGACGGGAAGATCATCAGCAGGGGATATAATCGCCGGACGATTGATAAGAATACACTGGCTCATGCGGAGTTGGCGGCGATCAAAAAAGCGAGTAAGAAATTAGATGACTGGCGGCTGGAAGGTTGTACGATGTATGTGACACTGGAACCTTGTCAGATGTGCGCCGGTGCACTGGTGCAGTCAAGGATTGACAGGGTTGTGGTCGGCTGTATGAATCCAAAAGCCGGATGTGCCGGATCTATTTTGAATCTATTGCAGATGCCGGAATTTAATCATCAAGTTGAGCTGGAAACAGGAGTTTTAGAAGAAGAATGCAGTCAGATGATGAAAGATTTTTTCAGAGAACTAAGAGAAACCAAGAAATTGAAAAAACAGGGAGAAAATAAAAACAAGAAATAAAAAACGTGCATTGCGCTTCGAACACTTTCTCCCGGACGTTACCTTAACAGTTAACTCAGACCAGGCTGCCTTACGGCACCCGGGAGGTTCTGCTTAGTGCTGCTTCGTTCCCGACCTGACACGGTTCACAGATTCCCGTCGCGTAAGACCCAGTCATCAACGCCACTTATTAAGGGCAGCTCCGAAAGAAAAATGCCCTCTGCGCAATATCACCCCTACTATAGCGGATTGTAGGTACAAGGTACCGCTAACACCCCGGCTGCACGAGTCTATATTTTAACGTGTTTTGCCCGAATTGTCAATGGAAATACCGGAATTGGAGGAAATATACAATGAAGATTTTGCTGGCAGCGATCAATGCCAAATATATACATTCAAATTTAGCAGTCTATTGTCTGAAAGCATACGCTGACCTGCACTGCCACACAGAACAGGAAAATAATGAATTACAGATTGAGATCGGAGAATATACGATCAACCAGCAGATGGATGATATTATGCGGGATGTCTACGAAAGGCAGCCCGACGTTTTATGTCTGTCATGTTACATCTGGAATTTAAAATATGTTGAAGAACTGATCCGGGAAATAAAAAAAGTCCGTCCGAATCTTAAGATTTGGACCGGCGGCCCGGAAGTTTCTTATGACGCACCGGATGTACTTCGAAGACTGCCGGAAGTTACCGGTGTAATGAAAGGAGAAGGCGAACTGACTTTTCATGCATTGTGTGAAGCATATGTACAGACAGAACAGGAAATGAACGGATGTGAGATCCCGGATGATGTGCTGGCCGGGATTGATGGAATTACATTTCGTGACAGTAACGGCGAAGTAGTAGAAACACCGTGGCGGCAGCCGATCGATCTGAGCGAAGTCCCGTTTGTATATGAACATCTGGAAGATTTTGAACATAAAATCATCTATTATGAGACAAGCAGAGGCTGTCCGTTTGCATGCAGCTATTGCCTTTCTTCTATAGATAAGAGACTTCGTTTCCGCAGCCTTGATCTTGTATTTCGAGAATTACAGTTTTTCCTGAATCATAAAGTTCCGCAGGTTAAATTTGTAGACCGTACATTTAACTGCAAGCATGACCATGCACTGGCAATATGGAAATATCTGGAAGAACACGATAATGGAATTACGAATTTTCATTTTGAAGTGTCGGCGGATCTGTTAAATGAAGAAGAACTTGAGATTATTACTGCTATGCGTCCGGGATTGATCCAGTTGGAAATCGGCGTACAGTCAACGAATCCGGATACGATCCGGGAGATTCATCGAACAATGGATCTTGATAAGCTTGCTGCAAAAGTGGCAAGAGTCAATCAGGCAGGAAATATCCATCAACACTTGGATCTGATTGCCGGATTGCCATTTGAGGATATCAAAAGTTTTGCAGTGTCTTTTGATGATGTATACCGAATGCGCCCGGAACAGTTGCAGCTTGGTTTCCTGAAAGTTCTGAAAGGTTCTTATATGGAAACAAAAAAAGAAGATTATGGATTGCAGTATAAAAGTACACCGCCATACGAAGTGCTTTCGACCAGATGGATCTCTTATGAGGAAATCTTACATCTAAAAGGCATTGAAGAAATGGTTGAAGTTTATTATAACAGCAGACAATTTGAAGAGACGCTTGAAGAACTGGGAAAAGAATATGAGAGTGCATTTACCATGTATGAGAAACTCTGGAGTTATTATAAGAAACAAAATTATCATCAGGTTAATCATAAACGAAGCGAGCGCTATGAGATATTGCTTGGATTTGTACGTGAATATCATCCGAAAAAAGTGGAATACTACAGAGAATTGCTGACGTATGATTATTATCTGCGTGAAAATGCAAAATCCAGACCGGCATTTGCAGGAAAAGAAGTGCTTACGAAGGAAGAATACCGTCAGTTTTATGAAACAGAAGATAAAGAAAGGCGTTATCTTACTTCCTATAACAAATATGACAAAAACCAGCTGCGTAAAATGACGCATCTGGAAAGATTTTCAAGATTACAGAAAACAGTTTTGTTTGATTATCTGGAACGAAATCCTCTTACGCAGGATGCAAGAATCTGTCTGATCGACAGTCTGGCAGATTGTGGGGAAAATCGTTGCAAAGCATAGAAAAAGAGGGTAAAATATAAACGCATAACGCATAGAGAGGAAGGAAGAAATATGAATTTTAATGATAAAAGAGTAAAAAAAGCAGTCGCAGTTATCATTATGATTGTGATTGTAGCTATGGTAGCTACTATGATTTTGCCGGCAATGGTATAAGATCGTTATAGAAGGAGACAAAAGAGCAGTGGGGGAAAAGACAGGAGACAGGAGAAGACAGGGCTTCGGAAGAGTTTCCAGAAGGATGTTACGAAGAAGGAGAAAAAGAAGACAGCTCATTGGTCTGATGACAGTTGTCCTGGTTGTGTTAGTATGGGGTGCCGCTTATCTGGCACTCTATCGTTATGTGTCAAAATATCCGGAGAAGAAGATTTGCGATAACGTATATATTAATGTGGTAAATGTGTCCGGAATGACACGGGAAGAAGCAAAGCGTGCGATGGAAGAACATTTCGCTGAAGATGAGAAGCAGGCAGTTGTATTGAAAACCGGGGAGAAAGAGACAGAAACAACGCTGAAAGATCTTGGGTTTCAATATAAAAAAGAAGATCAGGCAATCGAGAAAGCAGTTTCTTATGGAAAAAAGGGAACACTTCTTAGCAGATACCGCAAACTTCGCAGACTGAAAAAAGAAAAAACAAAGATAAATATGAAGCTGGCGCTTGATGCGGATAAGACAGAGAAAGTTCTGAAGAAACAGGCGGTTCCGCTTGCACCGCATGCAACGGATGCAGCGATTGCGCGTGTGAACGGAGAATTTCAGATTACATCGGAAAAAAAAGGAAAAACAATCGATATAAAAGAAACAAAAAAGTTGTTGGTGCAAACATTGAACCGGAAATGGAATCATAAAAAGCTTGAGGTTACACTTCCGCAGAAGACAGAACATCCGAGGATCAAAGCAGCAGATCTGAAAAATATCAAAGACTGCCTGGGAACATTTTCGACCGATGCCGGTGGAGGTGAGCGCTGGAAGAATCTGAAAAACGGAGCAGAGAAGTTAAATGGCACGATTCTGATGCCGGGAGACGTCGTATCGGTACATGATATTACTTCTCCATATGATGCAGAACACGGCTATGCACTGGCGGGTTCTTATGAGAATGGACAGGTTGTAGATTCTTACGGCGGAGGAATCTGTCAGGTATCTACGACATTGTATAATGCCGTTTTGTATGCGGAATTAAAAGTGATAAAGCGTTTTCCACATTCTATGGCAGTAGCATATGTAGATCCGTCCAGGGATGCGGCGATCGCAGGCGATTATAAAGATTTCAGATTCCAGAACAATTACAAAGATCCAATATATATTGAAGGTGGAATTGATGGAGCAAACCAGCTGACATTTTCAATTTATGGCAAAGAAACAAGAAAAGAAAGTCGTAAGATCCAATTTGAAAGTGAGACGACGCATACAGAAGAACCGGGTGTGAGATATCAGGCAAATGCGGATGCGGCGATTGGTTCGATCGTTGCAGCCGGTGGCGGGCATACCGGCCGTACAGCAAGACTGTGGAAGATTGTAATACAGGATGGAAAGCAAGTGAGCCGGAAAGTTATTAATAACAGCACTTACAATAAGTCGGATCAGGTGATTTCAGTGGGAACGAAGTCGTCAAATGCACAGGCTTCAGCGATTGTAAGAAATGCGATCGGTTCGCAGGACAGAAGTAAGATTAATGCGGCGATTAGTCAGGCGCAGGCTCTGGAATAATCATGGAACAGGAAACAGAGCGTATGTGTCGGAATAAATGCAGGAAAAGATGGAGAGGCATAAATGAGATTTGAAACAAAAGATGGCCATATAATAAGTGAACAGACAGTGATATGTGGATATTCAAAGCAGATCGGTGTGTACGGTGTTGCGGCTGTGGCAAATGCACTGGCAGCAGAAGGTGCAGAGCATATCGGAATCAGTGTACAGATACAGATTCCGGATTATGGATACCAGTCGAGGATTCATGGACTGGAAAAGTCTATCCGGAAAATCTGCAAAGAAAAAGATCTGGAACTTCTGGAAGTAAAGTCCGGAAAAAGTCCGGTGCTCCGTTTTGCACAGGTTGTCGTAAACGGTGTAGCTGCTGTCGCTGAGACTAAGATGCGTAAGCCGGAAGCCGGGCAGGCAGTGGTTCTGCTAAAATGGGCAGGAATGGAAGGAATGCTGCGTGTGACAGAAGAGAAAGAGGAGCAGCTTAAGGAACGATTTTCACCAGCATTTCTTGCGCAGATCAAAAGCTATGCACCGCAGGTATTTTCGATAAAAGAAATGAGAAAAGCACGCGAAGCAGGAGCATTTGGATTGCGCCAGATCGGAGAAGGCGGTATTCTTGCCGAACTTTACCGGATGGCAAAGGAAGAAGGGCTGGGTCTTGATCTGGAACTTCATAACATCAGCCTTTTGCAGGAGACAGTCGAAGTCTGTGAACAGTTCCATCTGAATCCGTATCAGATGACATCAACAGGAAGTTTTCTTGCGGTAGTATCGGACCAGTCAGCATTTCTGCGTCAGATGGAAGAGGCAGGAATTCCGGTCTCAATGATCGGATATTTTACAGATAACAATGACAAGATTATAAGAAATGGAGAGGAAATACGTTACATTGACCGCCCGGCACCGGATGCGGTGTATAGTATTTTCTCAGAGCCAAAAGAAAAATAATAGAATGATCTCATATAAAGAATTTGCGCTTGTAAATGAAGGTGATGAATCTTTTGTATGGGATCGTTTTTTATTGCTGTAGAAAGTGTATCCATTATATAGTATTATAAAATTAAGTTATGCAGAAAAGAGGAGAGATTATGTTAAACATTGTATTACATGAGCCGGAGATCCCGGCGAACACAGGAAACATCGGAAGAACCTGCGTGGCAGCAAATGCAAGGCTGCACCTGATCGAGCCGTTAGGATTCCGTTTGAATGAAAAGAACTTAAAAAGGGCAGGAATGGACTACTGGAAAGATCTGGATGTGACGACTTACATTGATTTTAATGATTTTATGGAGAAGAATCCGGGAGCAAAGATCTATATGGCTACAACAAAGGCGCATAAAGTATATACAGACGTGCAGTATGAGCCGGACTGCTATATCATGTTTGGAAAGGAAAGCGCAGGAATTCCGGAAGAAATATTAGTGAATCATGAGGAGGACTGTATCCGTATTCCGATGCTGGGAGACATACGCTCGCTGAATTTGGGCAATTCAGTCGCTATCGTGTTATATGAAGCGTTGCGGCAAAATAATTTCCCAGGAATGAATCTGGAAGGACATTTGCATCATTTGCACTGGAATGTCTGAATTATTTGAAAAATATATAAAAATTATGTAAATTCCACAACAATAAGCGCGCTTGTTCCTACCTGAATACAAATTATTCTGGACATTTGATAATTGCGGTATTATAATCAAACTTACAACAAAGTTTTAACGGACGCGAGGGAGGTGGTGAAGGAATGGTAGAAGAGACCATTAGAACCATTAAGGACACGGAGTGTGAGGCAGATAAGGCCATGAAAGAAGCCGATGCAGCATGTGCCGAGATTCTTGAAAAAGCGGATGCATCTGCAGGGAGGATAAAAGAAGAAGCAGAAGCAAAAGCAAAAGAAAATGCGCAGTTCGCAATGAATGAAGCAAAGAAAGCCGGAGAAGAAGCGGTAAAGGACGCACTTCAGAAAGTAGATGAAGAGATTGTTTCGTTAAAGCGGGAAGCGGGCAGTAAAGAAGCCGAAGCAATAGCAGCAGTTATTGCACAGCTGGTTTGATCAAGATCTAACCGGAAAGAAAATGTAAAGGAGGGATAGATCTATGGCAGTATTGCAGATGCAAAGAGTCAGTATCTGCGCACTTAAAAAAGACCGCAAAGCAATTCTGGAAAAGCTGCAGGCACTCGGCGTTATGGAGATGAACCAGATCGCTGATGAAGAAGGCTTTGAAAAGATGGACACAGTGAATGCGAAGCTTAGCTTTGAGAAGAAAGCACAGCTTACAGAGACGGCGCTGGGTATCCTTGATATATATGCACCGCAGAAGCAGTCAATGTTGTCCGGGTTAGCGGGAAAAGAGCTTGTCAGTCAGGATGAATTCCAGAAAATCACAGCGAAAAAAGACGAAGTCATCGAAAAAGCAGATGCTCTGCTCACAAAGAGCAAAGAGATTGCAGAGATCAAAGCAAATATTGTGAAGATTGAAAATCGGATTGAATCGCTTGAACCGTGGCTTTCGTTGGATGCACCTATGAATTATGCAGGTACAGCCAGAACAGCAATGTTACTTGGAACGATGCCGGCGGGCACAGATGAAGCGGCTATTCATGAAAAGGTAGCTGCAGAGTGTCCGGAGATTGAAGCACTGGATGTGCAGATCATTTCCGAAGATGCAGACGCGGTTTATCTTGCTGTATTTTGTCTGAAAAAAGAGGCAGAGAAGACCGAAGAAGCTCTGAGAGCTGGAGGATTTGCAAGACCATCGCAGATATCCAACCAGATCCCGGCGAAGGAAAAAGAGAATCTGAAAGCCGAGATCCAGAAACTGAACAAAGAGATTGAAGTGACAGAGGAAGAGATCAAAGGATATGCCACAAGCAGAGAAGAGTTGAAAGTAGTGGGGGATTATTTCAGACTCCGTGCAGAGAAGTACGAAGTGCTTGGCACACTTCCACAGTCACAGCGAACATTCGTAATTAGCGGATATGTTGCAGAGAAAACAGTTCCTGTCCTTAAGAAAGCAATCGCAGACAGATACGATTGTGTGATGGATGTGGAAGAGTTAAAGGAAGAGGAAGAACCGCCGGTTATTTTAAAGAACAATGCTTTCTCAGACAGTGTAGAAGGTGTTCTGGAATCCTACGGACTTCCGCATAAAGGAGAGTTTGATCCGACGACAATCATGTCGTTTTTCTATGTATTCTTCTTTGGTATGATGTTATCTGATGCTGCATACGGTGCGATCATTGCAATCGCATGTTTTGTAGTATTGAAGAAATTCCCACGGATGAGCAAGAGTATGAGAAAGTCCATGAAGATGTTTATGTTCTGTGGTTTATCTACACTTGTGTGGGGTGTATTATTTGGCGGTTACTTCGGAGACGTTGTCGATGTTGTAGGAAAGACATTCTTTAATAAAGATATAACGATCAAGCCATTATGGTTTGCGCCGCTGAATAATCCGATGAAGCTGTTGATCTATTCCATGGCATTCGGACTTGTACATTTGTTTGTCGGCCTTGGAATCAAAGGTTACATGCTTCTGAAAGAAGGAAAAGTATTAGACTTTTTCTGTGATGTTATTTTATGGTATGTATTTCTGGCAGGACTTTTACTGATGCTGATCCCATCTGATATTTTTGCTTCTATAGCACAGGCAAAAATCGTATTTCCACCGTTTGTGAATACGCTTGCAAAAGCGCTTGCGATTATCGGTGCACTGGGACTGCTTCTGATGTCAGGAAGAGCAAATAAAAATCCGGTTCTCAGGATCGCGCTTGGAGCGTATGACATCTATAATATTACCGGATGGCTCAGTGATGTATTATCTTATTCACGTCTGTTAGCTCTCGGACTTGCAACCGGTGTTATTGCATCTGTTGTAAACCAGATGGGCAGCATGTTTGGAAAAGGCGTGGTTGGTGCGATCGGATTTGCGATTGTGTTCGTGGTGGGACATACTTTGAATCTTGCGATCAACTTACTTGGTGCATATGTGCACACGAACCGTCTTCAGTTTGTGGAATTTTTCGGAAAATTCTACGAAGGCGGTGGAAAACCATTTGAACCATTTGAATCAGATACAAAATATGTAGATATTAAGGAGGAAACTTTATCATGAGTATTTGGAGTAATTTAGGACTTGTATATGCGTTACTTGGCGCAGCAGTAGCAGTATTTCTCGCAGGAGCAGGATCAGCAATCGGAGTTGGTATCGCAGGTCAGGCAGCATCCGGAGTTGTAACAGAAGACCCTAGCAAATTTGCAAAAGTATTGATCATGCAGCTGCTTCCTGGTACACAGGGAATTTACGGACTGCTGGTTGGTTTCATTACATTATCCAAGATTGGTCTCCTTGGCGGCGGCGCAGCAGATCTTGATCCACAGACAGGACTTCTGATCCTTGCAGCATGTCTGCCAATCGGAATCGTTGGACTGATCTCTGGTAAAGCACAGGGACAGACAGCAGCGGCAGCAATCGGAATTGTAGCTAAAAAACCGGAGCAGTTCGGTAAAGCAATGCTGTTCCCTGCAATGGTTGAGACATACGCAATTCTTGCACTCCTGATTTCTATTCTGGCAGTAACAGCAATTCAGGTATAAAACAGGAAGGAGCAAAGAAGCGATGACAGGATTAGAAAAAATAAAAAGTCAGATCCTGGATGAAGCGAAAGCGGCAGCAGACAGCAAGATTGCAGAAGCAAAGGCAAAAGCGGACGAGATTGTAGCGCAGGCTGAGGCAGATGCTAAGAAGATTTCCGAGACGATTGCCCACAAATCCGAACTGGATACAGTGAATTACAAAGAGCGTACGGCATCTTCCGTTGATCTGCAGAGAAGAACAAAACTTCTGGCAGCAAAACAGGAGATGATCCAGAACGTGCTGGATAAGGCATATCAGTCTCTGGAGTCTATGAATGAGGAAGAGTATTTTGGAGTTTTATTAAAATTACTTGCAAGATATGCATTGCCGCAGGACGGAGAAATCTTCTTTTCCGCAGGAGATCTCCAGAGAATGTCTGACGACTTTAAAAATGCAGTGGAGAACACTGCGCGGGACAAAGGCGGAAGCCTTAAGATTTCCGCAGAAGAAAGAAAGATTGAGAATGGATTTGTTCTTGCCTATGGCGGGATAGAAGAGAACTGTACTTTACAGGCAATGTTCGATGAGAAAAAAGACGAATTGTCTGACAAAGTATACCATATATTATTTGCGTAACGCGTGACAGGAGGAAGTAACATGAGTGAACAGTATACCTACGCGGTTGCGCGCATACGTGCACTGGAAGTGTCACTGTTTTCAAACAGCACGATCGACCAGCTGATTGCATGCCAGAATTATCATCAGTGCCTGCAGTTCCTGGAAGAGAAGGGGTGGGGAGGCACAGATACTTCCGGAGATGCAGAGGCGATACTGACCAGAGAGGAAGAGAAGATCTGGGAGGTAGTGAAGGATCTTTCCATTGACATGGAGAACTTTGCAGTACTTTCCTATCCAAAACTTTTCCATAATCTGAAAGCTGCGATCAAGGAAGTATGCACGGAGGAAAAGAACCGGCACATTTTCTATGATGATGTAGCGATTCCGGGGGATGAGATGCTGGAGATCGTAAGAGAGAAAGCGTTTACCAGACTTCCGGACTACATGCAGCATGTGGCAGCGGATGCTTATGAGACACTGCTTCATACAAGAGATGGTCAGTTGTGCGACGTGATGATCGACAGAGCAACGCTGGATGCCGTATATGCGGCAGGTAAAGCGTCAAAAGCCCAGATCATCCGGGATTATGCAGAATCAACGGTTGCAGTTGCAGATATTAAGATTGCAGTGCGATCACAGAAAACCGCGAAATCTATAGACTTTATGAAAAGGGCAATGGCGGAGTGCGACAGTGTCAGTGTGGATCAGCTTTCCAAAGCGGCACTTTCCGGTAAGGAAGCGCTTCGTGATTATCTGATGGGAACGGCATATGCAGAAGGTGCGCAGGCACTTCTGGAATCTCCATCCGCATTTGAACGGTGGTGCGACAACCGGATCATCCAGACGATTAGCCCGCAGAAATATAATGCATTTACAATAGGACCGGTAATTGCCTATGTAATTGCAAGACAGAATGAAATAAAAACGGTACGAATCATTCTTTCCGGTAAGCTTAACGACCTGCCGGATGATTCTATTCGGGAAAGGGTAAGGGAAATGTATGTATAAGATTGCAGTATTAGGCGATTATGACAGCATCTACGGCTTTGCTACACTGGGGCTTGACACATTTCCGGTTACTACCCATGAAGAAGCTGCCGAAGAGCTTCACAAACTGGCAACAGGTGGTTACGGAATTATTTATATTACAGAAGCCTGGGCCGATCAGTTAAAACATGAAATTGCAAGATATCAGGAAGAAATCATCCCGGCGATCATCCAGATTCCTGGCATTGCCGGTAATACGGGAGCAGGAGTCGCGGGCGTTAAGAAGTCTGTGGAAGTGGCTGTCGGTTCTGATATTCTGTTTTCGCAACAATAAAATAAGAAATGGAGGGTGATTCGTCCAAATGAGTACAGGTACGATTAAAAAAGTAGCAGGACCGCTGGTCATCGCATCCGGAATGCGAGATGCTAACATGCGTGACGTTGTACGTGTTAGTGAAAAGCGTCTGATTGGAGAGATCATCGAGATGCACGGTGATGAGGCATCAATTCAGGTATACGAAGAAACATCAGGACTTGGACCGGGAGAACCGGTAGAATCAACAGGGGCACCAATGTCAGTAGAACTTGGCCCTGGTCTGATCACAAGCATTTATGATGGTATCCAGCGTCCTCTGGATGATATTATGAAGATTTCGGGAAATAACTTACAGCGTGGTGTTGAAGTTGCTTCCCTGAAGAGAGACAAGAAATGGGAATTTGTTCCGGTTGCAAAAGTCGGAGAAGAAGTTGGAGCGGGAGATGTGCTCGGTACTGTTCAGGAGACAGCAGTTGTTGAGCAGAAGATCATGGTTCCTTATGGAGTAAGCGGAACAGTCAAAGAGATCAAATCCGGTGAATTTACGGTAGAAGAAGTTGTTGCAGTTCTGGAGACGAAGGACGGAGACAAAGAGCTGACAATGATGCAGAAATGGCCGGTTCGTACAGGACGTCCATATGTGAAGAAACTGCCGCTGGATGCACCGCTTGTAACAGGACAGCGTGTTGTTGATACATTTTTCCCAATCGCAAAAGGTGGAGTTGCAGCCGTTCCGGGACCTTTCGGAAGCGGTAAGACAGTTATCCAGCATCAGCTTGCAAAATGGGCAGAAGCTGACATCGTAGTTTACATCGGTTGTGGAGAGCGTGGAAATGAGATGACAGACGTTCTGAATGAGTTCCCGGAACTGAAGGATCCGAAGACAGGACGTTCCCTTATGGAAAGAACCGTTCTGATCGCGAACACATCCGATATGCCTTTCGCAGCCCGTGAGGCATCTATTTATACAGGTATTACGATTGCAGAGTATTTCCGTGACATGGGATATTCTGTAGCATTGATGGCAGACTCTACATCCCGTTGGGCAGAGGCACTTCGAGAGATGTCAGGACGTCTGGAAGAGATGCCTGGTGAGGAAGGTTACCCGGCATACTTAGGTTCCCGTCTGGCAGAGTTCTACGAGAGAGCCGGACGTGTAGTTTCCATCGGTAAAGATGCAAGAGAAGGTTCCCTGTCCGTAATCGGAGCCGTATCTCCTCCGGGTGGTGATACATCAGAGCCGGTATCACAGGCAACCCTTCGTATCGTTAAGGTATTCTGGGGACTGGATTCCGCACTGGCATATAAGAGACATTTTCCGGCTATTAACTGGCTGACCAGTTATTCGCTGTATCTGGATAATATGAAAGACTGGTTTAATGAAACCGTTGCTCCGGACTGGATGGATGACCGTCAGAGAATGATGAGCCTTCTGACAGAAGAAGCAGCATTGGAAGAGATTGTACAGATGGTAGGTATGGATGCATTGTCTCCGTCTGACCGTCTGAAGATGGAAGCAGCAAGATCTATCCGTGAAGATTTCCTGCATCAGAACTCTTTCCACGAAATAGATACTTACACACCACTTCGTAAACAGTATCTGATGATGAAACTGGTTCTTGCATTCTATGATCAGGCTTCAGAAGCTCTGAACAAAGGTGCATCCATGAAAGATCTTCTTGTAATGGATGTCAGAGAGAAAATCGGTCGTTATAAATATACATTAGCTGAAAATATTGAGACAGAATATGAGAAGATCATGGATGAACTCGGTAAAGAAGTAGCAGGAACGATCGGGAAGGAGGACTTCTAATTATGCCAAAGGAATATAGAACAATACAGGAAGTTGCCGGACCGCTGATGATGGTAAAAGGTGTAGAAGGCGTTAAATACGACGAGCTTGGTGAAATCGAACTCGCAAGCGGAGAAAAACGACGCTGTAAAGTACTGGAAGTAGATGGAGATGACGTAGTAGTACAGCTCTATGAGAATGCTGCCGGTATTAACTTAAGTAACAGTAAAGTACGTTTCCTCGGACGAAGCATGGAGCTTGGTGTATCTGCGGATATGCTGGGACGTGTCTTCGATGGACTGGGACGTCCGATTGATGATGGACCGGAGATTTTGCCGGAGGAAAGAAGAGATATTAATGGTCTGCCTATGAACCCGGCAGCCCGCGTGTACCCGGAAGAGTTTATCCAGACAGGTGTATCTGCCATTGATGGTCTGAATACATTGGTTCGTGGACAGAAACTGCCAATCTTCTCTTGTTCCGGTCTGCCACATTCCCAGCTGGCAGCCCAGATTGCAAGACAGGCAAAGGTACGTGGAACAGATGAGAAATTTGCCGTTGTATTTGCTGCAATGGGTATTACATTCGAAGAGTCTAACTACTTCATCGAGTCATTCAAAGAGACAGGTGCGATTGACAGAACCGTTCTGTTTATCAACCTTGCAAATGACCCGGCTGTAGAGCGTATCGCAACTCCTCGTATGGCACTGACAGCAGCAGAATATCTGGCATTTGAAAAAGATATGCACGTTCTGGTTATCCTGACAGATATCACGAACTACGCAGATGCGCTGCGTGAAATTTCCGCAGCGAAGAAAGAGGTACCTGGACGTCGTGGATATCCAGGATATATGTACACAGACCTTGCAACAATGTATGAAAGAGCCGGACGTCAGAGAGGTAAAGACGGAAGTATCACTATGATCCCAATCCTGACTATGCCTGAGGATGATAAGACACATCCTATTCCTGATCTTACCGGATATATCACAGAAGGTCAGGTAATCTTAAGTCGTGAGCTGTATCGTAAAGGATTACAGCCGCCGATTGATGTATTACCGTCTCTTTCCCGTCTGAAAGATAAAGGTATCGGTGAAGGCAAAACAAGAGCAGACCACTCCAATACGATGAACCAGTTATTTGCTGCGTATTCCCGTGGAAAAGATGCAAAAGAACTGATGACAATCTTAGGAGAAGCTGCCTTAACAGAGATTGACCTGAAATATGCAGAATTTGCAGAAGCATTTGAAAAAGAATATGTTTCCCAGGGATATGACAACGACAGATCTATTGAGGAGACACTGGAAATTGGCTGGAAATTATTGTCTATGCTGCCAAGAGCAGAGTTGAAACGTATCGACGACAAATTCTTAGACCAGTATTATGGAAAGCAATAATCAGGTAATGGAAATAAGGAGGTAGCGAATGGCATCGAAACAGATCACTCCTACCCGGATGGAACTGACCAAGACGAAGAAGAAGCTTGTTACAGCAAGAAGGGGACATAAGCTCCTGAAAGACAAGCGTGATGAGCTGATGCGTCAGTTTCTGGAGCTGGTAAAGGAGAACATGGCACTTCGTCAGAAAGTAGAAGCCGGAATCCTCTCTGCAAATAAGAACTTTGTTATAGCCAAAGCCGGAATGGATGAGGCTACGTTGAATACCGCACTGATGGCACCAAAACAGGAAGTAAATCTGGAAGTAGGCAATAAAAATGTTATGAGCGTTGACATTCCTGTGTTCAATACGAAGACAAGGACTGCTGATGCCAATGATATTTATTCTTATGGATTTGCATTTACATCCAGTGATCTGGATGGTGCTGTAAAATCACTGGCGGACATTCTGCCGGATATGTTGAAACTTGCGGAGACAGAAAAAGCATGCCAGCTTATGGCGGCTGAGATCGAGAAGACAAGACGTCGTGTAAATGCGCTGGAGCATGTGACAATTCCGGAGGCTCAGGAGACAATCAAATATATCACGATGAAGCTGGACGAGAACGAGAGAAGCTCTCAGATCCGTCTGATGAAAGTAAAAGATATGATGCTTGAAGAAGCACATCACTACAACGAAAGAGCTTAGAATGAAAAGGCGATACAAAAGATGTGTCGCCTTTTCGTTTCGCGTAGAGAATAAGGCGGAACGGAACATCGGCATCATGGAAAAGGGAAGAGATACAAATGAATTTGACGGATTTCAAATACATTATTGAAATAGATAAAAGAGGATCGATTTCACAGACTGCAAAAGAGATTTACATTGCGCAGCCAAACTTAAGCAAAGCAATTAAAAATGTAGAAACAGAATTTGGCATACAGATTTTTAAACGCTCCTCAAAAGGAGTACAGGCGACAAGAGACGGACAGAATTTTCTGGAATATGCCAGAAAAGTCATCCGGGATGTTGATGAGCTAAGGGAACATTATGGAAAAGAACGCAGTGAAAAGCTGACACTTCGATTTTGTGTGCCCCGGGCCAGCTATATTGCGCATGCTTTTGCCGAGTATATCAGCAACCAGGATGACCAGATGGAGATGGATGTGGATTTCCGGGAGACAAGTACGATGACGGCAATCGACAGTATCGGTCAGAATGGATATGATCTTGGAATTATACGGTATCAGCGGAGAAAGCAGGAGGATTACCAATCGCTTCTTCAGCTTCGGAATCTGGAAATGCAGGTGATCAATGAATTTGATTATTTACTTTTGACTTCCGCAGACGGAGAACTTGCAGAAAAGGATTTTCAGTCTCCGGGAGAATTATCGGACGGAGTAGAAATCTTACATGGAGATTCCAGGCTCCCGAACGGAGAATATATTGAATTTTACCGGGAAGGAAGGGAAGCCTATCATCCGAAAAAGAAAATATATATTTTTGAAAGAGGAAGTCAGTTTGATATTTTAAGAGAAGTGAAGAACAGTTATATGTGGGTATCTCCGCTGCCGGAAAAGATGCTGGAACGGTATCATCTTGTGCAGAAGGAAGTCGGATTTCTAAGACATAAAATGAGGGATGCACTGATATATAAAAAAGGATATGTGATGAATCAGAAAGAAAAAGAATTTCTTGAGCATCTGAGAAGGAAAATTGAAGAAATATAATTGTCTAGAAGAAAGAAGGTGTGCCTGAGGGTGCATCTTTTTTTAGGATATATAAAATTCTATATGGAAGACATCGGATATTGATATAAACATATCAATAATTTCTATGATATAATATACAATAAATTGATAAAAAATAGCCAATATCAGGGAAAAATGAACAAAAAGGAGGATGAGGATATTATGTTAGATACATCGTATTATGAGAAAGCAGATGAAATCATAGCAAGACACACAAGAGAAGAACGATCATTGATCCCGATTATCCAGGATATTCAGGAGGAGTACAGATACCTGCCACCGGAACTTCTGACATATGTGGCAAAACAGATCGGGATTACGGAAGCAAAGGCGTACAGCGTGGCAAGTTTTTATGAGAATTTTTCTTTCGAGCAGAAAGGCAAATATGTCATTAAAGTCTGTGATGGAACAGCCTGTCATGTGAGAAAATCCATTCCGATCCTGGAACGTTTGTATAAGGAACTCGGATTAAATGATAAGAAGCATACATCAGACGATCTGTATTTTACTGTGGAGACGGTGTCCTGTCTGGGGGCATGTGGTCTGGCACCGGCGATTACAGTAAATGATGTTGTGTATCCTAAGATGTCACCGGAAAAAGTAGTGGATCTGCTGAAAGAGTTGAGAGGAGAATAACATGAAGATAGAGAACAGAACGGAATTAAAAGAATATCGTACTGAATGTCAGAAGCGGCAGCGTGCGAAATGTCGCGTTTTGATCTGCGGTGGAACAGGATGTCTGGCCGGGGGTTCAGATAAAATTTACCAGAAAATGCTGGAACTGACAAAGAATGACGGGAATGTATCGGTGGAGTTCGGCGCAGAGATTGCACATACCAAGGTTATGAAGAGTGGTTGCCACGGATTCTGTGAAATGGGACCGCTGGTGAGAATCGAACCACATAATTATTTATATATTAAAGTGTCGCCGGATGATTGTGAAGAGATCTATCAGAAAACAATCTGCGAAGGAAAATCGATTGAACGTTTGTTATATCATATGGACGGACAGGTCTATGCTTCACAGGAAGAGATCCCATTTTACGCAAAGCAGACGAGACTTGTATTGAAAAACTGCGGACATATCGATGCCGATCACATCGAAGGAGCGATGGTGGTCGGAGCATATTCTGCATTAGAAAAAGCATTGTTTGAGATGACACCGGAATCCGTGATCGATATGATTTATGAGTCAAATTTAAGAGGACGTGGCGGTGCAGGATTCCGTACCGGACGTAAATGGAAACAGGTAGCATCCCAAAAGGAAAAGATTCGTTACGTAGTCTGTAACGGTGACGAAGGTGACCCGGGCGCATTCATGGACAGAAGTATTATGGAGGGTGATCCGCACCGCATGATCGAAGGTATGATGATCGCTGCATATGCGGTTCAGGCGCAGGAAGGATATATTTATGTCCGTGCCGAATATCCGCTCGCGATCCAGAGACTGGAGACGGCAATCCATCAGGCGGAAGAGATTGGAATTTTAGGAGATCATATCCTGGGAACAAACTTCAGCTTCCGTTTACATATCAACCGAGGAGCCGGAGCATTTGTCTGCGGCGAAGGAAGTGCGCTGACAGCATCTATTGAAGGCAAACGTGGTATGCCGAGAGTAAAACCGCCGCGTACAGTACAGCAGGGACTCTGGGCAAAACCTACAGTATTAAATAACGTTGAGACTTACGCAAATGTACCAATGATCATTCAAAACGGCGCAGAGTGGTATCTGGGTATCGGTACACCGGAAAGCCCGGGAACAAAAGCATTCGCATTGACAGGTAATGTAAGAAACACAGGACTTATCGAAGTGCCGATGGGAATTACTCTCCGGGAAGTTATTTATGATATCGGTGGAGGCATTCAGAACGGTAAAAAGTTCAAAGCGGTTCAGATCGGCGGACCATCGGGCGGATGTCTGACAGAGAAACAGCTGGACAGCAAGATGGATTTTGATTCGCTGGCGAAGATCGGAGCGATGATCGGTTCCGGCGGACTTGTTATTATGGATGAAAATACCTGTATGGTAGAAGTAGCCCGGTTCTTTATGAGCTTTACGCAGAGAGAATCCTGTGGAAAATGTGTGCCATGCAGAGAAGGTACAAAAAGAATGCTGGAGATTCTTGAAAGAATCGTAGCCGGAAATGGAAAACCGACAGATATAGATGAGTTGCGTGAACTGGCCGATATGATTGAGAGTACCGCGTTATGCGGACTTGGAAAGAGTGCGCCAAAACCGGTTATCAGTACATTGAATGCATTTGCAGAAGAATATAGAGAACATATTGAGGATAAGAAGTGTAAAACAGGGGTTTGTACAAATCTCAGACAGTTCCAGATTGATCTGGACATCTGTAAAGGATGTTCCAAGTGTGCAAGAAATTGTCCGGCTGGAGCAATTGAAGGTGAGTTGAAATCACCGTATCACATTAATCAGGAGAAATGCATTAAGTGCGGAGCCTGTATGGAACAGTGTCCGTTTAAGGCAATTTCTGTTGCCAGATAGGAGGAAACGTCATGGGAGTAATGACTATAGATGGAAGAAAAGTAGAATTTACGGATGAACCGAATATTCTTACCGTCATTCGTAAAGCAGATATTGATATACCAACCTTATGTTACCATTCAGAACTGTCTGTATATGGTGCCTGTCGTTTATGTACAGTAGAAAATGATAAAGGAAAAACATTTGCATCCTGTTCCGAACCACCGAGAGACGGAATGGTGATCTATACAAATACACCGCGCCTGATGAAGTATCGGAAATTAATTCTGGAGTTACTTCTGGCAGCGCACTGCAGAGACTGTACAACTTGTATCAAAAGTGGAGAATGTCAGCTGCAAAGCCTTGCGCACCGGATGGGTGTTATGGATGTCCGATTTGAAAATACGAAAGAATTACAGCCGATCGATGACAGTTCGCCGGCGATCGTGAGAGATCCGAATAAATGTATTTTGTGCGGTGACTGTGTACGTATGTGTGACAATGTGCAGGCAGTAAATGTAATTGATTTTGCATATCGAGGAACAAAAGCGCTGGTAACACCTGCATTTGATAAGAAAATTGCAGAGACCGACTGTGTGAACTGTGGACAATGCCGGGTTGTATGTCCGACAGGCGCAATCAGTATTAAGACCAACATGGATGTTATCTGGGATCTTCTTGCAGATAAAGATACCAAAGTGATCGCACAGATCGCACCGGCAGTCCGTGTGGCAGTAGGAGATCAGTTCGGTCTGCCGCGTGGCGAAAATGTTATGGGTAAATTGGTAAATGTCCTGCATCGTATGGGATTTGATGAAGTATTTGATACATCTTACGGTGCGGATCTTACAGTTATAGAAGAGTCGGAAGAACTTTTGAATCGGCTGGAATCCGGAGAAAAATTGCCACTCTTTACATCCTGCTGTCCTGCATGGGTAAGATATTGTGAAAACCGTTATCCGGAATTTGCCGAGAATCTTTCGACCTGCCGGTCACCACAGCAGATGTTCGGCGCTGTAGTACGGGAATATTATAAAGATCCGGAGAAGAATCTCGGAAAACGAGTGGTATCTGTATCTATTATGCCTTGTACAGCGAAGAAAGATGAGATTTTACGACCGGAATCTTCAACAAACGGTAAGCAGGATATCGATTATGTACTGACAACAACCGAGCTCGTTTCCATGATTCGCAAGTCTGGTATCCGTTTTGAGAATCTGGAAATTGAAGCGTCAGATATGCCATTTGGAATCGGATCCGGTGCCGGAGTGATCTTTGGTGTAACCGGCGGTGTGACCGAAGCGGTTTTGAGACGTCTGCGTAAAGGACATAACCGTGTAGATATGGATAATATCAAATTCAGCGGTGTGCGTGGAGAGAAAGGCCTGAAAGAAGTAGAATTTGATTACAACGGCAGAACCATTCGTGCGGCAATCGTAAGTGGTCTCGGAAATGCAGATGCACTTTTGAAGCGGATCAAGGCCGGGGAAGTACACTATGATTTCGTAGAAGTAATGGCATGTTACAGAGGCTGTGTCATGGGTGGTGGACAGCCGGTACCGGCCGGACCGAGAACAAAATCAGCAAGAATGAAGGGTCTTTATGATTCAGATGTGAATACCCAGATTAAGAAGTCCAATGAAAATCCGTTGGTTCAGACGTTGTACGATGGCTTGCTGAAAGGAAAAGAACACAAACTTCTGCATCGGAATTTTGAAGCCGCAAAAAATGAATAACAGAAAAGATTTCAGGGAACAGCTTATGAAAAAATGCATATAATAAAGCAGATAATTTCCCTGGAAGGAGCAGAACCGATGAGCGAGAAACTGCCTTTTTATATGGCATATCAAAATCAGCTGCCAATCGATACAGCCTGGGAGCGGGAAAACAGCCGGGATGTATCTTATATGAAGAGTATGTATCCGGCCGAAGTGAAAAAGATTCTGCCATATGTAGAGGCAGAATGCGACCGGCTGGAATATGACGTCAGTATGATTTATGATGAGTATCCGGATCGTTTGCAAATACAGATGATATGCGGTCGTGTTTATGCAAATGTGAAAGGTCAGATCGACTTTGCAGATAAGCAGAAGGATAAAACAGATGATCTTCCGACGAAAATGGAAGATGACTGGCTTCGTGAGCTGGTGTGGGTAATGACCTGTCAGGAGATATGCCGCCGAAGGCAGGAGCGGAGAAACTTTCAGAGAAAATATTATTTTCTGAATGAGAGTGTATCCTGAAGAGATAATTTATACAAAATAAGAACCGGAGGAATAAAAGGATTTCCGGTTCTTATTTTTTATGGTAAAGTATCCGTTGGCAGATCAGGCAGAGCGGTATTGGTAGAATTGGTCAGAAAATGATAAAAAATGAGTTCGAATCTTGTAAAGGCAGTAGATCCTGAAGCAAGAAGTGGACGAAAAAGGAATCTTATGTTAAAATGGATAGGATTAAAATGTAATAAGTATCAAAAGATTTCAAACAAATACAGACTAAAGGATGAAAAATATGAAGAATATCGTATTTATCGGAATGCCGGCATCGGGGAAAAGCACAGTCGGTGTTGTTGTTGCTAAGAGACTGGGATATAAGTTTGTAGATACAGATCTGGTAATCCAGGAAGTGGAGAAGCGTTTGCTTAAAGAGATTATTGCAGAAGAAGGAAATGAAGGTTTCTTACGGATTGAAGACCGGGTGAATGCGGAGATTCAGGAAGAGCGTGCTGTTATCTCGCCGGGAGGAAGTGTTGTATATTGCGAGAATGCAATGAGGCATTACAAAGAGACCGGAACGATCGTATATTTACATACGTCGTATGAGACAATAAATAACAGACTCCATAATGCTAAAAACAGAGGTGTTGTGTTAAAAGACGGTCAGACATTAAAAGATCTGTATGAGGAGCGTAGCGCATTATTTGAACGGTATGCAGATCTCACGATCAGTGAGGAAGGACGGGATCTGGAAGAGACAATCGAGGAAGTTCTTCGTGTGCTTGAAAACGGATTAAATGTTACAAAATAATTACATAAAATTAAAAAATATTTTACAAATGTTGGATTTGTGCTATAATAGCAAAGACTCAGGAAGTGGGAGTCTTCCTGTTTTAGATTTTTAAGAGAACAAAATGGGCATAACTGCTATATCCAATATGCTTATATCATAGACAGCAATATTATATAGAGGTGTGGTTAATGGAACAGTATATTATTAAAGGTGGCCATCCGTTAGTCGGAGAGGTCGAAATAGGGGGAGCGAAGAACGCGGCACTTGCGATTCTTGCGGCTGCGATCATGACAGATGAGACAGTTAAGATTGATAATCTTCCGGATGTCAACGATATTAATGTATTACTGGACGCAATTGCCGGAATCGGAGCGACAGTGAACAGAATTGACCGTCATACTGTGACGATCAACGGAAGAGGCATTCATGATTTCAGTATAGAATATGATTATATTAAAAAGATCCGTGCATCTTACTATTTACTTGGCGCGATGCTCGGAAAGTACAAACATGCGGAAGTGGCACTGCCGGGAGGATGTAATATCGGAAGCAGACCGATTGACCAGCATCTGAAAGGTTTCCGTGCACTGGGCGCAGAAGTAGAGATTGAATATGGTAAGATCATGGCAGAAGCTGAGAAGCTTGTTGGTAAACATATTTATTTTGATGTTGTCAGTGTAGGCGCTACGATCAATGTAATGATGACGGCTGCGATGGCAGACGGTCTTACAATTATGGAGAATGTGGCTAAAGAGCCACACGTTGTAGACGTGGCAAACTTCCTGAACAGCATGGGAGCGAATATTCGTGGTGCAGGAACAGATGTGATCAAGATTCGTGGAGTCAGACAGCTTCACAGTACAGAGTATTCGGTTATTCCGGATCAGATTGAGGCCGGAACATTTATGTTTGCGGCAGCGGCAACCAGAGGAGATGTGACAGTATTGAATGTCATTCCGAAGCATTTGGAAGCTACGATTGCCAAGCTGGAAGAGATTGGCTGTGAGGTAGAAGAATTTGACGATGCAGTGCGTGTTGTATCCAAGGGAGATCTTACAAGTACACATGTGAAGACACTTCCATATCCTGGATTTCCAACGGATATGCAGCCACAGATTGGTGTGACGCTTGCACTTTGCAAGGGAACAAGCACAATTACAGAGAGTATTTTTGAAAATCGTTTCAAATATCTGGACGAACTTGCCAGAATGGGAGCGAATGTCAAAGTGGAAGGCAACTCAGCAACTATCGAAGGTGTTGAGAAGTTCAGCGGAGCAAGAGTGAGTGCACCGGATCTCCGCGCAGGAGCTGCACTTTGTATTGCAGGACTTGCAACAGAAGGCATTACAATTGTAGATGATATTGTATATATCCAAAGAGGATATGAGAGATTCGAAGAGAAGCTCAGAGGTCTTGGCGGTGTCATCGAAAAAGTAGAAACTGAGAAAGAAATTCAGAAATTCAAATTAAAAGTTGGATAAATCAGTTGACAAGAACAGTTAAAACGTGTAAAGTCTTATAGGGTAACAAAGAAAATAATAAATATTGCTAACTTTCTCTTATTCAGAGCAGTGGAGGTACAAAGGATCTGTGAAGCTGCGGCAACCCCCATCATGGGAAGGTGCCAACCTGAGCGAGTAATCGAACAATAAGAAGATTGATATATGAGAATATAAACAGTCCACTTGTTGTGGACTGTTTTTTTCGCATTGTGGATGATTATGTGGATAACATAAAAAGGGACAGGTCTTTTTTAAAAGGGGACGGGGATTTTCTGGAAAATCCCCGTCCCCGGGAGAAAGTAGAAGGGAGAATGACATGGAAAAAAGATTATTTACATCCGAGTCCGTTACAGAAGGACATCCGGATAAAATGTGCGACCAGATTTCAGACGCGATTCTTGATGCACTGATGGAACAGGATCCGATGAGCCGTGTGGCTTGTGAGACAACAACAACGACAGGTATGGTTCTCGTTATGGGTGAGATTACTACAAATGCTTATGTTGATATTCAGAAAATCGTACGCGATACAGTAAAAGAGATTGGCTATACAAGAGGAAAATTTGGATTTGACGCAGAGACATGTGGTGTGATCACAGCAATTGACGAGCAGTCTGGAGATATCGCTCTTGGAGTTGATAAAGCGTTGGAAGCAAAAGAGCATACAATGGACGATGATGAGATTGATGCGATCGGAGCCGGCGACCAGGGTATGATGTTCGGATACGCAACGGATGAGACTCCGGAACTGATGCCATATCCGATTTCTCTGGCGCATAAACTGGCAAGAAAACTTACAGAAGTAAGGAAGAACGGAACGCTTTCTTATCTGAGACCGGATGGAAAGACACAGGTTACAGTAGAATATGATGAAAATGATGTTCCGAAACGTCTGGATGCAGTTGTCTTATCTACACAGCACGATCCGGATGTGACACAGGAGCAGATTCACGAAGATATTAAGAAATATGTATTTGACACAGTACTTCCGGCAGAGATGGTAGACGAGAATACAAAATTCTTTATCAACCCGACAGGACGTTTTGTTATCGGTGGACCACACGGAGACAGTGGACTGACAGGACGCAAGATCATTGTAGATACTTACGGTGGAATGGCACGTCACGGCGGCGGAGCTTTCTCAGGTAAAGACTGCACAAAGGTAGACCGTTCAGCAGCGTACGCAGCACGTTACGTTGCGAAAAATATTGTTGCAGCAGGACTTGCCAAGAAATGTGAAATCCAGCTTTCTTACGCAATCGGAGTTGCTCATCCGACTTCCATTATGGTAGATACATTTGGAACCGGTAAAGTATCTGATGAAAAACTGGTTGAGATCATCCGCGAGAACTTTGATCTCCGCCCGGCAGGAATTATCAAAATGCTGGATTTGAGAAGACCAATTTACAAGCAGACAGCAGCTTACGGACACTTTGGACGTACAGACATCGACCTCTCCTGGGAAAAGACAGATAAGGTGGATGTACTGAAAGCATATTTATAAAATTTTTAGAAATGTTTACAGGCGCTTTGATGTGAAGCGCCTTTTTTCATGCTATACTTGAGTCTGGAGGTGTTCCTATGAAAATAAGAACAAGACTTGTGATAGCATTTTTAACGATTACGCTGATTCCGATTATATTGACAACAACTATGGGAATAGTCCTGTGCAGACATCAGATCAGCTCAATCGAAAAGACATATGGAGTTACTGATACAACCTGGGAGAGCTTATCAAATTCTATGCAGGTATTGTCAAAAGTAACTGAGAAGCCGTATGAAGAACTAAAGAAGATTATTGCCGAAGATCCGGAAGAGATGGGCGATGCGACCAGACTTGAGAAAGTAAATAAAAAACTGGAAAAGAATAAAGCCTATCTGCTTGTGCGAAAAGGAAATACCATTGTTTACATTGGTACAGACAGTGGGGAAACAAAATATGTGATCCGTCAGCTTCCGAAGTATGGTGAGGCAGATGCCGATGCGAAAAATGGACTTTATCTGGGTGGCAATGCTCAGGTACTGATCAAGCAGATTGATTTTAAATATCGAAGCGGAGAAAAAGGAAGCGCATTTATCGTTACAGACATGAAGAACGTTATACCAGAAGTGGAGGAGCTTTTTGTAGACTTGATCTGTGTGGTTGTTATTGTTTTAATCGCAACGGCATTTATTTTGCTCATGTGGATCTACCGCGGAATCATGCGTCCGTTGTCAAAGATGAAGAGGGCAGCTTATAATATCAAAGAAGGTAATCTGGATTTTGAGATCAAACCGGAGTCTGATGATGAGCTCGGCCAGCTCTGCAGTGATCTGGAAGATATGCGTAAGCGGTTAAAGGACAGTGCAGAAGAGAAGATTCAGTTTGACAAGGAGAACAAAGAGCTGATCAGTAATATCTCCCATGACCTTAAGACACCGGTGACAGCAATCAAAGGATATGCAGAAGGAATCATGGACGGAGTAGCGGATACACCGGAGAAAATGGACAAATATATCCGCACGATCTATAATAAAGCGAATGAGATGAATACACTGATCAATGAGTTGACATTGTATTCCAAGATTGACACAAACCGTATTCCATATAACTTCAATATTATATCTGTAAATGATTATTTCACAGATTGTGCAGAAGATTTGTCGCTGGAACTGGAGTCAAAAAATGTAGAATTTGGATATTTTAATTATGTAGATCCAGAAGTGAAAGTGATTGCAGACGCGGAACAGATCAAGCGTGTTGTGCATAATATTGTAAATAATTCGTTGAAATATATGGATAAAAGAAAACCGATCATCAACCTTCGTGTAAAAGATGTCGGTGACTTTATTCAGGTTGAACTGGAAGATAACGGCAAAGGAATTGCAGCCAAGGATCTGCCAAATATTTTCGACCGTTTTTACAGAACGGATGCTTCGAGAAATTCGTCCAAAGGCGGAAGCGGTATCGGGCTTTCTATTGTTAAGAAGATTGTGGAAGAGCATGGTGGTAAGATTTGGGCAACCAGCAGAGAAGACACAGGAACAACGATGTATTTTGTTTTGAGAAAATATCAGGAGGTACCATTGAATGAGTAAGATTTTAATAGTTGAAGACGAAGAGACGATTGCAGATCTGGAGAAAGACTATCTGGAACTGAGCGGATTTGAAGTGGAAGTTGCAAATGATGGAGACAGTGGACTTGAGAAAGCACTTCAGGAAGAATATGATCTTCTGATTCTTGATCTGATGCTTCCGGGGGTAGATGGATTTGAAATCTGTCGGAAGGTCAGAGATGAGAAGAACACACCAATCATTATGGTATCAGCAAAAAAAGATGATATTGATAAGATTCGTGGACTGGGATTGGGAGCGGATGATTATATGACAAAGCCGTTCAGCCCGAGCGAGTTGGTGGCACGTGTGAAAGCACATCTTGCAAGATATGATCGGTTGATCGGAAGCGCGGCAGAAAAAAATAAAGTGATCGAGATCCGAGGACTTAAGATTGACACGACTGCAAGAAGAGTATGGGTAAATGGAGAAGAGAGAACATTTACAACAAAAGAATTTGATCTGTTGTCATTTCTTGCGGCACACCCGAATCATGTGTATTCCAAAGATGAACTGTTCCAGAAAATCTGGGATATGGAATCTGTCGGTGACATCGCAACTGTAACCGTGCATATTAAGAAAATCCGTGAAAAGATCGAGATGGACACATCCAACCCTCAGTATATCGAGACAATCTGGGGTGTCGGATACCGTTTCAAAGTATAACAATTATTGTGAAAAAGGTGAAGTAAAAAGCGATTTGCAGGCACCATAATCAGGGGTGCTTCAATATTATAGTTATTAAGGGACAGAGAGAATGATTACAAGTACAGCAAACGGAAAAGTTAAAAGACTGATTAATTTAAAAAAGAAGAGAAAATTAAGAGATGAAGAACATGTATTTCTTGTGGAAGGCATCCGGATGTTCCGGGAAGTGCCGGTGGATGAATTACAGGAAGTATATGTATCTGAATCTTTTTATAAAAAAGAAAAAGTGCTGGTAAATGCGATTGCAGGGCAAGCCGGAGTGCACATAGAAGTGCTGACGGATACTGTATTTGCACATGCATCGGATACAAAGACACCACAGGGTGTTCTCTGTGTCGTGCGACAGAAATCCTATAAGCTGGAGGATCTGTTAAAAGGCGAAAAGAGGCATCTGCTAGTGCTGGATAATTTGCAGGATCCAGGAAATATGGGTACGATCGTGCGGACTGCAGAAGGCGCAGGTGTAACAGGTGTGATCATGAGCCGTGACTGTGTGGATATTTACAATCCGAAAACAATCCGTTCAACGATGGGTTCTATTTACCGGATGCCGTTTTATTATGCGGAAGATATCCTGAAGGCAATCCGCAAGATCAAAGATGCCGGGATTAAAGTATACGCGGCGCATCTGGACGGGGAGAAGTCTTATGATGAAGAAGATTATGCTTTCTCCTGTGCATTCCTGATTGGAAATGAGGGGAACGGGCTGCGTGAAGAAACCTCGAAAATGGCAGATCACTATATCATTATTCCAATGAGCGGAGAGGTGGAGTCGTTAAATGCCGCAATAGCCGCTTCGGTATTGATGTTTGAAGTGAAGAGACAGAGAAGAAATACAGAGAAAAATTCATAAAATCATAAGGAAGTCAGTAGACAGTAAGAATTGCGTTATCGGAGAAAATATAGTAAGATAATGATACCAGAGACAAAAAGTCCGGCATCCACATGAGTTTACTCATAAGTGGATGCAAGACTTTTGGGCTCGCCCCGATATGAGCATAAAAGAGGGATGTCAATCCCACGATATGCGAATATCGGGCAGATTGAGGGAGTGCGAAGCACGGAGCAAAGTGAGGAATATTTATGCAGACTGTATACTGGCTTATATTATTTGTAATATTATTAATTATCGAGATCTTGACTATGGGACTTACGACAATCTGGTTTGCCGGCGGAGCGCTGGTGGCATTTGTGAGCGGAGTGATCGGCTTCGGTCTGCCTGTGCAGGTTGTTGCATTTCTCATAGTTTCTGTTATATTACTGGTGCTTACAAGACCACTTGCCGTGAAGTATTTTAATAAAGAGCGGCAGAAGACGAACGCTGAGAGTCTTATTGGGGAACAGGCACTGGTGACAGAAGATATTGATACACTGCAGGCAGCAGGACATGTAGAAATCCGTGGACAGGAATGGTCGGCAAAGACAGACGAACCGGATGGAAAGATCGCAAAAGATACGATCGTTGTAGTGGAAGGTATCCAAGGTGTGAAGCTTATTGTCAGAGAGAGAAGAAAAGAGGAGGAGTAAAGATGATGGCACTAAATACGATTTTTTTAGCAATATTAATATTGATTGTTGTGATGCTTATTATATCCTGTGTGAAGATTGTCAGACAGGCAGAGGCACTTGTAATCGAAAGACTGGGGGCTTATCAGGCAACATGGAGTACGGGACTTCATTTTAAAGTTCCGATTTTTGACCGTGTGGCAAGACGTGTTGATCTGAAAGAACAGGTTGTAGATTTTGCGCCACAGCCGGTTATTACAAAAGATAATGTAACAATGCGGATCGATACAGTTGTGTTTTATCAGATCACAGATCCGAAGATGTTCTGTTATGGAGTTGCCAATCCGATCATGGCAATTGAGAATCTGACAGCAACGACACTTCGTAATATTATCGGTGATCTGGAACTTGACCAAACATTGACTTCCAGAGAGACGATCAATACGAAGATGCGTGCTTCCCTGGATGTGGCAACAGATCCATGGGGAATTAAAGTAAATCGTGTAGAGCTGAAAAATATCATACCACCTGCAGCTATTCAGGACGCAATGGAGAAACAGATGAAAGCAGAGCGTGAGAGACGTGAAGCAATCCTGCGTGCAGAAGGTGAGAAGAAGTCAACAATTCTGGTAGCAGAAGGTCATAAAGAATCGGCAATCCTTGATGCGGAAGCAGAGAAACAGGCAGCAATCCTGAAAGCAGAGGCACAGAAGGAAGCAATGATCCGTGAAGCAGAAGGTGAAGCAGAAGCAATCTTAAAGGTGCAGCAGGCGAATGCAGACGGTATTCGTTTCCTGAAAGAAGCAGGAGCAGATGAAGCCGTGCTGACAATGAAGAGCCTGGAAGCATTTGAGAAGGCAGCGGACGGAAAAGCAACCAAGATTATTATTCCATCCGAGATCCAGGGCATGGCAGGACTGGTGAAGTCCATGACAGAGATTGGTGGAAAAGATAAATAAAATAAACAACGGCCAAAAAGGCTGACTGGACAATAAGGAAAGAAGGACACGAAGGATGAACCTAAAAGGCAGACATTTTTTAACACTGAAAGATTTTACAAAGGAAGAGATTACCTACATGCTGGATCTGGCAGCAGATCTGAAAGATAAGAAGAAAAAAGGAATTCCGGTAGATAAATACAGAGGCATGAATGTTGCGCTTATTTTTGAAAAGACAAGTACAAGAACCAGATGTTCTTTTGAAGTGGCGGCACATGACATGGGAATGGGAACCACTTATCTGGATCCAAGTGGATCCCAGATTGGCAAGAAAGAGAGTATTGAAGATACAGCAAGAGTACTCGGAAGAATGTTTGATGGTATCGAATATCGTGGATTCGGTCAGGAACGTGTAGAAGAACTGGCAAAACATGCAGGTGTGCCGGTATGGAATGGCCTGACAAATGAGTATCATCCGACACAGATGCTGGCAGATCTGCTGACGATCCGTGAGCATTTTGGAACACTGGAGAATATCCATCTTGTATACATGGGCGATGCAAGGTATAACATGGGTAACTCTCTGATGATTGCGTGTGCGAAGATGGGAATGCATTTTACAGCATGTACTTCTGAAAAATATTTCCCGGATGCAGAGCTTGTTGAAACATGCAGAGGCTATGCAAAAGAAAGCGGCGGAACCATTACTTTGACAGAGGATGTAAAAGCCGGAACCAAAGGTGCAGATGTTATTTATACAGACGTGTGGGTATCTATGGGTGAACCGGATGAAGTATGGGCAGAGAGAATCAAAGAACTGTCACCATATAAAGTTACGAAGGAAGTAATGGATAATGCCGGAGAGAAAGCAATCTTCCTGCACTGCCTGCCTGCATTCCATGATCTGAAGACCAAAATCGGTAAAGAAATCTATGAAAAATACGGTCTTACAGATATGGAAGTAACAGATGAAGTATTTGAATCTTCACAGTCCAAGGTATTCGATGAGGCAGAGAACCGTATGCATACGATCAAAGCGGTTATGGTTGCAACACTTGGTGAGAGATAGAAAGTCGGAGCGATAAGATGAAAGCAGAGATTTTACGACTGCTGAAAGAGAGCAGCTCTTATATATCCGGGCAGCAGCTTTGTGATCATTTTCAGGTGTCAAGGACTGCAGTCTGGAAAGTAATGGAACAGTTAAAAAAAGAAGGTTACACAATTGAGGCGGTACGCAATAAAGGCTACCGCCTTCTGGATAGTCCGGATGTTTTGTCAAAAGCAGAAATTGAAAGTCTGGTTACGACAAAATGGGCGGGCAGACAGGTTGTTTACTACGACGAGACGGATTCCACGAATAATCAGGCGAAAGCGGCGGGTGAGAAAGGTGAAGTACACGGTACACTGTTTGTCGCAGATCGACAGACTGCCGGTAAAGGAAGACGCGGACGCGGCTGGGAGTCACCGTCTGGGAACAGTGTTTCCATGACTATTTTATTAAGACCGGAGATACCTCCGGTGAAAGCACCGATGCTGACACTTGTAATGGCGCTTGCGGTAGCAGATGGAATCAGGGATGCGCTTGGTGTGGATGCGGGAATCAAGTGGCCGAATGACATCGTACTGAATAAGAAGAAAATCTGCGGAATCCTGACGGAGATGAGTACGGAAATTGATTATATCAATTATGTTGTGATCGGAGTCGGGATCAACGTCAATCAGGAAACATTTCCGGATGAGATCAAAGAGACGGCAACATCTTTGAAGGTGGAGACGGGTAAGCCTGTAAAGCGTGCCGGAGTTATTGCGACGGTTATGGAAAGATTTGAACAATATTATGAACAGTTTGTGCAGCGGGAAGATTTGTCCGGAATCCGGGAGGCATATGAAGCGTGTCTGGTTAATCGTGACCGGGATGTGCGGGTATTGGATCCGGCGGGAGCATATGAAGCACACGCAAAAGGAATTAACGATACCGGTGAGCTGATCGTAGTTCTGCCGGATGGCACTGAGCGTGAAATCTATGCCGGAGAAGTGTCTGTGCGAGGAATCTACGGATATGTATAGACAGCCGGGACAAACTGTTGTAAAATAGCGGAGGTATTATGTACGAAGAGAAAATCGTCCTTTGTGGGGCAAATTCTTATGAAGAAAAATATTATCTGAATCCTGATTTTTCAGGACTACCGGATCATATCAAAGACGAACTGAAAATCATGTGTGTGTTATATGTACACGACGTAGGTGGCATACTGACACTGGTCTATGAAGAAAACGGAGAGCTGTGTTTTGAAGTGACATCTGAAGAGGGAGATCCGATGTTTGATGATATTGGAAGCCAGTTGAAAATCAAACAGCTTCAGAGAGAAAAACAGGAATTACTGCAGTCGTTGCAGTTATATTACAAAGTGTTCTTCCTGGGAGAAGAGCTGTAGGAGGAAAATATGTTATTAGTTATAGATGCGGGAAATACAAACATTACACTCGGCATTTTTTCGGAAGACAAGATCTCCGGTACTTTCCGTATGAAGGCAAAACAGCCGCGTACATCAGATGAATATGGAATCACATTGCGTGAATTGGTGGAAAGACATGGAATTGAAGGCGAACAGATTACAGACGTAATTATCGCCTCTGTAGTTCCGGATATCATGCATTCTTTAGGAAGCGCAATTATTAAATATTTTGGCGTAAAACCGATGGTCGTTTCAGCAGGAATTAAGACCGGAATCCGTATCGTTACAGAGAATCCGAGACAGGTAGGGGCTGATCGTATCGTGGATGCGGTTGCAGCATATACATTATTTGGAGGACCTGTTATAGTTGTAGATTTTGGAACAGCGACAACGTATGATATTGTCGGAGCAGATGGCACATTTGAAGCAGGTGTGATTGCTCCGGGAATCCGCACTTCCGCGCAGGCATTGTGGGGTGAGGCAGATATGCTGCCGGCGATCGAGATTAAGAAACCGGCATCTATTTTGGCGAAAGAGACGATTTCGGCAATGCAGGGCGGTCTGGTCTACGGACAGATCGGACAGACAGAATATATCATCAATCAGTTGAAAAAAGAGTCTGGTTATGAGAATGCAAAAGTCGTTGCGACCGGAGGACTTGGAAAAATCATTGCTGCAGAGACAGATACGATTGATGTGTATGATCCTCAGCTGACTTTAAAAGGACTTCATATTATTTATCAAAAGAACAGGAAACGTTAAGCATGAAGATTGGAGAAGTAAAGCTTGAAAATCCATATATCCTCGCACCAATGGCGGGGGTTACAGACCTGCCCTTCCGTTTGCTCTGCAAAGAGCAGGGGGCAGGGCTTTTATGTATGGAGATGATCAGTGCAAAAGCACTGCAATATAAGAATAAAAATACAAAGACTTTATTGGCGATTCATCCGGAAGAATATCCGGTTTCATTGCAACTGTTCGGATCGGAGCCGGATATCATCAGTGAGATCGCGAAAATGATCGAACCACTTCCATTTCAGATCCTGGATATCAATATGGGCTGCCCGGTACCGAAGATCGTGAAGAACGGAGAAGGTTCTGCACTTATGTTAAGACCGGAGCTTGTCTATGAGATTGTGTCAAAGACGGCAAAAGCAATAAAGAAACCTGTGACAGTGAAGATCAGAAAAGGATTTGACGATGCGCATATTAATGCAGTGGAGATTGCAAAAGTTGCAGAAGAAGCAGGAGCAAAAGCAGTAGCCGTACATGGAAGAACAAGAGAGCAGTATTATTCCGGAAAAGCAGACTGGGATATTATAAGACAGGTTAAAGCAGCAGTGTCTATTCCGGTTATCGGAAACGGTGATGTGACAACCGGAGAGCAGGCAATCCGGATGCGGGAAGAAACCGGCTGTGATGGCGTAATGATCGGACGAGGCGCCCAGGGAAATCCATGGATTTTCAGAGAACTTCTGGAATACGAAAAGACTGGAAAACTGCCGGAACGTCCTTCGCCGGAAGTGATTCGCGAGACAATGCTAAGACATGCGAGACTTCAGATGGAGTACAAGGGTGACTTTATTGGTATCCGCGAGATGCGAAAACACGTTGCTTGGTATACGAAAGGAATGAAAGGCTCATCCAAATTAAGAGATGAAATCAACCGGACAGAATCTTACGAAGAATTGGAAGCACTTCTTTATGAGAAGATCAAATAATGATAGCTACTTTATTACACCGCATTGATAGTGTGGTAAATATATACAAAAATCCTCCTGAAAATTATTGCTTTTCAAAGCGATTGTTTAAAAATTAACAAATATGTTAAAAAAATACCAAAAGTAATTGACAAAATATTAACGAGCATGTATAGTATGAAACATAGAAAGAAATCACATATACCATTTACAGGAGGATCAGAAGATGGCAAAGAAAAAAGAGACAGTACCAACATTCATTGATAGCGTGGAAACTCTTGAAGCAAAAATGAAAGCGATGAGAGAAGCACAGAAGATCTTTGCTACATACACGCAGGAACAAGTTGATAAGATTTTCTTCGAAGCAGCAATGGCAGCCAATAAGATGCGTATCCCTCTTGCGAAACAGGCAGTCGAAGAAACAGGTCGTGGAATCGTTGAAGATAAGGTTATTAAAAACCATTACGCAGCAGAATATATTTATAACGCATACAAGAATACAAAAACCTGTGGCGTGATCGAAGAAGATAAAGCATATGGAATTAAGAAGATTGCAGAACCAATCGGACTGGTTGCGGCAGTTATTCCTACAACAAACCCGACATCAACAGCAATTTTCAAAACACTGATCTGCTTGAAGACAAGAAATGCAATCATCATTAGTCCACATCCGGCAGCTAAGGCATCTACAATTGCAGCAGCAAAAGTTGTTCTGGATGCGGCAGTGAAAGCAGGAGCACCGGAAGGAATCATCGGATGGATCGATACACCTTCACTGGAGCTGACGAATACCGTTATGAGAGATGCAGATATTATTCTTGCAACCGGCGGACCTGGAATGGTAAAAGCAGCATATTCTTCCGGTAAACCGGCACTCGGAGTTGGAGCTGGTAATACACCGGTTATTATTGATGACACAGCAGATGTGAGGATGGCAGTAAACTCCATCATTCATTCTAAGACATTTGATAATGGTATGATCTGTGCATCTGAGCAGTCTGTAACTGTACTGGACAGCATTTATGATGAAGTAAAGAAAGAATTTGCATACCGTGGATGTTATTTCCTGAAACCAGGCGAAGAGCTTGATAAAGTTCGTAAGACAATCATCATCAACGGCGCATTGAACAATAAGATCCCTGGAAAGTCTGCTTACGAGATTGCAAAACTGGCAGGTGTAAAAGTTCCGGAAAATACAAAGATCCTGATCGGTGAAGTAGAATCCGTTGATATTTCAGAAGAATTTGCACACGAGAAATTATCTCCGGTACTCGCAATGTACAGAGCAAAGACATTTGATGAGGCACTTGGAAAAGCAGCTCAGCTTGTAGCTGACGGTGGATATGGACATACAGCTTCTTTATATGTGCATCCGGCACAGACAGAAAAGATTGCAAAGCATGCAGCAGCAATGAAGACATGCCGAATCCTTATTAATACACCATCTTCACACGGTGGAATCGGTGATCTGTACAACTTCAAACTTGCTCCGTCTCTCACACTTGGATGTGGTTCATGGGGTGGAAACTCTGTATCAGAGAACGTAGGCGTAAAACATTTGATCAACATTAAGACGGTAGCTGAGAGGAGAGAGAACATGCTGTGGTTCAGAACACCTGAGAAAGTATACTTTAAGAAAGGCTGTATGCCGGTAGCACTGGATGAACTTGGAACCGTAATGCATAAGAAAAAGGCATTTATCGTAACCGACAGCTTCTTATATAAAAATGGATATGTAAAACCGATTGAAGAGAAACTGGATGAGATGGGAATTCAGCACACATGCTTCTATGAAGTAGCACCGGATCCGACATTACAGTGTGCACAGAAAGGTGCAGACCAGATGCGCGCATTTGAGCCGGATACAATCATCGCACTCGGTGGTGGATCTGCAATGGATGCCGGAAAGATTATGTGGGTGATGTATGAACATCCGGAAGCAAACTTTGAAGACATGGCAATGGATTTCATGGATATCCGTAAGAGAGTATTTACATTCCCGAAAATGGGAGAGAAGGCATATTTCGTAGCAATTCCTACATCTTCAGGAACAGGATCTGAGGTGACACCTTTCGCGATCATCACAGATGCAGAGACTGGTGTAAAATGGCCGATTGCTGACTACGAACTGCTTCCGAATATGGCAATCGTAGATGTTGACAATGCAATGACAGCCCCAAAAGGACTGACAAGTGCATCCGGTATTGATGTTATGACACATGCGATCGAGGCATATGTATCTATCATGGCAACAGATTACACGGATGGTCTTGCTATGAAAGCAGTGAAAATGGTATTTGAAAACCTGCCATCTGCTTATGAAAACGGAGCAAATGATCCGATTGCAAGAGAACATATGGCAAATGCTTCCTGCATGGCTGGTATGGCATTTGCAAATGCATTCCTTGGACTGAACCACTCAATGGCTCATAAATTAGGAGCGTTCCACCATCTGCCACATGGTGTTGCAAACGCAGTTATTTTAACAGAAGTTATGCGATATAATGCAGCAGAAGTACCGACAAAGATGGGAACATTTTCTCAGTACCAGTATCCACACGCACTTGCCCGCTATGCAGAGCTTGGACGTTTCGCAGGATGCCAGGGAAATACAGATGAAGAAGTATTTGAAAACTTCCTTGCAAAACTGGAAGTACTCAAAGAGAAGATCGGTATCAAGAAGACGATCAAAGACTATGGTATCGATGAGAAATACTTCCTTGATACATTAGATGAGATGACAGAGCAGGCATTTAACGATCAGTGTACAGCAGCTAACCCAAGATATCCACTGATGAAAGAAATCAAAGAAATGTATCTGAAATGCTACTATGGTAAATAAAACTGTAGTAAATAAGAACAAATAACGGTAGTCAGCCGGGATGTGAATTTTGTATGTGATTTCTATAAAATTCATATTCCGGCTTTCTTTACTTTTCAAGGTCGTGCTGTGTTGCTATAATTGACATATACCTGCCGCTGACCGGAGCGTCAGTTTCAACTGTAAGGCTGAGGGACAGCGCCAATTTTATGGCAGAAAGTCAACGCCGGTGAAGTCCTTTACATCCGTTGCCGTTCCTGGCAGGAGGCGACTTCTTATGAACTATCTGTAAAGAAAACAGAGAAGAAGCTGGATACCACAAATTATGAGCACGCCAAAGCTGTGCGCAGTACAACAAAGGTGAGTCGGGATGTAAATTTTGTATGTGATTTCTATAAAATTTACATCTTGACTTTCTTTTTTTGATATGTTATAAATATGACATACATGGTGTGTAACTGAGTAAGCAGGCATTAACTGTGCATAAGTATTTTGATATTTATGTAGGGGTAATGTCTTTTTTTTGCTGTATATATGATACTTTGTTTTTCTTGCATAAACCTCTCTGAAAAGATGCCCACTCGCGCGAAGCGGGGAATTCTCCTATATAAATGTTAAAAACGGATACACTATAACAAGAAACTAAAGGAGAAGAAAAACTATGAAAGACAAAATTTTCGGAGTTTTGCAGAGAGTAGGAAGATCCTTCATGCTTCCGATCGCAATTCTTCCGGTAGCGGGACTGCTGCTCGGGCTTGGTGGATCGTTTACCAATGAAACAATGTTGAAAACGTATGGACTGATGAAGATTATGGGACCGGGTACGGTGCTGAACTTGATCCTGCAGGTTATGAGTGCAGCTGGAAATATTATTTTCACGAATCTGCCGGTGATTTTTGCAATGGGTGTTGCAATCGGTATGGCAAAGAAAGAGAAAGAAGTTGCAGCACTTGCATCTGTAATCTCATTTTTTATCATGCACGCTTCCATCGGGGCGCTGATTACGGCAAACGGTGGAGCAGACGCGATGTTAGAAGGAGCAGTTGCAGATGTATGTGGAATCACTTCCCTGCAGATGGGTGTGTTCGGTGGAATTATCGTAGGGCTTGGAGTTGCGGCGCTGCATAACCGCTTTTATAAGATCGAACTTCCGCAGGTGTTATCATTCTTTGGCGGAACGAGATTTGTACCGATCATTTCCGGTCTGGTCTATGTAGGAGTCGGAATTTTAATGTTCTTTGTATGGCCGGTGATCCAGTCTGGTATTTACCACATCGGAGATCTTGTTTTGAAATCCGGATATGCAGGAACATGGGTTTACGGATTTATGGAGCGTCTGCTGATCCCGTTTGGATTGCATCACGTATTCTACCTTCCATTCTGGCAGACCGGTGTAGGCGGAACATTAGAGGTGGCTGGAAAAACTATCGAAGGTGCGCAGAATATTTTCTTTGCACAGCTTGCAGATCCGTCTGTAAAACATTTTGCAGTATCTGCAACAAGATTTATGAGTGGAAAATTCCCGCTTATGATCTTTGGATTGCCGGGAGCCGCGCTTGCAATGTATAAGACAGCAAAACCGGAAAAGAAGAAAGCAGTTGCAGGTTTATTATTATCCGCAGCATTGACTTCTATGTTGACAGGAATTACAGAGCCATTGGAATTTACATTCTTATTTGTCGCACCGGTGCTGTATGGAATTCACTGCGTATTCGCAGGACTTGCTTATATGCTGATGCACGTCTTTAAAGTCGGTGTTGGAATGACATTCTCCGGTGGACTGATCGATATGTTCCTGTTTGGAATTTTACAGGGAAATGAAAAGACAAACTGGATCTGGATCGTGATCGTCGGAGTTGGATATTTTATCGTTTATTATTTCTTGTTTAGTTTCCTAATCAAGAAAATGGATTTGAAAACACCGGGACGTGACGATGTGGAAGAAGTAAAGCTTTATACGAGAGCAGATGTCAACGCAAGAAAAGAAGGTGCAGCAGCAAATCCAGAGGATGCAGTATCAGAAGGAATTCTTGTAGGACTTGGTGGAAAGAAAAATATTTCTGACGTAGACTGCTGTGCGACAAGACTTCGCTGCACAGTTTATAAACCGGAGCTTGTACAGGATAGCATTTTGAAAGCGACAGGAGCTTCCGGAGTGGTTCATAAAGGAAATGGAGTGCAGATCATTTACGGACCGAAAGTTACAGTGATCAAGTCAAACTTTGAAGACTATTTAGAAACAGCACCGGACGAAGAAATCGTTCCGCAGGCAGAAGAAGTTGCTGTAACAAAAGAAGAAAATACAACTGCAGAAAATGAAACAAAAGAAGTAAAAGAGACAATTATCGTGTCCAGTCCGATCACAGGTCTGGCAGCCGACCTGTCTACTGCACCGGATGAAGGATTTGCCGGACGCATGATGGGAGATGGAGCAGTTGTGACACCGGAAAATGCACAGATTGTTGCGCCGGAGGACGGAGAAGTCGTGTTTGTATTTGATACGAAACATGCAATTGGATTTTTAACTGACAGTGGCTTATCTTTATTGCTTCATATCGGAATTGATACAGTAAGCCTGAACGGTGAAGGCTTCCAGGTATTTGTAGAAAATGGACAGAAAGTGAAAAAGGGCGAAAAACTGATGGAAATTGATATTGATTTTCTGAAAGCACATGCCCCGTCTCTGTGTTCGCCGGTCCTTTGTACAGAACTGGAAGACAGTGATAAAGTAAGACTTCTGGCAGAAGGCGAGATCAAAGCAGGAGAACCATTATTTGCAATAGACAGATATTAAGAAACCCGTTGGAGGATCCAACATTATATAAAGAAAAATGAAAAAAGGAGATTAAACAAATGAAAGAATTTATGTACACAGTAAAAGACGAACAGGGAATCCATGCAAGACCGGCAGGAATGCTTGCGAAAGAGGCAAAAAAATACGAAAGTAAGATTACGATTTACAAAGATGAAAAATCTGCAGAAGTTACAAGATTGATGGCTTTAATGGCACTGGGAATCAAATGCGGACAGGAAGTACGTGTGACAGCAGAAGGACCGGATGAAGAAGCGGCAGCAGATGGAATCAAAGCATTTTTGGAGGCAAATCTGTAAAAGTTTGCAGAATGCAAAAGAGTGGAAAATATCGTTGAGGTAAAAACTATGGCACAGGAATATAAAGGAAAACCGGTATTCAAGGGCATTGCCCTTGGACCGGTTACAGTCCTTAAAAAACAGGATGTACAGGTAAAAAGAGAAAAAGCAGGGGATCCGGAATCGGAGATTAAAAAAGTAGAAGAAGCAGTTGAGACATCGAAAGAACAGCTTCAGCATTTATATGAAAAAGCATTAAGTGAGGTTGGTGAAGCGAGTGCGGCAATTTTTGAAGTGCATCAGATGATGCTGGAAGATGAAGATTATCAGGATGCCATCCGCAATATGATCCGTACAGAAAGAGTCAGTGCTTCTTATGCCGTCGCAGTGACAGGTGATAATTTTGCAGAGATGTTTGCGGCAATGGATGATGATTACATGCAAGCAAGAGCTGCGGATGTCAAAGATATTTCTAATCGTCTGGTTGAGAATTTAAATGGAAACAGCATAGGAATGGAAGCAGGAGAGGAAGCATCTATTATTGTTGCAGATGATCTTACGCCGAGTGAGACCGTGCAGTTGGATAAGGAGAAAATTCTTGGATTTGTAACTGTACATGGCTCTTCCAATTCCCATACGGCAATTCTTGCGAGAATGATGAATATTCCGGCAATGATCGGAACAGAAATGGATCTGGATAAACTGGAAAATGGAATGACCGCTGTCCTGGATGCGTTTGCAGGAACATTTATCACAGAGCCGACAGAAGAACAGTGTGCGGCTGCAAAGGAAAAGATGCAGGAGGAAGAGGAAAAAGAAGCACTTCTGCAAAAATACAAAGGAAAAGAAACCTGTACGAAAAATGGAAAAAAAGTACATCTGTATGCAAATATCGGAAACGTGGGCGATATTCCTTCCGTACTGGAAAATGATGCAGAAGGTGTGGGCCTGTTCCGGAGTGAGTTTTTGTATCTGGGAAGAGAAGATTTTCCGACGGAGGAAGAGCAGTTTCGTGCATACCGTCAGGTATTACAGACAATGGCGGGAAAGAAAGTGATTATCCGTACACTGGACATTGGAGCAGATAAACAGGTGGATTATTTTGGACTGGGTGAAGAAGAAAACCCGGCAATGGGATATCGTGCCATCCGTATCTGCCTGAAACAGCCGGAAATCTTCAAAACACAGCTTCGTGCACTTCTTCGCGCAGCGGTATATGGGAACTTGTCTGTGATGTATCCAATGATTACATCGGAAGAGGAAGTTGCCAAAATCCAGAAAATTGTAAAAGAAGTAGAAAACGAATTGACAAAAAAGGGAGTTCCATATCAGATTCCGGAACAGGGAATTATGATTGAAACACCGGCAGCAGTGATGGTCAGCGACGAACTGGCGCAGATGGTTGATTTCTTCAGTATCGGAACGAATGATCTGACGCAGTATACGATGGCAATCGACCGTCAGAATGCAAAGCTGGATGATTTTTATAATGCCCATCACAAGGCAATTATCCGTATGATCCGAATGGTGACAGAAAATGCGCACAAACATGGAAAATGGGTTGGAATCTGCGGTGAGCTTGGCGCAGATCTGGAATTGACGGATACTTTTATGGAAATTGGCGTGGATGAACTTTCCGTAGCACCGTCTATGGTGTTAAAACTTCGAAAACAGATTTGTGAATATGAAGGATATATGTTAGACTAGGAATAGTGAAGGAAATCTGTCAAAGGCAGATAAAGGTGGGGAAAACATGTATCGTATTAGCAAAGTGTTAAATCACAATGGTGTGATCGTAATTGACCTGAATGATCAGAAAGAATATGTTCTACTCGGGAAGGGAGCAGGATTTGGAAGAAAAATCGGTGAACGGATGGAGAAACCGGAAACCTGCACCGTTTATTCCCTGCAGGAAACATCTTCTAAAGGTGACGCGGCAGATTTGATCAAAAGTGTAGCACCGGAGTATTTTCAGATGGCGAATCAGATCCTGAATGCAGCGGAGGAACAATTTGGAAAAGTAGACAGAAGTATTTTATTCCCGATGGCAGATCATATTGCATTTGCTGTAGAGCGAATTAAACGCGGTGAGCAGATATCGAATCCATTGACGGAAGATATACAGGCTTTATTTTACAGTGAATTTAAGATTGCCTGCATGCTGAAAGAGATGCTGAAAAAGGAAAAAAATATAGAGATCGATGATGATGAAGTCGGTTATGTGGCGCTTCATATTCATTTTGCGTTGGAAGAGGAGTCGGTTTCTGTTTCGATGCAAATGGCGAGAGCTGTGCGAGAGTGTGTATCCCTGATTGAAGAAAAGAAAGGTATCCATATTAATATTATTTCACTGAGTTATAACCGTCTTATGAATCATGTCAAATATATGGTGGCAAGAGCGCTTAACGGAGAATCTTTGAAAATTAACATGAATGATTATGTAGAGTATAAGTTTCCAGAATCCTATGCACTGGCGAAGACTGTCTGTGAGCATATGAGCAAGGCACTCCGGGTAACTCTGGAAGATATGGAGATCGGTTATCTTGCCATGCACATTGAGCGTGTGAGCATGGGTGAGGAATCATAATATAGGAATAATAAAAAGCAGAAGGCAGCCTGTCCGGTGGGCAGGAAGTCCTTCTGCTTTTTGTTATCTCGTCTCTGTTGCCATAGCAGCCGGAGAAAAGTGTCGGTGGCAGGAACTGTGGTGTGCTTGACAAACACAGGCAGGGATAGTAAGATTCATATGGATTAACAGAATGAAAATGGTCGTCTGTACAGATGCAGGAAAATACAGAAGCCCGAACAGATTTTGCAGTGGCTTATTATATTTTTCAAGGAACATGCGGTGAGATTCCGCCACAGACTTTATCCCTACTGTAATCAGGACGAAAGCGTCAGATCCATTGAGAACGAGAGGTTCTTGAGAAGGGACGTGAGTAGGTTGGAACTGCGAGACAGGATACAGGTATCTGGAGATCATAAAAGAGAAGTCCGGAGGCATGAAGACGGAGGCTTATTTTTTATACTTATTTATAATAGTTTATAACAGGTTAGAAGGTCTGATTCTGAATGAGTTTGTTTGTAAGCAGAGGAGGCAGAAATATTGGGGATAAAAAGTAAGAACAAGGTGGAAAAATGATAAAAATAAAACAGAAATTGTGGAAAATCACAGCGATATTGAGCGTTTGTCTGCTGCTGGTAGGATGTGCACAGGAGACACCGGACAGAGCCGGATCTTCAAAGACCAGTGAAGAAAAGATGGACGTATCTGTGGAAATCCGTTGTGATACGGCGATTAAAAAGGGTCTGACAAAACAGAAAAAGTGGAAAGGTGTGCTGCCGAAAGATGGCTGCATGCTGAAAAAGGAAAAAATGCAGGTGAAGAAGGGCAGTTCCGTATTTGATCTGCTCTGCGAAGTGCAGGATGCCAAAGGAATACAGATGGAATATTCCGGCGGCAAAAAGACAGCCTATATTCAGGGAATCGGCAACCTGTATGAACAGGACGGTGGACGTTGGAGCGGTTGGATGTACAGTGTGAACGGCAAATATGCAAAAGTAAGCTGTGGTGAATATACATTAAAAGATGGCGATGAAGTGCAATGGAATTACAGTTGTGATCTTGGTGCTGATCTGAAAGGAACCGATAAAGAGAAAGCAAAAGAGTGGAAGGAAAAGAATGAGTAGTTTTGAAGAATTACACCCGGCATGTTTATTTTCATATTTCGTGGCAGTGATGATACTGTTTTTTCTCTGCCATCATCCGCTGGCAATGGTGCTGGCGTGTGCATGTGCACTGTTTTTTCTATATAATATAGAAGGAAGACGTGCATTTTCGTGGTGTAAATGGATGCTTCCAGTCGTGCTTTTTATAGCGGTTGTCAATCCGCTTCTGAATCACAGAGGTGTGACACGGTTATTCAAACTTGGAAATCAATGGATCACACTGGAAGCGTTTGGGTATGGTTTGACATCGGGCTTGTCGATGGCGGCGATTATTTTATGGTTTGCCTGTTATCAGAAAGTGATGACAAATGATAAATTTCTTTATCTTTTTGGGAAAATTGCTCCATCCAGCGCACTCCTTATTACAATGGCATGGAATTATATCCCGGATCTGACTAAAAAAATGAAAAAGATCCGTGACAGTCAGAAGATGTTAAAAGGAACGGAAGAAGAGCGTGGGTGGAAACAGATACTTTCACGGACAAAGGACGCACTGCAGACAGTTACGGTACTGCTTGGGTGGAGCCTGGAAAATGTAGTGGAGCAGGCGGATTCTATGAAAGCAAGAGGTTACGGACTGCGAAAAAGAACAACATTTCATCTGTTCCGGTTTGAACAAAAAGATATTTTCTTTTCAGGCATAGTGGGTGTAATCGTGATTTTTTGTTTCGTACTTCGGGGCATGGGATGTATGACGATGGAATTTTACCCGCAGATACAAAGTGGAGGAAGCAAAAAAGCAAATATTTTGTTTCTTGTTTTATTTTTGATACTTCTCGGAATCCCGGGACTGATACAATGGAAGGAAGAAAAAGCATGGAACTCTTACGATTTGAAGGGGTAGGTTTTACTTATCCGGAAGCGGAACAAAAAGCGTTAGATGAACTTACCTTTTCGATGGGAGAAGGAGAGTTTCTTGTTGTGTGCGGGGCATCTGGGTGTGGAAAGACAACACTTCTGCGGATGGCGAAGCCACAGATGCAGCCGGCAGGAAAATTTGCAGGAAATATTTATTATAAGAATAAGCCATTGCAGGAGTTTGACGAACAGATCAGTGCATTTCGCATTGGGTATGTGCAGCAGAATCCGGACAATCAGATCGTGACGGATACGGTGTGGCATGAATTGGCATTTGGACTGGAAAATGCGGCATTGCCGGTACAGACGATCCGCCGGCGTGTGAGTGAGATGGCGAGCTTTTTCGGCATGGAGACATTGTTTCACAGAAAGACAGGCGAATTGTCCGGTGGACAGAAGCAGATGTTAAATCTTGCCTCTGTGATGGTGATGAATCCGGAACTTCTGCTCCTGGACGAGCCGACCAGTATGCTGGATCCTCTGGCGGCATCTAATTTATTGCAGATGGTTCACAAGATCAATCGGGAGCTGGGTGTTGCGGTACTTTTGTGCGAACACCGGCTGGAAGAAGTATTTCTGATGGCAGACCGTGTCCTTCTGATGGAAAATGGAAAGAAAAAAGCACTGAAAACACCGCAGAAGCTGGCAGAGATGCTGAGCTTTTCAATGGAAGAGGAGAACGATGAGCATACATCAAGAATCTATGAAGGACTTCCGGCAGCAGTACGGATATTTAAGGAATTAAAGAAAAGAGGAATCTATGACAGTGGGAAGCCGTTGCCACTTACAATCCGGGATGGCAGACTTGCTCTGACGGAGGTGCTGACTGACAGATGTAATAGACAGTCTGATATGAAATATAACGGAACAAGAAAAGCAGATAAAAAAGATTCACACATCGTCCTGCGTGCGAAGGAAGTCTGGTTCCGGTATGAGAGAAGCGGAGTGGACATTTTAAGGAGTCTGGATCTGTCTTTATATAAAGGAGAAATGTTTGCTCTTCTTGGCGGGAACGGAGCCGGGAAAAGCACATTATTAAAAATACTGACCGGAATTATAAAAGAGCGGCGAGGCAGAGTAATCCGGGAAAAGGGAGAACGTATTGCCATGCTCCCGCAAAGTCCGCAAGTACTTTTCCAGTATGATACTGTATGGGAAGAACTTCTGGAAAGTGCCGGACAGGATGTAGAACGTGCGAAAGAAATGGCAGAATTTCTGGAGCTTTCAGATAAGATTTCCATGCATCCATATGACTTAAGCGGAGGTGAGATGCAGAGGGCGGCACTTGGAAAGTTACTGCTTCTGGATGCGAAGATACTGCTTCTGGATGAGCCAACAAAAGGTCTGGATGCATATCTTAAGAAGAAACTTGCAGGCTTACTGAAGAAACTGACACGGGGTGGCATTGCGATTCTCCTTGTAACACACGATCTGGAATTTGCGGCAGCTTATGCCGATCGATGCGGTTTATTGTTTGACGGTCAGGTGATCTCCGAAGGAGAGCCGCACGCATTTTTTGCGGGAAACCGTTTCTACACAACAGCGGCAAACCAGATTGCCGGGAATGAAATTCCGGAGGCGATTACGTGCGAGGAAGTTGTAAGGGCAGTCTTGTAATTACCAGTAAAGAAATAAAAGCAAAGGGAACATAAATCATGGAAAGGAGGGACCAGTATGCAGAAAACAAAACGAAGAAGTGACATAGCAGCGATTTTCACATGCCTGCTTCTGCTTATTTTGCTTGCCGGATATACCTGGATGATGCGTACGCCTTCCTTTCTTTCTGGCAAGGCAGGAAAGCCGTTCCTGAACTGGATCATGCAAAATTCAGATCTGGCGCTGGCAGTGCTGTTTCTGATTCTGACATCGGTACCGTTCTATCTGACATTTGATAAAAGAAAAGCACAGGCAAGAGATCTCGTGCCGGTTGCTCTGATGGCGGCAATGTGCGTAGTGGGAAGAGCAGCATTTTCCATAGTACCACTTCCGAATTTCAAGCCGGTGACGGCGATCGTGATGATCACGGCGATTGCATTTGGTGCGAAAGCAGGATATCTTACCGGTGCGCTTGCGGCGCTTTTGAGTAATTTTCTGTTCGGGCAGGGACCGTGGACACCGTGGCAGATGTTTTCATGGGGGATGATCGGTCTGATGACCGGACTTCTGTACCGGATCGGTGTATTTGGTACAGTAGGACAGGTGCAGACAGATGAACATGGAAAGAGAAAGAAACCAGTCCGGCTGTGTGTGTTCGGATTTTTCTGCGGAATTGCTTATGGCTGGTTTATGAACCTTCAATATATTATCGGATATGTAGATCCGATCAACTGGAAAACAATCGGACTTGCCTATGCGCAGAGTTTGTATTTTGATATCAGTCACGGAGTGTGCACGGCGCTTGTGCTGTATCTGGCAGCAGAACCGTGGACGCGAAAACTAATGAGGATCAGAAGAAAATTTAGTCTGGGAGAGAAATAAATGGATAAGAAACGAATAAAAAAACTGTTGACAGGCATCCTTCCGTTTCTTCTGATTGTTGCACTTTTGTGGATGCTGCCGGGGCGGACTGTGAAACCGAATAATCCGATTTCGGATAAGACAACAAAGTTAAAGACGAATTTCGGAACCGGCGGTCAGTCAGGTAAGAAAAAAGAACAGTTAAAAAATGGAACTGATGACAAAGCGCAGAAGAACGGAAATGGTTCCGGGACGAAGACGCAGGAGATGTCAAAAGAGAACACCACACAGAAGAAACAGAAAAAGACAAAGAAATCTTCTGGTTCAAAAGCGCAGAAACAGAAAGGAAACCAGGAGACAAAGGGTGATAATGGCAAACCGGACGATAAAGTTCCGGGGAAGAATCCGAATGGAGATAATGATGCAGACAGTGGAAAACATAATCTGAAAAAGCCGGATAACGGAGATAATACCGGAAACAAAGACGGAAAACTGGTGACGGATCTTTACAGCCGGACAATCACTTATTCGGAGCTTACAGAAGATAAGCTGGATTTTTATGCGTATTATTCGAAGTCTGATGTAGACGCGAAGATAAAAGTAAATTACAAGCATGAGAATGATACCGGCAACGGAACTTGGCTGAAGTCAGAGAATCAGAAAGATTATCAGGCAACATTAAAGCACGGTAAAAATGTTATTACCATTTACTATACGGATGAAAAAGGAAACCGTGACTGGGCGCAGGCAGTGGTCGATTATGAGGCAGATAAGGCAGATAAAAATAATCCGACAGTAGGAAAGCATCCGCCATTGATAGAGACAAATCTGGATGACGGATTAAATACGATCCATACATCGGAATTTACATTTACAGTCAGTGCGAAAACATGGGAAGAAAAACGTATTTATTCGAATGCAATCCGTGTAATCATGGATGGAAAAGAAGTGACAAATCCGACCGGCAGTGGTGTATATGAATATGAATTACAGTTTAAACGTCCGAATGTGGGCGATACTTCCGACCATGTGATCACAGTGCTTGCGTGGGACAAAGACGGCAATTCCAAGTATGTGGAATATAAGCTTCGCTACCAGTATCATAATAAAGATGAGAAAATCGGAAGCGTTTCGGTTGTTATTGACGCGACAACCGTGGAATGTGGCGTTGTAGAAGAAGGAACGGTAGATGTAAAAGCCGGAGATACGGCGGCAGAAGCGGTGCTGAAAATGCTGGATGATTACGGGTATACTTATAATTCCGGCGGGTCTGTAAAACAGGAATTTTATCTGAGCAGCATTGCCCGCGCGGATGCATTTAAAGGTTGTAAGATTGGAGAACGACTGGAAAAATTGCTGAAGCGTGATGGTATTACGTTTACTTCGCCGGGCTCCAGAGACCGGCTGAGCGAATTTGATTTCACAAGAGGTTCGGGATGGTTGTATTTCATAAACGGAAGTTACTGCCCGGGTAAGGCAATGTCTGCATGGAAGTTAAACGGTGGAGAGAAGATCGTGCTCCGCTATACAGTTGCTTATGGAAAAGACGTTGGTGTGACAGCGACAACAGAAGGAACATTATCCGGTTATTGTGCAGTCTGGAGAGACGGCGAGATTATTGAACAGGGACACAGTTATAAAGAGACATCCCGCGTGGAACCTACAGCGACGAAAGATGGATATGTAGAGTATACATGTAAGCGGTGTGGCGAGACAAAGCGGGAAACACTTCCGGCGACAGGAAACTCTGAGAAACCGGATAGACCAGGTTCTACAGATAAGCCAGATTCATCAGACAAACCGGGTTCCACAGATAAGCCGGGATCCACAGATAAGCCGGGATCCACAGACAAGCCGGGCTCCACAGATAAGCCAGATTCATCAGACAAACCAGGTTCCACAGATAAGCCGGATTCATCGGATAAGACGCAGCCGACAGATAAAGAAGAAACAACTGCAGATACACTAAAGTGAGAAAATGAAAAAACCAACAATTTCTGATACGCCAGACAAAATAGGGGAAACAGAAAATTAAGAGATCACAGAGAATAAAAGTCTCTGCCAGGGAGAAGAAGATGAGAAAATATGGAAAACGCCTGCTTGCAGGAATCCTTGCATTTACACTTGCTGTTGGAGGTGCCGGATGTGCAAAGGAAGAGACGCAGGTAAAAAAAGATTTGAAATCGCAGATTGCACAGAGCGCGGAAAGTCTGGATACATTTTACGAATCACAAGAAAAATCTGTCCTGCTGGATGAAAGTACGCTCCCGGCGGGAGACGGAACGAGCGACTGGACGGCGGTTGCGCTGACATTCTCGGGAAAAGCAGACAGCAAAGTGCAGGCGGCATATTTGAATCGGTTACAGAAGTATGTCGAAAAAGCATATGAGCGGGGCGGCGGTTTAAGTAAAGTAAAGGCAACCGAATATCACCGGATCGCACTTACGATGCTGGCGCTTGACGGGAATCCGGAAAAAGTGAAAAACGCATCCGGGAAAGTGATCGATCTTGTTGCGGACGGAACCTGGAATTTTACGAAAGGCGATCCGGGAATCCAGGGCGCAAATGGACTGTGCTATGCATTGCTTATGCTGGATGCCGGAGATTATAACAATCCAAAGAAGCCGGAGCTTAGAAAGAAGTTTATAACAGAGCTTCTGGAGTATCAAAAAGAAAGTGGTGGTTTTTGTATCGACAACAGTCTGGATCCGGAAGTAGATATAACAGCTATGGCGGTGCAGGCACTTGCACCTTATTATAAAGAAGACAAATGCAAGAAGGAAAAACTGGATGCGCAGAAGATGAAAGAAAGTATCGATGCAGCAGTAAAATGGCTTGCTGCGCAGGAGTCTGACGATGCAGAATTTCTATATGATAATATTGCAAGTTCTGAATCCATTTCCCAGGTGATCCTTGCACTGTGCGCACTAGAAAGAGATCCGGGAAAAGATGAGACATTTACGAAAAAAGAAAGCACACTGCTGGACGCGCTTGCAAAGTTCCGTAAAGAGGATGGCATATATATGCATGAAAAAGCGGACGAAGAAGGAAGTGCGATGGCAACGTATCAGGCAATGATCGCTTTGGAAGCGGTACAGAAATTGCGGACAGAGAAGAAATGGATTTTTGATTTTAAATAAAATGCAGAAGGATAGCAGGGAGAAAGGAACAGATATGCACGATAAAATAGTACAGATACAGGAAGAAGTGAAAAAAGCCATTGTCGGAAAAGATGATGTCATAGAGAAAGTTCTGATCGCAGTACTGGCACAGGGACATGTGCTGTTGGAGGATGTGCCGGGAACCGGAAAAACAACACTTGCGACAGCATTTGCGAAGGCGCTTGGCCTGGATAATAAGCGTATCCAGTTTACACCGGACACGATGCCGTCAGATATTGTCGGATTTTCTGCTTATGATATGCAGACAGGAGAATTGCAGTATAAACCGGGCGCGATCATGACAAATCTCCTGCTGGCAGACGAGATCAACCGTACGTCCAGCAAGACACAGGCAGCGCTTCTGGAAGCAATGGAGGAAAAACAGGTGACAGTGGACGGCGTCACGAGAAAACTGGAAGAACCATTTATTGTTCTTGCGACCCAGAATCCGGTCGGTACAGCGGGTACTCAGAAACTGCCGAATGCACAGCTTGACCGTTTCCTGATGAAACTAAAAATGGGATACCCGGATCGTGCCGGGCAGATTGAGATGATGAAAGACAGACATCACGCCAATCCGCTGGATGATGTACAGCCGGCAGTGGATATTCCGGAACTTCTCAGACTGATCGGAGAGGTGCAGAACGTCTATGTGGATGATCTGATTTACAATTATATTTCAGAACTTGTTGAAGCGACGAGGACACAGGAAAATATTCAGCTTGGCTTAAGTCCGAGAGCGGCGCTTGCAGTATGCCGGAGCGCGAAAGCATGTGCATTTATCAAAGGACGGGATTATGTGATACCGGCAGATGTGCTGGAAATCTTTGCACCGGTATGTGTGCACAGACTGTTGCTTTCTGCCAAAGCCAGACTGCATGAACAGTCTGCGGAGTTTGTCTTAAAAGAACTGACAGAACAGATTCCGGGACCGGAGATAAAGGAGTCAGTGATTCGATGAGAAAACAAAGGATCAAAGGAATGATCAGCTGGATATTTGTGCAGGCGGTACTTGGAACAGTTGTATTTTTTCGTGACAGTGCCATAGCATTTTATTGCGTGGTGTTCTGGTTTCTGATTCCGTTTATAAGTACAGCTTTGAATCTGTACATAAGAAAGAATCTGAAAATGGAGATTTTCTGCCCGGCGTCTGCCGAAAAAGGAAAAGAACAGTCTGCGGATATTTTTGTTGAAAACAGAGGAAAACTTCCGGTATTTCATAGTTTTGTCAGAGTACAGATGAAAAACAGGCTGACGAAAGAAATGACGGAACAGGATATTGAGATTCCGACAGTGACAGAGAAACAGACAAAAGAAAGTTTTTCCTTTCGCTCAGATTATTGCGGTTATCTGACGATGAAGATAACCGGAGTTTTTCTGATTGACTGGCTTGGTTTTCTTGCTGTCCGCTGTAAAGAGAGCGGGACACAGTCTGTGGCAAAAACGGTTGTACTGCCGGATACATTTGTACCGCAGATAGTTTTAGAGCCGGCAGCCGGAAGTACAGAGGATGCCGAAGAATGGTCGCCGTTCCGGAAAGGAAACGATCAGACCGAGACGTATGCGCTCCGCGATTATGCACCCGGTGACAGCCTGCGGCAGATCCACTGGAAATTATCATCAAAGAGAGGGCAGCTTATCATAAGAGAGCCGAGCCTTCCGGAAATAAAAACATTGCTTTTGTTCTGGAATAAGGAAGGACAGGCAGAAGCAGGAGAAATGGATACGATGGCAGAAGTTGTTTCATCTGCTGCTCAGATGATCTGGGAAATGGGTGAGACATTTACACTTGGATGGCAGCAGAATGAGGAGAGCTGTTATATGCCGGTCGGAACAGAGGAAGAACTGCAGCGGGCGATCGCGCAGATGTTAAAAGGAGAATTTCCGGTGGAAGAGCAGACGCAGAATACATATGCGAAAGTGATTTGTTTTGGACTGGAAAATCAGGAAGAAGGAAATCTTCCGGATGAGCTGAAGGAAGCGCAGGTGACAGAGGTGCTCTGCGCCAGAGAACCGAAACGAAGAATTGCGGAACCGGGCAGGATCATCTACTGCGCCGGAACTTACAGAGAAGATCTGATAAGAATGGAATTATAAAGAACAGATCACAAAGAAGAGATTATAAGAAACAGTCTGTAAAGAACAGCGTGTAAAATGCAGGAAGGATGTTATATTGGCAGGACTTTATATCACAAAGAAAAAACAGAATAAGAAAGCCATTTCTGACAACTGGTGGTTCGCAGGGCTCAGCATAATCCTGCTTCTTACAGCGCTGGTAAAGAGAAAGGCTGTGAAAAATGGTTTCAGCAGACAGGGAAATGTCTGGAGAGCATTTCTCACAGGAAAGACAGGGAAAATCTGGCTGGATTATCCGGTGCATGGAAAAGCAGGAAGTGTACTGGCAGCAGTTCTTCTTGCAGTACTTCTCGGAATGTTGCTTTTTGTTCTTGTGAAAAAGAAAAGAACAGGAATGCTCCTTGTGGTCTGGACAATCTGGATGGCAGGATATGGAATCGGATTTTTCCGGAAAAGATGGGGACTGTTTGCAGGAACACTCTTTCTTGCCATATATTTTGCGTGTCGTTCCGGTATGGCAGGAGATAGTTTACAAAAAAGATTCTGGAAGAACAGGATAGCACTTGCAGGTGCGTTGGTGCTGATAGCCGGCATCTGCCTCGCAGGGAGTGGAATCGTAAAAGAAATCCTGGAACGTATAGGTGCAGATACGCTCAATGCCGGACATGCAAGGTTGGAACTTGCAGGAAAAATGCATGCCATGCGTTACGATCATGGAGAGACTGCGCTGACAGAGGGTGTGCTTACGGATGTAAAACAGCGGACACAGAGTAAAAAGACAGCGCTTCTTGTCACGATGGAGCATCCGCAGAAACTTTATCTCAGACAGATGACCGGGGAAATCTATACAGGGAGTTCCTGGGAGCCACTGGATGCGAAAGATCGAAAAGAAGGAAAGGCTTTATTTTACTGGATGCACAGATCGGGCCTCTATGGACAGAACGTAACGGGCGAGGCACTTGGACTTTCCGGTAAGAAAAAAACAGCGTCCGTGATAGTTGAAAATGTATCGGCATGCGAGAAAAACAGGTATTTACCATATGGTTTGAAAGCAGGAACCACTTTTGTGGAAGATGTAATCGGAGATACAGAAAATCCGGCGCAGACCGGAAAAGAGAAACTGACATACTACACCGGAAGTACGGCGGACTGGTACAAACAGGCAGTCTGGATTGAAAAACACCAGAAGGAGCAAAAAGTACAGCAGTATCTTAAGAAGGAAGAGGCATACCGGAAATTTGTCTATGCAAAAGATCTCCGCCTTACGAACACGGCGATCGGCGTGATGGAAGAACTTCTGAAAAATGAAAAAAAGGAAGAACATTCGCTGACAGAGATCTTAAAGCTGGTGAAGGATACTTTGGCGAACCAGTTGAATTATAATGAAGCTGTACGAACAGATAATGGCAAACAGGATTTTCTGCGCTATACGTTTGAGCAGACAAAAAATGGATATGATGTACACTATGCGACAGCAGCTACATTGATGCTTCGCTATCTCGGAGTACCGGCGCGTTATGTGGAAGGTTATTATATGTCCGTAGATGAGATGAGAAATGTGAAAGCCGGACAGCCGGTGAAAATTAAGAAAAAACAGGCGCATGCGTGGACAGAATATTATCTGGACGGCGTTGGTTGGATCCCGCTTGAAGTGACGCCGGGTTATACAGATAAGGAAGATGAGCAGAAATTATCAGACATCCTGTCAGGCACAAACGGAAAAGGCGGAGCAGCAGGAAAATTATATCAGAAAAGCGGACAGACCTACGAGCCGCAAAAAGCGGACGGTCAGCAGGAGAAGAGTTCGAATGACAAACCTGTATTCCGTGGACAGACCGGGAAACATCTTCTGTGGTTGTTTCTGCTGATTCTGGTGCTTGTTATTGTGGGAATCAGCGTTATCATTTTATGGAAGAGAAGAAAAAAATTAGTTTCTTTTGAAATAGAAGTCAGTAAGATGGAACCAGCGGCAGCAGTTGCGGAATTGTATGGCTACAGTCAGAAGCTTATGGAACTGTGCGAGGTGAAAGTATGTGGCATGGAAGTGCCGGTGGCAGGTTTTGCAGGTGCAACGGAGGCTGACGAAACATGTGCGCAGGCAGAAAGCGAACGGATGCATTTCCTTAATCAGAAAGCGAGATTCAGCGGGCATACCGTAAGCGAAAAAGAAAGAAAGGAAATGCTTGCTTATGTGGAAAAAGTGATTTGCCTTTGTAAGAAACGAAGGAGTAAATGGAAATGTTTCCGGGATCATTATCTGTGCTGGAGATACAGATAAAGCTGGCAAAATGAGCTGGCTGATTCAAAAAGTACAGCAGGATAGCCAGAGAATATTTGAGCAGAAACAAACGAGATAAGAATGAAGGAGAATGCGCATGAAAACGAAACAGTGGAAACGATTACTTGCGGGAATACTATGTGTGACGATGGTAAGCGTCAGTACGGGGCCGGTTGTGTATGCGGCGGATGAGAGCACCACGCAGAGCAGTTTTGCAAAGGAAAGTTATGAGCAGGAAAGTTCTGCAAAAGACAGTCAAATGCAGAGTGAACCAGACAGTGCAAAAAAGCAGGCGGCAGATTTGACGGAACAGAAAGAAGAAACCGCGAAGAGAGCAGGAAGTTTCGTTCTGGCAGCATCCGGTAAAAATGAGAATCTGATCTTGCCGGTATATGTAACGTATGAGGCAGGAGATACCATCTGGACGGCTTTGCAGAAAAGTGGATACAAGTTCGAAAGAAGTGTAGATGACAGCTTCGTAAAGAAAATAGAAGGGAAAGCGGGAAACTATTGCGTGTTCTGCGACGATGGCAGTTATGATCTGGATGCGTCACCGGAAGACATTCAGGTAGTAGAATTTACTGAGATGACAGAATATGCAAAAAGCAGAAGTGCGCTGCTTTTTCGCATGGCAGAATACGAGAAGATGACGAACCATGTGCAGAAAGATCCGGCATGTGCAAAGGCATATGACAATGCAAGAAAAATGTACCGCAATGCCGAAGAGGATGTGGCGGCGTCTCTTTTAAAAGAATTGAATAATGCAATTGCCGCATATGAAAAATATCTGAGTGCGGCAGCCGTAAAGATTACGATAAATGCGACGCAGGACGGGAAAACACAGAAGAATCTGACGCTTAAGTTTACAGATGCGTATGACAACACCGTTACGGCAAAAGGGACAACGATCAATTTAAGACCCGGAACATACAGCTATGAAATATCCGATGGCGGTTATAACAGTTATGAAAACGCAGACGGAAAAGAGTTGAAGATTACAAAAAGTATGACCATTCAGGCGGAACTCCCGTCCGGGAAATGGTTTAGCGATGTGAAATTACTGAAAAGCCGGACAGATGCAGATGGAAAAAAACAGGCATATGCATATGAAACGGATGCGGATGGGCACAGCGTAACCTGTGAGGTGGACGACCGTGCCGGGAAAAATGAAAAGGTATACCTCTATGCAGAGCGTGGCCAGGATCTTCCGGACAGGGAAAATGCATCAGCAGTCCTTTCCTGGTGGGAAATAAAGGAAGATACGCAGGATTCGGAGCCATCCGCAGAGAGAGAAACCATTGCGTGGGAAAGTGAAAAGAACGATTGCACTTCCGGTGTAAAAGAAGGAATGACTGGTGGAAAACTTCAGTTGGAAGCACGTTATACGGTGAAAAACTCTTCCGGCACAAGTGGTGTGCAGGTGCAGAAATACCAGGTGACGTTTGAACGTGTCCCGACCGCAGACATTTCGCTGAAAGATGCAAAAGGTCGTGCGCTGAATCTGGGATTTGAGCCGGATATTACAGAATATGAGACAGATACAGTCAGCAGTAAAGTATCGGTAGAAACGAAAACCTATGGAACGGACGGCTACAGCGTGACGGTAAAAAATGGAGATACTGTTTCGGAAGATGGAAACTGTAATCTTTCCAAAGGCACAAATTCGGTTACTGTGACAGTTGCCCACACGAATGGAAAATCGCGTACCTATCATTTCAAAGTAAATCTGGTTGAAAAAGTACCGGTAACGCTGAAAACACCGGATGGCGTGAAAGCAGTCATTGTAGATGCGAAAGATAAAGAGATTGAACCGGAAGAGGATGGAACGTATGCATTGATTCCGGGTGCTTCCTACTCTTATATTGCATCAAAGGATGATACCTATTTTGCAAAAGAGACATTTCAGGTGAAAGCGGTTGCGGACGGCACAATGACGGTGACCGCCGCAGAACCGGAAGAAAAAGACGGACTTGCGGGATTCGCAATGTACAATGCTGCTATGGGCAGCAGACGGGAAGTGTTTACACCGGAGCAGGAATTTGAATCTGGTCGGCATATGTACCAGTACGCGGTACCGGATGCAAACAGCGCCATTTATGTACAGGCGAATACGCAAAATGATTATCAGGTGAAAGCAGTCTGGACAAAGCAATCCGATGGAACCCAGGCAGAGCAGACAAGAATTGCAGCAGTAAATACGAGCAAAGGAGCAACGGTGCTGGGGCATGTGATCGAAGCGTGTGCGTATGGAAATACAGTGACGATTGTCACTTACAAAGAAGTATCCGGTGTGACTTATTACCAGAATTATGAAATGAATATCCGGCGTTCTCTGCATTTAAAGTCATTGAAAGCATCAAACGCTTCCGGAGATCTTACATTTGTAAATGCAAATGGAACGGCAGAGGCGTTTGACCGGGAAATTTATGAATATCAGGTAAATGTTGCAAAAGGAACGAAATCTGTAAACCTTTCCGGAAGTTTCCTGAATGAAGAGAATGAAAACTGGTATGATGGCGGCTATTATGCAGTCATTGGCGATAAGACGTATTCTGATCTGTCGGATATAGAAGTCCCGATTTCTGAAAATGGAGCAGACGAGAAGATAAAAATCCAAGTTGCGCATGCGAATCTGGATACCGTGCAGAATACATACACAATCTGTGTGAAGAAAAAAGAACCGGTTCAGGTGACATTTCAGGTAGATCCGGAAGATGCAAATATTTTCATTCAGAATGAGACGGATCATACTACTGTTTATACGGAAAATGGAATCTGTAAACTGTTGCCTGGAATACCGTATTCCTATACGATTACAAAAAATGGTTACAAGGCAGTCAGGGTGACAGATTTCCGTGTGGAGGAAGATATCAAAGTTCCGGTCACACTGGAAGAAGCGCCGGAAAATACAGAAATTAAAGATCTGAATTCTCAGTGGCCGAGTTTCCGGGATGAGAATAATAACGTAGTCTTAGATGAGAAGACACCGGTCAAAGCAGAAGACAGCGTTCTCTACTGGGCAAATAAAGATGATTTTGACGGTTATTGCGGACATCCGATTCTTGTAGACGGATATCTGTACACATATGACAGTAAGAATCTGCTGAAAATGGATACGATAACCGGAAAACTGGTGAAACGCGGAGGTGCGCTTGCAAGACCTTCGTCCTTTGCAATCCAGCCACCGACTTATGCGGACGGAATGATTTTTGTCGGACTCAGCCAGGGAACAATCCAGGCATTCAATGCAAAGACAATGGAATCGCTGTGGGTTTATGAAGATCCGCTCGGTGGACAGCCGAACTGCCAGATTACGTATAAAAATGGATATATTTATACCGGTTTCTGGAATTCAGAGACAGCAGAAGCGAATTATGTATGTATTTCGGCAGCAGATGAAGACCCGTCCCAGACAAATGAAAAGAAAGTGGCAACCTGGACACATACCGGAAAAGGCGGCTACTATTGGGCAGGAACTTACGCGGATGAGAGTGGAAAATTCCTGCTGCAGGGAACGGAAGACGGAGAGAGTGGTTACAAGAGCGGATATGCACATGTGTTCTCCATGAATCCGAAAAATGGAAAAGTGATCGATGATCTGATCTTGCCGTTTACCGGAGATATCAGATGTAACATTGTAAAAGATACAGAAGGGGACAACCCGACGGGTGATTATTATTTCACATCAAAATCCGGTTATTTCTATCGTATTTCTGTAAATGCGGACGGAACGTTTGACAAAGATTCGCTGCGGTGGATCAAGCTGGAGAACAGCAAAGGCTCCGATCTTACAATGAGTACCTCAACACCGACGGTTTACAATGGAAGAGCATATGTAGGCGTGTCGGGATCAGAACAGTTTGGTGCATACAGCGGACATGGAATCGCGGTGCTGGATCTGAAAACAATGTCGATTGCATATGTTGTACCGACGCAGGGATATCCGCAGACGAGTGGTGTTCTGACAAGAGCATATGAGAAAGAGACCGGAAAAGTGTATGTCTATTTCTTTGATAATTACACACCGGGAAAACTCCGTGTGATCTCTGATGAACCGGGACAGACGGAAGCCACTGATCTGGAGCAGGAAACTGATAAAGGAAATACATATGATGTAGGAACTGTGCTTTTTACACCGTCTGATGCGCAGGCGCAGTATGCACTCTGCAACCCGATCGTGGACGAGTACGGAACTTTATATTTCCGCAATGATTCCAACCATATGATGGCGCTTGGAGCGACGATCAGTAAACTGGAAGTGACAAAGCAGCCGAAGAAGACATCTTATAAAGAAGGAGAAAAATTCGACCCATCCGGTATGCAGGTTATTGCGACCTATACGAACGGAAAGACGAGAGATGTGACAGAATATGTCAGCTACTCAGAAGAATCTCTTACACCGGATGATACGGATCTTACAATCACATTCCCATATGTGAAATATCAGAACAGAGACGGACAGGCAGGGTGTGATTACACAGCGCCGATCACAAGCGTTTCACTGGATATTTCCAAAAAAGAACCGGAAGTAGAGCCGGAAAAAGAGGTCATACAGGAAAAAAATGTAACTCTTGCGAAAACAAGTTATACATATAATGGAAAGGTGCAGAAGCCAACCGTGAAGGCGAAAAATGCCAAAGGGCGGATCGTTGCAACGAGTAACTATACCGTATCCTATGCATCTGGACGAAAAAATGTCGGAAGCTATAAAGTGACTGTAAAATTCAAAGGTGATTACAAAGGCACGGTCACAAAGACATTTCAGATTGTGCCAAAGGGAACGAAGATCACAACTTTGAAAGCCGGAAAGAAAAGCTTTACAGCAAAATGGAGCAGACAGAAAACCCAGACAACCGGTTATCAGTTTTCTTATACAACGGATAAGAAATTTAAAAAATCAGTAAAGACCATAACGATATCTAAGAATACAACAGTGCAGAAAACAGTGAAAAAATTAAAATCTAAGAGGCTGTATTATGTAAAAGTACGCACATACAAAACTGTGAAAATAAACGGAAAGACAACAAAGCTGTATTCAGGATGGTCATCTTACAAAAAAGTAAAAACAAAATAGTAGAAATATGAAACAAAATATTGTATCATTATGAAATGAATAAAAAAGAGAATAAGAAAGGTCAGTGCGTCCGGGATGATTGATAAAGAAATCCCCCGGCAGTGGAATGAGGTGAGAAGCCTCGCGAGACGGTCACTGTGAAGTCTGGAAATTATAATATGAAATTTTCACCATTATAATACACAGACTAAGTCAGATACACGGAGTGCTGCATCCTTGACTTTGCCCAATCCGAAGTTGAAATATTAGATAAAAGATTTGTTGTGCTGTGCGAAGAAAAACAGATGTTTTTCTTGTGTGTGCATATAACCGGCTTTTGAATTGGGTGATTCAGGAGCCGGTTTTTTATTGTTGTTGTGCTTATATCTCAGAATTTATCTGAGGTTTTATATATAAAGAAAAGAGAAAAGGGAGGAAATAAGATTTATGAAGTTTAAAAACAAAATAATGACTGCTATAGTTAGTATCTGTATGCTTGCATTTATCCTGCCAATGGCAGTATCTGCTGCAGATAACGCAGATTCATCAGACAAGAATACAATTACCTGCTATGTAAGAGCAGAACAGGATGACGGAACCATTCTTCCGTATACGAAAGTAACAATGAACAAAGACGAGGTACCGTCTTTCCAATCCTACAAGATTAAAAATGCACCGGATGATGCGGATTATATCACACCGCTTCATATCTTACTTCAGGCATTAACAGATAAAGGAATGACAGACGAACTTGCAACTGTAGATATCGGATCCAGCGGATGGATCACAGATATGTTTGGATGGGGAATGGATCAGCTCTGGTGCTTAAATGGTATTGATGCGCCTACGGTAAGTGCAAAGTATAAAGCAAAAGACGGAGACAAATATACATTCTATCAGGCAGCCGGAAACTGGGGCGCAGGATATGGATATCCTGGATATGGTTTCTTTGGAGAATATGGACCGGGACAGGATTACACACCTTACAGCGCAATTGAGACAGACGACGTTACAACGGGGGTTGGGTCTGATGTAGAACTGACTTATCGTTATACAAGCTCTATGCACACACCACAGTATGGACCATGTAATAATGAAGATGGTGCATATACAATGATTTTCGTCGGAAAGAATGGAGCAGATAAGGTTACAGATGAAGATTACCGCGAAGATATTGAAGTAGATAAAGATGGTAAATTCAAAGTATCTTTTGATAAACCGGGAACTTATGTAGTATCTGGACGTTATTATAATAACGATAATACAAGAGGTGCCTGCAATGCATATTGCAAGGTTACAGTGCTGGATGCTGTAGAATATGCACAGAAGACAATTGATGCTCTTGATGATATTACATTAAATTCTGAAAAAGCAATTGAAGAAGCTAAGAAAGCTTACAATTTACTGACTGACGAACAGAAAGAACAGATTAAAAACGCAGATGCAATTAAAACGGCTGAGGAAAAACTGAGCAAGCTTCAGGTAGAGAATGCTGAAAGCAAAATTAGCGCGATCGGAGATGTAACACTGGACTCAAAAGATGCGATTAAGGATGCAAGAGATACATATGACGCATTGACAGATGACCAGAAAAAACAGGTAACGAATTACGATGTATTAGAAACAGCAGAAGCAAAACTGAGCGATCTTCAGGTAGAAAATGTTAAAAATAAAATTGATGGAATCGGTGAAGTAACACTTAGCTCATCAAGTACAATCAAAGCTGCAAGATCAGCATATAATGCATTAACCGCAGACCAGAAAAAACAGGTAACAAATTATGATGTATTACAGAAAGCAGAAAGCGAACTGAGTGATTTGCAGAAAGCAGATGCTGTAGTAACCAAAATCAAAAATATCGGAAAAGTTACACTGAAATCTGAGAGCAAGATAAAACAAGCAAGAACAGCTTACAATAAATTAACAGATAAACAGAAGACTCTGGTAACAAATTACGATGTATTAGAGAAAGCAGAAAAAGATCTTGCAGATTTGAAAGCAGCAGATCAGGTTTCTAAAAATATTACAAATATTGGCACAGTAACACTGGAATCCGAAGATGCGATCAAAGAAGCAAGAACAGCTTACGATGCACTGACAGATGCACAGAAAGAACTGGTAAGCAACAAAGATGTGCTTGAGAAAGCAGAAAAAGATCTTGCAGATTTGAAAGCAGCAGATCAGGTTTCTAAAAATATTACAAATATTGGAACAGTAACACTGGAATCCGAAGATGTGATCAAAGAAGCAAGAACAGCTTACGATGCACTGACAGATGCACAGAAAAAACTGGTAAGCAACAAAGATGTACTTGAGAAAGCAGAGAGTACACTGAAAGAATTACAGGATGCAAAAGCAGCCGATGTTAAGGCCGCAGAGAAAGTTACAAATAAGATCGACGCGATCGGAGATGTAACACTGGAATCCGAAGATGCGATCAAAGAAGCAAGAACAGCTTACGATGCACTGACAGATGCACAGAAAGAACTGGTAAGCAACAAAGATGTACTTGAGAAAGCAGAGACCACATTGAAAGAGTTAAAAGATGCTAAAGATGCAGATGATGCAAAAGTAGCGGCCACTCCGAAGTCAATTACACTTTCCAATACAAGATACATTTACAATGGCAAAGTACAGAAACCGCAAGTAACAGTTAAGAACGCAAAAGGCGAAGTAATCAAAGGCTACACTGTAAAATATGCAGGTAACTGCAAGAACGTTGGAAAATACAAAGTAACTCTTACATTCAAGGGTGATTACAACGGAACAAAGACAAAGACATTCAAGATTGCTCCGAAATCTGTAACAGTAAAATCATTAAAAGCCGCAAAGAAGAGATTTGATGTAAAATGGAGCAAACAGACGACACAAGTAACCGGATATCAGGTACAGTATTCTACAGATAAGAACTTTGTAAAAGCTGTGAAGAATAAAAAGATCACAAAGAACTCGGTTGTCACAAAGACAGTGAAAAACTTAAAATCTAAAAAAGTTTACTATGTAAGAGTTCGTACTTATACGACAGTAAAATACAATGGTGAGCAGATGAATTTACATTCTGACTGGTCTAAGGTTAAAAAAGTGACCGTAAAATAGTTTGCAGATACTACAGACATAAAATGAAAAGCAGGAGGCACTGTGCAGAGAGCACGATGCCTCCTGTTATTTTGAAAAAAAGTTCAAATTGGGTATTGACAAGCTAAATATCGCTATGCTATAGTTAAAAATGCGCTATTGTGGAAAGTTATGCCATGATATTGCACAAAAACCAGTAAAATACGAAGGTTTTTGCCGGAATTTTCAATATTTAAGGGCATTCGTAAAGCCCGCCAAAAAATAAACGAGGAGTGAAACGTCAATATGGAGAAAAACAGAATTCGTCCTATCAAAAGCGGAAAAAGTTCACGTATGAGCTATTCCAGACAAAAAGAAGTGCTTCAGATGCCGAATTTGATCGAAGTCCAGAAAGATTCTTATCAGTGGTTCCTGGATGAAGGATTAAAAGAAGTATTTGATGACATTTCCCCAATCGCCGATTATAGCGGTCATCTCAGCCTGGAATTTGTAGATTTTACTTTATGCGAGAATGAAGTAAAATATACGATCGATGAGTGCAAAGAGCGTGACGCAACATATGCAGCACCGCTGAAAGTGAGAGTGAGACTCCACAACAAGGAGACAGACGAGATTAACGAGCATGAGATTTTCATGGGTGACCTGCCGTTAATGACTGCAACCGGAACATTTGTGATTAATGGTGCAGAGCGAGTAATCGTAAGTCAGCTCGTTCGTTCACCAGGTATTTATTATGCAATTTCACATGATAAAGTTGGTAAAAAACTGTATTCCGCTACTGTTATCCCGAACCGTGGTGCATGGCTGGAATATGAGACAGACTCCAATGACGTTTTCTATGTACGTGTAGACAGAACCAGAAAGGTGCCGATCACAGTATTGATTCGTGCACTTGGTGTCGGTACAAATCCGGAGATCCTGGAAGTGTTCGGTGAAGAGCCGAAGATCCTTGCAAGTTTCGAGAAAGATGCCGCTACCAATTATCAGGAAGGTCTTCTGGAATTATATAAGAAGATCCGCCCGGGCGAGCCGCTTGCAGTGGACAGTGCAGAGAGCCTGATCACAAGCATGTTCTTCGATCCGAGACGTTATGATCTGGCGAAAGTCGGACGTTATAAATTTAATAAAAAACTTCTGCTGAAAAATCGTATTTCAGGACAGATCCTTGCAGAGGACGTAGCAAGTGTTCTGACCGGAGAAGTGATCGCAGAAGCCGGAACTAAGGTTACAAGAGAGATTGCAGATGAGATCCAGAATGCAGCAGTTCCATATGTATGGATCGAGTTGCCGGAAGAGGACAGAAAAGTCAAAGTTCTGTCGAACCTGATGGTAGATCTTAAGACTGTTGTTGACATTGATCCGGCAGAGGTTGGGGTAACAGAACTTGTTTATTATCCGGTACTGGCTAATCTGTTAGAAGAGTCAGCAGGAGACATTGATGAATTAAAAGACGCGATCAGAAGAGACATCCATGATCTGATCCCGAAACATATCACAAAAGAAGATATTTTTGCGTCTATCAACTATAATATGCATCTGGAATATGGACTTGGAAATGATGATGATATCGACCACCTCGGAAACAGACGTATCCGTGCTGTCGGTGAGTTGCTTCAGAACCAGTACAGAATCGGTCTTTCAAGACTGGAGAGAGTTGTACGTGAGCGTATGACAACACAGGATCTGGAAGGTATTTCACCACAGTCCCTGATCAACATCAAACCAGTAACAGCAGCAGTAAAAGAATTCTTTGGTTCTTCTCAGCTGTCACAGTTCATGGATCAGAACAACCCGTTAGGTGAGCTGACACATAAGAGACGTCTGTCAGCCCTTGGACCGGGTGGTCTGTCAAGAGACCGTGCCGGATTCGAGGTTCGAGATGTTCACTACTCCCATTACGGAAGAATGTGTCCGATTGAGACACCTGAAGGTCCGAATATCGGTCTGATCAACTCTCTTGCAAGTTATGCAAGAATCAATCAGTATGGATTCGTTGAGGCTCCGTACCGTAAGATTGATCACTCCGATCCGGAAAATCCGCGTGTAACAGACGAAGTTGTTTATATGACAGCGGATGAAGAAGATAACTACCATGTAGCACAGGCGAATGAACAGCTGGATGCAGAAGGACATTTTGTTCGTAAGAATGTATCCGGTCGTTATCGTGAAGAGACACAGGAATATGAGAGAAAGATGTTCGATTACATGGATGTTTCTCCTAAGATGGTATTCTCTGTAGCTACAGCCTTGATTCCTTTCCTGGAGAATGATGATGCGAACCGTGCGCTGATGGGATCCAACATGCAGCGTCAGGCAGTACCGCTTCTTATTACAGAGGCTCCTGTAGTCGGAACCGGTATGGAAGAGAAGACAGCCGTTGACTCCGGAGTATGTGTTGTTGCTGAAGAAGGCGGTATCGTAGAGAGATCTACATCCACAGAGATTCAGATTAAGCAGGATGACGGAAAACTCAGAAAATATAAACTGACGAAGTTCCAGCGAAGCAACCAGAGCAACTGCTACAACCAGAGAGCGATCGTGTTCAAAGGTGACAGAGTAGAAGCCGGAGACGTTATCGCAGACGGACCGTCTACATCAAACGGTGAACTTGCGTTAGGTAAGAACCCATTGATCGGATTTATGACCTGGGAAGGTTATAACTACGAGGATGCGGTACTCTTAAGTGAAAGACTTGTACAGGATGATGTATATACATCCGTTCATATTGAAGAATACGAAGCAGAAGCACGTGATACAAAACTCGGACCGGAAGAGATCACAAGAGATATTCCGGGAGTTGGAGATGAAGCTCTGAAAGATCTGGATGACAGAGGAATCATCCGCATTGGTGCAGAAGTGCGTGCCGGTGATATTCTGGTCGGAAAAGTAACTCCGAAGGGAGAGACAGAACTGACAGCAGAAGAGAGACTTCTTCGTGCAATCTTCGGTGAAAAAGCACGTGAAGTACGTGATACATCTCTGAAAGTACCACATGGTGAATACGGAATTGTTGTAGATGCGAAAGTATTTACAAGAGAGAACGGTGACGAGATGTCACCTGGTGTAAATCAGTCCGTTCGTATTTACATTGCACAGAAGAGAAAGATCTCCGTTGGAGATAAGATGGCTGGTCGTCATGGTAACAAGGGTGTCGTTTCTCGTGTACTTCCTGTAGAAGATATGCCATTCCTGCCAAACGGACGTCCGCTTGACATCGTACTGAACCCACTGGGTGTACCATCACGTATGAACATCGGACAGGTATTGGAGATTCACTTGTCCCTGGCAGCAAAAGCACTTGGATTTAACATTGCAACACCGGTATTTGACGGTGCAAATGAGAATGATATTATGGATACTCTTGATCTGGCTAATGACTATGTCAACTTAAGCTGGGAAGAGTTCAAAGCAAAACACGAGCAGGAACTCCTTCCGGAAGTCTTGGATTATCTGTATGAGAACAGAGACCACAGAAAACTGTGGAAGGGTGTACCGCTTTCAAGAGACGGTAAAGTACGTCTTCGTGATGGTAGAACAGGAGAGTTCTTCGACAGCCCGGTAACAATCGGACACATGCATTACCTGAAACTGCATCATCTGGTAGATGACAAGATCCACGCACGTTCAACGGGTCCTTACTCACTGGTTACACAGCAGCCATTAGGTGGTAAGGCACAGTTCGGTGGGCAGCGTTTCGGAGAGATGGAGGTTTGGGCACTGGAAGCTTATGGTGCATCTTATACTCTGCAGGAGATCCTGACAGTCAAATCCGATGATGTTATCGGTCGTGTGAAGACATACGAAGCGATCATCAAAGGTGAGAACATCCCTGAGCCAGGTATTCCGGAATCCTTCAAAGTATTGCTCAAAGAGTTACAGTCTCTCGGACTGGATGTGCGTGTACTGCGCGATGACAATACAGAAGTTGAGATCATGGAAACCTCAGAGATGGGTAATACAGATTTCCGCTCATTGATTGAAGGAGACAGAAGATACGGACAGGACGATGACTTCGGTAAACATGGATATACCGAACAGGAATTCCAGGGAGAAGAACTCGTTGATGTAGAAGAAGAGCCGGAAGAGGATGACTTCTCAATCGATTTTAATGAAACTGATGACTATGCATATGATGCAGATAACGAATAGAAAGGGGTGCCAGTATGCCAGAAAATACTAAGGAACAAACATTTCAGCCTATGACTTTTGATGCAATCAAAATCGGTTTGGCGTCACCTGAAAAGATTCTGGAATGGTCAAGGGGAGAAGTAACAAAACCGGAGACAATTAACTACAGAACTCTGAAACCGGAGAAAGATGGTTTGTTCTGCGAAAAGATTTTCGGACCAAGCAAAGACTGGGAATGCCACTGTGGTAAATACAAAAAAATCCGTTACAAAGGTGTCGTTTGTGACCGCTGTGGTGTAGAAGTTACAAAAGCAAGCGTACGACGTGAGCGTATGGGACACATTGCTCTTGCAGCTCCGGTATCCCATATCTGGTACTTCAAAGGAATCCCGAGCCGTATGGGACTGATCCTGGATCTGTCTCCAAGAACATTGGAGAAAGTTCTGTATTTCGCATCCTATATCGTGCTGGACAAAGGGGATACAGACCTTCAGTACAAACAGGTATTGTCTGAACAGGAATATCAGGAAGCAAGAGAAAAATGGGGAAGTGCTTTCCGAGTAGGTATGGGTGCTGAATCCGTACAGGAACTGCTGGAAGCAATCGACCTTGACAAAGAATACAATGAACTGACAGAAGGCTTACAGGGAGCTACCGGACAGAAACGTGCAAGAATCGTAAAACGTCTGGAAGTTGTAGAAGCTTTCCGTGAGTCCGGTAACAAACCAGAGTGGATGATCATGAATAACATTCCGGTCATCCCACCGGATCTGCGTCCGATGGTTCAGTTAGATGGTGGACGTTTTGCAACATCTGACCTGAATGATCTCTACAGAAGAATTATCAACAGAAACAACCGTCTGAAACGTCTGCTTGAGTTAGGCGCTCCGGACATTATCGTAAGAAACGAAAAGAGAATGTTGCAGGAAGCAGTAGATGCACTGATCGACAACGGACGCCGTGGCCGTCCGGTTACAGGACCAGGTAACCGTGCTCTTAAGTCCCTCTCTGATATGCTGAAAGGTAAATCCGGACGTTTCCGTCAGAACCTGCTTGGTAAGCGTGTTGACTACTCCGGACGTTCCGTTATCGTCGTAGGACCGGAACTTAAGATTTACCAGTGCGGTCTTCCGAAAGAGATGGCGATCGAGCTGTTCAAACCATTTGTAATGAAAGAACTCGTTCAGAATGGAACTGCTCACAATATCAAGAATGCTAAGAAAATGGTAGAGAGACTTCAGCCGGAAGTATGGGATGTTCTGGAAGAAGTGATCAAAGAGCATCCGGTTATGTTAAACCGTGCCCCTACACTTCACCGACTGGGTATCCAGGCATTTGAGCCGATCCTTGTAGAAGGTAAGGCGATCAAGCTTCATCCACTCGTATGTACCGCGTTCAACGCCGACTTCGATGGAGACCAGATGGCTGTACATCTTCCGCTGTCTGTAGAAGCACAGGCTGAGTGTCGTTTCCTTCTGCTCTCACCGAACAACTTACTGAAACCTTCCGATGGTGGACCGGTAGCTGTACCTTCACAGGATATGGTACTTGGTATTTACTATCTGACTCAGGAAAGACCTGGAGCGATCGGAGAAGGTAAGTTCTTCAAGAGCGTGAACGAAGCAATCCTGGCATATGAGAACCAGGTAATTACTCTGCACTCACGCATTAAAGTACGTGTAACAAAGACACTTGCCGACGGAACAGATAAGACAGCTACTGTTGAGTCTACACTGGGAAGATTTATCTTCAACGAGATCATTCCACAGGATCTCGGATTCGTAGATCGTGAAGTAGAAGGCAACGAACTGTTACTGGAGATTGATTTCCACGTAGGTAAGAAACAGTTAAAACAGATCCTTGAAAAAGTTATCAATACACATGGAGCAACTGCTACAGCAGAAGTTCTTGACCATGTAAAAGCAATCGGATACAAGTATTCTACAAGAGCTGCGATGACCGTATCTATTTCAGATATGACAGTACCGCCACAGAAACCAGAGATGATCCAGAAAGCACAGGATACAGTAGATAAGATCACAAAGAACTTCAAGCGTGGTCTGATCACAGAGGAAGAGCGTTACAAAGAAGTTGTTGAGACATGGAAGACAACTGACGATGCTCTGACACATGCCCTGCTGACAGGACTTGATAAATACAACAACATCTTCATGATGGCGGATTCCGGAGCCCGTGGATCTGACAAACAGATTAAACAGCTTGCCGGTATGCGTGGATTGATGGCAGATACAACCGGTCATACGATCGAGTTGCCTATCAAGTCAAACTTCCGTGAAGGTCTGGACGTATTGGAGTACTTCATGTCTGCGCACGGAGCACGTAAAGGACTTTCTGATACAGCCCTTCGTACAGCCGATTCAGGATACCTGACCAGACGTCTGGTTGATGTATCCCAGGAGCTTATCATCCACGAAGTAGACTGTGCACCGAAGGATGGTCCGATCCCTGGAATGTATGTACATGCATTCATGGATGGAAATGAAGAGATCGAGAGCCTCCAGGAGCGTATTACAGGACGTTACCTGTGCGAGGATATCGTAGATAAAGATGGCAATGTACTTGTTAAGAAGAACCATATGGTTACTCCGAAACGTGCAGAGCTGATCATGAAAAAAGGTGTCGACGAAAATGGTGAGACACTGAAGAAGATTAAGATCCGTACAATTTTAACATGTCGTTCACACAGCGGTATCTGTGCAAAATGTTACGGAGCCAACATGGCAACCGGTGAGCCGGTACAGGTTGGAGAGGCTGTTGGTATTATCGCTGCCCAGTCCATTGGTGAGCCTGGTACACAGCTTACTATGAGAACATTCCATACCGGTGGTGTAGCCGGTGGGGATATCACACAGGGACTTCCTCGTGTCGAGGAGCTTTTCGAGGCTAGAAAGCCGAAGGGACTTGCAATTATCACTGAGTTTGCAGGAACTGCAACAATCAGCGACACGAAGAAAAAGCGTGAGATTATCGTTACAAATGAAGAAACAGGAGAATCCAAAGCATATCTGATCCCTTACGGATCACGTATCAAAATATTAGACGGAGCAAAACTGGAAGCCGGTGATGAACTGACGGAAGGTAGTGTAAATCCTCATGATATCCTGAAGATCAAAGGACTCCGCGCCGTACAGGATTACATGATCCAGGAAGTACAGCGTGTATACCGTCTGCAGGGTGTTGAAATCAACGATAAGCATATCGAGGTTATCGTTCGTCAGATGCTGAAGAAGATCCGTATCGAAGAAGCAGGAGATACAGAATTCCTTCCGGGAACAAATGTAGACATTCTGGAATTTGAAGATACAAATGCAGCTCTGGAAGCAGAAGGCAAAGAGCCGGCAACCGGAGAACAGATCATGCTTGGTATTACAAAAGCATCCCTTGCTACAAACTCCTTCCTGTCAGCAGCATCCTTCCAGGAGACAACAAAAGTTCTGACAGAAGCAGCAATCAAGGGCAAGATCGATCCACTGGTAGGTCTGAAAGAGAACGTTATCATTGGTAAACACATCCCAGCCGGTACAGGTATGAGAAAATACCGTGATATTAAACTCGGTTCCGATTACGCATTAGATGATGAGTTATCATTTGATGAAGGTGATGATATAGAAATCGGTGAGATGAATGATGTTGATGATATAACAGAAAATGTTGTAGAAGAAGACGGAGTTATAATCGAGTAATTCAGGAATCTAACAGAATAAAGAACAATTAAGGAGCAGGAAGCGCAAGTTTCCTGCTCCTTTTTTTCGTTCGCCTTGCAGCGCACGTCACTCATGGAGGAGAGTTCCTAATCAGCCCTGGTAGTGGGAAGGATACACGTCCATGCTTGACTATTATCTGGTAGTTTGTGAAAACGAAAGAACCGCTGTATACGGAACCGTACGTCAGATACTAAAATTAGTGATTATTGGCACATATTACCGAAAATCAGTTGAAAACATATAAAAATTAAGATATATTGACTATAGTAGACTTTAAGAACGGAGGACAATAGAATGTTAGAAGAACTGAAAAAGAAGGTGTACGAAGCCAATATGATGCTGCCGAAGTATGGACTGGTTACATTTACCTGGGGTAACGTGAGCGGAATTGACAGAGAAAAAGGTCTTTTTGTAATCAAACCAAGCGGAGTAGAATACGATAAACTGACACCGGATGATATGGTAGTCGTTGATCTTCAGGGCAACAAAGTAGAAGGAAAATACAACCCTTCATCCGATACAGATACTCACATGGTATTATATAACCGTTTCCCGGATATCGGGGGAATCGTACATACCCATTCCCCGTGGGCTACAAGCTGGGCGCAGGCAGGAAGAGACATTCCATGCTACGGAACCACACATGCAGATTATCTGTATGGAGAAGTTCCATGTGTGCGCAATCTGACAAAAGAAGAGATTGAAGAAGCTTATGAAAAAAATACAGGTGTGCTGATTGCGGACGAGTTTGAAGCACGCGGAAAAGACTATATTGCAACACCGGCAGTTCTTTGTAAGAACCACGGTCCGTTTACATGGGGCAAAGATGCCAACGAAGCAGTGCACAACGCAGTAGTATTAGAAGAAGTTGCAAAGATGGCGTGCCGCTGTGAACTGATCAATCCGGAAAATAAGCCGGCACCACAGGAACTGCAGGACAAGCATTATTACAGAAAACACGGAGCAAATGCATACTATGGACAGGGGGGACACTAGATGAACAAGGAGAATGTAAAAACATTGATTGAAGCCGGAAAAGCAGTAGTAGGTATTGAACTCGGCTCGACAAGAATCAAAGTGGTTATGATCGATGAAAATCATCAGCCGGTAGCAACAGGAAGTTATGACTGGGAGAACAGACTGGACGGACATATCTGGACATACGATCTGGAAGACATCTGGAAAGGACTGAAAGCCAGCTATGCTAATATGGCGGCAGACGTAAAGGAAAAATACGGTACTGAGATCAAAAGCCTTGCCGGCATCGGATTCAGTGCAATGATGCACGGCTATATGGCATTTGACAAAGAAGGAACACTGCTCGTTCCATTCCGTACCTGGAGAAATACGATCACAGGACAGGCAGCAGAAGAGCTGACAGAGCTGTTCCAGTACAATATTCCGCAGAGATGGAGCATTGCACATCTGTATCAGGCGATTCTTAATAAAGAAGAACATGTGAAGGATGTGGCATATTTTACAACCTTATCCGGATATATTCACTGGCAGCTGACCGGTCAGAAGGTCTTAGGAGTCGGTGATGCATCCGGTATGTTCCCGATTGATCCGGCTACATCCGATTTCTACGATGGAATGATCGAAAAATTTGACAAACTTGTCGAAGACCGTGGATATAGCTGGAAACTCCGTGAAATCATGCCGAAAGTCCTCTGCGCAGGCGATGATGCAGGATGCCTGACAGAAGAAGGTGTCAAATTATTAGATCCGACCGGAACACTTCAGGCAGGAATTCCGGTGTGCCCGCCGGAAGGTGATGCCGGAACCGGTATGATTGCAACAAACAGTGTTGCAAAGAGAACCGGTAATGTATCTGCCGGAACATCTGTATTTGCTATGATCGTACTGGAAAAAGAACTTTCCAAAGTATATACGGAAATTGATATGGTAACAACACCATCCGGAAGTCCGGTGGCAATGGCACATGCGAATAACTGTACTTCTGATCTGAATGCATGGGTGAATATTTTTAAAGAGTATTCAGAAGCAATGGGCATGAAAGTAGATATGAATACATTGTTCGGAACATTATATAACAAAGCACTGGAAGGTGATGCTGACTGTGGTGGTCTGTTATCATATGGATATTATTCCGGTGAAAATATTATTCCGATTGATGAAGGCAGACCGGTATTTATTCGTACACCAAACAGTAAATTCAATCTTGCAAACTTTATGCGTACACATTTGTATGCGGCGCTCGGTGCACTCAAGATCGGAATGGATATCCTTGTAAAAGAAGAACATATTCAGATTGATAAGATCTTAGGACACGGCGGACTCTTTAAGACTCCGGGAGTTGGCCAGCGCATCATGGCAGCTGCAATGCAGGCTCCGGTTTCCGTAATGGAGACAGCTGGCGAAGGCGGTGCATGGGGAATTGCACTTCTGGCTGCATACGAAGTTGGAAAAGCAAACGGCGAGACGTTGGAAGACTATCTTGACAACAAAGTTTTTGCCGGAAATGAGGGCAGCAAGATGGAACCGGTGCCGGAAGATGTGGACGGATTCGAGAAATTTATAGAGCAATTTAAACAGGGATTAAGCGTAGAACAGGAAGCAATTGCTAAAATTAAATAAAAGCCAAAACACATTGATAAAAAAGTAACAAAAAATATGCTGAAAACAAAAAAAGATTGGAGCTTTTTGACATTTACGAAGAGTGCAGGCTGTGTTATTATACAATCAGAAAAAAGATAAACAAATTTTTAACAATCTAAAGTATGAGGTGACAAGTATGATGACATTAGTAGCAACAATTTTATCCGTTCTTTTTGTAGCAGCAGGAATTTATGTAATGGTTAGAGATTTTTACAACATTGGAGCAGCACTGGCATCAGGCATTACAGCATCAGGAGTTAAGGCAGATAAGAAAGCAACATCTGTTGAACTCAAACATGCATACGTTACAAGATAGTAGATGGCTAAAAATTAAAGATAGACATGCGTAGAACCTGACGGTAAATATCGTCAGGTTCTTTTTTTGTGTAAATGTGACAAAAGTCACGGAGGTGGAAAAATGTCATTGATATATTTGCACAAAGAATATATAATTGAAACAGGCAAAGGAGGACGTGAATATGGAACGGTATGTAATAGGACTCGATAATGGTGGTACATCGACCAAGGCTGCGATCTTTGATCTGACCGGAAAAGAGATTGCAACAGCCGGCAGATCAACGAAAGTGATCACACCAAAGTCAGGCTATACGGAAAGAGATATGGAAGAGCTTTGGCTTGCAAACTGTGACTGCATCAAGCGTGCGATCAATAAAGCGGGAATTAATGGCGAAGATGTTCTGGGTATTGCAGTGTGCGGTCACGGCAAAGGCTTATATCCTTGGGGCAAAGACGGCAAACCGGCATATAACGGAATTATTTCCACAGACAGCCGTGCGTGGAAATATCCGGAGAAATGGCATGAGAATGGTGTATATGAAGAGATCCATGACAGAACATGTCAGGAGATCATGGCATGCCAGCAGGTATCGTTACTTGCATGGTTTAAGGATCACCACAGAGATATTTACGATAATATCCAGTATGCATTTTCAGTAAAAGATTATGTAAGATTCAGACTGACTGGAGAGGCTTACAGTGAAGCAACGGATATTTCCGGATCAGGACTTATGAATGTCAGAGATGTCAGATTTGATAAAGATATTTTAGAGAAGATGGGAATTGGAGAAGTATATGATATGCTTCCGCCAATCCGTTATTCTTATGACCTGTGCGGTACGATTTCCAAAGAAGCATCTGAACTGACCGGACTTCCGGAAGGGACGGCAGTGGCAGGCGGTATGTTTGATATTGATGCCTGCGCAGTTGCGGTAGATGTTACATCACCGGACAGAATGTGTACGATCGCAGGTACATGGAGTATTAATGAATATATTGCAAAAGAGCCGGTTATGGATGGAACGATCGCCATGAACTCTCTGTTTGCAATGCCGGGATATTATCTCGTAGAAGAATGCAGTGCAACTTCATCCGGTAACCTGGAGTGGTATCTGGAGAACTGTATGGAGAATGAGAAGATTCCGGAAGGTGAAAATATCTACAGTGTAGTCAATGCAAAAGTAGCTTCCGTAAAACCGGAAGAATGTGATGTATATTTCCTTCCGTTCTTATATGGATCGAATGCACATCCACTTGGAAAGGGAGCATTTATCGGACTTACAACTTACCATAACAAAGCACATATGCTACGTGCGATTTATGAAGGTGTTGTATTTTCACATAAGACACATATTGAGAGGTTATTATTATCCAGAGAACGCCCGGAGGCAATTCGTATGGCGGGAGGTGCTGCAAATTCAGAAGTTTGGGTACAGATGTTTGCGGATATTTTAGGATTCCCGATTGAGACGGTAGATGCCAAAGAATTAGGTGCACTCGGATGTGGTATGGCAGCAGCGATCGCAGCTGGTGTATACAAGGATTATAAGGATGCGGCAAAACATATGGTACACGTATCAGGAAGAGTAGAACCGAATCCGCAGATGCATGAGATTTATCAGAAAAAATATGAGAAATATCATGCAGTGAGCAAAGCTCTCGATACTGTCTGGGGACAGTTTGAAGTATAACAAGAAATATATTTTTTAAGAAAGAGGTGTTTGTATTATGGCAACAAAAGGAAGTACTCCAAAAACAATGAAAGCGCTGGTAGCATATTCAAAAGACGATTATCGTTTTGAACCGGAATATCCAACACCGGAATGTGGACCGGACGACATTATCATCAAGACAGAGGCTTGCGGAATCTGTGCAGGTGATTTAAAGTGCAGCCACGGTGCAGCAATGTTCTGGGGAGATGATGTACAGCCATCATGGGTTAAACCACCATTTATTCCGGGACATGAATTCTTCGGAAGAATCGTTGAGATGGGTGAGAACGTAGAAGGATATGAGCTGGGCGACAGAATCATCGCAGACCAGATCGTTCCTTGCGGAAAATGCCGTTTCTGTAAAGACGGACATTACTGGATGTGCCAGCCACACGACATGCTCGGATTCCAGTCATACAACAACGGTGGTATGGCAGAGTATGTAAGATATCCTAAGAACTGTGTATTAAGCCGTGTACCGGAAGATATGTCTATCGAGCAGGCACTTCTGGTAGAGCCTTATGGATGTTCCAAACATGCAGTTGACCGTGGAAGCATCACAAACGAAGACGTAGTAGTTATTTCCGGAGCAGGTACTCTCGGACTTGGCATGATCACATACGCAAGAATGAAGAATCCAAAACTCTTAATCGTTCTGGATATGCAGGATGGAAGATTGGAGAAAGCGAAAGAATTTGGCGCTGACCTTGTATTCAACCCAGGAAAATGCGACATTGACAAAGAGATCAAAGCTCTGACAGATGACTATGGATGCGACGTTTACATCGAAGCAACCGGACATCCTTCAAGCGTTATCCAGGGACTGACTGTAACACGTAAACTTGGACGTTTTGTAGAGTTCAGTGTATTTGGATCAGAGACAAAAGTTGACTGGTCTATCATCGGTGACCGTAAAGAACTGGATATCCTGGGATCACACTTAAGCCCGTATGCATATCCATTCGTAATCGAGAACATGATGAAAGGCAACTTAAAGACAGACGGTGTTGTATCCAGCATCTTCAAGATTGAAGAGTGGGAGAAAGCATTTGACTATGCATCAGGAAAATACGGCGACTTCAAAGTTGCATTCAAATTCGACTAATGCATCGTAGAAAATAAGATATCGTTTAGTTCCTTTCTAATAATAAGGACATTAAAAAATCTGTGTAAGCATAGCTTGCACAGATTTTTTGATGTCATAGTATCTGAAGAAATATATCAGTGACAGTTCTTTGCGTGCAGTTACAATTCAGACTTTAACTTTCTTCGGTCTTAGGTCTGTATTTTTTAAATACCTTCTCAAAAAGCACCAGTGTACTGTAAACGATAAGAGCCGGTCCGAACAGTACTACGAGCATTCTGGTGAGCAGGAAGCGGATAAATAAAAATCCTGCGATTCCATAGAATACCACTGCGATCAGTGTGACAGGTGCGTACATAAAAGCGAAGATAAATGCATTGAAAAATAACTCCTGTAACTTTCCGGAGAAATTCACCATTGTCGGATAGATCCAGATCACTATTAATAATAATGTAAGGAAAGCCATGCCGGAGATGACCATCAGTACCGTATGATAAGGAATACGTGCTGTCTGGAACAGGTAGGATGCCATACCGAAGATGGCACTGAATACTGCGGTGATCAGCCAGATCACAGTTCCTTTTTTCCAATATGTACGGAAACCGGTTTTGTAATTCCCGAAAACATGACTGTCACCGTTCATAAGCTTCGCTGCGCTGTAATGCATGGCGGCTGTCGAGGCACCGATGGTGACAACCGGGATACAGGCAATCAGCCAGATCAGATTTAAGAGTGTCAGGCGGCTTAGAAGAATTGCAAATTTCATAAAGCCACTGTCGTATTCAAATGCTTTCATGATGTATACCTCCAAAGTGTCCAATATGTTACTAATGATACACGAAAAGCGTATTTAAGGCAACTATAGTCATTTTTTTAGTGGATAAATAAAAATTTAACAAAAAAATCACCAAAAAAATGAAAAAATAGTGCAAAAACACCATGAATTTTTTGTGAAACATTACATATGTAAAACACCTGGACAAAAGTCAGCTTTGTGCTATAATAATATTAAACAATTTGTACAAAACGTTCAGGCAGGTAAACTGATACGTAAACAAAGTGTACAAAATTAAAATCCATAGAAAAGGGAGGAAAGAAAGGTATGAAAAAAAAGGTTATAAGCGCACTGTTATGTATGACAATGGTTGCTACAATGCTCGCTGGTTGTGGCGGATCCACAGGAAGTGATTCTTCTAAGAGTGACGCGCCGGACAAAGGAAAAGCCGAAGATTTCGACTGGCAGAACTACAAGGGAAAAACAATCAACGTAATGTTCAATGAGCACAACTACTCAAAAGCCGTTATCAAGAAGATCCCGGAATTTGAGAAGAAGACAGGAATTAAGGTTAAATATTCTTCTACACCAGAGTCTAACTACTTTGACAAGTTGAACACTTCTCTTAGCAGCCACTCAGGTGACACTGATGTTTACATGACAGGTGCTTATCAGGTTTGGGAGTATGCACCGGCTGGATACATGGAGCCATTGGATGACTACATTAACAATCCGGCTCTTACAGACAAAGATTACAACTATGATGATTTCATTCCAGGTGTTGTTGGGGCATTGAAATGGGATCTGACAGCTGGACACAAAGTTGGAAAAGGTTCTCAGTGGGCACTTCCAATGGGATGGGAATTAAACAACATTTCCTATAACAAGAAAGTATTAAAAGAAAAAGGAATCGCGGTTCCGAAGACAACAGATGACCTTCTGAAAGCTGCTAAAGCATTAAAGGGATTCAACGGATCCGGAACATATGGAATCGCAGTTCGTGGTACTCGTGAGTGGGCAACAATCCATCCTGGATATATGTCATTATTCGCAACATGGGGAGCTCAGGACTTTGCAATCGAAGATGGCAAGTTAGTATGTAAACTTGATTCTAAAGAAGCTATTGATATGACAGATTACTGGGTTAAACTTATCAAAGAAGGCGGATCTACTCAGTGGGCAAACGCTACATGGTATGAGTGTGGTAAAGACCTCGGAGCTAAGAAAGCAGCTATGATGTTTGATGCATCAAGTAACGCTTACTTCAACAACTACAAAGGCGCTTCTGCAGAATCCGGAAATATTGCATGGTCAACAGTTCCGCTTCCGGAAGGAAAGACAGATGCTGACGCTAAGACAAACCTCTGGATCTGGTCACTGGCTATGAACAAAGATTCTAAGAACAAAGAAGCAGCTTGGTACTTCATTCAGTACTTCACAAGCCCAGATTACATGCTTTGGTCAGGAACTGAAGGAGCTTCTCCGGATACTCCTCGTACATCTGTTATGAACAGTGATGAGTACAAATCTATCGTTGGTAAAGCAGATAACTATCTCGAGTCTATCGCAGCTCTTGAGAAGAACGCATCTATCTACTTCACACCACAGCCGTACTTCTTCGAGTGTACAACAAAATGGGCAGAGACTCTGCAGGATCTTGTAACAAGCAACAAGTACAAATCTACAGAGCAGGCTATGAAACAGCTGAAGAAAGATCTTGATAAGATCGTAGCTGACATTCAGATCGATGAATAATATTGGGAACGTTTAGATTATTTGTGATCGATGATTAATTGAGAGATTAAAAATTGAAGTACGAAATGGACATAATCGTACATATTAAGGGTTAGAGTCGAGGAGGGGTTACCTGACCCTCCTCGATTTTACTTTTGAAATTGTGAGAACTCCGTACCGGATGTTAAATATTTTTGATTGGAGGAACTAGGATGAAAGAACAGAATAAGAACAGTGCCGCTGCGAGTGAGCTGAATGTGGTGCCTTTTAAAACAAAAGCACTTCCGTATATGATTGTGGCACCTGCTCTAATCATTACTATAGGTATTATGATTCCTTTCGTAATGGCAATTTACTATTCACTTACAAACTTCTCTTTCAGAATGCCAACATATAGTTTTGTAGGATTAAGAAACTGGACACAGATTCTGGCATCGAAAGAATTCTTAAAAGCAACATGGGTAACAATTAAATATGCATTCTTTAGTACAGCAATTGAGATGGGATTAGGAATGGGGGTAGCAATTATCCTCAACAACCTGAACAACAGATTTTCAAAGATTATGAGAGTTGCATTGATCTTCCCGCTGATGGTTGCACCTGTAACAGCTACGATCATCTGGCAGTTGATGCTGAACAACTCCGTTGGTATTATCGAAAAATTCTTGAACATCTTTGGTATTGTCGGATTCCCTTGGGCAGCAAGTCCGAAGACTGCACTTATGACAGCAGTTATGATCGATGTATGGGTTAACACATCATTCTGTATGTTACTTGTACTTGCAGGTCTGCAGTCACTGCCGAAGTCACCATTCGAATCTGCTAAGATCGATGGAGGAAGTACAATGTTTAACTTCCGTAACCTGACACTGCCAATGTTAAAACCAAGTTTATATATTGCACTCCTGTTCAGATTGATGGCAGCATTACAGGAATATGCCGTTATCTTCGCTCTGACAAAGGGAGGCCCTGGAGATACACTTATGAACCTGTCACTGACCGCTTATCAGACAGGATTCCAGTTCCAGAAATTCGGATATGCACTTCCGTACATCCTGGTATTGTGGGTATTCATTAATATCATTGCAAAACAGATCGTTAAGAGACAGAGAGCTGCACAGAAACAGGCAGCAGGTCTGGAAGAATAACAGGTTACTGGAAAACAAGATTATTTTCACATAGAAAGGATGTTAAGCATGAGTACAGCTTCAAAAAGATTAGGCCGTATAGTTCAGAATGGACTTTTAGCCATATATTCAATATTTGCTCTGTTTCCGCTGATCTGGATGCTGATCCTGACATTTAAGTCAGATGCGGAGATGTATACAACAACATTTGTATTTACACCAACACTTGCAAACTACAAGGAAGTATTACTTCACACAGATTATATGAAATATATGTTAGATAGTTTGATCGTATCCGGAGGAGCAGTTTTGATTTCCGTACTTGCAGGTGTACCGGCAGCATATGCCCTTGCAAGATACAACTTCAAGAAGAAAGAAGATATCGCATTCCAGATTCTTTCTTTCAAATTCGCACCTGAGATCCTGGTAGTATTACCACTGTTCATGATCTATCAGAGATTAGGAATCTATGATTCTTACTTTGGACTGATCTGGGTATACCAATTAATCTCTATGCCGCTTCTGATCTGGGTAGTAAGAGGATACTTCGAAGATATTTCTGTTGAGATTGAGTATGCAGCCCAGGTAGACGGATATTCCTGGTATCAGATCTTCTTTAAGAACCTTGTACCACTTATCAAACCGGGTCTTGTATCCGCTGCGCTCCTTGCATTTATCTTCGCATGGAACAGTTTTACATTCCCGTTGATGCTTGGAGGTACAAACGTTCAGCCGATCACTGTAGCGATCACAAAGTTCCTTGGAACAGACAGTGCACACTATGGACAGCTTGCTGTAGCAGCAGCCGTATCCGCTCTGCCGGCAATCATTTTCGCACTGTGTATCCAGAAACATCTGGTTCGTGGTCTGAGTTTCGGTGCAGTAAAGGGATAGAGGTGAGAATATGTCAAGAATACAATTGGAAAATGTTACTAAAAAATTCGGAAAAGTTACAGCTCTTGATGGAGTAAGCCTGGATATCAAAGATAAAGAGTTCTTCGTATTGTTTGGACCTGCCGGTGCAGGAAAGACAACAATCCTGAACTGCATTGCCGGAATCCAGCTTCCGGAAGAGGGTGTGATCAAATTTGACGGAAAGGTTGAAAACCTGACTGATGCTGCACACAGAGATACAGCAATGGTATTTGAGAACTATGCATTGTATCCGCAGATGACAGTTTATGATAATATGGCATCTCCGCTTAGAAGCAAATTATACAAGAGAGATGAAGAATATATCAAAAAGAAAATTACAGAAGTTGCTGAGATGATGAAGATGGACTATCTGTTAGAGCGTCTTCCGAGTCAGTTGTCCAATGGACAGAAACAGCGTGTTGCCATGGGACGTGCACTTGTACGTTCTCCTAGAGTATATCTGATGGATGAGCCTTTGGCACATCTGGATGCAAAACTTCGTAACTCCATGCGTACTGAGTTAAAAGAGATCCAGGCAAACTTCGGAACAACATCTGTATACGTAACACATGACTTCATGGAAGCTATGTCACTTGGTGACAGAATTGCTATTATCAATGAGGGTAAAGTGGTTCAGGTTGGTACCGGAGATGAGATTTATTATATGCCATGTAACGAGTTCGTTGCAGAACTGATGGGTGATCCGGAGATCAATATCATCACCGGAGCAATCAAAAAAGCCGACGATACATATAAGTTCACGCTGGAAGCAAATGGAAAAGAATATGATCTTCCTCATGAGGATGATCTGTATGCAAAACTGGATGAACTTGGACTGGATCGCGTAGATATCGGTATGAGACCACAAAATCTTACTTATTCATTTGAGCCGAAGGAAGGCTATATGAAGTGTAGCGTTTACAGTTACGAAAGTATCGGTAACAAAGCCGTTATCGTAGCTGACGTAGAAGACGGACTGCAGCTTCGTATGATCGCACCGAACGGACTGACAGTTAAGATTGACCAGGATATATATGTAGATATGAAGTTAGATCATGCTATGTTCTTTGACGCAGAGACTCAGGAATATTTGACAAGATACAGAGAAGCGGCTGTGAAAGCGTTAGCAGCAGAACAGGAGGGATAAGAGTATGGCAGGATTAACTATCAAACATCTTTATAAACGTTATGACAATCAGGGTAAGAAGAAAAAAGGTGCAAAACCAAATGATTATGCGGTAAAAGATCTGAATCTTGTCGCTGAGCAGGGTGAATTTATCGCTTTCCTCGGACCTTCCGGATGTGGTAAGACAACAACGCTTCGTATGACAGCCGGTCTGGAGGACATCACAAAAGGAGAGATATACATCGGAGACACACTTGTAAATGATCTTCATCCGAAGGACAGACATATCGGTCTGGCGTTCGAAGATTATGCGATGTATCCGCCTCTTACCGTATATGATAATATTGCTTTCAACTTAAAAGCAAAAGGTGTAGACAAAGCAGAGATCGACAAACGTGTCCGTGAGATCGCACCACTCATGCAGTGTGATGACCTGCTTGACAAAATGCCGGTTAAATTATCCGGTGGACAGAAACAGCGTGTAAATATTGCTCGTGCAATTATCCGTCGTCCGGAACTGCTGCTCATGGATGAGCCACTTTCCCACTTGGATGGTAAAGCACGTCAGGCAATGCGTACAGAGATCAAACGTCTGATCAATGATATCAAATGTACAACGGTTTATGTAACACATGACCAGTTAGAGGCGATGTCGCTGGCAGATAAGATAGCGATCATCAACTTTGGTGTCCTTCAGCAGTATGGAACACCGGCAGAAGTATATGATGATCCGGTAAATGAATTCGTTGCATCCTTTATCGGTGAGCCTCCGATGAACATTTTGGAGACAACGATTGTTGGAGACGGGGAGCACTTCTTCTTCACATTCGAAGACAGTAACCTGAAGATCCAGGTTCCGGAACGTTACTACAATGTAGTAAGCAATGGATTCAAATGTAAAATGGGTGTTCGTCCTATGGACGTTATGATCGGAGGAGAGCACTCCAAAGGAACACCGGAAGAGGTTGCAACATTTGAGAACCTCGGTGACGAGAGAAGAATTGGTATCCGTGTAGGAAAATCGCTTCTGATGATTATCACGGATGATGAGACAAGATATAAAGCCGGAGATATTATCAAACTGGAAGTTCGTGGAGAAAAAACACACTTGTTTGATATTGAGACCGGAGATCGTATCCGTGAATAGTTAGATATTATAATGCCAGGGACAAGAGAAAAGAGTTTCGTAGCTTTTAGGACTTTTGTGCCTGGCGTTATGTATAAATAGCAAAGTATACAAAAAGACTGCGCAGGGCAGATCTTTTTGATATAAGTGTATGTTTCAAGTATAGGAGGGAAAAAATATGAGCAATTTACCAGAGAAAATGAAAGCAATCGTTGCGTATGCACCTGGAGA